>CAWEIC010000005.1:0-1600909 GCA_963809105.1 uncultured Methanomicrobiales archaeon | reverse complement strand
GCCCCGGACGGGACAGAACTTTCCAGGAGAAGTATCTGCTGGTTTAATAACGATGTCCCGGCAGAAATCGCAAAGTATGTTGCCATCACCGGCTCGAAGATCAGTTTAATGGCGATGACAATGAGAAACAGCGGCAAAAAATACGTTATTTTTACGGGACGGAGCATAAGGCCGATTGCTATCCATATCAGCAGGTTCAGTGAAACCTGATGATCGTGAAGAAGTGGGTAAAAACATCGGTAAAACCTTCGGCGCCCGGCAAATGAAGGCGGACCAGGAAAATGGCCACAAAGAGGCCGAGGATAAACGAGATAAAAATCGGTGTCGCCAGGAATTCTTTTAAGGTATCCGAGATCCTGACTCCTCTTCCTGCTTCTTTCGCCCCGAAATACGATGCAATAAGCACTCCGATCGTGAAAAACGGGAATGCTACTCCTACCGTTCCTATAGTGAGACCTTTTTCTATCGCGAAAGACTGGCTGCTGTATAAATTCATGAGAAGGGGACTTGCCATTGTTGCGGGACTCCCACCCGGAAATCATGACGATGGTCCCGGTAACTTTTGGGGGTAACCGGCAGAGGCGGCAGATGATTAACGCAAGGATGATAGTTAAAATAAGCGTAATAAAGAGAATACCTGCAGGATACAGGGTATCCATCGAGAAATCATAGGTTGCGAAAATCGAAAAGATAGCAGGTCAGGATATGGATCGCACTATGTATCGTTTTCCTGTTCAGATGTGTATGCGGTTTCATCGTCTCTCTCGGTGGGTGGATCCGCCAGCAACGGGCATTCAATTTTTCCTTCTTACAAAGGACCTGAAGAATTACATTTCAGAGGTCAACGGATTCCCCGGGAGCCAGGATTGCGACTTTGAGATCAGTGGTCCGTTCAATGGCATACTTAAACGATGAAGGATCCTGGGTGATTGCCGGCCAGGTATTATAATGGATCGGTATAACGAGGGGAGCTCCGACAAACTGGGCAGCCATCATCGCCTCATCGGGGCCCATAGTAAACCGTCCTCCTATGGGAAAAAGAGCCACGTCAGGTTTGTACAACTGGCCTATCAGTTTCATATCCGAAAAAAAAGCCGTATCACCGGCGTGATATACCCGTTTACCGTCCATGGTAATCACGTATCCTGCGGCAGCTCCCCCGCAATAACCGGGAGCCGCCGGTTCAAACCATGCGGAATGCACCGCAGGGGTCATCGTGAACCTGATGCCCTCGACCTCAATGGTGCCGCCGATATTCATCCCCTCTGCCGGAATGCCATTTTCTTTCAGATATTTTGCAATCTCGTTGATTGCGACCGTTTTTTTTGCCAGGTGAAGTGTCTCCCCAAAGTGATCGGCATGCCCGTGGGTGACTGCTACGATATCAGGGCTCTTGTTTACCGGTTTGTCATCACCGGCGAAGGGGTCCACGATACGCATGAGGTCCCTGTTAACATGACACAGGAGTGGCCAAGCCAGGTAAGCTTCATACCTGTACCTGATCCGGGCTACTATGAAAAATTACCCCAGTCAATCAAAGGCCCGGGTATTCCGAAAAAAGAGTGTGAAGGCCGTCACTCACACATTCCTGACGGCTATTTTTCGCCCGATCCGGTTTGTTCAGGCGATGTCTATCAGTTCAGCTTCCGTTATGTCTATTGAGTCCCCGAGACCGTCTTTCGTCGCACTACGTGTCATCTGTTCGCTCAGATCCCGGTCTTCCATGACGTCCCTGATCCGCTCCAGGTAATGGTCGATGGTGTGGTCGTCCCGCTGGTCTATCACGTGACGGAACTCCGCAGGGTCGACGGACTGACACCGAGTTCTTCGCTAATCTCCTTCATCGTCTTTCCGGACTGCATCAGCGCTTCCATCTTCTCACGGTCGAACGGCATCTTGAAGTCGAGATCCCGGAACAGTTTCAGGCGCACGCGGGCCCTTGCAACGGTTTTCGAGAGCTTTTCATCCCCGAGTTCTCTGGCGATCTCGGTATCGTTCTTACCGAGATAATAGGCGGAAACCAGTCTGGCAAGCTGAATTGGTTTTAATTTGGTCTTGAAAAAGCCCTGGTCAAGGATTTCACGCATCACGAGTGCGATCTCCCGTTCCACCGCATCACGATCCCTGAGGGACCCGTGAATCTTTTTCATCGGCTCAACGATTTTTGTTTTGCTGGTAATGTTGGTGAACAGTTCCAGAAGCTGAATCTTACGTTTGTCTTCCGGCATGTATGAAACCACTCTGTGGGATTACCCGATTACATGCCCCCCTGTCTATTTAATACTATCCATTTTTCAAGCAATGCAGGGATGCTCTCTCACGAATTATTGGGCTATTGACAGGTTTAAGTGTTTATTCGAGCACCAACTTTATCTCCTGAACCTGCAAACATAACAGGATTTGGTACCAGGACTCCCTGGCCGGTTCCCGAAAAGATGTTTCTGCCTGCGCCCGGAAATCCAGTGTCAGGATCGGGTTTGAACAGCTTTTTCATTACGGGCGATCCAGTATCTTGGATAAAAAACGGTGGTCACGTGAGTGATATATACGATAAAATAAACGACCTCATAAAACGTCGCGGATTTGTATGGCCTACGTCGGAATGCTACGGGGCCGTTGCAGGTTTTATCGACTACGGTCCTCTCGGCTCCATGATGAAGCGCAGGATCGAGGATATCTGGCGTTCATTCTATGTGATCCAGGAGGGGTATTATGAAATTGAATGCCCGACAATCGGCCAGGAGTTGATTTTTATTGCATCAGGACATGTCAAGGGATTTTCTGATAAGATGTTCCAGTGTCCTCACTGCAGGGAATATTCCCGGGCTGACCACGTTGCCGAGAGTGGGGGTGTCGCCGGAGCATCCACGATGACCGCCGAACAGCTGCAGGAAGTGCTTGCACCCCTTCCGTGTCCCGCTTGTGAGGAAGTCCTTGGAAAAGTCGAGATATTCAACTTCAATCTGATGTTCCAGACCAGTATCGGACCCGGATCGCAACGAACGGGGTATCTGAGACCTGAAACCGCCCAGGGAATGTTCACCGATTTCCAGCGGCTGCTCAGGTTCTACCGCGACAAGCTTCCCTTCGGGGCGGTGCAGATCGGGAAGTCCTACAGGAATGAGATATCCCCGAGGCAGGGTATGATCAGGCTCCGTGAATTTACCCAGGCCGAAGCTGAAATCTTCGTCCACCCCGAAGAAAAGGATCATCCTAAATTTTCACGGTACGCCTTGTACGAGGTCCCCCTCTTCGGGATCTGTCAGCAGCAGGACGGTTCGGACCCAAAAATCATGACGATGAAGGATGCCGTATCATCGGGGGTGATAGCAAACGAGTACGTAGCCTATTATGTCGCCCTGACGCACCAGATGATGATCAGGATAGGGATAAAACCCGACAGGTTGCGATTCAGGCAGCACCTCCCCGATGAACTGGCTCATTATGCAGAGGACTGCTGGGATGCAGAGATACTGTCCGAACGATTTGGCTGGGTTGAAACGGTAGGAATCGCCGACCGGACCGATTACGACCTCAAGGCCCACGAAAAACAAAGCGGCCAGTCGTTCACCGTCTTCATCCAGTACCAGACACCGAAACGGGTAAAGCGCCGGAGGGTAGTGCCTGATATGGGGGTAATAGGGCCGAAATTCAGGGGAATGGCAAAATCTGTCATCGATGCGCTCGGGAAGTGCGAACCGGGACCAGACGGGGCCACCGTCATTGTCGGTGGCGAGGAATTGTTCATCCCAAAAGAATTGTACGAAGTGCGGGAGGAAGAAATCGATCTCCCGGGTGAGGAAGTCAGGCCCCATGTCATTGAACCGTCATACGGGATCGACCGCATGTGTTATGCGGTGCTTGAACAAAGTTACGACGAGGAGGTTGTCGATGGCGAGGAACGCCGGGTTTTAAGGTTCCCGCCGCTTGTTGCCCCGATCCAGGTTGCGGTGTTCCCCCTGATGAGCCGGGACGGGCTCGATACCATCGCGGAGAGCATCACCCACCGCCTCCACGAGCATCATATCCTTGCTGAGTTTGACGATTCCGGGGCGATTGGCCGACGTTACCGACGGCAGGACGAAATAGGCACCCCCTTCTGTATAACGGTCGACTACGATACGAAAGAGGACCAGACGGTCACGATCCGCGACAGGGACACGATGGCCCAGGCAAGGGTCCCGATTGGCCGCCTTCCGGAGATCGTCAGTGACCTGATTGAGGGAAAAAGGAGTTTTTCCGGCATCTGTCCATGACATTCATCAGGCACCCGCTGATACGACCCGACAGCCTGGAATCGAGGGAATACCAGCTCTCCATAGCAATGCGGGCACTTGATGCCAACACCCTTGTAGTCCTGCCGACCGGCCTTGGTAAAACTGCCGTTGCCCTTATTGTGGCCGCATCGCGCCTTTATAATGAAGGGGGGAAAATTCTTGTCCTTGCCCCGACAAAGCCGCTTGTCGAACAACACCTGAGATTTTTTGAAAACCTGCTCGTACCGGCCGAAGGCCAGGACAGGGATACCTTTTTTGCAATGTTTACCGGAGAAACCCCCGGGGAAGACCGAACGCTCGGGTGGTCCAGGGCAGGCGTGATTTTTGCCACGCCCCAGGTAATCAAGAACGACCTTCTCGCAGGCCGGTACAGCCTTGGGGAAGTCAGCCTGCTCATCATTGACGAATGTCACCGGGCTGTCGGGAATTATGCATATGTCTTTATTGCGGGGCAGTACAGGAGCACTGCAAAAAAACCGCGTATCCTTGCGATGACCGCGTCACCCGGGGGGCAGAAGGAAAAGGTCAGGGCCGTATGCGCAAATATCGGGATCGAGAAGGTCGAGACCAGGACAGAGGACGACCCGGATGTGAAGCCGTACATACATGAGCGGGAGATTGAAGTCATCCCGGTCGCCCTTCCTGTGGAACTCGGCCACGCCCTCGATAGTATCAACCGTCTTATCGACGACCGGTTGAAAATGCTTGCAACGATCGGCATATCCGTTCCAAAACGTCAGCAGCTCTCCATGAAGGCCCTGAACGCGGTTAATGCCCAGGTCCAGGAACGAATAGCACAAAGGGATTCCAGTGGATATACCGCGGCATCGATTTATGCCGAGCTGATGAAATTGAAACACGCCCAGGGTCTCGCAGAATCTCAGGGAAGTGAAGTGCTGAAGATATACCTCACCAGGCTTGCCGGGGAGGCGCTGTCTCCGAACGGTTCGAAGGCCAGCAGGCGACTTGCGCAGGACCCGGTCTTCCTTTCCCTTATCGATCGGATAAAGGAATGGAGCCAGGAACTCCATCCAAAAGTCCCCCTGGTCGAAAAGGCCGTGAGAGAACAGCTCCGGAACGCCCCCGAAAGCAGGATCATCGTATTCGCGACCTACCGGGACACCGTGTCACTCCTCGTGAACTACCTCAATTCCCATGGCATCCCCTGCGAAAGGTTCGTCGGCCAGGCGACAAAGGATGCGGAACAGGGCCTCTCGCAGAAAAAGCAGATCGATGCACTCAGGCGCTTCAGATCGGGAGAATTCCGTGTCCTTGTAGCAACGTCTGTCGGTGAAGAGGGGCTCGATGTCCCGTCTACGGACCTCGTCATATTTTACGAGGCAGTCCCGTCTGAGATCCGGAGCATCCAGAGGAAGGGGAGGACTGGCAGGAGCGGGGCAGGAAAGATCATAGTTTTTGTCACCAGGGGAACTTCGGACGAGATGTTCAGGTATGTTAGCCAGTCACGGGAGCGGGCAATGGCACAGGGTATACGGCAGATAGGCAATGACCTGCAGCAGGCTTCCGGCCAGGGGACCAGGGCACCGGTCCAGCTCAGTATCGATGAATACGCCGGTCAGATCCCGGAAACCGAAGGGCCGGCGATTTTCGTCGATGACCGGGAAACCTCGTCAAAAGTCGTTGAGTGACTCCATTCCCATGGTGCATCAATCAATATCCAGAGGTTACCGGCCGGGGACTACGCGATCGGGGACCGGATCCTCGTGGAGAGAAAGACGACCAGGGATTTTGTTGATACCCTGGTGGACCGCGACCTTCTCGGGCAGGTGCGTACACTTTCGGCAGCTTCATTAAAACCGGTCCTGATTATCGAAGGG
The DNA here is from genome assembly GCA_963809105.1 of uncultured Methanomicrobiales archaeon. Taxonomy (GTDB): domain Archaea; phylum Halobacteriota; class Methanomicrobia; order Methanomicrobiales; family Methanospirillaceae; genus CAIKOD01. The sequence continues at coordinate 1,594,794 of CAWEIC010000005.1, read as the reverse complement.
GAAGATCTTTTTGGAGCGCGTAATATTCACCCGAATGCCATACGGGGCATACTTTCTGCAATTACGATCGATCTCGGGGTGATAGTCCTCATGACCCGGAATGAGGAAGAAACGGCGGCGATGCTCCTGGTCATCGCGCGTCGTGAATACGAGGCTCACGGAACCGGGCGACCGCATATCAGGAAACCCTACCAGGCAGTCAGCGGACAACAGGAACAGATCATCGCATCATTTCCCGACATCGGCCTTAAGAATGCGAGACTCCTCCTCGAACACTTCGGGTCTGTCCAGGGGATCGTGAATGCTGATGAACAATCGCTCGGGGACGTGGAAGGAGTGGGAAAAAAGCGGGCAAAAAGGATTTATGAATTGTCCAGGCACCATTATGGCTGACAGAACAATGCTAATGCTTCTATTCCTTTCTTCACCGTATTCATCAGGGAAAGGCAGCGGTCGGGGTCGGGTTCTGTGGCGATGCGCTCGGTAAGGGTGATCAGGGTTGCTTCGAGGGCACATGCCAGAGGAGAAGTCTCCCGTGGAACCTGGAGGATCGCACGTTCCTCCCGGCCCCGGGTCATCGTAACCTCTTTTTTACTCTCAACTATTGGAGAGGTCCCGGAGGATACCGGTTGTTTCTTTCCCGTTCCTTTCCCTTTTCCTGCTGCTTCAGTTTCGCAAAGGACGCAGAATGTGCGATCCTTATAGGTAAAAAGCGGAGAGCCACAGGCGGGGCATGTTTTCGAGAGCATTTTTGCCCCTTTGAGGAGATATTCTGCCATGATATCATCAGGTTTCTTTTCCGGCATGGTGTGATCCTATGAAGGTAGTTTATCAAACTATATAAGGCGGAATATGAGTAATAATAAGAGAGGGTCAGTGAGGCATATTGTATGATTAATCCGGAAAAAACAATCGAAAACTGTGTCCAGATGCTGCAGCACATCATGGAAGACAACACAATACCGCGAAATATACGGCGTGTCGCAGACGAGACCCGCGTTCTTCTGATGAACAACAATAAGGGTATCGGTCTCCGTGCGGCTGAGGCAATATCAAAAATTGACGAGATCAGCAACGACCCCAATATGCCTGTTCACGCAAGGACACGTATCTGGGAGTTAGTCTCCCAGCTCGAAACAATCCCGCTTGATTGATCGGTCACCGGTTCTGTTTCTCTCCCGAACGCTGTTAAAATCAACTATCAGGATTAATATTTTTTAAGGGTTTTTTTCCTTCCGGCCGGTCCGTATCACCGCTCACGGTAATGACAACGGTTCTTTCACGCGACGGCCTCACATCGAGTTCTACGAGTATCACCTGCTGCCAGGTACCGCACATCAGGACACCATCCATGAAGGGTATCGTAATCGACGGGCCTATAAGAGAGGCCTTGACGTGAGACCTCCCATTGCCATCTCCCCACCGCGTATTGTGCAGGTACCGGGCATCGTCCGGTGCGAAGTATTTCAAAGCCCGTAAAAAATCGGCAAGTACCCCGTCCTCATACTCAATCGTCGTCACGGCGGCAGTCGACCCCGATATAAAAATATTCACGAGACCGGAGACGAGGGCGCTCTCCCTGACCGCCTCCTCAACCTGTTGTGAGATATTGATGATCTGTCCTTCCCCATGGGTAGACAGGTGAACGGTCTTCTGGAACATGGCAAGGATCGGTGGTCTTCTAAAGAAGATAACGGTTTTCCGAAAACCTGGCCGGCAACTGGTAAAATCACAGGATTCGGTAAGAACAGGGTCAGTAAAAAATTAAAAGGGAGTCCTTGTGTAATGTATCAGGGATCCGCCTCTGATCTGATCCCAAATCCCCTGGTCGCCAGATAATAGAGGATGATGAGGATTACCGGGATAATGAAATCGAGGTACAGATTGTTTGTTGTTATCGGGAAGCAATGAACCGGGAAAAATCAGGTGGGGAGTGATTCATCCAGGTCGGGGACGAGGACCGCTATCCCGACGACACGGTCTCCGTCGTCGAGCTTCATGATTCTCACGCCGCGGGTGCTCCGCTTCTGGATTGAGATTCCCGATACTTTGGTCCTCATGACAATTCCCGATGCACTCATGACAATTATTTCGTCGTTATCGGAAACCGCCTTGGTCGTTACGACCGCTCCGCCTGCCCTGTCGGTAAGGATATTCCTGACACCCATGGTGCCACGGCCGTGCCCCCTGAATTCGTCGAATTCGGTACGTTTTCCACGGCCGTTTTCGGTGATGACCAGGAGCATATCCTTCTCAAGGACAGTGACGGCCTTGACAACGTCATCGCCTCTCATCCTGATCCCGATAACGCCCATTGCATTCCGGTGTCTTGGAAGGACGGCATCTTCGTGGAACCTCAGGCTCTGGCCCTTGCCGGTCGTAAGGATAAGTTCCTTTGTCCCGTCCGTTATTTTTACATCGACAAGTTCGTCTCCTTCCCTGAGGTTGATTACATTAATCCCTGTCGAACGCGGTCTCGAAAGCTCTTCGAGCGACACTTTGAGGACCTGTCCCCGCTGCGTAGCGAAAAACAGGAACCGGTCGGGCCTGAATTCCCTGACGGGTATGACCGCCGTTACCCGTTCGTTGTTCAGGTTGAGGAGGTTGACGATCGCTTTGCCGCGGGAAGTCCTTGTCCCCTCGGGGATATCATAGACCTTAAGCCAGTAAACCCGGCCTGTATTGGTGAAACAAAGAAGGTAATCGTGAGTGTCGGCGACAAAGACGTTTTCCACGTAATCTTCCTCTTTCGTAGACATGCCCATGATCCCACGCCCTCCACGGCGCTGCTGGCGGTACGTGTCGAGATCCATCCTCTTGATATAATTCAGGGAGGTGAGGGAGACAAGCGCCGGTTTGTCCTCGATAAGGTCCTCTTTTTCGATGTTCGTCAGGTCCGCACTGATTTGTGTCCTCCTCGCATCCCCGAATTTCTCCCCGAATGTTGCGATCTCCTTCCGGATTTCGGCACGTATATTTGTCTCGGACGAAAGAATCGATTTAAGCCGGTCGATTTCTTTTTGGAGGCCTGTTTTTTCATCGACGATCTTCTGCTGCTCGAGCGCTGCTAGGCGGCGGAGCTGCATCTGCAGGATTGCATTAGCCTGGACTTCGTCGAGACCAAATTTCGCGATCAGTGTCGTCCTGGCAATATCGACATCCTGGGATGCCCTGATCGCCGCAATAACCGCATCGATGTTATCGAGTGCAAGGAGAAGCCCGATGAGGATATGGACGCGTTCTTCGGCTTTTTTCAGGTCGAATTCGCTGCGTCTCCGGATCACTTCGATCCTGTGCTGGACGAAGTGCCCGATCAGGCCCGGCAGGGTCAGGTATTTCGGCTGGATGTCGACGATTGCCAGGTTGATGATACCGAACGTACTTTCGAGGGCGGTGTGTTTGTAAAGATGGTTTAATATCACCGCGGAATTCGAATCCCTCTTCAGTTCGATTACGACTCTCATCCCGTCTTTGTCGGATTCATCACGAATGTCAGAAATACCCTCGATCCGCTTTTCCTTTACAAGCGTGGCGATATGTTCGATCAGGCGTGCCTTGTTTACCTGGAACGGGATTTCAGTGATGATGATCCAATCGCCTTTACTTCCCCGGTCCTCTATTTCTGCGACCCCGCGGATAACAACGCGGCCGTATCCTGTATTATACGCAGCCTTGATCCCCTCATCGCCCATGATGACCCCGCCCGTGGGAAAATCAGGACCGGGGAGCACTTTCATCAGGTCTTCAACAGAGACTTGGGCGTTATCGAGGAACATATTGATGGCGTTACACACCTCACGGGCGTTATGGGGTGGCATATTCGTTGCCATCCCCACGGCGATCCCGCTCGACCCGTTGATCAGGAGGTTCGGTATCTTTGCCGGCAGGACGGAAGGTTCCTGGAGAGATTCATCGAAATTCGGAACGAACTGCACCGTCTCCTTGTCGAGATCCTGGAGGAGTTCTTCGGCTATGGGGTTGAGCCGTACCTCGGTATAACGCATGGCCGCAGGAGCGTCACCGTCGACAGATCCGAAATTACCCTGCCCCTCCACCAGCATGTACCGGTACGAGAACGGCTGCGCCATTTTGACGACCGTATCATAAATAGAAGCATCGCCGTGCGGGTGGTACTTACCCATCACTTCCCCGACGATACGGGCACTCTTCTTATAGGGTTTGTCGCTGGTGTTCCCCATCTCCCACATTGCGTAAAGGGAACGGCGGTGAACAGGTTTCAGCCCGTCACGTACATCCGGGATCGCACGCCCGATGATGACACTCATCGCATAATCGATATAGGAGGTCTTCATCTCCTCCTCGATATTAATGGGAAGTACTCTCGGTTCGATCCCTTCGAGCTTCTTCTGTTCAGATGTCAAGGTTGGTCACCTCCTTTGCATGACGCTTGATGAAATCCCTGCGGGCATCTACGTCTTCTCCCATGAGTTTCTCAAAAATTTCATTGGCAAAGCTTGCATCCTCGATTTTTACCTGTTTCAGGATACGCTGTTCCGGGTCCATTGTCGTACCCCACAACTGGGATGCGTTCATCTCTCCGAGACCTTTATACCGCTGGATGCTCGTCCCCTTTTCTCCGAATTCTGTAATGAACTCTCTCATCTCCTCTTCGCGAAAGGCATAACGCTCCTGTTTTCCTTTTGCTATCCGGTAGAGAGGGGGCTGGGCGATGTAAATATATCCTTCCTCGATCAGCCTCGGCATGAACCTGAAGAAGAACGTGAGAAGGAGCGTCCTGATGTGTGAGCCGTCCACATCAGCATCGGTCATCAGGATAATATGGTGGTACCGGGCCTTTTCAGTATCGAACTGCTCCCCGACCCCTGTACCTATCGCTGATATCAATGCCTGGATCTCGGCATTTTTCAGGATTTTGTGCTGGGTGGCTTTTTCCACGTTGAGAATTTTACCCCTGAGCGGCAGGATTGCCTGGAACCGGCGATTTCTTCCCTGTTTTGCAGAGCCCCCAGCAGAATCGCCTTCCACGATATAGATCTCACTTTTCGCCGGGTCGCGTTCTGAACAATCCGCGAGTTTGCCGGGAAGCCCCGAACTTTCAAGGGTGCTCTTCCGCCGGGCAAGCTCGCGAGCGTTTCTCGCCGCCTCGCGGGCTCTTGCAGCCATCATCGCCTTCTCGACAATTGCTGAAAGGACTTTCGGGTTTTCTTCGAAATATTCGGTCAGGGACTGGTATACGAGGGAATCAACAATTCCCTTTACATTGCTGTTCCCAAGCCTCATCTTGGTCTGGCCCTCGAACTGGGGGTTTGCCATTTTGATACTGATAACAGCAGTAAGTCCCTCGCGGACGTCTTCTCCACGGATACTGAGTGCAGCATCCTTAATGAGGTTGTTTTTCTTGGCCGACGAGTTGATTGCCCTTGTTATGGCGCTCCTGAACCCTTCAAGGTGGGTTCCTCCTTCCCGCGTGTTAACGCTGTTCACGAACGAAAAAACCTGCTCGTTGTAGGTATTGGTATACTGGAAAGCGACATCTGCCTCGATGCGGTCTTCCGGATCTTTCTTCCCAAGTACGATGACATCCGGGTGAGTGGGGGTGGTACCGGTGTTGAGCCATGTTACAAATTCCCTGATCCCACCGGCATAACAAAAGACCTGGCTATCGCCCGACCGGTCGTCCCTTATTGCGATGGAGATACCACTGTTGAGAAATGCAAGTTCCCTGAGCCGGTGGAGCAGGACATCGTAATCGAAATGTGTCGTTTCGAATATCGTTGCATCGGGCATGAAGGTAATATCGGTACCTGACAGTTTTTTTCCGAATTCTGCAATATATACAGCCCTTTCGGTGGGTTCTGGCTGTGCAGGTTCCCCGTACCATTTCAGGTACCGTGCTTTCATGTCGGGAAGGCTCTCTTCGCGCTGGGAAAGGGAACCAGTGGGTTTTCCCTTCGCAAATGTCATCTCGTAGATATTACCGTCGCGGAATACCTTTGCCGTAAGGATCGATGAGAGTGCATTAACGACGGAAACTCCCACCCCGTGAAGACCCCCGGATACCTGGTAGCTATTCTTATCGAACTTCCCTCCGGCGTGAAGGACGGTCAGGACGGTTTCAAGGGCGCTCTTCCCGTTCTTTTTCATGAAGTCTACAGGGATTCCACGACCATTATCGACGACCGTGCAGGAACCGTCAATATTGATGCTTACCCAGATATGGTCGCAAAACCCCGCGAGGGCCTCGTCAATAGAATTATCCACGACCTCGTAGACGAGGTGGTGGAGACCGCGTGTATCGGTGCTTCCGATATACATGGCCGGACGTTCGCGTACCGGTGCGAGCCCTTCAAGAACGGTGATGTGGGATGCATCGTAAGGGTCGGTCATCCTGTCCCCCCCGTAAAAAGACCCGATTGAAATAATAAAACGTGAATCACACTAAGTATTCGACGTTTCAGCACTTAATATTGATGAAATGGCCGATAGTTATTTAGTGGAATTCTCCGATATCGGGGTCCCTGATACCGAGAGTCCGGTCAATCTCGACCACGAGACGGTTGAGAATGCGGTTGACTTCCTTTGCATCCTCCTTGTCCATTGTGCCCGGGACGTGCCAGATGATGTGTTTCCTGAGGCTGTCAGTCAGCCGCTCCACTTCGGTCCCTTTGAACGCGTCGGGAAGGGCCATCTCGTCGAGATGATCGGCAGCGCCGAACCATGCCTGTTCGGGGGGCAATGCAAAATGACGTGTGATCAGGGAAATGTTAACGATATATCCGCGGCCGAATTTACTCTCCATAGGATGTTGATATGAGTTCTATCACAAAAAAGTAATGTCCGGGGGATGGTCTGGGAAAAGTAATTTCAGGCTGTTCATCGCACGTATCGATACCTATCCATCACGTCCGTTAATAAAATCAAATGAAATAAAATATACGTTATAACAAATATTGGGAAATATAATTAATTTCTTACGGATGCATACAATTATGAACATTATTATTTTAAAATATACAAAACGTAATCTATTTTAAGTAACAAATAATACAGATTGTTATAAATTTATTACTGGTATTCAGGAATGGGGATAACCGGCATCACTATGACACCGGAGTGGATGAAAACTGTCGAGACTGGGCCCTGCAATGGTTGCAGGTTAACGGCTGGTAAAAAGAAGAACTTCATCCATAAGACGATATCCGGAATTTTGAATTTTTTTGAGGAATCGTTAATTTCTGAAGAGTATGCACGAAGGAAGGGTCTGCTGCAGAGCCTGGACCCGAGAGTCAAGCTTGTCTCCATTCTGATCCTGATCCTTGCTGTAAGTGTGACCCAGGATATCTGGGTTCTTCTGGCGGTATATTTCCTGACGTTATTTTTCGCATATTCGAGCAAAATAGAGCTGTCGTTTTTCATGAAACGGGTGTGGGTATTTGTTCCATTCTTTGCGGGGATAATCATGATACCGATAATGTTCAATGTGTTTTTGCCGGGAACTGCATTGGTTACCCTGGCTTACCTTGGTAAAGGAGCACACCTGGGACCATTTGCCCTTCCTGAAACAATATCCATCACTTACCAGGGGGTCTACGTTGCGACGCGGTTTGTCCTCAGGGTAGCAGCATGTGTTTCTCTTGCAGTCCTGCTGTTTCTTACGACGCCCCGGGATTTGCTGTTTAAATCGCTCCGTACCTTAAAGGTGCCCAAGGTATATGTCCTGACACTGGACATGTGTTATCGCTATATTTTCCTGTTCATGGACATGATAAAGGATTTTTACACCGCGAAGAAAAGCCGGACGATAAAAGCATTACCGATGGGAGAAGAGCAAAAATGGGTGGCAAACCGCGTGGGTTATACCCTCGTCAAATCACTGGACATGAGCGAAAGGATCCATGGTGCCATGATGTCCAGAGGCTTTAAAGGAGAGGTAAAACTCATGCATAATTACCGCATACACAGGCGTGATTATGTTGCGTTCTTGAGCGTTCTGTTTTTAAGCGTATTCATGACGCTCATTTCCCAGAATTTCCTCAGGTTCTAACGATGTAGGGTCATATGATGAAGAACATATTCGAGTTGCATAACGTTTCCTATACGTACCTCCGTAAGTTCGAGGCATTGAAGGAGGTAAATTTGTCCATACAAGCAGGGGAGCATGTCGCAATTCTGGGAGCGAACGGAAGCGGCAAATCGACGCTCCTCTCCATACTGAATGCCCTGAAATATCCTACAAGCGGTGAATTTTATGCATTCGGCAATCTCGTGAAAGAGGAAATCTTCGATTCGCTGGAAGATAACGAATTCAGCCGGTATTTCCGGAAAAAAGTAGGCTTTGTCTTTCAGAATCCGGATGTCCAGCTGTTCTCTTCAACCGTGTTCGACGAGATCGCATTCGGTCCGTTGCAGCTCGATATGCCACACGATGAGGTCACGAAACGTACAAATGACGTAATGGACATGATCGGCATCGCGAATCTCAGAGACCGGAGTCCGCATACACTTAGTGGCGGGGAGAAAAAAAAAGTATCAATTGCATCAGTCCTATCGATAAATCCGGATATTCTTTTATTTGATGAACCGACAGCGGGCCTGGACCCGAGAAGCCAGTCATGGCTGACCAACCTCATCCAGGAACTCGCAAAAACAGGGAAGACGATTATCACTGCTACTCATGACCTCGAAGTTGTCGAACAGATTAGTACAAGGGCCGTCGTGTTCGGGGAAGATCACATGATAAAAGTTGATGGGGATAGTTCACAGGTGATGAAAAACACTGAATTGTTGATATCGACAAACCTGATCCACAAGCATGTACATCGTCATGGGGATATCCTGCACGATCACCTCCACCCACATAGCCTCGAACATAACCACGACCATGGGACGATAGTGTAGGAATTCGGGTTCATATTAAAAATCCAAAATTTTTTTCCATTCTTAACAATGAGCCTGGATGTTTCGGAATGGGTAATACAATTCCACTTCTGGCGAATGTCAAAAACGAACCCGATAATTGAAATATTAACCTGTCTATCCCTCTCCCACTAAAAAAAAGCCATGGGATAAAATTATCCGGAATTAAACCTATCGACGTAACTCCAGGAAAATCTCAATAGAACAAGATTTCCATATAACTGAAATGCTATTTATGATCAAGTAGAGGGCATAAAAAATTCCCTTATTCCAATTTAGATCTTTTCGTATATTTTGGAAAAAAAGTTGGGTTGTTGGGTTAGTGCTTCCGCACGACGAGGAATGCAACAACTCCAAGGCCGATGACGGCAATCAGTGCACCAAATCCAGGCTGGGTTGTCGGCTTGGCTGTGGGGACTGTTGTCGGCGGGGCGGTCGGGGGTGCTGTTGTTACCGATGGTACGGCTGTTGGTGGCACTGTGGTTGGAACGGTGGTTGGTGTGAACTCCACAACGTTGAACAACGTGGATGCCTGTGCACCAGTTACGGTGATGCCCTGTGCCTGGCAGATGTACTCATCCGGCTTGAAGGATGATGCATCGACCGGGAAGGACCATGTGTTGAAGCCCTGGGTTCCTGCGACGACCTTGACGGTGCCGGTTGAACCGCTGAATTCACCGTTCTGGGTCTTATCAGTCGGCTGGAACGAAGAGGAGACTACCTGAACGAGGATCTGGTCATCGACTGCGAGGTTGGTGGTTCCCTGGATGGTGAACTTGTCGCCCACCTGGTGGTCGCCAATCGGCAGGATGGTGATCTTCGGTACTTCAACGAGGAACTGGAGCTTCGTGTAGGTATCATCAACGCTTGGGTTGTTGAGTGCCTGGACGAGTGCTTCTGCGGCATCGGATCCCTGGAGGCTGCCTGCTCCGCCAACCTTGAATAACTGGTTGCCGAATACCGGGTATGCTCCGAGGACGAAGAGCGGTGAGTTCGGGTTGTCCGGGTATACATCGAAGCGGTCGTTATACATCGGGTGCTGTACGACTACGAAGTACTGACCTGCTGCCATGTTGGACGTGGTTCCTTCTGACACTTCATATTCGAATGTTCCGTCTGCATTTACACTCTGCGTTGCATAGCTGATGAAGTTCTTACCCATGATCCAGATCGCAACACCCTGTGTTGGCTGGCCCTGGGCTGTTCCGCGAACATAGAGCTTGTCACCGGCTGCTACAACAGACTGTGATGCTACTGCACTGACGAACGGCTTCCTGATGATGATCGATACGGTTGCATACTGGGTGTTTGCAAGGTTGTCCCTGTTGTCCGGGGTTGCAACGGCATAGACCGTGTAGGTACCTGCATCGATATTCAAGTTTGCAGTCTGCCACTTGTAGGACCATGTGTTGTCCTCAAGGACGTCCTGCGGGGTGAACGTTGACGGATCGCCTGGTGTGACTGCCGTTCTTGGGTCGGTCATCATACCACCTGCTGTCGGCAGGTTCGGTCCGGTGATGTAGAAGTAGGTGAAGTCCGTCTCGGAGTTCGTACCGGTCAGTTTGACCTCCTCGCCGAGGAAGTACTGCTGGTCGCCTGCTGCGACGACAGTGACTGCGCCCTTCTGGACTGCAATGTCGACTTCGTCACTCTTGAACTGGCGATCGCTTCCTGAATTGGTTGCCGGCTCTGAGCGCTCTACATGGATCGTGTACTTCTTGTCCTTGGTGTCCTTCGTGGTGGTCCATCCGAAGGTTCCCGAACCGGTGTTATCCAGGGAGACCAGGGCATAGTAATCGGTACCATTGTCGAACGTGTCGCCGAGATATTTTGGAACATCGTTCTGGATGGTATTCCCGCCGCCGCCCTGGTACTGGTAAAGACCAATGACGATGTTGCTCGGGCTATCCATTGCAACGCTATCCTGTGATGCGGCGATGAACGGTGGTGCATTAGTATTGTTTCCTGACATCGAGCTGGTGCCCTTTACCCACAAGTAGTAGGCGGTGTTGGGCCTGCCGGTGATGGTCACTGAGAACGGGTTGCCACGGACGACTGAATCTTTGCTTGACTCGATCTTGACTGTGTCTGAAGCAAGGGTTACCGTCTGGGTTGCCGAAATCGTCTTTCCGGTGTAGTCGTTACCCGATGCGTCCTTGTAGTTGTCTTTCATGCCATTCAGGTTACACTCGGTCCAGAAGGTATAGACTCCTGCCTTGTATATCCGGGTGCCTGATGAATCAACAATACCGGTTGCCCATCCGTAAGGTCCTGTGGTATTGGGAACCCAGAAGTATGGCATTGCATTGACTGACTGACCGGTCAATGAAATTGATACGCTGCCACCGGGGGCTTCCTGCTGCAGTGCTGTGTATACAGTACCGTCAGAGGTCTTGACCTTGATATCAATGAACCCTGCAGTTGAGTTACGCTGGGTGGGGATTGTGTTAAGATTTGTCTCAAGACGGAAGTTAACATAATCGCCTGCCGGGACGCTATTCCCGGTGACAATCTGCTCTGCCTGCTGGTCCCATGCGTTTACAACCTGAGATGGGTCGTTTGCAACAACTGCAACAGTGTTGGTGTTGCCAACGTACCAGTTACCTCCATGGCCGACGAATGTCTGCGGGGCCACGTAGAAGTTATTCGGGTCTGTAACTGTTACGGTTGCTGCCGGGGCACTTTGTCCTACGGTCTGTGATCCAGTATACCACGAGAGAACTGTCCCTGCGGGTACCGGTAAGACCAGGCCCTGTTCACCAATGAATACGTCGCCCCCGACCGGGACCTGGTTAATAATCGGGTATGCAGTAACTGCAGTTCCCGCAAGAAGAACCAGTGCGACGCACATCACCAGTGCAATACTTAATCGCTTAGTCATCTGTTTTCCTCCTTACTCATGTCGGAAAAAAATTTAAGGGTTTTTATTATCTGTTTCTTCATTGCTCTTTGCCAGGGCCATGCCAACCAAGTACATTACGACGATGCAGAGGATTACTCCGACAACTGCCGATATGTAATAACCAGTGGCAAGGCTGGAAAAAGCTTCAGATTGCCCTGGAAGACCATAATCAGGCAGGGGGGCATTCCATAAGGATGACAACTGGTTCAGACCTGCAGGAATATAACCAAGCATCTGTTGAATGTCATCGGTACTCCATTCTCCGTATGCAGTTCCCTGTGCCAACAGGCCCAGTGGGGCAAGAACAACAAGCACACCTAAGATTAACAGAAATATTTTAAGGTTCCTGTCTAATTTCATTGATTTCACTTCCATTATGCCGTCGCCTGGGGCATAGTCATGGGTTTTTCCTTCTCCGGGGGTACGTAATCGAATATTACCTCCGGACTATTCCTTGTTATATAAATGAACGCCAGCAGGGTAATGATCGCTTCGACGAAACTGAATAATGCCATGTGCTCGAACAACATTGCAGGGACAGTGACATTCAGCCCATATGGCATGTATAACGGTAAACCGTTGGCATCATGATACATGAGGGGCTGTATTCCCATTTCAAAACCTGCCACGCCAGCTGCAATGGATATACCCACATAGCCAGCTATCGCCGCGGCAATTATCCTTCTTGTGGACGTAATTTCAGAATTCCCGCTTATACCTTTATAAAGATAATAAGCAACAAATGGGATTACGACCGCCATATTGAAACAATTCGCACCAATTGCGGTAATGCCTCCATCGCCGAACAGGAATGCCTGGATAACGAGTGCCACAGAGGTCGTGACAACTGCTACCCATGGCCCGAGGATTATCGCCACCAGTGCACTGCCGACCGCATGCCCTGTGCTTCCCCCCGGTATCGGCACATTGAACATCATGATGACAAATGAGAAGGCCGCGGCCAGGGCCAGGTAAGGAACCTGCCTTGCTTTCAATTGCTTCTGAACTTTTCGGCCCGCATAAATCCAGATTGGGATCATGATCAGGTACATTACGATGAATGTCGCGGGTCCTAAGTAACCATCAGGTATATGCATATAATTGCTCCATTGTAATAAGATTATAATTTTTTGTAACACTTGTGATGTAAAAAAGATTGTGTTTTACCTTTTTAGTATTAAAAAATTTAAAAAAAATATTTCAAAGTACTAATCAAATAAGTAATGTTATTATCGTTCCGCATATTAAAATCGGAAAGGGAATGTCTTTTTTCCATATGAAAAAGTTGAATAATTCCTGTTTTACAGGAATATCATTATATCTGCATTGAATCATCTGGTGAGGAGGCGGTGTGTGGATTTTAAAACGATAAAATCATTCCTGCCAAAGGACAGCAGTTCTGGATTATCTTGATGCACCCGAATCAAAATTCTTCAGGCATCCCCCATCCATATTGCTGCATGGTACCGAGAGCTTTCTGATCTGCCTCTCCTGTCGTATTGCAAACGATTCCTCTTTGCGAAAGAAATTTTTCTGCCATTCCTGGTGATATCTGAACAATTTCTTCCCTTTTTTCTGGTTTCAGGAACCACTGTAGCATATAATAAACCTCTTTTCCGGTGCGGCCTTTGTGGATAAAAAGATCTTTTCCTGCTATAAATTTTTGGCCGCCAGGCATCCTTCGTGGAGCACGATACAGGCTCAGGTCTTCTTCGGTGCGAATTACATTTTCATGTCCGTCTTCAACATATAATGCCTTCATTGATCAACCTCCGTTTGCCAAAACCTGGTCGCATCACTATGGAACCGGTATGAACTACATTGATGAACAGATTTCTGTTGGGCTGAGGTCAGGAACCAGAGGATATCCCCCTCTGATACCAGGGTACTTCATACAATCATAGTTCTAACTTGGTATTAAATTTTTTCAAAATTGTATTACTTAATGCAATAAAAATTATTAAAGGTATGATTAAAATAAGAAAATTTTTCCTGAACCGGTAAGAAATAAAAAATCTCATTAAAAATGGATGTTTTGGCCAATAAATAATAATCGGATTAGGTGTTGCTTATCATCATAGTAGTTAGTTTAACCGATTCCACACCTTTCTGTGACATCAACCGTTCTGCAAGTGTCTTGAGTTGTGATCCGTCGCCCCTGACCAGGATCACCTCAAGGCAGCGATCATGGGTAATATGAGAATGGATCGAGGCCTGGATGACAGACATGAATTCATGCTGGATATCAGTGAGCGTAGTAAGGAGCCCGCGCTGTTCATGGTCATAAATCATCGTGATTACACCCTGCCGGTCACCTTTCACGTCGGCCATCCACTTATAGTGAGTGATGTCAGCTTCTGATTGCATCCCGGATTCCCTCGGAACGCGATGAATAACCACGGTAATTAATTATTTCGTCAAATTTATCGAGCAGATTTTTGGGGAGCGAGATCCCGATTCTTGAAAGGTCAGACTCGTTGTCCATATGAAATCCTCATACAACGTATCAGTATAGTATGAATTTTTATCTTTCGGTAGGAATAAGCACGTTGTAGATCGCAACAAATGAGAATATAGACTAAATGCAACCGTCCGTGCAACGCGACACTATCTTACGGATGTACTCCTGCAGGAATATACGTCTGCTTCCACTTACCGAAGAAGCTCTGCCCGAATATCGGATTTTCAGCTTTGGACATGGATCCGAATCCTGTATAAGATTAAAAAAACGATTCCCTGATCAGTCCGAGGCCGCACCTGACGATTATCGGAGACAGGCGATACAATGCAGGTTTCTTCATCAGTTCTTTTATTACCCGTGCAGGCCGGTCCATATCACCATGCTCACGAATTGTTTTCACCATTTCAGGATCTGATAATATCTTTACCATTTTGTCGGTTTCCGCGGGACCGAACTGCTGTCTTAGCCGGAATACCATCAGTCCCAGGGCAAGTTCCCTGCCGATATCCTGTTTCCATACTGTTTCATACTGCGATAGTGCACGATCGTCAAAACTTCCTTTCCTGATGCATTCGACCGCGATACCGGCCGCATGGCGGGCACTGCGTATCCCGGTGTAGATCCCCCCGCCGGAAGTTGGTTTTGCAAATCCCGCGGCATCGCCGACATAGAGAGTCCGGCGCCCGTACGTCCTCGGCATCACCCCGAGTGGGATTGTACCGGTGACCATTTCAACCGCTGCACCTGGAAACATCGACCTGAACCTGGAAAACCGGTCCTTCACCGAACTCATACCGGCAAGCCCGATCCTGACCCGTTCATGATTTATCGGGATTCTCCATGCAAAAAATTCAGGAGATGCATCCGGATAAATGCCGACATTACGGGGATCGGATTCGTGAAGCACTTCTGCCTGTATTCCGCCAAGGAAATAAAGCGCCCGCTCCATCCCGTTTAACCGGGCGACAGTACTCCTCGGGCCGTCCGCCGCGATCAGGATTTTATAACCGAACTCCCGGTGGCCGCCGGGCCCCCGGGTTACGACTGAATTGTCATGAATGCGATACACCGCTGTTTTCAACATGATATCAGCGCCGGTTTCAGCGGCAGCCTGCGCCATTTGCCGGTCCAGGATCCCCCGATCGACGACAAACGCTTTCGTCGTCGCGGCATCGATGAGAAGCCGGCTCCCAAGGGAAGTTATCACCTCCGCTCCTGACACACGGTTAAGAACAGCCCGGTCTGAAACCCTGCACTCGGAAAAGGCAGCAAGGGACAGGAGCCCGGCGCACTGGACCGGTTGGCCGATCGTGCCGTGCTCCTCGAGACAGAGGACCGAGAGACCCTGTTCGGCGACCGAGCGGGCTGCTGCAGTTCCTGCCGGTCCGGCTCCTGCTATCACCACGTCGTAGGATTTCCCCGAATCATTCTCAGGCAGGCCGTTCACCTGATCAGATCATGGTTGCTGCAGGTATCAATCTGTGGAACCGGCACCGGGTTCCCTGGTTTCCTGCCCCTCCGGCGACGATGGACAGATGGCGCATATATATCGGATGTGGAAGCCCACACTACCTAACAATGTCGGAAGAACCGGAATTCAGGTGGAAGCAGTGCCTCATTGTCAGGTCTGATATCAAAATGAGCTGTGGAAAGAGTTGCGCACAGGTCGCCCATGCCGCCATCCTTGCCTACGAACGGGCCGACACCGTCGCAAGGAAGGCATGGACCGGTGAAGGGCAGAAAAAAGTTGTCCTGAAAGTGAAAGGGGACCGTGCGTTGTTCGAACTGAAAGTCATAGCCGAGAACGTCGGTGTCCCGGCCGCGCTCGTCCAGGATGCCGGACTCACCGAAATCCCGCCGGGGACGATTACGGCCCTCGGCCTCGGACCTGCCAGGAATGAGACTCTCGATAAGATCACCGGAGATCTCCCGCTCCTATGAAAAAAAGCAACTTCCCGCTCGAACTTGACCTGGGGATGCACTATTATGCAAGCGATACCGATGGCGTTGGGGGCACCCTGAGGACAACCGCCGACGATTTCCGTGTCGATGAAATTCCGGCAGAGGTGGGAAATGAAGGGCCGTACCTGATATGCAGGCTCGTAAAAAGAGACTGGGAGCTGGCAGCATGCTGTCAAGGAGCTGGCAAAAAGGCTTGGTATCAGCCACCGGCGGATCGGATGGGGAGGCACAAAAGACCGCCATGCAGTGACGAGCCAGTTGATTTCCCTCTACAATGTCACTCCGGAGCAGATCGGCAATGTCAGGCTGAAAGACATCACCCTTGAGGTGATTGGTCATTCCCAGCATGGGCTGTCTCTCGGCAGCCTGAAAGGGAACCGGTTTGAAATCGTTGTACGGGATATTAAAGGCGTCGACATAGCCGGTCAGGTCGCTGCAGTTACCGGCACGACGGCAAGCGGCCTGCCAAATTATTATGGCATACAGCGCTTCGGGGTCATCAGGCCCCTGACTCACCGGGTCGGGGAACTTATCCTTAAAGGGGACTTTGAATCTGCCGTGCTGACCTATATCGGCAGGGCATATCCCGAAGAACCGGACGAAATAAGAGCTGCAAGGAGTGCATTCCTAGAGACGCGGGACCCGGCAGGTGCCCTGCACAATCTTCCCGTTTCACTGTCGTACGAGCGTTCGATGCTCCATCACCTTGTCAGCAACCCGGAAGATTACCCCGGGGCGTTGCAGGTTCTCCCGCCTAAACTCCTCTCGATGTTCGTAAGTGCTTTCCAGTCGTACCTGTTCAATTGTGCCCTTTCAATGAGATTCGAAAACGGGATCGGACTCAGTGAACCGGTCCCTGGCGATCGCCTGGTATTCGAAAACGGGCGGGAAGATTTCGTAACAATGAATAACAGGACACTTGCCCTGCGGCATATCCAGAGGGGTAAATGCAGGATCGCATTATTTATGCCCGGTTCGCTCGGGGACCAGAAAGTCATCGACCCCGTCACCGCTGGATTGCTCCGTGAACGGGGAATTGCAGCCGATAATTTTGAGCGGGCCCAGGCATTCGTCCATTCCCGGTTCAACGGGGCTACACGGCCGATCAGCCTCATTACGAACGTGGAAGCGATGCTTAATGAGAATACGCTTCGCCTGGCATTTGCTCTTCCCCCCGGGCACTACGCGACCACGGTGTGCAGAGAGTATATGAAAGCAGACCCGCTCCGGATGATTTGAGACGGATTGGATATAAACGTCGGGAACCGATAATTATCCTGAAACATCATCGGGCATTACGAAACATCCCTGTATAGTACATCGTATTCCGTGACGAGATTGGAACCGCAGAGGTAGAATGTTTTCAGGTTCAGCCGTATCATCTCTTCTTCCGAACCGATATGCATCCCGCCGACAAGGGAAGGGGTGTCTGCGCCGCCGACGATAAACGGCATATGGATCAGACGGATCTCATCCACCAGCCGGTGGTGGAGCATATGCCAGTTCAGGGTAGGGCCTCCTTCGATCATCAGTTTCTGTACACCGAAGTCTTCCCGGAGTATCCTCATGAGTAAAGGGAGATCAATCGTTTCATCGCCTGCACGAACTACCCTGGCTCCTTTTTCTTGTATTGCCCCGATACGGTCCTCCGGTGCCCTTGAAGAAACGGCTATGACGGTCGGGGCATCGGGACCAAGGACATTCGAATCGAGGGGGATGTCCCCGTTACTGCACGGGATTACCCGTAACGGACTCTTGCCCGTGATGTAACGGACGGTAAGGAAGGAATTGTCAATTTTTATCGTATTCGAACCGACCATGATCGCATCATAATCGGCCCTTGTCTTATGGAGGAGGAGTTCGGTCTCGTGAGACATGTATTTCATAAGTATTTTGCTGGATGTGCCTTTTTTAAGGGTAAGTTTGCCGTCGGCTGTGATCTCGGACATCATCAGCACGTGAGGCCTTATTCTCGGATCCGCCATACCAGACTTCCTGCTTCAACTATCATCCGGGGACATAATAGAAGTTGCCACAAACAAGGCATACGGGCCGGTAACTCTTTGTAACAGCATTACCGGACGGAAGAAAATGAATATCCCCGGAAAGAAACGGTAAATTGGCCAGATTCGTTCATACACGGAAAAAGAACAATTTATTATGTCGGAATTCCCTTTTAGTATGACATGAACATTACTGCATTCCGGCCCAGGGTCGCCCGGTACATGGAGCCGGTAGCAGGCGTGTTCGTACGGATCGGTATTACACCGAACCAGATCTCTTTATTGTCCCTGCTGTTCGGCCTCGGTTGTGCAGTATTTTACGCCTACCGGTTGTTCCTGTTCGGCACGCTGTTCCTTCTCATCTCGGCAGTGCTTGACCTCGTCGATGGGAGCGTAGCGAGAAAAACCGACCGGCAGACGAAGTTCGGGGCGATTTTTGATTGGATCGCCGATAAATACGTCGATGCCCTGGTCCTGCTCGGGGTAGGTCTTTCCGGGATAGCAATTGTAACCCAGATCCTGCCACTACCTGACATTGCAAATTTTGCCGTAGTAGCAATTGCAATTATCGGTTCGCTGATGAACACGTTTATTAAACCGGTTGTTTACGCCGAAGTAGGGTTTAAAGAACGGATTGACGGGAAGATCGAGGACCCGCTCGAGGGTGTCGGGTTTTTCGGAAGACCTGAGACTCTCCTGGTCCTCCTTGTCGGCGGACTTATCGGATATATCTGGGTATCAGTGCTCATTATTGCGATCTGTGCAAACCTGTCGGCTGTCCAGAGAGTGCTGTATCTCCATAGTACCTACAGGTAAATCCTGATCGAAAACTGCCAAACCCGGGACTCCCGGCAACGTCCTCCGGATAAATGAATTCCTGGTTTTTCCCAATTAATTAAGATAACTGAATTCAGGTCAGTTCATACGAAGACTGCTGCAAAAATGCTTTACGGCCTTTATAGCGGGCCGGTCAGGATAGCAAAAGACTTGATAAACAGTCACCCTTCCTCGATTAACATGCAGCCTTTTCAGAGGCTCTGCTTTGGCAGGGAGGAGAGGACGACCGGGATAAACCTGAAGCGGACCTCAGTTCTCTTTATTTCCCGGGTTTACTGCCGAAAAAATTCCTGATTTCGTTGTAATAATTGTCGAACAGGTCCCTGGCAAAATCCGCCAGACCGGGATTTATCCTGAACAGGCCATAGGCGATCCCGATAAGCAGGACCAGTGCGAGTCCTTCGGCAATCACATTATGGGCCCAGAAAAAACTTTCGTAGCCATATTCACCGTTTCCTGCGATTTCCGGCAGATAAGGAAACCATTGGTCGGTGTAGGCAATAATAACCGCAACATTCCTGATTAGATTCAGGACGTAAATAGTCGGGACGACGATTAAAAACGACAATACTTTCTGCCTGGTCGTGCTGGGGACCGCAGACGCGACACCGAGCATTATTGCCATCGCCTGTATTCCGGTGCATGCCAGGATAATCTGGATACGGAACCCGTTTCTCTGGAGCATGTCCCACGCAACAATGGCTGTCTGGTAATGGAAAGACGTAAGGGTCCATTGAATCTGGCCAACGAGGACTGATATCAGCCAGTCACCGAGCGGCTGGATGAATGCAAACGGGGCGTAAATAAGAAATGCCACGGCTGCAGCCGTTGTAAGCTGAATAACCCTTGTCTCCCGGCGGAGCAGGAACCTCGCCGTGATGATAAGAAACGGGACAGACAGCACTGCAAGGAGCGGGTAAAGAAAATTATTTTCCGCAAGGTACGAGGGAATTCCCGCAAACAGGAAGAGCACGACCCCGGCCCATCCGAGTATTCCTGCATACTGCCGAAAGGGTGTCGGTATAAGGAACAGGATAAAAAAAATACAGGATATCAGGACGAGGTACTCTATCATTCTTATAAAGGTCTCCGGGGATGTAAAAAAAGGATTCTTTTGTAGCAGCAGAATATGCGGGATTTCCAGATTTTTCCCGCTCGCATATGGCAAATACAAGCTTTAATCTTGAATGCCAGCGCATACATTGGTAGATGTTCTGTCCTGAGTGTAAAAGTATTCTGATGGCTTCTGCAGGCCAGCTGAAATGTCGCAAGTGTGGTTATATAAGGAAAATTTCTGCAGATGACCAGATGCAGAAGAAGACCAAAAGGACCGAGCACGAGATCGTAATCGTGGAAGATGACGAGGAGATCCAGACTCTCCCGACAATCGCAATCAAATGCCCGAAATGCGAAAACAACCTCGCATTCTGGTGGCTCCGGCAGGCTGCGGGCGGCAGATGAGAGTGAGGTTAGGTTTTTCCGTTGCTGCAAATGCAACCATACCTGGCGGCAATACGATTAACTGGCACCTTACTCCGTATCAACAAGTGTAGTGTTTTCTGCATCGATATTTAGTCAGGAACAAAAGGGACTTTATTATCACCGACCACGCGATCATTTGTTTTGGAGACACTCGTGACGAAAGATGGTTATCCCACGCCAGTTAATACCTTCCTTGATCCTATGAAGAGTTAACAGAACCAAAAATAGATAATTATAAATATGGTCACTGTTCTTTGTATATTAAGTATAACATAAAAATAATTCTCAATTAAAATTCAGACCGGGGGGTCCAAATTGCATTCGACTAACGTCTTGATTGTTGAGGACGATAATATTATTGCTACTCTCATTGAGTATCGCTTAAAAAAATTAGGATATGGTATATTCGGCAAAGCCAGGAATGAGACTGAAACATTACAGTCCATCGGGAATAACTACCCAGATATTATACTCATGGATATAAACCTGAATGACGAAACCGATGGCATAATGCTGGCGAAAAAAATTTCCAGGATTAAGAAAATTCCCATTGTATACTTGACGGCTCACACGGACCAGGAAACGCTTAACAAGGTAAAAGAGACAACTCCCAGTGGGTTTATAATTAAACCTTTTAATGATGATGATCTACGCGTTTCAATTGAATTGGCGATAAGTTCAAAATGACCACCCGGACCTTCATTAAAAACTAAATCCCTGGAAAACTCAAACTGACAATACACTGCGTTAATGGTTGTATCTGCCATTCCTTTCTAAAAATTAAATTCCGCTTTTTTTACGAACTTCATTCAAATCTGCTTACTAACTGCAAAGGTTTCTCATACACTAAGTATGTTCTGTGAAGCAGTGGAAGAACGAAAAATTACGGAGTGAAAACTCGTGAAAGATTACTGGGTCGACCGCAGGCAGGTAATAGGATTTATTGGTGCCTTTTTTTAAAATTTAAAGCAAATTCCTCCCTTTTTATGAGATTAATCTGTTTAATCCGTTCAGGTTGCAATTCCAATTATTGTAATCCCGAACAGAATTAAAAAACCAGACAGCACCATCATTATTGCAGTTAACCACTTCTCTGAATAGGAATCAGGGTTAAGGTATATGGCGGTACCGGTAACGAACATGATAATGTAACATATTCCCGCCGGATCAACGATATTTCCCGGGATAAGGAATTGATATTCCGGGTACCTGCCTGAAAGGATATTTACTGCTATTGCTGAAAACAAACCCACACCTAATCCTATGGCGAGAAATACCAGGTTACGATTTTCTTCCTTAAAGGTAGTCATCAATACTCAATATCTCCTGATGGCTGATACAGGTTTTTAACAGGTGGCCGGCATGCTCACTCTGTTCCCGCCACCTGATGATTACTATTTTTCCCGATCACCTGATGCATGGAAAACAAACCGTATAAATTATCACCGGTAAGAAATATCGGATATAGCACGGAGATTAAAGAGGGTTATCAGTATATACGGATGAAAACGGAAATCCGGTTTTTGTGCCTGAATATTATAATAATAGCGGCCTTATGTGGGATTCATGAGGGGCTATCACGGTAGATGGGGTCAGTAGAGGGGTAAATTAACAATTCCTGAATTGATGCAATGGGAGTCCGGGGGAGACCGGAGCGGGTAAATAGGAAAGGACCGGCTCATAAGGACTCATCGCAAGGAAGCCGGATTATGTTTCATGTAGTCAGGACAAAGGCCCTTTAAACCGGATAAACCGATATTGAGGGATATTTCGTTGAAAAACCGGTTATTTGAACGTGACCTTCAGAAAATCCAACCCCATTCCGGCCTCTCTGCTTCGAAAATAGGGTGGTTTCCTCATTTTTACCACCCTTTGTGCATCCGCATTCCTGAAGATACCGGAATTTGGGGTAATATTGCCAGTATTCCTACCCGTTAACGGAAATACCCGATAATTATCCGTACAAGGAAACAACGTCAATATCACCTTATTTCACCCGATTCCGGGCCCGGAATGGCATTGGTTTACTTCACCCCAATTTTTATTGGCAAGTTGGCATCACCGAACAAAATAGGCCAGGGATGAATAGTGATATCTTGCAATCCGGGACTGAAGTCCAATTCAAATCCCACTGGCAAAACGAGCCAGGACAGAAATAGGAAGGAGGTCGTCCCGGGAAAAAATTACCGGGTGTGCGATTGCTGCCAGGGAAGAGCTGGACAAGGACTTGTTATATCTCAACGAACAAAAATTGCCCGTCATGAAATTCAGGATTTTGTTCCGGAGCAGGTGTATATCACGGATGACCATAACGAAAGAACGTGCAGACTTCCTTACCGGGATGATTGGTCTGACAGATCGGATCGGTAAATAATTTGTGGTGGTGGAAAAGAGTAAATAACCGGATTTTCCTTTTCCGGCTCGATCCGAATCGTGGACTTTTTTCCCGGTAGTCCGCACCTTACCGAAAGATTCAACAAGGTTAGGTCAGGCAATGCGAAAGGACTGGTGTATTCGTTTGCTGTCATTAAAAAGAGATACCTTGTTAATATTGTGGTCATAGGCAAATGTATTTATAAGCAACTGGCGATTTTATTTATATATACTATAAGTCCCTAGTGAAAAAAAAATTAGCAGGACTTATAAAATTATTGAAAACAGCGTAAGTTTAAGGTGATTATAAATATGAAGGTCAGGCCAGAGGACTCTCTCAAAATCGAAAATATTGTCGCCTCGGCAAAGGTGACAGACTATCTGGATCTTCCCATGCTCGCGTCCCAGATCAAGGATGCAGAATATAACAAGAAGAGGTTCCCGGGGGTTGTCATAAGGATGCAGGACCCAAAGATTGCGGCATTGGTCTTCGGGTCCGGAAAAGTGGTTCTCACCGGTGCAAAAAGCATCGAAAGCCTCTCAGCAGGTTTAGAGATACTAGGTAACCTCCTTCGTGGCCTGAAGATCGATATCCCAAAGGAGCTCACCTATAAGATACAGAACATCGTAACATCGGCAGATCTTGGTGCGGGGATAAACCTCAACAAGATCGCCGTCGGTTTTAATCTTGACAGGATTGAATACGAACCCGAACAGTTCCCAGGCCTCGTATACCGCCTCGAAACACCAAAAGTCGTCGTTCTCCTGTTCGGTTCGGGAAAACTGATCATTACTGGCGGAAAAGAACCGGGCGATGCGAAGGCTGCCGTCCTGAAGATAGTGTCGGATCTCAAAAATCTGGGTCTGCTCTGATCAGGAAATCCCTGTTTTATTTCCTTTGTAAAAAAAAATAAAAAACCTGCCATCGGTAATGGATAGGTTAGAATAATAATATTTTTATATGAAATTTGGCGATATATATACGCACTGCGGTGAACGGTATGAGGTCAAAAAATGTTCTTTATTTTACCCAGCGTGAAGAGGAATTTGCAAACCTCCTCATCCGGATAGGGGAGAAACGTAACGTCGCAAAGGTCCTGGTCTATCTCGCAAACACACCGGAAGCAACCTCCCGGGACATCGAGCGGGGCACAGACCTCAGGCAGCCCGAAGTAAGCATTGCAATGGCTGCAATGATGGAGAAAAAATGGGTCGAGAGCCGCGAAAGCAAAGCCGAAAATAAGGGCAGGCCCGTAAAAATTTACAAAATGGCGGTGCCGGTAAGCGAGATCATGGACACGATTGAAAAAGAAAAGCGGACCGAAGCCAACAACCAGCTGAAGATGATCCAGAAACTCAGGGATTACATCAGTGAATGAAAAGAAGAGCATTTTTTTTTGTTTTTTTGCAAGAATATTCCGTGGCGAATGGGTTTTTCCTGAATATCGGACAGAATCCTGAAACCTGATTCCGGATCATCGTGATCCGCATTTATGAAACCAACAGGTAAAAACCCCTCCCGAATCAATTGGGAACAGGCTGTATAACTGAACCTGGAAGAAATGATGGAACCCAGATAACCGGATTTACAACCATTATCTGAATAACAGTTCCTGAACAATCGGGAAAGGCATGTGCAAAAACAGGTATTTTAAAGAATTCCCTGGGTTGTAGAAGTCAAGGGAAGACAAGAGAAAACAGCGACAGAAAAATTCCGGGAATAGGAACCGGGAAACCAAACGGGCCTGAAGGGATTTGAACCCTTGACCTACGGATTAAGAGTCCGTCGCTCTTCCGAACTAAGCTACAAGCCCCGAAGTGACTCTATAACGTGGTATACGGACGGACATAAAACTTTCGGATTTCCCGTCTTTTTATCAGGAAATCCCCGATGGCCGGGAATTGCACCGATCCTAAAGATTCGTTTATGAAAGTTAATATCCTCTCCGGTTACATTGTTTTATATATGGCCGAAGTCTCGCAGCAACCTGTGGAAAGGGTAAAATATGCAGTATTCGGGGCGGGAATTACCGGTTATAATATCATCCAGGAATTAATGAAGGAAACCACCCGCATCATCGTTGCCGACCATGACGAGACCCGGGTAAAAGAACTGCGGGACCAGCATATCGAAGCATACCGGCGGGAACTGCAGGAGCCTGCCCTTCTCCAGGGACTGCCGGAATTCGAGATTGCATTCGTCCTGACCGGTGATCATGAAATAAATCTCTCGGCTGTTCGTTTAATTCATGCACGCTATCCGGGCACTCATATCGTGGCCCGGGCCATAGACCCGATCGGTCTGAAAGTACTCGAAGATGCGGGGGCCGAATTTGTGTTGTATCCTCCGCAGGTTATCGCGAGGAATGCCCTCTTACAGGTCAACAAGCTGCATGCAAATAAAATTTCAAGAAAATTATCAACCATATTTACCGGGTGGGAAGGTACTCTTGGCATCATCACCCATAAGAACCCCGACCCGGATGCCATCGCAAGCGCCATGGCACTCGCCACGATTGCCCGTAATGCGAACCCGGTAAAACTGAAAACCCGCATTTTTTACGAGGGCGTTATCGGACACCAGGAAAACAGGACGATGGTAAACCTTCTCGAGATCAAGATGGAAAAAATGACCACTGCAGAAATACAGGAATGTAATTATCTCGCCCTTGTCGACTGCCCCGGTCCCGGGGCCAATAATTCACTCTCTCAGAGGACTCACATCGATATCATCATAGACCATCACAAGGACGGTCTTCACAATGATGCAAATGCCGGGTTTGTGGATATAAGGCCCGGCCTCGGGGCCACTGCAAGTATCCTTACCCAGTATCTCCAGGAGCTCGACATCCCGGTAGATAAACCGGTGGCAACAGGCCTGTTATATGGTATCAGGTCCGATACAAAGGACTTCAAGCGGAACGCAACACCCCAGGACCTCAGTTATGCTGCATTTCTCCTTCCGCTCACCGATAATGACCTTCTCGACAAAATTATGTCCCCGTCACTTTCCCAGGAGACGCTCGATGTGCTGGGCACTGCGATCCGGAACCGGAAAATTACGAGCGGGTACCTGTTCTCGAACGTGGGATATGTAAGGAACCGCGATACCCTTCCCCAGGCGGCAGACCTCCTTATCAATCTTGAGGGTGTCAATACCGCCCTTGTATATGGGATTACCGACGAGGCGATCATCATGTCAGTGCGGAACAGGGACATCAGGCTCCACATCGGTAATGTGCTTGCAGAGGCGTTCGGCGATATCGGTGACGCCGGTGGCCATCCGAACATGGCTGCAGCGACTATCCCGTTATCATATTTTTCGCGTGTTACCGAAAAGGACGAACTCCTTTCCCTCATAATCGACCCGGTCCTTAAAAAGTTCACCGATATAGTCGGACTCGAAAACGAGGTTAAAAATGAAATTTGAGGAATGGGAACCATATTATGAAGAAATTCTCTCCTATTTTTCTTTTGAACGGAAAAAAGACGAAGAAGCAGCGGAATTCCTCGATCACCTGATGATCAGGGATGACCTCCCGCTGCTCATGGAACGGACCGCAGGAAACCATGTGACGGTCTGTGGAAATGCGCCAGGTCTTTCCGGGGAAATCGACCGGATCAGGGGAACCGTCTTTGCCGCAGATGCCGCCGCAGCCGTCCTTTTTGAACACGGTGTCCGCCCCGATGCGGTTTTTACCGACCTTGACGGGGCGGATGAAACATTCCAGGACATGAACTGGCAGGGGACGATCATGGTTATCCATGCCCATGGCGACAACATTCATCTCCTGCGTTACTGGGTCCCGCGTTTAATCGGCCCGGTCGTTGGGACGACGCAGAGCACCCCGCTCCTGCACATTTACAATTTCGGGGGATTTTCTGACGGGGACCGTGCGGTTTTTGCAGCGCATGAACTCGGGGCATCTTCGGTATCTCTCGTCGGTTTCGATTGTGATGACACTTCGGTCGATCCCGTAAAGCGCGGTAAGCTGATATGGGCGAGAAAACTCCTAGCACTTCTTGGCCATGCCTGCTGAAGCGTGGATAATAGACGGGTACGTAGACGAACCGGCATGTCTCGGAGTCCCGCCGTATATCTCGCCATACATCAGGACCGTGGCCGGTGTGCTCCTCGAACACGGTTATCGTGCCAGGTACTGCACAATCGACCAGGTACGGGTGGAACCTCGTTTTTTTTCCTGTTTTTTGAAATCGGAAGTCGTAGTTATGATTGCAGGGGTCACGGTCCCTGGGAACTATATCGGGGGCACTCCGGCAACACTGACCGAAATCCAGCAGATCGGCCTTCAGGTCAGGGGCCCTGAAAAGTTTATAGGGGGGCCGATAGGATTCGGCTACTCGCGTGGAGGCGGGGAGAAAGCAGTTCTCCAGGCAATTGCCGGGTTCGACCATCTTCTTATAGGATCGCCTGCGGAAGCCCTCGATTCCTGGTTCATAAGGGGTGTAACAGATGGTGAGACCGATTATTTCCATTCAGATATCTGGGCCGTAACCGGCAGCCCTGTAATCAGGGAACATCCTTCATTTCCCTATCTGATGTGTGAAATTGAAACTGCACGGGGATGTTCGAGATCCGAAACGGGCGGGTGCTCTTTTTGTACCGAACCGCTGTATGGTGCACCAAAATATCGCTCACCCGAAGGGATTATAAATGAGGTCCGGGCTCTCAGCCGGGCCGGGGCACGTCATTTCAGGATTGGACGTCAGCCCGATCTCCTGTCATACCAGGCTCGCGGAGGTGAGTTTCCTGTACCGCAGGTGGATATCCTCAGGCACCTTTTTTCCGGGATCCGGGAAGCTGCCCCTGGCCTTGACACGCTGCACATCGATAACATCAATCCCGGGACGATAGCACGGCACCCGGAGGAGAGCCGCGAAGCGCTTGGTGTCATCGTCAGGTACCATACACCGGGCGATATAGCGGCATTCGGTATGGAAACCGCCGATCCCGTTGTTATAAGCGAAAACAACCTGAAGGCAGGGCCGGACGAAGTCATGGAAGCGATCAGGATTGTGAATGAAGTCGGTGCGCAACGGAACTGCGGGATACCTGAACTCCTGCCAGGACTTAATTTCGTTTCCGGCCTCAAAGGTGAGACTCCCAGGACCTACGACCTGAACGAATCATTCCTTACGGAAGTGCTCGAAAAAAACTTCCTGGTCAGGCGGGTGAACCTGCGCCAGCTCATGGCATTCCCGGGGACGAGGGCATATGAGAACAACACCCTCGGGGTATACGATTCCCGGTTCCGGAAATTTAAGGAATTTGTGAGGAAACACTTTGACAGACCTATGATTGAACGGGTGTTTCCCATCGGGACCGTACTCAGGAAAATAGTCATCGAAATTTCCGGGTCCCTTTCGTTCGGCAGGCAGATGGGCACATATCCCGTCCTGGTAGGGATACCTCTCTTCCTTCCACAAAGGGCATTAATTGACGCCGCGGTGGTGGATTACGGCAGCAGGTCCCTGACAGCCCTCCCGGTTCCCCTTGATATCAACAATCTTCCCCATGCAGCCCTGAAGTGGCTCCCCGGAGTCGGGAAAAATAAGGCGGCTGCAATAGCAGCGGGGCGGCCCTACCATTCAGCCGAGGAGTTCAGGAACGTGGCGGGGGAAGGCCCGCTCGATCAGTATATAGTCTATTTCTGAATGACAAACCGGAATCCGGCGTCTCATAACAGTAATCAAAAACAGAAAATGTCTGGAATCTGCAATGATGAACAAATAAAAAGGGAATATCCTGAAAAAAGTAACCGATTCCGGATTACATCTCCTTCAGTTCGATTACTTTCAGGATATCGGTCCTCGTGACAATCCCGACCAGCTCATTGTTCTCAATGATGGGTATCCTTCCGATATTCCGGACCGTCATGATCCTCAGTGCATCGATCACCGGTGCACCGGGCGGGAGGGTGATCACCTCCCGGGTCATGACATCCCTGACCTGCATGGCATCCCGGTCTATCGTGGACATCTTATGGACATCGGCGACGGTTATCATGCCGACGAGGACCCCGCGGTCGATAACAGGAAAACCGAGGTGCTTGCTTGCATACATCTGGTTTATCACTTCATGGACGGGCATATTCGGCGGGAGCGTCACGACCGGCCTTGACATCATGTCTCCTACGGTGACATCCTTCAGCAGGAAATTGTACCGTAATGCATTGGCCTCCTGTCCTGCACCGAAATATATGAAGAACGCAATAATGATGAGAATCGGACTCAGCGTAAGTATGGCTATGATTCCAAATACAACGGCGAAAGCCTTGCCGATATTTGCCGCGATCCGTGTTGCGTCGGGAAGCGGCCTCGTGCGTGCCAGCCATGCCCTGAGAACCCTCCCCCCGTCCATTGGAAAAGCCGGAAGGAGATTGAACACGAAGAGGATGAAATTGAGCAGCCCAAGGTATCCGAAAAAGAATATGAGGGTCCCGGCAACCGCCCTGTCGGCGACAAATATATCTGACGCATAAGCAAGCCCGGAACAGATCACGGCAACGAGGCAGCTTGTGAGCGGGCCGATAAGAGCCACAGGAAGCTCGACCATCGGATCGGGCGTCCCTTCTTCAATTGATGAGACCCCGCCAAATATCAGGAGGGTAATATTGTTGATTTTCAAGCCATAGCGCCGGGCAAGAACGGAATGAGCTATTTCATGGATGAGTACGCCACCGAACAGCCCCAGGGCAATCAATGCGCCGAGTATGTAGGAATAGAGCCCGATTGCGAACAACGAGGTGTCTATCTCAAAGGGGTGCAGCCAACCGAAAACAAAATTATAGGATCCGGTGATTAAACCGACAGTAAGCGCAATCTGCGTCCCGATGATCCAGGCGAAAAGGGGAATGACAACAAGGAATGTCCAGTGGATATAGATAGGAATGCCGAATAACGAACCAATCCTGAGTGAACCATTCATTAAAGGTATCTTTTTAACTGTTCTAGTATATATTCATGAATTGATCAGGATGAGAAAACAGATTACTGAATTATTCGGGCTTAATGTATATACGGAAAAGAGCATTTTTGTTGGCGAGGTGGAAGATGTGCTTATCGATGTCGACGGAAAAAAAATGGAGGCTATCGTCGTGGGTAAACTGAACCCGGAACTCGTCGATATCAAAAATTACAAAGGGTTGAAAATCCCATTCAGGATTATCGGTAGCATAGGGGATATTATCCTGATCCGGCACCTTCCAGGGGCTTTCAAGGGCGGGTTTGAAGAATCCGTATAATGGGGATGTCCATTTTAGAATATTTTATTCTGGAGCCGGAAATAATTCATGAAAGGGCGGGAAATATTCTCTAATCTCATTACCGTCCCACCGATTTTCGTACGTCTCGACGGAAGGGGGTTCCACAGGCTTGCCGATCGGCTTTCACTGGCAAGACCATTCGATGAGCGGTTTCACGAATCGATGGTTTCGGTAATGAAGTCACTTATTTCACTCTCCGGGCTGAACCCCGACTTCGGCTATTCATTTTCTGATGAAATCAGCATTTATTTCTCAGAGCTTCCTTTTGGGGGAAGGGTGGAAAAAATCGATTCGATCGCCGCATCATATGCAGCCAGTGCATTTTCTCTCCTTATCGACCCGAAGAGCCCTGTCTCATTCGATGCAAGGATTATCCAGGTAACCCGGGAACTCGCAGCGCAATACCTCATCAACCGCCAGCATGAGGCATGGAGAAACCATATGAACGCGTACTGCCAGAGTGCACTGGTCGATGAAGGAATGTCTGCGTACGACGCCCAGAAATCTCTCCAGGGACTCACCTCCAGGGCCCTTCACGAGATGATGTTTTCGAAAGGCGTCAACCTTGCAGAGACTCCGTCATGGCAGCGGCGCGGGACCCTCGTTTACAAAAAGTTAAAGCATATCCAGGGTTTTAACCCTGTGGAACACCAGTTCGTGGACACCTTGCGGAGCTCGGTGACAACTGAAAGAAATCTTCCGCTTTTCAATTCACCCGAGGGACGGGAATTCCTCGCCTCAGTGATCGGCAGCCCGTGAAATCCCGATCGTTACCTGAAGTCCCTCTATATCCCAGTCTTTTACCAGTCCCCAGGGAACCCCGGGAGGTATTCCGTCCGGACCGAGGATGGAAAGCGACGTTGCCCTGACCTCTTCTGCTATTCCGTTTTTCCATCGGCATCCGACAAGATCCCAGACCCTTGTATCCCTGATCAGGACATACACATCAATATAATCCTCAACATTGAGGTCAATCTGTCGCCTCATTTCCTGGATACGCCTGATCAGTTCGCGGGCATTTCCTTCTGCCTCGAGTTCGGGAGTCAGGTTGACATCAACGTACACTGTGGCGTCCTGCATCGGAGCTGAAAATATACCTGCCGGAAGACTTTCAGTAAAGGCAACGTGGCTTGCACCGATTTCAAAGGAATCATCTCCTGATCGGAGTACAAAGGTCCCTCCTGCAATAATCGCTGCCCTGATTTCATTCCCGTCCCCACCGGATATCAGGTCTTTTACCAGCGGAGATTTTTTTCCGAATGCGGGACCCAGGGCTTTCATAACGGGTTCAGCTTTCCATGAGATCCGGTCATATGTACCGAGCACAACCCTGACCAATTTTGCGTTCGCCCGGTCGCAGCATAAGGTATTCAGAGTTCCGACAGAGTCATATATCTCCCGGGAGCCTGTCGTGACGACGCATTCCGAAACAGGCCAGCGGAGTTTCCGTCTACCGGCCTGCCGGGCATTTGCCTGGGCTTCATCGAACGACCGGACGATATTCATCGCCGACTCGATACGTTCGTCTACGAGGAGAGGATTCCCGCCATACCAGGGGAGCATGTGGACACTTTCCGGTTCGCCCGGGAGCCTGATATTCCGGTAAATCACCTCGGTGATGTGAGGGATGAACGGTGCAAGAAGTGCGATGAGACGGCGCATTACATAGTAAAGCGTTTCATACGCCTGTTGTTTTTCAATGGAATCTCCCTCGAGCCAGAGTCTCGGCCTGATAATCTGGATGTACCACCGCGAGAGATCGTCGAGGATAAACGACATCAGTCCCCTGGTGACGCGGTGGAGCTGGCATTCTGACAGGTCCTCTCCGATCTGAAGTGCAAGGCTGTTCACTCGGGAGATAATCCAGCGGTCCTCACTCGGCATTTCCGCACTATGGAGCATGATATAATCTCCATTCCACCCTTTGGAACCACTTGATGGTTCCCACCGGTCAAGTACCATATAAGGCAGCGGGAACCGGTAAACATTCCAGAATATGTTTATCGCCCTGTTTACAGTCCTTACTCCTTCCCAGTTGAACTTAAGGTCGTCCCATGGCGCATTTGAGGAGAGGACGTAAAGCCTTAATACATCGACCCCCTGTTGCGCCACCACTTCCTCAGGAGTGACCACGTTGCCGAGGCTCTTGCTCATCTTCCGTCCCTCGGCATCGAGGGCAAACCCATGCATCAGCACGCTCTTATACGGCGAGGTATCGAATGCGATAGTACTTGCGCCGAGCTGGGAATAGAACCAGCCCCGCGTCTGATCCTGCCCTTCCGTGATGAAATCTGCAGGCCAGAGGTTGTCGAATAAATCCCTTTTTCCCGGGAAGCGTAACGTCGCCCACGATGCGACAGCTGAATCGAACCATACATCGAAGATGTCCTCAACCCGGTGCATCTTTCCCCCGCAACTGCATGGCACGGTAACCATATCGACGTGGGGCCGGTGAGGGTCTTTAACCGGAACCCCGCTTGCTTCTTCGAGCTCCTTTCTTGTCCCGAAGACACGGATGCGGTTACACGACCGGCATTCCCAGATCGGGATTGGAATTCCCCAGTAACGCTGCCGGGATATGCACCAGTCCCTGGCTTCCTTTATCCAGTCATAAAACCTGGCGCTTCCGGCCCATTCGGGATACCACTTGACAAGCGATACTTCTTCGAGCATCCGGTCTTTTAACGCACCTGCTTTGAGAAACCACTGCGATGTAGCCCTGAAGATGATCGGTGTTTTACATCGCCAGCAGTGGCCATAACGGTGATTTACGGTCCCCCTTGCCATAAGGTGGGATCCGAGCTCGGTAAGGACGATTTCATCGGCATCTTTCACGAACATGCATTCGAAAGCCCCGCCATCGCGGGTGAAATGTCCGGTGGCGTCTACAGGACAGATAATCGCAAGCCCCTCTTTCTGGCTGAGAAGATAATCATCCCAGCCGTGACCCGGAGCGATATGGACGATCCCGGTATTTTCCCTTGCGACAAAATCTGCGGCCACGACGCGGTGGGCAACATCGCGCTGGTTCGGCACCTGGACTGCAAGAGGGGAATCATAGGTCATGCCGACAAGCTCTTTTCCGCTCTTTTTATCCTTAACCGAGAAGTCCTGGTATTTACCTAATTTAAGAACCTGTTCGACAAGGCCCGATTCGATCCAGAGGTCTTCGGACACCCCTCCTTTTACTGCGCTTACGAGGGAGTATTCGAAATCCAGGTTGACTGCAACAGCCACGTTTGCCGGGAGTGTCCACGGGGTAGTAGTCCATATGACGAAGTATTCGTCTTTTTTCCCGGTCACCGGGAATTTTACAAAAACCGAAGGATCTGTTTCATCCCAGTATTCCACCTCCGCATCGGCGATGGCGGTCGCACACCTGGGGCACCAGTTGACGACCCTGAAACCACGTTCAAGCATTCCCCGTTCGGCTGCACGCTGGATTGTCCACCAGGCCGCCTCGATGTATTCCGGGTCCATTGTCTGGTAGGGATCGTCAAAATCAAGCCAGACCCCGAGTTTTTTGAACTGCCCGCTCATCACTGCGAGGTTCGCCGCGGCAAACTCGCGGCATTCCCCGATAAATTTATCGATACCGAAGGTCTCGATATCTTTTTTTGAGGAAAAACCAAGGTTCTGTTCGACCCTGACCTCAATCGGGAGACCGTGCATATCGTATCCGGCCCGGGCAATCACGTGCTTCCCGCACATCCGGTGATAACGGAGAATGCTGTCCTTGATGATCTTGTTCCAGGCGGTACCAAGGTGAATATGTCCTGTTGTGTAAGGCGGCCCGTCGACAAAGAAAAACGGGGGGTCATGTGCATGGAGCAATTCGACCTGTGCAAATGTCTTTTCCTTTTCCCATAGAGCCTGCACAGTCCCCTCGATTTCGTGGGCATTATAGTTACTCGTGACTTCCTTCAACCTGATCCCTCTGCTCGTCATCCACCCATGCCCGGGATTTACCGGATGAATAGTGCAGTACTATTCTACCCTGCAGCACAAAGTAGTTTTGAAAGAAAGGGTTCACCAGGGTAGGCATTCAGGGGGCGTCCCGGGGATGTCCCGGAAGGCTTTTTCGTATCCGGCACCAGATGCACTGAATTATATTCCGGCTGTGACTGAAATGGACGAATTCCCCATCCTCATCGGAGGAAAAAAAATCTACACGGATGAGACTGCAGAAGTCCGTTTTCCATACAATGGCGACCTGTATGCCCGCGTATGTCAGGCGGGATCGACCGACCTCGATAACGCCG
Source organism: uncultured Methanomicrobiales archaeon (assembly GCA_963809105.1). Classification (GTDB taxonomy): domain Archaea; phylum Halobacteriota; class Methanomicrobia; order Methanomicrobiales; family Methanospirillaceae; genus CAIKOD01. The sequence continues at coordinate 1,560,328 of CAWEIC010000005.1, read as the reverse complement.
CCACAGCTGCAGAGCATGGTGCCGGGCAGATGAAGGATCTTACATCAGGTGAACGTTCCCGTATCCTCGCAAACCTTGCCGGTGAGATCCGAAACCATACCGGACTTCTGATTGATACCATGGTAATGGAAGGTGGAAAAACCAGGAAATTTGCCGCCACCGAAGTATCGAGGGCAGAGCTGACTATCCGGATCGCCTCTGAAGAGGCAAAACGAATCTACGGCGAGATTGTCCCTCTCGACTGGAGCGATGAAACAAGGGGATGCTTCGGCTGCCTGCGAAGGTTCCCGGTCGGGCCTGTCCTAGGGATTGTTCCGTTCAATTTTCCATTGAACCTTGCGTGCCATAAACTCGGACCGGCAGTCGCGGCCGGGAATCCCTTTATACTGAAACCTGCTTCTGCAACCCCCGTCTCAGCCCTGCTTCTCGGAGATCTCTGTCTCAAAGCAGGTATTCCACCGGATGCAATAAGCGTCACTCCATGCCCCGGGAACCGGGCTGAGGCAGCTCGTCAGGGACCCGAGGATCAGGTTCGTATCCTTCACCGGAAGCTGCGCCGTCGGCTGGCACCTGCGGGAAATTGCCGGGAAAAAAAAGGTCGGCCTTGAACTCGGGGGAAATGCTGCAGTCATCATACATGAAGATGCCGATCTCGGGAAGGCAGCGGGACGAATAGCCCAGGGTGGCTTTTCGAATGCCGGCCAGGTCTGTGTCTCGGTACAGAGGGTTTTCATTCACCGGAACGTTTTCGGGCCGGCGGTTGAAAAGATCCTGGCAGCGGTAAAAGCGTTGAATTTTGGTGATCCCAGGGACCCCGCATCCGACGTCGGACCCATGATCGATCAGGTTAAGGCAGAAGAGGCGTTTCAAAAAGTTGATGAAGCCGTCCGGCAGGGAGCGAATGTGCTTGTCGGGGGGACACTGGAAAGAACGATGTTCTCTCCCACCGTGTTATCCGGCATATCACCGGAAATGCGGGTCTCTTGCGAGGAGGTCTTCGCACCGGTCATCATGGTTGCCCCCTACGATGACTTCGATACTGCCCTCCGGATGGTAAATGACAGTGAATTCGGCCTCCAGGCTGGTGTCTTTACACGGGATATCGGCCGGGTCATGAGGGCCTTTGAAGACCTGCATGTCGGCGGGGTCATCATCAATGATATCCCGGGTTTCCGGGCAGACCAGATGCCCTATGGAGGTGTAAAGGGCTCGGGTCTCGGGCGGGAAGGCCCCCGGTATGCGATCGAAGAGATGACCGATATCAGGTTCATGGTGATACATCAGGCCGGGAGGACAGTATAGTATGACGCAAATAGCCATAATCGGGGCGGGCGACTGCAATTGCAATTCCGACCTGTATTCAGCTGCGGAAACTGCCGGAGCCCGTGTGGCGGAAACGGGTGCAGTCCTTCTGACGGGAGGTCTTTCCGGCGTTATGGAAGCTGCATGCAAAGGCGCGAAATCCCGGGGTGGCACAACCGTAGGCATTATCCCCTTCCTGGACGGTGAAAACACCTATGCCGACATCGTGATACGGACCGGGCTGGGACAGGCGAGGAACATGGTCCTTGTGCAGTCTGCAGGAGCGGTCGTTGCTATCGGGGGAGGCTACGGAACCCTTTCGGAAATAGCATCGGCACTGAAACTCGGTAAGCAGGTATTCGGGTTCAGGACATGGGAAATAAAAGGAGTAATTGCCTGTGAATCTTCCGTTGAGGCAGTAATCAAGGCAATTGACGCATGCTGCCCGTCAAGGTAGTATCATATCCGCCGAGGGATGCAAGGACACCTTTGAACTCATCCGAGCCGATCGTCCTAAAAAGGGCGTTGATGCGGGGATCGTCAAGGTTTTTCTTGCAGGTGACCATTTTGTACCGCTCTTTCCCTACCGGCACGAATGAGAGTCCCAGGGATTTTGCCGCACTGTAGACCCCGAGACCTGCATCGGCTTCCCCGGATTTGATGGCCAGCGCTACCGCCAGGTGGGTCGTTACCTCCCTGTCGTATCCTGGCAGCCGCTCAGGAGCGATTCCCCTCTGTGAAAGTTCATAGTCCATGAGAAGCCGCGTTCCCGATCCCTTCTGCCGGTTGATAAAGCGTTTTCCAGGGACATCATCAAGTCCCATACCGTCCCTGGAGATAATTCCCTGTTCGCGCTCTGCAACGCAAAGAAGGACAAGTTCCTCACCGCCCAGGTATTTTTCCAGGTAACAGGTGTTGTACGTCCCGTCCCCGCAGAGGAGGTGCATCGGTGCGACGTGACAATCCCGTTTTTTAAGGGCAAGAAGGCCGCCCATGCTGCCGACATTTGTGGAATGAATTTCGATTCCCCTGGCCTGCATCAGGTCGGCCAGGTAATCGACACTCGGGTCATGGCTTCCCGTCACGAGAAGGGCAGAATCAACCTGATCGCGGGAGACCATGAGCCGGGTCTGCACGGACAGGCCCGCTTCATAACCCTCGACGTTCAGGGGAATTTTTAAAAGTGCGTTTGCACGGACTGCACTCATCTGTACCCCTGCCCCTCTCGAAAGGGGGGAGGCAACATAGCTGCCAGCAACCCTTCCGACAGAAAGGAGGACAAATTCATCGATCCCTGCATCGGAATAAAGCGTTGACGTGAGTCTGGCTTCAAGGTACTCGGGAGGGGGAGGGACAATCCCGAACCTGCCGAGAAGAGGAATGACAATCTCCCGGATCACCGTCATTGCAGACAGCGGATACCCGGGCAGTCCTATTACCGGTTTTTCCTCCACCTTTCCGATTATGACAGGTTTTCCGGGTTTTATTGCCACGCCATGGGAAAGAACCTCACCGAGTTCTCCCAGCATATCCGCGGTGAAGTCCTTTGTTCCCGCTGAAGAACCGGCCGAAACGATGAGCATATCGTTCTCACGGACTCCCTGCCGTATTGCATCCCTGATCCGGTCGGGGTCGTCGGGGGTGATCGGGTACCTGGTGCACGGCGCACCGAGTGATGAAAGCCAGGCTTCTGCCATGATTGAATTGCTTTCAACAACCTGACCCGGGCTGGGACGGGTGCCGGCGGCTACAAGTTCGCTCCCTGTTGGAACGAGACCCACCCTGACCGATACCGTATCGACCTCCGTTATGCCGTACGCCGCAAGAGCCCCTGCTTCGTGGGGCCTGATTCGGTGCATCGAAGGCATGTACCATTTCAGATTCCCCGATGTCCTCACCGGCCGGACGTATGTGCTGCCATGGCGGAGCCGCTTTCCTGATGATATAGCTGTCTTCTGACACCGTGACGTCCTCAATCATAATTACGGTATCATACTCATCCGGAACCACATTACCCGTATTTACCCGTAGCGCATCGGTCAGCGCGACAGGCCTTTGTTCGCCCGCCCCATACGTGTCACGGCTTCTTGCAGCGATGCCATCCATTGCGGCGAGATGCACTTCAGGGACCGAATATCGGGCGAAAATCGGCGATGCCGTTATCATACCCACAGATTCTGCGAGAGGTACCGTCCTGTGGAAAATTTTTTCCGGAAATGACCTCCTGATAAGGTTGAGTGCCTCATCAAGAGGAACCACGTTAAGATACCGCGTCACCACAGGATTACCTCCACCTCTGTCCCGGTTTCAATCCCCTCGCTTCCTGCAGGTATACGAATCATCCCGTTACTCCTTACAAGAGTATTCAGGAGACCTGATTTTCCGAATAAGGGGATGATACCTTTATCGGTAACCCTGACACGGACATATTCCTCGCGTCCTTTTGCCGAGGGGATATTTTCTAAAAGAACTCCCCGCACGACTACCGGGCTGTCCGATTTATTACCGGTCATCGCGAGGATCATCTGCCGTGCTATGACCATAAGTACGACATACGTCGATGCAGGATGACCCGGGAGGCCGATCACAGGTTTGCCCCTCGCGACGCCTATAATGGTCGGCTTCCCGGGGGCCAGGGAGATCCCATGAACCAATACTTCACCGCGGGACCGGATAATCCCGGCAGTGAGGTCGCGCTCGTCCTTTGAGCTTCCGCCGGAAATAAGGACGGCATCGCAGGTCCGGAGAGCGTCGTCGAGTGTTGCTTCAAACGCTTCCGGATCGTCACGGACAATGCCGTACCGGACAGGCCTGACACCGTTCTGCTCGAGAAAAGCCGTGCAGAGATAGGTATTGACATCCCGCACCCGGCTGCCTACGGGCACTTCGTTAACCGGCACCAGTTCGTTTCCCGTCGAAATGATACCCACCTTCAGGATATCCGATAAAGGTACCATGCTGTGACCGGTTGCAGCGAGGACACCAACCTCCACCGGAGAGAGTCGCCTTCCCCGTTCCAACACTATCTCCCCAGCCCTGAAGTCCTCGCCCTTAAAAATGATATTTTCCCCTACAGCAAGAGATCGTTTCACGAGCACTTCATCTCCAAGCATTTCGCAGTATTCGATCATTGCCACGGCATCGGTTCCCTCCGGGATCTCACCCCCGGTTGGGACGTACATGCAGGAACCTGGGGGTAAAGGTGGCTGTTTTTCGCTTGCACCCATGACAGCCCTTCCGGCAAGCCTCAGGATAACCGGAATCGCCTCGCCCGCCCCGGTCGTATCTGCGGAGCGGACTGCATAGCCGTCAACGACGGACCGGGTAAATCCGGGAATGTCGATATCTGCAACGATATCCCTGGACAGGATGCGGCTGTTTGCGGATTCCAGAGGTACCATACCGTCCCGGGGCGGAGGGGAAATACGCCTGACAACCCTGACGGCTTCTTCTACCGATACAGTCGTTAAGAAAACACTCATTTGAAGCAGCCCAGCTGACACGCCCGGATCTTGATCCCGTGCGTGTTACAGTACTCTGCGATTTCCATCTTCGTGATCCCGTATTTTTTGGCGACAGCGAATGCCTGGGGACATTTAATCTCTTTATCTATGCCCTCTTTTTGGAATACGGTCCTGATCTTATCTTCTTCCATAACGCACCTATAGTATATGTACAGTTACATAGGATTTACTGTTGCTATTGAACCCGTAGGAAGACGGTTTTTCTCCGCAGAACGCGGATTTTCTTAAAAATTCCTTATATCTTCTATATTTCAAAGAATACGCATGAACGGGAACCGGAAATTCCCTTATAATGACGGGAAAAAACATCAATCATTTTTATCTGGATACACAGGATATCTTCAGGATGTCTGTCTCACCCGGCCCTTTTTGCTTATGAAAGGGATATGTTTCATTAGTGGGATTAATGGCAGAATGTGGATTATTTCAGGCATCCCTGACGAAATACCGGTGAAGGATTGAGTGATACCCATAACAACCGGCAAAAGATGAAGGAGTCTGCGAATGGAAAATCATTGTCCTCAATGCGTGAGATGTACTATTTTCCGGGGTAGTTCCCAGGAGAAAAACAAGGAGGCACCCGGCGTCCTGCCCTACCTTAAATTATCTGGTTTGGTTAAGGAAAGTCAGAAAAAAATGAAGACTTTAGGACAATGTGAAGGGGGTTCTCTTGAAAATAACCTTTATCAGTTCTAAAAACGACCTGGCTGGCCGGAATATTCACCGGCACATCCACGAATACCTGGAGAACGGGATTCCTGGGGAAACGGGCAAAGTTTCTTCCATTAATCGCCAGTATTCGCATATCGAGATCGAGGGAAGGCTGATATTCCAGGATGGAATCGACCAGGGTTCGGACGCAGACCTGATACTATTTCTCTCGAGGCACGCATCGGTAAAGCCGGTTCCTGTCCTGACGGTGCACTGCACAGGCAACTTCGGGAAGGCAGAACTGGGGGGCAGCGACCGGGCACTTGCAACTGCTGCACCTGACTGGATGCAGGCTGTTCTTATAAAACTGCAGGAACTGGCCCCATCCGGTTTCGGAGCCTGCTATGAAGTAACCCATCATGGACCGACCGATTTGCAGATCCCTTCTTTTTTTGTGGAAATAGGGAGTACGGAACGCGAATGGACCAGTGAAAACGCCGGAGCTGCAGTAGCTGCAGCCGTGCTTACTGCCTGTCCTGCACAGTCGATACCGATGATCAGTTTCGGCGGCACCCACTATGCAAGGCGGCAGACTGATATCGCAGGCAGGACACAGGCCGCATTCGGACACATTGTCCATTCCCGGGAAGTTCCGGCAATCGACAGGGAAATGATCCGGCTTATGGTTTCAAGGACGCATGCTGTGGCCGTTCATATTGACCGAAAAGCTCTCCAGGGGGGAGAAGTGGCGCGTATCGAACGGTTAATCCGGGAAGAAGGGATGATACGTCTCGGCGAGCATGAACTCACCGGTATCGGAGTTATCCCCTGGGATCAATATACGAATGCCTGTTCCATGGCAATTGCGAGGGTCCCTTCGGCATTAATCAGCTTCCATGGTCTTGATTCCCTCAAAAATCCGGTCTGGGCCGAACCGGACGCGGAATTATTAAGTGCCGCACTGAATGCAAACACCGGTGAATTTCTCAAAAAACTGAAAAAACTCCCCTGTGTTGACCTTTCCACTCCAAAATTGCCAGTTCTGCCCCTTTTCATCACCGATCAGAACCAGAAGGCACAATTACTACATGATTTAATAAGCTTATGCGTATCAACCATAGTTATTAACGAAGATACTGCAGTGGAAGGGGATTACCTCATCATCAGAAAAAAAAAGATGGACCCCAGAAAAGCGCTTGAGTTGGGAGTTACCGCGGGACCCCTGCTCGGTCTCCTGATGAAGGGCAAAACAGTGGATGCCGGCGGAAGAAAGATCCTCCCTGGTATGGTCCAGGTCTGCAGTGAGAGGAGAATCCACGTCCCGGGGTTGGAGAGTTACCTATGAGGTCGATCGTAGAAGAGGCACTGACACGAGTGAGGGATGAACCATCTGATGTCTCGAAGAGCGATGAAGAACTTGACCAGATTCTGAAAGAGTTAAAAACGGAGATTTCAGTTATCGGTTGCGGTGGCAGCGGGTCCAATACGATCTCCCGCATGATGGAAGAAGGGATCCACGGTGCTCATCTCTATGCCATCAATACAGATGCACAGCACCTAGCCCGGACAAAGGCAGAACACCGCATCCTGATCGGCAGGCAGCGTACCAGGGGGCTCGGTGCCGGCTCGATCCCCCAGATTGGGGAGGAGGCCGCCCTCGAAAACGAGCAGGACATTAAACGCTGCGTCACGGGATGCGATATGGTCTTTATCACCGTGGGGCTCGGTGGCGGGACCGGCACAGGATGTGCACCGATCGTCGCGAAAGCCGCCCGGGAAGAAGGTGCGCTTACCATTGCGATTGTAACGCTTCCCTTCACTGCTGAAGGGGCAATAAGAATGGAAAATGCGGAAGCGGGTCTGGAACGCCTCCGGGATGTAGCGGACACGGTAATTGTCGTGCCCAATGATCGCCTCCTCGAAGTCGTCCCGAAATTACCCCTGTATGCTGCATTCAAAGTGGCGGACGAAGTACTGATGAGGGCGGTCAAGGGCATCACAGAACTGATCACGATGCCGGGACTCGTCAACCTCGACTTTGCCGATGTGCGCACGGTGATGGAACGGGGGGGTGTCGCCATGATAGGTATGGGAGAAAGCGACAGCGAAGACAAGGCCGCAGACTCGGTTAAAAAGGCAATACGCTCTCCATTGCTTGACGTTGATATTTCAGGTGCCAACGCGGCGCTCGTAAATGTAATCGGTGGCCCGGACATGACAATGGCCGAAGCCGAAGGTGTCGTCCAGGAGGTCTACAACCGTATTGACCCGAATGCACGGATTATCTGGGGTGCACAGGTCGACCCGGAGATGCAGAACAAGATGAGGACCATGCTGGTGGTGACGGGCGTACGGTCGCCACAAATATATGGAAGGAATGAAAAAAATACCCCAAAAGTCCAGAAGCAATTTGAAATTGACTTTCTGAAGTGATGACCATGGTCGAACTACCTAAACCTGATATTAAAATAGACCTGCACGAAGAGTTGCTTCGTAAATATCTTCGTGTGCTGAAACTCGCGAGGACACCAACCCGCGAGGAGTTCCAGAAGATAGCACTCGTAGCCGCGGCAGGTATAGCCCTCGTAGGGCTGATCGGATTTATTCTATACGAATTATTCCTCCTCTCCCCCACATGATCGTTATGGCTGAAGAGACAAACCGTATTTTTGCCATAAAAACGACCTCGAAGCAGGAGCGGACGGTAGCGGACAATATCAAGAAAGCGATCGATACTAAGGCCACTGATGTCCGGGTCCTTGCGATAATCGTCCCAGACGAGCTGAAAGGGTACGTACTCGTGGAGACTCCCGAGCAGATGAACCGCATCGAGCAGCTGGTCGAGAAGGTCCCCCATGCGCGCACCGTTGTGTATGGTGAGACCACGCTCGCCGAAGTTGCGCACTTTCTCGTGCCGAAACCCGTGGTGAGCGGTATCTCGGAAGGGACGATCGTCGAGCTTATCGCCGGTCCTTTCAAAGGCGAAAAAGCCGTGGTCAAGCGAATTGACTCCGGAAAAGAAGAGATCACGGTTGAATTATACGAAAGTGTCCTCCCTATCCCGATCACGGTACGTGGGGATAACGTCCGGGTCGTTGACAAGGGAGAAGACCGGTAGTAATTCCCGTTTATGCCACAGGTTTAAGTCACGTCAGAACAACCTTAGTTAACCCAGGCTTTGTACCCATACGGGACGGCATGGTGATACTACTATGGCAGACGTGGTCGAGGTATTGGTACCCGGCGGCAAGGCAAGTGCAGGTCCACCGATTGGACCGGCTCTGGGACCCCTCGGTATAAATGTAAAGGCCGTGGTCGACGAGATTAACAAAAAGACATCTGAATTCAACGGAATGCAGGTGCCGGTCAAGATCGAAGTCGATGATAAGAAAAATTTTACCGTCAGTGTCGGTATACCGCCTACGACGGCACTTATCAAAAAAGAGGCCAATATCGAGAAAGGTTCTGCCGAACCCAGCACAATAGTGGCTGGAAATTTGTCGCTTGAGGCCGCTGTCAGGATTGCCCGGATGAAACATGACGATATGCTCTCCTACGACATCAGGAATGCTGTCAAGGAAGTTGTCGGCACATGTGTCAGCATGGGAGTCAACGTGGATGGTAAAAGACCAAAAGAGGTCTTTGCAGCCATTGACTCCGGCGTCTATGACGAGGTTCTCAAAGAATAGAATTTTCGACAACCATAGGAGATCGAGCAATCGGTCGTGGACTATGGAGGAATCAGATGGTAGAAAGGGCCAAAATTATTGAGGCCGTGAAAACGGCTAAAGAGAAAGCGCCTGAGCGTAAATTCTCTGAGAGTGTAGATATAACCATCAATCTCAAGAATATCGACATGGCGCAGCCGAAAAATCGTATTGATGAGACGATCCTTCTTCCCCACGGTACCGGCACGAATGTCGGTATTGTGGTACTTGGGAAAGGAGATATCACCACGCAGGCGAAGGAAGCAGGCGTGGATCTGATTATCGGCCCTGAAGAGATCGAACGGCTCGGCGGCGAACCACGGGAAGCGAGGAAGATCGCAGGAAAATACAGGTTTTTCCTTGCAGAAACGGCAGTAATGCCGTCCGTGGGACGTTATCTCGGTCCGAGGCTCGGCCCGCGTGGCCGTATGCCGACGCCTATCGTGAGCGGGCAGGATATCAGGCCAATCGTGGAACGCCTTCGCAATTCTGTCAAGATCAGGACGAAGGACAAGAAAGTCTTTCATGTCAAGGTCGGTAATACCCAGATGAACGAGGAGCAGGTTGCAGAGAATATCGACGCCGTGCTTAAAAGGGTGGAGTCGGTCCTGGAACAGGGTCACCTGAACGTGAGGTCTGTGTACGTGAAAACGACCATGGGCCCGGCAGTGAAGGTGGTATAAATGTCGCTGTATACCCATCACCTCCCGGCATGGAAGAAAAAAGAGGTTGAAGAGATCAAGAAGCACGTCGGGGAATTCTCCCTGATCGGTCTTGTCGACATGTATGGGATCCCCGCATCGCAGGTACAGCAGATCCGAAGGAACCTCCGGGGCACCGCGACAATCAAGATGACACGGAATACCCTGATACGGCATGCGTTTAACGAAATCGGAGGTGAAACTGCAGAAGTGACCAGGTTTATATCAGGTCATTCGGCATTGATTTTCACCAATGACAACCCGTTCAGGCTTTTCAAGACACTTGAAAAGACCAAGACCAAGATGGCGGCAAAAGCCGGAGAGATCGCACCCGAGGATGTTATTGTCGAGAAGGGACCGACCAGTTTCAAGCCCGGCCCTATCGTCGGAGAACTCCAGCAGGCAGGCATCCCGGCGGCTATTGAAGCCGGAAAAGTCAGGATTCGCGAGACCAAGACTGTTGTGAAGAAAGGCCAGCCTTTCACTGCGAAACAGGCAGAGATCCTCGCGAAACTCGACATCAAGCCGATGGACGTCGGACTCCTCCTGCAGGTGGCATATTTCGAGGGAAACCTCTATGAGCCATCCGTGCTCGCAATTGATGAAGAAGCCGTTCTCGGTCAGCTGGCACTCGCAGGACAGCAGGCATTCAACCTGTCCGTGAATGCGGCGATACCGACACGCGAAACGATGGCGCCGATCATCAGCAAGGCAGTCCGCGAAGCCCGTGCTCTTGGAATCGAGGCTGATATCTACGAAAAAGATATCATTGATGCGATAATTGGTAAGGCGTACAGAGAAACCGTTGCCCTCAAAGGTTTAACAGAGGGGAAATAAACTAAGGTGAATTGAGATGGAGTATATCTATGCAGCACTTCTCCTGCACAAGGCAGGAAAGCCGGTAAAAGAAGAAAGCGTAAAGGCAGTTCTGACTGCCGCAGGTATCGCCGTTGATGACGCCCGTGTGAAGGCACTCGTTGCCGCACTCGACGGGGTAAATATCGAGGAAGCTGTCAGCAAAGCTGCGGCTGCACCTGTTGCGGTCGCTGCTGCACCGGCAGCGGCACACCCGGGAGCACCGGCAGCCCAGGCCGGAGCCGCCAAAGAAGAGTCAAAGGAGGACAAGAAAGAAGAGGAAGAGAGCGGCATGGCAGGGCTTGGTGCCCTGTTCGGCTGAACTCATCTTTTTTTTCAGAGTGATTTCTATTCTTTTCTGTTAATCACATTCGTTACACGTTAAAATTTCCTGTTACAGAATATTGTTCTGCATTTCCAATGATACTGCAAATCGTCATCGATTTCGATAAAGGCAGAAATTAAACCCAACGTGGCATCCCTTTTTTCCGGCCGTTCCCAGGTCTTCATTTCGGGGCGGTCAGCTGATAAAAAATATTTCTCACACAAAAGTTGTAACAATGTAAACCATTATTTGATATCAATAACGGTATATATCAGATCTATTTAACAAACTTTTTTATATTACACCGATATTATTGACAGGAATAATCAGAGAGAGAGTGCAGGAATTAAGGCAAAACGCCCGACCTGGCACCATTTCGAAACATCAAAGTTTATCGTTCCCATTGCGTGGCTCCCAGCACCTGTACCAGAGATTACAGGATCCTACAGAGATTTATCCCTCTGGGGATCTTCTTGTTCTTTTTCCGGGTGGCTAAGCATTAGGATTTATCACTGATGCGTTCCGGGGCGGATAAGCACAGTGAATGTAACGGGAAAATCCTGTAAGAAAATATCAGGTGATCATCTATGAAAGTGAACAATCCCTTAACCAAAACCACGGTCGTACTGATTATTGCATTGCTTGCGATCACGGCATGCGTACCGTGTGTTGCTGCAGCATCTCAGCAACCTTCTGCACCGGCACCCTCGTCTGACGTTGTGCCGGCACCCGCACCTCAGCCTACTGCAGCACCGACACCAGCTCCGACGCAGGCTCCGACATCATCACCAACTCAGGCGCCCACCACTTCACCGACACAGGCTCCGACATCGGCACCAACCCAGGTACCAACTACGGTTCCTACAACATCTCCGACATCGGCACCAACCCAGGTACCAACTGCGGTTCCTACAACATCTCCGACATCGGCCCCTACTCAGGTACCAACTACGGTTCCTACAACATCTCCGACGTCCGGTCCAACCCAGGTACCGACTACAATTCCTACAACAACCCCAACAACACAGCCGACAGATACTTCAGGGGGTTCACTTTCGGTAGGTTATAATTCATTGTTTCTTACAGGAAATTCCACGCTTTCCGGGAATTCAACACTGTCAGGAAACACAACACTGGTAGGAAATGCTACCGTATCAGGAAATGTCACGTCATCAGATAATTCCACGTTAACGGACAATTCTACGGTTTCAGGCAATGTTACAATATCAGATAACAGCACTGAAACGGTTTTGAACGTGACTCTGTCATGGTCAAATTCCTCTTCGCCGTATGATAATCTTGTGGATCCGCCTCTCAATACCAGCACGTTAAATAATATTTATTACAACAATATCACCGGGTGCTGGGTTATCAACCAGTCCGGGTCTTACGAACTTGATTTTTCAAATAATTCAGGAACTAGTTTGGTTCATTTTGATTCAGCCACCAATACATTCTCAAATTTTGGGACCAGTAGTTTTGCAATCCTGATTAACGCATCAAATGTAATACTTAATGGGATGGGTGGCGTCCTCAACGGTGGCGGAACCACTGCGTATGGGATAATCGTCAGTAACCAGAGTGCATCATCCATATCATCATCAGGGATATCTGCAAGTGCTCCTACAATAAGTGGAATCAGCATCACGAATCTCACCCTCACCGGGTTTACACAAGCAGGTATTCTTTTTAACAATGTAGTTGGTACCGCAACTAGCATTGCAACGAATATCACTCAAAATAGTGCACCTAATAGTAATGTGAATGTTCATAATTCCGGAAATGGTATAGTCCTGCAGAATTCGCAGAATGTTACGGTGAGTTATGTAAATGCATCCTACAATAAGAATAATGGGATTTATGCAACCAACAACAACGCCCTTATTGGCGGGAAAAATGGTGGAAATACATTTATAAACAACACAGTGTCCCATAACTCCAATAATGGGTTTTATTTCACTAGCACTGGGATAACGTATACAGATGTAAATAACCTTACCGGCAACACCGCGTCCTTTAATTCCTATAATGGGTTCAATATCACCAGCAACGGCAATAATACCCTAACAAATAACAATGCCTTTAACAATTCCCAGAATGGGTTCTATCTCGCCAATTCAAACCTTATCAATCCAAATAATCTCAGTAATAACAATGCCTCTAATAACTCCTATAATGGATTCTACCTCAACAATACTGGTCCAGACACCCTTAACAACAACAATGCCTTGAATAATTCCTACAATGGATTCTATTTCGGAAGCAACACCTACTATAGTACCCTCAATAACAACTATGCCTTGAATAATTCCCAGAATGGGTTCTATCTCAACAACGACAATACCTTCGTTCCAAATACTCTCAATAATAACAATGCCTCTAATAACTCCTATAATGGGTTCTTAATCACGAGCAACGGCTATAATAACCTTAACAACAACAATGCCTCTAATAACTCCTATAATGGATTCTATCTCGCCAATTCATACTCAGACCCTAATACACTCAATGGCAACAATGCCTTTAATAACACCCAAAATGGATTCTACTTTACTAACGCCTACAATAATACCCTCAATAATAACAATGCATTTAACAATTCCCAGAATGGAATTTATCTCAACAATTCAAACTCCAATAATCCCAACATGCTCACAAATAACAACGCCTCTAATAATTCCCAGAATGGGTTCTATTTCACCAATACCGGCAAAAACATCCTCACGAGTAATAGCGCCTCTAGTAATTCCCAGAATGGAGTCTATCTCAATAATGGGGATACAAATACCCTCACGAATAACAGCGCATCCAGCAACTCCCTGAATGGGTTCTATCTCACCTCAACTAACTCAAATACCCTGACAAACAACAATGCCACCAATAATTCTGCGAATGGGTTCTATCTCAACTCCACTTATTTAAACGGCCTGACAAATAACAATGCCATTAATAATTCTGCAAATGGGTTTTATCTCAACTCCACTTATTTAAGCGGCCTGACAAATAACAATGCCATTAATAATTCTGCAAATGGGTTCAGCCTCACTAATTCCAGTGGAAACTTACTGACAGGGAACAACGGCACAGGGAATACACTGAATGGATTCGATCTTACTCCAGTTACCTAAACCTCTTCGTAACCAACAACAATGCCGTTAATAATTTTGCCAATGGGTTTAATCTCGCCAATTCCAGCCTGAACATATTTACCGGAGACAATGCCACAGGGAATACACTGAATGGATTTAATCTGGACAATTCCAGTTTGAATGCCCTGTCAGGTAACAATGTAAGTTATAACACCAGAAATGGTTTCAACCTCTCTAACTCGAGTTATAATTTCCTTGATCAGAACATCGCGGTTTACAACCAGTGGAGCGGCATATTCATCGATCCCTCAAACGGGAATACAATAAACGGTACAAATGCTTCTTACAATACATTCGATGGAATTAACATAACAGATTCAATTCTGAATAATGTTACCTCGAACACTGTTACATTCAATGGACGAAACGGAATTTCCCTCGTAAATGGAAGCTGGAATAACCTGACCGGCAATTTCGCACTTAACAATTCCAATGACGGCTTCTATCTCCAGGACTCCACGAACAACAACATCACCGGTAACTTCGCTAATGATAATTATGCGAATGGTTTCGAACTGAACAACTCTTCATGGAATACCCTCGCTTATAATTATGCAAACGGAACTGCCGGCTCATCACAGCGAAACGGTATTTTCCTCAGGTCCGGGAGCACCTATAACAACCTGACGGGGAACACCGCCAACTTCAACAGCATCAGCGGTATCAACCTCACAAGTTCAAACTGGAATAACCTGAGCGGTAATTTCGCACTTAACAATTCCCAGAACGGGTTCTACCTCCAGGACTCCACCAACAATAACATCACCAGTAACTTCGCTAACGATAATTATGCAAATGGTTTCGAACTGAACAACTCTTCATGGAATACCCTCGCTTATGATTCTGCATTAAATAATTCTGTCAATGGCATCTATCTCCTGAAATCAGGGAATAACAATCTTACAGGTAACTTTGCAAATGGGTCAGGCCAGCAGTATGGTATACGGCTCAATGGTGCAAGTCTGAACAACCTGACAGGCAATTTTGCACTTAATAATTCAAATACAGGGATTTACCTCCAGGCAAGTTCAAACAACAACAACCTGACCGGTAACTTTGCAAATGGGTCCGGCCAGCAGTATGGTATACGACTCAATGGTGCAAGTCTGAACAACCTGACAGGCAATTTTGCACTTAATAACTCGGATACGGGAATTTCACTCCAGGCAAATTCAAACAACAACAACCTGATCGAAAATTACGCATTAAATAATTCTGTCAATGGTATTTATCTCGTGAATTCCGGGAATAACAATCTTACAGGTAACTTTGCAAATGGGTCCGGCCAGCAGTATGGTATACGACTCAATGGTGCCAGCCTGAACAACCTGACAGGCAATTTTGCACTTAATAATTCGAATACAGGGATTTACCTCCAGGCAAGTTCAAACAACAACAACCTGACCGGTAACTTTGCAAATGGTCCCGACCAGCAGTATGGTATACGACTCAATGGTGCCAGCCTGAACAACCTGACAGGCAATTTTGCATTTAATAACTCGGATACGGGAATTTCACTCCAGGCAAATTCAAACAACAACAACCTGACCGGAAATTACGCTTTAAATAATTCTGTCAATGGTATTTATCTCGTGAATTCCGGGAATAACAATCTTACAGGTAACTTTGCAAATGGGTCAGGCCAGCAGTATGGTATACGGCTCAATGGTGCAAGTCTGAACAACCTGACAGGCAATTTTGCACTTAATAATTCGAATACAGGGATTTACCTCCAAGCAAGTTCAAACAACAACAACCTGACCGGTAACTTTGCAAATGGTCCCGACCAGCAGTATGGTATACGACTCAATGGTGCAAGTCTGAACAACCTGACAGGCAATTTTGCACTTAATAACTCGGATACAGGGATTTATCTCCAGGCAAGTTCAAACAACAACAACCTGACAGGTAATTACGCCAATTATAATAATAACAATGGTATTTATCTCCTGAACTCAGGCAATAACAACCTTACGGGTAATTATGCCACCGGGAATATTCGCGGGTTCTATCTCAACGGCGCCAACTCGAACAACCTTGTTGGTAACAACGGCACCGGGAATAGCGGAAATGGGTTCCTTCTCCAGTCTTCCAATTCGAATAACCTTACCAATGACAGCGCATTCAATAACAACAACGATGGGTTCTATTTCAACAACTCCAACTCGAATAATCTTACGGGCAATAATGCCTTTAATAATACCAAGAATGGATTCGAGATTTACAATTCCATCCAGAACAATCTCACCGGCAATAATGCAGCCGGAAATCTTCGCGGATTCTATCTCAACATGTCCAGCTCAAACAACCTTATCAATAATAACGGGAATGGGAATAACGGGAATGGGTTCCTTCTTCAGTCTTCGACAATAAACAATCTCACCAACAATAATGCTTTAAATAACACTAATAATGGGTTCTATCTCATCAGCTCCTACTCAAATAACTTTACTGACAATAACGCCATCAATAACACTAATAATGGGTTCTATCTCATCAGTTCCAATTTGAACAGCATTTCAGGTAATAACGCGAGTTATAATAATGGAAGTGGGTTCAGCCTCTCTAACTCCAATAATAATATCCTTGATCGGAATATTGCAGTTAACAACCAGCTGAACGGCATATACCTCGATCCTTCGAATGGAAATACAATAAATGGAACAAATGCATCCTATAACACATTCGATGGGATTAATATAACCGACTCCATCCTGAACAATGTAACCTGGAATATGGTTACATTCAATGGACAAAACGGTATTAACCTCAATAACAGCAGCCAGAATTACCTTTTTGATAACACCGCATTCAACAATACATTAAATGGGATCCTGATTAATTCATCAAGTAACTACAACAATCTCACCAGCAACACCGCCAATTTCAACAACATTAACGGTATTAACCTCACCAGTGCGAACTGGAACAACCTGACCGGAAATTACGCTCTTAACAACTCGAATGACGGAATTTATCTTGAAAATTCAAGTAACAACAACCTGACAGGGAACTTTGCAAACAATAATCATTATACTGGAATTGAACTGAACGCCTCGACTGACAATCTCCTTGTTCAAAATTCGGCCAACGGAACGACAGGGATGTCC
Source organism: uncultured Methanomicrobiales archaeon (assembly GCA_963809105.1). GTDB lineage: Archaea > Halobacteriota > Methanomicrobia > Methanomicrobiales > Methanospirillaceae > CAIKOD01. The sequence continues at coordinate 1,543,004 of CAWEIC010000005.1, read as the reverse complement.
CAGATGAACGGCATCGTCCTCGAATCGGGAAGCGATTACAACAACCTGACCGGGAATAATGCATTCTACAACGATCTTAACGGGATCATTCTCAACGGTTCCAATAACAACAACCTCACCGATAATAATGCCAGATTTAACGGTGTCGACGGCATCAACCTAACCAGTGCGAACTGGAACAATCTTACCGGAAATCATGCCAGCAATAATTCCTACGACGGTATCTACCTCCAGGATTCAATGTTCAACAACCTCTCGGGTAACTTTGCAAACAATAACGGAATCAATGGCATCGAGCTCAACAACTCCACCTGGAACACCCTTGCCTATAACAAGGCCAACGGAGCCGCAGGGACCTCCCAGATGAACGGTATCGTCCTCAGGTCGGGAAGCGATTACAATAACCTGACCGGTAATCACGCAAACCATAACAACCTCACAGGGATCACTCTGGACAATTCCAACAACAACAACCTCACTGATAATAATGCCAGATTTAACGGGGTCAACGGTATCAATCTCACCAGTGCGAATTGGAACAATCTTACCGGAAATCACGCCAGCAATAATTCCTACGATGGCATCTACCTCCAGGATTCGATGTTCAACAACCTCTCGAGTAATTTCGCCAATAACAACGGAATGAACGGTATTGAGCTGAACAACTCCACCTGGAACACCCTTGCCTATAACTCGGCCAACGGAGCCGCAGGGACTTCCCAGACGAACGGTATCGTCCTCAGGTCGGGAAGCGATTACAATAACCTGACCGGTAATCACGCAAACTACAACAACCTCACCGGAATCATTCTTGACAATTCCAACAACAACAACCTCACTGATAATATTGCCAGATTTAACGGTGTCGACGGCATTAATCTCACCAGTGCAAACTGGAACAACCTTACCGGAAATCATGCGAGCAATAATTCCTACGATGGTATCTACCTCCAGGATTCAATGTTCAACAACCTCTCGGGTAACTTTGCAAACAATAACGGAATCAATGGCATCGAGCTCAACAACTCCACCTGGAACACCCTTGCCTATAACAAGGCCAACGGAGCCGCAGGGACTTCCCAGATGAACGGTATCGTCCTCAGGTCGGGAAGCGATTACAACAACCTGACCGGAAATCACGCAAACCACAACAACCTCACAGGGATCACTCTGGACAATTCCAACAACAACAACCTCACCGGGAATGTTGCGAATAATAATGGAATCACGGGAATCTACCTCAATTCATCGACCTGGAATAACCTGACTGAGAACAGGGCGGATTATAACCTGAACGGGATCTATCTCGAGAATTCCTCGTGGAACAACCTCACCGGGAATACAGCATTCCATAACACTTACGAGGGGTTCTATCTCAACAATTCCGACAACAATAACCTGGCATTGAATAATGCAAGCCTGAACCTGGGCAATGGATTCTTCCTTGACAACAGCAGTTATAACAACCTCACCAACGATTTCGCTGACAACAACGGATTGAACGGGTTCAGTCTGAACGCCAGCACCAACAACCTGATAGCGAACAGTTCAGCCCTTAACAATAATTTCGTCGGGTTTGGTCTCTGGAATTCGAGCAATAATAATGAACTGGACAATAACACGGCAATGTTTGATTTCCGTGGGTTCTATCTCTCCAATTCGGATTACAACAACCTCACCGGGAACAATGCGAGCCTGAACAGTGAAAACGGATACTATCTGAACAACAGCAATTACAATAACCTGACGGCGGATATTGGGGATTACAACGGATTGAATGGTTTTGTTCTCAACGGCAGTCATAACAACACAATACAGGACAGCATTGCGATCAATAACACGGGACTTCTGATACCCGACACTTCAAGCGTCGGATTCGGACTCTGGCAGTCAGATAATAACACGCTCTTCAACAACACTGCCTCATTGAATGGGGAAGGGTTCTATCTCAACACTTCAGATTATAACAACCTGACCGGGAATAACGCCAGTTATAACTTCGACGAGGGGATGCTTCTTGAATTGAGCAATTGCAACAACCTCACCGGGAATAATGCAACCTTTAACACTAACTCGGGTATATTGCTGTATGGCAGTAATTACAACAACCTGACGGGAAATAACGCCAGTTATAACCTGCTTCACGATGGCATCGATCTCCTTGGATCAGATAATAATTCATTAACCGGAAATTCTGCCTATTTCAATGCTCAAGATGGAGTATACCTGTTCCAGTCTCAGAATAACACTCTTATTGAGAATAATGCAAGTTCAAATGGAAACAACGGATTCAACATCGTCCTTTCAGATCATAATAACCTGACACAGAATACCGCATTCAACAATTCCTTTAACGGGATTATTCTCGATACATCGGCATACAATAACCTCACCGGGAATAACGCCTATAATAATACACTGCAGGGAATATTCCTGACTAATTCGGATCATAACGACCTGACCGGCAACTATGCTTATGACAACAAAGTCAATGGAATTGAACTCGATAACTCGTCATGGAATAACCTGACCGGGAATAATGCAAATAACTCAGTTCCAGGCGGAGCCCAACAGAACGGTATCGTCCTGTGGCAGAGTTCCAACAATTTGCTCACGGACAATTTCGCATTCAACAACAGCATCAACGGTATCGTCCTGAATTTATCGAATCACAACAACCTCACCGGCAATTCCGCATATGACAACCAGGTCAACGGTATCCTGCTGGATAATGCGACATGGAACAACCTCACCGGCAACCTCGCCTTCAATACCGGCGACCCGCAGCAGTTCGGTATCAACCTCACACAGAGCAACAACAACAACCTCACGGGTAATTATGCGTTCAACAACACAGATACCGGAATTATCCTTGATAATTCCAGCCTCAACAACCTCACCGGGAATGTTGCCTACAACAACAGAATAAACGGGATATTCCTGGCAAACTCCACGTTGAATAATCTTGATTCGAATATCGCCAACAACACTGTTGCCGGATCAAAACAACAGTATGGTATCAATCTTACCGGGAGTGACGCCAATAATCTCACAGGTAACTTCGCGTTCAACAACAGTATCGATGGTATCATCCTGAATAATTCAAATCACAATAACCTGACCGGTAACTATGCCTACGATAACCAGGTAAATGGAATCCTGATCCAGAACTCGACATGGAATAACCTTACCGGAAACCAGGTAAATAATACTGTTTCAGGAGGACCCCAACAGGAGGGTATCAATCTATGGAATAGTTCCAACAATTCGCTCGCAGGCAATTATGCATTCAACAACAGTATCGACGGTATAATCCTGAATGATTCCGACCATAACGGCCTTAACGGAAATTACGCCTATGACAATGGCGTTAACGGGATATTACTGCAAAATTCAACATGGAACAATCTGACAGGTAACAAAGCATATAATACTGTTTCAGGAGGATCTCAGGAGTTCGGGATCAACCTGACAAATTCGAGTTACAACAACCTGCGGAATAATACCGTGTATTTAAACAGCGGGGCAGGTATTGGTCTTGATAATGCCACCATTAATTTACTCGATAATAACACGGCAACATTGAACAATGTCGGATTCGTGCTTCAGGATTCGAACAATAATACCCTCAACAACAACAACGCGACAAGGAATGCCGGAGGATATTTCCTCATCGGTTCTGATAAAAACATACTGACGAATAATACCGCAACACGCAATGGCGAAGGATATTTCCTGTTCAATTCGGACAACAACAACCTGACCAATAATACTGCAACGAGGAACATCGAAGGATTCATCCTCAGCTGATTCGGATAACAACAACCTGACGAGAAATACTGCAACAAGTAATCTTGCAGGATTTATACTGACCGGATCGGACAACAACACCCTGACGAACAATACTGCAATCAACAATACGATTGCAGGATTCATTGTTGAATCGAGCAACAACAATACCTTGTTCAACAACAAGGCAGGAACCCTCAGTGGCAGGAATCAGCAGCTCTGGGGATTCATGATACTTGGATCTGACGACAACAACCTGACCGGTAACACAGCCATCAACAACACGCTCTCGGGAATCCTGCTCGACAGTTCCAACTCGACACTCCTTTCCAAGAATAATGCATCGTATAACCGCGGTACCTTCGGGATTGACCTCATTAATTCAAGCGAAAACACGCTTGTTGGCAATAATGCGACATACAATAACCTTGCAGGAATCAGGATCGGGAACAACAGCAGCGACAACCTGGTGAGCCAGAACTTCGCTCAGTACAATAACGGTTCCGGCATCCGCGTAGCCGATTCGGCTGGCAATACCCTTTCCGGTAATTCTGTAGCTTTCAACGGGGCAAACGGTCAGGGAGGAATTACCCTCAACAACGCAACGGGGACCCTGATTTCTTCGAACAATGTTTCGTATAACATGAATGATGGAATAGACCTCGAGGGATTCGGAAACAACCACGTAACAGGCAACCAGGTGAACAGCAATTCGGGTAACGGCATCGGTCTGCTCAGTTCCGATAATAACACCATCGATAGAAATACCATCACCCACAACCTGTTGAACGGAGTGTACATCGACCCCTCAAACTGGAATACTATCAGTGGCAATACTATTGATTACAATGGGATTTCCGGTGTTAACCTGACAAATTCGGACAACAACACCATTGTAAGCAACCACATCGAGCTGAACAACCTTAACGGGATCTCGGTCAACAATTCCTACAACAACCTCATCTACAACAATTACTTCAACAACAACAATAACGTCCAGACCGACGGGATCAGCATAAATGAATGGAATATCCTGCCTGTCAACGCACCTGCCGGGGGGAACATCATCGGTGGGCCGAAACTTGCCGGTAATTATTGGGCTAATCCGAGCGGTACCGGGTTCTCGCAGATAGCCCAGTGGGACCGCGGTGACGGTATTGTCGACCATGCGTTCGTAATCGATGCCAATAACAGCGATTATTACCCGCTCGGCGGACTGCCAAAACCACCGACTCCATCAGGCGGAGAACTGCCGGTCATCACGTTCGAGCACCCGCAACTGCCCTATGATTCACTCGTCACGGGCAACACGATCCCGTCGACCATGAAGTCCTGCGGATCGTACGACAATGTCACGGTTACGTTCGAAAACACGGGAACAATAGCATGGAGCTCACAGAACAACGTAATGTGCCTGGCTGAATCAAATGACGGATTTACTATCATACCCTCGCCGAACCCGATACCGTCAGACGTCGTTGTCAACCCGGGCCAGTCGTATACCTTCCCGTTCACGATCAATGTGCCATGCCCGATGAAGAATGGCACCTACGATATGAGATTCTGGCTTGTATACACTCTCAACTCGACAGAGGGCAAGAAACTTATTCCATTCGGTGATGTCTTAACCGACAGCGTGAACGTTTCCACGCCGGGAACTGCGGTAGCTGCATCAGGTATCATCAGGCTGCCCAAAGTTCAGGAAGCCCAGGTGACTCTGCCCCAGAACACCATTCCGGATGCAGGACAGCTGATACAGAAACTGCCTTCATCATCTGCGACACAATTTATCCTGCCGGTCCAGGGATCGTCCCAGGTAAAGGCATCGGGAATCACTCTGATCGGGCAACCGGCGGCATCCCAGACCAATGCAGTTTCAGGTAACACCCTTATCAGCAGTGCCGATGCAATAAAACAGATCGCCGCTAACCGGACATCCATCAGGCAGTTCCCGATGATCACGGCGCTCGTCCTGACCCTGTTCCAGCAGTAGTATATCTACCTTTTTTTGCCTTTTTTCGCCCCTGTTAATTTCGAGGTTTATCTGTTTTGGAGTGTTTCGGGAAGATGGTGGCTTCACGCTTCATAACATACATTTCACTTCAGGGACAACTATTGTGAAAGGCAACCCTGGGCAGGTAAGCAAATCGATGACCTGATCCTCCCATGTCCGGACCTTGGAACCCTGGTTTTGGGACTGAGTCAACTGATAGTCTGGTTATCGGCATTAATACGAATACAAAAGTACGCGCCATATATGATTGAAACGGGCCGGGATCTGTTAATTTCAGGAAGGAACGGAAGCTTTTTTTCAGCACTGAATAAGGAGACTGCAGGAGATATCCAAGCCTTCCCGATTTTCATAACCGGGAATTCCTGATATATGAAAAAATAGTCCTCCATTAGCCCGGATGATCTCTCCGGACGTCCTATTCTATACAAGATCGCTCTCAAAATCGGCTTCTTTTTTCCCTTTTAAAAGTGCTCCGGAACATGAAGGACAGAATTCTTTCTTTTTGCCGTCGAGTTCGTCAAGCGTATGCGGGTTATACATGATGCATTCATGGTCGTCGCAATGTCCGAGACCGAAAAGATGACCAATTTCATGGGATCCTTCTTTCGAAACACGGTCAATGAGGTCTTCATCGTTTTTATCACGGCCGTAATATTCGTTTCCGAGACGCACACTTGAAACGACTGAAACGCGGGCCGGGGGTCGGGCAAGCCCGAATACAAAATCCAGGCCCGGTGCAAATAAATCGTGCCCGAGAACGAGGAGAATTGGCGGTTTGATCCTGTGAAGATGTCTGAAGGTCGTCATGTCGTCAAGGACCGTGCATGCATTCACCTGGTCCCTGTATCGCAAATACCCGCCGATTATGACGGGGTTTTCGGCAATATCTACAGAAAACCCGGTGATGCCCGAAATGCATCGCAGTACGGGCCTTGCCACGCCTGACGGAGCCCGGTGATCCCAAAAAATAAGGACATCCATTCCAATAGTATTCTACAGATGGCCGGGTATAAACATATTGAGCAATGTATCGGCCGGTACATCGCAGATCATTATCATAACGTCGTCGAAGTTGGTGTCGGTTCAAATTTTTGTGCCGCTGAACTGATTTCCGGGTCGGCAATCAATATCAGGTGCACGGACATAAAAGACCAGAACCCACCGGCGGGTGTATTTTTTTTTACCGATGATGTGTTTTCTCCCGATATCGCCCTTTATAAAGAGGCCGATCTCGTCTACTCAATCCGTCCTGCAGAGGAGATGATGCCTCCACTGATCGCACTTGCGCGACGGCTCAACTGCGATCTTATCGTATATCACCTTGGTTTCGAGGGGTACGCAGACAGGGGCGAGATACTCGACTGCGGGGTTGTTATCCATCGTTATCAAAGAAAAGGAGATGGGGATTAGAAAAGCGTTGACTGCTTTCCTCTGCCCCGCGATACCTTTTCAGGTTCCGGATGAGGCGGGCACTGGGTTGTTTCTGCTGATTTTTCGGGACCTTGTTCCTGTACCTGCGTTTCTTCAGCCTTTTTTTCTGGTAATACTGCTTTTTTCATCCGGATTTTCTCCCTTTTCTCTTCTTCCTTCTTTTCCCCCGCGATCTGTTTTGTAACGGCCGTCGCTTTCACCCGGTCATGGATAAGGAGAGCCAGCTGGTCTATGTCAAGAGAGAGTTCCCGTGCATAAGGAAGGGGTTCCTTTTCGGAAAGGATCGAGACCATAGGCAGGTAACCGTCACGCACGTTCCGGCGGGACATATGCATCAGTTCTCCGAGCTTTCCAAGGAGTTCCATCCGGGTGGTTTTTTGCCGCCGGGACGATGCCATTTTCTGCCACCTGCGGGGGGAACTTATTTTTTCATGGATTCCCTTTCCTCCGGCAGCAATACTGGTTCCGAGCAGCATGCTGGCAGTGGCATAGCGCCAGAGTGTGTAATACTGCTGGCGGTATGTGTTTCCGATATATTCGTCTGCCCTCGAAAGATACCGGTATGCTGACGCTTCCGCCGAAGGTTCTTTTAAAACCTGCAGGTTTGCCTCGACCCATTGCAAAATGGAATCCGGAGTGTCGTCGATCTCATAGGAGATCTTCATCAGCTCGTCCTCTGGTGTTCTCCCGAAAACTGCCGTAACCAGCTGGAAAATACTCGCCCGTTCATCCTTGTTTGAAGTACGGACATCCTTTTCCTCGATCCTGTCTTTTCCTATCGCAGCGGCGTGGAGCATGGTTACCGCAGCCCTTACATCTCCGGAGGCGCTTCCTGCAATATCTTTCAATGCTTCTTCACCGCACGTGATATGTTCCCGGGTGCAGATCAATTTGAGGTGCGGTACTAGGGACCTGGCAGGTATGGCCCTGAACTGGACGGGGTCGCAGGCACCCCTGAGGTCGGCTGCGATGCCATAGAGATCGTTAGCGATCAGGATAACCGGCTGCCGGGCATCCCGGATTATATCGAGTATGGCTTTCGCTCCCCCCTTGTCGGACGTCCCCTGAAGGTTATCAGCCTCGTCAAGGATGATCAGGCGTCGCTTTGCACCGGTCAGGCTACCGGATGTGCTTCCTGCCCCTGCAACCCGGTCTATGACCGCCTTGGTCCTCTGGTCGCTCGCATTCAGTTCGAGGGTCTCCCAGTGCATGTCATGCGCCAGGGCATACGCTGCGGAAGTTTTCCCTATGCCCGGTTTCCCGTAGACGAGGAGGGGTTTTGCCCCCCGCTTCCAGCCCATTGCCCATTCAAGCATCTGCCGGACAGCGGTACCGTTCCCGATAATTTCAGACAGATGGGAAGGCCTGTATTTTTCTGTCCAGTCCATGTGGACATATCGACGGTATATCAAATAAATTATGTCTGATGAGACCGAAATAGCATACTGCATTGTTCTATTACAGGTGATGATTGTGGATTACAGCTGTTCCACTGAAAAAATCGCGCTTGCGGTCAGGGAATATGAGGGAGTGAAACGGAAGCATGCTATTGGAGAGATGGTCAAAGCGGTCCGGATCGATTCCCCCGATGTGATCGCTTCGTTCGGGGAGGATGCCGCTGTAATCCGCCACGGCGATGAAGCACTGCTCCTTGCTGCTGACGGCATCTGGAGTAAACTGATGGAAGCCGACCCTTACTGGGCCGGGTATTGTTCTGTGCTTGTCAATATCCATGATATTGCAGCAATGGGAGGAAAACCCGCGGCCATGGTGGATGTCTTTTCGATCGCTTCAGGCTCCATTATGAAGCAGGTCATCAGGGGGATGCATGATGCTTCCCTCCAGTTTGGTGTACCTATCGTCGGCGGCCACCTGCACCCCGACACGCCGTATAGCGTGATTGACGTTGCAATCCTCGGCGTAGCTGAAATTGATGCGGTGATCTATTCCCATACGGCCCGGGAAGGTGACAAGATAATTGCTGCGATCGACCTGTCAGGACGGGTCCATCCTTCGTGCATCCTGAACTGGGATTCGGTGACCATGAAGTCCCCGGAGTACGTCCGGGCCCAGATCCGGCTGCTCGGCGAACTCGGGAAGGCCCGCCTGGTTACCGCAGGGAAAGATATCAGCAACCCCGGGATTATCGGGACTCTCGGGATGCTTCTCGAGGTGAGCAACAAAGGGGCATCAATCGATCTGGACGCCATTCCAAGGCCTGACCTGAAACAGAATTCCATCAGCTTCGACCAGTGGGTCAGGATGTATCCGGGAATGGGATTTATTCTGACCGTTGACGAACATCATGTCGCAGAGGTATGTTCCCGTTTCCTGGAGGTAGGGATGACGGCGCATGTTATCGGGACAGTCGACAACGGCCACGATCTCAGGATAACGCACAAAACCGAAAGCACCCTGGTATTCAATTTCGCGGAAAACGGTATTATGAGGCTGTTTACGGGCCCGGATGACTAATGAAAAAAATCGGTATAGGCGCCCAGGAAGATGTTGAAAAAATTATTGCAAGTATTAAAAAATCCGGTTTGGAAAACGGCATAATCGTCTATTGTAAACCCGGCACGGTTCCATCCGGTAAGAGTACCGTAACATTCCACGAATCGGAGCACCCTGAAGAGGATCTCATCCAGGATCTCAGTTCAGGGACGATCAGGGCGGCAATCCGTGGCACCTTGCCGGCAAACAGTACCCTTTCGACCCTCAAAAGGGTCTTCGGCGTCGATCACCTGGAGCGGGTTGCACTTCTTGAAACGGCCGGTGGAAAAAAATTCCTCCTTGCCCCGGTAGGGGTTGATGAGGGCTGGTCCGTCGGTGAAAAGGTGATATTTGCAAAAAAGGGCAGGGCAATTGCTGGAAAATTTGGCCTGTCAGAGAAGGTTGCGGTCCTTTCCGGGGGCAGGATAGGTGATGTGGGGAGAAATGCACGGGTCGATCAAAGCCTTGCAGATGCCGAACTTGTAGCCAGGTTGTCAGGGGCTGTAAACCGGGAAATACTGATAGAGGACGCAATCCAAGATTCGGGGCTGATAATTGCACCTGACGGCATTTCGGGCAACCTGATTTTCCGGACCCTGACATTCCTCGGTGCAGGGAAAGGTCATGGTGCCCCGGTGGTAAATATCGACAGAATATTTGTAGATACTTCGCGCGCATCACCAGATTACGTCAATGCGATAATGCTTGCAGATTCTTTGTCCAAACAATAAAATCACTTAATAAGAACGCTTTAATAGAAAGACCTGATATTTAGGGTTATTGGTATTGACAGTAACTATCCGGGGACTTGCTGATCAGTTACCAGCGCATATGTCCCGGATAGGATATTCTGCGAAAAATTGGACAATATTCACGAAATGTTTAAATATTTGGTGATACATTTTTGTTTGAGGTAATACAATGGCAGATTTACCTATTGCTGCAGTTGTAAGAATTGCAAAGAAAAACGGAGCAGAAAGAGTCGGTAGCGATGCAGCTGCTGCACTTGTTGGAAAAGCAGAAGCATACATTGCTCACCTGACTAAGGAAGCAAACAGGCTCGCGCTCCACGCAGGACGAAAGACGATCAAAGAAGAGGATGTCGAGCTGGCGGCAAAGTCAGCATAACTATTCCCCTTCTTCTTAAAGAAAATACGGTCTGAATTACCGATCAGGGTGGCACATAATTTTACCCGTCGAGGGTAACCTGTTTTCAGCATCCTGAAATATTATTGCAGGCTTTCAAAGCGTCCCTTTTGTACTGGGCACCGACATATCGTCGCCGTATAATGAGACTGCCTCACCGAGAGCGATACCGAATGCCTTGAACATCGCCTCGCACTTATGGTGGTCATTCCTTCCGCCAAACATGATATGGGCCGTTATACCGGCCCTGGTACAGAGACTGTAGAAAAAATGCTCGAAAATATCTGCATCTATTCCACCAACCGTTTTTCCGGAAAATTTCCCCTCGTAGAGCAGGTACCCTCTCCCGCCACAGTCAATTACAACGGTCGACCGCGATTCGTCCATCGGAACGATCGCGTGGGCGAACCGCCTTATGCCGTGTCCGTCTCCGACAGATATCCGGATCGCTTCACCGAGCACGATACCGACATCCTCGATAGTATGGTGACTGTCTACTTCCAGGTCGCCCCTGGCAGCGACTGACAACCAGAACCTTCCGTGCCTCCCAAAAGCGGAGAGCATATGGTCAAAAAAAGGAAGCCCGGTGTCAACGGTGCATTCGGGCAGTCCGTCGAAATCAAGGGAAACCCGAATATCCGTCTCCCGGGTAACTCGTTTTTGTTCAGTTTTTCTCATCCTGCCGCCTCCATTGCGTCTTTAAGCCTGATCCTTCCGCTGTAGAGTGCTGAACCGAGAACCGCTCCATATACACCAATCTCCCGAAGACCATAAATATCCTCTACCCCGGAAATACCTCCCGCCACGGTGACCGGGATCCCTGTCTGTTCCAGCAGGGCTTTTATCGGCGGATATCGTACCCCCATCTCAAGGCCCTCGACATCTACATTGGTATAAAGAAGAGAGCCGGCACCGAGTTGTTCGAATTTCCGCGCCCACGACAAGTAGTCACCTGCTGTCTCCCGCCATCCATCCAGGGTAATCTGGCCTTCCCTCGCATCGACACCGGCCATGATCCTGTCCCGGCCGAACTCGTCCGAAAGCGACCGGATTATTACGGGTTCTTTTATCGCAAGTGTCCCAAGGATAATACGTTCAACCCCTGAATCGAGCCATCCATGCGCATCTTTCCAGGTCCTTATCCCACCGCCAAGCTGGATGCTCACACCGGTTTCCCTGATGAGGTCGCGGATCATCTCCACGTTCCTCCCAGCATTGCCGAACGCACCGTCCAGATTGATGACATGGAGCGCGTCGGCACCCTCATTGAGCCAGCGCCGGGCACACAACCGGGGCTCTCCGAAAAACGTGGCATGTTCCCGCCGGCCCTGGACCAGCTGGACACAACGGCCGTCCAGGATATCTACCGCAGGAAAAATTTTCATTGAAATCAGCGAATCATCCGTTGGATCGACATGACAAGAATGTCTTTTGCCCCTGCACGTTTCAGGAGGCTGATAAGCTGGTAAACCCGTTCTTCGGCAACAACTGCATGAACGGCCACGAGGTCTTCCAGGGACGCGACTTCCATCACCGTCGGTCCCGATAACCCGGGAAGGACGCTTCTCACACTCTCAAGCGAGGCACGTTTCACATTCATCATCAGGTAACACTGGCCCCTGGCATGGATAACACTCTCGAGCGCCAGAACTACCTCCCCGATCTTCCCTGATTTTTCTTTGGCAGAAACGGGGTTCGCAATCAGTACAGTGCTCGTTGTGAGCACTTCATCTAGTACGCGGAGCCTGTTTGAACGTAATGTATCACCTGAACTTGAAAGGTCGACAATCGCGTCGGCAATGCCAAGATAGGGTGTCGCCTCGCAGGCCCCCCCTACCTGGACAATGTCCACGGGTATTTTGTGCCTCTTAAAATAAGACCGCGTTATGGCCGGGAATTCCGTGGCAATTTTTGCACATGCGAGGTCATGGGCCGATTGCGCCGGTGATTCCTCACCGACAGCAAGGACAAGCGTGGCATTCCCTATCCCGAGGTCGAGGAGCTGATCCACCTGCGACCCCCGTTCAGCCACCATGTCCCTCCCTGTGATCCCGAGGTCTGCAGACCCTGTCGCGACATATTCCGGAATATCAATGGGTCTCGCAAACAATACTTCGATATGAGGATCCGGGGTCCTCGAAATCAGCCTTCTCTGCCCGGCATCGAGGAGATGAAGGCCTGATTTCTCCATCAATTCTATGACAGGCTGCGAAATCCTTCCCTTATTCGGAATTGCCAGCCTGACTATATCCGGTGAACCGTGCTTATCCGGTTCCCTGATCTGCTTTTCCGGTTTCATCTTCGGGTCAGAAGGTCCTGATCTCGCCATTAATAACTCTTTCAGTCACGCATGTGACTGTTGCGAGGCCCTCATTAACAATGGCTTCCACATCGCTTTTCATAGAGGTAATTTCATAATCCTTGCCGGGAAGCACTTGTACACTTGCTACAAGCGGGTAATCTATCGGAGTTCCTATCTGGGACAGCAGTCTGATATATATTTCTTCAATACCTTCCACTTTTGCCACGCATTCGTTGGCAAGCTGGGTTGAAAGGATATTGTAGATCTTCCCGATGTGATTTATGGGATTTTTACCGCTGGTGGCTTCCATGCTCATCGGCCGGTTTGGCGTAATAAGACCGTTTGCCCTGTTTCCACGCCCTACCGAACCGTCATCGCCCATCTCTGCAGAAGTCCCCGTAACGGTAAGGTATACGCTGCCCGATTTTATGTCATCAGCCGTATTTACATGGACCTTGATATCCCTCTTCGTGTGGCGCATGGCGACATTTTCAATACGCTCTTTTAAAATTTCCTTATACTCCACATACTCGTTGATTCCCGAACAATACCGGTCGACCATCGCACAGGCGATCGTAAGAGTGATCTCGTCCCTGTCCCGGAGGCCCATAATTTTTATGTCCTGGCCGATTACCGGCATCTCCGGCCTGAGGGTATTGTCTATATAATCGCTTGCAGCCATCACTATTGTCTCGACCTCCGAGAACGGCGCATGGCCGACACCAAATGATGTATCGTTAGCACGGGGGATTTTCGCCTCGCAGGGTTTGAAAACATCCCTGAGATCAGTCGATCCTGTCCCGAGCCTGCAGTCGATGATGACATCGCGCTCCAGGTTCAGGGTCGGCAATATGTCGTGTAGGTACCTGTGGGCAGTCTCAACGGCAATCGCATCGGCGGGAATATGCTTATCCCCGAATTGTTTTGTTGCCCGGCCGTCAAGAAGGACATAAATCGGCCTGATGATCTTCCCACCACCGTATGCGGGCATGGATTCGCCGGCGACGATTTCTCCCTGATCCGTGTTGTGGTGGAGTATTGCACCTGTTTCCTCAAAGTAGACCTTACAAAGGGCCCTGCTTATCGATTCTGCAATTCCATCGGCAAGACTGTCCGGGTGACCAAGGCATTTTCTCTCAACGAGCTCAATTTCCTGTTGCTCGAGGGGGATCTGTCGTAATCCTTCAACTTTGATATTCCTCTTCATTAAATCCCTCGTTTTGTCAGATATTCGATCATAATAAAAATGATTGGAATTCATTTAACCGTTTCCTTTGGCCCGGGGCAGTAGGATTAGGTATCAGATAGTGCTGGTCCGATCTATTTCAATTTCCGTTTTAAACGCTGCTGAGGCTGAAGGCAGATACCATTTTTCGAAACCTGAAGCAAAGGAAGTGTTTTATCGGATTACCAGAGTACTGATCAGCTAATTATCATGAACATCCGTTCATTCCTGGTTTTGGTAATAATCGTAATTGCTGCATGTACATTTCCTGCGATACCCTTTCTCGCCGGCGAGTCCGGAGGCAGCCCGGCCCTGTCTGGATATATGGTATTAAAACAACCCGGTATTTCAGGCTGTCCGGTAATTCCTGCCGGGGATTGTCTTCAAAATGGACCTTTAATTGTTGTTCTCGCAGCGAAAAGTCCATTATTCCGGAGCTCTGCGGACCCAATGACAGTCAGCCAGGGTGACACCGTACAGACAAAACCGATGTCTGCTCCTGGTTTTAAAGAGTTCACATCCCTGATGACACCTCTGATGACCCGGACACCGATAACCGGGGGATCATCGGTACCGGTAACAACACCGGCAACTATTAAACCCCTTGCGACGCCGGGCATTCCGAAATTCCCGGTTACCGCAAGCGGAACTCCCTTGTTGAAAACGAATATGTTCGTTACCGGTCAGTCGTCCCTTCCGAAAATAGCGTTTCCTGCGCTGAACTCTACCTTGTCTCAACCGGAGGAGAATAAAACTCCGGACTACGTGAGCGACACTACAAGGACTATCGAACAACGGATTTTCTCTTATACAAACCTTGAACGGACCAAATTCGGGAAATCACCCTATGTCTATGACAGCAAACTTTCAGATATTGCACGGAACGATGCCGTCGACATGGCCACCCGCAATTTCTTCGACCATATCAACCCCGATGGTGAAAACCCGACCGACCGGGCCAAACGGCAGGGGTACAATGTCGAAAAGGATTACAGTACCTACTACCGGATCGGTGTCGGCGAGAATATCGCAATGGTGCAGCATATCCAGGGAACGCCTGACGATATTGCCCAGTTTATCGTGAATGCCTGGATGAACAGCCCTGATCACCGGGAAAATATCCTTGACCTGAACGGAGCGGATTATACCAACCTTGGTGTGGGCGTCGCATATGACCCGGCAAATGATACATATCTCGCTGTCCAGGAATTTTTCTGAGGCTGACAATTTTTTCCACTTTTTTCACGTTGGTTCGCAGAAAAAAACAGATGATGGCACTGCTGAGATCCTGGCTGTTCTTTATTCGTTCTTTATTCCTCTCGACACCGGGAGGTGATGGCTTTACCCTTCCCCGATTCCTCTATCAGTATAGCCGGAGAAAATGGTTATCAGGGTAAAAAGAAACGAAGATATTTTTCTGAGTTCTCACTGTCATCATCAGGAAGCCTCGGCGCAGGAGCATATCTCCTGGATTGCCGGAGAATAGAGTCATGTCTGAATCCCTGCGGATTACAAAAACTTCGGTACCGACATGAATACTATAAACAAGGTTTCACGGAGACTAAAAAGAGAAACAATCCTCTGAACAACATAAACAGGTTGTATTTCCACTTTCTTCAGGTATCCCCGATGAACTCTTTCATCTTCTGGTAAAAGTATTTCTCCACGTTCCGCATCACATCCAGTTTTCCCCGGAATGCAAGGAGTTCGCGTTCTTCCCCATCCATATTCGCGAAATGAAGGCGTTCCTTCCTCTCTACGAGTTCTACTTCATATTTGCCGGTGATATCCATGATAATGGTCTGGGGTGTTCCCGGAGGTATCACGAGATCGTATAACTGATTTTCATCGGCAATATCTCCTGCCGGTGGGGGTGCCTCTTTTCCCTGCACGTTGCCGTTTTCCTGACCTTGTGGTGCATCCGAATTCTTTGACATGACTATCTCTCCATTCCTGTTATTTTCCTGCCTTTATACGTCTGTTCATTATACATGGCCCGCCCCGGACACCGCCAATCGGATTCCTGGGTTTCCCAAGCGAATTCATGCATCGGCCCATCAGGGCAGCACCCCTGGCAAGACCGTCGTCCACGAAAACGAGGTGTTCGTTGGGGTCTGAAAAAAGTTTCCGTTCGATAAGGCCATCGAGAATATATTCGGGTTTCCTGCCCGATATCGCCGCCCTGCCGGTGAATCCGATAGAGCTGTTGGGAAATACAAGGTGCTCCTGCACAGCGACGTCGATGAGCCTCAGTGCCATTCCTGCACAAACGCGGTCGACAACTTCGTTAAGAAACCCGAGATTATAGGTTTTATAAATTTCCGCCCCGATTTCCTTGAGATCGTCAAGACCACTCCCTTCCATCCCTGCGTCGCACCCGATCAGTGCTACTCCCGATGACTTCGCCACATCAGCATATACAGGAACCCTGCCAAACCTGCGCCGTTCCGGGGGGACGATCCTGATATCGATCAACTTCTCGCACCGCTCGACATAATCTGGAATGGCTCCGCGGTTCGACCGGAACGAGACGCCACCGAGAATGCTCCTGTCCCCGAATATATCAAGTGCAGTGCCTGTACGTCCGTCAACCAGACCGGTGCCTCTTACAATGGCATCCGGAATTGCCCCCGCCAGGCCGCAGAAATTACCAATCGTTTTTGCAAAGGGATTCGGATCGTCAGGTGCCACGTCGCTCGTGATCCTGCCGTCGAGGGTGGTCCCGAAGTCAATGGAAACACATGGGTTCCTGAAATCGACAGATGTCCATTTGGCCCCCTCCTTGATCCCGGCCATGGCAAGTTCTCCCTCCATTTCATTCGCAACCATCTCCACGCCGGTGCTGCCTACAGGAGGTACTACTCCTGCGACTGCCCCGACAAAGACCACTTTATCCGCAAAACTGAAGGGCTGGAGTTTTCCGGGCTGGTTTGCCTTCGACATAGGTGGAGTCATCTTCTTCGGAGGCACCCCGGCCAGGAGGCACCCGTTCGCGAGGGCGATAACAAAGACCCCGACCTGGTCGGGCGAGTCCATTGCCGCGACTACCCCCGTGCTCCTGACGACAAAATCCAGATCGTAATGGACATCAAGATGGACTTCCCGGTGGCACTGGAGGAGGGTCTCCTTGACGAGTTCTGTCACGGATTCCCTGGTAAGCTGGGTCCCGTCAAGAGTTTCACCAAAAATTTCCTCCCCGGGTCTTGGCTTTCTTACATCCCTGCTCATTTTTACCGTTTTATTTATGACATATGACATCCCGGTCTCGAGGTTGACACCCGTAAGGATACACTTGGTCGTGGTGTTGCCCATTTCAACAGAGGCAACGATAAAATAGGGTTTTTGCTTAAATTCCGGCACCTGCATGCCGGCACCGTGTGCAATTACAGGAGGCGGGGGGCTTTCCACGATATGGGGTTTCGGCCTGAAGAGCGATCCCAGGAAGCGGGCACACATATGGTGAGGTATTTCAGATGAATTACCTTATAGATTTCCATTTTCCGTTATCCGGGTAGAATCGTCCGGTTTGTATCCATTACTGATCCGGTGATGCAGATGATGCCGGAACACGGATTGTGGGGTTTACACGCCTTCCGAAAGAAAGCGATTCCACCTAATCCCATTATTATTCGGTCAGGAATGGATAAATCCAGGCCTGATTGTTATACGAAAAAGAGTAATTACTTTTCAGGTCTGTACGGGTGTCGTTCCAAGAATCGCCGTACCGATTATCGTACACAGCATAGAGCAATGCACCGATTCCCAGGCTGACCGTAATAACAGCGATAATTACACCGGCAAACGGTATCCTGAATAGGATCTGCAGGATCACGAACCCGACAATAAATGCCAGCCAATCTTTTCCTTCGTACCTGATCCAGGAGAAGACCAGTTCCCCAAGAATTGATGAGACAAACAGCACGGATAGGATCAATCCGAGAATAAGCAGGATAAATCCTGTTGCAGCAAGGGGCAGACCGATAATCGTGACCGCAAGGATAGCGCACGCAATAATGGCAACGATAATGCCGATAAATCCGACAACGGTTTTTACAACCGGCGATTTTCTTACCTCTCCGAGTACTACCGCGTAACGGGCAGGAGCGGACCTGATGATGATCAACCCGAGTATCAGCCATCCGATTGAAAGCAGGACACCAAAGATTTCAAGCAACCGTGACAGGTCATAACGCTGCTGAACAGGCTGGAAGTCCACGCTCCCCGCTGACCCGGTATTATCGAAGTTCCTGGCGCGGACCGTCAGCTTGCCGTTGATATTCCCGGCATTTGTGACCGTTCCTGCTGATATTGCGGCATCTTTTCCGATAACGGTGTTCTGGTGAACGGTCACGGTGCCTCCGGCAACAACCGCATTGGTTCCTATATCAGAATCGATATCGATATTGCCGCCTGCCGCCACGAGTTTGCCACCGATAGTGCCATGGATAACGACATTCCCGCCGGCAACGATCACATCCCCTTTGACGGGAGCATTCACGGTCACCGTTCCGCCTGCTGCCATCAGGCTGTTTATTGGTGCATTGATATCGATAGCACCACCAGCCGCCAATACATCATCATTGACAGGAACATTCAGTGTTACTGTATTTCCCGAATATGTCGCAAGTGCCGTAACTCCCGAAGGAAGACAGACAACCAGTAACAATAATATGCAGATTGTCGACAAACCTGGCCATGTAACAGATTTCATAGTATCCCAGTACGATAAAACGGGATATCAAAATAAAAATTTATCGTGATACAACGGTCCTGACAACCCAAAAAAAATCGGATTATCCGCAGCCGCACCCATAATATACGGGATGGCTGAAGAGTGCGTCCCACGACTGGTCAGATCCAGGTGTAGCTACAAGAAACTCCGAAGGACTCGCATTGGTGATCGGCGGCGGGGGATTCCTATAATAATTCCTGAGTGCACTTGAAAAAAGGCCGGCCATCTGTGTAGACCCGGCCGTGGCTATTGGTGCACCATTCGTGCCTGTCTGACCTGAAAGCCCGGGAGAAGTGGATCCAATGCCGGAATTCAGGATCGTGAGACCATATCCCTCGCTAAGTAACGGGCTTTTCGGAAGGCTGTACCCGGCAAACAGGGAAGCGGAACCGGAAAACGGACTGGAAACCACACTGGAGACAGTAAAACCGCCATTTCCCGATAATGGTAACGCTGCACCGGAGCCAGGAATCAGGCAGGCAATCACAACGGCTGCCAATCCAATTGCCACGGCCACCTGTCTTCGAGACATTTTCTGATTCATTCTCCATCACCATGCTGACGCTATATTCCTGTAATATGTTTTTACAGGTTAAATAATCTGGTTCCGGCCATTGATTATGCACGGTTTATTCTACACCGTATACCTGCAGTATCCGGAGTCGGGACGACCTGTGTACCGGCTGATAAGGACCATATGAGGTCCTGAGACCGGGAATTCCATTTGTCCTGCTTTCGTGAACAGACGTTAATGCTAAGAAACTGATTTATCAACGGATCCTGCCGGTTATTAAAAAAATAAAAAGAAATAAGACGCGGAAATCCGCATTGGTTTCCCTTTATTATCCTGAACCGGTGCATCCCGGAATTGTGTAATAATACGTATCGGCGTTCGAAATACCCGGTACGGAAAAATCAGCAGGGGCGGGGTTCGTTATCGGCACGGGAGGATTGGTATAATAATTTGCCAGTGTCTGGGAAAACAGGCTGCTCGCCGTTGGCAGAGAGCCCGGAAGAGCATAGCCGTACATCATCGCCGGAGATCCCGAAACTGAATCACTGGCAAAAGAGGTTAATGCGGCGCCCGAGAATACATAGTCTGTTCGACAATTCGGATGCCGGTGTGAACGGCGTAAAGTGGAAGTTATTTCCATACGATGCAATACCGCCGTATCCCTGATCACCGGGGAGTATAAGTCCCGCAGAGACCGGGACGGAGAGCAGCACGAATGTTACCATCAGTGCTGCGATACCGACCAGATTCCATCTTTCCGATGACATGGTAGAGACCCTGTAATGTAGTATATGTTACGACCAGTTAATAGGTATCTGGTGAGAATATATCGGATCATTGCCCCCGGGGATCACCAGGGGTTTTGGCGGGTTAATCCGGTAATTATCCATTGCATTTTTGAAAAGTTCACTTACCGGTGTCCCGTCGATAGTCGTCTGGCCGATTGTTGCCGATGGCTGGACTGGCGGCTGTTGACCTGGAACAACAGGGGTCAGCGGGTCGCCCGGGAGATTTTTCCAGAACAATGTGCCTGTCGTAAACAATGCAGATCCGGTACCGGCCGGAGCATAAGGAAAAAGATTTGCCTTAATCGTATCGGCATTCAATTTTTCCCAGGCAATAACCTGGTCCTGGGGGTCGACTCTTAACCACGTATCTGCAGCAGACACCGGACCCAACAGGAAGAGGACGACGAGAATGCAGACAACCGAACTATAACCTATCGATGTTTTTAAACCCATGAAATCACCTTTGCAGCATTTTTAATGTTAGATTTCCTGTGGTTCTTAACCAAATCAATTCTTTGTCAGCTATCCCAGAAGAATGTTCGGCATGCGACAGCGGCCGGGAATTAAAAATTCCAGGTCTGCAGTAGAATCGAAGTCCGGGGCATTGCCCGCTTTCCATGCACATCACAGCCGGTTGCGTTTCCGTATTTCACCCGCCGTCCTTGCAGCCTGGTCCCGGACATCGAAGAACGGGTCATCAAACAACTTCGTAACCGGGCCAACCGACAACTCTGTTCCAATCCTGGATAGCACGCAAAGGGCCCCGATACGAATTCCCGGGTCCTTATCACAGAGCATCCCGATTACCGGTACCTCTGCGGATTGAGATCCGGTTCTCAACACCCCGGCCAATGCGGCTTCCCTCACATCACGATCGCCGTCAGAAAGAGCATGCACGAGATGGGGGACACTATCGGGGCCTTTCAGACTTGCCGAGTGCGACAGCTGCCTCCCTTCGCACCCTGGGATTGGGATCGTCAAGATATACTGATATTGCGTCAGAAGCCCCGGTCTTTCGCTCTTTTTCTGCTTTGCGAATGGATACTATCTTTGATCGTACGGTCTCCATTACACTATCACTTTGGATCTCCCGGCATGAGTTTACCGTCTCCCCGTGCCATTATATAAGTACCGGGGAAGAGATCCCGGGACGGATAATCTCCGGATTCTTGCCGGTAAACCAACATCCCCGGGAGTTTAAAACCGACCAAACAGGTAAATGAAAGAGAACTTAATCATTCGACAATAATGGCAGGAATTTTTTGTTGGCGCCATCTGGTCCCGTGAATAAACCATAGCGCATATATAATCCTCCGGTTGATGTATAAAGCCGGTGAAAACGAACATGAGCTGGATGAAGACATCAACCGTTTTACTGGTCCTTATCCTCGCAGTTATCATGATAACTGCAGGATGTACACAGACCCCGACAACAACGCCGACTACTACTGTAGCAACCACCGCAGTAACCCCGTTGCCGACGACAGTTATCGTCACCATGGCACCACCGTCAGGCAATGCAACAGGTATGGCGAACCCTGCTTCGGTATATTGCGTCCAGGTCGGAGGGAACCTTTCGATCCAGAAAGATGCACAGGGTAATGAATACGGCGTATGCAATTTCCCGAACGGCACATCGTACGATGAATGGGCACTTTACCGCGGCGAAATTAACGGGACGGCAACGAATTCAACGGCAATAACTCCCGTCATTAACGCCACGGAAAATGCAACAGCGAACCTGACTGCAAACCTGACTGCAATCAAGGCCGTTGTTAATGGAACGAACAGCACTTCATAGAAATTATATCGTCCGGAAAGCCCGGATACAGGCGGTATTCCTGTAAGGGAGTACCCCCACATTTCTCACATTCGCCTGAATCGGAGACGGATCTTTTTCAGATTGTTGTATATTCTCTCAACCTGATGAAAAAGGGTTACCCGGGTGTCGGACCTGTGCCGGCTGCTAAGGAAAGTATTTATCAGGTAAGCGCGTTATCCGCATTATACCTGTTTTTTTGAGGGGAGGAGAATGGGATTATGCCGGAAGTATCAAAAACAGAAATTGGCAGGAGATTATTCCTGGTTCATAAAGACAAGGGAGTCGAAAACGCCGTAAAGAAGATACGGCGCGGCCTCGGTGAAGACTGGAAACACCTTTCTGAAGACGACGTCACGGTGCTGGAACGTATGCTTGGGGAGTGCTGGGTATATATAGACCGGCCTGTCTGGGAAAAAATTGCCTTCTCTAAACTCAGTTTTTCCGATATTATTGCCATCGTCAGGATCGGAAATTCGGCAAAGGGGAAGGATTCTACCGATACCAAGGCAATAGAAGACGTGACTGCGATACTGACCGGAATGGTATAAATACCGGGGGCTATGGAAAATTATTAATCACTTTATCTGACAAGCCGCTTCTTTTTCTTTTTTTCGAGGATTTTTTTGACTTTTTTCAGCCGGTACAGGTCTTCCCTCTCGCGCTCATCAATCGTGATCCTGATATATTTGGCCTGCCGTTTCAGTTCCGGGATAAGGACCTGTTCAAGTGCATTGACCCGTCGCCGGTTCATCTGTATCTCTTCCCCGAGACGACGGAGCGCCGTCTCGGTCTCCGCAAGACCGGTGATCAGGTCGAGTTCGATCTCAAATTTTTCAGCAACTTCGTCGATACGTCCTGATACGCCCGTTATACTATAGCCTCTGTCAAAAACGCTCTGGACCATGCTCTTTTTCTCAATAACCGGGACCGGAACCCCCATGATATTTTTGCCATGGATATCCAGGACAATGTGTCGTTTCGTTGCAAAGGACGCCGACTTGAGGGCAATACTATCGTCTACCGCCTGGGCGATAACCAGCGCACGACCGGCATCAACTGAAACCTCCTCGAGTTCATCGCGTGACCTGGAAACGGTGGTCATTATCCTGAAGAACTCCCTGATCAGGGCATCCATCTTCTGCCTGAGTAGGTCTTTGCCCTGTTCAGCAAGCCTGATCTGGGTTTTCTTTTTAAGGAGTTCCATTCTCGTCGGATTGACCTGTTCCATGGTATTATCCTGCCCGGTACAAGGGATGGTATTTTTTAATGTAATCCACCTTGATGCGCTTTAATTCATCTTCGGGAAGTGCAGACAGTAGTTCCCAGCCAGTATCGAGCGTGGTCGCGATTCCCCGTTCCTCGTCACCCTGCGAGATAAATTTTTTCTCGAACTCGTCGGCAAATTTCAGGGTACTTCCTGTCGAGGTCGGTCAGTGCTTCCTCTCCGACGATCGCGACGAGTCTCCTGAGGTCCCTCCCGTAGGCGTACCAGGCATACAGCTGGTCGGCGACATTCCTGTGGTCTTCACGTGTTTTTCCCGGACCGATACCGAGGTTCATGAGACGGGACAGGCACGGCAGCACATCTACCGGGGGATCTATACCCCGCCGGTACAGGTCACGGGAAAGCACGATCTGTCCTTCGGTAATATATCCGGTCAGGTCGGGGACGGGGTGGGTAATATCGTCGTCAGGCATTGTCAGGATCGGCAGTTGCGTAATCGATCCGCTCCTGCCCTTAATCCTGCCTGCACGTTCGTAGATGGACGCGAGGTCGGTATACATGTATCCGGGATATCCCCTCCTTCCAGGGACTTCTTCACGTGCCGTAGAGATCTCCCGGAGCGCTTCGCAATAGTTCGTCATGTCGGTGAGTATGACAAGGACATGGAGATTATGCTGGTAAGCAAGGTATTCGGCAACAGACAGGGCAACCCTCGGCGTCGCAAGTCGTTCGATAGTCGGGTC
Organism: uncultured Methanomicrobiales archaeon; assembly: GCA_963809105.1. Classification (GTDB taxonomy): domain Archaea; phylum Halobacteriota; class Methanomicrobia; order Methanomicrobiales; family Methanospirillaceae; genus CAIKOD01. Next base: position 1,518,780 of record CAWEIC010000005.1, on the reverse strand, counting down.
GTCAGCAAGGTTCAGGAAAAACACCACGCGTTCCAGGGCCCCTGTATTTTCGAAATCCTTCATGAAAAACGAAGCTTCCTTGTGGGTAATACCCATAGCCGAGAAGACTACAGCAAACTGTTCCTGGCTCCCGAGAACCTTTGTCTGCCGCGCGATCTGGGCTGCGAGTTTATTGGCCGGCAACCCGGGACCTGAGAATATCGGGAGTTTTTGCCCCCGTACCAGGGTATTCAGACCGTCTATCGTAGACATTCCGGTCTGGATAAAATCCGACGGCTTGTCCCGGGCATAGGGATTGATAGGCATCCCGGATATATCGATCGAATCGTCGGCGATAATACCTGCTTTTCCATCCCTCGGGACGCCGACCCCTGAAAAGATACGCCCGAGCATCTCGATCGATACATCGATGCGGGGCAGAACGCCGGTGAACCTGACCGACGTTTTGAGGCTGTCGATGCCACTCGTTCCTTCAAAGACCTGGACAACGGCGAGATCCCGCGAAACTTCGAGCACCTGGCCCGTCCGCTCCTCTCCCGAGGGCAGCCTGATCCGTGCTGTTTCTCCATATGCGACATTCCGCGGCTTTTCGACGAATATGAGCGGTCCCGATACATAGTTCACCGTGCGGTATTCCCTTGTCGACAGATTTGGAGAGGACATGGATTTATGTCACCTCCAGCGAGTCCAGGTGCCCGGCAATTCCCTCTGCAATCTCTTTTAACCTTGATACGTCCGCCGTATCTTTCATCCGGGTTATTTCCACACGTTCAGGGATTCCCATCACCTGCCGGAGCGTGGCCCCCTGCGCCATTTTTTTAGCGGCCTCTTCATGGAACCGGTGAATGACATGGAGCATCCAGTACTGCTTTTCAAGGGGACAATAGGAATCGGTATCGCTGTAGGCACTCTGCTGCAGGAAATCTTCCCTGATCATCCGGCTGACCTCGAGGATCAGTTTCTCGTTCTCTGGGAGGGCATCGGGTCCGACGAGCTGAACAATTTCGAGCAGTTCCACTTCCTTCTGAAGGAGGTACATGGTCCGGTTCCGGAGTTCTTTCCAGTCCGGCGAAACATTCTCCCGGTACCAGTCCTGCAGGCTGTCGAGATAGAGTGAGTAGCTCTTTATCCAGTTGACCGACGGAAAATGGCGACGGTTGGCCAGGCCTGTATCGAGGGCCCAGAACGTCCCTGCGATACGTAACGTGTTCTGGGTAATCGGTTCTGAAAAATCTCCTCCCGGCGGGGATACCGCACCCACGATCGTGATCGAACCGACTCTCTCCCCGGAACCGAGGCATGTGACCCGGCCGGCCCGTTCATAAAAGGCAGCAAGACGGGTAGCAAGATAGGCGGGATATCCCTCTTCCCCGGGCATTTCCTCAAGCCTGCCCGAAACTTCCCGTAGTGCTTCTCCCCAGCGGGATGTTGAATCGGCCATCAGCGCCACATCGTAACCCATGTCCCTGTAATACTCCCCGATGGTAATTCCCGTATAAATAGAAGCTTCACGGGCCGCGACCGGCATGTTCGACGTGTTTGCCACCATAATCGTCCGCTGGATCAGCGGGAGGTCAGTCCTCGGATCGACGAGCTCGGGGAATTCCGTAAGAACATCGGTCATCTCATTTCCCCGCTCCCCGCACCCGATGTAAACAATAATTCCTGCGTCGGCCCATTTGGCAAGTGTCTGCTCGGAGACCGTTTTCCCTGTCCCGAATCCCCCGGGGATCATTGCAGTCCCCCCTTTCGTTACCGGGAAGAGGCTGTCAAAGATCCTCTGCCCGGTGAGGAGCGGCACTTCGGGGTCGAGCTTTTTTGTATACGGGCGTTCCTTACGGACCGGCCAGGTCTGCATTAACCTGATGCCGGTACCATTCCCGAGCGTGCACACGACTTCGTCGACCGTGAATTCTCCTGCCCTGATCTCGCGAATTGTTCCGGAAACTCCTGGAGGCACCATAATTCGGTGTTCTATATGAAATTCCCTTACAGTCCCGATGATATCGCCCTGCATCACCGTATCCCCTGACTTCGCCACGGGTGTAAATTCCCATTTTTTGTTGCGATCAAGGCCGGGGACCGCTATACCCCGCGAGATGAAACTTCCCGATCGTTCGGCAAGCACCGATAGGGGCCTCTGGACACCGTCATAAATCGATGAGATCAAACCGGGTCCAAGTTCAACAGAAAGAGGATATCCCGTATTCTTCACCGGTTCGCCTGCTTTCAGTCCAGATGTGTCCTCGTAGACCTGGACGATGGCATCGTCCCCGTCGAGCCTGATCACTTCGCCGGCGAGGGATAATTCCCCGACCCGTACGACATCGTACATGCGGGAACCCCTCATGTTTCCCGCCACGATGACAGGTCCCGAGATTTTCGAAATGACTCCTTCGGCCATGTTACCGCCTCACCACAATATTATATCCGATTGCCCGCCTGAGCAGGCGTTCGATGTAACTCCCCGCGGCGACCTTTCTCGCACGGGAGGGAACGGGTATGATCACCGGCCTGTATGTCTTCTCGATATTTGCCAGCAGTTCCTCATCAAGAACCGACATAAATTCCTCGCTTACCCCGATTATCCCGGTATCATCGGCGTTCAGGAGTGGGGGTATTAATTTTCTCGCTTCTTCAGGACTTCCGACTTCGATTACATCCACTCCGGCGAGCCGGAACCCTGCGGCCGATTCGGGATCGGTGACAATCACATATTTATACATAGAAGGTTTCCTCCTCCATGACCTCGTCGGGAAGACCGGCTTCCCGGGCCCGCGCAATCACCCGGATATTGGTAATTTCATTCATTTTCGACCAGAGGAAGCCTATTACAATTGTAAATGAGAAAGGGTCCCCCCGGAACATGCCGATACCCTTCCTGATAAGAAACCGGTCGATCTCTTTTTCAATGGCCGAAACTTTACCGGCACTTACAATTTCAGGATTTGTCCCGCAAAGAAAGGAATATTTTGTCCCTTCAAGATTTTTCAACACCTCTCCGATTCCCCTGGCCCGGATCATGCCGGTCAGTTGCTGATGGGAAAAGACCTTTCCTCCATCGAGGAGCACGGTTTCACCTTCTTCGGGAGGAATATCGTCCCTGACCAGGATCAGGATATTTTTCAGATTTGTGGCATCGATCTCTGTCCCGAGGAAGTCCTGCATTATCAGGTCGTCAGTCCGCCCCCCGGCACACTGTCCGAGTGCAGAATGGTAATAATATTGATCGAGGGCATATTCGAGTTTCCAGAGGTTTCTGTGCGCGGAAAATTCCCCGATGTACCGTGTCAGGGGAACAGAATATTCGATATGCCATGTAGCCAGCAGGTCGACGACGGCCCTCGCATCGGTCTGTTTCAGGAGCTCTAACAATGTTGTTTCGTCGAGCGTCCCGGCAGGGATGAGACATTCTGCAATTTCCTCTGGGGGTGCCTGAATATTCTTTCCCCTGAGGATTGTCTTGATATTCTGGATATCCCACCTTTTGAGAAATATTGTAATATAGCGGGCCGATTCCTCACCCCGGGTCAGTTTATAGATTTTTTGAAATGTCTTCCCGAGATTTTTCCTGAGTGCATATTCAACACCGCGGATACCGGAGTGAAGAGTGCGGGCTTCGAGGACATCATCCCGGTAGGGTGTTTTTTCAAGCTCTTCGATCACACCTTCCACCGAAGTCTGGGCGATGAGACGCTCGAATTCGTGATGGTTCAGGAGACGCCCGGCCATACCGTGGACCCGGGCGTTGACGTATTCAACATACATCCCTAATCACCATACAACTCCCGGAAAATCTCTTGTTTCATGACCTCTCTCGCCCGGGAAAGGCGGTCCTCAAAGGTGTTGAGAATAAGTATTTTTCCATCTGAACATGACCCGTTCAGCCCTCCGGAAGTTGAGATATCGTCAATTACCTGTATTCCGGGTCGCATGTCACTGATTATTGTTTTACAGAGTTCCCGATCGAGAGAGTCGACGTGGAGGACCATGTCATCGCCGTCAAGACTGCTGATAACCTCCCCGAGCAAAGTCTTAAAACAGGCCATATAATCGGGACTTTTTCTCATCTGCCTTACCCTTTCGAGAGTCTCTGAACAAATGCTGTTTAAAGCGGCTTCATGGTCCTCAGCAATCGTTACGGTTACCGCTTCCTTCGCGTGGTAACGTTGTTTGTTCATTTCTATAGCTGCTTTTCTCCGTATGTCTGCAAGGATCTCCTGCTTCAGCTGTTCGCCGGAGGAACGTGCCTCCCTGATTATCTCTTCCCGTTCGCGGTCAGTCCGCCCCCTGATATCCCTGATCTTTTCTTCTGCACCCGATTCCATAGACAGGATCAGGTGATCGTATTTCATGCCCCTCAAACCTCGTTTTAGTTTCACCCAAATCTACATCATTCACAGACTGCGAGCACTCAGGAGACTGTTCAGGCCTTTCACCTGCATCTCCTGCCAGGTTAAAATAGTGCTTATCGGTTGCCCCCGCCTTTTACTGGATCATGATCATGATCATGGCAGCCACGACAAATCCGAGAATAACCATTGTTTCCGGGATCGCCTCGAGAACGATAATGCTTCCCGTAGACTCGGGTCTCTCGGCAATTGTCGCAGCACCCGCTGCGCCGATTCGCGACTGAGCCCAGCCAGTAGCCAGAGCTCCTCCTGCAAATGCAATTCCTGCACCAATTGGAATTTCCCATGCCATCGAATCCACCCTCACTCCGCTTAGGTGATCTTATATTATATAAAGGTTAATTAAAAGTTTGTTTTTTATTGTCAAAATAATTACAAGAAAGAAAAATACTTGAAAATTACTTCTTTTCTGTTAATTTATCCACGCTAAATGGGCTGTAAGGTATGCCGCCCCCTTCGTAGAATTTTGAAAAAAATTCCACAACATGTAACCTGACACTATGAATCGAAGGACTGAACATGGCCAGAATCAAATTTAACAAGTGGAGAAGCACCGCGATGAGAACACCCACGATTACGACTTCCATTGCGCCCCCGAGCCTGTTTGCCACCATGGCAAGGATCACTGAAGCAAGGCCGATTGCCATGAGACGGGCATAAGACAGGATATTCCCTACAGTACTCATGATCTCGACCGCCCCGAGAGTCCCGCCACCATAAATAATCAGTACCACGGCGATTCCCATGAAAATAAAGGCAGGGACGAGCAGGTAGGAGGGTAAGATTTTAATTAGCACTCCGATGAGGATGAGGAGACCTGCAATGATGCCGAGCATGCCGCATTTTTCACAGACATGCTTCCGGTTTTTTCGGGTAATACCATTTACTACACCTATCACAAGTCCGAGGACAACATGAATTACCCCTATCGCTATTGTGACGATAAGCAGGGGAACAATCGCCTCCATGCGGTTCCAGGTAATGCCAAACAGCGTAACCGGCTGGATCCACCCCATCATCTCTCCGTAATTGCCAAAAAATTCCCCGAAAATATAACCGAAAAATATGGCAGGGAATGATGAGATGATGAGAATCCCTGATACCTGATGGATCCATTTGATTTCCCGGAACCGGTACCTGAGGAAAATACCGAACAGGAGGATCAATATTCCGTATCCGATATCCCCGACGATAAGCCCGAAAAATATGGGGAAAAATATAGCCATAATCGGCGATGGATCGATTTCGTAATATTTCGGAGGGCTTGCGAGTTGCATGAAAAACTCGAAAGGACGCACCCACCGGGGATTATCATAGAAAATAGGGGCCCGGTCCATCGTTTCTGCAGTCGCGTCCGTTTCGGTCATGACTACGCGGTCCCCAAAAGTTTCGGAAAGGGATAACCTGGTCTTTTTTAAAAATTTTTTCGGAATCCAGCCCCTTATCATCACGGTATAATCTGTTTCGGCGAAATTGCTGTACGCCTGCAACTCCTCATCCCGCTCTGCGAGAACATCCCTGATGACGACAAGGTCGGGATACCAGCGGTCAGAGAACGTTCGGAGTTCGCTGTCGATGACTGTTTTTGTAGCGAGGGCCTTCCTCCGGTTTTCATCTATCAGGAGCAGGGCCTTGTCAAGGGGCATATTTGAATAGTCGGCAGGGATCCTGACTTCATTGATATTTTTTGAGAAAAGAAACCTGTGGACCTCCTCTGAATATTTTTTATTGAAAACGGTAATTGCCGCAATAGTGTCGGGATCGATCTCGGCAGATATCAGTTCATACTGCTTCTCCGTGATTTCCGACAGGGCCGGCCTGATGATATCGAAAATATCGGCGAATTCTTTCTGAACTATCAGGACCGTTACTTCGAACCCACTCAATATGGGCAACTGCTGTTCCAGCGGCTGGATCTTATCGATAATTTTTTCATACCTGTCGAGACCATTAATGGCAATCTCAGACTCGCTTTTCCTCTTTGTAAGGTCTCTTATCGTTGTTTCTACCTGTCCGACCACATCTCCGGCTCTTTTTATCAGGTCCACATTTGCCATCCCGTGGATCTTATTATAAAGCGTGTTGCGATACACTGGATCGACATTCACTTCTGGAGCCAGCAGAAGAATACCGTTGATTGTGGCAAGAAGGGAGGAAATTTCAGGTTTGTATTCAGGTTTTAGCGTATGTACCGTTGTTGTTCCTGGCGGGAGAAATTCACTGACTTCCTCGAGGTGCACGGTCCCTGTATGGTAGAGGGTATCTACGATCTGGTTGAAATCATTTTTCGGTCCTACAACCAGGACACTTGCCATCTTCTGTATCATGGTGGTTCAGCATTACGGACCGCACGTACGACTCTTTCAACAACGGCATCGAAATGTCTTTGTTTCCGCTCGCGGTTCGCCAGTATTTTTTTTTCTCCTTCGCTACGGATTTGTTCAACATCATTCCCTGCTTTTTCCAAAGCCTGCTGCCAGATAACCTCTGCTTCAGCTTCAGCCGCATGCCGGTACTGACCGAGGATCTCCAGGGCCTCTTTACGGGCGTTGTCAATAATACCAGAATATTCCTGCTCAGTTGCAGAAATTTTTGCGTTCAGCTCCTCTTCCTTGACCCGGATTTGCTCAAGCAGGGACTGTTCGGACTCCACATACTCTTTATAGGAAACAGGAGTGTCCTGCCTCCCGTATTTGTTTGCCATACCGTATATCACCTTAAAGACCGTACTTCTGTTTAAGGAGCGAAGTTATCTCGCATTTCTGTACAACCAGTTCCACTGGCACGCCGCGGGTTTCACGTTCAATCCTCGCTTTTTCTATCCGTTCGGAGCATCTTCTGGTTGCTATTTCCTTTAATTTTGCAATAACTTCGTTTCTGGGGTCGTCCATACCCGGCTCCGCTCCTTGAGAGTAAACGCTTAAATGAATATTTTTATAGTATTTAAAATTTTTTAATGCACTCAACAACAAACCAAAAATTTTATAAAAAATTTGAGAATTGTTGCGGTGAGCGCGCATATCCAGGAAGGAATCTATGTTCCGGGATATCCTTAAAAAACGATGCCCGTGGTCCAGGCAGATTATACTGCCAGGGACGGGATCTGCAATTTCACGCAGACGAATATCAGGAGAAAAAGTACCATTGCATATATGATTCCATAATCGAGCCTTTTCAGGTGACGTTCCCGAAAAGGGGTTCTTTTTTTCGTCCGGTATCCTCTCAGGTCTATTGTCAGGCCAAGTACATTTGACCGTGCGAGCGAATTTGACACGAGAGGTATCATGACGGGGGCAAGACTCCTGATTTTTCCGCCTACCCCGGTTCCTGGATTGTATCCCCTGGCCAGCTGAGCCTCGTGGATGCGGAAACCCTCTATCTGGAGTGTAGGGATAAACCGGAGTGCAATCACGAACATCAGGGTATAATCGATGGGCACCTTTATCCTTTCGAAGGTGTGCACGAGATCACGTGGCTGGGTGGATAAGACAAACAACTGTATAGCACTGATGAGCACGGCAAACCTGAGCGTCATAATGACGCCGGTAACGATTCCCCCGACAGTAATCGGGAGACTTCCGCCGATGAATGGCACGCCAGCCGGTATGAGGTACCCGATTGTAAGACCTTCGGGGAGGGTGATTACGGTGATTATGATCAGGATGATGCTCATTACCGCAATAAGGGCAAACTGCTGCAGCACCTCCCGGTGCAGGTGCCCTGCATACGCAAGGACAAGAAGCACCAACAGAATGCCAAAGAGGAACGGGATATTCACAGAAATGATACTCACGATGCTTACAACGATGACGAAGACGATTTTTGTCAATGGTGTGAGCTTGTGAAAAATACCTTCTTTCTGGACATACTGGAGAATTTCAGTCACGCTTCAGTCCTCCTTCATTGTCAGATCGGAGACAATCCTGCCCTGTTCCATCCTGATTACCCGGTCGGCACACTTGGTAGCAATCTCATTGCTGTGGGTGACCATCACGATGGTATGTCCTGCCAGCTGGAGCTCTTTTAACACCTCCATTACCTCCCTGGCCTCTTTCCCGTCGAGGCCTGTGGTCGGTTCATCGAGCACGATCACAGAAGGCTGCATCGCGATGACACAGGCAATCGCAAGCCGCTGGCGTTCTCCCCTTGAAAGCCATTTGGGATAGAGATCCTTGGCATGTAAAAGTCGGACCCGGGTGAGTGCGTGATCGATTACGGAAGCCCTGTCAGCTATTCCAAGATTGTCGACGCCAAAGCCCACTTCATCCCGGACGTTATCGGCAAAGAACATATGATCCGGGTTCTGGAACACGAGTCCGACCTCCCGTGCGAGTTCGGTAATCGAATGGTTGCTTACATTCTTTCCGAGCACGGTGACAGTCCCTGCAGTCGGTCTCAGGAGGCCGTTGAAATGCTTGATCAGCGTGGTCTTTCCCGAGCCGTTCTCGCCGACCAGGGCGATAAATTCACCCCTCCTGACCGTAAGATCGACCTCCGTCAGGGCATGTATGTCCCCATACCAGTGGGAAAGCCCTTTGATGCTGATGACCGGCGGGGAATTATCTTGTCCAGGAACATGAAACTGTTTTCTCTCCCTTATACCGCTGAAGTCAGGCACAAGGATCTCCCTGACCTCTTTATCGAGAATTATTGTCTCAGGGGGCCCTGCCTTTGAAATTCTGCCATTTTCCATTACAATAACGATATCTGCAAGTTCCCGGGCGTGGCCGAACTTGTGTTCAACGAACATGATCGTTTTCCCTTCGGACTTCAGGTTTTTCAGGATTTCAAAAATGCCGCGTGTTCCATGCTCGTCAAGTTCAGAAGTCGGCTCATCGAGTATCAGGATATCTGTCCCGAGCGCAAGGGTCGTCGCAAGTACCGAGTCGTTGTTTCTGACCTCCGGAAAGGGTGTGCGGGGCCCGGTCCTTCAGGAGGGTGAGGCGGGTACGGTCCATTATTATTTTTAACCTGTCCTCGATTTCACCGGCATCGAGACCTCTTCGTTCAAGAGCAGACAGTATCTCCTCTTCGACCGTCGTAAAAATAAGCTGGGCTTCCGGATCGTCAAATACGATGCCGAGGTTCGTGGCGATTTCCGAGAGATCCCTGTAATCTTTTACGTCAATGCCGTTAATCCGGATAATGCCCTTTTTTCTGCCCCCGTACTCGTGGGCCAGGATCCCCGCCGACGCCAGGCACAGGGTAGTTTTCCCGGCCCCTGATGGGCCGGTAATCATGATGCACCGGCCCTTCTCGATATTGAGGGTGAGGTCTGTTAGGGCAGACTCACCCGTATGAGGATACTGGTAACTGACAGCCGAGAGTGAAATCATTCATTCCCACGCATCAATACCCGGCTGGACGGGATGTACAATACCTGCACGATAATTGCATTGAACACCGCGGTAACCAGGATGATCGGGACGAATACGAGCAGCAGCCCGCTTATTGTACTGCCTGTTTTCACGAGTCCGTTTGTAATGGCGATAATCAGGATCAACGCAAAGGTAAACCCGCTCGCACACGTGGCAATAAACGTCGAGAGCGCCGGCCAGACATAATCGGGCATCTTCTTTATCCCGAAGTATATGCCGAAACAGACCATGGCACCGATCGGTTCGCTGATAAGGTTTGCAGGCGGGAACATCGAACTGGTAATCACCATAGAGAGGACACCGGCCACAATGCCGATGCCAAGAGCCTCGTACACCCTGGGATGAACGAGAATTATGGCAAGGCAGTAAAACGCAATAATCATGTTCGGTGTCATGGGAGTGTGGAGCATCGCGAGGAAATAGCGAAAAATTGCACCAACCGCAAGCAAAATTCCAACAATTGCAATATCTCTTGATTTCATGGTACCTGTCCTGAATTAGTCATGAGAAAGTATCGTGTCAGCCTGTGGGGACGACGGGGGAACACGGTTCCTGCACGGGCTCCGGAGAGGTGGTATCGGATCTCACAACCGGGACCCCATGATCCGGCCATCCTCTTTGTGACTGACATAATAATACTTTAATGTATATAATTATACATTTAGGTATAAAAAAGTAGCCGGTTTGAGATTATACCCGCTGGTTCGCTCACTTTCACCCTGTGCCCGCTCCACCCTTATGGCGTGCCGGCCGAATCCGTTACCATGGAGTTTGAGCTCGCGCCACGGGTGTGGGTGCAGACCGGCACGTTTGCTGCGATAATCGCACCTGAAGAGCTCATGCTCCCAGCCCTTACAAATCCTGTGACCGGAAAATATCTCTTACTGTATCTTGCCGGAAACCATTCCGGGATCCTCCCCGCACTTACGGCGCGTCCCGGGACCATGGACGTAATACGGCTGACATCCCCGGGGGAACTTGCCGCAGCGGTAAGAAAGGCACGCCACACTGTTATCTTCGTAGAGTATGACCCGTCGCTCTACGACAGCCCCGACGATGTTATGACGGTTGCCCGGTCCCTGAAGGCTGCCGCCGGAGAATCCCTGGTCTTACTTTATACCCCGAAAAGCGACCGGTGGTTTGACTGTTTCCTGCAGGAGGCCGACCAGGTATACTTCTTCCGGCCCACGCCTGTTCCACCACGTACCCGTACCGAAAAGACCTCCAGGAGGGCGGGACAGGCCGCATGCCGCAGCAGGACAGGCTTCCCTTGGCGGCTTCACCGGGGGGATGTCATAACGGGGAGGAGTTTCCAGAGCGTCCGCATGGGAGTGAACGAAGTCGCAGGACGCTGGAAGCGGGCCTCGCGCCTTATGCGGGATGTGGAGGCCGATCAAGCGGAAACCATCGTCATGTTCGCAAAACAGTTCTCGAGCGAGGCATTTTACGCATTCGATGACCCTCTCGAGGCTGCACTCTTCTCGGCAATCATCAGCATTGTCAGGGAGCAGGAACGGGCCGCCGCACGGGAATCCGACGAACCTGCAAACCATCCCGTTGAAAGCGGTTCCGGGGAGTCCTGATGAAGACCCGCCGGAAAAGCCCCGGAACGGGATCCGGAGCAGCAGCACATGTGGATCATTGACTCGTATTACCGGGACGGCAATGTTTGCCTCTGGGAGAGGAGAACCCGGGGCGGTGCGGTCCTGCACAAGGTCCCGGTAGATCCTTCGTTTTATTTCCACCTCCCTGATGCAGACACGTACTGGCCGATGCTTGAGGCGCTGGAGGGCGAGAACCGCTACCGCATCCGGGAATGCAGGTTCAATACCATCTATGGACCTGCCGAGGGGTTTTGTATCCATGCAGGACGTCGGGTGGCGGATGCAATCGGGCAGCAGACCGATTACGAGGCAGATCTCTATAACGTGGGCGTGAGACCCGACCACGGTTACCTCGCCGGTAAGGGAATGTTCCCCTGCGGGGATCCCGGTGAGTCCCGGTTTTCTCCCGATTTTTTACTACCGTCACGGATACTGGAGATCGAAGTCCCGGGAAACCCCTGCACCGTGCAGGAATACACATCGGTCCGCGTACGGACCGACCGGGAAATATATCTTGACGGGACTGAAAAGACCGTGATAACCGACCTGGCCGGCATAATCGAGAACTGGGACCCCGACGTCGTCCTCTTCCCGGGTGCGGACATTCTGATACCTGGAATTGTCAGGAAAGCAGAGCAGTACGGGACTGGAGCGCTGTTCAGCAGGAGCGGGAACTACCGCCAGCTCGATGCGAAGTCCTACTGGAGCTGATGGCAGGACAGAATACCGCGGAGGTTCCCTCATGCCCGACGGCCGGCTGCTCATCGATACGCGGTCCAGCTTCAACTACAGGGAGGGGGGGCTGTCAGGTGTGATTCTTGCTTCCCGGCTCACCGGTCTCTCCCCGAACCTTGCCGCCCGGTTCACGGCAGGCACCCTGATATCGGGCTATGAGGTGTACGAAGCACTGACACGGGGTATTGCGGTACCATACAGGAAGAACGATGCAGAAGGGGTCAGGAATGTTGACGCTTTGAAGGCATGCGACCGCGGTGGTATGATGTTCCAGCCGGTGCCCGGGCTCTATGAAGATGTGTTCCAGATCGATTTTACCTCACTGTACCCGGCAGTCATCGTCCATTACAACCTGTCTCCGGAAACGCTCTGCAATCCCGGGAATGAGGGTTTCCTATCCAAAGGTACTCGCACCGCTGCTGGACCTCCGGTACAGGACAAAAAAGCTGAAAAAAGAATCGCCATGCTATTGCGGCGCCGATTCGATACTCAAGTGGATGCTCGTCACCTGTTTCGGGTACACAGGGTATAAAAATGCAAAATTTGGAAGGATCGAGGTCCATGAACAGATCACGTCCCGCTCGCGCGATGTGCTTGTCAGGTCGAAGGATATTGCCGAGGAGGCGGGTGCAAACGTCATTCATGGGATTGTCGACTGCCTCTGGCTCCGGGGGCCCTGCCGGGAGCGGATCAAGAAGCGGATCGAGAGTGAAACAGGACTTCTCACCGAACTCGAGTCCTACAGCTGGATTACCTTCCTCCCGATGCCCGATGGTTTCGGGGCATACAACAGGTATTACGGTCGTCTCACCGACGGGACCATGAAGATCCGGGGAATTTCTGCACGGAGAGGAGATACACCGGCCTGGATACGGTCTGTGCAGTCCGGGATGCTTGACCTGATGGGCAGGGCATCGTCCCGTCGCGAACTGCACGCGATCGCCGGGCAGGTGAGAGACCTTTACCGGGCCGCAACGGAAAGGCTTCATACCGCCGATCCCATTGAGATGGCCATTCACCGCCAGGTAAGCAGGCTTGAGTATACACGGAACTGTCCCGAAGCGTCCGCAGTGAATGCATGCAGGGCCGCGGGTATCAGCGTATCGCCGGGGATGGAGATCGGGTATGTTATCAGCGACGCACGGACGTGGAAGGTAGAGCTTGCATGGGAGGCAACGGGATTTGATGTGGCATATTACCGGACGCTGCTTGACAAGGCATGGGGAGAGATCGAATTTTCAATCAGTGCATCTGCACCCTGGAGAGCACCGATCAGAACGGAATCCGGTGCTGGAAAACAGGACAGTCAATGTTTTCCCTGAAAAAGTTAAACGTCCGGCATCGGGTGGGGGTGACAGAGAACATTTCACAAGATTCTTGTAGCCCGGATGCGCTCACTCATGTCAGGACGGGTAGTCACGGCATGATTGATCCAGGTAAAACACCAGACATCTACCAGGAGGCGCTGGATCTCCACGGGCGGAAAAATGGAAAACTCGAGATAAAAGCAAAAGTCCCGTTAAGGACAAAAAGGGACCTGGCAAGGGCTTATACACCTGGCGTCGCAGAAGTATGCCGGGCGATTTATAAAGATAAGGACCTCGCGTACCGCTATACGTTAAAGGCGAATTCAATCGCAATCGTCACCGACGGATCTGCAGTTCTCGGACTTGGCAATATTGGTGCATACGCGGCTATCCCGGTGATGGAGGGGAAGGCAATACTTTTTAAGAAATTTGCCGATATCGATGCATTTCCCATCTGTTTTGAGAATTATAACTCCTCGTTCGCCGACACGGTCAGGAATATCGCACCGGTCTTCGGGGGGATCAACCTCGAGGATATTGCTGCACCCAGGTGTTTCGAGGTAGAGGAAGCCCTCCAGGATATCGGGATACCGGTCATGCACGATGACCAGCACGGTACTGCAATCGTCGTGCTTGCGGCCCTCCTTAATGCCTGCAGGGCAACAGGAAAAGAATTTGAAGACTTGAACATCGTCATCTGCGGCGCAGGTGCTGCGGGGTATGCGATAGCCCGCCTCCTGAAATGTATCGGATACAATCCCGGATATTGCCGCATGGTCCACGATATCATCGTCTGCGATACTAAAGGCATTATTTACCGCCAGCGCGAAGGGCTCTATGCCAACAAATACAAGTTTATCCTTGCCGATGAAACGAACAGGGAGGGCAGAACTGGAGACATTGCATGCGCCATGGAGGGGGCCGATGTAGTTATCGGGGTGTCGGCACCGGGGATTATCACGAAGAAAATGGTCAGGAGGATGAACAATGACCCCATCGTCTTTGCAATGGCAAACCCGGTCCCCGAAATTATGCCCGGTGAAGCCCTCGATGCAGGTGCTGCGATCGCCGGGACCGGGCGGAGTGATTTCCCCAACCAGATCAATAATGCACTTGCATTTCCCGGGGTTTTCCGCGGGGCTCTTGATGCACGTGCTACAAAAATCACCAATGAAATGAAAGTTGCCGCAGCTCACGCTCTTGCAAATTATATCAGGAACCCGGCAAAGGACCGCATACTACCGAGCGTACTCGATCGCCGGGTTACGTCAGCAATCGCAAAAGCGGTAAAAGAGGCGGCAATTGCGAGCGGATGTGCACGGCGAGCGGAAGATTAATTTTTATCTGCTCCCCGGGTACGCGGGATTAATCATTCTTTGCGACATACGCTTTTCAGGGTACTATGCCGGTCGTTATTATTAAAATGGCAAAAGGAAGAACAGCCGAACAGAAAAAGATTGTGGTGAAGGAATTTACCCGGATTATTACAGAGACTTTTGGTGTCGGCCCGGAAATGGTCACCATCTTCATCGAAGAGTGGAAAAAGAAAATATAGGGAAATCAGGGATATTGCTCTCCGAAACAAAGTAAAAGCCGGAACACGGGCCTTGTAAAAACAAGGCCCTCGTAGTATTCAGGTTTTTTTGATGACTTCAATCTTTTATAATTCCCTCTTTAGTTCACGTATTCTGACGCTCCCCGGGGCCAATCCCGCCGTTTCGGCGACCCGGTTATGAGGGGATTACACCGGAAAGCGATTAATTCGAGAGTTCACTGTTTTTGTGGGGTCTGAATACACCAAGGTCTGCTATGATAACCTGCCTATAAAATCAGCCAGACTGATTTGCGGAAATATCATTGACTTTATGGGGCGGGGGCCATGCCAAGGGATTCGAGATGCTGCAGATAATATTCCCGCCGGGCGATATATGCACCGGCATCATCACCGTAGGGAACATATTCGGAAACGGCCCATCCGTCCCTGACGAGATCTTTTTTTGTCCGGTCCGACAGCCCCATGAGGAAACCAAGTTCAAGACGTGATTTCTCATCAGGGTGCTCATTCCTGATCCAGTCGATGATCGAGAGGTCATGGGTGGCGACGGAAATCATTCCGCCCGAAGAAAGCCCTTTTAACAGAAGGGACCGGAACCTCTCCCTGATCTGCATAAAATCTTCGGTATCCCCATGATATGCCCCTTTTACAAGCCTGACGCCGACCCCCTGCGATATAACGCTTCCGAGGTCTTTTGCAGTCCGGTCAAGGTACGCCTGGAGTGCGAGAGTCAGGGTGTATCCTTCCTGTATGCATGCAGTTGCAGTCCCGATAGTGAGGTCGACAAGCCCTATTCCTTCCATGTCGATCTCGATAACAACGCGTTTTTTTGCTGCCTCCCGAAGAATCGAAAGGGTATTTTCCCGGCAGTGCTGCTGGTCGAAAAGAGCCCCGATCGCGCTGAGCTTGATTGCAACCGATGCATGGAGATGCGAAGCTTCCACTGCCCTGATACTCTCTACAGATCCTTTGACCCCCCTGAATACACCCTGCCTGTCGGATGCATGTTCGCCAAGTGCCGCAATAATGCACCGGATTCCCTCGGCATTACGTGTTTTACACCACCGGACCGAAGAAGCCAGGTCGGGTAATGTCCACTTTGACAGAATATCAGCCATGATCGTATCAGTGTCATGCATTATTGAACAAAACACTTACTCCCTTGAACCGGGAGCATCAGACCATTTTTAATAGGACAGGATGTAAAGACTGTGCTGTAACGTGGTGACACTCACCGGAGGAACGGTTAAGGTCATTTCGTTGCCCGGAAAGTGCACCGGCATAGCATCCGTTGTAAAACGGCCGCCGGCATAATTCCGGACATAAAGGAGAACTATTTATGAACCATCGCACAATGCCAGGCATTCCTGCAATTGCCACGGCTGTACTGATGCTGGCGCTCGTCGCAGCACCGGCGGTATTTGCCGACGGCCCCGGGTCACTGTCATACCAGGTATCCGGACCTGCGGGGGGACCAGTCCAGCAGACATCCCCGGCCTGGCAGTCGTTCGCACCGGGATCATATCCGATGATCGGATCGGTGTCGGCATTTGGATCGGTCAGCAGCTGGTCACCATCGTCTCATATCGAGTATCATGAAACGGTCTCTGCCGATGGCGTGATCACCAACTTCGAATACTCATTCCATTATGAGGGAACGACCTCGTAATATCGTTACGAACAGGTCGGCACACTGTACTTCAAAGGAAGGCCCGTTATCCAGGGCCTTTCCCATACTTAGACAAAATTCAGGTCATACCCTGCAGTTTCAGGCGGATGTGATTTCTATCGATGTAACAGTCCGTATTCCCGTTAAAGATAGTTACTGACATAATGTCAGGCAGTTCTGGATTAATAGTCTATTTAACGGTTTTATAGTTAAATTCTCACCAATAACGAGCAAATAATGAAATATCTGTCCGATCCAGACCCTTCCTTCCGGGGACATTCATCGCCCGATTCAACCGATTATTTCATGGCAGCGATAAAGCGGTCCCGGATCTCATGCGGCGTGAGGGGAATGTTTTTGACAGGGGCGTTTCCCGCCTTCAGCATCACATGAACAAAATTCGGGCCGTCCTGCAGTTCTCCGATACGATGTTCCAGTTCGGCTTCAGTCCCGGCTTTTGCAGTGTATTTAAATCCCGCCGCAACGGCAAGCAGTTCGATATCCGTATCACGGTATGCAGGTGTGGGCTGATTCCCGGTACTACCGAACGCCCCATTATCCAGGCAGAAGATGGTGAGGTTTTCCGGCCTGTATGATCCGATAACCGGCAGGATACCCGTTCCAAGGATACTTCCATCACCATCGATGACCCAGACAGGCCGGGAGGTTCCGGTCGCAATTCCAAGCCCTATTGGAGAGGCCTGCGTGTAACTGCCGAGCATGTAAAAGTTCAGGGGACGGTCGTTTGCCGTGTACAGTTCCTTGCCGGGCACCCCGATGTTGGACACCACGGCCTGCATATCAAGGTGGCTGGCGATAGTGCGGATCGCATCGAGACGGGTCATCACCGGTTCATGGATTATCCGGTGATAGACGAGGTTAATTTCCCTCGTACGGGTGTTGGGGGGAGATACATGCCGGCAGGACTCCGGACCTTCCCATGAACCAGGTAGCACAAGCGCCACATGAGGGCGTGAGTGCTTAAATGCGTCACCGATCACAGTCCCAATCTTTTCGAATTCACCATTATTCCGGATCAGGGTGTATGGGATTCCGGTCGCGTCCAATATTCCTGGTATGGCGGCATTGAATGGTACCTGGGCAGGAATGGTCTCGTTCTCAACGCCACGCCAGTCTGCAAGGATCGGCAGGGGGAGGTCATAGGTCTTTGTAAGGGACATGAGGGCATTCAATGAGTTCCCAAGACCGGAACTCTGGATGACCATGAGCGGCCTTTCTCCTGCAAGAACCGAACCGGCGCAGACTCCGATACCGTCCTCTTCCCGGGTAAGGCAGACGTGCTTAAAATACTCAGGTAGCATGAAACAGAGATCTTTTGCCTTGTCGCAGGGAACCGACGCGACCAGGTTGATATCATTATTTTTGAGGATTTTTATGACCCGATCTTCATACACAGGGCTTCACCGTTTCCAGCAGTTCTTTTTTGATGGAATCTATGGATAAACCGGCAGGGACCGTGAGCCTTGGCTTTGACGGGATGAGCGGGAAATCTTCCCTCACCCGTTTGTATCCTCCACCGGTGATATTCAGTAGTACGGTCTTTCCTTCCCTGATCCGACCTGACTCACATGCCTGGATCAGTGATGCAACACAAACCGCGGCAGCGGGATCGACATCAATACCTTCCAGCTCCAGAAAGAGTTTTCCTGCGCTCTGTGCTTCAACGTTCGATACGGCGTACATCTCACCATTGGTTGCAGAAAGGGCGTCGAATACCCCCCCGGTGATCGCATACGGGGGCTCCCGGTTAGTCAGGACATCGGAATAAACGCGTGATATTGCACCTGATGCATCCGGCATATCCGTTTCGGGGACAATATATCTCCGTCGATCCTGCCATGCAGAGAACATCGGGACGAAGGGATAGTTCTGGCTGAGGTGAAGGGTTGGGAGCCCTGACCCGAACCGCCCGTCGTCCAGGAGGCGAAGTGCTGCTTCCCAGGCTGAAATTCCCCCTGTTCCGCTGCCAATCGCCTGGAAGTAATAGTCAGGCATGCTGCCGATAGCAGCGACGGCCTCGAGCATGACTGTACCCATACCGTCACGACGTGCCACATTCTTCGCACCCCCCTCCTCCAGGAACTGCGGGAGTGTGCATATCTGTCGGCTCAAATGGATCGCATCCGTATAATCTCCCTCGACGGCAATCACACACGCCCTTCCACCCGGCACGGTGGTCCACAGCCTCGAGACCGCTTTTGATGGCACGACGACAACCACCGGAATGCCTGTCATCGCTGATACCTGCAGAAAGGCACGGCCTGTATTCCCTGCCGATGCGACGACCAGTGTTGCGGGGTGTTGATCCTGTGCCCGGATCACGGTCGGTATGGCCTCAAGCTCCTTGAACGAACATGTGGTAATAGTCCCGCCCCGTTCAGGCCAGTAGCCATTGAACCCGATATAAAGGTCATGAATCCTGAGTTCACGGGCGAGCATCTCGCTTTTGTAGCAGACAGGGCCGGAATCGATTGGCAGGGTACGATTAACAGGAAGCCAATCGCTGAACCGGAAGATCCCCGGCATATTTTGTATCCTAAGCTTCTTCTTCCGGTATTCGGTCCGCAGGAGCGAGGCATGGCCCAGGGGACATGTGGTAGTGTACTGCTCCCTGACCTCTTCGCCGCCGAGTATACAGCGGAGGACATATTTCCCGTTATTCCCGCTCATCTGATATCCTCAACTTTTCCCGTAAGCGTAAACCTGTTTTGGAGGATCAGGCCCTTCAGGTATTCACACAGCCGAAGGGCACGGGCACGATCCGACTGCCTGAGGGACACCGGGACATTCCGGTTAGCCACCGGAATAGTTCCGAGTTCTCCGGAAAATACCCCGCCGGGGCATTGCCTGACACATGTACCGCAATTGACGCAGAGAGTGACATCGATTTTTCTTTCCGGCGTGATAGCCCCGGTCGGGCAGATTGTCGCTGCCTCGCAGGATTCGCACTGCAGGCAGGAACCGGGAGAAGATGTGATGACCGAATCAGTGTGGTCCCAGACATCGGCATAAGTAGCACTGGCAAAAGGGACCCTGTCACGGACATCGGCGACCGGAAGGGGTATCTGGTCGTTTGTCACGAGAAGATTTCGAAGAATAGCGTCGTCAAGGACAGGGATAGGGATAGCAACCGAGGTAGAGCACTCGGGACCAAGCGAGGTGACAAATCCTCCCATCATCTCGGGCACCATGGATTTCATATCGGCAAATACGGAAATATTTGGTTTTTGTCCGGTACTGCGGGTTCCAGTGCCCATGATGTACCCGACCCCCCCGTTTAACAGAATTCTCGTCCCGACACCGATCACGCGGAGGCCCGGATCGTTCTGGAGGGGGTTGATATCCCCGCACCCGCTTACCGTAACTTCGGAATACGGCCCGGTAAGTTCCTTTACTGAAAAAATTGTCTGTACGGTATCAGATCCCGTGTTTACGACGGCAAGATAATTTTTAAACGCACTCCGGGTGGTCATGAGTCGCGTGAGGCCCATTTCTGCAAGCGTTATGGTACGCGAAAATAGTGCTCCCGAAGATTCGACCTCGATGGATATTTTGTTTCCCGCCACAATATCGCGGAAGAGATGCCCGCCTCCGTATGATTCATTCGCGCGGGCAGTGCCGTATACAATCAGGTCCACGGATCCGAGCCCTTCATTCGGGCAGGGCCCTGGTATTGCCGGCACTCCGTTCAGCCATACCTTTTCTGCATGGCGGAACGACCCAGGCGCGGCAACCGGGATATGAAGGACGATGAATGTGCCGGACATTACGCCAAACGTTCCTGTCGTCACGACATCGACATCAGCAGCCGTGATTTCCTCTCCCCGGGCGACCATTTTTTTCAATTCTGCGGCGGTGTACACAACCGCAGTTCTTTCGGCGATCTTTTTGTTTATTCCTTCAACGGTTTTCATCCCGGTCATTCCTTACAGGATCCTGATATCCTCCACCCTGACATGCAGGCCATCGGATTGCGCAAGCACCATGGTTACAACGCCCGTGTGCGCTACATGCATCATACAGAACGAGGGGAGAAAATACTGCCTGAACCCGAACTCCGGAGGTCTCGAGATGACCTGGGCAATTCCTTCGAACCCTATGACGTGATATGCCTGAATGTCTTTTACCACGCCCTCCCGGGCTGAACGCGGCCCGACCGAATGGCAGGTGAGGACCCCGGTAACGGTATTCGCATCGATCACCCGGAGGACATGCTGGATAGGACATCCCTGGCCCATCGGGCGGCCAAGGACTACATCCCCTCTGACAATATTCCAGCGTTCGACAAGGTCGGCACGGAACGGCAGAATGATCTTCCGTGCCGAGGGTTCCCTGGCAAGCGGGCCGATGATAAAATCATATGATCTGCCGCACATATCGGTCCCGGTATAACTCCCTACCTTAATTGGGATGCTTTCCTCATGATAACTGGCGAAAGGGCAGTCCTCCCGTGATTTCTCTCCCCGGGTAAGAAAAAGGAGAAAATCAGAACAGCTTGATGCACCGCATGCACCGCAGTCCTTCCCGGGGGGCCGCCATGGTTCCACGGATCAGTCACCCCTGAAGACAATATCGGCCCCGTCCAGTTTCCGTACAACCCCGAAGTGGTTCTGCCAGCCGATCTCCCGTTTTCCCACGCAGATGGTGCATACACCGAGCGGAGGTATCCCCCGGAGCGTGATTGATCCCGGGTCCGTTATATCGGGAAGCGCTTCAATCGATCGCATGAGATACCGCAGTCCGGTCCCCTGTATGGCATTCGTTTCGACAATGTCGATCGCGGGGGCGACTTCCTTGGTCTTCTCCCGGAAGACCTCCTTCTCGGACTGGGACACGAGATCTGTCTTGGTTATCACGGCAACGTCTGCAAGGGCGATCATGGGCCCCATCTTCAGGGGTGAGTTCATGCCGCTCACCGCAGAAAGGACAACGATCCCAAGGGACTGGGAGACATAGGGAGAACAGCGGAGGCAGAGTCCGGCACTCTCGACAATAAAAATATCCGATTTCAGCCCTTCAGCCCATGCAAGGGCGTCTTTGAGGACCATAATACCGGTATGATCGGGACAAAGGTCGCCGGAGTAGATCTTCCTTGCGGGTATATTGAACTCCTGGCGGAGTTCCTCGTCCTCAAATGCCCGGACCACATCGATTTTTAAAAACGCGACTTTTTTCTGCCCAATGAAATGCCGGATTATCTGGCGGGTCACGGCGGTTTTCCCTGCACTTGGAGGGCCTGCGATGATGATCAGCTTCAAACCAGGTACCCCTCCTCCGTGAGCAATTCACCGGCCCGGATGCGTTCCCTGAACCGGCAGAGTGTAAGGTCCATCCTGGCCACCATTTCACGTATGTGCTGTTCCCTCCCCCCGGGGTTGAGGATAGTTTCAACGCCCCCATGCCGCATAACGATCCTCCTGTCGGAAAGGAGGGAGATCAGAGGGTCGTGGGTAACAAAAATGACCGATTTGCATTGCTCTTTTAGGACCTCGATCACCCGTTCCCGGAAAATCCCCGCATTTTCCACTTCGTCGAGCAGGATAAGAGGGGCATTGCTGATGAGGATCGCATCGGATACCATAAGCGACCTTGTCTGCCCCCCTGACAGAGCGGTGATCCGGCAGCCGGGAAGTATCTGTTCGCCAGTAAACTGGTTGGCAAGATCGATTGTCTCAGCGATAATATCCGGACTATCGATTTTTCTTGCTTTGACGTGCATCGCAAGAAACGCTTCTACCGTCATATCAGCAAGGCATTTGGTATTCTGGGTGATGAGCGCGATGGGTTTTTTAGACGGATCGCGGATAAACTCCTCTGCTGGGATCTCACCATTGACGAGAACGGTCCTGCCGGTCGCCGTATCGTTCTGGGCGAATACTTCGATATCATTGATGAAGGCGGTCTTTCCTGAACCGGTGGGACCGACTATCGAGATCGTATCTCCCGGTCGGATTGCGATGCGGTCGAACTGCTCAGGATGCCCATGCCTGTCATGACCGGGCAATACGGCGATCTCGCGTACCGGGCAGGAATGCATGATCACACAGATGGCTGTAAAGGAGATAGTCGTTTGCATTATCGCTCAAAAAAATTACCTTAATTGGAAAACATTTAATAAAAAAATATACTATAATATCATAATGTTTTCAAAAAAGTTATTCAAGGGGGATTTCCGGACCGTGCTCGACGATGAGCTACGGCGCAGAGGTATGACGATCAGGGAACTTGCAGAGCAGGCCGATATCCCGGTTGCCACTCTTTATAAAAGCAGTTCCGGCAACGTGGACATCCGGCTTTCGACGCTGAAAAAGATTGTCGGCGTGCTCGAGCCGGAACTGCCGTCCTTCATCGCCGTCATTGCCGCAAAATTCCTTCTCGATGAGATGGAAGGCCATGAGATCACTATCAGGGGGAGAATTTATAAAATCCGGGGTTATACCGCAAATTCCATTGAGGAGTGTATTATCGCCTCCGTCATGGCAGAAAAAGAAGGAGCGGCAGGAATCATCTGTGCGCCAATACTTGCGTCGATGGTCGAGAAGATCGTCGATGTCCCGGTGGCCATCATGAAACCGAAAGCCACCACCGTTCTCGATGCACTCGATGTCATCGGACGGAGAATATGATCGGGGTTCCCCTTTAAAAAAATATAAATCAGATATACCGGGCCTTTTTCGAGAGTTGCCTCGGGGTATATAACGGCCTCCAGGGCATATCACCGCATTCCCGCCCGACTACGGTGATAAGTTCCTGTTCGGTCAGGCTGATCTTATGAGGCTTGTCTTTCGCTGATTCCTTCCTTACCGTCACCGTCAGCTTGCCGGTTTCTACTTCCGCGTCACCGACAACGACAACATACGGTACCCAGTCCATTCCCGATTCCCGGATCTTTTTCCCAACACTTTCGTCCCGGTCATCGAAATCAGTCCTGATGCGGGCGGCATTCAACCGGTCGGCAATCTCCTTCGCAAAGGGGAGATGACGTTCCGCGACAGGGACTATGCGTACCTGGGTAGGGGAGAGCCATGTCGGGAGCATGGGGACTTCCATCGAAGCCGTACTCTCAAGAATTGCACAGATTACCCGTTCGACGCTTCCCGTCGGGGAACAGTGCAGAATCGGGGGGTGGACTTCAGTCCCGTTATTTTCATAATACTTGATGTCAAACCGGGTGGAACTCTCGACATCGATTTGAACTGTCGGATTTTCGATCGGACGTCCCTGGCCGTCGATGGCCGCCAGGTCGATCTTCGCTATCCAGTAATGCACACGGTCGGATAAAATCTCGATCAGGAGAGGTACACCGGATTCCCTGACAATTTTCTTTACCCAGTCCTCGGTACTGGTCGTAAAAGTCCCTCGTGCACCTGAATACCCCGACAAGCGCGGTACCGAAATCTTTACCTGTCTTCCAGCCCATAGCGAGCTGTTCCTCGAAGCATTTCAGCGCTTCCGGCATGTCGCTGCAGAGGGTATGCATATCGGGCATGGTAAATGCCCTGAGGCGTTTAAGCCCGATTACCTCTCCTTTCTGTTCATGCCGGAAGGAATAGGTGGAGAGTTCATACATTTTCATCGGCAGGGTATTGTGAGAGATATGCATGTCCCGCATGATCGAGAACATCCCGAAACAGGCGGCGAACCTGAGCATCATGTTCCTGTTCCCGCTCTTGAACCGGTACTGGCGCTCGCCGAATTTATCGGCATGCTCAAAAATCGCACGGTCGCCGAGGTCGTACATGACAGGAGTTTCGACCGGTGTTGCCCCATAGGGGAGGACAGGTACTGAGCACGTAATCGGCGAGCAGGTCCCTGATCAGTTTGCCCCGGGGCATCCACCTGAGGTGTCCCACGTCGCTTACTGGTTCATAGTCGACAAGCTCCTTCGAGCGCATCAGCTCGACATGAACAGGCTCGCCGCTTGCGGGAGAGGGTTCCCCGAGCTCCTTCTTCAAGAGGCAGCCGAACGGGGAATCGTCAAGGAATCCTGGAGTGTCATGGCGTTTCCCATCCGGGGTCATGACGAAAAACTCGTGGGTAACCGTCTTCTTTTCCTTTGCCTGGACGTCCTCACCCGGCAGAATAGTTTTTGAAAGTTCAGAAAGCGGATGCCCTTTGCAGGAAATAACAAAGGACTTGTACCATCCGAATGGCGCACGTTTTACGTTGAAATCAATTGTAAGTTCGCGTTCGAGAGCTTTCAAGACCTCAACAGCGACGTCAGGGCCAGCCAGGTCATTCGAGAGATGGGCGTACGGGTAAATAAAAATATTACCGACACCAAGTTTCGCTGCGGTCTGCCTGACCTCTTCCGCTGCCTGTGCAACCACCCCGAAGATATCATCCTGATCGGCTGATTCAACTGCGGTGAAGACCACGAGGGCCTCTTCATGGCGGTCCTTGAGAACTGCCACTTCCTCCGCAATTTTTGTTTTCTTTTTTGCTTCGTATTCGATATAATCCGAATGTATGAGAAGAAGTCTCATGGTTCAGCTCCGGAAATCTCAATCCGTCCTCATAAAATTTAATTTCATACCCTATATAGGCACTCAGCTGTCCCTCTTGTTTTCATGGTACCGCGAGAGGGTCGCCTGGCGCTGGTCCATGTATTTTGCATCTTTTTTCAGGTTGTAGGGGTTCGATGCACGTTCTGTTGTATAAAACACCAGTTGCCCGACCGGCATCCCCGCGTGCATCCTGACAGGGCGCTGGTTAACGTTGCACATCTCAAGCGTTATGCTTCCCCGGAACCCCGCATCTATCCAGCCCCCGGTCTGGTGGAGTTCCACACCGAGCCTTGCAATACTGCTTTTTCCCTCAATGCTTGCGACGATATTATCGGGCAGCCCTATTACTTCAAGCGTTTCGGCGAGCATGAACCTACCCGGTTCGAGCACAACCGAATCAGCCGTCTTTTCACGGAAATGGGACGTTATAGTCTCTTTATCGTAGGGATCGATCACATCTCCGCTCTCCTCGTACCACACAAAATGGTTCCCAAGCCTGATATCGAGAGAGTTGGGCTGGACAAGGCCGGGGTCGAACGGATCGATGCTGATAAAACCCCTCAAAATACGGTCAAGGATCTGCCAGTCAACCAGGATCATTCCTTCAATACTACACCGGCACATCTGATAATTTCTCCCTGACCGGCCTGAGAAATCCACCGGGTACTCGTGGTCGGAAGTGACAAAAGACCTTATGGGACCGACTGAATACCGGACTGTTTTTACTGAAACACGGCTGCTTTGCAGGAGAAAGGCCAGGCTAATCGAAGGGCCCGGAAAATTATTCGTCTTCAGGGTAATCTGTGCCGGCCGGTAATCCGGTGTCGCCATCCCTGGAATGACGTCCGCGCTCACGATCATGGATGTTCGGATCGATATGAAATTCAGCCCTGCGTAACAGGCCATGGAGGGTGCTCGCCTCGCGTGCGGTGAGTTTTGCCCTGCCGAAGATCCTTCGCATCATCAGGAGCGTATTGTCCCGCTTGAACTCCGGATGTTCGATCTCATCGAGAAATGAATTCATATGCCGGTAGAGGTATTCCATCTCCTCCCTGCTGGCCAGGTGGTACTCGCCTCTCGGAAGATGTGCGAGCTCGTAACAGATCACACCAACTGCGTGGGAGATGTTCAGGACCGGGTACCCGGCTGATGACGGAATGGTACATATCATATCGCTGTTTTTAACCTCTTCGTTTGAAAGCCCCCAGTCTTCCCTCCCGAAGAGGATCGAGACAACCCCGTCAATATCGCATATTTTCCCGCGGATTTCAGACGGAGAGAAATAAGGCATCCGCATGGAGCGGCAGACTGATTTACTAAGAAGACCGGTTGTTGCGATTACAAGATCGCTGGAGTCGTGGACTTCTTCGAATGAACAGACCGTTGCCCCCGAAAGGACATCCTGTGCATGTGCAGCCCGGAGCGATGCCTCCTCGCCGGTTTCACAGGGATCGATAAGCAGGAGACGGGAAAATCCGAAATTCTTCATCACCCTGGCGGTAAACCCGACATTGCCTTCATAGATCGGGTTTACGAGGACGATTCGAATATCGGGCATGCTGGTGACGGGTAATTACTGGACCGCTTTTACGGTTGCTTTCAGGACTTCGACACCTTTCTCGTACACGGCGTTACCGACGACGATAGTGTCTGCATACCGGGCCATCTCGGCTGCACGGCTGGCCGAATCTATCCCTCCGCCATAATAGAGGACCGCCTGGTCCAGGACATCGGAAGCCGCTTTAACCACTGCAGGGTCGCCGTAGGTCCCGCTGTACTCGATATAGACTATCGGGAAATGGAAATAACGGTCTGCAACACTCGTATAGGCGGCCACATCGTCTGGTGAGAGATTACATACCGATTTTGTGACTTTCCCGACCGACGAATCCGGGTTAAGCACGATATAGGCCTCGGGGACGACCTTTTCCCAGTCCACCTTCTGGTTCTTTACCCATTCCCAGTGCTTCCCGACAATCCACCGTATGTCAGTCGAATTCAAAACGCTCGGTACAAAAAGGAACTCTACCCCGTCAAAAATTACTGCTTCCGGCCCGGCCGGTTCGACGACAAGCGGCAGCCCGTATTCCTCGAGCTGCCGCTTTAGAACACTCACATTTTCGCGGGTTACGTTGAGGGTTCCAGAAATCATCAGGGCGTCGGTGCCGCTCGTTGCAACCTCTGCCACCGCTTCTGTCGTCAATCGCTTGTCCGGGTCGAGCTTGGTAACATGGACCCAGGTTTTCCAGTGGTTATGGATCATGCTCACCTATCAGATTGTCGTTATCATTTCCTAAACTTTTGCCACGGCTCGGTATTCTTTCTGGTACTCCAGGATTTTCTCCTTCGGGACCCCCGTCTTCTTCGAAAGTTCATCGGGATCGGCCTTGTCGAGGCGCTCTCCATTCACGATCCCGGCTTGGTAAAGCTTCCCCAGGGCGGCAGTCCCTATCCCCCGGATTGCAAGAAGTTCAGCTTTGCCCTTCTCGAGTTGTGCACGGGTTATTTTCTCAGGGACGGGCATATTCCGGGCTTTTGCAACCGTTTCTATGTGCCTGAACACCGTCTCTGGATTAAGTCCGGTCATCTCGCTGATGGCTGCCGGATGCTGGGTGAGGAAGTCTTCGGGTCGTGTGATTCCTGCCTGGTGATATTTCTTCAGGCTCACGGCAGGAATACCGATTTCTTTGAGAATGCGCTCACTTGTTATCCGTTTCGCTTCATTCTGAAGTTTTTCCGCTTCCATTTCCCCAATACCTGCGCCCCTGATAATTTTTGGATCTGCACCCGAAAGACCGTCAAGGTCATTGATGCCGGCTTCATGGAGTTTTTTACGATAGCGGAGTGACTTCTTCCCCGGCGGGGAGGGAGGTGTTTTCTCACGAATTTACGGCACTCCGATCTTTTGCGGAGGAGTGCGAGGACGTCATCAGCCTCAGCCACCATTTTTTCGGCCTGGTCACGGGTGAACCCCAATATCCCTGATATACGTTCCGGTTCTGTCTTTGCAACCTCGTACACCGTATAGATATGATTTGAACAGAGCTTTTCGTGGAAGGTATCATTCATAGAAGGGATGAGTGCGAGGGTTTCCTTGTTCGAACTGATGTGATGGCAAAGGGGACAGCCAATCTCCCAGGGGCGTGAGCCTTTCTTGACAAGCCTGATATGGTGGAGGTGATGCCTTGGGCAGATGTCATCTGTCCTGACGGCAAAACCCCACATTGCCATAGGAAGACCGATATTGAACCTGCATTCAGGGTAGTTGGTGCATCCGATGAACTGTGCCTGGCTCCGCAGGTGACGGATACGGATATCCCTGCCACAGACAGGGCACGGACCGAGCGTAAGTTCCTCGGCGGTCTGCTCCATGATCTCATCACCGATCTCACGGCCATGGGCCTCGAGCTGATCGAAGGCACGATGTAGCATCTGCCGCGATTCAACAACGACATCGTCCCTTACACGCTTCCGTTCCTTGATCATCTGCATGTGTTCTTCGAGTGTCCGGGTCATATCGGGTTTCGTAATCGTATCGGCATGGTCTTCGAGCGATTCGATCACGGCCCTTCCGACGAGTGTGGGCCTGAGCGGGTTTCCCTCAACGTATTTCCGTGAGACAAGTTTCCCGATCACCTCATGTCTGGTGCTCTTGGTACCGAGTCCAAGTTCCTCCATCCTCTGGATCAACCTGCTCTGGGTGTAGCGGGGCGTGGGCTGGGTCTCTTTCTCATCAAGGCTGACCTCCCTGATGGGAAGTTTCTCGCCTTCGGTGAACCGGGGTAAAAGATGATCTTTTGCTGCACTGTAAGGATAGACCCTTCTCCAGCCCTGCTCGACAAGCGTCCCCCCTGTTGTGGTGTAGGGCTCTCCCCCGGCATCAAACCCGACTTTCAGGGTCTTCCAGAGCGCATCGGGAGACATTGTCGCAAGGAAACGCCGTACCACAAGTTCGTAGATCTTCCAGCGTTCGTCCCCGAGAGCCTCCTTTGTCGTGGCACCAGTGGGGTGGATAGGAGGGTGATCGGTGGAAGATTTTTTTCCGGCAGTTGGAACGGCCCGGCGGTGCGATAGTACCCATGCCACGTCATCGGAAAAAGCTGAGTTCCTGATGATCTGCAGGACTCCGTTCAAATCGAGGGTCTTTGGGTAGACGGTATTATCGGTCCTCGGATAGGAAATAAACCCGTTTATATACAGGTCTTCGGCGACCCGCATGGAGTTCGCAGCGGAAAATCCAAGTCTTGCTGCTGCAACGATGAAACCCGTGGTGTCGAACGGTACTGGTGCCCGGTCGATCCTCTGGCCTTCTTTTATTTCGGTGACAACAAGAGGTTCCTTTGTCCTGTCGCACGCCTCTTTCGCCTGTGCATAACCGGAAAACCGCTCTGTCGTATGGCGGGCTTCGACCGTTTCCCCGCCTTTTTCGGTCAGGAGAGATAACTGCCAGTACGTTTCAGGCACGAATGCCTCGATCTCTTTCTCGCGGTCGACCAGCATCGCAAGTGTCGGGCTCTGCACGCGCCCGACCGACAGGATATTGGCGCCTCCCCTGCGTGCGGCAAGGCTGATGAACCGGGTCAGCGAAGCTCCCCACATCAGGTCTATCACCTGTCTGGCCTCCCCGGCTGCAGCAAGTGCAAAATCAATCTCCGTCGTATTGGCAAATGCCTGACGTATCTCATCGGGAGTTATTGCGGAAAACCGGGCCCGGTCAACCCTGACCTTCGGGTTGACCGCCCTTATCAGCTCGTAGGCTTCCTTCCCGATCAACTCCCCTTCGGTATCGAAATCGGTTGCGATCGTGACCATGTCGGCTTTTTTTGCGAGTTTCTGGATAAGGTGGATAATTTTTTTCTCTGTCGGGACTTTGACGGTTCCGGCATCGATCAGGCTCCTCGGGGTATGTGTTTCCGACCTCCAGTTGTTGTAGCCCGGTTCAAAATCCACTTCCACCACGTGTCCCCGGAGGCCGGTGATGACGGTATCGTTAAAGCGGTAACTTGCTATCCCGCCATCTCTTGAGGCAATGATTTTCTCCCGGCCTGCCAGTATTTTTGCAATCCTCTCTGCTGATATGTTCTTTTCCGTGACGATCAGGTGCACTACGACACCTCCCCTGGTATTCCGGTCATTCCTGCCCTTCCTCCTTTTCAAGGGCTGATTTCAGTTCACTGTTCAGTTCTTTGGGATCTGCTTTTCCTTTGGTCTTTTTCATCACCTGGCCGACAAGGAACATGAAAGCGCCACTCTTTCCGGCCCGGTAATCACTGACCGCCTGGGGGTATTCCCTGATCGCCTGGGAGACGGCATCGGTTACAAGTCCGCCTCCGGTGATGCCAAGGTCAAGTCGTCTTACTATTTCATTAGGCATCTCGACAGGCCTGTTTTCGGCTATCCCGTCGAGCATAACCCTCAGCACTTCGATCGCATTTTTATCGGTGATCTTTTTCCCTGCCACAAGTGTGATGAGGTCGGCCATGTGGCCCGGATCGACCCGTGAAACGCTCATATCACGGTAATTGAGTTCCCCGAGGAGTGTATCGGCTATCCAGGTCGCTGCGAGGCCGGGGTCCGCGGAGGCTGCCACGGTCTCGTAAAACATGGCCAGTTTCAGGTCTCCCGTGAGGGTCTTTGCGTGGTTCTGGGAACACCCGTACTGTTCGATAAAACGGGCTTTTCTCGCGTCGGGAAGTTCAGGAAGTTCGATATGCTGCACCCAGGAACGCACCCGCAGCGGACAGAGGTCAGGTTCCGGGAAGTACCGGTAATCCTGTTCTTCCTCTTTGCTCCGGCCTGCCGTGGTAATCCCCCGGGTTTCAACGAAATGACGCGTGGCCTGTTCTATCGGCTGAGACTTCCTGATCATGTTCTTCTGCCGGGTTATCTCGAACGTAAGGGCCTTTTCGACACCCTTGTACGAAGAAATATTTTTTATTTCGACGCGGTTTCTCCCCTTGAAACTCTTCTTATGCTGATCGAACCACCCTTTCGGCTGGATCGATATGTTTGCATCGACCCTGAGCGAACCTTCCTTTTCCGAATCGAATACCGAAAGGTACTCGAGGGTGGCCCTGAGTTTGTTAAGGAACTTTCGCGCCTCCTTTGGCGACCTCATATCGGGTTCGGTGACAATTTCGATCAGGGGGATACCGGCACGGTTATAGTCGACAAGTGAATATCGAGCCCTGTCTGTCCCGCCCTTATGAACGAGCCTTCCCGGGTCTTCCTCGATATGGACCCGCGTAATCCTCACCGATTTCTCACCGCCGTCCCCGTCGATCATCAGGTGACCACCGACTGCCAGGGGTTTATCGGTACTGCGAGATCTGGAATGCCTTGTTGAGATCCGGGTAAAAATAATTTTTTCTCGAGAATACAGACTCTTCAAGTACCTCGCAACTCAGGGCCTTTGCAACCCGGAGGGCAAATTCGACAGCCTTCCTGTTGATGCCCGGGAGAGAGCCGGGAAGTCCGAGGCAGATCGGGCATGTATGGGTGTTAGGACCGTCGTTCCTGTAATCGGTGCTGCATGAGCAGAACAACTTTGTTGCCGTGTCAAGCTGGCAATGGACCTCGAGCCCGATAACCGGTTCATCCTCCCGGGCCGGACCTGAATCCTCCTGCATGACCATTCCGGCATGATTCTCCCCGGCCGTCACCGGCTCCACCGGTAATCCTGGCTGTTTCCGTGACAGGGCAATGGCATCCCGGCTTTCCATCACGTCTTCACCCCCTGTTCATAGGCATACGCGGTATCCACAACGATTTCATCGGCGAAAGGCTTTCCCATCACCTGCAATCCGACAGGCATTCCCTCCACCGTTCCACACGGGACAGAAATCGCCGGGACTCCTGCCAGGTTTGCAGGTACCGTAAGGATATCCGACAGGTACATGGACAGCGGATCTGCCTTCTCGCCAAGCCTGAACGCAATCGTCGGCATCGTCGGTCCGGCCAGGACATCGACATCCTTAAAAAGTTTCATAAAATCGTTTTTTACCTGCTGGCGGGCAGCCTGTGCCTTTGCATAGTATTTCCCGTAATATCCCGATGAAAGGGCGAACGTGCCGAGCATGATCCTCCTCCTGACCTCCTTTCCGAACGAGCCCCGCCTCCGCTCCCGGAATGCCTCATGCCATTGCATTTTCGTATCGACGGGCGGTCCGTACCTGACGCCGTCAAACCTGGCGAGGTTTGAACTCGCTTCACTCATACAGGTGACATAGTACGCCGCCAGGGCAAATTTCATCGAAGGCATCCTGCAGGTGACTATTTCCGCTCCCATTTCTTCAAAGACCTCGATTGCTTCCCAGACTTTCGCGGCAACGAGAGGATCCACACCGCTCCCAAAAAATTCCTCAGGGACACCGATGCGCCTGCCCTGAACGCTGGCCTCTGGGATATGATTATAGGGCACATCGGAACTTGTCGCATCATGGGTGTCGTAGGCCGAGATAACACCCATCAGGTCTGATACCTCCCGTACCGTCTTTGCCATCGGCCCGATCTGTTCGAGCGAGTTCGCGTATGCGATCAGCCCGTAGCGCGAAATCCTGCCATAGGTAGGTTTCAGGCCGACGATCCCGCAAAATGCCGCCGGACACCTGATCGACCCGCCGGTATCGGTGCCGAGCGCCATCCTGACCAATCCCGCAGCAATTGCCGCGGCGCTTCCGCCTGATGACCCGCCCGGAACTCTCTTTCCGTCGTGCGGGTTAAGGGTCGGTCCGAATGCCGAATTTTCCGTGCTGGTCCCCATGCCGAACTCGTCCATATTCGTCTTCCCGACAATGGCGGCCCCGGCGGATTTCAGCAGGCCGACTACATGAGCGTCAAAGGGCGGATAATATCCTTTAAGAATACAGGAACCTGCAGTCGTCAGGACACCGGCAGTGGAGATATTGTCCTTAACGGCAACGGCATTTCCGGATAAAGGACCGGAGCCGTATTCTGCATCATCGCATATCGTGATGAAGGCATTGACCTTGTCTTCCGGTTCAAACCTGAAATGCCCGGCCACTACATCACCCTTGGAGCCTTAAAGAAACCGTCCTCGGTCGCCCCGGCGTTTTTGAGGGCGTCGTCCTGGGGCAGTGACCGGCCCGGGATGTCATCCCGGAATACATTGAACCTTTCCTGAACGTATTCGTTCCCGCCCTCGACCTGATCGAGGATATCAAAATAATCAAGGATCTTATTGGCCTGGACGGTGAATTCATCCAGTTCTTCCTTTATAATACCGATATCGGAAAGCTCCGCGATATGTTCAACATCCTTTTGTGATATCATGGTCATGCTCACAAAACTGGTTTATGTACCCTTGTACCGACCTTTTATAACCATTGTGACGGGCGAGTCCCTGTATCGTCCGCCATACCCCGCTTCCGTACTGCATTGCTTTTTTGTCATACCAGGCTATATCAGCCGGCATATGCCGTTCTGCAACTATCCTGAGGGGTCTTTTTCGCACACCCTCCATGATCTTGTCATGAGCCGCTATCTTCCGGGCAGCGCGCACAACCCGGATGTCCAGGTACGGCATGGAAATATACGTGTCGTGACATGCAGCAACGGCCTGATCCCTTGCAGCCTGCAGCACAAGCCCGGAAAAATCTCTTTTCAGATCTGCTTCGAGGTCGGAACTCGTGAGGTACCGGGCATACCCTCCGAAAAGCTCGTCGGCACCCTGCCCGGCAAGCACGCGGTGATACCCCAGGTCCCGTGCCAGGCGTGTGATGCAGAACATGGTCACCGCAATGGAGGTGTTCACCGGGTCACAGGAGGGGATAACCCGGGTAACGGCTGAAAGTCCATCCAGGACGTCCTGTTCTGTTATGATATGGCAGGTCACCGAAAGCCCGGTGGCCCCGGCAGCATGGATTGCGCGAGCAATATCGTGTGACCCTTCCGTTCCGACGGCTATGCACGGCAGACCCGCAAGGACTGCCACGAGGGCGGAATCCACCCCGCCGGAAAGCGCTGTCACGCCTTCGCCGCTCCTTAACCTCACGGCCTCTGTAATCGCCGCTTCCAGATCCATTTCGGGCGCATCGGGGTTGACATATCCTGTAATTTCCCTGCGTCTCGTAACAGTCCCGGGAGGGCATTCACCCGGCATGATACCAAAATGGTCGCGTGCAGCCAGGTCACCCCCGGCAAGATAGAACTCCCCGCCGAATGCGCCGATACGATCAGGGCACTGGTCGAGGATATGGAACACCTCCCTGTGCGTAAGACACCGACCATTTATTTCCACCCACCCGCGAAGAACCGGCATGACGATGATTCCGGGAGTACTGTGGATCCATTCCCCTCATGATGGTTTGGGAAGTGGACAAGAACACGCCCACGATATCCGGCTGTACAGGCAGGAAAAAAATGAATGAACTATTAAGGTATGACGGCCAATTTTCCTGTAAGGCCGATGAAAAAACCTAGCGCACTGGATATCAAAAATAAAGGGAATGCCTATTTTAAATCGGGCGATTATGAAAATGCCCTCCAGTGTTATGGCAAGGCGGTTAAACTGGACCCGGAATACCGGGATGCATGGAACAATATCTATATCACTCTCCTCAAACTGGAAAGAACTGATGATGCAAGGAAATGCAAGGAAATCCTCGATAAACTGACCTTTGAACCCGACGGCGCACCAGGCAAGAACGTAAAGGTCCTGAAATCATCTTTAGGACGGAAGCTGTTCAACGCGCTTATTATCGCAATGCTGCTTATTTCCATCACGATCTCGACCCTTGCGGTCCTTGGATGGATCAATTCGCAGGGTACAGTAGAGGGTTCCCCTGAGCATATCCTGAGTGGCCTGATTTCTGATATATCGGGATTACTGGCTGCCCCGGTCAGTAATCCTTCAGGAAACTATTCGGCAAATACCTACGTATCGAAAAACGTCGTCGTAACAGCAGTACGATCCGGCAATGCAGTTGAAATAAGGAATTACGGCGGTGCGGATAACGGAATCCTTACGGCATTTATCGTGAGAGTCGATGACGAAGTCACGGGAAACACCCTCGGAACGGCTGTCGGATCTTCAATTATTGTAACGGCAAATTCCGGCCAGGAGAGCCATATTGTCGTTACAGGGAAATTTTCAGACGGCACTGAACAGGTCGTGCTCGACACGATGGTATAAAATCCATTACAATCCTTTCGGACCCGGATCAATTTTTATACGCCTTCTGAGTTAAAAGCGAATCCCCAAAGGATTCGAGGCCCGGCGGGTTGTAAATGCGGTAGGGTCATCCGTTGATGGGAAAATTCTTTCAGCCGCGTACCAGGAAGGACAGGAGAATTTCAGGAGTTTTTAGAATTTTTCGGTCAGTCTGACCCTTTCGCCGGCCCGACAACCGTGATCGTGGAAGTTGACGACGATATTGTAATATCGGGCGATTCCTGGATTCTGGCGAGGATCGACTCGAACAGGCTGGTTCGGAAATCCCTGCGGTCCTTCACGTGCGTCACGTAGCGGATGTGGAATGCAATCCAGTTATCGGTGGGTGTAATATAAAGTGCCGGTTCGACTACGTTTTTTGGAAAATAATATTTCTCACCGATCCTGTCAATCTCGGTTTCAGCCTCGATTACTATGTCACTCGTTTCGCGCCTGACGATGTCGAGAATAATCTCTTTGGCTTTCTTCCAGTTGCTGTCATACGTAACAGGGATCATAATTTCATCCCACAAAAAAGAGTGATCTTTCGTGTAGTTGTGGACCGGTCCCGTAATCACCTTGCCGTTGGGGATAGCGGTAATCCTCCCTGTCGGCTGGTCACCGTTTACCCAGCCGCGTAACTCCATCACGGTCGTATTAAGAAGCCCGATGTCCATGACATCCCCCCGTTCGTCTGCAAGTTCAATCCTGTCCCCTACCTCGTAAAGGTTGGACGTAAGGATCACAATGCCACCAACGAAATTGCGGACAACGTCCTGAAGGCCGATAGCAAGTCCTGCCCCGACAATTCCGAGGGCGACGATGAGTGACTGCGTATCGGGTACCCATATCCTGATAATGAACACGATCCCGATAACGGCAGTAAATATAGTGATAGCCTTGTTCAGCGAATACCGTGTTTTACTATCGGTGATATGGCGGAGGAAGAACTCTGCCGCAATAACACTCACGAACAGGTAAGCTCCCGCAAGGACGAATAGCGTCAGGGAGATCTGGACAAGGAAATATCCCGGAAATATGGCATCTCCGATCAGGGTAAGGATTCCGCCTCCGATAAGGCTTAAAATAATTATTGTTCTTCTAAACATCGGAATTTTCCTGTGGGGTTATGAAACCCTGAACCATCAGACACTCCTTGTTATCGATCATCCGACTGATTCCTGTAATGGGGGATTCAGGATTTTTCTTATCGGATGTATTTGCAATCGGTTAATAATTCTTCTGTGATTATTGTTCCGGAAGAAGGAGGTCCGACAGGATCCGGACAACCCGGGGATATTGAAGTGAGATGGCATTGATTCTGTTTTTTTCCTTTGGGTATAGTCACATTTCAGCGACTAATTTCTTATCTGATGAACCCCCCCCTTGCGCCAGCCCTGCCCCCCTTTGGGGGCGGGGGCGCTTGCGATTGTTCTGTATTACTGTGAAACGCCTGCTTTAATACAACATCATCACAATCGGGGCGCCACAGCGGCGGGGCGAAGCCCCCTGGAGCGTCAGTATTTTTTTCCATTATCAGAACACTATTTTGATCTGAATTTTGGAACGACACATTAGTCACTTTTTTCTCTCGTAAATTCCTTGACGAGTTGGTAGTTAAAATGACACTATACCCTTTCCTTTTTACCCAGATGCACGGCAATTCATTTATCCGGCGCCACCAGGATAAATTTGATTATTTTCTTCCCGGAATGCCCATACACGGCCCCTATCCGGAATCAGACCGGCCTGAAACCTTTTTCCTGACATATCCGGGATAGCTCACCGTGAAGACTATCCCGGTAATGAGGAATAACCAGGTTAACAACTGGAAAACCATCGCATACTCAGGCAAAATAAGCGCTGCACCGCTGATGGCAAAATTGATAAGAAAGATCAGGCTCCAGACGGCGGACATGAATACATTTACTTTCTTAAACAAGGGATGTTCCCACAAGGCCTTATCGACCATACGGCGGGCATATTGCATGGTGAATGGCATCCCGGAGATAATCGATACGACGGACACCGATGCCAGGGTAAGGTAGATGAACATTCCCATGCAGGGAATCAGGCCCGCAACATTAAGCACTCCTATTGCGATTAACGAGAAGCCGAAAATGAACAACGTTGCCCATGCAAGGATATACCGGTTCACGAGATCATGGTATGCAAAAATAATTTCGGCGATTAGTGCTATGACTAGCGCAACTTCGACGCTTATAACCGACTGCCCGGCCAGGATCCCATATATGATCAGTGGGATGAATCCTGCAAGGAGACCAGGAATTCTCATCCGATCATTCCTGAAATAGTTCTCAACCGTAATATCATTTTTCCGTGGGCCCGATACACGACAGAAAATTGAGGGGTAACCCCCTGATGGATGCCGGTTCGTATCATGATTCCTCAACGAAGTTTCAGGCATTTTCCAGGACTGACAAAAACGGCGCAGTCATATGATATTTCATATCGGAAAATACTTTTTTCCGGAAACCAGGTATTCGCGTCAGGGGAATTAGTACCGCATTCAACACCCGGTTTTTATACTCCGCGTGCGGAAAATCGAACATGTTATGCGCTGCGAAATACCGATAATCGGCCTGGAACACAAATTTGCTCCTCACATAAATGAAATCCCTGAAAATCTTGTGGCCGCCGACCCCGTAGAATGTATGCGGGGGGATGTACCCGGTCTCTGCACCCTGGACAAGGTTTTCTGCCATTGCGCCGAGTAATGCATCGAGTTCTTCGGACCTTGATACTTCGTCCGAAACGAAAAGCGCCCGAAACCCGCCATTTTCTGCCCATGCTGCCAGTGCTTCTTTCATGTGGGGGATTTGGGCAACAGGCCCGGCGAGCACGAAACCAATCTGTT
Organism: uncultured Methanomicrobiales archaeon; assembly: GCA_963809105.1. Classification (GTDB taxonomy): domain Archaea; phylum Halobacteriota; class Methanomicrobia; order Methanomicrobiales; family Methanospirillaceae; genus CAIKOD01. The sequence continues at coordinate 1,480,543 of CAWEIC010000005.1, read as the reverse complement.
TGCCTTTAAGGGCAGGGATATGCCCTTTGAAAAAACTCCTGTCAAAAAACTGCTTCCATGCCGAAGAGAGGTACCGGTCGTGAACCGCCCCTGCCATGATAATGATATCGGCAGGTAAGAGCTTCCCTTTAAAAAAGTCGACATATTCATCGGTATATACACAGGTATTGTCGTAGCCGCATTGGCAGCACCCCAGGCACGGCCCCCGTATTTTCATATCATGAAGATTAACCGTTTCGACCGGACCTGAAAAAATGGTTTTAAGCCGGTCGGTCATTGCTTCGAGATTTGGGGAACTCCCGTCGGAATCCGTCAGGATAACTACCTTTTTCGAACCGGTGCTGACCGTTGTCGGTATCCGGCCGGGAATATAGGCAAGCGTCGGCGGAACAAGGGGAGCGTTCTCGCGCTGGACCGGCATCTTCTTCGTGATTGCGTTAAAGAGAAGGGATGCAAATTTTTCCAGCCTTATCCGTTCCTCATGAAGTAAAAGATCTCTCATCTCCGCGGAATAAAACCCGAGGTATTTCATGCCGAGGTCGTCGCTTATGGCATGGATGTAGGCATGAGCGGTCTGATCGAAGAAATGGATCGACGTCGAGAGCGATGCAGCATATTTTCCTGTAAAAACCTCTCCCGCGTTCCGCTCGAAGACAAGTTCGATGAACCGCTTGTACTGGGAGCAGACAAGCAGGTAATAGAGAGGGAATGCAAAGAGAACGAGATCGGCAGATCGTATTCTGTCAATGACTGCGTTCCAGGTTGCAGTATCCTTCTCGATCTTCCTTATATCCTGCGCAATATTGAGAATTTCATAGGTATGTCCGGGGAATTTTTTCCTGACATACGAAACATACTGCATCGTGACGCTGACATCGCCTTTGGGGCTGCCATTCAATACGACTATTCTCATACCGTTGTCCTCAATGACCCCTGCCGGGTCAACACTATCTGTTTCTAAATTCTGCCCTGTAAGTATAGCCTTTGATTCTTCCATACTACCCACCACATAATATATCATTTAGATATGTATTTTTATGATATATATCTTAAAGATATAAAATAGTTGGTACGGAAGATGTGATCCCATGAGAATGAAGTCCCGGTAAAATTTCAGGAGGCCGAAAACAAAAAATTATTGAGAAGATATATAGCCGCTTTCCGGTTCATTCAATCGGCGAAGGTACAATATGAGGGATAAGAATGGTTTTCACTGGTACGGGTATAGGTTGTTCCTTTTCCTGTTATCGAGTAAATAATCCAGATTCCCCGCTGTTCTCCCTTGATGAGCCCTGCTTTTTTAAGGATATTCAGGTGGTACGACAATTTTGAGTCTGATATTCCGATGATTTCCCTGATAACACAGACACAAAGCGGTTGTATGGCTAAAAGGCAGAGAATTTTGATCCTGATAACATCAGACAGTGCATTATGCAGCCCGGCAATGGATGCAAGTTCCTGATCATCAGGTAATCGTCCGGTAAGGCCGGATATCCCCCCGCATTTATCGATTTCTTCCTGGATCGGCCTGGGAATAACTGATGATACTCCTTTCACCGTATTGTCTAACATTTCAAAATTATATGAAATGGCAAACTATATTAACTTGACATACAAAGATTTCAATAAAATTTGAAATACTGATTATAACAGATGATTCCGAAGGTGGAGTAATGCCGTCGGGGTGTTCGGCATCGGATCGCTCGTGGCATTTGCTACGGTAATCGGGCCGCTCATTGAAGTGCCGGTGATGATTGGTCTGGTGAATGTCGCACTGCAGTTGAAAAAGAAATGGTATGTGGGTGATGCAGGGATATCCTGCAACGAGGGATGTTCATGAGTGACAAGAAAAAAGTACTATTCATCTGCACCCATAATTCGGCACGTTCGCAGATGGCCGAAGGTTATCTCAATGCACGGTATGGAGACAGGTACGAGGCATTCAGTGGAGGAATTGAGGTAACCCATATCCACCCGATGGCAATTGCAGTAATGAAGGAGATCGGGATTGATATTTCCGGTCACCGTTCAAAACTGATCGATGAGTTCTATCACAAACCGATGGATATCGTTGTCTTTGTGTGTGATTCAGCGAAGGGCATCTGCCCCTTCTTTCCGGGAACATACGTTGAGATCCATTTCAGTTTCCCGGACCCATCAGCCCTCACAGGGACTGATGAGGAGATCCTGGCCGGATTTCGCCATGTGCGGGACGATATAACAGCATTTATAGACCGGACCTTTGGCCAGTGAACCATTGAGGATTCCCGGAGCAGATGGGCGGATCGCTCTACACCCCAATACTTTTCCTGATCGGTTATTCGGCACTGATATCGATATCTAGGTCGCTCGTGCTGAACCTCATTACCGCATTATCAGCAGCGATAGTTTATTACCGGGCAAATCTCATCGATCTCCGTCTTGCCGCCGCTTTTATCCCTGGTATCTGCATCGGGGCCTTCGTCGGGGGAGCAATGACCAATTTTGTGGACCCGACAATCCTGTTATGGCTTTCTGTCCTGTTCCTTGCCGGCGCAGGGGCACGGATGATCTATACCTGGTGGGAGAAAGCATCATCAGAGGGGGAATGCCGGGTCCGGTTCTCGCGTGGCACGTGTGTATGGATTATTGCATTCAGCTTCGCAGTCGGAATTATTTCCGGGTTGCTGGGAGTCGGCGGGGGATGATAATCGTTCCTTTCCTGATCTTCCTATGCCGGTATCCGACTAAAAATTCCGCGGGAACGGTCAGTTTCATCGTGATATTCTCATCGCTCTTCGGAGTAATCGGGCATTCGGCATTTGGCGGCCTTGACCTGGTACTCATTGCGGTAACGGCAGTTGCAGTTTTTATCGGGGCTTCTGTGGGGGCGAGGTACATGGTCAGGATCCAGCCCCGGTTTATCAAAGCCGGTTTCGGAATCATTCTCTGGGCTTTTGCAGTGCAACTCGTCCTGAAACTAGTGCACATCGCCTAGGTAACACTCCGTGAGGGCCTGCTATACCCATTATCCGCCTGTCGGCACACCTGTGAGAATAGAGATATTTTCCTGCTCCATGCGACATCACCTGATTATAGAATAAACCTCAATCAACAACATTTATTTACTCATACCCTGTTATTCAGGGATATCGGAAGTCGTAACCATGAAGGTCGATGAATCGGTTGCTAACCAGGATATTTGTTCAAGGTTCTGTGGATCGTGCCCTACATACAAGGAAAATTCATTAAGGACAGGAAAACCTCCCCTGCTATTCTGTGCCCGGGGAAAATCCGACAAGTCCGCCGATGAGAAGAAGGCTGGGTGCAATTGTCCGGAGTGCGGGGTCCATAAGCGGTATAAACTCACGGGCGATTACTTCTGCATGAAGTAAATTTTTTGTGTATCCCATTATCGTTCTCTCCCGCCCGGGTTCATGATCCCTTGGCAGCAACCGGATTGCTGATTCTCCTTTCCAGAAACACGGCATAATGCCTGTAAAACCACCGCTTCACGATTTCCACGATGGTTATGTAGGCGATCACGAGGCCTGCGAGAACTGCAAAGAATGAAACCGGAGGGTGGACGAATCCGAGAATACTGCCAAATACAGTAAATGGCAGTATGCACGCGACGGCGACGATGCCCGCTGTACTCAGGATCAGGTATATGCTCGGCCTGCTCTTCCAGAATGGGACAATACGGGTCCTGATTACGAATATGACAAGTGTCTGGGTGCAGATGGATTCCATGAACCATGACGTCTGGAAAAGGGATGCATCTGCCTTGAATATAAACAGCAGGATGAAGAACGTGATGAAATCAAAGATGGAACTGATCGGGCCGAATACCATAATAAACTTTTTAATAAACCCGATATCCCATTTCTTTGGTGAACTGATGTAAGAGGCATCCACGCTGTCGGTGGGTATGGTGGATTCGGATATATCGTAAAGGAGGTTATTGAGAAGGATCTGGACCGGCAGCATCGGGAGAAACGGCAGGAACAGGGACCCGCCGGCCACGCTGAACATGTTCCCGAAATTGGAGCTCGTCCCCATCAGGATATATTTCATGGTGTTTCCGAACGTCTTTCTTCCTTCGAGGACGCCGTCATGGAGTATCCTGAGGTCGCTTTTCAGGAGTATAATATCGGCAGACTCTTTCGCAATATCCACAGCATTTTCCACCGATATCCCGACATCTGCCTCCCTGATCGAGGGGGCGTCGTTAATACCGTCCCCCATGAACCCGACGACGTGCCCGTTCAGTTTGAGAGCCTTCATAATGAGGTCCTTCTGGACGGGGGTCATCCGGGAAAAAATGGTCACACTCTCAACCACCCTCGAGAGCGCATGGATATCCAGATGTGCGATTTCTTCCCCGGTAAGGACTCCCTTAACGGGAAGGCCAATCATTTCGCAGGTTTTCTCGGTAACAAGTTCATTGTCACCGGTCAGGATTTTCAGCTCGATGCCGGATTCGCAAAGGAGCCGGACCGATTCACCGGCACTCTCCTTGGGAGGGTCGATGAAAGTGATGAAACCGAGGAATACCATCTCCTTTTCATCATCCATCGAATAAACCGGTTTTCGTCCGGTAAACAACCGGTACGATACGGCAAGTGTCCTGAAACCAGCCCTGCTTTGTGCGAGATAAAGGTCGTTTAATTTTTTTATACCTTCATCTGTCAGTGTTTCAGTGTTTCCCCGTGTTTCAACAGATGTGCAGATCCGGAATATCTCCTCGGGGGCACCTTTTGTAATAAGTTTCTCCCCGGAGCTGTCTGAAACAACAATGGAGATCCGTTTCCTGATAAAATCAAAAGGTATCTCGTCAATTTTTTGGTGACCCCCGGAATCAATACGCCGGTAGGCCAGGATTGCATCGTCGAGCGGGCTCTTCATTCCGGTGCTGAATATGCTGTTGAGATACGACAGGAGCAGGACATTTTCACTGTCGTTTCCTTCGGGATCGATATGCCTGACAAGGGTAATCCGGTTTTCCGTGAGAGTACCGGTCTTATCCGTGCACAATATGTCCATGCTCCCGAAGTTCTGGATTGATTCCGGGTGCTTGACGATCGCACCTTTTTCGGACATCGCGATGGCGCCTTTCGAGAGATTCAGGGAGAGGATCATCGGGAGCAACTCGGGGGTCATACCGACTGCGAGGGCAACGGCAAAAAGCAACGAGTCAAGAATCCCATGTTTATAAAGTGCGTTAACAAAAAACACGAAAATTACGAGGAATAAGATGATCCTCGACATCAGGAAACTGAACTGTTTCAGCCCCCGCTCGAACTCTGTTTCGGGGGGCCTGTCGGTCAGCGATTTGGCAATTTTTCCAAACTCGGTCGAAGAGCCGGTACGTGTTATTACAGCAGTAGCCTGGCCGGAAACGACAGACGTTCCAAGAAAGATATAATCCTCGGCCTCTGTTACCTGCTTTCCGGGTTCTGCCCGTTTCGCATTTTTCTCAACAGGGAATGGCTCTCCGGTCAATGCCGACTGGTTCACGAAAAAGTCTTTTGCGGAGATCACGCGTGCATCGGCGGGAACGATGTCCCCTGCAGCCAGGTGTATGATGTCACCCGGAACTATGTCGGTAACCGGAAGATCACGGGCAATCCCATCCCTTACTACCGCGGCATGAGTGACAATTTTCTTCTTTAAAAGTTCGACAGCGTTCCCGGCCTTGTATTCCTGAAAAAAATCAAGGGTGACACTCAAAATAACAATTGCAATAATAATTCCGGCATCGGTGACATCACCTACGAATACAGAGATCGATGCGGCAATGAGAAGGATAATAACCAGTGGATTCTTGAAATGATCGATATATTGCAGGATTACCGGACGTTTTCTTGCCGAAGTAATATCGTTTTTCCCGAAAGTCCCGAGCCTGATATCGGCCTCCGCTATAGTAAGCCCTGATTCCGTTGTTTTCAGCATGGAAAAAAGATCCTCGAGAGAGATTGTATGATACTCCGGCTCTTTCCCATCCCGATCCACATTGAGCCCGCTGGCACCCGGGTCTTCCATGAAATCTCCTATTCCCGGGTCACACGATCCCGGTGACTGGTTTGATTAAGCTCAAATGATATTAACCGGTCTTCTGCAGAGAGATTATTTCTTATTAGACTGTTCATTTGCAGCATTAATAATACCGGTATTTCACTGGACGACCCTTTCTTTCCCTTGCGATGATGGATCAGTGGATGCAATACCTGGTTACACCCGATATCCGGGCATGTATCAATCTAAAAAGCAGCACATCCCGTGAACCGGCCAGATGAATTTCACGTGGGATCGCAAGGGGGAAATCATGGGCAACATCCTGATTGAACGGAAACAGGGTGCAGATCCTGCGTTACCAGGCCATTATGATTTTAAAAGCCAAAACTGACAATGACTGCTGTTTTTAAGAACATTTTGCCCTTTCAGGGACTAAAAAAAAGAATGATTAAATGGTTAATACCGTGGCTTTCTGTGCTTCGGGAGGCATTCCTGGCAGTAGACAGGTCTTCCCTCGGTCGGCTTGAACGGTACTTCGCATTCTTTTCCACAATCTGAACAGACTACTTTTGTCATTTCACGGGGGCCATAATTACCTGACCCTCCAAAATTTGATTTATACATGATTTTTCTCAAACAGCTCTATTAAAACTGCATACTATACATGCCCCCTGGGGATAAGAACATTGGCATTGTACACGTTTTTTTTAACAAAATCCCAAACTGCCCCGATAACTAGATTAACCGGATTGCCATATGGGAACTTACACCGGAGAGGTAGATACAAATGTCTTCAGAAAGTATGTTAAAAAGCACTGCAGAGGAATTACGCGAGTCCCTCGAGGCAGAACATGTAATGGGCAAGCCTTTCGATCTGGGTGACAAACTCGTGATACCGGTGACGCGGTTCGGGTTCGGGTTCGGGGCCGGAGGCGGCGGCGAAGGAAAGGAGGCCGGACAGGGAAGCGGGGGTGGAGCCGGGATCGAGCCTGTTGCCCTGATTATTCTCTACAAGGATATCAAAGGGCCGGAAGGCATCCAGGTCATGAGTCTCCGTAAAGAGTCCGCTCTCGTCCAGGTGATCAATGCACTGAGCGACAAGGTCGCCCCGCAGATTATCGAGGCAATCCGGGAGATGAACAAAAAGAAGGACAAACAGGCTGAATAAGACGCCCGGGTCCGGTTATGAGTGATTATTTTACAACGATATTACTCGTTTCCGGAATTATTGCCGTCGCAGTCCTCACAGCAGTTTTTTTCATAAGTATTCCTTTGAGAATTTCGCTCTCGTTTCGTTTCCAGGGAACGGAAATTCAGGGTATTCTTGCAGGATCGTGGTTTATATTCGGGCTCGGGATCATGGTTTCGGGCAATGATCCCCGGATGTCGTTCAGGATTGGCAACATCGGGCTGTTTTCACGCCCGGTATCCAGGTTCATGACCCGGAAAAAAAAGTCAGCGGCACCCGGAGGTGTCGAAAAAGGACAACTGCCGGGTTTTGTCTCCCGCCTCCCGGCACTTCCGGGGCCGGTTCTCATCGCAGTCCTTGACCTCATCAGGCATACCCGGCTCGATTACTTCCTCGGGAATGCCCGGATAGGGCTTGGTGACCCGGCTTCAACCGGAATGCTGTATGGTCTTTATCGGGCGATTGTTGCGATACTACCGCAAGACCGGATTAATTTCAACCTGGCACCGGAATTCAACGGTGAAGTCTTCGAGATCGATCTGAAGACCCGGTTCCACATTTCCTTCCCGATATGCGTGATCGTCAATGCAGTCAGGATAATAAAAAATCCTGTTTCGCAAAGGATAATGAATAAACCGTTCCGGAAGGCTCCGGCAAAGGTGGCCGGATGACCCCCGCGATCCGGTTTTCCGGACCTGTCGATTACGGTAAACGCACTATTATTCCAATAATCCGTGACAGTACCTTCGTTTTTGACCATGGATGTATGGCGGCCAGGGATCCTGTCGGACTCGTCATCATGGAACAAAACCAGGCGTGGTTTGTTTCTCTCTCCGAGGAGGTAACCATTACGAAGATCGATGAATTGCTAGGGATAACGGAAGAACTGAGTCATACCGAAGGGAATAAATGACGAAGAATGTTCTGGCGATCAACGGCAGCCCACGGAAAATGTGGAACACAGGGATGCTGCTTAAAAAAGCCCTCGAAGGGGCGGTCTCGCAGGGTGCCGACACGGAACTTGTGCACCTCTATGATCTCGATTTCAAGGGATGCACAAGCTGTTTCGCGTGTAAGCTGAAGGGCGGGAAAAGTTATGGAAGGTGTGCGGTCAACGATGATCTCACACCGGTTCTTGAGAAGGCTGGCGAAGCGGATGCCCTCATCCTTGGTTCTCCGGTTTACTTCGGGATAGTGACGGGAGAGATGCGATCGTTCATAGAACGGCTTCTCTTCCCCTATCTGGTATATACGAATCCCCCTTCCACACTTTTTGACAGGAAGATCAACACGGCCTTCATCTACACGATGAACGTATCGGAAAAGCAGATGAGGGAATCCGGATACAACCTGCATATCGCTGCAAATGCGCACATCCTGGGCCGTACTTTCGGTTATACCGAATCCCTGTGTTCCTTCGAGACTCTCCAGTTCGAAGATTACGACAAGGTCGTCTTCAGCTACTTCGATCCCGAAGATCGCCGGAGGCGTCGCAGAACGGTCTTCCCTGAAGACTGCAGGAAAGCATTTGAACTGGGTGCCCGGATGGCCGGTCACCAATAAATCCCGGCAGGAGATGGGAACCCGGTAAAATATAAGAATGGCCCTCCGGAAAAAGACATAGTGGATTCCAGATTTAGTGCCCTTAACATTCAATTCTCCTTTTTTTGGAATTTCCCACTGTACCTGATAGTATGACCGGAACGTTTTATGTTTCCGGTGATTCCCGATAACAAGCGTATTAAAGAAGCAGGGTAGAAAATTTAAGAATAATTCCGCGATTTTTATGGATGGATAAGTCTTATGACGGTCTCAATACATGTCCAGAACCTGACACGACGTTTTAACGATCTTGTCGCCGTAGACAACATATCGTTCGATATTTTCCAGGGTGAAATTTTCGGACTTCTGGGACCAAACGGCGCGGGGAAAACGACCACACTCTCCATGCTCTCGACCATGCTCAGGCCTACCTCAGGTTCGGCGACAATCAATGGCATTGATGTTGAGCATGACGAAGACGGCGTCAGAAAATCAATCGGTATCGTATTCCAGGACCAGAGCCTCGATGAGGAACTGACCGCCTGGGAGAACATGGATTTCCACGGACGGCTGTACCGTATCCCGAAGGAGACCAGGAACCAGCGGATCACCGAGCTCCTCAGGCTGGTTGAACTCGAAGACCGGAAGGACGATATTGTCAAGACCTTTTCCGGCGGTATGCGAAGGCGCCTCGAGATCGCACGGGGCCTTCTCCACCACCCCTCGGTCCTGTTCCTTGACGAACCGACTCTCGGTCTCGACCCGCAGACCCGCAACCACCTATGGCAATACATCGCAACGCTGGCCCGTGAAAAGGGGATCACCATAATTATCACGACGCATTACATGGAAGAGGCAGACCGGCTCTGCAACCGCGTTGCGATCATTGACCACGGCAGGATCATCGCGATGGATACTCCTGCAAAACTCAAGGATGGCATCGGTGGCGACGTTGTGACCATCGATTCACCAGACCCTGACAAGGTCGCATCGACCCTTTCCGGATCCGGGATCGGGAAGGTTGAACGGTATGAGAGAAGGGTTACTGTCAGCCTCGAGAACGCAGAGCAACACATCAGCGAGATCGTCGTCCTTCTCACGAACAGCCATATTCCCATCGAATCGATCGCCATCCATAAGCCGACCCTCGAGGACGTATTTCTTTCTTTTACCGGAAAAACGATCAGGGACCAGGACGCAGACAACAAAGAGAACATGCGGCGGTACCAGAAAATGATGAGGCACTGACCATGGATATCATTTATACGATCTGGCTCCGGAACATGAAACGGTACATCCGTTCAAAGAGCCGGATCATAGGGAGCATCAGCATGCCCCTCTTTTTCCTGCTCTTCCTCGGGTTCGGCCTCAATTCCGTCGTGCAGATCCCGGGACTCGGCGGGAATTACGTCGTGTTCCTGATCCCCGGGATGGTTGCGATGAGCGTGCTGTTCACATCGGTATTCTCGGGAATCCAGATCATCTGGGACAAGCAGTTCGGGTTCCTGAAGGAAACACTCGTCGCACCGGTATCGCGGCTCGAGATAATGCTCGGCCAGACGGCCGGCGGGGCGACAACAGCCGTCTTCCAGGGGTTCATCATCCTCGTCCTCTCGGTATTCATCGGGCTAAGGATTTCAAACATCGCCGGGTTCCTCCTCGCCCTCGTGTTCATGGTACTTATCGGCGTAGCCTTCACGGCGTTCGGTATCGCCATCGCATCGAGAATGGATGATATGACCGGGTTCCAGCTTATCATGAATTTTGTCGTCTTTCCGATATTCGGTCTCTCCGGCGCGCTTTTCCCCATCAGTTCATTACCGTCGTGGCTGGTGCCCATTACCATGATAGATCCGCTGACGTACGGGGTGGAGGGTATCCGGTACGGCCTGACCGGCATATCCCAGGTTAATCCGTTGGTTTGTTTTGGGGTCCTCGGATGTTTCACAGCGGCTATGGTCATTATGGGCGCGTATCTCTTCAGGAAGATCAGACTATAACCATAACAGGAATAGTATCGGGGAAATCTAATGATTCATCCGTTTTTTGCAGTCTCTGTTTGGTTCCTGCCAGACAACTGGTGAATCTTATCGGATTCACGGAACATGCGGTGCAAGGAGACGATCAGGTACGGCATGTTATTTTTTAAGATCTTTCAGCAATTGAATTGTTTTTATCATTTCAAGGCTTGCGTTCCGGGAGAACAGATCACTCCGGCCACTCAAAGTCTTTTACTATTCCTGATCCTATAGTACTAGGCGCGAGGGTAGCTAAGCCTGGCCAACAGCGCCGGACTTAAGATCCGGTCCCGAAGGGGTCCATGGGTTCGAATCCCATCCCTCGCATACTATTGGAAAAAAATTGTCTGGTAATTGACAATTTATTCCTGGAATACGTTCTGCTTATCAGCAAAGAAGTGAAGTACGTAAAGGAACCATGAATTGAGGGGTAAATTACACCTGGCAGGACTACACGACCGGGATATATCATGTTGAAGAATCCTGAAATACGAGTTTTTGAAACCGTAGGAAAAATAAGCCTCATACGGGCTCATTTTACCTTCCCCTGCCAGACCCCATACTGGAAAACCCCGTAAAATCCCTCTTTTTCTTTCCTGTGAAGAATACCTCCAATTAACACCCCGTTTCCCAGAATACGGAAGATTCACCCCTCCCCTAAAGGCTGCCAAAGGCCCTGCACCGACCCGGTTCCGGCCCCCTGGTTTACCCCATCCGGGCACCGGAAAGGCTGCCTGAACGCGAATATTGAGGTCGTTTTCAGACGGAAGTTTCAAAAATGAACCGGGGTGTACCTGTCACCTTCTTTATCCCCATCCTTTATTATGTCCTGCATCCAGTTCAGCATTAGTATCCGGGCACCCTGAGTCCGCTCAGGTTTCCGGAGGTATAAAGGAGATGCAATCACGTCAACCGTTGAGGAAAATATGCGTCTTTTGCAAACGCTGGATGATGCCTGGAACTCCAATCAGAACGCGATGCCATGAAGATCACCGTTACGAAAAATGGCCCGTATATCGTGACCGGCGGGGTCCCGCTCATTGTTGCCGAAATCTGCAACGATAACGAGGGCTACTGCAGAACCTGGAAGACGATTACGCGGTTTCCCGTCCAGCAGGAATATGCCCTGTGCCGATGCGGCTATTCGGAGAACAAGCCGTTTTGCGATGGGACGCATGCGAAGGTCCGGTTTGACGGTACCGAGACTGCCGGTGACGAGCCATATCTCAGGCACCCGGAGCTTACACGGGGGCCGGAACTGGAGCTTTACGATTACGGGGGGCTCTGTGTTCATGCAAGGTTCTGCATGAGGGCTGGCGGGATCTGGAACCTCACGGAAAAGTCGGGAATTCCCGAGGCAAAAGAGACTGCCATCGAGGAAGCCTGCAACTGCCCGTCCGGACGACTGGTGATGAGGGACCGTAGGAGCGGTGAAATTATCGAGCCGGAACTGGAGAGATCGATCGTCGTGATTGAGTATCCCGCGAAAGGCGAGCACGGTCCGCTCTGGGTACGCGGGGGAATACCGGTGATGTCATCAGACGGCAGACAGTACACTGTCAGGAACCGGCTCACCCTCTGCCGTTGCGGGAAATCCCGCAACAAACCGTTCTGCGACGGGAGTCATGTGCAGCACTGAACGGTTGTTAAGAGTATGTAAATCACAACGCGCTGCCCTGGCTTCCTTCCCGGCCCGCAAAGATATATCGCAGGCCAGCTACGTATCCGGGATTCATTCTTTTAAAAAGGTCCGGACCATTCTCCGTGCTGGACCTGCAGAATAATTGGAAGAAAAAAATGGGATTAAGATCAGACCAGTGCTGCAGTTATACCGATTACCCCTGACTGGATAATCACGGCCACGGCAATGATCACACCTGCCATTTTCAAGTGCCACGGCAACATTTCCCTTCTTGAGCTCTTCAAATTCTTCCACACCCCTGGTTAATTTGTCAATGATCTTCAACGCAAGGTAAATGGCCGCGATTGCAAGGGCAATCCCGGGTATAAGCTGGAGTACGGCCATTCCTACAAGGATTAAGCCGTCGGGGGAAAAAATTCCGAGGATCAATGCCTTGTTAATCCCTGCCGACAGACCCATTACCCCGTATTCGACAACAAGGGCAATGGCGACGAATACCGATGCCACATAAATTCCCACCGCAACATTTCCTTTGCATTCTTATCCGGATTCTGGTCCTTTATCATAAGTAATACCGGTACGACCGGATTTTTTCAACAACGCGGCAAGAATATTAAACCGTCACGTTATTCGGTGTACACGGTCAAACCAATCGCAAGGGTACGATACAATGACTGATGCGACCTCAAAGACAAAAATGACCTCGAAAGACCTGATGATAGTCCTGGTAATTTCACTCGGATCCTTCATGGCGGGTCTCGACGCGACAATCGTGAACATCGCCCTCCCGACAATCGCGAAATCCTTCGATGTATCCACGGTCACTGTTTCCTGGGTCCTTAATGCCTACCTGATCGTTCTCGTTAGTCTCCTGCTCCTCGCATCGCGACTTGGGGATATCAGGGGATTCCGTAACCTTTTTCTCTCGGGCTTCGCGCTTTTCACCCTCGGATCGGCCCTCTGCGGACTTTCCCCTTCGATTGGTTTCCTCGTAGGGGCGAGGATGCTCCAGGCAGCAGGCGGTGCGGTGATTTCGGCACTGGGAGCCGTCATGGTCACTTCGTACCTTTCTTCCTCGTTACGAGGCCAGGCGCTTGGGATCGTAGCCATGTTCACGATGCTCGGGGCTGCCCTCGGTCCGGTTATCGGTGGATTTCTTACGAGCGTATACTCGTGGCCGTATATCTTCTATGTCAATGTCCCGGTCGGCATCGTTGCCATCCTCATGGGCATTCACATCCTTCCGAGGTTGTCACCGGTTTCACCCGGTGCCCGGATTGATATCCCGGGCGTGGCCTTCATCTTCGTTGCACTCAGACTCACTGATATTCGGACTTACATCGATCGAGGGGCCCTCTTCACTATATGGGGGTATTGCACTAGTGATCTCGCTGGTATTCTGGCTGGTATTTCTCGGATGGGAACGCCATACAAGCCAGCCACTGATAAATCTCAGCCTCTTTGCCAATCGTGCATACACGCTGCAGAATTTTAACGTCCTGTTTATCCAGCTCGCAATGGCCGGTGTGATGGTACTGATGCCGTTTTACCTCGAACTGGTAAAGAAAATCCCGACAGGAAATGCAGGAGCCATCCTTCTTGCCCTCCCTATAGGCATGATCCTGACGGCCCCGATTTCGGGAAAGATATCAGACGTAATAGGGACTAAAAAACCCATTATTGCCGGGTTTGTCATCTGTGCCCTGGCCCTGCTTCTGCTTTCGACCCTTTCCGTAGAATCGAGCGTCGCCCATATCAGTATTTACCTGTTCTTCCTTGGTGCGGGAACCGGGATCGCCTTTTCACCACTTAACAGCGCAGTTATGGGCGAGTCTCCCCTGAAAGACCGCGGGTCCAGTTCCGGACTGGTGAAAATGATGACGAACCTCGGCTCGTCAATCGGGGTGGCGATCGTTGCACTTGTTGCAACAGCCGCCATCGGTCCGGCATTCGCAAACGTCCCTGCCCATACGATTCCGGCAACCGACCTCGCCCATGCATTCGATGTCACGTTCATGGTCCTCATGGTCATCGAAATCATCGGGATTATCCTGATGTCCGGTGTCCGGGAGGGAACCGGGGCCGCGAGTAGCGATGATGAGCCGCTCACGACATTCTAGGAATATATATAATTTTTGGGTATAGTGTCATTTTAACTACCAACTCGTCAAGGAATTTACGAGAGAAAAAAGTAGCTAATGTGTCGTTCCAAAATTCAGATCAAAATAGTGTTCTGATAATGGGGAAAAATACTGACGCTCCAGGGGGCTTCGCCCCGCCGCTGTGGCGCCCCGATTGTGATGATGTTGTATTAAAACAGGCGTTTCACAGTAATACAGAACAATCGCAAGCGCCCCCGCCCCCAAAGGGGGGCAGGGTTGGCGCAAGGGGGGGGTGTTCATCAGATAAGAAATTAGTCGCTGAAATGTGACTATACCCTAATTTTTTACCGGGTCCGGTATGGTCGATCAAGAGAGAAAATTAAACAGGTATGTTGGTGGGAACATTATTCCGTATTTATTGATGGATGATGGATAAAAAAAGGATGATTCAATGAACGGGACAATCCCTGAAACCAGGCATCCCCGTTAACGTATCACTCTGCTTCTTTTACTTCCTCTGCCTCGTGTTCTTTCTCGATCTCTTCCGAGGCGGGCGGGGTCCTGTAGACCATCCACATAAATCCCGCTATGCAGATGATGATAAGGGCCGCAAGCAGGACGGCACTGAACAGATTTTCCCTGAAATCAAGGGTGAACGGTATACCCATATGGAAAGAATCATTCAGTAACCCGATTCCAAGGGTAACGATAAAAAATACTATAAATGCGAGGGCAATACCCAGGAGGGCTGCCGCAAAAAGTCTCAACGCGCTGGGATTCTCATTGGTTTCGGCCATGAAAATCATATTTAACGCATTAATATATAGTAATTCCCATTTTTTGGGCGATTTTGTCAATTTTTCCAAAGCACCTATTGCAGCCATACCCATACTTTTATTCCTGCCATCGCGAGTATAATCCATGGAACGTTTCATTTCGACAAAGTACCGGACTACGTGTTACCACTGCAGTAAGGAGGCAGACCAGGTAATAACGGCAGTTCCGAATGTTGCCCAGGTGGTATGCGATAACTGCGGGGCAACAAGGGCATACATCCCTGTTATCGAGGACATCTCATCAAAGAGTGATTATATTAAACCAGGCTGCTTCGACATCTGGAAGCTGGAAGAGCCGGCAGCCTGCCGGAACTGCGGTGTCCACGGCACCCATGATATCTCGATCGGATGCAGGAATTTTACAATCCGGTGCAGGAACTGCGGGTTCACTCACTTATACCGCTTTAACCTCGAGTACATGGCAGAAGAACGGTGAACCTATGAACCCGCTGAGTCCCGGTTCAGGAAGCGAGCGCCCTGGATGTGCGTAATGAAACCGGCCATTATATTTTATTCATATTCGGGGATTACCCGGGAAATTGCAGAGAGAATCCGGAAAGAATGCGGTGGAGACCTGATTGAAATCAGATCGAAGGAAGCCTACACTGCGGTTACGGCGTATACCGTCGGATGTCTCAGGGCGAGAAGAGAGAGCGGAGACCTGATCACCCCGGATCATATCGATGTTTCAGGTTACGATATCCTCATTATCGGAACTCCCGTCTGGGCCTGGAAACCGTCGCCGGCGATCAATGCTGCAATAAAGGCTATCCTTGGCGGGGCGGGTAAACCCGCCGTTGTATATGCCACGTGCGGTAGCCAGCCAGGGGATACGCTCGCCGTGATGAAAAGGGCACTCGCGGCAAAAAACATCCCGGTGACCGGGGAATACTGCTTTACACGGAGTGAAGCACGTGACGAGAGCAGGATACATTCGTTGATAACAATGATAAAATCAATCAGACCTGAATAACTCCTTTTATGGCAGCGGGATTTTTTTATTGCAGGAACCGGTAATGCCCGTGAAAACGTCATCCACGCAGTATGTTCCGGGTTTTACGGATGACAGATACCACGCTCAAAGGAGACATAATACTATGCCTCTTCCTGCCACCTGACAGAAACGTTCATATCTGTTGATCGGCCAGAATTGAAAATATGTATGATATAACCAGCGCGAAAAAAATGGAGAACGGTGTTGTTGTTTTCTACGAGGCAAAGGAAGTGAAAAAATATGAATCATTCAATTACGAGGAACTTATCGATTTAAAAATCAATGCACTTGACCTCATCGAACACCCGAAAATGTACAGTGTCGATGTCGAGGTCCATAAAGTATACATGAAAGACGACTGATTGCTCAACTAATTTTACCTTTCCCCCCTTTTCATTGTCAAGCTGGTCCGTCCGAACAGGAGAGCCCGTATACATATTGGCTACCCGGGTGATCTGCATGTGTCCCTGTCCATGACCGGCCTGAGAGACCTGGGAAAGGTCACACGTTGATACTTCTGCATGAAATTGTTACCTGGCTCTGCAAGAACCGGCATGAAATGAGTAAATCCATGAACGATCATCAGGTGTCCCTCGACAAATTTAACCCGGCTTGTCCTCCGCTATGCAAAGGGCGGGTCGCGTTAAACGGGTTCGTTAAAAACTGCTTATTTTGCCCCTACGCATTGCATAAAACGGAAACCATCTCGTGCGGCCTGAAAGGGCAGAAGATAACAACTGTCGAAAAATATGCGCTTCCTGCATGGAAGGAACTCCGGGTCCAGGTACTTTCCCGGGACGGTCACTCCTGTGTAATCTGCAGCGGCACGGAGGATCTGCACATCCATCATATCGATGCTGACAACACTCATGACAACCTAAAAAACCTCATAACACTCTGCCCGTACTGTCATGCACGTGCCCATAGCGAACGGAAAAAGGCCGGGGGCAGGGAAAGGGTGATACAGGTTATACGTCATTGCCGGGAAGAACGGGCCGGAAAAAACCGGAAAAATGGCTAGTGATTCGGATTGCTGCGGAAAATGAACCTTCCTACCAGCCAGGATATCAGGACTGCAATATAGAGTGTACCGATGATCATCTCGAACATCATCACCATCCGTGCTGTCGAAGTCAGGGCACTGACGCTATAATTACCGGTCGTTGTCAGTACGGAAAAACTGTAACCGATATAATCTGAAAGATGATTAAGGGTATTTCCCCCAATCACTCCGGTGTTAAAAGATCCAGGGGATGCGGTTTCCAATGCCATAATTCCGAAGGCCCAGCTTATTCCTATGAGGAAATATACCGACAGGGCACCGGCGATAGTATCGAGAGTGATATCCCGCTCCCGGATGACCCCGAAGAAAATCACTATTGCAACAAAAGCAAAAAAAACCAGGGCTACGATCACCGAACTATGATAGTATTTCATTAAACCGCTCAGGTAATACAACACGTCCAGTACGACTGCCGTTGCAGCCATGATGAACCCAACCGCCAGGGTGGTCCGGTGATCACTGATGGCATGGACTGCGAAAATCAGCACGACGATAATAAGGATGTCGATAAAGACCTGTGCGACGGAATTATCGGCCAGAAGTGGCAGAAGGATGAGAAACGCAATAATGGCGATGAAATTGAAGGTATATTTGTGTTGATAACGCCATGAAAGAAAGTGCATCAGCCAGGCCTTGATCGGTTTTTCAGGATTAATCGTTGAGGGACCTGGAATCATGAAAAAATCTTCCCTGTTTTCGGCAATTATAAATTACTTAACAAATTAAACGTTAATAAGTGTTGGCATGGGGGTTTTCCAATCCCGGCTTTACCTGAGTCCGCAACCGTTCTCAAGGATTCGGTGAGATACGGGGACCATGAAATATCCTATGAGGTAACCTATTCCCGGAAGCGACGAACCGTTGCGATCATGCTCCATCGTCCTGAATATATAGAAGTGAAAGCCCCGGCGGGATTTTCATTGTCATCTGTCCGGAAGATAGTTCTCCAAAAATCACCATGGATCCTGAAAAAACTTGAAGGCCTTGCCGGTTCTGTTCCCCGGACACTTTCCCGGAACTATTCACCGGGAGAATTATTTTACTATCTGGGGAGCGCCATGACCCTGAATATTCGAAGAGATGCCGAAAATCTCCAGGTTGCAATGAATGAAAATATGATAACTGTTTCTGTTCACGGGGATGTCCGGGAACAGGCGATCAGGGATCATGTAAAAAAACAGCTACTGGCCTGGTACCGGGAGCACGCGTTCCGGGTCATCGGGGACAGGGTCAGGTTTTTTTCAGACGTTCTGGACATCCCCGTTCCTGACTTCAGGGTCAGGAATATAAGGAAACGCTGGGGAAGCTGCACCGCGGATAACCATCTCAGTTTCAACATCAGGCTTGTCATGGCCCCCAAAAACCAGATCGACTATGTCGTGCTGCACGAGATGTGCCATATATTCCACAAGGATCATCAGGAGGAGTTCTGGAATGCAGTCGGCAGGTACATGCCGGATTATCCGGTACGAAGAGCCCTGTTGAAACGGGAAGGATGGCAATATGTGCTGTGAATCAAAAATCTGGCATTTAATGGAAGTGCAAAACCTTAATTATTGTTTTTATCGCCCTTTCCTGTGTTAAATTAACTTCGGGCGTACTGTTTCTATCTCTCCCCGGGAGTCATGACTGTGCAGTGTTTTTTGCACCGGGAACAGGTTCCTTCCCTGGATGCCTTATAATAGCCGTTTGGCATATTGTAAACGATAGAATTTTCTTTATGGCAATCGGGACAGGTGAAACGGATGACATACCCGGACCTTGTTCCGTAAACTTCAGGTTTTAAAGAACTGTTGATCATTGTATTATGTTATTGTGAATCTTTTCGATGACAGATTGTCACAATCCAATCTGAGCACCCACATGCGGTACGGTTCGTGTGCAGCTGTTTTCGTGATGACAGGATTCTATTTCCTCTGCATATCATCAAAAGGCGGTTAGCTTGCACGATCGTTTCTGGCCGATATATAGTATATAGAGGATGGCTGACGGTATATAGATAAGTATTATTTCAAGTCGGGATATCGGGAGGTTTTATCAAACATTTTCTCCCACGGAACCCCTGTATATTGATTTAGCCGGCCGGTGAGCCGTTTACCGTTCACGATTATGAAAACTATCGATCAGGTTCCCATGGAAAAAAAATCTTTTCTTTCCGGACCATTCATACCATTAGTATAGTACGGGTGGAGATCACGAATCTCGAAATTTTTGATACAATGACAGATGACGAGAAAAGGTGTTATCTTGAATTCCTGCTGTGGCATTACCGTGTTGTGGATGCATTCTGGTTCATTTACACCAGCGAAAATTACGGCCAGCCTGCCGCAGAAACTCTGAATGAACGGGTATGGGGGCGTGTCACTCCAATGGCCGCCAGTGATATTATCCAAAAGTTTTCGACAGGGGAGAAGGGATTGAAAGGATTTGTAAGGGCTCTCAGATACTTTCCATGGGCTCTGATCGTAGGTTACCAGATAGAAGAACGGCCTGGCGAGGTTCTGATCACCGTTCCTTCATGCCCGTCCCAGGAGGCAAGGTTACGACGGGGCCTCGGTGAATATGTCTGCCGCGAGATGCACAGGGCTGAATTTACCGGATTTGCGAAGGTAATTGATCCTGATATCCAGGTAGAATGTATTTTCGCACCTCCGGACCCCCATCCTGCCGGGATCTTCTGCCAATGGCGTTTCACCATGCGAAAGGAATAGCGGCAGGCACAATGAAGACCACCGTGTTTTAATACCGGTCTCTCCATATTTTTTCCCTGATGCGGACCAACAGGCATACCTATTTCCTCGACCTTGCCACCAGGTGCGCCAACCAGGGCACCTGTCTCAGGCGGAATTTCGGGGCTATCATCGTTGACGAATTTAATACCATCGTCTCCACGGGCTACACCGGGGCGCCACGAAAACAGATGGACTGCACGGAATTGAACAAATGCTGGAGGCAGGAGCACAATATTCCTTCAGGTTCGAATTATGAACGGTGCAGGAGCGTCCATGCCGAGATGAACGCCCTTATTCAGGCCGGGAAAATGGCGAGAGGCTGCACCCTGTATCTTGCGGGATTTGAAGTCGAAACCGGTGATATTACCCGGATCTGGCCCTGCTTCCTCTGCTCAAAGATGATCGTGAACAGCGGTATCATCAATATCATCATGCGAACGGGAGATACCGAATACCGGGAGATGGATCCGATGGTACTCTACCAGATGAGGAGCAGGGAAGCGCTTGGAGACGAAGGAAAATAGGACAGGGTGCAGATCCCGGCACCAGAATTATCGTTTCTTATGATGGCACAGGCAGTCAGGCGGGCGGAAATACGGGGGCAGGCCTCGCACCAGGTCCCGGCCATCCTCGTCCACGGCTGGAAAAGCCACCCCGGTGTGTGGAAACGACTCATCTCACGGCTGGACCAGGAAGCGGTACCGGTATGGGTATTCGATCACAGCAGGCATGCAGGGGTACCTCTTGAAGAGATGGCGGTATTACTCCGCGATTTCATCAGGGACAAGAGGAGAACATCCGGTTACGCAGGCCCCGTCGACATCGTCTGCCATTCCATGGGTACATGTATCGCCCGCTACCTGCTGGAAGTCCTTGACGGTGTTGAGAGATCCGAATCCGTGCACCAGCTCATCGGTATCGGTCCACCCAATAACGGGTCAGCGATGGCGGAGTTATTCAACCATCCGGTCTTCGGTCCCCGGGTAATTGAAATGCTGACAGGGGTTTTCGTTCCAGGAAACTACGACCCTGGGGAAGATACGATTGTACAGCAGTTCCGCCCCGGGAGCAGTGCCATGGAGCGGTTAAGGAACGTGGGTATCAGGGATGATATCGCGTACAGGATAATTCTTACCGCCAATAAAACAGCGGTTCCGGGTTTTTTCCCTCCATTCAACGGGAGAACATGGGAATTTTCAGACAACGGGACATACTGCCCGACATATCTTGGCGACGGGATCGTCCCCCATTCAGATTCGGTCATAAAAGGGGCAATTGTTGAAATACTGCCAAAAGATCCTGGAATACTGGAGCATGCAGGAGATCGGTACTGCCATATCAGGTTACCCGGCAATCCCGAGGTCGTTGAAACAATTGTCGGATACCTAAGACCGGGTTGCAGCCGCGACCCTTAACGGACTATCAGGTTTATACCAAATATCGTTTCATTCCCGGTTTCCGGTTCCCACGAACGTTTGTATATCGCCGAAATGTCCTGTGTGCCGGTTCCTTTAACGGCAATTTCCCAGACACGGGTACCTCCTGAACCCACCAGAGTACCGGTTTTATCTGACGGGACAAACGAATCGCCGGTGACATTGAGACCGGGCGTCGTCGTCAGGGTCCACAGAAAACCGGTGGTCGGGTTTTCAGGAAGCATCAACGTGACGGTATTTCCCTGGTTCACCGATAACGTCGCATTGTTTTGTTGTTCTGTTATTACGAGGTGCCCCGCCTGGATAGCTGTTCCGGAAGGGGTCGGCGCCTGGGCCTTTTCCGTCATGGTTATCGGTTTATTCCTGAACAACCTGCTATCAGGGTGCTTATAATGCAGTGTATGCCGATGACAGTGATCACATAATAGATTCCGGATATCATCGTTTTGTTCACCTGATCTCATAATAATATCCTGAATTATTTAATTCCGGGGTAAACTGCGAAATTTTTTGAAGTGATGATGCTTACCGGAGTGTTTGACTACCCCCGGATTCAGAAGGCGGATCGGTAAACCCGGGTGGGCCTTCGGGAGTGATATGATAAACAGGGCCCGTTTCCGAATGCTATCTTCATGTATCATGAGCCGTCTGATTGCGACACTTTCGGTCAGGAACACCCTGGGCCCGTATCTATCCGACCCCATTAAACGATTGGCCAGGAGAATACATTGGAAACGGGCGCAGAATGGCGCGAATGCCAGGGGTCAGGGTTTTATCATTTTTACCAGGTGAAGAATATTGTTCCCGCCGTCCCTCCGGTACGTAATTTCGTCCATCACGTTCCTGATCAGGATAATGCCGAGCCCTCCCGGAACCCGGTCAGCTATGTCTCCTTCGGTAGATTTTGGTTCGAATGCAGTAGGATCGAATGGCGTTCCCTGATCCTCGATGGTCATGGCCACACGATCAGGAAGCAGGCGGACGGTAAGGCGGATCGTGCCGGTTCCTTCGCCGGCGTAACCATGGAGGATGCAGTTCGTGACTGCCTCGTCTACGGCCAGTTCGATATCGCTGATCAGGTCTCCGGGAACATCGTGCCGCCGGAGGAGTGTCCCGATCCCGTCCAGTATTCCGGTTAAAGCAGAAATTTCCGCATTTATAGTGAATTCAGCCAGATCCGGCATGTGAGACATTCCCCGGGAAGTATGCAGTTATTGTTGGTTATGTGGCCAGCACCCTGATAACCATGATGGTACTATCGTCCGACTGCGGATATCCCGCAGAAAATTTACCGACCGCTGCCAGGATTGTGTGCATAATTTCATCAGCATTTCAGCTGTGGTTCGAGAGGATCATCTCGCGCAGCCGGTCTTTGCCGAATATACCCCCTGACTCGCTATCGGCTCCGGTGACCCTATAAGTGTACAGCACGATAACATCCCCGGGTTGGAAGTCACACTCTTTCTTGGTGAATCGGGCATCTTCCACGGCCCCGAGGGCGATCCCGGTTGTCCAAAATGGCAGCAAATACCAGGGCAATGAATGATCACTGTTGTATTTATCTCACGATCCTGCCAGGGCAGCAATATCATAATGGTCTTATAAGGTTCCCGGTAGAACATCTATATAACGACGGAGGAGACAATTATGGAAATAACAACAGAGCAAAGGGCGGGAATGCCGGTACTTGCCCTCACCGGACGGATCGATACTGCTGCAGCACCTGACCTTGAAAAGGAGCTGAATAAGTTGATCGCAGAGGGAAACCGGAAAATTCTCGTCAATTTTGCCAATGTCACTTATATCAGCAGCGGCGGACTCAGGGTCCTTCTGGCAACGGCAAAAAAATTAAGGTCGCCAGGAGACCGGTTTGGTCTGAGCTCCCTCTCACCCGAAGTGAACAAAATCCTGAAACTAGCAGGATTTACGACAATATTTTCAATATTCCCATCTGACGGGGATGCTATTGACCAGTGGCGGTAACCTGCTGGACAACCAGCGCTGGCAGGTCGTCCCGGGAGCGGATCAGGCCAGGATATTTCCCTTTCTGAAAAAGATTGATACCAATTCGTCGAATTCATATATCGTTGCGACCCCGGGAGCTGTCGTCCTGATCGATCCAGGCGGGCTTCCTGACCAGATGAACCTGCTCGCCCGGGAAGTCGGAACGTTGACCAAAGCAAACCCGGTACCGGTGGTTGTCTTCCTCACCCATGCCCATGTGGACCATTTCCTGGTAATCCAGTCACACCCGTTTTTCCGGTCCCCGAATCATTTGCTTCTTGCTGCTCACGAGAAAGCAGCCGTACTGCTTGCAGAAGCCGACACTCAATATACCCAGGCAGACCTGTTCGGACGCACCCTGAAACCGATCGACGTACAGCTAAGATTTTTTGGGAACCGGCACGCTCCCGGGAGCAGTCCCGGGAAGATGGCCCCGCGCGAAGATAAGAGGATGCATCTGCGGGACGCCGATATCCCGATCGGTGAACACCAGGGAATCCGGAGACAGGTTTTCGGATCCGGTCCGGAGGAGATGATAGAAATATTCGAAACTCCCGGACACAGTCCTGACGGTGTCTGCTATCGCATCGGGGAACTCCTGTTTATCGGAGACCTGCTTTTCGCAGCAAACCCCGGAATTGCAGGGTCAAGGGGATGGAACCAGAAGGACCTCATCGACTCCGTTGGGAAGGTAATGTGGCTTCTCGATAACGAAGATATCAGGATCTTATGTCCCGGGCACGGCCGAGTCGTGCCTGCAGAGATCGGAAGGACAATGTTATCATCAATTAGAGATGATGCAAGGTCCCTTAACGGAATTGCAACGGTCACACCTGAATGGGCACAGGAGATGGCACAGTACGCAGAAGGCCTGATGGACCATATCGCTGGTTGTTTCACTATTATGGCAGGCAGGTGTTACCGGGCGGCACATATTCTTGAAGAACTCGAAGAATCGGGAGAAGCCGAAAAAATATCCGGGGTCCTGAATATTTCTGTAATCGATGAGATCCTTGAAGACTTCCACCGGTTCAATGAAGACTACCGGAATGGCAACCAGCGGGACGTGCACCTGGCCCTCAAGGCAGGCCAGATAGCCTCAAAACTTGAACACGTGTATAAAAAAGAGCGCCTTGACCTTGTCATCGATCCTTACCTTATCCGGAGAGTGGCGCGGCTCCTTTCGGATTACATGACAACATTCCGTGGATTCCAACAGCCTGCAGAGAAAGAAGTCTTCGAACCCGACAGCACCCTGGGTCTCTTCATCGCGCAGTTTGCGGAACCTGATTTTGATAACGAGGATCTCATGAGCCTGGCCGACAACGAAGACGAATACATGCTGGCATTTATCAGGAGACTGGTCCGCGTGCCTCTCTTTCCCGGCGATCAGGTGACCTTTGAACCATCGGGACAGCCGTGCAGGGCCTGCGGAGATACCGACCGCCTGAACGACCTGATCGCATCGATCCTCGAGGATCTGGCCGGTGCTGATTATACCGGGGTCACTGTCAGCATCAGACCCGGTGAACACGATGTAATCATTTTTATAAAGGCCGGCAAGTCCGGGAAAGAGATGGAGATCCCGGGGAAGGAGCTTGATTTTATGAAAAAGGAGTGTGAAATCGCCGGGGGCTCTCTTTCCACCACATCAGAAGACTCTCTTTTTTCCGCCAGCATTGCCCTTCCCCGTGCAGGTTGAAAATATGCCGGATTGTTGCTTCCGGGTAACCCTGTCGTGACGTTCGGTCCGCAGGTCTGATCTTTCCTGGCTGATCCCGTTCCATCAGGAAACTACCCCGGGCAGGCAACACGGCTTATATCTTCAGCGTCCGCCAGCCGATCCTGCCGGATCGATTATTGTTATCGGGCCCGACTCACGCACCCTGTCGTTCAAAATACCTGACGGCTTCAGGGAGGCATGTTGCCACGCCGCGAATCCCCGAAACCGTCAGCGTCATCAGTATTGCCCCCATTACCTCGTCTCTTGTCGCACCTGCCTCCTTTGCCATCGGAATATGGGCTTTTACGGCCATCGTATCTCCTACCGACGCCTTCATGGCGATGTAGATAAGGTGCAGGGTCTTCTGGTCGAGCCCATCCCGGGCCACGATCGCCTTTATCAAGTCGTTAAATGCATCTGCAACGCCAGGTGCCTCCTTCTGAAATAGTTCCATCGGGTTTTCGCTCATCCGTATCATCTGGAGATTAACCAAAAAGAGAAAATAATAGTTTGCAATTAATCCGGATCCCTCTCAACTTCCCAACAGGTCCGTCACGTCACGGAGGTATTTACGGATAGGAAGATGCTGGGGACAAAGGCTTTCGCACACGCCGCAGTCCTGGCAAAGGGACGCGGCACCGCCGAATCCCGAAAAAATTTCATACACGAGGCGTGCATTTCCCACATTGTCATAAATAAATGCGTCGTTGTACATTGAGAAACAATCGGGAATTGCCACTCCCGAAGGGCAGGGAAGGCAATATCCGCACCTCGTGCAGGGAATTTTCATCCTCTCGCGATACAATTCCCTGATTTTTTCGTAAATTGCGCATTCGGAAGAGGTCAGGGTCCGGGGAAGCCCCCGGTCCGCATACACGAGGTTGTCCCTGAGCTGGGCCAAACTGCTCATTCCCGATAACACGACTGTTACTTCCGGGTGGTTCCAGACAAACCTGAGGCCCCATTCGGCGGGTGTGCGGGAAACACCCGATTCCTCCCAGATCGCTTTGAACTCGTCTGTCTGCCGGGTTAGTGTGCCACCCCTGAGAGGTTCCATTACCATTACATCGAGGTTTTTTTCCGCCGCATACCGTAACCCTTCAAGTCCCGCCTGGTAATTCTCGTCCATGTAGTTATACTGGATCTGGCAGGACGTCCAGGGGTACGCATCTACGATCTCGCGGAACAGCGTGACAGAATCATGGAAGGAAAATCCCACAAACCGGATGCGGCCATCGCCAAGGGCCTGGTCGAGAAATTCAAAAACATCGAGGTCCACGATGCTGTTCCATGTCGTGTTCATCAGGCCGTGAAGGAGGTAGAAATCGATAGAATCGGTCCTGAGCCGCTCCATCTGCTCGTCGAGAAACCGGTCCATATCTTCCTTTTTTTCTACGGCCCAGACAGGCATTTTCGTGGCGATGTTGACCTTCTCCCTGTACCCGCCTGACAGCGCACGTCCGAGGAACGGTTCGCTCTCCCCGTTGTGGTAGACATACGCCGTATCAAAATAGTTTATTCCTGAATCGACTGCATGCCTGATCATCTCTGTCGCCGGCTTTTCATCGATTGCTCCCATTGCAGTCACCGGGAGACGCATGCACCCGAACCCGAGGACCGAAAGTCTCAATGCCTGCCTGTTTCATTGTGCGGTACTGCATAGGTCACTCCCGGATTATCTGTCCGACTGATTTTTCAGGGCCATCCCTGCTTTCCAGGCATCACCGGCATATTCCCCTACGGTCCAGTAACGGTTATCGGGCATGGTGAGAAGGAGGGGATTGATTTTTTTGATATCCGGGTGGCCGCCGGTAAGATATTTTTCTTCCGTGTAAGACGCAGTGATTTCCCCGATATAGAAATTATTTGACGGGTTTTTTATGGTCTCTGTAAGCCTGCATTCCATGGATAGCGGGCATTCGGCGATCATCGGGGCCGACCCGAGGTCTCCGTAGAACACTTCGAACAGCGAAGATTTATCGAATAGTTTCCCTGATGCCAGTCCGCAGTAATCTGTTTTTTCAAGCATCGATACCGTTGGAATGTTGATGCTGAATGTTTTGTTCTCAATTATTCCCCTGTTTGTGTAATGATTTTTTGCTACCCCGCAGCCCACAAGGGGCGGATCGGCGTTTACCCGGGAGACCCAGCCGAGCGCCATGAAATTCGGTTTATTGCCGATATTCACCCCGAGAAGGGTGACCGGCATCGGGTACATAAAAACATGTGTTCCATACTTAACCCTGGTCATAACAGTACCTCGTGTTCAATGACTCGTTATCCACCGGGACCCATGTAATAGTATCGACAGCCGTTATGTCCCGGTAAAAACAGGTTATGGAATACGCGGCGAAAACGAGAAAAAAATATTATTTCCTTTTTGCAAGGAGTACCATGCCCAGCCCGGCAACCACCAGGGCAAGCACGCTGATCTCTGCCGGGATGGGTTGCCTGGTTGTCGGGACTGGAGTCGGTTCGGGGTTCAGTGTCGCGTATAGGTCAACAGTCTGGCCCTTTGCAGGATACTGGGTAATTTGTGCAGTGAACGGCACATAACCATTCTTCTGCACACTGTATGTCTGGAACGGGGTACCGGTGACATAGACCTGGACCGTAAGCGTGCCCTGGGTAATCTGTCCCTCGTTTGTGTTGTCAAAATAGACGGTGGCACCGTCCACGTTACAATTGACCCGGTACCATCCGATATCCCCGCCAATCGGTGCGGGCGCTGCTGTAGGTGCCTCGGTCGGCAGGGGATTAAGTGTGGCATAGAGGGTCACAAACTCCCCTATCCCTGGAGTGGAAGTGATCTGCCCCGTATAGGTCGTATAGCCAGGCATTGAGACACTGTACGACGTATACGGTGTCCCGGTTGAATAGACCGGAACATACAGCACGCCGCTGTTGATCGTCCCGACATTCTGGCCATCGAAGGTGACCGTCGCACCATCAACATTGCACATAACCTCGTACCATCCCTGGTCCCCTCCTATCGGCCTAGCAGCGGTTGCGAACCCCGCACATGCACAGGCAACCAGGAGAAGAACAGCACATGAACTCCAGATTTTCTGCATTCGGATCATCCTTTAATGAATTTAGCTAATGAGAGAATACTATAATAAATTGTGCCATACCTCCGCAAATCCTGATGGGCGGACTGCAGGAAACGGGATTGATTGACGACAATCAGGCGATAACCGGACAACAACCGGCATATTTTTCAGGTCCGCTCCTGATAGCTTCTGGGTATATTCAGGGAGAATAAAACCAGGTACGGGAGGTTATTTTGGCACCAGGAGACGTTAATCAGGGATCTTCATCAGCCACGCATCCATCACGGGCGGATTGTTTTACCGAATCGGTGATACGGGAGATGACACGGCTCGCGGTCAGTTGCAATGCGGTAAACCTTGCCCAGGGTTTCCCTGATTTTCCGTGTCCCGACGAGTTGAAGAAGGCTGCATGTGAAGCCGTACAGGCCGATATCAACCAGTATGCAATAACATGGGGTTCACGTGATCTCAGGACTGCCCTCGCCGAACGGGTCCACCAGCATAATCGTATGGATTTCAACCCGGAAACAGAGATCACGGTTACCTGCGGTTCTACGGAGGCGATGATGGCCGCGATGCTCGCACTGGTCATGCCCGGCGACCGTGTGATTGTCCCTGAACCGTTCTATGAAAATTACGGACCCGACACCCTTATTTCCGGCGCGGATCCCTTTTTCGTCCCGTTCCGGGATGATTCCCTGCTTGACGAAGAAGCCTGGAAAAGTGCTTTTTCAAAAAAAACGCGTGCAATTATCCTTAATACCCCAAATAATCCAACGGGAAAAGTTTTTACGAGAGGGGAGTCAGGTTCATCGCCGACCTCTGCAACGATTATGACGTGATTGCCGTCACCGATGAGATTTACGAACACATCGTCTATGACGGCCTGTGCCATACATCCATCGGATCCCTCGACGGCATGGAAGACCGGACGATCACCATCGGAAGCTTCTCAAAGACGTACAGTGTCACGGGGTGGAGGGTAGGCTATGCCCTTGCCGGGCCCGGCCTGACGGCAAAGATCAGGAAAATTCACGATTTCCTTACGGTCGGCGCCCCGGCGCCACTCCAGGAGGCATGTATTGCTGCATTGAGACTCCCGGAATCATACTACCGGGAGTGAGCTTCGCTGTATGACCGGAAGAGGAAAAAATTATTCTCGGGCCTGAAGAAAGCGGGGTTCAGGTGCCGCCTTCCCCAGGGTGCTTACTACATATTTACCGATATCAGCGACTTCGGGATGCCCGATACCGAATTCGCGCGGTACCTTGTGCAGGAGGTAGGTGTCGCTGCAGTGCCCGGAAGCTCATTTTACATTCACGGTGGTGAAAACCGTCTCAGGTTCACGTTCTCGAAACAGGACGCGACACTGGATGAAGCCTGCCGGCGGCTTGAGCGGATAGAGTGTAAATAGGCTGACATTTCCCCCCGGATCCTGAATTATTGAGAGTGATAATGGATAAGGAACCCTGACAGGTACTCCGGGTACCGGCAACCGGATAGGCCTCATGGAAATAATTATTTATCAGGATGTAATAGGATGCTCAAGTACTTCTGGATAACCGCGGGAGATCTGAAATGGCAATTGATCCGGTTTGTGGGATGGAAGTGAACGAATCACGGGCAGAATATGAGACAACCTATAAAGACAGGAAATTTTATTTTTGTTCGGCGGTGTGCAAGGAAGAGTTCGACCGCGATCCTGACGCCTACATGTATTCGGATTTGGATGAGGGAGATGATCTTTTCGATTTGGACGACTGATCATTACCGGCAGGATAAGCTCCTTTGTTGCCGGGACCCGGATTTGGGACATTTCACCTGGTAAGGGTTCCGGATTTGGAATATATTCAGGTATCCCGGCGGTAATCCAGGGAATATAGTGGAACAAATCCTTTTCCCGGGTGAGTCTGATATCATGCCGGACCCGCATAAGCGTGCCCCGGACAAGGTTCTCACACGGAACCGGTATCCTCTGGGTTCATTTGCCCGATTGGAAAAAACACGGCGACCGTGGAAAAAAGATTGCCGCTCGTTACAGCAATACGGAAACCGGCATGTTCAGGTCTTCCGGACATGGCCGTATACCCTGACGATCAGGCAGCAGATGATAAGGGCTCCGGCACCTGCGGCGCATGAAAAACCCGTCGCTTTTGTCGGTACGGCTGTCGTCCGGACAGGTGACGGCTCTACAGGGCTCGTCTGAGGAACCGGGGTAGCAGGTACGCCCAGTGGCTCCGATACCGACTGAAGGCTTCCCGGAACTGCCTGGCCCGCATTATTCAGTGGACAGCCTGCACGATATCCAGATCGGGACCGGCAGTTGCGGGAACAGTGCCGTTAACGTTTACCGACACTGCAACATCGCTTGATACGGGATACGAGAGAAGGAAACCGTTGATAAACACGGTATTGCCATTGACCGGTAACTGTGCGGCGGGTTTACCGTCGACGACCACGACGACATTCCATCGGGCACCTTCGAGCTGCGTTGTCAGCTGGAGCTGGTTGTTCCCGATAAACGTAGTCGATCCGCCCTGCGGGATGATGACGAGCTCTGAACTGCCCGAAACCATCTGTCCCGGTGCGAGCGGCGGTTCCGGGCTGACCGAGACACCCTGAAAGACAAATGAAGCGGTTACAGGAATTACAAGGACAACCAGCAGGAGGATAACCGCCCCGGAACCTGTCAACCGCCCAATAGTCTGATATCGTATCATATCATGACGCTTCGCTTCGGGAAGAAAAAATGTTCCGGTCATCAACCGGGTGCGTAACACCGGATTCGATGGGCAGGGATCAAAAAGGTTTCGACATTCCGGAGGTTTACGTTATCTGAAACGATATCCCGGGATACGGACGGGATGATTTCAATAATTGCGAAACCCGATCAATCCGCTTATCCCCCTTCGTGAAAAACAGTTGTTGTATATGAGTCTGTTCGTGAAGGGTGATGTTGTACTTGCCCCTGTAAGGATAGACGCGAAATCCGGGATGAAAGTCCGACCCTGTGTGGTGGTTTCCTCAGTTGGTACCGGTTCGCTGATCGTGTGCCCGGTCAGCAGCAGACCAGCCTTCGATACCGGATCGGTCCCCCTCACCCTCAATGATTTTTCCTGCGGGGGGCTTGACCTTTTCGGAGAAAGCTATCTCCTGACATCGAGGATGTGCCGGATCATGGTCCGGGATGTGATCGGTAAGAAGGGCCACCTCCTGGATGATTTTGTTGCGGCAAATATTCCCTGAAGGGAATGGGATCCCAAAAAATTGTCTTATACCCGAAATAAAGTCCGGGTTTCCTGTCTTTATTACTTTTTTCAGGCGGCATGGTTAAGACAGGGGGATTAACCCAAGCATATAGCATGCTATTACCACGATGAGGCATGCAAATATGAAGGATAGTTTCCGGGGTGAGAGCCGGTCGGAAAGGCGTGCCCCGATAATGGTAAAGGGAACCGTCGGTATCACGATAGCCGCCCAGAAGATGAGATTAACGTACCCGAGGGAATAGGGAGGCAGGTCATGCGCGGCAAGGCCGTTAACGATATAACTCAATGTGCTGCCAGCCGAGGAAAAGACGATGCAGGCCGAACAGGTCGCCATTGCCTCATGGACCGGGACACCGAAAACGCAGACCAGCGCCGGCAGTATCATCAGTCCTCCGCCGATACCGAGCAGGCCTGACACGATCCCGAATACGAGTCCCGCGACACACCAGTAATACCATTCGATCTTTTTCTTTCCCCACTCCTCTGGGAGGGGCATCACCATGCGGACCGCAGAGCCGATCAGGAACAGGCCGAAAAGGATTTTCAACGGTCCCCCGGGGACATGGGTGGCAAGCGTGCCCCCGATTAACCCGCCGATGATACTTGCACTTCCGAGGAGAAAGACGATTCTCCAGACAATCGAGCGGTTCCGTTGGTGTTCATAGGAATTAACCGAGGCGATAACAAAAGCAATCGCAACACTTGTGCCGAATGCCACGCGTATTGCTGTAGTAGTATCATACCCAAAATGGGAAAGCAGCCAGAACATGACGGGATTATCCAGGTACGATCCGGCAAGGCCCAGGAGACCTGATGAGAGACCGGCGAGAATCCCTGTAATAATGAGAATCAGGGCAGCAACCGATATATCTATCATAATCGCAGTCCCGGCCTGCCTGACACAGCGATTACCGGACTCCTCACGGAGTCAACAGGCAGTGGTCCATTCCGCTCCAGGTTCAGGTTTATCACCGGCATTCAACCAGTGATTGCATGCTCACTACGATAATTGTTATCAAGCGGGTTATGGCAGAAAGCATCATCCAGGCCCGATTTTAGGATATTGCCGGAGATTCTGTTTTCACCGGCAGTACCCGAACATCGTTATTATGAGAAACCGGACCAAATTGTTTGTCGATGCAGGAGCCCCCGGTCAGGAAGATCCTCTACTGGTGCGAACAGTGCAATATACCGCTTATCGGGAGATCATGTGCATGCGGCTCCCAGGGGTTTCCGGTGCCTCTCCTCGAACCGTACGACGTCAGACCTGCACTTACGGCAGACCGGGAGCTCATCACCCGGCTTGTAAGGGAGAGGTTTGGAGACTGTCCCGTTCCGAAAATACTCCTTCTGAACAAGGCAGGCGGTCTCGATCGAAACGACCTCGTAATCGCGAACGGTACCAGGTTCGGATGGCTTACGTTCGATCCGGTAAAGAGACGATTCAGTTTCGACCTTTCGCCCGAGGCGGTCAGGTTCGTATTACCTTATGTAACCCGCGGAATCCTGGACCTCGGGACTTCTGCTGAAATGCCCAACGATCGCAGCACGAAAGGGAGGGTCGGGGGAAAAAGTTCCGGATCAGGTACGACGGACCTGACGGGACACTGATAGTACGGTACCGGGGAAAATTCGGAACGGGTATCGTTAACGACGGATGGATCAGGGTCAGGGAAATTGCCCACGTGACCCCTGTAACCGTCCCGGATCCGGACTGGGACGAGGTAATCGAAAAGAACAGGTATCACCTGAAAAACCTTGAACGAAACGCAATACGGGCGATAAAACAGTATATAGGTAAGAGGCCGGTTGTTAATGTCTCCTTTTCGGGCGGCAAAGATAGTACGGCAGTCCTTTTGCTTGCAAAAAAAGCGGGAGTAAACAATGCATTTTTTATCGATACAGGGATTGAATTTCCCGAAACCATCGACTTCATCAGGTCGATGGGCGTCGAAATTGTCAGCGGTGCGGGAGATTTCTGGGGTGCAGTCCCGAAAGCCGGCCCCCCTGCCAAAGACAACCGCTGGTGCTGTAAACTGCTAAAACAAAACCCGCTCCGGATTTATCTTGCCAAAACCGGGCCCTGCATCACCCTGCAGGGAAACAGGTGGTACGAGTCCTGGAACCGGGCCGGCCTCGAACTTGCCTTCAATAATCCTCTCAACCCGCTCCAGATGAATATCTCTCCGATCAGGAACTGGAGAGCACTTGAAGTGTTCCTTTATCTCTGGTGGCAGAAAGCGCCTGAGAATCCCCTGTACGATCTCGGCATCGAGCGGATCGGATGTTATCCCTGTCCTTCGATGCTCGAAAGCGAGTTTGAAGGCCTTAAAACACTTCATCCCGATCTCGCTTCCCGGTGGTCCGATGCCCTTGTCTCGTGGGCGGCAAAAAAAGGGCTGCCCGCGGAATATGTCAGCTTAGGGCTTTGGCGATGGAAAAACCTGCCCAGGAAAATGCAGGAAGTGTGCCGGGAACAAAATATCGGGTTACGGGAGTCACCGGACGGTAGTGTGACCCTGAAGGCGGACCCGGGACGCAGCAGCCAACGGCCCACGCCTGATCTCTCCGAACGGGGAGCTTCCGTAGCTTCCGAAAAAGTGGAAAAGTCACCTATCGAGACCAACAGCGGCGGTGAGCTTTTTCGAAAGGTACCAGGGAATGCTGCCGGGCAGACAGCCGCTCGACCCGGTCAGTGTGATAATCCCTGCAAAACACAAGACAAAAATTCTGATTCGGCAAAATCTGACAGGATACGACGGGATTTTTCCCTGCTTACCGATTTTGTGTACCTTGACAACGCCACCATGAGCCTCTCCCCCGAACCGGTCCTTGAGGCGATGCTTGAATACGAGCGTAAGTACCGGGCCGGTGCAATGACCGGTTCACACAGGCTCGCTGGAATTGCATACCAGCGCTACTGGCACGCGCACGAGAAAGTAGAGAAATTTATCGGGGGGAGTCCGGGTCAGGGGGGAGTCACGGTTTTTACTCACGGTCTTACAGAAGCGATGGAAATTGTCAGGAACGGGACCGGGTTCCGGCCGGGTGACATGGTGCTCACCGGCCCGGCCGAGCCCGGTTCCTCGGTTCTGCCCTGGAGATATCCTGTCTGGGACGACCTGTCTCTCTGCGCCCTTCCGATCCGGAGCGATTACAGCCCGGACCTTGAACGGCTCGGAGAATTAACCGGAAGAGGAAATGTCCGCCTTTTCATTATCTCTCATGTCTCGGACCTCTTCGGATCCGTCGCACCCCTGGAAGAGATTATCTCCATCTGTCATGAAAACGGGACCATGGTTCTCGTCGACGGGTCCCATTCCGTTTCCCATATGCCTGTGGATGTCACCAGGCTCGGCATGGATTATTTCTGTTTTTCAGGTCATACGATGCTCGGCCCGACCGGGACAGGAGTCCTGTGGATACGGGATACCGGAACACTCCCGGCAGCACATGGCCAGGGTTCCGGGATCCTGCAGGCACCGGAACCTGCCGGCGGAAAGGGGGCCGGGTATTTCGAGCTGGGGACTCCGAATATAGCCGGGTCTGTCGGACTCGGTGCAGCTGTCGATTACCTCACAGGGATCGGGATGGACTGGATCAGGGATCACGACCATCGCCTCACCGAACGTTTGATAACAGGACTTTCGGCCATTGACGGGATCACCCTCTACTCTGCCCCGGAATCCGGTCGCCGGATCGGTAATGTTTGTTTTAGTCTCAGGGGTATCGGGCCCGGCGATATGGCCCGGTATCTCGAAGACGAAGCCGATGTCCTGACGGGGTCTGCGGGAGGAGAACTCGATGCCAGGATGGAAAGCCTCGGACTGCCCGGATATGCAGTACAGGTAGGTATCGGCCTTTATAACAACGAACAGGACATCGATACCCTCCTTGCAGTCTGTCGCCGGGATCAGTCGTGGTCTATAGACGATGGCCTTTCCTGGGATTGATCATCAATACCTGCGGAGAGGGAAAAAACCCGTCCCATACGTCCCTTGATTTGTATGAGGGCCGAATGCGCACGGGTCGCTTTCCAGGCCATTCCCGGGCAATTACATAGTCCCGTCTTAAGCCGGTGGCCAGCGTTGAGAATTATATCGGTTATCAGGGTGCCCGGAAGAGGAATATCTCTATCAACCCTGATTCAACCGTGAGATACTTTAAAAACCCGGAACTACATCCTACCTGTTGTGAGCTGATTCGCTATCGCTGATATAACTCATACGATGGGGGGCAGTACCCATCAATGGTTACTCATCCTTGCAGCGACACTATTTAACCTGCTTTTTGAATATTCTCTAAGGGGTATCAATGCCCTGTTCTCGGATCCTCTCCAGCTGCTGACGTTGTTTGTATTGTATTTTTCATTATTCACCCTCGTTGAGGATCTCATCGTCCGTTTCAGGCTTCGCGATTACCATTTCCCGGTCATGGCGTTTTTTTACGGCACACTATACCAGTTTTTTGCAAGCGGTTCGGCATTTTTCAGGCCCGGTTTTCTCGGTGTCGACTGGGTGACACTGGTTCTGGTAAACATTGTCATGTGGGCTTCGGTACAGGGAGTGCTGACTTTCTACCTTGCGACGAGGGTGTTCCCGAGAGGTCCGCATACTCCCCTCCTTAGTGAACGAGGGTGGGCCCTTGCCCTCATCGTAAACCTTTTCAGCTCTGGCACTCATCCATACCGGCAGCCATATCCCGGCACCCGGCATGATACCATCCGTTGTACTCATGGTGATTCTTATCGTTACAGCGGTTCTTTTCCGGTGGCAGGTAAAGAAAACCGAGTGGCGCTCTGCATATGTACCCTTCCGCAAATCCACAATTCTCGACCTGCTCTGCCTTTTTACGATCGTAATATTCTTCTTCAGCGCATTAGTGCTCGTGCATGACCCGGTCAAACCGTATACCGCCCTCTATAATGCGACTGCGTGGATAGTTGGTATGGTATGGGCGTTTGTGGTCGCTGTCATTCTCCTTATCTACCGGGTCATGAAGGGCGACCCTATCCCGGTCTGATGCGGGAAATGGATCTATTTCAGAACCGCAACCTTTATTGAAAATGCATGGATTATACCCTGCAGAACAGTCCCGCGAACGCCCGGCAGGAGGAATTATGGGCTCCCGTAAGATCGGTTCACGCACAGCAGCCAGGGGTTTTAATGCCGAGCTTATTCCAGAATCAGACCGTGAGCCGGCCCCGGATACCCTGTCGGTAAACCCGGGGCAGGTTTCGGATACCCGGAAAGAAGACACCGACAAATACAGGGATAAATCTGTTTCCTGTCCATTCTGCAACCCGTCTCCGGAACATATCCTGCTTTCAAATGATCTTTGTTATGCACGGTGGGACATCAACCCGGTAAGCAGGGGCCACCTGCTGATCATACCATACCGTCACGTGTCCGACTTTTTCGATACGACTGCAGAAGAAAGATATGCCATCATGGACCTCGTGACAGGGTCCCGGGCAATCCTGCAGGAACAGTTTCATCCATCGGGCTACAACTTCGGAGTGAACGCAGGCGAGGCTGCCGGGCAGGTGATCGGCCATGTCCATTTTCATCTTATTCCCCGGTACCATGGAGATGCAGGTTCAAAACCAAATGGCATGCGGAACGTGGTCCCGGGAACACCCCTGCGGCAGCATAAACTTCGCGAATACTTTCATCCCCCCGGGATGGGATGAAGGAAAAGTCCCGACAGCCAACAGGGTGCATTGTTGTAGTTTCCGGGTCTTTTTTAACCGGATCGGTGCTGTTGCTTTCCCGTTTCATGGAAGACGTACAGCTGACGTCCGGCCGGGAGGGTTTGTTGAGCAAATGAAAAAAGGAGAACGTTCGCCCCGGGATACCTGACATTGGGAACTGTCAGGTGAACTGTTCTCTTCCGCAATGAAAGAGGAACCTATGAGTGCCCCTGGGTTTCCTTGAGAATGGATTCGGCAAAGTTCCTGACAGTTTCCGAAAAATTTCCCGAATCAACATCTTTCTCGATAGTAAACGTGGATCCTCTCATGATAAGACCTTTCTTTTCCAGCCTGCCTTTAAGGTGCCTGATTGCTTTTTCTGCTCCAGACCCACCCATTTCCACGATGGCATAGCAGGGTTTGCCGTTGCAGTTGGCAAGCCTGCTGACATATTCGTTCACGTACGGCGGGACTTTTTGTGCCCAGACAGGAGATGCAAGGATCAGGGCATCGTATCCTGACAGGTCTGTAATCCCGGCCTTTATAGGGGAACTAAACCCGAATAGAGCCCGCATGGCATTGCCTGCCATACCGGACGGTTCTTTTTCTGGAACGATTTCCGAAAGTTCCGCCCCGGTGGCATGGCACAATTGTTCTGCCACTTTCCGGGTATGGCCCTTCCATGAATAATATGCACACAGGATTTTCATACCGGTTCCTGTGGAAAAACAGGGCATGTAAAGTAATAAAAGGTCCGGCAAGCCTTATGTATCCTGAAATTTGAAAAAATCTCCGAAGGGTTCAGGATACACCGGATTTAAATCCTGGTCATTTCAGGAATAATACAACAGTCTGAACGGTCCGTATACCAGGCCTTATTTCGGGCGTTCTGCTTTCCTTGCCGGATCAATAAGTTTCTGATACAATTCTTCCCCAACACATTCCTTTGTGTACCTGCAGGACTGGACACATGAAGTAATATCATTGTAAACCGTGTAACCGCATTTGCCACATTTTACACTGACATCGTTCGAGAAGACCTCGATCTCCCCGCCGCACCGTGGACATTTTTTAATGGCCAGCGTAGGAGTTCGCACATTGGCTGCACCCGGACACTTGTCAAACATCGTGATCTTCCTGAATTATGAATACCTGATTATTTGGTTCAACTGTATAAAATCTCCCGGTTATTGCCTGCGCTCCACTGGAAATGAGGGGGTATAAAAATATTAGGAATTACTCCGTTCGGGGTTCTGCACGAACGGCACCTGACAACCAACTGGTTTTTGAAGATATGGTTCTATTTTCGGTTGAATATAATTATCCCGTGACCGATACCGGAAACATACCCGGCATCTTACCTATACCATAAATTCGCCCGCAATATTATTAATTCCCAAATCGGGAACCTTTTGGGAGAGATAAGAGCCAGGGGATATTTCAGACCACCGGCAATTTCCTGCGCGTCGTGGCTACGTGATCTCCTGAAAATAGCTACGGTTACGGGTAGCCGTCCTCAAAAGATGGCGGAGTGCAGGGGAACAAAATTCACCGGAGATTAAATGTGGCGTTTTTTGTTCGCCCAAGCCTCGTATCCTGATCGCCATCGACCGATACTATCATGAGGTCTGCCCGGGATCTGGAATTATAGCACCGTAAGGAAGAATGGCCGGATTGGATGAGAAGACCGACCCTGATACTGATACGCACGAAGGGCATCCGGAAGCGGGGTACGGACAGAAGACATTTCGAAAGAAATGAAAAAACACGTCGGTGACGTAGATACGCTCATCGGCCTGCTTAAAAGCAGGTACCAGCTTGACCGGGAAAAAGCTGCAGATTTCCTCGGTGAAATCGGTGACCCAAAAGCGGTCCCGCCTCTCATAGAAGCACTCGGGGACCCGGTTATCAGTCTGGATTGCAGCGGAATCGCTGGGGAAACTCAGGGATGCAAGAGCCGTACAACCCCTGATTGCCTCCCTCGCATCTGGAGAGAAGTGGCTAAGAAGGAATGCAGCGATTGCACTCGGCCAAATCGGCGACCCTTCTGCCGTAGAACCGCTGATAAAACTCCTTTCAGACCGCAAGCATGATGTCAGGCAGGCGGCAGCCACGGCACTCGGCATGATCGGCTCCAAGGGATCGGTCAGTGCTCTGCAGCTCCTCGTGAAAGACCCTGATGAAAACGTAAGGCAGGCGGCAGCCGCTTCTCTCGAGCAGATCGGGCGGAAGAATGCCGGGACAGCAGATGACAGGAATCAGGCAGGTGCGTTGAATTAGGTGCAGGGGGATCCGTATTTTTTTGTCGTTACCATGATTGATCGAATAAGTGTCTCTTTTGCTGATGGAGGCTTGCCGGAGACGACCAGTTCAGGTTCTGTTAATCCCGCCGGCTGGTTATCCTGACAATGCTTCACGGGCATGAGGGGCTGCACACATCCTGCGGATTTATGATACGTTAGTGTTACAATGAATTCAGTAGAGCCGGTAACGAAAAAGCCCGGGTATTTTTAATTTCGGGGATACCGGGCCGTATGAAATCACGGATTTACACCTCTTCAGGAACGGAATTCTTCAATGGTGGTCTGTCGCGTTCCTGTCGTTTCGAAACCAGAAAGCCTGAGTCCGATCAACCGGATCCTGTGTCCTCCGATCGTCCCCGATAAGAGAGAATTTGCCGTTTCCTTTATAATCCCGATATCGTCCGTGAACCTTTCAAGAGTTTTTGACCGGGTATATGTCCTGAAATGTTCGTCGCGGACTTTGAGAGTGATTGTTTTGAATCTGAGTCCTTCCCCGAGGACATGGGCATGAAGCTCATCGGCCATTGCATCAAGGTACTCTTGCCAGTTCAGGGAGATCGTTTGTATCTTCATCAAACGTGGTTTCCCTCGATATCGACTTGTAACCTTCCTCCTGTCGTACTTCACGGTCATCAATCCCTGCTGAAAGATCATGGAGGACGGCACCCCATTTCCCGAACAGGCCGATCAGTTCCTGGACATCGACACGTGCCAGGTCTCCGATTGACAAAATCCCAATCGAATGAAGTATCATTCGCGTCTTTTTTCCCACCCCGGGGATCTTTTCTACGGGAAGCAAAGATAAAAAATCATATACCTCCCCGGGACTGACGCGCGTCAGGCCATCGGGCTTCTGGAAATCCGAAGCAATCTTGGCGACAATTTTTGAAGGTCCGATACCGACGGAACATGAGAGTCCGGTGGCATTCCTTATTTCGACCTTCATCCGGTTTGCAACGTCCCGTGCACCGGCAAAACTTCCCGCAGAAGAGATATCGATATAGGCTTCGTCGATACTCACCTGCTCAAACCGGTCACCGTACTTCATTACTATTGCCATGATCTCCCCGGATACTCTGCTGTAAAGGTCGAAATGCGGCCTTGTGAAAATTCCGTGGGGACAGCGTTCATATGCCCTCGAAATAGGCATGGCGGAATGGATGCCAAATAAGCGCGCTTCGTATGAAGCCGTGCTGACAACGCCCCTGCCCTTTCCCTCTTTTGGGTCAGCCCCGACAATGACGGGTTTTTTGATATATTCGGGGTGCTCCCTGGTTTCAACTGCTGCAAAAAACGCATCCATATCGATATGGATGATGATCCTTTGTTTCAGATCAGGTAGCTTTACGTCCTTGTCCATGGCACCGGGGTATCCGATCCCGTCAATCGGGCGGGATCGCCGTATTTACTATCGGATGCGATTCGTGACAATTTAGGAATGCCCTGCTGCAGATCGGGGATAAATCAATGTTCGTTTCACGAAACCTGTGTCTGAATCGTCCCGTTAGTGCCATGGATCTCTCCGAACTGCATGATAAATCCATACGTGGAAAAATTCTGCCTGTTCCTGATAGGGATGACGAGGATATCAAGGTTAAGGGATGGGAACACTGTGCCTGCGGTTCCGGCCCGGGCCAGATCAGGTGAGACAGAAAACCTTACGTTCCCTCCCCTCGCTAACGAGTCCTGGGTCGAAGGCGGAAGGATCCGCCCCCTTAAGAGATTAAAATCCTTCCACAGGGCGTCCGCTCCTGGTCCGAGCAGCGACCGGCAGGTCCGGTTCATCTCGATGAAATCCCCGTTCATGTCGAATAACGCGATTGCAAGTGGTGAATGTTCAAACAATCCCCTGAACTGCGATTCAAACCTACTGCTGGAGTCTTTTGCCTTCCTGATACCTGTTACATCCCGGACCGATTCAATTGCACCGGCAACGGCCCCCCGTTCGTCAAAAAGAGGTGCCGCAGTTACCCAGAGGGAGCATACATCATCTTCCTGCCTGATGAGGACGGTTTCGGCTTCAATAACAGCTCCTTTCTTTTTCACCGAGTTATAGCCCCAGAGCATGATCTCTTCTCTCGGCGCGAAGACCAGATCGATCAGGAGGGGGCGTCTCTCCGGGTAAAATGCAAGAGAATATTCGCGGTCTTCCCTGCCAAGCATCTTCTTCGCCGGTACGCCGGTCATCGCTTCCATCGCACGGTTCCATGCAACGACTCTTCCCTCCCTGTCCACGGCGAATGTGGCGTCGGGAATAAAATTGATGATATCGTACAGCCTCCTGATGGATTCCCTGAGTCCTTCCTCGGCATTCCGGCGTGAAATTGCCTGCATTATCATATTTTCAAGCTCGGCAAACCGGGTTTTCGGGTCGCCTCCTTTCTGGAGGAAAAAGTCCGCCCCGTTATTGAGTGCTTCGATAACTACCTGTTCCTGTGATTTACCGGTGAATATGATAAACGGAACGCGGTTACCTGAAGACCTGAGCTTTTTGAGGAGCGTGATCCCGTCCATGTCAGGCATCAGGTAATCCGATACCACGGCGTCATAGGACCTTTTATCAATTTTAGCGAGCGCGTCTTCCCCCGACATGGCAGTATCTGCAGAAACCACCTTGTTCCTTTCAAGATAGTTCCGCGTCAGTCTCGATAAGGGCCGCATCGTCCTCGATGAGAAGAACAGAAATCATGATATTTCGAGCTCCGGGTGCATCGATCCTCTTGCAGTGGTGAGACAGGAACCGGGTTCCCTGCCTCAGGGTTATTAATACAATACAGGTAAACCAGGCAAAAAAACCTGTTGAATTGACATCCTGTGTCAGGGGCAGGATGTGATTTCAGACACGGGGCTTCCGGCAGCCGGACGAAAACAGTTTGTTGTCCTGCAATTTCTGCATATACTTTAAAACAAGGTATCCGGCAGCATTTGCATCGTCTGCAGACATACCATAGAGCGTGTATACGGCCCGGTTAATGGCGCTTTCGCAGGCGCCTGCCTCGTGCCATATCCTGCTTTGCTCCCCGGTTGACAGGGAATTTCCGGATTCAGGCAACAGGGCCATCCGACGTTTTACAAGTCTGGTTATGGTGGAATATAGTTCCATCTCATGCCCGCACTCAGGATCGGGGATATAAAGGGGGAAGCCATGCAACCGTTCTTTGTCATACCTGTTCGTTCCCAACCCGGCCTCTGAAGTCATCATATATAACCAGAATACTGTTGAATTAAGGATACCGAGGAGAGAGAGGTCACGTCCGGGCAAAGCAACCACACCCGGGCCCGGGTATGCTCCGTGGGGAGCTATTGTCCAGCCGGGACGGGATGTCCTCGTACCGGGGCTGAACAGCAGCAAAGGACCATGGAGGAAATGAGGCGGGTTCGGTCCACTCCATTCCCACGGGTACCCCGCTTTTCCGGGGGACGACCCGGATATTCCTTCAATAAGGTTGAAAAACGTTGTGTGGTGGCGAGAGAACCAGGACACAGTATCATGGTTGCCACCGGCAAGTTTCTTTGTCGTTCCTTCCGGCATAATGACGACATAACGGCAGGGTTCCACCGGGGTATACGGTGTGATCTCATCCGGACAGACATAAGGGAGAAGGAACGACCGTACGATCGGATCTTTTTTTTGCACCCGGGCGGCAGCTTCGCGACCGATAATCAGTCTCCCGGTATCCGGGCCATCTGCCAGGAAATATTCCCCGAGCAGGACCTGCGAAAGCGGGGATCCACGGTGTTTTATTTTATCCAGTATCTTCGACGGGTTTACTTCGAATAACATCCATGGCTTTCCACCCAGGGTGTGCGGATCTATCTCCCGCGAGAACAAGGGGACACCATCACTGACATCATTACCAGGGATATCACCGGCAATCATGACGGTAAACGGGAGGACGGCAGGGGCATTTGTGATACAGGTCATAACCGGAGCAACAGTAAGCCGCTTATCTTCCGGCGGAACCCTGAACATAATTATCTCGTTTACCTGAAACGTCGCAAGCCATGCCCTGAACCGGGCTGCATTTGATGCCCTTTGCCACCTGCCGGTCCCAACCCCGCAGTATATCCCACCGTTCCTGAGTGCCGACAACCCGGACTCAATAAATAGCGGCTCCGGGTCCC
The DNA here is from genome assembly GCA_963809105.1 of uncultured Methanomicrobiales archaeon. Lineage (GTDB taxonomy): Archaea > Halobacteriota > Methanomicrobia > Methanomicrobiales > Methanospirillaceae > CAIKOD01. The sequence continues at coordinate 1,436,823 of CAWEIC010000005.1, read as the reverse complement.
TGCGACGGTCCCTGCCCGGGAGGTGCCTGCTGGGGAATCACGATTATCATTCCCGTCCCCTGCAGCAAGCCCGGTAATCTGGCAGATAACGAGATCGAAACCTCCTTCCCTGGCAATACGGGAAAATTCATTTCCTTCGGTTGATTTATTACCGTCTCCGGTATTGCAGGCTGATTCATAAAATGTATATAATCCGTGGCCGGCTTCAGACTCCAACATATTCCCTGACCTGACGTTCCTCGACAATATACCGAATATTATATCCTGCCGGAAGGAGTCGGTACCGGGATACGTCATGCCGTCGAGAAAGAGCGAGAGCAGGAGCAGCCGGGTGACCATCACTGCCTGAGAGTCGCTATCCACCCCGAATATTGATTCGGAGAGAATTCTTGCCTTTTCATACCACGAAAGGATATACTGCCCGTCCTCGTCCCTGTACACCGGGAGGGGGCTATACCCCGGCGTCGCCAGTTCCCGGGACGGTTTTGGAATGATCTTCTGGACGCTTCTCGATACCGGGTCCTTCCCCTCGCGGAGGACGGGGACGAGATGCTTATTGTACCAGCACAAATGCCAGTCGAGAAGAAATGCAAAGGCTTCGCAAAGCATCAGTCCGGTCCCGCAACAGGGATCCAGTATCGTCTGGGATCCCCCCGAAACCGGGCTCCTGTTCGCCAGCCTCCTTTCCAGTGCCCGCCCGGCAATTCCCGGGATATACGTTCCAGGCGGGAGATAGAACCTGGATTGGATCCCTGCCCCGGCAGTTTCTTTCACAACCATGCGGTTTTCCGGGGATAACCTGACCTGCCGCATGAGAAAAGTTGCGATCTCCCCTGCCCCGGTCCCGTCCCTGGAATATTTCAGCTCACTGGTGAAAGCAACCTCGCTGGTAAGGTTTATGACTGTTTCGACAATTTTTTTATCTGTGTCGAGTTCAGCGAACCTGAATGACAGTTCATCGTCAGGAGTCGTCCCAGGAGAACCGGGACGCCTGCTGCCGCAACGTTTTCCTGATATGGCAAAAAACGACGATAATCCCTTTAAAAGACCCTGCTCCCTGAGAAGCTCATCGAGACCGGCTCCACGGGAGCATCCCGCCGCCTCAAGAAGGCGGGCCGCTGCGAGAGCAAACAGGACCCGGTTAACGGTGGAGGAGAAAAGCCCCGGTTCAATAGCAGGGTTCCGGGCAGCAATATGTTTCGCAAGGATTTCCCTTAACGTGGAAAGGGCCGGTGCATCCGCGTGTCCGCTTTCCGCTTTTTCACCTAACATTCGTCCATGGTCATATAGATATTCATTACCTCGTCAGCCTCGGATTTCCCTACCTTGCGGTTAACGATATCGACAAGCACCTCTGCCATTTCGGGCGGAATACATGCCACGCTTTCTTCGCCCGAGCGCATCTTCCCGATGAGGTACAGCAGGTCCTCCCTGTTCAGTCGGCCAAGCCGTTCCCTGAAGTCCTCCTCGCTCTTTGCATAATGATTGGCAACCGGCGGAAGGATCGAACGGAATTCTACTCCCGATCCCGAACAGATCATCTCCTCACATTCAGGAGCAAGTATCCTCAAAATCCTGATATCCTGCTCGTCAAGTTCCCTTGGCATTGTGCGACTCCCAGAGAAGATATCGATCTGATGCTAGAAGAGATGTTCGCTGCCGGTACCGGCATAACGGGGAGTCCGCACTCAAGGGATTTACTCAGGTAACCCGGCTTGTCCGGGTCAGGGTTATCAGGGCTACCGGGCTATAAGCCCGATATGTTCGTTTGCTTTTGCCTGTAACGATTCCCGGTTTTCGAGGGCTGCTATATCCCTGACAGCCTCGAGTACATGGACCGAATCCTCAAGGAATGAGAGAATGTCAGCAGGATAGATCTCGATCCCGTATTCGTCCAGCAGGTGACTGCTTATCTGCCGGTGATCGAGTCCCCGTTCGCGGAGGTCGATGATCAACGATGCAAATTTTCTTGCCGGGCAATCGCACAGCGGGGATTCACGGCAGTTGCACCGCAGGAACTCCTCAAAAAATGAGAGCAGCTGGGACCGAACTGCCGGGTCGAGGTGATCGAAATTCAGTTTCCCTGAAATCGCCTCGAGGGTCGTCCCGTGAAAGGCGGATACGGGGAGGCGGTACCCGATCAGGCGTTCAAGTTTTCTTGCACTCCGGAACCTCGCCTTTTCGGCGATCACACTGTTTCCCCGGCTTCCTCGTCGAAATTCTTAAGTGACGTCATGGCCTCGTTCATCGTTTCGGCCTCTATCAGCCACTCGTCGAACAATGTCGGCTGGTCTATATCGTCCTTGACATATTTGCTGCAGCATGTAGCCCCGTTTATTACATTTGCCCCTATTTCTGCGGCAACATCAAGGGCCTTCTCCATATCCTCATCGATGAGCTTCCGCCCCTCCTTTACGAGCACCTTGATATCGGTCCGGTATTCCCCCTGCAGGAATTTTCTGCATGACGCAAAAAGGGCGAGCATCGAGAGCTGGAGGGATTCGACGACCTCCTCGATCCCGTCATGCGGTGCTTCCGACATGATGATCTTTTCGACCTGGTCGAGTTTGCCGACAGCTTCGTCCATTGAAAAACGCTTGTTCTGGTACAGCTTGATGATCTTCAGCACAGAGAGCGTGATATCCTGGCCGAAATTATACAGGGCCTGGAATCCTTCGGGCATGTCATCGCTCCCTTCGACTATTTCAAAACTCGATTCCCTCAATCGGGTAAGCCAGTTATCCCACCGTTCCTGGTTGTAGAATATGTAGAACAGTTTCATCGGCTCCTCTTGAGCCGCCATCTTTGATTTTTTTACCATTCTATACACCTTAATTCTCGCCAATTAAAGAATTTTCTGTCCGGTGATACATCTCTTGTCCCGGACCCCGTGTATCCGGGCGATTTTTCCGGTCCCGGCCCGGGCCCGGACCGATGCAGCGTTTTGAACCTCGAGGTTCGAACAATGAACTTTCGGTATCTTGTGAATATTTTATAGATGTCGATAGATGTTCCGGTATAAAAACCGCCTGTACCATTGCCACCGTACAGGAATCCGGGAACAAGGAAGATATCATGAAGTTGCCACCTTCTGCATTATTAGTGCTCTCCCTTCTTTCAAAGGGAGAGGCGCTCACTCACAAAGAGATAGGAAAATTGACCGGGCTTCCCCCGAGAACGGTCAGGTATGCCCTCCAGAAACTCAGGGAACGTTCCCTGATCCGCGAGGAATGGAATTTCAAGGACGCACGGCAGATCCGTTACCGGAGCGGGGACAATGAAAAAGAACAGTCGCCGGAACCTGATATGAAGGCCTGGCGACCAGACAAATCCTGCAGGTCGCAGGCAGCCCGGACACAGCGGGCCTGATTGCGATGGCCATCTATCCAGGGATAATGGGGAAAATGCGTATTCCCTGGCGCAGGGTGCACAGGGATACAAGGGCCCGCCGGTGTCCGCCACGACAGGCAGCGTTCCGGGGACCATAACCGGTAACATTCTCTCCGGTTTTTCTCTCTTCAAAAAATAATTGTCCAACGTGTCAATCCGCTATCTTTTCCGGATAATGTTAATTCCTTACAGAATGCCACATGATCCTGATGGCAACACTTATCGTGGGAAGGGAGATCGGGGAGGCTGTTGATACCATTATCACCGGATCGGCACGATCTCTTTTTCTTGCCAGCAGGGATCTGACCCTGCCCGAAAGCCTGAAAAACAAGGTTCGCGGGACAGGGGGGCTTCCCGATATCAGGTTATATTACCGGGATCACTTTATTGTCGGTGGTCCACCGGATATTACCCTTTTAAAAGAACACAAAAACATCCGGGTGTTTGTGTGCGAACTGCTTCATATGAATATCTTCATGAATGAATCTGCCGGGATTGTCACGTCGTATAATCTCCTTGAGGCTCCCGGGAGACCACCTGTCGATCTCGGGGTCTTCTTCCGAAAAACGGCCGATGATGAAATGTTTTCCCGTACGGTCGACACCATACGAGCAATGGAAGCCGAAAGCCGTCTCCAGATGGATTTTCCCGGGTCGCCCGGGGGTCCCGGGATAACAGGAAAGGAAAGGAAAAGAGGCGGGGACAGGACAGGCCCTGATGGAGGAGGTTTATTGAGAAAATTTTTCCACGAGGCCATCGGTGGCGGCGGTTATTGCATCACCTGCGGCGACCCCATGAGTTACCAGAGAAGGACTCCCTTTTGTCCTCATTGCCAGAGGATACGAAACGGGCGGCCGGAGCCCGGCTGCAATGGATACTACTGCCATAACTGTGGTACGGCCGAACCGGTCACACTGAGCGTCCCGTTCTGCAGGCGCTGCCTGCTGGACAGCAGACGTTGAGTATCAGCGAATTGTTGAAAAAGCAGGCAGGAGTCAGCCAGCACGCTACCGGGAACCTGAATGGTGCCCGTTTCGCCCGGTTCTGATAAGGAATGGGGGCACGTATTTTTTCCGAGGTGCGGGGTTGCCTGATCCCGGTGGATTGGTTAATCAAATCCAGTCATTCTATTTCTGCGTTTTCCGAAGATCCATATCCGGGTAACGTCTTTCAATCATAATTTCGTTTGAATAAATTTTGTAATCCGGTTTATATTTTAAATTGAAATCCTTATCAAGCGTTCCCAGCTGTTCAAGATATCCCGGAGATATAGTCACGGATTTTTCCTTGATTGCTGAACCTGCCGGCTGCCCGCTATCCACTCCGACCGAAGCCATCGGGCTTCCATGGCTCGCACCACGACCCGTACCCATTGCTTTCAGGAATAGTTTTTGTGTCCTTTCAACTGTCTTAGCTTTATAATGGAATTGACACCGGCCATTCTCTTCACAAATCCAGAAAGGGACTGCCTTATAGGCAAAGATGAGGGGAGTATTACCGGCATAAGATAGATTGTCATCTTTACCCGTTGATACGTTCAAACCGGCATTTGCTCCTGCCACTGGTGTTGCACCTTCTGCCGTAACCTGAAGACCATTTTGATCTTTCGCAACTACAGCAATGGCAGTTGTTTTGAGTGTTTCAATTATCAGGGCTGCATCTCCACCATCATTAAGTGATTCCGGAACGTTTTCATAGGTGAGAATATCACTTTTTGGAGGATGTATTTTAATATATTTACTGATATCCATCAATTGAATGCAATCTCTTTTCAGATTTTTGTAATCAAAGCTTAAATTTCTGGCATTTTTATATTCTGCAGAAACTTTAGCCTTTTGAACAATCCCAAGAGCTTGAAGAATTGAAAAACCCGCAGAGGCATCGACATCTCTATTATATCCATTCTGTAGGTCAGTTGGTGCATCTCTATTCTGGTAAACGGGTCCCTTAACTGCATCTTCTGTAAAATTCCAGATTGGTCCCCAACTCATGAAATTATTGTTATTCCCTGCGATAACTGTCCATGGAGCAAGATCTGCCTCCGGAATAGATAAAACTTGATAACCTGCCGTACTAAGTCTATCTGGCATTGAGTTCAACCCCTCTTTGACAAGTGCCGATTATAAATATTGTTATATAAAATTATCGATGATGATAAACTCCAAATCTGTGAATAAAACCAACAATAAAAGATGCGAATGGCATACATTCTTATGAGCAATAAAACTTAACGAGCTGATTACAGAACCCCGATCCCTAAATATGGCATCCCGCCCCCTTGTTTTTCTCAAAATACCGCTGGTGGTACTCTTCGGCCTCGTAGAATTCCCCGGCTGGTTCGATACTGGTCACGATCGGATGTTTATACCTCCCCGATTTTGTCAGTTGCGCTATATATGACCGGATTGTATGTTCCTGGGCTTCATTATGATAAAATACTGCTGAACGGTACTGGGATCCGCGGTCCGGGCCCTGCCGGTCGGGCGTTGTCGGATCGTGGATCCGGAAAAATTCAATAAGAAGGTCTTCATAGCTCACAATCGACGGGTCGAACGTAACCCTGACCGCCTCGGCATGTCCCGTCCTGCCGGTACAGACATCCTCGTAGGCAGGATTGACAAACGTCCCGCCGGTATAACCTACCCTTGTCGATACGACACCTTTGACAGCCCTGAAGGCGGCTTCGACACCCCAGAAGCATCCGGCCGCAAATGTTGCGTCCTCCAGGTTTTTGTTTCCCTGATCCGGTGACACGATTGGTTCCCAACCGAGTTCATCATTATCATATATCGATATTTCGGTAATTCCTCCGGATCGGATACTTACCCGGGATCTCTTTATCAGTTAAAATAACGCTGGTTATATAGCAGATGCGGACTTCAAGGATGTTATCCTTCGAAACAGCAACCCACAGGAGTTCCCGGGAGGATGCCGGCTCCAATGGATAACAGCGTTGTCATCGACGTACGTAATGTGACAAAAACATTCGACGGTTCACTCATCCTCGACAGGATAAGCTTTTCCGTAAAAAAAGGGGAAGTCTTCGGATTCCTTGGCCCGAACGGTGCCGGAAAGACAACAACGCTCCGTATCCTCCTCGGCTTAATGCGACCCGATTCAGGGGAAGCGCTTGTCCTCGGAAGCTCTCTTGACACCGCTGACGAAGCCCGGAGCCGTGTCGGGGTACTTTTTGAGAACAATGGGCTGGTCGAACGTTTCAGCGCACGGGAAAACCTGCAGTTTTATGCGGAATTATACGATATCGAAAATCCGGAAAAAAGAGTTGACGAACTACTCGCGTTTACCGGCCTCCTGGACCGGGGCGAGGACCTGGTCGGGACGTTTTCGACAGGGATGAAAAGAAAACTCGGCCTCGCCCGGGCAATACTCCACAAACCGGAGATCCTGTTCCTCGACGAACCGTCGTCGGGCCTCGATCCGGAAGGACAGAAAATGGTGCACGACCTGATCCTGGACCTGTCGGGAAAACGCTCCATGACGATCTTTTTGAATTCCCACAACCTCGAAGAGGTAAGCCGTGTCTGTTCGAAGGTGGCAATATTACACAGGGGGGCGATACGGGCATATGATACCGTCGATCACCTTCGGACAGGGCCTGAAGGGACAGAAATCGAGATAACCCTTGCGGACCCGGTTGAAACGACCAAGGCCATCAGGGTATTGTCAGGAATGGAAGGGGCAGGTACAATCAGGCATACGGACGATCTTCACGTGACGGTCTTCCTGTCCGGTGATTCGGGGTTCCCGGTTATCAGGGCCCTGGTAACAGGTGATGTCGTCGTCGAGGAGATACAGAAAAGGAAACGTTCCCTCGAGGAGATCTATCTCGATACCGTACGCCAGGCTCGGGGAGACGGAACGACGGCCACGAAAGCTGGTAAAACCGGGGATGAAAAAACATGAAAGGGATCTATGTTATTGCACGTAAAGAGATCAGGCTATTCCTGCATAACCCGCAACTCCTCGTATCGGCTGTCATTTTCTCCCTCATTTTCGGCCTGATCTCTGGTCCGGCAGTGATTATGACAACATCCGGGATATCAGCCGGCCAGGTGTACACACTCCTCGTTTCGCTGAGTCTCATGACAGGTCTCCTGATAGGATATCTGCTATCGGGTCAGACATTCCTCCGGGAAAAACAGGAAGGGACCATCGAGACATTACTCGCCGGTCCCCTGCCACTCCGCCAGATCTGGCTTGGAAAAGTGATCGGTGTCCTTATTCCCGCATACATACTGACAGTATTCTCATCGGTACTGATGATCGGGCTTGCCTCGGCAATGTCCGGGCAGACGGCATTGCCACCGGGCCCGATCATCCTCCATATGATCATCGTGGTGCCGGCATTCATTGCTTCCGGGGTCGGGCTGCTGGGTTTTGTCCAGCTCCTGCTCGGTATGCGTGAGAACCAGATCATCAATATCGTGGTAATCTTCGGGCTCATTTTTCTCATCAGTTTCTCAAGGGAGCTCATCGGGCCGGGTTTTGAAATCACGTGGCCGGCCGAAGGACTGTTCCTCACATTCGCCCTGGCTCTCCTCCTCATCACCGGGATCCTGACACGCGTGCTTGACAAGGAGAAAATAGTCCGGACAATACCCTGACGATTCATTAAGGGGCATCGGGCATGCCGCCGGCCAGGGAAAAATCCCCGACTGCGATCCCGGTACGGCGGTCCGCATGGTGGACATGAGATCGCAGACTAGTTACCTTTATTGAAATTTCCGGGAAACGAAACGAGATGCAGGCACGATCAACCCGGACGGCCCCGCATTGTTTCATGATTCCGATTTTCCACGTTGATGACGAACCAGCCCTCCTCGAAATCGCAAAGATTTTTATTGAACGCGGAGAAAACAGAACCATTGCACCGAAACAAGGATAAAAACCTTTAAAAGGATTAGCGTTGAATTTCGGCTCATGAAATTACTGACCATTTTAGTAATTGTTTGTCTTTTTCTTGTAGTTCTTGGAGCCGGCTGCACCGGACCATCGTCCATGTTTCCGGGTACCACGGTACCGACAACCGCAATTACATCGCAGGTAACGCCTGCCCCGACCCCCATTACCGATCCGCTGCTGCTCGGGACATGGACGCTGAATGCAATGAACATCAGGGGAGGCACAGCCCTTACATTCCCGACAGGCGTACAGATATTTATCACCTTCAACGAGGGGACCCTGAATGGTTATTCGGGCTGCAATAATTACAATGCACCATATACCCTGACAGGTAAGGTCCTGTCCTCGGGGCAGGGTATCGCCATCGGGAACATGGTTTCCTCAAATAAATATTGTGAAACGGTTGCGAGTACCCAGACCACGTACCTGCAGATCCTCCAGAAGGCCGTGAGTTACACGGTTAACGGGAACACCCTGACGGTTACGGACAACCTCCAGAACCAGCTCGACTTCAGCAGGTAACGTTCTGTCCAATCCTTTTTTTTCAGAAACCCGGGAATTCGATTGAAACCAGTTCCCTGATAGAGTGGCAACTTCCCTGAAGATTCATCCAGACGGTATCGTGAACGGCACTCAATCCTGCCTTGTTTTTTCCCATGAAGGCCAGCACAAAATCGCCTGATTTTTAACCGGTATCAATGATATATACATCACAGATCAGGTGGATTGGTTACGAGGATATGAAAAAGATGAGTATCATGAAGAAAAGAACCAGCATTTTCATCATTGTCCTGGTCATGATCATGCTCACGACAATGATTGTACCGGTGACAGCGGTTTTACAACAGATCGCATACCGTGGCCAGGTTATTTCCGTGAACCAGAGTGGAGGGACGGTGACCATCAGCGCCGGATACCAGTACCGGGTGCAATTACTCGGGCACTACACCGGGCTGTACCTGGGAACAGGTCAATGCTTCCAACCTCACCGGGACTGTTCCCGATCCCACGGCTCTCAGTCTTTTCAACGCAGGAGACCCGGTAGCGGCTACAAGCATCGGTGGACCGGGCGGGACATGGATCGGGATTGCAAAAATTTTCCCGACTCCCGGGATAGAAAACTGGCTTGCAACCGATATCATCGGTGACCCGGACTCGCTTCCTGTCGGACTCGCCTCGGATTACTATTTCTCTTACGAGACTGCCGCCGAATGCGGTAACTGTACCGGTTCGGTCTGCAATGCCCGTTACGCCAGTGTCACGCTGAACAGCACCGACATGACGGTCCTCCAAAAAAATCTTACGCCTGGGGATTCTGCATTTTATAACGGCAGGAATGACAATTCGAGTGTCACCATCAGGTTCGTCAGCGGCCAGGCACTTTCGGACACCTGCCCCGGAATGGCCGGAATGGTCGGCCTGCAGCCTGTTTCGGTGTTCGTTATCCACGTAAACCCGGCCATCGCAGCCATTCCTTCCCCGATCCAGAGCCAGGTTACAGCGGCTGCCGTATCTCGAGCCCAGTCAGCGGTACCCACCGGTTCTTCCCAGGAATCCAAGGTAAAGACTCCGGTGACGACCGGTCCTTCCCCGGCGCCTACAAACACACCATCCGGCCTTCTTGTTCCCTTTGCCGCACTCGGAATAGCAGGGATACTTTTCGTTCGAAGATGGTAGGTACCAGATTTCAGACAAAACCTGAATCATTTTTTTAATGTTTCACCGGGTTGACATCCCTGGCTCTTGTATTTTCCGGATATACAAAAAACCACATATAATCGTTCAATATTCGTGAAGAAACCTGAAAACCGGTGCTCCAGGGCTCCGTCCCGCCGCTGTGGCGGCCCTGGCCGGGATCGGGCTGCTCTGGAACCCCTTCCCTCTTATCTGCCGATCAACCCTGTTCAAAGAAAATCCTGATGGAAGAAAGGCAGGGATGGAGTGAAACGCTCCTGCCGGAATTTATAAAGATGAGGGTATAGTATCGATTCAGCCACCGATATTTTTCGAACAAGGGGGATACATCTTCCCCTTACATTGACATGATTGCCCCCTTGCGAATATCAAAATGCTCAATTTATCCGGTAGCGTCATTATCAACAGTATTTCGAACCTCCGCCGGGGCGTCCTTCGGGGGCGGCGGGTTCAATCGCAATACGAGAAATACACGTGATAGCCTATACTTTTTTATTTACATTATAGTAAATTGAAATTTTTCTGAATCTTCGACGTGATTTATGTGAAAACAGGTGATAATAATGCCACTACACCCAGGATAATTTGCAACAGAAGGAATCCAACAGAGCCTGATTTTTCGGAAATCCGATAATAACCCACTATCCGTAATCTGAATCCGGACAATTTTATCATTTCCGGTAAAGCCCGGGCAATCATGATCCTATTGAGTTATGTTAACCCCCGGCGGTCCCTTCTGGCATACTGTTCCCGTCCTCTCGCTGTTCAGCCCAAGGAATGAGCAATAACCTCCCGAACATGCGACTGCCCCGGCGGTGTAGTTCCCAAGGACCTGGGCCCGGTTACCGGGCTCTGCCATCCAGGAATCGATGGCCCGGCGTTCGATCCCGTGCGTATAGCCATTCCATTGTCCGTAGGCATTCTCCACGATGTTTTCACTGGCATTCAGCCCATACATCGTTTTTAAACTGTTTGCACAGGTGCCCGTTTTGGGGTTGATGTATGACAGGTACTGGTGACTGGGCCATATCCTCTGCCCTGACAAGGGCGAGGTTGAAAAGGCGCTGATCATAAAACAGGGGCGAAGACCCGTTTTGTTCCCGGATCCCATTGAGATACGCAATCGAATCCGAAGAATCCGATGGCGATGATTCGGTTTTAAGAGTGTCCCGCGAAAACGACGATATCACCGTGCTGCCCGTGCTCATTACGCTGTTGATGGAATCGGAAACAAATACATGGGATCCTGGAATTACCGCGATTAATGCAATTACTACGACAATGACAAATATACCTTTTCGCCACGGGGTTCCGAGAATCCCCTTTCTCCCGGGAGTTTTCTGCTTAATGTCCCTGTTGGTTTCGAATGAGTATTCGGAAAGCCGGAGCTCGCCGACGATTGCATTCATGTCTTCGGGCCTTATAGTATATCCGGCATCGATAAACCGTAATTTTTCAGGGAGTGATGCCGCAGTCACCACGCGGAACCATTTTACCCGGCGGAGATCGATCTGTCCGTCGGCGTACGTGCTCCCGGGACAGAAATAGGCCCAGGAGCCGATTTTTTTCAGGTTATTTTCACCGATATGAGGAAAATGTGCCCGGCAAATCGGGATCATCTTGTCAATGAAGTCCTGCCGGTGCATTTTGGCCTGGATAAAAATATTCGGGAGAACATGCATCCCGTCTTTCGTTTCCACCTCCCAGGTTCCGTTTTCTGACCCCCGGACAGCACCTGAAAATGCCTTCAGGTCGAGGATCAGGGGGCCATGGGATGTCAGGATCACGCAGTCGAGTTCCCCGTTCGAAACAAGGACATTCGTGAGGATGAATACTTCCTGGTCGGGAAATTCCCGGGCGACAATGCGGGCGATCTCCTTGATCTGGTGGTGCTCATGCGAGTATTTTGTTTTTTGGCCCCTGAAAAAACGAATTCCCATACCAGTCCCACCGAATATCTGGCGAAGTTGTTCTGCTTTTTCATATAGGGTCTTCATTTTGATATACCTATCCGGATGGGAGCCCGATCCGGGGATAGAACAGGAAATCAACCGTGACTGAAGGGACATGCAGAGAGAAGACTCACCAGGTGCCCGGAACACGAATAACGTCGGAATGTAATAGCAGTAGTAACCTGTCATCTGTGCAGGGCACAAGGTTATCAGGCAGACCGGATCGCGGGGCCGGTTGGTTTTTTTAATATGGCGTAGATCTCCATTCCATGGACGTGCATGATATTCCCGATGCCACAAAATGGCACATTGCGAGCCGGCTCGCATCGAAGCTGCCTGTCATGTATGATTTTGTATTCAGGGAACGTATCGGGGACCAGTATGACGAGCTCGAACAGGATATCTGGATCGAGATTGGCAAACAGTCCCGGGAGATTGCCGAAGCACTGAGGCTTCCCCTCAAAACGGCGCCGCAGGTAGCCGATGCCCACCGGATCATTGCAACAATTTTCTTTTCTCGGGACTATTCCGTTGAACACTTGAAAATTGCCGAAGACCGTTCGGTGCTCAGGGTCACCCGCTGCCCGTTCCTGTTCAGGGACATGGAAATCCGTGGCAGGACCGGCCCACTATTTTCAAGGTGCCTGACATTCGGTATAACATCGGTGGAAGCCCTTAATCCTGAATACACGCTGCGGTTCGTCCGGAGCATGTGCATGGGAGACAGGGCCTGCGAGCTGAAAGTGGTAAAAAAAGAACTGGCCACAGGTGAGGATCCGATACCCACGCGTAAAAAATAAGGATATAGTGTCAATTCAGCCACCGATATTTTTCGAACAATGGGGATACTTCTTCTCTTTACATTGACATGATTAGTCCTGCTTGCGAATATCAAAATATTCAATTTATGCGGTAGCGTCATTATTAACAGTATTTTGAACCACCGCCGGGGCGTCCATCGGGGGCGGCGGGGTCGATCGCAATACGAAATACAGGCGTAATAGCCCATATTTTTTTATTTACACTTTCGTAAATGAAATTTTTCAGAATCTTCGACGTGATTTAGGTGAAAAACAGGTAGTAACAATGCCACTTTACCCAAAATAATTATGCGGTCACGTTTCAACGGTGATCCCATCACGCAATTGAGGTACATATTATATGGGATTATTTGACCGGTTGCCAGTCTCACGGTAACCTGGAAATGCCCTTCTGCTGAAGAGATCACTTCCCTGCTGGTCGGTTGCATCAGGCAATGACCGGTACCGGACTGGTATACCTATCGGTTTATTCTCTTAATCCGTTTTCCCTGGCGATCCCGGTAAATGCATCCGCGGTATACCGGGCCTGCTTTTCGGTCATGCCGTACGTGTTAAATTTCCATACCCTCGTGGCACCTGGAATCAGCCCGCCGATACCCCGGTCCCGTAATGCACTGGTCAGATAAAAACCCCGTTTTTTATGTGTTTTTGCAACCCTGTCGAAGGACCCGGTTGTATCGACGCGGGTGAGCGTATGTTTTCTCGGCATTTCCGAGAGAATTTTCGTACCCTCAATCGACAGCAGGGCATCGGTAACAATCTTCGCGTTTGCAAGTCCTGGTCCCAGTGTTTCACGCGGGTCCGGACATGCGGGAACGAGGCCATCATCCCGATCAGGGTAACGCCCATTAACGTGCAGCCCATCATTTCGACTTCCTTGATCCCGAACGTCCTCCCTGTCACGTCGGCCTTTGCACCGGTCGTCCTGAATACCTCGGCAGAGCGTTCTTTTGTCGCTGCCAGGACACCGGAAGGCGCCGGCGCGGCCATGCTCTTGTGTCCCGAGCCGACAACGAAATCGGCACCGAGCGCTTTCCCGTCCACTTCCATGATCCCTACGGTATACGCTCCGTTATACACCACGGGGATATCATTCTGGTGTGCTGCTTTTACAATTCCCGGGACTTCATGCTCGTTTCCGAACTGGTAATCGAAATGGTCGATGAACAGGAGTGCAGGGGGCCTCCTGTAGTCACGCATCACGAGATCGATCTTCTCTGCCGCAGCATCGGCAGTTATGATATTTCCCGGGTTTTTAGGGATCTCAAGGGGGATGCCACCATAGGCCTCTACTGACAGGAATTCAGTGTAATGCGATAGTGCGGTCAGGATTACCGGGTCTCCTTTCCCGACATAAGTCCCGGCAACTGCCTGGAAACCCCTCCGCGCCCCGGGAACGACCCTGGCCTCGTCCATGTTCAGGAAGCGGGCGAGGTCCCGGTGGAACTGCTCGACAGGAGGATTTTTTATCATATCGAGCCGGTTTGGTTTGCGGCAGTTATCGCAGACCGAATACCCGTCGCCCCATGCGATTACGGCCTTCATCGCGTCGGCAGTGAGACGCCCGCCGACCTGGATCGGGTCGATATTGATCAGGGTCTCATCGACGTCCCGGGCTTCGAGCGAGGGAGCGCACTTCATGTAAGAATCTCCTTTTCGAGGACGGTCACCTGGTCCCGGAGCGAGACAAGGATCATTTCTGCCGTTTTGCGTTGTTGATCGTCCAACTCATGCAGGGGGGCAGTTTCACGGAGCATCACCCGCAGGTCTGTGAGGAGGAACATTGCATGAAAAACTGAATCAACAGCAGTCTTCGACATTTCGTCACCTTAGTAATGATTGAGGTTTTTAAACTATTTACTGCTCTCTTCCTGAATGGAAACCATTTGTATCCGGGACATCTTCACGAACGAGCGGGAACAATGTTACCGGTGATGATTCGAAGCGTCATGCACATGAATCATGACCGGGAGGGTTTCCCGCCCTTTGATCATGCCCTGATACCATGACAGCCGGATGAAATGACGTTCCGGAGTTTAAGGATTTGATCCTTCCGGTTGCTCTGTGCCGGTGTCACTGATGAGAGGGGACGGCATCTGGAAAAACTTCTTATCCGTGGGGCAGATTACTCATGTAATGACAAGTGTGAATGGGTCTTTGAAAACAAAAGAAAAGGCTGACATATGTGACAAGGTCCATCACATAGGCCGGGAACGGAAGGAATTCCTTAAAAAACTGGCCTTCGAGGAAGGGACGCCCATATTCGTTATCGATCACGAAATGATCAGGCAGAATTACCGGGAGTTTAAGGACCACCTGCCAGATGTCCAGGTATACTATGCCGTAAAAGCAAATTCAAACCTGGAAATCGTCAGGACGCTTTTCAGGGAAGGGTGCAGTTTCGATGTGGCGTCCATGCCCGAATTCATGATTGTCTATGAAAATATCAAAGATATGCCTGAGAATGAACGCCAGGAATGGATCTGGGACAAAATAATCTACGCCAATACCATCAAGCCGATAGAGACATTGCAGGCGCTCGATTGTTACAAGCCGCTGGTGACATTTGACAACCGGGAGGAACTGAAAAAGATCAGGCATTATGCACCTCATGCAGGCCTCGTCCTCAGGCTGCGTGTACCGAATACCGGTTCCCTTGTCGAGCTTCTTCCAAGTTCGGCGCCGATCCCGGCGAGGCGGTAGACCTGATTTCCGATGCGTTCTCGATGGACCTCGTCGTCGAGGGGCTGAGTTTCCATGTCGGCAGCCAGTGTACCAATTTCGACAATTATGTCCAGGCCCTGCAACTCTCTGCAAGTATTATACGGGAGACCGAAATGAGGACCGGGAAAAAGATCCGGATACTCGATATAGGCGGCGGGTTTCCGGTGAAATACCATCCTGAAGTAAAGTCGTTCAAAATACTCGCGCGAAAACTGAACATCGAGATCAAACGGATATTCCCCCCAGATATGCAGATCCTTGCGGAGCCGGGCCGGTTCCTGGTAGCGAATACCTGCACGCTCGTCGCAAAAGTGATCGGCAAATCGTTCCGCGACGGAAAACCGTCGTACTACATCAACGATGGCGTGTACCACACCTATTCCGGCCAGGTGTTCGACCACACGAATTACCCTGTGCTTGCTTTTAAAGAGGGGGAAACACAAATTTCGGCAGTTTTCGGACCTACCTGCGATGCATTCGACACCATTACGAATTCAGCAGACCTGCCCGAACTGGAAATAAACGACCTCGTATATTCGGAAAATATCGGGGCATATTCCCATGCTTCCTCTACATATTTCAACGGGTTTCCACCGGCAAAAGTCGTGCACATAAACCTCTGAACCAATCAGGGATGCGCTGTAGAGATCTATGATTTTTTTTCCTTCGTTTTCACGCATTAAACGATGGTTCCCAGGTATTTCCCTGCCCTGACCGTCCATTCATATGACCGTGAACGGAACCTGGAATATTCTTTGAGTTTGCGATTAAATTTTTTTTTTTACTTTGTTTAAGGCTTTCTCCGGTTATTTCAGGCTGTTTCTCCCTTAAATATTGAACTGCGAATATGAGGTGATAATGAACGGGATTGACAGGTGTCGTTCGTTCTCCGGCTCATGAGGACAGGAAGGAATCATTATGACCCCGGATCACAATCGTCTCATTATGAACGGGGATGCAACGTACATCATGACACTCCGGCCGAACCATGAGAATTTCATCGCCACCATGACTCCTGCTGAAAAAGCGGCGATGGGCGAGCACTTCCTCTATGCGAAAGCCCTCTTTGACAAGGGAACCATTATCATCGGGGGAGCTTCCACTGACGGATCGATCGGCATTATCGTGTTTCACGCGGGCTCTTCAGAAGAAGCGCGGCGTATATTCGAGAACGACCCGGCGGTCAAAGCAGGGATAGGTCAGTCCGAACTTCACCCGTTTAAAATAGGGTTGATTGCGGGGCAATGATCCTCAAAGGGGTGAGTGCCTAGAACACCCGATCACGCGACAGGACCGGGACGTTTTTCCACTCCTCCTTCACTATCGTACTATGGATCCGATAATCGGACAGATACGGCAGGACCTGCAGGATGGTGCCGACGATGCCACAAAACAGAGTTTTTCCCGGTTTTTCAAAGAGGAGGTCCGGGGTTACGGGGTGAAAACAGCGGTTGTTACCAAAATTGCCGAAAAATACTGGAAGGAGATCAGGTCGAGGGACAAAAGAGAGATTTTCAACCTCTGCGAGGAGTTGTATCGTTCCCAGATCACCGAGGAGGCATTTGTCGTATCCCACTGGGTCCCGCACTTGAAGGACAGGTTCGAACCCGGGGATTTTACGATTTTTGAACGCTGGATTGCCACGTACATCTCAAACTGGGCGATGTGCGATGGGTTTTGTAACCATACCATGGGCGACTTCATCGTATTGTACCCTGAATATATCAACGATCTTAAGGCATGGACGAAGTCGGCAAACCGATGGGTGCGCCGCGCTTCGGCGGTATCGCTGATAATTCCTGCCAAACGGGGATATTTTCTCAGGGAAGTGCTTGAAATCGCCGGTCTCCTCCTGACCGATGAGGACGACCTGGTCCGGAAAGGATACGGGTGGCTGCTGAAGGAGGCGGGCAGGAACCATGAAGACGATGTCTTCGAATTCGTCCTGAAAAACCGGAAAGAGATGCCGCGGACAGCACTGCGATATGCGATCGAGCTGATGCCTGGGGAACGAAGACGGGAGGCGATAAAAAAAGACTGGTGAGATAGCAGACATAGTTGTCCCGAAAAAATCATGGTATCGAACCGTTTGTCTGAAAGGTATCTTCAAGGGGAGGTAACTGGTGCTGGACATGGAACCAATTCAGGGACAAAAGGAATAGTCAGGTGAAGAGCTGATTCTCTATAGAACTACTATAAACCACGAAGTCGGGGATCCCGAGGTGACTTGATGATAAGAATCGCGTTTGTTCTCTATGACGGCGTTACGCTGCTCGATTTTGCCGGTGTGTATGACCCGGTTACACGTTTGAAAACCATGGGATTTGTCAAAGAACTGGTTTATGACGTATGTGCACAGAAAGAGAGGATCCGGTCTTTCGAGGGAATCGGGCTCTTACCGGATACCATAAACGGCGATCTCTCGTCCTACGATTATGTCATCTTTCCGGGAGGCAACGGGATCAGGAACCTGATGTCAGACAGGAGATTTCTCGACTGGATATCGATAAAAAATACTACAACGGTTATTGCTGCCGTCTGCGGAGGTGCGATGCTCATCGGGGCTACAGGAATTCTTCGGGATAAACGGGCAACAACCCACCCGGAATTGCAGGGATTCCTGGAAAATTTCGCCAAAACGGTCTCCACCGACCGTGTAGTCGAGGACCGGAATGTCATTACCGCCGGTGGCGTTACAGCGGCAATCGACATGGGCCTGTTCATCTGTGAAAAGATAGCAGGACGTGAAATCAGGGAGAAAATCAGGATCCAGATGGATTACCCGTATTATCACGTCGGATAGTGCTCCCATGAATGCCCTCACCTCGCGGGGACTTTTGAGGTCGGTGCCCGCGATCTGCTGACTCCGCAGCCGGTCGATGGCGATATCAGATGTTCTCATCCCTGACTCCTCCCTGTTACCGGTAATTCCGCTCGTTCACCATTGCCGAAAGTACGGTTACCGTCTTCCAGTTTCTCGTCGTAGCGATCAAATTCAGGTTCTTTTCAAAGAACGTATTCGAAAATCTTGTCCTTCCATAGCCGTCCGGACAAAAAAGATAGACCTCTTTTCCTCTGACGATAAACTGGTCGGCATCGTAATCTACCGTACCAACTTCATCGACCCTGTCTGACGAAGGATAATCAGACAGGAAGGTAACATAGAGCCTTGCAGGATCACGAGGGTTCCCGGATAGATACGGGTTGCTTCCGACAATCTCCCAGAGCTCTTCTCGGTTTCGCATGAGCACCTTCACCGGGAAACCGGATGTCCGGGTTATCTCATCTTCCAGTATTGCCGATAATTTTACGGGGTCACGTTCTGGGGAGTCGAATACGACATTGCCACTCCTGAGGTAGGTCCGGATATCCACCATCTCCAGGGACTCGTATACCGGAACCAGGTCTTCCATTTTGACCTGTTTTGTCGTACCGACATTGATCCCCCGGAGCAGGGACACCCACGTATTCATTGGTTCAGACTCGATCCTCAGGTTATAACAATGTTCCTCCGGGGTAGCCTGTTCACCGGCCCGGGGACGGGACCAGATAATTAGTGAGGTGCAGGTCAGTTATTTTATTATTGTTTGAGCCGGCCCGGCGGATCGTCTGAAAGCGGGATGAACCGGGATTCAGACAGCATAGTCCGTTTGTTTCCTGGCCAGGAGAACGAAAATGTAAAGGGCATAAGATTTCCCGGTCCATGAGTTCCTGTCCATATCAGGCCGGGATTTCCAGCATGAAGAATTATATGCGCGAAGACAGGGTTTTTACGCACAGGATCATCGACTTCAATCCTGCATATTATCATCGTTCACGTCGTTTTCCCATCCATTCGTGGGAAAAGATCTCCGCCTCGCCGCTGATAATACCGGAGACTATTTTTTCTGCCACAAATTCCGCGGAATCTGCCGGATACGGACCGACAGGTTCCATCTTGTCTTCAGGCACGGGGACAGCGCGAATTGTATTTCTCTCGAAATCGGTGCTGGTAATATAGGGATACACGACCGATACGATGATGCGATCATTCACTAATTCCTGGCGTGCAGCGAGGCTGATATTCGCCAGCGCCTTCTTGGATGATGAATACGGACTCATTCCCGGCAGATCCATGAGTGCGGTGCCGGAGCTGGTATTAACGATCGTGCCTCCGCCCTGGTTCCTCATGACGGGGATGACCTTCTGCATTGCGATGATCGGCCCGAGGACATTCAGGTCGTAAATATACCGGAATGTCCCGATGTCGATCTTCTCTACCGGGGTGTCGTATCCCCTCCCCGCATTATTGACCAGGATGTCGATTCTGCCAAAGCATTCTATCGTATCGGTGACCATCCTCTCTATTTCCGACCCCTTTGTCATATCGGCGGGAAATGCCCTGGACCCAGGGAGTTCGCGGGAAAGTTTCTCCAGGTTTTCCCGTGAACGCGAGATTAGCGCAACCCTCGCCCCTTTCTCTGCAAGGAGCCGGGCGGTCGCCCGCCCGATCCCTGACGAAGCCCCTGTCACTATGGCGACTTTCCCCGACAATCCCTGTGCATCACTGTATGGTGTCATTATTCAACGTCCACCCGTATTACGGGACAGAGCGATTGTGTGCACGGGAAATAATAAAGGTAATGGGATGATTCAAAAAATAGATCCTGATAATATCGTCAGGAAAAGAACTGGTATAGCAGGGATTTCCAAAAAAACTCCTGCTCTGTTGACAGAATCAGATAATTTCGTGACCGTCGGTTCCCCGCAGGAATCCAATGCAGACAGGTGCACCGTTCATTCTCATTTTCTGGCTTTAATAACTTCCATTTTTTTCGCAGTCAAGGCAACCCTTAACCGGAGCTTCATATAATATTCACATGATACCAATGAAACAGAAGATATTCATCGTCATCGCACTCGTGCTCCTTGCAGCATTTGCGGCAACCGGAACTGTGTACGCAGCCGATACCAGTACCGACCACACGATAACCGCATCAGGGACCGGGTCCGTGATCGGGACCCCGGACCGTGCCCAGATCTCGCTCGCTGTCGAGACCGAGGACACCGATGTGAAAGCCGCCCAGGCAGAAAACGCCGTCACCATGACGAACGTGATGGATGCGCTTACGGCGGCAGGGATCCCGAAAGACGGGCTCAAGACCACCGGATACAATATCTACCCGGTCTACGACGATACCAAGTACCCGCCCGGGCAGAAGGTCAAGGTGTACCATGTGACCAATACCCTTACCGTGACGCTCCACGACGTGAACCAGACGGGTGACGTGATCGATATCGGCGTTGCGAATGGCATTAACCAGGCAAATTCCATCCAGTTCCTGCTTTCAGACGAACAGTCGCAGGCCCTCAGGAACGAGGCGCTCAGGGAAGCCACGATGAATGCAGCGGCAAATGCCCGGACCGTCGCCGATTCCCTCGGAATAAAGATTTCCTCGGTGAAAACGGTTGATATTGGCAGCCAGTATACCCCTGTCCTGTTCCAGAACTACGCGGTGCCAACGGCTGCGGGAATGGATCGCTCATCGACACCGATCCAGCCGGGGGATATCACGGTGACAGCAACGATTACGGTGACGTACCTGATTGGATAACATACATTCCTTTTTTCTCTTCATTCCATCCCCGTTCCCGATCGTGATCCCCTGTCACCATGCCCTCCGATCGGATGGATCCCCTGGCGGGTTCCAGGGAGGCCTGGAAATGAAAATACGGTTGCTGGAGAGGGGAGGAGCCCGGTTCAAACCGGATAGGCGTATCGTGCCTGACCATGTAGGGTACTAAATGAACACATCGGCTATCGACCTTGCAGAATACGGATGAACGGTTATAATTTATACGTCTGAGTCCATGCCTTAACAGGAGATAATATGGCGGGAGTCAAAGAAGATCCGAAAATTGCATCATTTCTTTTTGCGGCTACACTGGTCGTGACACTGGTCGGAATTTTTGCCGCAATCTACTACCTTTTCGTCGATGCAGGGCTCGCGTATCGTATAGCCGCGGGAGTACTTGTCGGGGTTGTCGGTATTATGAGTTTTGTCAGGCATTCGGTCTTCTACCAGTCAGACCAGGCAAGGATGGGATGGCGGCAGGACCACCCGGAGTTCCAGCTCGAGGTCGGCTATGCTAACCTGGCTGTCGGTATCGTCGCCCTTCTCGCAGCAGTCCTGGACTGGGGGCCGCTTGCATGCGGGATTGTCCTGCTCATATACGGGCTTTATCTTCTTTGTTCACTGCTGCTTCATATGTACGAGGCTCTGTATGTCAGGGATATCAGGGCACGGGCCACGAAGAGCGTTATCAATACCGGGATTTTTGTTGTCGTGCTGTTGATTTTTGCATGGCTGGCATTGTCAGCTGCCCGGGTAACCCCTTTTTAAACAAAACAATTTCAGATTGGTTGTCCTCTTCTGAAACTCATGAGGACGGCCCCGTTTCCGGATTTGTTTGCTCCCGGAGGAATAGTTCTTACATACCTCAGATTTTCCCTATGCGGCACGACAGTCTTTCCCGTTCCGATATTAATATCACCGTTGTTAACTTCATTTTGGTTAAGCCCGGCCTCTCCGGGCAGATACCATTAATCTTCCCTCTTTACAAATCCTATTCCGAGGCAAACACGATGGAAAAGAAAACAGTCGGCCCAATGCCGTTCATGAGCGTCATGCCCACCGTGCTCGTGGGTGCGGACGTCAACGGAAAACCGAATTACATGACCGCCGCATGGTCTACCCCTGCGTGTATGGCGCCACCAATGGTTTGCGTTGCGATCAACAAGGCACGGTACACCGCAAAAGGAATAGAAAAGAACAAGACCTTCAGCCTTAATATCCCGTCCGAAACCATGGTAGTTGATACCGACCACTGCGGACTCGTCTCAGGGTCGCACGAGGATAAGTCCGGGGTCTTCCGGTCGTTTTATGGAAAACTGAAAACTGCTCCCATGGCCGAAGAATGCCCTGCCAACATCGAATGCACGCTGTTTGATTCAGTTGACTGTGGAAGCCACCGTCTATACATAGGGAAAATCGAGGAAATCCATGTTGACATATCGTGCCTGACCGATGGCACGCCGGATGTGAAAAAAATACACCCGATCGTGTACGCCCAGCATACCTATTTCAGCATCGGAAAAGAGGTGGAAAAGGCATTCTCTGCCGGGAAAAAGTACCGGAAGAAATAATTGCCGGGAATTGCCGGTATTTTTCGAACGGGAGACATTCCGATAATGCGGCCCCCGAACCTGAAGGAGGTTACCTGCACATACACGGGTCGGAATACGGCTCCGGCGGAACGTCACCCGAGGGTTGCCTGGCCTGATCCCGGCACGTCACCATATTTTTTTGTGATCGAGGAAATTCTCATTGACGACCACCTTAAGGAATATCCATGCCGATTCCTGATCTGATATTCGTGCGGGTATGCAAAATTCAGGTTTGGGACAAAGAATATCCCGCGGCAGCAGTGACATATTTTCCCGCATCGGATCATTCATCACCGTATCCGGGTCTGCTCCGGCATCCTGTTCCCGATACAGGCGGCCGGGAAAACCGTTCAATGCCTTCCTGCCGGGCCGTTGTACCGGCGGGGGTTACCTGCCGTATCTTATAAGGTACAGCTGTACCTTGCATCATTCAGGGTACGTACCTCAGGTTCATGGTGTTTAATTGAAAAGCGCCAATATACATATAGCCCGGTGAATCTGCGACATGACAACGGGAAACCTTGCCAGGTTTAAAAACGAGATCAACAGTTTCTTTGCGCTGGTCGTCCTGAACCTCGTATTCGGCGCAATTGCCATGGGATTCGGGATGCAGTACCTCGTAGCATCGGTGATCGGCGTATCAGGAGTGCAGGCAGGTTTGGTGCTTACGCTGCTGACCGGTGCACTAGCCATGGTTAGTTTCGGGCTCGGGTTCGGCTGGATACTGTTCAGCTCGAGGATCCTGAAAGGGATAACGCTCATCCGGAGGGAATTCCGAAGCCATAAAGGGCCTGTATCCGACGATACGCTTACCTGCTGGATAGTCAGGATGACCGCCCATTACCGGCGGAACAGGAAGACGATCAGGCACATGATCCTTGTCTGCACACTCGGAGGGTTTTGTTTCCTGCTGCTCGGCATTCTGAACAGCCTTGAATTCTATTCGTCCGGTCCGGCATCGGGCATCATTACCCTGAACAGCCTTCTCCTGATACCGGCAGCCCTCCTTACCCTGGGGATTGCCATCGTGAGCCTCCTGAGCTCGTATTATTTCACAAAATTTTCAAGGATCTGGGATCTCCGGGAGGCTGAGATCTCCTGCTCAGAAAATAAATTAGCGGAAACACTGGGGCGGGACTGAACATATGAAGGAACGCCGCACCCAGTACCAGATCTACTGGGAAATCCTTGTATTCGCAAAAACGCCCAGATCGTTTACTGCCATCACAAACCGGTGCGACCTGAATTCGAAGACCGGGCAGGAGTATATCGGATTCCTCGAGACCCGCGGGTACCTGTCCCGGGTTACGGACGGAGAAAAAACCCTGTTCGCCACGACCGGTCAGGCTACGGAATACATCTCGCTCTTCACCCGCATTTACCAGCAGTTATTCGATACGATTCCGGGATTTAAATTGTAGGCATGATAAGAAAGAAGGATAACCATCCTCTGGTCTCTTTGGATAACAGCCCCGTTTTTAACGGCATGATTGTCGTCGTAAACAGGCAGACGACCGCTCCCAGCCCGGTAAGGGGAATGGCAGCCTGAAACGGTTCATAACCAATAACAACCCTGCGGGCCTGATAAGAACGAAACCGGGCTGACAGTGGAAGGAAAGGTTTCTGAACGTGGAAGTCCATACCATCTGTAATGTTCCCGGCAGAAGGCTCGCCTGTTTCCCGGTTCCTCATCCTCGCGGGATGTTTTTTTCTCGTGATAATCGGGCTGAAGTTCACTGCATATGTTTTTACGATTATCGTCATCTCCATCATCCTTACCCTCCTCGCATGCCCGGCGATGGACCGGATGAGGAAAAAGGGTCTTCCCGATATTCTGTCCGCAACGATCCTCACCGTTGTCGCAGTGATTTGTATCCTTGTACTCATCGGCATTTCTCTCTATTCTTTCGGGGTCCTTGTGCGTGACCTTCCCCTCTACCAGGAAGAACTCAATGCAAGGACCGTCCAGATCGCCACTCTGCTCGGGAATTACGGGCTTCCGGGTGCTGCGGACCTGCCGACCCCTGACCTCGCCTCTATCGTTGGTGTTGTTATATCTTCGCTGATCAGCCTCTCCGACCTTCTCCTGTACCTGTTCTTCATCGGGGTCACGACCTTCTTCATGATGCTCGAGGCACCCCATTTTGCAGAACGGCTCAAAAAGTTGCCCTTTATGAACCCCGATAGATTATCCCGGCTTGGACGCCTGAGCGGCTTCATGATAGACTTCGTCGTAGTCAGGACAGAGACAAACCTCGTCCATGGGATCCTGTTCGGGGGTACGCTCTATGCCATGGGTGTGCATGCCGCCCTGCTCTGGGGGGTGCTGACCTTCGTCCTTGCATACATTCCCTATTTCGGCCTGATCATCGCGGCAATTCCGGCCATTTTCTTCGCATGGCTCCAGTTCGGGGTCTGGGGCGCTATTGCCGTTATTGCTGTTGTCTGTATCCTGAACCTCGTCGTGGAAAACCCCGTTTTTTCTTATTTTTCCTCAAGGACATACGAAATTCCTGCCGTGCTCGTGATAATCTCGGTAATCTTCTGGGGCTGGCTCCTCGGCATTGCAGGAATGGTATTTGCCGTGCCCCTCACTATCATGGTCCTCATCCTTATCCAGGTCAGTGACGAGCTCACGTGGGTGAATGTACTGCTTGGAGCCGATCGGATATTCGGTACGGACAAGAAGAAACCCGACCGAAATGATCCCGGTCTGGTATCATAACCAGATTCTTAATTTCCGGTCAGCCGCTTCAAACAACAGCAGGTATAATTCCCCGTGGACATGTCGCCGCCGTGAAACAGAATATAATCTGCCATTGGTACCTTGCTTCCTTGTTCTGTTATTCGGCGAGGGTATTATCGCGTGCGGGGGCATAGCGATGAACTGTTGGTTCCTGTTTGGGGTCAGTACGTAAACCTTTATCAATTTCCGGATTGAAGCATGG
Source organism: uncultured Methanomicrobiales archaeon (assembly GCA_963809105.1). Lineage (GTDB taxonomy): Archaea > Halobacteriota > Methanomicrobia > Methanomicrobiales > Methanospirillaceae > CAIKOD01. The sequence continues at coordinate 1,411,163 of CAWEIC010000005.1, read as the reverse complement.
AACTTTATGGGAACCATCACTTCATTTATCATTATGTCGCTCGACGGCTATTTTGCCGGCCCGAACGGTGAGATAGACTGGTTTAAGCAGGATGATGAAGAGGACAGGCTGTTTTCCGAAGAATCTTCGCAATCTTCTGGTACGCTGATATTCGGCCATACGACCTATGAAATGATGTCGCGGTACTGGCCGACCCCGGAGGCGATCAAGAGCCACCCGGTAACGGCAGGGGTGCTGAACAGCGTTCCGAAAATAGTTTTTTCAAAAACGATGGAGCCGGTAAAGGAAGGTCCGGTCTGGAAAAATGTCAGCGTCGTCCGCGCAATAAACCCTGACGAAATCATGAAACTGAAAGAGCAGGGGGATATCGGGATTCTCGGCAGCGGCAGCATCGTGCGGCAATTCGCAAACCTCGGCCTTATCGACGAATACAGCCTCCTTGTCGTCCCGGTTGTGCTGGGTGACGGCAAATACCTGTTTAAAGGTTTCAGGAAGATGGACCTGGAGCTCACCGGTTCGCGGATTTTTAAGAACGGCAAGATTTTCCTGAAATACAGGCCTGTGTGAAGCGAACGATCCGGAGATACCGGTCCCTGATTCCGGAATATTTGTAAACTCTCCGGGAGGAGGCACCGGCTGTCCCGGTGTGGCATGGACAATGAAGTTCACCGGTACCTGTACACACCTTCCGGCACGGTGATCCAAAACCGGGCTCCCTCACCCGGAACACCGTTTTCTTCAACCGTTATACCGGTGATGGCAAGGATCTCCCTGATTAAGAATAAACCGAAACCCCTGTTTTTACCATATCCGCGAATGAAAATTTTTTCTTTTTCATCGGCCGGGATTCCCGATCCATCGTCTTCGCATATGATAACGAGACTGTTGCCTGACGTGCTCGTGGAGAACCTGATCCTCTTTAAGTGCTTCCCGCCGTGACGCAGGGCATTCTCGACCAGGTTAAAAAAGACTTTCGGGAGGAGCCGGTCTGCCAGGATTTCGAGATTCTCAAGATCCCTAACTTCGAGGGCGGTTCCGGAGAGGTCAAGTTCCTGGACCGCAGTGAAAAGGGATCTTTTCACATTCTGCCAGCACGGTGCCTGGTCGCCGATGTCCTGGTATTCCCTCGTGAAAATAATTTGCCGTTCGATCCGTGCAATAAGGTCTTCCTGCTTTTCATGAAAGTCCCTGAAGTTCCCGTCAGTGCTGCATTCCGCCGAAAGGTCCATATATCCTTTCAGCGCCATCAGCAGGTTGAGGACATCATGGCGTGTTACCGAAGACAGGAGGTTAAGTTTATGGTTTGCCAGCCGGAGGGCGTCTTCCGACCGTTTGCGTTCGGAGATGTCGCGGACTACCGATACTGCCACGGTCCGACCCTCTAAGGTCGCGACCTGGGCATGGATCTCAACAGGCACAACGGATCCGTCTTTCCGCCGGTAACTGGTCTCGAATGTCGTGTGTCCGAACGTCTTCAGCTCCTCACGGGACTTCTCAATCCCATTATATTCGGTGGCAATATCAAGCGGACTTATTGTTCGCAGTTCCTGCCTGCTGTATCGCAGCATCCTGCATCCCACGTCGTTAATTTCGATATACTTCCCGGGCGACCCGTCGTTTGTAATCTCGATGATTTGAATGGCATCGCTTGTACTGTTAAAAATCGAACGGAACTTAAATTCGCTTTCCTGTAATGCATGCTCGAGGCATTTGCGATCCATGATATCACGGGTAATCCCGAGGATCCCGACTAACTCGTCCGCAGCGTTGTAGATTCCCGTCGTGACCACATCGGTCCAGACTGTGGAGCCATCCTTGCAGCGTAGCTCCAGTTCGCCCCGGTAACTGGGGAAGCGCCGTCCTTCGCGGACCTTTTCGATGGCGGCGGCCAGTTCACGCTTTGTCATCGCTGCAGAGTCAGGCGTCATGACCTGGTCAACCGACTGCAATACCATTTCTTCAGTCTGTATAACCCCGTAATTTCTCGACCGAAGGGCTTACGTAGGTGAATTTTCCCGTAAGGTCCATTGTCCAGATGACATCGGATGCATTGTCGATTAACAGGCGATGCAGGTCTTCAGTCCTGCCGGGGGGATCACCAGGTCCCTGATCTCCGGTAACATCCTGGAGTGTGCCGATCGAAGCAGGCCTGCCCCTGTATGTTCCCGCGCCGACGAGTATCTTTAGCCTGAGCCGGGTTTTCCCGTCTTTCGGAATCGCCCGGAACTCGTACGACTCGGGTAACTGTTCGCCCTGTAACCGTTCCAGGTGCCGTGAAACAACCATTTCCCGGTCTTCGGGAACTATCATTTCATTTATATGATGCCCAATCAGTTCATCCTCACCACATCCGGCCATTTCTGCGAACGCCCGGTTATAGAAGACCAGCCGGCTGTCCTGGACGATAAAGACGCCGTCCCGGGTGTGTTCAACGAGAGTACGGTACTTCTCCTCGCTCTCCATAAGCGCAGAGTGGTTCCTTTTCCGTTCGCTGATATCCCTGCAGAGAGCAATTACCTGTGTCGAACCCCCGGATCGTATCAGGGTGGCGTTGATCTCGACCGGTATGATATTCCCGGCTTCGTCTTGATAATCGATCTCCAGGTTCCGGACAAAACCGGACCTCATGCACTGCAGGACGGCTTCTTTATTTTTCTCCCGGTCGTGATCCGCAGTCCATTCGAGGACATTCCGACCGGTGATTTCTTCGAGGTTCGTATAGCCGGTCAGGCGAATATACTCCGCGTTTGCGTCGAGGATCCGGCCCTCGTCGTCGACGATCGCGTAACCGGTCTGCGTAGTTTCGACAAGGGCCCGGTACTTGTTTTCGCGTTCCTGTAATGCTTCTTCCGACCTGGCCCGGTCGATGGCTGCTCCTATCTGGGAGGCAATCGTTTCAAGTGCGATCCGTGCACTGGCCGGTGTCTCTTCAAGGGTATGAGATTTGATATCCAGGCATGCGATGACCCTGCCCCCGAAGATGATCGGGATGATCCCAAACGCCGATATCCCTTCCCGTTCCCGGACAGAATTATCTACAATACCGGTTTTTCCGACCTGGCTGTAGATGGGTTTTCCTGCCTTTATTATCCGGGCATTGACCGAGTCGGCGGGGTAATGTGAGACTGATTTTAAAAATTCTTCCCCGAGGTTCGCAGAGACTGCCAGGTCAACCGAACCGCTGGCGTCGTCGACAAGATAAATGCCCCCGGCATCCATTTCGGATATTTCGATCGCTGCCGAAAGGCAGGCATCCAGTGTCTCCCGGAGCGTATGGATTTCCTGCAGTTCAAGGCCCAGTGCGAGCTGTGTTGTTAAGATGTGTTCCTGTCGTTTGCGTTCGGTTATATCAAGCAGGACACCGGAATAAACCCATTCGGAGCCGCCAACGACCGGGCTCCCGATACCCTGGAACCAGATTGTCTCTCCCGAAGGCTTGATGAAACGCCCTTCAAAATTCCAAATCTCGAGCTTTTTGTGTGCTCTCATTGATCGATTCGATGAACCGGGTCCGGTCTCCGGGATGCATGTGCCCGATGAACCACCGCAGGAGATCCTCATCCGAATAATCGAACCCGAATATGCTTTCACTGGCATGTTCATTGACGTATGTTATCCCAATCTGACCATCGGGTCTCGCAAAGGACTGGTAAACGACTCCGGGTACCGTTGCAGCGATTCCCTCTATCATGCGCTGGCGTCGAAGGATATCCTCCTGTGCCGTAGCAAGCGCCTGGTACTGGGCCTGCAATTCCTCCTGCGCTGCTGCGAGCTGTTCATTCATTGCCTGAAGCTCAAGTTCAGCCTGTTTGCGCCCGGTAATATCGATAGCGACACCGAGCACGGCAGGCACATCAATACCTGATACGCGAAAGGGGACCTTCGTGGTCTGGAGAATGTGGTGGTTTCCACTGGCATCGACGTATTGTTCCTCCGGGATAACCTTGGTTTTGCCTGTTGTGATGACTTCACGGTCATCTTCAAGCATGCTGCGCAGTTCATTCTCATCTCCGTGGAAGACGGCCTGGGATTTCCCTTCAAGTTCGGCGACAGTCGTATTGTACCCTTCCGCGACGGCCCGGTTTGCAAGGATATAGTTCCCGTCCCGGTCTTTTGCGAAGATCATGTGCGGCACAAGGTCGATGATCTGCCTGAGACGGGCTTCGCTGTCCTTCAGTTCCCTGACAGCCCGTTTTCGTTCGATCGCGATCCCGATTTTATGGGCGAGCTCGGCATACAATGCCTTTGGATCGCCACCTTTCTGGAGATAAAAATCCACGCCACTGCTGATGGCTTCGATCACCACTTCTTCGCGCCCTTTGCCGGTGAAAAGAATGAAAGGGATATCGCCGTGGACAGAGCGGACCTCTTTTAAGAACACGATACCGTCCATTTCGGGCATCTGGTAGTCGGAGACTATTGCATCGAAGGCGTCTGTTTTGAGGATTTCAAGGCCTTCCCGTGCAGACAATGCGGGAACAACCCTGATCTCCGATGTTATTTCAAGAAATGCCTTCGCAAGTTCGAGAAGGGGAGGTTCATCATCGACAAGCAGTACGTTATACATGCAACCGACCCCCGATGGTTCATTGAAATGCACTGTTTTCCAAATATGATACTAATGAGATAAATGGTTCATAGATGATTAGGTTATTCTTCCTTCGGTGTCTTGGTTTTTAAAGGAAATTTTATCATTCCGGACTTTATTTGGCGTATATTGATATCCGGATTCTCTACCGTCCATTAATGTTGCATTATCGTCCGGATTATAACAAAAACCCGTGGAAAACGGAGGATTTGGTGCCGGACCGGGAAAAAGGAGAATACGGGCGAATTATTGGGTGAAGAAGGGGTCAGGGTAAGACCCGCAAGGGAAATGTATGATCTTTTACATGAGAACAGGAAAATTGGAATAAAAAGGCACATTATTGGCTGGAATTCAAATATAATACTATTATGGAACGGAAATTCTTACGAAAGCACAGATCTCAGAAAATCTTTGTTTGTTAACCTATAACGGGCCTGCCGACTCCGGCCAATCGCAGGTATCGTGGTTCACAGGCTCTGAACGAAGGTTACGTTTTACCAATTGAAGGGTTAATAGGTCAGATCTGAATTTCCGCCCTTCCAACAAAAGTATTATAATTCAGCATTTACACTCCAGAGACTATGGCCGAAGTTCACTATTACGCCCTTTCGGATCGCTGGAGCAGTGGAGAGAACAACGATGCCTTCTGCGCTGAAAAGATCGGGAACTATTATGTTTTTGGCGTTGCCGAAGGATTATCGGATCTCCCGGGCTCGGTTTCCGCAAGCGGTATTGCAATTTCGAGTCTCCGTGAGTCTGTACCTGACCCGGAATATGACACCGGCAGCCGTCCTCGGGGCTGCTGTCCACGAGGCCGAAGCCCGCATCGATGTGCAGGTAAAAAAATCACCCGGCATGGACAGGGATGCGACACATCTTAGCGCGTGTCTCCTTGTAGACACGCTGGACTGCACAATCCTCGATATCGGGGAGGGGAGTGCCTACCTGATCGACCGGGATGGCATCCGGGTCCCTCGCACCTATCCATCAGCCGTCCAGGTGAAAGAACCGGGGCCAGGTTCGCCGGACGATCGTGAGGAGAACAGGCTGCCTGATATGATTTCCCGTACTTTCGGCGAGCCGCATGTCATGAGGAAGTCCGACTTCGTTACGGTCAATATCCGGAGCATTTTCCTCCTCATTAGTTCAGGGGGCCTGCACGATTACGTCAGGAAGGAGCGGATCGCAGAGATCGTGCTCAGGAACGAGGAGAACGTGGAAACTTCGTGCGAGCAGCTGCTCCAGGAAGCGCTCAAGGCAGGGAGCGAACGGACTATTACCGTCGTGCTGGTTCACGGCCAGGGGAGTGAGACTGCCTCTGGTGAATAATCCACCCCTTTCTTTAATAGCATCGGGCACGTAATTCCCGATCGGGGAATACCATGGCACAAACGACCGCATGAGGATCGATGCAGTTGTCCGCAATTTTGAAGTTATAGGTGAAGCGGTCAAGAACCTTAGCGACGACATTTAATCGCGGTTTCCGGCAACAGATTGGAAAGCCATGGCAGGGTTCCGTGACACACTCATCCACGGGTATTTTGGGATCGATATCGAGATTCTCCGGGATATCATCGTCCACAAGATCCCATTGCTGCAGGAAAGATCATCACGATTATTGAATTTGAAAAGAATAAAAATACGTGATTTTTTTTATTCGACATCTTCCGATTCTTCATCACTGAAAACAACCGTCTGCCAGGAGACCCGCCCTTCCTCAACCGCCTTTTTAATAAGCAACTGCTCTCTCGACAACTTTCCCTTACCTTTCTTCACTTCGACGAGCACGACACTGAGTATATCGCCCTTCTCATCTTTCGCCTTCGTGTAACCATCGAATACGACGAAGTCGATGGGGTTGCCAATGAACCGTGCGTCTGCTGAGGAGAAGGGAAATTCCGGCAGCAGCGGGGCCATCTGCTCAGAAATCCTGCCCTTCAGCGTTGAGCGGGAGCGGTTTACGGAATCCTTCCGGATCTCTTTCGTGCAATCGATCTTCCATCGTTCGAGGTCGTTTTTTGCCTGATCTTTGATGACGTTGATCTTCTGGCTGAAGTAAAGATAGGCAACGAGCAGGCCGAGAAAAAAGGGGATTGCGATGGTTAGGAACTCGAGAGGGGTCATGATGTCTGATTATTATTCGTTTGGTGAGGGATTAGAATATTCTGAAGCGGATTCCCGGAATTCGGTCGGATCCGATTCCATCGAGCGGTCATCCTGGTCGTACCCGGGTGCCCCAATATTTATCTACCGGTTACTGATAATCAGGGAATCAAAGGGATACGAAAGACCATGAACAGGATTATTCATTTTGAGATCCGGGCAGGAAACCCTGAACGGGAGGCGAAGTTTTACCGGGACGTGTTCGGCTGGGAGGTCAAGGAGTGGGTTATCCCGGGTAAATGATAGATGAAAACCGCTATTGGCTCGCAACGACCGCCTGAAAACGAACCGGGAATCAACGAGGGCATCGTGTCCCCAGGGGAATGGCAATGCGGATTATGGGCAGCCGTGATCGCCATGTCTGCAAATTAGATTCCCGATCCGTTGCGAAAATCCGTGAAAAAGGTATTCAATTCCGCCTGGATATGTATCATGCCCTGATGACGAACGTGCTCGGTTCGCGGGTTCCTGGTTTGGATATCCGGGCGAACTTTTCAGGACGCATTTCAGGTCGGACCATGCAAGGCTGGATTTTTACTGGTCCCTGGGAACTATCCTGCCAGCTGGTACCATAGTGCCAGATTTGATAATGCAAAAATTCCATAAATAAAAACACGCACGCCATGGACTTCGAAGATATTACATGCATCGATGATTTGGAAACAGTATCTGAAGAATCTGCATGGCAGAATTTTGAAAGGCTTGCCGCTTTCATCTTCGAACAAAATGATTTCAGGGTTTCGGTGAACACCGTAAAAACACTGAATAAAAACCGGAGGCAGTATGACGTTATCGCAAGAAAGAACGGCAAGACTTTTTTAATCGAGTGCAAGAAATGGGCGGGCAACCGCTACCGGTTATCTGCGTTGAAAAAGGCGATTGAACAGCATAAAGAAAGGACCGCGTTTTACGAGAGTATCATGAACGAGGATGCGACTCCCCTTATCGTGACTCTCATCGAAGAGGAAATACGGGTTTACGAAGGAGTCCCTATCGTGCCCGTTACCCGCTCAACTCCTTTATCAACGAACTGGATGATTATGCAAATGAAAAATCCTGTTGCATTTTTGAAGAGGAAATACTTTCACCTGATGATGAATCTGATGAATTTTCAGGAATGGATGAATAAGAAGCATTGGGAATTCAGGGTATAAATCATGAACAATAAAGAAATTTTCCGATAACATATACGGAGCCCTTTTAAGTTTCTATAATTATCCGGGTTCAGGGCACTTTAAAGCCAACCAAAACCGGATCACCCCATCACAAAGCGTTCCAGAACCCGGTAGAGCAATCTTGGCTTCGACATATCAGATTATAACCCGACACAATTACAAAAATATGCTAGGTTATAACCCATCATAAACCAACATTTATGTAGGAGTATAACCCTACACACTTGTGTGACAACGCTCTTCGAGCTGCTCGCGGCACAGAACCCATGGTGGAGCGGGCAGCCGTTCGATACCGGCAGGGAGCGCCGGAAATACCTTGCAGAAATCAAACGGTACCTTAAAACGGACGAGATAGTTGTACTCAGCGGGGTCCGCCGCTCGGGAAAAACCACCCTGCTCTACCAAACCGTACATATGCTTATCGAAACAGGCAAAATATCCGCAAAAAATATCCTCTTTGTCAATTGCGACGACCCCGGGATTGCGGAAAGGGAGACTGCGATTTCGGAAGTAGTCGATACCTACCGCAGGGAGATCACGGCGAAAGGCACCATCTACCTCCTGTTCGATGAAGTTCAGGCTGTGGAAAACTGGGAGCGGGAAATAAAATCGCTCTACGACCGGAAAAAATATAAAATAATCATATCCGGTTCCAGTTCGTACCTCCTCAACTCGCAGGTCTCCACCCTCCTCTCGGGACGGTACTTCATCGTGCCGGTCTACCCGCTGGATTTTAACGAATATCTCCGGTTCCACGAAATTATCCCCTCAAAGGATGCACCAAAGCGTGCTGCACAGAAATACGAAATCACCACGCAACTCCGGCAGTACCTCCATGAAGGAGGGTTTCCTGTTGTGGTGCTCCAGCAGGACGAACGCACAAGGCAGGATTATCTCAAGGCCTACTACGACAGCATCGTGTACCGGGATATCGTCAGGACGAACGTGGTCAGGAACCAGAAAGCTCTCGGAAACCTCCTGTATTACCTTTTCACGAACATCGCGTCCCCTTACTCGTACCGCCGGCTGAAGGAGATGCTCGGGACCGACATCGAGACGGTCCGGGACTACATCCACTTTGCCGGCATGGCAAAGATCCTCTTCGAGGTCCAGGCCTTCTCATACTCGCTCCCTGCCCAGGCCAGGCAGAACAAGAAGATTTACTGCATCGACACCGGGCTCAGAAACGCGGTCTCGTTCCGGTTCTCAGAAGACGAGGGGAAACTTGCCGAGAACCTCGTCTTCCTCGAACTGATGCGGTCCGGGCTCACGCCGTTTTACTGGAAGGGCACCCGTGAAGTGGACTTTGTCACCACCTCCCCGGACACAACGCTTACGGCAATCAATGTCTGTTACTGCGATGAGATCCCCGAACGCGAATACGAAGGCCTGAAGGAATTTGCGGGGAAATTCGTGGGGAAGATCCGCAGGCTCCTGGTGCTGACGAAAGATTACGAGGCTGACGTGGGCGAGATCGCCTGCGTCCCGCTCTGGAAATGGCTCCTGGACAGCAGGGCGTGGTGAGTTTCTCCCCGGGGAGGATCTCCCTGCCGGGAGATGGCAGAGAAATCCATCCGGGTTCGGGGACGCATATCTCTATTTTTCCTTGAAATGAAATATGGCGGGTACCGTAGCGTTTTTAAGATGTTTTTCTGCATAGTTCAAATATCCCGGGTTCCAGCCCGAAATTGCCTCATCGGCATTCCAGAATAGAAAGGAGCAGGAGATACGGTACCTGATTTTTGGCAGCAATTCTGGTTGGAGGGGCATAATTTATTTTAATCCGGCGTAATACTCTCCATCATGGGCGGTGGAAGGGACGAGGAGGCTGTTGCCGGTCACCTGGAAGCTATATCCCCGGATAATTACCGCAGGCAAAAAATTCAGAAGGAAATTTCCGATCTCATTGACAACGCAGCACTAAGTGCAGAGCCCAATATACTTCTTTTGAAGGACCTTCAAAAATTAAATGCAGCGTTCGAGAACTATAATCTCTACATTGACATGCATGTTCAGAAAATAATAAGTTTCCTGGACCTGGTTTTACTCGTAGAAAAGGCAAAAAAACGACGGGATGCGGATAATAAGGCACTCATGCGGACGTTTATTCCCCAAAAACAGGAATCGGCCCCGGATGGTTTTATGAGGGCAACTGACCTGAAGAAAAAAGAATAGGTCTAACCTGATTTTTCGATAGATTTATATTCAGGATTGTTACCCACCGTTATTCCAAATCATTTTCATGGTCGGAAAATATCCCGACGCGTGATATGAACGACGTATTATTGGCGGATTATACCTAAATCCTCCCAAATAGACAGTATTTCGTAATGTAAAGTAAATAAGGATAAATTGACCTCTGTTAACGAAAAGTGAGGGCGTTTATATGAGATTATCAAGCCCCACATAAGGAAGGGTTAAAGGGTATAGATAAAAGGATGCCAAAGGGGTTGTATTCCCGGTGAATCCGGTAAATATGACAGGTTATCAGCATTCCTGCATTTCTCCCTGAAACCGAATCCTTATTTATTAACAAGAATCACCTCCACTTTCACACCATTCACCGCACCAATATATTCTCCCAACCGGAAGATTGAACCATATGGCGGAATTAGAGAAATATTTCTTTGAACACAATTCCTGGTCCTTCACAAAACATCGCGTGTGGAACCGTTGCCGAAGACAATATTATTTTGATTATATCGCTCCCTATCTCAAGACTCCTGCACCTGTTGACGTGAATCGAATCCGGTTGCTCAAAAATTATCATTCCAGGTTTGTCCTGCAAGGCCAGCTGATCCACGATATTCTTGACGAACAGATCGGACTCCACTGCAATAAGAAGCCGATGGACCCGGCCGGTGCAGTGAATCTCTACTCTCAAAAGATTGCCCGGAATAACATGATGGCCGACGAGTTGTTCACAGAATACCGGCATGGCGAGCCGGTCGATGCGCAGTTTTTCACCGCGATAGAAAGGAGCGGGAAGGCATGCCTAGAAATGTTCTTTGAAACTATCTGGCCGAAATACCGGGGCAGGGAACCCCTGCGGCACGAGGAATATGACAGGTTCACTATCGGCGATGTGGACGTACTGGTCAAGGTGGATTTTGCCAGCCGGATGCAGAACGGCACGATTGTCCTGACCGACTGGAAGACCGGTGCCGACAACGACGAATATGAGACCGAACTGCAAATGGCGGCGTATGTGCTTTGGGCGATGCAGTATTACAATAAGGGTCCTGACGAGATCAAGAGCGAACTCGTTTTCTTAAAAACCGGTGAGACGAAGCCGTATCCCTTCTTTGAAGAGCAGTTATGCGAGATACAGGAGACGATCAAGACGGATTTCGAAGCGATGAACGTGAGTTACGAGTACCGAGGATTTTCCGGCGAGGCCCGTTCTCAGGGAGTGTTTGAGCTGCCGGTTTGCCGAGGTTTGTCCGGAAGCAGGCTGGAACAGGTGAGGCTTTCGTGGTTCCAGCGGTGAATCATAAAGAATGTGAAATTCCCGGTCTGGGCCTCCCGCGACGGAATGACAATTGCGAAATGGACCAGGGAGCTTCTCTAAGTAATATTTGCTCGGTTGGTTAGATTTTCAAACAATTTATCACCAATTAAAAATCTATATCCTCGTTCTGGCCTTTTTTAATCTTCCAATCTTATGAATGTAAAGCAATTTAAAAAAGAATTAAATCAGGTTCGTTCTTCAAAAAAATTGAAAAGTGTCAGGTTCCAAAGGAAGATGTTGGGATAACCACTATTGGAGCCTGCACAGCCGACGCCTGTGATGAATAACTCATCGACTTGCTGAACTTGCTGATTAAACCACTTGCCGTCGATGTTTCTGAATAAATGAGGTCTTCGGATTTCTGCGGGTGCGAGCCATCGGGGAATGAATAGAACAATTCACTCTCTCCAGGCAATAATTCACTGTTAATAATGCTTTCATTTCTTGCTTCCTGCACGTGTACCTTCAGGTATGCTGAAACTGATCCTATCATCGGTGAGGATGTCCCGTCACCAAGGGTAATTCCCTGTGCATTTATGTTGTAATTAAATACCACGGGGATTGTCGCATCGGTCCCGACAAAACGAGTATCGGCTGAGGTCACGGTTGAGGTTAATGTCGTATCGAAGGCACTTCCTGCCTGCTCGATATTACAGAATGCCGGTATTATCCCAGGGTTTGCATTGGCGAAAGGACACAGGATCAGACTTGATGAATCCTGTGCCTGGGATGCACCGTCAAGGAGCAGGTCTTCGGTCCTGGTCGCACGGCCCGTATCCACCGCAATATACTGGATATTGGTGTTGGCTTTGATATTGCTCTGGTCTGCAATCTTGTTCGCTGTCGAAAGCGCCACCGACTTCGCAAAGGTCTGCTCACCTGATATACCAGAATACTGATCGTTGTAGCCGACTGTATATTGGACCTGGTTCGGATCCAATACACCTGTATGCAGGCCTATATCGGTGATAACGGGGCTTGATAGTATATCAGAGAAACCGGTTAAATAGTCCTGCCAGGTCATGCCGCCGTATACGCCACTAATCAGATTGTTCATTTGCGTATTCAAGAGCGATTGGGGGACATTGATTTGGGATATATCAATAATGTTCTCCCCTGCTGCCGTACCGACGATTGATCCGCCTGATTCCTGCAATTGTGCCTGCATAGCATTAAAATCGTCCGGCGAAACAATGAGTCCTCCCGGGTCCAGGACAGTATATGAAATGAGCGTCAGGGGATCGTTGGTCAAACTCCAAGCGCCTGAATCTGTTTCGGTAACCGTTCCAACAACATTCGATGATGTACCGGTAGTAAGACCCTGAATTTCAGGTACTGCCGGCACACCCGTATCTGCAGATACCATACCAGTGAAAGCCACAAGTAACACTATAACAAACAGAGCAATTGCTCCTGTTTTGATGGATTTGATTTTCAACACCTCATAACCCGATAGAAAAATCAAGGTTTTCCGATCAGTACTCAATGGTTTCCCCGATGTTGAACGATAAAGATGCCGAATTAAAATTATGGATTATTTTTGAGATCGAAAAGAGATATAATGTCACTCTAAAATCAGTGCTCTATCCCACGAGAGTTAACACCTTGATCCAACCCACGCAGAGATAACAGAACCCATCATCGGACTTGCTCCTGGCTCTTTATAAATATTTGGCATTTTAAATCGTTAAACATCTAATTGTTTTTTAACATTATCGACGTGGATATCAATTTGTTTATTCGCATAGGATTTAATTTGAATTTCCTCAGGGAGATATTGATCGTATTTTTCAAAAACGCGATTAGAAAACTTTTCAGCAATTTCATATGCAGATGGCATTCGATCTAAAAGATTCCGATAGCACCCACTAATATCTTCAGGGGTAATTCCCTGGAATTTTATTGCAATATGGTGATCTTCAACTTTTAAACCAGCGAAATATTGTCCCAAAGCCAGAAGAGTCCGTTGTTTCGCTGAACCTGTCCAAGTGAACCAAAAGGTATCATTACCGTCCTGAACAAAGTATCCATCAACTAGACCGGCCTCAATTGCAGCGTTTTGAGTCTGATTTTAACATTTCTTTTCCCTGATTATCCAGATAAGGAGGGATTAAACCTGTTATGAGAACTTCTCTCATCTTCACTCTTACACGAGGATGTATATCGGGGCCGGACGAGGAGTAAAATAGAGGCAGCCTTCCACCCTTTGAAGGTTCAACAATAATTTCTTCACGTTTGAAGTCAAACTGGAGGATTTTCCAACGTCTGCCCGCAAGGATTAGATAACTTTCAGTTTCAAGATTTGGAACGCCACTCACACTTCCTATTTTTTTCCCTTTGTGAATTACGTTCAATTCTCGATCAGACGCAAATGCCGAATAAAAATCAAAATTTTTCACGATCTTTTCGCCTTCGAGTCCCAAAAAAATAAGGCCGCGAGAATCCTGATCGATGAGGTCTTCGATTTTTAAATTTCTTAAAATATCGACATAATCCTCTTTTGAGACAGAACTGAAGGTTCCATTCTTCACCAGATCTTCATACAGTTCAAGGGCATTAGATCCGCCTCGTTCCTTGATAATACTTAAAATCTGTTGAATAAAAGTAGAATAATGAGGAAGATCCTCCTGCGGAGGCTCGCACCATTTCTCCCGCATTAACTCTGTCATTGCAACCGATCTCAGTAAATCTGGATATAATCGATCAATAATAGGGGCATCGGATTGGCATTTTTCTTCAATAAATACGACCATTTCAGACGGTTCACCCTCAGCTCTCCCACTTCGACCTAGTCTTTGCATCAACGAATTAACGGACCACGGTGCACCGATCTGACCGATTATCGATACATCCCCAACATCTATCCCCAACTCAAGGGTACTGGAACAAAAGCTACTGTTGGACGACCGGATTTCAGGAGATTTTCCGTATCTTCCCGTTCTGATTTTGATAATGAACCATGATGAATTCTGAAAAAATCGGATAATCCCTTTTTTTCCAGGTATCTGTGCAAGCAGTCTGTATAATATTCCAGCATCTGGCGACTATTAATGAAAACCAGTGCTGTTTTTCCATAAAAATAATGGATAACATCTTTAATTATATCGTCCAGGTGCGAATCGTCCTTCGGATCATTTGCTGCCTTTCCGAGAAGATATCCTTTTATCAAATATCTAATGTCTTTCTCACCTGAATCCTGAATCAGTTCAATTGATTCCGGCTCTTTTGGCAATAGCCATTTTCGAGCAATTTCTAAATCCCCCAACGTTGCGGAAAGTCCCAAAATCCTTATTTTTACATTGGATTTCTTAGAAATTCGATCCACCAGGCTTTTAAGATGGGCTCCCCTCTCAGTTCCCATAAATGAATGCATTTCATCGATAACAATAAAAGAGACATTGTTAAACAACCTGGAAACATCATTTGAATGATTAATAAAAATTGATTCTATCGATTCCGGGGTTATCAGAAGAACTCCGGAGGGATTCTTTAAAAAATCTTTCTTTGCATCAGATGAAACATCTCCATGCCATTTAAAAACCTGAATATCAGCCAGTTCACATAACTTTTCAAGGCGTTTGAATTGATCATTTATCAATGCCTTCAGGGGACCAACATAAAGAACATTGACTCCACCCGATTTTTTTTCAAGAATTTTCGAGAGTATCGGCAAAAACGCGGCTTCAGTCTTTCCTCCGGCGGTATGTGCAGAAATAATGATATTTTTTTCAGACTGTAAAACTGCTCGAATCGAATCGGCCTGTATGGGGCGAAGCTCAGTCCACTTCATCTTGTAGAGCATTTCCTGAATAAGAGGATGTAAAAGATAAAATGCACTGTCAGCCATTTAATTCACGAAATTCACAGTCTCAATAAAGTCAGATCATCATCTTTCTTATTCTGATTCAATCCGGGATTCTCAGAAATCAGTTCTTTAACAGCGTCTTTTGGATTTGCATCTGGTGAAATAATTTCTTTATACGTTTTTCCTGGATTTTGTTCAAGAATTGATAAAAGGGACACAAATCTCTTTACCATATCACCGGGTGTTTGGTAAAACTCAGATCCCAGTGTTTTAGCACAATAGGATAAATAGTCTTTAAGTCCTTCATCAGGAATGATATATTTATCAATTTCCCCACTTGCGAATACATTTCGAATATTAGAGAGAAGAACATAATTATCCTCTATTGTCAAATTCTCCAGGAAAATTACCGGTCCCGAAAAATCCTTCACACCAGTAACCTTGAAAGTATTTCTGGATAGCCTCCTGGCAAGGGCCTCATTGCTGGCGATACCCCGGCGAGAATCATTTAAAAAATCGTCAGTTCCAGCGAAGAAAAATCCAATCCCAAGGACATTCCCCTGAAAACAATCATTCACGATTTTCAGGATCATGTCATAATTCGCATCTCTTGCCTGAGCACTGTTCAGACCATGTGATATGATACCTCAGCTCATCGATAAAGACAATAAAACCGGAATATCCGGCCATTTTAGTAAAATAAGCCCATAATTTCAGGTAATCATAAATGTCTTCATCTGAAATTATGTTTCGCACACCTAAATCCTGGCGGGCTTCCAATTTGCTGTTATAATCTCCCGCTAACCATCGAAGAGCGTTGGATTTTAGCTGATCATTTCCCGAATTATAGCCCTCGTAATATTTATCGATAACATGGGCGAAATCATATCCGCTTACAAAATCCTGTAAAGGCCGGAGAAGCGTAGTGATTGTCTGCATAACATCTTCATTGGATTTCCCCTCCTTTTTCATGCCATAATCGATATCCGATATCCATTTTTCAATTATGCCTGATAGTGCTCCTCCCTCAGGTTTTGCCCTAACTCCCAGGCTATGTATTAATTCAGAAAACAGGGCCTGAGCTTTTCCATTAGAGCCTGCCAGCCTCACATTTTGGGTTATATCTGCATTTGCAACGACAAATTTCTTTTCCAGGGCCAAAATTCGGGTCAGATTCAAGAAAAAACTTTTCCCAGAACCGTACTTACCTATAATGAAACGGAGTGATGCTCCATCATTGCTGACTCTGTCCAGATCGGATAACACTGCAGTGATTTCATCTTTCCTATCTACCTGAATATGTTGCAATCCGATTCTTGGTACTACACCTGCTGCTAATGATTGTATTATTGCATCCCGTTCACGAGGTTTAATTCGGGTCATTCGTGCACCAATGAATTACTGCAGAATATTCTGACTATTGACGATAATTGTTCCGTTATTCTCTTCCAGCAGGAAATCGCCGAATTCTTCATCAGTCCATGTATTAATCTCCTCAACAGTTGCTGCTGGCATACATTGATAGTTGTGAACTATTTTGTCGAATTCCTGCTCACTAATATTACTCCTTTTTACGATTTCATACAAAATCGGATAGTATTTCTTGTCGAGTTTTTTTAATGCATCTTGAGGAAATGGGAGTAATTTGAAATCGATACTACTGCAATTATCCGGTCCGGATGTAGTCTGTGATTTAACAACTTCACAAACACTTTGTTCGAAATTCTCCGCATCAAAAACTGAAGTCAATATTTTCTGGACTTCGGCCGTACTACTTATCCTGTCTCTTAATTTTTCCTGGTCGATAACCACCTGCTGATTCGCTGGAATTTTTTGTGGAAGGATCTCCCCTTTCCGAAATTTAATTCCCTTTTGAATAATAACGGGATTTTCCTGATTTCTCGAAGATAATGCTTCTGCAATTAATTTGTCGGAGGTTATTACATCAATATCCAGTGTATTAAAAGCCTTCTTTAAAGCTTTTTGCTCATTTGCTGTAAGAATATTGTCATAAAATGCAATATCAGTCAAGAATTTTCCAATAAGGATACGCTGATCAGCAGAAAGACTTTCTTTCAATCGAGTTGCCAATTTTTCGAACGATTCAGGCTGAAGCAAACGAATTGCCTGGAATGCATTAAGAGAGTTTATCTCAAATTCCGTCAGTACAAAGAGATCGTTAATTATATTCTTTTTAAGACGATCAAGCTCTTCCAGGGTGACAGAAGTGTCAGAACTTGCCACTGAAACGGCAAGATCAAATATCATACGCTGCAGTGTAAAAATTATTCGAGAGATTACACTCACTCAACTTGACAGAAAGAAGGGCTACTGAATCCTCCCAGTGAAATGGTTTCCCAGTAATTTTTTGATCAGGTATTACCTGGTATCCTACATCCTGACCGATTAAAATTAAATTTTTACATTGTGTCGGTGTCAGAACGGGACGTTTTTCGAGATGTATCAAAGAACATAGTTCACCTACCTTTACTATACCAAAATTGTCGTTCTGATGTGAATTAACCAGATTATCCCAATCACATTTCCCAAGAGGAGGAATCAATTCTTTTAGTTCCGTTGGCAAAACGTGATAAGCATCGGCAGTTATATTACCGTTAGATTTCTGGATTTTCTGACTGAACAATTTAAGAGAATCCACACAGGTCTCCCATATTTTCAGGATAGTTGAGAACTGGCTTGGTTTTCCTAAAGGATTTGGGAGCAAAACTTCGCGATTCGATGAGGTCTGATTCTGTGCATACCGATAAGTGATTAGGCTGGGGTTGGCAGGGTGATATTCTAATTTGAACATTGTTTTTGAACTGATTAATGACAACCCTCCGGGATTATTGATACGAAAATCTTTTTCAAATAGAATTTTCAATTCCTTATCCACTCTTTTAATCATTGCGGCATTGGATACGCCTGATTGGATTCTGCAAACTGATATAGCAACCTGCCATGGAATTGGTTTCTCATTCTGACAATACCATGCCAGGACGACGATCAATTCCTGATTAGTTAAATTTGAGAGATCAAGAAAACAATCCTGTAATTCCTGCTCATCATATTCTTTTAGTGAGGAGCCGATGACAAACGCCAAAAAATTCCGGAGATATGAGTTAAAAGATTCCGATGACGAATACCTTTTTAATAGTCTTAAAATCTCTGGAATAATTATTTTAGCATCTTTCGAATCTTTTAAAATACGTCTTTCCAGACCATAAAAAAAGATAAATGCGTATCCTATATTTGAAAGATCAGTTTTTCTACCTGTCGCAAGCCAGGATAGATAATTCACTCTCTGGTCAGGAGAGATCCGGGAATATTGAGGATAATAGGGCAAGGCCTTTTTATCTTCTTCGACTTCTTCTCCAATAGGTAAAAGAATATCAATACAGGATGCTTCGTTTTGTCTGGGCGGTCCTTCTGACCAGTACGTTAAGGGATCAGATATTTTATATCGTCCGACCTGAATTGCTTGTCCGTGACCTGCGAAGATCAATTCACCTTTCGATGGTAGTATCGTGTTGTCTGTTAAACCATCGAAAGATTCCACATCTGCAGAAATGTCAAACCGAGATGGAATCGTGGGCTGATTGATGCTTCCTTCATTATTGCTAATGATTGCTTCGGTGGAATTTTCAAATCTGGACGGAATCGGGAAGTTCGGTGATGCATCGGGAACTGATGATTGTGAATTGATAGAACTATGAGATTCGTTTATGGTTTTTTTATCAATTAAATTTTCATATCGAATTCCATTTTGACTTCTATCAGGTAATGAAGTCGCGTATGGTTCGGATATGCTGACTTGTTTTTCTTTACGTAATGTGGAAATGACCTGAGAAAAAGTTGAAAAAAAACCAGGTTTCTTACTAATTTCCGGATTTGGATTTTGTTTGATCGCTAGGGGGACACTTTGTGAGTTCGAAGAAGGATTATTATCAGACTGCCAGAGTTTATTTTGTTTCACCAGTTTGTTGTATTTATCCAAACATTCCTGTGCTTCCTGTTCTTTTCCAATTTTCTTAAACGCCAAGGCCAGATTGTTCCATGCTGGTGCATAATTTGAATCTAATTTGAGTGCTTTGATGTAATATCTGGCAGCTTCTTTGTAATTTTTCTGTTTGAAATATTGATTACCCCTTTCTTTGTAAAATTCCGGTTCTTCGAGATTATAGCCTGGATCGTTATATTCTTTTTTTTCTCCAGGGGTATCCATACTGTAAACTTGTTATCAACATCATTAAATTAATGCATGATTCTTCATATTGTTAGACCCCTCTAGGTCCTCTGGTTAATTGACTCAACTTGAAGATAGGATGGGGAGTCGGAAAAGAGATATCGGATTTTCTTATTGCTCAACGTCTAGACAGATATGTTGAAGGAGGCTACTATAGGAGGTGCCATGGTAACACTAATACACACTTTCATCGCCGTAACGTTCATGGTAGGCGTAAGTGTTGGTGTCCTCGTTAGTATTGTGACAAACTGTGTTGCCGACTGCCCGTCCCGATTGGTAATTTTTATCCTTCCCGCTCCTGATGCATCAGCAGGAATTGTTACAATAATCCAGTCCTGATAGGTTATTTTAGGTAAA
Source organism: uncultured Methanomicrobiales archaeon (assembly GCA_963809105.1). Taxonomy (GTDB): domain Archaea; phylum Halobacteriota; class Methanomicrobia; order Methanomicrobiales; family Methanospirillaceae; genus CAIKOD01. The sequence goes on along the minus strand of CAWEIC010000005.1, from coordinate 1,391,318 downwards.
GGCCTGTTATCAAAATAAATTGTTCCGATGTTAGAAGTAGACTGATCAAAATACAATTTAACATCAGAACCGGGATACGCTGCTGATGGGACAACCGTGAATGAAAATGGCTGGATGGTCGTTGGACTTGACGTAGGAACGGTTGTGGAAATTGATGTAGGGATGGTTGTTCGGGCCGTCGTAATTTCTGTCAGCGAGGAATTCGTTTGATTTACTGTTCCGAAATTGAGCAATCCTGCTCCATGCATAGCAGTTATTAGAGTTGCGACTGCAGCAATGACACCTGCCAATGCTGTTAATATGCCAGGCAGTGTTGTCCAGAAAGATTGTTTATCAGATGGTGACCCATTTTCCCCCATGAAGCAAACCTTTCATTCTGGATTGAAATAATTATCGAAATTATTATTCAACATTATGAAAGCCTCGAATGAGAATAGATCAACTCTAATTTCCTAATAATTTTGCACTGTAGAAATCCTATTTATAAAATGGGAATCTGATGACCGGAAAATCTAAGGTACAACGTCTCCTATACCCAATGTGTGCACAAACGGTAAGGAGACACATAAGAAATCGTTGAGCAAGAATATCAGGTTTGTGAAAACAGCGTTATCGCTCGTAAAGTCGACACACATTACCCTTTATTCTTGTAAGTATTCGAAACAGACCTATACCCAGCATCAGTTACTCGTCCTCATCCTCTTCAAAGAATATCGGAATCAGCATTATCGGGATTTTATTGAGGATATTGGGGATATGGAAGGAGTCCAAGAGGAACTTGGCCTTAGGGAGATCCCTCATTTCACAACACTTCAGAAATTTTTCCAGCGGATAAAATCGTTGTATCTTCATTACATCTTCGGAAAAACGGTGAATTTATTCTACTCCGGCGAAGAGGTGATCCCAATAACCGCTATCGATTCATCCGGTTTTACCAGTGGCTATTCCAGCCACTATTACTCCGCCAGAACAGGTAAGATTCGAAAACATTTCCTGAAAACTTCGATCTCTGTTGATACTGATAAACAAGCGATTACCGGTTTCATCGCTTCGAAAAGCCGGGTTCATGATACCCGGCATGCTGAGAAATTACTCAAACAATGCCATAGGAAACGAAAATCCGAGTGTTATGTTTTGGATAAAGGATATGACTCCGAATCCATTCATCGTCAGATCCGAGAGGATCTGCATTCCGATTCGATCATCCCTCTCCGTTCCTGGAATGCTGACTTCGTTGGAGGTACCTATCGCCAGGAAATGGCTCTTAAATTTGATAAGGTCAGATATGGGAGACGACAACTCGTTGAGACAAGGTTCTCTGTGCTCAAGAAGAGGTTTGGAGGGGATCTGAAGGCTAGAATTTTCCTTGTTCAGATGAAGGAGATCTCTGGAAAAATGATTGTCTGTAACATTCACAGATTCTTACAATTTCTTGTCATTGAGGTTTTCTACACCGCAAATAATTTTAATAAAACCATCCCAGTGGAATCCCCAAATTCAATATAGAATGTTGTGCTATAAGTCGACTAAGACTAGATCTTATCTATTTTTATTTATACAGATCGAAGCATTAATGTAAATAATATAAAAATAAAATCTTCGCTGAAGGCGCGAAATAATGGCAAATGAAGTTGATTGGGCTGAAGCAAATTTTTTGTATTTAAATCGTGATTTTATTAAGATTGAAAAGGAAAACATTGAAAAATTACGTCAAAAAATTGAGCCGTGGCTTTCTGCAATTTTTCAAAGCGAACATTTATCTTTACTTATTGGGACGGGCCTTCCAATTGCTACAACAATAATTGCTTCATCTAAACCTCCTTCAATGGGTCGTGCCGATTTTGAAAACAATAAGAAGGAAATAATAGATTGGTCGAAAGAACAAGCTAAATTGATGGATCGTGGAGATCCCAATTTTGAAGACGATTTACGTTCGGCATTAGAATTGCTTCAAGGATTGAAAATTCTTCAAAAAAAGAAAGAAGCAGAACAACTTGAAATAGAAATAAATGAAAAAATTGGCAATTTTGCTAATTCTATTCTAGAAGTTGAACGTAGTTTTATGAATACATCTGATACTGAACGAGAGAAAGCATTGATGTATTTAAAATCCTTTTTAATAAGTTTTGCAAGTAGAACAGCAACCAGAGATCGGCTCAATATTTTCACAACGAATTACGATCGTTTTGTTGAATATGGTTGTGATTTAGCGGGAATAATAATTTTAGACCGGTTTATAGGGAAAATAAATCCTGTTTTTAGGAGTACCAAAATCGAATTGGACTATCATTACAATCCACCTGGAATTCGTGGCGAGCCCCGTTATGTTGAGGGCGTCGCTAGATTAACAAAAATTCACGGCTCAATTGATTGGCGTTATTTAGGGAGAAAAATAATTAAAGAGCCAATCGCTTTCGGGGCCGAAGAATATCCGGAAAGCGCTTTGAAGGATAAAGTCGTGATTTATCCGAATTCTGCAAAAGGGATGGATACAACATATTATCCCTACTCTGAGCTTTTTAGGGATTTTTCATCAGCTGTGTGCCGGCCCAATTCTACTATCGTAATTTATGGATATGGTTTTGGTGATTCTCATATCAACAGAATTCTTGAAGATATGTTAACTATTCCCTCAACTCATATTGTTGTGATTTCTTATGATAGTGCGTCTGGACGGATCCAAAAGTTTTTTGAAAAAATTAATAATGCTCAGTTTACTCTTTTGATTGGCAATCAACTTGGGGATTTAGTGACATTAGTGGATAATTATCTTCCAAAAGCCGCTATTGATCGAATAACCGAAAGACAACAGAAAATTATGGAAAGGCGAGGTACTGTTCCTTCAATGCATGAAGTCAAAGAAACGGAGAAAAAATAATGATTGAAGATTGTTCCTTTGATTTACTTAGAAATCTTTCGATTGGAACTGTTCAATCTGTATCACCCCGGGAATGGCGAGTAATGCTTGATCATGATGCTCCACATAGCACTGCAATAAATACAGGAACACCAACGCTTTTCCCTAAAATCAATGGTTATGTTTTAATACCGAACGAATCCGGTGCACTAATAGGATTAATTTCATGGATCGGTATTGAAAATGCTCAATATCCAAAAAGACAGGGATTCAAGGATTTTGATTTAATCGATCTCCCTTTTCCGCAAAGAATTATGTCATTAACGCCTTTAGGTGAAATCAGACAACAAGATGGAAAATATTCTATTGAGAGAGGAGTTTTTAATTATCCTTCAGTTGGAGATATTGTAATTCTTCCAAAAAAAGAACAACTTCAAGCAATCGTAGAGAACAACGATAACGAAGCTTGTTTTCAAATTGGGATTGCTCCTGCGGCTGCCAATGCTCCCGTTTATGTAAATCCCGATAAATTATTTGGTCGCCACCTAGCGGTTCTTGGGAATACTGGAAGCGGAAAATCTACAACGGTTGTTGGAATTATTCGATGGTCAATTGAACATGCAAAAAATAAATTAAAAGAGGGGAATCTTAATGCACGGTTTATTATATTAGACCCAAACGGAGAATACAAAAATTCGTTTGATGGGATCTCTAATCTTAGAAAATTTCGGGTTAAATTACATTCTGAATCTGATGGTTTCGAAAATTTACAGGTTCCTGCATGGCTGTGGAATAGTTATGAATGGAGTTCCATTACAGATGCTAGTGGGAAGACACAACGCCCAATATTAAGACAAGCCTTAAGAGAATTAAAAGCCGGGTCAGAATATGATATGCAAACTGAAGAACTAGGACGCTATTATGCAAGTTGTCAAATCGAAATAAAAAGTGATCTTGTTGGAGGGCCATCAAAATTTAAAGGGAAGCCCGGAAAAACCGATTTTGGAAAAAAAGTATCTAGTATTTGTAAAGATTTGGAAAAGCATATCAGAACATCGAATGCGGATCTCCAAAATAAATTAAACCATCTTTACGGAGAAATTAAAAAAATTGAGGAGAGAAAAAGAAAGGAATTTGATTCACAAACCGGGGAACACGTAATTTATTATGACGATTTTGAAAGAGGAGAACTCGAAAACATAGTCACAGAGTTTCAACAATTTTTAGATGCGATCGGATGGGTTGCTTTACCACTTGGCCCTGATGAAGATTCTCCAATACCGTACTCAATCGATGAACTTCCAAATCACATCGAACGTCTTTCCCAAGAAAAGAACGTTCAACAATATTTAGATTTTTTGATTATGCGGATTCGAACAATGCTCTCAGACACACGAATGTCTTCAATAATCGGCTCTTCAGGTTCAGAAACCCTTGAAGATTGGTTGAAAAATTATATTGGTGATAATAATGCGCAAAATGGCGAATTTACAATTATTGACTTATCACTTGTACCTTCGGATGTAATTCATCTTGTTGTTGCAGTCATCTCAAGAATAATATTCGAAGCCCTGCAACGTTATCGTCGTTTAACAGGCAAAGAATTACCAACGGTAATGGTTCTTGATGAAGCACATGTTTTTATTCAACGTTTTAGTTCTCTTAAAACCGAATTTACTCCTCAAGATCTTTGCTATGAGACTTTTGAACGAATTGCCCGTGAAGGGAGAAAATTCGGTCTCGGATTGTTGATTTCATCGCAACGTCCTGCTGAACTTTCACCTACTGTGCTATCTCAATGTAACACATTCCTACTTCACCGGATCGTGAACGACAAAGATCAAGAACTTGTGAGTAAATTTGTGCCAGATAATTTGGGAACTTTGCTAAGGGAACTCCCCATCTTACCCACTCGGAAATGCATACTTCTTGGATGGGCATCTCCAATACCTATCCTTGTAGAAATAAATGAAGTTGAAGAGAAATATCGCCCAAGATCGTCAGATCCTTCTTTCTGGAATGTTTGGATTCATAAAGAACAACGTGAAGTGTCTTGGGCTAAAATTGCAAATGAATGGCAAAAAAAAGATAGCACTGAAATCCCCCGTTAAAATCAATCACACATTTCAGAATCATAAATTCTTTCATTCTGTTATTAAAGAGTTATGGAATATGTGGAGAGGGGAGATCTCGTTATATTTTCGAAAAAATATTAAAATTCATCATCAAATCCACTGCGATCTGCCTGAATGCAGGGCTCAATTTTTAGATCCAATCTTACAAATTCTCCCGTCTCAGAAAAGTACAGCCACCCTTTAACTAGAATTCCACTAAGAATCTGTTGCACCGCATCAGCGTAAACCGACAATGAAAGTCCATACTCTTTAGCAACCCACGCATAATCCACAGAAACCTCACTCTTATAATCAATCACAACCCACGACTCATCATCCAATTCACATAGTCGGTCAATTTTCCCCGCAATTCGCCTTCCATCAAACGATATAACAAACGGAACTTCACAATACGACCGCTTGACCCTTTTCATCAAATCTGATTGCATAAATTTAGCTAAAATCTCCTCACACTGCCGGACATATTCTTCCGAATAGACACCATATTCCTCACAAACGACCTTGGCATCCCGACCCCGAAGTACTTCGTGAATAATGGTCCCCTTCACCATCCCATCAACGGAAGTCAGGTATTTTGACCGAACCACCGGACGTTCGTGTCGTTCCACTCCCAACTCTTCCTCCAGTTCAGAAACGGTTACCGATCTCAAAACTTCCGGCTCTGGTGGGTACTCCGGCCGCTTCCACGTCCCAACAGCACCAACACACTCATCCGGGACCTCGATACTCGATGATTTCGCTTCCACCATCTCGGCCTGAATCGACAACGGATCAGAAATAATCCCGAGCCTAAGCCAGCCGTCAAGCATAATTTCGCCAGCCTTGATTTCTTCCGCACCGACCCCGAGCGTCGAGCACACCCATTCGATCCGGGTCCGGGCAAATTCTGGCGGTTGCACATCCTCCGGAATCGTCCCGCTCATGATCAGGTGGTCCCTGGCCCGGGTCAGCGCCACGTACAACAACCGCTTCCGTTCCGCCCGCTCCTTCTGTCCCTGCATCATCCGGAGAGCGGTGAGAACCGGCGTGTCGGTAAGGGCGTAGCCATCCGTCGGGTCCGGCACTTTAATTCCCACGAGCCTCGGGTCGTCGCCGATCATAATCGGGGGATATCTCTCCCTGAACGGCATCCCCATGTCAGGGACGATGACGATGGGGAATTCCAGGCCCTTCGCGGCGTGGACGGTCATGATATTGACGGCGTTCTCCGCAAGGGCATCGAGGGGGGCCTCTCCCTCGCGTTCCTCCTCGTCCATCGCCATCCGGAGGTCGGTAGTGAGATCGGAAATTGAGTAGCCTTCCTCCTCCCGCCCCCGGATTATCGCTATCAGTTTCTCGATGTTCGCGAGGATCTGCTCGCCCTCGGGGAGTGCTGCATACACCGTATACATGCCAGCCTCTGCGAGGATCTTCCTGATCAGGAAGACGAGGATGGTCCTCCCGGCTACCGCTTTCCACTTTGAAAGGAGCGTCGTTGCCCGGTTCGCAGCCGGAGAACTGCCCCGTTCTGCATATCGCTGCAGTTTTTTCCAGATGGTTGCTCCCCGCTCCTGCGAAACGAAGAATAGTTCCGCATCCGACATCCCGCAGTACGGGGACCTGATAACCCCGAAGAGATTCACGTCGCTGTGGGCGTTTTCAAGGAAGCAAAGCAGGTTGTACAGGTCGCAGATCTCCTGCCTGCCATAGAAACCCGTGCCGCCGTGCACATAGTAGGGGATGCCTGCCCGTGCGAGTGAAGAAAGGTAATAAGAGAGATTCGTCCGCTGTTCCAGGAGAATCGCGATGTCACCATACCTGGCCGGTCTTTTGATGTATTCCCCGGGTCGTATCTCCTCATATACCTCGGCGGGTCGGGCGTTCACCAGTGAATGAACCCGCCGGGCCACCATCTCCGCTTCGGCCCGTTTCGTCGATGATGAATCGGCACCCCCTGGAGAGATCATCAGTTCGACCGAACCCGAATGCTCTTTCCGGGCCGGTGAGGTTTTAATCGTCTCATACCCGAATTCCCACGGACGTTCGACGGATGCGAAGAGTTTTGTGAAGAGAATATTCGCAAGGCCGATGACTTCGTTCGTGCCCCGGAAGCTCGTATCAAGATTCACCACCTTTCCGCTGCATGACAACTCGACGATCTTCTGGGCCTCCTTGAACCGGGTCACGTCCGCATCACGGAAGAGGTAAATCGACTGCTTCGGGTCGCCGACGATGAAAAGGCAGTCTGTCGATGGAGAAGGTTCGCCTACGAGGGAAAGCACGATCTCGAATTGCGCCGGATCGGTATCCTGGAATTCGTCGACAAGGATATACCGGAACCTGCCAGCGAAGTGTGCGGTCACGATCTCAGGCTTTTCGATAAAAATCGTCAGCGTATGCAGGATCAGATCTGAGAAATCGAGTCCGCCGAGTATCGCTTTCTTTTCACCGGCAATTTCGAGGTAACGCCGGAAGACGAGCCCGAGCTGGTGGAGGAACCGGATCGATCCAATAATCAGGGGATCTCCGGGGTCCACGGTCATCCGGATGAGAGGTGTTTTCTGTCCGAGAATTTCAAGAAGGCTCCGCCGGGCCTGTTTAAACAGCTCCAGATCATTGCCGGCCCAGTTCTTTTTACTCCCGACATTACCCATCTTCGCGGCCAGCAACGCCGTCACTGTCGTGCAGAAATCTTCCGACGAGCCGAGCGATGCAAGTTGCCTGATATGCCCGCTGATTTCGCGGAGATGGAGAGCGGCCTTGTCATCCGAGGACCCGTATTGTTCGGAAAAGGTGAGCAAGGTCCGAACGAGAGAACAGAACCCTTCATTTTTGAGGAGTCTCTCGATCTCGGAATCCCGGAACGCGTGAACCTCCCGCTGCCATAGTTCAATGACATCTGCCTCGTCATTTTCGAGCAGGTCGAAGAACCGGAGATACCGGTTCCGCTGGGCGTACATCGCAGAAAGCAATTCCCGGAGCATATTTTGGTCGGTAGCCGAAAGGACATAGACGGCAGCTTGCTGGACCGGACCGTCCTGCCGGACGTGGACCAGGTCCTCAAACGAACGGGCATGGATGCGGGCCATCTGCTGTTCGTCCAGCACGACGAACCCGGGTTCTATTCCCGCTTCGATGGGGAATTCCCTGAGCACCTGTGCGCAGAATGCGTGAAAAGTCTGGACCGGTGCGACCATGAAGTCGTCAGCTGCTTTTTCCCACACGGGACCCGACCGCTTCTGGATCTCGCGCCGTATACGTTCTTTCATCTCGGTTGCAGCCTTGTCCGTGAATGTCAGGGCAAGAATTGAAGGAACCGGAACCCCCTGGGCTGCGATGAGGTCGATGTATTTCTGCACGAGGACAAAGGTCTTGCCGGTCCCGGCCCCGGCCGTGACAATAGTGCTCTTATCGTGTGTTGTAATGGCATCATTCTGCCGCTCAGTTGCTGCCATCCTTCAGTCCTCCTCCCCAGAAAGGCTGAAGACCCTGGCGGGGTCGAACCGACAGACGAACCTGAACTCGCAGTATGCATTCGGACACTTCCTTTCCTGCACGAGTGAAAAGATCCCGCTGCGAATTCTCCTGACATATTCTGCAGCACTTCCAATCGAATGCTTAAGAAGTTCCCGGAGATCCGGTGTGGGCCTGGGCCGGGATGAACAGATGAGATCCCGTCCCGATTCGTCACATAAAACGACCTTGTTCTCTACTTCACGGCGGATCCGGTAATAACCTGCTGCTACTCCCCGTTTCCCCGAGACCTGCTCAAACGCACTGATGTAAAGCGGGAGCTGGAGGGCTTTCCCGGCCTCGATCTCTTTTTTGCTCACTAGTACCGATCCGGTCTTGTAATCGCATATCGAGAAGAGACCTTCCGCCGTGATATCGATCCGGTCTATCCTTCCCTTTATCCGTAATGCCTCCGATCCGCCGCCGACAGCGAGCCCGACCGGTTCCGGTTCCGATGCCGGATCGTCACCTGTATCGGCCGGCATACCGAACGAGAATTCGAAATACGTAGGGACCAGCGGTGAACATTCCTCCTCCACCTCCTTCTCCAGGAAACGAACAAATATCCCAGGCCCCGTATGACTTCCGCCGGTCATCTGGATCCGGGTTGCATCCCAGAGAGGGCTTGCAAAGGAGAACCTGTCCAGCTCAGTGGCGGCAATTCTGAGCATAAGTTCTGTTGCCACGTTGAGTTCGGACAGTGTAACCTTCATCTTTCCGAGAGCCCGCCACTGTCGGTAGAATGCGCTGAGCACGTTATGTACTGCAGTTCCCCTATCCTTTGCCGAGAGGTTCGGTTCGACATCAGGAAGCGGCTTAATCCCAATCACCCGTTCGAGGAAAAAACGGAATGGGCATTCGGCATAGGTCTCAAGCACGGTAGGGGAATAGACATGATCGGGACCGTACTTCGCTGAAAGAATAGCAAAGATATCGGAATCGCCGGTGAATACTCCCTCGTACGGCGAATCGTCACTCACCCCTTCGGAAGAAACGTTCGATATTTACCCGGTTGACAATCTCATCAATTTGTTCCGATTCAGGCAGCAGATCCAACGCATTGCAAACATTTCCCGAGGCAATCATCGCCCCAGCCTGCATCACTGCTACTTTCAGCGAGGATACGGGGACGAATCCGGAATCCTGCCCCCATGTCTCTGCTGTCGTTCTCTCTTTCACCCGTTCGAAGAACGCGGAGGTCAGGAGGATCTTGTCACCTTCCGAGAAAGGGGCACTTAAATACAAACGATCCCTTCCTGCCAGAAGTGCCGCGACGAAATAATACCGCTCTTCCCCAAGAATCTCTTCAAGAGTCCGTGTTCCCATCCGTGTATTTTCACGGGTATTCATGAAGGGCAGACGGGTCGTGAGCCTGGGCATATCACCTTCCACAAGACCGGCAAGGAAAAGGACCGGGAAGTGCTCGTGGACGCACTCACGAATGCCGAGCACCGCTACTCCGGACCGGTCAGAGGCCAGGGGAACCTCGGTTTCTTTTAGAAGCGTCGACAGTTTCGCAAGAAACCCACCGGCATCGACGTTCTCATCCGGTATGAGGCCGGTACTCCGGTCCAGTTCATCGAGGCATTTCCTGAACGCTTCGAGGGAGGCCTGTTCTTCGGGGTTGTAATCTCTGCCGTGCGATGCAGGCATATCCAGGAATCCCCACCTGTCCATGAGTTCTGAAAAATTCTTCCGGTGTTCCCGCACCGTTTTTTGCCCTTCAAGAGGTTTGAGATCTTCAAAAAGACGGGAAATGCCCTGGACCACACGCTCAACCGTCTCTTTTGCTTGAGGGGCAGTATCGTTTGGATTCTCCTCGCCAACACGTTCGAGATATCGTTCGAGTTTGCTACGCCACCCTGCTTTTTCACCTTCAACCTGTGCCAGCCGGGAAACGATATCGAGATCCCGGACATTAAATTCTGCATACATCCCGCCGGGCCCAAAATAAGGACTCCCCACAAGCCGGACGATCCCTTCACGGGGATAACGTTCACTGACAAGGCGAAGGATCGAAGTCAGGAAACCAATGACAGGAGAGCGGGACAACAGGGTGCCCGTTGCAGAATTCCACGGGATGCCAAAATCGGCAAATACCTCATCGATGATCGGGATCTGCGCCCGGACATCAGGAAACGCGACCGTAATTGATGAGGACGGCACTCCATTCTCCCTGAGACGGCAGATTTCCCCGGCTATCGTAGTTATTTCCTGGTATCGGGAGGAGAACGAGGCGATATGTAATGTTTCCACGGTCCCGATCCTGTTTTCGCCGGCAAAAAGTCCGCTCAACGCTTCACTCACAGGTGAAGAGACGGGAATCGAAACTGGTTCCCCGGTATCTTCAAGCCACGGTTCGGGTTTCCTGAACAGCGCCGGATCCGCCCCAGATGGAACAAACTGCGAGAATTCCGAAGAATTCATCCTGATTGAAAGAAGCAGGTCCTGTTCGAGCGGTTCCGGGTCGAAGAGGCCGTATACAAAGACATGCCCGAAGGAACCCGGGCCTTCTGCGAACAGACGGTCCATAGTCCATTCAAGGATAGTATCCTTGTCAAAAAGATCGAATTCACGGAGAAGGTCACGGTAGGACCTGTAGATGAGATCGATCTGTTCGCTCTTCGGACTCTCAAGGTCGAGAAGGCATTCCGGGAACACGATCTTTCTCCGGATGATGACACTGATGAACAGACGAAGGTCATCGACTGTTCCGGATGCCGGTCGGTTCCGCGTGAAAAAAATTGGAAGTCCTGCCTTATTTTCGGTGAGCACACGCATCAGGAGAAGCCCGGCCTCCCCGGGAGACAATAGCCGTGATGTCGTCCGGTGTTCTTCAAAATAGGCACGGCAAAACTCGGGTATCGTGCAGATGCGGGAGGATATTACAGGCACATTGGCAATGGCCAGCTGATCAAGAACCTGCCTGACGAGACGTTTTGTAGGGAGAAGGAGCCACGTGCCGAATGGATCTTTCTCAGCTGAATCACAGAATTTTTTAATAAAATCATCGAGTCCATCACCGGGGAGCCCGCGGTACAGCGATGTCCGGGCATCCGGTTCGGGATCGGGTACCATGATCATACAATGACGGACAGAAAAGAAAAATGATGTGAATTATTCCAGGAATTTGTCAAGGGGGATGGTTTCGATCTTCTCTTTTTTTACAGACTGTAATATCGATCTCACGTGCTTCGGCCTCTTTGCTTATCAGCTTGATATCATGTTCGAGCTCGTCGGTCGGGATAAGCTTCTTTCTCTTCTCTATAGGGGGATTCATTTTCTCGGCCTTTTCGTAGTCTTCTATTTTCTTCTTGATCTCCCCGGGGAGAGAATTGCAACTTTGCAGGAGACCGATAAATTCATTTGAGAAATAATTATCGATCTGGATACGACGTTTTGTTGCATGGGCAAATTTACCGATTACCCGGCAAAGGTTCTCACGATCTTCAGGGCTCAGTTGCTCGGCAAATTCGTAGTCCTCAATCTTTCGTAAAGCAAGAATGACCGGCTCGATGCTGTCGTGCGTTACGACATATACCTGCCAGTCTGCCATATCGTAATAAAACTCGTCAAGGTATTCGACAGTATTCGCCGGGACAACGAGAAAGATCTCTTTTCGCACATTCTCCCCCTTGAGATATTTCTTTACCGATTCTGCCTGGTTTTTAATGTATGTGGGGAAATTTTCGAGATCGCCGGGGTTTTTCGGGCATTTTGCATCGAAGATTACGTACTGGTCACAGATGAGAACAGCATTGTCAGGTTTCCCCGAATACGGGAACTTTTCCTTATCGCAGTATTCAATGGTGTGCTTCTGGCAGATCGTTCGCAGGGTCGATTCTACCATATCTTCATGTTTTTTCCAGGTCTTTGCCATGTTCTCATATTGTAAATGGATCTCTGCATCCCGCTCTGCCTGCACACGTTGACGGTCATCATCAAGCTGTTTTGTTAACGCGTTCAATTCTGCAATCCTTTTATCATGTTCCCTGATACGCTCCTCATTCCCCTGCCGGAATTCAGCCAGCTCTTTCTGGGCATCGGTGAATTGCTGGTTCAGCTGGTCATATTTTGCGGTCCACAGGGAAATGTCTGCCTTGAGTTGGGCAATAATTTCGCCATTTTTCTTATCAGATTCAATGAGTCCCCCGGCTTCGTTTTCTTTAATAACAACCTTGTGCTGAAGCTCTTCATTTTTCGCTCCTAGTTTGATCATCTCTTCCTTGAGACGAAGGATTTCATTCTCATCATTCGTCTGGGACTCGGTGAGCTTTGCTATTGCCTGATCCTTTTCGGAGAGCTTATTATTGACTGACTGCACAAAACCGCGTTCTTCTGCCAGATCCTGTGTCAATCGTGTCACCTGCTGGTTCTGGTATTCAAGGTCCCGGATCAGTGCCTCATGCTTGGAATTGATCTCGGTAATTTTTCTATCTTTTTCCGCAAGCACCCCGATCATTTGCTGGAATTCGGAGAATGCATCATAACTTACCGAGACGATGGATTTCCACGAGAGCAGGCGTTCAAAAAATCCAACGTTTTTTATCCGGTCGAAAAAATTCCTGAGATGATTGAAAGGGGGCGGGTCCATTGTGTACACCAGAACTATACTATTCTCTCAACGATTGTTGAGTTCTGGGGGAATAAATCTTATTAAAATATGGGGCACGGGGTGAAAATAAAAACTCAAAACACTCTTTTCAGGAACTCTGGCGGCAATATCGGGGATTTGGAGTTCCGGTGCCCCTTTAAAAAAAGCCTGATAACCCGCGTCTCCTATTAACCTAAGAAGATCCCCCCTCTCTACCCAGCCGGCGGGGTTGCACCGGGTTGCGTCTCTTCCGGTTGTGCAAATTTTCTGAAAAATAATCCATAGACTCTTTTTAAACCCGTTCGTTCGAGCAGCAGCACGAGTATCGAGCAGATCATGATCGAGAACAGGATAATGGCGTACGTCGACGTCTCGATGAACAGGCCCCCGGTAACGCCCATCTGCAGGGGTATCGCGGCAAGTACCGCCGCCGCGAGGCCCTTCGGGATCATGACCGCCATGACACTTGCGTCCCATGCCGGAATTGATTTCGGAATGAAGAAACGGACGACTAAAATCCTCATTACAAAGAGCACGAGGGTGATTTCCAGGCCGACGATGAGGGCTACCGTGTCATTCAGGATCAGCGAAAGGCCCACGAATATGAAGAAAAATGTCTTGAGGAGTTGGACGAGCTGCGAGAGGAACACCACTTCGAACTGGGTCAGTTCGACCTGTTTCACAGGAAAATCGGGCAGTATCTTCGATATCCGGAACGAGTCGAGGCTGCCGAGCGTGATACCGAACGCAAGGGAGGCAATGGCACCGGAAAAACCGAGGAGCGTAACGATGCCGTAGACGATGAAGAGGAATGCGGGTGTGAAAAAGATACTCTTGATCGTTTTCAGCATCGGATACAACACCGACCAGATGATACCGCCGATCACCCCGAGAACCGCAGCGACGAGGAACGAGGAGACGAGCCTCAATGCGACATACGGAATGTTCAGCTCGTGGAGGGTGTAGACGTCAAGCAGGGATAGGACGAGGACAATACAAAGGACATCGGTGACTGCGGATTCGAGGGCGAGTATTGCATGGCCGTCCTTTCCCATGTTGAGGTACTCGATCATCGGGATCACGACCGCAGAAGAGGTCCCCCCGATTGCGGCCCCGAGCATCAGTGCCGGTAACAGGTCAAGAAAGTGAAAATAATAGACGGCACCCGAAGCGATGAGCATCGTCGCGATGAACGACACGAGCGTCAGTGCAATCGTTCCCCGGAACGCTGATTTGATGGTCTCGACTTTCAGGTGTAACCCGCCCTCGAACAGGATTACCGCCAGGGTGACCGTCGCGAAAAGAGGGCCGACGATACCGAAATCCCCTGGTGCGACCAGGTTAAGGACGGGTCCGATAAGGATTCCGATTACGATGAGGATGAGCAGGTCGGGGATCTTTGTAAGTGCAAATATCTTGTTGAAGAGGTTCCCGAGGAAAATAAGAGCCCCTATGAAAAGGACAACAATTGCAACATCCATTTAACTTATATGGGAAAAGAGCAGGCTTGAGTATTTCGGTTTTCTTGTATGTATCCGCAGGATCCCATGGGGAGACATCAGATATACTCGCAATATCATCTTCGTTACCATGACCTTTGTAGATCCTCGTGCACCAGGTCCGATCGACTGATATCCGGGTTCAGGTCCACCGGAAAGGATTTTCTCTTCTTCTTCCCTATTCCTGTTGGATGGAAGATATCCTCCTCCAACCCGTATTCCAGATGAGCCTGTTGCTGTTCGTGGCGCTGGGCGGGTACCTTATCGCATCGAGGATCAACCAGTCTGCAGTGATCGGACTGATTCTCGTTGGAATCCTCGTCGGTCCGAGCGCCCTCGGCCTCATCACCTACACGGATTTTGTCTCCGGCCTTGCAAATCTCGGGGCAGTAGTCCTTCTCTTCGTCATCGGGCTTGAATTCAAGGTAAACGATATTCTGGAACTACGCAACGGGGTGATTGCGGCAGTCGGGGTGATCGTCCCCTGGATCGGCGGGTACGGGCTCTCGATCGCCTTCGGACTCGGTACCGCGAGCTCAATTTTCATCGGGACCGCCCTCACTGCGACAAGCATCGCGATCACGGCAAATGTCCTCAGGGAGATGGGAAAACTCCAGACTTCTGCCGCAAAAGCAATTATCGGCGCTGCGGTAATTGATGATGTTCTTTCCCTCATTGCGCTTTCCCTGAGTACGGGAATCGTCGGAGGAGGAGTTACTCCGGAGGGGATTGCCCTGGTCGTGATAAAATCGGTCCTCTTCATCGTCCTTGCCGGGGCGTTCGGCATCTTCGTGGTGAGCCGTTACATCGAGCGTCTCGACACGTCCCGTTTCGCAAAGAGATATCCCGAATTTATTTTCATTTTCGCGATGATGATGGCGTTTTTCTACGCGATGATGGCGGAACTCACCGGGTTATCCGCAATAATCGGGGCATTTATCGCCGGGGTCTCGTTCGAGGGTGTACGGCTCGTGCACTGCCGGGACATCAAGGAGGGGGCCGAATATCTCCAGATCATCTTTGCCTCGATTTTTTTTGTGTCTCTCGGCATCCTCGCCGACTTAAGGCAGCTCACACCCGGGATTGTCCTCTTTCTCACGGCGCTCATCATCGTCGCGATTCTCACAAAGTTAATCGGGTGCGGAATTCCTGCGAAACTGATGGGAATGTCCACGAAAGACTCCCTAATTGTCGGGTTCGGCATGGCACCGAGGGGAGAAGTTGCCATGATTGTTGCACTGATCGGGCTCCAGCAGTCGATCATCGATCAGGGCCTTTACGTGTCACTCGTCCTGATGAGCCTTGTCACGACGATCGTCACGCCAATCATATACAGGAACTGGTTATACAGGGGGAAATCCGGCACCACCGACAAGGATGATCCATATCCCTGTAAATAGTGACTGGCCCCCTAGAATGGAAAAGGATTCGAAACTGAAGGGAGAATGGAAATAAAGGGTTGATCTGATTAGGCATATTCAATTTCCTTTTTCTTTCCTGATATCCGGGACGGGTCTTTCTGTCTTTCAAAGGACACTGAATGTTGTGCTCCCGAGTACCATCTCATGCAATCAGTCTGTACCATGGGCGCTTATTACTATCAGGGATACCACCTCATCCTGGCAACCGGATCGATCATCCCTGTGGGATCCCCCCATGGACATAAGTACGTATTGTTGCCCCGGCACCGATCTCCTTCTTCATCTCCTCAAGGCGGGATTGTGCTTCCGTAACAGAACTCTCGATTTTCTGATTGCGATTTTGCTCGTGTGACGACATTCAGCAGAACAAACTTCCTTGATCCCCGGAATCGTTTTTATGATCGAGAATGCATCTATAGCTGATTTAGAAAAATCAGTTGGTACCAGTGTTTTTGAGAACAGCTCCTGTCGCGAAAGAGATCCTGAATGATCTGAATCGACCGGTCCTGACAACCCGGGAAGAATGGAGGATACTAGTCCCGGTATACACTCTGTGGAATGTTACGGGCATATATAAAAAGGATCCTCCCGGATGGACCTGTCGTGGCTCCCGGGAATTGCATTGAGAGAAAATGAAAGCTCCCAGCGGAGAATATTTCAGTTCCTGTCGCCATTAGGAAAAAAGAGATACTAAATATGGACAAAAACCCTGATCCGGAAGACGGCTCAACCAGGCCCGGCCAGGTTATCCTGTTAAAGGAACTCCTGGACCTTGCCCCGAGGGCAGATATCCTCGACTCTCAACTCGTGATCCTTACCGTCCTTGCAGGGCTCGTTGCCCTCGGCGGCCTTTTCTTAAACAGCCCAGCCATTATTATCGGTGCGATGGTGATTAATCCGCTTCTCGAACCCATTTATGCAGGCACGGTTTTCCTTGCGAATGGGAGCTTGAGAAAATTCTTCCAGCATATGAAGGTGCTTGGGGTCCTGATCTGTTTTGTAATTATTGTAACGGTAATTGTAACCGCGTGTCTCAATGTAATCACAATTTTGCCAATCACCACGGAGATCCTGTCTCGACTGGAATATCAGGAGATATCTGCCATTCTGGCCATCCTCCTTGGCATGATCGCGATTGTCGCTCGAAAACGGGGATTTGTGACCGCAATTATTGGTGTCGGAATTTCAGTTGCCCTTATTCCACCTGTTGTCGTAACGGGAATTACTATTGTACTGCTCCCCGAGCGGATCTTCGATGCTCTTTCTCTCACATTGAACAATATATTCGGACTCCTGGCAGGGATGCTGATTGCGATCCTGTGCCTCGGGGTTGGTCCGAGAGACAAGGCGAAACTGGAACTATCGCGGAAGAACGTGTACCTGATCATATTCTGCATTGCCGGCCTGCTCCTGATTGTCTTTTTCATACTCAGGATTTTACGGCAATTATGAGGCGATGCTTTGCTTGGAGGCTTATCTGAATTGCCCCCGATCTTCGTCCTTCCACATACTCAGGACACTAAAAGCAGGAGGAATAAAAAATCCCTGAACGATCTCCCGCCTACCCGGGATCACAAAGAAGATCTTATGCGTATTCATCTGTAGCCCATGACGGTTTTTTGAATTTCATAAAGATAAGCGGCGGCACCGCCAGCAGGAATGTCCCGAGCAGGACCGATCCGACATAGAGCGGGGCATTCGGGAAAATTGAAGGAGGGATCAGGCCTACAATAAATGCGAATGTGACGCCAATTCCTCCAAGACCCCCTACGATCCAGATCCCCGCCATCCCGCCGGGAATCTTGAATGGACGTGGCTGGTCCGGCTTACTGTACCGGATCTGATCAGGGCGGCAAAGACCAGGACATACATGATACAGAGCAGTTCGACGGTCATTGCCGACATGATCCAGTATGCCTGGTTGACCGATGGCAAAATAACATACAGGAGAGAGATTGCAGAACCGATAAGCGCCTGGGTGACAAGAATTGCGACAGGCGACCCGTACCTGTTGTGACGGTTGAACATCGGGGGCATATTTCCGTCAAGGGCCACAACGCCGAGACCCTTTGCGGGGCCGATAAGCCAGGCAGCGAGAAGGATAATTCCCCCAATTGTTACCAGGACTGCCATTGGTGCAACGAGCCACGGGAGATTAACCGCCACAAAGAAGTACCTGGATAACCTGCATGACACCGGATGCGAGTCCGAGCTTCGCGGTCGGGATAACAAACGCGATGGCAAGCGTCCCGAGAACCGAACAGATAAAAATGATAAATGCCGAGAACGCAATTGCCTTTGGATAGTCCTTCTGGGGATTTTTAGTCTCAAGCGCATGGAATCCGGCCATCTCCATCCCGGCAAACATGAGAATGATTGTTGCGAAAAATGACAATGTTGCAAAGTTTATGACAGGGATTACTGCACCCGTTGTAAATGCGGGAAGTGCTGTTGCAGCCCCGGTAATTACCCACCAGCTCCCGAAAATGATGATAATGACTATCGGGACGATACTCCCCAGGATCACGCCGATATTGGAAAATTTTGCGGTTACTTCGGGGCCGAAATAGGCGATTGCCGTAGTGCCCCAGAACACGATCATCATCACGCTGAGCATATAAAAGGGATTATTCGCCAGATTGGGGGTAATTGCGAAGGCCAGGGTTGAGGCTATAAAGGCAAGAACGGTGGGAAACCAGACAAGGTTGTTGGACCAGTCGCAGAAGATCGCGATAAATCCTCCTTTCTCCCCGAACGCCTTCTTTACCCAGTTATAGACACCTCCGCCTTCGGGCCAGCCGGTAGCAAGTTCAGCACCTGCGAGGGATATGGGGATGAGGAAAAGGATTGTCCCGATGATGTACCAGCCTATACTCGACCAGCCGAACTCTGCCATCGAAGGGAAATTCCTGATGCTCAACACTGCGGCGACGTTGATCATCGCGAGGGCGAAAACGCCCAGTACCTTGATGTTGACGACTTTTTTTATTTTTATATTAGTATCTTCGGCCATAGATCCTCCCCGATCTCGCATTCTCCCAATAAAAGACAGGGTTGACGGGGATTAGGTTCCGGTTATATTAATACCTTGGGTGAATTCCTTTTTTTTGACAACTTGGAATTACCAGAAAATCCTTCATTAAAATCGCAAACTGGAAATATATAGCAATGGATCTGAAAAATGACGGTTGCAAAATTTAATAGAAAATTTCTCAAAACCAAATATTGGAGTAATTCTGATGATCCTTTGAATTCCAAAGTTTTTCCCTTATTCCTACATTATTTAACATTTCGCGATCAGTATAACCCAGTATGATTAATCAGGACCACGGAGAAAATCACGAACACCACACGTCATCAAAAACGTGTAAGGTGTGTTCGTCTGAGTATTGTCACGAATGCCACCCCTCATTTTTCGGTATTTGCGAGAAGTGTGCATATAAGATCATGCTAGTCCTGGTTATCTTCATGGTTATAATCTCGTACGTGGCGTGGTTCGGTGTATTCTGATAATTTTCCGGCACTCGCTTCTGCATGAATACGACCTGTACGAGTAATACATCACTCTCATAAGAGAACGCCTCTGCCAATAACGGGATCACGAGTAAGGATGGATCTTCCGAAACAACCGTACCTTGATCTGGTCACTGATAAGGAAGGCAACCAGTGCATACCCCCAGACAATAAGTGCAAGCGACCATCCGATAGGAGTCATGATGAAGGCACCGTAGATCGCGATGAGGGTCGCTCCGACCTGTGTAATTTCTGCTGTACCGAAAAGTGCTAACGAAGGGTACGGGCGCTCCCAGAAGTGCTGCTGGCCGGTGCGGGCAAGGTAAATTGTCATATGACCAGCAACGGCAAGTTTAAGGAAGATGAGTGTCTGTATAACGCTGGCATCAAGATGGAAATATTCCCTCGCCAGCCAGAGGAGGACAAAGCTTGAGACAACCCCGAAAATCCCGAGGATCGTTGCGAGAGTAAGAATGCGGTTCATCTGCCAGCGCACGGGTCTTTCCGCAACCGGTGCGTTATCAAATGCGATCATCATAATCGGGAGGTCGTTCAGGATCGCCAGTAAGACTATCATGAGTGCGGTAACCGGGTAAAAATTCAGCACCACGATACAGAGAGTCAGGAAGATCAGGACCCGGACCGTCTCGGCAATCCGGTATACTGCATAATTTTCCATCCTGCGAAATATCTCCCGGCTTCTCTGGATTGCATCAATGATAACCGAAAGCCCGGGTTTTGTCAGGACGATATCTGCGGCAGATTTTGCAGCATCGGTTGCACCGGCGACCGCAATGCCGGTATCTGCCGCCCGGAGTGCCGGCGCATCGTTCACACCGTCCCCGGTCATACCGACGATATGGTCGCTTCCCTGCAGGGTTTTTACGATATTGAACTTGTCTTCAGGAAGGACCTGGGCAAACCCATCGGCAGCCTCCAGCTGTTTCCGGGCATCTTCGCCCTCACCGGTAATCAATGCAGTCCTGGGAAGGATGTCCTGCCCAAGGCCAACCTTCGCGGAGATCTCCTTTGCAATGGCAATGTGATCCCCCGTTACCATTTTCACGTTCACGCCAAGTTTTTTTGCCTCGGTTATCGTGGCCGCAGAATCCTCGCGGGGCGGATCGAAAAGCCCGATCAGGCCAAGGTACTGCCATGTGCCATCCGGTCCTTTCCGTGCAACGCCGAGCGCACGGTACCCTTTCTCAGCTAATTCCAGCACCCACGCATTCAGCACGGCAGGATTATCCCCGAACGTCCCCACGGGCCCTGATGGTTCCTCGTCATAAATCCCTGCAGGCTCGGTGGCTTCCTTCCCGGAAGTTTCCATGGGCCCGGTGGACTCCTTTATAGGAACTCCAGCAGGGCCTGCCGGTTCTTTATCGTAAATCTCCACCGGCTCAATAGCAGCAGGTTCCTTCCTGGAGTCCCCCACAAGCGCGGCGATTGCCTGAGGGGCGCCCTTTGCCACTTCCTCTTCCGCCCCTTCGGAATTTCGGACCGTCGCCTTTGCATATTTCGAAACCGGGTCGAACGGCACAAAATCAATGACGTCATACCCCTTAGTACCAGGGTCCTCCGGGGTAATGGCTGATGCCACTTTTTCGATGATCGCCAGGTCGATGGGATCATTGCTTTCTTTTTTGGAAGCCAGTGCCGCTGCGATAATGACTTCCCGTTCTGAAACACCGGGAAAGGTCCTTGTCTCACCGATACTTATGGAATTTTGTGTGATGGTCCCCGTTTTATCTGCACAGAGGATGTCCATACCAGCCAACTCTTCTATGGCAGTGAGCCGGCTGACAATCGCCTCTTTTTTTGCAAGGGCCGTGGCGCCGACAACAAGTGTCACGGTCAGTACCGCGGGAAGCGCTGCTGGAATTGCAGCTACTACGAGGATTAGGGAAAACTGAAGTGTTTCAAGGAAGGATTGAGACCTAATGAGTGCAACGGCAATAACGATGCTGACGAGCACCACGGCAAGGATGATGAGATAATTCCCGATCCGCTCTACGGCAGCCTTAAAATGACTTCGCGGAGATTTTAACTGGACCAGCCGGGCTGTCTTTCCGAAGAAGGTATTCCCCCCGGTTGAGGTGACATTCGCATCCATCTCGCCCTGGCGAACGATGGATCCGGAATATACCGTGTCGCCCGGCTTCTTCTCGACCGGGAGGGATTCCCCGGTCAATGCGGATTCATCGAGCTGGAGGTATTTCCCGGAGCCCAGTATGGCATCTGCCGGTACAATATCCCCCAGCCGGATATGGATGATATCCCCGGGCACGAGCTCGCGGGCCGGGATCTCCTGCCATGTCCCGTCACGGAGTGCACGGGCATTAGGTGCAAGCTGCTTTTTTAAGAGTTCAATGGCGTTCTCTGCTTTCCGTTCCTGGAAAAAACCGACAACTGCATTCGTCATGAGCAGAAGGAGGATGATGGCAAAGTCCTCCCAGTGAGCAATAACTGCCGAGAGTATAGCGGCAGCTCTCATCATCCACGGTATAGGGCCCCAGAAGTAGGAGATGAATTTAAGGAGCGGGTGTTTCTTTTCCTCAGGGATATCGTTGAAACCGTGCTGGTTCCGGAGGTCGGTTACTTCGGCACTGGTCAACCCGGTCGTTGATACGTGAGTGGGTGCTGTTGATTCTGCTGACATATCCGGGGGTTTCGTACCATCTGTCACAGATAACGACTCCAGTCATACCCTATCACCCTGATACCATGATTAATCTCTGTTCTTGCCGGAGTTCAGACGAGGATTAAAATATTGTCATTCCTTCTTTTCCGGTCTCTTTTCAGAGTGGAACTCGAGTTTTGTCTTTAATTCTTCGATTTCCCTGAAGCGCCTGATGTTTAGTTCAAAGATAAGGAGCCCGAACGCGATCCAGATAATCCCGAATACCAGGGCATAACGGCTGAGATATGCGATCAGCAGAGCACATGAGATAACCCCGAGAACCGGGGTGAGGGGATACAGGGGAACCACAAATCCCCGTTTTATCCCGGGTTCGTCCCAGCGAAGCTTTATGAGGCTTAGGTTGATGAAAAAAAACGTTATGAGTGTTCCGAAATTGAAGATCTGGGCGAGGGTCCCAAGATCGCCACCCGATATCAGGACCATTGCGGACATCGCCACAGAAACGAGGATAACAGAGATAAAAGGCACACCGCCGCCTGATACGCGGCTAAGGCTGGAGGGGAGGAGCTTCTGGCGTGCCATGGCAAACAACGCCCTGGAACCCCCGAAAATGCTGGCCATAACGACCGATGCAGTGGCGAAAAGAGCCGCAATAGACAGGTACCCAAGAATAAGCGGGTTTTGCGTGGCGATCATGAGGGCACTCTCGAGCGGTGCGTCCGAGGTTGCCAGGACCGACCAGTTCACGAGCCCTATGGCGACGATTGAAACTGCCACGTAAATTGCCGCAC
This sequence comes from uncultured Methanomicrobiales archaeon, assembly GCA_963809105.1. GTDB lineage: Archaea > Halobacteriota > Methanomicrobia > Methanomicrobiales > Methanospirillaceae > CAIKOD01. The sequence continues at coordinate 1,368,375 of CAWEIC010000005.1, read as the reverse complement.
TGACGGCAAACGCGATGAAAAGGGCCCTCGGGACATTCCGGACCGGGTCCTTTACCTCCTCTGCAATCACGGTAACCGTGTTGAACCCGACAAATGCAAAGAAAATGATTGCGGCCCCGTTGAGCATTCCCGGGATCCCTTTTGGGAAGAACGGGATATAATTCCCGGACGAACCGTGTCCGACGAGATACCAGGCACCGACTGACACGAAAATAACGAGGGCAATGATCTTTAAAAGGACGAGTACTGCGTTCATCCCTGCTGCATCACGCATACCCTTCAGGTTCACCAGACCGAGCAGGAGCGGGAGGAGGCACCCGATGAGGATCAATGCAGCGGTTGTCTGAGGGACGTGAAGAAAATAAATGAAGTACCCTGCGAACCCGATGGAAACGGCACTCGCACCGATGATATAATCGGCCGACTGCATCCAGCCGACAACGAAACCCCAGAATCTGCCGAAGGCATGGTGGGTGTAGATATATGAGCCGCCCGATTCGGTGATGAAGGAAGAGAGCGCAGCCGCACTGAGTGCCGTGAATAACGATGCAATCCCGGCCATTATAAACGAAAGTATCACTGCCGGTCCTGCAATCCCCGATGCAACCCCAATCAGGACGAAAATTCCTGCCCCGATGATCGCTCCTATGCTGACTGCCGCTGCCTGCCATACGCCGAGTGTCCGTTTTAGTTCTGCCATCCTGCTTCGGGACGTTATAGATCCCTACAGGATATATCATTTTTCCTGGTCAGGGTCGTAGCCAGTAGTCGCCTTTTCATACTACCTGAACTTCGCCACGGAAACATACTGCACTGCCGGAAACTGGTCATTTTTCACTGTTATTTAAACAATTCAGTCATGTATAATTGAAATAACACAAAGGGTTTAAATGATGAGCCCCAAAGCAACGGTTACTGAGTGGTGCACTCGAGCTGCTATCGGACTCTGTTAATGGCAATACAAACGTTTTAGCACCACCCGGCATCTGCCTTCTGAAAGGCAGGGCATTACCCTCACCGAGGTCCAGACAATGAACAAGATCCATGGTATATCCATTTCAGAGGTTGACAACATCGTCGGGCTTGCCCCGAAAACGAGAAAGATGACTGAGACGGTCACCGCACTTTTTTCGTTCTGTGCCGATGATTACCATCTCTCTCTCGTCGACTGGAAAGACGGACACGATGGGCAGTACAGTAATAACATTCCCGGTTTTCATGCCATTGAATATGGGGGACATGCCGATCCCTCATGCGAAACAATATTAAATGAAAAATCCGCTCCTGATTTTGCAACTTCGCACCGACCACCAATGATTACCAGCCACGATTCTGTCCCTGGCAGGAACCTACGCCAGGACCATGCAGGCTTGACGGGAGGAAGGGAAGATCATGACCGATAAACCCGGTATCCCGGAAAAACCAGAAAATACCGGTTTATCCTACAGTTCCCTGCTTTCCGTCGCGGAGTTGCGCGGGCAGGTAAAAAACACGGTGAAAGACATCATCTCAGTGCTCCGGGGTCGCTATGATGGGGGAGAGAAACCTGATGATCCGTCGATCATACGGAAGACCATCGATTCCGATAAGACTCCTGAGTTCTGGAAGGACTGGCGCTGGCAGCTCAGGCATGCAATACGGGACCTTGCCACCGTCGAGCAGGTCCTCGGCATCCGTTTCACCAGGGAGGAACGGGAGGAGCTCCAGAAAACGATCGATAAATTTCCTCTCAACATCACCCCTTACTACATTTCGCTCATCGAGGTGAACGATTACCGGAACGACCCGATTTTCAAACAGGCATTCCCCTCACCGAAGGAACTGATTGTCGAAGATTACGAGCTTCCGGACCCGCTTGCAGAAGATGAGGACAGCCCGTGTTCCTGTATCACCCACCGGTACCCCGACCGTGTATTGTTCCTTGTCAGCAACACGTGTGCAATGTACTGCCGCCATTGCACGCGAAAACGTAAAGTCGGCGATATCGATTCGATCCCCGGCAGGGAAGAGATCATGAAGGGCATCGAATACATACGGAACACCCCGCAGATCCGCGACGTGTTGCTGTCGGGGGGCGATCCGTTCATGCTTAGCGATAACTATCTCGACTGGATCCTCACCGAACTCCGTGCCATACCTCATGTGGAAGTGATACGGATCGGGACCCGAGCGCCGGTCACGCTCCCGTTCAGGGTAACCGATGACCTCGTTACCGTGCTGAAAAAGCACCACCCGCTCTGGGTGAACGTCCAGTTCAACCACCCGAAGGAGATGACGGAATCCACCCGGATTGCGATCTCGAAACTTGCCGATGCCGGCATCCCGCTCGGGAACCAGTCCGTGCTCCTCGCAGGAGTCAACGACTGCCCCAGGATCATGAAAGCGCTCATTCACGAGCTCGTGAAGAACCGTGTCCGGCCGTACTACCTGTACCAGTGCGACCTTTCCGAGGGTATCAGCCATTTCCGCACACCTGTCTCCAAGGGTATCGAGATCATGGAGAACCTCGTCGGCCATACCAGCGGGTTTGCCGTCCCGAGGTACGTGCTCGATGCGCCCGGGGGCGGGGGAAAGATACCGATTTTTCCCAATTACCTGCTGACATGGTCCGTGCACAAGGTGGTGCTTCGCAATTACGAGGGGATGATATGCACCTACCAGGAACCGGCAAATTATGACCGCATATTCTGCAACGGGGATTGCGTCAACTGCAGGCTCCATTTGAACATCGACCGGGCGGACGAGTCGAAGGTCGTCGGCGTGGCACGGCTGCTTGCAGATTATGACGAAACTACGACGCTGATCCCGGCGAATAATGACCGGATCGAGAGGAGGAATGATGACTCCTAGCGACAGCGTGGTGCAACGGGGGAACAGCATCGTCCAGCACGGCCATGTGAATAACCGGGTCTATGTGATGAAACTGGCTTTGGAAGATATTCCCGATATCATCAGGTACGCAGACGATCTGACCCGCAAAGAGAGTTACACCAAAATCTTTGTCAAAGTACCCGAATCCTCGGCGGAGGTATTTGCTGACGCCGGCTATGTCGCCGAAGCGACGGTGCCTCTTTTTTATCGCGGGTCAGACACCGCTGTTTTCATGGCAAAATATACCGATCCCAAAAGGAAAGAGGTCCCGGATGCAACGGTACTTGCGGGTGTCCTCTCTACCGCCTTCGGGTGCCAGGGTGAGAAATCTCATGTCGGACTGATGGATGGGTTCTCGCTGATGCCAGCCCATTCCGGGGATTCGAAGGAGATCGCTGAATTGTACCGGTCGGTCTTCAGGACCTATCCCTTCCCCGTTTCCGATCCCGGATATATCCGTGAGTCCATGCAAAAGCAGATCAGGTATTTTTTAGTCAGGAAATCTCATTTACTTGCTGCAGTTGCTTCTTTCGAACTGGATATCGATGCGATGACATCGGAAATGACGGATTTCGCAACCGATCCCCGGTTCCGGGGGATGGGACTTGCCCGGAACCTTCTCGTTACGATGGAGGCAGAGGCAAAAAAAGGGGGGATCATGCTTGCTTACACAATCGCCCGTGCAATTTCCCGTCCCATCAATAGCACCTTCGCCGCAGCAGGATACAAGTTCGGCGGGCTCCTCCCGAACAATACCAACATCTGCGGGTCGCTGGAGAGCATGAATGTCTGGTATAAAAACCTGTGAGCTGGGACAGGGTGCGATCGACCGCCTGTATTAAGCCGGCACAATAGGTGAGGTAATTGGATACTGGAATTTTTTATGCAGGCCTGACGATAATCGTCGGCCTGGTTGCAGCGGGAATTGCCCATATCGTCATCCGGCATCTCGTAAAAAGGGCCTCGCAAACCAAGTCGCCTCTTGACGATATCGTTCTTGCCGCCATCGGCAGACCGCTGGTGGTTACGATCCTCGCGGGCTCCGTATATATCGCGCTGACACGTTTCAAAATTCTGCCAGGTACAGTGGCCGGATTTGCCATCGAACAGTATGTGAATGCGTTTTTCATCCTGATAGGGGCATGGATCGCCTCGTCCTTTTCCTATAACCTGTTACGGACCTACGGGTCGGCTGTTGCCGAAAAGACGGAAACAGACATTGACGACAGGCTGCTCCCGGTGCTCGAAATTATCGCGAAATACGTGATCTGGTTTGCCGCTCTCCTTATGATCCTGGCAACGTTCAATATCAATATCACCCCGCTCCTTGCAGGAGCAGGGATTGCAGGACTGGCCATTGCCCTTGCCGCCCAGGACATCATCGGGAATTTTTTTGGTGGTGCAATTATCACCATCGACAAACCGTTTAAAATCGGCGACCGGATACAGTTTGACAAGTATTTCGGTGACATTGTCAGCATTGGCCCAAGGAGCACCCGGTTAAAAACGCTCGACAACCAGATCGTGTCAATCCCGAACTCGAAGATCACATCAAATGTTGTCGTCAATTTTGCACAGCCCGATATAAAAATGAAAGTCAGGATCCCGTTTTCAGTCGCCTACGGGACCGACATGTCCCGTGTGAAACAGATACTCCTTGGAATTGCCCGCAGGGCGGAGACCGGTACCGGGTGGGTGTTGTCGGATCCGGCCCCGTCTGTATATTTTCTTGAATTCGGGGAATCGGGCCTGAATGGTCAGCTTATTCTCTGGACTAACAATTATGACAACACCTGGGATGTCCAGGACCACATCAATTCCCGTATTTACGAAGTATTCACCGAAGAGGGGATCGAGATCCCGTTCCGCCAGGTCGATGTCTGGATGAGAAAGCCGGATCCATAGGTCATGGTGTGGAGATAAAAATGCCTTATTTTACACAAATATCGATAAATACCGGTAAAAGATTGAGCCCATGTTATTGGGATTGTCTCTTTCTTTTAAGTTAAATTATTTTAACAAAAAGGAATATATACTTGACAAAATGTAAAGTGTATTGTACATTTAGAACCTGTACACCCGTCATCAAAGGACCTGGTATTGAAGTCAGTCATGCGAACCTGATCCGGTTTTGGGTGCATCAGATTTGAGGTACAGATCCTATGGACACTAATACGGAGGAAAATAAATGAAAAAGCGATTAGGTATTGCACTGATACTAGGTGTAACATTAATTCTGCTTGCAGTACCGGCGGTATCCGCATATCCGATTATTAACAATGTCCCCCTTGGTGGGGATGTATTCATCGGAGAACAGGGACTCGTCCTGCCAGTACCGGCAGGGACTGTTTTATCATGGTATACGGGGTCCCAGACCGTGGGACAAAGTGCCCCGGCTGCAACCGTAACCATAACAGACCCAAATAACTTCTATGTGGCCCCGTCCACATTTGTAGGACATACCGGTCCCTGGTACGAAGGCAACAATCAAACTGTTGCAATTGTTGCAAATGACCCGGCCCAGGTCGTAAATGCATGGGACCAGCAGGCAGGGAAAATTGTCACAGGCCAGAGCATCCCGCAGGTGGACTATATAAATTTCCGTATCGAGTCCAACCTTGATGTTATTCCCGGGGAGCGTGAAGCGAATGTTTCTCCGGCAAATCAAACGGGATTCATGGATATTAAAGTCAAGACCGCGGATGGAACCGTTTACACTGCCCTGAGCCAGGATCCCCTCACCCAAATCCAGGCTGACCGGGAACAGCGTAAATGCGATGCCTTATTTCTGGGTTTCCAACACCACCGGGCCCTATGGATGGGCAACCGGCGTAGTTGACGCCCAGGGAAGCAGGATATACAGGGCGGGTGTGTACACATTCTGGACCGAATGCAACCTGAATGCCATGGAGGACAACTACAAGGATGCGTCGGGAAATGATTATACCGGGCATACCATATCGTCGGTACAGACAGTAACCCTTGCATCCGACACCGTAAAGATCGAGTCTAACATGGACTCCGTTGTCCTGGGTAACCCGTTCTCCGTGACTATTACCGGCAGCCCCAACACACCTTATTACCTGTGGGTAAAGGGCACGAGCTCGATGGCGGGAAACAATACTAACCAGCCACCGTCCATCTCCCCTTCCCAATTCAACGTTGCGACGGACGACCCGGGCAATATCGTCATCGGTCAGTACCAGTACCAGGGCGGTGGTGGCCGCACCATCCAGCAGGATGTGCCGATGTATTATGGTGATACGAATGTCAATGGAACCGTTTACTACGCGCAGGCGACACTGACGAACTCGGGTACTCTGACCGTAGGGTTTACCACCACAAAGGACACCAAGGACCAGAAATATACCATTCACGTAGAGCGTTCAGTGCCGGCTACGAATTCAGGAACCGATCGACAGTTCAAGAGTGATGAGGTCGATGTTTCGGTCCAGAAGGGAGCAGTCACCGTTATTTCATCAGGCAGCCAGCAGTACTTCCTCGGTGAGCAAGTCCTGTTGACCGGTACTAACACCGAAACCGATTCAACCTACCTCTATATCACCGGACCAAACCTTCCCACAACCGGTGGCCAGATGACCGACCCGAGAACACCGGTTACGCCTGGAGACCCGACTACCTTCAGCCCGCAGGATGTCCAGGCCGACAATACATGGTCCTTCAAGTGGCAGACTGCAGACTTAAACATCGATGCCGGCACCTACACAATTTATGCAGTTGCAACCCCGGACGACAGGGACAACCTTGCAAACACCCAGTATGCAACAGTTTCACTGATCATCAGTAAACCGTATGTCAGTGCAACGGCTTCACAATCGATTGTTGCGTCGGGGGATTCCCTCTACGTACGCGGGACTGCCCAGGGCCAGCCCACGCAGGGTGTGGCAATCTGGATAATGGGTAAGAATTACATCAGCTACGCAACCCAGAGTGTTAATGCAGACGGAACCTTCGAATATGAAGTTGATCAGGGAACCACTGCCAACCTGGCAGCAGGCCAGTATTTCATCGTCGTACAGCACCCGATGTATAATAACCAGTTCGATGTATACCCGGACAACCCGAACGACCCGCAATACGTCCTCGGTACATACCCGGTTGCCGGTAACCAGCTGTTCAAGGTCAGCGGGGCAGGCAGTCTCCAGGGATCCGATGCAGCAGAAGCACTTATCCAGGCGCTTGATAACCCAAGCGTTGATGACACGTACACAAATCTCCAGTTCACCATTGATGTACCGAAGATTACGGTCCTGCCGATTGGCGATCACCAGGTCGGCGACAAGTTCATCATTAATGGGACCACCAACCTCGCAGTCGATGACCAGATCCTCGTTCAGGTAACATCTTCATCATTCCAGCCAACCGACAAGACCCAGAGTGGTGAATTCAGCGGGTCAACCGGGACCGTAAAGGTCGTGGCAGGAGAACAGGGTTTCAACACATGGTCCTTCCCGGTAGATGCATCGTCCTTCAAGCCGGACGAGTACATATGCCAGGTACAGGGCATCACGGTCACTGGCGCACAGGCATCCACGTTGTTTAATGTCGTGGAGTTCACCCCGACTACCGTTCCGACAACGGTACCACCTACCGCCGTTACCCCGGTAACAACAGCAGCCGGGACCGCCCCCCCAACAGCCCCACCCACAACAGTTCCAACAACCATCCCCCCAACTCAACCGGGATTTGATGCGCTGATTGCAATGATCGGCCTTGTAGCCGTCATCGGCCTCGTAGTGCGCAGACGATAATCCAAAAACACCATTTTTTTTGCGATCAGGACGATCAGACCGGCCCGGAGATCGTTATCAGGCAGGACGAAGGGAACCCGGTTTTCCAAAAATTCCAATAAATGTTTTTCAGGACTGATATTGCAGAAACCAGATATCATCCGTTCGATTCGGGTTCACAGTTATTTTTCCAGGCTCCGGCAGGGTTCAGAATGACTCGTCCGGGCGTACGCTTTTAAGATATCGGTCCTCGTGAGGAACCCGATCACCGTATCGGGTGATCCTGAATCAACGACCGGGAGGTGATTGAAGTCATGGCTGACCATGATCGCAAGGGCCGTTTCAAGGGTATCGTCCGGCCCGATTACAAATGGAGCCGGAGTCATTGCATCCCTGACGGTCGGGCACGATTCCTCGCGGACCCGGATGGAATGTGCATCGCGGTTCGTGATAATCCCTATAAGGCGGTCATTCTCGACGACAGGAAACCCGGTATGCCCTGTCCGGGTAATGAGATCGAGGACCTTTCCGGGCTCATCCAGCGGGCTGATTATGACCACTTTATCCCGCGGGATCATGGCGTCCCGGACCCGGATCCCTTCGAGCGTGTCCCGGTCGTATTCTCCCCGGTGGGCACCTGACTGTGCTTTTGTCGGCACCTGTTCACGGTAGATGCTCTTCTCGGCCGTGAGCGGGTGCGAAATCGCCACGGCGGCCATGGCAGGGATCAGGATCGTAATACTTCCCACCATCTCGACCACCATGATAAGTACCGCAATAGGTGCATTCGCCACTGCCCCGAACAGGGAGATCATACCGACCACAACAAAAACCGGTACCGTCTCGATCGGGACATACGCCGGAGCCAGGATATGGAGGAACATGCCGAGTGCCCCGCCGATCGCGGCACCAATCGTAAGTCCCGGTGCAAAGACACCTCCACTCCCGCCCGAGCTAAGCGTAAGCGATGTCGTAAGGATCTTGACGAACGGCAACAGCAGGAGCACGGCCAGCGGGACCATGGAATAGATCATGAGTTGGGTATAGCCGTACCCGGTCCCCATACCGGCGAGCCCGAGCATTTCCGCTTCAGGGGATATGAACGAGAGCGCTATGACCAGTATCCCGAGAAGGATTGCGCCGGAGACCGGTTTCAAGAAAAGAGGGAGATTATATCGTTTGAACACGTCGGCAAACAAGTCATGGGTCCGGTAGAAGACAAAGATGTAGAGAAGTCCGAATAATGCACACAGCACACCGAGCAGGAAGAATAAGGGGATCTGAATGACAGTCCATGAAAGAGGGACCAGGGCAAAAATGGGGGATACCCTTCGAAAAACCCGAAAATCGCATACCCGATGACAGATGCCAGGAATGCCGGAATGATAGCCTCCGATTCGAAGTCCCGGGTATAAAGGATTTCTGCCGCGAGGACAGCCCCTCCAAGAGGTGCCTTGAATATCGTCCCGATCCCTGACCCGATCCCGGTCGTAAGGGCGATTCTCCTTTCCCTGGGGCTCAGGCCGAACATATCGGCGATCATGGAACCGAAGCCCGCTGAGATCTGGGCGGCGGGTCCTTCCCTTCCTGCACTCCCGCCGGTTGAGATGGTGAGAATCGCCGTGACCGCCTTCAGTACCGGGACCCGTTTCCTTATCCTGCCGTCACCATGGAATGCCTTGATAGCAGCATCCGTACCATGTCCTTCTGCCTCCGGTGCAAACCGGGTGACTAAAATTCCGGTGAGACAACTCCCGAGGATTAGAACAGGCAGCAGCAGCGCCAGCGAATTGGGTTCTGACCACTGGGCTATCTGTGCTGCAGTCTGTCCCTCCTGGGGATAGACGTAGTTGAGGACGTATCCCATAAAAAATGCGGTCGCCAGTTTTAAGCCTTCGTAAAAAAGAAGGGACCCCACACCGGCAATCACACCGACGACCCCGGCGATCAGGAGTATCCGTCTCGTCGGCGTTATACCGGATGGGAAAGAAAACATGTTGTATTCCTTGGATTTTTATTTTTTTATCCGATCCTATTTCAGTGTTCTTATTGATAGCCGGGGATCAACGGAAAGTATTTCCGGATGCCGGAATTTAAAGCGTATCCCTCGTAAGGATCGTGGTACTATGAAGTCGGTTGAAAAAATGATTGATTTCTTACCATGGATCAATGCAATAATTTGGAAAAAACCTTTTGTAATAGCGACCCGGCCAGGAGGGATGATTATCTTATACCCCCGGTGATCCCGGTATCGATTCCCGGTTACTTCGCTTTTTGTGGAGAATCCTTCTGAATCTCCATCTTCTTGTCGACCTTCCTGATCGAGACGCAGTTTATCACGAGGTCTCCATAGAAAATGTACCGCCTGATGACCGTGCCGAGTACTTCGACGACATCGTTAACCTTGATCGGCTCCTGGGAACTCGTAAACATTTTTACCGATATCTCGCCGCTCCTGTCGGCCACCACGAACTGGGGCCGGTTAATGAACTGGAAGTGCGTCTTCTCCACGACTCCCTCGAGCCTGACAACCTGGTTTAACAGGGTCTCATTGATCACCTTTACGCGGACCGGCCTCGCCAGCCTTTCGTACTCGGGGATCAGCCCGATGTACTGGACCTGGCTCATGTAGTTCAGGGCCATCGGGATCACGATGAGCAGGATAATTATCGGGATGCCAACCATGAGGAGCGTAATCTGCCCTGATGTCAGGTATGCGATAATTAAAAGAATTAGGAAGACCACCGCCACCGCGATTGCGACGACGGAAATCCTCACATTTATTGTTCCTATCCTCATCCGGTTACTCTACTTCAGTGCGGCGATCTCTTTCCTGAATGCGACCCAGTAAAGTACTCCGACAAAGAACAGCGCACCGACGATGTTTCCGATGGTTACAATGATGATGTTATTTGTCCACATGGTAACCCAGGTCAGTCCGGCGTTTATCTTGGTGGGGTCGGTAATGAATCCCTGGGTTAGAATCCCTGCGGGAATGAAGAACATGTTCGCCACCGAGTGTTCGAACCCGGATGAAACGAAGGCCATGATCGGGAACCAGACCCCAAAGAATTTCCCGACAAGGTCATCGGCACAAATTCCGAGCAGGATTGCGAGGTTAACGAGCCAGTTACAAGCGATTGCCTTCAGGAACGCAGACCACATCCCTGCGACACCGACATAACTTACCTTGGCTGAAGCAATGGCAATAGCCCTTGTCCCGAAAGCCGTAACCGTTGCCGTCCCGGCCGCATCCCAGCTCGTGTAGGGGCCGTATGCCATGATATAGGCGAACACAACGGAACCGATCAGGTTCCCGATATACACCCATATCCACAGGTTGATGACCTGTGCCCAGGAAACCTTGTGAACAAATGCCGCCATTGGCGCAAGCATTGCATCGCCGGTGAAGAGTTCAGCACCCGTAAGGACGATGATAATAAGCCCGACTGGGAATGTAGCACCAAGAATGAGTTGTGAGAAACCCGCACTTGCGGCACCAGTCCGTGCGGCAACATCTGTCGCCATGATACCTGTGGAACAGACCGTCGCAAGGGCTGCACCCATGGCGATGTATGCCCCTGCCATGAACCCGCGGATAAGCATGTTCCATGCAGGTAGGGCTACCTTGTACTTACCAGAGTCACCGGCTTTCGCAACGATCGCCACTGGTGGATGAAATACCATTTTTTTTACACCTCTCCGATTGTCAGACCTATACGAATCTCATGAATCCGAATTTGAGTATAGGTTCAAATTAAAATCCTTTGTGGTGTTATTAATAATTTTCTTTTTGCGTTTCACTTATAACCTGTTTTAATGCATTTATTTGGAAAATAAACAGGGACTGGTTTCCCAATAGGATTAATCGCCCACAGGACGCGGACATTCGCCTCCGGGAAAATAGCGCGATAACCAGTGATCCGGGAAAAAATACCCCTTTAAAGGGGTTCGAATGAAACATCCGGTTTCGTGATCCGCCGTCAGGGGTTATTGTTCAGCGATGATAACCCAAAAAATGGGGCTTTCACGCAGACTGACGTGGATTTGCCATCATATTAACCCGGCCGGGTCAGAACGGCCTTTTCCTTCCGCTGCCGTCACGGCAATATTTTCCGAATTCGGTCCCGATAAGTTCGGTCCCGGAAAATACGGGCCCTTCCCGGCAGACCCTTGCGCCTGAAGGGTCTATGCAGCATGAACCGCAAACCCCGCACCCGCATTTCATATAACGGTGCAGGCTGAACCTGCCGGCACCGGCACGTCCCTCCGCCTGCAGCCGGTCAAGGACGCTGGCCATCATCACTTCCGGCCCGCATACGCAGACCTGCGGATACAGGGACAGGTCAAGTCCGTCCATGCCCTGCACGGCATAACCATTCCTGCCCGCCGAACCGTCATCGGTCATGATACGAAGTTCCGTGACTCGTTCAAGCCTTTCCCGGAACAGGAGGTCGCCCGCAGTCCTGGCCCCGAGGATGAACATCCCGACATTCCCGGTCTCTGCAAGGGGCAGGAGCGGCGCCGCCCCGAGACCGCCGGCAACCGCGAGAGTTCCCTGCCTTTCCGGGAATCCATTCCCGAACGGTCCCCTGATGCCTATCATATCTCCCGGCGACAGGGCCGTAAGAGCAGCGGTCGCCTCGCCGACGTCCTGAACGGTGATCGAACATGCCGAGGAGAGGGCCATCGGGATCTCATCGACCCCCGGGACCCACACCATCACAAACTGGCCGGGAATAAAGGAAAATAAATGGTCAAACGCAAGGGTAGACACCGACGGGGTCTCTTTCTTTATGCCGGTAATTCCCACTGCGACTGGTAACCGGTCATTCATGTGCGCACCCTATGATTTCCCCTGGGGCGAGCCCGTCAGCCGAATAGAGGTCGTTCCGGATCGTTTCGAAAATGTTCCCATCGCCGATGACGGCACTGCCGATCTGCACGGCGCATGCCCCGGCCATCATCATCTCGATCACATCGTGAGCCGATGAAATCCCCCCACACCCGATTATCGGAATTGCACACGCTTCATACAATTCGTATACGCACCTGACCGCCACCGGGAAGACCGCAGGTCCTGAAAGCCCGCCGAACCGGTTCCCAAGCACGGGTCTCCTGAGTTCAGGAGAGATCCGCATCGCTTTTACGGTATTGATGGCGACGATCGCATCGGCACCCCCACGTTCGGCCGCCCTTCCACAGGCGGTGATATCAGTGACATTTGGTGTCAGTTTGACCCATACAGGGACCCCCAGGCGTTTTACTGCCTTCGTGCACGTCTCAACCATTTCCGGGTCATTTCCAATGGCAGCTCCGTATCCCTCGGCATGGGGACAGCTCAGGTTCAGCTCGATCCCTGCGGCATGGCCGGCAAACCACGAGGCTACTTCGGCAAACTCTTCGGGGTCCCCCCCGTAAACGCTTACCACCACGGGTTTTCCGGCGAGGCCTGAAAGTTCTGCGACAAACTCTTTCGACGGGTTCGGAAGTCCCATCGCGTTCATCAGGCCATAGGAAGTTTCAAAAAAACAGGGCCCGTGATGGCCTTCGTTCGGGTAAGGACCGATGGATTTCGTAACAACGCACCCTGCACCCGAATCGAGGACCCGGGAAAGTGACGCCCCTGTCGTCCCGAGGATGCCCGCAGCAAGAACGAGATGGTTTCCCATCCTGACACCGCCGGCAGGTACATCCCCGGGTTTTAACCTGATCATCAGATGAACAATGGTCTCGATTGTAATTATTTATTCTCTGGGAGGACGCCAATATTACCATTCATGACAAGTCTTTCGGTACTGGGGACGGGAAAAATCGGCGGCGAAGTCGCATACCTCGCTTCAGTCCTCGGCCTGATCGACCGCCTGGTCCTCCACGACATAAAAAAGGAGTTACTGGAGGCGCAGGCCCTCGACCTCCGGCATACCGGTCTCGACATCGGGATCGACACCGATCTGTCGAAAGTAAAGGAATCAGATATCTGTGTTTTCTCGGCAGGCATCCCCCGCGATCCCACGGTAAAAACAAGAGCCGACCTCCTCGGGGTCAACCTGCCTGTAGTCAGGAAATGTGCAAAAACACTTCAGGACTACGACGGTATTCTGATCACCGTAACAAATCCCATGGACGCGAACAATTACCTTTTTTCCGAATATTCCGGCATCGATCCCACCCGGTGCATCGGCTTTGGCGGCCAGCTCGACAGTGCAAGGTTCGCCCTCGCGCTGGGGAAACGATCGCTCCCGGGCCAGGCATGGGTCCTCGGGGAACACGGGGAACACCAGGTGCCGGTATTCTCATCGCTGCCCGGACCGGTGCCGGCCGCACTCCGCGAAGAGATCCTCGCCGGGCTTCGGGGTTCAAGCATGGAGGTCATCAGGGGAAAAGGAGGGACGGTATTCGGTCCGGCATGGCATATAGCGCAGATGATAAGGATGATCGCGGACGACAGCAGGTCGCTTGTCACCTGCTCGTGTATCCCTGAAGGGGAGTATGGTATCGAAGGGTGCTCGCTTGGCGTGCCCGCACGCATCGGCCGGGACGGCATTCATGCTATTGACGAGTGGGAGCTTGATGAATGGGAACGGAGCAGGATGAATGAAGCTGCAGAACATGTGCAACAACTTTGCCGGAGCGCGGGATGACCGGTAAAAATCCCGGTACGGGGCAGTTGACGCTCGGCAACAGTGACGATGCGAGATCAGTCAGGTAAAGGTCTCACCATTGGGATCAACCAGGTTGAATACAGCAATACCCCGGACGGACCGATAATCCATATTTTCGGCCGGGATGAGACAGGGAGCGCATATCACCTGCAGGTCACCGGATTTAAGCCGTATTTTTACGTACCGAAAAAGGAGGCCCTGGAAAAGACGCAGGCCCAGAATGTCACTGCTGATACAGACCATACGTACCGGTCGATCCACGGTGAACCGCTCATCAGGCTCTATACCATACGGCCCGGGGAAGTGCGCGACCTTCGCGAACGGTATCATCATTTCGAGGCGGATATTCCCTTTGCCACCCGTTTTCTTATCGACAGCGGGCTTACGAGCGGCGTGTCGGCGCCAGGTACTGTCTGCGATTACCGGGACCTGAAACAGGCTCCCGGGATCTCCCCGGCCCGGGTCTGTATCCTCGATATCGAGTGCGAGGACGAACGGGGGTTCCCCGAGGCCGGCAGGGACCGGATCATCTGCATTACCGCCTGGGATTCTTTTGACGATCATTACACGACATTCGTATCGAGTCCCTGCGGGGATGCCTATGATTTTTCCGGCCGCCAGGCGAAAGGCGGGCTTAAAAACGGGTGTTTTTCCCATGACCGGCATACGATCTGCACGTACCCGGGCGAAACTGCCATGATCGGAGGGTTTGTCGAATATATCAGGAGAAAAGACCCGGATATTCTTTCGGGCTGGAACTTCGTGGATTTCGATATGCCTTACATCACCGGAAGGATGGAGGCCCTCGGTCTCGATCCTACTGCACTTGCACGGCTTCCCGGAATGACTGAACGGAACGCACTACGCGGGAGGGCACTATTCGATCTCCTGTCGGGCTACCGGAAAATGCAGTCTGACGGGACGGGAGTCGTACAGGCTCGATGCTATAGCCGAAACCGAGCTTGGGGATACTAAGGTCAGGTACAAAGGCGGCGTTTCCGACCTGTGGAAGGATGACCCCGAGCTCCTGGTCGAATACAACTTCAAGGATGTCGAGCTGTGTGTCGGGATCAACAGGAAAAACAGCATCATCGAATTTTACCGGGAGATCGCACGGTACGTCGGCTGCCCTCTCGACAGGACGCTCAACTCCTCGAACGTGATCGATATCTACATCCTCCGGAAGGCGCACGGGAGATATGTCCTCCCGTCGAAAGGATTTGCCGCTGCAAATGAATTTGAAGGCGCGACAGTATTCGATCCGTCGAGGGGGCTCCGTTCCAACGTCGTGGTACTCGACCTGAAGTCACTCTACCCCATGGCGATGATGACCATCAATGCGTCCCCCGAGACGAAGGACCCGGACGGGGAATTGCGGGCGCCGAACGGTATAAGGTTCCGGAAAGAGCCCGACGGCCTGACCAGGAGCATCATTTCCGAACTGATGGTGGAGCGCGACGAGAAAAAGCGACAGAGAAACCTCTATCCATTCGGTTCTCCCGAGTACGTGCTGTTCGATCTCCAGCAGAACGTGCTGAAGGTGATCATGAACACGTATTACGGTGTGAGCGGGTATACCCGTTTCAGGCTCTACGACCGGGAAATCGGGGCGGCAGTCACATCGGTGGGAAGAGCGATCATCGAACACACCAGATCGGTGATCGAGCAGGCTGGCTACCATGTCATCTACGGGGATACCGATTCCTGCATGGTGGAGCTGCCCGAGTCGGGAGTCGATGAAACGATCCGGAAAGCACGTGAGATCGAGCAGCGTCTCAACGAGAGTTACCAGGACTTTGCAAAAAAAGAGCTCTCGGCCGATACCCATTTCTTCTCGATCAAGTTCGAAAAGATCTACGGGCGTTTTTTCCAGGCAGGGAAAAAGAAACGGTATGCCGGTCACCTCATCTGGAAAGAAGGAAAGACCGTGGACGAAATCGATATTGTCGGTTTCGAGATCCGGAGGAGCGATTACCCCCAGATTACGAAAACCGTCCAGCGGAAGGTGATGGAGATGATCCTCCACGGCGAGCCTTTCGAGGTGATCAGGAGTTATCTCGGGGATATTATCAAAAATTACCGGTCGGGCAGATACTCGCTCGACGAGATCGGCATCCCGGGCGGCATCGGCAAGCAGCTCGACGATTATGAAAACGACGACGCCCACATCAGGGGAGCCAGGTACGCGAACAAGCACCTCGGGATGGAATTTTCGAAGGGCAGCAAGCCCAAGCGGGTGTACATCAGGGGCGTGAAAGCGAAATATATGAAGACCGACGTGCTCTGCTTCGAGTACGGGGACCAGGTGCCGCCCGAATTTACCGTCGATTACGAGATGATGCTTGATAAAACGATAAAACAACCGATATCGCGAATTATTGAGGCGCTGGGTTGGGACTGGGGCAGCATAGACCCTTCGAGGACGACCCTCGCCCAGTTCGGACTGGGGTAGACCTGGTATATGGTTTCCCCTGACTCTTCCACTCCGTGCGGTATGAATGATGAAATCTATTATTCATGAGACGGTTGCCTGGGGAATTAACCCTTAAATTGTCCCAATCACCCCTGTACCGGACACCGTTCCTGCCCAGATGCCTGAAGTCTGAAACAGGAATAGTCAATAACTATCGCGTATGCTTATCGGGCATCAGGACTCCGGACCTCATCAGGCCGGGGAAGAAAAGAATTAAAGGACCGGTATAGGGGAAGAAAAAGGGTTCCCGTCGGTTTTCGTATCGAGGAACGAGGCCGAACTGAACGTGGTGTTATTGCCGAGTACCAGCACGCTGATGCTTTTGTGGACCGGGTTCTGGTTCTGGTCGTCGATCAGCATGTATACCGTATACGTCCCGTTCCCGGTCTTCGGGAAGCCGATCTGTATCGGGTTCTCGGGTGAAACATCGGTAAACGTATGCCTGTCCTGGATCTGGGTCACGTTGTCCTTCCGGAATTCATAGGCGGCACTGTACGATCCCGGCAGGAGCACGGGAGGGTTATAGCTGAATACGACATCGTTTGTCCTTACGAGCACCTCCGCCTTGAAGGATTCATTAGCCGCCGTCGCATTCTTCGCGGATGTGATCCCGAAACCGTTCAGCAGGATGAAAACAACTGCGATAGCCGCGACCACTATCACAATTGCTATAAGGACTTTCTCTGTTTTCTCCATGGTCATGTAAAGAATATTCGACGTTCCGGAGAAAAAGAGTATCCCAGCAGGCAGGGTGGGCCTGTTCCCTCATGGATTTATCTTTGTAAAAACCACACTGCAGTATACATGGTGAAGGGAACATCAGGTCTGTCCCAAAAGCAGGGAAGATTCGGAAGTGAGCCTGCAGATGAGACGGGCGAAATTTTCCGGGACATCGTTACCATCCCCCGCATTATGATTGCAGGGTCACACAGCGGCTGCGGGAAGACCACGATATCACGTGGCCTCATGCAGGCGCTTGTAGCGAGGGGGCTTGTCGTCCAGCCCTTCAAGGTCGGCCCCGATTTTATCGACCCCACCCATCATACCGTAATCTGCGCCAGGCCCTCCCGGAACCTGGACCCGTTCATGATGGGGGAGGAAGGGGTCATGCAGACATTTGCATCCGCCAGTCGCGGCGCTGATATAGCGGTTATAGAAGGCGTGATGGGCCTGTTCGACGGGCTTGACGGGACTCCCGAGGCGAGCACGGCCCATGTCGCCGGTCTCCTGTCTTCCCCGGTTCTCCTTGTCGTCGATGTGAAGGGCATGTCGGCAAGCGCGAATGCCCTGGTCAGGGGATATGCGGGGTTCGACCCGTCCCTTACGATCAGCGGAGTGATTTTCAACCGGGTAGGGAGCGGACGACACAGGGACCTGATCGAACGCACGAGAGAACTCCCGGCAATGGGGTGGGTAAAACGGCGCGGGGAATTAACGGTAGGGAGCCGCCATCTCGGCCTTCACATGGCAAATGAAGTACCCCTGGATACCGCAGCCGGAGATGCAGTTTCCCGGGACTGCGATATCGATGCGATCCTCGAAACAGCCCGCAGTGCCCCAGCACTTTCCGTCGGGAGGAGGCAATTTCCCGATTCTTTAAACCGGCCCCGCATCGGTGTGGCAATGGACGAGGCGTTCTGTTTTTACTACGAGGACAACCTCGACAGGCTCCGGTCCTGCGGGGCGGAGATTGTCCGGTTCAGCCCGGTCCGCGAACCGTTGCCTGACGTCGACGGGTTATACCTGGGCGGGGGATATCCCGAGCTCCACGCAGGTGCCCTTGAACATTCTCCGTGCAGGGACCATGTGAAAAAAGCTGGAGAAGGAGGTATGCCCATTTACGGCGAATGCGGAGGCCTCCTGTTTCTTTCAGGATCGATCGCGGCAGGAAAAGATTTCCGGATGGCCGGGATACTTCCCGCATCCGGTGAAATGACAGAACGGGTCCAGGCACTCGGGTATTCGCGGGGAACGTGTGTTGCAGGAAATTCCTTCTTCCACGAGGGCATGGAGGTAAGGGGGCATGAGTTCCATTATTCCCGGCTCGACTGTGATCGTGATGCAGCTTTTATCATCAGGCTCGGGCGTGGATGTGGGATTGCCGAAGGCCGGGACGGGCTTTCGGAACACAACGTCACGGGTTGCTATACCCACAGCTATTTTACGAACGAATTCGCCGGTTCCTTTGTCAGGGCCGCCACTTTGTTCAAAAACCGCTGACCCCGAAAAAACCGGAACGATCCTTTTGTAGTTTCACGTTCGCCATCCGGTTCCACGTTTCCTGTCCCGCTTCCCGTTCGATTCCGATCCGGATTTTTGGTCCCCGGTTCCCCGTCCTGTTCCTGTTCCCTTTTCGGGGGGGCCTGGTAACCGCTACAGGAAGGCGTGCAGGGCAGTCACCCGGAAAGAAATGCTCATTGTCCCCGGTTCTCTGCCTGAGGTACCGGTGGGATAAAATTGTTGCACGGCTTATCATTCACCAGCGAAGGGGATTTTCAGATGCGCAGCGATGAACTGAAAACCGGGTACCAGAGGGCACCGAACCGGGCGCTTCTCAGGTCGCTCGGCGTGACCGACCGTGAAATGGGACTACCGTTCATCGGGATTGCCAATGCCTACAATACCGTCGTCCCGGGCCATACAAACCTAAGGACGCTTACCGAAAAGGTAAAAGAGGGGGTTGCAGCCGCGGGCGGCGTCCCGTTCGAATTCGGCGTAATCGGGATCTGTGATGGGATCGCGATGGGCCACGAAGGTATGCGGTATTCCCTCCCGTCGAGGGAAAATATCGCAGATTCCGTTGAGTCTGATGACCGAGGCCCATTGTTTCGACGGTCTTGTCTGCGTGGGGACGTGCGATAAAATTGTCCCGGGAATGCTGATGGCTGCCGCACGATGTAACGTCCCTGCGTTACTCGTGACAGGGGGCCCGATGCTGTCAGGGTTCCTCGGAGGGAAAGAGCTGTCCCTCATCGACGTTTTTGAAGGCGTAGGGAAAGTCGCAGCGGGCAGGATGGACGAAGCCAGGCTCGGCGAACTGGAGTGCTCTGCCATGCCCGGGTGCGGCAGCTGCCAGGGACTGTACACCGCAAACACCATGGCATGCATGACCGAGGCAATGGGGATGTCATTGCCCGGTATGGCTGCGATTCCCGCGGTCGATGCAGCGAAACTGAGAATATCGAGGGAGAGCGGGGAACGGGTCGTCGACCTCGTACGGGGTAACATACGCCCGCGGGACATCATCACGTTGCAGAGCCTTTCCAATGCAATCACGGTGGATATGGCGCTCGGCGGATCGACGAACACGGTCCTCCACCTGATGGCAGTCGCCGGGGAGGCCGGTGCTCCCCTGGATATCGACCTTTTCAATGCAATAGGTGAAAAAACCCCTCACATCTGCGATATGCAGCCCGCAGGGCCCCATTCCATGCAGACACTGTACCGATCAGGCGGCATACCGGCCGTACTTGCCAGGCTCCTTCCCCTGCTCCATGATGCACCGACCGTTTCGGGGAAAAGCATCCACGAGATCGGCGGGACCGCCGTCGTCAGGGATGAAGCAGTTATCCGAAGCATGGCAGGCCCGGTTAACCCGGGCGGCGGGCTCCGCGTTCTCCGCGGGACGCTGGCACCGGACGGGGCGGTCGTCAAGTGTGCCGCCGTCCCGGAAGATATGTGGGTTCACCGCGGGCCCGCCAGGGTCTTTGACGGCGAAAAGGCGGCGATGACTGCCATCCTCTCCAGAAAAATTCAGGAGGGCGATGTCGTCGTTATCAGGTACGAGGGCCCTTCAGGGGGCCCCGGAATGCCCGAAATGCTCGCCCCGACGTCCGCACTGGCGGGATTCGCATATAAATCCGTTGCACTGGTGACGGACGGAAGGTTTTCAGGCGGGACACGCGGCCCTTGCATCGGCCATATCGCCCCCGAGGCAGCGGCTGGTGGTCCCATCGGTCTTGTACGCGAAGGCGACGGGATTGCAATCGACCTCTTTGCAAAAACGCTGGATATTCTTGTCCCGGCCGCTGAACTTGAAAAGCGGAGGAAGGAGTGGCACCCCAGGCCACGGGAGCTTACCGGGGTCCTCGGGCGCTACGCCGGCCTGGTCGGGCAGGCAGACAAAGGTGCAGTGCTGAGAACCTGATACGGGCAGGTGTTGTGCGGGCCTCAATCCCAATTTTTAATGTCCACCGGGTGAACCAGTTAATACCTACCGATAAGGGAGTTGGGGATATATCGAAACCGATGAGGAGCAATACAGCAGGGTGACATGCTGTCACTGCGAGGGAGCGGGTTGTATCTACTGTAACTGTACTGGTTCTGTTCTCGTTCGTAAACCTGCAAGGAAATGCCCACAGTGCGAGGGAATCGGGTGTATTTACTGCGGGTTCACGGGGTGGGCACATCCGAAAGGCAAATATGACTAGCATTTCCCGGGAGAGCTGAAAACCCGTGGAATTTTCAGCACTTATCGGTTATATCGCCGGGAGTTGCACGACATTTGCCTTTCTTCCCCAGGTATTCCGCACCTGGAAAATGCGTTCTTGCATCGAACTTTCCTGGATCATGCTCCTCGTTTTTGGGCTTGGAATATTTTTATGGTTCATTTATGGCATTTTTATTGATGAAATGCCCGTGGTTCTCGCAAACGGGATCACCCTGCTGCTTGTGGCGATCCTTGTCGTCATGAAAACCCGTTTCGGCATGAAACGGGAATAATGCGAACAGAAATGCGGGAGAAGATGGGACCGGGGATATTACTGCCTGAACATCAGGCAGCCTGCGATGACGTCGTGGAGCCCCTGTTTCTGGCGGGTGAAGGGGATGATGATAAAACCGACGAAGAAAATAAAAGCCGACAGGTACATCGCAAAAAAATGGAGCGTGCTCCGGGCAAAGGTGATCCTGGACCCGTTCATATCGGTCACGGCCACGCGGGTCGCGATCTTCCCGAGGGTTGCCTGGTTCTTTGAACTGTCAAGAAACGCAAAATACAGCCAGGGAACAAGAATGATGAGAACGGCGAACGAGTAGATGACCGGGGTCGGAAGTACCGACGTGACCACGTCCCCGTACCGGTCTGTAACGGGATATCCCCGAAGCATCTGGTAGGCCATGCGGACTCCCTCGGTCAGACCGGCGACTCCCATGACGAAAATATCGATAATGATGACGAAGACGATATCGATAATGAAAGCGATGAAGCGCCGCCCGGGACCCGCAAATTCCTCGGTCCTTATCCCCGCAACTTTTCTTCTTAAAAGGGGTTTTGGGGGTGTAGCCTTGAGATCCGCGCCACACCACTGGCAGTACCTCCCGGAATCATCGGTCTTTTTTCCGCACTTCGAACAGTACATCCCAAAATTCTCCTGCTTTAGGTAAAACATCGTCAATAGTATTCTTCAATCTATCGAATGATTTTTATTTGCGGCAGATGGTATAACATTAAATCTACACTTTTATTATAATATTCTCCCTATGCCAGATCCTGATCGGAATACCTATTGATGAGACGGGCCCTGGATGTATCTGATCAATTATGAAAAACGGTACGAACCACGGTGTAATGCTCATTCTGGTTCTCACCTGCATGGTTATTTTCATCACTACGGGCTGCCTGAACCAGCAGCAGGTCGAAAAGCCCGCGGTAACTCAGGTCACTGCCAGCCCGCCGGTGTCACCTTCTCAAGGGGCTGCAACGCCCCAGGAAACAGGGGCCGCCCAGACACAGGTTTTCACTACCGTACCGACGGAATCACTCCCCGCAGAGGTTACCACGCCTCCCGCCCCGTATGCGGTGGATATCAGGATCGACAAAGACAGGGTATACAGTACTGATTACTGTTACATTTGCCGGGGGACCCGGCCAGATCTTTGTGGACAGCATCCTCGTCCGGGTCACCCGTTCGGACGGACTTAAGGAAGAAAAGGAGATCCCGTTCAAAGACCAGATCCCCCTGGGAGCATCGGTAGACCTCGCGGGGACAAAAGGGTCGGACCGGGTTGAGGTATATGCGACGATTAACGGTGTCACCTACAAGGTCCGGGACCAGAACGAGGTGTATGAACAGGACCTGATGTTCACCGGCAGAAATTCTACCCTTTTAAGAGATCTCTATCGGACTCCTTATCACGAATAATTTAATTTCCGGGCTTCGTTATGGCACTGCCTTCCTGGTGTTCCCGTCGCATCCTGTATTGCTTTTATTTTTTCACCCAAAAACCTGTTATTTTGGCGACTGGGAAAGCCTCATCGCCCTCACTGCAAACCTGTCAGTAACAATGGAGAGCACGATGACCCCTGCGCTTACCAGTCCGAGCACAAGCCACTGCCCGGGACCGGCAGCACCGACGGCAAGTTGTGCAATAATATTCAGGGGATTTCCGGGAAGGGCGAGCGCGAAGAGGAGGACAACGACGATCGCGGTTGAGTAAACGAACTGCGCCGCAGTCCTTTCACGGTAATAAAGGGCGGTTATCGTCCCTATGAGGATCAGGAATGCAGCTACGGCAGTTACCTGCAACAGGATCTGGAGCGGACCTGAAACGTAAATCCCGTTGAGCATCAGGAGAATGAGCCAGGCGCCTGCCTGTACCGGCACCAGGATGAGAGCGGCCGCTACCTTGCCCCACAGTATTTCATGCAGCCCGATGGGAGTCGATAGCAGGGTTTCCAACGTATTGTTCTGGTATTCTTCGGTTATCAGGTCGATTACGAGAGCTGACGAGATGATTGCGGGCATCAGGACCAGGAGTGGGATCAGGAGCCCGTATACGAATTCATAAAAGGAACTGGCTCCCGTTGTTGCCGGGACGGTCAGTGGTACCGGCAGTTGATCGAGGCGCGCGGCACGGACCTGCCTGAGTTCCGTCTCGTAATTCGTGAATACGTCCTTCAGCTTCACATCGACCACAGCAGCCTGCAGATCGTTTTGTATCGTGTAGAGTGTGATCTTGACCGGATCGGTGGCGTCGGGTCTGGTATCGGGCACATAGACGACCGCGGCGAGTTTCCTCTCCTTCAGTGCCTGGAGCGCCGTCGATAAGTCCATATCGTATACCCTGAGGCCCTGGTTCTGCCGGAGGAGTGTTTTTAAGTCCGAATCCGATCCGCTGTACCCGATCGGATACTGGTAATGGGAGTACTGTGAAAGGGCGGACGGGTCGTACATGGAGGTGAGCCCCACCATGAGGAACGATGAAAACAGCGCGATAAAGAGCTGCAGCAGTATCGCGAGCAGAATGGTCCTCTCGTGACCCAGTCCTTTCAGGTCTTTTTTCATTACCAGCCAGATATGACCTGCGTTCATGTCAGCCACCCAAAAATGATGTACGCGTTATAGACGCAATGTATTGCCACCGCGGCGAGAAGCCCAAGCACGTACCCGGTTTTTCCTCCCTTCTTTGCCGCTGCCGCAATAATCAGGACGCACCCGAAGTGGAGGAGGAACGGCATCCAGAGCGTCCCGAGACTCGTAAACAGGACACTGCCGAATACCGACTGCGTGATCTGCGAAAGGGTGACAAAGAGGAGGAGCTTTTCCCCGAACAGGAAGCCGAGAGCAGTTGCAGCGGAAGCAAAGACCGCCACGCGCCAGGTAAACAATGACGGCGCCCTTCTCAGGAGCGACCAGATCCCGACCGACTTGGCAATTTCCTCCACGAATGCCGCCCCTATCAGGAGAAGGACCAGTGACGCCGGCATCGGCAGGTTGAAAAACAGCACGAGCAGGAGCAGCTGGACCATGAATACGAAGGGTATCAGGAGAGCATTGAGGAGGAACAGGGAGACATAGGGGTGTTTTGCCGCAATAGCAGTCGAAACGAAGGAGCTTATCTTGGTGAGAAGGCCTTCCTGCGAAAAAAGGCGTTCTTCCCGGAAATTGACCACGCCGATGTAAAACAGGACCAGCGCCGTCAGCCAGAACAGCGATGTCGAATACAGGAACTCGGTTGCCGTGTAGACCGTTCCCTGGAGTGTCAGGATAATCAGGGTCAGGGGCGAGATCAGGCTGATCACGTGGATATTTGCAAAGATGCTCGGGAAAAAGAGATAGGAAGTGGCGACGGTCGAGAAGAATATCGAAATGAAGGAGAGTTCCTTGAAACTCCGGGACATCATGCCGATCAACAGGGCGGTTGCGAGGAAAAATAATATTACGGGGATCAGGGGCAGGAGGATCAGGAGCGGCGCCTTTAACCACAGTGTCAGGGCTGCGCATATTGCCACCATGCCCACGAAATAGGGCAGAGCTTTGCCGATAATGATGGCCGAGGAGCGGACCGGTGTGGAGAGCAGGGTCTCTCCCCGCCTTCCGATCCGTTCGTTCATGATGGTCATCATGTAGAACTGGGACATGAAATACAGGGGGAAAATAAAGACGAAGACAAGGATTATCGAATCGAATGGCAAAGGCGGGGAGAGCTGGTCAGGTGTCTTGTAGTTCCCGAGCGGATTTTCCGAACCTGAAAACAGGTCGGTATAACGGGAAATCTGGCTGTTCTGTGACGACGACTCCTGGAGATTTGTCCGTAGTTCGTCGCTGGTAATCCCGATCGAGGCATCCGGGGCCGGAACGGGCACTACAGGCCCTGTGGGAGTCGGGGGCTGGTTTGTACGCGTCCTTACGGAAATCTGCTGGCCTGACTGCGTCGCGGTAAAATCCAGTTCCGACGTAATACTCTGCACATCGATCCAAAGAGGATAAGCGGCAAAGAGGTCGGTTTCCTGGTTAAAAACCGACGTACGATAGTGTGAATAATCCCGGGAGAGCGTAGTTGCAGCCGATTTTCCCCGATCGGTATCGGCCGGGTAGACGGTCCCGTTATAGATAACCAGATCGTAATTGTTCAGGTTCGCTTCTATGGCCCTGGCAGGGGCAAGATCGACGTTAAACCGTGAATCCCCGGATAAAATTCCCGCAATGTCAGAGTCGTCCGTACCGACATGATATATACCGTCCTGAATATGCAGGCCGCTCTTCGCGGTAAAACCGGTCACTGCGACCAGGAGGACCAGCAGGAGGACTGCAACGGGAAGTACGTTCTTCCCCATCGTCCCGAATGCACGCCTGATCTCCCATCGCGAAATCGTCAGAATATCCCGGGTGTACCCCATCCTCACCTCTGGATGTGGAAAAATGGTATGTTCACCAACTATAATACCCTCTAGGTAGAGGAATTAGCGGTTGCTGATAACCAGATGATAACAGGCCGCGAACTTACAAAACTGTACGACCAGGTACCGGCACTCGACCATATCTCCTTCGATTTTCCCGATTCGCATATCATCGGCGTAATCGGTCATAACGGGGCAGGAAAAACAACGATGCTCAAGATCCTCTCCGGGCTCATCGTGCCGACGTCAGGGGAGTTGTCAGTCGACGGGATCGATGTGGTAAAAGACCCTGATGCGGTAAAGAGCATCCTCGGTTACCTGCCTGAAGAGTCGAGACTCTACGAGACGATGACGGTCGACGAATATCTCCGATTTTTCGGGGAGATATATGGTCTCGACCGGGAAACAATAACCTCGAGGCGGATCGACCTCCTCAATTCGCTCGCGCTGGAGACGAACGGGAAAAAAATAGGGGATTTTTCAAAGGGGATGAAGCGAAAGGTGGCTATCGCCCGTTCGCTTATCCACGATCCTTCGATCCTGATCTATGACGAACCCACGTCGGGACTGGACCCGATGACGTCACGGTACATTATCGGGTACTTAAAAGAACTGAAAAACCGGAAAAAAACGATCATCCTTTCGGCCCATAACCTGTACCAGGTGGAGGCAATCTGCGACCAGGTCATGATACTCAGGCGTGGAAAAATGGTTGCGATGGGAAACATGAACGAGCTACGCGAGATGTTCGGGTCGATCAGCTACACGATATCGTTTTTGATCGATGATATCTCGTCAATCCGCGGGTGCCGGGAATACACCTACGAGGGCGGACTTTACCATATCCCTGCCGATACCATTGAGGAACTGAACAAATGCACGGGAATAATCACCGCAAACGGGGGAATAGTGGAGCGAATCGAATCTCATTACCCAAGCCTCGAAGAGATGCTGGTGAAAGTCGGGAAGTAGAAAGGAACGGTCTTTTTTCGAAAAATAAATTTATTTTCATTAATGTTCCAGGTTTATTGACGTCCCCGGACTAATGGACTCCGGTTTTTTTAATCCATGTACGGGCACGCCTGCAGCCAGATTGTTCCGGTATTTTTGAAGCTCACGGGGACTCGGCCCTGCCACTGTTGCATCCCCGGATCGGGATTGGAGACCAGGGCTGGAACCGGTTAATTTCTTATTATCCCGGTTACCCGTGCACGATACTATCCTGACAGAGTGGTCAGGTAAAGGGCGGGGCCCCCGGGATTCCTTCATTACCGAGAATATTTCCGAATGAATAACTACCTGTATTACTCCCCGAATACCCGGACTCCACCGGTCCCGCCGGCAATAACCGTTGTCTTCCCGGTAAACGTCGAAAAAATACCCGAGCAGAGGACTCCCGGGATCATGGAAAGTTCCTGTTCGAGCAGGACCGGGTCCTTAATTTCACCGAAACTGCAGTCCAGGACCATGTTCCCGTTATCGGTGATGACCGGACCGTCTTTTTTTACACCCTCCCTTAACACGGACGTGCCGCCGGAACGCCGGACGGATTCCATCACCGGCCGGATAGCAAACGGCAGCACTTCAAGGGGAACGGCGGTATTCAGGGTATTGGTGAGTTTCCCTGAGTCGATAACGACGATAAACCGGCTGGCTGCAGCAGCAACACACTTTTCGCGGAGCTGGGCGGCCCCGCGGCCCTTGATCAGGATGAGGGCAGGGTCCACCTGGTCGGCCCCGTCGATGGCATAATCAAGGGCCGGGTATTCGTCGAGGGTCGTGAGGGGGATTCCGAATTCGCGTGCCCGGATCGCTGCCTGGTACGACGTCGGCACCCCCTGTATCCGGAGACCGCCGCGGAGCCGTTCCGACAGGATTTCCATCGCATACAACACGGTCGAACCGGTCCCGAGACCGACAACCATGTCGTCGCCTATCAGTTCTGCTGCCCTGATACCTGCCTGCCGTTTCCCATCATCCCTAACCATTGTCCCCTGCGCATCCGGATCCATGAATACGCGTTATCGCTCATCATATCCATATCTTTTCACGCTTTTGTGCTGCTGCCATGAGAGTCCCGGTAATCATGTGACCGATTTGAAATCGCAATCCTTTCCGGTTCCTGAATGTATCTATAATTTAATCCCGGATTACTGCCGCCGATGCATACCAAAGACGGCGCTCCCGGTGATGAATCGGGCATCCCCTTTAAAACCCAAACCAAAGAGTTTCCTGTCAGAACCATAATTTTAATCCATACGCGGGATGACGTTCATGGGATGCGTGCCTGGGCTGTATCGGGCGGGGGTTACCCGAACTTTTATTGTAGCCTTATTATCATTCTCGTTCTCGCGGGGGCTGTCATTGTGCCGGTTTTTGCCATCGACATCGGAAATGCCACGTGCAGGGACGTTGACCGGTTTGGCAACCCGGTCTGTGCCCAGGTACAGGCCCCTTCGGGAAATTTTGTCCCCGAGGATCTTGTCACCTACGGACCGTCCTCGCAACCGGGACCCGGAATACCATTTATCGGAAACCAATACGCGGTCCTCAAAAAATATCTCGTGAACTTTTCCGAAATCGCCCTCATGAGTCCTGAAGAGAGCCTGAACCAGACCCGTCATCCCGGAATTTATTATTTCAACATACCGGGAAACTCTCAAGCCCCGTCGGATGAATCCGCAACGCAGGGTTTTTCGGGAAAGGCCGGGAAGGCAATAACCGACCTGAAAGACCTCCAGGAGATCAGCAGCAGGGCTTTCGTGAACAGTTTCCGGACTTCATTTTCCGGCAACAGAATCCTGTGGAACAAAGTGCCGGTTGATAACGGCACCGCACTATTGGGACCGGGTGTCATCCCTGATGAGGATTACCTTGCAATCGCTGAGTCCAGGGCAGGAAACAAGACTGTCCAGGCGGCAGTACCGGTGAAGATCCCGGCAGAGCCGGTCCTGACGGTTCCTGCAGTGAATGTAACGCCTCAGGTCGCGCCCCCCCCGCCCGTTCCGGTTTTTAACCTGTCAGTCGATTCCTATCCATCCGGAGCGCTGATCGTCCTCAACGGCAACAGGACGGGGACAACACCGTATACCATGATGAATCTTCCGACGGGTGTATACACCATGAACCTGACCAGGTCGGCATATGTGCCGTACGGCATGGTGGTGGACCTGGATAAGGACATGAACATCTCTGTTCCACTTACCAGCGAGATAGACAAGCTGTTTCCGAAACCCGGGACCGCTACCGGCCCGAACCAGTATGGCGGACTCTATGTCTCCTCGTTCCCGAACAGCCTCCCGCTGACGATCGACGGTGTGGACATCAAAGGAGGGACCCCGTTTTTGTACTACGGTCTCCCCGAAGGGTACCATACCATCCAGATCACGAGATCCAACCTGGATACAGGGACCGAAACCTTCACACGCTCAGTCTGGGTGTACCATGATGCGCTCGTCAAGGTGAACATCGACACCGAACAAGCATACCTGATAAAACAGGTATCGATCACCTCGACACCATATTCCGGTGCCCAATTCACCGTAAACGGTGAATACCCGCCCGGGAGTATTCCT
Source organism: uncultured Methanomicrobiales archaeon (assembly GCA_963809105.1). Classification (GTDB taxonomy): domain Archaea; phylum Halobacteriota; class Methanomicrobia; order Methanomicrobiales; family Methanospirillaceae; genus CAIKOD01. The sequence continues at coordinate 1,338,919 of CAWEIC010000005.1, read as the reverse complement.
GCAACAATGGACATTGAAATGCCGGGTTCATTTGTGTCAGTTCATTCGGGAGATGCATATATTTCCCAGCTGGTCCCGTCGATATACACGGACACGATCCCGGTTGACATAATAAAACCTGAACAGCCCCATGGACTCCTGAGGATTGAGTCGAACCCTGACGGGGCAGATATATTTGTCGATGGTTTCCCAACCGGCACGACGACCCCGCAGACGTTTTCGGAGGTCTCGGCCGGGTTGCACAGGATAAGCCTTTCAAAACCGGGATATTATCCTTCAGATGCCAGGGTCACCGTTCCCATCACGGACGACAACACATCGGTGCAGAGACTGTATTACCCGCTTGAAAATTACGGCGAAGGAACGATCCTTGTTGATTCCATGCCACCCGGAGCAGGAATTTACATAAACGGGTGGGCGACCGGTGAAGTGACGCCGCATACCTTTGATCACATGAAAATCGGCTTCTACGAGGTAGTTGTGAGCCAGGGGGGAAAGCCCTGGATCGACCAGTGCAGCTGACCCCGGACAGGGTTTTTAAAGTTGTTGCGAACTTCAATATTTTTTATTAACGTCCCGAAGGGACATCAGCCACGGTTATTAAGGAAAAAAAGTTACCGATATCAGCTCTTATCTCTGCAAAAGAGTTCCTTCAGCCCGGCACCGGCTGCCGGGGCAGTGCAGTCGAGGGTGATCGGGGTTATTGAAACACACCCCTTCCGGATCGCATGAACGTCGGTCCCTTCCTCCGCGTCGTCGATAAGAGGTCCGTTGATCCAGAAATACGGCCTCCCCCTCGGGTCGAGACGCTTCTCGACGCCGGTCCTGAACAGTTTGCGGGCGAGCCTCGTGACCTCGTATCCTCCCCTGACAAGCGAGGGGATATTCACATTGATGACATCGGCATGTTCGGGAAACCCGCGGGTCAGTACCCGCTCGCAGATATCCCTGACGATGCGTTGAGCATCCGAAAAACTCTGGCCATGATACCTCGGGTCGTCGAACTTGTCGCCCTGGTCCTCGACCTGCAGCGAAAAAGCGATGCTCTTTGTGCCCTGGTTCGAGGCTTCCAGTGCTGCGCCGACGGTTCCCGATGTCATGATCGATTCAAAGGAGAGGTTCTCGCCGATGTTGATCCCGCTGACCACGAGCGCAGGGTCCAGGTTCAGGGAATAGAGACCGATAATAACTGCATCGGTCGGTTTCCCACCAACTGAATATGCCTCAACGTTGTTCATGCGGGTCTGGCTCGCCCTGATAGGCTCGAAAATAGAGATCGATCTCCCGACCGCACTCTGCTGGGTAGCCGGAGCCACAACAGTAACGTCGGCAACCGGTGAGAGCGCTTCGTAGGCCGCCCATAACCCGGCGGACGTGATCCCATCGTCATTTGTCAGGAGGATTCGGGGTTTCATCACCGAATGGTTGGTTACGGGGGGTAAAATAGATATCAGGTACGTCCGCGGGTGAAGCTCCCTTCGGGCAGCAGAAAGCCCGGGGGAGAACTATCGTCAGGGTAATCTCTCCGGACGGTGAACCTGTTACCAATGAAGGCCCTTATCGCCGAATATACGATGCAGCACGACCCGGGACTCGCTCCGGAGGGACGTGCGATGTACGATGTGCTGTCCGGAAGTTTCGCCCGGTGCGGCTATGACGTGGTAAGCCCGGAGCCAGGTGATTTTTACGGGGAGATTAAGAGGATCGCCCCGGCATGCGATGTAGGGCTGGTCATCGCACCGGACCACCTTCTTTCCCGGTTCACGCTCGCGATGGAAACGGCCACCCACAACATCGGGTGCGGCAGCATGAATGTGGCTGTCTGTGCCAATAAACAGCATGCAGGAAAAATTCTTGCCTCGCATGGGATCCCGGTACCCGAAGAGGTAACGCAGGGGCGGAGAGTGGTGAAACCTGTATCGGGATGCGGGGCACAGGGAGTCAGGGTTACCGCTGAGCCAGCCGGGGCTGGTGAATTCGGCCAGAGGTTTATCGAGGGAGATCATTTTTCGGTCAGTATAGTCGCAAGCCGGATTGTCGGTGAAGCCTGCCTGTATTACACCGGAGCGCCTGCAGTTGCCCTCGCCCTGAACAGGCAGCACATCGAAATCACCGGTGACGGCAGGTTTCACTACCGGGGCGGGGAGACCCCGGTGCATCACCCCAGGGAAAAAGAGATCGTGGAAACGGCGATAAAGAGTATCACGGTCCTCGGGTGCCAGGGCTATGCGGGTGTCGACGTCGTGGTTTCCGACAAAGTCTACGTCGTTGATGTGAATCCAAGGGTCACGACGAGCATTGTCGGGATCGCAGCGACGATGGATGAGGAAATTGCCGATATCCTGGTACGGGCATCGAAAGGCGAAACACCGGTGAACCTGCATTTTAATGGAACGGTTTCATACGATGCGTGCGGCAGGATTACCCGGAATCCGGGAGGAGCCGGTTCTCATGAATGAAATCCCAGGGTACCCGGGAGCGGTTTTGTTTGCAAGATGAAAACAGGGGGAACCGGTCAGTAATCGGGATCGACGTGGGTGGGGCCAATGTGAAGATTGTGGCCGGCAGTGAAGTATTCATCCATTACTGCCCCCTCTGGAGCAATGCCTCCGTAAAAGACGTTCTCATCGGCCACCGGTCTGGAAGGAGCACCGCGGCAGTAGTTATGTCTGGTGAGCTGGCTGACTGTTTCGTCGATAAGATGGAGGGTATACGGTGGATCTGCAGCCAGGTGCTCGCGGTTTTCCCGGGCGCCAGGTTTTACGGAACCGATGCACGGTTTCATTCAGCTCCGGTCCCGGAGCTTGCGGCTGCAAACTGGCTGGTTTCCGCCGATTATCTCAGGGACAGGTTCCCGGGGTCCATCCTGGTGGATATCGGGAGCACCACCACAGACATTATTCCGCTTTCAGAGTTCGAAAGGTTAACGGGTCTTACCGACCTGGAGCGGTTACAAAAAGGCTACCTGATATATACGGGCATGCTGAGAACGACGATCCCGGCCCTGATCAGGTCCGTGCCTCTCGGCGGCATCGATACCCCCGTCAGCACCGAATATTTCGCATGCTCGGGGGATGCTCACCTCGTGCTCGGGCATATCGGTCCCGGCGACTATACGACAGGTTCTCCCGACGGCAAAGAAAAAACCCGCGAAGCAGCCCTGAGGAGACTTGCCCGGGTTGTATGTGCCGACCTTGAAGAGATAGGGGCAGAAGGAGCGGATACGATTGCACGGGAGTTTTGCCGGGTCCAGGAAGATCTTATCCTTTCAGGGATCAGGAGGGTCTGCAATGAATCCGGGTCCGATACCATCGTATTTGCCGGGATCGGGGGACAACACTATGCCGGAACGATCGGGGGGACCGATCTTTCACGGGAACTCGGTGCATACTCGGATGCACTTCCGGCATATTCCGTCCGTGAGGTGGCGATACGCGACTCATCCTCGTGAGTGTCCTCCTCCTCGGCGTATCGGCGGTACTTACGGCGCTGGCATATTTATACGGGTGGCCTTTTTTCTTTTTCTTTCTCTTTATCCCGCTGATCCCGTTTGTAAAAGAGAGGCAGACCCGGAGATGTCCCGTGTGCGGATGGCAGACCACCGGGAAGGAGAGGTTCTGCCCCTGGGACGGGACCCCCCTCGAAAGCCCCGAGACTGGACATGCTCAGGGAAAGGATTGACACCGGTAACCGGAACCCGAATACTTCGGTCGATGGAACGGGTTGGAATCCCTGTTTTATATAATTCCTGACCGAGCCACGGTCTATCGCAATCCCTAACGCATGTACGACAGATGCAGCACGACAAAACGGCATCTCGTGGGCGAGTGTCACGCACAGGTCCACAACAGGAGCCCCTACGCGGGTCCCGGGGTAAAATGGCGCTTCAGCAAACACTATTGCCCCGCACGAACGACACCGGAAACGTTTCACCACGACATGGATTTCCCTGACCGATCCGTGGTCGTGGAGCGAGGCAAAATACTTCCTCTTTTTATCATATCCGGCGAGTTCCCCCCCGCACTTCGGACATGGTCCTGTTTCGGTATATTCGTGACCGTCGAGGTTCGAGATTCCTGCCTGGATAACCGAGGCGATCATCGGGTGTATCCGTATTTTGGGTTTCACAGTGCGCACCACCTGTTCCGGCTCTCATCCTCTTCGATCCGGGCAATCCCTCCATGGAGGAGGAAATCATATGGAGGTATCGCCATCGTATATCATATAATACCCACTAATAATCATCAATTTTTCGTAAGTAAATCATTATTATTAAATATAGTTGACTTCGAGATCTTTGTATTCGGAGATTACCAAATGGAAGTAAAGTATGTACCGACTACCTGTCCCTATTGCGGGACGGGATGCGGACTTAATCTTGTCGTCAGGGATAAGAAGGTTGTCGGCGTTGCGCCATGGCACCGCAACCCGGTCAATGAAGGAAAACTCTGTCCAAAGGGGAATTATGCATACGAGTTCATTAACAGCCCGGACCGGCTCACAACCCCGCTCATCAAGAAAGACGGGAAATTCGTCGAGGCAGGCTGGGACGAGGCATACAGCCTGATCGCCTCGAAGTTCAGGTCGTACAAGCCCGAAGAGACGGCATGTCTCTCCTCGGCAAGAGTCTCGAACGAAGAGAATTACCTGATGCAGAAGTTTGCCCGTGCAGTATTGAAAACGCCCCATATTGACCACTGCGCCCGTCTCTGCCATGCATCGACGGTTGTCGGCCTTGCGGGAGCGTTCGGGTCCGGTGCGATGACCAACTCGATCAATGACATCGGCGAGTCGAAATGCGTTTTTGTCCTCGGCAGCAACACATTCGAGCAGCACCCCCTTATCGGGCGCCAGATCATGCTCGCGAAGAGCCGGGGCGGCAAAGTCATCGTTGCCGATCCGCGTCTTACCCCCACCGCCAAGCAGGCAGATCTCTACATGCAGTTCTACTCGGGGACTGATGTCGCACTCTTAAACGGCATCATGCAGATCATCATCAAAAACGGCTGGGAAAACAAGGATTTCATCGCAAACCGCACCAAGGATTTCGAGAAAATGAAGGAAGTCGTGATGAAGGACGCCTATAGCGTCGATGCGGTGGCGAAGATCACCGGAATCCCGGAAAAGGACATCGCGACAACCGCCGAGTGGATTGCGAAGGCGGAATCGTCAAACGTCCTCTACTCCATGGGTATCACCCAGCACACCGTCGGTGTCGACAACGTGAAGTCGGTAGCAAACCTCCAGATGCTCACCGGGAATCTCGGGAAACGGGGCGGCGGTGTATGCGCACTCCGTGGTCAGAACAACGTGCAGGGGGCCTGCGACATGGGAGCGCTGCCGAATGTGTACAGCGGGTACCAGGCCGTCATTAACGCAGACCTCCGCAAGAAGATGACCGACGCCTGGGGCTGCGAGCTCGCCGAGGGCAAGGCCGGCTACACCGTCACCGAAATGATCAATGTCCTCGCAGACCAGCCCGGCACCCTCAAGTGCATGTACATCATGGGCGAGAACCCGATGCTTTCGGACCCTGATCTTCACCATGTTGAGAAAGGCCTGAAGAACCTCGAATTCCTGGTCGTTCAGGATATTTTCCTGACAGAGACTGCCCAGATGGCAGACGTCGTCCTCCCTGCGACCTGTTTTGCCGAGAAGGACGGGACACAGACCAGCACGGAGCGCCGCGTCCAGAAGTGGAGAAAGGCACAGGACCCGCCGGGCCAGGCAAAAGCCGACTGGCAGATCATCTGCGACCTCGGGAAGACGATGGGATACGAGAAGCAGTTCGCGTTTGCGAGCCCGGAAGAGATATTTACCGAAGTGGCCAAGGTTACCCCGTCGTACGGCGGCATGGATTACGGGCGTCTCGAAAAGCCGGAAGCACTTCACTGGCCCTGCCCGACAAAGGAGCACCCCGGTACGCCAATCCTGCACACCGAGAAGTTCGCTCACCCCGACGGCCTCGGTGTCTTCACCCCGGTAGAGTTCAGGTACCCGGCAGAGGTGCCCGACAAGGACTTCCCGTTCATCATGACTACCGGCCGCTGCATCTGGCAGTGGCATACCGGCAGCATGACCAGGCGTTCCCCGACCCTCGAGCGGGAGGAACCGACAGGCTGGATCGAGATCAGCCCCGACGATGCGAAGGGACTTGGCATCAGGGACAAGGAATTGGTAAAGGCAGTCAGCCGGCGTGGCGAGATCACCATTGGCGCCCGCGTCACAAAGGGAATAAAGAACGGTGTCGTGTTCATACCCTTCCACTACGTGGAGTGTGCAGCTAACCTCCTGACGAATAATGCCCTCGATCCGACGGCAAAGATCCCCGAGTACAAGGCCTGTGCCGTAAGAATCGAGAAGATTGCGGAGGTGCAGTAATCATGGCACAGAAAGGCGACATGGTCTACGCATGGACCAGTGATAAAGAGATTGCAGAGAAGGCCGAACTCGGTGGCGCCGTGACGGGTCTCCTCAAATTTGCCCTCGAGAAGAAGATCGTGGACGCAGTGTTCGTAGTCAGGAAGGGAAAAGACCTGTACGATGCCGTACCGACCCTGATAACCGATCCGGCAGAACTTAAAAATACGGCCGGATCGCTCCACTGCGGGACGCTCCTGCTCTCGAAACTGGTAAAGAAATATCTCGACGGTGCAAACAACGCAAGGATCGGCATCACCGTAAAGGGATGCGATATGATGGGACTGTACGAGCTTGCCAAGCGCCAGCAGGTCAACCTCGACAACCTTGTCATGATCGGCGTCAACTGCGGGGGTTCGGTCAGTCCCGTAATGGCCCGCAAAATGATCCGGGAAAAGTTCGGTGTCGACCCGGACACGGTCCATAAAGAGGAGATCGACAAGGGCCAGTTCATCATCGAATATGAAGGCGGCCACAAGGGCATCTCCATGGACGAACTCGAGGAACAGGGGTTCGGCCGGAGGACCAACTGCCGCCGGTGCAAGCTGAAAGTCCCACGCGGGGCAGATCTTGCCTGCGGTAACTGGGGTGTTATCGGGGACAAGGCAGGCAAGGCAACCTTTGTCGAAGTGTGCAGCGAAAAGGGAGCAAACCTCCTGACCCAGGCCGTGAAAGACGGCATCATCCAGACCGAGGCCGCGAACCCGAAAGGGATCGAGATCCGCGGAAAGGTCGAGGGCGCGATGCTCAAGCTCGGCGACAAGTGGCGTTCGAAGGACTTCACGGCACTCGGCGAGGGAAGAACCCGCCTCGAAAAAATCGTCAGGGAGACGTCCCGGTGCATCAAGTGCTATTCCTGTATCGAAGCGTGCCCAATCTGCTACTGCGTCGAATGCAGCACGAGGAAGCCCTACCTGGTCCCGCCCGGCGAGATTCCCCCGAGTTTCATGTTCCACCTGATCAGGTTCGCCCATATATCGGACAGTTGCGTGAACTGCGGACAGTGCCAGGAAGCTCTGCCCGATGGATATCCCGAATGCCCTGTTCATGCACGCACAGCAGGTCGAATTGGAAAAGATGTTCGGTCACGTGCCGGGCGTCAACATGGAGACTGCCGGTACTCGGCATCGCCGAAGAAATGGTCGAACGGGAACGGCTGGCATCCACAGGAAGTGACCAGATCTTCGATATATTCAAAAAATAACTATTTTTGGGAGAGACTACAGTATTCCCTATACCTCATTTTAAAAAGAATAAATCAATGGATTTCAACCCTCTTTTCATTTTATATTTATAATTTTAAGGTGGTCAAGATAATCAGACGCTCCTGGGGCTCCGCCCCGCCGCTGTGGCGACCCGGTCAGGATAGGGACGGTACCGTATACTTGGTGAATTTCTGGTTTGCAGAATAACCCTGCCCAATGGCTATCCTAACTGGGGTGGGACAGGGAGGGGGTGAAACCCCCTCCTGTCAAATGTTTAACATTATACAAGAGACGGTTTCGACATAATCAAAAATTCCGAAAATCATCCTGTTATTGGTAAATATTTGGGGGCGGGAATGGCACCTTACCCAAGAAATAAAACACATTCCAATCTTGACACGGGAAATCAGTTATTCTTTTCAGAGGAATCAGGACATTAACCAGATGTTTTAGCCGAATCACCAAAGCCATCTTGTTCAAAAAAAACTGATGCCTTAAAAAATTGGGAAGAATTATGGACTAAAAAAGGTATCCACCGGTTGTCCATCCCGGGCCGGGGTTGGATGCAAAGGGGTCGTAGGACGGCAGATTATTTTTCTGGGATTGATCCGGCACCGTGAACGGACTGGACGAACCCGGATTATAAATGTAGACCTGCAACAACGGGTCTGCACTACTGATCGCCGGTACCGACCAGTTGGCGTTTTCAAAATTCTGGTCTGCAAAGGGAGTTATCGTGGGCACGGTCCAGTTCGGCGATGTAAATGTCGGATCAGCGAATGGTGAAACGATCGGGACTTTCCATCCGGGCGAGAAAAATGACGGGTCGGCGTACAGGAGCGAGAGATCGGGTGAGGTTGTGGACGGGCTGTTCAGGTTCGGGACGGTCCAGTCTTTTGAGAGGAACGAGGGATCGGCAAAGGTGCTCGTGACCGGTGCTGCGCTCCAGTCCGGGGAAAGGAATGACGGGTCGGTAAAATACGACGCGCCCATGTCTCCGCTGCCAAATACACTCTGCCCGGACGCAGCCGAAACGGTCACCACCCCGGAAGTGCCAAGCAGGAGGACTCCGAAGATAAGTATCGTTATCATTTTTCTATTATACATAACTCCCATTTCGTCGTCAGTCGATTAAATATCTTCGGACGGGACACCAGCAGTACCGGGTAAACCGGCTGCCTGATATTGCAAATACCAGGATAAAACCTTTAAATAAGGCATTGTTCCGGGTGCCGGATGCCGGGATGAGAAGAAGCGAACGTATATGTTTTCTGCTCCTCAATTTACTGGTATTAAGGCCAGTCGCCCTGCCGATAGAGCCAACGGGGACACCCCATGGAACTTAAATCATCCAAAAAGACCTACACCAGAGAGACACAGCGCACGGTAGCCCCTGAGGAAACATTGCGTCGTGTGGAAAAACTGCTGCCCGAAGCTGGGATCACCCGGGTCGCCGATATCACCAGCCTTGACCGGATCGGCATCCCGGTTTTTTCGAGCATCAGGCCGACTGCACTGAACGGGGCGATATCGGTATATAACGGGAAAGGTGCGACTCCCGTCGAGGCAAAAGTATCGGCGATGATGGAAGGGATCGAACGGTTCTCTGCAGAGCCTTTCGAACGGGAGGTCATGAATGCCTCATTCCATGGTTTGCCCCGTGACATCACTGCGGTGGACCCTTCGGATCTGATCCTGCCCGAAGGTGCCGATCCCGGTATGGTGATTCCCTGGATGGAGGGATATGATATCGCGGCAGGTGAACAGGTCTGGGTCCCTGCCAACGCAGTATTCCACCCACTCCCGGACTACACCCCTGCCCTGTTCAGGACGAACACAAACGGGCTTGCATCAGGAAATACCTTCGAAGAGGCAACCTTCCACGCGCTGATGGAACTCATCGAACGTGACGCATGGTCGATTGCGGAGGTCATGCGAAACACCGGTTCCCGGCTGACGAATATCACCAGCGGTTTGCCGGCAGAACTGCTGACAAAGTTCTCGGAAGCCGGGGTTGATATTATCATTAAAAATATCACGAGCGATATCGGCATCCCGACTATCGCCGCGGTATCGGACGATGTCAGGCTGAAGGACCCGACTCTCCTGACCATCGGCATGGGGACCCATACCAATGCTGAAATCGCATTGCTCCGTGCGATCACCGAAGTTGCCCAGAGCCGCCTGACTCAGATCCACGGAGCACGGGAAGATACGAATGTCGCCGATTTCAGGCGGAAACTAGGCTACGAGCGGACGAAGCGGATGAACAGGTACTGGTTCGAGAGCGACAGGGAAGAAGACTTCACATCGGTCTCGTCCTGCGATTCGGACGATTTCCGAACAGACATCGACAAGGTCGCTTCATCTCTTGGGAAATCCGGCCTCGACCGGGTGATCGTGGTGGACCTTACGAGGCCGAACATCGGCGTCCCGGTTGTCCGGGTAATCGTACCGGGTCTTGAAGTCTATGCAATGGACCAGGAACGGAAAGGGAGGCGTTGCCGTGAAGCAGGAAATCGTCGTATTCCTCGGCCCAAGTCTCCCGGAACCTGAAGCGGCAGGTATTCTCGACGCCAGGTACCTGCCACCGGCAAGAAGGGGCGATATTCCTGCCGCCGTGAGGGAGGGTGCAAAAATAGTATGCCTCATAGACGGCGTTTTCTTCCAGGACTGTTCGGTAGGCCACCGGGAGATCCTCAATGCAATGAAAGCAGGCGTGCGGGTAATCGGGGCCTCAAGCATGGGGGCGCTCCGGGCATCGGAACTCCATACACTCGGCATGGAGGGCATCGGTGAGATATACCGGTGGTACAGGGACGGAGAAATAACATCTGACGATGAGGTCGCGCTTATCTTCGATCCCGAATCAGGATACGCTCTGTCTGTCCCGCTCGTGAATATCAGGTACATTCTCGGTCTTGCGGAAAACCAGGGAATAATTGACCGTAACATGCATGAAATACTTCTTAAATTAGCCAGGTCACTCTATTTCCCGGACCGTACCTGGGAAGGGATCAGGACGCTCGCAAACAGGGAACTCGACCCGGGCAGGGTCGGTGAATTCATGGCATTCGCCGCAACCGCACCCGACCTGAAACGGAACGATGCGATTATGGCACTTCATTATACCCGTGATGTCGCCGTGGACCTGGGCCTTATCTGAACTTGCGTCCCAGGGACCTGCAGGATCAACTGTTCAACAAGATGGATCCGGGTCAGGGATATGAAAGTACCTTCAGTTCCGGATCAGGATTTTTCATATGCCGTTTTTTTTGGAACATAGATTACCGTTGTATTGCTGATAACATCATGAGCGGCGACCGCACGACGGGCTCGTTCTGATAACCAAACGGGTCTCCACCCTCAATTGTGACCGCCGGTATTATCCGAGATCAATCATCCGCCTGATCGATACCCGCGCCCGTCCCGCAATATCTTCGGGGACGGTAACCAGGGGTGACAGGGTCTCCAAAGAATGCAGGACGTCAGGAAGCCCGGTTTTTTTCATATTGATGCATATCGCCCGTGGATTCAGGGGATAACAGGCCTTTCCCGGGCATTCCCGGCCCATACGGTATAAAATTCCCGTTTCCGTCCCGATAATGTATTCATTTTTTTTACCGTCGCATACACGCCTGATCATTCCTGACGTACTGTAGACGCCGTCGGCAAGGTCGATCACTTCAGGCCGGCATTCAGGATGGACGATGACCTCGGCGCCAGGGTGGAGCAACCTTGCCCTGACCACGTCGTCGGCCGTGATAAGGTCGTGTACTATACAGAAACCTTCCCAGGGCAGGATTTGTTTGTTCGTGAACCGTGTCACGTATAACGCGAGGTTGCGGTCCGGGACAAAAATGATCCGTTCATTATCGAGTGAATTTACCACCTTCACTGCATTTGCCGATGTGCAGCAGATATCGCTTTCCGCTTTTACCTCCGCCGTGGTATTTACATAACAGACGACTGCTGCGTCCGGGTATCGTTCTTTTGCCGAACGTATATCCCCGGCTTTCACCATTTCTGCCATCGGGCAGCATGCATCCCCGGCCGGGAGGATAACTTTTTTTTCAGGCGATAAAATGGCGGAAGTCTCTGCCATGAAATCCACACCGCAGAAGATGACGATGTCTCCCTCCATCGATGCCCCTGCACGCGAAAGTTCCAAAGAGTCTCCCACGAGGTCGGCGACGTCCTGCACCGGTCCCTGCTGATAGTTGTGTGCAAGGATGATCGCACCGTTCTCTTCTTTTAAAGCATGTATCTCTTTTTTCAGCTGATTTTCATCCATTAAGCCCTCTCCGGCCCGTTCCTGCACCGGTCTGATTTTCCTTTCATTCCAGGCACAGACAATTGTGATAACATATAGCCTTCAGGGAATAAGAGTTGTTGCAGACTTGCGATTTTCTTCCTTCCTGCGCCAAACGATATGATGATAGCAGGTGAGGTACAGATTTGATACTCTCCGGTAGAATGCAATGGCTATGAACGTTTCACTTCCTGATGGAAAGATACTGGTGCCTGAAGGGGATCCTGTCCCGGTCGGGTCGCTTCTCGAGTCCGTTGGGATCAATCCCCTCGACGTCATCGTGACGAAAAACGGCCGGCTGGTCCCCGAAGATGCAACAGTGTCCTGTGAAGACGAGGTCAGGGTGTTCCGTGTCGCCCACGGAGGTTAGCGGGTAGCAGGATGCCGGTACCTGAGGGTTATCTGCCGGGCTGCGACCTATGCTCACAACCCGCTGTGTACTTCGACAGGAGCAGGGGCCGTCATCTTTGCGGGATGCACCTGGTCGCTGATGTCGAAGAACGAACACGGTCTTGTATCGCCGGAAATGACATGATACGGGACGGCGACAGGGTAGCGGTAGGTCTTTCGGGAGGCAAAGACAGCTCGGCTCTCCTCCTCGCGCTCTCGAAACTATTTCAGGACTGCAGGGACGTACATCTCATTGCCATCACGATTGACGAGGGGATCGCCGGGTACCGGGAGGAAACCGTGCAGTCGGCTGTTGCCCTGACAAAGAAAATCGGGATACCTCACCGCATTGTATCGTTTGAATCCTTGTTCGGAAGATCTCTCGACGCTATCCTTCAACCGGGCCGTTATCATCCGTGCACGGTGTGCGGGATATTGAGGAAAAAAGCCCTTGCCGATATTGCCAGGGAAGAACGAGCCGATTCCATCGCGACTGGCCATAACCTTGACGACGAAGCCCAGTCGGTGCTGATGAACTACCTGAGAGGAGACCCCGGCAGGCTCATCCGCATGAGCAGTTCACGGGTCAATGCAGGGTTTATCCGGAGGATTAAGCCTTTCCTCGAAGTAACTGAGAAAGAAGTGACCCTGTACGGGATCCTTAACGGTCTTTCTGCAGGTTTGCCTGAATGTCCGTATGCGTACTCTTCTTTCCGGTCCGGGGTGCGGTCGATGCAGTCGTCGCTCGAATATGCCTATCCCGGATCGTCACTCAGGCTGATCCACTGCAGGGATTCCCTTTCGGCGACAACGGGAATCAGAGCAGGAAAAAAAGGCATTTCCCTCTGCCGGACGTGCGGGGAACCCTCCAGCGGCACGATCTGCCAGGCATGCAGGCTGCTCGAAGAGATCTCCCCGGGAATAGGAAATGACAAGGCCCGGTTCGGGACCTGATGTCTCATATTACGTGTGCATAAGGGGAAGATCTACCGATCCGGGGAACCGGCACCCCTGATCCGGGAGGGGTGGGTATAGATATTCATTTTCTGCCCCCTGACAAAGCCTGCAACGGTGAGGTTGGCCTGTTCAGCCATTTCAACTGCCAGGGTCGTCGTTGCTCCCCGGGAAACGATGAGGGGGATGCCTGCGATAAGACATTTTCTCACCATTTCTGATGAAATCCTTCCCGAACTGACCGCAAACGTCCCGGAAAACCGGACCTTGTTGAGGAGCCCGTACCCGATCGCCCGGTCGAGTGCATTATGCCGGCCTATATCTTCGGTAATGATGATGGCCCCGGTTTCATTGAACAGGCCGATGATGTGGATGCCCCCGGTTTTAACGTGGAGGTCGGACTGGAGGGTCTCCCTGACGGCGGATTTAACCGTACCGGCGTCGATGACAAGTTCCGATGAGATTTTTGGTAATTTTGCTACATCGAGATAGGATGACGAGCCTCCGCATCCCGACAACACGGTCTTTTTCGAGACCAGTATCTTGAAGGGATTTGTCGTAAGCACGCTGACTTTCCCGGGTTCGATATGGACCGACTCTATCTCTTCCGCCCCATGGATGATCCGCTCGGTGAAGAGAAGGCCGGTGACGAACTCCCTGAGCATGTGAGGGCTCGTCATTACCGTAAGCGCGTGCCTCCCGTTGATGGTGACGGCCAGGGGGATTTCTTCGATCACTTCATGGGTCGAGGGAGTAAAAACTCCCGATTCCTCTTTGATACAGGGTATTATTTTGTACATTCAGGCCATCCTCGAAATTTCTCCGACCGTTGTGAGGAGTCGGTCGACGTCGTCTTCATTATTATACAGGTGGAGACTTGCCCGCACCGTCCCGTCTATCGTCCCGAGAAGACGCATGAGAGGAATACAGCAGTGTTCTCCCGACCTTACCATGATCCCCGAGGCCTCGTCAAGTATGTGGGCAACGTCGTGGGGGTGCAACCCGTCGACGGTAAATGAAACGACGCCAATCCTGTCGTTTCTGGTTCCCGGACCGTATACATGGACTCCGTCGATGCCTGAAAGGCCGCGGACCATCAGGTCGGTCAGGTGCGATTCATGTGCATGTACACGCGACATCCCGATGGCCTCCATGTAATCAGCCGCCCTGCCAAGGCCTATCCCTGCACCGATCGCGGGAGTACCTGCCTCGTATCGCTGGTAACCAGCCTGTTCCCTGGTACTGGACGCCATCCACTTCCGCAACCATGCCTCCCCCGACAAGCATGGGACGGATCGCAGGCTCTTTCATCCACAACACCCCGGTACCCGACGGACCAAGCATTTTGTGCCCGGAAAAACAAAAATAATCGCACCCGATACCGGCTACGTCTACCGGCATATGGGGGACCGACTGGGCTCCGTCGACGAGGAAACGGGCCCCTGATCTTTTACAGATCCCGGCTATTTTCCCGACAGGGATAACCGAACCGAGGACATTAGAGGCCTGGCTGACGGCTACCAGCCTGGTCCGATCGTCAATTACTTCCTCGAACTTGTTAATGTCTATAGTACCGTCCAATTCAGGCTCTATCGTGACAAGTTCGATGGCTCCCTGGTTTCTCAGGCGAAGCCAGGGCAGGAAATTGGAGTGGTGCTCGAGCAGCGTTGTAACGACCCGGTCGCCTTTCCGGAAGTCCATCCCCAGCGCGACCATGTTAATGGCCTCGGTCGTATTCCGGGTAAATACGGTCACACCATGCCTGCCACCGATCAGCCCTGCCACTTTATCATGGGCATCCATGTATTTCTGCGTCGCAACGACAGAAAGGCGGTGAACCCCGCGCCCGACATTGGCACGGTATTGCATCTCGTATTCGTCGACCGCCCTGACAACCGGGACCGGGCAGAGGCTTGTTGAGGCACTATCCAGATATATGATGTCTTTTAAGAGGGGAAAATCCCTCCTCGCATCCGGCAGTCTCCATCAGCGGATCATCCCACGGTCGTTATTATAAAAAAGCCTCATCCCGGACTCCTTTCAGGCCGATACATTTGACCGGATGTTCCACCGGGTATCAGCCCGCATAAAATTAATGGGTGGCAGGTTAATAAAATCCCTTCCCGGCCATTGGTGGAACAGAGGCAGGCCACCAGAATCTCCGGTCCATTCAGGGAGAAACGGAGATCATTTCCCCGAGCATCAGATTTAAATCGGTTTACTGATTACCTTCCATCAGATATTCACAATTGTGAAAAGCATACCCGTGGCCTGACGGCATCCGGTATTCCGGTGCCTGAAAGGACCCGGAATATAAATCGTTCAACCCTGTAACGTGTAGATAACGGAGTACTATGGCAGACCAGAGGCTCGTGTATATGGACCACGCGGCAACGACCCCGGTTCACCCGGATGTTGCAGCATCGATGATACCCTATCTTCATGACCATTTCGGGAATCCGTCCTCGATATATTCTATTGCACGGGAGGCAAAGGAAGCCGTCGACAGGGCCAGGACCCAGGTCGGGCGGGCCCTCGACGCCCCTCCGGAGGAGATCTTTTTTACATCGGGTGGTACAGAGGCGGACAACTGGGCAGTTAAGGGTGTTTCGTTTGCCAACAGGAAACGTGGCGACCATATCATCACCTCCGCTATCGAACACCATGCCGTCCTGCATACCTGCCAGTACCTGGAAAAACAGGGGTTCCACGTGACATATCTTCCCGTGGACCGCTACGGTAGGGTAGATCCAGGCGACCTCGAACGATCGATAACCGATTCAACACTCCTTGTTTCGGTCATGTATGCCAACAATGAAATCGGCACGATCGAGCCGGTCAGGGAACTCGCAGCGATTGCCCACGACCATGGTGCTCTGTTTCATACCGATGCAGTCCAGGCTGCAGGTCATGTCCCCATCAGTATCAGGGATGAACAATTCGACCTTCTTTCGCTGTCTGCCCATAAATTCAATGGTCCGAAGGGCACGGGTGCGCTGTACATCAGAAAAGGGGTAAGGATTGACAATATTCTCCATGGGGGTGCGCAGGAGAAAAATAAAAGGGCCGGGACGGAAAACCTCGCGGGTATTGTCGGAACAGGGAAAGCAATCGAAATTGCGACAGGGGATCTTCCCGAAAAAGTTCGGAACGTGACAGGGATGCGGGAACGGCTCCATACAGGGATAATAAATTCGATATCGTCCGCCCGCCTCAACGGTCACCCCGAAAAGAGACTTCCCGGTAACCTGAATATAAGTTTTGATTTTATTGAAGGGGAATCCATGATACTATTGCTCGACAGTTACGGCATCTGTGCATCGACAGGAAGTGCCTGTACGTCAGGGTCGCTCGAGCCTTCCCATGTCCTGCTCGCGACCGGTCTCCCGGCTGAGGTCGCACATGGATCGCTCCGGCTGACAATTGATCAGGATAATACCGGATCCGATGTTGATTATGTCCTCGAAGTGCTTCCAAAGGTGGTCGGGCGGCTCAGGGAAATGTCCCCGCTCGGGAAACATACTGATGGGAACGGTGGCTGCAATGTATAGCAAGACGGTGATGGACCATTTTATGAACCCGAGGAATGTCGGGGAGATTGACAATCCGGATGGTGTCGGGGAGGTGGGGAACCCCGTTTGCGGGGATATCATGAGGATATTCCTTAAGATTGAGAACAATACGATTACTGATGCGAAATTCAAGACATTCGGCTGCGGGGCGGCAATCGCATCGAGCAGCATGGCCACGGAACTGATAAAGGGAAAAAGTCTCGAAGAAGCGTGGGAAGTAACCAACAAGGCAGTCGCCGAGGCACTCGAGGGATTGCCCCCGATTAAGATGCACTGTTCGGTGCTAGCGGAAGAGGGTATTCACAAGGCGATCAATGATTACCGGGTAAAGAAAGGCCTCACACCATGGGAGGATAAAAGTCCGCATACCCACCCTGAAGAAAACAAGGACTGCGAATGCTTTACCTGCGAAACCACAGTTGCGGGAAAAAACGACTGAAGCAGGCCGGTCTGCGATCGAGACGGATGAAATAGCGAGGAATATGATATGATTAAAATGCAGCACGATGTGATCGATCCGGCAGCCTGGATCAACGATGCCAGGATACCGGGGGCGGGAGCCATAGTTACGTTTATAGGGATTGTCCGCGACGACAATATCGAATCGATAGAGCTTGAAACCTACCAGGAAGCCGCGGAGAAGGATCTCGGGGAAATAGAAGAAGAAGTGATGAAGAAGTTCCCGCTCCTTTCAGTGGATATTATCCACCGGGTCGGCACCATGAACATCGGCGAGGTCATCGTCCTTATCGTTGTAGCTGCAGGCCACCGGAAGGAGGCGTTCCTCGGGTGCGAATATATTATCGACCGGCTGAAACAGACAACGCCAATCTGGAAGAAGGAATACTTAAAAGACGGGAGCCGCTGGATCGAAGGAGAGCATTAAAATGCCGGAACATAGTTTTGTCGAGATCCTGCCCCGGGAATAGTCCGGTCGTTTGTTAATTTTTTACCTCTTATTATGCCAGATGAATTCTGCTAATGGTGCGTTAATCTCTTATGATGTTAGATTGGTTTATGCAATCCGATGCTCCCGGGACCCCCCGCCGCCGGGCGTCCTTCGGGGGCAGCGGGTCAATCGCAACACGAGATATAGGCGTGACAGCCTATACTTTTTAATTACATTGTAGTAACTGAAATTTTTCTGAATCTTCGACATGATTTATGTGAAAAACAGGTGGTGACAATGTCACTAAACCCTAAAAATAATTTTTTTAAATTTTCCGGCATTATTTACTGATTTTTGATCTCGATAGGTTCCTGCTTCTTCTTCCGGTAAAAGAACATGTAATAGACGGCGCCGATCAGGACGGCCGCGATGATACTCATGAGAATGGTATTGGATAGTAACGCATCGAGGCCCGAGCGTCCTGTCACGTTTACCTGTACCTCTATGATATCCGAAATGTGTAAATCGTCGAGGGCATCCCGGTACCTGATCTCAGAGTCGAGCCCGTATTGTTTGAGGGTTGCAAGCTTGTCGACGCTGACCTGGAAATGGGCCGTTGCTTCATCCCCGGGGTTCAGGTCACCGAGATATGCGACGTCATCGTTGCTCGTGAACGGATCGACCATGCTGATCCGCGCCTGGGCGCTGTACACAGCGGCACCCCCGGTGTTTTTATAAACGACGGTGATAGGCAGGTTACTCCCGGGGTGAACTTCGGGAGGGGGTGAGATGATCGTGAATGCAACTTTTTCTCCCACCGGGACGCCGATGGTGACGGGGTCTGACGTGACGGTATCGCCGTCATCGTTCTCGTAATCCGCGACTATATTCACCGGGTAGGACTTATTTCCGGCATCCGTGGAGACTGCTACCTTATACCTCACGTTCACCGAATCGTTCCCAGGGAAATCCCCGATGTACACACTGCTGTCTACCGGCGTAACCGGGCTCGTGCTGTCCTGTACGATCCTTACAACAGATTTTTTCCCGTTCTCATAACCCTTGTTCCGAAGGACCAGGTCGATATAGCCGTCGGATCCGGCATTCAAATGCTCGGGCGTTGCATTGAGCACTTCCAGGGCAACGACAGGTTTGACCTTCACCGGGAGAATGAACGTGTCGTTCATCACTTTGTAATGATACGTAATAGAGTCCTCACCGACCTGTTCGGCAGTATAGAGATAGGTATAATTCAGTGAAAGCGGGAGGTTGTACACTCCCGGGGCCGCGTCCTCCCCGATCCTTACCACGAAGGGAACAGGGACCGTACTGCCGCCGGTAATATCACCTACCATCTGGGGGTCTGATTTCACAGTAAACGGCCCGTCACCGCCTGAAAGGCTTACGGTAACAAGTTTTGCAGTGTTCGGGAGGTCTCCGGGATTCGCAAGCGCGGGTTGGACCATTTCAATATCGTTGATACCTTTATTCTGGACGACAACGGTCATGGTCACTTCCCTGTCAGGGGTAAAATCGTTGATTCCTGAAAGTGAGGCGCTGAGATCGGGTGACCCCGACATGTATTTTACATCGGCCATTACAGGGCTCAATAAAAATGCAATGACAATGGCCATTATGAGAATATACTGTGTTTTCATGCCGTACCACTTGTTGTTATTGTTATAACAACATCTGGCGGCAGATAATATAAAGACGTTGTTCCGATCCTGTTTTACGTGAGACCCGGTGGAATCCGGCATATGAAAGCGCGGGTTCTGGCGACCCCGTCCGGACGCTTCTGTCGGAATGTTACGTCTCCGGAAACAGTTTCACACGAGCTCCCGGCATCGTATAGGTCTGTTTTTCGAAGGGGATTCACCCGGTTCCGAACAATATCGTCATGATTAAACCCTGCCTGCCAATGTCCCCGGTCCAGGGCTGTGCAGGGCTATAACTTCTCCAAGAACCAAGAGTCATCCATGGCCGATAAGACGCAACAATCCCTCGTTGGCATGGTCCTGCATCCCGGGGAACTTGTCACATACCAGGACGGAGCAGTGGTAAGCAGGACTATTGTCGTCCGGAAATCAGGAACGGTAACCCTTTTCGCTTTCGACAAGGATGAAGGGCTTTCCGAGCATACGGCCCCGTTCGATGCAATGGTACAGGTACTGGAGGGAGATGCCGGAGTAACGATTTCCGGGACGACCTTTACCCTCGGGAAGGGTGACATGATCATCATGCCTGCAAACAAGCCCCACGCCCTGAAAGCAATCTCGCGGTTCAAGATGATGCTAACAATGATCCACGAATAACAGGCAGTGAAAATGTAGAGCGGGTTCAGCCATAACCGGTGATCTCGTAGTCTATTTCAGTCCTGTCCCGTACACAATTTTCCCCGTGTTTGAGGACATCTTCGACCATTTTCTTAAGGATTGCCGGGTACACCGCGCCGACGAGTTCAGACACCGGTTTGCCGCTGCAAAAAAATTTGAAGGTGGGTGTTCCCCGGACGCTGTATTTTTCGGCGATCCACTGGCTTGTCATAATATTCAGTCGGGCAAACACAATCGTATCGCCGAATTCTTTTGCGTACTCCCTGAAATAGGGCTCCATGCTCCTGCAGTAGGCACAGGAAGGCGAGTAAAACATCACGACGGAAGGTTTTTCACCACGCTCTATTGTTTTTTCCCAGGAAAGATCATCGAGCTCGACAAGGTCCTGTTCGGTCATCGGGTCACCAGATAAACACTATCAGGGCCCCATAGTTTAAAAGATTATCAGGTGCAGGCGTGTATCCCGGACATAAGGGAACCGAAAAAATTATAACTGCTGTTCTTCGACGAGGTAGTTTATGACCGTTTCTGAGATATCCCCGGCGTATTCCCCGCATCTCCTGATACTTTCCGCTATATAATGCAGGGCTATGGCATTGGCAGTGCTTTCATTCATCGACAATGCATTGATCTGCTCGCAGAAATTTTCAAGCTCACCGATTGCTTCGATATTCTTGTGGGAACCGAGGATATCTGACTGGAAGAACGAGACAATACTCTTGTCAAAGATGTTCAGGGAAAGAGGTACTGGCCTTCCTGATTGCCTTGAGCACCTTATCGTTAATGTCTTCATCGGTTATTTTCCTGGCATTTTCTGCCATGCGGACCGCATGATCCCCGATGCGTTCGATGATACGGCTGATCAGGTAGGTATTCACGACAAGGGACGTCGAAAGGTCCATTTTTCGCGAAAGGTTCACATTTTTCAGGATAACGTTCATCTGCCTCGCGATGAGCCAGTGGAGACGATCGACATCGTTGTCGCGGGCAATTACATCGTCGGCAAGCTTCTGGTTTTTTGTCTCTATCGCCGCTATTGCATCGATGTGCATATTCTTGACAATCACGAACATTCTCTTCATCGTGTTGTCGAACGGCATTTCCATGGGATTCAAGAGATCCTTCAGTATCACCGTCGAATCCGTCTCTTCGACGACTTCCGGACCGATGGTCATCTGGGTAAAATCCCTTACGACTCCCCGGACGAACGGGTTGAACCGGTGTTTTGCCTCGATCCTGATCGTCGTGAACCCGGCGATGTAGGCACCGATAAGGAGCCGGAACAGGTAGGCAGGGTCGTTGATGTTCGATACATCGAATTCCTTCGTGGCCTGGACCTGGGAATCGCTGATGTTCTTTGTGACGAGCAGCGTGCCGTCTGCCTGCGATACAAGCCCAAGCGGGTCGTTCTTCCTGATATGAAGCTTTTCAGCCCATTCCTTCGGGAGCGTGATAATATATGACGAGCCCCCTGTTACCTGCACTTTTCGGATGTCCAAGTGAATCACCGGCCTTCTGTTGAAATAACCTGCATATTCTCTATGTTACTATAGATTATATATATACATCTATATTCTATCGTGAAAAGAGGTAATAGATTTCAGCCAGCATGGGATAATCAATGTCCTGAAGAATGGGGGCACCCTGGCTAATAAACCGGGTGCCCCATGTCCTTTCAGGCAGGGAACCGCTCCATGCAGGATTCAGCCGCAGGTACAGATTTTGTGCCCGTCAAGGGATTTGCCGCACAGTTCAAAGAGAAGTTCATGACTTCTCTGTGGTTTGCTTGCGCAGTCTTTGGTGTCGTAATTATATTTTTTATCCTGATATTTCTTCTCTATAGTTCATACCCCGCATTCCAGGCCCTCGGTGTTATTCCCTTCCTGTTCGGCCAGGACTGGAACCCTACGGGGTTCCCCCCGGTCTATGGCATATTTGCCCTGATCGTCGATTCAGTCCTCGTAACATTCCTCGCTATGGTAATCGCCGTGCCGCTCGGTATCGCCAGTGCGATATACATAAGCGAACTGGCCCATGAAAAAGTCAAAGCGGTGGTCAAGCCTGCAATCGAACTGCTTGCAGGAATTCCTTCGGTCGTTTTTGGTTTCTTCGGTCTTGTCGTCCTTGTCGAGTTCATCCGTGTCAGTTTCGATGTCCCGTCGGGGGAATCGTGGCTGGCCGGTTCCCTGCTCCTCGGGGTGATGGCTCTTCCGACGATAGTAAGCATCTCCGAAGACGCCATCAGCTCTGTTCCAAGGGATTTCAGGGAGGCCTCGCTTGCCACGGGCGCAACCCGGTGGCAGACCATTTCCAGGGTTCTCGTCCCGGCCGCATTATCGGGTATTACCGCTGCGATCATCCTCGGCATGGGACGGGCAGTCGGCGAGACCATGGCCGTCCTGATGGTGACCGGGAATGCCGCGATTATTCCCTCTCCGCTATGGAACATACTGTCCCCGGTCAGGACGCTTACCGGGACCATTGGGATAGAAATGGGTGAGGCCTCGGTAGGAAGTCTCCAGTACAGTGCCCTGTTCGGAATAGCAGTCGTCTTGCTGCTGATCACCCTGGTCATCAACCTGTCGGCCTATAAAATTCTCGGGCAGATCCGTGCCGCCCAGACCGGGGTCGGAGGGGGACGGAAATTACTTTCATTCGAAACTTCCAGGATACTGAAGAAATCTCTCCTGATCGGGCTGGCTTGTGTCCTTGTTATTTTCCTGCTGGTTGCAGCCGGGGTCATCCTCGCCCTGCTCTGTATTGGTGCAGGCGTAGTTCTCTATTATACAAGGGAAAAATTACATCCGCGGCATATCGAAAAAGGTGCATTTGCCCTGCTTACGGCAGCAATCCTCATCGTCCTGTTCGCACTCGGGGTAATCCTTGCCGATATCATCGTTAACGGGATTCCGGCCATCAGCTGGGGCTTCCTCACGCAGGCACCTACTGATCTCGGGAGATCGGGAGGAATTCTCCCTGCGATTGCCGGTACCCTGTGCCTGGTGGCCGGCGCTATCCTGATTGCATTGCCGATAGGCATCGGGGCATCGATTTACCTGCATGAATACACGTCTGAAGGAAAAGTCACGAAAGTGATCAGGACAGGTGTGGATCTCTTAAACGGAACTCCATCCATCGTTTTCGGACTGTTCGGTTTCGTATTCCTCGTATTGTACCTGAAACTCGGCGTGTCGCTCCTTGCCGGGCAGGTGACGCTCGCCCTGATGGTCCTCCCGACCATTATCAGGACAACCGAGGAGGCACTGATAAATGTCCCGGTGTCCGTCCGCGAAGGTAGTTTTGCTCTCGGGGCGACACGGTGGCAGACTATCAGGAACGTCGTCCTCCCTCCCGCAGTTCCCGGAATCGTGACCGGGACGATCCTCTCGATTGGCAGGGCCGCAGGGGAGACTGCCCCGATCCTGTTTACTGCGGTGGTATTCTCCACACGTTCCCTGCCATCGTCCGAACTGGAACCGGTCATGGCACTGCCATACCACCTGTATATCCTCGCGACGAACGTACCGGGGGCAAAAGAAAACCAGTACGGTACCGCGTTCGTCCTGCTGATCCTCGTAGTCGGACTATACCTCGTGGCAATTGCAATCAGACGACATTATCACAGTAAGACCAGATGGTGACCTATGACTGAAAATGGACATATTATCGCCGTGGAGAACCTCAACCTCTGGTACGGCGAAACAATCGCTCTCCGCGACGTTACGATGAATATCCCGGACAGGAGAGTGACCGCCCTGATCGGGCCGTCCGGGTGCGGTAAATCAACGCTGCTCCGTTGTTTCAACCGGATGAACGACCTAGTCGAGTCGTGCAGGATCAACGGGGCAGTAAACTTTCACGGGAAGAATATTTACGCTCCCGGCGTCGACCCCGTGGCTATCAGGAAAGAGATCGGCATGGTCTTCCAGAGACCGAACCCGTTTCCCAAATCGATCTATGAAAACATCGCCTACGGCCCCAAAGTCCACGGGATGAAAGACAAAAAGCAGCTCGACGCAATCGTTGAAAAAAGCCTGAAAAGTGCCGCATTGTGGAACGAGGTGAAGGACCGGCTCCACGAATCGGCCATGGGACTGTCGGGAGGGCAGCAACAGCGGCTCTGCATCGCGAGAACCCTTGCGGTAGGACCCGAGGTAATCCTGATGGACGAGCCCTGCTCGGCACTCGACCCCATCGCCACGGCGAAGATTGAGAGCCTGATCGAGGAACTGAAAAAAGATTATTCGGTCGTCATTGTCACCCATAACATGCAGCAGGCTTCGAGGGTAAGCGATTTTACCGGGCTGATGTACCTCGGCGAACTGGTTGAATACGGGGATACAAGGCAGATTTTCGAGCACCCGCGTGAACAGGTCACAGAGAACTACATTACCGGGAGATTCGGATAGGTGAATCATGACTGATAAATTCCACGACGAAATGGGGATATTAAAGACCGATGTCATCGATATGGCGCATTTTGCCAGGGATATGCTTTCCGACGCGATGAAAGCCCTGGTAAGCGACGACGAGGGCCTTGCGGCGGAAGTGAAAAACAGGAAAAAGGAGTCTGAACGACCGGCATACGACACTGGAAGAACATGTCTTCCAGATGATTGCCATCTACCAGCCTGTCGCCAAAGACATGAGGAGCCTTGCCTGTGCCCTCCAGGTCGTGAACGATTCGATGCGGATCGGGAGGTACGGGAAAGATATCGCCAATACCGTTAAGGAAGTATTCGAACAGCCGGTCCTCGGTAACTTCATCAGCATACCTCACATGAGCGAGCTTGTCATCTCGATGATCGACGATGCGATCCTCTCCTACGACCACGAGGATATCGGCCTGATTGAAGGCATGTCGAAGCGCGACGACGTGGTTGATTCCCTCAGGGCCTCGATTTTCCGGGAATGCCTCACGTACATGATGGAAGACCCGGGAACTATCAGCCGCTGTATTTACTACGTGATGATTGTCAGGTATCTCGAGCGCTGTGCGGACCATGCCTGCAAAATTGCGGAAAAAGTCTATTATATGCAGACCGGGGAACGTATCGAAATAAAATAAACCCGATCGGCCTTCAAACCTGGATCCTATGCAACCTGAACCCGATACAAGAAAAAGCATCATTTTTCTCTGCAGTTACAATTCGGTACGCTCGCAAATCGCCGAAGGGCTCATGCGGGACCTGTACGGGGACAGGTTCGACGTGTATAGTGCGGGCGTTGCCTGTGGGGGGATTAACCCCTTCACGGTTAAAGTGCTGCAGGAATCAGGTATCGATACGACGAAACAGCGTTCGAAATCGGTCACGGAATTCAAGGGAAAGCACTTCGATTATATCGTTACTCTCTGCGATTCAAGCGGCCCGACCCTGACCCGGTACCTTGCCGGTGACGGGATACATATCCACGAAAATTTTCCGGCGGTCGCCGAACTTGGTGCTGACGAGGAGATAATCCTTAACAATTTCCGGAAACTGAGAGAAGATATCAGATCGTGGCTGATCGTGCGGTTTCGGGATTCCTGACCGGCTAAACACCGACCGGCAGTTCCGTCCTGCTAATTTCGGCATGAACAGCGAAAATTAGTTACTATTTTGCATAAATCAGGACTCATAATCGATATAGACATGAAACGATCCCCGGCAGTTGATGTGAGACTATGGTGACTACACAATAATATTGTCTTCTATAGAAGGTATAGGGGCTTATATAGACTCTATCAGGAAATCGTATATAGAGTTTTATCACACTTTTAACCGGACCACCATGGTAAAAATGAACAAACAAATTGGAATTGCGGGTCTTGCTCTTGCCGGCCTGCTTATTTGTATGCTTCTTATTGCGGGTTGCACTTCAAGCACGAGTACTCCGCCTCAGGCTACGGCAGTTCAAACAAGCATAGCAACCCCGGTTGCAACAACTGTCGCCAGTGCACCAGCAACTCCCGTAGCGACAACGGCTTCAACAATCGCTCCTGCAAACACTTCATCGAGCGGAACCATCAAGGTTACGGGCTCGACAACCGTTCTCCCGATTGCACAGGCAGCGGCCGATGCGTACCTCATCGCCCACCCGGATGCCAATATCCAGGTATCAGGCGGAGGATCGGGTGTCGGAGTGCAGGCAATCGGTGAAAAGACAGTGGATATAGGCATGTCCTCGCGTGAAATCACTGCGGCCGAGAAGGCAAAATACCCCGATTTCGTAATAACGCCGGTCTCGTTGGACGGCCTGTCGATTATTGTGAATGCGAATAATAACCCGGTAACTTCACTTACTATACCCCAAATCCGCGATATCTATAACGGAACCATCACCAACTGGAAGGATGTCGGCGGCAAGGACATGGCAATCGTGGTGATAGGAAGGGACAGTGCATCAGGCAGCCGCTCGTTCTTCACCGACAGTGTAATGAACGGGGAAAATTATGTCAATACCATGTTCGAAAAGAATTCGAACGGTGCGGTTGAACAGAGTGTCGATCAGACTCCGGGCGCTATCGGTTATACAGGACTTGGATTTAACGATACGCTCATCAGGCAGCTGAAGATCAATGTCAACGGAACCCTCATTGCACCGTCTGTGGCTACAGTCCTCGATAAATCATACCCCTTGTCCCGGTACCTCTACATGATCACGAACGGACAGCCGACAGGGCTTACAAAGGACTATATCAACTTCATCCTCAGTCCGGCCGGGCAGCAGATCGTGCAAGCACAGGGATTTGTCCCGCTCCCGAACGCTACGCAGCTCATGTGATCAATACACAAAATTTTTCATTCCACAATTTTTCAATCATTTTCACTTCCGGTTTACCCGGACCGGTACGAGGACCGATCCGACACCATCGGATTTTCACTCCGGGTGACCGGATTATCCGTGTCTCCTTCTTTGTGGGATCTTTAAAATGAACCCGTTCAATCGTCCTGATTCGGGCCAATACCGAGATGCTATATCCGGTGCCGGAAAATGTAGTTATTGGCGATATTTCCTGATGAACCATGTCCGGGAATTACCGATACACAGACCGGACTACAGGAACTATCGGAACGATCAGGTGTTTACAAATGTTCCTTTTCCGAATGAATCCTTAACAGGAAACGATCAAAAAAACACCGGAGGGTTTCGGTTAACGACGAATTGTTAAAGAGCCTGAAAAGTTCCGGAATGCGGGGCGTAACGTACAGGGATCTGCCCGTTTATCGTGCCGGGCGTAATAGAAAAAAAAGTTAGTACCGGGGTTTCCTGTGTTTAGGAAGGCATTCCTGGCAGTAAACCGGTCTCCCTTCTGTCGGTTTGAAGGGCACTTCACATTCCTTACCACAATCTGAACAGACTGTCTTTGTCATCTCACGGGGGCCGAAATTCCTTGGGCCACCGAAACTTCTTCTCTCATTCATTTGATTAACTCGTGCAGGTTTTATATACTGCATGTAATAATTAGTGCATCTAGTATAAAAAACAAGGCCTCATTTCATAATGGGCAGATTTCCAAAAAAAGTCATATTACAGGTTATTTTCTCAAGCAGGAAGTGAATAATGGGTTTTAGGATCCTGAAATCTTCAGCCGCTGAATTTTTCTCCCGGCTCCTGCCAGTCCCTGGATCCGATTACCGAAGCTGAGACGATAAGAACCCTGGGGTCCTGTTACAGGCCGTGAGCCGATCAACAAAGACCCGATACGGAGGCACTTTTCCTGTTCGTGACAGGATTACGAGATCTCCTGCACAATCCTGTTGTGAACAGGGTTACGAGATCTCCCCACGATCCTGTCATGAATAGTGTTACGAGATCTCCTGTACGATCCTGTCATGAATAGTGTTATGAGATCTCCTGTACGATCCTGTCATGAATAGTGTTACGAGATCTCCTGTACGATCCTGCCGTTCCTGAAAATGGAGATTTTTCCCCCGCTCTGGGAAACAACGATCCCTATCGCACTGGTGACCTGGGTGATCCCGGCCACAGAGGAGTGCCGGGTGCCGAGTCCTTTCGGCAACTGGACATTGCTCATCTCGATCGTGATCTGGCGGGCAGCCGCTTCGATAAGCCCGTTGCCCCGGACAATAAACGCCCCGTCGAGTTGTGCCAGTTCTTTGATCATCTCCCGGATCTCCGGGTTTGTGATCATCCTGCTCTCCTGGGCGTGCCCCTCAAAGGGGTTAAGGATGAGCTGGCGGGACTTCACGAGCACGTTATCGGCATCGCCGATGATGAATGCAGTCCCGACGGGTTTACCTTCACGGCCCTCCCTGGCGATCTCCATGCCGATATTGAATGCCGATTCGAAGACATCCTCGGCGACGTCTGTTCCGGCGATTACCTTGTCTTTCCACATCGCCATGCTCATCCGCACGCGGTCATGGGTCGAATGATCGGTAATGTCGTTTCCGATACAGAGAATTTCTGAAATTTTCCCGGACTCATCCCGGATCGGCTTATTTGTCCATGCAATCCAGACAGGTTCGCCTCCCCTGAGGATATTTTCATTGATATGGAGAGCACCTTCGCTGCCCGGGCGGACCAGGTCTCCGACCATTCCTACTACTTCCCGTGCAGAATGCGACGTAGGGGATACGATAGTGCCGATAATGCTTTTACCCACGATCTCTGCCGCAGACCACCCGAAAAAATTCTGGGCGGCTTTGTTGAAGAAGGTAATATTTCCCTCCGTATCGACTTTCATGACGATACTCGTCGTATCCTTCAGGAGCTCCTGGTATTTCATGTCGCTCTGTTTGAGGGCTTCCGCCATTCGCGACGTCCCGCTCGTATCCTCGAAAACGATGACCATCCCTTTCGACGGGTCCGCCGGGTCGGATGCTTTCTGCCGTATCCTGCAATTAATCGCCGTCCCGTCTTTTTTCCGAAGGGGCGTATCGGAATTGCCCCACCCCTGGCCGTCAATCCGGATGGACAATTCCCTGCAGGCCCGGTCGTATTCTTCCCTGCCCGGAAACAGCACAGCAATATCTTTCCCGGGCAGTTCTCCTTCCTCATACCCGAGCAGGGCTGAGATCGGTTTATTTACCCATTCAATTTTCCCGCCCCTTGCACGGACTATGGCAAGGGGTGTCGATGACAGGAGGTCATTCAGCATCTCGAAGCGGGCATTCTGCTCACGTTCCGCTCTCTTCCGGAGCACTGCCTGCTTGATGAGGTCACGGAGCTCGGTGAGCGGGGTCCTCGGCCCCACCACCATCTCGCTTGCATAATTGACATCACCGATGATGATCTTGTTTCCCTGGGTCCTCAGGTAGAGAATAAAGGGGGTCGTATTCCCGGCCTGTTTAATGTATTTTAAGAATTCCACGCCGTTCATATCGGCGAGGAACTCTACCCCGTTCACTTCGGGCAGGTGATAATAGGAAACGATCACGTTGTACGTCCTGTTTTTCAGGATTTCAAGCGCCTGCTTTGTTGAATTTGCCGTATCGACCCGTACTTCACCCATCCGTTCCAGGTACATCCTCGTGGTGTCTATCAGGTCGGTGTTATCGTGAACAAGGAGAACGGTAATCATCTAAGGCACCGGGACGCCGGTATTTGCGTCCTTTTCAGTAGAATAATAGGGCAGGGATGGATTAAATAATTACTGATTCGGGGAAATTCCGGGAATTAATGAGTATATGACCTTCGATCCCGATCACCCTGCGGGCGGGAGGACGATCTCCGGTTTCCTGATGAGGAGCCCTGTGGCCGGTACGATTCCCGGCGACGGGGAGGCCTGTTGTTTCTCTCGTTTCTTACGGGCTCGGGTGCTTGTGAGATTGTCCCGTGTGTTTTCGACCGATCCTCGTCCGTCATGAAGAGCAGGGCTGCTGCGATATCGAGGGAAGTATAATCCTCTCCCATCATCTCCTGTGCCCGCACCCGGTAGATATCGAGGTCTTCTTTTTCGATCGTCTGCTTGACTTTGTTGAGCACCTGGAGGACCCTGATCTCCTCGAGGTCCCGGTCGCTCGGGATGAAATCGGCTTTTATCCTGACCTTCGAATATCTCTGGATATCCCGGAGCTTCCAGATCTCCTTTCCCGATACGAACGTAAACGACCTGCCTGATTTCCCGGCACGGCCGGTCCTTCCTATCCGGTGGACATAATATTCAGGGTCCTGTGGGACGTCGAAATTAAATACCGCTTCGATATCTTCGATATCTATTCCCCGTGCCGCGACATCGGTCGCAATAAGGAGGTCGATCGCACCCGAACGGTACTTCGCCATAACCCGCTCACGCTGCCCCTGGGTCATATCCCCGTGAAGCCCTTCGGCCGAATAACCGCGGGCGATTACCCTGCCCGTGACCTCGTCGACCCGGCGTTTCGTGTTGCAGAAGACGAGCGACAGTTTCGGGTTATACCGGTCGATAAGCCTGCATAGTGCTTCGATCTTATCGCTTTCCCTGACCTCGTAGTACAATTGTTCGACGGTCGGGACCGTCAGCTGTTCGTGGACGACTTTGACCAGCTGCGGGTTCCTCTGGTACCGCCTGGCAAGTTCCATGATCGGAGCGGGCATTGTCGCTGAAAACAGGACGGTCTGGCGTTTTTCCGGGATCCTGTTCAGGATGTCACCGATATCGTCGCGGAACCCCATATCGAGCATCTCGTCCGCTTCGTCGAGGACAATGACGCGTACTGTCGACAGGTCTATCGACCTCCGGTGCAGGTGGTCGAGGATCCGGCCCGGTGTCCCGATGACGACCTGGACTCCCTTGCTGAGCGCTGCAAGTCTGACGCTCGATGGGCTGGCCGCCGTAAACAGGAATGATCACGACGCCATGAAGGTATTTCGCGAGTTTTGCCAGCTCTTCCGATACCTGGATCGCAAGTTCCCTCGTCGGGCACATGACGAGTGCCTGGACGTGGCGGTCCTTAGGATCGATCGTTTCGAGCAACGGTACGCCGTATGCTGCGGTTTTTCCTGTCCCTGTATGGGCCTGGCCGATGACATCCCGGCCTTCCCTCATCATCGGGATAGCGAGTGCCTGGATCGGCGTCGGTTCTTCAAACCCCAGGTCGGTGATTGCCCGTGCAAGCTCTTTAGAGAGGCCGAGGTCTGGAAATGACAATGTTTTCATGGATATATACAACCTGGATCATCCCGGACCAACGTATCCTTCATCGGATGCAGGTATTGAATGGTCGCTGACAGAAAAATGAAATAACCGGCCCGTCTGATCGATGGTATATATAGGCTGCTTATGGGATAAGTGTGTTGGGGTGGAGGTAATATGAATATGTGTATTCATGACAATCGGGCAGGCAAATAAAAAATACGGTCGGATTTGATCGTGGGATAAAAAGGCTTCCAATACCTGAATAGCCGAATTGGGCTCATGGGATACGTGTGTTGGGTTGGGCTAAGGAATTTTTATTTCCCTGAATGTATCGCTGAATAAAACCTCTGGCAGATTTCACGGCTCGGTATTCCTTGCAAAATACTGATTTCTGAAACATCAGGGTGCTCGCCGATTGTTACGGACCGCGATGAATATGACGGCCCCCAGGGCGGCGAGCGCAGTCGCTGCCCCAAAACCAGGTTGTGCTGTCGGCCTGGCAGTTGGGGCCGTTGTCCTGACGTCCGGTATGGTGGCGGCCGTTGTGACAACCTGTACAGGGGCTCGGACGGTGGTCGGAACTGTCGGTGAACCTGGCCCTGAAGTGTTAAACAGTTTTGAGGGGCGTGCGCCGATATCGATGTGTGACCTTTTTGCGACGCCCTCATCGCTGTTCGTTGAGTTATCAGGAGTCGTATTGACCGTAGACCCTGCAATTTCCCCCTCCTGTGTTGTACTCCCCGCCGTTATGTTGGTCCCAGGGTAAACGGAAGGTGCATTGCCTGTAGCAGGACCGTTCGCTTCTGAAACATCCTGACCGGGTTTGATTGTCCTGATGGGTACCGGACCCGCCCCGGTGACATTAAAGAGGGTTGATGCCTGTATCGCGGGGATAACGGAAGAGACTTCCACGATGTAGGAATCGGGCCTGAAGGTGGCTGTATCTACCGTAAATGACCATGTATTCACGTTGCCGGTCCCTTCCAGGACCTTGACCGATCCGGCTGCACCGCTGAATTCGCCGCTGCTGGTCTTCGCGGTCGGCTGGAATGAGGAGGAGACAACCTGTACCAGGATATCATCACCGGCTGCGAGGTTGGTGGTTCCCGAAAAGGTGAATGTATCCCCCTGCTGGTGATCGGTTACCGGAATGATCGCAATCTTTGGCAATTCGACGAGGAACAGCAGTTTCGTATATATATCATCGATATCCTGGTTGTTTATTGCCTGGACAAGTGCCGTTGCTGCATCGGATCCCTGGAGGCTTCCCGGTCCGCCAACCCTGAACAGCTGGTTACCGTACACCGGGTACGAACCCAGGACGAATGCCGGGGATCCCGGGTTGTCAGGGAATACATCGAACCGTTCGTTGGTCATCGGGTGCTGGACGACGACGAAGTACCGGCCGGCTGCCAGGTCCTCTGTTTGTGCGGAGGAGATTTCCTGT
The DNA here is from genome assembly GCA_963809105.1 of uncultured Methanomicrobiales archaeon. GTDB lineage: Archaea > Halobacteriota > Methanomicrobia > Methanomicrobiales > Methanospirillaceae > CAIKOD01. The sequence continues at coordinate 1,306,329 of CAWEIC010000005.1, read as the reverse complement.
TCGAAGGTACCGTCGGGATTGACATTTGTGGTCTGGTAGAGAACCTTATTGGTACCGAAGATCCAGACTGCGATCCCATCCAACGGCTGGCCTGCTGCAATGCCGCGAATGAACAGTTTATCACCGGCGGCTACCGAAGATTGTGACACTTGTGCGCCTATGAAGGGTTTCCTGATGTTGAACGAGACGGTGCTGTAGGACGACTGGTCGAGCATGCCCTTGTCTGCCGTCGAATTGACCGCATAAACCGTATAGGTGCCCGGATCAATATCCAGGAAGGCAGTCTGCCACTTGTATTCCCAACTGCCGTCCGGAAGGACATCTGCCCGGCCAAAGCTGTCCGGTATCACCGGGGTTACGGCCGCTCTCGGGTTGGTCATCTGTCCGCCTTTTTCCGGCAGGTTCGGGCCGGTGATGAACAGGTACGTGGTGTCTGACAGGGAGTTTGTCCCGCTGAATGTGATCTCCTCGCCAAGGAAGTAGACCGGGATCGATGCCGGTACCGGGGCCTGAACACCGATACCGGTGCCCCCCTTTTCGATGGTGATATCGGCATCGCCACTCATGAACGTCCTGTTCGGTCCGTCATCCGATGCAGGCGGATCGTAGGGATCCGGACGCTCTACATTGATGGTATATTTCTGGTCCCTGGTATTGGCAGTCGTAGTGAACCCCACGGTGCGGTTACCTTCCCTGGACAGGGTGACGAGTGCATAGTACTTCGTTCCCCTGACGTTATCGGAACCATAGGACTGTGCGACGTCATCCTGGATTGTACTCGTTGAACCGTCGGAAACATAGTTGCCGATCGGCCACGGTCCTGCCTTCGGGTCAGTCCTGATACCCTCCTGGGAGACGATGATACCGGGAGGCTGGTCTCCGGCCATACCGCTCATGGAACCTGTACCCCCGACCCAGAGGTAATAGGCGTTACCAGGCCTGCCGGTGATGGTCACCGAAAATGGTTTGCCCCGGACGACGGATTTGTTGCTGACCTCGATCTGTACCGTGTCGAAACTGATGGCGACGTTACGGACCGTGGAGACGGTCTTTCCGGTGAAATCATTGCCAGCCCCGTCCTTGTAGGTATCCTGCATCCCGTTGAGGTTGCATTCGGTCCAGAATGTATAGAGGCCTGCCTGATAGACACGGTTCTCTCCCGGCCCGAGGACCCCGGTCGACCATCCTTCATCGCTGCCATTTACCAGCGGGACCCAGTACCATGGCATTGCATCCGGTGCCAGGTTCACCAGGTCGACCCGGGTATTATTATCCTGCCAGAGACGGGAATAAACGGTGCCGCCAGGGGACCTGACCCTGATAGTAAAGAATCCGGTTGCACCCGGCCGCTGGACAGGTATGACGTTCATATTGGTTTCCAAACGGAATGTCAGGTAATCGCCTGATGGAACACTTCCGTTTGTTGCATCGTTCCCTGTCTGCTGGTCGTACACCGAAACAGACTGGAAAGGATCGTTTACGACAAATCCTATCCGTGAGGTATTGCCAATATACCAGTTTCCCGTGCGCCCGACGAAATCAGATGGCGCCACGTAGAAATTCCCGGCGTTTCCAATGGTTATTGCTGCGGCCGGGTCACCCTGTCCCACTATCCGGGGACCATCATACCAAAAAAGACTTGTTCCTGATGGAATTTGCGTTAAATTAAGGTTCTCTTCACCGATGAATACGTCCCCGCCTGCCGGGACATCCTGCAGGGCACCGCCCCATACCGGTACGGCCAGCAGGGCAAGTCCGGTGCAGATCACCAGTATGAACATTAATCGTCCGGTCACCCGGTCCTTTCCGCCAAGCCCGATGTTCACAAATTCTATAACTTCATTCCAATGCACAAAAACCGGATCGATTTGACTTCATGGAATGGATTCGTGAAGAGATAGGGGCGGACTGACGGGGGTTACCTACCTGTCGCCCTGGAACACAGGATCATACTAAGGGCATAAAAACCGTTGGCATACCCTGTCTGAACCGACCATACGCCATGACTGGCGAGAATAATGAATGAACCAATTATTGTGTCCTGGTAGCGGAAGAACGGAGTCTGGAATACACCCCCCGTAAAAATCTCCTATGACAAATATCTGTAGGGGAATAACGAGCATGAGAAGTGCGATTATCTGAACTTTCCTGGTATAGGGAATATGCTGCATCCACCTCACGAAAATACCCCTATCCCCATTCACCTTTCTTTCTTCGCTCATGTATTCGCCGGGGAGGAGCGTCTTGTTTATTTTCAATAATGATCAAATTATGCATAGTTTAAATATTTACCATGTTTACAATATGTACAATGAATCTGATAAAAAGAATCCCCGTTACCGAATCGGTCTGGAAAGAACTCGCCGAGATGCGATCCGCAGGCCAGACCTATGATGAACTTCTTACGGAGATGATCGAACTTCGCAAGAAGCGACGGCTGGTAGAAGATATTCGTCAATCGATGCAGGAAGATGATTTTGTACCACTCTCGGAGATACGGGAGTGAGGTTCCAGGTTTTTATCAAACGCAAATCTGTTGAAGCCATCAACGAGTTGCCGGGAAAGACCCGTAGGATTATCCACGACGAACTTATGGCTCTGGAGCATGACCCTTATCCAGGTACCGGTGGTGACAAAGAGTTACTGCATCTTCAGGAAGGGATGGAAGTGTACAGACTCCATATAGGGAGAAGTTACACGGCATTCTATACCATTGATACCGGAAGCCAGGTTGTCCAGGTCCATGATATCATGACAATCGGACAGGCACATAAAAAATACGGCCGGATTTGATCAGATCACGCATTCCGGCAGATATCTTACGTTTAGTCAGCCCGGATTAACCCCTCGGCCGGAAGATAATAATCTGATATACTGCAGGACCATGAACTGAAAAGGTGGACGTATTCATGGTCCTTCAGGCTCGGATCGTCTGGTTTTCGCACCTTCGGAATACATCCAGAAACCGACTAGGACGAGCAGGGGTAGACCCAGCGGAATTGAAATTCCTATTGCGCTGTGAAACAGTGGACCATATTGTAAAATGATCGAGGCACAAAACAGCAATGCGGAAATAACGATCAGTTTGCCTCCTCTGATCATATTACCGGCGAAGTCTTTTTTTCCGATACACAGAAGGACTACGTTTAACAGCAGGATGCCTGCAGCAACAGCCCACAGGATCATACTAAGGGCATAAAAACCGTTGGCATACCCTGCCTGGACCGACCATAGGTCATGACTGATGAGAACGACAAATGAACCAAATATCGTGTCCTGGTAGCGGAAAAGCGGTGTCTGGAACCCACCCCCGTAAAAATCGCCTATGACAAATATCTGAATGGGAATAACGAGCAGGAGAAGTGCGATTATCTGAACTCCCCTGGTATAGGGAATACGATGCATCCACCTCACGAAAATACCCCGATCCTCATTCACCTTTCTTTCTTCACTCATGCATTATCCCGGGAATAATCCAGTACCGTATCGGCGAATGTAAATTTAAATTTAGTTCAGGGAAACGACAGGGGGAAAACCGGTTTGTAGGATTTATGATACAATATACCGGGTGGAAGGTATTTCAATACCTCTGAACCCGATATTCTCGTGTCGGGGAAAAATGACGGTATCGAAATCAAAAATGAAGATGACAGGCATTATTAATCCCGAAAGGCTCGCCTATGTTCTGAAGTCGTTAAACGAGGAGGAACTGGAGACACTGGAACTTCTGCTCGATAATGAAGCATCCCAACAGATTTTTTCTTCCATTAAAGAGTTGAAAGAAGGTAAGGGGTTCCTGTTGAGCAGTGGTGATCGTAAGGCAGGTCCCTACGATATCGTTATAAAAATTCCGCTGATGGAGGCAATTCTTCACCTGGGTGCTCTCGCTCTGCAAATAAAAGCACCTCATGAAGTATATCACCCTTATTCAGAATCTTTCAATATCCCAATGATCTGTGTTCGGAATTCGGGAATGATGTTTTTTATGGTATTCCAGACAAGGTCGTAATCAACGCTGAAATAGGCATGGGTGAGTTTATCCCGCATTCCAGCGATCTGGCGCCAGGGTATCTCCGGATGAGACAGGATCACATGTTCCGGGAGAAGCTTGACTGCTTCACCGAGTATCAGAAAATTAAATATGACGGCATGTTCAGTCTTTTCATCAGAAACAAATTCTTCATACGTCATTCCATTGGTAAATTTGTCGATTTTATCTATCGCAGAGATGATATCCTTTAATAGCAGCGATTCGTCTCTCATACCAGCACGAGATCCTGCATTACCTTCTCCTTCATATCGTTTCTGAGTCCTTTCCTGGTAACGAGATCAATTTTTTTTCCAAAAATATCTTCCAGAAATTGCCAGAGGCCGATATAGGTGATGAGATCTGCACCGGGTCCGAACTCGACTATCAGATCAAGATCGCTCTCAGGCCCCTCGTCCCCCCGGGCAACAGATCCGAAAATACCGATTTCTTTCACGTTATACTGGGTTTTTAGTCTCTCTTTCAGAGATCGTAACTGTGTTATGACTTCCTGCCGGTTTGTCATTGGTACTTGAGAATTCATATGCCAGCCTCATGATATTAATTTTGATATGCTCCCGGAGTTTGTGATCCGGACGGCATTCAACACCGGGATATGGCTGTCCATGATCCGGGTTTTATATTCTGATCCTGATATGCGATTCAGTTGCTTCTTCTACAGCATTTTCATCGCCTCGTCAGCACAAAAGAGTTATCACAGTAATTACACACCTTGTATCATTATAGTCGGAGGGATGGAGTTGCCCGTAAAATTTGAACTATAGTCTGATGGGAAATACTGGTGCGCCCGGGGAATTGGGGTCGATATTTTTACACAGGGCAAATCTCTCGACGAACTGATGGTGAATATCCGGGAATCCGTAGAGCTCCATTTTGATGAGGAAATTGCAAGGGGGGAGAATATCCGCATACTTTCAATATCAGAATGCGAGGTAGGACCTGGTGCACGGGCTTCCATTTGTTAGCGGAAAAGACCTTGTTAAAGAACCGTTCGTCTCAAGGTTGAGGGTATTTTTAATACCTCCAGACCTTATATTTTCATGCAGAACAAAATGACTGTGTCGAAATCAAAAATGAAGATGCCGGACATTGTTAATCCCGAAAGGCTCGCCTATGTTCTGAAGTCATTAAATAAGGAGGAACCGGAGACCCTGGAACTTCTTCCCGATAATGAAGCATCCCAACAGATTTTTTCTTCCATTAAAGAGTTGAAAGAAAGGCAAAGGGGTTCCTGTTGAACAGTGGTGATCGTAAGGCTGGTCCCTATGATATGTGATGGCACCTTCAGCACTCAGGTCATATAAAAAATTTGAATCCGATTTACAGAATAAAATCAAAAAGGAAGCAAGGGCATTATCAATCAATCCTCAAAAAGGTACGTTCTTGTGATCCATTGGATACTTATATGTGTACCTGTGTACACATATCCTCCATGCAAGTCCCGTGTCTCAGGGTTAATCCACATACCAAAGAACGACTGGATAAATTGAAAATTCATTCCCGAGAGAGTTATAATGATGTGATCGAACGGCTCCTTTCTATGACCGTGGATGATGAACCGTTAACCGCAGAAGAACTCGAAGGAATTCATGAATCACTCGTTGAATTTAAGGCGGGTCATTCTGTCACCCACGAACAGATTAAAAAAGATCTCGGTTTACTCTGAATGGCATATCATATCTGCTATTCCCCGCATGCGGAACGGGATCTTAAGAAACTACCGAAGGAAATCCAGATCCGTATCGTGATGGCCCTGGACATCCTGCAGGATAAACCGGAACGACATAGTAAACGTCTGGCTGATGTGCCATTATACTCATTCAGGACAGGAGGATACAGGGTTATCCTTGCCATTGATGAAGGAACATCGACCATAAAAATTCTGAAAATCGGGAAAAAGAACCATGTTTATGACAATATATAATCAACTATTACATGGTATCCCACGTATTACGAAAAAGACCTGATGCCCGTAGGAACACGATCCCTGGAGTAATGAATGTGTTCCGCCTGAAAATTTTTGGTGCAGAGGTGAAAATTTTCGGGCAACGTATCGATTATTTTTAACGCAGTTCATCATAAGCAGATCACGGTCCCTGAAAATGACCCTCCGTTTCCATACTAGTGACAATGCCGGGACCTTTGTAATATTGTACCATATCGCCATGTTCAGCAATGAAAAATGTCAATTGCCAGGCGAATCCGTACCGGGGCAGAGCAGAGCCGGTAATTTTCTCACGATGCCTTACAGGGAATGCCCGGTATGAAGGGTGAGGTTCGATAATTTCACTATAATTAAATCTTGTGTTTTATCACTCTGCGTTCAATAATTGTGCAGGCCCTTCATTTTTTATCAAACCCGGTAAAACATTTTTTTTATTAAAAATCGCAAATCATTGGGCTTATATATAAATATTTAAACTGTATATAAATCTTTGTGGTATCAACATGGGGAAAAGATCGATCATCGTTTTGATTTTATTGTCGTTCGTTTTCATCGGCACCGGGCCGGTGTCTGCTGCGGTCCTTGAATCGCTGCATCCGACGGTTGCCCTGAACACGACCGACTGGAACCTGTCGTTCCCTGAATCCACCCAGGTCAGGTTCCATTTTACCGAACTCGTGCTGTCGCCCGATCCCGGCAACGGACCAGGGGACACGCTGAACTTTTATTCCGGGAAAAACCTGCTCTACGGTTACCAGGGCGGGGATTCCCATGGGAATAACATCAATGACCTGCCACAGGGCGGGTGGACGCCATGGTTTGCCGTAAATAACTACACGGTCAGGCTCTCCACCGTAAGCGGGAACAGTTACGGATTTTTAATCGACCAGGCAGATACACGGAACACATCCGTTCCGCTCTATAATTATCCAGCCACGGTTGCCGAATCGTTCCATCCGACTGCGGCGGATTTTACCTATACATGGAATATTTCCAACCCGACGGTGTCCTCCATGCAGTTTCATTTCGCCGACCTGGAACTCGCCCGTGACCCGGGTTCCGGGACGGGCGACACATTAAACTTCTACGATGCGAACGGAAACCTGATTTATTGTTACCAGGGCGGAGACCAGAACGGGGCCGGTTCGGTATTACCCGTCAACGACTTGACCCCGTCTTACCCGATAAACAGCTACAAAATTACCCTCAATACGAAGAGCGGGAACACCTACGGATTTTTAATCGACAATACGAACCCGCCATTGCCAACCACCCCGGTTGCACAGTTTACTGCTTCCCCATCCTCAGGACTTCCACCCTTGACCGTGCAGTTTACCGATCAATCGAGCGGAAACCCGGTTTACTGGGAGTGGGATTTTGGTGACGGGGGCGTATCAAGTATCCAGAACCCGATCCATACCTATACGACCAGCGGAAACTATGGCGTCACGTTAAATGTCGGAAATATCGGAGGCTATAACAAAACGCCAAATCCGTCCTTAATCCTTGTCGGTATCCTCCCGTTACCGATTGCAGATTTCAACAGCACGCAGACCTCAGGAATACCACCGTTAACCGTCCAGTTCACCGATCTTTCGACGGGGACTCCTGCACCGAATTCATGGAACTGGAACTTCGGCGATAACCAGACATCTACCGACCAGAACCCGGTGCATGTCTATGGTGCCCCGGGATCGTATAATGTCAGCCTGGTCGCGGCGAATGGTAATACAGTGGGCAACCAGACCCAGTCGCTGCCGAAACAAAAAACGATCACCGTCCTCCAGAGTTCGGTAGTCCACGCAGAATTTTCAGGAAGCCCGGTTTCCGGCACAGCCCCGTTGACCGTCCGGTTTACCGATCAATCCACCGGACACCCGAATTCCTGGTACTGGACGTTCGGCGACGGGTTCACCTCGACAGAGCAGGACCCGGTCCATGTCTACAGTACACCGGGAAACTACCGGGTCAGTCTCGAAGTCGCCAATCCCGAGTTTTCAGATTACCTGTCGAAGGAAAATTACATAACGGTCATGGTTAACCCCAATCTGGTGGCAGATTTCACCGGCACTCCAACATACGGGACAATCCCCCTGTCTGTCCAGTTTACCGATCTTTCCACCGGGAACCCGACATTATGGACCTGGGACTTCGGAGACGGGCAGACTTCAACGTCACAGAACCCGTTCCACACCTACTCTGTCCCCGGCACGTATACTGTGGGACTGACGGTCCAGAATAACGCAGCCTCAGCAACGCTATCTAAACCAAGCTACATCTCCGTCCAAAACGGCACGCCCGTCGGGCCCTCAAACGGCAGCGCGATTTACCTCTACCAGGGCTGGAACTTTATCTCGGTGCCCCGAGTACTCAGCTCCCGGCTGGAACACGTTCTCAATTTTCAGCCACGTGGACACGGCATCCCATTCCATCTGGCAATATGACAGCGCAAACCAGGACTGGATTAAGAAGTTGCCCGGCGACCAGGTACAGCCACTCTACGGGTACTGGATATATTCGAATTCAGCGATCGTGATCCCCCTCCAGTTCTCAACAGACCCGTTGCAGGCACCCCCGACCCGCATGCTGTCGAATGGCTGGAACGCCATCGGGTTCACGGGAGGTATTCCCGCATCGGCCCGTGACACATTGATATCGGTCAAAAACGGATGGACCCAGGCCGAGGGATTCGATGCCGTGAACCAGACCTACGAGACCCAGATCATCAACGGGGGAGGCGGCACTTTCAGTGATTCACGCCTGTTGTTCCCGACCAAGGGATACTGGCTCTATATGACGGGGGCGGGAGAACTGTCTGCGATTGCGGTTTAAGATTTACTTTTTTTTATTCAACAAAAAGATTAAAGAATAGGCATATATTGAGTCTTTAATAGTATCAATAACAGAATGGAAAAATACGCCGAATCACCATCAGGATACAAATTTCCGAGGAAAGAAGTCCATAAAGAAGTATCTATGTGATTTTACATAATGGAAATGCAGCAATATTAAAAAATTTACAAGAATTTAGTAAAGGGAGAACCAATTGTGATGATAAAGATGTTGTTGCAGATTCGGATTCACACCACCCCATTTAATCCCTGATCCTCCTTACATTATGAGCAGATTCTTTTTGTTGTTGCGCCATTATTTAAATGGATGGAGCCTCTGACGTTTGAGAAAATTATCGAAATTCATGACGATGTAATTGCAACATTCGGAGGCACTCGTGGAGTATTAGAACGCGGCACAATAGAATTTTTAGTATATCAGGCTAACCGGGAAGAGGACATTTTCAGAAAAGCTGCAATAGTTCTCTATTTTGTATGTTCAAAACACCCATTTATCGATGGAAATAAACGAACAGCTTTTATCACAGCAGAAAATATTCTCGGTCAATCAGACTATTATATCGATAGTGATGGTGAAAAAGTTGTTGAATTCATGCTTGAAGTAGCAAAATATCAGCACAACATTAAAAGCATGAAAAAATGGCTCGAAGAGAATGCACGAAAAGAATTATAGTTCGCTTAATTTCTTCAAAGCTTCAGAATGTCGCGCCTTGGATTTTGATAATACGCTCCTCTCTTTTACGTTTAACCCTAAACGGTCTTTGCTGACAATCATGTTCTTTTCGGATTTTTTCTTCATAATTAATGAAGCTAAATTAGATTTTGGATTATTAAAAGTATCACTCATTCTTCCATGATGGGCCATATGGCAGGCCGGACAGATCCAGTTAGCCGAGGGATTCGATGCCGTGAACCAGACCTATGAAACCCAGATCATCAATGGGGGAGGCGGTGTACGTTCAGCGATTCACGGCTGATGTTCCCGACCAAGGGATACTGGCTTTATATGACGGGGCCTGGGGAATTGTCAGCGATTGCGGTTTGAAATTCACTTTTTTTGTTTTTAGGTTTTTATTCAACAAAAAGATTAAACAATAAGCATATAGTGAATCTTTCATAGTATCAATAGCAGAATGGAAAAATACGCCGAATCACAATCAGGATACAAATTCCCGGGGGAAGAAGTCCATAAAGAAGTATCTATGTGGTTTTTGAATAAGGGAAATGCAGCAATATCAAAAAATTTACAAGAATTTAGTAAATGGAGAACCGATTGTAATTATGAAGATGTTGTTGCAGATTTGAATAATACTATCAGAGATTGCTTTAAAAGCGCAGGAAGGATTATCCATGTGTTAAAATAAAAAAAATCGAATTTTTTAGTAAAGAGTGTCCCGTTCATTCCGCTGATTCCAGCCGTTTTATTGCCGGCTTGATGCCAAAGCCAGGTGGGGAAAAAAATACCGGCTGAAGCAGGGGATTTTTACACCGTAGTTGACAGGCCGGTTCATGCAATACATAAACATTATTTATATCTTTGAATGTGCAATCAATATACATACGTTGTTAATTATGAACATCAGCATTGGACCTCCGTATGAGGCGGCGATAAAAAGGATCATCGATAAGGGGTATGCCGGAAACCAGACCGAGGTGATCCGGCAGGCAATCCTTGCCTATGAGCGGATGCTTGAGGAGGAAGAACTCATGCTCATCCATAGAGCCGTAACGGTAGAAGTGAGTGAAATTGAGGCAAAAAAAACTCCCACCCACTCATTTGATGAGATAAAAAAACTCCTCAAAAGCTAACCGTCCAAGAATTATGGAACTTGTTTTTTCTGATTCAGCCAGAAAAGAGCTGGCAGAGATGCAGCAGGACATGAAATCTGTATTCCTTATGCATCTTCTAAAAATACAATCCAGGCCACCCTGCAAACATATGCAACATGGCATTCCCTGTCATGTTGAAAACGTAACAAAACAAGCGAAAATAATCTACGAAGTCTGTGAAGATCGAACGTATATATTACACTGCTTCACCAGCCATAAGGAGTACGAGCACTGGTACAGTTCGTACAAATAATTGCCCGGTCATGTCCCCGGCATGTGTTGGCATTACCGGTAATGCAATAATACTGACAGAGTGTATTAAAAAATCTCCCGGCCAAAAAACCTGATGATGATGCAGGTTCAACTGTAACCCCCACCAAATAAGGCGGTCTAGATCGGTAATTGCCCGTGAGAGTTTCTTTTGAGATGCCGGGGTCTGGAAATGACCATGTCTTTTTGGATATATACCACCTGGTTCATGCCGGACCAATGTCCTTCTTCGGATGCCTGGTATTTTGATGGGTCACTGGCAGAAGGATGAACGTACCGGCCCGCCTTATTGATAGTAGAGACGGGAGAGCCGTTGAAAGCATCATGTGCCATAATTATAAGAGTTATAACATCTATAATTGTTATACATGTCACAGGCTGGAACGACCACCATTGCCATCTCAGTCGAGACAAAAGAGATGTTGCGGATACTTGGGGAAAAAAGCGAAACATATGATACAATTATCCGTCGGATCATAAGAGAAGCCGGTATAAAAAGACTTGATGCCCGGTGGAACACAATTCTTGAAAATGATGAATTTGTTCCGCTGGAAGATCTTTAATGTACCGGATCCATGTGTCGCGGACTTTTCAGAAGCAGTTCCATTCATGTTCCCGTGGAGAACAGAAACGGATACGCAATGGACTTCCGGTCCTGGCCGATGATCCATTCACACCGCGATCCGGTGCAGATATAAAACCGCTGCAACAAACCATTCCTAAAAAATACCGGTTGAGAATCGGGGATTTCAGGATCATTTATTCCATACAGGACAATATCGTAATGATCATTGAAATTTTCAGAAGAGGACAGGGTTACCCTTAACGGATCGTTTTTTCATGACAATATCAGGTCGCAATGGTTCATCGTGATATCACATAGAAATGAGGGAGACAAGTTTCTGGACGAGGACTTCGGACTGGCTGATTGCAAATTCCGCCTCGTTTTCTGTTACCGTACCTGATGATTCATAGACCGAACTGTTCCGTTTTCGCCGCATCCGGTCAAAGATGACAGTATCGTTCTTATCAAGGAACAGCCCTGCGAATTTTACCACCGATATGTGCTGGCTGTTCCCGTCAGGGCGATATCCCTTGGAAAACATCAGGGCCCGCCCTGCCTGGAGAACGGCTTATACGCGATGGTGTAAGCCCAGTCATAGTCGGTCTGAAAGACGACTTTCGCGGTTTTAATGTCGTGGTGGGCGTGCTGAACGGCACCCTCTACTTCTTTCTTATCCATCGGGAGCTTTTTTATGAGCCCCTGCCGTTCGAAATCGTCAATCATCACATGTACCGGTGATCATGAGTTTTGGTTCTTTCCATACATTTGTTACGAAAGGATCGCCGTCTCGTTTACGCAGCTCCAGCTCAGCAGGCCGCATGAGCGTATAGTTGATCTCGCGGTTTAAGGCACGTTCGCTTTCATGTACGAGGGGTATTAACTGGTTTTCATCGATATCCCCGACAATGAACACGTCAATATCGCTTTTTGCACCGGCAGTGCTTTTTGCAAAGGAACCGTAGATAAACATGCACCGGATCTCTACCCTGCCTGCAAGGTGTTCTCTGATTACCCGTGCAACACCTTCGGTTTTGAGCACGATTTTCTGGAGGTCCTCGTAGAGGAAGAAGTCACGATTGACAGTATAGTACTGCTGGTTTCCCTTCCGCTCGCGCGAGATGAGACCGAATGATTCGAGGTTTGCAAGCTCCCGACGGACTGCATTCATATTTTCCCCTATGATCCGGGTAATCTCGCGGACATAATATTCCCGCTCCGGGCTGAGTAGGAAGAGGGTGAGCAGCTTCACCCGCGTCTTCGATGAGATGATCGCTTCCAGCATGAATACATAATGTATTCAATTGGATAAAAAATGTATTCATTATCTGAGGATAGTATGCACTGGACGTCCAGAACGGCACGCCCATCGGACCCTCGGACGGCAGTTCGATTTACCTTTACCAGGGCTGGAACTTTATATCGGTCCCCGGCACATTGGCTCCCGGATACAATACTTTTTCGTTATTCACTCACGTAGACACGGCAGGCCACTCCATATGGCAATACGACAGCGCAAACCAGGACTGGATTAAGAAATTACCCGGCGACCAGGTACAGCCGCTCTACGGGTACTGGATATACTCGAATTCGACGATCATGATACCGCTCCAGTTCTCGACAGACCCGCTCCAGGCACCCCCGACACGCATGCTGTCGAATGGCTGGAATGCAATCGGGTTTACGGGGAAGATTTCCGCATCGGCCCATGACACGTTGATTTCGGTTAAGAACGGATGGACCCAGGCCGAGGGGTTCGATGCCGTGAACCAGACCTACGAGACACAGATCATCAACGGGGGAGGCGGTACGTTCAGCGATTCCCGCCTGTTGTTCCCGACCAAGGGATACTGGCTCTATATGACGGGGCCGGGGAAGTGGTCAGCGATTGCGGTTTAAAATTTACTTTTTTTTAAATACTATTTAATCAGAAAAAAAGCAAAATTTCAAGATTATATATTATATGATCCGGTAATCGGCTGGTTACCACTCGTTGACGCCGTATTTTGCTGATCGACGCCGGTCCACGATATCGTCCCGGTATAATCACCATCGCACGGTACATGGATATCGTTGAAGCCAAACGGTACTTCCATCTCTTGTGGTATCATTCCAACATTATCAGTTTGTGTTATGACAACAAATCCAGCCTTTTGGTCATATGTTTTCGGAGTCAGTGTTAAGGTGAGGAGGACACCATAAGCAGGCCTGCTGCCAGTATTTGCAACGTTCCCGACATAATTGAACGTACAAGCGCCCAATGGCATCGCATTTAAATCCCTGATTTCCAGACTTGGAGATTTTTGGTCAAGAGTGACGGAATACTTAGCTGTTTTGCCAGCTGAAATGGTAACTGTCCCGTTTGAGGTGGAAAATCCACTTTTTTTGATAGATATTTTAGCAACACCGACAGAAATGTTATCGAGAGTCAGGGGGATATAGCCGATCGATGTTCCATTCAGGAACACTTCCGAACCAAGTGGGGATCCCGACACCGTTAAAGAACCCGTTGGAGTGGCATTGGATGAAGAATTCAGGTTATATTCACTTGCTGTTGTTCCCCCTAGTCCACTATTCACTCCGGGGATTTGTGCACTTCCCGTTGTCGTCGATTTATTTGTGGGAGTGATGCATCCAGGCTAACAAAATTATGAGGATAATAAATGAAACAAATACTATCCGTTTTGACCAGTTCATAATCATAGTTGAGTATTTATAATATTTTATAGTGCTGAAGACAACACGAAGTCAGTAATCATTTACTTTTTTTTCTGCGTTCTTGTTTTTGTATTACGGAAACAAAACAAAAATGTCTTATTTTGAAATTCGGTTATATTTTTGACTTCCATGTACCTCTGATTTCATAGGAGTTATAATTTAACAACAACATACGTTTTTTTGTTATCAGATAGAGATTATTTAACGAATGAAAGGTTGAGAAATTTGTGAAGCCGATAAATAGTTCATTCAGTTATGGTAAATTTTTTTTGAAGAAGAATCATCTCTACATGATAGTGTTCATTTCAGCTCTTTTATTAAGTATCCTTGTTTCGCATCCGCAATTTCTGATTAATGATGAATGGATCACCGGTAATCAGCTTGCCCAACTCGATCAGGGACACCAGATTTTAATTAATGAGGGAAAATATGGGATGTATCCGAATGGAACTCTCTATTCATATTTTCAATCACATAATAATGCACTTGGATATCCAATATTTTTGCCGCTTATTTCCCTTCCAGCTCTAAAGGTCATCAAACTATTCGGAGATACTTTTGATTACTGGTTGATGACATTCTGGAGTCTTCTTCTGATTTGTCTTGGACTTATTATCCAGAAATTTTATCCGAAGATTCTCATTTTAAATCAAATATCCCTATCTTCATTTTTGATCGTTCTCGCTTTTTTTGTTTTCATCATTAATATGATCCTCTATATCCCGTTCACTATTTCTCCTAGCGATGCACCACGTGAAGTTCGCCGCCATTATTTTAACAAATAATTTCTTATTTGCAGGGTTAGTAGTTACCATTTTTAGTATCATAAATACAATATTCCAGGATCATGGATTTAGCTCTGTTTGGGACAATCGTTTGTGTTACAAGTTCATCGTACCTGATATGGACATCAAGTGCGAAAGATCATATGCTTGAGATCTTCCTTTTCAGCCTGATCATATTCGGGATCGTAAAATTCCTTTATACTAACAAACCCAGATATTGCTTTTTTTCATTTCTTTTTATAGGCCTTCTGACTTGGGATCGTCCTGAGATAGGTATAATCCTTCTGCTATTCCTTTTTATTTCACTTCTTCCTGTACCATCAGGCTATTGAAAATGACAAGAATGAAACGTAGTATAGGTTATTGGTTCATTTCGCCTCTATTCACAGTGATTGGAGCAATCCCTCTGTTCATTAATAACTATATCGTGACAAATAATCCTTTTCTAACGACATATTCTGTTTGGGGAGTCGGATTGAACAGCACTGCATCGGGAGGATCCTCAATCGCCCAATATCCCCCCCATAGTATCGTAGAAAACCTCATTGTTATTTTCCAAGAGGTCCTTGCACAAATTACTCCTCATTTCACCACCTTCTTTCACGATTTGCTTGGAATTCTATTCTTACCGGAAATTGGAACAACGGGAGTTTTTATTCTCGTTCCGCTATTCCTTGTCGGGTTGTTAGTCATTCCATGGTTAATAAAATACAAACCCGGGCGATTTACTGCCAATGAATTATTTCTAATGATTCCTCTCATTTTCATGACTCTGGCAATATTTATTGCCTATATCAGTGAATTCCCGATTTTAAATACAAATCCTGGCGTAGCTCCTGACGTCCGTTATCTCTCACCGGTTTATCTCCCTCTTAACCTGATTGGGCTCCTAATTTTATCAAAATTTCCTGATATTATTCAGTGCATTAGGGGAGCAATTAAATATTTTATGGGCTTTACTTTGGTATTAATACCAGTTTTTGTTATTATTATTTCAATTAATAAACATCAAATTGAAGATTTTTATTCAGTATTTTTTCAAGTATCCTTTTGGATATCAATCATCGTCATCTTTGCGATGATTAGTTCAATATTCCTTCCTTATTTATATCTAAGAAAAAATAATAGAAAACTATTCATCGTATTTATTGGACTGATTATTGCCCTACCTTTTATATGGCAAATAATGACCAATTTTATGATAGCCAATATGGCAAATTCATATGCTGGATATACTTTTTGGATACCAATTGTTGTACATGTTAATCATTTGATTTATACGTCAATTTAAGCAAATTAGGGTTTCAAAATTGAATAATAGAAAATTCCATTATCCAGGTTTTCAGAGGTTTAAAGTGATATCACATCGTTACTTCGTTACCCACATTTTTTATTAGACGATTTAAAAAAAAGTTTTAATTACAGGCTATACAGATGATTCTTCATCTTTAAACTTGATTTGAAGTGGCGATCGGAACTTTATAATTAGATACCCTACGCCAACTAAAAGAGGAATGCCAAAAGGAATTGATATGCCTGCGGATCCGTTAAAGAATATCCCATATTGGAACATAACTGAGGAAAGATAGGTCAATCCTGCAATTATGAGCATAACTCCGGATATCATATTGAAATGACTGATGGATGACTTGTTGATAAGCCAAATTATCGTTGCGATGATGGTGCACATGCTTCCAATGCCCCAGGTCAGCGTAGACATCATAGTCTTTCCAGTATAGTTGCCATTTAGAATATAACCCATGTCTTGGGTGAGTGTAAACAGATTGCTCCCATATCCAGTTATTTTATATTGAAAAACGACACCCTGTAGTCCAAATCCAACCCCCTCTCCCATTACATAGAAATTGATGGGGAGAATAAAACAGATAAGCAAAAGGATAATAATAATAATAGCCCTCATAATTATTATTCTATTAGAATAACTAAACAAATTATTTTCTATTACGTGGTTGGAAACCAGGAATATAAATGACTTTAGTGGAAAAAGTATCAATGCTGGTTACATCTCTTTTTAAAAAAAAACCTTCTTTATCATTATATTCATTATAGCATTGCTATTAGGTATTGGCGTGTCTCATCCGCAATTTATTTTCAATGATGAATGGATCACCGGTAATCAGCTTGCCCAACTCGATCAGGGACACCAGATTTTAACAAATGAGGGGAAATATGGGATGTATTCGGATAAATCCCCATATCCCTATTTTCAATACCGAAATAATGCACTTGGATATCCAATATTTTTGCCGCTTATTTCCCTTCCAGCTCTTAAAGGTCATCAAACTATTTGGAGATACTTTTGATTACTGGTTGATGACATTCTGGAGTCTTCTTTTGATTTGTCTTGGACTTATTATCCAGAAATTTTATCCGAAGGTTCTCATATTAAATCAAATATCCCTATCTTCAGTTTTGATCGTTCTCGCTTTTTTTGTTTTCATCATTAATATGATTCTCTATATCCCGTTCACTATTTCTCCTAGCGATGCACCACGTGAACTGCCGCCATTATTTTAACAAATAATTTCTTATTTGCAGGGTTAGTAGTCACCATTTTTAGTATCATAAACACAATATTCCAGGATCATGGATTTAGCTTGTTTGGGACAATCGTTTGTGTTACAAGTTCATCGTACCTGATATGGACATCAGATGCGAAAGATCATATGCTTGAGATCTTCCTTTTCAGCCTGATCATATTCGGGATCGTAAAATTCCTTTATACTAACAAACCCAGATATTGCTTTTTTTCATTTCTTTTTATAGGCCTTCTGACTTGGGATCGTCCTGGTAGGAATATTTCTTTTATTTTTCCTTTTCATTTCGTTTCTCCCATATTCCATTAGGCAATGGAAAATAACAAAAATGAAATGTAATATAGGATATCTACTTATTTCTCCTCTTTTCACTGCAATTGGAGATTATTCCTCTGTTCATTAATAACTATATTGTAACAAAAAATCCATTAAACCCAATGTACTCAGTTTGGGCTACTGGGGGAAACAGTATGCCTATAGGAAATTTAACCTTAACATCAATTAATTACCTCGGAATTTCGGAAAATCTTTTATCTGTTATCAACCTTGTTTTTTTGCGTGTATATCCCCATTTTGATTCGTTAAATCGCGATTTAGTCGGGATTCTGTTTTTGCCGGAAATAGGGACAACGGGTGTTTTAATACTAGTTCCAATATTCCTTGTGGGATTGCTGTCTATTCCATGGTTAATAAAATACAAGCCCGGGCGATTTACGCCAATGAATTATTTCTAATGATTCCTCTCATTTTCATGACTCTGGCAATATTTATTGCCTATATCAGTGAATTCCCCATTTTAATACGGATCCTGGCGTAACTCCTGATGTCCGTTATCTCTCACCGGTTTATCTCCCTCTTAACCTGATTGGGCTCCTAATTTTATCAAAATTTCCTAATATTATTCAGACTGCTCAATATTTGATTAAATGCGCCATAGCTTTTTTGTTTGCTAATGCCCTTTTTCATAGTAGGAATTTTTCTAAATGCACGTCATAATAACCAATTTTCTTATATTTCCTCATCTCTTTCTATTTGGGTTTTAATTTTGGAAATATGTATTGGTGTTATTATTGCTTTATTTTTTTATATTCCAAATATACAAAACAGAACCGGACCATTGCTCTCTTTAATTGCCTTAATTGTTGTAATTCCCCTCCTCTGGCAGATAGTAATTATATTTTTATATTCAATTTTAAGTTCAGGAATCGCTGTTGGTTACACCTATTGGTTACCTATATCACGTCAAGTTAGTGTATCAACATATTATAGTTTAATTGCACAATTTTTATAATTAAGATCGATTTTTAGATATTCACCTCTAATCAATCATGTAGAAATAAATCGTAAGGTTCCTTATTCCACTCATATTTGACTATGAAATATCAACACAGGTATCGTGCAAAAATAATTACTAATCTTAATCGAGGCAAAATAAGACTTTAAAAATTACATTGTTGGATTATACATTAGTATCCAACACCACTTGCTAGTCCCATCATTGAAAGTAGCAGTTACAATTACATGGTCTTTTACACCTTGTTGGCCAGTATAGGTCTGTGTAGAACCAACCTGACTGGTCAATGATGTTCCAGTTGCTGCAGCATTAGTTCCTATTTGTACACTAAATACTGATACATCTCCCGCATCAGAACCTCCATTATTAGTGATTATAATAGAACCTGCACCAACTTTTTGAGCAGTGAGTGCTATATTTCTCGTCTTACTCACGTTGCCTGCCATACCAAATACGAATGCGGCAATTACAGCAGCGAGGATAACAGTGATCGCTACCATCAGGATGACACCGATGACCGGCGATACTGCATCCTCACTTCCCTTTCCATACGTTGACATCTTCTTCATTTTCAACACCTTTTGCCACCTGTACCGATGTTCCCACAAGTACGAAGTGTATGACAAGGAATTTTACTTACTTATATAAATAGGTATTTAAAGAAAAAATAACATGAATTTTTGGTTATTTTTAAAAATTAAGAATAAAAATACCGTAGATTCAAATCAATCAGTTTATAAACCAATATAATGCAATACACTGATGTAATGCAATAATGACTGACATTAGATAGTCTGAAAAACTAAAATATTTTACAAAGATAATGAAATTAAGATTAGTTTTTCCAAATCATTGACTAATTAATCAGTATTTAAAATTCTTATCATTTACCAGTCGCCCCAAATAGGACCGGTAAAACGTCTGACGTATATGCGTTCAGATTTATTCAAGATAAAATGAAAAAATTACCAAATATTAGTCAAGAATAAGCATTCATCAAATGGGGAGGTGTTGGACCTCCCGTCTCCTTTCTCCACCCCGGTTAAGGGGCATACTATACTTGGATCTTATTGCCCAAGTAACAGGTACTGAAACGTCACCCAAGAAAAATCAGGCAAACGAGTCTCCATCTCATACTTCCGTTCATGGTAAACCGTCCACCAGTTTCCACCCGTTCCGATGCCGAGTGCACATATCCTAACATGGTCGTGTTCCCAATCCCGATCATTGATTTTGACCAGGCCAAGAATACCCCGGAACCTGAGCCGGTTGCCAAAGATTCCATCGCCAGCATATCCGGAATGTCGATATCTCCCTGGGTAATCGAGCCGGATGAGTGATAATTCAATGCATCGGTCATAAACAGGTTAGAAACGCCGGCCTGTTCGCAATACGCCGTTTTTGTAAAGTTTGCTCCCTCTTCATCGAGCGAACCAGTCCCACAGGTCACACCCGATGCCGGGGAACCAACCGAACTGATAAAAAGCGCCTCCGAAAAACTCCCGGGAGCCAGGCTTTTTATTTCCTGCGAGGTGGAAAAACCGAGGACGTTATCCGAAGATAACGCCCGGTTCCCTGAGTACTCGGCGGGCCCGGCAACAAGCACCGATCCCGAATATCCACCCCGGATCACTTCCTGCCCTATGCCCAGGGGAGGTGTCTGTGCAATATCACCATCCGATGCAGTCCACGACCATTCGGACGATGAAGCCAGTACCTGATCCCCGGTCGCATGCACTGATACATCAAACTGTGCGGCATGTACGACTCCGGTGCAGGCCATCCCGATGACGACCGCTGCGAAGATGCATCCGCCGACGACCAGCTTCCGCCGTTGTGCCAATCGCCTGATCATATGGCCTCCGCTTTTCCCGAGCCCTTGATGAGCCCGTATTCGATATCATACCAGCCGCCCGGGACCGAGATGGTATAGGTGGCCAGTCGCCTGGATTCGGCCTCTGCGACCTGCCGGAGCAGGCTTTCCTGTTCAGCCAGGGGATGGTCGAACGTGAGCCACCGCTTCGTGCTGTCCGTCATCTTCCAGGTACGGCCCGGGATTTCAGCGGGGGCTTCTGTTACTGTTTCATCCGCCGGATCGAAGTAGCGCACGATCTCACCGGCTGAAGCCGTGGCAGTCGTTGCTTTCCTGTGCTGCAGCCATGCAATTATCGCTGCAAAAAGGGTCAGTGCAATCTCAATGATGCTGGTAATCTCCTGTTCCATGATAGTTCTCCTTCATTTTTTCGTGCTCTTCCCGCAGTGCCGCAAATTCCACGCATACCACCTCGTATTTCCCGATCCGTTCATAGAGAGTGAAAAGCGAGGGATACAGGGGAAGTACGACACCGAGGATAAGGGCGGTTGTTTCAAGATCCATACGAACCTCCGCGAACGCCGGGAGGTCAGGAGAAGAAAGGAGCAGGGGGTTTTCTGCTCTCCCGGATGTTCAGAGGGGGTGGTTATGCAAGTACCGGTTTTGAATCGGCCCAGGTATCGACCCTTGTGACAATGGCCTCGTCCTCGTAGGACGAAATGGTCACCGTTTTCCGGGTGAACGAAACGGTATAGTCTTCGCCGTTGGCGTCGTGGCACTTGACGATCGCCGAATAGGACTCGTTGCCGGTGTCACGGATCGGGTCTCCACCGATTGCTGCTTTTAGGGCATTGTCGGCAAGGACTGCCGCTGCTGCCGCATTGAGGCCGGCAACGCTCTTTGCATTCGCCGATACGGTACCTACCGCTTTCAGGGTCGTAGGGTTCTCGTAGACGATTCTCGCCGTATAGGACTCGTTCCCGCGGGACACGCCCGCATTGGTTACGCCGGCACGGACGTAATCCACGCACTGGAACGGGTTTGTGTCGATGATGTTCTGTATGAGGCTGTTCATTGCTGCCACATCAGGGATCTGGGTCGCAAGAGTGCGGACCGATCGCTTGACATTGGTCTTCTGGACAAAATCTGCCATTTTTTCACGTTCTCCTGTCCCATCTGGGGACGATTAGAATGTAGGCAGAGGCAGGGGAAAACTGGGGAAGCAAACGTCGCCTGATGAAAAAACCGGGTCCCGGTTCGCCTCCAGCCGGATAACTCGACACATCCGGATCCTTGTATCACCACCACCTTTATTGTGCAAGGATGTTAAACATATACTTATTATCACGATTAGACAACTGACACATGCCATATTGAGATAACGGTGAGTTCATGACAGGTACAGAAGGACAAATTGCATCCAAGAGAGTCGCCCTGACACCGGGAACATGGGCAACCCTCTCACAATTGCGAAAACCCGGCCAAACCTTTGACGATACGATTGCAGAGCTGATAACGGAACATCAACGGTTAACACTCATCAAAGATTTGGATGATATTGACAGGACTGAAAAAACCATTCCCTGGAAACAGGCAAAGAAGGACCTCGGTCTCTCAATGAAGTGATTTCTTGGATATCGAGATCACTGAAAGGGCACTGAAATTCCTTGCAGGTCTTCCCTTGAAAGACCGCCGTATTATCGCAGAACATATCGATCGTCTTTCAGATTATCCCCAGGCCCGATATGAGGGGAAACGTGAACCGAATCGCCAGGACCCGGTTTCCTTAAAACCTCCAAAAGTGCTTTAAAATTGAAAATACCTATTTTTTAACCGTTTTAATCGCATTTTCCACCTATATGATACTACCAGGGCTACTATACTGTTTTTCACTTTTTTCGTTGGCGTCCCTGCCCTCACAAATCGCCCGATTTAGCCCCCTTTTCCCTTTGGTACCGGATACGGCTGTTTAGGGCGATTTTATCCCGATTCCTCCAATAATAGGCCTTCCTTTGTTCCTTATCCTTTTCCTGATTCTTCAGGCGCCACCGTTTCCACCGGGGTACATTACTGTTCCGCCACGTTGCCACCTGGAGTGCAGCCCATAAGGGAAGTGTCAGTTCTGCCAAAATATCCACGCACACAGTCTGAAAAGAATGTATTCCCTCCGGTTTTAAGAGCCTGACTGTATCCATATGAACCAGTATAATTTGGAACCCGGAACGGCCTCATAAGAATTGTATCGATGGAAGTCTCTGACATAAATTGTATCGATGGAAAGTCTCTGACAAGAATTGAATTGGCAAAAAAAATCTGGCAAGAATTAATCGACCGATCCAAAAAAGATCCCTAAAATTCATCCAAAAGGATAGCGGACACTTACAACCTGCTTCCCTCATCTCTTTATAATGGTTGAACAAAGGCTATGGTCTGATGAGGTACTATTTTCCTTCCGATACCAGTCTCTTCCGCAACAGGGACATGCTCGAATTTGATTTTATCCCAGAACCCTTCAGGTATCGTGAACGCCAGCTCCGCGACCTTGCATTCGCACTGAGTCCTGGCATTTATGGAAACTGCCCGTTCAACACGGTTATTCGCGGGTTCCCAGGCACCGGAAAGACAACGGCCATCCATACGATGTTTGCAGAGCTTGAGAAGACCTCACAACGACTCCTGCCGGTATACATAAATTGCCAGACTGACCGAACCCAGTTTGCCACGTTTTCGAGGATTTATGAAAAACTCCATGGGTACCAGCCACCGACGTCAGGCACCCCGATCCGGAAAGTCATCCATGACATCGGAAGTACTTTAAAAGAGAGAAACAAGGTCCTCATTATCTGCCTCGATGACGCAGATTACCTGATATCAGGGAATGTACTCAATGATCTCCTGTTTTCCCTGCTCCATCTCTATGAAGAATTCCCGAAGGTTCGGATTGGTGTGATAATTTCCCTGAGTTCCATGGATATTGACCTGGTGCAGGTCCTCGATCCCTGCGTGATCTCCATCCTCCGTCCCAAAGAAATTTATTTTCCACCCTATAACGAAGAGGAAATTCGCTGTATTCTTTCAGACCGGATAAATAACGGGTTATACCCGGGAGTCATGCCCGAAGATCTTTTTGATCTCGTCGTTGAGAATACCATGCGAAGCGGTGATATCCGGATCGGCTTCGACCTCGTGAAAACGAGCGTGATCACTGCCGAGCTGGCAGAACGCCCTGTTGTATGCGAAGCCGATGTTACGGGATCCTATACGGTATCGAAACAGGTCCCACTCTCATTGTCAATCCAGGCACTGGCCGAAAAAGAGCAGGAACTTCTCGTGCATATTGCAGAGATGTCCCGGGGGTCACTGGATTATTTAACCATGGGAGCAGTATTTAAATCGGTCACTACGGGCAGGAAAATGAGCTACACCAATTTCTCTGAAAAAATCAGGAAACTCGAGATAATGAGATTTATTAACCTCTCCTATATCACAAACCCGGGCAGGACCAGGGAGATCGCCTTGCGGTACGAGGCCGAAGACATCATGCAGGCGTGCAAAAAAATAAAGCTGATTGCTGTTTTTAGCATACGACTCGCAGTCATAGCCGTAGTGTTGTCGTTAATGGACGACTGGTTGGGGACTGTATGTATGCTCAACCCAATGTAAAACCTCCCCAATTCGAAGAAGAAACCTCTCCAGTACGAAGATAGAGATTCTGTTCACTGATGAACAGGGCCGGAGAAATTTTGTCTGCCTGTTACCAGGCCCTAAAACACTGGAAAATTTCGATTCGCCGGAAATTGGTGGAGACCATGTGATCAGGTTTCAAGTTGCCATGAAGACTGCATGCATGGCGTGAAATAACAGTGATAATATTAATTATTCGGGTAAAAAGGAGAACAAAGCAGGAATTCATATCTTCAATTTTTTGTAGCCCATTCAGTCAGGGACTGCCACATATGAAGCTGATGAATGACATCTCGGAACCGGTATCCCGTCTTCGACGAGTCCGTGGACGTGCAGTTCAATCGCCTCATGCATCAACTCCTCGACCTCTTCACGGCTCGGTCCGGTAGCGACACATCCCGGAAGATCAGGGGAATACGCGGAGTAATTGTTCTTTGCTTTCTCGATAACGATCAGGAACCTATGCAATTCTTTCACCTTTTCAGTTGAGCCTGTTTGAGGATGCTCTGGAGAGTTCCAGGTGCGAGATCATCACCGGGATGACCGGCAATGGTAATTCGTCCCGGCTTTTTGGAATGTTTGTATTGTCTATGGCTTCCTCTCGTTACCACCAGGTACCAACCATCTTCCTCAATCATCTTAATTATTTCCCGGACTTTCAGGATAAACCCTCTGTTAACTACATCATTCTCATTGATAGCGTTACTGTTAACCAGTGATTACTCCATGACGGAGTTTACTCATGGAAAACCTCAAAAATGAGTCTGAACCCGTAGTTTATGCCGTCCCCATCATGATCAGGGCTGATCGGCCGGAGTGATGCCGAGACGGTCTCCCCACTGGCAATTTTCCGAAAACAAAGTAGGGGAATGGTGTAATATCCTGCCGGGGTAAAAATAAGGACATCCCATCCGGACATGCTGATGGTCGCATGTCCGACGAGCGAGGCGATCTGCCTGATACTACCGCCAGGGATTGTTTTCAGCCTGACCCGGTAAACAGGGACAGTCCGGCTGTGGGATAATAAAGTCCTTGTTTCTTCGGGTCCGATTCGATACGATTCTCCTTCAACATCGATGCTGATGACCGAATTCTCACCGATCGAGATCGTGCCCGGCTCATTCATCCTGTTCACTCCGGGATCCATGCCTGATCCTGATGAGATACGAATGGCCAGCCGTACGTCGTACCCTGACCTCCGAAATTGTATTCCCATATTTTCGGATCTGATCTGATACCGCTTTCGGAATCAGGTAAAGCGGTACCGGTTCTATGGTGGAAAGTTTATCCGCCAATCAGGTCATCTCCGTAATAGTCAGATGTCTGTAGGCAACGGTTGTTTTCCATGTAACCACGAGGTGTTCCATTATTGTTCATTCCTGCACGGGCGATACTGAGACCGGTGCAAGCAGGGATGAAATCCGGATGAATATAACGGTGAGGAGAGTGTTTTGGAAGTGATTTCAGGAGATAAACGTAACGGTAGAAGATAAAGACAAAAAATTCAGGTGATACACGGAAATCTGGATGACTTTACTTTTCATAACGCGGAAGGGCAACCCTGGCATTTTGCAGAACTTTGACGACAAACCACGGAACCTCGCAAAAAGTGTCACCGTGGAGTGAAAATACCCGGGTTTCTTGATACGTGAAGACGTTCCCGTTCGCTGGCTCATCAGGGTCCGGGAAAAAATAAGGTTTCAACGTTCGTCCCGGGAAACCCGGGACATGCCCTTCGCCACTCCGATCTCGAACTTCGCCCCCATCCCTGGTACTCCTTTCTCTGCAATGGTCATCCCGGTCAGGGCCAGCACCTCTTTTACGAAGAACAAGCCGAAGTCCCGCCTGCCCGGCCATAAGCGGGTGAATACCTTCTCCTTGTCTGCCCCGGGAATCCCTTCGCCGTCATCCTCGAATACAAGCGTGATCCCGTTGTCCGAATCCAGGGCTGAAACACGGATATACGTGGCTTTTTTCCCGTGGATCTGAGTGTTTTCAATCATGTTCGAGAAAATTTTCCAGAACAAGGGATCGGCATACACTTCGAGGCCCGGATCGACTGAAATCTCGGGTTTTATCCTCAGTCCATCGATAAATCCCGCCGCCTGCTCCACGGCCGTTTTCACGTTCTGCCATTCCGGCGGCCGGATACCGATGTCCTTAAAATCCTTTGTCTGGCTGATCTGGCGCCTGATCGACTCAGCCGCATCCTCCTCGCGTTTTGAAAACTCCACGAGCGTCGGCTCGGTCACCATGTCTTTCGAAAGCTCGAGATAGCCGAGGAGGATCGTCAGCTGGTTCAGGATGTCGTGACGGACATCGGAGAAAAGCCTGTTCAGCAACTCGTTGGCTTTCTTTAACGACTCCTCATGAGCCTGCTGTTCAGAAACACCACCCCGGGACCTGCCGGGATTAGAATCCGTAACCTGTTCCTGCATTGAAATCCGTCCCCGTCAACCCACTAATGGTGAGTTACCTCCCATAACGATAAATCTGTCTTTTTGTTATTTTTTACAAAATAACGGATCGACAATATAATTCCCGGCCCTTCCCTTCACGGCGGCGGCGATTGCCTGCCCGATGAATTCTTTTGCCGATGTACAGGCTGCAGGAACGGGTTTCCCGAGTGCCAGGTAGGCCGTGATTGCCGCCGAAAAGCAGCATCCGGTCCCATGCGCATCGAAGGGAAACCGCTGACCCGATAAAACCAGTTCGCCGTTGCGCCCGATCAGGAGGTCGACCGCCTCAGAGCCGGCAAGATGACCTCCTTTCACCAGGACATACTCAGGACCCGTTGCAAGAATGGTCCTGCCCGCTTCCCGCATTTCATCAATCGTGGAGATCTGGCCCGTCTCCGACAGCACTTCAGCCTCGCTGAGGTTCGGGGTGACGAGCGTTGCCCTCGGTATGAGGACCGATTTCAGTTCTTCGAGGGCATCCATGTCCATGAGGGGACGGCCGCCCGACGACATCATCACCGGGTCGACGACGAGAACCGCCTTCTCGGGGACCCCCCACGCGGCAGCGGCGACCGAGTCACGGTCGGGCAACATGCCTGTTTTAAACGCCCGTATCTCGAAGTCCTCGAGGAGAGCCTGGAGCTGCGTGCGCACCGCGTCCTGGGGGACCGTCCATATACCCCGGACGTTCTGCGAGTTCTGCGAGGTTACCGCTGTCACCACCGTGAGCCCCCATACGCCGATCGAAGCAAACGTCTTCAGATCGGACTGGATCCCTGCCCCGCCCGAAGGGTCTGATCCTGCGATCGTGCAGGCACAGGGCATCTGCTGCACTTCCATGACGGAAACTGGGATCGCAGGGGGGATGAACTTTTTCATCCGGGAAGATTATCGATAAAACCACGGTTAATCATGTCCGGATAAACGCATGGAAAGCTGCCTTTGCGATAAAATTACCAATCCGGGTCACACGATACTCATCCGGAGCGGGGAACATTATACCCCTATATAAGCCTTCGTTTGCTGTTTTTGACGAAAAGATGGCCACTTCGTATAGATTTAAGTATCTCCATCACCAATAGAAGAGACGTTGTTGAGACGACCTGTTCTCACTTTCCGGGATACCTTACCATGACACGCATGCTCGCTCCTCATACCACCTGTCCAGGCTGCAGCGAAGAAGTCTTCCTCGATGAGCTGGTCAGGGGGAAATGCCCTCTCTGCGGCTGCATACTCGAAGAGTTCGAGGAGCAGAGAAACGAGATGGAGGAATTTGTCGAACGGGGAGATTTTTCCTGGCTTGTCTTCAATTATTTTATTTTCAAACGGTTTGACGAGTTGGGTGCAAGTCCGCTCCAGGTGATGCAGCTCATCGCAGGACTCGACGATTGCTGCGCGAATATCAGCGAGGGAGATCTCCCGAAAACCAGGTTCGACTTCGAACTTCCCATGAAATTCATCGATATGATAAAACCCAAGAAATGCGCACGGTGCGGAAAGATCTTCTTTATCGGCGGCCGGAAAATTCTGTCCGGGGACTTAAGCCACCCCGGGTTCGGCATCTCGTACCTGTGCAAATGCAGGCGTTAATAATCTCTGTAAACATTTTTCCGGTGGCTGGATTTCTATCCCGAAAATTATCATTGATGTCTTTCAGTCAGCGTGATTACCGGTAATTCCGGAAGAAACGGAAGGATTATGGTTTTAATTTTTTGAATTGGATCGTCGGATATCGACAGTTTTCCAGACCGGCCCTGATTATAGTTATACAGGTTTGAATATATTTGCAGGATCACTTCACCGTTGCACGATGCAAAATGTCATTCAATCCCAAGATCTTTCATGACCTCATCCATGGGGACTGTCCTTCCTTTCCTGATATCTTCCAGACCCTTTTCTATCGCCCTCATAGTGTCCTCGGAAAGAGGTTCATCGTCCTGTGAACATTTGGTACGTCTCTCATTCATTTCGTCGGACATTGTTATTTCACCAACAGGTTACATCACAGGAGATATTCAGACAAAGCGGTAAAAATCATCGACATCAATTTTTGCGAGTTTAAGCACACCTTTGAGCGTTCCAGGTTTTAATTCGTCATGTTCGGGGACTACCGTGCCTACTTTTCCTTCGTCGGTCATTTTCGATAGTCTCACATGACTTCCTGTTCGCCCGGAAATCGAAAATGCGAATTTGTTACACAAAATTTTGATAACAAGCTCACCTGAGACGGGTTTATGACGTGGCAAAGGATGATACCTCAAAGGTTATCAGGATCGCCCGCCTCTTTTCCGTTAACGGGAATTCTTCGAGATAGAGCTCGGTGGCTTCCTTGAGATTGCTGACTGCCTCTTCTACGGTACTTCCCTGGCTGACCGTGCCTACCTCAGGGCACTCCGCAACATACATGTCTTCCTCTTTATGAAGCACTGCCGTGAACGTTGGCATAATCATCTCCTGAATCTCATTGGGTTGTTTTACCTAAAATCCTTGTTGATCATCCGGTTTTCTTGTGGAACTGCAGGTAAAACCCCGATATTTGTTTATAAACACTGTAATCCTGCCCTGGTCTGAACAGATTGTTAATGTTTACCATGCCAACTATGTCTTGTTTTATACCGTAACGAATTTTCCACGTCATCAATGGAGCCGGATTTACCATGTATACGACAATACATTGGCTTTCCTATCCCGAAAACATCTGACATCATAATCGCCATCGATTTGAGTAAATTAACCAAAAAAGATTGGTCTGGATCCCGCATTCAGTATGCCCGGCCGACCAGCGTGGTCTTCCCCGGCTTTCCACAGACGACGCACGGTCCTTCCTGCTCCTTCAGGTAGGGCGAACGTGCCTGTGTGCCGAGAACGCTCGCCCCGAGTGCCTCCTCGATAACGTCCGCACAACCCTTCTCATCGCACCACTGGACCAGGGCGATGCCCTGTTCGATGGCCTGCTTCGCCTCGTCCATGGTCCCCGAAATGATGAGACGTGATTTCACGTGTTCCTCGGCCCGTTCTTTCATCCTGGCGGTCTCATCGGAGATCACCCTCCTGATTCCCGGGACCAGGTCTTTTAACGGGATTACGGAACGTGCATCGGTCCGCGTCACCACCGTAACCTGCGATGCATCGATGTCCCTCGGTCCGATCTCGAGGCGGAGCGAAACTCCCCTCATCTCCCAGTAGTAATATTTCGCACCCGGCCGGAGGTCCCGGTTATCGATCTTCACCCGGTATCCCGCAGATTTCAGCTCCTGCCCGATGGCCGATGCCGCAGTCGTCACTTCTTCCTTTCTCTTCCCGATGGTAATGGGTACGATGACGACCTGGACAGGGGCAACTTCGGGAGGCAGGACCAGCCCTTTGTCGTCTCCGTGCAGGCTGATCAGCGCTGCGATCGAACGCTCGGAGATCCCGTAACAGGTCTGGTACACGTGCCTCTGCTGGCCTTCCGGGTCTTCGAAGGTGATGTCGAATGTCTGCGAAAAATGGTCGCCAAGGTGATGCACGGTCCCGATCTGGAGCGTTTTTCCGTCGGGCATGATCGTGTCCACCGCCATCGTGTAATCGGCTCCCGGGAACTTGTCCCAGTCCGGACGACGCGACACAATAACCGGGATTCCGAGCCGTTCGTAAAACTCCAGGTAGAGGCTTATCGCCTCTTCGACCTGGATCTCCGCCTGCTCCCAGGTGGCATGGACCGTGTGTGCCTCCTTAAACGATGTGATCTCGCGGAGGCGGATAAGAGGACGGGTGTGCTTTGTCTCGTACCTGAACGTATTGACGACCTGGTAAAGACGGAGGGGAAGATCGGCATGCGAACGGACCCAGAGGGCATACATCGGGTATATCGCGGTCTCGCTCGTCGGGCGCAGGGCGAGCGGGACATCCAGGGGGTCTTTCCCGCCATGGGTCACCCAGTAGACCTCGTCTTCGAAACCCTTGATGTGCTCGGCCTCTTTCATGAACTCCTGTTCGGGGATGAGGAGCGGGAACAGGGTCTCCTGGTGGTCCCGGTCCATCAGTTCCCGGAGCCAGGAATATACATATTTTCGTATTGCAAACCCGTGCGGATACCAGACGTACAGGCCCTTGACCGGGTAGCGGACGTCCATGATCTCGGCCTGCCAGAGTAGTTCGTTATACCATGCGGAAAAATCGGTTTTTTTTGGCAACGCGCCGCGCTCTTCTTCCATCAAAGCTCCCTAATGCACCAGATTTATGATTTGTGGCGTAATAAAGGCCTCGACAACCGCTGCCAGGAGAATGAGCGGCAGGATGAAGACGACGAAAAACATGCCGTACTGCGCAGCCGAAGAAGATGCGTCCCCTATGCCGTGCCATTCGTCGTGCAGGGCCTTTGCGAGAAGAAACCCGAGCGCACCCGAGAGGATGAAGGACGGGATCTCAAAAATCCCGTGCGGGACGATTGCAGCGAGGATCAGCTCGATCCCCTGTTTTTCCCGTACCGCCTCAATGATCGAACCGATAATGAGCCCGTTCGTGGAGAGGATGAACAATGTCGCCACCCCGAGTGAGGCCCCACCGAGGAACAGCAGCAGGCAGGCCTGCAGGTTGTTGAGAAATATTTTTACACAAAGGACGGCCGGGGGGTCGCCGGTAATACCCTCCATTACCGTATCCTTGAACAGGGCGAGAAAATTCTGCCCGATCGTCGGGTCCCTCATCGTGAGAAAAATACCGATACCGAGACACGCGAAAAAAAAGACCGATGCTAAAAGGATACTCTCCCGGAGGCCCTTTTCAGACATAGAACATCATCCTGACCATGTCCCGTATGCCGGGAGCGAGCCCGACCGTGATCATCGCGAGGAGGATCAGGTGCCAGAGGTCGCTGCTCCCTTCGTTCCTGAACTTTTCGAGGATCCAGATCCCGGGGATTATCACGATGAGCTTGAGAGGGAAAAACACAAATGCAGTCCCTGTCAGTGCTATCAGGTTCGACCCGACGACATGCTGCTCGATATATTTCATGGGGTGGATATCTATCCCGTAACTGGTCGCACTTGCATCGAGGAGCTGGCCGAATATAAGTACCTTGTACAGAGGATCGGTGACATAGCCCCATTTGAACACGTATTTGAGAACGCCATACACCACAAGGCTCGTTATTGCCGCGAGGGCGATGATAGTCAGGAAGACTTCGGGGTGAATGATGTTCCGCGACAAACCGAACGACACGAGGATAACCGATACGACGACCGCTCCTGCCGCTCCTGCCCCGGCATACCAGGGTATGTAGTCCTTTACGAGGCCGTTGCGGTAGAGGGCAATCGTTATGACCAGTACCGGGGCTGCAAAAAAGAAGACCACGAAATAGATCAGCGGTGTCGTCAGGAGGAACTGCCAGTCGGACTGTATCATCCCGGCGTCCTGTATCACCCGCGCAATGCCGCCGAACACCACATAGGGAAGTGTCGCGAGAATGAACCTGTCGTCGACAGAGATTTTCGAGTATCTCAGCCAGCGGTACACGGCGTAAATCCCGATAATTAAAATTATTGCGTAGGTTATGGTTTCAACGGGATTATACGGCTGATCGTACCGGACGGGATCGATGTAATATTTGTAGATGAATTCCCTAATCATTTCTGATCAGAATGAGCCGGGATAGCATAAAAGTACTGAAAAATAAAATTTTTGAAAAATCCAAGTGGATGCAGCTCCCCCGCGATGTCGTGATAGGCCACGACGTGCTCTCCCAGCTCCCGGCCGTCTGCGAAGACCTGCACCTCGGCCGTTCCGTGCTCGTCGTCTCAGGCAGCCAGACGAGGAATATCGCCGGGGACCAGGTGAGGACCCTTCTTTCCGGCGAATATTGTGTAAAAACGTTTATCGCGGAAACAATCAGCCCGGAAATTATCAGGGATGCGGAAAAGGAAGCGAAAGATGTAGATTTTCTCATAGGCGTCGGTGGAGGGCGCGTGATCGATACCGCGAAAATATCGGCCTTCAACCTCGACCTCCCCTTTATCAGCATTCCGACGGCAGCTTCCCACGATGGCATCGCGTCGTCGAGGGCATCTGTTCCGACCGGCGAAGGGAGCGCATCGCTCGAGGCCGAACCCCCGGTCGCAATCGTGGCAGATACCGGGATTATCGCCTCCGCCCCCCACCGCCTGCTCGCTGCCGGGTGCGCCGATATCATCTCCAATTATACGGCAATACTGGACTGGGAGCTTGCCCACCGCCTCCGGGGGGAACCCGTATCCGAATATGCCGTGGCCCTTTCGAGGATGACCGCCGAGCTGCTGATGAAAAACGCCCATGTCATCAGGCCGCATAACGAACAGTCGGCCTGGTTCGTGACGCGTGCACTCGTCTCCTCGGGGGTCGCGATGAGTATCGCCGGTTCTTCGAGACCAGCCAGCGGCAGTGAGCATAAATTCGGGCACGCCCTGGAACGCCTTGCGCCGGGAAAAGCACTCCACGGGGAAGCGTGCGGCATCGGGACGATTATTGCGATGTACCTCCATGGCGGGGACTGGAGGTCGATCCGGGATTCGCTCCGCCATGTAGGGGCCCCGGTCACGCCGAAGGAGATAGGGATAGACGATGCCATTTGCGTGGAGGCACTCCTGATGGCAAAACGTATCCGTCCGGAACGCTTTACCATATTAGATATGGGACTCACGGAGGAATCGGCATGGGAGCTCGTAAAAATGCTGTACCAAGAGTAAAACAGGCAACGGTATCAAAACCGAAGATCACCCTGATCGGGACCGATCTCGCAAAACCAGGGCTTGAATTCATATACGAGGGAATCCTGGACGAATGCGGGCCCTGTTCCCTGAAGAAGACGTGCAACAACCTCAAGGAAGGAAGGCGCTACCGGATTACCAGTGTAAGGCCTGCACATCACAACTGCCTGGTCCACAGGAACGGGACGTCGGCAGTGGAAGTCATCGAGTCCCCGGTCGGGACCCTGATTAACGCCGAAATGGCCATAAAAAACAGCAGGATTACCTACGAATTCAACTGCACGAGCGAGGACTGCAAAAATTACGCACTCTGCCACCCGGACGGGGTCGTAGCCGGCGGAAAATATACCGTCGTCGAAATCACCGGAAGCGCACCTGAGCCGTGTGAAAAAGGGCGGACTCTCCAGGTGGTAAGCCTGGTACCGGTCTGAAAAACGATATACGCGAAATATTTTTCCCCGGCCTATTTTCCTGACATTTCCCAGAGGACCGCCCCGAGTCTTGCGATCCTGTCCGAGTCCTGCAGGTCGTAAAGCCATGCCCCCGGGATTTCCGGTATACCTGTCCATGAACCGGCAAGCGCACCGGCGATGGCACCGACCGTGTCGGCATCGCCGCCGAGACTTACGGCGCGACTGACTATGCCGGAAAACGACCTGCCTTCCATAAACACCGCCAGGGCGGCATGGGTACCGAGAAGCGCATCGAGGGAAGGCTCGGGATCGTACGAATACCAGTCCCCGAGCATATCCCTGACCTCGCCTTCCGGGCAATCCCCTGATGCTTTTTCATATGCCCGCTCACGCGATTCACCCCGGCACATGCCTGAGATCATGCGGTTCACCCATGCGGAACACTGCCCGGCCACCGGGTCGGCATGGGTCAGGCGCGAGCAGCACATGCTGATCTCGCGGAGCACAGGACCGGAATAGAAAATACCCAGCGGAGGCCCACGCATGACACTCCCGTTGCTCCTGCTGCCACCGTTTCGTACATGTATGATCCGTGCGGCACGGTAGGCGGGAACTCCCGATAGTGACCAGTTCAAATACCGATCCTGAAGTAGGTCCGTAAAACCCGGGAAATTTCTTATAACCGTCAATAAGACGTCCGATTAAATCGTCAGGATTAAATCCCCTGCAGATTACCAGGGACTCGGCGACTGCGATCGCCTGCAAGGTATCATCGGTATATTGCCCCGCCTTTCGCCCGCGGAGCCTGTCGCTTTGCATTTCCCGGACCGGTTCCCGCAGCCGGGGACCGCCCTCAAAGGGCGCACCCATTGCATCCCCAATTGCAAGTCCAGAGAGGGCCCCCATGGCACTCATTACCCCCGATATAAAGGTCACCAATAAGGTATATCTGCTCCCGGAAAAAGTAAATTTTGAGGAAAGGTGATAGTGTGCAAAAGGAAGAATTGCTGCATTTACACATGCTGATGGTTCATGTCAAAAAATACTACGAAAACATCACCGGTGAAGAAATTCCTACTGAACGTTATTCTGCTCTTGAAATCTCTCCTGTTCATATCCATAAAAACAAAAAATGTCACAAGGATGCGATTCTCACTCTCGGGACCGAGATCGTATCGTGTGTGAAACCGGAGCAGCCCGTGATGGTGGACTATGCCGCCGAAAGCGTCACGGGTAAGGTCGCTGCCGGACATTAATCCGCAATGGACGAGACTGAAATCTGCAGGGAGATAATCTCCCTATTCTTGTCAGGGACCGACCGCGACATCGACCGCGCCCGTATCGATATCTGTAAAAAATACCGTCTCCATACGGTGCCGAAAAATTCCCTGATTCTTGCATCGGCCCTGCCCGGTGAGCGGGAATACCTCAGGGCCGTTCTCCAGGTAAAACCGACACGGACACTGTCGGGTGTCGCGCCGGTTGCCGTTATGACATCGCCTTCGGCGTGTCCCCATGGCAGGTGCCTTCCCTGCCCGGGGGGCCCTGACCACGCGTTCCGTTCGCCCCAAAGTTATACCGGCGAGGAGCCTGCTGCCTTGAGGGCGCGTGAACATTCTTACGACCCCTATTCGCAGGTCACCGCACGCCTCGGACAGTTCGAGGCATTGGGTCATCATGTCGACAAGGCGGAGCTGATCGTCATGGGCGGGACCATCACCGCCCGTCCGTACGAATACCAGGAATGGTTCGTCACCGAATGCGTCAGGGCGATGAACGACTATCATGCGCCCGGGCCCTCCGGGAATCGTCCCCGGGATGAAGTCTTTTCCGAAAATGAGTCTGCAATGGTCAGGTGCGTTGCCATCACGTTTGAAACGCGGCCTGACTGGTGCCGCCGCGACCACATCATGGCGATGCTCGGTCTCGGGGTCACCAAGGTCGAACTCGGCGTCCAGCACGTCAGCGACCGGATCCTCACATTCAACCGCAGGGGGTGTACCGTGAACGACGTGAAGGAGGCAAACCGCCTGCTCCGCGATGCCGGGCTGAAAGTAGGGTTCCATGTCATGCCGAACCTCCCCGGAAGCAGCATGGAAGAGGACAGGGCGATGTTCCGGGCATTATTCGAAGACCCGGACCTCAGGCCCGACTTTCTGAAGATCTACCCGACGCTGGTCACCCCGGGTTCTGAAATCGAAGCATTGTGGAAGTCCGGGGACTATGCGCCGTACCCCGAAGACGACTTAATCGGCCTGATCGCCTACGGAAAGTCTCTCCTCCCCGGGTACGTCAGGCTCCAGCGGATACAACGGGATATTCCCGCCAAACTGATCGTTGCCGGGTCGAAACACTCCAACTTCAGGCAGCTTGCAGCAGACAGGCTGGTGGCACAGGGGGGCAGGTGCCGGTGTATCCGCTGCCGGGAAATCGGGAGACATCCGACCGAATCAGCGCCGGAACTAAAGGAAACGGTCTATGAATCGTCTGGTGGTACCGAACATTTCATCTCGCTCGAGGCCGGAGATTCTCTTATCGGGTTTGCGCGACTGAGGTATCCGGGAAGTTGTTTCAGGGACGAACTTTTGGGGAGCGCACTGCTGCGGGAACTCCACGTGTACGGCAGTGTCGTTCCGATCGGGAAGGAGGCCGCAAAGGGCCAGCACCAGCACAGGAACCAGGGGAACGAGCTCCTCTGGCAGGCAGAGGATAAAGCCCGCGATGGAGGTTTCGACCTCATTTCCGTTATGAGCGGGATCGGTGTCAGGCCGTACTACCGGAACCATGGCTATCACCTTAACGGACCATATATGCAGAAGAGACTCTCATGAAGACATCCACCGTCGAATTCCTCAAACAGTGTTTCTCTTCGTATTATACCAAGGGCCCCGTAAATCCCCCTCCGTCGCTCCCGGAGCGGGAGTGGGGGTTCATCAGGTTCGATACGTCGGGAGAGGTCAGGATGCGGCGCCATATCGGTTTCTCCAGCCGGCAGGAACTCGAGGAGTACATCAGGTCCATGGTCCCTTCGCATATCTACTATTCAAGTGCCTACTACCAGACGCCCGGTGCACCCACGATGGACACGAAGAAATGGACCGGGGCAGACCTCATCTTCGACCTCGATGCGGACCACCTGGTGCGTGGGCCCTACCCGGTCATGCTGTCACGGGTCAGGGAAGAGACCGTGAAGCTTCTCGCCATGCTGACCGAAGAGGCTCGGGTTCCCGAAAAAGAAGATCGACGTGGTATTTTCTGGAGGGAGAGGATACCATATCCATATCAGGGACCCTGCCATCCGCTCGTTCGGGAGCGGCGAGAGGCGTGAACTGATCGATTATGTCTGCGGCATCGGGATCGATCCCGGGGTGATGCTCGGCGGGGTCCGGTCATCTTCACCCCGCGGGTGGCGTCGACGTTATATAGCATCGATGATCGACTATCTTGCATGGTTGCAGGGACTCCCCGTGGAGGAGGCATTGGCCGGTCTTGAAGCTCTCCCGGGGATCGGGGAACTGGCGGCCGGGCGATTCCTTGGCGCAGCCCGGGAACTTTCCAGGAAACTTGCAGAAGGTATACCGTTAAGCCAGAATGACCGGGTGATATGGCCCGTGATCAGGGAGCTTTCGTTATTGCAGGACGGTCCGTTGGTCAGCCGGCTAAAAGAACGTGCAGCCCTTGCCGATGAACCGGTGACCACCGATATCAAGCGCCTGATACGGCTGCCAACCTCCCTTCACGGGGGAAGCGGGTTCCGGGTAACGCCCCTTTCCATGGGGGAACTTGAGGAATTCGATCCTCTTATCGATGCGGTCGTATTCGGGACGAGGGATATCCAGGTCGATCTTGCGATGCCGCTTTCGATGGACATCCTCGGCAGCACCTACAACCTGAAAAAAGGGGTCTCGACCGTCCCCGAAGCACTTGCCGTGTTCCTCTGCTGCAGAGGGGTTGCTGAACTGGCAGGGGGCGGGTAGCGATGCACCTCGACGACCTCCGTACTATCCTCCTTTCAGAACGTGAGACCGGGCGCCTGACAATTATCCCCCACGATACGTACGATGCCGTCAGGGAAGAACTGGACGAACTCACCACCGAAGTATATGCAAACGAGGACCCATTCAGCGAACGGACGCAAATCCTCATTCAGCGGGCAGCGAGCATCAGGGAGACGCTGCAGGACCTCTTCCGGATCCGTGCGGAAAAGATCCTCTCACTCGCTGCAGGCCATATCGACGGTCAGGCACATGAAAAAGACGAGATAAAAAAAATGCTCCCTGCGGAAAGAGGGATGTTCGAGACGGTCACATCTGCAATCTCCCAGGCACGGGAAGCCCTTGTCGCACAGGTAACGTCTGGTCCGCCAACTGGCGGGCACCGGGAGGAGGAGGCCTGGCAGGACGAAGGTGCAGCAGGAGCCGCCCGGGACGCACAAGCCCAGGCCCCGGAGCAGGGATATGTAGTGGCCCGGGTGCTCGAGACAATGGAACCCTTCATGGGGGTAGACGGGAGAATTTACCAGCTTATGAAAGAGGACATTGTAACGCTTCCGCGCAGGAACGCGGAAGTATTGAATGAACGCAACATCGTGTTACTTTTGCAAAAGCCAGCAATACAATAAATTATTCAAAATCGGATTGTGAGTAAAGAACGGGGAAGGCGGGGTCTGATGCACGGTTCGGCCTGGTTGTCAGTTATTCCTTCTTATTAACGAATAAGTGAGAAATAATCCCCGTCAGGGCCAAAACGGTGCCTGCAATAAGGAGCACCCCTCCAAATACGGGGCTGGCCGAGAAAATAATTATGCCCTGTAATACGAAAACAAAACCCCAGATCGCAAAAATCAAATCAATTACTGGATTTTTCAATACAAACCACATTGCTCTGTCGTATCTTTATTACGATAATATTTTAATGGATCTCCCCATCTCCCGTCAGGTCTGGTCTTTCAATAGCGAGTCCACGGATCCCGGTAAAAGTCTGGAACGGACTGGTGAACCCTGGAAAAACCTTCGATCAATAGAGTATGGTCGTGATTTTGCTGATATCAGCGGGCAATGTCCTCTCAATACTCAGTGTGGCACCATTTTCCGGTATTAATTCAATTATAAGCTGGGATCTGGGTGTCAAAACCATGGTAGCCGGAGGGGTAACATGCAAGGTAACTGATTCGCCGTAATTCAGTAAATCGTTCGTTTTTGTTGCTGGTTTTCTTGAGTAGACAGACCAGTATCCAGGTGCCGGATAGAGATCCCCATAGAGATAATTGGGGGATAGTTCCTGCGGGGTTGAATTATGCGTGCTCATCATTATCTGAAGTTTATCCACATCGACGGGTGAATTACCTGCAGCCGGAGTGATATCAAATTGTATCACCTGGCTAACCCCGTCAGGCAGGGTTAAATACACGTCACCGTCAAGGACAATATTTGAAACCGCTTCAGTAACACCTGCATGGATAACTTCCTGGCTCTTTTGCGTAGTGAAAAATCCTGCACTGAGAACTATATAACTGAATACAGCCGCCACTACAACGAATGCAATAAAAACAATTGCGGCCTCGAGACCTGTGAAGGCGTCCTCCTTTCCGTGCACGATCTTCATGTGTTGTACCTTGATGCACCCGGTTCGACTATTAGTCTTGTCTATGACCGGGTATCATGAAATGAGAAGAAACCGGTTCTTTTTTCAATAAGGCAAGGATTTCATCATTTTGTCAATATCAGGAATGGATGTGGACCAGATGCAGGATTTGATATGCGACCTGTCCCGGGGCGGCGTATCTTGTTACAAAATCCAGGATTAGCAGGAGTATGGCGAACGTAATTATCGATTAAGAGGCCATATCCAACATGGCAGGCATAGTTGAATAGCGTTATATCATCAATCCCTTTTTATCCTGAAAAATACTATAATATACAGAGTTTTCCCATGATTCAGGAAAAGATGTTTATGGTGTTGCTGGCAATCCCACAATGTTAAATATCAATCCGGGAAAATAATACTGGTATTTGTTACTATTTCAATAGGTGTAAATCTCATGAAAATGCCCGCCAAATTTAAAACCTACTGCCCATTTTGCAGGAAACACGAGGAGCACGAGGTCGAGAAGGTAAAGAAGGCCAGGACCACAGGTCTCCATTGGATCGACCGGCAGAAGGCGCGGAGAGGTCATGTCGGTAACATGGGGAAGTTTTCGAAAGTCCCCGGTGGAGACAAACCGACAAAGAAGATCAACGTCAGGTACCGCTGCAAGAAGTGCGGTAAAGCACATCTTCGGGCCGGTTTCAGGATAGCAAAATTCGAGCTTACGGAGTGATTGACATGGTACGACAGCACAGGGAAAACAGGAGCAAATTTATCAGGGTGAAGTGCCCGGACTGCGAAAACGAACAGATCATGTTCGATCGGGCATCCACGAAGGTGGACTGCGTGGTCTGCGGAAAGGTCATTGCCGAGCCGACAGGCGGCAAAGCAAAAATCCTCGTCGAGAAACTTGCAGAATATAATTAAGGGTAGATTATGAAGGGTGAGGAATGGCCTGAAGAAGGAGAACTCGTCGTCTGCACCGTCCAGCATGTCAAGGACTTCGTCGCCTTTGTGTCGCTGGACGAGTACGAAGGACGGGAGGGGCTCATTCCCATCTCTGAAATCGCCACCGGCTGGATCAAGTACATCAGGGACCACATCAGGGAAGGCCAGAAAGTCGTATGCAAGGTCCTGCATGTCGATACCCAGCGCGGGCATATCGATCTCTCGTTAAAAGACGTCAACGAACACCAGCGGCGGGAAAAAATCCGTGAATGGAAGAACGAATCCAAGGCTTCGAAATGGATAAATTTTGCTGCGGAGGCTTCGGGCGAACCACGCCAGGCAGTAGAGGCCGCTCTTTATAAGAAATACGGTGACCTGTATTCTGCTTTTGAAGATATCGTCATAAACGGCCGCGAAGTCGTCGACGAAATGGGCCTCCCGAAGAAGTCTGTCGATGCACTCGTGGACGTGGCAAAGGAAAATGTCAGGATCCCCAAGGTGACCGTGGCGGGAAATATCATCCTGATGTCACCGAAACCGGATGGCGTCAATATCATCAGGCGGGCACTACGGAGCGCAGAGCCGAAGATCCCTGATGTCGAGATAGAGCTTACCTATATCGGCGCACCGGCATACCGGATCAAGGTCACCGCTCCCGATTACAAGCTTGCCGAGAAGGCAATCGAGAAGGCGGCAAGTGCCGCTATCGGGGTCGTGGAGCGTGCAGGCGGGGAAGGCAGGTTCATAAAGAAACCCAAGTCCGGAAAGAGTGCATGAGCGGTCATATCAGGCGGTGTTCACGCGACCATACCTATACCCTCTCACCGGTATGCCCGGTATGCGGGGAGCCGACACGCACCGCTCATCCGCCGAGGTTCTCGCCGGAGGACAGGTACGGGGAATACCGGAGGAGAGCAAAAGGATGGAAGACATAACCGTCCGCTATTTTGATACGTTTTCACGGGACGACCTTAAAAATCCCGTCCTGCTCGAGGGACTGCCGGGTATCGGACACGTGGGAAAACTTGTTGCCGAACACCTGATCCACGAACTGGGTGCGAGAAAGATCGCGGATATCCACTCAATCTACCTGCCCCCCCAGGTAATCATCGAGGAGAACGTCATCAGGCTTGCAAACAATGAGATCTACCTCTACGACGGGCCGCCCTGCCAGCTCCTGTTCCTCGTAGGGGATTTCCAGAGTTCGTCGAACGAAGGACATTACCTGCTCGCTGACTGCTATCTCAACATCGCCGAAGAACTCGGCGTGAAAAGGATTTACACGCTCGGCGGTTTCGGGGTCGGTCATCTCGTGGACGAGCCGAGGGTGCTCGGCGCCGTGAACGGGGCAGACCTGAGAGCCGAGGCTGAAGCCGCAGGAGCGGTATTCGAAAATGGCGAGCCCGGGGGAGGCATCATCGGAGCCGCAGGACTCCTCCTCGGCTTTTCCGCACAAAGGGGCATCGAGGGCATCTGCCTGATGGGAGAGACTTCCGGGTACCTGGTCGACCCGAAAAGCGCGGCAAGCCTCCTTTCGGTGCTGTCGGTTCTCATCGGGATCAGGACGGATACCACTACGCTTGAGGAGAGAGGGGCGGAGATGGAGCGGATGATCCAGAAGATGATCGAGAGCGAGAAAGGGGCCCAGGAAGAAGAACTGAGATACATCGGGTAGTGCAGACACCCGGGACCATTTTTTACGGTAGGAAAATCCCATTTTCAGGCAGGTAATTCAGTAATTGTTACGGTAATATGCCTTAATTTTAATGGTTTTTATTGAGATTCTGCGGGATAGAGACTATTATACTAATGAAGAATCAGGGGACGGAGGAGTCGGGAAACCCTGTCGCATAGCGCCATCTGGTATTCAGGTAAGAGGAATAGACCTAATATATGATGAATTGAGAAGTTTTTCCTGCAGACCTTGGGGTAGCCATTTCGGATATAATCCCGAAGAAGAAGACCCAAAAACACTCAGATTATAATATTCGAGTTTTTGAATGGTTTCTTTATTGGTAGATAATCCTATATTGGTAGAAAATATTTTTTGAAGGTCACCTGACTGAATAGTCTGATAATTTTT
This sequence comes from uncultured Methanomicrobiales archaeon, assembly GCA_963809105.1. Taxonomy (GTDB): domain Archaea; phylum Halobacteriota; class Methanomicrobia; order Methanomicrobiales; family Methanospirillaceae; genus CAIKOD01. The sequence continues at coordinate 1,263,759 of CAWEIC010000005.1, read as the reverse complement.
TAGGGTTTTAAAATCCTGGGTATTCCATTCAGCCCAGACCACCCCGTGTGCAAGTCCGATCTGTACATTCAGAACGAAGCCCGCTAGCAGAATGGCCACAATAAACCCCAAAAGAGCACAATTGATACATTTCTGTGACTCCCAAGGATTTGGTAGTAACCCTTTTTCCGGCGTCTTTTCGGGATATGATAGTTCCCTTGTACCTTGTGCGACTGTGGCTAATATTAATCCGTACAACCCTGCAACAAAAATAAAAATGCTTGGATACTGGTGTACTGCAGGGAGAAAAAATATATTTCCTGCGGGTCCAAATGCGAGGTTATCACCCGATCGTGCGAGCACTAACGCAATAGTAACCAGGGTAGCATACATGAGGATGGTCAACCAAATACTGATCTCTTGAGAACGGATCCGATTTCTGTTCAAATAGAGAACATACAATAATACTATTAACAATAAAAAGCCGAATCCAAGAGCTCCCCCAATATCGTGGACAATATTAGAGCCGATTGCCTCTACAAAATCAATACATTTCTGAATTGGATACTGCAAAAAAGCAGAAAAAAAAGCTGTATATTCCCCAAATCCATGTTGACCTTTCGATGGGAAACCAAGGATTAGATAATTGAGGACCAGTAGTCCTGCATATATTATTGTCCACAATGAAAGGAGAAGATTTTTTTTATTTTTATTCGAGAGCCACAACTGGAATAATCCGGCCGGCATGAGGAAAAGGCCGGCCGACCATGAGAACATACCAACAATTGCAGAAAAAAGACCTGTAAAAAAGAATATGTCAAAACCATTGCATTTGTGGATGGAATATACCATACATGCCATTGCGAAGAGGCAGAGTGAAGATGAGAGAAGAATGCCCCATAGATATGCACTAATAAGATAAAAATTGAAAAAGAACAGGTTCAACGGGAATATATAAATGCTGCTTGGACGGAGTCCTGGAATTTCGTTTTTTATGAGGATCCAGATAATGACAAATGTCAGCACATAAAATAAATAGCCAATATTTGCCTCTAAAATAGTGTTGAATCTGGATAGGGTCATTATTATAAACGAAAGTAAATGAAAGAAAATTGGTCTATGATCATTATTCAAAGCTAAAAAATCGGAAAATGTAAGCGTTCCCTCCTGGAAATGAAGGACCGCTGGTAGTTCTATACGAAATTGGTCCTCGAAGGGCACATTCACGGCAAATAAATTAATAAAAATAAATCCCGAGACAATTGGTAAAAGATTAAGAATGGTGAGAAGAATCGTAATTTGTCGTTTAGAGAAATAATTATGTATCATTCACTGCAAAACCTTTTTTAATCAAACGTTATCTGTGCAGTCCCTGATTCCTTTAGTACATGTCCTCCTTATAGATAATCAAAATTGTTATCAGCCTTTTCTGATACTGGAGTGCAAAACCAGTCCTGGAGAAATGCTCATCGCAGGGAACTGTCTGCCCCTGAAAAAGCACATGCAACCGCGCCCTTTGATCATCCTTTTTATCGTTCAACTGCACTGGAAATGCTCTTTTCTCTTCAAAAAAACCATTTTTCAGGCCGCAAGTGCCGCTATCGGGGTCGTGGAACGTGCAGGCAGGGAAGGCAGGTTCATAAAGAAACCCAAGTCCGGAAAGAGTGCATGAGCGGTCATATCAGGGGTGTTCACGCGACCATACCTATACCCTCTCACCGGTATGCCCGGAATGTGGGGAGCCGACACGGACTGCTCACCCGCCGAATTTCTCCCCGGATGACAGGAGGGGGAATACCGGAGGAGAGCAAAAGGATGGAACACATAAGCGTCCGCTATTTTGATACGTTTTCACGGGACGACCTTAAAAATCCCGTCCTGCTCGAGGGACTGCCGGGTATCGGACACCTTGGGATTAAGATTTACAGCCCCTCCTCTAGCATCGAAAAATGATTCCGGCAGGAGGCTACCCCTATACTTAATGACGTTGTATTGGAGGGTTCCCAAAGCAATAGCCCTGGATACACGTTTTTTAAAATAAGTTTCGTTAATTTTCAGAATTCCGAAAGAATAAGGGAATGTAGGAGGATATCTCCATTTCTCCCTATTCTGTTCCCTGAGTTCAGAGCAGGTTAAAACCGCTCTGGTAGGCGATCGATTTCCCGAAGCTGCTGATCAGGCCACTCGCGGTTGAGGTCTCGGAGTAGGTGAGGTCCTCAGACTTGGTCGCACTGTCATTACGTGCTTCCTGGATATGGGCCTTGACGTAGGCTGATGCCGAACCTATCATCGGTGATGAGGTCCCGTCAGAGAGGGTGATACCCGTGGATGCTACGTTGTAGTTAAGGACTACCGGGAAGGACGAGTCGGTTCCGACAAACCTGTCATTTGCGTTTGTAACAGTTGAGGTCAGTGTCGAGTCGAACGAGCTGCCTGCCTGGACGATGTTACAGTACGGTGGGATGACTACTGAAGCCGATGATGCAAACGGACAGAGGATTGCACTTGAAGTCGATGTCGAGTTTGCTACTCCGTCAAGGAGAAGGTCTTCAGAGTTGGTTGCGCGACCGGTGTCGATTGCAATGAACTGGATGCTGGTTGAAGCGGCAACATTGCTGCCGTCAGCGATCTGGTTGCCAGTGCCGATTGCCATCGACTTTACAAAGGACTGCTGACCTGATACACCAGAATATGCCGAGTTGTATCCGGTCGTGTACTGTACCTGAGAGTCTGCCAGCGGTGCACCAGTTCCGATTGCCTGCTGGGTGCTGTCATTGCTCGCCGTCGTCCATGCGAGTGAGTCTGTCTCGGTGACAGTTCCCTGTGCCTGGATCGAAGTCGACGTAGTAATGCCCTGGATTTCCGGTGTGGCCGGTACGTTCCTGTCAGCAAAGACCGCTCCGGTCAATGCGACAAGCAACAATCCGGCGACAATGATTCCGAATATTTTCATTGTACCTCCTTCGTTGTATACTGATACTCTTGGTATCATGTACAGATATCTTAACAATTTGTATATAATGTTTTACAAATTTGTTTGCCCCGACAGGGTTTGATAATGGTCAGACAAGAATAAAAAAGTGTTTATTGCAGGGAAGAATGAAATAATCAATGAAGACAGCCGTCCCAGTATGCCAGGGTTAATATGATTGCCAATGCCGATCTCCACATTCATTCGCGTTTTTCCATGGCCAGTTCGCCGAAAATGGTCCCTGAAGCCCTTATCGGGGCCTGCGTCAAAAAAGGGATACAGGTTCTCGGTAGCGGCGATGCGCTTCACCCCGGGTGGCAGAAACTATGGGCTGACCAGCCGGAAAACGACCCGGGTATCCTTGTCGTCCCGTCGGCCGAGGTCGAGGACCGGGACCGGGTCCACCACGTGATCCTCATGGAGAGTTTTTCAGACTTTTCCGTTCTTCATTCCCGGTTAAAGGGGTCAAGCATCGATATCACGACCGGAGGAAGGCCTCACGTACGCCTCCCGGGGGGAGAGATTGCCGGTCACGTCCACGACATCGGGGGCCTGATCGGGCCTGCACATGCATTTACACCATGGACCTCGCTCTATGCATATTTCAGCCGGACAGCAGAATGTTACGGGGAGGAAACAATTGACTTTCTCGAGCTCGGGCTCTCGGCAGACAGCTCGGTACGGTGCCGCAATCTCAGACCTTTACAAAGTCCCGTTTATATCGAATTCCGATGCACACAGCCCTGATCCGGCAAAATGCGGGAGGGAATTCACCTGTTTCGATATTAAAGCACTGACTGTCGGAAACGTTCTTTCGGCACTGAAGATGGGAAAAATATCCCGGAACGTCGGGCTCTTTCCGGAAGAGGGGAAATATAACAGAACCGCCTGTACGAGATGCTTCCGGAAGTACTCGCCAGAAGAGGCTGCCGGATACCACTGGAGATGCCCGGTGGATAAAGGACTGATTAAACTCGGGGTTTTCGACCGGGCAAAACAGACTTTCTGATGGATCGCCCTTACCGAGGCCCCCGTATCTCCATATGATCCCCCTGGGTGAAATTATCAGGAAGGCCCTGGATGTCTCTTCCACCCGGACCAGGAAAGCGCTCGCACTTTATAACGAACTGATCGTAACGTTCGGCAATGAAATTGACGTACTTACCAGCAGTCCGGTCAGCGAAATCCGCGATATTCACCGGGGGACCGCCGACGCAATCGATGCATTCAGGAATAACCGGGTCCTCCTTCATCCCGGAGGCGGCGGACAATACGGCACGTTTACCTTTCTTCCTCCCGTGGAATGACATGCACCGTGGAACATATTCCCGTTCGTGAATCTTACGTTTTATCTTTTCTCCTGATCGGATGCTGTAACACCTCCCGTCTCCGCATGGGGTCTTGATACCTAGTAACTATTATCGGAGCTGCCCTACAATCTGATCAGGATGTTGAAGGTTCACCGGGATATCTGCGGCTACTGCGGGTGTTGCGTATCGGTTTGCAAGGAAGGAGCACTTGAATTGATCGATGCATACCTTGAAGTAGGTCAGGAATGTTCGGGTTGCGGGGTCTGTGCGAAGGCATGTCCGGTCGGGGCCCTGGAGGTCGTACAGGAATGAAGGGGCATTACGATGTCCTGATCATCGGCGGAGGCCCGGGCGGTGCAATCGCTGCAAGGACTGCGGTGAAAGCGGGCCTTTCTGCATGTATCGTGGAGAAACGTCCCGCAATAGGCGCACCCGTCAGGTGTGCGGAGGGTATCGGCATGGGAGCCCTTGCCGAATTTGTCAGGCCGGATCCCTGCTTCATATCAGCGGAAATGGAGCGTGCAGCCCTCGTTGCCCCGGACGGGACCACCATGACCCTCGACTCTGAAGCTGCAGGAGGCAAAGTAGGGTATGTCCTCGACCGGAAGTTCTTCGACCGCGAACTCGTATGGCAGGCCGCGGAGCAGGGAGCGGATGTCGCAGTCAAGACGAGGGCGAGTGCACCGCTTATAAAAGACGGAAAAGTATACGGGGCCAAACTCGAATTCCTCGGCTCGACAAAGGAAGTGACCGCCGACGTAGTGATCGCGGCAGACGGGGTGGAATCAAAATTTTCCCGGTGGTGCGGGATTGACACGACCGTGCCCCTCCGCGAAATCATGTCATCTGCGCAATACGTAATGACCGATATCGATATCGACCCTCATTGCACCGTATTCTGCCTTGGAAACGAGGTCGCACCCCAGGGGTATCTCTGGGTTTTCCCGAAAGGCGAAAGGACGGCAAACGTGGGTATCGGCATCAGCGGAATAAAGAGCGGCACGGGACACCGGGCAAAGGACTACCTTGACAACTATGTTGCAGCACATTTCCCGGACGGAAAGACCATTGAGCATATTGTCGGAGGTGTATCGGTCTGCCGGCCTCTGGGGTGCACGGTTACGGACGGCCTCATGATTGTCGGAGACGCAGCCCGTGTCGTTGACCCACTCACCGGGGGAGGCATCTATAATGCAATGTTTACCGGCGACCTGGCGGTCAATGTGGCGATAGGAGCCATAGAAAACGGGGATACCAGCAAGACTGCCCTCATGCCCTACGACACCAGGTGGCGGGAGTCGAAGGTGGGAAAAACCATCGAGAGGAATTACCATATCAAGGAATACCTCATCAAGCTCACGGACGCCAAACTTAATGCAATTATCCAGTCGGCAAGCTGCGTCAACCTCAAGGAATTTTCAACCCTGTCGCTTGTCAGGGAACTGATAAAACGGAACCCCAAACTCGTTCTCGAACTTGCAGACTCTGAGGGAATTGATCAGATAGTATGTAATCCGGATCAATAACTTTTTCAGGCCTGTTACAGAAGATAATCCAGCATGCACCTGTTCTATTACATCATTTTCGGGGTGGTTATTATCGCCGGTGTCCTTGTACTCGCATCGGGAATGCTTGTCAGGGACCCTGTCATAACCCTGGATCATATCGCCGTCACCTCGGTTTCCCTGCCCGAAATCGGACTCAATGTGACGCTTGACGTGGATAACCCGAACCTGATGGGCATAACGCTTAAAACAATTGTTTTCGATGTCTATTACCGGAAGGAAAATGACTGGGTTTTTATCAGCCACGGATCAGGAACCGGTATCACGATATCACCGGGTATGAACCAGGTAACTGTCCCCATATCGGTAAAAACAGCCGAATTACCAGGTGCGGGGTTAGGTGCACTCCTTGAGGGGGAGATTACCCTCCGGATCCAGGGAAATGTCACTCCCGATTTTTTCCTGATCTCTCCCGGAATCCCATTCAACCAGACGGTTACCATCCCTGTCGGCAGGCCTGGAACATAGCAGACAGGCAAATCCCCCACCACCTTTATCATGCCCTCGCCCGGCTGACCGGCATCAGAATACCAAAATATCGGTGCCGGAACAGGAACGGGTCCCAAAGGAGGAACGTCCGGAGAACTGCATACGATAGTCCTCAATTGTCCTCCGTTCCTGTTATTTTCATAGAGAGCGGTTTTGAATTGAAACGACAAACCATCGTTTTACCCTGATTAACCATTCTCCTACCTTACCCTTCAAATATATTGCCGAAGTACCTGAATACCATGTTCTGCGGGGTGGACGAGGCCGGGAAAGGAGCCGTGCTCGGCCCGATGGTCGTCGCTGCGGTAGCCTGCCGGGACGACGAAGACTTCACTCCCCTTGGCGTAAAAGATTCCAAGAAACTGACTCCTGCGAAACGGGAACTTATCTATGAAGAACTGACCTCTAAGTTCCCGTATGCAGTCAGGATTATCGCACCTTCCGAGATCGATGCGACGAGAAGGTTCATTACCATGAATGTCCTCCTTGCCAGGCTCCACGCAGAGGTAATCGCGGACCTCGCGCCCGACTGTGCCTTCGTCGATGCCTGCGATGTGATCGCATCCCGGTACGGCATGATGGTGTCGCATTTTCTCACGGTGCAGTGCAGTGTCGTTGCCAAACACCATGCGGACGTTACCGTTCCTGCAGTATCGGCGGCAAGCATCGTTGCAAAAGTGACCAGGGACAGGGAAGTGGCACTGCTTGCCAAAGAATTCGGGGAAATCGGCAGTGGTTACCCTTCTGACCCGGTAACCATCAGGTATCTTCGGGATTACATTATGGACAAGGGAAAATCGCCGGCAATAGCGAGGAAGAGCTGGGAAACAGTATGCACGATTATTGCAGAGAAAGAACAACGGCACCTGTTTGATTTTTCATGAGTTACGACTGGTTTCTGATCTCTTACGCATTTTTATATATCTCACAATGCCATATGTAGCGAATGAACTGGTGGCTGGTCGTCGCTTTACTTATCGCGATCTACGCAGCCGTGGCGCTTGTCGTCTATACAAAAAAACTTTTCAGTGATTATATCACGTTTTACGGCCCGATAATGGCCATAAAAAGCCAAAAAACAGCATTTTTCAACTGGTTTACCAGGATGAGCACCATGCTCAGGATATACGGCTCGATCGGCGTTATTGTCGTCGTCGTTGTCTCGGTCCTGATCACGCTTCTTTTATTTTTTGCCCTCCAGTATACGCTGGTGCTCCAGCCCGAGCCGACCGGGATCTACGAACCCCGGAACATCCTCCTCCTGCCTGGTATCAACCAGTATGTCCCGTCCACATTTGCAGTCTGGTTTGCGTTCGTACTCACTATTGCAATCCACGAATTCGGGCACGGTATACTGTGCCGGGTGGAACAGATCAAAGTCAGGGGGATCGGGATACTCATTGCCGTCATTCCCATCGGATTTTTCGTGGAACCCGATGAAGAGGAACTCAACAAATCGAAAGGGATGCCGAAAATGAGGATGTTCGGCGCGGGAATCATGAACAACCTCCTTGTAGGCGCAATTTGTTTCATTACTCTTGTCCTTGTCATGGGTATGGCCGTCCCGACCACTGCGCCGGTCATCCAGGGGGTCTATCAGAATTATTCGGCCGAACTGGCGGGCGTCCCCCAGGGTTCGCTTATTCTTGCAGTGAACGGGATTAACGTCAGTACAAGGGATGAAGTGAGCAGCCTGTTAAACGCCACACGGCCGGGGGATACGATCACCCTGAGTGTCGAAAAAGACCAGGTGGTCAGGGACTATTCCCTCAACCTTACTGCGTGGCCGTCAGAACTCGGAGACCATAGCTCGGGGTTCATGGGAATCGTGTATTACGATGGTTCACAGGTAATCGATGCCGTCAGGAACACGTTCTCCCCGATCGGGTTCCTGCGCCTGATCAGCGTGCCCTTCGATATGACCGCAACGGGTCAGTACCTCAGGATTATTGCATTCGAGACGCCTGATATTTCATATTACACGGTCCCGGTCCCTGCTGTTTTCTGGGGCCTTGTACACCTGCTCTTCTGGTGCGGATGGATCAATATCAATGTCGGGATATTCAATGCAATCCCGATGGTACCCCTGGACGGGGGTTACATCGTAAAAGAGGGCGTTGAACGGTTATTAAGCGGGCGGAAGACAGAAAAATATGCAATACATATCACGTCCTTTATCAGCACTCTGATGCTCGTAATTCTGGTATCGATCGTGACCCTGCCCTATCTCCTTCATCTGTAAATTCATTGATACCGGCGCCAGTCGTTACAATCCCCTCATTACCCCGTTGATACCTGCCGTTATCGTTTCTCTTCCCTTTATCCCCGGCCTTTAATTCATTGAACCGGCTCGCCATCGTTTCTCTTCGTTTTATCCCGCCTTTAACCGGTGACACCGTCCCGTCATTATTTCTCTTCATTTCATTCTCCACCCCTGACCTCATGTTCCATGAGCCGGCCGACCCCCGTGCTTCAGTACCAGGACTCCCCGTTCCAGGGGCCAAATCTCACCGACTGGCGCAGGAAAGGGCAGGGGAATACGAAGTTTCGCAAATACCGGGAATAATCCCGGTGATTTTAAATAACAACCTGTCGTACAGAACTGTGTATGAATGAACGGATTGGAGAGAAAATAAAAGGATTCCTTCTTAAACCCGTCGAGACCTTCAGGAACATCAGGGATGAGGACACGACCCGGACCCTTGGTTATTTTATTGTCCTGCTCATTTTTTATGCCCTGCTCAGCGGTATCATCAGCGCTCTCGGCATAATGAGGAACCCGCTCCCTTCCCTGCTGAACATGGGGTTAGGGCAGGCGGATCCGTTGATTGAATTCCTTACGGTCTTTTTCGTGGTAATTATCGTATGGCTTTTCATGCTCCTGATCTGGGGTCTGTGGCTGCACCTGTGGGTCTATGTCATCGGGGGGAGAAAGGGGCTCCTGCAGACCGAGAAGGCGGTGCTGTACGGAACGACTCCCTTCCTGCTTATCGGGTGGATCCCGGTAATAGGACCCGTGCTGGGAGGTCTCTGGTCGATTGTCCTTCAGATCCTTGGTATACGGGAACTCCACGAACTCTCAACGACAAAGGCCATTCTTGCACTGGTCATACCGTTCGTCATCATCTTTATCGTTCTTATCCTGATCCTCGCGTGGCTGTTTATCGCGGTTGTAACGTCCGGGATGATACCGACCCAGTACGGCCAATACTAAATTTTTTCCGGCAAAGGTCCGGATTTCATTTATCTTTAGGGTATAGTGTCATTGCCACCCCAACTTTTCACATAAATCACCGCGAAGACTTAGAAAAAATTCATTCACTAAATTTTAAATAAAAAAGTATAGGTTGTTACGCCAGTATCTCGTATTGCGATTGACTCCGCCGCCCCCGAAGGACGCCCCGGCGGCGGTTCTAAATACTGTGCATAATGACGCTATCAAATGAATTGATCATTTTGATATTTAAAAAGGGGTTATCATGTCAATACAATGGGAACAGTTATCCTCATTGTTCGAAAAAAGTCAGTGGCTGAATTGACACTATACCCTTATTTTTACTTCCGGAGAATTTCTGACGTGCTTCCGCGGTTACCTGAGCATCGCTACCATGGACCCCAGGGGGACGCCCACTTCATCTGCAATCGGTTCGCATTTGACGGACATCAGGTAGGCAACCGGCGGAAGGTTCTCATAGAGTGACAATGATTCGTAATTTGCCATCCCTTTCGAGATTATCAGGGTGCATTCACCAAGCGCTTCTTCGAGCAGAGGCGGAGCACATTCCAGCCTCACCCCGAGTTCGCTGCCGAGGCCCGTCGTTGTTATCCCTGCCACGAACCGGGAAAGGTGAAGTCCGGCCACCTCGGCAGGGGTGGCATCGTTGAGGATCGGGGCTTCGCGGAGAACGAGGGTGATCAAAGCCCCCTTTGCATGGAGAAATTCGAGGAGGAGCCGGTCGAATACGATCTCCCCGCAGTTGTCGGTAAAATAGACGACACTACGGGTGAGAGGCAGAATTTTATCGGTATCGTCTATCGCAAGGCCGGCTGCAAAACTCTTTTCAAAAAACCCAAGAAAATTATCTGTTACTATATGTGATTTTACCCCGTAATCATAGGTATTTCCGATAATCGATGCAAGGACCAGGTTCCGGAACGACGAAAGGCCGGGACGGACCTGCCGGCAGACCTCCATTGCCTCCCTGTTGCTCTGTCGTTTCAGGTCGGCAAACGGATCGTCGCACCGAAGCATCCCGTATGCATGGCGGTGCATGGCGCTGGCAATCTGAGGATGAGTATGTTCCGAGTCACGAAGCCTGGAAAGTAATTCTGCACACGACCGTACCGTTTCGCCGGTACGTTCCTCATCTGCTCCGCAAAGGCTGCATTCAAGCCTTACTCTTGAAAGCAGGCACTCATAACAACGGTCGTCAAGTTTCATGCACGCCGAACTCCTGCATACCGGAAACAAAAAATGATGAGGCCACCGCGATTTGAACGCAGGTCAGAAGACCCCCAGTCTCCTAGGATGGTCCAGGCTACCCTATGGCCCCGCTCTCATACCTGTTGGTTAATATCCCATATCTACCTTATCGTCGCTTCTGATTCCGGGCGTAAGCGATTTCCTCACCATACGAGTGAAGAGTGCATTCCTGGTAATTTCGCGGGAAGGTTAGTCTTCAATTTTTTCAACCGTCACCCGGACCTTGTCGCCCGCCTTGAAATCATGCCCTTTCAGGACATCGATATTGAACCACAGGCAGGCCGGGTCGTGCGACGTGGAGTCCTGTGCCATCAGGCAGTCCTTTTCCTCGTTGATATTTGCCACAAATTCTATCTTCGAAACGATTTCTGTGACCCTGGTCATAGAATCAAAAATAGTTGTAAAGGGTTATTATTATGCCGACCGTGGCTTAACCATCCATGTCGTGCTGTTCGAATCAGCTCCATCGGATAATTGCGAGTTCCTGGCAGATTTCAGACAGGATCGCCATGTTGGTCCCGACTTCTTTCGCCGAAAGACCAAGCTCTTTTGCAATGTATTTTGATTTGAAGTAATGTTTACCTTTGGTAACACCGGATTTCAGGCACAGGATTATCCGCGCCTGTGTTTCATTGTACGAATCGGTGATGCGCCGTGTTGACGACAGTATCTCACCTCCGGAGATATGAAGCTATAAAATGATCTTATATATATAAATACCTACTTTCCCTGCATTACTTCCGGAGGATTTTCGAAGAGGCATTCGGCAAAGGACGAAATTTTACCAGAATTAAGGGACATGACAGAGATGCCCGGGATATAAAAGGCTTCCATAAAGGCCGTAAAAATAGTTCGTGTGGATTATTGCTGAGGTTATACGCTGGTCGATGCGAGGGCGATTTTTTCAACAAGACGGTCGAGGACTTCGTCCCTCATGCCCTCGACAAATTTGATGCTCCCGACCACAAGGTGCCCGCCGCCGCTGATACCGCCGCCCGGAATTTCATCCCGAAGCTCTCTCACCATGCGGGGTATGTTCATCATTACACCCCGGGAACGCAGGACCGCAAAATCCGGACCGAACCCGATCGTAACCACGGGTTTCCCTTCGTTTGCCCTGCATAACCGGTCATGGACTTCACCTGATGTCTTCCCTGGCGGGGGGAACGTGAATTTGTGGGCATGGATTTCCACATCGATGAGAAATAATTCAGCCCCGTTCACTAATGTTTTCTGCCGCACGTGGGGCATACAAGCATTCATCTGGTCTGCGATCATCGCGTTCGCCCCTTCGACAAGGGTGGCAATAAGACGTTTATGCCGTTCCGGGTTACTCGTGAGGTTTAAGATATCCTTGACGAGTTCCCTGCCGTCATTGAACCGGAGCCAGAACTGTTCGTAATCAAGGGCCAGTGCAATATTTTTACATTCATCCTCGGAATAGGAGTCCTTCACCAGCGCCAGGAACTGGGCCCGTTCCGGTGCTTCGCTGCGGTCGCCCACGCCGGCAACAGCCGGGATATGGCGGATGTTTGCTTCAACAGAGGGATTGATAAGGCGGGCGACTTCGGTCCCGAGCATTCCTGCGGTAATGCCGAAATCCCCTCCGACATGATACGGGTTTACATGGCCTGACAGGAAATTGTCCACGATTGCATCAGGATGATGATGGTCGATGACGACGATGGGAAGGTCATAGACCCGGGCCATGTAATACGAGGGGAGATCCTCTTCTGTTGACCCGTTGTCGGTCAGGAGTATGAGGGGCATTTTCTGGCCGAACCTGACATGATCCTTTAACGAGAAGTCGAGGTCCCGGGTAATATCTTCTATCTCGTAGAAAGGTGCCTTTGAAGGGGCACGCTTGAAAAGGAAATAATCGGAATCGAAATCCCCTCCGGACTCCCTGATCAGCGAGGTAACCGCCTGTTCGATCGCAACTGCAGAACAGATCCCGTCTGCATCGGCGTGGTGGCGGAGGATGATCGGCTGGGATGTGAACACTGCCCGCCTGATGATCTTCGCGATCTTACGCATTTCGGGCCGGAGTTTCTCGAGGACTTCGCTTTTTACAAGGAGCGGTATATCGGCGGGTTCCGACCTGATATCAAGTGCCGAATCGATCCTTGATCGCACCGACTCCGCTTCCGGGCCGGTCAGGACGGTGAGGGAATCGACTTCTATCTGCAACTGGTTATTACGCTGCATTACCTCCCCTACAATCCTGACAAGGTCGCTTAATTCTGCCTCAGGATATGCCCTGACCCCGGCCTCGACAAAGGCTGCGGCGTTTTCCGTTCCCGATTCATCTACGATGGTGAAGATAGTAGGCCCGCTCGTCTGCTTTATCTGGGCGATCTCCCCTTCGATTCTCACCGTTCTTCCAATCTTCTTTCCGAGATCCGAGAGGAGGACGGCCGTACTCTTCTTCTCGACGGTCTGGATTTTATAGACAGGGACAACGACTTCCTCGAGGTCAATATTCCCGTTATTCCTTATTGCCTTCACCCGGACGAGGATGGTCTCCCGTTCCTTATGATCGGTCTTCACGTTGCTCTTGTGGACAAGTCCTTTTACACGGTCATTTAACTGGACGAACTGTACCGAACGTTGCGAAACCCTGTACCCGTCCGGCATACAGGTTGCCCTCCTCGACGTCCCCGAGGTCACATGTAGCCCCGAGGCGATATACTGTTATTTCATCATCTTCCATATGAAATCCTCAAATATTTTCCTTACTTGCTGTTTTCGCCGGAATTTTTCATTATTTCCCGGGAGCCCTGCGGTTTAATCCCTGAATGGTATTTCAAGCATATCAAGATCATCGGGGGCGATCACATTGCCACAAAACCTTTTTGCTGCATCCCTGATATGGCTTGCTGTACCGGTGTAGCGTGAGCTGATATGGACCAGGGCAAGGGTGCCTGCCGATAGCCCCAGGGCCACGTCGCCTGCTTCTCCCGAAGTCGAATGAAAGACATCCCTTGCACGTTCAATTTCGGAATCGTCGTATGTTGCGTCATGGATGACGAGGTCAGCCTGGTCAGTAACCGAGGTGATTTCACGGATTACCGGCCTCGTATCGCCCGTGTATACAACGGTCCGGCCCGGACGGCGGGGTCCCATCACATCGCCGGGATGAACTTCGACCGTCAGGTCGTCCCTCGTGACCGTTACCGTCTCACCCCGCTGGAGCCGCCCGAACAACGGCCCGGGTTTTACACCGAGGGAAACTGCCCGTTCACGGTCGAACCGGCCCGGGCGTTCATCCTCCACGAGGGCATATCCCAGGCTTTCAAGACCGTGATTGGTCGAAAATGCCATCACGGAATAGCCGTTGAAACGGATCAGCGATCCATGTGTCAGCTCTTCTGCAAGGACAGGGAATTTTACATTGAACCGGCAGATCTGTCCGAGACCGGCTACAAATTCATGCACCCATCCCGGGCCGTATACAGGAAGCGGGTCTTTCCTTCCGTTAAAAGAGAGGGTCTGTACGAGCCCGATTATACCAAGGAAGTGATCGGCATGCCAGTGGGTAATGAAGATCGCGTCTACCGTAAACCCGGTCCTTGCCCTCATCATCTGCTGCTGGGCACCTTCGCCGCAGTCAAAGAGAAGCGTGTCCGAGCCCCGTCTGATCATAATGCACGGCGGGTTCCGGAACGGTGTCGGAAGAGCCCCTGCAGTCCCGAGGAAATAGACCTGGAGTGTTTCCCCGGTCATAAAAACCATTTCCTGAACATGATCATACTTTTTTTCGCTTCTTCGAGCGACCTTCCCTCGACAACCGTAACGCCGGAATATGCGCATTTCACGGCCGGCCCAACCGTCTCCCAGTCGATAGTACCCTCACCGAGAGCAAGGTGTTCATCTGAAAACCCGTGATTATCGTGAAGGTGAATATGGTTTGCAGAACCGAGGAGCGGGAGGAAATCCTTCACCAGGCCGACGGTATTCGCATGCCCGAAATCGATGGTCATCCCGATTCCCTCAATCCCCTCCGTCATACCGGCGAGTTCGAACGGCCTCTGGCAGAGAAATTCCCTGATCCCGATCATGTTCTCGAGGCAGGCAAGTACCCCGCAGCCTGATGCGACTTTTCCGATGAGCCGGAGAGCCTCCTTCTGGTTCCGCCAGGCAGATTCGGGAAGTAATTTTCCCACCGGAGAGAGATACCCGGGATGGATGGTGACCCTCGTCGTGAATTCGAGCTGCATATTGAATGCACCTGCTGATCTGGGAGACAGACTCTTCCCAGATCGGATGGTTGAGGGTGGCGAGGTTGAGATCGCCATAGGGTGCGTGAACGGTGATGCCGAGCCCCGTGGACGATACAACTTCGCGGATCGCTTTCCGGTTGCCGGGGTCGTCGAGGCGGTAACTGCCTTCGGCAACGATCTCCCAGCCCTCGTACCCGGCATCCGTTATACCGTATACCCATTCAAGCGATTCCCACACTTTCGACGAGGATGAAAAATAGGGGACTACCTTCACGTCAGGCTTCCTCCCGGATCCTGGACAACAGTTCTTTCACGCGCAGTGAAAAATCTTCAAGCGTGCCGGCATTGCTGATCATGTAGTCGGCTTCGGAAAGGGCCGATGCGAGTCCCCATGTAGTTTCTCTCTCGTCCCTGGCCTTCAGGGTTTCACGGGTATGGACATCGTCGGTCCGGCCCCGTGCATTGACCCTCTCAAGCCTCATATCGAACGGCGAATCGATACCTACCAGGATAAAACCGGGAAAATGCCCACGGAATACCCTGACCTCCGAATCGCCCCTGATGCCGTCGACAAGGACGATTCGGGCATGCTCCCGTTCGATCACCGGGACACAAAGCCTTGCCACGGCATCCATTCCTCCCGTGGCACGGAGCAGGTTCGCCGTCCGTCCGAGATTTTCATCGGTGAGCGGGAGGCCCGCTTTTTTTACTTCCTCCCGTATCACATCACCCATGACGATAACAGGGATGCCCATCGCCTGGGCGATTTTTGAGAATTCCCCCTTACCGCTCGCAGGGAATCCAACGACCCCCATTACCTTCGTAGGCAATTTCACCTCCTTCCCGTGTCCGGATCCTTACCGGTCGCGATAACCGGTCTGCTATTTTTTTCATCTCTTCTGCCGTCAGGGGCGCAATCGACCCCTGGACTCCCTGTTGCAGGACGAGGGGGACATCCCCTGCCTCCCGGGCAATATAGGTTACTTCATCTTCATACCCGCGAAAAAGTGTCACGACAACCTCGAACTCGGGCAGATTTCCCGAAGTATAGTTTTTCCTGCATATTGCCAGGGATTCCCGGACTTTTTCGACACACGGGACTTTCAGGAGGTTGTTATAACGCTCCCAGCGGGCCTTGATATCGAGCGCCACTTTATCCACGAGTTTTTGCGATATCAGGGTTTCCAGTGTGCCGGGGTATACCCCGTTCGTCTGCACCCCTACAAGGAGACCCATTTTTTTCGCATCCCCTGCAAGTGCAACCAGGGCTTCCTTCTGCATGGTCGGTTCTCCGCCTGAGAATATCACGCCGCTGATGAGGAGGAGCGATGACCTGATCATCCCGGCAATCTCTTCCAAAGGCCGGAAGTCCTCGCCGGTCAGGATTCCTGCATTGTGGCAATAGGTGCACCTTACCGGGCAGCCCCTGAAAAAAACCGTGCAAACCGCTCTTCCCCGCCAGTCTACCGTGGAAAGCGGGACAAAACCTCCGAAATTTACCTTCATGAACGACGGGTGACCTAATTTATTACTATGTGCGGGAAAAGGTCTTGAAGGTAGTGAAGATGAATGGTTTTGTCGGGAAAATTCCCCACCGGCCATGTTTTCTCCTCTTGTTGCTAAAGCAGGGTTGCCTAAACGTAAAACAACTTTACTTGTTGAGTTAACAAGCAAGATTTAGTCCCCGATTAATAAAACAAGCCTTTATCTTGTCAATATCCCAACGGTAAGGCTATGAGTATGATCGGTGATGCACGGAACGGTATTGTTAACGATGAAATGCGGGCCGTTGCAAAGGCAGAAGGTGTTACGGAAGAGTTTATCCTGCGCGGTGTGGCCGCCGGACATATTGTTATACCCGTATCACCGTACCGGAAGGTCAAGGTATGTGGTATCGGCGAAGGTCTCCGCACGAAGGTCAACGCTTCGATCGGGACATCGTCCGATATTGTCGATATCGGTCAGGAAATAGAAAAGGCCAGGGCAGCCGAGCGTGCAGGAGCCGATACCCTGATGGAGCTTTCCACGGGTGGGGATTTTTCCGAGATCAGGAAGAGTATCGTCGCGGCCACGTCGCTGTCAGTGGGAAGCGTCCCGCTGTACCAGGCATTTATCGAGGCCGCGAGGAAATACGGTGCGGTCGTCGATATGAAAGAGGACGAGCTTTCAGGATCACCGCAGAGCAGGCAAAACTCGGTACCAATTTCATGGCGATTCATACAGGGATCAATTACGAAACGATCAAGCGCCTGAAAAACCAGGGACGGCATTGCGGTCTTGTATCCAGGGGCGGGGCGTTCATGACCGCCTGGATGATCCATAATGAGAAAGAGAACCCGCTGTATTCCGAATTCGATTACCTTCTCGAGATCATGAAGGAGCACGAGGTAACACTCTCCATGGGGAACGGCATGCGTGCAGGGGCCGTGCATGACGCAACCGACAGGGCGGCAGTCCAGGAACTCCTGATCAATGCGGAACTCGCCGACAAGGCCCATGCAGAGGGCGTCCAGACTATTGTCGAAGGACCCGGGCATGTGCCGATCGATGAGATCGAAGCGAACGTCGTGCTCCAGAAGCGTGTAACGAACAGGAAGCCGTTCTACATGCTCGGCCCGCTGGTAACAGATATTGCACCCGGTTACGATGACAGGGTCGCGGCTATCGGTGCTGCGATCTCTTCGAGCCTGGGTGCGGATTTCATCTGTTATGTCACCCCCGCGGAACACCTGGCGCTACCCACCGTTGAAGAAGTTTATGAGGGAGTTATGAGTTCCAGGATTGCAGCACACGTCGGCGACATGATCAAGCTGAAGAAGACCCGGGAGGCAGATCTCGAGATGGGGCATGCACGACGGGAACTGAACTGGGAACGCCAGTTCCAGCTTGCCATAAACCCGGCACGGGCACGGGCGATACGGGACGAGCGGTCGCCGGCCGACAGCGATGCCTGCACGATGTGCGGAGATTTCTGTGCGATCAAGATCGTGAATAAAAATTTCTCATTCTGATTTTTTTTCCGGAAAGCCTGATATTAATCTGGTTCGAAAGGAGTTCCCGATCAGAGTTCCCTATCATTACCAGTAATGTTCCCGGCTTCACCCCGGATATCCTTGCAGGGAGGGGCAGGGGAGCGCAAAACTCCTTCCTGCCAAGGTGGGTAACAGAAAGAGGGGATAGTTAACAGAGGCCGTTATAGCATTTCCCGGTGCCCTCCGATGATTTCCTGCGGCTGTTCCCATAACAGACTTTATGCCTGTCACACAACAACAATCACATCGCACACATGCCTGAGAGGAAATCCGAAAAGAAACAGATCAGGGACCGGGCGAGGGTCGAACGAGGCAGACTGACCCCGGGAGAGGTCGACAGAAAAAGCCATGTTATCTGCCGGTCGGTACGGAACATACTCGAAAACCAGGCGATCGTCATGCTGTACGCGTCGAAGGGACAGGAAGTGAATACGAAGCCCCTGATGGATGCACTTCTTTCGGAAGACGTCGGGGTAGTTGTCCCGATCATTGAGAGAGAGACCTGTTCCCTGCGACTCTCCCGGGTTAACGACCCTTCGGTCCTGGTCTGCAGCACATTTTCGGTCCCCGAGCCGATCGGGAATGAAATCCCTGTCCGGGAAGATGAGATCGGGGCCGTCGTTGTCCCGATGCTCGCTTTCGACCGGCGGGGGCACCGCCTCGGGTACGGGGCAGGATATTAC
Source organism: uncultured Methanomicrobiales archaeon (assembly GCA_963809105.1). Classification (GTDB taxonomy): domain Archaea; phylum Halobacteriota; class Methanomicrobia; order Methanomicrobiales; family Methanospirillaceae; genus CAIKOD01. The sequence continues at coordinate 1,245,024 of CAWEIC010000005.1, read as the reverse complement.
GACCGGTTCCTGTCGGGACACCGGGACCTGTGCAGCATCGGCGTGGCATTCTCCTGCCAGGAATTTCCATCAATACCGGCAGAACCAAACGACGTGGCAATGGACATGATCGTGACCGAACATGAGATCATCAGGTGCCGGGGGCCGCATGAAAAAGTGCATCCCGGCCCCTGCCAGGGGACATGAATCAAATGGCGGGAAAACCATTGCTCTGCAGGCTCGGTTTTCACAAATGGGGCAGGAAACACGGGTTCAACCAGTATTCCTCGAATGTCGTCGAGTGGGCACGAACATGTGAACGATGCGGGAAGGTCCTCCGGTGGATTGAAACTAAACCGGCGAGAAAATGAAGAGTCCCTGTCCTCGGATCGAATCTTTTACATCGGGGATTTGATCGCCCGGAGTCCTGCAGTTACACCAGACTTTATATCAGATGAACGCTTACTTTTAGCCAACATTTACCAGGAGTTAGTGTTTATGGCAAATAAAGATTATGCTGAAGTGGTGGTCCGTGAGGCTGCCCGCGACGACGCCGGAAGGGGAATTGCCCGGGTAAGTATCGAGGTAATGCGGGCCCTCAGCCTTGTCAGCGGGGATGTGATCGAGATCCAGGGCAAGAAAAAGGCGACCGCAATCGTCTGGCCCGGCTTCCAGCAGGACACAGGAAATGCGGTTATCCGGATGGACGGCACCGTACGGAGCAATGCAGGGGCCGGCATCGACGATACCGTAAAGATCCGGAGGATAGAGCTCGGCTATGCGAAGAAAATTGTTATTTCGCCGACCCAGCCCATCAGGCTCATCGGAGGGGAACAGTATCTCCACCGGGTCCTTTCAGGCCGGTCCGTCATGGAAGGGCAGAGCGTCAGGGTCGATGTGATTGGCAACCCGATCACCTTTGTCATCTCGAAAGTAATTCCGAAGGGCAGCGGGATTGTCACAGACGACACCGAGATCGAATTAAAAGAGGAGCCGTACAAACCTGAGAAGGGCAAATCTGAAATTTCCGACGTCCACTACGAAGATATCGGCGGTCTCGGGCGCGAGCTCCAGATGGTGAGGGAGATGATCGAACTGCCGCTCCGTCACCCAGAGATCTTCGAAAGACTGGGTATCGAGCCCCCGAAAGGCGTGCTTCTGTACGGCCCTCCGGGGACCGGCAAGACCCTCATCGCGAAAGCCGTTGCAACCGAGGTGGACGCACACTTCATCACCCTGTCAGGGCCCGAGATCATGAGCAAGTACTACGGGGAGAGCGAGGGAAAACTCAGGGAAGTATTTGACGAGGCCCAGGAAAATGCACCGACAATCATCTTTATCGATGAGATCGATTCAATTGCACCGAAACGCGAGGAGACGAAGGGAGAGGTCGAGCGCCGTGTTGTTGCCCAGTTACTTGCCCTGATGGACGGCCTGAAAGGGAGGGGGCAGGTCATCGTTATCGCGGCGACCAACCTTCCGGATTCGATCGACCCGGCACTCCGCCGGGGCGGACGGTTTGACCGGGAGATCGAGATCGGCATTCCCGATAAAAAAGGAAGGCTCGAGATCTTCCAGGTGCACTCGAGGGGGGTCCCGCTTTCGGATGACGTCAATCTCGAGAACTACGCCAACACGACCCATGGGTTCGTGGGTGCTGACATTGCGCTCCTCGTCAAGGAAGCCGCGATGAGGGCTCTCAGGAGGGTCATCCCACAGATCAAAGCCGACGAGGAGATCCCTGCGGAGATCCTCGACGACCTCAAGGTGACCGCGTCCGACTTTGACGAAGCCAGAAAAAATGTGGAACCGAGTGCAATGCGCGAAGTCCTCGTGGAAGTCCCGGATGTCACGTGGAATGATGTCGGCGGTCTTGACGATGTCAAGAAAGACCTCCAGGAAACCGTGGAATGGCCCATCAAATACCCGTTCGTGTTCGATCAGCTGAAGACCAAACCACCGAAAGGGGTCCTGCTCTTCGGTCCGCCGGGGACAGGGAAAACACTGCTTGCAAAGGCGGTGGCAAATGAATCCGAGACTAATTTCATATCGGTCAAGGGACCCGAGCTCCTTTCGAAATGGGTGGGGGAGTCTGAAAAAGGTGTCAGGGAGATCTTCCGGAAGGCCAGGCAGGCCTCCCCGTCGATTATCTTCTTCGACGAGGTCGATGCCCTCGTGCCGAAGAGAGGGACCTACATGGGATCATCCCATGTGACCGAGAGCGTGGTATCCCAGATCCTGACCGAACTCGACGGTCTCGAGGAGCTGAAGAATGTCACGGTCGTCGCCGCAACCAACAGGCCGGATATGATCGACCCTGCACTTCTCCGCCCCGGAAGGCTCGAGCGGCACATCTATGTCCCGCCACCCGATGAGGAGGGGCGCCGGAAGATTTTCGAAGTATATCTCCGGAACGCCGACGCGCTCCTTACCAAGGATATCAGTATCGACGAACTCGTTAAAAAGACGGAAGGATATGTCGGTGCCGATATCGAGGGGCTCGTGAGGGAGGCAAAACTTGGTGCAATGCGCGAGTTTATTACCGTTATGGGAGATAAAAACGAACAGGAACGGCAGGATGCCGTTGTCAACATCCGCATCACCCGCACCCACTTTGAAGATGCAGAAAAGCGGGTAAAGGGATCGCTCGACCAGGACGCTCTCGAAGCGGCCGAACGCCAGTCATGGGAGATGCTCTACAACCATGACCAGAAGGAGATCCTCGAGAATGCCGTCGGTATCCTGAAGCGGGCCGAACTCCGGAAAGCAAAGGACATCGGCACAGATGAACTCCGGAAACAGGTATTCCAGAGAAAGAAAGATTACAACGAGGTAAAGCGGCTCACCTCCGAACTTGAGGAGCAACTGAAACGGGCTGCATGACGGAACATACCCTATGACTTCAGAACCAGACGACGACATCAGAAACATCGGCGAGATCATAAAAAAGATGCTTGAAAAGGCGGGAATGAGCGATCATCCCGCCCCGGTTATCTTCAATTTCAGGATATTCGTAAACATGCCGGATCGTCCCTGCGGACACCCTCACCAGGTTCGGGAAGGGCCGCCGGTCGCTATGGAACCGATGATAGAGGTCCAGCGCGTTCATGAGGAAATAAAACTGCTGACCGAGCTGCCGGGCCTGTCGCCTGAAAATGTCCAGGTGATGTTTTCGGGTAATACCGTGCATATCCAGGCGCAAGACGGGGTCAGGAGTTACGAGGCAACGGCCGACGTACCTCCCGTCGAGAAGGACTCGGTATCGGTATCGTTCCGGCACGGGGTCCTCGAGGTCACATACCGTGAGCGGCATGACGAGCCGGAAATCCCGGTAAACGAGTCATAATTTTTAGTAGTGCCCGGTTATCGGATACTCCCTGTTTTGTGGAACGCTGCCATTGCAATCCGGCAGACTATTTCAAGGCCATGATTATCCGGTGGCTGGTACGGATACATGACAAAAAAACCATATTTTTATGTCTTCAGGCTTAATCATCTATAAACGCCCGGGGACAGGTAAGGGACCATCGACCCCGGACACGCCATTTCGCGGATTTCTGCAAACGATTTACCGGTAAAGAGGGGCTTAAAGATGTTACTGAAAGATTTCCTTATTAAAGAGGGCACAGAAAAAAATCTGTGCGAACTGATCCTTCATCTGAGTAAACAGGCTCATCAGGTCAAATTGGGATATCTCAAAGCATTGAAACAAATGCCGGCGGATGAGCAGACCGTAAATCCTTTCGGCGAAAAACAGATGGCACTCGACAAATACGCTGACGAGGTATTTATTTCCGGCCTCCGGAATACCCGCCTTGCCCGTTTTATCGCTACGGAAGAACAACACAAGATTATCGTTGTCGACAATCCGAAGAACGATTTCGGCGTTGTCATCGATCCCCTCGACGGATCTTCACTCATCGACGTGAATCTCTGTACGGGTCCATCATCGGTATATATCCCGGCAATGTACTTCAAAAAGGGGTAAAAATGGTTGCCGCCCTGTATTTCCTCTACGGACCGCTGACGATCATGACATATACCACGGGAAATGGAGTCCATGAATTCTACCTGAATGAATCGGCTGAATTCAGGTTAAAACAAGAGAACATAAGAATCCCTGAGGGAAAAATATACGCTCCCGGCGCCCTCCGTAAGGACTACCTCCCGGCTCACGCACGGTGGATTGAACATCATGAGCAGGCCGGATATAAACTTCGTTTCAGTGGATGCTTTGTCGCGGACGTGCACCAGATACTCCATAAGGGGGGAGTATTCGCCTATCCCGGGTCTAAAGGTAAGGAAAAGGGGAAATTAAGATTATTATACGAAGCAAATCCCATGGGGATGATCATTTCTGAAGCAGGCGGGGCGATAAGCAACGGAGTGATGAATATTCGGGATATCCAGCCGGAAGGAATCGATGATGTAACCCCGATCTACGTAGGTGGCAAAAAAGAGATCGGTCTGATTGAAAAGTTTATCAGCGAAGGGTGAATATTACAGGATGACGGCTTATGAGCGATAACGATTACGGTCCGATACCGGGTTCAACGATTTTTAAGGGGATTAGCGGGAAACCAATGATTGTGATGGCAGCCAATACACGGATTGCCACGGTAGCAAAGGGAATTTTCAAGGCTGCAAAAGACTCCGACTCTGCGGTATTCATGGAACTTGCCAGATCCGAAAGTGACCTGAAGGGGGGATATACGGGGCTCACACCCCATGATTTCGGGGAGAAAATGAGGGAGGCAGCAAGTGAAGCACAGTGCGATATCTGGGCGCTTCATGCCGATCACATCACAATAAAAAAAGGGGATGCAGAGGAAGCCGAACAGACGAAGCAGTTGATAGACGCCCAGATCGACGCAGGGTTCACCTCGTTTGCCATCGATGCCTCTCATCTCTTCAATTTTGAAGGTACGAATGTGAGGGAGGAGCTGTCGGAAAACATCCGGATCACCTCGGACCTGGCACTCTACATCAGGAACAAAATGAAAGGAAGGGATTTCGGTCTCGAGGTGGAAGTCGGGGAGATCGGGAGAAAAGACAGCCAGGGGTTAATCCTGACCAGGCCCGAGGAAGCAGTCGAATTCATCAAAGCCCTCAATGAACGTGATGTTTATCCCCAAGTGCTTGCGATTGCCAATGGAAGCACACACGGTCATGTATACGATCAAAACGGGAACGTGATCGAACAACTGTCCATCGATATACCTCAGACGAAAGCCATTGCCAGTGCCTTGAGAGAGAACAACCTTCATGTCGGTATCGCCCAACATGGCATCACAGGCACTCCCCGCGACCTGATTAACCTGCATTTTCCGAAAGGGGATATCATCAAGGGGAACGTTGGCACGTTCTGGCAGGACATTGTTTTCAATGTTCTGAAAATCTATGAACCAAGTCTCTACAGGGAGATCCAGGAATGGACCATCCAGACTTACCGGGCACAGAATCCCGGGAAAAAAGATACCCAGATATTTGACGGCAATTGCAAATACGCGATAAAAGAATTCTTCAGGGAGATCTATTCCGTCGATGAAGCCACGGAACAGGCAATCCAGGCCATGGCATACGCTGAAAGCCTGATCTTTTTCAGGGCATTCAGTTCGTATGGATCAGCTTCTCTCGTTAGGAAATCGATGTCCTGACCTACAGAATACTTATTTTCCCGGGGCGTAGATCAGGTACAGTGATCCTATGCCAAAAACTACCATATCAGTGATAAAAGCTGACGTAGGAAGTTTTCCCGGACATTCACGCACACACCCTAAACTGCTTGAAAGAGCGGCAAAAATGCTGAAAGAGCAGGAAGGTACCCTTCTGACCGACTCCTTCGTCACCCATTGCGGGGATGACCTCGAACTGATCATGACACATACCCATGGCGTGGATAACCAGAAGATCCACAAGCTTGCCTGGGATGTATTCACTGCATGTACCGCCATCGCAAAAGAAATGAAGTTATACGGAGCAGGACAGGACATGCTGGCAGATGCATTTTCGGGCAATGTCAAGGGCATGGGTCCGGGTGTTGCCGAAATGGAGTTCGAGGAGAGGGCGAGTGATCCGGTCCTGGTGTTCATGGCAGACAAGACCGAGCCCGGGGCATGGAACTTCTTCCTCTTCAAGATCTTTGCCGACCCGTTCAATACTCCCGGCCTTGTCATCGACCCTTCGATGCACAAGGGGTTTGTCTTCGAGGTCCACGACGTTATTGAAAGAAGAAGGATCTTCTTCAGCACTCCCGAGGAGTCCTACAGCCTGCTGGCCTATATCGGGGCGCCGTCGAGATACCTGATAAAGGCGGTGGCAAGGAAAGACGGGGTCCCCGCCGCCTCGACAAGCACCCGGCGGCTGAACCTTACAGCCGGCCGCTACATGGGAAATGACGACCCGGTAATGATTGTCCGCGGGCAGAGCGGGCTCCCTGCCGTTGGCGAGATCATCGAGCCGTTCTGTATACCGGTTATCGTCGCAGGCTGGATGCGGGGTTCCCATCACGGGCCCTTTATGCCGGTCGGCGTCTGCGATGCCAACTGCACGCGGTTCGACGGCCCACCCAGGGTAACGTGCCTCGGGTTCCAGGTCTGCAACGGGAAGCTTATCGGTCCGGCGGACATGTTCGACGACCCGGGATTCGACCGGGTGAGGGCCCGCTGTAACAATCTGGCCGATCTTTTAAGGGCACACGGCCCCTTCGAACCGCACCGCCTATCGCTCGACGGGATGGGATATATGACTCTTCCCGGTGTGGAAAAAGCACTGAGGAGCCGCTGGGAACCGATTCCCGAATAACAGGGGACCGTTCATTTATTTTAATAAATTCAAGCAGACGATTGTATTGACCAGGGAAAAATTATTGGTTTACCCCGAGAGTATGCAAATACCGGTATACTCGAAGGATCAGTCATGTACGAAGATCAATCAATTTTTGTAATTCACACAATTGTTTAAATATTAACATTATATATCCGCCTTCGATCTGATATGGCTGATTCGTCTGAAGACATCCAGATGTACGTAACCGATCTCGGCAACAAAGATGAAAGTGTACGTTGGGGGGCTGCATCAGCTCTGGTAAATATCGGTGAACCTGCAGTAGAAGTATTGATTACTTCGCTTAATAATCCGGATAGTGTTGTAAGACTTCGTGCTTCCTGGGCCCTGGGGCGGATCAGGGATGTTCGTGCGGTAAGACCATTAATTTCCTCACTAAATGACGATGACTGGGCAGTCCGGATGAGAATTTGTGATGCACTGGGTGAGCTGAAGGATGATTCAGCTCTTGATCCGCTGGTTTCTCTGCTCCGCGACGAGAATGCAGACGTCCGGATACACGCTGCCATGGCAATTTTTAAAATCGGAAACACCTCTGCGGTCAAGAGACTTCGTAGTGCTTTAAACGATGTGGACTGGAGGGTCAGGCTCGCGGTGGACATAGCTGCCACTATGATGCAGTACGTTGCCAATTCAGAAGGGAATAATGACAAATTACCCATCAATCTTTCTTCATAGCTGATTCAAATCCATAAATCAATGAAAGTATGACGATTTTAAAAAAATTATTGAAACCATCTCCAAAAAGGAGTCATACCGGGCAGTTCTCATACCCGCTCTCGGCACATTTCAGAAGAGAAGGATAATACCGATCAACATACTCCTTAACCATCCGCCGGGATGAAAATATGGGAGCGGTGCTCTTGATAGACTCCTTCATCATATTTACCCATCCGTGAGGGATACCATCGAGCGACACAGAATAATAAAGGGGGATAATTTCCTTTTCAAGGATTTCATACAGTTCCCTGGCGTCAAGGGAATTTCGTTCAGGTGACCAGCCCTCGCCTCCAAAAGCCCATCCGTTCTTTCCGTTATACGCCTCAAGCCACCATCCGTCCCGGATACTGCAGTTCAATACCCCATTTAAGGCTGCCTTCATACCGCTGGTACCGCAGGCCTCCAGAGGAGGAAGTGGATTGTTAAGCCAGACATCCACCCCATGAACCAGGTACTGTGCGGTCTGCTCACCGTAATCTTCGACAAATGCGATCCTCCCTTCGAAATCCTGCGAAAGTGCCTGCTGGTATACCCGCTGAAGAATCTGTTTCCCTTCGATATCATCGGGGTGGGCCTTCCCGGCAAAAATAATCTGGACCGGATACCACGAATTGGTTAATATTTTTTTAATGCGGCCAATGTCCTGGAATATCAGATCCGCCCGTTTATAACCCGAAAAACGGCGGGCGAAACCAATGGTGAGTACAGTCGGGTTGAGCATCAGACCATCGGCGATCAGATTCAGGGGTTCCCCAAGATGGGAGGCCCAACGCAGACGTTCCCGTTCCTTGATCCGGTTGAAGAGCTTGGTCTTCAGCCACATGTGAAGGGTCCACAGGTCACGATCCGGGATCTCGTCGATCATACCCCATATCGCCCGATTGTCGTGCTCCTGCTGCCAGTGAGGGAAAACCGGGTTTATATAAGATGAAAAAAGATCCGCCATCCTGGGGTTCAGCCAGGTCGGTATGTGAACCCCGTTAGTAATTGCATCTATCGGAATCTTCTCCTGCGGGATATCCGGCCATAAAACCTGCCACATCTGCCTGGATACTGTGCCATGCCGTTTGGAAACGGCATTGTGGAAGGCCGTGAGTTTGAGGGCGAATGCAGCCATGTTGAAACCGCCGGAAGAATCACCGGGAATCCTTCCGAGGTCCAGGAATCTCTCACGGTCTATACCGAGTGCAGGATAATAACCCGAAAAGTACTTGTCCATGAGGGAGGCGGAATAGATGTCATTTCCGGCCGGCAGCGGTGTGTGTGTTGTGAATACCGATGTCCCCCTGACGTGGTTCAGGGCCTCCTCGAATGTCAGGCCTCCTTCGACCTGCTCCCTGATCCCTTCAAGCAGGGCAAAAGACGGATGCCCCTCATTCAGGTGCACTGCTGAAAAATTAATTCCCAGTTCATTGAGCACTTTTCGCCCACCGATACCGAGAATAATCTCCTGGACGAGACGCTGTTCCTTGTCGCCCGTATAGAGACGGGATGCAATTCTGCGGGCAACGGGATCGTTGAGAGGAATATCAGTATCCAGAAGATAAAGCGGTATTTTACCCACATCTACTTTCCAGACTGCAACGAAAATCGGGGGATTAATATACGGGACCTGGACTACAAGCTGGTGTGCTTCACTGTTCATCACCCGTGAAACGGGAGCTGCCTCCCGGTCGAGGGTTTCGTGGATATTGTCCTGCGATCCATCGGACAGGATGCGCTGGTGAATATATCCTTCAGAATACATGAACCCGATGGCAACCAGCGGGACACCGAGATCGCTGCATTCCTTGATGTGATCACCGGCAAGGAACCCGAGCCCGCCTGCATAGAACGGCAGAGAATGGTGCAGGCCATATTCGGCTGAAAAATAGGCAATGGTAAGAGCACGGGTGGATGCCGGATACATCTCGGAGAACCACCCGTTGCGGGTCTTCATGTACCTCCGGAACCGGACCATTGAAATGTCATAGCGGCGGAGGTAATCCGGGTTTTCTGCGACCTGTTCCAGGAAATGTTCAGGGATCTCACGGAGCATCTTTACCGGGTTGTGGATGCTGTCTTTCCAGGATTGCGGGTTTATTTGTTTGAAGAGAATGCGGGCCTCCGGATGCCAGCTCCACCAGAGATTGTAGGCGAGGTCCGCAAGTCCGTTTATCCGGTCAGGGATACGTGATAAATCCGACCTGACCACCTGGTCGTTCTGCACGAATGTTCTCATTGTCATCACATGTGGTGCGGGAATAATTACCCGAAGTATGGACCTATTGAATAATGTCTGAGTCAACAAAGACTTTTATTAATCTTAAATTGTATCAGACAACCTGAAAAGTGTGTTTTGACCTGATCTAAAATTATTAGGGGCACATGATTGATACTGCACGCGTGAACGATCTGGTTATAACATAGTCGATTAGTAATTTCCGGATTGGTGGAACATGATACAGAACGCCAAATATATTCGGTGGTTTGAGGATATCAGAAATAAAGATATTTCTCTTGTCGGTGGGAAGAATGATCCCGGGTGAGGATCTCGGCAGGATGAGTTGCAGCATTCGCCAACCCTCCCACACGTTCTCCGTAAAGAGATTCCCAGCAAAAAAACCTATCTTAAGCGATTCCATAATTCATCACTCCTTTCCCGGGTTATCCATATAAGGTCATGCCGCTCGGATTCCTTTTTCACCGCTTTTGCCAGTACCCGGATCTTTTAATGCATCATTGATCCAGTGTTCAAAATCTCCCCGTTCCTGGTGATAACTAATCGAATCCATGGGGACCTTCCAAAGCAGTTCCACAAACTGGTCCAGGTTATAAGCTGTGTATCCAACCGGGCCGACTGGACTGCTGAATGAAAAAGCCTGTTCCGGTGGGAGCGTCCGCAATGTCCAGGCCGCATTTTTATTCTTCATTTCAAAAACCGCACGTTCCTCACAATCTGAAAGGATCCGCATGTAGGTATAGAACGAATCACGCTGCTCCTGGTGTCTCAGGTACGTATGAGGCTCGCCACTGGATCCGTACAGAGAAGCCATATAGTGGAAATGGTCAATAGTCTGAAGATATCCCCAGAATGGACTGTTTCCTATGTATTCTTCTCCCCGTTCCAGAGCAGAAAAAGCAGTCGTCTGCAGTTCGTTGCCGAGCAGTGATGAAGTATTGTTGTCCAGGTCTGACCAGGTGACGGGTTCGGGGATATCGAGGATATCGGAGACAGGGTGTCGTTCAATCATCTCCGAAGGGAGGATTGGAATTACATCCCGGTCACGGCACTCGCCGGAAAGGCTTGAAAGGAAGGAAAAAATTCCTGTTTTTTCGTCAAAATGCTCCCCGAACGTCTCGTAATTAAGGAAGATGGTGATTGCGTCACCCGGCGAGGCAGCGAGCCAGTCTGCATATTTACCTGACGTAAGCGGGTAGCGATCCCACTCCGGATCAGCAAACCGGAGGGCGATATCGTTTGAAAGCCTCGGGTTCCGCAAGAGCACGGGTAGATCGTCACAACTGTAGATCTGATTTGGCGAACGTCCGTTCAGGATTTGCGAGCAACCTTCGGCTATTGCACCCTCGAGACCGGATCTCCGTATTATACCGGCAATCCTGTTGGAAAATGTCAGTTCGGTATTCGCACAAACCCGGGGACGTTTCCCGAATAATGTCTGGAGCTGGCCCATATGTTTTTTAATCTGGGATTTAAACTCCCAGTTCCCATCAAAAAGACTGGCTATACTATGGTAGTAAGGCTGGGTGATAAGTTCTATACCTTCGTGCCGGGCAACTTCTCCGACGAGTTCGAAGGTATCGGGATCCCATCGTTCCAATTGCTCAAGGATCGTTCCCGAAAAGGAAAATGCGCATCGGAAGCCCTCATCCAGCATGTCGATAATTTTTCTGCTGGCAGGCCCATAGCACCTTTGTGAGACCCGGAGAAGGATATCCTTATTCGCCATATCAAAGTAGTTGTCCATCAGTTCATCCTGGCTGATATCAGGATTATGAGTGAACCGGCGATTCAACCTGAATGGTTGATGCGCCTCAAACCCAAAACATACATCGTTCATTATTATCCCTCTTCCCATGCAGCGGTAATATCTCACCGGAATCGGGGACGAGCCGGGAGGCAGATTTTAAACAGACACCTGGGACTATCCTCGGATTGTTTCCGAAGTTCAGATGAAACTGGGAATAGAAGTACCTTGAATAAAAATTTATCTCTGTATTACAAAAAAAGAAAATTAACCGGATTACCAGCCACATCTCGTAATCAATATACCATTAATTTATCAGAGTTCCGGAGTTTTCCCCCTCCTTTTTTCCCGATCAACTCCTGCCTGATGCGGATTCGAAATTCCCGAACCGGGTATTATATCCATCCGCAATCACTGCGGCGCCGAGTAATGGAGCATCACCGGCAAGACCCGTGAGAATTATCTTTGGTAAATCAAGGTAACGATCGATGGCATCAATCATCGGCCGGATCAGGTAATCGGCATTATTACGCATGACTGCCCCGTCGAAAACGATTAACTCCGGGTCATAGGCCACGATTATATCGGAAACGGCCCGGGCATTAATGAGTGCGAGTTCGTCGAGAAACTGGAGAACGCCATCATCTCCCTCGTTGGCCAGTATAAAAATATCTTTTGCTCCAGACAGCTCCGCAAGATGCTTACCGTGGCGGTGACACCATTTGGAAAAAAAACGGGGAAGCGATCTCCCGGAAGCGTAACCCTCCCAGTGACTTATATTTCCACAACCACAGGGGAGCGCGTAGGTATTGTCAACGTATAAGTGCCCGATCTCGGCGGCATTGCCGGAACGGCCAAGAATTATTCTGTCGTTGGCAAGCACTCCTCCCCCGATGCCGGTAGAGATTGTAATGTATACAACGTTTTGTTCGTTTTCCGCACGCCCGTAGGTCAGTTCCCCGAGCAAGCCGGCATGGCAGTCGTTCACCATCCTCACCGGAAGGGAGATCCCCCGCGAGAGAGTGGATGTCAGCGGCACATTACGGAAGGGCATGTTTGGTGGATTGAGCAGCATTCCCCGGTTGATATCTACCGGACCTGCGACTGAAAGTCCAATCCCCGTGGGACCTTCGGATTTCAGGCTTCCACGCATCTCACGGATCAAACCGGAGAGGAACCCTATAAGCGAATCGTTTTCACCATGCGGCGTCCTCCGTTCTATCCTGGTTTCCTGCCTGCCATTTCCTTCAATAACCGCAGCCCTCGTCCGGGTTGCCCCGAGATCGATTGCGATGACATACCCCATACATTCCTGTAAGGCCCGACAAAGGATGAATCTTCGCGGAGCTCCGATGATTGCCGTACACGTGGACCGGCAGGTATTGTCGAATCCCGGAGAATAACAGCGTTCGGCATTTTAGGGACGATTGATGGCATATGACCTGCCCGAGCCTATGCATCAAGCAAAGCCTCCACCCCAGGAAGAGGTTTACCAGAGAGCATCTGAAGTGTGGCACCTCCACCGGTGGAAACATGGGTAATTTTATCCGTCAGACCCATCATTGTCACCGCTTCCGCAGTGGACCCCCCGCCGGTCACGGTGGTTCCCTTGAGAGAAGCGATCGCCAATGCTATACTCCTTGTCCCCGCTGAAAATTCAGGTAATTCAAAAACGCCGACCGGGCCGTTCCAAATTACCGTTTTGCACGTTGAAAGTTCCCTGACGAACTCCCTGGTCGTCTCGGGGCCTATATCGGCGATCACCCATCCCCCGGGAATGGCGTTCACCGGGACGGTGCGAACTCCTGCGCCCCGTAAAAGTTTCTCTGCCACCACCACGTCAGTAGGGAGGTAGATTGACACTCCGGCAGATTTGGCGGTTTGTAGGAGACTCCGGACTTCTTCCAGTCTGTCCCCTTCTACCGGAGATGCACCGGTAGAATAACCCATGCTGCGAAGGAACGTTGATGCCATGCCCCCTCCGATGAATATTCTGTCCACCCGGGGAACTATGTATTCAAGCACGCCAAGCTTGTCGCCTAATTTGGCACCACCAACAACAGCAGCAAAGGGGCGTTCCGGTGATTCGAGAATATCATGAAAGGTTTTCACTTCTTTCTCAAGGAGGAGCCCTGCGACTGCAGGAAGGTACTTCGGGACTCCCACCACTGATGCATGTGGCCGGTGGCATACCCCGAATGCATCGTTTACGTATACGTCTGCAAGATCAGCCAATCCCCGCGCTAGGTCTTCGCTGTTTTTTGTTTCCCCGGGGTAAAAGCGTATATTCTCCAGGAGCAGAAGATCCCCCTCTTTCATCGCCGAGATTTCTGATTCCGCAAGCGGTCCGCAACAGGTAGGAATAGTTTTGACCGGTTGGCCAATACGCTGTGAGAGGCGTTCCGCGACCGGCCCCATCCTGAGCGATTCGACAACCTTCCCGCCCGGACGGCCGAGGTGGGAGCATAGGACGATCCTGCACTTCCGTTCCTGCAGGTAACGAAGGGTAGGGAGGGTATTCACGATACGGGTATCATCACCGATACACCCGTCCTCGTTGAACGGCACATTAAAATCCACCCTTACCAGCACACGTTTGTTTTCGAGATCGATATCCCGCACAGTCTTTTTTCTCATTCAACCCACGTCATGACGGAACCCGCATATCAGGTATAGTCTCAAAGGATTGCCGATTCTTCCGGTAGGTTCCCATCACCGGATGGCGCCTTAACCCGTAAAAGCATTTCCATTCACCTGGGAATTAGGGTGAAATCTATTTCTCCGGCAGTCAGCCAGATGAAGAGAAACAACAATAAAATTATTAATCAGGCGAAGCAGACACAAGGCGGGAATATGAAAAAAATTGGAATATTGACGAGCGGTGGAGATGCCCCGGGCATGAATGCCTGTATCCGGGCTGCAGTCCGTACGGCACTGGCTGAGGGCACCGAAGTCGTAGGAATACGCCGGGGATACGAGGGGCTTCTTCACCGGGAATTTGTTCCCCTGGACAGGAATGCCATTTACAACATTATACACCGTGGAGGGACTATCCTCGAGACTTCACGTTCCAATGAATTCGAGACCAGGGAAGGGAGAGTAAAAGCTGCGGAAATTATACACAGGGAAGAAATCGATGGCCTGGTCCTGGTCGGCGGTAACGGTACGTTCCACGGCGGCACCCTGCTTCATGAGGAACACGGCATAGGAGTAACCGGAGTACCGGCAACAATAGATAATGATATTTATGGCACCGATTATAGTGTCGGATTTGATACCGCGATCAACACTGCACTCGAAGCGATCGATCGGGTAAGGGACACGGCCCAGTCAATGGAACGACTGTTCTTCATCGAGGTAATGGGGCGGAACACAGGGTTTATCGCTCTCGAAAGCGGCATCGCAGGTGGTGCAGAGGAGGTGCTGATTCCAGAGGAAATGATGGATGCCGGGGAACTCTCGTCGCGCCTTCTCAACAGTTTCAGGAGCGGGAAGCGCAGTGCCATCGTCGTGGTATCCGAAGCAGGGCATCCCGGCTGGAGTTTCCACCTTGCCTAAGGACATATTCAAGGCCACGGGGATCGAGTCCCGCGTCTGTGTTCTCGGCCATATCCAGCGGGGGGGTTGCCCGACTGCCCGCGACCGGATCCTGGGAAGCTCACTGGGCTCGCTCGCGGTAAAGACTCTGCTGGATGGGAGGACGGGGCTTGTAGCTGGTGAGCTGAACGGCAGACAGGTCTGTATCCCGATGCAGGAGACATGGAGTAAAACAAAAAACCTGGAAGGACCTTCCGTGTCATTAAGGAAGCTCCTTTCCGATTAACCGGGATATCCATTGGACCTATCGGCTGACAGGCTGCCATTCCCAGAAACACATTAAAAAAACAAATCCGTATACCGATTCTACAAGAAACACACGCTTTGCTGAAAATATGTCTAACAAATATCAGTAATAATCGTTTTTTTTTTCACTTGGGACAACTTCTGATGGCAAATTTCTCCGAAAGGATCAGATCGGGCATTTCTCGTACCCGCTTTCAGCACACTTCAGAAGAGAAGGATAGTAACGGTCGACGTACTCTTTTACCATTCGCCGGGATGAAAATATCGGGGCGATACTCTTTATCGACTCTTTCATCATGGTAACCCACCCATGCGGGACCCCGTCCATGGAGACTGAATAATAGAGGGGAATAATCGCTGTTTCAAGGATATTATATAATTCTGCGGCGTCAATGGAATTTCGTTCAGGTGACCATCCCCCTCCCCCGAAAGCCCACCCGTTCTTTCCGTTATAACCCTCAAGCCACCAGCCGTCCCTGACACTGCAATTCAGGACTCCGTTCAAGGCTGCCTTCATTCCGCTGGTCCCACAGGCCTCCATTGGCGGGAGGGGGTTGTTTAGCCAGACATCCACACCATGGACCATATACTGGGCTGCCTGCTCGCCGTAATCTTCCACAAAGGCGATCCTCCCCTCGAAATCCTGTGAAAGGGCATGCCGGTATACCCGCTGCAGAATCTGTTTTCCTTCAGTATCGTCGGGATGGGCCTTTCCGGCAAAGATAATCTGGACCGGCCACCACGTATTAGTCAGGATTTTCTTCAGGCGTTCGGGGTCCTGGAATATCAGGTCAGCCCGCTTGTAGCTCGAAAACCGCCGGGCAAAACCGATGGTAAGTACGGTCGGGTTCAGCATCAGGCCGTCGGCAACTAGGTTGAGAGGTTTTTTCTGGTGGAAAGCCCAGCGCAGGCGTTTTCGCTCTTTTATTCGGTTGAAAAGCTTGGTCTTCAGCCAGGTATGGAGGGCCCATAAGCTCCTGGTCCGGGATCTCATCGATCATCTCCCATATTAAGGAATTGTCGTGCTCCTGCTGCCATTGAGGAATGGCAGGGATCATATAGTTTGAGAAGAGTTGCTCCATTCTTGGGTTTAACCATGTCGGTACATGGATCCCGTTGGTGATGGCGTCTATCGGAATTTTCTCATCAGGAACACCCGGCCATAAAACCTGCCACATCTGCCTGGATACCGTGCCATGCCGTTTGGAAACGGCATTGTGGAAGATCGTGAGTTTGAGGGCGAATGCAGCCATGTTGAAACTACCGGAAGAATCACCGGGAATCCTTCCGAGGTCCAGGAATCTCTCACGGTCGATACCGAGTGCAGGATAATAGTCAGAAAAATACTTGTCGATAAGGGATGGCGGATAGATGTCATTTCCCGCTGGCAGCGGTGTGTGGGTTGTGAACACCGATGTCCCCCGCACCTGGTCGAGTGCCTCTCCGAAGGACAGGCCGCCATCGATCCGCTCCCTTATCCCCTCAAGCAGGGCAAATGATGGATGTCCCTCGTTCAGGTGCACTGCAGAAAAATTGATTCCCAGTTCGTTGAGCACTTTTCGCCCACCAATCCCAAGGACTATCTCCTGGACGAGGCGTTGTTCCTTGTCACCGGTATAGAGACGGGATGCAATCCTGCGGGCCCCGGGATCGTTTAAGGGAATATCAGTATCGAGAAGATAGAGCGGTACTTTACCCACGTCGACCCGCCAGACTGCGATATATATTGGGGGATTGATATAGGGGACCTGAACCACAAGCTGGTGTCCGCCGCTGTTCATTACCCGTGAAACGGGTGCGGCATCCCGCTCGAGGGTTTCGTGGATATTGTCCTGCGATCCATCGGCGAGGATACGCTGGTGGATATACCCTTCCGAGTACATGAATCCCACTGCCACGAGGGGAACACCGAGATCGCTGCATTCCTTGAGGTGATCCCCGGCAAGGAACCCAAGGCCCCCTGCGTAGAATGGGAGAGAATGGTGCAGGCCATATTCGGCAGAAAAATAGGCAATGGTGAGAGAGTGGGAAGATGGATATGTCTCAGTAAACCAGCCATTGCGGGTCGTCATGTACCGGTGGAACCGGAACATTGAAATGTCGTACCTCCGGAGGTAATCCGGGCTCTCTGCAACCTGTTCAAGGAAGTGTTCCGGAATCTCACGGAGCATCTTCACCGGGTTGTGAATGCTGTCTTTCCATGACTGAGGATTTATTTGTTTGAAAAGAATACGGCCCTCAGGGTGCCAGCTCCACCAGAGATTGTATGCAAGGTCGGCGAGGCCGTTTATCCGGTCAGGGATATTGGATAACTCTGCCCTGATTATTGGGTCATTCTGCACGTATGTTCATTTACCTATCGCCTTTGGCACCGGAATAATATTTCTTTTTTATCCACATCACAGGGGAAATAGCACCCTGGTCCGCTTCGATCGAGTCGTCTGATTACGCAACCAGTCCCAGTCTTCTGCCCCGGGCTCGCCGGGACAAAGCCTCCATCGCCAGTTCCCTTCCGTGGTTCCTGGACGGTTCATCCGTGCGGCACCTGAAAGTCCGAGAAGATCCTGGGCCGGAATTATTGCGACGATTGCCGGAGATTCCAGGGCCATTGAGATCATTTCCCTGGAAATCTCACCTGGTGCCGGGAGTCTGCCAAGAACAGAGGAAATCCTTTCTTTCACTTCCGGTCCGGCCTCCTCTTCGAACCACCCCCGCAGCGTGTTGTTGTCATGGGTCCCTGTATAAAGAACCACGTTCTCCCTGATAGCCCCGGGTGCATGCGGGTTGTCGGGATCGCCATCGAATCCGAACTGCAATATCCTCATTCCCGGAATCCCATAAGATTCCATAAGTTCCGTGACATCCGGCGTAATCGTACCGAGATCTTCGGCAATGAGGGCAGGTGGGGGGATTTTGGCAGCCAGTCGGGTGAATAATGCCCTTCCAGGTGCCTGTGTCCAATGACCTTCTGCAGCCGTGGCCGCCTTTGCAGGAATCTCCCAGTAGGCCAAAAACCCCCGGAAGTGGTCAATCCTGATGTAATCGTATAACCGCAGGAGATGCGTGACCCGTTCAATCCACCATGAGAAACCCTGCCGCTCCATTTCCTCCCATCTGAAAACAGGATTTCCCCAAAACTGGCCGGCAGAACTGAAATAGTCTGGCGGCACTCCTGCAACGGAGGAGGGCTTTCCGTCATTATCGAGACAGAACAGATCCTGCCGGGCCCAGACATCTGCGCTTTCATAGGCCGGGTATAAAGGAAGATCTCCAATGATCCGGACGCGGTGTCTCCAGGCATGTGCCTTAAGTGCACTCCACTGGGAGAATGCGAGGTACTGAAGATATTTCTCTTCCTCAATTAATTGGTTGAGGGCAACCCGTTGCCCCTCCAGTGCCGATGGTTCCCGATCCCTAGTACTTTGTGGCCATGCAGACCAGTCTGCCCCTTGAGAACGTACAAGTGCGGAAAAAAGGGCATAGTTTTCAAGCCAAAATTGATTCCCGATGCAGAATTGTTCATAAACAGGGTTCCCTTCGCCACACCGGTTCTGCCGGGCCGCTTTTAAAAGAAAATCCATCTTTTGCGGGACTATTTTTTCGAAATCTACCACTGTATTGTGACTATCCGGAAGAACCGAAAGCTCGCTTTCGTCGACGAACCCGTCCTGAACCATCACTTCAGGACTGATCAGGAGAGGATTTAATGCAAAAACCGAAGTGGCATGGTACGGTGAATAATGGTGTCTTCCGAGTGTCGGGTGCAGGGGAAGTACCTGCCAGAATGTCTGGTCCGCACCAGAAAGCGCCGACACGAATCTGTAAGCGGCAGGGCCTGTGTCGCCGATGCCGAACCGGGAGGGCAGCGATGTCACATGGAGGAGGAGCCCTGCCCCACGCCCGGGAATCATATCATATCTCCATCGTTGTTTCCCGCCTACCAGACATGTGTCAACACCCCGAGATCCTGTCCAAGGGCCTGAAATTCCTCCAGCCAGGTCAGCTGCATCCGGGCCTTTTATTTCGGTCCCGGCCTTCGGGGTACTCACGTAACCATCCCGTACCTCAATAAAAAGGTTCTGGAGATGCCAGAGACCGGGTACGATACCCAGGGTCCGGAGAAGGTGCAGGGAATTGATCACTGCTTTCAACCGGTCGGGATCTTCCGGGTGATTTGCCCAGCCTTCCATGAGCCTCTGCATGTACGTATCCGACGATCCTGCCAGTGCCTTACCGGGAAGAACAATTTTCCACCTGGAAATTGCCGCTGCAAGCTTTTGCATGTCGTTTTCCGTAGGTACAGGTGAGGAGAGCGCTTGTTCCATCCGGAAGAGGAGGACATACCTGGCTAGGTTGGAAAGGTGTTCAGGAAATGATAGCGGTTCCTGTTCCCCATCAATAATACGGGTAATCTGGTCAAAGAATATTCCTGCTTTTTCATTGCAGGTCCGGATGAACCTTGAATATTGTAAATAGAGGATCATTTCTTTCCCTGCGGTCGGCAGATCGTTGAACGTGAAAATTGTGGGGTACGATAAGGAAATCTTGTTTATTGCTGCATCATATCCTTTCTTCCGGAAGACCTGGAGAAGATCCCTGTTAATTTTTTGAGCTTGGTCATCGCCGGAAAACGACAAACCCAGCGTTACAGAATCAGTTCCTTTGGAGATAAAACAATAATAAATTGGGCTTCCAGCAATAGAAATGTCGTGTTTCGGATACATTGCGCCGCACGCAAAGGATCCTTCGGAAATGGCATCTGATTGATGTATGGATGGAACCTGCTTTCTCATATCATTTAATGCCAGGCATGCAGCCTCTTTTTTTGCATCTATCATACGGGTGAGGACACATTCCCTGTATACCACGTCGCCGTCGGGAAACTGTTTCCGGTTTCCCTTAATATCGGATAACTGCTTCCGGAATACCGGTTCAAGATCCACCCCTGTCTGTTCCCGGGCGATCTGGATAGCCCGCTGAGCGTTTTTAAGGATCTGTACCGCTTCAGGATCAGCAATATCATCAAAAAACCAGGCACAACTGGTCTGCATTAACAGGCTCTGTTTGGTCATCTCCAGCAAGCCAAGTGTCTTTTCGAATTCACCGGTATCGGCGGATTTTTTAGCATAATCCTGGAAGAATTTTTCAATGGATTTGGGCGAACTGTCTATTATTAGTGCGATGCTGCCATCCCTTGCAACCCATGGGTCTTCGAAGATTTTGCCCGTTTCGTGATAATAAATTTGGGAAAGTGCCCGGGATAGCGCGGATATAGCATTACGCAGGGGTCCTCTCCACTCGTGGCTCCATCCTGAGTGCCTTCCCGATTCGCAGGTGCATCCTTCATCCCAGCGCCGGATACCGTGCGGACAACTCCATGAGGTGCGTTCAATGATCCGGACTTCATTTTCTGGAGGATGGCGGGCAAGATAGTCACCATAAATCGTCAGTGTACCGGGATACGAGGATTCTAATTTCCCCAGACACCAGGCCAGGGCCATTTCACCGAAAATACGATGGTGCCCGAAGGTCTCACCGTCTGTCGCAAAATGCACAAGGCCGTTTCCTGGCCCTGCGGACAAAAGGAATTGAGCGAACCGGTCGCCATTCTGAAGCAGGGTCCCAAATGAAACCTGCAAGCCGATCCGGTCATCATGGAAAAAGATCGATATCTCTCGTCCGGTAGGAAGCCGGCAGAGATAGGGAACGGTCGTATCAATGTTGCTTCCGGGTAAGTCGGTCCACGTATCTCCATGCACCTTCAGGACCTTCGATGCCTGGTGTGGGGACAGGATGGTGAATTGAATCCCATGGTCGGCCAGCACATCGAGAGTCTCCATATCGACCGCCATTTCCGGCAACCACATTCCCTCGGGATACCGACTGAACCGCGTCTCAAAGTCATGAATTCCCCACCGTACCTCGGTCTCCTTATCGGTGCGGGAGAGCAATGGCAGTATAATATGATGATACGGATGGGCAAGTGCACTGCCGTGCCCTGAAAAATGTTCCTTTGCCATGACATCGGCGCGAATAATGTCATTGTACACTGCAGGACGTTCGCGCTCAAGCCAGGTCAGCAGCGTGGGGCCGACATCATAGCTTATCCGGGAATAATTATTGGATACCCTGTGAATGAGGCCACTGTCATTAAGGATCCTGGCGGCAGTATTGGACTGGTAGCATTGATCGGTAATACGATCGTTCCAGTCATGCCAGGGATTAGCCGAATACTCACGTTCAACCAGGCCCGTCCAGGGATTTTCCCTCGAAGGCTGGTAAAAGTGTCCATGAATGCAGATTTTATCCGCCATACGTTCGATCACCTTGCCATTTCAATACGATTACTGCCAGCGGAGGCAGGGTGAATTCTGCAGAAAATGCCATGCCATGGAAAGCGACAGGGGCTGCAACGACCTTCCCGAAGTTTCCTATCCCTGACCCGCCATAGTCAGATGCGTCGCTGTTGCGGATCTCTTTCCATGACCCTCCTCCCGGGAGTCCTATCCGATACCCATGCCTTGGGACTGGGGTGAAGTTAAAAATGGCAAGAAGAATGTCATCCGAATCCGGGTGTTTCCTGATGAAACTGAACACCATATTCCCGGTGTCGCTGCAGTCCACCCATTCGAACCCGCGAAAGTCGAAATCGGTCTGGTGAAGTGCTGTTTCCTGACGGTACAGTCTGTTTAAATCCCTGACCCACCGGCGCAGGCCCTGGTATGGCTTCGATCCGAGAAGCTCCCATTCAAGGCCTTTATGGCAATCCCACTCCCCGTGCTGTCCTAACTCGTTTCCCATGAAAAGGAGCTTTTTCCCGGGATGAGTATACATAAACCCGTAAAGAAGTCTTATATTCAGCTAGTTTCTGCCATTCGTCCCCTGGCATCCGGTTATAAAGCGAGCCTTTTCCGTGGACCACTTCATCATGGGAGAGGCAGAGAACAAAATTTTCAGAATAAGCATATAGGAGGGAAAACGTAAGATCGGACATATGGTGCGAACGGTGAACCGGGTCTTTGGAAAAGAACCTTAATGTGTCATGCATCCATCCAAGGTTCCATTTCAGGCCAAACCCCACGCCACCCGTATAGGTTGGGCGTGTGACATTCGGCCAGGCCGTTGACTCCTCGGCAATCGTCTGCACATCCGGGTAATACCGGTATACAGCCTCATTAAGTTTCCTGAGAAACGATAATGCTTCAAGATTTTCTTTCCCACCGAACCGGTTCGGGATCCATTCCCCTGCCCGCCGCGCGTAATCGAGATAGAGCATGGAGGCCACACCGTCGACCCGTAGACCATCTGCGTGGTATACGTCCAGCCAGAATATGGCATTGCTGATAAGAAATGACTGCACCTCGACCCGGCCATAGTTGAAGATCAGGCTCGTCCACTCCGGGTGGAAACCCTGTTTTGGATTTGCATGTTCGTACAGATGTGTTCCGTCGAAAAAACCGAGTCCGTGCTGGTCAGAAGGAAAGTGCGACGGAACCCAGTCGAGGATAACCCCGATCCCGTTCCGATGGAGATAGTCGATGAGATACTTGAAATCGTCGGGCTTGCCATACCGGCTCGTCGGGGCGAAATACCCAACGGTCTGGTAACCCCAGGAACCATAAAACGGGTGCTCCATGACAGGAAGGAACTCCACGTGCGAGAATCCCATTTCCATGAGATAGACTGGAGAGCATGGGTGCCAGTTCACGGTACGAGGGAGACCGTCCCGTATCGCCGGGAATTTTCCTCCATGAGCCCAGATGCATTTCATAGATGGATATGGGGGCAGAAAGAGCTCCCGCTTCTCTTCTTTGAGCCATCCATGGTTCGTCCTGCCATTTGAAAGGAGTACTTTCGAGAATGGAGGCTGTTCCCGGCGGTATTTCAGAATAAAAGGCAAAAGGGTCGCTTTTATCAACGCAGTATCCGCGATACCGGGAGATAATATGATATTTATACCGCATGCCTGTGAGGGCACCTTCGACAAAACCCTCCCAGATACCCGATCCATCAGACCTGGCATTGAGTGGATTTTTTAAGGTGTCCCAGGCATTAAAATCGCCGATTACCGTGACCTGACAGGCATTCGGTGCCCAGACGGAAAAACATGAGCCACGAATCCCATCTATTACTGCAGGATGCCCACCGAGTTTTTTATAAAGACGGTAATGATTCCCCTGCCTGAAGAGGTAGGTATCATATGCTGAAAACCCTGCCTGATATTCCTTTTCCATGACGTTTTCACTGAGGTTCTTTCTGATGCCCGAATAACCTTTGCAGGAAAGGCGGCAGGGTTTTATCATCCACGGGAGATACAACCCTCTCATACACCTGTTCCATTTTCATCCTGATCGTTTTCCAGTTAAACTGCGAGATAACTTTTCGTTTCCCTGCCAGACCCATTGCACGCATTCTGTATGGATCCTCGATAATATAATTGATAGCCCAGGCGATGGAATCGGCCCTGACTGGTACTTTTATACCATCAACGAAGTTGTCAATGTTTTCTGAAAGCCCTCCAATCTCGGTTGCGACAACGCATCGTTCAGCACTCCATGCTTCCGTCAGCACCAGGCCAAAGGGTTCATTTCTGCTGGGAATCACAACAAGATCGCATGCGTTCAGGAGACGAAGGTATTCATCATCAGAAATATAGCCGGTAAACTGAACGGGTAACGTACGACACCGCTCAACGAGTTCAGAGTGACATATCTCCTTTTCCCGCGATGATAAACTGGGCGTCCCATCGTCGGTTGAGCACCTGGGGAATGGCATCCACAAGCAGATCAGGTCCCTTCTGGTACACCAGCCGCCCGATAAAGAATACCAGTGGGGCGAGAGGGTGAATACCATAGCCTTTTTTACCGATCCCGGATCGATCCGCAACCAGTAGGAACCCGGATCAATTCCATTTGGCACCACAGTTATCTTTTCTTCCGGGATGCCGTAAAGCCACATTATTTCCGTCTTGGTTTGTTTCGATACCGTCGTTATATGTCCTGCGAGATACCCGCCTGCAAACTCCTTTTGGGAAATAGCGTGAAATTCCAGCCATTCACCAAAATTTCCCCCATTCCTGCCATATTCTGTTGAATGGTAGGTGAGAACGGTGTTCCTGTCCCGAAGCTCCTGCAATGCATCAATAAAGTGCCAGTCATGGAAATGAATGATATCAAACGGTGGAGAATCCGATTCATGGAATGTGCTCGGGAGCTGGCTGCTCATATTATGGCAATAATCGAGAATGTTTTCTCCTTCGGGCTGGCAGAAATGGTAAAAAACACCATCAATAACCCGGTCCGGTCCTTCTCCCCTGGTAAAAAAATGTACTTCGTGGGTTTTTGCTAGGGCTTCCGCCAGGTTGGTGACAGCCGGGGAAAGCCCTCCTTCCCGTATCGAATGAAGCGATTCCCAGCAGAAATGGGCTATTTTAAACGGCGGCATAACTCCCGGACCCTTTCTCTGACTATATCTGCTGCCTCATCAGCCCCAGTGCACCGTGCAATTTTTGCTGCAAGATTTTCATCGCCGATGACGTCGGAAATCCAGCGTGAAAAATCATTCCGATCCGAATGAAACCTGAAAACTTCATCCGGGACGAACTCGAGGATCATGGAGAACTCCCTGAGACTGTGCGCTGAATAGCCGATGTAACGAAATGGAGAGAAAAAATGGAATGCTTTTTCAGAAGAAAGGCACCGGAGAGCCCTCGCTGCAAGGCGGGATCGGAAGTGCGGGACCGCAATTGTCTCGCAGTGAGCAAGACCCCGCATGTATGCATTAAAATAGTCATACGCTTCCTGGCTCGTGCAACTTGCAGCCAGTCTCCCGCACGATCCCGATTTGATCGCCATCCTGGAAAAATGGTCGGTACTCTGGAGGCGGCGCCATACTTCCTTGTCATTTATCAGGGTCTTTCCATCCTCAAGACACCAGAATGCAGACTGCTGGAACATATTCTGGATGCCGGTTAACGCACAGGTACCGTCATATGAGCACATACCGATATCTTCCAGTCGTAGTTCACCTTTTGATGGACCGGATATCACCGATTCAGGAAGTGTTGTCGTGATATTATTGGAATGTAATGCTTCGGGCAGGCTTCCAAAAAAGTCACTTAACGCATATGCTTCTTCCCGACTACCTGAAAACGTGCGTGCATCAAGGAAAATATGGATGCAATCTCCCGGAGTCTTCGCTATCCAGCGTGCAAATGTTTCCGGGGAGAGGGGATATTGATCCCAGTTTGAGTCATGGAAGCGGTGGGCGATATCATCTGATAGACGGCAGTTCCTGAGAAGGAGGGGGAGATTCCTGCATGAGTAGACATAATTCGGGTTCAGTTCGGAATGGAGGTGATCATGCCCTTCGGAATAAAGGGCAGAAAAACCGATATCCTTGAGGATCTCTACAAGACCCGAATTAAAGACAAATTCAGTATTTTCGAAGATTAGCGGTTTCCTGCCGATCAATTCCTTAACCAGTTCAATATGGCGCCTGGTCTGATACATGAATTCATCTTTTTCTGAAAAAAGGCCGGCAACACTGTGATAATAGGTCTGCCCGAGTAGTTCAGCTCCCTTGTGATTCACGGCCTGTTTCATGACCTCGGCTGCATCTGACTCGTCATCCAACAATTGGTCCATCGCCACCCCTGATACACTAAAAGAGAGGCACTCTCCCGAATCGAGCCACGTTAATGCGCATTCCATGGCAGGACGGAACGCTTTTTGCAGATATTCCTGAAAATCCGTCTTTTGAGAGAGAGAGAAGCAGCTATCTTCCTTTTGGAGGGGTTTCAACAAATTCGACCCGGTATCAACATAATAGGGGTAGTGAATCCCCATCCCAAGACACAGGGTCTGACATTCCAGTTCAGGCATTAATATACGGAAGTGTAGGGTTTTTGAGATATATATTTCATTCCGCGGTTATATAACAGGGCTTTTTTTTTGATTTGCCACTAATTTCTCTATCATTTGTCATTATCCCGATTTTGCCTCACTACGACCTCGAAAATATTTTATCCATGATTAATTCCAAAAAAGCAATCGATCGGATCTCTATCCTTTTCAACGGCATATTGCCATCTCGTTGTGGACCTTGTTCCTGACTGTCTGAGTTTCCCTGATTTTCCCGAAGCGGAAAATCATCGTTGCTGCAGGTTTGCACCACAAACTGTTGATTATGCTTTGTTTCAAAAATTCATAATTCCGATCCTCATAATCCTTCATAATCGGTTGATTCACAATTCCGGATAAATTCAACTTGTTTTCCCTTTCACCCGCCGGGTGCAGGATGAGAAACTTTAATTACCTGACACCCTAAATTAAGGCAGATGGTTAACGGAATCGTAACTTCCCATAAAAAAGGTATTTTCTCTTGTTGATTCGAAAATTACCGTTGAAATAAAAGATGATGGGAGAAAATTACAGGGTCGGCTGGTCGCGGTAGATGAATACCTCAATATCCACATGGAAGAGACGATCGAGCTGAATGACGTAAACCAGCGCGGACGAAGCCTCGGAACCGTCGTAATCAGGGGTAACAACATCCTGTCGATCTCCCCAACCATCTGAAGGAGGGGTAATGAGCAATCCTATCGAGGAAGGCCTCCGGGTCATCCAGTCAAAACCTGAAGGTGTGCTCCAGAGCGAATTGTGGAAAATCCTTGACGTAGATAGCCGGAAATGTTCGAGGATCGTTAAAAAACTCCTGGATACGGGCCTGATCGAACGGGCCGAGTTTAAGAAGGATGGGATTAAGACATATATCCTGAAAGCCAAAAGGCGCCCCCTTGACCCGAACCAGATCCTCGCCGGAGAAGAACTGATACCCTGTATCGGCTGTGAAGATGAATGCATTGTTTTTGAATGTCACCGGCTGATGGACTGGATGTACCAGCTCGCGATTATCGAAGCCGAAGAATAATGCATTCTCCGGATACCAATTCCGGTTTTCTTACGAATTTTCCCCTGGTGCTTCTTTGCCATCCTGGTAATCCGGGTTATCAGGAGGTGCGGGGAGCGGACTTTTCTAAATGATTAAATAAGATTACAGTCAGAGTCTTTGTTGCAATAAAGGGGGGTCTCTATACGTTCTGTCCGGATTGTGGGAAAGAGATACCAGCGGGCAGCAATTTTTGTCTCTTTTGCGGCGCAAAACTTGACCGGGTGAAACGGTTCATCCAGGAGACAGCCTCTGTCGCGGGAAACGGGAATGCCGGCACACCTGGGGAAACCGGCCGTAAAGCCAGGGAACAGGCAGTGATGTGGGCCAAAAAGGGAGACCAGTATAATGCCGGGGGAAACGATGAAGATGCCGTCCGGTGCTACACCACTGCGATAGGGCTCGACCCGTCGAGTTATGACGCATGGAATAAGAAAGCAGAGCTTCTCGTTCGTCTCGGCCGGATCATGGAGGCACGGATCTGTAATGAAAATATCATCAGGCTCAGGGGGGGCCTTCCACCGGTTATCCAGGAGAAAAAAACGGTTGCCGAACATTATATTGGCGGGCTGTCGAGTCCGTCCCTCAAACGCGGTACAGCAGAGGGAGGGGACTTTGCAGGAGCGATCGGTTCAAACGTCGGTGGCTACGGTATTTACGTCACTGACAAACGTCTTTTCATAATCAAGGACCAGAAACACGTGTTCGGTCACCCGAAGGGCCCGGCAATGGGAGGATTTATCAGGGAAGAGCTCTTTGGCGGGACCGTTGATGAGAATGCAAAAACTATCGAGGAACTCGAGATCTACAAGGAGACAGAACTCCGGAAGGAAGATATCCTCAAAATAGAACTGAAAAGGCCAGTGCTGCTATCCGGATACCTGTTACTTGTCACGAAGGACGGCGGGAGTCAACGGATTTATATTGACCATAAATCGGCGTACGCCCCGTTAAGGCGGTTACTGCTCAAGTTTTACCCGGAAATGACCCGGATTATTGAATAGGCAGGAAGCTTTTCCCGGCTTGCCGGATGCCTGATTGCTATAATTTTTCTATTCTTAAAAACCAGTGAACCGGTTGCCCGGGGAGTTCCGGGCCATTATCAGGAACCATACGTTCATAATGTTGCCATATTGTGACTCATTGATGAGTGACATAAAGATCAATAGTTAAATTTAATTTATCCACATCGTCCTGGGGATTATGTTTTAAGAGGAGGAAGTCATCTTTCGCTGTGGCATAATTCCTGAATGAACAGGCATCGTTATCTTCTCTTGCGGAGCAGCAAAGAATGCAATAAAACAAAACAATTGTTGATGCTATGTCCACGTCAACACCGTTTTTTTTCAACAACTTCTTTTATACTTCGTTTATCCGTTCGTCCAGATTGTTAATGAAAGAGTTTTATCGACAGGGTGATCCCTTACGGTTCGAACGATAACAATATTTTTGGCAGATTGGTGTCGACATTGTTAGTGCATTATGGTAGGATCTCCTGATGATAACACCGATATCTGTAAGAACTGCGGGGCAATTCTCCCCTACAAACCAGATGACTGGCCGAGGGATATTCTAAAAATCTGTCCCGCCTGTGGGTTCAGCCTGAAAGGTTCGAGTCGCTGGGGATCCCGGAAGGGGAGTCTTCGCTCCGAAAGAAAAAATCCTGTCCTCGCGGCGGTCCTTTCCCTTGTCTGGCCGGGTCTTGGCCAGGCTTATAACGGGCAATATCTAAAAGCGATTCCCTTTGTTATTGCTGAACTTGCAGGGTTTGTGTATACTCCTGCGATCCTGGTTTCAATCGTGGCAATGCTGATCGGGATGGCAGATGCTTACAGGACCTCGAAAAATATGAATATAGGGAATATCCCTTATAAAGAGACAAAGCCTCTTGACCTTGTTATTTATTTCGTTATTATCCTGATCATCGGTATAATCAGTCTCAGGCTGTCGGGAATCGTCCTCCGTATTTTTTAAGGTCCGTTCCCATGCCGGAACCTTCACGAAACCATACATATTTTTCGTTTTCGTGCCATTTGCAGGGGATTCCCTGCAACGTCGGCCTGCGATTTCAAACGTTTTCAAGGTCTTTTATGACCTGCCCGAAATCCGGACAGAGACCTTGATCGTGACCTTTCCATTAAACGGCCAGGACCCCGGGGAATAAGAATAGCAAGGGATCCCGTCTATATGATGATGTATAAAAAAATAAAATGTTCAGATGGTAAATGGCAGGCTAAATTCACTTGAAAGAGGCACGCCGTTTGAATCGATATATGCCGACAGTGTGGTACCGGTCGTTGTATCCCCTGTAAGGGAGGATATCGAAGGTACATTGAATTCATTCGACAGCGCATTTCCGCTCGAATCCACGTACGAGGAGAGGGCTGCCGATACAAATTCACTGGAAAGCGGCTGACCGTTCGAATCTACATACGCTGACAGTGCGGTACCGGTACCTGCATTTCCTGCAAGGGTGGATATCGAAGGAACATTAAATTCATTCGACAGCGCATTTCCGCTCGAATCCACGTATGCTGACAGTGCAGTACCGGACGTTGTATTTCCTGCAAGGGTGGATATCGAAGGAACATTAAATTCATTCGACAGCAGGTTTCCGCTCGAATCCGTGTACCCGGAGAGAGCCGTTATTGCAAATTCACTGGAAAGCGGCTGCCCGTTTGAGTCCGTATACAGGGGGGTGTCGGCATACACTGCAACCGAAAAGATTGCACAGAGTATACAGACGAGACCAATTATTCTGGCACTTCGAAATGCTACCATGTTTTCCTCCTTCTCCAGGCCACGGCCTTGGTTACCGGTCCCAGATTGCACTTCTATTCACCATAATGTTCAATAAAGCTACCCATATGTACAGTAAACTTGACATTTTCAGATAGTTCCCCATGCATGTTGGTAAAGAACAGAAAACCATTTGAGTCTTCATTGCAGTAGTACAGAGATGGTAAGAAGGATCTGCAATGGTTAAACTGACGGATGAAATCAAGGAATCGCTGGCCGGGACGAAAATTGTGTTCCTGGCAACTTCTTCAAAAAAAAGCATACCAAATGCCGTACCTATCGGGGCCTTTAAGCTGCTGGATGATGAAACACTTCTTATTTCAGACCAGTTCTTCAATAAGACACTGATGAATATGAAAGAGAACCCGCAGGCTGCAATATCCTACTGGGGTGAGAAGGGCGGTTTCCAGCTCAAAGGCCAGGTTACTATTCATACGAATGACGAGATTTTCAGGCAGGATGTTGCCTGGGTCAAAGAGCTCAAACCAAACCTGACTCCTAAATCTGCAGTAGTTATGAAAATTACTGAGGTATTTGATGTCAAACCAGGTGCAGACGCCGGGAAGAAGATACTTTAATCGCGTGTAGGTATGGAGATGATAGCGGGATAGTGCATGAGAAATTCTTCAGCCACCTTTGTAAAGTCTGTGGAAATCAGCACCGCGAGCCAGAGTGACGATCTCGTTTACTCGGAGACGTCCTCAGCCAGCGGATCGATCAATAGTTTTAACAAAAATATTCATTACCAGTCAGGACCGGACCTGGTCTGAGAAAATCAGTACCCGAAATATTTTTTTATATTTTTTTACCGATATTTTTATATAAGCTTCCCCTAATCACCATGTATCAGGCAACTGTAACAGATAATTAAATAAAAAATCGGGGGTATTGAAATGATGAAGGCACGAATAGGAGTTATTTCGCTTGTTGCGGCCATATTATTGATCGCGGTTACGTGTATGGTATATGCAGATACAGGGGTGCCGGCAGTACCGGAAATTCAGGGACTTACGACAGGGACATCGTCAAATGTTGTCGGTACGGTCACTGAAACAGATTCCGGTGCGTGGACTCTTACCAATGATCCTGTCAGTGGAATTATACTGTTTGTACGGGTAGTGGATGCATTTGGTGCCGATGACCTGATTCCGATGACCGGGACCGGGATCCACGATCCTCCCCTCGATCCAGAACAGGTGCAATATACCACCGGTTACAACGACCAGTATACCGGTGTTTCCGGGCAGCAGACCTTTGCAAAGTCGATGGCAGTCTCTACTGCTAACACAATCGCCGACCAGAGCAACATCAAGGCGAACACCAACATCCAGTATATTGCAGTAGACACCGGCCGTGCGACCCGGACCGAAGACCTGCTCCTTGATGGAGCTGCCCAGGCACAGCCTTCATCAGCTTTGATTCTCTGTCCGTTTGCAAATGCGGATAACGGAATTATCCCTGCATTCTGCAACATCGAACAGGCGGGAAGTGCCTTTGATACAACCCTTACCTCGACCGTGACTTCTGCAGATGACAGGTTTATCAGCACTGACGCTACAATTCCTACGGTTCTTAATTACAATATCAATGCACAGGGAATTTCTCTTGGAACCCAGTCATCGCCAATGATAGGATCTGTATCGGCATACCTGAAAGTGCATGTGCAGGAAGCCCGCAATGAAAGCATCTTTGAAACACTGCCTGATGACAGTAGTTCCATTATATTCATGAATCCAGTAGACCCGATAAAATCGGAAGACCTGGTATATTCGGAGACTTCATCGGCAAGTGGCCTGATCAGCCAGTTCAGCAAGTCGATGAGTTACTCGTCCCAGGCGTCTGCTGTACCGGTTCCTACGATAAATATTATTTTAGACTAAATCTTTTTTATCCGCATTTTTTTTGGAGTGTAATTTATTTGGTATTTTTACAAACATGTACGGATTATTTTTCTAAAATAGGTAAAATGGCTTTAATATTAAGATTGAAGATACCCCTGGGCAGATTCGAACTGCCGTCGCCGGATCCAAAGTCCTGCATGATTGACCACTACACTACAGGGGTCCTTCTGTGTGACCCGGGTCTGGCTGTTGTTCAGATGAACAAAATGATGCCCGGATACCATCATAGTATGGTCTGAATGGATAATAAAATCGTCTTCCATTTCCTCATGATTGCCATTCGAGGTCGGTCCCGCAGACAGCACATACAATAACAGACCTGGTTTTCAGGGTACCGGCATGAATGATATTCCAGTTTCCGCATTTCCTGCAGGTCACGATAATGCCATCAGAGGTCTTTTTTTCCGTCATGACACCTAACTCCCGTTTAGAATTGTCCGGAGGGTATTAAGGAATTATTGAATTGATCTGCTTGCCGGATTTCTGCCATTCCTAAAAACCTTCCCTGACAACTTACAGACAGGTAGGAAACACACTATTACTCTGACAATTTTTAGCGCCTTAACTTCAAATAATAAGGACAAATTCATGCCATTTTTCATTTTAAAGCCTGATTTTTGTATATTTCGTCAATGAGGATCAGGTTTAAATATCGGTGTACTTACCATGACCGGCACCAGGTTACCAGAGATGTAAATGCAAACCGTCCGGATGTTCATAAAAAGGATTATGCCAGGGTGCCCAAAAACAGGGCCGGGAAGTGAAAAAGATCATACTTATAGCATATAGCAACATATGGTTTATAAAGAGGATGAGGTCTGGAAACCGGGGTCATTTAAGGCTTAATTTGAAACAGAATAGTCAGGGAACCCTTGATTGCATTCGATATAACTCAGTTTCCATTGGAAAAATAAAATTGTCAGAATCGAACCTCACCACCCCATTTTTTTCACGGAATCCGGACCTCCCTGATCAAAAATCGGAATTGAATAGGGTGGGGCAGGAGGAATGACCCGGATGTAAAATATAAGCCTGATTCAGATGATAGATCCCTTGAAAATTGAGATTCCATCATTATGGAGTTCTGATCTCAAACGCTTCTATAAAATTCCATAATTATCAGAGGTTTGTTCAATGAATACCTGTCCGTGGCTGGCAGGATCAAACATCCAATTCAAAGAACAGGAATACGAAATTAAAACCAGGATATCATTGTTCCTGGTTTCCCGGATATATTCTGCTATTTTTTTGGAAAGCCGGAAAGAATATTGCAAGAATACCCAAGGATTTTGCTTAAGACGTTATAACGATGAGAATTAGGGAGATCACCATTCTCACCCATTTGCTGATTCATGGATTCGAACGTATATTTCTCTTCTTGATTGTGAGCTTTGTTTTAATGGCATCGATTACCAATTTTACCCTCTTTTTCCGGTTTGCCCGATTCCTGCAGAATCCATTTCTCTCTGTATTGCAATTCAATTAGTTTGGATCGCTGACCTTAGCTTTTCAGGTAAAAGCTCCTGTTTGAAGATCTGGTTTGGGAATGTAGAACGATGATGTACCCTTCAGGAAGTTATGAAAAAATTTCTCTGCCCATTCAGATTCCATGTATACCTGGATCAGAACGGTAATTTGGGGTGTTTAAAAAAATCCTCTTTTACGAGGCCATTATAACAACAATAGCGGGAAATTTTCTCATGCAGCATATGATTCTCTATCAAAACAATATATTGGGCATTAATATCGTTATATTGCGGTAATCGTGATTTTCGTGCCTGGCGGGATTCGAAATGATCGAAGTGACCCGCATTGTGTCACGTATTTTGATCTCCGGATTTTGTTTCATCCTCGTTCTTACCAGCAGGATACTGCGGAGGGGTTTCGTCGGAAAGAGGGAAATATTCCCGGTATACTCGTTTCCGTTCGTCGAGATCGGTATGCAGGTAAATTTCGGTCGTCTTGATAGAGGAATGCCCAAGGTTCTCCTGGACGACCCGGAGGTTCTTGGACCGCCGGTAGAGTTCGCTGGCATAGCTATGACGGATCTTGTGAGGTGTAATCCCCGGCGGTGCGTATTTTTTAAAGATCTGCTGCACTGCCCTAGGAGAAATATGGTGGCCCAGCTGGCCGACAAAGAGCGGGCCTTCAATTCTCTTACCGATAAAGGGGTCCATTTCCCGCAGCGTCTCGGGATCGATAAAAACAGTCCTGATCTTCCCGCCTTTCCCTTTTACCCTGATGGTATGCTCTTCGAAATCGATGTCTTCGATATTGATATTTGAAAGCTCGGAAACCCGGACCCCGGTTGCATAGATAGTCCTGACGATAAGTTTGTCACGTTCATCGGGTATCGAGTCAATCAGCCTGATCACCTGGCTGTGTTTCAGGTACCGGAGTTCCTGCTCCTTGATCCTTGGCCTTTGGATCCCGAGCATCGGGTTCGTGGAGATTTCCCCCTGCGTAGACAGGAACCGGTAAAACGAGCCTGATGGTGGACATCATCCGGTGCAGGGTTTTTGGCTTGTATGCCCTCACCGAATTCATGTAGGTTAGGAAGTCGTTCATCATCACCGGTTCGACCTGGACGTCGGTATCGAGGCGGGCGTTTGAAAAATCCTTCCAGAGAGTGTCGAAGGTTCCCGGTTCGCTGTTTCTTTTCAGCCAGACATAATAGGCGAACATGCGGACCACCTGGTCATAGCTCTGAATGGTCCGGGACGAATAATTCCTCATTCTCAGGTATTGGCGGTAGCTGTTCAGCCACTCGGAAAAATAGCCACCCTGCATGGTCTATTCTTTATTCGGACTACTTATAAAGTTTTTGCGTAGAATACCTATTCTGCGCAAAACGCAGACGGGTATTCCACACGGGAACTTACAGGGACATCCTCTGTGTATGGCACAGTGATGTTTTTGAAAAGTTGCTCAGCCCTGTTGCAAGCATGTCCGACAGACCGGGATAGTTCGCATCGACCCGGCGTTAAACAAGTGATATATTTAATGAAACCAGGACTTAAGCATGTCGTCGGTTCATTGGCGAACACAAGGGATTAGCCAGATCATATTTTTTTTTACTTTCACCTTCCGGGGATGCAATGCAGTTATATTGCCAATAAATCTCTCGTTTTTTAGGGTGACAGACTAATGGCCATATTCAACAATGATTCTGTCAAGAGAGTGGGGTTCCTTTTCATCATCAATAATTTGCCAGAAAAAATAAGCAAATTTTTAATTAATATCAAAATACCATTAGATTTAATGAATCAGGTAATTATTCAAACCGATTTTAGAGGCAAAATAAATCACATGCCTGATTTTAAGGATAAGGCATTATTACCTGTATTTGAGGCCATAATTAATTCAATAGATGCTATTAATGAAAGAGGATTAAATGGAAAAGGAGAAATCAATGTTAAAATAATAAGAGAGACTGATTTTTTTTCGTCTGAAGATATTTCTGAAGATAAAAAAGACGAAAGAACCAAACCCAAAATACAAAGTTTTGAAATTGAAGATAATGGCGTTGGATTTACGGATCAAAATTATAGGTCGTTTAATTTAGCAGATAGCACGTATAAAGAGAGTCTCGGGGGAAAGGGTTTAGGAAGATTTAATTGGTTAAAAGCATTCGAAAAAGTTGAAATTAACAGTGTGTATGAAGAGAATGAAGAAAGAAGAGTAAGAAATTTTGATTTTTCTGTCCAGAATTTTATTGAACTAAAATCAAATGAACGAACAAATTCTGATATCAAAACTACGGTAAAATTAATTGGATTTAAGGAAGATTATCGACAAGTGAATAGTGCATTTAAAACAGCCAAAAAGATATCCCAGCGCATTCTTGAACATTTTCTTTCATATTATATCGCAGAGAAAGCACCATCAATAATTGTCAAAGATGGCGAAGAAACATTTTATCTCAAAGATGATTATAATAAGATTAAAGAAAATATTTCACAAGAAGAAATAGAAATTTTAGGGAAAAAATTTTTAATAAGCCATGTTAAATTGTTTGAAACTACCAAAGAAAACCATAATATCGTTTTTTGTGCCAACGAAAGAGATGTAGATTCAACTTCTCTCGAAAAATTATTAGGGACTTCTTTCCTGTTCGACAATAATGGGAATAAATTTTATTACGCTGCTTATGTTTCTTCAGTTTACCTCAATAAGCGAGTCGACAGTTATCGAAATAGGTTTGATATCCCTAATAAGGGAGATGGTGAAAATTTATATGGTGAGAAATGTATTTCAAGATCTTACAATTGAAAGCCGAGTAATGGAAAGAACCAAGATATATTTAGAGGAATATTTGAAAGATCTACGATTAAAGAAAGAAGATCGAATATCAAAGCATATTTCTTCAAATCCGCAATTAAGAGCCGTTCCAAAATATTATCCTGAAATTTATAACGAGTTCGATCTTAATTCCAGCCCGGAGAAACTGAATGAAATACTTTATAAATATAAAGGACGGGTAGATTTTGATATCCGGAATAGCTCTAAAAAATTGTTAAAAACACAACAAGAGAGTTTAATTGAAATTTCAGAAAATTATAAAAAGATTACAGAGCGACTTGAAGCCGTTCAAAAGGATGATTTAGCTGGCTATCTTGTTTTGAGAAAATTAATTATTGATCTTTTAGAGAGAAAAATTCAATCAGATAAATTAGATCAATATCAAAAAGAAGAAATTATCCACGATATTATATTCCCAAGAAGAATTACTACGGATGAGATAAGTTTTGATAATGTGAATTTATGGTTGATTGATGATACATTAATTTTTCACGAATTTGCAGCTTCAGATCCACGGTTAAAAGATATATCATCTTCTGATAGCGAAAATCGTCCAGATATTATTATATTTTCGACTGATGAAAAAAATGACAATGTAGATGCTGTATCGATCTTTGAATTGAAACGACCCCAGCGGGAGAATTATGAAAAAGATCCAATTAAACAGATGACTGATATAATTGACAAAATCAGTGAAAAAGAGATATTTCGCCAAAATGGAAGGCCATTATTAACCGACGATACCACAAAATTTTATTGTTATGCTATTTGTGATATTAATGAGAATATCGAACAATTTGCGAAAAAGTGGGATATGAAAAAATTAAAACATAATTTTGGTT
This sequence comes from uncultured Methanomicrobiales archaeon, assembly GCA_963809105.1. Lineage (GTDB taxonomy): Archaea > Halobacteriota > Methanomicrobia > Methanomicrobiales > Methanospirillaceae > CAIKOD01. The sequence continues at coordinate 1,207,875 of CAWEIC010000005.1, read as the reverse complement.
ATTATAAATATCACGAGGCTGTACAAAGCCCATATTCAGATCTTATCATACGATCAACTAATAAAGGACGCTCGGAAAAGACATCAAATGTTTTTTGAAAAGCTTGGGATATCTCTATAAAATTTTGCATGCGGACCGTTATTCTTGCCAGAAATTCGTTAACTGTCTTTGTATCGAGGTCTAGGATTTGGAACTCACTGGCCGGCGCAGCTGACCAACTTGCTGAAAAGCTCCTGAAACAATCTCACAGATCCTGAAAGTCGATCTCTACATATGGACAAATGATACAACTCGGAAGAAATACATCGACTTTTTCGGAATACTCTCAATTCACTTTTTCTCATCCCCTTTCACCAGAGTAGACATAAAAGTATTTCTGGATATTACCGAAGAAAAATGACGATTCTCTTCGACATTGATCTCTTTCATCAACGAGACAAGGTCGAAACTGTATTCTCCATCCTTAAACGGAATTAGGGTAAATTCCTTCAAGGAACGAAAAACGGGATAGATCTACGTTCAATCAAGGTCTTTATGCGGTTTGACTGATGTTATGCCGTCTGTATTCTTTAAGGACGTTCACTCTCTCCGAATGACTATTGCTTTCCTTGGAATAAGCGTTCAGTATTCCCTGAATAATAGTTACAATTAAGAAAATTATTATGTTCAGTTCAACAATTTAACTAGAAGGGACTACAGGATGAGATGGGATCGGGTCCCACCCCCTTCCAAATGTAGGATTGATTCTTATTTGCTCTATAATTACTTAATGATACCGGACAAATAAACTGTTCAAATTGTTAAATTCTTTAAACCAGTATTAATAAAAGGGATATTTTTTTCCATTCATCATCTTCCCTCTCTTACGAATATAAAGATCCTGTTCTCTTCTCAAACCCGTTTGCCATCCCGGCGGCAGAGGATATCTCCGGATAATAGAGTGCAGGATTCGTGTGGGGAACGAGGGGCATATACCCGGGTGGCGGATAATTCCAGAATTTTTGCGGGTAGTATGGAGTAATATGTGCAAGAATAACTCCTTTTTCTGAATTGTTTTTAAGTAAAGAATCCGAATTGCAATAACCAGACCCACAAACAAGGGTATAAGGTAGTGGCATGATTTTGGGGGTCATGGCACTATCCATTAAATACCAGTTTGGGATGCCTGAATGGAACCATATTATTCGGTGTTATGATCATTTTTCCTGTCAGCGATACCACTGATGTAGCCTTAGTCATTATCAGACCCGCCGAAACGGCGGGAATTGTTGAAAATCCGATGAAAATCAAAATAATTAGTAATGTAAATATAGGAGTATTTTTTTAAAACCATGAAGATTCCCCCATTAAATCATCCCTGCGTCATGGTAATATAAATCAACCCAATCGGCCAGTTCCGGGATACAAGGATAGTCCGTGACCTGATGCGGTGAAAAAGCGATACTGTTCTCCTTAAGTCCCGTGGTTTTATTCGCATTCGTATTTCTGAAAAAAATTGGCGGACCGATCCTCAGTCTCAAAGGATCTTGCTCCTTTTAATCTGTTATTCCAGCGCGGATTTGAAAAATAAACATTATAATAAGATATTTTCCATTTTCTCATCTCTCGCCTATTATCATGTATAAACCATATGTCGCTATATCTCAAAGGGTTCTTTTTTGCCTCAAAATGAGGCCCTGACAGGCATACCTTATAATAACCCGGTGCTGCCAACCTATCATTAATGGAAGAACCCGTGCAAAAGCCCGAGATCAACAAATATGCCAAATTCAAGAAGGTAGACGGGGCCACCTACCGGAGAGTGAACGAGTTCCTCAGGAAACGGACGTACATCACCGCCCGCGAATGGGCGCTCGCCAGGCTCTGCACTGATTTCCGGACCCGGAGCGGTGCCGAGATGACGTTCATCGGGATGCATCTGCCGGAACTCTGTCCGTTCATGCAGGAGACCTACACTCCCCAGGCGGTCAACCAGGCTCGCAATTCATTTAAGAAGAAGGTGAACAAGGCGGGGGCCACGTTCTTCTATGGGGCCATGTGCGGGTTCTTTACCACCGACGAACTGGACGATATGCTTTTCGAGGCGAGCGAGGTAGCCAGGTTTCTCCTCGAGATTGAGGGGACGTCACTGGACATCGATGAGGAGATCGATATCGAGGACCGGATCACGAAGGTGATGCGTAGTGTCGGTGAAGCTGCCCGGAATATGCTCGAAAAACGCTCTGCGGCGGAAAAAGCAGAAAATGAAGAATTGATGTCACAATAAAAGTATCTTTTTCAGCCCGGGACAGTGCAACATTTTCTTCGCTATTCTTCCTGAATTATCACCTTTTTGCCAATTCAAGAATTTTGGCATTACCGGGTTGTAACACTGCAGGGCAACTTTCTCTCAATAGTGGAAAAAAGAGACGACGGTTATCCCGTCACCCGGCAGGACACTATTCAGGACGGGGACCGGGGCCGAAATTATTTCCGTATCCATTCTCAATATACATAACAGGAATTCCTGCAGGAATAGCAGGAGTGTAATCCGGGGTCTATTATATTATGACATCAGAAAAACTGCAGAAACGACTGTTTGGTACAAACGGTGTTCGGGGAATCGTCGGCAAAGACATGACCCCGGAACTTGCGCTCTCCATCGGTTTTGCGCTTGGTTCCATGCGGAAAGGCCGCATCGCGGTAGGAAGGGACACACGGACATCCGGGGAATGCCTCGCAAGTGCCGTCAGGGCCGGGCTCATGGCTACCGGGTGCGACGTCGTCGATCTCGGTATTCTTCCGACACCTGCCCTGCAATACCTGGTCACGCGGCATTTCGATGGCGGGGCCATGATCACGGCATCCCATAACCCTCCCGAATACAATGGCGTAAAAATTATCGAACCGGACGGGACAGAGATGGGGGATGAAGAGACGATCATTCTCGAAGAAAGGCTGTTCTCCAGAACGTTTGATGTAAAATCCTGGGACAGGGTCGGTTCCGGGACATCATCCAGGACTATGGTCGATCATTACGTCCGTGCCGTCATCGATGCATACCCGCCCGGTATCGGAAACGGCATGTCGGTGGTCGTAGATCCGGGGTGCGGTGCAGCATCGGTGACCGCGCCCGAAATCCTCACTGGTCTCGGTTGCAGGGTATTTTCCATCAATGCACAAATCGACGGGCATTTCCCAGGGCGACTGCCTGAACCTTCAGCCGAAGGCCTGAAGGGACTGTCCGACCTGGTCGTATCAACCGGTGCGGCAATGGGCATCGCTCACGACGGCGATGCGGACAGGGCTGTTTTTGTCGATGAAAAGGGGCGTTACATAACCGAAGACCAGGAATTTGCTCTCGTAACCGACCATATCTGCAAGGAAAAGAAAGGAGTGATCGTGACCCCCGTAAGCACATCCCTGATGGTTGAAACCGTTGCCCGGGCCCATGGGTCAAGTGTCGTGTATACTCCCGTCGGAAGTATCTATGTCGCGAGGACCATGAGAGAATTAATCGGCAGGGGAGAAACGGTAATTTTCGGCGGGGAAGGGAACGGGGGACTGATTTATCCAGAGCACCAGTTCTGCAGGGACGGGGGAATGACTGCTGCTATGATGGTGGCAATTCTCGCCGGGTCCGATAAGAAATTCTCTGAAATGGTAGCCTGTCTCCCGAAATTCCATACCATAAAAGAAAAAATCAGGACCGTAAAAGCAGGGGAACTAATGGCGCTTATCGAGAAATCCTGTGCCGGATACCAGATTGACAGAACTGACGGGCTCAAGATTATGAACGGGACCACCTGGGCACTGGTCAGGCCCTCGGGCACCGAACCTCTTGTACGGATCACCGTCGAATCTCCGGATAAAGACTCTGCCGTAGCATTCTTTCACGAACTGATGGGATATACAACTCCCGGTCTGTAAAGAAATTTAGCCCATTTTTGAAGCCTTAGCTTTTTGCAATATATACCAAACGGGAATATTCAACCCCCGCTCCACGACTGATCAAAGCGAAAACCTAATATTCATTTTATCGTAAATTCCAAGTAACACACGAAGGACTGTATAGAGTGATCGCGGGACCACGCCTCGGAGGAGATTTACATGCAGGTAATTCATCTTCCGCCGTTGGCACGCTGCCTTTTTTTAATCCTTCACAAGAAAATATCCTGCCGGACACTCCTTCCGGTTTTTTATTTGTCAGGTTCGCATTCTTTTGCGGAGAGTATAATTCAAACTATTACACGACGCCACGAATATCCCGGAGTACTCCCCGGCTGTTATCATTAAGAGGTACCGGATCCGCATGCAGACCATAGAAATCCATATTTCGGGCAGGGTCCAGAAAGTCGGTTTCAGGAGCTGTATCAGGAGGATTGCCCAGAAACTGAGCATCCGGGGGGAAGTGATGAACCTGCCCGACGGCTCGGTCAGAGTGATTGCAACCTCCGAAAAAATTATCCTCGACAAATTTGTTTCCATGATCTACGGATGCCCCAGGGCTGTCATCAGGGACATGAAGACCATAGACAAGGACCTTATGGAATTTGATGAATTTATTGTAAAAAAACAAAATACCTGATCGTCGCCGTTTTATCGCGCCTGAACCAGAGGTCCGACTTTTTTCCAGGATTTAAAAAAAAAAGAAGAATTTTTTTCTCTGCTTCCCCAGGGTTCACGGATCATTGAGTTCAGTGGCTGTCCTGGTGGGAGTTTAAAAAGAAAATATTATAAAGAGAAAGTTTAAGAGAAGCCATTTATTTTGCCTTTAACCCCCAAAAAATCGATTTAACCCAGATGGAAGAAGGTAAAACGCCGACCTGGTATAAACTATATAATGCTATATGCCAGAAGTTTAATTGAAACCCCCCCCCTTTCTCTTCGTGACAATTGAAATAATTCAAAGAGGACCGTCCTGTCGGGAGATTGATTTGACCTCCCGGGCCGGGAAGTAAAAAAACAAACGGATTTGTCTAATAGAGAACCTGGTATTCTGTTTTATTCAGGAGGGATTCACGGTATGCGGCTACCTGGTGATCGATCTGGTCCTGGCTGATAGACCTGTGGAAAAGATTAATCAGCTGTTTCATGCACGGGTCGGAAAGAATACACCGCGTGGGGCCGCAGTCATAGTCCGCATCCGTTACCGTTTCCCTGATGAACCTGACCGCCTCACGGTCGATCATCGCGGCCTTGAACGGCTCCATGATGTCATAGATGAGCGCGTTGGGACCCCGGTTCAGCGTGCCAGCTCCCGGGTCGAGGTGGGCCCCGGTGACCGAGAACATGACATTGCCAAATAACATTGCGTACCCGAATGCCAGAATTGCATTGACCGGATCCCGGTACGGGCGCTCGGTCCGCCTGCGATAAGCTGAGTTCACGCGGAATAATCCTTGACAGGACTTCGTAGTACATATCGCTGGTCAGCCGGTGAATTCGCCGGATTTCACTCATCCTGACCAGGTATTCCAGCTCGTTCTGGGTCTTGGTAAATAATTCGACCTCGCCTTCGTAGAACAGGTCGCCATCGGATTCTTCACTGATTTGTCCGATTAAAAGAGTCTTGGACCGCATCGATGCCCTGGCGATGGTTACCGCATACCGGTAGCCGGGTGCAGTTTTCTGGATAAGCGATAGTTCTGCCTGTTCCTGGTCGTTAAAAGGCCTGATAGTGCCGGAAGGCCGACCATCGGCTTCGAAAAATGATATCGAGGCTCCTGATTTTACCATGTGGATAATGACCGTCGTGTGGAGCGTGTGCCCGCCGATGACAAGCAGGTGACGTACCGAATCGATAGGATACTCCTCGGTTGTCCCGTTTCGCGAAACTACCAGGGTATTCCGGGTTGATTTTATATGAGCCCCAAAACCGGCCACTACAAGCCAGGGTACATCCACAAAATTCCTTTCCCAAAAAGGCAAAACCTTGCCTCTTTATGTAGTAAAAGCGTGTCACCGGTACATTAAGCCATCGTTTTTTCAGGTTCATCCTAAAAATACCCCCTTATACGGACAGATTGTATAACCGGACAAAATACAGGGGAACTTACCCCCCCTTTCAAGCAGCAGGCAGGACGGTTGGAAAACAGGCGGCCCGGTACCTGTCATCAATTTGACAGTATTATATAAGCCCGATGTGTACTATTATGCACACTATACCCGTAAAAAGTATGAGAATTTTTTTACTCAGGGGCAGGTCAGGAATGAAACGGTTTGAAGCGTCCCGGTTAGTCCTCCGGGAAATAATTCCCGAAATATGGTGAGGCATCATGTTCTGGAACAGGCGAATGGAAACATTATCGAGAAATGAACTGGCCGAGCTGCAAATCAAACGTCTCAGGGAAACATTCCAGAATGCACAGAATGTGCCGTTTTACAAGAAACGTTTCGCTGAAATTGGGATCTGCCTCAAGGATCTCCACTCCCTTGACGACATACAAAAACTTCCTTTCACTATCAAACAGGATTTACGGGAGGGTTACCCGTTCGGGTTCTTTGCCGTGCCACTCCGGGATGTCGTCAGGATCCATACCACTTCGGGTACGACCGGGAAACCAACCGTTGTCGGTTACACGAAAAATGATCTCGAGTACTGGGCGGAACTCATCGCAAGGAACATGACGATGATCGGACTGACGAAAGACGACATATTCCAGAACATGGTTAATTACGGTATGTTCACCGGGGGCCTCGGATTCCATTATGGGGCAGAAAAGATAGGGATGACGGTGATACCGAGTGCAACCGGCAACACAAAGCGTCAGATCGAGATGATCCACGACTTCGGCGTGACTGCGATCCACTGCACCCCAAGTTATGCAATGCACCTTGCCGAAGTTGCAGAAGAAACAGGGACAGACATCAGTTCCTTAAAAACAGGAATGTTCGGAGCCGAACCATGGTCGGAAGCGATGAGGAAAGAACTTGAAAACAAGCTCGGCGTCACCGCATACGATTCCTATGGCCTTTCCGAACTATATGGCCCGGGAGTCGCTTTCGAATGCAGGGAGCGGGACGGTCTCCACATATGGCACGACTACTACTTGGTGGAGATCATCGATCCGCGGACCGGAGAAGTTCTCCCGGATGGGGAGCGGGGAGAACTCGTCGTAACGCCCCTCGTTAAGGAGGCAATGCCGCTTATCAGGTACAGGACAGGCGATGTGACCGTGAAGATGGAAGACGGCTGTGTTTGCGGTCGCATGCAGAAAATCGGGAGGATCACCGGGAGAAGTGACGATATGCTGGTTATCAGGGGGATCAATGTATTCCCCTCCCAGATCGAGCACGTCCTTCTCGGGCTTCCCGAAGTCGGAAACCAGTTTATGGTGTATGTCGACAAGGTAAATCATCTGGATGAAATGACAATCGAGGTAGAGATGAACCGTGAATATTTCAGCGGAGAACTGCAGGACCTTACGATGGTCCGCCAGCGGGTCGTAAAAGCACTGCGCGACGTACTGGAACATCAGGACGACCGTAAAACTCGTCGAACCCGGAACGTTGCCGCGATTCGAAGGTAAGGCAAAACGGGTGATCGACCGCAGGGGGTCGGCCTGAAATGGTCATGTGGAACCCGCGGATCGAGGAAATGCCGGTACTCGAGTTGAAAAAACTCCAGTACCGACTCCTTAAAACACTTGTCTACCGGCTCTACAGTTTTTCCCAGTTTTATCATGATCGGATGAAGGAGGCAAATGTCCATCCTGATGATATCACCTCCCTTTCGGATGTGACGAAACTCCCGTTCATGGTGAAAAAAGACCTCAGGGATAACTATCCTGACCGGATTTTCACTGCACCCGTCGACGACCTTGTCAGGTACCATGTCTCATCGGGAACAACAGGAAAACCGACGGTAGTGGGGTATACCGAAAATGACCTGAACCGGTGGACCGACTCTCTGGCGAGGGGACTGACTTCGTGCGGTCTCGGGAGAGGAGATGTCATCCAGGTCAGTTACGGGTACGGTTTATTCACCGGGGGGCTCGGGCTTCATTATGGTGCAGAAAGGATCGGGGCGACGGTCCTTCCCACCAGCGTCGGCAATACCGAACGCCAGATTGAACTCATGCAGGACCTCCATGCGACCGCAATATGCTGTACCCCTTCCTACCTCCTTCATATGGGTGAGGTGGCCGAGAAGATGGGGGTCAGTATCAAAAAAGACACGGACCTTAAAGCCGGAATCCTTGGCGCAGAGCCCTGGACCGACCGAATGAGGACCCGGATACAGGACTGGCTCGGGATCCGTGCATACGATATATACGGTACCAGTGAACTGTCGGGACCGATGTTTCTTGAGTGCGGCGAGCAGAAGGGATTCCATATCTGGTCAGACCTCGCCCTCGTCGAAGTGCTCGACCCGTCTACAGATGAGGCAGTCGGTCCGGGCGAGAAGGGAGAACTCGTTATTACGATGCTCCAGAAAGAGGCCCTGCCTATGGTCCGTTACCGGATTGGCGATATTTCCGTTCTCGATGAAGAACCATGTTCCTGCGGCAGGACTCACCCCCGGGTGCGGCGGATCCAGGGCAGGGTCGACGACATGCTGATTATCAGGGGGATCAACGTATTCCCCTCGCAGGTGGAACACACGCTCATGTCGATCCCTGAAGTCGGCCAGCATTTCCAGATTGTGGTGGACCGGAAAGGGGCGCTCGACGATATGCTGATCAGGGTTGAGGTCTCGAAAGAGTCGTTTTCAGATAAGATTAATGACCTGATGAGGATCAGGAACATGGTTGAGCATAAGCTTCGCAATTCGCTGAACGTGAGTGTGAATGTCGAACTCGTCGAACCCGGGACTCTCCCGAGATTCGAGGGAAAATCGAAAAAGGTTATTGACAGGAGGAATCTGTAACCATGGAACCAAAAAAGTACATTATACGGCAGATCTCGGTTTTTTCCGAGAACAAACCGGGAAAACTGGCGGCAATAGCACGTGCATTCCAGGAAGAGAAGATCAATATTCTCGCATTCTCGATCGCCGAGGCAGACGGGTTCGGGGTAGTCCGGGCTCTCGTCAACCACCCGGACAAGGCATACAAGAAACTTACATCCCTTGGATATAATGTGGCGTTTACCGAAGTTATTGCCATTAAAATGAAGGACGAACCCGGCGGCCTCTTCGAGATAGCAAAATTACTCGGGGAGACGGGCATCAACATGGATTATGCCTATGCCTACAGCGGAAAAGATGCGGCAGTCCTTATTATCCGCGTCGATCGTGCTGAAGAGGCGGTAAAACAGATCCTCTCCCGCGGGGGAGACCTGGTGGAATCTTCGGTTTTTTCCTGAATTACTTCTTCTTTTCCCATTTGCCGAGCGCTGCAATCTGCGAGAGGGTTTTTCCTCTCCTGATCTCTTCCCTGATCCGTAATTCGGTTTTTTTCACCTCGAGAGCCCGGCGCGCTATCTCGTATGCCCGCTCTTTCGGCACGACGACCACCCCGCTTTCATCACCGATAATCCAGTCTCCGGGCCTGACCGTCTGGCCGGCACAGGAAATTTCGGCATTGATTTCCCCAAACCCTTTTGGTTCCCCGGCATTCGGCACAGTCGCCCGGGCGAAGACCGGGTAACCGAGATGACGTATGTCATCGACATCCCGGACCGCTCCGTCGATTACAACCCCGGAAAGTCCCCTCGCCATGCAGCTCATCGTGGCAAGTTCTCCCCACGGTGCAACATGGATTCCACCATCGTTGTTGACGACAATCACGTCCCCCTGCGCAGCACTGTCGATCGCTTCGACGGGCTTTGCCCAGTCACCGGCAAACGTCTGTACCGTCACCGCTTTTCCGACCATCTTCACGTCGCCGCAAAGGGAATAAACGCCGTTCATCGCCCCTTTCCGGTGCATCGCATCCGATATGTTCGGTGTCGAAACGGAAAGGAACAGATCCCGGATCTCCTCTCCGGGATCGTGCGACACACCGGGAACCCCGGCCGGCGAGTCGATCGATTTCCTGATAGCAGCCGAGCTTTTCCTTGCGTCAGCCGACCGGGTAATCCAGCCGCCTACGATAACGATGCCTGCCCCGGCACGGACTGCTTCTGCAGCAGACCCGGCATCGAGGCCACCCGCAACGGCCAGGGGGAGGGAAGTCTTCCCCTGCAGGGTTTTTAAGAGGTCGACCGAATTTTTCCCAATCATCTGCTGGTCGATCCCGACATGGGCGACGATATAGTCGACCCCGAGTGCCTCCAGTTCTTTTACCCTGGTTTCAGGGTCTTTTGTATTGATCAGGTCTGCCATCAGCCTGACGCCGAAAGCTGATGCAGCCCTTGCTGCGTCCGCGATTACCGTATCGTCGGCGTCAGCAAGGACACAGACGATTCCTGCCCCGGCTTTTGCCGCCATTTCGACCTCCAGCGCCCCGGTGTCGGCCACTTTCATATCGGCAACAATAATATGCCCCGGGAATCGCGAAACCAGGGATCGTACCTGCTTCCATTCCCTCGCTCTTAATCAGGGGTGTCCCTGCTTCTATCCAGTCTGCCCCGCCCTTTACTGATTCCTCTGCAATAACCAGCGCCCGTTCGAGCTCCACCAGGTCGAGCGCCACCTGCAGGACCGGCTTATTCATGAAAGATGTGTGTGAACTGCGTGATGTTAAGGGTTGGCCCGGGTGAGATCTGCCGGCCTGTCGGACCTGGATAGTCTGTTTATCCCGTTAATTGACCCATTGTGCCCGGTTTAAGATATTCCACTTCGCACATTCCACCTTGGTCCGCCCCTGATTAACTGCTTATTAATATCCGGGCCTCAAATATTCTGACTGATGGACCTCCTCACGATCGTCCTTACTATTGCCGGCCTGTGTCTTTTCGAGGCTGTTACCAGCATCGATAATGCGGTAATCAATGCCGAGGTCCTGTCGACAATGGGTGAACGGGCGAAACGATGGTTTATCACCTGGGGCCTCCTCATATCGGTGTTCCTTGTCAGGGCGGCACTCCCCTGGCTTATCGTCTGGCTCTCAATCCCCCAGCTTGGCCCTGTAGGTGCCCTGACTGCCACATTTTCGAGCGATCCTTCGGTTGTACAGGCGGTTGAACAGTCGGCACCGATCATCCTGGTAGGCGGGGGAATTTTCCTCATTTTCATATTCATGCACTGGTTGTTCCTCGAGAGAAAAGAACACGCATACTGGGGTGAACCGTTTTTCGAATCGAAAGGAGTCTGGTTTTTTGCGGCTGTCTCCGTGGTCCTCGCACTAATCGTATGGCTGGCACTTTCAGTCAACCCGCTGATGGCATTCAGCGCTGTACTGGGATCGACGGCCTTCTTTATCGTCCATGGATTCCGCCAGAATGCCGAATCGCATGAGAGGGACCTGATGGGGGGAAACCTCCTCGATACGTCAAAAATATTGTATCTCGAAATTATCGACGCAACATTCTCCCTCGACGGGGTTGTCGGAGCGTTTGCATTCACGCTTTCAGTCCCCCTCATCATTATCGGCAGCGGGCTCGGGGCAGTCATGGTCAGGCATATAACGATTTCCGGGGCTGATAAAATCGGGCAATACCGGTTCCTTAAAAACGGCGCCATGTATTCGATCATGGTCCTTGGAATTATCATGATACTCGACAGTTTCGGGATAGGTATACCGGTATATGTGTCACCACTGGTCACCTTCGGTATCGTCGGTTACTTCTTCTACCGGTCGATGCAGCCAGGGAAAAAGGGCGCTGCGACGTGAACCAATTGAAGATCTATCAGATCCAGGATTTCATGGTCTTTGACTTCGCCGGAACATACCTTTCCGTTAAAGAACAAGGCACCAGGGATCTGATCACCCGGTTGTCAAAAGAGGTGACGAAAAATGAGGCAACGGAGCAAATCGTAGCACGTAGGCACGTATATACCGGATCAAAAAAGACCTGTCGTAATTGGACCAGCCCAGGTCCCTGAAATCACGAGACAGTCCATAAAACCTGGATAAACCATTACCAGGAATACCCCTTTGAAACGTATGTTTTTGGACGATACCTTAAAAAATCCAACCCCATTCCAGCCTCTCTATCTCAAAAATAAGCCAGGATCCTCATGTTTATCATCCCTTTGTTCATCCGCATTTTGGCAACCCCGGGATTTGGTGCAATACTGCCTGAATTCCCGCCCGTTTACGGAAATATTCAATAATCAGCCTTCTAAAGAAAACAAAGCCCATATCGCTTGTTTTTTTAGCGTTTCAAGGCCGGATCTGCATGGGTTTAATAACGTGACCCGATCAATAAGCCGGGTTTCCTGCAATTCCCTTATATCTCCCCGCTAATTTTGTAGGAAACCGAGATCTTTACTTCGGGGGTCGTTAATTAACGAAAACCAGATGATACCAGTACAACTACGGCATTTCCAGTATTTTCAACAACGGGACAACAATGATCAATAACACAACAAGGTCAATAACGATACACTTCTTCGTTGACAATTATTTCGGCTCCCGTTGGCTCCTGTTAACAAAGATTCGGGGAGCTTGCAGTCCCTTGGATCTCGTATTCCTGTTTTCATACGACCATGAAGAAAAAAGAATTTCTATTGAGCCTTAAGATTTTTTAATCCGGTTATTTCCACCTGCTCAGGTACCTGTGCTGGTTTTCTTATCTTCACCATATCTATCGCTGAACATGATATCCCCGATATTTTTCTTCTGGGGAAGCACGATGTCGCTCGCGATCCCGGCCGGGACAAGTGAGACGAGTGTATAATTGTCCGGGACATTGAGGAGTTTCCGTACCGGTTCCGCATAGTCCTTTTTGGCCCCGGCGACCCAGCAGGAACCGACACCATAGGACTGGAGGGCCAGGATCAGGTTCTCTGTGGCGGCACAACAGTCCTCGAGGTAATATTTCGCCGACTTCTCTCCGAATACTGCAAAACAGACCGGGGCATCGGCAATAAATTTCCCGTTGTCGGCCAGGGCGGCGATTTTTCCTTTAAGTTCCCTGTCGGTAATCGTCCCGAAGAGCCAGGGCTGGACATTCATGGCGGTTGGCGCGAGACGGGCACATTCCAGTGCGTCACGTATAACGCAGTCTTCTACTGGCGTGTCTTTGTATTTCCTCACGCTGTGGCGGCATTTTATGATAGTCGTACCAACGTTCATGAAAGGCGTTATGTCCTGCGCTCAAAAAAGGGTTACTCAAAAAATACCGGAAACAAAAAAGTTACAGTGTGCCCGGTCTTCTCATAATAAGGAATGCAACCGCAATACCTGATAGTATCAGGACAATCCCGGGTCCGGGAACGGTGGTCGGTACTGGTGTGGGTGCATTCGTTGTTACCGGTGGAACAGGCAGGGGAATTGAGGGTTGTGGTGTCGCTATGGTAGTAACCGGTGCAGAAGTAGTCGGCGGGACTGTCGTAACCGGGACGGTTGTCGGGACCTGCGTTACCACAGGAGTGGTGCCCGATCCGGTGGATATTGACAGCGAAGGAGACACGGATGACGTGATAAGCGGGTTGGTACTCTGGAGGAGCATCTGTTTCTGGGCACTCTGGCTCTTTCCGACGGCCCCGTAGTTGTCGTTCATGCTGTTCGCATTGCATTCTGCCCAGATGGTGTAGGTCCCTGATGTGTAGGAACCCGTGCTCCATATCGGACCCGTGGAATATGAGGCAGTACTGACCGGAATGTCGATGAGGCTGTTTCCCGATACACTCGAGTACTCGGAACCATCGGGAGCCTGGATATGGATTGTCACCGGCGCTCCGCTGACACCTCTGTTCGCCATGACATACAGGTTACTGTCGATACTGAAGCTCACAGTGTCTCCTTTCGGGACCCACGTTACTGTTCCCGTTACTTCAAAATTCGAGCTGGAATCAAAAATCCTGATATTCAGGGAAGGGTCCTGGACATAAAATGCCAGGCTTTTTTGCGGAAAGAGGTACCATGCCCCGGTCTTTCCCGAAAATGTCGAGGGGGCAATGTAAAAAGAAGATGCGTCATCGACAACAACCGTTGCGGTCGGTGCACCGGAACCGACATTCGAGGATCCGCTGTACCACGCAAGCGTCCCCCCGCTTGTTGCCCCTGTCTGGGTAATGTCCAGTCCCTGCTCACCGATGAATGCGGTCCCACCCGAGGGTATTGTATTCAGGGCAGCCATGACAGGCATGACGAGAATCAACGGCATCACCAGCAGGGAAAGTAATAATATCTTTAATCCGTTCATTTCCTATCACCATGTGCAGGATTCCGGTTGAATCCTTTGCTGGCTGATAATGTATCAGCGACATAATAAACATTGTGAACGTTATGCTACCGGGACGCGGTGATCCTCCCGGGCTGCAATTTCAGTTCGATCTCGCGGGATTCTCGTTTTCCGGTTCGGGATCTCTTTGCAAATAAAGATCCTGCCTTTACATGAACGGAAAAATTTGCATATGCGCCTTATTTCCCCCGAAGAGGGGTGATTCCTTCACTGTCTGCGACGAAATGACCTTCTCCGGAAAGTTTTGCAGCAGCCAGGACTGTCCGTATCGTTTTCTCCTCTACGATTTCAGCCTGGTAACGTTCGATAAGAAGACCTGCCATTTCCCGGGCGTCTTCTTCGGATATATACCGCCCTATACCCGGACACGGAAAGACCTCAAGGTTGCCCTCATGTAACATGAACGGATAAGTCCTGCATATCCAGGGGCGGACAGGGTAAATCCCGCAACAAGAATCCGATAGAAACATGCATCCGGTACCGGTTCGTTTCAGTTCCCAGTTGAAGGTGCACGTCAGGTTCTCCCCGATAGGGATCTCTCCGGGGAAGGGATCGCAGAAATCTTCCCTGCAAAGACCGGAAACTTCACCGATTGCGCGCAGGTCCGCAGCTGTCACCATGACCTGGTTCGAATCCGGAGTATCCTGCCTGCAGCATCCTCCGCACCGGGTGCAGGAAAAACCTGATTCCCTGATTTCAGTTGCAACCAGCCCTAGATCCGGTATTTTTAAAGAATCGCCGGACGTCCTGTTCATTTGCCTGTTTCACCGGATAACATCAGCGTGAGATTATTGAAATTTTCATAAACAAGGTTCCCGCGGTCGCTGTGGCTGACCTCTGGATGCCATTGCAGGCCATAAATGTGCTTCTCAGTGAGGGCTATCGCCTCGTTTGCACAGATATCGGACGATGCGAGCCTGGTAAAACCCGGGGGGATCACCCTGACTTCATCGGCGTGAGACGCCCAGACATCGATCGAACCCGGATAACCGGCAAGAATTTCATCGTGCTCCCTTATATCGACCCGGACTGCCCCATACCCGCCGTGCTTCCCGGGCCCGACTTCCCCGCCGAATGACGATGCAATAATATGGAGACCAAGGCAGATGCCGAGAACCGGGATTCCCAGTTCCAGGTAGTCAGCGCAGTTGCCTGCCCGTTCGATTGCCGGTCCCCCGCCGAGAACGAGACCCCTGCATGCACCGGATATCTCCCCGGGCGGTGTGCTGTTCGCGATCATTTTTGCATCGATCGAAAGGTCCCGCAGCATGCGGAGGATCAGGTGGTTGAACTGCCCGAAATTGTTCACGACGTAGATGGGAAGCATTTCTTAAGAAATATTGGAGCGCGGGGATAATAAGAAGTATTCATTGGTACCTGTTGACCGCCGAAAAGATATGCTGCCTGATCTCGTCGTGGGAAAAACCCTGGAGAGAGGCGAGGAACATCGCCCCGCCAGCCCCCATGCCCTCCTTCACCTCCCCCGTGCAATACCGTGCAAGCCCTGAATGTCCGAGGCTTCCGAATCCCGGATCTACGACATACAGTTTCACGCCTACCGCACGGGCTGTCTCTTCGACACCGGCTGTCGGGTCGTCCCTTACGTAACAGGTCGTGGCGATATCAGGGGGGTGCTGGCCCAGCGCTTTCAGGACCGCGGCTACCGCGAGCATCTGGGTCCCACCTGCAAGGATGATCTTCCCCAGGTAACCGCTGGCGAGACCCGCTGCGACGGGCATCATCGGGTCTCCCGTAACCCTGATGACTTCAAGGGGCTCCCTCCCGGAAAATGAGCCGGCTCTGGCTTTCACCTGCCTCCACACCTCTTCCTTTATCTCAACGGGGTTGCTGACAAAACTGCTGCTGACACTGGCAGGATAACCGAGCGCCCTGAGCACGCAGAGCGCAGTCGTTGTCCCGCCCGGCACGCACTCCCCGAGGACAATCAAATCGGCATATGCCGAGAGGAACTGCCCGAGCATCTTTCCTTTTTCGTACATACCGGCTGCATCAGGCACTGCATCCCTGAAACGGGGGTCTTCTCCCGGGCGACCGTACATATCGAAACAGGGAACAGCAGGGGTATGGACAAGCCCGGCATTGATGAAAAGAGGGGTTATCCCGATCAGTTCCATCACTGCTCTCGTTATTGCAGCAGGCGTCGGGCACCCTGTCGGCGTATTCGGCCGGACCGGCATGCTGGTGATCTCACCCCTGGAAATGAGCTCTGCATCCAGGATCGGCGTAAACAGTGTTTTTTCCGGCGTGGGTCCGGCACCCGAAATTCCAGGCACCGTTGAAAGCTGCGTATTGGCCAGGATACTGATGAAAAGGGGATGTTCTGCCTGTTTTAGTCCGTGTGAAGAAACAAACGACATGGATTACCACAATCCGGGTTTTCACGACTGTTAGTGTACGATACTATCGGCACTGTCCGGCATCAAAGTATCCACGTCATGACCTTTTCGGGTGCCCTGTTATCGCATCGCACGGTATAATTAGGGGAACCGGAAATTACTATTGTCATGTTTGAGATCGAGGAGCGCCTCCTGGAGAAGGGAGTAACATTCGAAGCGATGGTTGAAACCGCCATGGGTCTCTATGTCTCCCATGGCATGGATGAAAAAGATGCGAGGACCGACCTCCTTTCAAAGTTCAGGAAATATCTCCGCGACCCGAACGTCTCTTCGCTCCTCCTCGGGGCGATCCTCCTCGAGGACGAGTTGTACTGCAGGAGGAAAGATTCGGAGATAAAAGACGATCCGGTCTTTCTCGTGGCCGATGAGATCATCGGGATGGCAATAGCCGAGTGCATAGGCGGGACCTATGCACGATTTGAATTTACCCGGTACGACCAGAAGAAACCGGGAATCCTGGCAACACTGGGCCCGTTCCTTGATGATGCCGTCGCGGGCCTCATCGCCGGATGCACTTCGCGTCTTTATACCGAATGTTGCGAATGTCCCTGAAATCCGTTATCGCCCTGTTCCAGTTCTGCACGATCATCCCGCTCGGGAAACCGGTTGAATTTGAGCAGTTCGCAAAAAGGAGCTGGCTGTATCCCCTTGCAGGGTATGTTACCGGGGGGTTTGCCGCCGTTGTCTCGTTTTTCATTATCGATCGTGCCCTGTCCGCTGCATTTGCCATTGCTGCCCTGTTCCTGATTACGGGGTGCAACCACCTGGATGGCCTTCTTGATTTCGGGGACGGTCTCATGGCCCACGGAGACCGGGAATGCCGAATCAGGGCTCTTACGGACCGGCAGATCGGAACAGGTGCCGTGGCGGTCGGGATATCGGTCGTCCTTATAACCTGGGCAGGCCTCCAGGCCGGGACTTCCCTGGTGTGGGCGCTGATTGCCGGCGAAGTATTTGCGAAGTTCTCCATGTTGTTTCTGACTGTTTCGGGGAAACCTTTCAGGGAAGGGATCCATTCATATCTCCACAGCATGAGCAGGTACCGGTTTATCGTCTATTCCGCAGTGCTTTGTATCCCGGTTGCATTTATCCCCGTTTCACCGGCTAAACTGGCAGTATCCGCCGTGGTGGCGGTGCTTGTCCCCCTGATACTGCTCGGGATTTCCGGAAAACTGTTCGGAGGCGTGAACGGCGATGTTGTCGGGGCTTCGAATGAAATTACCAGGGCGATGGTTATCGTAGTATTTGCACTTCTTTAACCAGCCTGATGAATCCACATTCTCCCGGTCGTACTTACCAGATCTTTTATGAAGGTAACCGGCAAGTAGTGATACAGATGTTCAGGGATGTCAGCATTCATATGAAAGGTGGCGTTATCACCGAGCGTGATGCCGATTTCTGCACCGTCCGCACGAGAATACCCGCAGGTGTAGTGACGACAGGGCAACTCCGCGAGCTGGCAAGGATCGCCAAAAAATACGGCACGGGGAATGTTCACGTCACCACGAGGCAGACCATTGAAATTCCCCATGTAAATCCCATTCATCTCAAAAAAATTGCCTCGGCCCTTGATAAAAACGGGACCCCGATAGGGTCGGAAAAAGACGAAATTGTCAATGTCGTTTCATGCCCCGGGACCGACAGATGCAAATTCGCTAATATCAATACGATAGATCTCGCGAAGAAAATCGACGAACGCATGTTCGGGAAGGAGATGCCGGTGAAAATGCGCATTTCTATCTCCGGATGCCCTAACGGGTGCACGAGCCCTCTCTTAAATGAAATAGGGATAAGCGGAAGGGTCGATCCTCTCAGGGAAGAGGGGCTATGCACCGGATGCGGCACCTGCACCGAATACTGCCGGGAAAATGCCATCAGGATCAGGAACGGTATTTCCGTGCTGAATGAGGAAAAATGCCTGAGTTGTGGGATCTGCGTCCGCTCGTGCCCCTTCGAACTTCTCAAATCCAGAGGCACCCGTTACCTTGTTACCGTCGGCGGCAGGAGAGGCAGACACCCGCATCTCGGCAGGGAACTCATCTCCCTCGATAATCCCGAAGACGTGGTCGACGTTGTTGAAAAGGTGGTATACTGGGTATACCGGAGGGCATGGAGCGGGCGTCTCCTGTCTGACCAGCTCGACGAGCTCCAGTTCGAGCAGTTTAAGTCGGAGATTACGGGAAAGGTCAGGCAGGGAAAAAAACCGGAACCTGCCTGAAATCTGGTTCAGCGGTACCGCGGGGAGTAACCCTCTCCCGCGTCGTCACTGCACTCTATCGCTTCGCCATCCCTTATCAGCGAATTGAACTGCATCGCCGCCTCCATGAGAATTTCATCCTGGGCCCTTCCCGTGCGTAATGCGGCAAGAGCCTGGTCCTGCGGTGAGGGGTATACTCTCGGCCCCTTTCGGACACCGTAACAATGCCTGCAGTATGCACACATCCGGTAAACCGAGACTTCCCCGGTCACACAATCAACCATTGCCCTGGTTTTTTTCTCGTCGCGACGTATCGGAAGGGTTTTCATAATACATAGAGATGTTCGTGCATGCCAGATATGACTTTGCCGGTTTGCTTGGGAATCCGGGCAAATAACGCCATTGGCGCCCATCGAAATGATTAATATAGATGGGTCCCAATAAGTAATACTCGCATAAATAGGCTGTTTGAGACAGTCCCATTTTATCGGAGGATGGTTATGGCAACTGACAAGCCCCACATGAATCTTGCGGTTATCGGACACATCGACCATGGAAAGTCCACTATGGTAGGTCGCCTGATGTTCGAGACTGGCACTGTTCCCGCGCACATCATCGAGGGATACCGTAAAGAGGCGGAATCAAAGGGTAAGGCGACCTTCGAATTCGCCTGGGTGATGGACAACCTGAAAGAAGAACGTGAGAGAGGTATCACCATTGATATCGCACACAAGCGTTTCGATACGCCAAAGTTCTATTTCACTGTCGTGGACTGCCCAGGTCACAGGGACTTCGTCAAGAACATGATTACCGGTGCATCGCAGGCAGATGCTGCAATTCTCGTCGTGGCAGCCGCTGATGGTGTCATGGACCAGACCAAGGAGCACGTATTCCTTGCAAGGACCCTTGGTATCCAGCAGCTGATCATTGCGATCAACAAGATGGATGCCGTTAAGTACCGACCAGAAGAGATTCGAGGAAGTCAAGAAGGATCTTTCCGCACTCCTCCAGATGGTGGGATACAAACCCGCAGATATTCTCTTCATTCCCACGAGCGCTCTTGCAGGTGTCAATATCAAGAACAAGAGCCCCGAGACTTCCTGGTATACCGGCCCCACTCTTCTCGAATCGCTCGATACCTTGAAAGAGCCTGAAAAACCGACCGACAAGCCACTCAGGCTCCCGATCCAGGACGTATACAGCATCAGCGGTATCGGCACCGTCCCGGTAGGCCGTGTCGAGACCGGTATCATGAAGAAGGGAATGAAAGTCTCCTTCATGCCGGCAAACAAAGAGGGTGAAATCAAGTCCATCGAGATGCACCACGAAGAGATCCCCCAGGCGGTCCCTGGCGACAACGTCGGGTTCAACGTTCGTGGTATCGCGAAAGGCGACATCCGGCGTGGCGACGTCCTCGGACCTGCAGATGCACCGCCGACCGTTGCCGACGAATTCACTGCACAGATCGTGATCCTCCAGCACCCGAGTGCCATCACGATTGGATATACCCCTGTTTTCCACTGCCACACTGCCCAGACAGCCTGTACATTTGTCGAACTGAAAAAGAAGCTCGACCCGCGTACCGGTCAGACGAAGGAGGAGAACCCGACCTTCCTGAAATCAGGAGATGCAGCAATCGTCCAGGTCAAGCCGACGAAGCCGATGGTCATCGAGAACGTCAAGGAGCTCCCCCAACTTGGCAGGTTCGCAATCCGGGATATGGGACAGACGATCGCAGCAGGTATGTGTATTGCGATCCAGCCGAAACAGATGAGATAATATCAATACATTTTTTAGGTGAATACAATGCAGAAAGCCAGAATACGCCTGACAGGCACTGATTTCAAGAAAGTCGAGATGGTATGTGACCGTATCAAGGAAATTGCAGAACGCACGGGCGTGAATCTGGCAGGGCCAATCCCCCTTCCGACAAAAAAACTGGTCGTCCCCATACGGAAGAGCCCCGACGGCGAAGGGACCGCTACCTGGGACCGCTGGCAGATGAGGGTGCACAAAAGGCTTATCGACATCGACGCCGACGAACGTGCCCTCCGTCAGCTCATGAGGACCCAGGTCCCGAAGGATATCGGCATAGAAATCGTCCTTGAGAGCTGAGGAACGGCGTGTCAGCCGCCACTATTTTTTCCGGAATTTCGAAAAAATTAACCTTTGAACGACTTTTTATCATCATTATACTTATCGCGATCGTCCTTCGCTTTCTTTTTCTCGACTTAAAACTGTTCCACCACGATGAGTCTATCCACGCGTGGTTCTCCTACGAACTGCTCACCAAGGGAACCTACACGTACGACCCGATGTACCACGGGCCGTTACTGTATTATCTCACCGCCGGGATGTTCTGGCTCTTCGGCCAGAGTGACCTTGTCGCACGCCTGCTCCCTGCCTTATTCGGCACGCTCCTCGTGCCCCTGGTTTATTTCATTTACCGGCTCGGGTATCTCGACAAGAGGCAGGCCCTCGTTGCGGCTCTCTTTGTTGCAGTCTCCCCAGACATGGTATATTTCTCGAGATTCCTTCGCCAGGATATATTCCACTCTTTTTCACCCTGCTTATCGTAGTCGCACTTCTCTACTACCTGAACTCCGGAAAATTCCGATATGTGCTGCTGACAGCGATCGGGGTTGCCGGGGGCATGGCGCTCAAGGAAGACATGCCGATATTCCTGATGATCTTCCTCATTTTCGGACTTTATCTTCTTATCCGACGGAAAATTGTCCTCCCGAAAACATGGATACGCGACGCCCTGATCGGGATCGTCATCGCGGTCGGCATAATCGCATTATTGTATTCTTCGTTCGGGACCCAGCCGAATATACTCGAGACCGGCTGGATAGCAGCGTTCCAGCATTGGACCGCGATGTCAAATGAATGCAGGATATGCGGGCCCTGGTTCTTCTATATCATTCTCCTCATCCTGTATGAGATCCCCATACTGATCCTTGCCATTGCCGGTATAATCCAGTTTGCCGGGAAAGACAACCGGCTCAGGAAAATGCTGATCGACACTCTGGTCCGTATCAGAGGAGTCTTTCAAAGGCAGAAACCCGAGCTCACTACCCACAACCTCGTAATCACGAGCATCAGCCAGCTCGGAACGAAAACCGCTCATGCGGTCAAAAAAGACAGGAGAGATGATTTCTTCGTATTCTGCCTCTTCTGGCTGGTCGTCTCTATGGCAGCCTATGCCGTGATCGGGGAGAAGGTCCCCTGGCTCATCATCCACCAGCTTCTTCCCCTGATCTTCATCTCGGTCTACATGATGACGAAGAAGAAGATGGTCATCGCACTGGTGTTCGCCCTGGTCCTCGCCCTGATTACCTGGCACGTCGCATTCGTCCCGGCAGATATCAACGAACCGATCGTCCAGGTACAGAACTCCGAGGACATGAAGACCGTGATGGGGATTATGGACGCTTCAAACGTCGTGGTCATCGCCTCGAAGGACTACTGGCCGCTTCCCTGGTACTACCGGGGCCATGGCTGGGACAAGGTCCTGTTCTATGGCGATATCATCGATAAAAGTTCTATATACTCACAGAAACCCGATATGGTAATCACCCATGACCTCGAGAGCTACCCCTCTCTTGACGGTTACAATAAACGGACGTACAAGCTCGTTGTACTGGTTCTCGTACATCGACAACCAGGACCGCCTGCCTGATTATTATTTCCTGCGGGACGGCCCGATGGGAAGCATCAACATCGACGTTTTCACGAGGATCGGATCGAAAGCCGATGAAGTGATGATGAATTCCCCACTAAGCGGGGAACGCCCGTGGGAATATCCGCTTATCAGCGGATACGGCCAGGTAAAAGGTACCCCGGTGCCCTACTATTATCCGAGTCCGTTTTCGGGGAATGCGGCTATTAACACTACCTTATGATTTTTTTCCCGGGTTAAAACGGCTGACAGAGATAATTTATATCGTGTATCCTGAGTAATTTGATCAAATTTTTTTCTCCAGTCCGGGTGCTGCCATGGGGTTTAAAAACATAGATTAGGAAGCTTTAATATTTTAAAATCGAGTAGACCCTTGACCGAAAAATTAAGGTACAATGGCTCCTTAAGTTTTTATGCTATCAAAGACCAAGGAGCCGATATAATTGTCAACGAACAAGTATATCAGGTTTGTTGATATTGCTACCCAGACGATCAAGGCATCACGAATTGCATTATATTCAAATAAATTCTCAAAAAAGACTTATAATCAGCATCAATTGTTATTTCTGCTTCTCTTGAAGAGTACGCTGGAGAAGATTATCGGGATATTGTTGAACTCGTCGATCTGATGGAGAGTTAAAGTCAAAATTGAATTCGATGATGTCCCTCATTTCACTACTCTTCAAAAATTCTCTCAACGAATTAATTCCCTTATCTTTAACCGATTGTTAAACCGGCTTATTAAATTGTTCTACGACTGGGGAGAGCGCGTTACCTGCACCGCTATCGATTCAACAGGGTTTACCAGTTCATACATGAGCCATTATTATTCATGGAGAACAGGAAAAATAAGAGATTTTTTGTGTGCGTTCAATATTCTGCCAATTCTTTTTAGAAAAATAGAATGATTTTAATCCTTGATTATTGAAATACAAAACGATGGATGATCATACGATTAGAGAGGCTATCAGAGAGGTCTGGGATCATTCTTCTATGACATTTGACAATATTCCTGGCCATCAGATTGGGACTTCGGAAGAGAGAAAGGCATGGGCACGGGAACTATTCCGGAATCTACCTGTCGCACGTCTGAGGGTTCTTGACATCGGGTGCGGGACATGTGCGATGGGCCTGTTATTTTCTGATATTGGACATTACGTGACAGGCATTGATCTGTCTCGCGAAATGATTAAAAAAGCCCGGATTAAAGCAGAAAAGAGCGGGTCAGCCATTGAGCTGCTGACCGGGGATGCTGAGCATCTTCCATTTGATGACGGCTCGATTGATATCATAGTTACCCGTCACCTGCTCTGGACACTCCCTCACCCGGAAGTGGCTTTGAAAGAATGGCTCCGTATTCTGATACCTGGTGGGAGATTAATCGTTATTGACGGCATTTGGAATGACAAAAGAATTTCGACACGGATAAAAATGTGTGCCAGTTCTTGGATGTCTTGTCTATTGGAACCGGAAAAAACCCATGGTAAATCCTATGATAAGACTGTACGAAGTCAGTTACCTTATGAGGGTGGGGTGCCGAAGGAGACAATTTTTACATGTCTTGAGCGTACGGGGTTTTTTAAGATACATTACAGTGATTTAATGTATATCCGGGAAATCCAGAAACAACAGATGCCATGGTATAAGAGATTTGTGAAAGGGAAAAGTTACTATCTTGTACATTCAAAAAAGCCGGAAAGGATTGAACCATGAGTGAGGAGCGCTGCTATGGGGTTTAAGTATCCATTAAAATTTTCCTCCTCAAATCCCCCCGGGCTCTCCAGACGTTGAAAACGTTTTAAGAACTGCATTAATTCTTCCGGGTTATTTTCCTGAAAATAAAGTTCACTATTTATTAATAATACCTGTTAACCTATCAGGACCGGTTTCCCCAAAAGATAATATCGATATATGGCATATTGCACTCCTGAGATATCGCGAATACTAATACATTCTAAGGAGTAAACCTGTGAATTCACGACCAGATTCCTGTTTGAACCGTGCACTGGCAAAAGGATTTTTTTGGGGAATAGTTCTTACCATAGTTTTGGGGATTTTTTGTGGTTATGCCCTTGCCGTGCCATCTCCGTCGTCACCAGGAGGGCCGGGACATTTCAGCCAGGGGATTCCCGTATATTGGCCGTACCATGCCCTGTTCATGACACTGGGATGTATCCTTCTCATAACCGGTTTTCTTATCGCCAGATTCCGCAAAACCGGGAACTGGTACAAAAATCATATGATTATTGAAGTTGCAGGCGTTACCTGCATAATGACCGGCCTGTTTATCGGCGTATACATGGTTACACTCTCAAGTCTTCCACACCTCATGAATATCCATGAGATATTAGGAGTCTCAATAGGTATCCTGTTAATTCTCATAGCAACCCTCGGTTATTTCATAAAACGCGTTCATGCATTAAAAAAGATTGTCCGTCCGGGCCACCGCTGGCTGGGGCGAATCTCTCTTGCCCTCCTTGTCCTCAACATTGGATTGGGAATCTTTTTCCTGTCTGTCATTCTTCATCTGTGATACGCAGTTTTCGAACCCGATCGATGGTTGAAACTGTTTTCTTTCTCTAAATAGGTCATAAACCAACTCCCGGTTTTTACAGGACATCCCCGGGGAAGCTGTTAACTCCCTGGCATCTGACCGATTCCGATAACCAACTTTTTATAGTAAAAGATGATATTTTCAAGTGAAAATTAAAACGGAAAAAAATATGGCATCAAAATATT
The DNA here is from genome assembly GCA_963809105.1 of uncultured Methanomicrobiales archaeon. Taxonomy (GTDB): domain Archaea; phylum Halobacteriota; class Methanomicrobia; order Methanomicrobiales; family Methanospirillaceae; genus CAIKOD01. Next base: position 1,182,623 of record CAWEIC010000005.1, on the reverse strand, counting down.
CCCTGGCATTTATATCCGAGGCAATCCTCTTACTCCTGATAGTTATCGGGGGTCTTACTATCCCGGTATCCGCAACAACACCCACGGTTTCGTATTTCACCGGGTTTTCCGGCTTCATTGATTACGGTTATTCAACGTCGGTTCCTTCCATCGCAATAAGTCCCAGTTATTCGAGCACTGCATTCCAGGAATACGATATCAAATATGGTTACAGTGTGCCCGGAAACATTAATATCAGTCAAACTAGTCTTTCCGGAAAGACGAATATTGTTCAAAATAATCTTCCCGGAAATGTGGGCAATTTTGACAATTTATTCTCTAAAGCAATAGCCAACTACCACGTGAATCCACCAACACCCATAGCAGATCCGTCCCCGGACTTTACTTTCCACAATTTAAACTCGGTATATATCAGTTTCACTTAAAAAAGGAGATGGTACAAAAATACAATGCATATAAACATGCATTTCTCCTTTTTCAGATGTTTTTCAGGATCGCCGACATGAGTCCCTATTCTTCCATGTATCGGTTACCAGGGTTCATTCTTTGCCTTTACACCGGCAGTTTTCCCAATCCACGTCAAGCTTTGTCTACTAATAGTAAAGTTTATTTGACATTATGTAAAATATACAATACAATCCGGTGAATCGGAAAGGACAGGCACCGGAATTAAAAAGGACGTGAAAACATGTTTAACAAAGGGATGGGACTTGTCGGGGTCTCAATCGTAATCTGCATGGCGATACTTACCGGTCTGCCCGCACAGGCGGCACAACCGGTCCAGGGCAGCCATCCAGACTTCGGACACGGCAACGTCAGTGAATCGGCGATACTTGGTTTTGCGCAAAATCTTACCAGCACACTGAGTTCCAAAGGGATTGATGTCTCGACCCTGAATGCGGCACTGGTTAATGCACAGAATGCCGTGCAGAGTTCGAATTCAACGGCCTTCAAAGAGTCGATGAAGACATTCAACCAGGAGTTACAGGCCGACATAAAAAGCGGGACCGTTTCGAAGTCAGACATCCAGACAGGAGATCATGCCGGTTTACCGGGAGGTCGTCCCGGTCTCCAGAAGAACGGGACTTTTACGCTGACCCCGGCGATGGAAACAAAAGAACTTGGTTTTGCACAAAATCTTACCAGCACACTGAGTTCCAAAGGAATTGATGTCTCGAGCCTGAATGCAGCACTGGTAAATGCACAGAATGCCGTGCAGAGTTCGAATTCAACGGCCTTCAAAGAGTCGATGAAGACATTTAACCAGGAGTTACAGGCCGACATAAAAAGCGGGACCATTTCGAAGTCCGACATCCAGACAGGAGATCATGCCGGTTTACCGGGAGATCGCCCCGGTCTCCAGAAGAACGGGACTTTTACGCTGACCCCGGCGATGGAAACAAAAGAACTTGGTAATGCACAAAATCTTACCAGCACACTGAGTTCCAAAGGAATTGATGTCTCGAGTCTGAATGCGGCACTTGCAACTGTACAAAATGCCATGCAGGACTCCAATTCAACTGCATTTATGGAGGCGATAAAGACATTCAACCAGGAAGTACGGGCAGAAATTAAAAGCGGCGCCATACCCCGGTCAGACCAGCCACTATTTGCTCATGCCCCTGTGATGGGTAACCGCCAGAATTTTCCAGCGAAGGATTACTCAGGGAGTCCGGATACCACCCAGACCTGATCTGAACCTCGTATAAAAAGAGTGAACCAACCCCGGACAACCAGGACCTGAATAAATAAGAGGTATCATGAGAGACACGACAAAGGCACTGATCGTTATATCGGCATTGTTCCTCGCGATAATCGTTACAGGGTGTGTCCAGAACAGTGACAACGCCATAACTCCGGTTACCGGTACCCAGGTTACACCTGACGGTACCGGAACCAACGGTCCCGGACAATCCACAGGCGGACACCTGCAACATAATGGAACAATTGGAACACCTCCTGCAGGTCAGGCAAATCAGGACCAGCGGTCACATGCATTACCAAACACGACAGTCCTGACGCAGGCAGCAGCAAAACTGGGTGTTTCCGAACAACAGTCTTGAAAAAGCTATGACGAGCCAGGAAGGCGTCAGGCAGAACCTTACTCTCGCAGCACAGCAATTGAACGTATCGCCGCAGCAACTCGCAGAGGCACTGGGTATCCCTTCCGGATTCCAGATGCAGCAACATGGGAATCATACAGCCACAATACGTGAAAACGGGTCATAAAAAAGGTCAGGGCAAGTAATTGCCTCCCGGCCAATCTTTTTTATGAGAGATTTCATGGCAGACCAATTGCAGTGCAACATTGCCGTCACCATCTCTAACATGATTGGCAGTATCGTCAACACCGTTATAATAAAATCATTATTCCAATTGGGTGTATCGTTGTTAAAAAAACCTGCAAAAATAAGATGCACCAGGTACTATGCACCTGATCTACGGGTTTATCGACTGAAACGACACAATCTGGTCATAGGTCTTAATTTTTCCGACCGTCGGGGCGGTTACCCAGATTTCGACGCGGTTTTTGTCGGTGCTGCACGGGAATGTAACCTGTTGGCCGACGTGGAAGGGAGGCAGCATGGAGTCCTGGCTTGATGTGCCGTCAGGTCGTGTCATTGTTACATCGACACGGGAATCGAAGTTCAGTCCGTTCCCGCCCATCAGCGTCACTGCCATGTATGGATTCGCCGTGTTGCCGTTCCCCTGCACCTGGAAGTCCAGCATGTAATTAACAGGAAGGGTCTCGGTAGGGCCGGGTGTTCCCAACCCTCCTGTGGCGGGTGTGCCCGGGGCGGCAGTATTCTGCGGCTGGGCCGGGTTTAAGGTCGGGTTCGAAACCGGAGTCTGGGTCACGACAGGCGATGCCGGGTTTTGCGTGCATCCTGCTGCCAGCATGAATGCAACAACCAATACCAGGGCGATAACCAGTACTATATTCTTCATATACCGAAATATCGGAAAAATAACCTTATAGTCCTATCGTTTTACATGAAGAGAGTGGAGGTAACCGGATGAGCCTTCGGAATGGCATGCAATGCAGGCAACGACTCATCACGCTTACCGGATTCCTGTTTCTGGTGATAACCCGGTCATCTGTTTAGTGAACAAAAATAAGGTAATTCACTTTGTCAGAAACGGTAAGGATATCGGCAGAAAATCTGCCGGAGAACCGGGAAAAAGAAGTCCTGAAACGTGCCGGTAATTACCCCCTTGCAAACCCGGTGCTCCGGCTCGCTTTGTTAGGATGTAAAAGTCCGGCAGGCGGTTTTCAATTGCCGGTAAAACCAGCGATTTTAAAAAATAGATTATTTACTGTCAGGCCAGTTCGTCCCAGTCCCTGCGCCTTCTTACGAGGATGATTCCGACGACAACGAGGACACCAATGACGACGATAATGACGATGTAAACCAATGCACCGGCAATACCGCTCCCCACCCCGCCGAATATTTTTGTGACGGAGTCCATCGGGCTCCCCTCCCCAATGTCTTTTCTCAGGGCAAGGGCATCGTTGTATGCTTCCTGGCCTTGATCGGATGCTTCGAGCGCCTTATCCCTGACATTTGAAAAATCGTCCGATGTCTTTGCCGTTGACAGCAGATCGTTTGCCTCGGATATCAGATCTGCTGCACGATCCCGGGCGTCGATAATCGGCGTGAGTCTCGGGTCTTGGCTCATGCTCCTGTTGACCTTGAAATAGGTAATAAGGTCATCAGTTTGATCGATGGGTGTCTGGGCATCGGTAATGGCTTTCTGAGTCGACGCCTTATCGAGGGCTGTCTGACCGTCCTGGATCGCAGTCTGTGCCTGGTTTAAGTAGGATTGGGAAACGGCGGCAGATGTAGCTTTATCCGCGTTCTGGATCTCCGTACCGGCTTCCGAATATTTCTGTGCTGCCGCACTGGTATCTACCCCCTGCCCGGATTTTGCATCGATTGCAGAGCGGAATTGTGCTAACTGCGTTTTTACATCGGTGACAGCCTGGGCCTTGTCAGCCGGGTTGATGACATTCCGGACCGTTATATCTTCCGATCCCTTAACCGGCGTCCCTTTGGAACTAATATCGGCGACCCTTACAACCGTAATATTACCGGACGAATTTACGGCCGGTACATCACCATTCAGGGTCACTTTCATCGCCAGGTCACGCTTCGAAGGATATGAAAGGATCCAGCCGTTAATATTCACATTTTTTCCGAGCACATCGACTTCAGGGTTCGGGTTGTCATCAAGAACGACTATGTACGACCATTTGGCATTGTCGAGATCCGTCGCCATCAGGAGGGAGTCGCTCGAGGGAAATGTTTCCCCTCCTTCGGAATCGAATTCGATCCCGAATGTTGCCGTAACGGAAGTGGGCGGGTTCTGCCCGGAAACGAGGTCCCCGGAGGGGCTGACCGCCATATTATTCACTGAAATACTTGCAGATACCGCAGATACTGATAAGCAGAGAATTATCAGAACGAACAGGGTTGTTTTTATCACATTCATCGTATGATGGCCCTCACTCAAACAGCGGCTCGATTGATTCTTGTTCAAATAAGGCTGATTTTTTTTCTTTATCCGGATTGTAGACATCATCTTTGGTTTCTTTTGCAATCTCGAGGAGTTCATTAATCCTTGGCGCATTGCCAATCGTCGAGAGGACCACGACTACGGCAATGAAACTGCTGTTTACGGGATAATCTCCACCCCGTACTTCTACACCTGCAATATTTTCCTCGACCCAGCTCTTTGATTTTTCGATTCCTTTCCGATCGATCTCTCTTGGGGGTCCTGCTACCAGGACCAGTGCACGTTCTGCCGTGGAAAAATCGCAGGGAAGCGTCAGGCGACCAAGCATCGCCCTTCTCACGAGTGAAATGATCTTGGCAGTCCTGTCCTCGCCGAGAAGACCTTCATCCTCCTGCCCTTTCCTGACAATCGTATCCTTTATCGATGTGATGACACCGCTCACTCCCGTTTTCTTCTCCTTCGACGAGACTGCTGTTATGGCATACCCGACGGTGGTGATCCCTCCCCCGCGGAGCGTATTTATAATCTCGCTTGAATCGACCACCATTTCTCCGACGCCATATCTGCTCATCTCGCCAGCCCTGAAAAGTACTCCGAAACGGCGGACAATTTCATCATTAAGGCGCTGGAAAGCACTTTTTACACTTTCACCCTCATTTTTCCAGGCCGAATTATCAAAAAGGAACGTATTGTCAGCTTCATGCACGATCGTCCGGAGACTCCGTGCTGCATTGTAGGAATACAGTCTGCCTTCTTCGGGCGCCGGCAGGATCCCAAGGACATAGACGGGTTCATGGTAGATTTTCTTGAGCTCGCGGGCCAGGACCGGCGTACCTCCTGATCCGGTCCCTCCGCCAAGTCCTGCGATTATCATGAATGCATCGATATCGTTCGTGCCGACACGGTCGATCGCACTCATGATACCGTCTACTTCATCCATGGTAATTTTGGCACCCGCAGCATTGTCAGTGCCGACACCGTGGCCCTTAACGACCGTCTGGCCGATGAGGATACGGTCCTTCATCGGTATGGTTTTCAGTCCCATGAGATCGGTTCTTGCCGTATTGACGACAATTCCCCTGAAACTTTTCGTATCGAGTTTTTTGTCCTGGGCGATGAACATATCGACAATTTTGCCACCTGCCTGTCCGAACCCGATGAAAAAGATCCTCATCCAACTGCTCCATCTACCGTTTTAATGGGGTATATTATGTGTTTTATCTCCTAAGAACTTATCTTTCATGAGTTCAAATACTTTCTTATAAAGGAAGGGGCCGGGAATGCCCCGATTTGGCAGGATGTAAGTCCGGAGCCTTTTTCAACCCCGTTTTGTTAATAATATAGGGAGACATATCAGCAGGAAGAGTGTATCCTGCATTACGAACACCATGAAGATTTGCATCATCGGAGCCGGCCTTACGGGTCTTACCGCCGCATATGCCCTGGCGGGGAATAATGAGGTCGATATTCTTGAAAAGACTGCGATGCCTGGCGGATGCCTTTCCTCCTACAGGACCGATCGGTATTATATCGAGCAGTATTACCACCACTGCTTTGAAGGGGACATGCGGCTGTTCGCACTCTTTAACGAACTTGGCCTGAAAGACCGGCTCGAATGGCATAATGGTACGACAGGTTACTATTCGCGGGATACCCTGTATCCCCTGACTACCCCGACAGAAATACTTCGCTACCCGGAACTTAACCTGCTCGATAAAGCAAGGCTCGCGTGGCTTACCATACGGGCAAAAGGCATCGATACTTACGCCCTTGACTCGGTGACAGCCGAGGACTACATTGTCGGGCGCCTCGGAAGGAGGGCCTATTCTTCGTTCTTTGAACCTCTATTACGCAGCAAATTCGGTGCACGGAGAAGCGAGGTCTCAGCAGCCTGGCTCATCAGCAGGATAAAAATACGCTCGAACAGGGGTTCGGCAGGTGAAAAACTCGGGTATCTTAAAGGGGGCTTCCATCTCCTTATCGAGGGACTTACATCGTCAGTCACGTCCCATGGCGGCCGGTTGCTCTGCAACAATCCTGCTGCCAGTATCGGTAAGAAAGGAGACGGCTGGGAGATCAACGGGTTACCTTATGATGCCGTGTTGTCGACAATTCCTCCACAGGAACTTGAAAAAGCCGGGGGACCGGCAACCATCCCAGTACCATACCAGGGTGCGGCGTGCATGACCCTTGCTCTTGACAGGGATGTCACGGATGGAATATACTGGCTGAATATGAAAGATGAGGCCCCATACGGGGCGGTAGTCTCGCATACCAATTTCATCCCAAAGGATGAATACGGTGAACACCTCGTATATCTCGGCTCTTATTTTACCGGGGGAATAAAACCAGGCCTCGATCGCCTTATGCTTGACGATTTCAGGAGAAGGTTCTCGGTTCCCGATAACGCAGTGCACTGGTCAAGGCTTGCAATCGACAAGTTTGCAGGCCCTGTTTACACCACCGGGTTCCGTGACCTTATTCACGGCTACCGGGAAAAGGGCCTGTTCATGGCCGGGATGTTCTCGAGATCCAATTACCCTGAGCGGAGCATGGAGGGTTCGATCGTTGCCGGGTTTGAAGTGGCTGGAGTCATCGATCCAGAGGGGTTGCCTTGAGCGTCCCGATAGTATCCGCGGTCATCCCGGTGTACAACGATCGGGAGGCACTTGAACGGGCCATACCACGTTCAATACAGTATCTCTCGGCAATATCCCCCGATTTCGAACTGATCATTGCGGAAGACGGCAGCTCCGACGGGAGCGCAGAGGCGGTCAAAAATTTTGCCACGCAGGACACGCGTGTAAGGCTGCTCCACAGCGACACCCGTCTTGGCAGGGGAACTGCATTGAACCGTGCATTCGCAGATGCAAAGGCGCCGGTCGTATGTTACTATGACGTTGACCTTGCCACCGATATGAGACACCTGAACGAGCTCATCGGCGCGATAGACGAAGGATATGATATCGCTACGGGTTCCCGGCTTCTCAGGCAGAGCAGGATCCAAAGGACCGGAGGGAGGGAATTAGCAAGCAGGGGGTACAATTTCCTGGTAAGGAGCGTTCTTGGAAGCCGCATCCATGATCACCAGTGCGGGTTTAAATCGTTCAAACGTGACCGCGTTATCGAACTGTCGGGTCACGTCCGGGCGACCCACTGGTTCTGGGATACTGAAATTCTCGTCAGGGCCGAAAGAGCCGGGTATCGTATCAGGGAATTTCCCGTCCACTGGGAACAGGGAGAGGGAACGACGGTCCGCAAGGGCGATGTGATCGGGATGGGGCTCTCAGTGCTCCGCCTGTGGTGGCAGCTGCATGTGGAGAAAACTTAGCGCAATTATCATTCCGACTATTATTGCGGCAGGAATTATCATTTACATGCTCCTGTCGGTGTGGGACCAGTTACTGGCGGCCCTGCAGCATTTCGTTCCCATCTATCTCATCCCTGCCGTCGTGGTCTGCTTTCTGTCATGGCTGCTGAGAGGAGTGCGCTATAAAGGCATTCTTGAGAGCCTCGAGGTAAAGGCAGGACTTGCGGTTGCTACAGCCTGCATTTTCATCTCCCAGACCGCGAACATCATCGTGCCTGCACGACTCGGGGACCTGGTCAGGATTTTTATCTTAAACCACGAATACGAGACCCCGATGTCGACCGGGATCTCCTCGCTCGTCGTCGAACGTGTCTTCGATATCGTCATCGTCGCACTACTTGGTCTTATAACCATTCCGTTCGTCCTTAACGTCCCGCAATGGCTTTTATTACTCGTTGTAATCCCCCTTGGGATCATCGCATTCCTCTTCCTTATCCTTATCGCATTCGGGAAGATCAGGTCAGAAAACCGCTACGTCCTGCTCCTTCTCACCATGCTTGAGGAGATCAGGAAGGCTTCGCTGAATATCAGGTCGCTGGTCAGGTTCTCGGTGGTATCGGTGATAATATGGCTTCTCGATATCACTGTCACGGTGTTCGTGGTCCTGATGTTCGGGCAGCAGGTCGTCCTCCCGGTCGTTATCCTCGCAATCGTTGTCGGAAACCTTGTAAAAGCAGTTCCGGTGACGCCGGGTGGAATCGGGACATACGAAGCTGCCGTCGGTCTGACATTTCAGCTCTCCGGGATGGAACCTGCCCTGGCATTCATTATTGCCGTTACCGATCACCTGATTAAAAACCTGGCGACTGCAGCGGGCGGAATTATTTCGATCTACTATTTCGGGGACTGGGTCATTTCCATAATGAAATCCGCGTTTAACAAAGAACTGAAGGTCTGATGGCGATATGATCGGTTTCGGGTTCCAGGTGCTTTCCGTTGTATCGTGGCTGTTATTACTCACGTTCCTCCAGATTTCCACCTGGCCGTTTCTCAAAAAAACACTCGGCGATCTGGCATTCCCTGCGGCGTTTCCGGCTTCGCTGCTATTATTCACCATCATCACCTGGTACCTTGGTGAACTGAAACTCCCCATCCAGGCATCACTGGTCCCCTTCGCCCTGATGTTTGCCTGGGCATTCATCCGGAAAGAATACACGGGAGAGAAATTATCCCGGGAATGGAAATGGGAACTCCTCTTCCTGGTCTGTTTCCTGTTTATGCTTGACGTGAGGTTCGTCAATCCCTCCATTTCGTATGCCGAGAAATTCATGGACCACGGGTTTATCGCATCAATAATGCGGGATCCTGTCGTTCCGCCGTTAGACCCCTGGTTTGCCGGTGGGTACATGAACACCTACTACTACCTCGGGTACTGGCTGATCGGGGCCCTCGGGGTAATCAGCGGAGTGCCATCGAATATCGTTTTCAACCTCGCCCTCCCGACAATATTTGCAGCATCGGCAGTCGGGATGTATGCCCTCGGCCACCTCCTCCTCGAACGTTTCAGGTGGCTTCCCCTGGCCACATTCCTCATCGTCAACCCGTCATTTATATACGAGGTGCTGAAAGGAACACCGGCCGCGTCGCTGTTATGGAACAGTACCCGGACCATCCCCAACGCGATAAACGAATATCCCCTCTTCTCCCTGCTCTGGGGAGACGTCCATCCCCACCTGATAGGGATGTTCAACCAGGTATTCCTGATATTCCTTCTCGTTTTTGCACTGAAACGGTGGGGGGCCCTCTCGATAAGGAGCCGTTGGTGCCTGGCAGGACTTTCTGCCCTTTCTCTCGGCGCGATGCCCCTTATCAACACCTGGGACGTCCTGATTTATGCGCCTCTCATGCTTTTCATCGGATTGATCGTGTGGCATCTTGGCTTTCTGCAAACTGCTGGTAAGGCGTATCAGGGTATCATGTCGACAGGTGGAACGTTCCTGGCCGGTATCCGGCGTAGTTTCGAAGAGTTGAAAACCGCAGTGGTCGTGACGGTCTCCCGCCTGATATCGTCCCCGCGTGCCATTATCGACACGCCGTGGGGATACATCCTCGTCGTCCCGCCCTTATCAGTGCTCCTGTGGCTTCCCTTTTACTTCCAGATCCGGACCCAGGGGATACAGGGAATCGGGATCGTGCCGACACCGACCGGGGCTGTGGATTTCCTCCTGGTCCATGGTATATTTATCGTCATTTTTGTCGCCTATCTTTCCAAAGACATACTGAAACGGCCCTACCTGCTGCTACTTGCGATCCCTTTCGCGTTCACCGGTCATATCGCGGTTGCTATTGCAGTGATCCCACTCGTGTACCTAATCGCCCGTTGGAGACCGGATCCAATCGAAATTCTCGCGATTGCAGGACTTCTGATCGTTATATTCTGCGAGTTCTTCTACCTGAAAGATAACATGGGAGACGTCTATTACCGGATGAATACGGTGTTCAAATTCTATTTCGCCGCCTGGCTGATCATGGGAGCATCCGCATTTTCCATGCTCGGAAAGCTCGATCTCCCCGTACATCCCGAAGGGTCTCCTCCCGAAAAAGATACTGTACGGGACTATCGCGGTTCTACTTATTGTATTTGTCACCCTGCCGCTCCTTGTACCGACGAATCTTTCCGAAGGGCCCCGCTCCCTTGACGGGCTGGCATATATCGAAGTACCTCACCCGGGTGATGCAAAGGCAGTGGCCTGGCTCAGGACCCTGCCAGGAAATATCACTATTGTCGAGGCTGAAAATGGGGATTATACCTATTATTCACGCATCTCCTCTTTCACCGGTATACCAGCGGTGATTGGGTGGCCCTTCCATGAATTCATGTGGCGCGGTGACGCAACGGGATGGTTCTCAACACGTATGTCTGATGTGCGCCAGATCTACGAGGACCCGCAAAAAACCGTGCCGCTGATGGAGAAATACAATGTGAGCCTTCTCTATGTGGGTGAACCGGAACTCGAACGATACCATGTCAACCTTACCGGTGCAGACCTCAGGGAGGTCTACAACGATTCGGGAGTACAGATATATACACCTGATACCTGAAGATCCCTGGCTGGAATGGTCCCGGATCCCGGTCTTTTCGGGAAAGCGGTAAAAAAATACAAACGGATCACGGATGCCGTATTGACGAATTCCGGCTGCCTTCTGCATCTATGATGACACAGGTAACATACCTTTATTGCCGCTCCTGTTAAAATAATATGGCTACATCGTCGCTGACTGATGAGTGATGAGGGAGACGCTACTCCTGAATGAGGTGAGTTATGGCAAACACATTGGCAAAATTCCAGGTACCTGATGAAATTCAGAATAAGGCGCTTGAAGCGCTCGAAATAGCTAGAGACACAGGGAAGATCAAGAAGGGCTCGAACGAGGCCACAAAAGCCATCGAAAGAAGCATCGCAACCCTGGTGCTGATCGGTGCAGATGTGGAGCCTCCGGAGATCGTGATGCATCTCGCCCCGCTGTGTGATGAGAAAAAGATCCCCTATATTTTTATTAACAAGCAGAACGACCTCGGCTCCGCCAGCGGTCTGGATGTCGGTTCCGCAGCTGCTGCAATTGTCAAACCCGGGAAAGCAAAGGAACTTATTGACGAGATCGTCAAGCAGGTCGCCGACCTGAGAACCTGAGGGAATTATGGCAGATGAAGGAACACCCGCAGAAGTGATCGAGGTAATCGGCTCAACGGGGATGCATGGCGAGGCAATGCAGGTCAAATGCAGGATCCTCGACGGTATCAACAAGGGTCGTATTATCACCCGTAATACTGTCGGCCCGATACGCGAGGGCGACGTACTGATGCTCCTCGAGACCGAACGTGAAGCAAAGAAGCTTTCGAGGCGGTGAGTACCATGGTCGAGATGCGTAACTGCAGTTTCTGCGGCGGTCCGGTGGAACCCGGTACCGGAAAATTATTTGTCAGGAAAGACGGGAGTCTTTTCTATTTCTGCAGCACCAAGTGCCAGAAAAATTACAAGCTCGGTCGTGTCGCCCGGAAGGTCGCCTGGACCAAGGCCGGCCGGAAAGCACTCGGCAAGGAGTGAGCGGCATTGGAACGGACCTTTGTGATGGTCAAACCCGATGGTGTCCAGAGGTCACGCATCGGGGATACCGTGACACGGTTTGAATCAAAGGGATTAAAACTGGTTGCGGCCCGGTTTGAACGGCTCCCGGACCCGCGGGTCATCGAACAGTACAGGGAACACATTCAGAAACCGTTCTTTAATTCGCTCAAAAAATATATCATGAGCGGCCCGTGTTTCCTGATGGTGTGGGAAGGAAAAAATGCTGTGAAGGTTGTCCGGACTCTTATCGGATCGACGAATCCCGCGGAAGCCGCACCCGGAACAATCAGGGGTGACTTCGGCCTCGATCTCGGGAGAAATATTATCCATGCTTCTGATTCAGTAGAAAGCGCAAACCGCGAAATTGCTATCCATTTCTGCCCGGAAGATCTTGTAAGTTACCAAAAAATTGACGAACCTGTCCTTTACGAGTAATTTCATTTTTTTTTTGCGTCAAAAAAATCTTATGAGATGAGAACAGATTATCGGTCATGGCAGGAGATATCCCTGATTTTGCGCTTCTTGCATTTTCTTCGATAATCATTATTGTCAACCCGTTCACTGCCACGCTCACCTATGTTTCCCTTACCGAACATCTTGATCTCGGGAACCGGAAAGCCGTGGCCCGGGATTCAATCCGTTATTCAGTTATAATATTGCTTATTTTCGCCCTTCTCGGTGCGATCATCCTTCAGTTGTTCGGGATCAGCCTTGAGGCATTCAGGATCGCCGGCGGGATCCTTCTCTTCGGTATTGGTATGGAGATGATTTACGCGAAGACATCGAGGACGAAGCTGACAGCCACCGAAAAATACGAAAGTATCGACGCTGAAGATGTGGCAATGATTCCCCTTGCTTTTCCGATGATTACGGGACCTGGCGCCATTACGACAACCCTGGTCCTGATGAACGAGACAGGCGGGCAGTGGATCAATATCGCGATTGTCATTCTCGCGATCGTCACGTCTCTCGTCATCACCTACCTGATGATGATCAATTCTGACAAAATCGTCAAACGGATAGGCCAGAGAGAGTATCGGGCTATTAACCGCCTGCTCGGTATGCTCCTGATCGCGATCGCGGTCCAGTTTGTAATTACCGGTGTCAAACTCGCATTTCCGGTACTTGGAGGAGGCTAACGTGAACAAAGATCCGGCATTGTACGCAGATTCCGGCAAAAGAGAGTTATTATTGGTCTGCTTAAAAAAATTAACCGTGAAATGGACTGTATTATGACAGTAACACTCGCTATGGCCCAGGTTGCCCCGATCTGGGAAGACCCGGAGGCCACACTTAAACGGGTTTTACCCCTCATCAGGCAGGCTTCCCTGAAAAAAGCAGACATTATATGTTTCCCCGAGCAGTTTGCGACCGGGTGGGATCCTGGCTCTTCAAAAAATGCGGAAAAAAAGGGTGGCAGGATTGTATCGGGACTGGCAGAAGCCGCAGGAGAGCATGGGATCACCGTGCTCGGCTCAATCCGTCTCATCGAGAACGGTTCGCTGTATAACGCTGCGGTTGTGATCGGAGCACAGGGAGAGGTCGTTGGAATATACAAAAAAATACATCTTTTCTCCCCGCAACATGAAGATTCGGGATATCGTCCCGGGGACAATATCACTATTTTTTCGGTCGGCAATATGGAATTCGGCGTTGCAATCTGTTACGACCTGAGGTTCTCATCGTTATTCCATATCTATGCCGCTGCCGGTGTCGACGGGGTACTTGTTCCTGCTGCCTGGCCTGCTTCGAGGATGGAGGCATGGGAGCTGTTTATCCGGTCCCACGCACTGGAAGGCCAGATGTTCGTTATCGGGATCAATACGACAGGGATCACACCCATGGACACCTATGCCGGGGGATCAGTTGCCGCGGGTCCCTATGGAGAGATTATTGCAAGGGCGGGAGCCGACGAGGGGTTAACGTTTGTAGAACTCGATGCCGGTACCGTCGAAGAGGCACGACGGGCGATCCCGGCAGCGCGAGACAGGAAACCGGGACTGTATCACGAGATATACAGGAAGATGGGCAGACCCTGAGGAGAAAGATACTGGTGAGCGATCGAGCGGGAAATCCAAAGGATAAGCAAAAGATCCTCTTTGTATGTGAACGGAATGCCGGACGTTCACAGATGGCAGAAGGATTCCTGAACAACATGTACGGGGATCGTTTCCAGGCATACAGCGCCGGAATATCACCTGCCACCGTCAGTCCGCTTACAGTGAAGGTGATGAAGGAAGCCGGGGTCGATATATCGCACCAGACTTCAAAATCCGTTGAAGTATTCAGGAATGAACATTTCAGCAGGATTATCGTCCTCTGTGACAGGGAATGTTCACCCGTTCCGGGTCTCCCGGCGTCCGATAAACCAGTCTTGTCAAAACATTTTCCCGACCCCAAATCGTGGCAGGGCGATGAAGACGAGATGCTCAACGGGTTCCGGACCGTGCGGGATGAGATCAGGAAATGGGTCCGTCGGTATTTTAAATCTCCGGGGAAATAACGGGACATTTTCGTTACTAGCGGAGATGAGCGGATGGATAAGAAAAATCTGAAAAAAATACCGGTTGTGGCGGTGGTTATCGTTGCCTGTATTCTTTTTTCCACCGCTCTCTTCCTTCAAGCCCGGAGCGGAACGGGGACAGGTTATCTTCAGGGAATAGTAACCATCGGCCCCCTCTGTCCTGTGGAACCGTGTCACGTCAGCGAAGAACAACGTGCGGCGGCATATGCTGCGCGTCACCTGGCAATATCGGGTCCGGGATTTTCCGGCCTGGTTCCTGAAGCGGGGTTTTCCCCTGATGGTTTTTACCGGATTGCATTACCAGCGGGTGGTTATGATGTTTCGTTACCTCCGAACGGAATAGACCACAGTTCCGACCTGCCACGCCATATCATTGTCGGACCTGGGGAGACATCGTTCCTCAACATTTCCATTGATACAGGCATAAGGTAATGCGCAGCCGCAGGAAATCTGCTCAAAGACGTTCCTATATCTACCGGGAATCAAAAACATGTATACATGTACCGTCTCGTGTGCGTCAAATGCGGAGAGGAATATGCACCTGACGAGATCATCTATACCTGCCGGCAGTGCGGCCACCTGCTTGCGGTGATGTATGACCTTGATAATATAGCAGTCTCGAGAAAAGAATGGCTTTCCAGGCCGCTTTCGGTATGGAGGTACCGTGAGATCCTGCCGGTGTCGATCGACCCGGTTACCCTGAATGAGGGAGGGACGCCGCTCTATCATTTAAAAGAAATCGGAAAAGAACTCGGTCTCCGTGAATTGTATGCAAAACATGAAGGGATGAACCCTTCGGGGTCGTTCAAGGACCGCGGGATGACGGTCGGGGTTTCAATGGCTCTTCAGTCTGAATAAGACCCAGGTGGCGTGTGCGAGCACGGGAAATACCTCGGCGAGTCTTGCCGTATATGCCGCAAGGGCAGGAATTCCTGCAGTGGTCCTGCTTCCTGCCGGGCAGGTTGCCCTTGGCAAGGTTGCCCAGGCGCTCATGCATGGCGCACGGGTCATATCCATCCGCGGTAATTTTGACCGTGCGCTTGAAATGGTCCATGAACTCTGCCTTTCCCACGGGCTCTACCTCTTAAACTCGGTCAATCCCTACCGGCTCGAAGGTCAGAAGACGATCGGCTTTGAGGCGGTCGACCAGCTCGGTCGCATGCCCGACCGCTTTGTCCTCCCGGTAGGAAATGCAGGGAACATTTCAGCAGTCCACAAAGGGCTTGCTGAACTAATCCAGCTCTGGTTTCGAAGACACCCTTCCGAAAATGACCGGGATACAGGCCGCAGGTTCTGCACCGGTAGTCGATGCGATCCTGAACAACCGTCCCGAGGTGGTCCCGGAACTTAATCCCGATACCGTGGCCACTGCCATCAGGATCGGGGCACCGGTAAACGGAGAGAAGGCACTTACTGCGATCAGGGAGACGGGAGGTACTGCAGCCTCCGTCACTGATGCAGAAATACTCAGGATGCAGAAGGATCTCGCCCGCATGGAGGGTATCGGTGTCGAACCTGCCTCCGCAGCATCGGTTGCCGGGGTCCGCCGCCTGGTCAATGAAGGTAGCATAGACCGGGACGAGACGATAGTCTGCGTGGTGACAGGGCACCTTTTAAAAGACCCTGAAACGGTGATTAAACAATGCGAACCCCCGACCGAGATCGACGCGGATCTGGCATCTCTCTGCTCGGCACTGCACTTATCATAACCGGATTACTGGTCCTCGCATCCCCGGTTCTCGGGTTGTCAGCCGAATACCAGGTCCTCCCGAACGGGAGCGCCTACTACGGGACGGTTCAGGTAGAGAAGAGTACCGGTTACCAATTCTTTGAGACGGGCCCGCTTGGGGAACGGGTGCCCGTAAAGGTGGATAACATATCATTGTCGGGAGACTGTGCGCCGTGCACATTCAACACGACCGGGGATTCGGAAATCAATTATCCCGAAGGCAACTATACCATCTCCTACCAGGGACCGTTACATGAAGACCATTTCATTGTAACTTACGATGTGCCCTACAATGTAACAGTGAGCCTTCCTGAAGGCCTGGATGTCAGGAACCCTTTTCTCGGTGTCATCAGTCCGGGGGGCCAGGCAATGTCGGTCAATAATACTTCCGTCGATATCCAGTGGATCGGCGTGAAGTCAGTAGAAATCAGGTTTTACGACCAGGCCCGCGAGTCCCTGCTCTACTTGTTCGGGAACTTCTGGCTTATAATCGCATTCGTACTGCTTACTCCCTATGTCCTGTCGATGCGAAGAAAAAAGAAAGAAAAACTATAGGGAGCTTTTATCCGGTTCAGGGAACCTGGGGCGTCCCTGGCTGTCTGATTTTTAAGTCAATACCATATTTCTCGGCATTTTTATCTGCGATCGCCTGGATTTTTGCAATCTCCCCGGTATTTACCTGGGGTCTGAAGAGGTGGCGGAACCGTTTCTGTTCTTTCAGATAGGCCTCGACCGGTTTCCGCAAGACTTTTTTCACCCGCGTGACATTACCGTCCTCCATCTCATAGTTTACCCAGAGCCCGGTCTCGATGGCGAGTTTCCCTATTTCTATCGTTTTTTCGCCTTCGAATCCCCATCCGGTGCAGCAAGGGGCATGGATTTGAACATAACACGGGCCTTTCGTCTTCACCGCTTTTTCCACCTTTTTGATCAGATCGGCGGGATACGCAATCGATGCCGTCGCCACGTAGGGCGCCCCATGAGTCGCCAGGATCCGGGGCAGATCTTTTTTGGGCCTCGGGTTTCCTGCCGAACACGTTCCTGCAGGGCTCGTCGTTGTACTCGCGTCGTACGGAGTCGCTCCCGACCTCTGAATACCGGTATTCATGTAGGCTTCATTGTCATAGCAGACATAGGTCATATTGTGTCCACGTTCAAATGCACCTGAAAGGCAGAGCATCCCGATATCGAACGTCGCACCGTCACCACCGATGGCAACGACGTTCTCTTTCCTCCCCTGCTTTTTTAACGCCGCCTCGATACCGGAAGCGACTGCCGAGTTATTCTCAAAGAGCGAATGGATCCAGGGGACCTTCCATGCGGTCTCAGGGTAGGGTGTCGAGAAGACCTCCATGCAACCGGTGGCCGCGCAAATAATCGTGTCTTTACCGGTTGCTTTGAGGATCAACCGGGATGCCAGTGCTGCACCGCATCCGCCGCATGCCCGATGGCCGCAATCGAAGAGTTCGCAGGTCGTGCCCGTCATCACAGCACCTCGGTCCGCAGCCCATAAAACTGGTCTCCGGTCCCCTGCTCCGCGAGTTCGACAATCTTCGCGATGTCAGACTTCCTGACATCCCTTCCGCCGAGGCCGAGGATATAATCGAGGACAGGAACAGAGTTTCCATACAGTGCATCCCTGACCTCGAGGGCCACCGCCCCTTTCGAGCCGATCGAAATATTCTTATCGAGGACCGCAACGGTTTTCTTTCCCGCAAGTGCATTTGCCACCTCTTCGGAGGGGAACGGCCTGAAACACCTGATCTTAAGGAGCCCGACCTTCCTGCCCGCGTCCCTCATCTCGTCTACCGCGTCTTTCACCGTACCGCAGAGAGAGCCCATCGCGACGAGGGCGGTTTCAGCATCGTCAAGGCGGTATCCCTCGGTCAGCTCTGAATAATCCCTGCCGAACATGTTCCCGAATTCCCTGCCGGCCTCACTGATGATGATTTTTGCCCTCTTCATCGCCTGGTCGTGCTCGTACCTGAATTCGAGGTAATATTCGGGTGTCGCATACATACCGAAACTGATCGGATCAGCAGCATCAAGGCGCTGGACAGGCTGGTAGGACGGCAGATAGCGGTCCACGTCGGCCTGGGTAAGCATGTCAACCGGTTCATAGGTATGGGACAGGATAAACCCGTCAAAGCAGACAAGGGCCGGGAGAAGGACCTGTGGATTTTCAGCGACTTTATACGCGATATAGTGGAGGTCTGTCGCTTCCTGGTTATTTTCTGCATACAATTGCATCCAGCCGGCGTCCCGGATAGCAATAGAGTCCTGCTGGTCGTTCCAGATGGACAGCGGTGCACCCAGTGCCCGGTTCGCAATCGTCATGACGATAGGCAGGCGCATCCCCGAAACGTTGAAACAGACCTCAAACATCAGGGCAAGGCCCTGTGAGGTCGTCGCCGAATAGGTTCTCGAACCGGCTGCACTGGCCCCGAGACAGGCAGAAAGCGCCGAAAACTCGCTTTCTACGGTTATATACTCGGCATCCAGCGCGCAGTTCGCCACCATATCAGCCAGCGCTTCGACGATATGTGTCTGGGGGGTGATGGGATACGCGGCGATGACCTGAGGCCGGCTGAGCTTTACCGCTTCGGCAACAGCATGGGACCCTTCCATGATTTCAAGCATTATTTTTCCTCCTGTTCCATAGTTATCCCTTCCGCGGGGCATTCTTCTGCACAAAGCCCGCAACCCTTGCAATACGAATAATCCGGGATGAAATATTCTTCTTCTGACTCACTGATGCACCCTTCCGGGCAGATCATGCGGCACATCCCGCATTTTGTGCATTTTTCACGGTCAAATTTCGGTTTAAATATGCGCCAGGAACCCGTTTTATTATTCCTCGCGTTGCCCGGTCGGGCCGAGCACCCCGTTCCCAGCGGCACGTTATGTACCTCCCCTGACCATATCGTAAGCCTTCTTTGCGGCCATGATATTTTTATTCGCAAGTTCCCCTGTGAACCTGTGTTTCAGTGCGTTTTCAAGCGCCGAGAATTTTATTTCTCCGGTCGCTGCAGCAAATGCCCCCATGAGGGTTGTATTGGTGATCGGCAGGCCGAGCACTTCAAGTGCGATGGAAGTTGCATCTATCGTGATCATCTTCACACCCCCGGGGACCTGTGCCTCGACTTTTTTTCCTGAATTAACGATCACGATGCCCCCAGGTTTCACACCCTGGAATACGTTTACATCCTTGATCAGGGTACTGTCCTGCACAATGATGTAATCGGGCTCGTACACCTGGCTCCTCAGCCGTATGCGGCTGTCATTGAACCGTACGAACGCCTGTACCGGTGCTCCCCGGCGTTCAACCCCGAATGCCGGAAACGCCTGCGAATACACACCTCCTTCAAATGCAGCGACCGCAATCAGTTCTGCTGCAGTGACAGACCCCTGTCCGCCCCGGCCATGAATACGCAACTCTCTCAAAGAAAATCCCACATAATCTTACATGATTAATAAATATAAATCTACAGATCCACATCGATCCCGAGAATGGATCTGCACCCGGAAAAGACTTCTTTTGCAATCTTTGCAAGTCCACGGGATGCGCACCACTCATCGTAGACCGCGACGTCCCTCCCGAGGAGTTGTCTGACTTCGCAGCTCACGCGGGGTGCAAGTCCCCCGGCAAGTGCCACAGATGCGTCAGGTGAGAGCATGAGCAGTGCTGCACATTCCATTGCAGCGAACATGGCGACGGTCCTTTCCTGTTCTTCCGATGGCATCGTATACCTGACGCCCGCCCGCAGGAACGATTCGTTGGCCCCGCACTCCCCGCGGTCTATGCGACGGATCGCATCGACGTCGAGTGCCCCGTGAAGAAGGCCGGGCGCAAAAATGCAGGCGTCGAAGGCCCCGAAAATCCGGCCGTCTTTCACAAGGAGCGTAACGGTGTTTGAACTGATATCTGAAACGACCACATCAGGGCCGAGGTCCAGGACTGCCTGGAACGCAATTCCTATCTTTTCCGGGCTCGCCTGGTGGGAATACGCCTTGAACCTGGCATCAGTCCGGGAACCCCTGTGCAGTCCCGGGATGGCAATTGCAGGAAGTCCGCTTTTCCTTATCTCCTCGAACACACGGGTTCCGCCACCGATATGCTCGCCCGCACCTTCCCTGCTGATTACTCCGCGGTTTTTCAGCCGGGTCACCGGAATTATGGAGGAAAAATTATCCCCCATCGAGTAACAGAGTGCGATTCCTTCGATTTCACTGAGGGACAGATCCGTTCGAGATCGGTGAAGAGAAAACGGGTTGCATCCTGCCGGGTGACCTTGAATTCCCGGCCTTCCCCGGCAAACCGTATCGCAGTCGTCCCATGGTCGATCCCGATGAACATAGCAGTAATCCTATAGCATGGGCTTCCTATTATGTTATGATGTTGTGTGTCGTGACGGGTGGGGCGGGATTTATCGGCTCCCACCTGGTGGATGCGCTGGTTGCACGAGGCGACGATGTGGTCGTGATCGATTCTCTCGTCCATGGGGACCGGCAGAATATAGCAGGGCACCTGGAATCGGGAAAAGCGAGGCTGGTCGGGAAAAATCTCCTTTCAGATGGCTGGCAGGATTCCTTCATCGCGGCCGACCGTGTATATCACCTTGCCGCAGACCCTGATGTGAGGCAGGGGTCCCTTAATCCGGACAGCCAGATTGAGAACAATATTCTCGTTACCTACCGGGTGCTTGAAGCGATGCGGAAGCACCGGGTTCCCGGAATTGTTTTCACATCCACCTCGACGGTGTACGGTGATGCGACCGTGATTCCGACACCCGAAAATTACACGCCTCTGGAACCTGTGTCGGTATATGGAGCGAGCAAGCTCGCATGCGAGGCCCTGATCTCTTCCTATTGCCATGGCTTTGGAATGCGGGGGTGGATTTACCGGTTTGCAAATATCATTGGCGAACGGAGCAGCCACGGGGTTGTCACTGATTTCGTCAAAAAACTGGAGGATAATCCAAAGGAACTTGAAATTCTCGGTGATGGAAGACAAATCAAATCGTATCTCGAAGTAAAGGCATGCGTGGAGGGGATGCTATTCGCTGCCGGCCATGCGGATGAGGTTGTCAACACCTACAATATAGGTTCAGAAGACTGGATCGAGGTGACGAGAATCGCCGATATCGTCGTCAGGGAAATGGGACTCCCGAAAATCCGCTATCGGTACACCGGTGGGGAACGTGGCTGGGTAGGGGATGTTCCGAAAATGCAGCTTTCCGTCGACAAAATAAAGCGGCTCGGCTGGCATCCCGACATCAATTCAGAAAAGAGCGTCGAATGTGCAGTCCGGGCGACACTTGGATCCGGTCATAAATAAACAACATGGAGACTCATGCATGAAATATCTCGTTTTGCTCGGCGACGGCATGGCAGACGACCCGCTGCAGGAACTTGGCGGCATGACACCGCTCGAATATGCGGAAACGCCGAACATGGACAGGATCGCCCGTGAAGGCGCATGCGGACTGTTGAGGACTATTCCCGATTGCTTCGAGCCGGGGAGCGATATTGCCAACCTGTCAGTCCTCGGGTACGATCCCCGGTTGTACTATACCGGCAGGGGTCCGCTGGAAGCGATGAGCATGGGGGTCAGCCTGGACCCGGGAGATTTTGCGTACCGCTGCAATATTTCCACGGTCGTCGATGGCATCATGCAGGACTTTTCTGCCGGGCACATTTCCACGGAAGAGAGCAGGGAACTGCTCGCTTCGCTTTCAGAAAAAATTCCCGGCATTTTCGTCCGGGCGGGAGTGAGTTACCGTAACCTGCTCGTTGTCCATCACGGGAAGGGATCTGAAACAACGGCACCCCATGATATCGTAGGCCGGCCGGTGGCGGAGTATTTGCCGAAAGGAGGTGACTCCGGACTGCTCCGGATGAGTATAAACGAGAGCATGAAGGTCTTCGCGACGCACCCGGTTAACAAGGCAAGGATTGCCGCCGGAAAGGTACCGGCAACGCAGATCTGGCCGTGGAGCGGCGGGAAAAAACCTTCTCTTCCCCTTTTCCGGGATAAATACGGCCTTAAGGGAGGTATGATCTCGGCCGTCGACCTCCTCAACGGTATTGCCGGCTATGCAGGGATGGAAATCGTCAGGGTTCCGGGAGTGTACCGGCTATCTCGATACCGATTACCATGCAAAGGCCAGGTATGCCGTTCGGGCACTGAAGCATCTGGATTTCCTTTACCTGCACGTGGAAGCACCTGATGAGGCGGGTCACCTCGGAAGTACAGGAGGAGAAGATTAAGGCAATCGAACGGGTAGACGAAATGCTCGGAATAATTATGAAAGGTTTCGAAGGAATCATTGCCGTGCTCCCTGATCACCCGACCCCGGTCCGGGTCAAGACCCATACCCGGGATCCCGTGCCATTCGCAGTCCTGGGAAAATTACACGATTCATGCCGTTGCTACTCGGAACGCGAAGCAAAATCCGGTGGTTATGGTGTCATGAATGCGGGGGATTTCCTTCCCATGCTGATCTCCTGATAAGGGAAGCATACCCTGTTTTAAAAATTCCAGGCATAAACCGGATGTGCCCGGAGATACCGGCACGATCGGTTTCCTGGCCTGAATAAAAAATCATACCGCGGGAAAACAACCAGGCATCCCGGATATCAGTCTGGTAACCGGGGAAAAGATCCTGTCCGTAAACCGTCAGGAGTATATAATCTCCTGACGCATATCCCAGCAGGAGTTATATACCCGTGCGGGAGAGGTTTGTACCGATGAAAAAAGACCTGCTCATGTGGGATGAAACGCTGTTCCGCGACCCCGAGGTCTTCGAGATCGACTATGTCCCTGAACAATTTAATTACCGCGACGAACAGATGAAGGAACTCGCCTTTCAGATCAGGCCTGCATTGAGAGGCGGACGTCCGCTCAATACTGTCTGCCGGGGACTTCCCGGGACAGGAAAGACAACAAGTGTGAAAAAATTATTTGAAGAGATCGGCACCACGACGAAAAAAGTCGTTCCGGTCTATATCAACTGCCAGATAGATAATACGAAATATGCAATTTTTTCCCAGATTTACCGGAAGCTGACCGGTCACCTGCCCCCACCATCAGGCACTTCGTTTAAGACCATATTCGATGCGATAGCCCGGATTATTACAAAGGAAGAGACTATCCTGATCGTCTGTCTCGACGATGCAAACTATCTCCTTTACGAGAACGAGATCAACAACGTCCTCTACCCGATGCTTCGATCCTACGAGTCCTACGAGGGGACACGGATCGGTGTCATCCTCATTATCAGCGACCTCGATGTCGACCTCTCCAGGGCGGTAGATGCACGGGTATCATCGGTTTTCCGGCCTACCGACGTTTATTTCCCGCCTTATTCTGAGGCGGAAGTAAGGACGATCATCGGCGAACGGGTCCTCCAGGGGCTGTATCCGGGAGGTACTCGGGCAGGAGATGCTCGATCTCGTGATCACCCAGACAATGCGGAGCGGGGATCTCCGGGTCGGGATCGATCTCCTGAAGCGTGCGACACTTAGTGCAGAGCGGAAGGCAAAACGTTCGATCGAACGTGAAGATATCTGCAGTGCCTACACGATATCGCAATTCCTTCACCTCTCGTTTTCTCTCAAATCGTTAAAATCCGAAGAACGCGAAGTCATGAAAAAACTTGCAATGCTCTCTAAAGAGAGAAAGGATTTGATCGCAGGGGAATTTTATAAAACAATCAAAGAATCACCAGGAATAGGTTACACAAGGTTCTACGAGATTTTGAAAAAATTCGACCTCATGAGGCTCGTCGACCTGGAGTACAGGAGTGGGACCGGTGAAAAAGGGCGGACACGAATGATCAGTCTCCGTTATGATCCCGACAGGGTCCTCGAATATCTGGCCTGAACCAGATCATTTAACAAATCTTATCTATTCCGCAACCATTTTTTATGGTACAGGGGGTATCCACGTGCTCAGTGTAAATGAATTTGCTCTCGAAATTTTCGATTATCTGGCCGAAGACCCGGAGCAGTACAATGTCGCCTATCATGAACTTGATAACGGCGCACGCATTGTCGACTGTGGGGTCAGCACCCGCGGAGGATATGCCGCAGGGCGTGCATTCACCGAGATATGCATGGGTGGTCTGGGAGAAGTCAATTTCAGGATGGGGCATATAAATGAATTTCCCGTTCCCTTCATTGATGTTTTCACCGATTTTCCATCCATTGCATGCCTCGGTTCGCAAAAGGCAGGCTGGACGATCAAGTATAACAATTACTTCGCAATGGGTAGCGGCCCGGCAAGGGCTCTTTCGTTAAAACCCAAGCATACATTCGAAGTGATCGATTACGAGGATGAATACGAAGCGGCCGTAATTGCTCTCGAAAGCGACCATCTCCCCAATGGAGGGGTAATGGAAAAGATTGCTGAAGAGTGCGGGGTTGACGTGGCAAATGTCAGTGCAGTGGTAGCACCGACTGCGTCCATTGTCGGTTCGATCCAGGTCGCGGGGAGATGTGTCGAGACGGCGGTTTACAAGCTGAACGAGCTTGGGTTCGACACGAGAAAAATTGTCGCAGGCATCGGGACCGCACCCCTGCCCCCGGTGAAAAAAGACGCCACCAGGGCGATGGGTACCACTAATGACGCCACTATCTACCATGGGCGTATCATGCTTACCATGAAAGCCCCCGAAATCAAGGACTATCTTGAAAAAATCCCGTCAAATAAATCGAAAGGATATGGGAAACCATTTTATGATATTTTCAAGGAAGCGAAGTTTGACTTTTACAAGATCGATACATCCCTTTTTTCACCTGCAGAGGTTGTTATCAACGAGCTGACAGACGGTGTAGTGTATCATGTCGGGGCCACAAATCCTGATGTGACCCTGAAATCCTTTGGGCTTCACTGAAAACATCTTTACCTCCTTTTGATTTTGTTTACGAACCGGCGGCCTGAAAATTGTATCTGATGTACGGAGATTAGGTCTGTTCCCATGGATACCGAAGACGATCACATATCAGCATGGGACCGGGACTTCCGGTTAAGAGGAAACCTCTACGGCGGGGTTTCGTTTCCACTCCCCAATCTCGCTTCAGGATCCCGCATCCTCGATGTTGGATGTGGGAACGGTAAATCGCTTGCAGCGATGGGAAAGAAAGGCTGGACGGTGACGGCATTCGATTATTCTGAACGAGCCGTCCGCCTGTGTGAACAGCAGTGCCACAACTATTCCGGAATTGAGTTTGTCAGGGGTGATGCCCGGAGGCTTTCTTTCCGCTGTAATACTTTTGATGTTGTATTTGCCACTCACGTCGCCGGTCATCTCCTTTCTGAAGAACGGGTTATGCTGGCCGACGAGGTTACCAGGGTCACCAGACCTGGTGGAACCGTCTATTTTCGCGACTTTGGGACGGGGGACTTCAGGTGCGGTAGCGGAGAGCGCGTAGAAGATCAGACGTTCAGGAGGGGAGCGGGAGCGGTAACCCATTATTTTACGGCAGAGGAGATTAGCGGCCTTTTTTCAAAATTCAGATCACAATCGGTTTCGCTTGAACACTGGTCGATGAGGATCAGGGGAAGAACGTACCAGAGGGAGGAGATCATTGGCGAATTCGGCAAAGTATAGCGCTACCCGTATGGCAGGATGATTAATATCCTGTTCCCTTCAACAGGTGGATCCTCAACAGCCCTTAAGTGCCCGGTATCAATTTTGGCTGAAGTAGTTCTGACCTTCCCGATTCATCATGGCAATCCTCATGAGCATTAAAATTGTTATCATTGCCAATTTTAAAAAGCCAATGAACGGATAAAGGAAATCCGGACTAAGTAATAATAACTTTCTACTTAGTGAATAATATTTCCCGTTTAGTTTCGGAAACAATCGTTTATTTGTCAAATAATATTCTGCATCACGTCGTCAAGATTCCATTAACATGATTTAATTCTTTTCCAATTTTTTTCCCCATAAGATTTTCGTTGTAATCTGATTCAGGACCTTGCCATTTTTTTCCTCGCTTTAAAGGAACGTGGTCGTAATCATGGTTTTGATGAATCACGGTGGTTATCGGGGAAATATCGATCAGAGGGTATCTTTCTTTTTCTTGCGTTAAACATCATCCGATTATCCCAACTTTTTATTCCGATAAGAGAATGAAAAATTTTAATTTGGTTTTTTTTGGAAAAACAAAATAATCTACGCCTGTAGGCCCGAATAAGACCAGTAATTTAATAGTTCTTCAACTACCATTTTTCGTTGAAATTTCATCCTATACCCATTTATGCCTGGACAACTGAATAAAAAAGGCTTCTTCAATAGATGCCTGTACAGGGTAATCAAGATTTTCCATAAAAACCAAAAAGGATATTGCCTAACATATACATCATAAAAAGGCGAACAATGCCATTAGTTAGTGTAATTATGCCTTCGTATCAACATGACCGATTCATAGCAGAAGCTATTGACAGCGTACTCAATCAGACAATGGGAGATCTCGAATTGATCATTGTTGATGACGGATCGAAGGATCGATCACAGCAGATTATCCAATCATATGCAGAAAAGGATAACCGGGTTATACCAATCATTGGCGATGTAAATAGGGGAATTCCACAGACCCTGAATGTAGGTATAGATGCAGCAAAGGGAAAATTTGTGGCATTTCTTGATGCTGATGACTGCTGGTTGCCAAAAAAACTGGAAGTTCAGCTCGAAATACTTGAAAATAACGAAGATCTGGTGGTATGGAGTGAAGGTACAATTATTGACGCTAATGGAAAATCAACCGGAATGACTTTTACGAAGGTACATGGTGCGGAGCAGAGAACAAAGAGCGGGAATATTTTTAATGAACTGTTAAAAGGTAATTTTATCTTTGCGTCAAGCAGGATTGTCAAAAGATCGAACATTCATACTATCAGATTTAACGAAGACCTCGAATATAATACTGACCATCAGTTCGCCGTAGATCTTGCATGGAAATATCATTATTATTTCATCCCGGAACCACTTTCTAAGTACCGGATTCATAGTAATAATACTATAAAACGGGATGTAACTGGTAAATTCAGGGATCACATCTCCCTTGGAAGGTATTTTCTTTCAAAATATGGTGATGTGATGGAGAACCAGTCAAGATTGACTATATATGACCGTGGGATACTCTACACGCAACGGTTAATGGATAATGGAGGCAGGTTACAAATGGAACGTACCCTGTCTCTTCAGTTAACCCAGCGTTTTCATAGAATTTTTATTGAGCGTTTTTTTCCTGACGGGACAAAGCAACGGTGGCTTTATAATATTTTTCTTGAAAAAATTCGTAGAATTTTTAGGTAACTGTAGTGGTGCTACCCATCGGAACCGAGGTTCTGATATAATACCGGTTGGTTTAAAAAAATTTAATGAAACATAAATTATCGATTAACAACCGAAAACCTATGAGTTGTGCTTCATTTATCGGTTAACGTAACGATATTCAGCTTTTTTCTCTTCATATTCTCCACCATCTCCCCCCTCTCTATAATTTTGTTGTACATTTCTATTACTTCAGCAGTTTTACCGGTCATTACAACTTTCCCCTTTTGCAGGAGGAGGCACTTGCTACACAACCGGGAAATGACCTCGAGGTCATGAGAAACAAGGAGAATTGTGGTTCCTTTTTTCTGTAACTCATCAATCTTCTCCCAGGATTTCTTTTTAAACGAAGCATCACCTACAGCGAGTCCTTCATCGACCAGCATCACCTCAGGATCCGTCTGTACAGCGGTAGAGAATGCCAGACGAAGGATCATACCTGACGAGAAATGACGGAGTTTCATATTTTCAAACCGCTTCAATTCTGCGAATTTGAAGATTTCTTCATATCTCTGGTCAAGTTCCCTTGTTGGAATTCCCATAATTGCACCATAAAGGTACACATTTTCTTTTGCAGTGAGGTCAGGTGTGAAGCCGACACCAAGCTCGAGAAACGGCGATACCAGCCCATTTATTTCCACCGTCCCGCTATCGGCATAGAGTACACCGGCGAGTACTTTTAAGAGTGTGCTCTTTCCAGAGCCATTAGGGCCAATTACACCAAAGGACTCACCTTTCTTCACAGTAAAACTAACATCATCCAGCGCAGAAAATATCTCATAGCGATATGATCCACCCTTTAACAGTCCTTTCACGTGTTCGAATATAGAGCGTTTTCGTTCCTGCGGGATCAAGAACTGTTTTGTCAGATGGAAAACATCTATGGCAATATCCGTTTCTCCGGACCTTGATGTGATTATTTTCCTATTCATTCGTGGATTTGTCATAACTCCTCTGCAAACCGTCTTTCAAGTCGGGAAAAAATTAAAGCTCCGATGATGAGAATACCAATAGTCAACCCGCATAAAATAAGAAGGCTTGATAAATCGGGAAAAGTCCCATATAAGAAAATATCCCTAAACGAGGTCATAACTATCGTGACCGGGTTTAGCATATAATAAGGCAGATATCGCGCAGGAATAATTGTCAATGAATACATAACAGGGCAAATGAAAAAAGCCAGCTGAACAATAACTGTCCAGATCTGATTCAGGTCCCGGTAATAAACAAATAACGCTGCGAGTGGGAGGCTCATCCCGTATACTATCAGAAAATATATAACAAGAATGATGGGGAATAAAACAATGCTTGTTGTAGGAATAATCCCGAAAGCCAATGTAAATGCAAAAAGAACCACAAATTCAAGAAGAGAGCTGAATCAAACCTGACAGGACAACGGAGAATACAATAATCTGCCTTGGTATATAGATTTTTGTGACAAGGCTTGACTGTTCGAAAATTGAAGATAATGCAGAAGAAGTACCATTTGCCCATACACGAAACGTAATAATACCTACGAGAAGGAATATTGCAAAATTTTTCGTCTGTGTAACAAACAAATGTGAATAGACAAAATACAAGACCAGCATGAGGAGTAACGGATTTAAAAGAGACCAGGCAAATCCTAATACTGAACTCTGGTATTTTACCCGAAGATTGGATACGGTGAGGATATGGATTAATTCCCGGTATTCAAATATCCACACGCAGAGGCCTCCCGATACCGAATCATATCCTTTCAAATTGGATTGGATTACGATTTAATATCATGATTCTGTTTTTATTCGCTATAGAAACATAACCTTTTAAATCAAAAAATTTCATGTCAGAATCCTTAATTAATAGTTCTTCCAGTCATCACGTCCTGTTCACTCACATCAAACCGGGTTGGCGTCCCGACTATGCTATACTTTCCCATCGCTTTCACAGAATAATTGTTATCGGTTGTCGGATATGGGACAATGAATGTCCCATTAACACTTTCCTGACGGTAGGTGAAATTACGTCCGGTATTGGTAGTAAGCGGAAGTTCTATCGTACCATCACCTTTTATCACCGCACCATTGACCCATTTGAATATTTTCACGGAATCAGGGGACCCATCCGGAAGACTTTCAGAACCTGATTCGTAAATAAGCCGGTAATGACAGAGCGCCATGACCGGATTAATGGGATCGGAATATTGAGTGGAGAGGACTTTCGCGTGATATCCCGGGGGGGCATTCTGATTGTAAGATTCGGTGCTGTTTATTGCCGTAGCGATATCAGATACATGATAATTAACCAGAATCGGAGGCAGTCCGGATCCGTTGGGAGCATCCTGGTACTCAACATACATTACCTTTGATGGGATTGCTTCGCTTCCATCAAAGTTCTGCAGGCGGGAAATTAGCGTCTCGAAATACGGCTGGTCTATAAAAGAATACGTACCGGCACCTGGAACAGCACTCATACGGAATCTCGGAAAATAGGGTGAAATCCCTTGAGTTGAGTAATAATATGTCAATATTGCAGGGAATTTCGTGGTAGCCATTTTTGAGTCGGTTATAATATATTGTGAACCCAGTAGTTTTACTATCCGGTCTGCATTATCTTCCGAACTATTTATAAAGAAGGAAGCGGCTCCTGATTTCCCCTCAATATTCTGCTGGAACGGGTTTGTATTGGGTATCCGTTGTGAAATAAACAGGATCATGTTACCATAATCCCACCAGGAGAGAATGCCATACGCTGATGCCGGATAAACGTATCCGGGGTACTGGTATGTCGCAAAATAATCCACTCCTGTATCCGGTGTGTTATTTCCCAGCCAATAAAGGGAATTGTCCCAATCGGCATCCGCTATTGAGTACTTTACATGAACCGCAACTTCATAATCCGAATACAGGGAATAGCCAATGAATATGATAAGGAGTAAAACTGAAACAAAAACAAGTGTTCTATAAGAGTTCCAGGATTTTTTTTGTGCCTGGTTCTTCTGTTTCTTTTTCTGACTTTTTCTCTGAGATATTCTATCAGTATCAGATTTACCGATCGTTGAATTCTTATTCATTGTCCCGGCAAACCAGTCTGACACGTGAACTCCATGGTTAGCTGCGTACTCCAATGCAAAACAAAAAGCCAGCGCACTTAACAGGCAAATCGGGATAGCCAGATAGTATTCATATTCTTCATGGAGTATTGTGGAGAGAAGAATGACCCCGGTCCAGACAAGTACAAAAAGGTAACTTTGAATAAATTTTTTACGGTAAAGCCAAACGAGAATAACAATCCCGCCGATCATCAGAATAATCCCTGAACTGAACGTCCCGAAAGCATTCTGGACTGACCATGGCTGTAACTCAACGATGGGGTTCAAGTTGACGGGTCTTCCAAAAAATCCAACACCACCCTGCACAAAAGCGTTGAGAATACCCGGTACAATCAGGAAAAACCCCGATATACTGATAATCGCAATCCCAAGGATCGAAAGTGGGTACAAATAGAATGGCCGCCCTTTTAGCAGGATTGCCAGCAAATAAAGGACGACAATTCCAGCAACAATCAAGGCGTATGTATAGAGATGGGCAACAGAATACTGTGCAAGCACGAGTCCGGCTGCATGAACCCCGAATAGTCCATAACCGATGGCTGCCGTGATGAAGATTAGTCCGAAAATGAAAAGGAGATTAAAAGAAGAACGCTTCAGGTAAAAGTCGATGATAAATGCAATTAAAATAAAAATCACGGTAATAAGTGCGAATAGGAGTATTGTTGTTATGGTCAGAATACCCAGGAGATAACATATTCCAGCCATGATGGAAAGCACACCTGAAATCAGAACCGTTTTTTTATCTTGAAAGGTGAGAGGATGTTGTTCAGTATACCAGAGGAGAAATATGACTATCAGGCAGAACAATGTAGAAAACAATACTTCAGCAATATTGTGAGTGATATAACCAAATGAAGAGCGACTGAAAAATTCCCCACCAATAACCGCAATGCACAGTGCAGAAACCAGACCTGTTTTCCAGCCATTAAGGACTTTTCCGATCAGGTACACAATGGGTACCATGAAAACGCCAAGAAAAACCGGGACATATGATGATACCAACATAATTTCCGGGCGGTTTGAAGCGCCTAATGCAATACAGGCTATCGCGGCCATGGTTGGAAATACTGGCCCCCAGTCTATAGCCTTCCCGTATGGAAAGCCGGTCATTGCATCGAACCAGTTATATTGGGGGAAATTATGGACCATGACCTCGATTTGCCGGAGATTGTAGTACGGATCATTTTCAATAAGCCGGATTTCGCTGCCAAAGGACATAGACGGGATCTGGATAACCCGCAATAAAAAAGCCAGGAACATTAACAACAGAATTGCTAAAAAAATAAAATAATGTTTATTTTTTTGAATAGCGGCCCAGTCCATAAAGCTAAGTGACAATTTATCAAAGATAATAATTGCCTTTTATCTTTGCAATTATTTTTACTACTCTGGGATCCTTTTAAAAAAAAATGAACTCGCTTGTTATTAGACGAGACCAAAATTACATTTCACATAAGGTTCCAAATGGTTCCTTTATTGTTGTTAGTTTATGAAAGTGGTTTCATTAATCAGCTACCAGCAACAATTATTATATTTAATAACCAATTGTTTGAAACGGAAAGCATTTTATGAATTTTTCCAGATTCAAGAACCATAAATTTATCAATAAAAAATTCGATAAAAACGAAGATTGTCATTTATTTTTTGGATTGGAAAATCCCAGAGTGTCGGAAATTGAAATCGGATCAGGGTCTGCTCTTTATATCAGTGGATGGTGTTTTCATCCTGAATATCCAATAAAGAAAATCAGTGTTTTCTTAGGATCATCAGTTTATCGTGTGAATAATTTTAACTTATTCCGACCGGATGTTTTCCATAATTTCCGTGAAAAAGGTCAGATATATCATCAGAGTATTTGCTCTGGATTTTGGCGTATAATTCCTTTGAAAAATCAAAACGATGAAAGAATATCTTTTCGTATCGAGGTCACGACAAAAAATAATGCTGTTTACAGGAAAGAACTTGGAACGATTCAGATATTGGAAAAAAATAAAAATTCAGAGGATATTGACAGAAATAAGAAAGAAATAGCACAAAAAATAGAGAAAATCAGATCGAAATCTCAAAGTCCGTTTGTTATAATATGTCTTGCTACTTTCAACCCGGATGGTGAATTGTTCAAACGGCAGATCCTGTCGATAAAAGACCAGTCATATAAAAACTGGATATGCATAATTAATGACGATTGTTCAAAAAATCAACAATATCAATTTATTCGACAGAGTGTA
The DNA here is from genome assembly GCA_963809105.1 of uncultured Methanomicrobiales archaeon. Lineage (GTDB taxonomy): Archaea > Halobacteriota > Methanomicrobia > Methanomicrobiales > Methanospirillaceae > CAIKOD01. The sequence goes on along the minus strand of CAWEIC010000005.1, from coordinate 1,149,754 downwards.
AAGGACGACCCGAGGTTCCTTGTATTCCGCAATGGGAAAAATCTAGGTTTTTATCACAATTATGAACAACTCCTGAAAATGGTACCGGATACTTGTGAATATATCGCCCTTTCAGATCAGGATGATTATTGGTACAAAGACAAAATAGAGCGTTGTGTGAAGGCATTTGATCGGGAAACAGTTTTAGTGTACACAGACATGCGTATCGTCGATAGGCAGGGTCGGGTACTGTCTGAAACATACTGGAGAAAACGGAAAAATCAGTATAAAGATTTGGATTTTCTTATCCTCGCAAATACGATCACCGGAGCATCATTAATGTTCAGTTCCAGAATATTATCCTACCTCTTTCCATTTCCTGAAAGGATAAACTATGCATTTCATGATAACTGGATAGGATGTGTTTCTTTACAATGTGGAAAAATCCGGTACCTTGACACTCCGTTATATGATTATTACCAGCATGACCGTAACACAATAGGATGGTTCGATTTACGCGGTGGACAATTAAATTTACTGATGAATTTTAGGAATTTGATGAACCTGGGTTATTTAGGACAAATTCTGCGCATGGATCTGGAGTTCTACAATACGTACGGTGCCTCGAAGCAAGCCCTCGCGATCTGCCTGGCATTAAGGACGGGTTTTTTAAAGCCCGATAAGACCAAATCGATAACAATATTCTACGATCTTGATCGGTCATCCACTGGATTTATATTCATGATGATAAAAGCAAAAATCAAGCAATATTCCACACTAGGTTTCGAAAAGAAATTGTTTCTTGGTTACTGGGTTGCACGATTTTTACGAACCGGGTTGTTTAATAAGCGGTTATTAACCATTATGATGAAAAATCAACGGAAAATGCCAAATGGATCTTACTTGGACGATGTTTCTTTACCGAAGGGTCCATATCAGTATGAGTTTTTATTGAATAATAAACTGAAACCAATAAGTCTTCAGGTATCCGGAAATGAAAAAATGCGGATAAATTTTATGATGGAGATTTTTGATTTTAAATATTTTTTTGGTGGATATTTTGCGAATTTTAACCTGATGAAACTGCTCTATACATCAGGATATTCAGTCAGATTACTACTGGTGGAACAAGAGTCGCTTGATATAGATGAGTGCAAAAAAGAGATACAAAAATATGAAGGCTTGGAAGATATTTTTGACAACATCACCATTGAATTTGCTTATGACAGGAGACAGACGATTGCAATTTCAAAACATGATGTATTTGTAGCAACAAATTGTTGGACCGCATATTTATGTCATGAAGCGGCAAAAGAGGCGTCCGGTAACGAGAATGGAAAATTTATTTTTCTAATACAGGAATACGAGCCATTTTTTCACCCTCACGGATCTATCAATGCAATCGTAGATGATGCCTATAATCTCCCTCATTTTGCAATATTCTCGACATCATTTTTGAAATCTTTTTTCAAGAACAACACTATTGGTGTTTTTGTTGATAAATCCGGGGTGGATGGGGAAATTAATTCGATCTCTTATAATCATCCCGTTCTGCTGAATACGAAAAAATTACCTCCAAAGAAGAAGGGCAAGGTTAAAAAATTTGTTTTTTATGCCCGGCCTGAGGAACATGCAAAACGGAACATGTTTGACCTTGGAATGCTTGCAATAATCAAGGCTCTCGATTTAAGAATATTGGATCCGGATGAATGGGAATTCTACGGGATAGGAACGATATGTAAAGATGCGTATTTTTCGTTGACTAATGGTATTACAATGAAAATTTTGCCAAAAACGAGTCTGAACGAATATTACAATGCACTGAGTGATTTTGATCTGGGACTTGCACTCATGCACACACCACACCCCAGCCTTCCTCCGCTGGACATGGCTGCTGCGGGAATTGTTGTAATTACAACCTCATGTTTCGGTAAAACACAAGAAAGCCTTGGAAAAATTTCAGATAATCTGATTGCAGTTGAACCGAGACTGGATTGTATTGTTAATGGGATATCCCATGGGGTAATCCGTATTCGAGATTCCCAAAACCGGATAGAAAATTCGAACCTCAACTGGCCAAGGAGCTGGGATGAGGCTTATGATGGAGAAGTGAAGACAAAAATCATCGGATTTGTTAAAAAAATTGCAGATGCGTCATAAGCGTTTTTATTTCTTTATCGCAATGATAATATCCTGATAACTTAGATGTTCATCACGACCACACCAGGAACCATAATGAACTGGTTCTTTGACTGAAAGGTCATACTTTGAAAATAAACCCTTGATATACGTTTCATCATAACTGATGGCTGATTCTAACATGACAGGATGGACGGTGCGGTACATACCCGTACCATATATAAATTTTAATTCCTGGGGTTTTTCTTCAAATAATTTTTTACTCTCTTCATTTAACAGGAAAAATGTGATCAGGCACCGCCCGTTTTGCTTCAGGGTCCTTGATATTTCTGAAAAATAATGCTCCATATCCTTTGGAACTAAATGTGTAAAAATTGATGTCAATGTTATAAAATCAAATTTGTTATCAGGATATGGAAAAACGTATCTGTCTGCAGCGATTTTGCCCTCTTTATTATAGAACTGATTATAAATATCTGCATGAGTAAAGTGGAAATTAGCATGGCATTTTGATATATTTTGTTGACACCAGGTGATGCTTTCCTTAACAATATCAAAACCGAAGTATTGTCCGTCTATACTCAGGAATGTGGTGAGGGGGAGTGCCATTCTACCACAGCCACATCCAACATCCAGCAGGGTCTCGTCTGGTTTCAACTCCCCAAGCATCAGAAAATAATCCATGAATTCCTTTCCGACATTCTCAAACCCTCCCCCGATTAAAGTCTGTAGTGGTTCTGGCGGGATCAGGGGTGTTTGTTTGCGGAAATGCAACCGATCTAGGAAACTCATGGTTACATTTTCAACTCCAACCTTAAATTATTGATCAGTGTAAAGAAACCGATGAGAATTTGGGAAAATTACCAGTTCATGGTATAAAACCGGAATTATACCCCCGGGAACTGGGTTCTGCTCTTGAGCCGGTTTTTTCGTACTTACTAGTTCCGGTCCGTTCTTCTGCTTCTCGTTGCATTACCTCATTTAAATACTATTCCGATGAGATTCTTTACTCCTTGTTCATTCCTGTTCATTTTCGGTAAGGTAATGGGTTACGAGGTTTTTACTATTCATTACCCTGTCCCCTTGTTTTTCGCAAACTAACATGGAATACAGGGTTGCTTCAATTTTAGAGCTATATGCACACTACCAGGCCATACGGACCATCATCCAAAAAAAGAGAATTTCACCAGTTTCATAATTTCAAACCGTTTTTCAGCACGGCAAATTTTAGGATTTTACAAATTTTTTTTAAATGCTATTTATACTATTTTGGTCTTTATTTCCATATCTCTGGAATGATTCAGAATATTGTAAAGAAATGTCTCTTTAAAAATTTCCGATAAGTCGTGTAGGGGGCTATCTGGAGCATCCATATTCATCCATCCGAGTATAATACTATCGATATTGTTTATTATTATTCAGTATAGCGATAAAATTAATATAGTCCCAAGACTCATTTGCGTTACACCTAAACAAAACGAGCCCAGGGTTTAATCCACTCTCCAAGTTCTTTTTCAGAAATATTCCTGCGAATGGTTTTTCGTTTTTGAACCATATGTCCAATCCCCCGTATTGCATCAATTTTAGCCCTGATAATAGCCATCCCATGTCTCTTGATAATATAATAGGGAATAATTCCGCAGTTCCTACCGATGATCCAGGGGCTGCATATCAGAAAAGTCCTGAGCGGGAAATTTTTTACGACATACCAGACAACGTTACGGTTCCCATAATATATTGAAAGGTTCGAGCGAAATCCCGATGATCCCCCGTGTATATGGACTACCCGTGCTGAGGGAATGTATATGCACTTCCAACCTGCAAGTCTCGCGCGAAAAGCAAGATCTACATCCTCCATAAACAAGAAAAAATCCTCGTCGAACAACCCGATCTCATCCAGCATTTTCCTGCTGTAAAGGGCTGCTCCGGCACATGGACCGAATATTTCGATTTTTTTATCGTATTGCCCCCGATCCTCCTCAAACATCCCGATGTCCCATGCTGCCCCACTTCGGGAGATACAAATTCCCGTCGAGTTTATCCTGCCATCTGGAAATAACATTTTTGAGGCACACATCCCGAGTGCCGGATCACTTTCCATCGCTGTTTCAAGCTCCTCGATAAAGTGCGGATCTGCAATGGTGTCGTTATTGAGTGTAAGAATATATTTGCCATTTGAAGCCCGTATACCGTCGTTTACACCTCCTGCAAACCCGCGGTTTGTTTTGTTTTGAATGAGCCTCACCCAGCTGTACGAATTAAGAATGTGCTCTACACTGCCATCAGTTGAGGCATTGTCAACCAAAATGGTTTCAAAATCTTTGCATGTCTGGACATCGAGGGCTGACAGACATCCGTCAAGAAAATGCCGGCCATTAAAATTGACAATAATAACGCTGATCATTTTTATCTTTCCCTGATCGATTCCGAGTGAGAAATCATGCGGTATGGGATACTTATTCTATGCCCGTGCTTTATCGACATAAGGTTGATCACGCTCTTCATTATTCGTGTATTGTATGAGTTCTGCCAGGATTATTCATCCAACTGCTTCTAGTCAAAATATAGTTTGACATATATTAAGGAATTTCAGTTTTTTAACCGGTGTTATAGATTGAAATACTATTTTTTTTATATTCCAAAATAAAATGTCCATTTACCCAGGTGATATTTAGCAATTGGAATTTGTTCAACATGTTCATATTTCTGACGATGAGAAATACTTTTTTTTCTTTGTTTGCGGATATAATATTATCAATATCTGATTGATTTTCGGCCGAAAATTCGTACGTTTTTCCGGAGGTATTGTTGTAATAATAATTAAATGGGATCGAGCAGTATCCAGGCATAATTACAATAACACTCCCGGGCTCTGCCAGATTTTTAATATTCAAGGATGCATCTTTCCAGTCCTCCCCATTTTTTGAATCAGCTGAATAATATGCACTCAGGGAGGGAATACAGATTACTCCAATGATTATAACCACAGTAATAATGAATAATGGTTTTTTTACATATTTCTGGAAAAGAAGAAAGAAAAACGAGATGCTGATTAAAAGAAACGGGAGCAGGAATATCGAGTACCTGCTTACTACCGGGATCCAGAATGATGCATAATAAAGAACTGGCAGTGGAACTAATATCATAAAAATGAGAAATAAAAATTTTTCCCTTTTCATCCAGAATAAAGAAATGAGTCCGATTATCACAAAAGTACCAAGTAACAGAGCCTTTGCTTTTCCCGGTCCTAAATTATCGGAGAATATACTGATAATTAAACTGAATCCCTGAATTCCCCAGTTCATTGTCATCGCAGATTCGACTTTCGAAATCAGAGAATTTAGCATCATTATGAAAAGTGGTGACGATAATATCAGAACTACTAATCCGGATAATAAAATCGGTTTGAAACTGGAAATTTTGCCACTCGTTTTCATTTGATAAATGAGAACGTAGAGAAAAAGAGTCCCTATCGGAATTATGGCAAAATAATGAGTCCAAATGGCAAGGGCAGAAAAAATACCGAAAATAAACCAGGTCTTAACATCATTTGTCTGAACTGATTTTAAATACCAGATGAGGGCGATGGTTAAAAAAAATACCAGCAGAGAATAGGATCGCGCCTCTTGGGAATACAAGATATGAAAGGTTGAAAATGTCAGTAGTGCTGCGGAAATAATCCCTATATCTTCGTTATAAAATTCCTTTCCGGCATAAAAAATAAGAGGAATCGTTAATGTTCCGATAATGACGGAAAATATACGTAATATTACTTCACTGTCACCAAATTGCAATATAACATGTTCAATCCAGTAATACAGCGGGGGATTTTGTTCGAAGGAAAAACATATATGCCATATGTCAAAAAAAGAGGTAGAAGAATATAAATGAGTGAAGCCCTCATCAAGCCAGATTGAAACATCACCCAGGTGATATAATCGCAATATGAAACCAGTTACAGTAAGCAGTAAAAGAATTTTCAGATACAAATCACTTATTATCGAATTTCTTATTTTATTTGGTATCGAAGAAATTCTCTTTGGCATCCGCCAATGAACGTGCAGCAGGGAATTTATTTTTCCGGGCATCATGGGTAAATCTTTCTCATTAATGGAATTCTCAAGATTAATTATTATATTACATTTTCCATTATATCTTCTAAACGAATTTTTTTCCTCTGACCGAGATCTTTTTTAACGATCTCGCCCAAATTCTTATTTGAATATTGTTCGTGGCTTACACTGAATAATGAACATAAAAAATTCTTAAAGTATATTTTTAACAACCTGTGACAAGATGACACCTGGAGATACCATTCCTGAAAATCCGCTCCCATTGCCGGGAACATTCTGGGGAATTACGACATTCTTTAACCCTGCAGGATACAGAAATAAATCTGAAAATTATAGAATATTCAGGGAATCAAGTAAAAAACAGGGTTTGAAACTTCTTACTGTTGAACTTGCCTTTGGAAAAAAACCATTTGAGCTGGGAACAGAGGATGCGGACATTTTAATACAATTAAGGACAAGAAAAGAAAATATTCTCTGGCAAAAAGAAGCGATGTTAAACACCGGGCTAAAGAACCTGCCGACAGATTGCGATAAATTTGTCTGGCTTGATTGTGATATCATTTTTAAGAACGACAGGTGGATCAGTGAAACATCTGAACTGCTGGAGAGATACGCTCTGGTTCAGCCATTCCGCTATTTTATAAAATTACCGAAAGAAAAACGAGATCTTGGTTCTCGTGAGATAAATGAGCTGATATGCAGGGGAAAAAAAGGCGACAATACCAGCATAAAGGATATCGAAAAAAAAAGCATATTAAAAAGTCATATTGCCCCCAGTGCACGCGGCATTTGGGCAGCAAGGAGAAAAATTCTTGATACCATACGTTTTTTTGACTACGCTATCGTTGGATCGGGGGATACATTCATGTCATCTGCCTTCACCAATTCCAATCCGATTACTCTTACGCAACTGGATTTCTATCCTGACACATTCCGGCATAAATATTTACATTGGTATGAGATTGCCGTCAAGGAAATCAAGGGAAGTGTGTTTGTTTCAGAAGGATATGTTTTGCATCTATGGCACGGCACGATTGAAAACAGGGACTATTTGGGACGGCACAAAAGAATCTGTGAGGCAAATTATAATCCTGACACAGATATAAAAAAAGATGAGCAGGGACTATGGGTATGGACTGGTAAGAATAAAGTACTCCAGAGGGTGGTTCGCCGTTATTTTGTGAAACGTAATGAAGAAGACTCCCTGATGTTCACGCTCTATCTATTTCCTAATAGATTTTATCGCGAATATGCAAACTTTTTCGGGCCAAAATTAAAACAAAACTATCCCGAATTATATTCCTCGTACCATAAAATTTTGAAAACAGTAAAAAGGATAAGAATGATATAGGTATGACGGATTCTGATTATAGTCCAATAGTTTTTCCATTCGTTCCAGAAACACAAAAAATATCTTAAAATATATCTTAAAATATATCTTAAAAATATATCTTAAATAACTTCCAGCAACATGAAACTTGAGGATTCCATTCCTGAAAATCCTGTTCCATTACCTGGAACATTCTGGGGAATAACTACATTCTTTAATCCGCTAGGATACAAAAATAAATCTAAAAATTATAGAATATTCCGAGAATCAAGTAAAAAACAGGGTTTGAAACTTCTTACCGTAGAACTTGCATTTGGAAAAAAACCATTTGAGCTGAAAAAGCCGGATGCAGACATTTTAATTCAATTAAGGACGAAAAAAGAAAATTTACTCTGGCACAAAGAAGTGATGTTAAATATCGGTTTAAAAAACCTGCCGACAGATTGTGATAAATTTGTCTGGCTGGATTCTGACATCATTTTTAAGAACGACCGGTGGATCAGTGAAACATCCGATCTGCTGGAGCGATACTCTCTGGTTCAACCATTCCGCTATTTTATAAGATTACCGAAAGGGAAACGGGATCTTGGTTCTCGTGAGATAAATGAGTTGATAACCAGTGGAAAAAATGGCTATGGTGTCAGCATTACAGACGTTGAAAGAAAAGCCAAATTGAAAAGTTATATTGATCCCAATTCACGGGGTATTTGGGCAGCGAGGAGAAAACTTCTTGATAGCATACAATTTTTTGAATATGACATAGTTGGATCAGGTGATACGTTCATGTTACATGCCTTCACCAGTTCCAATTTGGTTACTCTTAAGCAACTGGATCTTTATCCTGATACATTCAGGCAAAAATATTTAAATTGGTATAAAATTGCCGTTAAGGAAATCAAAGGAAGTGTGTTTGTTTCCGAAGGAGCTGCTTTGCATCTATGGCACGGCACGATTGAAAATAGGGACTATTGGGGACGGCACAAAAGAATCTGTGACGCAAATTATAATCCCGACACAGACATAAAAAAAGATGAGCAGGGACTATGGGAATGGACCGGAGCGAATCCGGCACTCCAACAGGTGTTTCGTCTTCATTTTGTGGAACGTGATGAAGAGGACTTCCTCATATTTGAACTTTCTCTGTTTTCAAGTAGATTTTATCGCAAATATGCGAATTTTTTTGGGCCGAAATTGAAACAAAACCTTCCAGAATTGTATTCCTTGTATCATAAATTTTTAAAAACAGTAAAAAGGGAATGATATAGGTATGACTGATATTGATTATAGTTCAACAGTTTTTCCACATCGTTCCAGAAACACAAAAAATATCTTAGAATATATCTTAAATTACTTTCAACAACATGAAACCCGAGGATGCCATTCCTGAAAATCCTGTTCCATTGCCTGGAACATTCTGGGGAGTAACAACATTCTTTAATCCGTTAGGATACAGAAATAAATCTAAAAATTATAAAATATTCAGAGAATCAAGTAAGAAACAAGGTTTAATGCTTCTTACTGTTGAACTTGCATATGGAAAAAAACCTTTTGAACTGGGTAAGCGGGATGCAGACATTTTAATTCAATTAAGGACAAAAAAAGAAAATATACTCTGGCAGAAAGAAGCGATGCTAAATATCGGCCTAATAAACCTGCCACTAGATTGCGATAAGTTTGTCTGGCTTGATTGTGACATCATTTTTAAGAACGACCGGTGGATCATTGAAACATCTGAACTGCTGCAGCGATACTCTCTGGTTCAACCATTCCACTATTTTATAAGATTACCGAAAGGAAAACGAGATCTTGGTTCTCGTGAGATAAATGAGCTGATAAGCAGCAGTGAAAAAAATGGCAATGGTATCAGCATAAGAGACATTGAAAAAAAAGACAGATCGAAAAGTCATATTGCTCCCTGTGCACGCGGCATTTGGGCAGCAAGGAAAAAACTTCTTGATACAATACAATTTTTTGATTATAATATAGTTGGATCGGGGGATACGTTAATGTTGCATGCATTTAAAAATTCCAATCCGATGACTATTAGGCAACTTGAACTCTATCCCGATTCATTCCGGCAAAAATATTTAAAATGGTACAACATTGCAGTCAGGGAAATTAAGGGGAGTGTCTTTGTTTCAGAAGGGGTGGTTTTGCATTTATGGCATGGCAAAATTGAAAATAGGGATTATGTGGGGCGACACAAAAAAATCTGTGATGCAAATTTTAATCCTGATACTGACATAAAAAAAGATGGACAGGGGCTATGGGTATGGACCGGAGCGAATCCGGCACTCCAACGGGTGTATCGTTTTTATTTTATGAAACGTGATGAAGAAGACTCCCTGATGTTCGCACTCTATTTATTTCCAAATAAATTTTATCGTAAATACGCAAATTTTTTTGGCCCGAAATTGAAACAAAACTATCCAGAATTATATTCCTTATATCATAAAATTTTAAAAACTGGGAAAAAATAATATGAAATGTATAGTAACTCTTCGGCTGCTGTATTAAGGTATAAAGCGATGATTCAGCTACGGAACGTGATATATTATTATCGGATTATTTCTCAGATCATCTATATCCCAAAGAAACAAATATTTTGCATATACGGTTGGCAACTATGGATAAAAACCGGGGATTATCTGTAATAATACTAAACTGGAATAACGCTACATCTACGTTGGAGTGCGTGTCGATGATCTCCACCTGGTCCGGGTTAAAGATGGAAGTAATCATCGTGGACAATGGTTCATCTGAAGCAGACCTTTCCCGGTTATCAGGTTTGAATCAAGGATTTACCCTCATTAAAAACAAGACCAACAAGGGGTTTGCAGGAGGAAATAATGCGGGAATAACTCTTGCACTGGAAAAAGGGTTTTCCTGCATTATGCTTTTAAATTCCGATGCCATAATCAAGGAGCAATGCGTCATGCAACTCCTGGAATGCATGGACCAGTTTCCCGGTTTAGGAGTTTTAGGTCCATTAATCAGGGAAAATGGCATGATATTTTCGGGAGGACGAAATATTGGAATTTATTCAAATACGAGAATCCCATATAAACCAGAGAACGAGGATACAGTAGTCAGGGAGGTGGATTATGTACCGGGAACAATCTTACTGGCCCGGGGAGATGCGTTCAGAAAGGCAGGCCTCCTGGATGAGGAATTTTTTTTCAGCGGGGAGATTGCTGATTTCTGCAGAAGAGTGAAACTCTCCGGACTGAAATGTGCGGTGTATCAGAAATGCCAGTCAATTCATGCCCCTGATAATAAATTAAAGGTAAGGGAGACGTTATACAATTATTATACCCTGAGAAACCGTTTTCTCTTTGTTCGCAACCATTTCCGGTATTCAAAAAATATTTTTATCCTCCGATGGGTAGCAGCCGGAGTACTGCAGATTCTCCTCGCCCGTATCAGGGGCAGGAGATCGCGTGCCGATGCACTCTGGCTTGGATTAAAAGATGGGATATCAGGAAGGTTCGGTGATCGGAATGACCAATTCCACAGGTAATATCACGATCATTGCCGGGAATGGGCTTCACTGGCTTGAAACTTGGCGCCGGATCCTTTCGAAAAAATCTTTGAACGCCGGGGAAATAGGCAGACTGTTAATTAATTTCCATAAAGATATTTCTGTATCCAACGGTTAGTAGGTGAATAGGATGGAAACGTCATGAAAATTCTCTATATCAGCCCATCTCCACCTCCACTCATACCAGGTACCGATGGCCTCTTTACCGAAATCGGGTATCTGAAGGAATCTTTTCTGGGAAAGAGCATTGCTTTATCACCATTTCGGTCAATTCCCCCCATATTTCCTGTAAATTTTTATGGAATTCAACATTTACCAGTCATTCGAAAACTTGACAGAGAAGTCGATTTGCATCATGTGTTTTTTCCCTGCCTGGTAAATTTTCGCATCCTTCGATCTCTATCAAAACCGGTAATCTTTTCCCTCACATCGGGTGTGATTTGTGAAAATCTTCCGAAGTCAAAAGTGCCATATCAACTTGTGGTGAGTTCGAAACAGGAGGCAGATATTCTCCGATCGATGGGCTATGAACAAGTCAGGATTATCAGGCCGGGCATAAATTTTTCCCGAATTGAATCCACCCCTTATCCTGGTTCAGATGATGAATTTGTCCTTCTATTCGGGTCTGCACCCTGGATAAAGAGCCAGTTTGCAAGTAAGGGATTCGACCTTGTGCTGGAGGCCATGATTCATTTACCAAAACTCAGACTCATATGCCTGTGGAGGGGAACACTGTATCATGAATGGTATGAACAGGTACGTTCAGCAGGACTTTCCGATCGGGTGGAGATAATAAGGGAAAAGGGAGATATTTCCAGGATTCTCTCGCGTTGCCACGCTGCAGTGGTTCTGGCATCGAAGGCGGACTTGGTAAAATCATACCCCAACTCATTAATGGAGGCACTTGCTGCGGGTAAGCCTGTTCTAATAAGCCGGGCCATTCCGATGTCGTATTATGTGGAAGAGAATGGCTGTGGAACGGTCGTCGAAAATCTGGCCACTGACGATCTCATCTCTGCGATCAGTGAACTTAAAAACCACTATTCGATTTTTAAATCCGCAGCAGAACTCGTAGGGAGGCGTGATTTTTCATGCGAGCGAATGGTGGAGGAGTATCGAAGAACATATGAGGGTTTAATAAATCAGGAGGATAAAAAGTCAGGTAATATTTGAATTGCTTGTAAACTTTTTTCCGCAATCCAGGATGATTTTTTAATTTCGGGATAAGTCCCGTTTCTTTTCTCATGGTGATAATAATTTTCCGGTTAACCAACAAAAAACGGACCAAAATAATGCAAAAAGGAATATATGAATATTCGCACAAAATATACTATGAAGTGTCCACTATATCAATGAAAAACACAGGTTCGCCATCCCTGTCAATTGTTATACCCGTTTATAATGAGAATGACAGTATTATCACTTTGTTACATGAAATTCAGACAGTATTGTCGGGTCAAAAAAATTATGAAATTATAATAGTTGATGATGGGTCAACAGATTCGACTTTCACGCTTTTAATTAAAAATCAAAATTTTTATCCCCAACTAACCATTATTAAATTAAGAAAAAATTTCGGAAAAGCAACCGCCCTTAATGCTGCGTTTAAATTTGTACGATCTGAAATAGTCATTACAATGGATGGAGATCTTCAGGACGATCCCAAAGAAATACCACAATTTATTGCAAAAATTGAGGAAGGATATGATCTTGTTTCCGGATGGAAATATCCAAGAAATGATCCACTTTCAAAAATACTACCCTCAAAAATATTTAATTACCTGACGAGGATTATTACCGGGGTAAATATTCATGATTTTAACTGCGGATACAAGGCATATAAGAAAATTGTCCTTGAAAATATTGATCTGTACGGGGAAATGCACCGGTACATTCCTGCTCTTGCTGCATGGAATGGATTTAAATTATCTGAAATAAAAATTAATCATCGTCCGAGACGGTTTGGAAGATCAAAATTTGACGCTTCCCGGTTATTCAGAGGGCTATTCGATCTCATTACTGTGAAATTCTTAACAAACTATTCGAGTCGTCCTCTCCATATTTTCGGACTGCTGGGCATTATATCTTTTTTAGCAGGATTTATTATCGGCATTTATCTCCTGATTTTAAAATATTTCCAACATATCGATATCGGGGACAGACCACTCCTTCTGCTTGCGGTGCTCCTGATTTTTATCGGATTGCAATTTGTCTCAATTGGATTGCTGGGAGAAATGATCACACTTAGGGAAAATCGGGATCTGAAGGTAGACCATTATATAGAAACGGTAATTGGAGAGCATGTTGTCTGATAATTCAATGTTTTTACGGGGCGATATGAGTGATAAGTATTATCGGTTCTCAACCAGATGGATCACAGGGGTATTTATAAGGAATATTATCGATCAGTTGCATAAATACAGCCCTGAGTCAATTTTAGATGCTGGTTGTGGAACCGGTTATATCGCGAATGAAATTAAAAAATCTTTCAACGGGACAATGATTTCGTTTGATCTGGATAAAAACAGATTATCAATTGCCAATAAGTATTTTGGACTGGAAACAATTATCGCCGATATCAATTGCCTGCCATTTAAGGATAATGTTTTCGACATTGCTCTCGCTATCGAAATTATTGAACATCTTCCAAATAATAAACATGCATTTGCTGAACTAAGAAGAGTTGTGAAATCAGCAGTGATAATTACTGTTCCGAATGATCCGTATTTTATGATTGCAAATTTTTTACGCGGTAAAAACCTGAAAACATTTGGGAATCCTCGTGATCATATCTGCCATTTTAATAAAAATTTACTTAAATTGGCATTATCCCCTCATTTTTCTCTTATCGAGATCAAAAATAATGCAATTTTCTGGCTGACTGCAGTTGTATCTGTCAAATCAGGAGGTTCATAGATTTGACCAGACTATATTCTACCGTTTTGTTGAGTGTTCCATTAATTATATTACTGGTTTTAAAAAGGTAATGGGGGACAGATTATCGTGAAAATCAAATTTTTATGCCGGATAAGATGGAGAATTAATATTTCAGTTCTTTGCTGGAATGAAAAACATTTATTGGTTTAAATATCGGTGTTCTTAAGAACTTGATCAAAAACCTCATCAAAATCCTTCGCTATTTTATCCCATGAAAACTTTTCACGAACACGTATCAAACCATTTTGACGAAATTGTTCCCGCAGCCTGCCATCTGACAACAAACGGACAATTTTTTGAGCTAATATATCTGATCTCCGTTCAGGTTCAAGAAATCCAGTTTCACCGTCAATAATAATGTCGGGAATACCACCGACACTGCTGCCGATAACCGGACATCCGGATGCCATCGCTTCCAGCAAAACAACGCCCAGGGCTTCAGTATTACCGGATTTATTAATCGATGGGAGGACAAAAATATCAGCCGCTTGATAATATAAGGGAAGGTCTGTCGTGTCCACAATCCCATGAAAATGAATCCGGTTTTCCAGACCAAGTTCATATGTACGCTTGATAAGTTTCTCTTTTTCCGGACCTTCCCCAATAACGAGAAGAACGGTATCAGGAAACCGGTTGAGTACATCCGGCATTGCATCAATCAGATAAATCGTTCCTTTCCAGTCAATGAGCCGGCCGACACTCAGGATGATGTGCCGGGCATGGTATTTTTTCTTTAAAACAGAAGATATCCCTCGACTATATTTGCCAGGATTTATCCCCATGGGAATCACCCGGATTTTTTTACCGCTTCCCGGAGAAAATGATTCCAGTTGTTTTTTCATATAGGTACTGTTTACGGTTATAATATCGGAATGTCGTATAATAAATCGGGAAACCGGAGCGAGGCTTTTATGGCGGGTAAGAAAATTGAGATCGCTGCCATGGATCGTTGCAACATGAGGAATGTTCCAGATCCGGTGGAAAACTGCGCCGACAAAACCCTGGGGAATTAACCAATGGGTGTGGATTATTGTTACCTTTTCGTTCAGGAGGAGGATCAAGGCAGATGAAAATCCGGACATCAGGAACGGGAACAACCCAAGGTAAGCAAAAAAATCCTTTTTAATGTTGAACAGCAGTCCAGGCCCGTACGCGAGCCTTTCCAACCCAACCGGGAGGAAATAGATAAACCGGTATACCATGACCCGATTCCAGGACTCCCGGATCTTTCCTCCGGGATAATGGGGGGCAATTACGAGAGGGATAAACCCGTAACATGTAAGCCGTTCTGCGAGCTCAAGGATCCAGCGGGCTTCATGGGAACCTGCGTAACGGGGGAACGAACTGGTTAATACCAGCACCTTCATAAACGTTCACACCCTGCAGGAACCGGCAGGCTGGAACACACGGTTGTTTTCGATATTACGAGAAGTAGTATTTTTCATCCTATGCATTGTGGTGAGTCTCCGCATTTCATCCTTCTGCTTACTCAAGAGACGCACGGATATTTCTTCTTCGTAAATTTTTTTTGGTTATTTAGTGATTATATTCTTAAATGACTTAACAATACGTCAGATATTCAACCGAAAGCAACGAATCGATGATTGGTGACTAAATTTTAATCATTATGTCAATGACAGGAAATTAAAAATTTTAATAATGATTATTGCCCGATCTGAAAAACAAAGGATAGTGATACGAAGAAAATAACAGGATTCCGATAATTTAATTCACGCACGATTTAATAATAATAACTCCCCATGTTATCAGATGGTAACGAAGGAAAAATGCGAAAAATTGGCTTGATTAGCCCGATATTCCCTTATCGGGGAGGGATCTCGCAGTATACGACACAACTTTTACGAGCACTCAACAAACGATGCCTGGTATGTCCAATCTCATTTAAAAGGTTATATCCCCGCTTGATTTATCCCGGTCAATCCCAATATGAACCCCTCTCCGATAACGCATCAGAGCCTGGTGTATCATACCGGATCGATGTTCTGAATTTTTTTACATGGATTTGGGCTGTACGAAAATTGCGTGTTTCAGGGGTTGATTCGGTGATGATTCCCTGGTGGTCTGTTGTTCATTTTCCTTGGACTCTTATCATTACCAGGTTGCTGGCAATATCACATATCCCTGTAATCCTTATTTGCCATAATACCACAGACCATGACAGATCGAAAAAAAAGAGCATTTTGGTACGGGCGATTCTTAATAGCGCCTCCGGTTTCATTGTCAACTGCATGGATTGTGAGATCGAGATTCGGAAATATAATCCAGATGCAAGGATATTAAATCTTTTACACCCTGTATTCGATCAGTATCCCCAGCCAAAAGGAACTCTGCCTCGTCGAGCTCCCCTCGAGCTTCTTTTTTTCGGCTTTGTTCGCCCTTATAAAGGACTTGATGTCCTTGCCAAAGCGATGGAGATTTTAAGACGTGAGAATATCCACCTCAGTATTGTCGGTGAATGGTTACAAAATGATACAGGTCTCCGCAAACAACTCGAATCCGATAATCGGGTGGAACTTATTGACATGTATGTAAATGATGCTTTGGCGGCCGAATTTTTTTCAAGAGCCGATGTGATTGTTCTTCCATACCATACGGCAACCGGATCAGGAATCGGAGCTCTTACATATCATTATCACAAACCAGTAATTATTTCCGATATTCCGAGTCTGAAAGCATTGGTCGAGCAGGGTATTCTCAGGGGGCTCCTTTTCGAAGCTGGCAATCCAGAGGATTTAGCAAGAGCGATTATGGATATCGCACAGGTTCCTGCGATAACAGTAGCGCCGGATCGCCGGATTCCTGAAATGAGCTGGGACAGCATGGCCAGATCGATATTGGAATTTGACATTCAGAGGTGAAAATACTGAGAATTTTTGAACCATTACACATAATTCCTAAGATTCCCCGGCTCCTTATCCAGCGCAAGATAAATTTTGAATTTGAAAAAATTTCCTACACAGCAGAAAAAATACCTGTCGGTAAAATTGTTAATTTCTTTATGGCCGGTTTAAATCAATATATTTTACCTTCCCGTCCTCTGGGCCGGCCTGTGTTCGCCCAGGTTGAACCCACAAATATCTGTAACCTGTCCTGCCCGCTCTGCCTGAATGTTGGACGGGTCGGAGGGCGTCCCCCTTCCTATCTTGACTACTGTATGTATAAACAATTTATCGATGAAGTAGGGGCTAGTCTCCTGTTATTGGTTATGTGGAATTGGGGAGAGCCATTCCTCCATCCTGATATATTCCGTATGATATCTGATGCAAAAGCACACGGGATTATCGTTGTCAGCAGTACAAATGGAAATGTCGGGTTTGAAAATGAAGAAAAGGCTAAACTTCTCGTCCAGTCCGGTCTGGATAGTTTAATTGTTGCTGTGGATGGCGCGACCCAGGCGACGTATTCAGAATACCGCAAAGGAGGCGATCTCTCCAAGGTCATAGAGGGGATCCGCACAATTGTCCGTATTCGGGATCAACTTGGTTCGAGAACACCCGTTATCAATATGAGATTCGTTGCAATGCGCCATAATGAGCATGAAATGAATGATGTTCACCAATTAGCCAAAGATTTAGGGGTTGATTATTTTACTGTGAAAACGGCATTCATTCCGTCGGAACCGGACAACAAACTCGACCCGATTTATGCTCCTGAAAACAAAGACCTGCGATGGTATGATTACAATGGCCCGGATTATGAACGGAAAGAGAGATTTTTCGAATGTATGAGACCCTGGAAACGCATAACGCTGGATAGTGCAGGCCGGATTATCCCATGTGAGTTTGATTACTTGGGGAAATATCCTTTTGGAGTATTAGGACCCGATAAAAAGACTATTGCCTCGTGGAAAAGTTCTTTTTCCTCTGAATCCCGCAAGGGTTTTAATAAGGGCCATAATAATTCTTATTTGTGCAAAAAATGCGTCTACAAGAACAGTTTCGATACCGAATGCACAATAAGGAGAGTCAGGATTTCAACGGACCCGGATCGGAAAAAATGAGGAGGAACCGAACCGATACAAGTATTATTATTGTTACGTATAATCAGGCACATTTGTTAAAACGGGCATTGCAGGCATTGGCAAGCCAGACTGTCCACGATTTTGAGGTTATCATTATTGACGACGGGTCCACCGATACTACGGGCAGGGTTTGCAGAGAAACCTCATCATTGTTACCTAATTTTCATTATCACTATCTCGGATTAAAATCTGAAAAAGGACTTGGGAGTTGTAGAAACCTCGGTATTAAAGCCTCATCAGGGGATTTTCTTTTATTCACCGATTCGGATTGTGTTCCGGAACCGAACTGGGTGGAAAAGATGAAATTTGCCCTGGAAAGAAAAGTTATTATTGCCGGGGCAGTCAGGAGTCCCACGTCAGATTATTTTCTTTTATGTCATAATTTTGCACAATTCCACTGCTTCTTCCCTGAAAATAAGGCGGGTCCCATCCAATATATTGCAGGAGCAAATATGGGAATGCGAAAATTTATCCTGGAAAAAACAGGGCTGTTCGAAGAGGGGTGTAATATGGCTGAAGATATGGAGTGGCTCCTTCGCGCAAGAATTAATGGGTTCCAGCCAATTTTTGAACCGGATGCCATGACTAATCATCTTCCCGAAGCCAGGTCAAATCTGTGGCCGATACTCAAATATGCAGTAACTCATGCGGAATCAACTATTCAATTGAGAATCCGGTATTCGAATATCACTAAAACCCCGATTTTATTCACCTCCCCCATACTCTTTTTCTTCGTGTCGCCCGCAATTGCAATTTATTTGACCCTTGAGAATTTTATTAGAAATCCGAAACTTTTCCGTTATCTCCATACACTCCCTGTTGTTTTACTCATCAGGCTGGCATGGTGTAAGGGAGCAATCAAAGGGCTGAAAAAAATGAACCAACGGGAATAGCCTACTTATGACGAAGTTTTCAATTATTATTCCGGTTTTCCACGGAAAACAATATTTAAAATGTTCTCTTGTTTCTTTGCTTCAGATCGATTACGACCCGGAAGAGTTTGAAGTCATTACGGTCATCCCTCAAAATGATATCGGTTCCAGGCAAATAGTGTCTGAATTCTTGGCATCTGCATCCTTCTCTCTCATTTTAATCCCGTCAATAATGTCTCAGCGTCCAATAATGCTAAATACGGCTGTTAAATATTCGAAGGGAGATTATATCGCCTTCATTGATGACGATTGTCTTGTTCCTCCTGACTGGCTGCATTCACTTGAAACATTCATGAGTATCAATCCGCGATGTGGAATTGTAGGTGGGCGGGACTTGCTCGTTGAAAGCGGAAAATCTTTCGAAAAAGCCCTGGACATTGTATTTTCGTCTTTCTGGGGGAATGGGGGTATCAGGGATGGCAGCTATGGATTTCTCGGAAAATATTACCCCCGGTTATGGAATATGTGTATCAGACGATTAGCAATGGAGAAAATATTGAATAAATCAGCAGAAACTTCTGTTTTTGATGAGAATTTACAGGTATTTGAAGAAATAGACCTTGGAATAAGGGTTGAATCAGAAGGCTATACTATAAATTATAACCCGATGCTGTACGTGTATCATTACAGGAAAACCAATTATAAGGATTTTTTATATCGCAATTTTCATATGGGCCTGATCTGTCGGAACCTTTGTATCCACGTTTCCTTGCATCGGATGCTTGTTTTAGGGACAATCCTATTGTTAGTTCTGATAATTGGGTCCCTTTTTTTTGAGATCTTTCTTTTTTTCCTTCTATTTCTCGTTGGATTAAGCATGTTGGTATTTATGTGGATTATTGCTATCAACCTAAGAAAAATTGATCGGATTTATATTTTTTTCTGGATCCCACTGATTCTTACAGGTCTTTATTTGTCACGTGGAATGGGTTACTTTACCGGAGAATTGCAATATTTAAGAGAAAAAACTAATCAATTTATACACTCTTGATCTATAAAAATGAAAAAGAAAAGAATTACTTCATCAATTCAGACAAATGGAATATGAGGAATGGCTAAATTTAGGTTTGCTCGTGCTAATTTTGCATATTTTTTTTGCTGAGCTTATATTTGCCTCTATTTATCCAGAATTTCGATATTCATATAACGCTTCAACCAGAAGAAATACTGATATTCCATGGTATCCCACGGACTGATAAAAGGAACAACATACCTCCTCGCCGGACAATGTGCACTGGTCATAGCAGGGGTTGTTATCAATATCAGTCTCGGGAGAATTCTTGGTACTTCGGGGTATGGCATTTATTCGGTTATTACCACATTTGTAACACTATGCAGCCTCATTTTAATTTCAGGTATCCCAAGGGCAACGGCGTATTATACCTCAAAATCCGATATTAATTCCTTAAATATTCTCAAATCCTCATTACTTCTCGCTTTCACTTTAAGTCTGGTCATTACCATCCTGGTTATCGTTCTTTCACCCTTTATTTCTGCTCTCTTCAATGAACCGGAATTAACTAATTTGTTGCAGTTAGTTGCCTTTACATTGCCCGCCCTGACTCTGGTGTCAGTTGTCCAGGGATATTATAGTGGGAAATGGGATTATAAAAACCAGGCACTTCTGACAATTTATCTGTATGTATCAAGAATTGTCTTTATCATCCTTTTTGTCACATTAAATGCATCAGTCCTGAGTGCAGTCGTAGGATACACAATTTCACCAATCATCCCCTTATTAATCGCATTCCTGACTATTGGATTTGGGTTTGTCAAGGTGACCCGGTATTCCATGAAGGATATTATTTCATTCGCATTTCCTTCTATTGTTTTCTTATTTTCGACTTATTTCTTTATCAATATGGGCCTTTTTTACGTGAAAATAGCTTTTTTAAATGATGCATCCGCTGGTCTTTATTCTGCGGCATCCACCATTTCCCAACTGCCCTACTTAGCAATGGTTGCCATTACCACCGCCATTTTTCCTGCAATATCCGGATCCGGTGAGGAAAAAACCAGGGTCAGTTCATATATCTTTGAATCAATGCGATATTCCCTGCTTTTTATGGTGCCTCTTGTAATATTTGTCATTACCTCATCCGGATCATTACTATCCCTTGTTTATACCAGTGAATACATTGCAGCTGCCAGCTCGTTATCGATACTTATTGTCGGCACGTGCATATTTTCTCTTTTTTTAATGCTCTCAACGGTAATAAGTGCTATAGGAAGACCGGCAATTTCCATGTTCATCGGTATTTTCATAATCTTCCTAAATATACCACTCCAGATACTGCTGGCCCCATCTCTGGGATTAGCAGGAGTGGCTCTCTCGCTCGGGGTATCAAGTTCAATCGGGTTAGTGATAGCAGGTGCTTTCGTTATCAGATCTACCGGAAAATTTTTCTCCCTGTTGTCATTGATCAGGATTACTGCGGGAGGAGTTGTCCTTTTCGTCATTATGAGCATTGCAATATCCCATGGACTGAATTTTATTCTTGGTTATCTCCTTGGTGGAGCGGTTTATTTTGCAATCCTCTATAGTATAGGAGAAATTCACGAAAGGGATATTTTCAGGCTTAAAGAGCTACTATTATGGTTTTAATTATTGAAATTAATTCGTAACATCCAAAATACAGCATTGCTGCCGCATAGAATCTGCCGCCCCCTGTCATTTAAAGGATTTTAGACCTCATTATAGGGAATTTCCCGAAACTTCCGGACCGACAGGGTTTTTGAAGTGATGAAAATTATATATTTTTATCTGGTGCTGTAAATTGAAATAGAGTCTTTTTTGTATTTCAAAGTAAAATGTTCTTTCATCCAACTCATGTTCAACCACCGGGAGCTATTAAATAATTCCAAATTGGTTACAATAAGGAAAACAGTTTTTTCTTTGTTCGCTGATATAATAGTATCAAGTTCTGATTGATTTTCCGCCGTAAATTCGTATGTTTTTTCAGAACTGTTGTTATAATAATAATTAAATGGAATCGAATAAAATCCAGGAATGAACACCATACTGTCACCTTGCTCAGCCAGATTCCTGATGTCCATCGTTGCACCTCTCCAGTCTTCCCCGTTTTTCGAATCCAATGAATAATATGCATTCAGGGAAGGAAGACAAATGAATGCGATAATTATTACCACAATAACGGGGAACAATGGCTTTTTTACACAAGTATGAAAAAGATAAAAGAAAAACGAGATACCAAGGAAAATAAACAGGACCAGGAATATTGCATACCTGCTTACCATTGTCATCCGGAAAGATATAAAATAAAGGACACCAAGGGGAACTAACATTAAAAAAACGAGAAACAAAAATTTTCCCCGGTTTATCCAGAATAATGAAATAACACCAATTATAAGGAAAGTGCCGAGTAGCAAGCCCTGAATATGGCCGGGCCCAAAAATATTAACGAATGTAACAAGAATCAAACCCAATCCCTGAATTCCCCAATTCTCGATAGATCCGACTTTCGACCTCATAGCGTGGAGAATAATTATGATAAGGGGTAAAGATAGTATCAGAAAAAATATTCCGGATAATAGAATCGGCTTTATATTGGAGATTTTACTCCTGGATTTTATCAGGCGGCAGATAAGAGCGTACAGAAAAAACGTCCCGACTGGAATTATTGCAAAAAAATGAGCCCAGAAGGCAAGGGCAGAAAAAACGCCAAAAATCAACCAGGTTTTAAGATCATTTGTCTGTAAAGCTTTTAAATACCATATAAAGGCAAGAGTTAAAAAAAATAATAATAAAACATATGATCGGGCCTCCTGTGAATAAAATATATGAAAGGATGAAAATGTCAGCAATGCCGCGGAAATTATACCAATGTCTTCATTATAAAATTGTTTTCCGGCATAATAAAAGAAAGGAATCGTTAATGTCCCGACAACAACTGAAATGAGTCTCAATATCACTTCATTATGACCTAATCTGAGCATGAAATGTTCCAACCAGTAAAATAATGGAGGATTTGGACTGGTTGTGGAACAAATAACCCAGATATCATAGATCGAATGGGATGAATACCCTGATGTTAATCCTTCATCGAGCCAGATCGAAACATCACCCAGACGGTATAGCCGTAAAATGAGACCAGTGAAAGTAAGTATCAAAAGAATTTTCAAATAAAAATTATTTGTTATTGCATTTCTGATGGAGAGAATTATTGAAGAACTCTGATTTAGAATCCCTTGGTAAAACATTTTTATAGCGTTTGTATTCTTTGGTATCACAGTTATTACTTCCCCGATACACTAAGTTCAAACCATTCCCCAAAAATTACATTTTCCTCTGCATCTCCCATACGAAAAAAACATATGATTTGGAAAATAGTTTGGCATTTCTTTCGGCATTTAATACATATTTAATCGATCTGACTAATTTATAAACCATATCTTTCGTTTCCAATTATGCTGCTAAGATTTCAATTATTATACCGACTTACAACCGGAATTAACAACTCAGGGGGTTACCCGGTTCATTCGGTTGGTTTATCGATTATAAATTGTTCAGATTCGATCTGGATACCCAATGGACAGATCAGGATTTCCATCGATTGTGATTTTTCTATAAATTCAACAACCTGATGTTGAAATACCTGAATATTCAAGGATGTTTCCAGGAATTGGATTCCTATCCTATTTCACATCAATGCCTCTTTGGAGAGGGTACTTGTAATCTTTGGATTTTCTCGACAAATACTACGAGTGACGAAACAAACCAACCGTTAATCAGAAATATTTTGGCTCTGTAGAATTCCTCAATCCCGAGTAAAATAAAAAAAGATTGAGGAATTTTACTAATGTTATAAAGGATCAGTTTTATCTTAATTTCCTTCACCTGGTTGCGGTATTTTCTTGCTTTCAGGCACTCTCCGAAATTTCTTTTCAGTACAGAAAATGTGGTTTCCACAAGATTTCGGCGATGATAGAGTTTTTCGTCGAAAGACCCGGAAAGTTCGCGTCGATAATATCCCATTATACGTTTGCGCTTTCGAGTTTTCACCGGAATAACCGAATACGAGTTTAATTCGTCCCGAATCAATCGATGAATATTTTCAGAATCGTATCCCTTATCCATAACAAAAACATCGGATTTTCTTATTCTGTGAGATTGTCTGATGAGTTTTTCCGCATGAGGGATATCGTGCACAGGGTTTTGAGAGATCTTGAATCCACTCACTATTTGCTTATCTGTATCAACGGAAACAGAGATTTTTATGAATTTTTTTCGTATTTTTCCTGTTCTCCATGAATAATAATGGCTCATGTATGAACTGGTAAACCCTGTTGAATCGATACACTGTGCAGGTAACGCGCTCTCCCCAGTCGTAGAACAATTTAATAAGCCGGTTTAACAATCGGTTAAAGATAAGGGAATTAATTCGTTGTGAAAATTTTTGAAGAGTGGTAAAATGTGGGACTTCGTTTAATTCAATTTTAACTTTAATTTCTTCCATCAGATCAATAAGTTCAACAATATCCCGGTAATCTTCTCCAGTGTATCCTTCAAAAGAAGCAGAAATAACAATTGATGTTGATTATAGGTCTTTTTTGAGAATTTATTTGAGTATAATGCAATTCGTGATGCCTTAATCGCCTGGGTAGCAATTTCAACAAACCTGATATACTTGTTCGTTGACAATTATATCGGCTCCTTGGTCTTTAATAGCATAAAAACTTAAGGAGCCCTTGTACCTTAGATCTTTCGGTCAGGTCTATCGATTTTCAAAAAATAGGTTTTCTACAGAGCCAATATTTTGGTAATCTGTCATCATCATTTTTGGATGCATCGATAATATCCGGTTTTTTTCAGGTTACACTTCCATCCTGGTGAAGAGAAAAAAGTCTCAATTGTCATGAAAAATGCCGGTGAAGACAATTCGAACGAAAAATCCAGGGTATTTCCTTATGTGTCGGGGTATTGACAATAACGACGCTGACAGATTCGGAATCCGATGTATCAAGATCCTGGAACACTAAACATCTTACCGGAGTCAAAAATTGAATTCATCTTCATCGTATGCGCTGCGGGGATCGGAAAGGCTGTACCTTGAGATACAGGATGAAAAGAGAAAATGTCTCGTGGTTCAGTGAGCTGATTTGAGTGCAGGATTAAGGTTTTCATGAAGGATAAGGGCTTATACTGCCAGATGGATTTTTGAAAATTAAATATCATTACTAATAATTTTTTTGATTTTTTTCGTAAAAACAGGAAGATCAAATTCTGAGGCACGTCTAATGCAGGCTTCACGGTATCTTCCCGGGTCCGCTGAAATCACCTGTATAGCACTGATAATTTGTTTAATACTGGAATCAACAAGAATCCCCGTTGAATTCGTAACGGTTTCACGATACCCCCCTTCATTTATCGCCACTACCGCCTTCCCGCTTGCCATAGCCTCTAAAGGCGTCAGTCCGAAATCTTCATCCATCGCGGTACAAATGTGACCTTTACAATTGGAATAGAGTTTAATCAGTTCATTTTCTGGTATTTCACCTAAGATTTTTACATTTTCCGGCAAGTCTTTGACCAGCTTGCGGGCATACTGTTCTGCATGGTCCCCGCATGCAAATCCTCCAACAATTATTAATTGTTCTTCTGGCATACGCCTGAAACTATCAATCTGGAGCTCAATCCTTTTTTCCGGGTATAAACGATTTACTGACAGCCAAAATTCCCCGAAATTCTCACAACGGTACCGGGAGACATCTACAGGCGGGTAAATAATTTCAGAATCTCTCTGGTAATATTGTTTAATTCTTTCCTGGACGGTGCATGATATCGTGGCAATCCGATCAATATGGGTAACGGCGTTTTGGTCTAACATGCGATGCCCGGAGGTCCACAGACGAAATAATTGCCGTGAGACGATACCCTGGCGATGTAAAAATGTACCATAGAGGTCGTAAAATGCTCGCACTGGCGTGAAACAATACCATAGATTCGGGTGGTGACGATATGCAGCATAGCGACTCCAGTTACCGGTAAAGATAAAAAAATCATAGTTATTTGAGAAATCGGTCAGGTAAAACTTTTTAGTCGCTGAAATTTGTTTCAATACCGGTATTTTCGGGGTGGATCCAAGAGATTTCACACGGATGTTCCTATTTAATAATTTAATTACATCCGGGTCTGTGGTAATTACATCTGCATCCAATACCTGGGCAAGTTCAAGTACGACCCGCTCCCCTCCTCCTATTGCACTGAAATAGTCATGAAATATAGCAATTTTCACGGGAAACACCAGTCCTGAATAAATAATAATCCATATGCCACTAAAATTAAATTATTTTTTAAACCTTCTACCATCCATCGAATTTCTAGGTAAAACAGCGAAAACATAGTGAACCTCGTTTTTCTTTTTTTTAAAGACCATCAAAAAAAAACCTTAATACCTTTTTTGCCCTCTTCATAAGAATAATGCTTTTTTGGTACGGATTATTTCATCGTCGCGAATGGCTAATCATTCCTACTATTATCCGAATAATACCTTTCGATTTTATTGACTATCAAATTCCAGTCGTACAGCTTTGCCATTCTTACACAGTCTCCCTTCATCGTATCTTTTTGTTCCAGACAGGTAAGGATTGACTCTGCGAGCGTTTCCGGTGACGAGCGGCATACTTTTCCTGTTTTTTCATTGATAAGTTCTGTTACTGCGTTTTTTTGAGAGTCGCTCGTCACGACAGGTAATCCGCAGGCAAGAGCCTCAAGTGCAGCCATTCCGAATCCTTCCCGGACTGACGGAAATGCGAATATTTTTGATGCTTTCATCAGTGAAATTACCTCATCATGATTTTGAATAAATCCTGTGAAACGCAGATTTTTTTCTAAATGAAACCTTTTACACATCCTGATCAATTCCTTTTTCTCGGGACCATCCCCAACCACTATGCACTGTATTCCCGGAATTTCTTTTTTCAGCAATACGAGAGCCTCAATAAGAAGATCCGCCTTTTTCTCGCGAACCAGCCTGCCTGTAAATATTAAATCAGAATTATTCGCAGCAGGCTGGACTGCGTCAATCTGTTGAAAATCTATCCCGTTGGGAATAATTTCTATTGAAGCGCGGGGGTTCAACCGGGTCAGATTACATTTTGTTGATTCAGAAACTGCCACGAGATCGTCGGATAAACTCGCCGTGCATTTCTCTATCATTTTTCCGAAACACCCTTTCACACCGAGGTAATCATACCAATAGTCCCCCCAGACCTCATGCCAGGTGACAACCAGCGGACTGCCCCTTATCCATGATACAAAAGCCATGGAAAAACAATTAAAATAAGGGAAATTCTGGCAATCGATGATATCAAAACGCTCATGCAGCAGGGGTTTCAATGCTCTCCACCCAAAAAAAACTGCCTCCCGGACTGACCTCCGCCCATTAATACAGAACGGCATTGCATTCCCTACACCATGGTAAAAAACACCGTCTCTGCTAAATGAGGAGGCCCCATCCCATTCTTTCAAGCCATAAATATGAACTTCATGCCCCCTTTCCGCAAGCCGCAGCGCCATTTCAAAAATCCGCCTTTCCACTCCACCGATTCGATAGGGGTATACGGCATCATATACATAGGCAATTTTCATCTGGTACCCCAAAGATCGTTCTCATTATTCAGTAGCATCATGCTGAGAAAGATCGAGCAGGAAATTATCTGAATACCAATAACAATCAATGATAATGCGACAACGCTCGTTGAAATCTGGGAAATTTCCCCGAAATTGACATGTATCCAGTCCAAGACTACTGAAATTCCTACTATAACTCCCAACAAGATCATTGCCCCTCCCGTGATGAGAAACCTCTCGAGGCTGTGGTAATTAAGAAACGTCTCTATAAAACGGCTTTTTTCATGGTACCCGTGAATTATCGAATACACTTCCGTATTGATGCTCATGGTAATGACCTGTATACCGCCAATAAGCAAAATAGAGCCAAGAATAAATGAATGAAGATGAGATGTCTCGATATTACCATGTATATAAAAAAGGGTCATCAGTACTATCCCTAGAATCGAAAATATGACTCCGGGTATCGCAAGAAAGGGAACAGGTTTCATGAGTAAAATAAATCGCAGGTGTCGCCAGCCATCCGCAAACGTATGGAGGTTTGATGGTGTAATCCTCGGGGAATAAGATATTGGCACTTCTGCAATTTCCAGGCCCTTGATAGATGCCATAATAAGCATTTCAGACGCGAACTCCATGCCACCTGTTTTTAAATGGAGTTTTTCCAATGCATCGCGACGGATTGCCCGGAATCCGCTGTGAGCATCGGAATACCGGGTATGGAAAACAACGTTCAATATACCGGTAAGAAGGGGATTTCCAATATAACGATGAAGGGGCGTCATTGCGCCGGGCGAGATAGTCCCCTCGAAACGGGAACCAATAACGAGATCTTTTCCGTCCGTAAGTAATTTTATCATTTCCGGGATTGCCTTCGGATCATATGTGCCATCCGAATCCAGCATAATGATTAATTCAGCTTTCACATGGCGGAATGCTTCGAGGTATGCATACCCATACCCCCTTTTTACGGGGTGAATAATTCTCGCACCAAGAGATTCAGCGATTTCGGCAGTCCTGTCTGTCGAGGAATCGGATACAATAATCTCACCTTTGATATTATTTTTCTTAAAAATTTCCTGAATTTCCCCAATACATTTTCCAATAGTTTTTTCTTCATTGTATGATGGCATCACTACTGATATTTGTGGGACTTCAGGCAGATTATCAACCGGCATTCAACCATCACTGATTCCTTAAATATCTCAATTTTAAATAATATTGATGTTTCACTTGGGCGGTGAACCTTTCTATCAAATATTAAAGTTATTTATTAGGTTAACTCTATAATCTAACGTTATTATTTGCGGAGGAGTAAAGTTCCCGGTAATATAATTTAAAATACAAGATACGTTCCGTGTGGGCGTTTTTTAATTACATGCTTAACCAGTATATTATTCACTTTTATTAAAAATGGGGGATTGTTCATGTCTTCCCGAAATAAGCCTTCACTTTGGGTTGGAACAGGTACCAGAGAATAATCGCAGCGATTATGATCGTGACCAGGCCGGTAACCGGGCTTGAGAACAAGGACACGAGGCCTATCAGGAGGTTGATAACCATGAAGATGACCCCAACAATCCAGACCCAGCCCCATGCTTTGAAACAACCGATGCCGATGAGGATATCGATGATACCGATTATAAACAGGATGACGCCAATGATTGCGCCGATGGCCCCGAGCCCGATTACCGTCAGCACTGCACCTCCGATAAAGGCGGCGACGAGCCACATCAGTCCGAAGAGGATCCACAGCACACCGAGAATTGTTACTCCTAGCGGTCTTTCCGACATGAGTAAGACATCAGTAGGGGTTATATATATGGATTATTATTTTTTTGGTGCACAAAATGGCCATTTAAGAAAAGAATTTCGGTCATCTGACATTAAAGAGAGATTATTGGATCTGGAGCAAAAAATTCAGCAAATCTCGCTAATTTTAGCAAATAGAGAGTCTATTATTCCATGTCTACCTATTCCACAAGATATTGATGGAAAGCCTCACGAATCAACATCATTATTACCAGCCGGGTCAATTTTAGTAGGCAATAACGTCCACAGGGCCCGTGGTCTAGTCGGTTATGACGTCGCCCTTACACGATTTTCCGAGCCTCAAAGTGAGGCTCAAAATCTTTCCCAGATCTCCCTAGGATACACGGAAACGGAATTAGATCTTTTCACGCAAACAAGAATTAATGGACTGTCAATAAAGTCCCAATATTGGGTAAAGAGAGCACCCCATGAAATCTGGAAGATAACCCAAGGAAATATCAGTTGGGAATCTTTGACAAATTTCAGGGACTATGTATTGAGTCGCTGGACATCATCAGACGCACATAGAAAGGTGATAGGCCTAACAAATTCTTTCCTTAAATATCTAGCCAAAAT
The DNA here is from genome assembly GCA_963809105.1 of uncultured Methanomicrobiales archaeon. Lineage (GTDB taxonomy): Archaea > Halobacteriota > Methanomicrobia > Methanomicrobiales > Methanospirillaceae > CAIKOD01. Next base: position 1,119,800 of record CAWEIC010000005.1, on the reverse strand, counting down.
CAGGATGGATATTCGTTATAGCAATTTTGGCATCTGTCTGGAACTGTCCCGTTCTGTTAAAGAACGTAAGATGATTACACAACGCATTGTTACATTACAGGATATTTCCAGTATTCTTGCTCATATCAAGAAGTCATATGATGAAGGCCACTTTGACGAATATCGGTATAGACAATACATCGCTATTGTCTTATTCGGCGCTTATACAGGCCAAAGAAGTATGGCAACAATATCCAAATTAACGGTGAATCAATTCAATAGCGCGCTGGTTTCAGAAAAGCCTGTATTGTTAGTTAAATCTTCACAGGATAAGATCAGGATGGAACATTACGTGCCATTACATTCTAACCTAGTTGATCTATTATCTCATTTGTGCGAAGGAAAATCTGAAGACGACCCAATGTTTGAATATAACAGTTTTTGGATGTGGAATAAACGGCAACAAATTCCGATGTCCCATAACGGTAACCATTTTGTCTTGGGTGATTTAAGGAAGTTTGCAGAGCAATATGGCGATGTAATCGGATGGGAACAATCCAATCGTGCATACATTCTTACTCATGGGGTTTCAGGGATTGACTGGAAGCACTATAAACATCCGATGCCGGAGCATGTGTATGACAATTATATGAAATACTGGAAGGGTGTTAATCTTACGAAGGTTGAGGGTCAAAAGCAAGACCCATTAATCTGTTGAATAATGGTTAATGATATAGAAAATCTTCAATCTTATTTTTAAAAATAAGGATTAAATCAGATTGAATCCTGACTGATATGACATCGACTTGCTGAACCCGCTAATTAACCCACTTGCTGTTGAAATTTCGGAGTAGGCGAGGTCTTCAGATTTAGTAGGTGTCATGTTCCTTGCTTCCTGAACATGGACTTTGAGGTATGCAGATGCTGAACCGATCATCGGTGAACTCTGGTTTCCAAGAGTAATTCCAGTGGAGGCAACATTGTAGTTCAATACTACTGGGAAGGTTGAGTCTGTCCCAATAAATCTGTCATTTGCACTTGTTACCGTCGATGTCAGGGTTGAATCGAACGAACTGCCTGCCTGCACAATGTTACAATACGGCGGGATGACAGCCGACACTTCCTGTGCAAACGGACAGAGGATTGCACTTGCTGTTGAAGTTGAGTTACCTGCACCGTCAAGTAGGAGGTCTTCGGAATTGGTAGCACGTCCGGTATCCACGGCAATAAACTGGACATTCGTCTTGGCATTGATGTTGCTGCCTGTAGCAATTTGGTTCGCCGTTGATAATGCCATCGACTTTGCAAAGGTCTGCTGTCCAGAGACACCGGAATACTGGGCATTATAACCGGTTGTATACTGGACTTGGCCGGGGTCAAGGACTCCGTTATGGATACCGCCTGAGGCTCCGGGAACATCGGTTTCTGTGTAATACCATCCTAATCCTGTTATATCATTTACTAAATCCTGCCAAGTAAAACCGGGGACAGATGCTAGGTCTTGATTCAGAAGCGAGGTCGGAATTGAAATACTGGTAATATCGTAACCACTTCCGTCAATGGGTCCAGAGAGACTTCCACCCGCAGCAATTAATTGTTCATAAGCTGCGTCCTGTAAATTCCATTTAGAATCGGTATAAGTAAGATCTATAAAACCGATACCAGATGGATCATACGTCGTTGTCCATGCCCCGGAATCTGTTTCTGTTAGCGTTCCTTGAACATTTGATGATGTACCAGTTACGAGTCCCTGTACCTCTGGTGTTGCATTCACTCCTGAATCTGCATACACCATTCCTGTAAATGCGATAAGCGATACAATTACCAATAGAGCAATTACACCTACATTGTACGATTTAATTTTAGACACCCCGTTAATCTGAAGGTATAACATTACTTCCAATCAGTATGTCAAAATTGTTTAACGTTAGTATAAAGGTTTCGTTTTAAAATGCTGATCAATTCAGAGGGCCGATCAGGGATACGATACCACTTTGTCAATACGTATGGTCTCTTGGACCCTAATCGGTGAAAATATTGTGAATGGGTTAGGTCTTCCTAAACATGCGACCTCCGCCTCAGGAGGGCAGAGCGTATCAATCCTTAGCCTCTATTTTATTCAACACCATACAATTTTTATAATGTATGGCAAATAAAATTCCACGCTATTTAAATTTTAAGATGAAAATTTTCTACAATCTATCAGATAATTGAAATTTCTAAGGATTATCCTTATCGGCACTTTCGGCTGTTTCAATAATATGTCTAACAATTCTTCCTTTCACTTTGTCTGAACCCATCATGTTACCAATTGTATAAGAAATTCCTAACTTCTGCATTAAAGTGAAATCCTGGGATTCTTCCAACTCTTTAAATGTAATATTTAATGGCGGTTCTTTCCTATCGATAAGCCATTTACTCATTAATTGGTGATCCTCTTCGGAAATTAAATTGTTATTGTCCATATGAACCCCCATAATTATGATTATTTCATCTTTAGGCCAAACATCCCAAGTTGTTCTACGATTTCAATATCCTTCTTCAGTTTGATTAATTTCATATAGAGAGTGGAAACTTTAACATTCAGGAATTCATCTGATTTGGCATTCTTCAGTTTGGCGACTATATAGTCCTCTTTTTCGCAAATTGGGGTTAGTTTTTTGCTATAAGTCTGCAAAAGGCTGTTTATGTCTGATATACTCGTCATCTTTCATCACCTATAATCGGGATTTAGTGAGATCTCAAATTCTATGCAATGCATCCTAGACCAATAGATTATTCCTTTCATCACCCTCATCTGACCTTTTGTCTACTTTTATATGCGTTATAATACGTATTAAGAATTTCTACTTGAATATACACGATAAGTATTTTAAAGTAATATCTACGTAGAATATACCTAGATAGTTATGATTGAACCCCATTCAGCGATAGTTAAAGTCATTAAAGATGGAAGAATAACGATACCCCAAGAGATAAGGGAATTGCAGAAAATAAAGGAAGGAGATTATCTGAAAGTAACAATTCTGAAGATTGAAAGAGATTGATAGGACCTTCATTTATAAGATTATTGAACTTTAGGGGCTATGGAGAAAAATTGAACATCCCGATCCTGATCGCATTATCCCATCAGGTGACCATACAGCGGGAGTGATTTTTCATAAGTTGCCTATTTTGTCAATATACGGGCAATATGAGCGTGTTAAATTCATTCATTAATGATTCACTTGTATTTTGTCATAATACCTATAGCCATGAGGGATTTCAGAAATACCTCTCTATATTATATACTATAGGAGAGGTTGTAGAAAATATGCTTAAATAATTGTTGAAATACGTTAGGGATGTCAATTATTGCATTAATTATTTTAACACGCCCGAAAATTGCTTAGAATTAAATTATACATTGTTAACTCCGAGAATCATATCTAAAAGTTCTGGAGTTAGAATACAAAATATTCTTTAAAATGAGTAGGTTTAGGAAAAATAGGGTATTTGTCAAGCTCCTACAGGAAAAACGATAGGCGGAGCTGGCACCGCTGATGCTTGTGATGAATAACTCATTGACTTGCTGAACTTGCTGATTAATCCGCTTGCCGTTGAAGTTTCAGCGTAAGCGAGGTCTTCAGATTTCGTCGGGTCAACAGCATTCGGGAACGAATAGAACTCATTTCCCTGACCAAATGCACCGGGAGCGAATAGGCCTAGTGTACCTGAAATAGTGCTTTCATTCCGGGCTTCCTGCACATGCACTTTCAGATATGCCGACACAGAACCAATCATCGGGGAGGACTGATTGCCTACTGTAAGTCCTTCTGCATTAATGTTATAGTTCAAGACAACAGGAACAGTTGCATCAGTGCCGACAAACCTGTCATCTGCCGATGTCACGGTCGAGGTAAGGGTCGTGTCAAAGGCACTTCCCGCCTGTTCGATGTTGCAGAACGCCGGGATAATTCCGTTATCAGCATTTGCAAACGGACAGAGAATCAAAGCCGATGAAGGCTGTGCCTGGGACGCTCCATCAAGGAGCAGGTCTTCGGTCCGGGTTGCACGACCGGTGTCTACTGCAATATACTGGATGTTGGCGTTCGCCTTGATGTTGCTCTGGTCGGCGATTGTGTTCGCAGTAGAGACTGCCATCGACTTTGCAAAGGTCTGCTGCCCGGAAACACCGGTATACTGGTCGTTGTAACCGGTGGTATATTGCACTTGGCCGGGATCAAGGGCACCGGTGTGAATTCCCCCACTGCCGATTGTTTCGAGATAAGCAGAACCAAAAGTCAAACTCGATAGATATTGTGCCCAAGTTTGAGACGGGCTATACATTTGGTTTAATAGAGATTCTGGAACATTAAGAGTTTGAACTTCATAACCGCTTGCAGGTCCATAAAACGTAACACTACCTCCTGCAGCGAGTAATTGTTGAATGGCTAAAGGTAATATAGACTCAGTTGCTTCTTGATTGTTCAATTCAATTATTACCATATCTGGATCATTTGTTGTTGTCCATGCAGCTGAATCCATTTCGGTAACGGTTCCAACGACATTTGATGATGTTCCTGTTGCAAGACCTTGTATTTCAGGTACTGCTGGTACTCCAGTGTCGGCATAAACTGTACAGACTAATGCGATCAATAATATGAGCGCAATTACTGAAATAACTCCGATTCGTGTGTTGATCATGTTTCCCCCATTTTGCAATAAGTATATTTTTAAATGAATATTCTATGCAATGATGATTAGAAGAAGCTTTAATAAATCTTTCTGGATATTGAACAGGTACCTTATTGTTAATAACATATTCAATTGAACACAATATGGGCATGTTAAATTAATTCCCCAGTGATTTCATTGTATTCCGGTATAATACCCATAGTGAGTGGAGATTTCAGAAATACCCCTTTATATTATATTATTATAGGAAGGGTTGTAGAAAATATGCTGAAATAGTAGTTGAAATGTGAAATTCCAGTCAATTATTCTCTCAATTATTTTAACACGGCACCAAATTGGATATTTCAATATAGATTTTGGTATGGTTTAATGAATGAATTCCCACAATTTCCGCATGCTGTTGAGGTTTCTGCGTAACCGGATGGAGGTGCCCAAAACTTCGATAACCATTGACCTGCTAAAGAGTCAATAGTCCTACTACCAGATCCAAATATACCCCAATTTTGTTTGGGTAATAAATTTGATGTATCTGTTTGGGGGTTACTTGGTGGGGGATTTGTATTAGTTGAATTTTGTTGGGTAGTATTGCTATTCGCCGGAGATGTTTGGTTATCCGGTATGTTGAAGCTGGTACAAAATCCCTGTATTTTATTGAATGGAGATGGGCCTTGGAATCCTCCCCAAATTTCAGAGGCTGATCCGGAATAGGTATAATGAGAGAGGATAGCGTCTGGTGAAATTATTTTAGGTTCCATACTACCATTATGCAAAATTAAATATCCAGTTGATGAGGAGAAAATATTATTCGTAGCAGAAACAGCCGGGATTAACAATAAACCGAATATAAACAGAACAATGCAATTTGATAAGAGTGATTGTTTTCTTATGGACATGGACTATCCCCATTGATCCATCCCTATGTTGTAGTGTCTGATAAATTATCAGGATGGAACAGGTTCAATCGGGATGAAGTTAGGAGTAATGAGTTAGATGCCAGAATGTTTCTCAATTCTGGCTAATATTTCACTCCATAACCGAGTAATATTCGGGCGATGATATCTGAGAAAGTTCTCTTTCCTGTTTAATTCTAAAATACACCCTTTATCATCAAGTAACTTCAGAATTGCATCCACAGTAATTCCATATATTTCCTGTAATTGGAAATAATATGCCCATTCAGAGACACTATTAAAACCTACCAAAGTTCTAAACTCAACCTTTTTGCGGCCCTCTGATTTTGGGAATGTGTTGTCAATGAACGCTGCAAAATCGTAATTTATAAATTTATCAGGAATTCTCCATCTTGTAGTAATAATTGATTTATCTAATTTAACTTTGGTCATGATATATAATCAGGATAAAATGAGGCTAAATATGGGTTATTTTATAAAATTATCCTCCATCAAGTTTGATATCATTTCTTACGTACTAGTCTTGCATCATTTCTTGCACTAACAGTAAGAACTAAGTTTAAACACGTCCTATTATTTTACATGCAAAGTCTAGGCTTTACTAAACTAAAGAAAATTAACCCCCGTCAAGGCTATCTAGCGCCTTACATTAAGTTACCGTGGGGCTACAGAGAAGATCTGATTGGTAAGGAAATAGAGATCTTTGAGACAGAGGATGGATTTACTGTAAGATTTACCGATGAAAAGTTTAAACAAAGTCGCCACTCAGAGATAGATCTTAGGTCACCTGACATTAAAGAGAGATTATTGGATCTGGAGCAAAAAATTCAGCAAATCTCGCTAATTTTAGCAAATGGAGAGTCTATTATTCCATGTCTACCCATTCCACAAGGTATTGATGGAAAGCCTCACGAATCAACATCATTATTACCAGCCGGGTCAATTTTAGTAGGCAATAACGTCCACAGGGCCCGTGGTCTAGTCGGTTATGACGTCGCCCTTACACGGCGGAGGTCGCCGGTTCGAATCCGGCCGAGCCCATCTTCAAGGATTAATCCGATTGAATTTGAGCAGAATTATTTATTTTGAGACGGCCTGTTTTTAAGATAAATTTTCAGGTTTATTCTTAACGAGGATATCTCGTTTTGATACCTATGTTTTTGAACGATATTTTCGGAAAATCCAACCCCATTCCAGCCTCTCTATTTCAAAAATAGGAGGGTATCTTCATTTTTATCATCCTTTGGATCATCCGCATTCCAGGCAACACCGGAATTTGGTGCAATACTGCCAGAATTCTCTCCCGTTAACGAAAACACTCAATAATTATCCGTATTAAAAACAAAGCACATATCACTTGTTTTTTTCAATGGTTTAAGGCCTCGAATCGCGTTGATTTAATCCTGCGATTTGATCGATTCGGTACGTTTCCTGCAATTCCCCTAATTCTCTCCGGTAATATCGTAGGAAACGGCGATTCCGACTTCAGGGGCCGATGTTACTACGACCAGAGGGCACCATGACAAACACGATGATTCCAGTAATTTTTAACAATGTTCAGCAGGTTTGCGGAAATTGTTGCAAAAAAATTGAGGACAAATCCGGAGCTGGTATTTTTTGAGGTTTGGTCTCTCTTTGAGAGAGTCCCTGTTTTCACTGAATTCGACAGTATCCCGATAATCCTCATACCGGTATTTTTTTCAGAAAAAGCAAAATGATTAAATGGTACTATGTATAGTTTTTTTGGAAAATTGGCAGGATTATAATGGTATTCGTGACAATTCTCCGACTAACATGGAAACAAAAAACCCTGAACCTGGCAGTTCTGAATCGGGTTGAAAAAAAATAACAACGGTCATCATTTCTTACGCCTCAGGCACAGGTAAATTCCGGTTGACCCAAGAGCAACGAGGGCTGTGATAATGACCATGAATTGAGCGACAATAATCCCAGGAGGCCGGTCAGTCAACCTGGGGGCCGAACCGTTCTGCGGTATAACCTTCTGCGGGATTATTGTATCCTGAAAGGTCTGTTTATGGACTGGAGAGACAAAAAGACCAAAAACACTTGCATGGGGAAGCATTGCTGTCGCGGTGTACGTTGCCGGGTCTGTTGTTGTGGGAAGCGCCTCCCACAACCCGGAAATCGGGTTATAATACTGGATCGAAGACTCTTTTCCCGATATTCCCACCCACTCTTCAGGAGTAAGAGAAATTTTCAAAGCGAGTGGCGGTGTGAATGTCGCCCCCGATGGTTCGATGCTGTAGGCATATCCGGTAAAGGCGAAACCGTATCCTTCCTGAACTGCCGGTACTTCCTGCGTTGGAATCCTGGTGATACCGATTCTATCTACCGGCTGCCCGTCTTTGTCGAGAATCTTTGTGGCGGCGTCAATCGAAAGCGATGCCGACCCGTCCTGGGAGATAACGACGACGGGATGGGAAACTAGGTTATCAACCGTGAGCGGGAGAAGGCTTCCGGAAGAAATCGTAAGTTCAGGGGAGATTGACGGGAGATCGAGGACCGACATCCCAGCAATACTCCCGATGATGGAACCGGAACTGCTCCCGCCACCTCCTATACTTGCAATCAGGCTCTTGCTTCCGGATGTCGTGAATACAAAATCGTTACTGGTATATATTGTTCCCGCTGAATCGGTTGATACCACGTGGTAATGATATTCAATTCCGGGGGACAGATTGTCAAGGATTATCGAATGGCTTGCTACCATCTCCGGACTGGTGTTTAAGAGGGTATAGTCACTCGTCGGACCATACTCAACGGTGCTGTTTGTCAGGCCGTTTGTCATCCAAGTAATATTTGCGGAACTGTCTGTGATGTTAGCAGCCGCGATATTATATGCAATTAAGGGTACCGTAGCAGTTATCTCCATGGTTGCACCAGCCCCCTCTGCAAAGTTGCATACCCCGACTTCAGCAACAAGACAGCATAATACGGCAATAAAAATAAAATGTTTTTTTCCCGCAATCATTTCCGGTGCCTTGGAATACAGCAGAAAATAATGGCAGCTCCGATGAGGGCTCCAAGACAGGCAATAGCCGGAAACGAGGTCTTTGTAGGTTGAGCCGTTGTAGCAGATGACGAGATCATGACTGCCCAGACACTAAGGTGATTGGTAGTTGTCATAAGAGTCATGTCCTGCGTATTCACTTGGGTTGGTAATATCGTCCAGGCATTTTTTGAAGTGTCATAATAAGCGAGTTTCATTTTCGAAGGGTCGCCGCCTGCGGCAGAGAGATCATCTGCTGAATAAGTCACCTGGACTGTGGCATCCTTGGAAAGCAGCCCTGACAAACCAGCGATTTCGAAACTTGTGGCGCCGGTCGTTGCACCGGCAGGTGCAGGCTGAAGCTGGTCGCGTGAATACGGCTTAAGCGTAACATTCACATCACCAAGGACTGAACCCTGCGGGAATGAAACGGAATACCGTCCATCCGGGGAAACGAGGTTTGCGGCACTGCCTGGCGTCAGCTTTATGCTCGATTCTGTAACCGGGGGAGTATAAACGGTCTTAACTGAAAAAGTTGTCGTCTTATTATCAAGGACCCGGCCATCCCCGAGGAGCACCTTTGAATTGACTGTATAAGTGCCAAGCGGCAGGTTTTTCAGGTCAGGCTGAATGGTAAATCCTACCGTATTTCCGGGAATGATGGCATATGCAGATGGTGGGGTCGAATTATCTGCGAGAATATTTCCATTTGCGTCGGTTACCGTAACTTCATTTACGGTATTATAGTAATGATAATTACCAGTATTTTTGAGGGTTGTTGTGACGGTGATCGGCTGACCGATGGTCACATCGCCGACATTAACGCCGGTGATACTGCCGGTTTCGGTAAGGGTCGTCCCGGATATGGTTATCAATACAGGGACAATAACGGCGGTCGTAAACGATTTTCCCTTGCCTGGCAGGGCATGGATGTAAATAATAGCATATCTACCGCCAGCTCCCACATTCGCGGGCAGGGATATATTCGCATTGATAACCTGTTTTGATCCGGGTTCAAGATGGACAGAAGTATTATCAAGAGTGATGAAGGTCCTGGCTGAATACGGGCTTACATCATTTACAGGGTCAATCGTCGCATAACCTTTATCCAAACTCTGACCGAAGCCCATTACTTCAAGGAGCACGTCGGTTGGATCCTCATCCGGACCGATGCCTATCGTCATCTGATGGACCACTGTTTCCCCGGGAGAGATATTACCGAGGAATTTAGCTCCGGAAACACTAATCGCAGAAACAGACGCAACTGAAAGCATCAAAACGATTACCAGCGCTATCAGAATAATTTTAGCATAGCCGCATTTTTGAACAGATATTTTCATTACGTACCCCTTGTGGAACACTTGGCAGGCGAAAATAAAAAGGTTTTGGAAAATCGGAGGGTTATAGGGTTTATCCCATTCACACGTCCGTATCCACGATATCTTCGAAAAAGGGTTTGAAAATAATTTTTCAGATGAGACCCGCACCTGACTGGTACTGGATACTCTTAGTGAAGCCGCCGAACGAGCCGCTTGCCGTCGAAGTTTCGGAATACGAAAGGTCTTCAGCCTTCACTGGGTAAAAACCGAGGGGGTCGGTATTATACCACCGTGGCACCTCCTGCTCGGTGCCCTCCTGAAGGTGAACTTTGATGAACGCAGATATAGTACCTCCAGCATCTGTATACCCTCCGAGTCCCGTGACCCCTTTTGCGCTGATCAGGTAATTCTCCGATACAGGCACAGCAACAGATGTAGTAATAAACCTTGCATTAGTTGATGTTGAAAGGGATCCTGATGAAAGGTCTCCGCTGCTGCCCGACGTCACTATATTACAAAACGGCGGGAAGAACGGTTCTGTTTCACCTGCGAATGGACAAAGCGCCTGGTTTGCCGAAACCGTCTGTGCTCCTGTTCCATCGACGAGGATACTCTCGCTGGTGGTCATCCTTCCACCATTCCCCCCAGTGAATGTAACGAGCCGATCTGTTGCAATGTTGTTTTCATCTGCAGTTTTATTTGTGGTGCTGATACTCGTCGTTTTCTGGTAACTTAAGTTGCCGGAAACTGCTGTCATCTCCTCGTGATATCCCGTGGTATACTGTAATTCCCCAGGTGGGGCCGGTCCCATGAATTCAACAATTATGGGATCAACTGTGTAACCAATAATCAGAGGTGCATCAGGCCCCGCCCACCATTCTGATAAAATGCCCCCGTTTTCCAGCGGCGGGTCATTAAGCGTGTTTGATCCCAATTGCAAATCCACAGCAGTACTCGTTGTCGTGATCCCCTGCGTATCTATCGATGTTGTTGTAGACAGCCCTACTAGACCCGGATCTGCATGTACCGGAATGTCCGCAAATCCCACCCCCGTCAAAAAAATAAGGAGGACCCCAATGGAAATTGTTATCAAAAAATGATAAGAATTTTTCATAACTTTCACCATTTCGCTAGGTCACCGTGAAAGCATTCGGCCTTGTTGCCGATTGACCATCGTTATTCGTAACAACAAGATTCCAGGAACCCGTAGGGGCATTTGTGGGTATCGTTATCGCGGCATAGATTTTCGTATCTGTGACTTGTGATACCACTGCGGTAATAACTGAAGTACCCCTGGTAAAGTTTACCAAAACGCCATTCTCGTAACCAGCCCCACTTACGAGAATAGATGTTGTTCCACCCCTCGCCCCGGAAATCGGTGTCAGGAATCCGATTGTCGGCGCTGATGAGTATTTTACCCAGAATATCTGGGATTTCGTTCCTATCCGACCATCCGGGTTAGTTACAGTAACGTCCCACAGGCCTACGCCGGCACCTGCGAGGTTGAAAGTCCCAGTCATTGTCGTGGGTGTGACACTACTTACAGACAGATTAATGGCCGGAGAACCGGTCCTGTTGAGAACGGCGGTGGAATGCGGCAGGAAATTAGATCCCGACAGAGATGTAACTGTGACCGTGTTACCGGTAATGCCTTCAGAAGGAACGATGCTGGTAACGATCGGGGCAGGACCCCCCTCTGCAAAGGCGATGAATGTCACAATGGCCTGGTAGATGTGACCTCCCTTCAGGCTGGGGTCCTGGAAGGTAACGGGTTGCGAGATGGTGAGGGGCATCGTAAGGCCAGTAACAGGCGTAAGACCTGATTCTATGATCTGGTCGGAACCGTCCAGTGTTATTGATGCCCCGTGGGTTTTTGTGGGAATTGAAGGCCCGGCGACACCCATTGTCGTCCCTAGAACCCATGGATTCGGGGTGACATACGCAAACCCATTCCATTCTACCATTTTCCCAACTGTCGAAGGCGGTTTTGAAAAATCCAGACCGTCTTTGACTGAAACGGTCCATGTGGAGGAGATAGATGAGACATTCAGTATGACAGAAGTTGAATTTATATTGGTTATTCCCGGTGTAAAAACCCAGTTTGAAATTCCCGGCCCTTCCACCGAGATATCGATATCTGCTGCAGTCACCGGTGCGACACAGAGCAGGACAAAAACCAATATTACCGGGATACCGGTTGTCCAAGAACGGGATCTGCAAAAACAGTCTTCCATACCAATCCTCTTGTAGAAGACTGGACAAAAGGAAATAAAAATGTATTGTGTCCCTTCTAAACCAAACGATTATACCGTACCGGCAGTGAAAGTCACCACTATTCGGTAAACACCATCAGTAAGAGACTGATCCTGGTGAGAGACCCACTGCTGAATGGTGATGGGGATAGGATCGAAAACACCAACACCCTGAACATCATCTGCACCTGTCCAAATTACTCCGGGAGAACCGGTCAAATCGGTCGGTGCTACTGCAGTATACTCTAAGGGAACACCGACGCCACCTATTTTCATAGGGTCCGTTAAATATTTACTGCCGTACGAAGTTGTCCATTCCACCATGTGACCCGGTTGAATTAATTTAGTATCATCCAAATTATCGGAAACTGAAACCGTCCAGTGAAGACGATTTGTTGTCACATTCAACTTACAGGATGTATCATTCACATTGAGATAATCCTGAGTAAATATCCAGCCCGTCGTATCACCTGTCTCAACAATTGATATATAATCTGCCGGATTACCGGTTATATTGGCATTACCGCCAGCTCCCGACACTGGTCCAATCATTACCGCACCGGCCACGGCCAGAACACCTAGAAGAAGAATTAATTCTGTTTTCATTTCTCATCAGCCACCCATGAATAAATGGATAATTAGCGCTATTATAGTTTATAATATATAAAAATAATTGTCATACAAATATTCCATGGCAAGAATTTGGTATCGGGAGACTATTAACTCAAATCACAATCCGGTAAGGGCACAATATTCGATTTTTCGGGTATTTCATCTTAATTTTAGATCTCAAACTTCTCTACAGATCCTCTTGATTCGGCAATAAAATAAATGAATAATATTAAAACGATAGTTTCAATCCTCTCTCAACTTCTGGCATTATGTTATTCCTAAAGACGATTCCATTAGGATTATTACTTGCCCAATTTCAGTAATACGTCCACGTTGCCAGGGAAACTGACTCTCCATCTCGAAATTGAATCGGTATTGTCGATATATATGAGGCCGGAAATTTTCGGCGCGTGTCGTATTCAACATCAGGCTGCATTTTTTTTACCATTTTTTATCGAAACCTGCGGAACTCACATCTCCGCCTTTATATAGAGAGGGTTACTTGCTTAGGATCAGCCGGATCTGCGTTCGATCTTCCGGGATACACCATTACCCAGGTACAGGGTTGGCGATGCCGCCGGTCTCTACTTTGTGAACTGGCCTGATGACAAAACGACAATGATCGTCACCCATTGCATAACAGCGAAGTTCCGTTGCCATGTGCTCCCCCATGAAATGGCGCGAAAACATTGCGTCGAGCATCCCGGAATCAAAGGCACAGGAAGGCCTTCCCGTTATTGGCAGGTCTCCACACTCGAAACAGTCATAGATGCAGATGGTGACCGGGGACAGGTGCTCGACCTGTATCCTGCCTAACTTATGTTTTTCCCAGAACGTTCCAAGGTTCCCGAGGAATCGCGATATATCAGGGTCTGCAACCATCTCGTAAATCCTTTTCCCGACCCGGAACCCCGCTTCCCGTAAAATGGGGTCGATATTGATACCCTGGGAAATGAGAGAAACACGGATGGTATGGAATATGAGCTTATAAAATCCGGAAAGATCGTCGGTTTTCAGGAACGATGATGACAGGCCGTCATACACCTCATCACTCCATCCGGTACCGGGTGAAATATCGCCAAGATGCCGGGACCTGATGTAAAAGTTTTTTCTCCGGGAATCGGCAAGATTCGGCTTTTCCCCGATAATCCCTTCCTGCAGCAGGAACTTAAGGTGGGCGGAAACCGTAGACTTGGCCTTTCCGGTCTCCTGAACTATTTCATGGAACGAAAGTTCCCGGTCGCGAAGGAGAGCAAGTATTTTCACCCTAACCGGGGATTCCACTGCCCGGACGCCGCCCGCAGTGCCAAACAATTCGATTTCCGGTGCAGGTCTGAAACCTGTCCTCCCGGGTTCACTTCCCGATAAATCCGGGTCCATCCTATATACCATAAATTTTGAAATGTACCTATTTAAGCGGATCGTGCCAGGTGTGTCTTGTTTCCTGATGCTTCCACGGCGGTATGAGAACCTGAGGCAGGTAATTAATGCCTGTTATACTGTACAACAGTTGTTTTTCCTGAAATGGCAGGAAATTCAGAAAACCTTTATCCATAAAGGAATTATTATACTGACAAAGAATACTATTATTGTAAGCCGATATTATCTATCAGATTTAAAAAACGAGGGATGGTTACGCAGATGGAGGATGAAGTAGTCCGGATCCGGGATCTCCTGAAAGATCACCCGAAGGGTATGACGATTGAGGAAATTTCACGTCTCTTACCGTTGAACAGGACTTCCACAGCGAAATACTTAAACACCCTCCTGATATCGGGTCAGGCTGAGATGAGGACATATGGCCGTGCAAAAGTTTTTTCCCTGACGCAACGAGTTCCCCTTTCCAGGCTTATGAGCCTTTCATCGGACCTTATCCTAATTCTCGACCGGGAGCAGACCGTCACCTATATCAACGACGGTTTTCTTGAATTTTTAGATCAGGACCGGGAGAACATTACCGGAAAAAGGATCGACCAGACCACATTGCCGCATTACTTTTCCCCTGAAATCCTCACCGGCATCGGCAAGGCGCTTGAAGGAAAGGAGAGTTCAGGAGAGCAGGATATCAGGATCAGGGACCAGGACTACTATTTCATTACGAAACTGATCCCGATGGTATTCGACGAGGGCTCAGGCGGGGTAGCAATTATTCTCGAAGATATTACGGAATTGAAAAAATATCAGAGGCATCTGGAAAACCTGGTTGAGGACCGGACACGTGAAATAATTGCAACCAATGAACAGTCTTGAAAAAGAGATTGCAGAGCACAGAAAGGTGCGGGAGTCTCTCGAAGTAGTGAATAAGAAATTAAACCTCCTCGCGAGCGTGACCCGTCATGACATCCTGAACCAGATTACTGCAATATCCGGTTATATCCAGCTCCTGAATCAGGAATTATCAGGAGACCCGAATATCTCGGGGTACATAAATAAGGTCGAGGAAGCGATCACTATCATCCAGCGGGAGATAACATTCACACGCGATTACAAAGATCTCGGGGTAAAGGCACCTGAATGGCAGCGCGTACGTGATGTTATCAGGAAGGCTTCCGAAGCCCGGCCCATGAAATCCATCAGGCTTGATATCAGGACAGGGGAGCTGATGATATTTGCCGATCCTTTCCTTGAGAAGGTTTTCATCAATATCTTCGACAACACGATCCGGCATAACGGAAATGTCACCGAAATGAGGATTTATTTCACCGCAAAAAGTGAAAACGGCGTCTTGACAATCGAGGATGATGGGGGAGGTATTCCCATGGCGTGGAAGCCCCACCTCTTCGAGTACGGATCGGGAAAAACTACTTCATTCAACCTGTTCCTTTCCCAGGAAATCCTCTCAATCACCGGTCTTTTAATCAGCGAGAATGGAATTGAAGGGAAAGGAACACGCTTCGAAATCCTCCTTCCGGATGGGACATGGAGAATGGGTAAACAAACCAGTCCCTGAAACCGTCAGATTTTCAGGTACCTGTACCCATCCTCCTGGCGCCTCACCAGCTCGCCCACACCTGAGGGTACCATCTTCACCTGTAGCATAAGCAGGCCTGGACTAAGGCTCCGTGCCGAAAGGCTGTTTGCACAAACAACAAAAACAACACCCCGTCCTGCAAGTAACCTTACATTTTCTTCAATTTCGCGGCCTTTTTGAAATTCTAAAACCCCGTCAGAGTTAGCGAGAGCCTCGATCTGTACAGAATCCTCACCAAGGTCCACCAGGAGGTTTTCGATCTCTTTCATGAGCGTCCCCCCTTTCCCGGTTTCATTGATATGAAATATCACATAATGCGTCATGGTTCATCTCCATGATCCGTGCATGAGGAAAAAAGGGTTCTGGGTGGCCAAAATTCCGGCTATTTCCTGACTATCTCGACCAGTGTGATGTTGAAGAGCAAATCCTGCCCGGCAAGAGGATTGTTGGCATCGATGGTCACGGCTGTGTCGTTTGAAGCAATAATGGGGTATCGTACCGTCTGACCACTGGGCAGTTTCATCGTTACGTATGTCACCTGACCCGGTACCGGGGTATAATTCGCAAGTGCTCCCGTCTTCGGTACGAGGTAAATTAGACTCTCATTTCTTTGCCCATAGGCCTGGTCTGCCGGGATGAATACGTTGTTCTTAGTCTGTCCGGGGGTCATACCGATGACAGCGTCATCAAAACCCTTGATTACCTGTCCGGTACCGACTACAAACTCGATAGGACTGCTGTTTAAGGAGGATTCAAATGTTTCGCCGGTTTTCGCAAGCGATGCGGTATAGTCGACCCTGACGGTATCATTGATTTTTGCGACCTGCGGCTGGGAGGTGCAGCCTGCCAGGACCAATGAACATACAACCAGGGCAATGGCTGCGCCTGCCAGGATTCCCCTCTGGAGCGTCCTTTTCGGGCACTTTTGAGACCATGTCATAGTGTATACATGTACTGATGAGATTGGATATAGTTCTGTGCATATGTCGCAGGGGACATTACTGCGATAGCGGCTCTCCCTTCCATCCAAACCGATAGGGTAATCATTTCCCTGGTCCGGTATACAAAGATACTCTCCCAGCCCGTGCATGTATTGAATTTTATATATAGAGGGAGCGGAGATGTATGTTGTTAATATGACGGAAAAAGGGTACCGCGAAGCGGTAGTGCAGGGTAAACCCGTTCAGTACGACCCGGAGCAACTCCGGAAGATCCAGGAACATCCCTGTTTTTCAGAAAAAGCCTGTCATGCTTTCGGGCGCTGCCATGTCCCGGTAGCCCCAAACTGCAATATCCAGTGCAATTATTGTATCCGGGATTTTGACTGTGTCAATGAGAGCCGCCCCGGCGTGACCACAAAAATCCTCGATGCAGAAGAGGCAATACGCCTTGTCAGGGAGGTCATTAAGAAATACAATTACATCAAGGTCGTCGGCATCGCAGGACCAGGGGAACCTCTCGCAAATGAAGAGACATTCGAAACCCTCCGGAGACTCCACGAAGAGTTTCCAAACGTCATAAAGTGTATATCGACGAACGGGCTGCTCCTTCCTGAAAAAATAGATCTCCTCGAGAAATACGACGTAGGGAATATCACCGTTACCCTCAATGCAATCGATCCCGAAATAGGTGCCCGGATTTACCAGTTCGTCGAATGGAAGGGGAAGAGGTATACTGGCGTTGAAGGGGCAAAAATCCTCCTTGAAAACCAGTTGAAAGGCATCGAAGAGGCAATAAAGCGAAACATGATCGTGAAAATCAACACCGTCTACATCCCTGGCGTGAATGAAGATCATATTGTCGAGATAGCAAAGAAGGTTGGTGAAATGGGGGTCTATACATTCAATGTTATTCCGCTCATTGCACAGTACAAATTTGCCGATATCGCCCCGCCAACTCCCGAAATGAAGAAAAAGATGCAGGATGCCTGTGCACCTTACGTCCGGCAGATGAGGCACTGCCAGCGCTGCCGGGCAGACGCCATTGGAAAACTTGGCCATGATATACAGGGCTGCCTGCATATCGAGTGATAACTAAACCAATTTTTAGGGTCCCGGGGGATCTCTTTTTTTAGAGAACTATTGGTGCCCCGGGCGGCACGTCGGACATTAGGACGGCGTTCAACGGTCTTTCTCTAAAATGATCTCATTAAGGCGCTGGATTAATGGCTGGAGCAATGGCGGAACACCGGTTTCCTCTGCCCGGACCGTATGATTCCTGTATGTTATTGTATATTGGTAATGATCGGCTCCTGGCGTCGGCGCGAGGTATGATTCGTTCATCCCGGCAAAATCTGTACTCGTGAACAAATCTTTTAAACTGGCAAGAGAACTGCCGTTTATAAAATAAGCCCCACGGCCACTCTGCCCGGAATAGACCACGGCGCCGTTTTCAAAAATCACGAGGTGGTCGTCGGCACCGGCAATGCCTCCTGTCCGGTAATAGTCCACAACGAGGGCAGGCCCGGGCGGGGGGGTAATATTTTTTACCGGCTGCTCCATGCATCCACTTATGCACGCTGCGATCACGAGGAGCGATGCCACTGCAATGAGCCAGGAAAGGCATTTACCCATAACTACCATTATTGTCCCCCAGATTAAGATTCTTTTGTTCAGGACAGCACGCTGCAGGTAATTATCGCCATGCAGGAAAATTTGCTGCCTTTTTCATCAGTCCATACGATCCAGCGCGGCAACAGGACGGGTGAGGGTTAGATCTCGATAACGTCCCCGCTACCCTTCCTGGTTGTTTTTTTCTCCGGAACGACCTCCTCCATGGCATTCAGGAGGACTTCCAGCTTATCGCTTCCAAAAATCTTCCGGAAGGCCAGCATCTCACCCCTGCTCATCAGCATAATTCCTTTTTTCTTCATCGGCCTGCCATTCTCGTCGGGGGGGTTTATCTCGATAGCGAGTGATGCGGCCCTGCTCCGCGTAGCCGGTAGTTTAATGATAGAAACCCCTTGTAACGAGGTGTTTTTCCGCTCCCAGTCCTCCCCGGTATCGAGGAATGTCCGAAGGTTGTCGATAACTTCCATGAGATTCACTCCTGCCCTGACAATAAAAGGATATGCCTTGCGGTGTGAAAGATGACCTTGTCTCCGGCTCTGCTCCATATCGATAAACCGATGCCGGTTTTCTCATAAATGCAGGAATAAGGGTCTTTTCAGTGATGATTTTTCAGCTACATCCAGGGATACCACTCTCACCCCGCTCACCCCTCCTTTATCCCTCACATGGTGAGGAAGGACCGTGCATATCCCACAGATTACCCGTGACCTGTGTGACAACCCGGACCGGTGCCAGGTTTTTATTCCGGCTTCCGGGACTGAAAACTTTATGAAACCAGGATTTCCTGGTTCCGGTATTCCCCACCTGGTCAGAAGGCAGGCCATCGGGCCCGATGCAACCCTGAGCCGATCACCCTGCCAGCGGGAACCGCTGTTGCGGCTACCGGGTCCCGGGTAACACCATGGACACCCCCGGACCGGTCATGAGCGCATGAATAATGAGAGGCCGGGCCTGGTAAAGGCTAATGAAACGGACTATTACCTTAGTACCGGCACCACACATCCTTTTCTGGCGTGGTGGAAAAGAAGCACTTTTTTCTCCATCAGCTTCAATGATATCGGTGTGGAAAACCAGGAAGATTGCGATCAAAAGACAGGCCTTCTCCCCAGGCAGTTCATTTTCTATCTGGGAACCTATTCGGGGGGCAGTTGCATGGTCAGGTGGGACGGGACATCGATTCTCGTTGAAAAAACGGAGGGCGGAAATTTCAGTGGCAGTTCCAGGCGCTGCCGACCTGATGAAGGGCAATGGAGGGAATTCTGGAGAAGAGTGCAAGACATCGGGGTCTGGTCGTGGGAGCAGTCGTACACAGCCCCCCACGGATGTTGCGGCGCCACCTATTGGCTGCTTACCCTTTCTCGCGGCGGGCGGACTCTCATCTCTGCGGGGGAGGACCGCTTTCCGGATGGAAAAGGACCGGGGTTTTCCCAGGTGTTCATAGCACTGACCGATGCTATAAAGGTTCTTTGCAGGAACAATATTCTTTAAGAGCAATAGGGAACGTGTGCACACAGATCCATTTTCAGGTAATATGATCATGTTCATTCTGTCAACCCTTGCCGATGCCGGGTAAAAATCCGGAAGATCCCAAATGCATTGTCTGAAACTCGACAGGGAGATCCCCTTTGACCTGGGAAAAACGCTCTCCTGCGGACAGGTGTTCCGGTGGACTCATAAGGACGGGACGTGGACCGGCGTAGTCGGAGAGAAGGTTGTTACCGTCAGGCAGGACCGATCCGGTCTCTATTGGAAAGGTACCTCCGAAGAAATGATCACCCGGTATTTTTCGCTTGATACTGACCTGCATGCCATACTCGATGAGATCGACAGGGACCCGGTTATTCACCGTGCAATTGTTCGATCGACAGGACTCCGGATTATCAGGCAGCCCCCCTGGGAATGTCTTGCCTCGTATATAATCGCAACATTTACCAACATCCCCTCGATAAAACGTCGGATAGGATTCCTTTGCCAGGCGTTCGGGAAGGAAATTCGTGCCGGAAAAGAACTGTATTATTCATTCCCGGCTCCCGGGTCTCTGACAGAGGGGCGGGACTGCATGAGAGAGACCTGCAGGCTCGGTTACCGTGCCCCGTTCCTCTGTGAAACTGCAGGTCTTGTAGCCGCCGATCCAGCGTGGGCAGATCGCCTGGCATCAAGTACCTATGAAGATGCCCGGCCCATGCTCATGAAGTACAAGGGAGTGGGGAGGAAAGTGGCAGATTGCGTACTGCTTTTCGGGTTTGGGAAGCTTAACTCAGTCCCTGTCGATGTCTGGATAGAACGGATTCTTCGGGTTTATTATCTTGATGATACGGCCGGACCCATGTCATATGAATACATGCGGCAGTTCGCCGAGGACTATTTTGGTGCATATGCAGGATATGCACAGGAATACCTGTTCAGCATCAGGGAAGAACTTTATCCTGTAAAAAATAATGAAAAAATGGTAAAATAATGTTTAGGATCTCAGGTACCGGTGTCCCAGCTCGACATGTATGATTGCTGCCCGGGGGTGAGACTGTCGATTGCGATCCCGAGCGCATGAAGCTTCATCATCGCGACCTTCTCATCGATATCCCTGGGGACCTCGTGCACACCGGGCCCGATCGTGGCACCCTGTTTGGCAATATATCGTGAACAGAGTGCCTGAAGGGCAAACGAAAGGTCCATTACCTCGATAGGGTGACCCATTCCCTTCGGGGTGGCAAGGTTCACGAGCCTCCCTTCTGCAAGCACGTGGAGGGATTTTCCACCGATCCTGTAGGAATCTATCCCGTCCCGGCGAATTACTCCCTCATTGTTCTGCTCGAGCCAGGTAACATCGATCTCGACATTGAAATGACCGGCATTCGAAAGAACGGCCCCGTCCCGCATCGCCCTGAAATGCCGTTCGACAATAACTGAAGTATTTCCGCTCGTCGTAATAAAAATTTCACCAAGGCCGGCAGCCTGATCCATCGTCATTACCGAGAAGCCATCCATGTAGGCTTCCAGTGCTCTCCTCGGGTCGATTTCGGTTACTATTACCCTGGCACCAAGGCCGTGCAATTTTCGTGCGAGGCCGCGGCCGCAGAAACCGTACCCCGCGACGACTACGTATTTTCCTGCGATCAGGATGTTCGTTGTTACCATGATGGCAGTAAGTACACTTTCCCCGGTCCCATGGACATTGTCGAAGTGATGCTTCATGGGGGTGTCGTTAACTGCGATTACCGGGAATTTCAGTGCTCCTTCGGCTTCCATCGCCCGGAGACGGTGGATCCCGGTTGTCGTCTCCTCGCATCCCCCGATAACGGTTTTCAGCAGTTCTTTGCGGCTGGTATGGATCCGGTGGATAAGGTCCATGCCGTCATCGATGGTAATCACCGGTTGTGCATCAAGGACTTTGTCGATTGCCTCGTAATACTCTGCGACCGTCGCTCCACGTTTCGCATAACACTGTACACCCGGGACATGGTTGAGTGCCTCGGCAACATCGTCCTGGGTAGAGAGCGGGTTACATCCGGTTATATAGACCCGTGCCCCTCCTGAAGCGAGCGCGGTAACGAGGTTGGCGGTTTTCGCCTCAACATGAAGGGCCATGCCGATTACCATGCCCTTAAATGGTTTTTCTCGCGTGAATTCTTCCCTGATTGCAGAGAGCACAGGCATGTATTGCCGTGCCCATTCGATTTTTAAATCACCGGTACTCATTCGTGTTCCTGCCATTGTTCTTTCGATATACAGGTCGATCTCATGCCCTTTACGAGGTTTTGTAAGGAATTTACCAGTCCACGGGTCACCAAGGGCCGGGAGACCGGCTTCTTCATCTTTCCCTAGTGATTTTCCCCGGGATGACTTAATATCAGCACAGGCCCGGTGCCAGGATCGTTTCAGATCGAAAACGATTGATGATACATGTACGGGCACGTTTTCCGGGGATGGAGGTTTTCAGCCTGTATTCTCGACGTCCATGACACCAACGACAGGTCAGGGGTTTTGTGCCGCTTTAACACCGTCGATAAGGGCGTTAATTTTCGGTCCTTCACCGGTCTCATTTTTGGTAAGGACGTATTGCCCGACAACCTTCACCTGCTTTGCTGCAAGCATTTGTTTGAGTCTTTGCAGGGTATTCTTTGCCGATCCCCCGCGGGTCGCAAAAATAACCGCTTTTTTCCCCTCGCATCCTTTAAGCGCTGCTATTGCTGCGTTGACTGCCGGTGTAGCTTTGAAAGCCCAGACCGGTTCAGCCATAACCCTGATATACTCATCTCCGGGAATGGTAATCCATGGTTCTTACGAGACGTATCATACCTTGTCTCGACATCAAAGACGGGAGAGTCGTAAAAGGCACCCATTTCGTGGAACTCCGGGATGCGGGCGACCCTGTCAGCCTTGCCCAGCGCTATAACGACCAGGGAGCGGACGAGGTGGTTTTCCTCGATATTACCGCCTCGAAAGAGCACCGCGGGACTCTTATCGAAGTGATAAGGAGGGCGGCAGACCGGCTCTTTCTCCCGCTTACCGTGGGGGGCGGAATCAGGAGCATAGACGACATCCAGGCGATCCTCCGGGCCGGGGCGGATAAAGTCAGCATCAACACGAGCGCCGTGCACGACCCCGTACTCATCAGCAAGGGTGCAGGGGTTTTCGGGACCCAGTGTATCGTTCTTGCGATGGACGTGCGGCGGAATTTTACCAAGAACCCTGGCGGGACACCCGTCACGCTTCCTGACGGTACAAGCTGCTGGTACGAAGTAGTAGTCTACGGGGGGAGCCGCCCTACCGGTATCGACGCTATCAGGTGGGCGAAGGAAGCAGAAGAACGGGGTGCCGGAGAGATACTCCTCACGAGCATGGAAACGGACGGCACGAAAGCAGGGTTTGATATCCCGATTACCCGTGCTATTTCGGATACCTGCGGAATACCGGTGATCGCCTCGGGCGGCGTTGGAACCTTCGAGCACTTTTATGACGGATTTTTTAATGGAAGAGCTGACGCATGCCTCGCTGCATCCGTCTTCCACTATGGTGAAATGACGGTTTCATCTGTTAAACAGTACCTGGCGACACGGAATATCCCGGTACGGCTCTGAGGTCGATCTCGATTGCGGCAACTGGTTGTTCGAGACTGAAAGAGTTCAGGACGACGGGATTAATCTCACCGAAAACACCGGCATATGTACCTTCGACAAGGATGTCGCCCCTGCGCCCTTCAATGAATGCCGGATCTGACGATTCTTTTACGGTATATTCCACACCAAGCTCACGAAGCACGGCATCGGCAGATGCATAGGCCTCAGAGAAATCCGCATCCCGGTGCGTTGCGACACCTGCGGCATGCTGGTACGTGATACAGGAGTCAACGACATCACCGACAGAAAAGAGACGTTGAGGCAGTTCTCGGTGCCTGTTCAGGGTGAGGAATTCAAGAAGCAGGGGAAGCAGATCAGTCCTGACAACCGTGTTCTCGACACTGATCGGGTGCATTACACGGAGGACGCCCCGGTGTTCAGGCCGCTGCATGTTTTTATAGAGAATCTCCTCATTTGTCAGTGTGAAGGGCATCACTTCGAGATAACCGAGACCAGTGAAGATTTCACGGGCGAGTGCAGCGCTGACCTGCACCGGGTGAGGTTTCCCTACCGTATAAGTCTTTGGCGGAAGGTTCTGGATCCGGTCATATCCATAGGCAATTGCCACGTCTTCGAAGAGGTCCCAGTCATGCATAATGTCCGCACGGAAGCAAGGAACCAACACTTTTACCTTATCACCTCCGGCCGGTTCCGCACCGAACCGCATCTTTTCGAGGAGGAGTGCCATTGACGGTGCGGTCAAATCGACCCCGAGGAGCCTGGAACATTCTGCCACGCTGACTGTCCTCTCTGTGGGTGCAAGCGAGGGGGTCTCCTCTTTACCGATGGAGACGCTTTCGATTTCCGCACCGGCCTCAGACATCGCCGTACAGATAATGTTGACCGCTACGTTTACCGCCCGCCGGTCTGTACCGGTCGTATCGAGAAGAATATTCCTGGTATCGATCGTTACCCGGGTCAGATCTCCGTTGATGATCGGGGGAAACGAAAGAACATTATCGTCATTATCGGTGATCAGTGGGAAGAGAGGAAAATCCCTGACGATTTTTGCATAATCCCTGCCCTTCGGATGCTTCTCGAGGATTTCCTCCATAGTCATCTCCTCTTTGAAATCGAGCGGAACGAAACGGCGGCTCCTCGGAGATGCAATGTAGTGGAAAGGAGGTCTGACCGTGTCGAGATCGTGGATGCCTATCGCCACCTTGCTCCGGCCCCTCCCTATTGCCCAGTGGAGTGACTCCTGGAGGGACATGATGCTCTGGATCGATTCGTCGTCGAAACGGACGCCCCTTATCACCGCTGCCCCCAGAACGGGCCGGATATCTGCGAGTTTCGGATCGACCGTGAACCTAATCCCCGAGGGCTTAACGGGGTAGGAAGGCAACCCGGTCTCGATCCCGAGATAACCACGCATAGCCCGCGCAACACCCTCCGGCGAGAAAAGATCGGGCCGGTCAGGGAAGAACTCCACATCGGCGTGGTCTTCTTCGACCCGTTCGACATCGGAACCGATAAGTGCTATCTTGTCGAGTATCGTCTTCCTGTCGGTCCTTGTCAGCCGTTCGAGGTACCTGAAAGGAAGCGTGATGACCGCCATATCAAACCCCTCCTTTCGTGCGGCGCAGTATGGGTGTTTCCCTCAGGAACGCGATATCGCTCCTGTGCAGGTACCTGAGGTCTTTCAGACCGAGTCGCAACATCGCTATCCGGCTCACGCCGAGTCCCCAGGCAAGGACGGGATAGTTGATGCCGAGCGGGGCGGTCACCTCCTCGCGGAATACTCCTGCCCCTCCCATTTCAATCCATCCTATCCCTTCGATATACACCTCGGCATCGAGACTGGGTTCGGTATAGGGGTAGTATGAAGGTTTGAACCGTACGCCCTCGAATCCCATGCGGTTGTAGAACTCGCGGAGGATGCCGAGCAGGTTGCCAAAGGTAACTCCTTCATCCATAACGATCCCCTCGAGTTGTTCGAATTCGGCAAGATGGGTGGTGTCAATCGTTTCGCGCCGGTAAACCCTGCCGATGCAGAAGGCTTTCACGGGTGGATTCGGATTCTTTGCAAGATGCTGGATGGAGACGCTCGTGGTGTGAGTCCTTAGGACACACTGCTCGGCTTTTTCCTCTTTCCAAACCCCGCCCCAACCGGTCGATGAAGTCTCACCGCCATGCTCGTGCATTGCCTTCACCTTCTCGTAGCCGTCAGGGAGCGGCAGGGTTTCCCGGAGGTAGAAGGTGTCCTGCATCTCGCGTGCCGGGTGGTCCTGAGGCTGGAAGAGCGCATCGAAATTCCAGAAGGATTGCTGGACGATACCGCCATATAGTTCCTCGAATCCCATTTCGAGAAGGATTTCCCGCATTTCTGCAATAATTCGCTGGTAGGGATGGATCTTTCCGGGATACAGCGTCTTCGGGAGCTTGCTGACGTCGTACCGGCGAAGGTTTTGGTCTTTCCACTCACCCGATATAATCTGCTCCCGGGTGAGCGTGCCCGTCTCTTCGCGAAGTTCAAGCCCTGTTTTTGAGAGTGCAAGCCCCTTTGAAGTTATGCTTATCGTGTGGCTGACCGTTTCGGACTCCCTGAGAATTCCGCGCTTGATCAACTCCTTAGTCCTCGGATCGGTGGCAGAAGGGTTCCTTAACAGCTCTTCCACGGCATCTGTGGACGCACCCGGCACCGCTGATACCTGGGTCCCGTTGACCGTTACAAGTCCCTTCTTGCGGAGCTGGCCGAACCCGATTTTAAACGCGTTGCTCTTCTGGAGATCGGAAAGGGTTGACCCCGGTTTAATAATCTTCAGGAGCTGCGTTTCCGGTAACCCGTTCTTAAGATACTCCTTCCCTTCCTCAGTGTGTACATACTCATTCGTCACTATTCGTGTGACCGTCGCAAGATCCTTGTCCTGCGCCAGGTATGCCCATTGCACTGTTGCCTCCGGGGTAGCATCCAGCAGGCTGGCAATATGAACTGCATCCCCTTTTTTTTCTTTCCCGAGGACTGTCAGCAACCGCTTCTCGTTCTGCGTCAGTTCTGCCATCTCACACCACGACACTGTCTGCACATGCGTCCATTTTCTCCCTGAAGTCTTTTAAGAACGAAACGACCCGCTCAGCCGTGTCCTTCTTGCACTGCCCGCATGTGATTTCCCCTGCCGTGCACATCCGGCGGATCGCATCAAGCTCTGCATCGTCTGTCACCATATGGAACATGTTCAGGAGGAATACCGAACACTTGTCAGGCTCGCCTCCGAGACGTTTCTGCTCTTCCAGCGTCATCCGGCCGCCGGTAATTGCATTCATCACTTTCTTCCTTACCGTAGCCTCGGTTTCATAGAACGAGATAATGCTCTCGGGAATGCTTGATGACATCTTCCCCCCGTTCAGGCCGGGCATGAACAGGTGGTACGTGGATGACGGGGTATAGAAAGCATACCCTCCGTGAGCACGTTCGATATCCCGGACGATTTCCGCTACATCGACACATCGTGCTCCTTTGATATCGACATGTCCCTCGTACTTCTTAGCACGAGGGAACGCTAATTTAACAGCCTCAAGCGCTTTATCGGGAGCATTTTTCGAACGGACACTGATATACCCGTCCCGCTCCTCTATTGTGAACATCCGCATTTTATGCGCAATCCCCCGGGTGAGACGTATATGGGGGTCCTGATCGACACCGACCGGAACCAGGGTAGGGGCCGGTTCGCGGTCGACCTGCGGATAGAGGATGTCGGCTACCTGAGTGATCACGCTTTCCGCATGAGCAAGATCAGTATCGGCCCCGAAACCGTAAATTGCAGTCAGTTCCGAAAAATTTACCTTTGTCGCCGCTTCAAAAGCAAGGTCCTTGAGCCGGTCGTTTCTCGACTGGAAATAGGTCTGTCCTTCAAAGCCGAGCGCACAGAGACAGGAGAGATACTCCCTTCCAAACTCATTGCACTTCTCCCATGAAGTATTCCTGACCGCATGGGCTTCGCGATCCGCAATGGTGACGTAGCCGTTACCCCCCTGCTGGACATGCCAGACCACCTCCTTCATCACCATCAGGTGACCGAGATGAGGGTGACCCGACGGCATAAAGCCGGTCAGGATGTGAAACTGGCGTCTGTTACAGATTGCGTCGGCGATCGCCTGGTAATCGCGTTGACCGAGAACAATTCCCCGCTGTATGAAATAGGGGACTTCAGGAAGATTGCCGATGGCGTCCCCGATTGGGGAAATGCCGAATTCGGAAAATGTCTTCTCGATCTCGAGCGTCGGCTGACTTGACCATGGATTAATTTCCGGCGTCATGAAATGGAAACCTGTCCCCTTGTATAACCCGTTATTTTCCGATTATGATTATTTCAGAGCTTGATCCGGGCGAATTCGATATAATGAATTCCTGTAGTATGTACATCGCCAAACAACATCTTCTTTTTGACGCTGTGCGACAGCCTGACCGATCGGGAAATACTGCTGGCAGGCATTGTCATATCTGCTGCAACGGCATGCACGAGCATTTCGGAATGGACTTTATTCCCCGTATACACGCGAAAATGATGCCCGAATTTGTAACCGGTTTTCGGCGTATACCCATGCTTTCTGAGATCTCCGTAAACGACCACTTTTTCGTGAATTTCCCCATCAGAACCGGCAATGAGGTACATGTACCTCAGGGAGAGGAACATTGATTTCCTCTCTGTTTAGCGAGAGTTGCCCAGTCTGCATCAGGTACACCGCTTCAAGCCAAGACAGGACAATACGGCTCCTGTCAAGTTCCATACCGAAAAATCCCGGGAGGGGTCCCGGCGATGGAAGCCCCAATCTCTCTTCAGTGGATCGATTCCCGGACGGGATACTCTTTCCTCCGGTCATAAGCTCTCCATGATACTCTTCCGGTTCTGACTGCACCTGAACATCGTTCATACCGGCAACCTTCCTGATAATAACATATCGCCCGGCCAGGACACCTTTTAAATGTCCGGTTTCAACCGGCGGACCGAGATCAGGCAGGGCCTGGACTTTGATCTCGTAGTACGTGAGTTCATTTTCATCGTCAACGACGGCCAGGATATGTTGTTTTCGCATATTGGCAGATGCATGGAATTCTCTCACGAGTATGCCAAAATCCACAAGGTCACGCTCTGACAATACCCGGACCATGTAACGGGAATGCCCGGTACCGGGCCTTTCACCCCGCCGGAAAACACGAAAATCGTGGGGCCCTGTCTGGACCGCATATCCCCGTTCCCTTAAATCACGGTATACGAGGTAACTCCTGAAAAAGTTGGGATCGCTCGTGAATGTTGAAAGCAGCCGGTCGATATCGTAACCGGGAATGTCGATCCTGTTGCGGTGAAGGAGATAGAGTGCTTCTTCGGCGGACAGCCTCAGTCCTTCGCCTCCTTTTTCCGGCCGGCCATACCCGCTCTGGTCATAAAGGCCACGGGCATCCTTACCGAGCCGGATTTCATTCCCCTCCAGTACACCTTTCACGGTGCTGTACGTATTTGGCTTCCATGTTTATAAGAAGAGGTACACAGACATGCCGGAATAACCGGGTGAGATATGCCGACCATGGAAATTACAGGATAAAAGATGAACTTTATACCGTTCCCAAACCGTATTTCTCTAGGGAACCGGATGATTCATGATCCATCATATGCCACTGTACTACAGACCGCTACGGGATGCATGAGGGATCTGAATAATACCGGTGAGCGGGGATTGGAAGATTGTTTATCCTGCTTTCCCTTGCCATCGGGCTCCCATAACCAGCCGATCGGTAAAAAATAAGGAACCAGGGAAAAACGCCATGACTGACAAGATCCCGAAAGTCCTTGTGATGGATGATGAGGCAGGGATCAGGGACATCCTGAGCCGTATGTTATCCGCACGCGGGATAGACGTCGAGACTGCGGAGGAAGGATCTGAAGCCCTCGGGAAGTACCGGCGGGCATTCCTGGCAGGACACCGGTTCGATGTGGTAATTCTTGACCTTACGATTCCTGTCGGGCTGGGAGGCAGGGAAACCATGGAGCAGCTTCTTGCATTCGACCCCGGTGTCAGAGGTATCGTTGCATCCGGATATACCAATGACCCGATCGTATCGGAATATAAAAAATACGGGTTTTCGGGGGTTATGTCAAAACCATTTGTTATAAACAACCTCTATGAACTGATTATTTCCCTCATAGATACAGCTGAACACCAGAAAAACCGGAATCCTTAATTTCCGAAGATGCCGATAAAAATCGAAATGCAAAAAGCCCGGTGAACCATGCAGGATCACATTTTTGAACCAATCCTTTCCGCGTGAAGATATCCCATTAACCCCAGCGGGCCATGGGCAGGGACATGGTCCAGCCGAAATTCAAACTCCCGGCTTATATAATCGAGAAGCGCCGGATTCGGCGGGCCGCAAATTGGTGGAATATGGAGCTCCATCTCGATTCTCCTGATACCATCCAGGTCCCCGGGCCTGATGAGCCATTCGGCCCCCTCGCAATCGCATTTCAGGAAATCGCATCCCCCTGCCCGGTCAATAATAGAATCAAGGGTATTAGTCCTAATGGTTTTCTGAATGCCATCCCATTCGACCATCTTTATGGACCCGTCGCCGAGTGCCAGCTCAAGGACTGCCACACGAGACTTGTTCAGGGCAATATTTTTTGACAGAATATCCGGAATAAGTGGTTCTACTGCGATCACGTGATCTGAAAACCGGGAAGCACGAATGCAGAACGCCCCTGCATTCGCCCCGATATCCACGACCACATCATCCTTCCTGATGTCGTCGAAATAATAATCCGGGACATAAAATACCTGGCTGAAAGGTGTTTTTTTGGAAAAAAAACGGATCCCGTCACGCGTAACAAACCACCGCCCAGCCTCTCCGGTATCCATGCCAGGGCCGCCATTGGTATCCCGTAAATTGTCCGGGACGGGACTTTCCTGATAATAACGATCTTCTTTTCCTGCGCGAATCTTCATTCCAGTTTTCTCCGGTATCCGGTCATTTGGTTCAATGCTGCTTAATGAACGTGCCATTCCGGTATTCCCTGAAGGCCTCTTTTAGTTCCTCCTCGGTGTTCATCACGATTGGGCCGCCCCATGCCACCGGTTCCCTGATCGGTCTCCCGGACAGTAACAGGAAACGAAATCCCTCTTCCGACGCCGTCACAGAAACCAGGTCGCCGTCCCCGAAAATAAGCATGTCCCGGTTTCTGACCTCAGTCCCTCCCTCTTCACCGAACCTCCCGGTCCCGCCGATAACATAGGCTGCAACAGTATAGAGCCTGTTAACGGTAATATTGAAAAAAGACCTCCGATCGACCGTTACATCGAGGTACAACGGATCGGTAACGATATCCTTTACCGGCCCCGTTACTCCCAATGCATTTCCGCAAATAACTTTTATCGTAATACCGGGTTTGGGTACTGCCAGCGGTACATCGCCCTGGCTGATTTCCTGGTACCGGGGCCCGATCATTTTATGGGATCGGGGCAGGTTTACCCACAACTGGAACCCTCCCATCCGGCCGCCAACAGGTTTCGGCATTTCCTGGTGAATAATGCCCGAACCGGCAGTCATCCACTGGACATCTCCGCCGCCGACACTCCCGGAATTGCCCATGCTGTCCCCATGTTCAACCCGTCCTTCGAGCATATAGGTTACCGTTTCGATTCCCCGGTGTGGGTGCCAGGGGAATCCGGCCATATAATCCGATGGATCATTTCCGGCCCGGAAATCGTCGAGCATCAGGAAAGGATCAAAACGCGGGAGTTCCCCATAGCCGAATGCACGATGGAGCCTTACACCTGCCCCTTCAATCGTTTCGTATGCCGAAAAGACCTGTCGGACATGTCGTACCTGAGCCATAACCGTCTGAAAGATCCTGATTCACCATGAAGGTTTGCTTCCCCTCAGTTTGCTTTCGCTTATATGGAACCTTATCCGGCCAGTTCCCTGACTTTCCTGATGTTTCCTGCGTCATCGCACCGGGCATCAACCGGTGTCTCGCAGATGAGGGGGACGTGCCTGAAGGGCTCATGCCTGAGGATGGCGGAAAATCCCGGCTCGCCGATATATCCCATGCCGATATGTTCATGACGGTCAAGATGGCTCCCGAGGTCGCCTTTCGAGTCGTTATAGTGGACGACATGGATCTCTTTTATACCGATCAGGTCGTCAAACTTCGAAAGGGTCTCTTCCACACCCAAGTCTGTCCTCAAATCATATCCTGCTCCGAATGCATGGCAGGTATCGAAACACACTCCTGTCCTTTCCCGTTCTGCGATACCTTCGAGTACCGCACCGATATCCTCGAATGTATTGCCGATACCGTTCTTCTCTCCTGCGGTATTTTCGAGGAGGAGCATTGTTCCCTGGGGGGCTTCCTCTATAGCCCTGTTGATCGCACTGACAACCCTGCCCCTCCCTTCCTCGATAGTTATTCCGGGATGATGGCCGAGGTGGGTCACCAGATAGGGGATGCCAAGCCGGCTGCATCGTCCCAGTTCGGCAACCAGTGTCTCAACCGATTTTTGGTAATGCACAATGTTCGGCCCCGCCAGGTTCGGCAGGTACGGCATATGGTCGACCGAAGGAAATATCCCGGTTTTATCGAGCCCCGAACGGAATGCCGAGATATCCTCTTCATTGAGATCTTTCCAGGCCCAGCCACGCGGATTTCTGGAAAAAATCTGGAATGTAGTACAACCGAGCGCGGACGCCCGGTCGACGGACTTCGCAATAGATCCCGCAATGGAGACATGGACCCCGACGTTCACCATGGACTCACCATGCTCCTGTCTGTTCCCACACTCGGGAAAATCAACAATCCTGTTTTATAGCCGGCCATTTTTCTCTTCATGTGGTTACCTGGTAGGTTCATGTCATGATCAGGTAATACGATCCCCTGGGGGGTTCCTGGTCATCAATTGCCATACCGGGAGCGGATAAAAAACCCGGACCCCGGACTTGAGGTACAATAGGTGGATTTCTGAAAATACTTATCGACCCGGTATGGCCTGGTGAACTGCAGATGAATCCGGGAAGGTATTATAGTATCAACGACAGACCTGAAAAATGACAAAAATGACACAGCGATCATACGAAAAGGCCGGAATCACCGGAATTATCCTGTTCATACTTCTTGCATGGCTGGTACTGCCTGCATGTGCTGATTCGAATATAACCGATATAACGCCCTCCGGGACCCCGATCGGCCTGTCGGGACAAAATATCGATGCCATCAATGTCTATAACCAGGGCGCCGACCTCGCCGCCAACGGGAATTACTCCGGTGCCCTGCAGGCAACAGAAAAAGCCCTTTCGCTCCAGCCGAACTTTTCCCTCGCATGGACTCAGGAGGCAGGACTCCTTGTCGTTCTCGGGCGTGATACCGAAGCCGTGACTGCCGCCGACAAGGCAATAGCCGGGAACCCGAATATCAGCGAGGCCTGGGCCAACCGTGCAGATGCCCTGAACAACCTCGGCCGTTACCAGGAGGCGTTACAATCGGCAAACCAGGCGATCACGCTTGACCCGACGCTCAAAGCCGCCCAGGACAGTAAAAAACTGGCAGAGGCAATGATTGCCCAGGGAAGCCAGGTAACGACCGTCCCCACTACAAAGTCCCCGATCGACCCGGGGATCCCACTCGCAGGGCTGACAATTGCAGGGATCCTGGTATTCACGATTGGAAGGAAACGGGACAGGCCATAAGGCCTTTCAAAAATAGCGGGCTCCGGTTATTACCTCGCCTTTTCTTTATTTCAACCCGACAGGAGGAAAGTTTCACCCCTCGTCCCCTCCCCGGCAGGATATCATTTTGCATGGTTAACAGCGCAACGAGAAACAAATGTATTTCTCCGATCTTTCTTATCCCAACCCGAGACGCCACATCGGGTGGGGGCAGAGCCCCGGGCGGGTCAGAGTGCATGAAATTGTTAATTCAGGATATGACAAAGGATCTGGACGAATCGGCAGACTTATCATTCCAAAATTTCCTGAACCTGCAGTTATTTCGTCTTTACCTGCCCGTTTCGTTTTTAATCTCTGAAAGAACTGCATCCCCATAGACTGATGTCGTTGCATTGCCACCCAGGTCATGGGTTTTTATGCCCCGGTTGATTGTTCTCCGGACCGCGTCCTCCACCCGGTCTGCGGCCTCCTGATCGCCTGCATACCGAAGTAACAGCGCAACACTCCGGATTGCTGCTGTGGGGTTTGCTATTCCCTTTCCGGCAATATCCGGGGCACTTCCATGGACCGGTTCGAACAGGGCATTATGTTCCCCGATATTCGCACTCGGGAGCATGCCAAGCCCGCCTGCCAGGTATGCGGCGACATCGGAGAGGATATCACCGAACATATTCGTCGTCACGATGACGTCATACGCTGGAGGATGAAGGAGGACATCAAGGCATAGTGCGTCGATAAATCGTTCCTTCCAGGCGACCCCTTCCTTTTCCGCGGTCCGTACACAGATATCCCTGAAAAAAACATCAGATTTGAGGACGTTTGCCTTATGACCTATGGTCAGACATCGGTTTCCCGTAATACCACATGCAAACCTGGCGATTCGTTCGCATTCGCGCCGGGTCAGGACCCGGAGCGCGGTGGCACGGTCCGGACCGATCTCCTCGATCCCCGAATACAATCCTTCAAGGTTTTCACGGACTATCGTGATATCGAAACCTGGTCCGCTTACCGGTCTTACGTTTGCAAACAGGTCGAGTTCTTTCCTGATCCTCACGACGACACTCCTGTATCCGGGAGACGGGGGGGTTGTCACTGCCCCGAAAAGGACCGCATCGGATTCCTTCAGGAGAGCGATATCGTGCTTCCCGATCGCTTCTCCGGTTCGTTCAAACCTGCCGCAACCGACATCGATGGAAATAAACTCGGGATCGGGACGAAAAAGCTTCAGGACTTTTAAAGCTACAGGAATAACCTCGTGGCCAATCCCGTCCCCTTCGACAACTGCGATCTTCCGTATTACCGGTGGCATTTCGATCTCCATGTAGTCGCCAGTTTTAAAATTGCTGCGTAAATTGCCGGTGGCGATGCACCGAAGTGGACGACGGCCCCGGAAAACCCGTTGACCGTTGCAGGACCTGTCCTCTCTTTCTGGCAGCAACGGGTGATAAACGGCTCTTTGTCCACCGTATTGAGCGGACATATGTCCTTTAAATGAAAGTCCTCCCCGTAACATTCGCGGAATACGCCTGCACTTGCCCGGCAACCCGCAACAATTTCCCCCCCGTGCATCGGGTCTGCATCGAGGGTCCTCGCAAACCCTGCAGCCCTGCAGGGATGGACATCGGCGTTCACGAGCCCCGTGTCCGTAAGGTTGTGGGAAAATATCACGTCGATGTCCCCGAACAGCCCCGTTGATTCCATATCGCGGATCATGTAGGAAAGCGAAGGCAAAGCGGGGGGTACTACGTCATATACGTGGATTGTCAGGAGCTGTGAAGGATCTGGGTCAATGATGAACGTGATATGCTCGTCAAGCCCCCTGAAAACGGTTGCCCGTGTGCCGGACTCTGCTGCAAGCCGGATAAGTCCTGCCCGGTTATGAATGTTGACCCGGAACGGGTACCAGAGAACATCATCTGATGGAACAATCACTTCTGTCCCGGCAACTTCCCTCATAAGGCCCGTTTCCAGGGGTTTTTTATTGAAACGGATTATTTCGTAACCATTGGCTGTTTTGCGCACACCATATTCCGAAAGAAAGTACACCCGGTCGCCACACGGTTTCGTTTCCACAAAGCCTATTTCCTTGCATTCGCGGGGAAAAATCATTGGTTGCGCAACCTCCAGAGAGAGACCAGGCCCCCGGCAGTGAGGATCTCCTGCATCTTATGCGATATCGGTTTAATTTTTGTTTTTTTGCGATCGCATTCGATAAATCCCTCATCGATATCGACGACGACATCCGTGTCGTCGCGGCATTCACCTGCACCTTCGATTGCAGGGAGCCCGATATTTATGGCGTTCCGGAAAAAAATCCTGGCAAATGAAGGCGCGACGACCGCGAGTACTCCTGCTTCCCTGAGCGCGATCACTGCCTGTTCGCGTGATGACCCGCAGCCGAAGTTCTTTCCGGCTATGATGATCGATCCATTGAGACGTTCCCGAAGCCCGGGATCGTAATCCTCAAACACGTGCCGGGCCCAGATCTGCCGGTCCTTGGTCCTGAGATAGCGCCCGGCGATAATCTGGTCCGTATCTATATCATCGCCGACGACGACCGCTCTTCCTTCAATCCGCAATTACGGAACCTCCGGCGCTGTAATTTCTCCTTTCAGGGCGCTTGCGGCAGCTGTTGAGACCGAGGACAGGTAAATCTTCCCCCCGACCCCCATGCGGTTCGTGAAATTCCGGTTGGCAGTCGACAGGCAGACTTCGTCCTCACCAATCACGCCCATATGGGCCCCGAGACAGGGGCCGCACCCGGGAGTTCCGATGGTACAGCCCGATGAAAGAATGGTCGAAAGGACACCGGTATCTGCTGCTCGCTGCAGCACAAGCGCTGATGCAGGGACCACGATCGTCCTTACCGCAACTTTTTTCCCCCTGACAATAGTCGCAAACCTCTTAAGGTCGTCATAACGGCCATTCGTGCACGTCCCGACGAATACCTGATCCAAACGGGTTCCGGCGAGTTCCCCTGCCGGCCTGATCGTATCAACCCTCGGAGGGACTGCGACAACCGGTTCGATATCACCGAGATCGATATGGATTTCTCGTAGATACCCGGCCGTATCCACGGCTTGAGGTTCAATGGAATGTCCGTATCCGGCAAGGTATTCCTGTGTTATTCTGTCCGCATAAAAGAGCCCTGTTTTAGCCCCGCTCTCGACAGACAGGTTGGAGACGGTTAGCCTTCCTTCCATCGGGAGTGTTTTTGCTCCGTCTCCGGTGAATTCCAGGGCCTGGTATGTCGCCCCGTCTGATCCAAGCATTCCCGTAACGACAAGCGCGAGGTCTTTTGCCTCTGACGGTCCTTTCAGGGACCCGGACATAACTATCCCGGTAGTCTCGGGGACCCGGAACCAGGTCATGCCTGATGCCCATATCGCGGCCATATCCGTTGCACCAACCCCGGTTGCAAAGGCACCGAACGCCCCGAGTGTACAGGTATGGGAGTCTGCTCCGACAACAACCTCCCCTGGTAACACCTCGCCCTCTCCCATAACCTGGTGGCATATCCCCCCGCCGATATCAGAGAGGTGGATTCCCCTGGACTTTGCGAATTCCCTCAGTTCTTTCTGGAGAAGCGCGGTGGTGGTATTATTCGCCGGAACGATATGGTCGAACAAAATGGATAATCTCTCAGGACGGGCGAGGGCGGGGCATCCCATTTCCTTCCATGCTTCGAGAGTGAGCACCCCCGTTCCGTCATGGACATATGCCCGGTCCACGGGAACATCTACATAAACCCCGGCCCTTCCCCCGAGTATGCGCTCAGAGAGCGTATTCAATCCGGCTCCTCTCCTAGTCTGGCCATCTGTATCAGCTCAAGAAGATGGTCAGGGGTTATTACCGATTTCTGTTCACCTTCGGATTTCACACGCTCAAGCACCCGGGAGATTTGATCCTTTGTCAGTTGGTATCCAAGGGTTGCCACCACGTGTTCGAGGGCTTTCCTGCCGGTGTGTTTCCCGAGAATGAATTTCCTGGTGCCTCCTACGAGAGATGGCGGCACGTACTCATAGGTTTCCGGGTCCTCGAGAATCAGCTGCGATATGGATGCCGCTCTCATGGGTAAATGCATGGGAACCGACAACCGGATGGGTAGGTTCGATCATGATCCCGGACGCTTTTTCAACCATTTTCGAAAGGTCCTGGAGGGGGGCCAGATCATACCGTTCCACTCCCCCCTTCAGTCGCAGCGCAACAAGAACCGATTCCAGGGGAGCATTCCCGGCACGCTCGCCAATCCCGTTAACCGTTGTATGAAGTCGGAATGCCCCCGCCTCGGCAGCGGTGATGGTATTTGCCGCAGCAAATCCCATGTCATTATGGCAATGGGCACACAAAGGCACACGGACCGACGATACGAGGTCCCCCATCACTTCGAACATTTCGAGAGGTGTGAGATATCCCACCGTATCGGCAAACGAAAGGAGATGCGCCCCATGTTCCTGTCCTTCCAGGAACACGTGCTTGAGGAAACCCCGCTCTGTCCGTGAGGCATCTTCGGCGGCGAACCTCACTTTGATGCCATGTTCATGAACGTATTCGACAACCGAAAGGGCTGAACTGAGCACTTCTTCCCTCGGTTTTCTCTTGTATTTATGCCGGATATGAAGGTCTGAGGTCGCTATGAAAATGCTGACAAGGTCTACCCCGCAGTCGATGGCGGCATCGGCATCTTCCTTTAGTGCCCTCGAAAGACAGCAGGTCCTGGCACCGAGTCCCATCCGGGCGATAGCAGAAACACATCTTTTTTCTTCCGCCGAGACCACAGGGAAACCCGCCTCGATTACCTCCACTCCGACTTCATCGAGGACTGAAGCGATTTCCTGTTTTTCCTGGCAGGTGAAAGAGACCCCGGGGGTTTGTTCACCGTCTCTTAATGTAACATCACAAATCTCAACATTCCACGGTTGCATGGTGTCTTCCCTCCGGACATTTTCCCTCTATCACGACAATTGCTGGCGATTCGGGCACCCGGAGCGCCTTCCTGATGCCAACGATATCATCTGCACGATATATCACCGGCTCTGCCCATGCGATGTATGGGCTGATGTCATATGCCCCCTGCCCCCCGGTCATTGCCATGCAGTTGTTTTTCATTACGATGCAAAGAAGCGGTATCTTTTTCTCGTATACGTCTATAAGGGCTGGAAGACCAGAATGAAGCAGCGCATAGTCTCCGGTAAGGGCAATTCCCGTGCTCCTTGCAGCGATACCGATCGACGACCCCATCCCGTAACTTACCATTCCGACCGTGAAGGGGTCATTCATGCAGAGGACGCAACAACCTGCATCGCAGATCACAGGGAGACTTCTTTTCTTCAGGTACGTTTATCACAGGGAGAAAAGGGCATTCTATGCAGAAGGAGCGGTAGAATCCCCTGGTCCTGTGCATTTCAGGTTCTTCCTGCCCGGGAAATCCAATGCCAAGGTGGTCCCTGAGAAAAGGACGCCCGATCTCGTGAATGTCGCCGAACGTATCAGGCCCTCCCGGCGGGGGATACACGGTCGAAATTCTCGTGAACTCCCCGCAACGCGGTTCTTTCGGAATGTTAGTTGCTCCCGTTACAACCCGTCTTCCGCAGATTACATTCAGGGGCGATTGCCGGGACCATTCCATCATTTGTCCGAACTTGTTCCGGGAGGTCCGGACCCGGCCCCGCATCGTGTAGTCACGTGATACGACTGCCCCTTTTTTGTCTTTTCGTTCCACCAAGTCCGGGCTGATATCCGATAACAGCAGGTCGGGCGTAAGGCGAAGGAGACAGATCCGGGAAAACTGCTCGGATGCCCGGAATGCTTCTTCAACTGCCCTTGCTGCATTCCATGGCGCAGGCTCAATTACCGGAACTTCCGCCAGTTCGCCATAATACCGCGAGTCCTGTGCGTTTTGAGAGCCCACGGCATCAGGATCATCTCCGGCAACAATCACGACCCCCGATACCAGTCCCTGTGTCGTCGCCTCTACGAACGGGTCTGCACAGGCATTAAGGCCGACATTTTTAAGTATTACCGATGCTCTCCTCCCGGAAAGCGAATCCCCGATTGCATATTCCACCGCAACCTTCTCATTAACGACGATCTCGGCCCCCGTAAAGTCCAGCAGTTCCGTAACAGGAAATCCCGGCACCCCGTACATGCAATCTGATGAATGTTTCAGCGCCCGTGCAATGACCTGGGTCCCCTGCATGCATTTTCTCCCTTGATCCGGGTCGCGAATAGTTTCCCGACCGGACTATACCAGTGATCTGAACGGATTCGGTTCATTTGTTTCCCTTTAATCCTGCAACCAGCCCCATGGTTCAGCCTGTTGATTGTCCCGGATTTTTGTCGCCGCAGAGAATGAGGGCTTCATCATAGCGTGTATAGAACGGAATTGCTGCAACTGCCCCGATGATCCCCCGGCCGTCCTTCATAATGGTCAGGTTCGTATCTTCCACCCCCGGAAGTTTATCCCGCGTGATTTCCCCCTTTTTGACACTCCACGCAAAAGGGAGAAGCGGCGAGGGGTCGAAACCGGTATACACCGCCATCCCGGTAGCGTCTGAAAGTGTGTAACGGTCCAGTAAATCATGGAAACGTTCTGCAAGCCGTGCAGGTTCCGTTGAGGCGAATTCGACAACCAGACTTACACAGTTTTTTGTCCGGTACTTAACCGGGAACAACTGGACGATTGTGTGGGAAATATACCGGGACGAGGAATCCTCAACCGTCTTTGCGATGTTATGCACCAGTGTCCACGTTGCTCCGGTGTCCGGGGTATCGGTATCGTCGACCCCGATGAGGACCCTTTTCCTTCTCGGGAGCCAGACTGTTGATCCTGCGCGTTTACCTCCACCCGAAGGGTCGTTGACACACCGGAGAACTCCCTGCGCATAGGATCGACAGGCCGACGCCCCGACGCCGCCACCGCCCAGGCCGACATAAGAAACCAAAACTTCATCGCCTTTGACAGATACCGCCGAGATCCCTGCGGGGAAACGCGAACCCTCGAGGGCCAGGTCTGCCTCGCCGGGGGTAACCAGGTACCTCATCGTCTGGCCGACGTTCCTGACAGAGATGACAAGCGGGCTTTTTGCATAATGCAGTTTGGACCACATCGCTCCCCCCGTACATTCAAAAAATTCGACCAGTTCAATCTGCTTTCCATCATCGTCAACGATCGCTACAATCTGGGGATAATGGATAATATAGGGATCAACAATGTTCGCCATAGAGACCTGCTGCCTCCACGCCCCTGTTACCCCACAGCACGGCACCCAGTGCCCCAATCCGTCCCTTTCTTCCCGTCCTGTCGATAAATTTGATCCCTGCATCTGCGGCCATTTCCTCGGCATCGGTCAGTTTTACAATTTCTGTCTTGACCCGCCGGCAGGCCCCGTTCATGATTTTCGGGAATTCCAGACCCCGGAAGCAGGCAATCCCCGTATCGTCTGAAAATGACAGGTCCTCC
Organism: uncultured Methanomicrobiales archaeon; assembly: GCA_963809105.1. GTDB lineage: Archaea > Halobacteriota > Methanomicrobia > Methanomicrobiales > Methanospirillaceae > CAIKOD01. The sequence goes on along the minus strand of CAWEIC010000005.1, from coordinate 1,079,265 downwards.
ACGTATTCACGCACATAATTCAGGAGATTGTCCACCGAACCTGGTTTCGCAGCAAAATTAAGGGCCGATGCAACGCAATTCGTTGTTTTTTCCGGGACCTGAGGATTCAGCTGGACCAGCCTCATATTGATGAATTCCACGCCTTCGAGACGGCATTGTTCCCCGCATTTCAGCGCAAGGACCCATGTTGCACCTTCGGTGCTCGTATCGGTATCATCGATGCCGATAGTGACTTTTTCATACAGTGGCGAATATATCCTGACCCGGTTTATTCTTGCACCGCCGACCGCCATATCCTCCTCTTCCGGGTATTCAACCCTTGTCACCCCGGGTGCCTGGGGCAGACAGGCTGCAATGCCAAATCCGGCACCGGCGATTCCGGCCCATGATGTAACAACCTCGTCACCCCGGACTTCCACACCTTCGAGGGCCTGGCCACCGATGTCCTTTCCGGCAGCACCGAACTGGACGGGTGAGGACCCCACCCGGGCTATCATGCTGAGGGTATTCCCCTGGACATGCGCAGATCTGATAACGCCTTTGGCACGGAGCCGGTTCATTGCGTCCCACTCGATGGGTCCCCTTGCATGGCACTGTTCGATGATCTCCGCCAGGCCTGCCCTCTGGTCGACCATGACAAGAAATCCTCGTGAAAACAATGTTCCATATTTTATTTTGATTTCCCCGGGTGTTTTGGAGATCATTTTTATCACCGGAATTATCGTTAACAAAATAATCGGTGATATATTATTTAAGAAGATCGATCAGGAATCTGCCGAATGCCCGGTTTAAAATCAAAAAAAAAGTTAGAGAATTTTCTGGAGTTCAAATTTATATGGTCCGAGGTTGCCACCATAGTTCCCGGCGCTGATGAATTTTACTCCCTTTACCATGCATGCTGCCCTGATGCCCTCCGCCATTGCCTGGCTTACCGCAGCTTCAGATACCCCGTCGATTACAATCTCGAACACTCCGTTCACACCATCAGGGATCTTACTTCCGGTTACCTTTCCTTTCAATGTCGGACAGTACAGTTCATTTGTACTGGCATTCATGAATTTGTATTTCTTACTGCCGACTTTTGATCCGCTCCCTACAATACCGCCCGGGAACGATGTTATGACCCCGCAGACTTCCTTGATGGCTTCAACCGCAGCTTCGGCCCCGGTAAGGGCGGTCATGGTACTTTCAGCCATAACGAAGAAATTCCCGCCCGCAACGCCCTTAACGACGCCTATCTCCTCTTCTGTGAGGAAATCTCCACCCATCAGGGGTATCGCCCAGACGTTGCGGTCCGCAACCTTTGTCTGATACTCGTATCCGTCTCCAAAAAAATGGAGCTTCATGGGCAGTTTTTCCTCGCAATCCGTAATACCGTTGAATGCCGCGGTTGTCGGTGCCGTAAGGACGCACTCGGCTATCCTTTCAATCAGCTGCTCTTTTAATTTCTTCTTGCTCGGATGGACGATGAGAATCCCGAACCCGGGCCTTCCGTCAGGTGTCCTCTGGGGAGGAACATACTGGTCGATACCCGCTTCTGCTGGACATGCAATCACCGAAGTACCAAAGCCCGTGGCTTCAACTGCTGAGCGATAAGCGAGTTCCCTTGTCGCAGCCGTGATAATCACTGAGGTAACCCAGGCAGGGAATGCCTCAGCGAACGTGTTGTCAATCGTGACGCCATTAATTTCCATAGCAAAACCTTGTTCACACAGTGTACCTTGACATACATAGATGAAATTTTCTAAGTGGATTTTTAATTTTCAGTACCAGGTTTGCCCGATATTCTGATACAAGATACCTTCCAGTCTCCCCTGAATATCCGTAAGACGATAACGACATTTCAAACCCGTCTCTCTCCGGAAATTCCAGGCGACCCAGGCGATCCGGTAAACCGGAATATCGGATACTGATCCTTCACGATAAAAATCCCAGGAAAGCAGAAGATTTTCCAATTTTAGCCATGAATGAATGAATTTTTCCAAAACTATCCAGTTCATAATTTTTCAGGGATAAACCGTATGTTGCTATATCTAAACATCTGTTTCCGGTGAGAACCAAAACAACCGAGATCACAATTGTATCAGTGCGATATTGCTTCGCTCAAATGGCGTTCCTTAGCTGCAACAGTATCAAATTACTTATTATGACCCGGATATAATGCATTGAAAACGAACGGGAAGTGTGCTGGTGCCGGGAGATCCGAAACAACAGGAGGGAAAAAATTCAACGCCGTATGGAAACGGGGGGCGGATGGCATCTCATATAATCGCAATTGCAATCGCGCTGGTTATTATTCTCGTTATTGCGGGCGGGGTGGTAATCAACGATGCAATGAAACCGCAGGCTTCGGGCCCGTCGAACGTGACGAACAGCAATGCCGATGATCTCTTCCAGGTCTCCACCATCGATGCATTGTCATCTTCCTTATACGACGGTGTAACCACCGTCGGAGAAATCCGGCAACACGGAGATTTTGGAACCGGGACATTTGAAGGCCTTGATGGTGAACTCATCGAACTGGACGGGACTGTGTACCAGGCAAAAGCAGACGGGACCGTGAGAAAGGCAGATGATACAATGGAAATACCGTTTGCCGAAGTTAAATTTTTCAGGCAGGACATGTCGTTCACTATCCCCGGCGGAAAAAACATGTCAGATTCAGAACAGGACATGGACAGTCATCTTCCATCGAAAAATCTCATCTATGCAATAAAAGCCAGGGGAACATTTCCGGATATTACGGTAAGGGCGATACCAAAACAGGAAAAACCATATCCGTCACTTGCAGATGCGGCAGGTCAGGAATCCGTCCTTCACCTTAAAGACTCAACTGGCACCCTGGTCGGGTTTTATTTCCCTGCGTCGTTTAGCGGCGTTAACGTTCCCGGATACCATATCCACTATATCTCCGACGACCATTCAAAAGGAGGGCATGTCCTGGATTTCACGGGGCCTGCCACGGCCCTGACCGTATCGGCAGACCAGGTATCAGAAATTGTCATATCTCTCCCCACGACGGGAGATTTTATCGGTGCAAATCTGTCAAAAGGGTCGTCATCCGGAAGCATAACCTCAATTGAAACAAAAAGCGGGTAATCAGGTTTCTTCCGGAGACCGGACTGGTCCCGGTACTGAATACCCGGGGAATATGGCCATAAAACGATTTTTGCCTGATTATTTTTGCCTGTTGATACTGCATTTCCCCGACCCGTACTGATCTCTTTAAATTATCGGACCGAATGCACATCAGATGCAAAATCGACAAGTATATACAGGCGACCACTCCCCCGTTTGAATTCATTGATATATTGCCATGGATCATGACCATTTCCGGTCTTTTCATTAGGGATAATCTTCCCGCAAAATGGATTTTTCAGAACCTGTCGAAGAACTTATTCTGCCTCAGGTAATCGTAAAAAAATCATCAATAGTCCAAATCTTTCCAGTTACCTTTATACTATTTCCAGTGTAAATACTATAATCCGGCACTTGATCTTCAACGGATGCCAGTTCTGAAGATTATTGCGTCGAATTTTCAAAAAAAACACAAATACGGCATTTTAGAGCGCACAGAAATGTTCCCTCAAAGTTATGTATAAATGCTTAATTTGATAATCTTTTATATTTAACTTATTGAACAATGGAAAAAAAAATGCAATAAACCCTCGTAGTAATTCAGAAGAGTTTATCTACATTATTTTACAACTTTTTTTATATCGATTTTATAATCGATCTAAGCTGGTGCGTGAAAAAAAATGGCATTTGCAGTGCATATTAACATGGAGCATTGTACCGGCTGTAACAATTGTGTGGTTGCGTGCCCGGTTGACGCATTGGAACTGCATACCGTAGATCCTGCTACAAAAGACAAGATCTACAAAGTCAGGGGTGGAAAAGCCATCGTCCTTGACTTCAAGGCAGAACTATGCGCCGGCTGCGGAGTTTGCGTAAACGCGTGCCCATACGATGTTATCAGGCTGGCTGGACCCTGGAACGCAGAGACAGCACGAGTACAGTGAGCAAATGGAGTGAGGTTTAATACATGAACACAATGTTTCCTAAATTCTCCAAGAAGCGGGATGGCGTCAACTTTGTGAACGAGCAGAAACTCCTGCAGAACACAGAGTACCCTTATCCTGAATTCTGAAGTCTGCACCGGATGCGGGGTTTGTGTTGAATCCTGCCCTGAAGACGCGATCGTTGAAGGTCTCGTCGGAGCAGTGCGGAGAGGGGCAATCGACTACGCAGCGCCGGTCAATATTGATGAACAGAAATGTGTCTATTGTGGTGTCTGTGTCATCATGTGCCCGTTCAATGCCCTTACGCTGAAAGTGGACGGAGAGGAGAGGCTTCCGATAATTGAGAAAGAAGGTTTTCCGCAATATGACATGCTGGCAAAAATTGACCAGGAAAAATGCGTGAAATGTACCATCTGCGATGAGGTCTGCCCGAGGGATGCGATCCTCAGGGACGTTCCTGTTTACGAAGGATCCGATGCGACGGGGAAAGAGAGGCAGACTGCATTGAAGAGTAAAATTACTTTCAAGGTGGATGACGAAAAGTGCACCAAGTGCGGGATTTGCGGTGCACTCTGTCCTGCAATCGAAGTGAAACACAAGGAGTTTACCGCCGAGACCGGCAAAGTCGAGGGCGAAGTCGTATGGGATGAAACCCGCTGCGATGCATGCAAAGTCTGCGTTGAAATGTGCCCTGAAGAGTGTATCACCGTCGAACGCGAAATTGTCAGCGATAAGATGGCCGGAGAGGTCAATATTGACCAGAAACAGTGCTGCACCTGTACCTGGTGCTCCCGGAACTGCCCGACTGAGGCAATATCCGTTGAAAAGATTTTTGAAGGTGACATCGAGTTCCATGCAGAGAAATGTCCCGGTGGGTGTTCGACCTGTGTAGATATCTGTCCTGCAAATGCCATCTATTTGCCATCCCCAAAGCCGGCAGCCGAGATGAAAGGTCAGATCGAGGCTACTATTGCAGTGAACAAGGATTATTGTATTCTCTGCGGCGCCTGCGTGGAAGCCTGTCCTGGTGAGGATATTATTGTGCTCCAGAGGACGGGAATCCGGATAAAGGGGGAGGAAACGGACCTTTTCAAGAAGATAAAGACAAAGCTCTTCGAAAAGCGCACCTCAAAAGTCAAAGAGGACAAACCCTCGCAGGTCAACCTCAAGATAATGGAGAAAGCGTGAGGTAACAGGCATGGCAAGAACAAAAGGATACCCTGAAGCACTCGATAACAAACTGCGGGACCGTTACATATATGGTGAGGATTCGAACCCGGAGTTTACAAAGACCGTTGAAAAAATTTCCATGACCATTCCCCATATGTGCTACCAGTGCGGGACCTGCACAGCATCATGCCCGTCATGCTCCACGAAGTACATACAGGATCAGGAAATTTGTAAGGAGAGCACTCCTCGGGCTCGATAATGAGGCACTCACCGACCCGGACCTCTGGCTCTGCACAACATGCTACAGCTGCACTGACCGGTGCCCACGTGATATTGCACCAACCGATGTAATCATGGCGATGAGAAACCTGGCATTCAAGCGGGATATCATCCCGGTGAATTTCCTGAAGACCGTGCAGGCAATTTATACAACAGGTCACGGTGTTCCGAATAATGATGTGAACCGTGCTGCACGGTTAAAACTCGGCCTGGAAGCCGATCCCCCGACAACACATAAATACAAGGAATATATCCCCGGGATCCAGAAAATCCTTGATTATTACAAGCTCAAGGAAAATTCAGACCGGATAGTAAAGGAGAGGGAGGGCTGAAAACAATGGAAGCAAAACGCCAGTATGCATTTTACCTCGGTTGTATCGCCCCCAACCGTTACCCGGGATCGGAAGCGGCTGCAATTAAAACCAGCAAAAAACTGGGTATTGAGCTCCTTCCGCTTGAAGGCGCAAGTTGTTGCCCAGCACCCGGCGCATTCGGGTCCATTGACCTGAATGTCTGGTACGCGATGGCCGCCCGTAACCTCGTACTTGCTGAGAAAATGAAGATGGATATTGCGCTCCTGTGTAACGGGTGTTATAAGTCCATCTGGGAAGTCAACCACAAACTTAAGCACCACGACGAGCTGCGCGACGGTGTCAACGAGGTGTTAAAGACCATCGATATGGAATATAAAGGTACAATCAATGTCTACCACCTCGCAGAACTCCTGTACGACAAGAGTATCGTCGGTGTTGAGAAAGTTCGTGAAAGCGTGACAAATCCATTAAAAGGGGCAAGAATTGCCGTGCACTATGGTTGTCACCTCCTGAAGCCGAAAAAAGACCGTGAATTTGGAAACGAGGAACTGATGAATACTGAATCAGCCTCATGGATGGAAGAACTGGTCGCAGCCCTCGGTGCAACACCCGTGGAATACCGCAACAAGATGCAGTGTTGTGGGGCCGGTGGCGGAGTCCGTGGATATGATATCGTGCACGCACTCGACATTGCAAACGAAAAACTGATCAATATTAAGGCAGTTGGTGCGGATGCACTGACCGATATCTGCCCGTTCTGCCAGTTGCAGTTTGACCGGGGACAGATCGAGATCGAAGAAAAGTTCGGGGTGAAATATAATCTGCCGGTATTGCATTACTGCGAGCTGCTCGGGCTGGCACAGGGAATGAGCCCGCAGGACCTCGCACTTGACCTCCATGCGATCAGTTGCGAGCCGTTCCTGCAGAAGGTGCTGTGAGGAGGTACTGACATGGCTGAAAGAAAAACCAAAAAAGAGACAACAGCAAAAAAAGAGACGAAAGCAACAAAAACTGCAGCACCAGCTACTGCCAAGGCACAAGCCCCAACGCCGGCAACTGATACGAAGCCGAGCCGGATTGGAGTATTTATCTGTCATTGTGGTACCAATATTGCCGGTTCTATCGACATACCCACTCTGCAATCATATGCTCAGAATCTCCCAAATGTCGCCTACGTCGATAATTACCAGTATATGTGCTCGACACCGGGACAGGGAAAGATTGAGAAGGCAATTACGGAACATAAATTAACAGGGATCGTTGTTGCCGCCTGTTCACCAAGGCTGCATGAACCGACCTTCAGGACCGCTACCAAAGAAGGAGGTCTGAACCCCTTCAGGTTCGAGATGGCAAACATCCGCGAGCAGAATTCATGGGTTCACATGCATGACCGTGAAGGCGCCACCGATAAGGCAAAAGATGCCGTTCGTATCGCCGTTGCAAAAGCTGCGCTTCTCCAGGATCTCTTCCCGAAGAGTGTACCGGTAGAGAAGGCCGCGATGGTGGTCGGTGCCGGCATAGCAGGGATGCAGGCAGCACTCGACCTCGCCAATGCGGGTATCAAGACCTACCTGATCGAGAAAGACCCGACAATCGGGGGCAGGATGTCCCAGCTCGACAAGACATTCCCGACACTCGATTGTTCACAGTGTATCCTTACACCGAAAATGGTGGATGTCGGCAGGAGCGAAAATATCGAGCTCATGACCTATTCCGAGGTTGAATCCGTTGAAGGGTATATCGGTAATTTCGACGTCACCATCAGAAAGAAAGCACGCGGGGTCCTTACCCCTAAGGAAGCAGAAGCCCGGGGTATCGTCGGAGGCGGCTGCAATGGTTGTGGTGACTGCGATGCAGTCTGTCCGGTCGTCCAGCCGAATACCTTTGAAATGGGTATGAAGCCCCGAAAGGCGATTTATATCCAGCACCCCCAGGTCGTACCCCTGATTTACACCATCGACAAAGATTCCTGTATCAAGTGTGAACTCTGCGTTAAAGCCTGCGGTAATGAAAAGAGGGCCATCGACCTGAACCAGGAAGACGAACTGGTAAAAGTCAAGGTCGGGACCGCTATTCTTGCAACAGGATTTGACATATTCCCAATCGAAAAGAAAACCGAATGGGGTTACAAGAAATTCGATAATGTTATCACGAGTCTTGAATTCGAACGCCTGATCTGTGCATCAGGACCAACCGGGGGCCACATGGTTCGCCCGAGCGACGGGATAGCTCCGAAACGCGTTGCGTTCCTGCTGTGTGCGGGTTCAAGAGATAATACCGGTACTGCCAAGCCCTATTGTTCCAGGTTCTGCTGCATGTATTCACTGAAACATGCCCACCAGCTCATCGAGAAGATGCCGGGGACGATACCGTATATATTCTACATGGACATCAGGTCCTTCGGCAAGATGTACCGAGGAGTTCTATTACCGTATCCAGGACGAAGGTGCCAGATTCATCAGGGGACGTGTGTCCAATGTCCTCGAAGACCCAACCACCAAGAACCTCTGGGTCATGGCAGACGACACACTGCTCGACCGCCCGATGAAACTCGAGGTAGACCTCGTAGTTCTTGCCGCTGCAGTCCAGCCGGGTGAACTGACCCAGAAGACAAGAAAACTCTTCGGTGTCTCGTGTTCAATGGACGGGTGGCTGCTTGAGGCGCATCCGAAGCTCAACCCGTGTGGAACGACGACCGCAGGGGTATTCCTCGCAGGAGTCTGCCAGGGCCCGAAGGATATCCCTGATACCGTTGCTTCAGCCGAAGGAGCGGCATCGGCCGCAAGTATCCCGATCCACAGGGGAGAAGTAGAACTCGAACCATATTTCGCCCAGTGTATCGAGGAGAAATGTGCAGGATGCGGTATGTGCGTCAACCTTTGCCCGTACTCCGCACTCTCGCTCGTAGAGAAAGAAGGCAGAAAGGTTATGGAAGTCACCGAAGCCAAATGCAAAGGCTGCGGAACCTGTGGAGGGTTCTGTCCTGGTGGCGCTATCTGGATGCAACACTTTGCCACGCCCCAGATTATTGCCCAAATCGATGCATTCCTCCTCGGAGGTGAAAAGTAGATGGCAGAAGAATGGAAACCCAAGATCATCGGGATCCTGTGTAACTGGTGTTCTTACGCCGGTGCGGATCTCGCAGGCGGTGGCCGGATACAGTACCCGCCGGACGTCAGGATTGTCCGTGTCATGTGCACGGGACGCGTCGATCCGCTCTTCATAATGAAGGCATTTACCGACGGTGCTGACGGTGTATTGATTTCCGGTTGCCACTTCGGTGACTGCCATTACCTGGAAGGCAATTACAAGGCCGCAAAGAGGATGTTCCTTGTAAAAAGCCTCCTTAAAAATATAGGTCTTGAAGATAAGAGGCTAAGAATGACCTTCGTTTCGGCATCCGAAGGTGCAAAATGGGCTACAGTTATCGGAGACGTTGTAAAAACAGTTCGTGATCTCGGCCCGAGCCCCCTACACGAACTGACAAAGTAAAGAGGCTATAGAAATGGCGAAGATTACCCTTAACCTTATTAGCGGCCGGTCTATCCAGCAGGGAGTTGCGATGGAGGGTGGAAAAGAGAAAGACCTCTATCGCCGGTCCTGTGGAATAATTGAACTGGATAACTCCGATTTTAAAAAACTCGGCTGCTGGAAAAACACGAATGTCCGTGTTACGAGCAAATATGGAAGCGTTATTGTCAAGGCCCAGGAGACCTCGCAGGGTCCGCACCCCGGTATAGGATTTATCCCCATGGGGCCCTGGGCGAACCAGATCACCAGCCCGAATACCTACTCCACAGGCATGCCGACGTTCAAAGGCGTCCCGGTCGAGGTTGAAGTGGCAATGGACCAGCCGGTCCTTCTCGGTGTCGAACTCGTACAGAAATCCTGCAGAGGTGAGATCTGATGTCGAAAATGGTTACTGACGTCATCTGCCCGTTCTGCGGCACTCTCTGCGACGATCTCGAAGTGGAAGTCACCGATGACGGCAGGAAGATCACGGAAGTGTTTAACGCCTGCGCCATAGGGGCAGAAAAATTCCTGCATTCCCAGGCAAAAGACCGTATAACACGTCCAAGGTTCCAGCAGCCCGACGGCACCTGGAAAGACGCAACCTATGAAGAAGCTGCAGATTATACCGCAAAGATTCTTGTCGATGCTAAAAAACCCCTGATGTACGGCTGGAGTTCTACAAACTGCGAAGCCCAGAGCGTAGGGCACGAGATCGCAGAAACTGCGGGGGCATGTGTCGATAACACTGCGGCGGTATGCCACGGGACGACGCTCATCGCAGTCCAGGATATCGGCCTACCCTCCTGCACTCTTGGTGAAGTGAAAAACAGGGCAGACCGTATCATTTTCTGGGGTTGCAATCCTGCACATGCCCATCCGCGACATATGTCGCGATATTCGATATTTCCACGAGGTTTCTTCACCGGAAAGGGCCAGATGAGCCGGAAGCTGATTGTCGTCGACCCAAGAGTCACCGATACGGCTAAGCTTGCCGACGTTCACCTGCAAATCGAACAGGGAAGGGATTACGAGCTCCTCAATGCCCTTCGCGTTGCATTCAAAAACGAGTGGCTGCCGGACACGGTAGCCGGGATTCCCAAGGAACAAATCCGGGAAACCGCAGACCTGATGAAAAGCGGTCGTTTCGGGATTATCTTTTTCGGCATGGGCGTAACCCAGTCGATCTCGAAAAACCACAATATCGATGAAGCAATTGCCGTAACGAAGGACCTGAACGAATACACGAAGTTTTCCATCATGCCCATGCGGGGTCATTATAATGTAACGGGTTCCGGTGAAGTCCTTGCCTGGCAGTTCGGATACCCGTATTCAGTCGATCTCACCAGGGGGTTTGCACGATACAACCCAGGCGACAGCAGCTCGATCGACCTCCTGATCAGGGGCGAAATTGATGCAGTATTTGTTATCGGGAGCGATCCCGGTGCGCATTTCCCCATCAGTGCGGTAAAACAGATTTCCAAAGTGCCATCAGTCTGCATCGATCCCCACATCACACCAACGAGCGGGATTTCCAGATCTCCATGTGCCTGTTGCGTTTGTCGGCGTTGAAACGGGAGGAAATGCATATCGTATGGATAATGTGCCCATCGACTGCCGGAAGGTTGTGGAGCCACCCGAAGGGATGCTGACCGATGAGGAATTCCTCACGATGGTTCGCGATCGGGTGAAAAAACTGAAAGGGAGGGCATAACATGACCGAGTATATTATCAGGAATGGCCATGTTTTCGATCCGGTCCAGGGTATAAACGGCGATAAGGCGGATATTGCAATTAAAGACGGCAAGATCGTCAAAGACAACGAGATCGGAAAATCGGCCAAAATCATTGATGCCAAAGGCAAGACGGTGATGGCCGGGGCCGTGGAAGTCCATGCGCATATTGCAGGCCCGAAAGTCAACCTCGGACGGATTTACCGGCCTGAAGACAAGCTCTTCACCTCAACGCCCACCAGGGGACTTGAACGCATGGGATCGGGGAACTCTATCCCGACGACATTCAAGACGGGATATGAATATGCAAAAATGGGCTACACAACTGCATTCGAAGCTGCTATGCCACCGCTCTTCTCCCGCCACGTCCACGAGGAGATCAGGGATACTCCCATCATCGACGAGGGTGCGTTCCCGGTCCTCGGAAATAACTGGTTCGTGATGGAATACCTGAAGAACAATGAGATCGAGAACACAGCAGCGTATATTGCCTGGCTTCTCAGGGTTACGAAAGGATATGCCGTTAAAGTCGTAAACCCGGGCGGCACAGAAGCATGGGCATGGGGGCTGAACTGCCTGTCGATCCATGACCCGGTCCCGTATTTCGATATTACACCGGCCGAAATCATCAAGGGTCTTATCGAGGCGAACGAATACCTCGGCCTTCCCCATTCGATGCATATTCACCCGAACAACCTTGGTAATCCAGGCTGCTATGAAACCACCCTGGATACCCTGAAACTTGCCGAAGGCTACAAGGCAAAGAACAAGTTCGGCCGTGAACAGGTCTTACATCTCACCCATACCCAGTTCCACTCTTATGGTGGTGAAAACTGGGGGAATTTCGAGTCCAAGTCAAAAGAGATTATCGATTATATCAACAAGCACAAGAACATCACTATCGATACGGGTAACGTCACGCTCGATGAAACGACCACGATGACCGCAGACGGGCCTTTCGAACATCACCTCACCGGACTGAACCACCTGAAGTGGGCGAACGTGGACGTTGAACTTGAAACAGCGGCAGGCGTGGTTCCTTACGTCTACAGCCCGGATATCAAGGTCTGTGCGATCCAATGGGCGATCGGACTCGAACTTGCCCTTATGGCCAAAGATCCAATGCGTTGCTTTATCACGACAGATCACCCGAACGCAGGCCCGTTCACACGATACCCACGTATTATCAAGTGGCTCATGTCCGCAAAGGCCAGGGAAGAACGGATAAATTCCTTCAAGAACAGTGATAAGGTCATTTCTGCAACGCATATAGCGGGACTGGACAAGGAACTTTCACTGTACGAACTTGCGCAGATGACACGGGCCGGACCGGCAAAGTGTCTCGGACTCTCGGCCATGTGCGGGGGTCTCAGGCCGGGCATGGATGCCGATGTGGTAGTCTACAACTTTAACCCTGATGTACCAGTCTCGGACCCGGAAACTATTGAATCTGCATTTTCACGATCTGCTTATACCTTTAAGAGTGGGGTAGAAGTCGTGGTGAACGGCGAGGTCGTGAACAACGGGAACAAGCGTACCCTCTGGGTAGATGCAAAAGTCAGGGACAATCCGCTCGTAATGCGTGATATCAAGGAAAAATTCCTGAAGTATTACAGTGTGACACAGGCGAACTATGAATCGCTCGGGCACCACTTTATCCCGAACCCGTACGCGATAGAGGTGGATGCAACCCAGTAAGGTGAAGGGATCATGGAAACAGTTACTATCAGCATGAAAAACCCGCCTGCACTCTACCTTGAGGCAGACACGGTGAGCCCGGACTGGTTTGCAGGGAAAACAGCTGCCCAGATCACAGAACTCACGGTTTTTGAGGGGAATACCCAAAAAAGCTCGGGGATTATTTCGAGATAAACGGAAAAGCCGGTGCCACTGCAGCTGAAACGAAGATCGTCGTTAAGGGCGATGTGGAAAAAGTCAAGTACATCGGCATGAAGATGAGCGCCGGGGAACTTGTCGTCGAGGGCAGTACCGACCAGTATGCAGGTGCCTGGATGTCAGGCGGTACAATGCTTGTAAAGGGTAATGTCACTGCATTCGCCGGGACCAGCATGAAGGGCGGGGAGCTCATCATTGAAGGAAATGCCGGGAACATGCTCGGTGCTGCCTACCGTGGAGACTGGAGGGGGATGGCCGGCGGGAAGATCCTCGTCAAGGGCAATGCCGGAAGCGATATCGGCATATACATGAACGGCGGGGAGATTGTCATCAACGGTGACGTCGATGTGCATCTTGCCACTCATGCAGAAGGCGGTAAGATCATTGTTAAAGGCAATTCCCCGGGTAAGCTGGGCGGCCAGATGGTGGAGGGCGATGTCGTTATTTTCGGCACCATCGATGTGATGATACCGGGATTCAAATATGCCGATGACGTCGAACTCGAAGTCGATGGTTCGAAAGGGTTATTCGCCCACTACATCGGGGACACCGGAGAACGCCATAAGAAAAAGAAAGGCCAGATCATTTACGGAAACCTGTACCAGAAAATCTGATTGCTTATCCCCCGGAGAGCGCACTGGAAATTCATAAAATTGGTGAAGCGGAATAATATTAAATGCTACTTTTTTTAGGTATCTTCACACCAGCCATTCTATTGATTCGGAAAATGTAAGTTATATTTGAATATTCTCCCCTTTTTAATTATTATTTTAACAAAAATATATTAAAAAAATAAAATAAAAAACACAACACTTATATTCAGTATAATGAGTATATACCATTGTCCCATGAGGGGACGTGCAATAGTGACCAGCATTCAACATCTGTGAGCCTTAGCTCTCACACTCTTCAGCGAACGTATTGTATAGCAAGTAATGGAATTAACGGAGGAAAATTATGGCAAAATACAAAGAAACATGCGACCTCTATGACGATGAGGGCAAGCTTCTCAAGAGCAATGTAACTCTGGATAAGATCAGCCCCCTGGTAAACCCGGGTGTCAAAAAGATCATCGACCTCACCAAGAGGACCGTCGCGTTGAACCTTGCCGGACTCGATGATGCAATCAAGACCGGTAAAATGGGTGGAAAGGGCAACCAGATCCTCGGAAGAGGTCTCAAGGTAGACTGTGTCAAGGACGCAGATGCACTTTCAAAGGCGATCAAGGAAATGGTCTCTGTGACCGACGGGGACAACACGAAGGTCACGAAAGTTGGTGGCGGGAAAATGCTCCTCGTGGAAGTGCCCGACCGCACGTATGGAGTCAGCAGCAACCTACGATGCAGCAATCACTGCAGTTGCCGCAGCAGCGACACAGGCCGTTCTCGCACAATACAAGATCGGGATGTTCGAGGCACCATACGTAAAGTCAGCAGTATGGGGTTCCTACCCGGTCACCATGGGTCCGGATGGCGGTGCAGTACAGTCCATCCTCAGTATACCCCAGAACAACGAAGGTCTCGGCTTTGCACTCCGCAATGTGCCGGCAAACCACGTTGCAATGATGACCCACAGGAATGCGATCCAGGCATCCGCACTTTCATCGACCTTCGAACAGGCCGGAGAGTTCGAGATGGGAATGGCAATCGGTCCATTCGAGCGGGCACAGCTCCTCCTGTACGCATACCAGGGACTTAATGCAAACAACCTCCTCTACGATCTCGTAAAGAAGAACGGGAAGACCGGAACCATCGGTACCGTCGTCCAGAGCCTCGTCGAGAAGGCAATCGAGGACAAGATCATCAAGGCAGGAAAGAAGGCCAAGAGCGGGTACACGTTCTATGACACGAAGGACCCGATGCTCTGGAATGCCTATGCAGCTGCAGGAACGCTCGCCGCAACCATGGTCAACTGTGGTGCAGGCCGGTTCGCACAGGCTGTATCGTCAACCCTGTTGTACTTCAACGACCTCCTCGAGCACGAGACCGGCCTCCCAGGCTGCGACTTCGGACGTGTCATGGGAACAGCAGTCGGGTTCTCCTTCTTCAGCCACTCCATCTACGGTGGCGGCGGCCCAGGTGTCTTCAACGGAAACCACGTCGTGACCAGGCACGCAGCCGGTGTCGCAATCCCGTGTGTCGTTGCCGCCTGTGCACTTGATGCAGGGACCCAGATGTTCGGTCCGGAACAGACCTCGAAGATCTACCAGGACACCTTCGGGCAGCTCGACGAATTCAAGAAGCCGATGCAGACCATCGCGAAGTCTGCGTAAAATCGTCAGATTTGAATGACAGATGCCATATATCCTCAGGTCAGGATTGTTCCTGCACGCCTGCTCTACCCTGAGACAGTCCAGAAACTGCTAAACCTGCTCTATGCAGTCGACGGGATACACCGGATGCTCCTCAACGGACCCAGCGTTCCCGCCATTGTCCCCTATGGCCCCGCGAAAGGTCAGGAAAACCCGCATACAATGCGGCAGCGCATCATGGTCGGGGATAAGGAACTTCAACTGCAGGTACAGGTAGGCACGATATTACTGGAACTGGAAAACAGGGATATTATTCCCGCCATTAAAGCGGCATGCGATGAGACTTTTACAAATTTCTCATACCAGTTCCAGGAAGGCAGGTTCATGAAGACCGAACCATCACTGGTCGACTATGCAAAGTTCGGCCCTGATGCTGATAAAAACGTCATTGGAATGGCGGATCCGAAAAGCCGACAGGGTCCCGTGATCCTACAGGGAATAAAATAACTATGCCAATGGGAAGAGTTACCCAGGTCGTCGATTGCCGGGAGGCAATGGGCATGGGAAAAGGTGGTGGAATAGCGCAACGCGGCACCATATCGGAATGCCGGTACCCCGATGTCATCGTGGTCGGCATGTCACCCGGTCGCCGCCATGTCACCAAACCCGTATGCGACATTACCTCGGCACTCAGGCAGCAGGGCATAGAATATAGTATCAGTACCCTGGTACTGAACGCCGGAAGCGGTGTTCCGCCGGATGCAGGAAATATTGGCGGCGCAGTGCTGGGAGCCTATTTCGGCCTGACGGATAAGGAAATCCGGCAGATCGAACGGCACAAACTGGCAATTCTCCACCACGGAAATGTAAGGTCCCATGTCGTTGCCAAAGTGAGGTATATCCTCGAGGCGTGCGACATCAGGGCAATCGTCGTCTCCCAGGCCCCCATCGATTTCGAAGACCTCGCAAAAGAGGGGGTTAAAACGGCGGTTGTCATGCCACCTGCGGATAAAATACGGACAAAAGGAACCGTGGTCGGCATTGTAAGCGGAGTTACCAGGGGCCAGACACCCAACCGCGAAAAAATGGCAGAAGTCATTCATGAGGTTATGAAAGTGATGAAATCATCTAATTCAAGGAGTGATTAAAAGATGGCTTATAAACCACAATACGGGCCAGGATCCACTCTGCCCGCCGACAACAGGCGCAAGCAGATGGACCCGTCCCAGAAGCTCGAGAAGATGCGGGACATCAGCGATGAGGATATCGTGCTGCTCATGGGCCACCGTGCACCAGGTGCAGCATATCCGAATGCCCACCCGCCGCTCGCCGAGCAGCAGGAACCCGCCTGCCCGATAAGGAAGATCGTAACTCCGACCGACGGAGCCAAGGCAGGAGACCGTGTCAGGTATATCCAGTTCACCGATTCGATGTGGAATGCACCCTGCCACCCGTACCAGCGCTCATACCTCGAGAGTTACCGCTACCGCGGCATGGACCCCGGTACCCTTTCCGGCCGTCAGATCATCGAATGCCGTGAACGTGACCTCGAGAAATACGCAAAGGAACTCGTTGCATCCAACCTCTTCGACCCGGCCCGCACCGGTATCCGTGGCGCAACCGTGCACGGACACTCGCTCAGGCTTGCAGAAGACGGCATGATGTTCGATATGCTCCAGCGCTGTGTTCTCGACAAGAAATCCGGCAATGTCAACTACGTTAAGAACCAGATCGGGGAGCCCCTCGACAAGCCGGTGAAAGTCGGGAAGCCCATGGACGAGAAGTGGCTCAAGGCACACACCACGATCTACAACTCGAATGGCAGCGTTCCCTTCCGTGATGACGCAGAGGCTGTAGAATACATCCAGCGTATCCACTCGCTGAGGACAAAATATGGCTTCATGCCAATGGAGTGATCAAACATGGCAACAAAGAAAATCGAGAGAACCCAGAAGCTCTTCCTGAAGGCGCTCAAGACTAAATTCGCAGAAGACCCCCAGGCAAAGGAAACCGTATTCGCCCGCGAGGGACTGAAGCAGTCTCCAAGGAAGATGGAGTTCGTAAAAGCCGGCCAGAAAGTCGCGATGGAACGCGGTATCTCTGCATATGACCCGGTACGCTGCCACCTCGGCGGTATCCCGCTCGGGCAGCGCCAGCTGATGTCCTACGAGGTCAGCGGAACAGGCGTCTTTGTAGAAGGCGATGACCTCCACTTTGTCAACAACGCTGCAATGCAGCAGATGTGGGACGATATCAGAAGGACTATCATCGTCGGACTCGACCTCGCCCACCAGACCCTCCAGAAGCGTCTCGGCAAGGAAGTCACCCCTGAGACCATCAACGAGTACCTCCACGTACTGAACCATGCAATGCCCGGTGCAGCCGTCGTCCAGGAACACATGGTCGAGACACACCCGGCCCTCGTGGATGACTGTTACGTCAAGGTATTCACCGGTGACGACGAGATGGCCGACGACCTCGAGCCGCAGTTCGTCCTGAATCTCGACAAGCTCTTCCCGAAGAAGAGTGCCGAGGCACTCAAGGCAGCAGTCGGCAAGTCGATGTGGCAGGCCGTTCACATCCCGACAACCGTCTCAAGGACCTGTGATGGTGGGACCACCTCCAGGTGGTCAGCCATGCAGCTCGGCATGACCTTCATCGGTGCCTATCACATGTGCGCCGGTGAGGCCGCAGTCGCCGACCTTGCATTCGCAGCAAAACACGCGGCCGCTATCCAGATGGCAGAAATCCTGCCGGCCCGCCGTGCCCGTGGGCCCAACGAGCCCGGTGGCCTGAAGTTCGGTCACCTGGCAGATATCGTCCAGGCAGACAGGAAATACCCGAACGACCCCAACAAGGCATCTCTTGAAGTCGTCGCTGCCGGCTGTATGCTCTACGACCAGATCTGGCTCGGGTCCTACATGTCCGGTGGTGTCGGGTTCACCCAGTATGCAACCGCTGCATACACCGACAACATCCTCGATGACTACACGTACTACGGCTTCGACTACGTGAAGCACAAGTACGGTGGACCCGGAAAGGTGCCGCTGAAGCAGGATGCAGTCAACGATGTCGCATCGGAAGTCACCATGTACGGTATGGAACAGTACGAGCAGTTCCCGACTGCACTCGAGAGCCACTTCGGCGGTTCCCAGCGTGCAACCGTGCTCGCCGCAGCATCCGGAGTTACCGCAGGCATCGGTACCTTCAATGCTAACGCCGGTGTGAACGCATGGTACATGTCCATGCTCCTCCACAAGGAAGGCTGGTCACGTCTCGGCTTCTACGGTTACGACCTCCAGGACCAGTGCGGTTCAGCAAACTCGCTCTCGATCCGTGCAGACGAGGGTTGCGTCCACGAGCTCCGTGGAGCAAACTACCCGAACTACGCCATGAACGTCGGTCACCAGGGAGGATATGCAGCAATCGCCGGTGCAGCCCACTACGGCCGCGGCGACGCATGGTCACTCTCCCCGCTGTTCAAGATCACCTTCGCCGACCCCTCGCTGAAGTTCGACTTCGCCGAGCCACGCCGCGAGTTCGCACGTGGTGCAATCCGCGACTTCATGCCCGCCGGAGAGCGCTCACTCATTATCCCGGCCAGGTAAATGGCATCGGGATAATCCCAATCTTTTTTTCTTTTGTCCGGAAAACCAGGAATGGTGTTGTTACTTTCGTTCCGGAACATTGCTGGTTTTCAGAAAGACCAGAGAAAAGAATACCTGAATTCAGGGATGCTGAATACCTTTCTTATTAATCTGCTCAATTGCAGCGGATACCTCGTTCCTGACCTTTTCATCGGTATCCTGTAATATGCTGTTTAGGGCATCCAGGGAGATTCCTTCCCCGTCGATAAGGCCAAGGGCGTGTGCAGATTCTGCCCTGATTCGTTTATTTTTGTCTTTCAACATCTTGATGAGCGGTACGATGGCCCTTTGATCCCCAATCCCCTCAAGACCGATTACTGCCCCAAGACGGGCCCACTTATCTTCCGCCGATAATAAGAGAATAAGAGGATCGACTGCACGGGTGTCCTTCAATTTTCCGAGTGCCTGCGCCGCGAGCCACTGCACATCCACGTATGGGTCGTGCAACGCTTCGATAAGAGGTGGAACAGCCCTGATATCACCTAAATCACCAAGTGCCTCTGCAGCCTTGACACGATAGACAAGATATCTGCTTTTCAGGAGGTCAATATACTGAGGAAGTTGCCAGTTGGTTATTCCCGGATCGGTTGTTATCTTTTTTTGTTCCTCCATTAATACCACCTGGTTTCATTCATCGGTATTCGTCCCGTTCATTTCGCCATCAACAGGCCTGGAAATCCAACTGGTTTTCCGTAATATTTCCTTTGCAAGAATTACCATACGTGATTGAATCTACGGACATTGCGGTAACGGTTTTCACCAACCAATACGACACACCGTGATAATATTCAGAATATTATAAATTTTCCGATATGTTTTTATCAATCCCTGGATAACAGAGAAACCGGTTCCGGCCTTCCGGTCTGAAATATCACCACTCGCGTCAGACGTTATAGAATGCAATTTGGGGAACCTGCCTGAATCGTCAGGATCAAATGCAGTCTATTCCCGGGGAATATGGCTTGAGATCGATTACCGGCGTTCCATCGATCGAATCGAGGCCCCTGACCTTCAGCCTTGTCCCTTTACGTTCGATCAGGTCTACGACACACAGCCCCACCGGATTCGGTCGCTCGGGTGAGCGGGTAGCAAAAACTCCGTGTTCTACACCGGTGTGCGGCGGCGTTGCGGTGAGGGCAGTCCTGTCGGACCGGTCAAACCATGAAAGAACGATGAGATGAGGATGCTTTTCGATATCCTTCAATCCCTCCGCATAGGTATCAAAAATCTCGATTTCTGAAACCGTATCCGAAAGGCGTCCCTGGTGAGGCGCTTCGGTTCTCGTCTTATACGGACAGTGCACAACACCAATTGGATTAACAAGGTAGTTCATGAATAGGAGTCGCAGTGAAACGGAATGAACTATTCTGCAGTGGCAGACAGTAAAAAAGACTACAGCGATCGTCCTTTCCCATGTTCAATTATTCTTACGTCTCGATCGAGCTGAATTTCCTGTTTGCCAGAGCCGAATTCTGAAGGAACTGATAACCATCGGGCCGGGATTACCATGATGCTATTAATCCTTGATGAACAGAACAGGTACTATGGACGATTTCACTCCGGGTGCCATCAGGGAAGCGGCCGAAATACTGGGAATCGGGGGGGATGCGCCAGTCTGAACGAAATTCGCCATAACTATCATGAACAGATTAAGAAATGCCATCCTGACGTTTCGAAGCAGGTACCTGCGGTCTCGCACGAAAAAACGATCGGGTTACAGAATGCATATGATCTTTTGGTTAGTTATTGCATGAATCATGTCTTTTCATTCAGAATAGAGGATCTTGCAAGGGATCTTGAACAGAATCCCGCAGATTACTGGATGAAAAGGTTCGGTGATGACCCGATCTGGGGCTGAACATGTAACTTTTATGTAAAATAAAATTTCTTGTTTGACTTCGGAAAAACTGCTGTTTTACAATAAATCAATGAGATTGTCGTGCTACGACAATAGCCAACGAACTAAAACCAAACCAGAAAGACGATATAAGCAGGGTAAAATGCCTTATCGTACCGGCCGGGTCAACGACCAACCGGGATTACATGAACTGCCGATGCCTTAAAGGTTGCATAGACTCTGCTTCCCGGTTCCAGCTCCAGATCGCGACAACTCTCGCGGGTAAGGACTGCCGTCAGGGGGAAGCCGACTTCGAGAATAATCCTCACAGTATTTCCGGACGGCACGATTTCAGTAACCGTTCCCTCCAGGCAATTACGGGCACTGGAGGTGAACGGTTCCCGTGACAGGATTACATCCTCAGGATGTAGAGTGGCAACAACGTCACCTACGACATCTGATGATGCATAGAACACCGGCCCTTTTCCGGATGTTACCCGTACAAGGTTTCCGGTTTTGGATGACGTACCCCGTATCATATTTCCTATACAGAGAAATTCTGCAACAAAGGTATTGAACGGATGGAGAAATACTTCGGAAGGTTCTCCGACCTGAACAATGTTCCCGCCCTGCATGATGGCAATTCTATCGGCGAGGGCGTAGACGTCGTCGAAATGATGTGTGATGTGGATAATGGTAGTCCCGGTAAGGTTGCGGATACGGGATAGCTCCCTGCGCATCTGCTCTCGTGTGCGACTGTCAAGTGCATTTGTAGGTTCGTCAAGCAATAGTATGGATGGTTTCAGGACAAGGGCCCGTGCCAGTGCAACCCGCTGAAGTTCCCCGCCGCTCAGGGTTACCGGATACCGGGGAAGCAGGTGAGAGATATTGAGGATGTTACTGATCTCACGAACGATAGTCTGTTGTTCATCGGGTAATGTCCGTCTCTGGCGTAATCCGAAGGCAATATTTTTTTCAACGGTGAGATGGGGGAACAGCATGTAGTCCTGATATACTATCCCGATATTCCTTTCGGAGGGTTCCTGCGATGTGATCTCCTGATTATCAACAAAAATCCTGCCTGCATCCGGCTTATGGATCCCGGCAATGGTCTCCAGAAGAATGGTTTTTCCCGCCCCGGTCGGACCGAGAATGATGAAATATTCCCCCGTTCGAATCTCAAGCGAAATGTCCCTGACAGAAAAATCACCCAGGTCAATTGAAAGAGATTCTATCCGTAGCATCATATTCTCCTAAAAAACGTATACATCCTTGTCGAAATATTCGACGGTACACAGGGCGAGAAGCGAGATCAGTATCAGGATTGTTGCTGCAGTTACGGCAAGGTTCAGGTCTCCGGCTGATATGTTGAGGTAAAGCGCTATGGGCAGTGTCTCGGTTCTCATGGTTGTCGCACCTGCAAGCATCAGCACAGCCCCGAATTCTCCCATCGACTTTGACCAGGTAATAATCGTTCCGGCCTGGAGACCATGCCGTGCCATAGGAAGTGTAACCTGGAAAAAAGCGCTTGTATCAGTGCATCCAAGTGTTTTTGCAACATACTCGAACCGCGGATTCACCGTCGAAAATGAAGATCGCATTATTCGTGTCATGTACGGAAGATTTACGAATACCTCCGCAACCACGATTCCGAGAGGCGTGAAAATTACTGTGAACCCGACGTTTTCCAGCGCCTGCCCCCACGGGGTTGTGCCAAAAAACAGGAGGAGTGCGATGCCCGCAACCAATGGAGGCAGCGTGAGCGGAAGGGTCAGTACAAGGCTTGCAATCCGTTTCCCGGGGAACTGGTAACGGGCAAGGGCATATCCCACGGGGATAGCAACCGCGATGCAGATCAAGGTTGATAGAACGCTCGTGACAAGACTCAGGAGGATTGCAAACTGGATTTCCGGGTTTGTGAGGCTTTCTGCGAGAACAGACAGCGGGGAATACAGGACCAGGCAGATGAGAGTTACGCTTATAATGAAAAAAACGATGAATGTCAAGATAAGAGAGAATCTACGCATCTGGACCGGTCCGAATTCATCCACGACTATTATTTTTCAGAAGGTCCTGCTGGGCCTGGAGACTCGTTGCACGTATCCGTTCGATATGCTCAGTCTGAGACCCATCCGGATACAGCAGCAGGAATACTATCAAAAGCAGGAACATAGGGTTTTATATCAAGAACCGGTGTTCCATCGAGCAGGTCGAGTCCCCTGACATGGAGTATTCCATCGGCGACCCGGTCCAAAGCCACATAAGAAATTCCGATTGGATTGGGCCGGTTAAAATGGCGGGTTGCGAAAATGCCATGGTGCATCTCCCCATCCGATAGCGGCTGTTCAGAGAGAGCCTGTCTCTGCGCCCGGTTGAAATGAGAAAGGATAATGAGATGGGAAAAGCCTTCGATATTCTCCAGTCCTTCCCGGTATTCGGAAAATACCTCGATGTTTCCTTCTGCCTGTGAAAATGCACTCTGGAACGGTGGGGCCCCCGGAGTGTTAAAAGGCGAATGTGCTATTCCAATAGGTATGAAATCCATTATAACCAGCATCTCCGAATCATTAAAAAGTTTTTTGAAGTGTTATTTCAAGGGGTCACATTTGCATATGCAGGGTCCGGGTAGATGGGGAATCCGTGCTTTGCAAAGTATGCTTTACCCTCGTCCGATGCAACAAAAGCGACGTATTCAGATGCGGCATCCGTATTCTTTGAATACGTAGTGACACCGATTGGCGTTACCAGGACCACATTATCACTGACCGGGATCGGGATAACATCCATCGTATCCGGATTGACCTGGTCAAGGGTCAGGAGTGCCGCATCTGCCTGCCCGGTATTCATGATCACCGTAAGTTCATTGATCGTCGGAGTGCGGGTAATGACATTCTTCTCGACTGCAGCAGTGATATTGAGTTTCTGGAACATCTTCGCACCGGCTTTGCCTATTGCCGTGGCATTGACATCACCCAGTGCAATTTTCAGGCCTGGTTGAGCAAAATCTTTTAGTGACGAGATATTTTTCGGATTCCCTTTCTTAACTACGATTACCGGGACGTGATATGCTACAAGCTGGCTTTCATTCACAAGTCCCTGATCCTTGGCAGTCTGGAATTCCACGGTCGATCCAGGCATGAATACGTCGCCTTTTCGGGTCAGGTTCATCTGGGATACGAGGGTGCCGGCACCACCGTAGTTATATTGGACCGCGATACCGTATTTCCGGGTGAAAGCCTGCCCGATTTCATCCAGAGGGGCTTTCAGTCCCGCACCTGCAAACACAAGTATGCTGCTCTGCGGGGTTGTCGTCGCCACGACCTGCGTTGTGACCGGGGGCGCCTGTGTTCCAGGAGTTGACGATGTGCAACCCGCGGATATAATAATGCAGATAAGTAGCAATGCGAAAAAAATTCCATATCGTAATGGTTTCATAATGCACTTATGGGACATAATTTGTATTAAAATTAACCAATTCTTTTTAATAAAATAGTTAAATTTAGTTAGAATAATTAATTTATCATAACTGCTCTCCAAACTAATCGGTTTTGAAAAGTCCAGCATTTATCGGTCTTCGGAATCAGCCGCTTTTTGGCAATTCCTCAATTCCTGAATACTATTATATACTATTCCCCGAAGGTCGGGATCACCGTTTCCTGTGTTAATACCGAGAGATATAAGGAAATTGCTGGAAGCCTGCCAGATCAATCGAACCACTGGACTGAACGAACACCAATACTGGCCCGAAATCTGCTTAAAAAGAGGTGATATGGGCTTTATTTCCTTGAAAGATAATTATTGAGTGTTTTCGTTAACGGACAGGAATGCGGGCAGTATTGCCTCAAATTCCGGTGTCTTTTGGGAATGCGGATGAACAAGGGGTTGATAAAATTGAAGAGGCCAGCCTATTTTTGAGATAGGGGGGCTGGAATAAGGTTGGATTTCTAAAAGTCTCAAAGCCAAAAAATTTACTTTTTAATAGCTTTTTTTACTTTATCCATTAAATCAGGCGGAATTTTGTCTATTTTGTGAGCCGATTTTGCGTGTTCTGCGATCTTGCCCAGCAACTCCGCCTCAGTGGCAGCGGATGCCTTGAAGTCACAATCCATACCGATATCCCTGCATGCAAAGGTTGGCATTTTTTACACCGATGGGACATTATTCTCTCCATATTTAATAATTCCGGCAGTTCACAGATATTGAGAAAAACCTATCCTTCAAAGGGACAATGAGGATATATGGCCCCCGGGTTATCCCTGAAAGTACTCGTGGATAATCTGTACTATCACCGACAGGTATTTTTCCGGAGAACCAGGCCTCTCTTTCCTCATCGAAACTGAAGGTCAGAAAATCCTTTTCGATACAGGTTATTCGGACCTGTTCCTGAAAAACGCTCAAAAAATGGGAGAAAACCTGCTCGATCTCGATTTCGTCGTTCTTTCCCATGGTCACCTGGATCATACCGGCGGATTACCTGCATTTATCCAGTATATAACAACATCCATCATCCACCGGATACCGGTCAAGGTGCCCATTATAGTATCCCATCCGTACTGTTTTTATCCGCGCCCGAAATCACCGGTCCCGAATACCGGGTCTATCCTGTCTGAAGAAGAACTGTCAAGGCATTTCACCGTTATTCAAT
The DNA here is from genome assembly GCA_963809105.1 of uncultured Methanomicrobiales archaeon. Classification (GTDB taxonomy): domain Archaea; phylum Halobacteriota; class Methanomicrobia; order Methanomicrobiales; family Methanospirillaceae; genus CAIKOD01. The sequence continues at coordinate 1,053,961 of CAWEIC010000005.1, read as the reverse complement.
CGGTACAGCCTGAATGGCTTACCGAAAACCTTGTATTCCTTGGACAGATCAACAGGATATTTGATTTCGAATTATCTGATCCCGGAAAACGGACCATTATCATGAAAGATGGCAGAATTGAAAAGGATCGTATGCTGGATGATTCTGCACTCGCATTTCGCACTCGAAATGGACTGGTAATCATTACCGGATGCTCCCATTCAGGGATATGTAATATTACAGAGCATGCGAGAAAGGTATGCGGGGAACATCGTATTATCGATATAATCGGAGGTCTGCACCTGCTTACACCAGACAGGCAAAGAATAGACAACACGGGAAAGTACCTTAAGGATCTCCACCTGACCGCACTTCACGCCTGTCACTGTACCTCGTTATCTTCTAAAATTGAACTCGCCAGAAATTCTCCCCTGCAGGAAGCAGGTGTCGGGATGGCGTTCGGATGGGATTAATCGGACCGTGATTCGTGCACCGGCAGCATTAAGATATCATAACAAGTGATTCCTGTTGACGTGAACCACGATGAACGCCCCTGCACCACTCAAAGGAGTTCCCGGAATACTTCGTCCGTTTAAAGAATACCTCGAGAAGAACCAGTTCGGAAAAGGAGATCAGGTTGTTTATTACGGAGTGCCCGGTACCTGTACGCCATTTATAGAACTGCTTGCTTTTGCCGTTCGCGGACTTGATCTCGATCAGGTCTTTGTTCCTTATTTCAAGGAGAATATAGCGAAAAAAATTATTTTTATTGACGGTATCGGGATGCAGATATCACCCGATCAGGCACCTCTGTTTCCCATGGCGCAGGTTATTATGGGAGGCCTGGCCATGCCGAACGTACCCGTGACTGTCGATGATGCAAAATCGGTGATCGCAGGTCACAAGGAATCCACCGTTATCGGGGTCTGTTTCATGAACATGTTCGAGAAAGCCAACTGGATGAAGGAGATCGATTTCGACCTCCTCATTGATGCCACGATCGACCCCGTAACAGTATCAAACCCGACGATGAAATCATCATAGGGTCCTGGTTTTTGTTATACAGCAAAAAAACTGAAATCGAAACCTGGTACAAGCAAAAATGTTCAGATGCACCGGTATTCATCAGAGGTTTTCTGTCCCTGCGAACCTGAGTTCCCCGGATAACAGAATGATTTTCCGATAACCATCAATCGGGATGAAAATGGCTGAAAAAGTCCGCTTAAAGCGTGAAATTGGACTTTTTAGTGCTTCTGCACTCGGGATCGGTGCGATAGTCGGGTCCGGTATCTTTATCGTAACGGGTATTGTGGCCGGTCTGGCCGGACCGGCAATGATTCTGTCTATCCTCATTGCTGGCGTTATCGCAGTTTTTTCCGCTATGAGTGTAGCAGAACTCTCTGTATACCTTCCTGAGGAAGGTGGGACATACTCGTTCGCCAGGAAACTTATCTCTCCCTTTACCGGCTATATTGCGGGATGGATTTGGGTATTTTCCAATATTTTTGTCGGGGCAGCTGTTTCACTGGGTTTCGCCCAGTATTTTGTCACGATAGTTCCGGAAATACCAGTAAAAATGATCGCGGTCGTTATCTGTTTAATATTCCTGGTCATCAATTATTTCGGGCTAAAAGAGTCTACACTGATCAACAATAGTCTGGTGTCCCTCAAAGTCCTCATCCTGTTATTTTTTATCGCCTTTGCGCTCGGTTATTTCAAGATCAGTAATTTCACACCGTTTGCTCCCGCCGGCCCCACAGGTATTCTCATGGGTGCTGCCCTCATTTTTTTTGCATATACCGGTTTTGCCCGCGTAACAATCATGGCAGAAGAGGTGAAAGACCCGGAGAATACCATTCCCCGTTCAATTTATATCGCACTGGGGGTTTCTACCCTCCTCTATGTCCTTGTCGGGTTAATGGCCACAGGACTGGCAGGCACTGAGGTCCTTTCTCATTCCATGTCACCTCTTGCAGATGCTGTACGTATCACTGGAAGCCCGCTGGCCGTACTCGTTATTTCTATCGGTGCCATGATTGCCACGGCAAGCGTTCTTCTGACTACGATCATGGGAGTTTCGAGGATCGTGTTTGCTATGGGAAGAAGCGATGACCTCCCTGCATTCGCCGGCAGGCTGCATCCACGATTTTTTACGCCGCATTACGCTATCTGGATTACCGGCGCATGTATGATCGCCGCCATTCTCCTGGCTGATCTAGCCCTGGTTATAGGCGTAAGCACATTCGCAATGCTTGTCTATTATCTTATCGCCAATATCGCCGCCATGAAAATCCCCTCCGGGATCAGGCGCTATCCCGGCACTATTCCACTGGCCGGAACGATTACCTGCGTCGGACTGATCGTGTTCCTGAATTCCAACTCGTGGATTATAGGAGGAATCGGCCTTGCAACAGGAACCGGAGTATATCTGCTACGAAATTGGAAAAAATGGCACAAATTGTTACAAGATACCCGGATCTGACCCAGAGTGCCGATTTGGGATTCATACACTGGTGCCAGATATTATTTTTCGGAAGAGTCAGTCAGGCTGATGGCGAATTCCGGTTTTGTTAAACCAGCAGGATCAATCCCGGCCAATTCAGGAACGGTTATAAATAATCAGGTACCCGGAAGGGTTGTTCTCAATATATTGTGTGGATTATTGAGTGCTTCCGCGTTAATCCACGAGGGGTTCCATGCTCAGCTGCGTGATCATAATTATCAAGGATAAATTCTGCCTGCCAGCAGTCTCTTCCGGGATAATGGTATGTATTATTTACCATGCTTATTTAATTTTGCTCATATGAGTAATAAATGGCAGATTAAAAGACTAAGAAATCTGTAATCCTGCTTAAAAGCCACTCCTGGATAATGCATTTGAATCATTTCGTACGAGCCTTACTTATTTCTCTCAAGTATATGGGACCGTCACCGGGGGAATAGTCCGGAACGACTTCCTTCTCGAAAATACCGGGCTGGATCAAATGCGGTACCGTTATTGAAGATGTTTTATAGATTATTCGCAATCACATGCACATTTGCCGAGGGCGCAATTCTTCCCCTGGAGCTGCCGATATTGAAATCCAGATGTATGGATGCCTTGCATGACCGTAATTGTCGCGGGAATTGATAGTGATGGTGCTTATGGTGCTATCCGTATGTTTATCTAATTTTGCTCATATGAGTAATAATATAACAAGGATATGAACTGAATGAAAATCTGCATTACGGCACAAGGTGCCACACCGGATGCCCCGACCGAAGAACGATTCGGGAGAGCACCATATTTTATTATCATGGATAGTGAAACCGGATCCTTTGGAGCAATCGCGAATCCGTTTGCTGCAGGGGCCGGGGGAGTAGGCCCGAAAGTCGCCCAGATAATTATTGATCACAAGGCGAATGCACTTATTAGCGGGCAACTGGGCGGGAATGCCCGTGCTGTACTGGAAGCTGCAGGGATCGCGCTGTATGCGTACCGTGCCGGGGGCACGGTCAGGGATGCATTCGGGCAATTCAGCAGGAATGCCCTTCCGCGTATGGAATAAAGATTCCATGGTGAGAGAATCTGGCCACGGATCCTCCGGGGATACTATAACAGAGGTGAAAGCATGAAACTCGCGGTTGCAAGCGGTAAGGGGGGGACCGGTAAAACCATGGTTGCCGCCAACCTTGGCTTCACGCTCGCCAGGACCTGTGACGTTACGTTAGTGGACTGCGACGTGGAGGAACCTAACCTCCACCTCTTCTTTCCGTCGCCGGTTACGACACGGGATGTCACTGTACCGGTGCCCATGATCGATGAAGCCACCTGCGATCACTGCGGCCGGTGCGGTGAATTTTGCCAGTACCGGGGCAATTACCGTGCTCCGCGACCGTATCCTCTTTTTTTCCGAGCTCTGCCACTCATGCGGCGGATGCACGATGGTCTGCCCGAAAGGAGCCGTTCATGAGGAGCCAAAACGGGTAGGGACTTTGGACTTTGCTGAACCAGAGGCGGGTCTTCACCTGATCTCAGGAGTATTGGACACAGGTAGTCCCCACGCAGTACCGGTTATTAAAGCGGCAAAAAATGCAGCATCCGGAAGGTCCCTGATAATCTATGATACGGCACCAGGCACGTCATGCCCTGTCATAGAGACGCTGGAAGGATGCGATGCCTGTATCCTTGTCACGGAATCCACACCCTTCGGTATGCATGACCTTGAGCTTGCCGTTGATGTGGCCGACCAGCTTGGCGTGCCGGCGGGGATCGTCATCAACAGGAGCGACGGACAGGACCAGGCAACTCTCAGGTTCTGCACGGACCACGACCTTGAAGTGCTCCTCACCATTCCGTTCGACCGTGATATTGCCGCCATCCAGAGCAGGGGCGACCTTCTCTGCCGTACACGGCCGGAATGGCAGAAGGTCTTTGCCGATCTCTATTCCAGATGCTGCACACTTGCCGGAGTGGAACAATGATCCGGATTGCGGTCGTCAGCGGCAAGGGGGGAACGGGAAAGACGATGATAACTGCAGCACTTGCCCATTTACTCAAGGGAAGCCTGGTACTTGCAGACTGCGATGTCGACGCGGCCAATCTTGCACTCCTGCTGAACCCATGCCTGATCCACACGGAACCTTTTATGGGGATGAACGTCGCGGTCATCGATCCCGCCCTCTGTACAATGTGCGGAGAGTGTGAGGAACACTGCCGGTTCAACGCGATTGAAAAGGGTGATGATTACTACCGGATCAATCCCCTCCATTGTGAGGGCTGTGCTGTTTGCGTCGAGGCCTGTCCCGTTTCGGCCGTTGAAATGAAGCCACGACAGACAGGAGAGGTCGTGTATACGGAGACCGGTCGCGGGCACCTGGTACATGCGCGGCTCGTCCCGGGTGCGGGCAACTCCGGCCTCCTCGTTCATACCGTGAAAAAAATGGCGTTGGACCGGGATCGGGACTCCGACTTGTTGCTCATTGACGGTCCCCCCGGCACTGGCTGCCCTCTCATTTCGACCGTCAGCGGCGTAGACATCGTCTTAATCGTTACTGAACCGAGCGTCGCGGGGCTCCATGACCTCAAGCGGGTTGTTGTAGTCTGCCGGCAATTCAAGCCAAGAATCCTCGTTGCGATCAACAAGTTTGATCTGGACATGTCACTCACCGACACCATCTGCCAATGGTGCAGAGACGAGGATATACCGGTTGCAGGGCGTATCCCCTTTGATCCGGCAGTTATTGAGGCGGTGAGAGAAGGAAGGGCTGTAACCCTTACGCCTGCATCTCCAGCAGCACAAGCCATTCAAACACTGGCAGCTAATCTTGAACGGGAGGTGATGGATCTTGGCAACAAGCGGTGACAAAGGTGAGTGCTGCCGGCGGAGGGGCCGCCCACGCCTGAACAGGTCTCTCGAAGGAGGACCACCAGGGCAGTGTTTTGCTCCACAGTGCAGTTCGAATGAAGATGAGGAGATTATCTCGTTGCTGCCTGAAGAGGTGGCGGTACTTAACCTCATCGATCTGCAGGAACTTGAACAGGAGCAGGCAGCCGCAGCTCTCGGTGTTTCCCGAAAAACCATCTGGCGTGATATTCATGAGGCACATCGCAAGATCGCCGATGCCCTGATTCATGGAAAACCTATACAAATTGCGGGGTGCGCCCGCAGGATCGATGGAAACTGCCCGAAAAAGGATGAAACTATTTGTCCGAAAATGGGGGGCGGGATCTGCCCCCGGATCACCAAAACCGATCGGGGCGATTCTGGCAAGTAGAGACCGTGTTCGACCCGCACTGAGGACCACCATGACAAAAAGGCACATCTTCGGACCGGTCCTCTCCCGAAGGCTTGGACTTTCGCTCGGCATTGACCTCGTCCCGTTTAAGACCTGCCCGTATGATTGCGCCTACTGCGAATGCGGGCACACAACAGTAAAAACAATCACCCGGCAGAACTTTTTTCCCGCAGAAGAAGTTACCGCGGAGCTCCGCGAGGTGCTTTCGTACAGGCCATACCTTGATTCGATCACGCTGGCAGGTTCGGGGGAGCCGACACTCGCCCGGTCGCTTGGGCCGGTAATCGCCCGGGTGAAGCACGAATACCCGGAATATACCATAAGCGTCCTTACCAATGGCAGCCTCCTGACCAGTCCGGATATCCGGGAGGAACTCCTTCCTGCCGACCGGGTCATCCCTACGCTTTCCACGATATCCCAATCAACGTTCGAATGTATCCACAACCCCCACACATCACTGAAGATAGAGTCAATAATCAATGGAATGGTGGAGTTCCGTTCAATGTACCAGGGAGCTCTCTGGCTCGAAGTGTTCGTCATTCCCGGCCTGAATACTACGGATAAGGAACTGTCAGGGCTAAAAGTGGCGATAGAACAGATCAATCCGGATCATGTTCAGTTGAACACGGTGGACCGGCCTCCTGCAGAGGGATGGGTTGGATCAGCAACGAGGACCGAAATGGACCGGGTTCGTAGCGCACTTGGGCGATCGGGTATTGAAATTGCAGGCCGGAAACTTCCGGCTTCCCCTGCAGGGCAGGTAAAAAGCGGGGCATCTGACCTGATCAGGGCAACGCTTTCCAGGAGGCCATCAACCGTTGAAGATCTTGTCCGCTCCTCCGGATTAAGCGGCGGTGAGGTATCGAAGATCCTCGGAACACTCGAACGGACGGGTGAAGTTATATCGCAGCGAATGATGCGGGGAGTTTTTTATAAAATCTGCAAAGAAACCGGATGAACGGAAGGAACGTAAACGAGAATCACTTAATTCGTGGAGAATCCCGCACTCTTCAACCGGATATTTTAAAGAGTACGGCTTGTAAAGAAAATATACAAGAAAGGACGTATTCTAATAGTTTCGACGGAAGAAAAACTCATTTTTGAAACGACTGCCATAACCCGGTTCAGAACCGGTAAAACCCGCCTTCGATCCTGATGGTCTTCCCGTGCGTCAACGCATCGGCAATTTTCCTCCGGGCAGCTATTACAAGACGATGAAATGTCGGCTGCGAAATATCCATCTTTTCGGCACACTCGCTCTGGTCGAGACCTTCCAAATCCTTGAGCCGTATTGCTTCAAATTCATCTATTGTCAAAATAGTCTCTTCAGGCCCTGTAGTATTACCTGCTTCCGCAGGCCCGAAGGACGTGAAGGCAGGCTGGAAGCCTACCCTCCTGCATCGTCTTCTTCCCGGCATTACTCAAGAGAGGTTAGCCGTCTCTGGATTTCAGTCTTTTTCTACCTCAATGCGCCTGAGTTCTGCTTCGAGTAATTGCTTCTTAGCTTCCGTGCTCAGGGGCTCGGGTTCGACGTAATTATTCCAGCAAAAGCCACGGCTTCTTCCGAAGTTTCGGCCAAATCCCTGCCTGAATCCTCGTCCAAAAGCCATACCTCTGCCACAGGGGCCCATGCCCCTTCCCGTGCCGGGTCCATATCCGGCAGGTCCAGTCTGATCTAATCCTGGCATTTGTTTCGCCTCAAGTTATGAATATATATTCACATGATTGATAATGGTATTGGATCGGGTAATCCTTATCCGCAAAGGAACGGGGTGTCGGATTGAAAACGACGATTGAGAGGCTTTTATTGAATATATCCATGGTCCCCTGCTGTTTTCGGGAGGTATTCACTCATGTCCCCCGGAACTTTGATGCACCAGTACGGGTGAACGTCAGCAGGCGAACCCCTTTGACCTGCTGGAATGTCGCACCCTGCCCGATTGCATGCAGCACGGCGTCTTCATCGACGACCAGGGAGCCGGCAATAATGTCCACCCCATGTTCAAACAGTACTGGCGAAAGGGATGTTGTGGGCCCGAGGAGGATCACCAGTGCATTCGAATGGCACAATCTAAGGAGACCATCCAGCGTATGATTGATCAGGGTACTCCCGGTGAGCGCCACAATATCAGCCCTGGGGATAAGTTCTTCAGCAGATTGCGAGGGATAGTCATCTCCCGAAGGGTGCAGCTCGATCACCCAGAGGTTCTTAACAGACTTGCGGAGCCTGGGAATAAAGGGAAAATGCCCCACAAGTGCCACGTTCTTTCCTTCTCCCCGTTTCATCAATAGTTCGGATGCATTGATCTCAACAGCATCGCGTTCATCCATGTCGAGGAGCGAATTGATTGCCGCTATTCCGATACCGGCTTCGAGAAGGTTATCAGAGCGTGCATACCGAGCCAGTTCCTGTGCAGTCATGAGGTGAAGTCGCCCTGCATCCCGCACGACAGTGGCATGATCGTGAGGCTTCTCGCCGATAATAGTTGTGGCAAGACCGCAGTGGCGGCTGCAGACCGCGGTCCAGTGTGCACCAACCGTCACCGATCGCACGGGAGTGCGATCATCCGGAAGGCTGGCTATCAGATCGTCAAGAATAGAATGGCTCATGGTACTTCTCCGATCTCAGACAAAATATCCAAATCTCCATGTCCGGCTTCCGGACGAATACAATTTTATTCTTATTACGTTTACATTCATCATTCGGCACGAACGTTATATGATTTATGTGCATATGGGAAATAATTATGAGATTTGCCGTCATTCAAACAGAGAGATGACCATATCTCCGGTTCCTGTATAATGCTCTGATAAGGAGCAGAACATTATCTCTATGCTTATTCTCGATCCGGAATAAGATAAAGAAACCAGAGGGATACTCAGGAAAAGAAAATATGCCGGCGATTTCCCGGGGAACTGCAGATCACTGATGGATATTCATCATAATCCGGTTCGATTGCCTGCCCTAGAGAATTCATCTGCGATATTTATCTTTCATAATGAAAATGCAAATCTTAAATTCGGAAATATCAAGGAAATGAACATGGAAAATGCGGTAAAACTCGGAATTATTATCTGCGATCGGTACCGGACATGTGCCGGGGGAAAATGCCTGCGGGCGCTGCACAACCGCGAGGGTGCGTTTGAACGGTACAAAGGAAAAGATGTTGAACTGGTGGGCTTTGCAACCTGTAACGGCTGCCCGGGCGGGAATGTCGAGTCACGTACCGCAGGAGATGAAGAACAATGGCGCCGAGGTTATCCACCTTGCGACCGGCCTTATCGTCGGGTATCCTCCCTGCCCCCGGATTTCCTATTTTTCCCGGTTTATCAGGGAAAAGTATGGGATGGAGGTTGTTATCGGCACGCACCCGATCCCCCGGAAATATTATACAACCCACCAGCAGCTTGGCTCGTGGGATTCTGCAGCGTCGAGAGAAATGATTGCGCCAACCCTGACCGATGAGAAGACACGGCTTGCATATGATTAGGTGGGCTATTCCGGGCGCTTCGTTTCTCCGGTCGCGGTGCGGTGATTCCCCTGTCCACCAACCTATGAAAGGGCGTTGAAATCACAGTTAGTTAATGTGCTGATAAGAACTGTACAATCAAAAGGTTTTAACTATTTATGCGCATATGAGTACATAAATACCCGCAGGATTCCGGGAAATGAACCATCCGAAGGAGATAACATGAAAATTGCCATTGCAAAAGAAGGAGACGAAGTCTCTGCCCATTTTGGACATTGTACCGAATATGCAGTGTTCGACATCGAGAATAACAAGATTGCCAACAAGGAAATTTTAGAAAGCCCCGGGCACGAGCCTGGAAAACTTCCGGTATTCCTTGCAGAACATAATGTTACCCACGTCCTTGCAGGCGGTATGGGCCCACGGGCAGTAGATCTGTTTTGCGCGAATAATATCGAAGTATTCCTTGGAGTACGCGGTCAGATAGAGTCCGTAATCAGGGATTTCATGGCAGGAAAAATTGCACAGGGCGAAAGCAGTCTGCACGCATGGTCCCGATCATGAATGTAGCGGGCATTAACCCCGTCGATCTTATGCACGTCGCTGAAAAATTGTTGAACTCCCCCGGTTCCCGGGGACACGAGCAGTGGATCGGGCAATAACCTGGAACCAGTCTCGTTGAAAATAATCATAGAAACTGATTATGACAATAAATACTGATAAACACCCGGAAACTGAGGGTGCATCCCATATCCAGAAAGGATTGCCACCGAAAGCAAAGATCGATGTGAAACACGTCATCCTGGTACTGAGTGGCAAAGGCGGAGTCGGAAAATCCACGGTCTCGGTAAATCTTGCATTCGCACTTGCACATAATGGGAAAAATGTGGGTCTGCTCGATCTCGACTTCCATGGTCCGAGCATCCCGAAGATGCTTGGTATCGAAGACCAGAGACCAGCAGTACTCGCAAACACCATGGAACCCATTCATGTTATGGGCAACCTCGAAGTCATGTCAATGGGTTTTCTCCTTCCGGATACCAATACGCCGGTCATTTGGAGGGGTCCGATGAAAATGTCTGCAATCCAGCAGTTCCTTACTGAAGTAAACTGGGGATCACTCGATTACCTCGTGGTTGACCTCCCCCCCGGCACCGGTGACGAGGCGCTCACCATTGCCCAACTGGCTCCCAATGTCCGTGGCGCTGTCATTGTAACCACCCCTCAGGACGTGGCGGTTATAGATGCGATCAAGGCAGCAAAATTTATTGAAAAACTTGATCTGCCGATCCTCGGGATTATAGAGAACATGAGCGGTATGGTCTGTCCCCACTGCGGGGAGGTTATCAGTCTCTTTGGAAAGGGGGGGGGGAAAGAAAGCGGCGGAGGATCTTGGCGTCCCTTATCTTGGAGCGATTCCCATCGACCCGGAGATGGTTAAAGCCGGCGATGAGGGCAGACCATATATCCTTCGCCACGCCGATTCTCCGACATGGAAGGCAGTGGACATCGTCATGAAAAATCTGGTAGCGGAAATTGAGGCATCCCCGACCTGATTTTTTTGAGAGTAAGGACTCTGATTCACCCATGCCTTGAACTACACGAATGAGAAAATATCCTGGAATGCCGGAACTTCTTGAGCAGTTCATGGAGGAGGAGGGCGCTGATGAGCGATGGGTTACCGTTCAGGGAGCTTCGCGACCGGTTCGGCCTGACCCGTTACCAGTGCAACACTGTCTCAGGATTTTTGCACCGTCTCCAGCATGGGAACTTCGTGCAATTTCCCTTTATTGTGCTGAAGAGAGAGTGGGCACCCACCCCATGTATCAGCGATGCCCGGGTATACCGGTATCTGGTAAAACGAAGAGACATTGGACCTGCTGCATCACAGGATCCTGTATTTTCTGTAAATGATGCGCGATAACCACCATCATACTATCGGAATTTCTGTCGAAAAAGAAGTCTTCGGTCCACATTCTATCACTTCTTTGACCGGGTTGCTCGTTTTCTGAATGCACCATGTGAAGTTCCTTATAATTAAAATTTCGTGGATTGCCTCAATATCCATTGTCGAAAACATATTTCGTCATTATTTTTTGTGGACGATTATTTCCGGGGCTTTGTAACAAGGAAACAAGAATAAGAGCCTCGTGCGTAAGAAGGCATGGCGGGTTCTCCGGGAAACCCGGCGGAAGAAGGGTAACGGGCTCGTAAATGGAAAAGCAAGTAGAACTGCCGGATACCAAAAGGCTGCCGAAAGCTGGTGCCGATATAAATGCGTCAAAATATCCCGAAGGAATTACCTGAAGCACCCGGTCATTAATACCGGGGCCGGTGTCATCCAGCTATTTTTAATAATTATGCGCATATGAGTGATTGATCCATTATGGGTCGGGAAGCCGATGCACATGAATGACGAACCTATGAAAATCCCAGTGAATTATGCTGAGTCATCCGAAATACTGAAAAATGCCCTAAAAATGACCGGATCCCCGGTTGCTTTGAAATTTGCGGCCACAAAAGACGATATTCCCGCCGGCGTCGAAGAAATAGAGAAGACGGTGAGGCATTGTTCCATGGTAAACCTGGCCCGGAAAGAAGGCAGGATATTTTTTGCCACCTCCCCGAAACATGAATGTAATGGCGGCGCATGGGCACTTGGACTCCGGGAAAAAACCCATACTCTCATAACCGGGGAATTCTATTTCAAACTTGGAAAATTCAACAGTGCTCCTGCCTGTAAAAGAACTATGGAGGCAATACCTCACCTTCAGAGTGGCGAAACCTACGCCACAGTGTACGCGCCTCTCGAAAAGGTTCCGTTTACCCCTCACATTATATTTATCGTCGCAAATCCATGGAGTATGCTGAAACTTGCCCAGTCGTCCCTCTTCAGAATTGGCGGAAGAATCCATGCAGAGTTTTCGGGAATCCAGTCTGTTTGCTCCGATGCAACGGCTCAGACATATCTTACCGGAAGACCTAATTTCTCACTGGGGTGCGACGGTTCGAGAAAATTTTCGGGGATCGCAGACGAAGAGATGGTGATGGGAATGCCTGCGGAACGCCTGCCTGAAGTATGTGCAGCGCTCCAGATTATCACTGCGGCACCGGGATCCAAAAAATAACGTTAGTCCTGGCTTTCAGTCCGGGTCATTATTTTTATCAGCAATAATAATTATTTATGCTCATATGTGTAAATATTGTGTACGAGGACATGATCCCATGCCGGATTTTGATGGTACAGGCCCTCTTCACCGGGGGAGAATTATTGGAAGGGGTTTAAGGCCCTGCGATAAAGTTGCTCATTCAAACAGGTACAGAAGAACAACAACCAGGGAAACCCTTTCGGACAGCCCGGCAGGAAAGAACCCGCATCGATGAAGATAACATGACATCTCCGTTCGTCACTGTTGAAAATCTTTGCATGGATTTCGACGGTCACAGGGTCCTTGACGACATCTCTTTCGTGATTCCCGAAGGGGAGATCATCGGAATTATTGGAAGGAGCGGTGCCGGAAAAAGTGTTTTGATGCACCTCCTGCGGGGAGTCGAAAACCCGCCGACCAGTGGTTCGGTTGTTTACCATGTCTCAGCCTGCCCGGAATGTGATTATATGGACGTTCAGAGCAGCTCCGGAAATCCATGCCCGGTTTGTGGCGGAAAACTCGTCGCTACGGATGTCGATCTCTGGGATCAGGAAAGCGATGGTTTGAAATCCCGTGTAATGCACCGCACTGCCATCATGTTCCAGCGAACATTTGCCTTGTACGGCGATGACCGCGTTATCGATAATGTCCTCCATGCACTGGATGATATCGATTACCCGCAGGAAAAAGCGATTAGCAGGGCTGCAGACCTCATTGACCAGGTACGTCTCTCTCACCGGATGATGCATATCGCCCGCGATCTTTCAGGCGGGGAAAAACAACGTGTGGTACTGGCCCGGCAGCTTGCAAAGAACCCCGCAATGTTGTTTGCCGATGAACCGACAGGAACACTCGATACGGAAACGGCAAAAATTGTCCACCGGATGCTAACGGAGTCAGCAATAACAAACAATATGGGGATCGTCGTCACATCGCATTTTCCCCACGTTATTGAGGATATGGCAAGCCGGGCCATGCTCCTTGTGAATGGTAAAATTGCAGCAATCGGCAGGCCCTCTGAAGTCATTAAGTCATTTACGGGGGATTACGAGAATGGCGACGAAAATGAAATTCCGGAAACAGGAGAGACGATTCTTTCTGCAAGGGACGTGTCTAAGCGTTACATGTCGGTAGACAGAGGCGTTGTCCGGGCCGTGAATACGATGACGTTCGACGTCTCAAAGAAGGAAATATTCGGAATCATCGGTAAGAGCGGTGCAGGAAAAACCACCATTTCGAGGATTATTTCCGGAATCATCGAGCCAACCAGCGGTGAAATGAATATAAAGATCGGAGATGCCTGGATTGATATGACGAAACCCGGTATTGATCAAAGGGGACGCGCAAAAGAATACATTGGGCTTCTCCATCAGGAATACGATCTGTATCCTCACAGGACTGTCATCGATAACCTGTCTGATTCTATAGGGCTCGAATTCCCAAAAGAACTTGCAGTACGTAAGGCAATCATTACTCTTGGCATGGCAGGTTTCCCTGAAGGGAAAGCACGGGAGATACTTACACGGTATCCCGGGGAATTGTCGGACGGCGAACGGCACAGGGTGGCCCTTGCCCAGGTCCTGATAAAGGAACCGCGAATCGTTGTCCTTGACGAACCCACGGGAACCATGGACCCGATTACAAAAATGGATGTGAAGCACTCGATTCTCCATGCCCGTGATGAGATGGAGGAGACCTTCATCGTCGTTTCCCATGACCTCGAATTCGTCAGGGACATATGCGACAGGGTGGCGCTGGTAAGAGGAGGAAAAATTGTAGCAATCGGGCCTGCAAAGGATGTGCTCCGTGAGGAGGCACAGGATGAACAATGGGCCTGAATGAGAAACCATTTTTCTTAATTCTTTTTCCTGCTCCCGACCTGAACGAAAACAATTATCTTGTCAGGATTTCCAAATTCGTTCAATGAAAACCCCCTTCCATATTATGTTGATCCCCACGCTGGGCTGTCCTTCCCGTTGCAGTTACTGCTGGAGCTCTGAAGAGGGGTCCCCGATAATGACCATAGAGACGGTCAAGGAAACTATAGCATGGCTGAAAAATTTCCGGAATGACCCGGTAACGATCACATTCCACGGCGGTGAACCTCTTCTCGCAGGTCCTGAATTTTATCGTCAGGCATTGCCCCTGATTTCCGAAGGACTGAGCAATATGAAGCCGTCATTTGCCATGCAGACCAATCTCTGGAGGATGACGCCTGAGATAGCTGATATCCTTGCCGTTTATAATGTACCGCTTGGATCATCGATCGACGGGCCGAAGGAGATTAACGACTCCCAGAGGGGAACCGGGTATTTCGACAAGACAATGAACGGCTACCGGATAGCAAGAGAACACGGGGTTGAAGTGAGATTTATATGCACTTTCACCCGGACTTCGGTCGCTTCGAGAGAAGAAATATTTGATTTCTTTCACCGGAACGGCTTTGTCATGAAACTGCACCCTGCACTGCCGTCGCTCCGGAATAAGGAATCCGGAAGCTGGGCACTTGACCCCCGGGAATACGGTGAACTTCTGGTGTTCCTGCTCGACAAATCCCTCGAGCATATCGATGACATGGATATCATGAACATCAACGACCTCGTCAGGTGTGTCTTTACGAGGAGGGGAAATGTCTGCACTTTCGCCGATTGTATGGGAAATACGTTTGCAATAGGCCCCGATGGGAATATCTATCCGTGTTACCGGTTCGTAGGCATGGATGAATATGTGATGGGACATGTATCTGCCCGTCCGACCGCCGATGAACTTGCACAGTCGGCTGCAGGGAAACTGATGCAGGATTACAAGGAGTACGTGGACCGGAAGTGCGGAGATTGTACCCATATCAGGTACTGCAGGGGGGGATGCCCTTACAATGCAATAGCACCCTCCAACGGAAAAATCACCGGGGTCGACCCCCATTGTACCGCGTACAAAAAAATATTTGATGAGATAAGCGACCGTCTCGACAGGGAGATGTTCGGGCCTCCATCATTTGAACGGTCTGTATACGGGGCGGGAAAAGGATTCACCTCAAGACCTCCGATCAGTGCATTAATCAAAAAAATTGTGTTTCAATGAGGCTTTTTTATTCCTTTTATCTTATTTTTACCCTGATCTTCTATCAGTGGAGCGCTGAAAAAAATTTATAACCTGATCTCATTAAACAAATAAAGTTTAATTAAGGAAAAATTACCTTCATAAAAATAGTTGTAACGCCTTTATTTTAGCGATCTGGCGAAATAACGGCTGAAAACAGCCAAATCGTTTCGAAACCTTTAATTAAGTTCTAATCAAGCTGATAATTGAACCACAAAGGGTTTGTACTCGATGTGAGTCGCAATGCAGCATGAACACTCTCGTGCACTATTCAGCACGCAGGGAGGAGGCTAAATGGACAACATTGTATTTAGCATTGGAATTACTGCACTGGCAGGAGCACTTGCCACTGTAGCCGGTGCTGCGGAAGATGTTGAATCTGATATCGGATCCCAGGGAGATCCCAACTCGCAGGTTCAGCTCGCTCCGCAGATGGGTTACATTCATCGGATTTTTAACAAGGCAATTGCTGGTGAACCACCCGCCTGGGGTCTCTGGATCGCTTTGGGGGCCGGGATTGCATGGGCCTTTATGGCCATGCAGGTAAACCCGATCCTCGCGATCGTCCTCGGGTGTGCGTTGGCCACATTCGTCCAGGGCATTTACTCAACCACTGCTTATCTGGGGAGGACCGCAAGTCTTTCCAAGTTTGGACAGCCGGTGTATATCGACATACTAAAGTCGATGACCACCGTGAGCATGGCACATGCATTCGTCGCAATATTCGCGACCGTTACGATGTGTCACCTGATGAACACGGCACTCGGCCACCCGTTCCCGCTGCCGCTTCTCGGCCTGGTCTGGGGAATTGCGCTCGGTGCAGCAGGTTCAGCCACAGGAAATCCGTATTACGGCAAAGAACGCCAGTACCAGAACCAGAAGTTCGGTGCCGGTGTGCCTATTGCAGCATCGGGTAATATCGTCCGCTATGCCGAGGCAGGAGAAAGAAACTCACTCGACAACGGATTCTTCACCGCAAAACTCGGTGGCCCGGCATCGGGCGTCTGTTTCGGACTGATTGTATTCCTTGAACTCTGGCGTACCGTTCTGTTTGAGCAGATCGGAGCCGGATGGGGTGCAATCATCGTCGGTATCATTATCATCCTGATCTTCACGGGTACTGGCCCGGTACGTAGAGGTCTGGGCACGGAAGAATTACGGACCATATACGAAACCTGAGGAGGCATCCTCATGACGTCGATAGCGGCAAAGCCCGCAGCAGGGTCGACAAAAATTGAGCCAGTCCCGGCTTTGGTTTCGCTGATCATCTTCGTGATTATCTTTGGACTGATGTATTTCTTCGGGGCATCGATTCCCGGAGGAATGACAGCACTAATCGGTATCGTTATCGGCGGCCTTCTCATCGGGTTCGGAGTCCACTTCGTCCCGGTTGGGGGTGCACCAGCGGCAATGGGACAAGCTCCTGGTATTGCAACAGGTGTTGCTATGCTTGCTGCCGGAGGCGGACTGGCGGGTCTGTTCGGCGGTGCCTGGGCTGCATCAGAAGGTCCGGTTATTGCAGTGATCACCGGTGCAATCGGTGGCGGCCTTATGCTTGCCATTACCTGTTTCATGGTAAATTTCATCTACGTCTATGGGATGGGTATTCCGGCTGCTTCGGGAAAGGTCAAAAAAGATCCGATTACCGGAGATTCACAGCCTGAATTTAAATCCCAGGGTACCGAAGGGCATGGACTTCCATTCGTCTCCTTTGTAGGAGGCGTTACCGGTGGAATACTAGGCGGCGCCGGCGGGACATTGATCTATATCATGCTCCTTAATGTGTACACCGCAACCCTGCCAGGTGTGATGAAAGCAACAGCAACACAAGTCAGCTCGGTAGCCGTATCTCTTGCTGGGATTTTCGCGATAGGGATGTTTCTTGTCATTGCAGTGCTTGCAGCGTACAACATCACCGGAACAATCGAAGGCCCCCATGACCCGAAATTCAAAAGGTTCCCGCGGGCCATAATTGCCTCGGCAGTCGCAGCAGCCGTCTGTGGAATTCTTGCAATTATGCTCGTAGTGGTGTGAGGTGTGAAAATGACGGTAAAAGTTGAAGTTATCGAAGGTGGCGTTCCCCACCAGAAGATCCTCATCGTCGGACTCGTGCTCGCACTGATCGGGCTCTATCTTTCATACCTGAACGTGATAGTCGGGACCCAGATGTTCGCATTCTTCGGCGGCCTCGCCGCAGTCGCAGCCCTGATCTGGGGCAGCCACACCATCAAGGTCCTTGCAAGTTACGGTATTGGTACCGGCGTTCCTTCCGTTGGAATGATCGCCTTTGGTACAGGTGTAATAGCATACTTATTCGCTTCAAAATTCGGTATTGCAGCACCTATAGTAGCACTGGTCCTTGCAACAGTCGTCGGGCTGATACTCGGTTACATGGCGAACAACGTAGTATCCATGCACATCCCGGTCATGATTAAATCCCTGACCGAACTTGCCATAGTCGGGGCACTGACACTGATGGGGTTCACTGCGCTCATGACGGGTTCATTCACGTTCTCTGCTTTGACAGCAGGTTCAATGAAGGTTCTCGGCATGACGGTCCCCTCCTATCAGAGCTCGTTTATCGGCGGTGCAATCATCGCAACGCTCTTTATGCTCTGCGCCATTGCAATTCAGCACCCGTTCAATGCATGTCTCGGACCCGGCTGGAAGCAGGACCGCATGCTTATGCTTACAGCGGAATGCGGGTTCCTGACAATGATGATTGCAGCGATAATATCGCTTGCCCTGATAAGCACCGGTGCAGCAATATTATCATTCATTATCGGACTGATCGGCTGGTATTACACCTATACGAAATACATCGCCCTCTCCAAGAGGGACGCAGCGGCATGGCTCGACATGAAACCGATTCCTGAGATGGAGGGACACTGAATGTATATCCAGGTACTTCCGGAATACGGACTAGTCGCCGACCCGATGGTTGGAATTGTCACGACAGCCGGAGAATCACTCTCGCCCATAGCTGAGAAGGTCGAACTGCTCGATGCAGTTTCGGACGACCTCGTGAACATGCTTTCCGGGCAGGGTAATTTCCTTGCTTCGTTCCCGGGAAGGGAGAAATCCCTTGTCGTGGCGGGAGGTATGACCTCGTTCTTTTATGGACTGGCTGTAGGTCTGTTAATTGCAGGAATTCTGGTGTTCCATCTGATTTGAGGTGAAAAAAATGGTAGAAAAGAAATCACCGGCAAGCGGATGGCCGATTGCCAGAGGAGACTTCCATTCAGGGGACGCAAACAGCCCGATCGCTGTTGTGACCATGGGGTCACACCTCGACGAACAGGGAATCTGCGATGCGGGTGCCGCACTCTGTGGTTCCTGTAAGACAGAAAACCTCGGACTTGAGAAGGTCATTGCAAACATCATCTCCAACCCGAACATCAGGTTCATGCTCTGTTGCGGGACCGAAGTGAAAGGTCACCTTTCCGGCCAGACTATGAAGGCACTGCATAAAAACGGTGTCAAGGATGGCAGGGTCGTCGGTGCGGAAGGAGCTATCCCATTCATTGAAAATCTTTCCGCCGATGCGATCAAGCGGTTCCAGGAGCAGATCGAAGTCGTCGATATCATGGAATCAGAGGACGTTGGCGCTGTCAAGGCGAAGATCAACGAACTTAAGGCCCGTGATCCCGGCGCATTCGCTGCTGACCCGATGATCGTCGAGGTTAAAGAAGCGGGCGGCGCTGAAGAGGCTACCGGAGAGGTACGTCCGCTATCGGGCGAAGTTGCCCTTATTACCGCACGAATAAAAATAATCGAGAAGATGGTGACTGACATCGGGTATCGCGACAAGTTCGCTGCTGGTGTCTATGCAGGCAAGATCGAAGGTCTCATGATCGGACTTATCGTATCGTTCGCCATTCTCGGGTTCATGTTGATGGGGTGATAAAAAATGGCAGAAGAAGAAGTTAAACCAGCAGGACCCATCCGGATGGTCGCAATCGAGAACATGGTGGTAGGTATCCAATACAAGGCCCAAATCCTCGCGAGGACAAATAAGACCGATTCCGGGGTTATGACCAGCGGGCTTATTGGGTTTGCTATCGGGATACTTGTGGCCCTCATCCTGGTCGTGGTACCGGCATATCTGTTGTGAGGTGAAAAAAATGGCAGAAAAGAAATCACCGGCAAGCGGATGGCCGATTGCCAGAGGAGACTTCCATTCGGGAGACGCAAACAGCCCGGTCGCTGTCGTGACCATGGGGTCACACCTCGACGAGCAGGGCATCTGCGATGCAGGTGCTGCACTCTGTGGTTCATGTAAAACAGAAAACCTCGGTCTTGAGAAGGTCATTGCAAACATCATCTCCAACCCGAACATCAGGTTCATGCTCTGCTGCGGGACCGAAGTGAAAGGTCACCTGTCCGGCCAGACCATGAAAGCACTGCATAAAAACGGTGTCAAGGATGGCAGGGTCGTCGGTGCGGAAGGAGCTATCCCATTCATTGAGAACCTTTCCGCCGACGCGATCAAGCGGTTCCAGGAGCAGATCGAAGTCGTCGATATCATGGAATCCGAGGACGTTGGCGCCGTCAAGGCGAAGATCAACGAACTCAAAGGCCGTGATCCCGGCGCATTCGCTGCTGACCCGATGATCGTTGAAGTGAAAGAGGCCGGCGGTGTAGAAGTCGCCGCAGCAGGAGTGAACCCGCAGTTCCTCGAGATCGAAAAGAGACTCGACAAGATCGAGAAGAAAATAGAGTTTGCCGATGCGGAAGTTGCCCAGCGTGCGGGCAGAAAAATAGGCCGCGATATCGGTATACTCTACGGACTGGTCGCAGGATTAATTGTGTTTGTCATGTTGTTAGTACTGCTGCCGAAATTGAATGGATTAATGTAATGGAGGTCGAGAGAAAATGTTCAAATTCGAAAAAGAACAGCAGGTCTGGGATTTCAACGGTACCAAAATTGGTGGACAGCCGGGAGAATACCCGACCGTACTGGCTGCATCTATCTTCTATAACAAGCATGAGATTGTGCTTGATGACAAGACAGGAAAGATCGACAAGCCAAAGGCAGAAGCGTTGTGGAACCGTTGTCAGGAACTCTCTGATACAGTGGGTGTCCCCCATTTTATTCAGATCCTCGCTGAATATCCTGCTGCGTTTGAAAGCTACATCGACTGGTTTTGCGGTATTGATAACAAAACTGCATTCCTCATGGACTCTTCAGTTCCAGCCGCGCTTGCTCACGCCTGTAAGTATGTGACCGACGCCGGGGTCGCACACCGTGCGATCTATAATTCCATCAATGGTTCAATCCTCCCGGAAAACATGGAGGCATTGAAAAACAGCGATGTCGATTCAGCTATCGTCACTTGCCTTTAACCCCGCCGATCCCTCCGTCGCAGGCAGGGAGAAAGTGCTCGTAGAGGGAGGTGTTGCAGGACAGACCAAAGGGATGCTCCAGATCGCAGAAGAGTGCGGTATCACCCGCCCCATTCTCGATACTGCAGCGACTCCCCTCGGTCTCGGTTCCGGAAGTGCATACCGTGAAATCCTTGCGTGCAAGGCAATCCACGGCTACCCAACAGGTGGGGCCTACCACAATATGACCGTTGCCTGGACGTGGCTCAGGCGCTGGAAGGGGACGAAAAAATCACCCTCTATGCAGATGGAAGGTTACAAGGGCAAGGATATGCTCCTTGAACAGATGTCGCACCACTATCTTGGAGGTATGGATGGTATTCGCCAGGCCGCATGGTCTGCCCCTGATATTGGCTGCAACATGATCGCAAGCACCCTCGGTGCAGACCTGATCATGTACGGACCTATCGAGAATGTTGAAGCGATGATCACTGCCCAGGCCTACACCGATATTGCAGTCCTCGAGGCGATGCGTCCTCTGGGGATCGATGTCAAGGCAGATAATCACCCGATCTTCAAACTCATCTAAACCCTTTTTAACAGGGAACAACAATTTTTTTGTTTTTTTCGTCCTGTTAATTACTCCTTATTATAGCCTGCATTTTAAAAATCCAAACAGAGACGGTTCCACCTCCTTACCTTATACCGAGGGGGATAGCCATCGGGAGGGGTTAATGAAGAACTAATAATTATGTCTCAGGACAGTCCATTTCCCAACCTATGGCCACAGCGACGATGCGGAGCCCCAGGGACCGTCAGATCCGGCAAATAAATCTCAAACTTTAGGACTGTTTTAACTGAAATCAGCCTGGGCAGGTTAAAGACCGAAAAAAATTTTGCCGGGCGTGATATTTGGAATAACAAACAGGATTAAGCATTACCTGGTCCATTCCCGACGAATAACTATGCAAAATGAACAATCTTTGGATCTGGTGTTCTCATTGTTCATCTCCCGGAACTGCTCCTTTTTCGCAAATACGTACTACGGGGAAAACCCAGCGGGATCCTTGATAATCCCCGGTTTAAGATGCCATCAGCTTCATCACCATGACCTGACAAGGTATCATTATGGATGTCGAACTGACAGGGACCGCCATGCCGGCAAGACTGCGCCAGATGACACGGGAAGAGGCTGATGTTGTCATCGACTGGGCGGCAGACGAAGGATGGAACCCCGGCCTGCATGATGCCGATGCATTTTTCCAGACAGATCCTTCCGGATTTTTTGCGATTGAGTCCGGGAAAGCCCTTGCGGGTAGTGTCGCGCTTGTCAGGTATTCCGATGATTTCATGTTCGGAGGTCTGTATATTGTCCATCCTGAATACAGGGGTAAGGGTATCGGGAAGGCGATACTCAATTTTGTCCTCGGATATGCCGCGGACTATAACCTTGGCATTGATGGTGTTTTTGCCATGCAGCCTGTTTATCAGAAGGCCGGGTTCAAATTCGCCTACCGCAATATCAGGTTCGAAGGAACGGGTGGAGGAGACATTGATAGTTCCCTGACGATTCTTCGAAAGGTACCTTTTCCAAGAGTACTCGTCTTTGATAGTCTCCATTTTCCTGCGGTAAGGGAGAATTTCCTGAAACATTTTATCTACCAGCTGCGATCGTACCGGGTTTGCGGCAATTGAGGGGGACTCGCTTACCGGATATGGGTTCATCAGGAAATGCCGAAACGGCTATAAAATAGGACCCCTGTTCGCGGATTCAGAAGAACTGGCCGGAATGATATTTTCTGCACTTGCATCGGTCGCCGGAAAATCTCCCCTGTTCCTCGATGTCCCCGAGCCTAATAAATCCGGCGTCAACCTCGCACAAACACACGGGATGAAGGAAGTGTTCGGGACCGCACGGATGTATACGAAGAAAGTCCCGAAACTGCCCCTGGACCAGATATTTGGTGTTACCTCATTCGAACTGGGATAGCCTCATGACATGGTCCGAACCAATGGATTAAAGATGGCAGGAACAGAAACACTCGAACAGGTCTTTCCATACCAGACCTATCAGCACAGGAGGATTCATGCCGGAACCTTTTCCCGGGGCGGAAAAAATCCTCATCGTTGAGGATGACTCGATTATTGCCGTCACAATTGAGGGTAGATTAAAGGAATTCGGATACAGGGTGGTTGGGAGAGCAGCGACCGGTGCTGATGCAATTAAAAAAGCACTCGAACTCGAACCCGACCTGGTCCTCATGGATATTCACCTGAAGGGACCAATTGACGGTATTGAAACGGCTGAGACGATTTATGGTATTCACAACATCCCCGTAGTGTACCTTACGGCGTTCTCCGATGAGGCAACACTCGAAAGAGCGAATAAAACATCTCCTTTCGGTTATATTGTAAAACCGTTCAGCGACAGTACATTAAAAACCACATTGCGCCTCGCAATACTGAAACACCATGCCGAAAAAAAGGATTCTGAAAGGGAAGACCTTATGATTTGGGAATAATTAGTAAATTCTGGATTGATCATGGCGTTAACGTTGGACCCTGTTTTCATTCTGGGAGTGATCCTGTCTGCGACCATCGGAATAATTGCCATGGTCGTTTATTTTGAAAATAGAAAAAGAACGCCGTTTTTTGTCTCGATCGGTTTCTGGTTGTTCGCGATTTCCTTTGTAATCGCCGGCTTTGATTTTTTTCCCGAACAAATGGATACCGTCCTCATTACGAGGATGTTCGGCTTTGTTTCCATTCTTTTCGCTCTCTTCTTTTACATCGGCGAAGTGAGGAAGCAAAATGCCCTGCTTCTCGAAAAGAATGAGTGTCTGAAATCTGAGATCGCGGTCAGAAATAAGGCCGAAGAAGCAATGAAATTGTCCGAGCGACAACTCTCGGATATCATAAATTTTTTACCGGACGCTACGTTTGCCATCGACCTGTCAGGAAAGGTCATCGCATGGAACCGGGCGATTGAAGAGATGACCGGGGTCGGCGGCGACCAGATAATCGGTAAAGGCAATTACGAATATTCTGTGCCTTTCTATGGAGAAAGGCGCCCGATCCTTATAGACCTGGTGATTCACGATAATCAGGAGGCAAAACAACAATATCGCTCCATTACGAAAACAGGTGGAAAAATAATTTCTGAAATATTTATTCCGATACTGTATGGTGGGAAGGGAGCCTATCTCTGGCTTATAGCCTCACCTCTTTTCGATACAAACGGGACGTTGATAGGGGCTGTCGAATCCATTCGCGACATCACGGAATGGAAAGAATCCGAGGATAAAATAAAACATGCACTTACAGAAAAAGATGTGTTGTTAAAAGAAATCCATCACCGGGTTAAAAACAACCTCCAGGTCGTCACCGCACTCATCGAACTCCAGATACAGTATATGAAAGATATAAACAGCATTAACACGCTGCGGGACAGCCAGAACCGTATACGGACAATGGCACTAATCCACGAGACCCTTTACCGGTCCCACGACCTCGCCAGGGTAGAATTCCCGACGTATATTAAAAAACTGGTTCATGCACTTTTTGATTCGTATAATATGAAGGCAGATACGATATCAGTGGTGTATCACATCGACTCAATCGAGCTTGATGTCGATACAGCCATTCATTGCGGACTTATTGTAAATGAACTCGTCTCCAATACATTCAAGCATGCATTTCCCGATGGGCAAAAGGGAGAGATAACAATTGAATTTTACCGGCAGGGAACAACGTATTTCCTGATTTACAGCGATGATGGCATTGGGATTCCCGAAGGGATCGATTTCCAGACGACCGAAAGCCTCGGGCTGAAGCTGGTGAACCTTCTTGTTACAGAACAACTCGAAGGACGGATCGAGATGATCAGGGAACACGGTACCAGGTATTCGATTTCATTTCCCGCAAAATAACATCCAGAGGAGCCGATACCGGAGGATTTTCGTCTGTTTCGCATCGATGAAGGGGAGGGACAGGGGATCGACCCCTTCAGGTTGAAAGGTCCCTTCTGATATCTATCTTTTTCCGGATTGAATCCTCGATACGTTTCAGTTTCTCAATCCCGGGTTCCCCCTCCCGGTAATAAAAAAGGAGAAGGTGAAAATAATCAGCGGTCAGATCCTGGAAATCCTTCCGGTAACGGACTTCAACTGAGAGATCCCCGACAAATCCTTTGATCGAGATGAAATATTCCATTTCAAAGGAGAAATAGGGCAGCTTCATATGAGAGAACAGGCGGATCGAACCGAAATTTCTGAGAAATCCAAGAAATTCTTCGGTAAGGGGTTCATCAAGAAGGAACTCCTTCATCAGGGACCCGTCGACGCAGATTTTGGATTGCAAAGATCGGATTATTCGCACCTGAAATTTCTCCTATAACCAGTGAAATGTAATTCGTACCCGGGTAATCCGTGCGATTATTTCCCCACAACAGTTTTCAAAAAAAATAAACAGTTTACGGATGTTCAGAGCATAAGCGGTTCGAACCCTGCTGTCCCGACTTTGCCGAATTCCTTTTTGATCTTCGGATCGAGGTTACAGACAGGACATCGATAATCTTCGGGAAGTTTTTCGAATGGCGTTCCCGGTTTTATGCCACGGTGGGGTTCTCCACGGGCCTGGTCGTATACATACCCGCATACGCTGCAGATGTACTTCGTCGGAATCCATTCATCAAATCCCCATTTGCCTATCTTTCCTTTTCCTTCCATACCACAGATCGGGCATACATAGCTCTCGGGCAGGTCTTCGAACGGGGTCCCCGCCGGGATTCCGTTATGCGGTTCACCCCTTGCCGGGGAGTAAATATATCCGCAAAGCCGGCATTTATAGCGATTTGCCATAGCCATTAAGAACAACTCCACTCTTGTATGTTGCAAGCCATCAGCAGGGTCTGCCAAACGGCCTGATACATAGTGATACCACCGCATGATAAGATAAATGTACGGATAGTTCCTGTCAGAAACCAGCGGTCCTGGATTGTGATGGTCATAAGAATAATGAGCTGAGTAATACCATGGGATTCTGGTTGCAATGTTCCAATACCTTCACAACCAGGAATAATGGAAATGATACCTACCCGATCGATCCTGATAGTCCTGATTATTATTGTACTTGTCGTGTATTTAGCCGCGTTTGTCATACCCGGGGGTTCCCCACAGACCAATACGAGCAGGGTACTTTCGGCCGTCGAGATCCGTGATTATCACGGCCAGAAACTTGATTCCATCACCGATTTCAGGGAAAATTCCATTAAAGGACCCCAGTATGTGAACATCAGCACATATCATCTGCAGGTAGGAGGTCTCGTCGATCGTCCCGCCAATCTTACCTACAGCGAGGTATTGACATACCCTCACTACGAAAAAGTGGTCACGCTTCATTGTGTCGAGGGCTGGGATGCAACGGTCCTCTGGGACGGTGTGCGGGTGGTCGATATCCTTAACGGGACAGGAGTCCGGCCCGGGGCCAATACCGTGATCTTTTATGCATACGACGGTTATTCAACGTCGCTCCCACTCGATTATATAGAGAATAATAACATCCTTCTTGCATCGGGGATGAATGACGTCACGCTACCGGTTGACAGGGGGTACCCTTTCGAGCTGGTTGCAGAAGACAAATGGGGATATAAATGGATAAAATGGGTGACGAGGATTGAACTTTCAGACGATCCGGGCTACCAGGGTTACTGGGAACAGCGAGGATATTCTTTAAGCGGCAATCTCAATGAGTCGTTCTTCAGCTGATTGGTTGTCCGTATGACTTGACGTAATCCTGTCTTGAATCCAGGATGCAAATGGATTAAGAACAAACGAAGGAGATACCGGTGATGAAAGATCAGACTTCAAAACGGCTGGTTGCGTTGACACTGACCGCCGTAAACCATTTTTTTTCTCAAATCCAGGTTCGGGATAATGTCCACTGATATCATGACGCCTGCGACGCAAGGCTCTCCGGTAAATCAATCCCGTACCAGACGCATACCCACCTGGGTGGGCCGTTTATAGTCCTGTTTCTCATTCATACATTACTGAATACGAAAAAAAGACTCTGTAAATTAATGATTCGATAATCCGTATTCAGATGGGTTGCTTAAAATTTTGTCCCGGTATAAAGAGGCGGGCCTGTTGCTTCACCATCTGAAACGGCTAACGGAAACAACTGGTTGACAGGCGCGAAAAATTGTCGGATTGTAATATTATCAGGAATATCCTGGGTATCCCGAGTGTTCCCCGATGATACAACCGACGAATTATTTAAGCAAAACCACAAATAAGGTAATGCTCTTGATATGGCACCTGGCTTTATTGTTTTGCCGGACCCCCCAGAAACTGGCATCAACCCCCTAGCAGGTATACCAGACTCAAGAGCACCCCCACTATCCTGAATGTCATTGTTTATCCCAATGAACGGAACATGTTGCATGAGATTCCCTGCAAAAGGAAAACAGGTAATATCCTGACTTTCAAAAACCTTCTGTCACCTGATTTTGCACCAGTAGTCGCACCATATTCATTATTAATAAAAAAACTAAAAGATATATGAGAAATTAATGGCCGATACATTCTCTGCACTTATTTATTCATTCGGAGCACTATTTGTCATCCTTGATCCTCTCCTTTCTGTCCCCATCTTTACAGCGCTTACAAAGGGCCAGACTCCGGCAGAAATTAACCGGCAGGCGCTTATTGCAGTAGCAGTCGCCGGATTCCTGATGTACTCGTTCCTGATCTTTAATTTCCTGATTTTCGACGTGCTCAGGATAAACCTCGCGAGCTTCCAGGTAGCCGGGGGTATCCTGTTGTTTATCCTCGGCATGCAGATGTCACTCGGGATCGACATCGGAAAACAGTCAAAGGACCATTCAAAGACCGTGGCCGGAGTGGTCATCGGGACTCCGCTCCTTTGTGGGCCTGGGGCGATTACAACGGTGCTCCTCCTCTCAAACGATTACGGGATGATCGTCCCTGCCCTGGCAATAGCCCTTTCATTGCTGGCAACATGGATTATTCTCAAATATTCTGCATATATCCAGAAACTGCTCGGCGAGTGCGTTACCGATATCATGGCGAAGGTCCTCGGAATGCTCGTTGCTGCAATTGCCGTTAAAATCATTGTTGACGGTATTATGGGGCTCATTCTATTGCCGGGAACCCATTGAATCTCAAAAGGAACTGCCGATTGGACGACTGGTTATCATGGATACCACTGAAGAAAAACTCGGATACAGGTTTTCAGATAGCTCTCTGCTCACCCGGGCTCTCACAAGAAAGGCTTACGCAAATGAGCAGCGGCAGCGCAATGTGCCCTGTGAAGACCAGGAGGTTTATTGCACGCTTGGCGATGCCGTGCTGAAGACGGTATTGATTGACCTCCTGATACAATCAGGTGCCGATACGCCGGATATCGTAACCCAACGAAAAAAAGAACTGGAAAGAGAGGAAAATCTCGCCGCCATAGGGAAAAAAATCGGCATCTCCTCATCAATCAGGCTTGGAAAGGGTGAAATCCGCCAGAAGGCAGGAGAGCAGCCATACGTCCTTGCAGAGACTATGGAGGCAATTATCGGGGCAATTTTTCTCGATGGGGGCTATTCGAGTGCCGAAACTTGTATCAGGGACTGGTTTGGTAATTTAATCCCCGAATAACAATCTCTCCAGGACAACAATTTTCAAACCTGCGAATTATCCCGGCACACGTAAGACCGGTTATTAAGACAGAAAAAGGCGAGCATTACCTTTTATAAATTCAAAAAAAGGTTGAAAAGCTGCGCACGCTTAGTACCTGAACACCGTATTATATGTCACAGATTTTGCACCGAAAAATGCTCTGCAGAATTCTGCAGTCTTTTCCGGGGGATATTCCTTGCAACTGAAAATATCGAGATATGCTGCATTCGTGTCGTTTGCGAAATGTCCGGAGATAAGAGACGTCTCAATCAGCTGTGTCATCGAATAACCTGCGACACGGTCGTTCTGGCCAAAATGAACAATTGTCGGTTCACCGAATCGTTTCATATCGATGAAATCACACAGCCGGAAAATAAATTCCCTGATTCTTACCGGGTCCCTGATGGTCTCCGGGTTACAGTTCCGGAGATCGACATTTACAACGAGACCCCAGGCTTTCTCCTTCCGAAACTTCTTGATGATGTCTTCGTCTTTAATTTTCTGAACCAGTACTTCATTTTTCATGTCAATCATGTATACAGTTCTCCTGATTTCGCAACTCCTTTCATTGCAAAATGCATTATAATTTGATTTTTCAATACCTAACTTAAAGATATTTATTGGGCGATTCGATTATCCGGCAATTCTTATCAGGATTCGCTTAGAATCCTCACGTTTGCATCAAGATCGCACCACGGACCCCAAAGAATAAAATTTAATATATTTATGTATGCATTGGCGGAGTGTTTTATGCATTTCCAAGAATTTTTTATATGATACCACAATACACAAAAACAAGTCAAATCCCAACTTTCTTTGGAAAGAAAGTGGTAGTTTATAAAAGTAGCTGCCGCATCAACGATGACCCACATGACCATGAATTACTGACCGGCTTCAGAGAAAAATCCTGGCCAGCAGTTAAACCGGAAACAGACTATGAGAGAATCCGGGCAAGATCTTCCTTCCTTGCATAATACACTTCTGTCATGAGGTCGGGATGGTAACGTGTTTTTGCTTCACGAAGCCCGGGGACTCCCATATCGCTCTCCCGGTTGATATAGGTGAACCCATCTTCGAGAAACCGTGCAGTCTCCGCATTTATCGCCTTATAGATCCCTTCACAATCGGGCAGTCCTTTTTCGAAATGTACGAGCGCTGTTGTCTCATTCAGTGGTTCAAAGAGAGCCATGGCTCCGACAGAGCCGTGTACCCGGATCGCAATCCCTTGCAAACCGAGCTCGTTGAAATGTTCCACGGCGAAAAAAACGGCATCTTTTTCATTTTCAAGGATAGGTTCCGACTGGCAGTTTTTCCATTCGCACCATTTTATGAGAAAATCACGTACTTCGGTGAGGTTGCTTCCGGTGACGGGTTCGACTGACGGCTGGCAGTTCCTGTTGAATTTTTTAAGATGGTTACGGATCTTCACATAGGGTTTCCCTGGCAGATCAGCAAGATTTTTCGCCAGGTAGAGATATTCAAAATAACTCCGATCCGGATACAGGGTTAGTGAGGGATAACATCTTGTTATCCATGATTTGGCCGGGTCATCTATGAGAACCAGAGGTGTATCGTCTCCCTCCAGAACTGCAAGCCTTATTACATCCTCGAGGAGTACCGAATCCCGGGGGCCGATTGGAGGACGGAACGTGGTTTTATCATCAATCGTACTGGATATTATGATATTATCCCGCGAAAATGCAAATTCGTAATGGGCATAATGGTTCCAGCATACCATATTCGTAAAGGTATTGTCGCTGTGGACCTGGGGATATTTCGCATAGTGCCGGGTAAACAATTCTCTGTCTCCGATAGTAACCGGCCGGAAATCACTTTTCGATAGCATTTTCTCCCCGGCTGTTTGTGTTTCCCGAAAAAATCATCGGTATATATCCTTTCATCCGGATAAATCCTGCAGGTAGGTAAAATTGTTCCGTCCCGGGCTCTGCAATCAGTCCAATCCAGGAAATTCCCTTTATTTCGCAAGCTGATACGAGTGCAGCCAACAGGCGCCGCCCGATTCCAGACCTGCGGTATTCTCGAAGGACAATAACGTCCTGTATGTACGCATCGGACACTCCGTCCGAAATGACCCGGCCCATTGCAACCGTTGCTCCGGTCTCCAGATCGACTCCCACGGCAAATGCCAGTGATCCGGATATGACATGCCTGATTCCTTCCGGGTCCCATTCTTCTTTCCACCAGCCACCCGTCCGGTACAGGTGCCTGATGTCCTCATGATTCCACTCCCTGACGATGCGGACTTCAATCTTTTTCATGGGTACGATATCTTCTTCATTGCTGTTTTTATTCCCAGCCATAGACATTTACAGAGCCCTGTACCTGATACAAACATACAACCGGGAAAAAAATCCCGAACATCTGAGTACTATCGGACGCCGACAGGCATAATTCTTCCCGCACGGATCAACAGGGAGGTTTTTTCGGCCGGTCAATACTATATGTCTGAACTTCTAACCCGTTGTCTTCAACTTTGGTTATCATATTGATTTTTATACAAAGAAACATTATATCAATTCGCGGATATGGCCTCATGGAGAAGGCATCATCTCCCTGAATGCCTGAAGTATCTGCTTACCGATCAACGAACTGAAATCCGATACCTGCCGGTGTCCGAGCGCCGGTTACAGGAGAATAATGATGAATGTTTTTAATACTGCACGGTATCACAGGCCCGGGCTTATCGCTCTCGTGGTCGTACTGGTATTGCTGTCATTTAACCTGGCCCAGGGGGGCTGCAATGACTTTGTATCCAGCTTTGAGCCATTCCCACCCGGTGGGTTCATCGGCGGACCTTCGCCTTTCCCACAGGTTGACCCAAACCAGGGGACCCCGTGTCCTTTCCCAACGGATAGTTCCACAGGTGCTTCCGATCCATTCGCTCCCGGGGGATTCATTGGCGGGCCTTCGCCTTTCCCACAGGTTGACCCAAACCAGGGAACCCCGTGCCCATTCCCAACGGATAGTTCCACAGGTGCTTCCGATCCATTCGCTCCCGGGGGATTCATCGGCGGACCTTCGCCTTTCCCACAGGTTGACCCAAACCAGGGAACCCCGTGCCCGTTCAATCCCGGAAGTACTACGGGATCATCGACGGCAATCCAGGCGGTATCGAATAGCGCGTCGTGTAACGAGGGCAGTTCCGGGACATCCGGAGGAACGGGATCAACAGGGGGAGCCGGAAATACTTCGGAGAGTACATCCGGAAGCTTATCAGGGGGTAATAACGTGGTTGTCGATTGCCCATTGTATCCGGAACTGAATGGTAATCCGACAGGCATTCCGACTCCCGCACCGACTTTTGTCCCGCAACCGGTCCTTAAACCAGTTCCACAGGAGCCCGGCCCGGTTACTTTCACTGCGACAGGCTGGTCGGATATCACCTACAAAATGCCTACTGACCCTAACAATGACGGTCTTTACGAAGACATGAATGGAGACGGTCGCATCACTTTTAAAGATGTGATCCTCCTGTTCGAAGACATGGAGTGGATCCAGGCGAATGAACCTGTCCAGTATTTTGATTTTGACGGGGACCATACATTCACGTTTAAAGACGTAATAAAAGTATTCAAGGACCTGCCTGACCAGTGAACGTGATTAAACAATAAGTAAATTTTTTTTCAGGCCTGGATTACAGCAATAACGAACGGAATCGTTTCATGATTTCACAAGTGAAATCGCCGTATCGACAATTGCGCCGAGTTCCTCGATGCCGAACCGTTCCGAGTTCAGGACCGATATGGTATGGACCCATGTCTGAAATATCGATATCGTAATACATACGATACCTGGTTGCCTCGCTCGCTTCCCTCTCTATTGTGCTGCGCAATGCGGTCTTTTCATCTTCCACCACATCGCGGAACTGTATTCTCTTTATCCGGCAGGAAATCGGCGCGGTAAGCCACAATTTCAGTTCGGCGGAGGGCACCATCCAGCCCGACAGCCTCCCTTCCACGATAATCGCATCGCGCAATTCTGCCATTTCCTTCTGGCGGAGGTCGATCTTTTTATCGATCGATGGTTCACGTTCCGCAAGTTCGCCGAATTCGGCGAGGGTCATGGAATGTTCCTTCGCCATCTGACGGAATACTTCCCCTGCAGAGATCAGTTCGAAATTATGATGCTCCGAGAGGTACCTGGCCAGGGAGGTCGTCCCGCTTCCGGGAAGTCCGCTGACCGTGATACGCATCAGATACCACCGATGTTGAGAGTTTTCCGAATCACCTGGCTGATTGCAAGTGAGCACATCAGGTACCAGAACATCCACGCAGGGATAATCCCAAGAATTATTGCCGCCGCAAGGGGGTTTGACCCAAAGAACGGCATCGTAATGTAGGTCGTATGGTCGGTTGACAGCCGGAACAGCAGCCAGAAAAAGATCGGGACGGTAAGGAGGAGGATATACGCCATCGGTTTGAACTGTCCCTGTGAAAGTTCCAGCTGCTCTTTCATCATCCTGTCGCGTTTCCCTTCTAATTTCTTTATCCGTTTTTCATCCTGCGAGAGCTGGGCTTCGCGGTATTCTTTCTGGAACTCCTTCATCCGTTCCTGCGATTCCTGCATCTTCTCATAGTCTATCGTGTATTTCTGGATGAGGGATGAATAAAGTGCCGTCAGGGTCGACAGGATAATAATCAGGATAAAAAACGGAATTTTTAATTCGTCGACGAGAGGTCCCAGCAGCCCGTTGATGAAATTACCGACACCTCCACGGATGGACGGTATACTGTATGAAAGGATAAGGAGCATCGCAAGCACGAGTGCGATATACCCGCCGTATTTTTTTGCATCGACCATTGAAGTCACCGGAGGGCTGCGGCCATATCGGTTACCGCTTTTTCGAGCAGGAAATCAGGGTTATGGACAATTTTCAGCGTGCACCCTGTAAGCGTCGCATAGGCAGCACCGAATGAGCGGTTAAACTGCTGGTGCTCGGCAATCCCTCCGGATCCTTCCATGTCCCGTTCCCGTGTTTCATCGCTGAGGCGCCTTAACAGGATCTGGTCCTCGTCGGTTTCAACAAGTATAATGACATCGGGCATGATTTCCCGCAGGACCCATTCCGGGAGACCCGGCAGGTACCCTTTCGGGGTTTTGACTGAAGCATGAGTGTCAATAATAATATTTCCCTGGATTTGGGCTATTGCTTTTGCAGCGAGTTGCTGGAGACGTTTCTGGACGTCTTTCTCCAGTCTGCGCATCTCGTCCCTGTCTTTTGCAAACCCTTCCTTCTGTGCAATTTCAAACATAAACGTACCGAAATTAAGGGACTGGTACGTTATACCCTCTTCTTTCAGTCTTCGCGAGGGCTTCATTCACAACCGTTGTCTTACCCACGCCGGGCACACCGGTAATGATTATTTTCTTTCCAGCCATTTTCGACACACCAGAATAAAGGAATTACTCCCTTGGAATTATTCTTTTCCAAAGAAGGTCCGCATGAACGGATACATTTCCATGATCTGCTGACTCGCGATCTCCTCATAGAGCCGGTAGGTAATACTAACGGTCAGGAGGAGCCCGGTACCGCTGACTGCTCCAATTACACCGAAGAGGTTGGCGGCAACACTCAATATCCCGATAAATACACCGCCGATAACCGTCACACGTGGGATATACCGGTCAAGGTATTTTTCAAGGTACTTGAGGATTTCTGCGATAGCCCGGTATAGACATGCCGGATTGCTGGATCTGGCGTGCCACATCCTTCGAATCGAGGCCTGCCGTTTTAATCCAGAACAGGGCAAAGATTGCGCCACCTACGATCATCACCGTCGTATCGATACCGAGCCTGATCAGGATTTGCCATGGTTCGTTAGGGATTGGATATGCCCACCACATCCATTGGCTCGGCCCGTTGATCGGAGCCAGATAGTACATCAGTCCATTCACAGGTGTTGAATTCTGGAACGTACCGAATATTGTAATGCCTATATTATACAGGAACAACCCGACCATCTGGATATTTGCCTGGAGGACCCGTACGAGGATCATCGGGAGGACACTTGCGTAAATCAGCTTGACCGGGAACCTAGCCCTTGCTCCCCGCACCTGTGCATGGGCGAGCGGGATCTCGATACGCGTCGATTCGACGTAGACTATGATCAGGAAGATCAGGATAGTCGTGATAAACGCAATAATTTCCGGCCCCATAAATTGTATGAAATTCGCTCCACTTGCCAGAACAGAAACAATCCTTGGGAAGAAACCTACAGGGTAGGCATCGCTCACCGGCGCCCAGTTGATGAACCCATTTATGATAACTTCGGATATTCCGGCAATGATGAAGAGCCCCACACCGGACCCGATACCCCATTTGGTGACCACTTCATCCATGAATACGACGAGAAGCCCGCCTATACAGATCTGGATGAATATAATTATTGAAACGGCAAACAGATTGCCGCCGAAATATGCGGCTGCAACAGTGGGACTGGGCTGAGTAAATCCACCAACGAGGTTCGGTGCGGCCTCAAGAATAATCATTACAAAAATCAGTATCTTCTGAAGGCCCATGTACATGACCTGTCCACGGGTCTCAGACGTATCGATATGAAGGATATCCGCACCCTTCAGGAGTTGCAGGACGATCGATGCCGTAACAATCGGCCCGATACCCAACTGAAGAAGCGATCCGCTCGAACCCGCGAGCAGGGCACGATATAACTGGAACATATCCTGTGATGTGGGCGCAAGCCCCCACAAATGGATATTGGTCAGTGCAAAATACAGGACTAAGATACCCGCAGTCCACAAAAGTTTATTCTTAAAGTGGACATGACCCTCGGGGCTCTTGACCGTGGGCATTGCTGCGAGCAGCGGTTCCATTCGATCCAACAGGCTTCCCATTATTTCACCGGAATAGTTCAGGGTCAGACAATAACTGCCTGACCACCTGATTGTTCAATTTTTGATTTCGCCTGCGCAGAGAAGGAACCGGCTGAAATTTTTATCTTTCTCGTAACTTTGCCGCTGCCAAGGACTTTGTCAATGCCAATTTCCCTGGCGTCAATGGTTACGATGCCATCTTCTTCCTTTGCAAGTCCGTTTGCGAGTAGTGCCGGGACCATCCGGTCGATGACACTGATATCCATTGCACTGACCCGGGCACTCGTGGGGTTGTGAAACCCGTTTTTGCCGAACACGGGTCCTCCCATCTCCACGTAGTACCTTACAAAGTGGTGAGCATTGATACCCGCACGGCCCCTGCCGCCACGGTTACCTGCCCCGCGTCGGTTTTTATGGGTACCGCCGCCACACGTCCGTGATCCACGGAATTTTGAGCGTTTGTTTACTGGCATCCTGCATCACCTCATTTTGTAAAGGAGTGTGTTGATCTCGGTACCATAGTACCCGAGTGCTCCACCCTGAGGAAACGTTCTCTTGATTGTCTTATATCCCTTACGCGGGGGATGAAGTCTTAGTACGGGCTTCATTCCGGGCATGTCCGTAAGCCTCGCATTACCTGAAGAAAGGGCCTTCGCGAAATCTGCAATGCTGCTGTACGGTGAATGGTCGCGGACGTAATCGTCAGTCAGTGGAACATCCCCTGTGACCTTGCCGCGCGTTTCAAGGAGCGTCTTAATTGTCCCCTCGTCCACTTCACCATACGCCACGTAATCCTTGACTTTTCGTATCATCCCGAGATTTTCGGGAGTATCCGGCACAAATACGCAGTGGTTGATATGGTGAAGCCGAAGCATTTTTAGCGTGTCCTTGATATCTCGCCGGGTATTCACGACACCGCGTACCTGAATAATCCCGTACATTACTCTGTTCCCCCCGTCCGGGTCATGTTAGTCGCTTTGAGTGCATTGAAGGTTGCCTTGGCGAAGTTGATCGTTGTCCTTGTCTGACCCCTTGAAAATGTCCAGACATCCCTGATACCGGCAAGCTCAAGCACTTTTTTACTGATCTCACCGGTTACAAGCCCGATCCCCTGGGGTGCTGGTTTAAGGGTAACACGGACACTTCCGGCGGTCCCTTCAACTTTCATCGGAACCGAATGCCCGGTCCCGCAACCGCATTCCCAGCTGCCGCAGCCACGCTTTACCTTGATTACATTGGTCTTTGCATGGACAATTGCCTTCTTTATGGCATCGCCGACCTGCACGTCTTTCCCCTGGCCGAATCCGATGTAACCATTCCTGTTACCTACGACGACAACCGCCCTGAACTTGACGCGCCGTCCCGAGTCGGTCATCCTCTGGACCATCTGTATATCGAGAACTTCGTCCTCGAGATCAGGCAGGAATGCATCGACGATCTCCGGCTCCTTGATCGGCCGGCCGCTCTCGAGTACCTGGTCGATGCTGGTTATTTCACCGGCAGCCACCTGTTTCCCGAGACCGGTAAGAGGAACCCATTCTACTTTTTCGTACGCCATGTCATTCCAGCTCCTTCAAAATCGAGTCCATCGTGCTCTCTACATTTTCCACAATACCAGCCGACTTCTCTGGTGCATATTTTGCAATATGTGCTCCCTTGAGTCTCTCTTCGGATGGAATAACCGATTCTCCGAAGGGTATATCGAGTCCGGCATCAACTGCACCTTTCAGCGCCGCAAATACTCTTGCGCCGAGTGTCGCACGGTTAAGTCCGATATCGAGGATCGCACGTCCCTGGTCCGCATTCAGCGCCCTTACCGCAAAGAGCACTCCGGTGAGATAGGACGCCGGTGTATTCGACAGTGCACCTTTGTATCCGAAGGCAACAAGCTCTCCCGAATTAGCCGATACAAGGGTGAAATCACCCTTCATGCCGGCCTGGACGAGCTGGATAATAATGTGGCTGTTAGTCTTCCTGACAACCATCCTCGGGCTTTCTGCAACAACGAGCTTCGACCTCTTGTAATAATCGGTCTTTCCTTCTCTCCTTCGCCGGAATGGGACAAAGGATCTGGGTCCTTCTGCCATCTACTTCATCCTCCCGGTCATGATCTCGAGTTGTGCCTTGAGGTGGGCAACACTTCTGAACTGCCCGCCCGCGGATTTCCGGTATAACAACCGGTACATATGACTGTCAACCGTGCCATTTTCACGCATTTCTCTTAATGATTTTCTGATTGCACGGATTTTCTGGATCCAGCGGTACTTGGAGGGATTCCTTGCACCAGCTGCACCTTTCCTCCTTCCGGGACCCTTACAGTGCCCGTACGAACGTTTTGCAATTTTTGCACGGGCCCTTCCACGACTTACACCCCGGATTTGTTCTGCTTCAATGGCTCCTTCGCCGATAAGTCCACGGATATCCTCCCTGGAAATTGCGTTCTGGATATCGGTATTCTTCTCGGGGTCAAACCATACCCTGTGTACTCCGCATTTGAGGAGCGATGCAGCAATTCGTTTCTGGTTAGTAAGATCAGTCATCTGATGCAGCCTCCTCAGATTCCGGCTCTTCAGCAGAGGCCTTTATCCCGCTCTGTTTAGGGTTCAAGACTTTCAGGCCTGCGGAGATTGCCTTATCCTGAATAACGGCACGCTTTCTGCCACCGACGGTTGCTCCTATCCTCACAGCGCTGACTGATGGATCTAATCCTTCAAGTTCATCGGGTGAAAACACGCGGACTTCAAAATAACCGCTCGGATGCATACTCCTCACCGCTACAGGGCTTCCGTATCCAGGTGTCGGAAGTGCACCTTTGGCCTTCTTCTGTCTCCTCTGTTTGTTATGCAGGCCCCTGGGCTTTCTCCAGGAGTCTGCGATTTGGGGTTTTTTACCGAAGCCGTCCCGTCTGAACCTGGCTTTTTTTGCAATGCGGGCGCGGATCAGCCTTTTTTTCTCCTCGACCATCTTATACCCTCCGGGTTATGTAAATGCCATCCTGGAAGACCCGGGGGTCCCGGTTCCTAATCCTCGTGGCATGTTCAATATTCGCTGCGGTATTGCCGACAGCTTCCTTGCTGATGCCGCTTAGCACGACTTCGTCCGTTCCGACCTTCGCCTTTACACCGGGCTCTATTCTTGCATAACGTGCCTTCTTTTCACCGAGGAAGTTATTAATTTCGAGTTTTTCTCCCTGCAGTTTAAGCTGGATTGGAAAGTGGCTGTAGACGACTTTCATATGGTACTCGAACCCTTCGCTGACACCGGCACACATATTTTTTACATGGGCTTCAACGGTCCCGACCATGGCAACGTTCCGCTTTCTTGCTGAATCTGTCGATATAGTCACTTCGCTCCCTTCATAGGTGATCGAGAGCTGGGGGTGCCGGATCGTGCGTTCCAGCTGACCTTTGGGTCCGGAGATCCTGATGACGGGGCCGTCGATCTGACATTTCACGCCATCAGGCATGTGGAACTTTCTCATTGCTGTCATCCCGGTGCACCTCAGTAGACATACCCCAGCAGTTCGCCGCCGATGCCGTCTTTTCTTGCCTGCTCATGTGACATCACACCATGCGAGGTAGAAATAATGAGCATGCCGAAGTTCTTGCCTGGAAGGAACTGTTCTTCAAAGTATTCCAGTTCATCGATCTGCACGGAATAACGGGGACAGATAGCGCCGCACCGGTTTATGCGGCCATTAAGGTGGACCAGGAACTGGCCGCCACGGCCGTCGTCAATGTATTCGAACCCGCCGATATAACCCGACTCCTGCATTATCCGGAACATGGATCCCAGTATTTTACTCGCCGGCTCAATGATGCAGTCGGGTCTTCCCTTATCGGCAGCATTCTTCAGGGTGCTCATACCGTCTGCAACTGTATTTAATCGTGACATTGTATAGCCCCTCAGTTCATCTTTTTAAAGCCCATCTTCGGGGCCCATTCCCGGAAGCACTGCCTGCAGAACATAATGTGGTATCGGCGTACAAGCCCCTGCTTGCGTCCGCACATCTTGCATTCGTTGGCTCCGCGACCAAATTTTTTCGTACGTTCTCCGCCCATGATTATACCTCCACCTTGTACCGGGTCCTTAAGAACCTGATTGCATCCGCGGAATTCACGTGCTGTTTTTCAGGAAGCTTCTTCTGCTCACGGTGTCTGCGGCTGATGCGTATACCCCTTCTTTTGAGGACCACGTTGATATCCATACCGTAAATCCCGATCTGTGGGTCATATGACATTCCCGGGAAGTCGGTGTGTTCCTCGATGCCGAAGGAAAAGTTGCCCCTGCGGTCGAACTGGTTCGGTGCGATCCTGCGTTCGATAATGTTAAGCGCCGTATCAAGGAATTCCCTGGCCCGTTTCCCGCGCAGGGTGACCCGGCATCCGATCGGTGCGCCCTTTCTGACACTGAATGCGGGCTGGGTCTTTTTCGCTATACTCCGGACCGGCGTATTGCCGGTAATCGTTTTCATGATATCGATCGCTTTGGAGAGTTTTTCACCGCTCTCCCCGACACCCATGTGGACGACGACCTTGTCGATTTCAAGTTCGTACATCGTGTTTACCGGCTTCTGTTCACCGGTTTGTCCCTCGTCTGGCGGAGTCATTCCTCAATCCCCCAGGATTTCAAAGCCGGCGTTTCACGGCCTACCATGTAGATGA
Source organism: uncultured Methanomicrobiales archaeon (assembly GCA_963809105.1). Classification (GTDB taxonomy): domain Archaea; phylum Halobacteriota; class Methanomicrobia; order Methanomicrobiales; family Methanospirillaceae; genus CAIKOD01. The sequence goes on along the minus strand of CAWEIC010000005.1, from coordinate 1,013,957 downwards.
ATGTCTCGACCGTCTCGAACCGTTCTTTCGTTTGTTCGTCCTCAAGGGATACACGGTTCGGGCCACTTCCGGCAATTGTTGTTATCCCGACAATCCTTGCAACTTTACCCGAATGCTTTCCCCCGATAATCATCGCCATGTTTCCGACGGCAAAGGGGAAATGATCGACGATCTTGAACCTGGTTTCAGGTTCGAGCGACAGGACTATAGAATCCTTTGGTTTGTATGAATTGTCGGCAATGATATTCGCCCCGAAACGCATATTCAGCTGGACTTTTCCGCCGGTGACGACGGTCTTGTTCCTGACCTTTGCAAGTCTCGTTTTCGCTGCTTCAGCATCGATTTCAACGGTTTTATGGCGACCATTCTTGTCACGAAGCATCCGGTAATGTTTCCCGATTTTCGGCATTGATATGATATCGAAAATCCCGATGCCCATCTTCGGATCACTGCACGGTCTGCCGTTTATGATTACATCATGCTGATGAAGAATCTGCTTGACCTCCTTCATGTTCAGCGCATATCCCATCTGGTCACGAAGCCAGACTGCTACCGGCAATGCATTCGCATTGTGGGGGCCGGGGGAGGTTTTGGTGATGAATTTATTCGTCTTTCTTGTAATATGCCACGAATCCGGGGCCATAAACCGTTTAAGGTGATCTCCCATTATTCCTCGCCTCCGGAAAGTTTCATGCTTCTTCGCGGGTCCTTGAGGTTGAGCTTGACAATCTCGACCTTGGAGGGGTCTACCGGCCGCGGTACTTCCGTTCCGTCAGCCTTCGTCCCGGTGACCCCGTGGACCCAGATTTTCAGTTGTTTTGTATCCACTTCATCAACGAGCCCTTCATGACCTGCCGAACTTCCCCTTGTCATTTTCACCGTATCTCCGGTGATAACACGGAGGCTTCGCCGGCCATACTGGCCACGAAGGGTTTTTGAGAGAGGCGCAGACATGAAACTGCCTCTTTCATGAGCAGCTGCCTGATAGCGCGCTTTCCTCTGTTTTCTCGGCTGGGAACTAAGTATTCTTACCATGGTGCACCTCAGACAATGATCGTCGCCATGGAACCGAGTTTCGGAAACCGTTCCGCAACTTCCCTGGCAACTGGGCCCTTGATCTCCGTTCCCCGAGGCTCGTTTTTCTCATCGACAACTACCACGGCATTGTCATCAAAAGAGACACGGAGCCCGCTCGGTCTCCTTATCTCTTTTCTCTGCCTGATGACAACTGCACGCACCAGCTTCCGGCGCATGTCAGGTGTCCCCTTTTTGACACTGACTGTTGCGAGGTCGCCAAGACCCATCTTCGGCTGTCGCCTCCGCACACCGTGATACCCGAACACCGAAACAATCTGGACTTCCCGGGCACCGGTGTTATCGGCACAGGTCATCCGGGTCCCGGTAGAAAGGGCACGCGGCGTCTTTGACTGCTTCGCCTTCATGGTGCCTGCACCCCTACAACAACGAATGTGGTGGTCTTCGAAAGGGGTCTGCACTCTGCGATACGGACCGAATCCCCGGTCTTTGCCTGTATGCAGGGAGGATTATGTGCATGGAGTTTGGAACTGCGCTTTTCATAACGCTTGTATTTCCGCACATAATGGAGGTACTGGCGTTCTACCACTACCGTTCCCATCATACGATCGCTCACGACTTTGCCGGTAATCACCTGGCCGCGCACAGGCAAAGTGCCGTGAAACGGACAATTAACGTCATTGCATGCCTCTTTGGGCTGTCCGACGTTTAATCCTATGTTGTTTGCCATATTGGAACCTCTATATTTTTTTATGCAGGTTGACACGTTTTTCCGGTGCCATTACAAGGGCCGATCCCCGGACGTCAACGACAATTCCATCGGGAAGCGTGATCCTGAAAACACCTGCGTTTTTTGGGATTTTTTTAATCCCGGTGGGGGTGTTTATGATCAGCATGTTTCTCGTCTCGTCGATGATCTGCCCGGTAATTCCTCTGCTGGCCGGGTTGCTGGCACCAACTACCAGAACGTCGAGCCCTATCAGTTCGTGGCGTATGACGTTCCGGGGAGTTATCATACGGTTCTCCTGCGGGTTTGCTCTGTCATCATCCGGGCAACAGTTCTTCTCAATTCCTTGATCCGCCCTGGATTTTCTGTTGAACCCCCGGCACTGACTTTCCCGTAGTGCTGGATCAGTTCGATCTTGATCTTTTCCATCTGTTCCTGCAGTTCGACATCTGAAAGTTCACGGACATCTTTTGCACGAAAAATTGCCATTTATCGGTCCTCCTCGATGTATTCCGTTTCGTCGGTCTGGAGGTCGAGGTCGTCTTCCAGCTCTTCGCCGATTTCGGTTACCGTGATTTCAGGTTTTCGCGGAACCTTTGGAGCGGCTTTTACCATGGTCCAGTGGTCAGGAAGTTTGGCATCGGGCGGAATAATCCTAACCTGAACACCAATTGTTCCGAGTTTCTTGATTGCCACGGCATAACCGGTCTCGACGATCGTGATGGCCGGCTCCCCACAGTGCTTGATGTAACCCTCCACGAATTTCTGGGTACGGGCACGTGCCCCGGTCAGCTTACCGGCGATAATGACCTCACATCCAAGTGCTCCTGAATCCATCACCCTGCGGATAATACTCGATCCTGCCTTCCGGAAGTACCAGCCACGCTCCAGAGCGTTTGCCAGCCTTTCAGCCATGATCTGGGCATTGAAACTGGGGTTCTGCACCTGTTGCACTTCGATCTGCGGGGATTCGACCCCGAAGGTCGTTGCCAGGTCCTGGGTGAGCTGGCGGACCAGTTTGCCACCTTTTCCAATGACAATACCAGGTTTTTCTGCAAAAATTGTCACCTGCGTACCGAGGGGTGTCCTTACCAGGTCCATACCACCGTACCCGGCCCGTTTAAGTTCCCGCACAAGGTGTTTTTCCACTCGTGCCCGGCGAACGCCTTCGGCAACAAATTTTCTCTCGACTGCCATTCATTCCACCTCCTGGACAATGATCTCGATGTTTACGGTCTCGCGGACTTTCGGAGTCGCCCTGCCCATAGCCCTCGGGAAAAATGCTTTTTGTCCACGCCCCCGGTTTGCCGAGGCATGAACGATTACCAGCTTCTCCGTATCGAGGCCGTTATATTCTGCGTTCTTTCTGACCGCAGAGAGCAGCCTGATATATGCCAGTGATGCTTTTTTCGGATACCGGCCGGCATCCCATCCTTCCAGTCCGCGTTTGTGTGCAACGTTCCGGTTGAACCTTTTGAATGGAATTGCCTTTTTCTGGTCGACGACTTTCTCGAGGTACTCGATTGCATCGCCGGTCCGCCGGTTTTTAATGAAACCTGCAATTTCGATCGCGTGTTTTGGCGAGATCGGGATCTCGTTAGCCTTTGCACGGGCAATGTTTTGTCCACCGGGATTTTGTGAATATGCTGTTCTTCCCATGATCATCACTTCAGCGGGACATACTTACTCGACCTGGTCGCACCGATACCGGCGCTACCGTGCGCGACTTTTCTTCGTGTCAATGCAAACTCACCAAGGTAATGGAACAATGCTTCGGGCTGAATTTCCACTTTCAAAAATTCTTTGCCGTTGTAGATCTCGATCTCTTTTCCAATCATCTCGGGCATGATAATCATGTCCCGGAGATGGGTGCGGATCTTGTCGTCCCCGGCCCTGATCCGGGCGAGGAAATTTTCCTCTCCCCGCGTCAGGCCTCTGGTGATCTTCCTGCGGGTGCGGGCTGGCATTACGGGGAGGAGCTCGCTGATTCCCATTCCCTGGAGTTGCTCAAGCCGGAAGCCATGATAGGTAAACTCCTCACGCCGCCTCGGTAATCTCTTCTGAGTCTTCTTTGCCATGTTTCCCTCACTTCCTGGCGCGACCGGTCTGTCGTGCCGCTACGTGTCCTACGGTCCTTCCGGGTGATGTGCCGCGGGCAATGGTCTTCGGCCGCCCCGGGTGCTGGTGCCCTCCGCCCCCGAAAGGATGGTCAATGACGTTCATCGCAACGCCTCTTACACGGGGCCAGTTGGAAGCAGTGTTGGCCATCTTGTGGTATTTGTTACCGGCTTTGACGAACGGTTTCTCGCCGCGTCCTCCTCCGGCTACAATCCCTACGGTTGCCCTGCACCGCGAGCTGAACCACTTTGTCTTGCCGCTCGGCATCTGCACGCCGACCTTGTCTTCGGTCTTGTCAACAACGATTGCCTGGACTCCGCTGGCCCTGACAAATTTCCCGCCGTCATTTGGTTTCGCTTCGATGTTGCAGATGTATGCACCCGTCGGAATCGCCGACAGCGGTAGAGTGTTGCCGTTTTTAACCTCGATATCAGAACCCCATGCTACGGCGTCTCCGACGCCGATCCCCTCGGTAACAAGTGTATAGACTTTTGACCCGTCAGCAAGTTTAACGAGGGCAATCGGCGAATTGCGTGCAGGGTCATGTTCTATATCAAATATTGTACCGTTAACAGTCCCTTCGCTATTGTCGATATGACGGAGAGACTGCCTTATAGCGGTGAGACGGGGCCCTGTATGTCGGGCCTCCTTTCCCACGGCTCTGGGTAGTAATTCTGTGTCCCATGACTGCACCTACATTATCCCAAGCCTGCTGAGGATCTCCTCGGCGGCTTTGTTATTCACAAAACTCACGATAGCTTTCTTCTGGCCATGGGTAGTCATTATAGTCCTGACATGGGTAACTTCCTGCCCGAAGGTCTTCTGGATCTCGCGTTTAATCTGCTCCTTCGTGGCTTCCCGGGCAACGAGGAACTGGACCTTATTGTTTTTGTCAAGCATCATCATGGCTTTTTCAGTTACGAACGGATGAATCAGGACCATTTATCTTCCCTCCAGTCTGGTCAGTGCATTAAGAGCGCCTTCAGTCCAGACAGTCAGACGGCCGGCCTGGGAACCCGGTGCGAGAAGTTCGGTGTTGAGGTGTTCAACCGTGATCACATCGACACCGGCAAGATTCCTCGCAGCGGCAAGTGGCTGGCCGGCGGTTACGATTAGCAGGCTCTTCCGTTGCTTATAGCGACGGCCCCGCATTTTCCCACGGCCTGCACGAACCTTCTTGCTCGCCTTTGATCGTTCGATATCGGCATAAACACCGGCATTTGAGAGCGCACTGATCACTTCTGTCGTCTTTTTCAGTTCTTCAAAACGGTCTTCAAATACAACCGGGACCTCACCTTCGAACCGGTGTCCCCTTCCCCTGACAAGGTCTTCGTTCATCGTGGCGGAAATGGCAGAACGAAGTGCCTTTGCCTTTTCCTTCTTGTTGATATATCTGATGAGAATTTTCTCAGTTTTCGGGGGATGGGCTTCGCGGCCGCCCTTCGCCTGCGGTACCTTGGCTGCGCGGGACCCGTTCTTTATACGGGGGACGTGGGACATGCCCCTGCCACTACCCCACCCAACCGCCGAAGAGCGGATACCTGCAAACGGATCTGTACCGTGAGGCTGCCTTCGTGCACTTTGCTGCGAGATTACCGCTTTACGGATCAGGTCCGGCCGATATTCCTCATTGAATACCGCCGGAAGAGTGATCTCCCTGCTTACTGCACCATCAATTTGTTTTACCTGTGCTTTCATTCTCTGATCACCCCTGCTTGCTCTGTACGCTCAGGAATTCAATAACCGGCGAACGGATCTGGTGTTCTCCCTGCCTGATGGCCGGCCTTATCCGGACAAGACGTTTTACCGGGCCAGGTACGGATCCCTTGATCAGTACATACGGGCTTTTCAGGAGGCCGTAATGAAGAAATCCTCCGGCAGGAGTAATTTCAGTGCCATCTTCCCCAATCTTCAGGATACGTTTATTAAACTCTGTCCGTTGCTGGTATCCCATCTGTCCGGTCTGGGGAACCTGCCACCTGATATGGTGAGGGTTCCATGGTCCGAGAGTTCCGACGTGTCGTTTTTTACCGCCACGTGCATGTTTACGTTTCCTTAACGCGACTCCCCACCGCTTGACTGGGCCCTGTGTCCCTTTCCCTGTGGTGATTGCAGTGACATCCGCGTATGCCCCGGTCTGGATTATATTGTTCAGGGAAACCTCCTTGCCAAGGAGTCCGTTGATAAATTCATACTGCTGCTGCAGTGTTCCTCCTGAAACCCTGGTTTCCATCAGGTCCGGAACCTTCTTTGGGACTCCGCTGATCCCGGCAGGCAATGTATACATAAGGGCAAAGATCTCCGTAACGGTCCCGGCGGAAATAGCATCCTCGATGCTTTTTTTCGCATCGGCTCCATTGTAATCCTTAGGCAGGTTTATCCGCCGGCCCAGGGAGCTGTCAATCTCGTCTGCCCAGACCTCACAAAACGGGTGCTTTCCATTGGTATCACGGGAATAAGCACGAATCGCAGCCACCTTCATAGAGGGGACTTCAATAACAGTTACCGGGACCATCACATCCTTGCCCTCTGTCGGGCTGTTCTTGTGATCGTCCACCATGATAACATGCGTCATCCCCACTTTATACCCGGCAAAACTCTGGAGTACCGGGGCCCCTTTACAATCAGCCCATGACTGGTATTTGGGGACATGGCTCTTAGCACGCTTCCTCGGGCTATATGCAAGAGAGCCTCTGCGCGGCCTGTTTATTTTCGGCATGTTTCAATCAATCCTTTGATATCGTTTTGTTCACGCTCTGTCGGGGATCCCGGCAGATGCTTTCCATGAAATCCCTATGATCGGGTCCATGATGATATCCGGTCTAAAATTACCGGCTCCGAGACTGATGTGATGCTCCACGCTCAGTGCTGAAATAATCCGCGATATTTGCTTACCTGCGACGCCTGTATCCTATCCCGGTGCAGGATAGTTCCGGACATACACAGATAATCTCCAGGCCCTCCACAGAGCCTGCTGGTTCCAAACCAGGTTACCCGGTCTCGCGAATAGATCCTGAAATCTGCATTCCTGAAAAGTCGTAACCTTCAGGACGGGCCGTGTATGGACACGTCCACCCATAATGCATATATCAGATACCCGCTATGTCAGCCCGTTGTGAATCTGTTTCACAACTCCTTCTCGGTAACTCCTTATCCGGAGTCACTCACCCGTCCGGCCGGTACGGCCTGAACTATTTTCAGTCCTTCCGGCTTCTCCGGGCTTCCATAATTATTAGAGCGAAGCCAATATATACTTATTGTAAAACAGGCCCGTTTCACGCTGCATCGGGGGGTCGGATTACTTTTGGACCGGAAATAAGGCACAATCGCTGTTCAGCCGAAATACAGCTCTCCTTCATCATTAACATACACTTCGACATTTTCCCGGACATGTCTTGCCCTGAAACGCTCCGGGGTGGATTCCCGTATTTTATTAATGAGAGAGATCGTATCGTATTTGACTTTAATCCCGAGTTTTTCTGCCTCTTTATAGACAAACGGTGCCACTTCGAGCAGGTCCGTTCCGGCCTGGATTGTACAGAGATGGGTGGCATCGAGAGTATAGAGAAATTCCAGGGTATCCTTGGCCCGCCTTATATTCTCCATGGCGGACTTCTCGATTGTGCAGACATTCGCCTTGGATGTATCGATGATGTCAGCAATCTGCTGTTGCGTCAGACCCTGCTTCCTGTATCTAAGCACTTCTTTTTGCCGGTCGGTGAGCAACCCCTCTTTCATACCAGATCACTATAACGCCAGTTATTTAAACACTTTCGGTTAACATGTCAACAGGTTCTCAAATACTTTCGTCATAAAAAATTATCTATGGGGGATGAAAAATCCCATGTGAGAGGCAAATTTCAAAATGTTTATATTTATAAGGTCATAATAACGTGATATAAATTTTTAGAGGTGTAAAATGGTAGTTAAAGTAGGAGTTGCGAAATTAGGCAACATTGCAAGCGGCGTAATGGCCGAACTTCTTCTCGATGAACGAGCAGACCGTGAAGACATGCAGACGTTCATGGCCACGAGCGGAACAAAACTCCAGCCCGAAGATATCGACCGTGTCATCACGAATATGAAGGCATGGAAACCTGACTTTTGTATTGTTGTTTCCCCGAACGGGGTTCTTCCAGGTCCGGCAGCGGCACGTGAACAACTTCATGCAGCAGGCATCCCCGTCGTTGTAATCACCGATGACGTAACAACAAAGAAGGAATGGGCCGATCTGAAGGAGAGCAAGTTTGGTTATATCATTATGAAGGCCGACTCGATGATCGGGGCACGGAGAGAGTTCCTTGACCCGATCGAGATGGCAGATTACAACGGCAACCTGGTAAAAGTCCTCTCGGTCACCGGAGCATTCAGGAAAATGCAACAGGCACTCGATGAGGTAATTAACCAGGTAAAGGCGGGAAAGAAGGGAGCCGAGATAGTTCTGCCAAAACTTGTTATGACCACCGACAAGGCAGTAGCAGGAGAATTTTCGAACCCCTATGCCCTTGCAAAGGCCCGTGCTGCATACGAAATTGCATCGGCAGTAGCAATGGTAAATGTTAAGGGCTGTTTCATGACCAAGGAATGGGAACAGTACGTCCCGATCGTAGCCAGCGCTCACGAAATGATGAGGATTGCAGCAATGCTTTGCGACGAAGCACGTGAACTTGACAAGGCCGCCGACGGTGTCATAAGGAAGCCACACAAGAAAGACGGTGTGATCGTTTCGAAGACGAAACTGATAAGTAAACCTGAATAAAGGCCTTTATTTTCTTTATTTTAAAAAATCCTCTTATTTTTAAGGTTTACCAATTATTGTTGAAAACAGGACCCGGAATGTTGCAATCTCCGGAATGTTACTTTTATCTGTTGCCCAGTAGGTGGGGGGACTTTCCTTAGCAGCAGTTACGCCACCGTCAGCCGCACTGACGTCAGATCGATTTACATAATGCGGGGCTCTGCCCGGTCGCCGTGGCGACCAGACTAGGATAACGACTGCAACGGGATTAATTACTTTTTCCCGGACTTCCCGGTTAATCCGATCAATGGCAATCCTGATCGTAGGGAAGCAGGGCTGCAGGTGTATTCTCCTCCTGTCAGGTTGTTTTTGAAATATATCAGATGATAAAAGGATATTAACAGATCAAATTTTACGGAATTCCTGCCTTTATCCAATATTCGCAATTGTATCGGGGCGATCGAAGAAATCCGGAAGGAGCTATCCCTGCGGATAGAAAAATTGTCCGGGGATCCGGCACGACATCCCGGAATGATCGGTTTTTTTCACTGGAATTTCATATTGGCGTAATAATTTCCAAGATCTTCCGGAAACGTGAGAATGACGGGTTCAAGATGAAGGCGTTCCATAAAAGAAGAATCTGCAAGCGATAACCCGTTCGGGTTAATTCTCGAAATCATCGAGCAGAAAGCCCGAAAACCGCTGTTACTCCCTTGCTTGTCAAAAAAAAGGGCCATGTTGAAGGCATGGGTACCAGACTCGCGATATAACCTTATCACCCGGAGAATCCCATTGGCCAGCGGTTCAAGATAGGGTGCCGAATCTTCGAGCGTTGAAACAGGAAGGATCCCCCTTACCTCACGCTCCCCGAGAGGGACTGCATGGGCATACCAGGATATTTCATCTCCGTTTAGAAATCTTTCCGTTCCGTTTTCATGCTCTTTCCAGTCATCCCAGTAGGTTCGGTTGTACCGGTCCAGGTAATGCCGGCTACCCGATAAATAACGTTCCAGAAGGCTGGAGGCATGATCATCGGCAATACCCTGCAGGTGGGGGTGAGCGAGGCTGGCACCAGCAGAAGGCAGGTAATTCCAGTTGATACTGGGGTATCCCCCGAATGTAGAAAGTTTCAGATACTGCGCCTCAAACGCATCGAGAATCTGTTGTCGGCTAAAATTTCCGACCTGATGACCGCTTGTAATTGCCGTAACAATGTGGTAACGGGCAAACGGAAACAGATTCGGGAATGTAATACTTTCACCTACACGGATCCGTGTCCCGTCAGGGAATGACGGTGTTGTGCTCTCAACCTGTCCGGGACAGAAAGGGCAGCCTTCCGGGTCTGACGAGAACCTGAATGGTACATCTATTCCCCGCGTGGTTCTCGCCGGGCTGATCCTGCTCTGGAAACCGGTAAGTTTTTCTCTTCTGTATTGAAGGACCGACTCCCCGATCCTGATTTCCTGAACCGTAAACATGGCTACCGTATGTGCCTGTTGGAATATTAACGATTTATAGGTCTCGATCGGCAGGTTAAAAAATAGGGGGGGTGTTTTTTTCCGCCCTTCTCAGACAACGTACTTTCCGAGGAGACGGATGGAAGTGGTCATGTCAGGACCAAGTGGCGAGCCAAAGATAATCTGTGTGACGCCGGCTTTCATGAGGTCTTCGCACTTCTGCTTGACCGTGTCAGGCGTACCTGCAATGGTGAAGGCATCGATGGTCTTGTCATCCACATTTTCTCCAGCGGTCTTGAAATCGAATTTTGCAAGGGCTCCCTTGATAGTTGCGACCTTGGCAGCGTCGAGACCGTGTCTCTGGAGGAGTTCAGGCGGTGACCCTGCTGCAATAAATGCGGCCACAATCTTCGCTGCATTTCTTGCTTTCTTTTCGTTCATGTCGATCGACATGGCAGTATAGGCACCGATATCGAACCCTTTCTTACCGACCTTGTCGCACGCTGCCTTGATGATCGGGATTGCTACGGCAAAGTCTTTCGGGTTCGATGCATTGATCAGGGCACCGTCACCGACCCTTCCTGCAAGCTCGAGCACCTTAGGGCCCTGTGCACCGACGTAGACGGGGATTCCTTTCTTGCCCGGGAGCGTTACACCGGTGAGTTTTGCTCCATCGTAGTCAAAGAATTTCATTCCAGACTTCTTGACTTCTTCTCCGGCTATAAGCTTTCTGATCTGGGTGATTGCTTCCTCGAGCCTGGCAACCGGCGTTTCGGGCTTGATTGCAAGTTTCGGAAGGGTCGAAAGGTCTCCGGGTCCGATACCAAGTACTGCACGTCCGTCTGAAATTTCATTCAGGGTACATGCAAACGAGGCCATCGCTGCCGGGGTGTCCGTGAATGAATTCATGATGCCCGGCCCCATCTTCAGGGATGTGGTCGCCTGTGCAATCGCTGCAAGTGTCGGGTAGCAGTGGCGGTTGTTGTAATGGTTGGTGATCCATGCAAAGTCGATATCCTTTGATTCTGCAAGCTTGCAGAAATTGACCACCTGCTTGACATTAACATTTCCTGGTACAAATTCTATTCCATAAGTCAAGGCTTGTTCACCTCAGTGTGTAATATCGTCCCCGGATTTAAATAAATTATTATTTTCGTTTGTTATGAAAGAGCATTTTTCCATGGGAACCGGTAATCCGGAGTTTTTTAAAAGGATTCAGGTTTTGCAGGTTGCTATAAATACCGCAGGCGCAGAGAGATCTCCTCCTGTTAACCGATAAAATGTCTGAATAGCTCATTGAAGGATCTTCCGGAAACAGCGAACATGACCCTGATTATTTGTGCACCGAAATCCCGGGGATTGCAGGAAAACAGAGAATAACGACAGACACAAACACTTTATGAGATTAATTAAGAATCTTTAGTACAACAGGAGTAGTATAACAGGAGATCGACGCCCGGATCATGGTCTGGATTCTTTCCCTTAAGCATACTATTTCAGGATGATCAAGTCATCTGAGACGGTTAATTTCGGGATTTCAGGAACGAACCATCCCATTTCCATGTAATTTCCCTATCCAGTTAAAAATCCATGGATGCCCATACAATGAAAGAAAGGAGAAAACGATGAGGATATTTGTTATCGGTTTCGGGGGAGCCGGGAGCCGGATCGCTGACACGATGTACGAACAGGACCGTCATTACAGCAAATTATCATGCGTAGAGGCGATCGCAGTCGATCGGGACCCGATCAGCCTCAACAGCCTCCAACACCTTCCCGTGGAAAAAAAAGTTTTTTTCCCGTCATTGTCACAGAATACCGATGACATCTCCGATCACATAACAGTCGATGAAATCCTGACCAGGGTCCACCAGCATGATACAGGAGACCGCGATGCAATCATTATATGCGGGGGTGCAGGAGGGACCATGATCGATGCAGCCATTGCAGTTATTCCAAAAATCAGATCCAGCATGGTTGATCCTGTATTCGGATTATTTACCCTGCCTGCCAGAGATCTAGGCCGGAAGATCTCGGCAAAAGCGGCCTATGACCTGGAACGGCTGGCTCCTCTCCTCGACGGTATAATCCTCTTCGATAATGAGACCTGGTCAGAACAGACCGGGAGTATATTCTCCGGACGAAGCCCGGGCCGATCCAAAGGTAATATACCTCCAAAACCTGGTATCAGGCCGGTACCTGGTAAGATCGAGGTTTACAAAGCGATGAACGAGGGTATAGGACGGCGTGTAGGACTGCTACTCAGGGCCGGAGAATTTAGTGATTCAGGCGGGATGGAAATCGGGGAGGTAGGTACTTGATGCAGGAGAAATACTGAACACCATCCGCGGTATGGGATTTATTGCAATCGGATATTCCTCGGCGAACCTGAGGGATGACAGGTTCAGTATTCACAGGATACTCCGACATTCCGATTATCTTGTCGAGACGGGGCATAAAAGGGCTTCAAGGCTCGTCGATATCGCAAAAAAGGCGATATACGAAAACATTTCAATCCCCTGCGATATGACGAGCGCACGAAAGGCACTCATCCTCGTTGCGGGTCCATCCCATGAGATCAGCATGAAAGGCTACATGACCGTCCGCAAATGGATAGACAGAAGCATAACAGGGATGGAAGTCAGGTCTGGTGATTACCCCGTAAAAACGACGAAATATCTTGCTATTATTATTATTCTCGCAGGGATTACCAATATCCCTCGGATAAGTGAAATAAATGCTGTCCGCTTGGAATATACAAGAGAGAATCCGGAATGGATTTCTGATATCCGTAAAACATCGATCATTTCTGTTCCTACTGACAGGGGAGAAATTGTTGATTCACGCTTACCCGGGTCATTAGTTCCCCGTATTCTGGCTAAAAAGCGTTCCGGCCCCATACCTGAAGAAAAAACCGTACCTGCAAAGCCTGGCGGGAATATTGAATCCGTCAGAACCATCCCATTTTTCGGGAAACATGGAACATCCCGGCGCCAGATTAAAGAACAGCCTGCACTGCGGAATGACGCTGAAACCAGGGTCAGCAGTACCCCTACCCCTGGTTCAGACACCACAATGACAGGAATATTACCGAAAACCATTCCTGATCAGAAGGAAAGTAAGCCATTTGGCAGCCCCGCCAGTAAACCGGATGAACGGCCAGTAAGAATTCCTGAATACGCTACCAGCGGACAGGAAGTCGATCACTCGACCAACCTTGCGAACATTGTTGCCAAAGCAAGAAAAGATCTTGAAAATGTCGACAAAAAGTAACCTATTTATAAATACCCGGTTTTTTAAAACCGCAATGATCCCTTTTCATACTTTTCTATGACTCGTTAATTTTTGAAAACCTGACATTCCCGGCACCGATCTCGGTAGTGATTTTAAGTCCCTGTTCCACGGCGTTTGCAATATAATTCATACCACTATAGGATACGATAGAAATCCGATTGGGATTGGGTTGCAGGTTAAGAACTTCATGCCCCATCGAAACCGGAAACACAAATCCACAGTTTTTCATCGCCATAACGAGTTCTTTCACGCGGTTTTCAGCCGGAGAGGGCACTTCACGGACATTTGCAAGCCCGATCCCGGATTTTGTCCGGACGAGCGTCCTGACTGAAGTAAGACCTGCCGAAATAAACAACTGCAACGGATCGATGGTAGTCCCGCGGTAACCGATTAAATCAAGGAAAGCTCCGGGAATTCCGTTTTCGATCAGCAGCCTCCCACCATAGGCCATCCTGACCGGGATACCGTTCCTCTGGAAAACCCCATCCATACTAATGCTGCAGATTGTCATGATGCCTACAGAATCGGGAGGGATACGCGGATCGTTATCAAGGATTTTATACGTGCTGAAAAATCCGCATTCAGCCTTGATTATTTCATCAAATACGATGCATAGTTTTTCTTCCTGGTCTTTTGGCACCATCGACAGGTTATAGGCAACGTCACCGGTACCGGTTTCAGGATTAAATGTCGTCCGGTATGCAAGCCGCTCAAGTTTTGATATAATAAATCCGATCCTGTCCCCGACGAGCGCACAGTCTGTTTCCGAAATCCCGGCATCGGTCAGGATCCTTCCCATATTCCCGACCTTCTCGGTGAATCCCATTTCATCGAGATACTGGAGATAGTACTGGACGGCCCTGTCTGTCAGAACGAAGCCTCGTTCTGCCATGATTTCGGAAAGCCTTTTGGCTCCGACCGGTTCATTATGTTCTTTGAGGATCCGCAGTATTTCTATATACTTGCGTTCTGTCCGGATCATTCTAACTCATACATCCCGTGTTGTTAAGAAAATAGTTACCTGTCGGCATGTTCGTGATTGTCTCCCTAGGGATTATTACTTATTCGGGGGATTCGATGACCCTCTGTGTTCTTTCTTACCTTCAACGGCATCGGCAACGGAATACATGCCCTGCCCTCTCTTTTTCTCCGGATCCTGTAATATCTATGATATTTTCTTCCTTTGAAGCCTCATAATGGTTTTTACTCCGTCATCGCGCATCGATCGCCCCATAGGCTGTCCTGGTACCGGCCGCTATAGAGCGTTCCCCCATCTCTGACTTCATGAATAATCATCTGGACTATCCTGTCGTTCTTTTTCAATGCAATATCATCGTTTCCCATGTTTATGAGGCACAGGGTGAGCTGCCCCCTGAATCCGGGGTCGACAAAACCTGCCGAAATGATAACGCCACGTCTGCCGTACGACGATCTGCACCTGAGTGTTGCCGCAAGATCTCCCGGGATCTCAACCCATTCCAGGCTTGGCACAAGAGTACATAGTCCCTTCGGAAGGACCATATCGTGCGAGACACGGAGATCATACGATGCAGGCTGGAGGCTCTCCTGTGCAAATGGTGATATAACCAGACAACTGCCTGCTCCTTCACGATCTGCTTTCGTAGCATTACCGTCCATCCCGGATTCACTATCTTTTTTGAACGATCTTTCCTCATCTATTCGGGCGGCATCCGAAGGAAGACATCCCGATTCAGCGAGCCGCGCCGATATTGTTCTGGCAGACAGTATCATTACGAAGAGTTGGAGGAAAAATGCTTAATATCTTGCGATTTAAATATGGGAAAAGCTGGATCCATAGGGTAGAGGATATCCTCTTGGGCTTCGAACCCAAGGACGCGGGTTCGATTCCCGCTGGGTCCGTTTTTTCCTGTTATCACATACCATCAGGATGCAGGGGAGGTTTTTCGTCCTGGAAGTTTGGTGACGGTGGAACGTTGTATATCAAGAATATGGTTCATAGGTTTGCAAACTCCCGGAAATTCCTTTATTATCAGTGACCGCATCGTATTTCTTTAATACGGGCGTTGCGATCAGGGATCTGTATTCAGCGGGTCTCCCTGATAAAAAAAATTGATTTGGTAACTTCGACAACCTCTTGGTATATTTTATTCTATCGTTATACAAAGACGCTTTCGGGCCTCTGCCCGCCCCTGCAGCAACCCCGTGGGGAGAGAACCGGATCTAATTACATGTGATTCTCTTATTACTCTTCTAACCTACCCGATACAGATTGTAATGGGAAATAGGCATATGAATAAGGAAATCTATTTTGGTCAGGCCTATCAAAAACAAAATTATTTCCCTAACTAAAGGTCAGGGGTTGACTTTACACAATCACCAAAAAAATATTTGTTTTATATGAAAAATAACCGCTGAAAGGTGTTTATTTATATCAAAATTCTATATATCGCCACCTTTCCGGCCGCCCCCTGATTCAGCATGAGGCTTTGACGCCGAATGTGTCTTTCTTGGTCTTCCCCTCCTCGACCTCATGATGAGGACTATAGCAAGGACCAGGAGCACCACGATGATAATGCCGATCAGTGCCGGGACAAGGTACTGATCCAGATCCCCGATCAGGGTAAAAGTAATACTCGGCGATTTGGTGGTGGCCGGGTCCAGAGTCTTTGTAACAGTGACCGGCAGGTATCCTGCAATGACCGCAGTAATATTATTCGGGACACTCTCTTTGACCTGGACGGTCAACATGCCATTATCGTCTGTCATCCCGGAATTCTGGCCGTTAACAAGGATTGTTGTATTAGGGAGAACAACGTGTCCCTCGTCCTCAACATATATGGTAAGGTTGGTCACCGCAGTCGGTAAGTACTACGGTAATGTCTTTTCCAACGTCGTCCTGTGACACATTTTTGCTCACTGTTGCATAGCCGGCATGACGTCACTTCCAATAAATCACTTTCAGCAAGGGGATTCTGGAACGAATATTTCCCGAACTGGCTTGTTGTACCGACAGGGTTGCCATTGATCAGTATGGCGGCTCCCTCGACCGGTACATTTGTTTCATTAAACACGGTTAATGAGGCCTTATTTGATTCGACGGCCAGGGGAATATTCACAACTGCCTCATTATCGCCGATGCTCCTTTTTTCCAGGTAATCGGTATATCCTGACTTCACAATTTTCAGGTTATACACCTTATTTCTCGGGATTTCAAGTGTCAGAATACCATTCTGGTCTGTTTTTCCTTTTGAATCTCCGTCGATGAACACCTCTGCACCAGGTACCGGGGACTGGTCACGGCTGTCGAAAACAAGGATAGAGAACCGGTCGCTCCTGAGAAGCAGATACTGGACTGTTTTATCTTCGGTGCCCATTTCTATAACTGCCGTCCGTTCCTGGTAATTCGGTGCGTCAATCGTAACGGTGTATACACCTTCCGCAACGACGGGAAAAACGACGCTCCCCGTAGAGTCGGTCTTGTTGGTCTGATCTGTGCTATTTATCCCACTAAGTTTAACAACGGCATTTGAGACCGGCAAAGCACTATCAGTATCGAAAATGCTCATCGTCAGCGACAGACTGCTTTTTGTTGATCTGCACGAGAACCCCGGTTTCAGCCTTCCCTACCTCGTCTTCCCATGATTCATATCCCGGCTTCAGAACTTTGATATCCAGAGAATCAGTTCCGGGATGAGTGAAGGTGAAGATACCGTCAGTCCCTGTTTTTCCTGCGAGAGCTCCGTTGACGAAAACAGAGGCGTATGGAACGGGGGTTATGTTCCCATCTTTTTCAAAAACACTGACTGATAAGGTTTGCGCCCCGGCAAGAGACACGAGAAGCAGCAAAACAAGAAAAAGGAATACCAGGCGGCAGGGTAATTTCATGTGCATAAATCCCTCCCATAATAATTTGGAGGCCATGATTTATATTTTTTCTTATTTCAGACCAGAAAAAAAGTTTGATCTCCATTAGAGCCCTGGATAGCCCTTACTGCCACCTCAACTCACCAGGTAATCTGTCGAGAAGCATTCCTTCTACGACAACCGGCATCAGCCTTCTTCCTTCCTCGATTGCTTTATCGAGTTGCCATTTTCTCTCTGCAAAAATAGTGAATATGGGGTCTCCGGTCTCGATATCAGTACCTTTTTTCGCATGGAGCAGGATTCCGGCACCGGGATCGTGGGGGGCCCCGGCAATCCTGGCGATGCTGATGAGAGATTTATTATTAAAATCAATTACATAGCCCGTAGTCGGGGCTTTAACGACGAACGCATGTTTTCCGGGCTGGATATCATTTGATTTGACCTTTGGATCGCCACCCTGTATCTCGATAATCTGACGGAATTTTTCCAGGGCCTTCCCGGATTTGAGGAGCTCCCGGGCCACTTCTGTCCCGGTCCCGACCGATGCCTTTCCTGCCATTTCAAGAGCTATCCCTGCAATTGCAAGACTTTTCTGGATGAGCGATGCAGGTTCATCGCTTCCTTCAAGTACTTTTAAGGCTTCAATAACTTCGAGATGTGGTCCAATCGATCGCCCGACAGGGGATCCGCCGTAGGTTACCGCACACTCCACCCTGATGTGCAGTCTCTCACCAAGCTCAATAAATTCTCTTGCAAGTTTCCTTCCGTCGGCCAGGTTTGCGACCTTGGTGTTTGGCCCGACCGGGATGTCAATTACCACGAGATCCGCCCCTATTGCAAGTTTTTTTGCCATAACACTTGCAAGCATCTGCCCTCTCGCGTCGATTCGGAATGGATATTCCTGGATGATGATCTTGTCATCCGCCGGTGCGATGTTTGTGGCACCCCCCCAGACGATTGTTCCCCCGGCTTTAAGGGTCATCTGCTGTACTTCTGTTGCCGAAAACTCTACAGGGGCAAGTACTTCCATTAAATCAGCCGTCCCACCAGCCCCGGTGATTGCACGGGAACTCGTTTTTGGTATTTTCAGGCCACTGGCAGCGATGACAGGAACAACGATCAGGGAGATTTTATTCCCGGGGACGCCGCCTATCGAATGTTTGTCTACGATCGGATGGGTATGAAACGTCAGGTGTTCACCGGTATCGACAATTGCCCTGGTGAGGTGCTCGACCTCATCCATATCAAGTGAATTGATATAACTCGCGGTAATATACGCAGTCAGCTCCGCCGGAGTAAGATCGTCATTTACGATATCACGTATGATGGCAAACGTCTCTTCCTTTGTCAGACGTTCCCCGTTCATTTTTTTAGTAATATACTCGAGAGACTGGGGCCGGGCGGCCTCCCTGACTTCGAGCAATGCACCGTCGAGGATACAGAGCTTGTCATTGCAGAAGCTGGTAAATGCCAGCGGTTCCCTGCGGAACAATCGTTGTTGTAATATCGACATGGACTGCAGTAGAAATCCCCGATTGCTCGTTAAACACCTGTACACGGTCCCCCTGCAGGATCCCGAGGTTCCGGGCATCTGCCAGGTTCAGCAGGATACCCCGGTCTGCAATGTCCAATAATTTTGCCGTTAATTTCATTGGATATCCCTTGCCTCCCCTTATCCGGTCCTTGATAGTACATGTTCTCCTCTATAATATAATTCATGGGGAACTTGTCGTTTTCTTTGGAATTTGTTAGAGAGACAAATCCCGCTCATGGAAAGACTACTTATCACCTGGAATTAACCAGAGCCTAATCCACGGAAGCAGAAAGGGCAAATTACCTGCCTAAATACTTAAATAGAGAAACAAGGCAATTCCGGCATTTAACGGATAAAAAAGTTGGGTTGTTGGGTTAGTGCTTCCGCACGACGAGGAATGCAACAGCTCCAAGGCCGATGACGGCAATCAGTGCACCAAATCCAGGCTGGGTTGTCGGCTTGGCTGTGGGGACTGTTGTCGGCGGGGCGGTCGGGGGTGCTGTTGTTACCGATGGTACGGCTGTTGGTGGCACTGTGGTTGGAACGGTGGTTGGTGTGAACTCCACAACGTTGAACAACGTGGATGCCTGTGCACCAGTTACGGTGATGCCCTGTGCCTGGCAGATGTACTCATCCGGCTTGAAGGATGATGCATCGACCGGGAAGGACCATGTGTTGAAGCCCTGGGTTCCTGCGACGACCTTGACGGTGCCGGTTGAACCGCTGAATTCACCGCTCTGGGTCTTGTCAGTCGGCTGGAACGAAGAGGAGACTACCTGAACGAGGATCTGGTCATCGACTGCGAGGTTGGTGGTTCCCTGGATGGTGAACTTGTCGCCCACCTGGTGGTCGCCAATCGGCAGGATGGTGATCTTCGGTACTTCAACGAGGAACTGGAGCTTCGTGTAGGTATCATCAACGCTTGGGTTGTTGAGTGCCTGGACGAGTGCTTCTGCTGCATCGGATCCCTGGAGGCTGCCTGCTCCGCCAACCTTGAATAACTGGTTGCCGAATACCGGGTATGCTCCGAGGACGAAGAGCGGTGAGTTCGGGTTGTCCGGGTATACATCGAAGCGGTCGTTATACATCGGGTGCTGTACGACTACGAAGTACTGACCTGCTGCCATGTTGGACGTGGTTCCTTCTGACACTTCATATTCGAAGGTTCCGTCTGCATTTACACTCTGCGTTGCATAGCTGATGAAGTTCTTACCCATGATCCAGATCGCAACACCCTGTGTTGGCTGGCCCTGGGCTGTTCCGCGAACATAGAGCTTGTCACCGGCTGCTACAACAGACTGTGATGCTACTGCACTGACGAACGGCTTCCTGATGATGATCGATACGGTTGCATACTGGGTGTTTGCAAGGTTGTCCCTGTTGTCCGGGGTTGCAACTGCATAGACCGTGTAGGTACCTGCATCGATGTTCAAGTTTGCAGTCTGCCACTTGTAGGACCATGTGTTGTCCTCAAGGACGTCCTGCGGGGTGAACGTTGACGGGTCGCCTGGTGTGACTGCCGTCCTTGGGTCGGTCATCATACCACCTGCTGTCGGCAGGTTCGGTCCGGTGATGTAGAGGTAGGTGAAGTCCGTCTCGGAGTTCGTACCGGTCAGCTTGACCTCCTCACCGAGGAAGTACTGCTGGTCGCCTGCTGCAACGACAGTGACTGCGCCCTTCTGGACTGCAATGTCAACTTCGTCACTCTTGAACTGGCGGTCGCTTCCTGAATTGGTGGCCGGCTCTGAGCGCTCTACATGGATCGTGTACTTCTTGTCCTTGGTGTCCTGAGTGGTGGTCCATCCTACAGTCCTGGTCCCTGAGTTCGAAAGGGTGACCAGTGCATAGTAATCGGTACCGTTGTCGAACGTGTTGCCGAGGTATGATGGAACATCGTTCTGGATGGTGTTGCCGCCGCCGCCCTGGTACTGGTAAAGACCAATGACGATGTTGCTCGGGCTGTCCATTGCGACGCTATCCTGTGATGCGGCGATGAACGGTGGTGCATTAGTATTGTTTCCTGACATCGAGCTGGTGCCCTTTACCCACAAGTAGTAGGCGGTGTTGGGTCTGCCAGTAATGGTCACTGAGAACGGGTTGCCACGGACGACTGAATCTTTGCTTGACTCGATCTTGACTGTGTCTGAAGCAAGGGTTACCGTCTGGGTTGCCGAAATCGTCTTTCCGGTGTAGTCGTTACCCGATGCGTCCTTGTAGTTGTCTTTCATCCCGTTCAGGTTACACTCGGTCCAGAAGGTATAGACTCCTGCCTTGTATATCCGGGTGCCTGATGAATCAACAATACCGGTTGCCCATCCGTAAGGTCCTGTGGTATTGGGAACCCAGAAGTATGGCATTGCATTGACTGACTGACCGGTCAATGAAATTGATACGCTGCCACCGGGGGCTTCCTGCTGCAGTGCTGTGTATACAGTACCGTCAGAGGTCTTGACCTTGATATCAATGAACCCTGCAGTTGAGTTACGCTGGGTGGGGATTGTGTTAAGATTTGTCTCAAGACGGAAGTTAACATAATCGCCTGCCGGGACACTCTTCCCGGTTACAATCTTTCCTGCCTGCTGGTCCCATGCGTTTACAACCTGAGATGGGTCGTTTGCAACAACTGCAACAGTGTTGGTGTTGCCAACGTACCAGTTACCTCCATGGCCGACGAATGTCTGCGGGGCCACGTAGAAGTTATTCGGGTCTGTAACTGTTACGGTTGCTGCCGGGGCACTTTGTCCTACGGTCTGTGATCCAGTATACCACGAGAGAACTGTCCCTGCGGGTACCGGTAAGACCAGGCCCTGTTCACCAATGAATACGTCGCCCCCGACCGGGACCTGGTTAATAATCGGGTATGCAGTAACTGCAGTTCCCGCAAGAAGAACCAGTGCGACGCACATCACCAGTGCAATACTTAATCGCTTAGTCATCTATTTTCCTCCTTACTCATGTCCATAGTTCTGTACGTTCAATCCAATGCACCCAAACCGGATCAGGTTCGACACCTGTCGATTAACGGTTCACAGTGCTCCATACTCCGAATAAACGGAATATGATTCAATATTAGTGGAACACTTAATATATCTTTTTTGGTTGATCTCGGTGAATTTTCCTTAAGCTTGCGTGAAATTGGACAAAATCCACCTGAAATCGCAGTCTGGTCCGTGATCCTTCGATGCAAATCATCCTTCAACCCCGGACTCCGTAATGACCTAAATACCGGTCCCGGTACGCGCAGGCAAATCCAGGGATTTCTGCTGAAATTTCACTTCCCGATGATCTATAGGTTACTTCGATGTATATATTTGTGCAATGGTTTATATACCCGTGGCAATGTTACGGTTCAACCTCAAAATCCCGATATTACCATTAATACTTCTACTTCCAAATGATTCATACATGCGGATTATCAGGGCTCCGACCCTATCCAGGGCACATGAACTTGTGGTTAAAATGATACTTGAAAAGGGATATCCTTTGGTAACTGAGGACGGTGAAGCGACGATAGAATTTGAAGAGATCGCACTGAAGGTGGACAAGCCATTGACACAACCGCTCGTAAGCCCTGCATCGAGATTCCAGCAGAGGTTCATGGCGAAGTATGCTCACGATCTCCTGGAAGGCTCGGAATCCGTTTTTGAGTATGACTATCACGGGAGGCTGTTCCAATGGGGTATCCCGCTGGAATACCAGGGGAAGGAGGTCCGGGTGAACCAGGTGGATTATATTGCCAAGAAACTTTCAGAAGCGATACAAAGCCGCAGGGCACTTGCCATCACCTGGAATCCGGTTATCGATGAGGATCTTACGAACTGCCCCTGCCTGCAACTGGTACAGTGCCTTATCAGGGATGGTAAACTCCAGATGAAGGTCGTTTTCCGGAGCAACGATATGCTCACCGCATCAGGGGCAAATATGTTCGCTCTTGTCCACCTCCAGAGCCGGATAGCGGAACGCCTAGGTGTTATCCCCGGGCCTTACACCCATATTGCACTCGTTCCCCATATATATTACAAACGCGATATCAACGATATCGTCCCGTTCTGCCGTAAAGGCGAATTAATCAAGCCGATAAAAGAAGTATGCACCATCTGCGGGAAATGCCCGGGATCCCATTCCTGAAGCTATGAATCAGTCACATTAATTAGTCTTAGAAGGCAACGAGATAGGAGAACTATAGCCCGGTAGTGTAGCGGTCAATCATGCGGGACTCTGGATCCCGCGACAGCAGTTCGAATCTGCTCCGGGCTACTTTTAAATTATTGTTTCCTTCTTGTAAACAGGATGGAATTTCCGGTGTGAAGTATACCAGACAATTGAAGAGTGCCTCACGGGGAATTCAGGCAATGCAAACAACAATTTCAACCGGGGTGAAAAGGACCACCTTCTTCAATGTTCCGGGCCCGTCATGACTGCGCCGGCTCATACGAACCGGAGTTACCTGATTGGCTGCGGAGTGCGATCGGACGACCCTCTAACATTCGCCGGACTCGCACGGCTCGCAAAAAATCGCGAGATCGATCATGTGCAAATCCTTGTAATACCCGAACCGGATGCAGTATTCAAAAAGAGGATAGAAATGATTGCATCGCAGGATATCCTCTGTATCCTGCATGCTCCTCACCACCTCCATGGGGTGAACCCATGCTACCCTTCGGCGGTTAACCCTGGAAATCCCGGACAAGCCCTGGAAGCCCTTGAATCGGCACTATGCCAGACACTGCAGATGGCTGATGAGCTCCGGACACCGGCCATAGTCCTTCATGCGGGGCATTACCCGGATGGACGACGCGAGGAGGCCTTCCAGGGCTTTACTGATTTTCTTGACCGTTATTACGACCCGAGGTTCATTCTTGAAAATCTTCCGGAAATATTTCGGGATCTGAAGTTCATCGGCACCACGGCACCCGACCTGGCCCGTCTTTCGGATGGCAGAATAAAAGGTTATTGCCTTGATTTCCCACACCTGTACTGTACCGCAAATTACTGTGGGTATTCATTTGACAGGGAGCTCCTGAAATTCGGAACTATAGCAGTATCACTTCACCATCTTTCCAACAGTAGAAAATTCTCCTGCAGGGATGAACATCTCCCCCTCAATGACCCGGATGGCGGGCTTGATTTTAAGACGGTCATATCCTGGATTAAACAACATGCCGAAACACACACAAGTCTCGAATACAAGTACCAGGACGTGTCCATCTATCACGCTCAAATCCAGGAATTTGACAGATTGTTCACATTGTATACTCATAATGATGAAAAACGAAAAAATCCGTAAATAAAGACCTCCCCTAAACAACAATATCTCGCGGTTTCCGGGAACAAACCAGTACCGCATGATCCTTGTAGTACGGGTCCAGCCATACCGATCGGCTGACATAAAACCCCGCACTTTCCAATTCCCTGTTTACCTGCCAAAGTATTATTTTCGGATCTTTGACTACACTGATGCTCCTGGTCTTGAGTACCAATATCAGGATTCCGCCGGCCCTTAGGAATATGCTGTTCCGGATGGCGATTGCTACCTGGTCGGGCTGGGCAATGTCCTGATAGATCATATCAACCAGCTCAAGGAGGGGGGCAAACGATTCGATATGCCTGGCATCAGCCATTATCGGGATAATTTTCGGTCTTCTTGCGGCGACTGCAATCAAGTCCTGCATCGGTCGTGGCGCCATTTCAACTGCATAAACACATTCCACATAATCTGCAACATGAGAAACGGTGGTCCCGTTGGCCGCACCAAGGTACAAGACCCGCATCCCGGGTGTCAGTTCAGGGGCGGGACAAAGATAATAGAGTGCTGCAAGCTTGCTTCGGTAAGGATCCCAAATCCTGCAGTCGTTCAGAAGTCTTTCGCCGTAAACACCTCCATCGCCCCGGGAAACGAGGACTTCACCGATCCATATCATGAAAACCTCCGGCATGATCGATTGCAGATTGCGCCTGCGCGATGAAGCCGGGGTCGGGCGTGTGACGGTAATAATCTATTCGTGCAGCTATCGCCAGTTTCGCTGCCAAAACCCTTGCTACACGCCCCCTGGTTTCCTTTAATGCGTTATGAACGCGCCTGTGCTGAAAAATAATACCATGTTTCGGAGGAGGCGTACCGCCCCGTATGTGGGAATAAAGGGCCGTGCGTGATCCGAGGACCTGTATCGAACTCCCTGGAAGTCTTGCGAGGGCGGACAGTCCTCCTGCATGGGAAACAAGTCGTGCGGCGACAAGTCCGCCGAGGAGAGCGCTGCAGTTCGGAATAACCTCTTCCGCCCGGCATGACACCTCGTTCATGAGATCCACCCGGGTCCTTGAAATACGTTCTATCTCGCTTATTACCTGCTGAAAAGCCTTCCCCTCATCTTTTTTCATTATCCGCAGGAGTTTATCACGGGAGAGATGTGTATATTTCCTCGAAAAACCAGGATTTTTTATCATATGCCATTCCACGGCCCGTCCGGTAAGCCTGTCCGCAACTTCATCAAGCTCGTCGAGAGTACAGTATCATCTGAAGTAGTTCAGTATCCCGGGCCCCATAATGCCGGGCTATCTCCTGTCCGGCAAGAAAAAAGCACAATTGCCGAAGTCGGGAAATATACTCGCTCCTCGTCCATAGCAACCCGCAAATACCTTCAGGATTCCATTCAAACGGAATAAAATGGCCGGATATAACCTGGAGAGATTCGAACCTGGCCACCAGAGCCGATAATTCGGCGGGAGCCGGTATGCACCCGTTCTCGTCCACGTCACCGAACCAGTAGGACTGCATGGCAGGTACATGGTTCACACAGCGTAATTATAGTATTAGCGTGCAAGGGAGTGCACGGGAGTCTCGCAGGGGAATAACCTGATTTTTAATTACACGGACCGTGAAAAGACGCAAAGGCTAATCGATTAAATGCCGGTTGTGCCAAATGAATACAATATCACCGGCACCATGATTGCGCCCATGCAGTATACCCGTGAAATATTTACCAGAGTCGGAAGGACCCCCACAGCGACTGCAAGAACCAGGATGAAAAGGCCGAACGGGCCGGCAACGAGGATACTGATTACCGTGACGAGGACTATGACAGACCTGTTGAGCAATTTCCCGTTAATTCCGCTCATCATGTAAGCATAGCCGGAAAACCGGACAGTGATGAGAAACGCAAGAATTGCTGCAAGTATCCCTGAAAACAGAAGTGTCGGCATTGACGGGAGTTCAAGCGAGGACAGGGCAACCATTACACCATTTCTTGATCGTCCGATAGCGAAGAGTGCGGCAAGACCAATGATCGCATTGGACGTGTTCGCAGCATTAGTAGCAAATATATATTGTCTCCTTTCGAGCTGGTAATTGACTCCTGAGCAAAGTACGGCATTAGCCGTCGCATTGGAGAGTCCCGGCAGCCATCCGACGACGAGCCCGGCAACGGTACCGGTTATTGTTCCTTTCCTGATTTCCCCGGGGGTCATTCTTATCCCGTGAAATTTCTGTTCGGGAACTGCCCCTCCAGCCGAAAACAAGAGGACCGAAACCCCGAAAAGTCCGGTGAGAAGCGGCATCAGGATCCCGGTTTCCCCTAATGTATGCCACCCGAGATACGAGTAGCGGAATGTGAAAATTCCGAGGATCCCGGATATTCCAAAGATGGCCATAGACCATGCCGGCGAACTGCAGCCTATTATAAGGTACCCGATCACTGCAATGAGAATGATTCCGATCCACCAGTCGAGATAAGGTTGCAATGGAGGAAGGATAAAAAACAGGACGATGGAAAGCGGAATAGCGAGTGCCGCGGCATAAGCACTTCCGAGAGCCGCAATCCTGACAGCCTCCTCCCCTTTCCCCTCAAGACAAAGCATGTGCGAGGGAAGTACTGAAAGTGCCGTATCGGGGTCCGGTATCCCCAGGAAAGTACTGGGAATACTGTCAAGGAACGTATGGGTAATCAATGCCGCAAACATAGTGGCGGCAAGGGCTTCAGCCCCGCCTACCGGAATGAGAAACGCCTGCAACCCGAGGAGCATGGCTGCGAGGGTATTTGAATGGATCCCGGGAAACAGGCCGCTGATGATACCGAGGCCTACCCCGGCCAGCGTTCCCGCAATAATCCCGATCACAGGGTACGCTTGTATGACGGACTAATAAACCAATCGAAATGCATACTGTCATATATCAGAGGGGTGATGATATGGCAATGAAGATTGCAATCACGAGGCTGAAAGGGAAAGAGGGAACGGACCAGGAATATTGTCATAAATATGGCCATGAATGCATTATCGTCTCTCCTCTCGCAGCCAAAGTGAACCGTGACCGGGTTTCGGCATTCGTGAAAGCAGCAGAAAATGATGAATTCGATTGTATTTTCTTCACCAGTGCTCTTCCTGCCCAGATAATAACTCCCCTCCTCCAACACTGGCCCAGAGTGATTGCAATAGGTCCACAGACTACCCGTGTCCTTAAATCAGCAGGCGTCACGTGCGAGACCTTGCCGACTTATTATTCGCGGGATTTCGTCCCATATCTGGGAACCTGGATAAAAGGGAAGCGGATAGGCATTCCTCGGGCCGATGTACCAAATCCGGGCCTCCTTGATGCAATAGCCAAAGCAGGAGGCTATGCGACGGAGATCAGGTGTTATTCCCTGGTACCTACCGGACAGGCCCTCGACCTCCAGAATGCCGATGCAATCCTGTTTACCAGTGCTATGTCATTTAAACAGGCAATATGGAAACGGTGGCCCGGACTCCTCGTAATTGCCATCGGGGACGTTACTGCATCGGTGATGACATCAGAGGGCGTACGTCCCGATGTAACAGGTGACGGCTCGCTCGAGGGGACTCTTGAAAAACTTAATGAGCACATCGGATCACAAAACCGCTGATGGTGTCTGCGTTGGTTTCTGATTGCCCGGTTGTCCCGGTGCCACATGGTAAGGATGACCGTTTACCCGATGGAATCATCGTAATCGATAAACCCAGAGGTCCTGCCAGTCACCAGGTCACAGCATGGGCAGGGGAACTCCTCAAGGCCGAGGTCGGCCATTCCGGGACCCTGGATCCCCAGGTATCAGGGGTCCTGCTTGTTATGAAGGGAAAAGCCGTTCGCCTTGCCCCGCTCCTTCTCAGGCACGAAAAAGAATATGTCTGCCTGATGCGTCTCCATGGCAACGCCCCTGCAGCACGCATCCATGACGTTCTAGAGGAGTTTACAGGAAAAATTTACCAGAGACCGCCCAGGCGAAGTGCCGTGGCAAGAAACCTGAGAATCAGGACCATCTATGAGATCTCTATCCTCGATATCAGCGGCAGGCTTCTCCTGTTCAGGGTGAGGTGCGACGCCGGTACATATATCCGTTCTCTTTGCCACCACGTGGGACTCATTATCGGAACCGGCGCCCACATGCAGGAACTCCGGAGGATCAGGTCCGGTATATTCGATGAAAGATCGGCATATACGCTCCAAGACCTCGCAGATGCAATGAAAATGTACGAAAACGGGGACGATTGTTTGATCCGCGAGATGATCCGGCCGGTCACAGAGGCTGTCGGTGATCAGCCATCGGTCTTTGTCCGGGATACAGCGGTTGATGCCCTGTGCCGCGGAGCAGGACTTGCCGGGGTTGGTATAGTCAGTAACGACCAGTTCAGAAAACACGATGTGGTTGCTATAAAAACGGCATCCGGTGAGCTTATCGGTATAGGAGAGGCCCTGTTGAACTCAACGGGCTTCAAACCAGGTGACCACGGGCTTATTATCGCGCCGAGAACTGTTTTTATGAAACCGGGAACGTATGCGAAGGGCTGGAAAACCCACATCCGTTAGATCCCGGCCGGTCCCAACTGCCCGGTTTCATGTTCAGGAATAAATTTTTGGAGTGTTTCCCGTTTCACACATTCCGTTATTCAATTAGGATCTGCCATTTTTTCAGATACCATTAAAAAAAAACCGATTCAATATTATGGATACATTTTCTCTGCTGAGGTAGTCTAGTCCGGTTCAAGGCGCAGGCCTGGAAAGCCTGTGGGGCGTCCAGCCCCTCGGGAGTTCAAATCCCCCCCTCAGCGTCCATGTTTTAACTTATTGCCAGCCACATGTGCCCATCTGTAGCGGAATCCCAAGATACCGGATTAATCATGTTGGAATGTGTTCCATTTCGTATCTGCAATACGGTCTGCTGCAAAAGAATAGTATTCCGGAACGACCTCGAAACCCAGGAAATGTCGACCCATTTCTTTCGCCGTAACAGCAACCGTACCGGAACCAAGGAATGGGTCAAGGACCAGATCCCCGGGGTTGCTTGAGAAAAGCAGAATTTTCCTGACGATTTCAGCTGGTAGTTTTGTTGCGGTTTTTTTCTTTCCTTTCCAGTATTCCCGCTTTATCTCCCAGACGTCCTCTGGGTAATGCTCGACTTTGTTGAAAGTATAGTGCTTTTTGTCCTTGATAACATAGAGGATGTGATAGTGACTCGTCACATATTTTTTCTTTGTAAAAACCCCGAACTGGTATTTCCAGATCAAATGGTTTTGTGTGATAAATCCTGCCTCATCGAGACCTGCCAGGATATCCTTCAGGTGGTTCCAGCCGGAAAATACGTACATACTTCCCGACGAGGAAAGTACCCTGAAGGCTTCTTTCATCCAGTCGCTGGTAAATTGTTCGTAATCTCCTGATTGGACCTCCCGGTATCCGGGAAGCACGTTGGATCCGGTCCTGTTGTAATTCAGTTTCCGCGCCCTGAAGTCGATCGCGAATGGGGGATCGGTTACGACGATATCAATTAATCCCGGACGAAGCGTACGAAGGAGTTCAACGGCGTCACCCTGATATATCCGGTCGGGAAAACAGGGGCCGTGTCTGCCGGGATTCATGGTGGCGCTGGATTATGGCACTGTTCGCCAGCCTTTCTCCCAAGTTCGAATGCCTTCCGATTGAGGTCGAGTGTTTTCGGAGGTACCAGGGTGCTTACTGCCCCTGCAAGGGACTCTGGTTTCAGCGGAAGGAAATGTGATGCCGCACCGAGCATGATTATGTTCTGGGTAAGGGGACTTCCTGCTTCCCTGGCGAGACAGTCTGCATCGATTATGCACAGTTTACAACTCTTCATACGCTCAAGGATTTCAGTTTCTGTGGGCACCGGAGTTCCCTGCATAAAAACTGATGTCGGGACCACAAGCTGCCGGTTAACGACCAGGATACCCTCTTTTTTCAGATAATACGAGTATCGAAGCGCTTCGAGCATATCGAATGCAATGATGACCTCCGCAGTACCGGGGGCAATCAATGGCCCGTATTGGCCGTCTATCCGTATGTGGCTCTCAACCGATCCTCCTCTCTGCGCCATGCCATGAGTTTCGGCCCCTTTTACATGACGGCCCTCGATAAGGCAGGCATCTCCGAGAATGTTGGATGCAAGTATAGTCCCCTGCCCTCCAATCCCTACAATCAGAACATCGAAGCTTCCGGTCATTTCCTTCCTCCAGGAATTATCGCTCCCGCCGGACAGATCTGGGCACATACCGAACACCCCGAGCAGCTCCCGGTTATTATCGCTTTTTCACCTGCTTTTTCAATTGCCGGGCAACCGAATCTGATACAGCTGAAACAACCTGTGCACAGGTCTTCGTCGACTATATAGCGGCTCCCGAGTATACCGGCTCGTCTCGCATTGATGACACAGGGGTGTCTTGCGATAACCACCTTCACTCCCGGGCGTTCTTTTGCATCCCGGAATGCCTGGAGCATAATATTCAGGTTATGAGGGTCGATCGTTTCCACGAATGATACACCGCAGGCACGACAGATCGCCTCGAGTGAAACGGGAGGTGTGGGAAACCCGCAGGCATCGAACCCGCTGGAGGGGTTCGGCTGATGCCCGGTCATTGCCGTTGTCCTGTTGTCGAGAATAACGACAGTCATTGTTGCCTTGTTGTATACTGCATTGAGAAGTCCCTGGATTCCCGTGTGGAGAAATGTAGAATCGCCTATTGTGCAGACAATATCCCGTTTTTCTCCGGAATGAGAGATACCGCTCGCCACCGTTATGGAGGCCCCCATACAGATCGTCGTATCAACTGCACCCAGTTGGAGCCCGAGCGTATAACAGCCAATATCACTTGGGAAAACACCGTCCCGAAATACTTTTCTGATAGCATAGAACGTTGCCCGGTGCATGCAGCCGGCACAGAGGATCGGAGGCCTCACCGGAATGTCGGGTACCGGTGACGGTTCAGGGAAGACCCGGGTTGTCGCGAATCCGGCGGATTTCATTATTCCCGCTACGGTAGCGGGTGAGAGTTCTCCCTCCATCGTGGCATGACCGCTCTTTTTGCCAAAAACAGGTACGAGTCCCGCGACCTGCCGTACTTCCTCTTCAACAACCGGCGCTAATTCTTCTATCACGAGCACACGTTCGTGCCTGCGCACGAAGGATTTCAGCCATCCCTCATCGATCGGGTAAGCCCCTATCTTTGCAAAGGAAGTTGTTTCCGGAAGAAGTTCCCGGACATAGGAAGCCCCGATCCCGCTTGTGATAACCGCATCTTTCCCCCTGATTTCGGCATAATTAAATCCGAGCTGGACAAGTTTTTTCGCGATTCCTTCCTGCTTTTCGTTAAGTTTTTTGTGCAGGATGCGGGTATGGGCCGGAATGACGACATATTGTTTCGGGTCCCTGTGAAATTCACCGGTGCGTTCAGGAACCCGGATATCCCCGAGATCCACATCCCCTTTCGAATGGCAAATCCGTGTCGTGGGCCGGAATATCACCGGCAGACCTGATTCCTCGGAAAACCGGAATGCTTCAACCAGCATATCGTGGGCTTCCTGGATGCCTGAAGGGTCGAAACAGGGAATTTTTGCAAACTTTGCATATATTCTGCTGTCCTGTTCGTTCTGCGAACTGTGCGCAAACGGATCGTCCGCACTCATTATTACGAGTCCGCCGGTAACCCCTGTGTAGGCACTCGTCATCAGGGGATCGGCAGCCACATTCAGACCCACGTGTTTCATGGTGCAGAGGGCACGCAGCCCGCACCACGCCGCTGCAAGAGCATTTTCGAGGGCGACCTTCTCGTTGACAGACCACTCGATATAGTAATGGCGATCGGGACGGGCCCTCAGTTCATCAATTACTTCCGATGACGGCGTGCCAGGATATCCGCAGATGAAGTCCACGGGGGTTTCGAGACAGGCATGGGCAATTGCCTCATTACCAAGAAGATAGCGTCGTTCCATGATTCCATTCCGGTTATGCAGTTGAATGGTACCTAAATCATGTGGTTTTAATGTACTGTTTTCACCCGCAAGTCACAACTTATAATAACTCACGTGGGCTAAATTATACGTCAACTGTGGGCCCGTAGCATAGCCCGGTGGTGCGCCCGGCTGATAACCGGGAGGTCATGTGTTCGAATCACATCGGGCCCATTATACACTATTGTGGGTTCTTGACATCTATGGAACGTTATCAGGTCGTGCTTGTCGCAGGCATTCTGGTGAGTGCTCTGCTTGCTTTTATCAACATTTATATTGGTGGTATTGCATTCATCCTGTTCCTGACTCTGGTAATGTCGTTACGGATAATGCAGGACAGTCGCGCTCTTGCAGATGTCGGCGTCAGATTATCCGCCGATGCAAAACATATTTTTGTGATAAACAGGGGCAATATCAGGGTCCGTAATATCCATGTGTCACTCGTTCCCCTGAACCGGGAATTTGACCTGGGAATGCTTGAAGTTGATGAAAGCCGGGAATTCGGGTTGGATACGATGATTGACGAAGCCAAATCTGTCGTCGAATTCAATACCGAATCTGGAGAAACGTTCCGGAAAACATACATCCTCTCGTCACGGGGGAATGGGGATGACGATATCCTGAAACCAATGTTCCCCCTGTTCCGGCAGGAATAGCCGATTTATTCCTGATCCGCTGCGAAAATAAATTTTAAGGTCGCTTCAAGGGATTTCAAAAGCTCTTCCTGGTTTTTGAGATAATCCTGCAGGGCCCGGTACAGCATAAACATCGCTTCGTAACGGTAGATATCGATTACCTCCCTGCTGCTAAGCGAATGGAGAAAAGAATCCACCGAGATACCATCCGAACTATACATCAGTTCATAGAATTTGCCATCTTCTGAAAGGACGCAGAACTGGTCATCGACTTTTTTTGTGATGTCATCGGGCCGGTAATTTACCGGATCTGTTTTTGCCAGGACAATCATTTTTTCCGGATAAAATGATGTGTCATATAATTCCCCTTTACCGTCCTGTTTTCCCGTTTTAAGCATATTAAGACCGATTAATGTTATCACGGGTTTGCTTATCGCGGCCATCCGGGTAAGAAGGTCCGCATCATGCTCCGCGATCTCTTTGGTAATTTTTTCCGTATCCTTTGATTGTTTCTCTATTTTTGCAACTAATTGAGAAAACCCGGCCTCAATCTTATCCATTTGTATCCTCCGGTCCATTTTAATGTATTTCTTTTGTAGCGGGAAGCTTATGAACACATCGGGTATTCCCCAGAGGTTATTCAGGATGATAATGCAGGGTATTTATCCGTGTATATGATCTATAAACCATATGTTGCTATATTTTACAAAGTGAAAAATCAACCCTGAAATATGACAGGAGATGGAATCAACCCCGGATGAATGCTGAAGGCATTAGCTGATTGTTTTGGATCAGCAGCGGACTGACTGGAAAACACCAGCTGCAGGCTGAAAAATGATAAAAACAGGGCAGGAATTCAATAATCAGACAATCTTTTCCCAAGAAAATAGTATGTCTTCTCTTCGGTGATCCTGACAATTCCTGTTGTTCCCAGCGGAAGATCTTCCTGCAGGATAATGTCAAGGTATGAAGGGCTGCGTGTCACTACCGATCCTTTTCTAATTTTCTCGGTTACGATGAAAGGAACAATTTTTCCAAGCCAATCCGCGTTAATACCGTGGTAGATTTTTTCTGCCAGGGTATTCATTACGCGGGAACGTTTTTTCTTTTCAAAATCAGTCAGGTCCCCGAGCGCTGCACTTTCAGTTCCTGTGCGTTTCGAGTACCTGGTAATGTTGATTTTATTAGGTTTTAGCTCATTGATCAGTGAAAGGGAGGCCTGAAAATCCTCTTCTGTTTCTCCGGGGAATCCAACGATCATATCGGTCATAAGATTGATAGATGGGTGTTTGCGACGGAATGTCTCCACGATTGTGATCGCATCTTCTCTGCGGTATCCCCTGACCATCCGTTCCAGAACTCCATCCGAACCTGACTGAATTGGCATATGTATAAATTTAAACAATTTTTCATGTCCCAAGATTTCTGTGAGGCCCGGAATAATGTTCTTCAGGGTGACTGGGTTCATCATTCCGATCCGTATCCTGTAATCTCCCTCGATCTCCACCAGGTCCCAAAGAAGACCGGGCAGAGAGTCGTTACTATCGGTCCCCCATGAACTGACGTCCTGGGCGGTGAGCTGGATCTCAATCGCCCCGAAAGAGACACACCGCTCCACTTCACGAATTATCTCTTCCCTCGGGAAACTATGGAGTCTTCCGCGGGCCAACCGTGTTATGCAATACCCGCATCGGCCTGAACACCCCTGGGCAATCTGGACAATTCCCGGAGACCCGGGCATTACTATCGGATCCTGCCGGTAGACTTCCCGGATACAGGAGGGTGTAATGAATACAGCGTTTGAAATGCGAAGAATCCGTTCCGGCTCCACTTCCGGCATACATCCTGTTACATAGAGATCCTTTGTCTGAAATGACGCGATTGCCTTCAGGACTTTTCGGGCGGTCTTCTCTATAACAGTACAGCTGTTTACAACTACCACATCTGCAAAATCCGGGGAATCAACGATCCTGCATCCCTGCCTTGTAAATATTCCAATCAGTTTACGTGAGTCTCCATAATTATAGGTGCATCCGAAGGTCAGAATATAAACGGCTTTGTTTTTTATTGCACGCAGGGCGTCGCAACCCCTGTGGTTTTCAGTTTCAGAAACAGGCATGTTGCCACCGATTATGTAGTTCCCGCTGACGTTCATCGGTCTATCATACTAATACGCGAAAGGTTATGAGTTATACCCGTGGAACCCCGGGAATAGACATAGTATGCCGACAGGTGGCAACCTTTTGATTTGTTCACCAAAATTCCCGGATCCTCCTGGCGTGACCGGCAAGTCGGGATTCCTTATCAAAATACTTAACGGATTACATCCACTATGTGTGTACACAATGATCAGGATAGGGTTGCTGGGGTGCGGGAATATCGGGCATATTATTGCCAAACATCAGGAAAATTTTGAAATCCTGGCACTTTACGATCTTATCCCGGAAAAAGCCCAGGAACTTGCGGATATCAGTGGCGGAACTGCATTCGAAGATTTCAATGCCTTTATCAGATCAGACTTCGACCTGGTCGTTGAAGCAGCATCTGTGCCTGCAGTCAGGCATTATGCTATTGACATCATTAATTCCGGCAAGGATGTCGTTGTGATGAGCGTCGGCGCACTTTCAGACAAAGGATTTCTCTCGCTCCTGACTGAAAATGCCCGCAGGCTCAGGAGGAAGATCTATATTCCAAGTGGTGCTGTTATGGGCCTCGACAATATCAAGGTCGGTCAGATTTCCGGCCTCCGCAAACTGCTTCTCAAAACAACGAAAAGCCCGGAGTCCCTTGGCCTGGAATCCCATCAGAAAAGACTGGTTTTCTCAGGAAAAGCCCACGAGTGTATCAGGGAATTCCCAAAAAACGTTAACGTCTCTGTCGCGCTGAGTCTCGCCGCCGGGTGCGAAGCCGATGTTGAACTCTGGGTAGACCCTGAGGTCGATCGGAATATCCACGAGATTTACATAGAAGGAGATTTTGGCGATGCATTCATCAGGGTGAGAAACCTCCAGAGTCCCGATAACCCTTCTACAAGTTACCTTGCTGCCCTGTCCATACTGACCCTGCTCAGGAATATCGATAACCCCCTGGTGATCGGGACATGACTCCCGGTAACATAACCGAAGACCCCGGCAGCCAGGCGATTCCACTTGAAGATCTTCTTGCATTTATAAGAGAGGACTCCCCGTTCGGTGATATTACTTCAGAACTGGTCATTCCGGAAATTTACGGTCAGGCCAGAATTATTGCCCGACAGGCAGGGGTAGTTTCCGGACTCTCGGAAGCGGAACGATTATTCACGTATTACAACGTGAATACTGGAATACTCATGAATGACGGGACCCGGGTTAATTCAGGAGAAATTCTGATGACGCTCTCCGGTCCTGTTAAGGCCATTCTCCTGGTAGAGCGAACGGCACTCAATATCATCGGCAGAATGAGTGGAATATCCACAAAAACAAGAAAGTTCGTCGATATTGTCGTGGCGAAGGGTGCACGATGCCGGATAGCTTCGACAAGAAAAACAGCACCCGGGTTACGGGCACTTGATAAAAAGGCGGGACCGTTGGGAGGCGGGGAAACCCACAGGTTTTCTCTTTCCGACGGAATACTTATCAAAGACAATCATCTGGCCATCGTCTCCCTGCCCGCAGCAATCGCAGGTGCACAGTCAGGGTCGGTTTATAGAAAAATAGAAGTGGAGGTTGAAACTGCCAATGCTGCAATACTGGCGGCAGTGTCCGGGGCAGATATTATCCTGCTCGATAATATGACGCCTGATGATGTGGAATATACCATATCGGCCCTTGAAAGCAGGGATATCCGGAAAGGCCGCCTTATCGAGATATCAGGATCGATAAATGAAGAGAATATCGTGAAATACGTATTCCCCGGTGTCGATATTATAAGTATTGGCGCACTTACCCATTCGGTCACGAATTTTGACGTCAGCCTGGAAATTATGAAAAATAATCTCTCCGAATGAATTGTCCTCCCGGGATCATTCACGTGATATGAACGTCACCGGGTTTTTTCACTATTATTTCTTTTTCCCCCTGGTAGGTTGTGACAAGACCATACAATGTCACCAACTGCCCCCTGGAAAGTGATAATCCCGTTCCTGCAGATCCCGGGATAAAGACCGTTGTCCCGTTGACGATAAGGATTCGGTGTCCGCCATCTTTGATAATTGTCTGTTTTTCAATGATTCCCGTGATGCTCACGAGAGTCCCGTCGGGGGTTCCCGGAGAAAACCGGATCGCAAAAGATTCTGTCCCGAGAGATTCCATTATGGATGCCACGATTAGGATCGCAATAGCAACAATCCCGAGAATAATCAGCGCGTTTCGCTCAGGGGTGGTCAGCATGCTGAATATCATTAGGTTCAGGGTTGTTAATACCGGCAGCTTTAAATGTTAACACTGTTAACATATAATATATATATGCAAGGAAACCATCTCCCGCCATCATCGAAAACAGTCCTCTCCGTGCTCGATGCAGGAGGGGCCATGACCCACAAAGAAATTGTGAGCCGGAGCAAGCTCGCTCCCCGTACCGTGCGGTATGCGCTGAAAAAACTGAAAGAGAACCACCTGATCATAGAAAAGTTCAATTTCCGGGATGCACGCCAGATAATTTACCAGGGAAAAGCACATCAGCAGGCTTGTGCCTAATCGACCCCGTAATAACATGAACCCTGTAAAAAAAGCATCCATTATTTTTCGGCATTTCCGACTCTGTTGAATTCCTCTTTACAAAATAAATCTTTAAAATTCAGACATGACGGGGCTTCACCTTCCCAGCATCTCCCCTGTAAGGATAGCCAGCAGACAGGCATCAGCCGTTCCCGCCCAGGTAATCCCTAAAAATTTCTTTCAATAAATTTTTTATATGGTCATTCCCGACTACAAGTTACTATCGATACAACCCGGGTTTGAAGGCCATGTTGCATTCTGCATTCGATCCGAATACAATGCACACTCCTTGTGATGAAAGAAAAGTTTTCCGGATCTTTTTCCGGATCTTTTCCGGATCTTATTTCTTGCGTTTCCAGTACAGGGCAATCAGTCCACAGATGACAGCCCCAGCGATAACCAATTTATAATCCTGTTGCCTTGAGTTCTCTGAATTCACCGTGCTTGTGGAATCCCAGTCGTCGGAGAAGGCACGTCCGTAGTACATCCCGGTTTCAGGGCTTTCGATAATAACCCCTGCCTCACGGTTGAAGGTCGGAGAGTTGGTGTTCCAGTTGATACTCGAAATTAACACTTTCCTTGAATCTACGATTACTCCCTTGTTATGGATCTTTTCAATCTGGTTTTCTTCAAGATCTGCACACCTGGCCTCCAGAGGGAGACCCTCGTCTTTCGAGATCTGGTTAAGATAGGCGACAAGCTCATCGTTGTCGTTCTGCCCGTCTGTGTTGAACCAGTACGAATCGAGGAGGACCCTTACATGGACACCGTGGCGGGATGCATTTACAGCTTCCCTGAGATACGGGTTGAGGACTCCCGGGGATTCATTCGTGATATACGCCTGTTCGATATCGATCTGTCCCTCCGCACCGTTAAGAAGATCGATAATAAGGTAGCTTGTATCAGGCGCAATTACCGGCGTTACCGTCATGGCGTGATTCGTTTCCGGGGAAAATTCCCGCGTGTGTTCTCTCCGGAGGGCTTCTGACGTATTGCCGGGTTTTCCCTGCGTTGGAAAAATTCCATCGCCACGAACATCCGAAAGAAAAATATTCCTGAAATATGAAGCGATACCTCTGTCATAGAGGCAGATCCCCCAGCCCCTGTTTCCGGTATCACCGGAGCCGGGAAATCCATTATCGGTAAAATTTTCACTTGTTATGAAAAGGGATTCCCCGTCGATGACGATATATTTCGCATGGTTGTAGCGGTAGGGGGCATGACTGATGCCTGTCGTTCCCATGAGAAAGACCGGGATATGTTCTCTTGCGAGACGACTGCAGATTTCATTCTCTCCGATGGATATACCACCAACAGGACCTCCTTCAAGGAGGACCGTCACATTAATACCTCGTTTGTGGGCATTGATCAGTGCATCCGCCATAACGGGGCTTGTAAATTCATAGACGTTGACAAGGATCTCGGATTTTGCGCTGCTAATACACTGCTCATACACCTCCTCGGAACAATCCGGGGTGATAAAACAGGTTCCTGACACGCCGTTAAACGTGTTGGCATCGAGCCTGCTCTGGCCAATCATAAGAACCCGTTTATCCCAGGTTCCGTCTGCGTAATAATGCACCTGTCCTTCCCTTGGTCTGACATCCTCCGGCCATGTGATCTTCTGGGTCAGCAGGTTCCCTTCATAGACCATCAGTTCATCCCGCGAATTCGCCATCTGGAAATTTCCACTCGTTAACGTATCGGGTATGACAGGAGAGTGATTTCTTATCTCGAAATCGGGAGGCTCGTGATGGACCATGGTATAAGCCGTCCCGTTACTGGCAATGACGATGTTTCCTGTCCTGAAAGTGCCTCCAGGAAAACGAAATCCTCCCTCTCCATCAGTTATCATCGTTCCGTCAAGGCTACCGGATGCCTGGAACACAAGATATTCATCGGGGTCTCCTGACAGGTATGTATCCGGACAGAACTCGGTAATCATCCCTGCAGATGCAGTTGGCAGCAGGAGGAAAAAAACAACAATTGCAGGGATTATATCCATACATCAGGTACCAGTCCGTTTTTAATAATCTGGCGATATAGATCTCCCTGATGGGTGCATGTCATGTAATAAAAATCGGGGGCAGCCTGTTCGATATTGCCGGGGACATCATACGTGACGTTATTTCATCGGGGAGCCCTGTGATCGTTGTCCCCGGAGGGGGTCCTTTTATTGAATTGACAAAAAAATGCGGTATCGAAGAAGAAGAAAGCCACTGGATGGCGATAGCGGGTATGGAGCAATACGGATGGTACCTTTCTAGTTTTGGAATTCCGGTGACTGATTGCTTCGAATTGCAGCAGGATCAGTCAATTTTGCTTCCCTACAGGATCATGCGCGATGACGATCCGCTGCCTCATTCATGGAATGTCAGCTCGGATACCATTGCAGCCTGGATCGCGTGGCGGCTCAGGAAAAAACTTATCCTCCTTAAATCCGTCGATGGTATATATTCCGACGGCAATAGGCTGTCCTGTATTACGGCTCCCGTGGTCTCCCGGGAGGTTGATCCCTTCCTGATACCCTTCGTTCTTGGAAATAATGTCCCGACGTACCTCATAAACGGGAGGAGAAGAGAACGTCTTATCTCGTTCCTACGCGGCATCGATGACGTGCCGGGAACCTTGATCGGTACTACCTTTTAAGTGTTCCAAGGAAGAGATTATAAGAATCTCAGGAGTTATTATGACTGACAAGAAATGCACATCGTGCTGTGCACCGCTTGCGGAGGAGGGTGCGACCGAGTTCGGATGCCCTTCATGCGGGTCAAGCATTAGAAGATGCTACCGGTGCCGGGAACAGAGTATACCGTATATATGTCCGAAATGTGGATTCGGGGGCCCGTAAACAATGGGCAATGTAGCGCTTATTCTCAGGGTGATGCCGGAATCCCCTGAAGTAGATCTCGATATACTAAAAAAAGATATTAAGAATATCCTGCCGGGTGTGGCTGATATTAAGGAAGAACCTATCGGTTTCGGGCTGAAAGCGCTGAAGCTTGCGGTAGTGGTAAGCGATCAGGGTGGCGAATCCGATGCCGTCGAGCAGAAACTCAACGGGATAAAAGGCGTCGAAAGAGCCGAGATTATCGAGCTGACCCTGACATGATTGTCGGGCGACGTCATTCCATGTAATATTCTTTTAAAAAGTCGATTCAACCGTGGGATTTTTTCCCGGATTTTTCTTCTTCGAGGGCTGCAAGCACCTGCCTTGTATGCGTGCGGATTTTTTCGACAGATTCCCTGAACCTTATCACTTCCGACTCGTCGATCTTGATGGTAACCGGAAATACACCGCTCCGGTTCACGCGTGCCGGAACGCTGATGCAGACGTCCCCGATATCGTGGATTTCCCGCCTGATATACGCAGATACTGTCAGGATACGGTTTTCGTCTCCCAGAATCGTCTTAACAAGGGTTGCAATCGCTTCCCCCGGACCATAGACCGTTGATCCTTTATTCCTGATGATATTTTCCCCGCTGGCCTTGACCGATTCAACCATTTCATTCACCGGCAGGTGGGAGAATGCCGGAAGGTTACTGATCTGGATCCCCCCAATCGTTGTCGCAGACCATAATGGGACCATACTGTCACCATGTTCACCGATGATCCGTGTGTGGACCTCGCTCGGATGCACTTTGAAATATCCTGCTATCAGCGATTTCAACCTCATCGAATCCAGGTGAGTTCCAAGTCCGAATACCTGCTGCGGCGGCAATCCTGAGTATTTAAGGGCAACAGACGTCATAACGTCTACCGGGTTTGTCACCATGAAGATCATGGTATCAGGTGCATTCATACCGATTTCGGCAGATAATTCAGAGATTATATGGGCATTTTTAAGCGCAAGATCAAGCCGGCTTTGTCCCGGTACCCGGGCAACCCCTGCGGTGAATACAACAATCGCTGACCCCCGGATATCTTCGACATCGGTGGTCCACCCGATTTTCGTATAATTCCCGCAGGCGGCAAAAGAGTCCATCAGGTCCTGGGCGATCCCTTCGAGAAGGTCTTCCCTCCCTTTACGACCATGGAGCAGTATCTCGTTTACATATGGTATTTCGGATATTGCATGGGCTGCAAACATTCCCACATTGCCTGTGGCGCCGACAACAGTAACTTTTGACATGGATCTGGTAAACGTACCGATAAGCGGGGACACGTTTTCGGTCGATAACACGTAACTGCTTTCGCTGAAATACCCTTCCTCCACCCCGCGACCCCGTGGGCGCCGAGTGTCCACAGTAAGTCTGCTCCCTTCCGGGCCTGAACCGGTCTCTGCAGTACCAGGTCGCCACTCCCTCCGGAGTATTGATTCCTGTCCATCGACCTCACAGGACGAGGCTTCTTTGTCAGGGTACGTAAGGTCCGGCAGCCCGTTGCTGCCTTCCTCAAACTTCGCCCCCCGCATACCGACGGTTTCGGGTCACAGGTGACGCCGGACCACCCGGGCTAGTCCCCATATTTATTGGCCTTGTCAGGGGATAAATACCTCCCCGCTTACATGTTCCCGCCAGCGGGAGGATGCATCGTGCATGAGCTGTTTATTTTCTTTATCAAAGAGATCAAGCACGGTTAGTACAGGTCCTTCCGGAAGAACATGCCAGAGGGCATCAAAATCACCCTGGTACACGGCGATTGTCTGTTTTCCTTCGGCTTCAGCAACAAGCACTGGTTCTTTTCTCACCGGTATTGCTTCCAAATCCCCGTATGACCGGTAAATTTTCATCTCGTCGACGGCAAAAAATTCCATATTGATCTTTACATTGAATGCCGCCCAGAATGCTGCGGCGTACCATGCATCGTTCAGGATAACATGGGGGGTTCCGATCCTGGCCGCTACAAGACCTAGTGTTCCTACCCCACAAGCCGCGTCAACGAATATCGTAGGGTGAGGATCCCTGAGTTTTTTTTCAACAGTTTCGATTTTTGGGTTGTAATCCCGGGGAAATTCAATATGGATCAGGGACTGCTGCTGGTACAGCACAACGGGGCCTCCGGAACAGGGGAAAACATTTGCCCGGACATCGCAACCTGCCAACAGCTCATACTTCATCGGCTGCCGGCCGGAACTACCACCTGCTATCCCCGGGATAAAATCCCCGTTTTTTACGATCCCCCTGATTTCCGGCACCTCTTTTGCAATACGTTCAGCAACTGGTTTATTAATTACCCTGGACACGAGAACAAGAGATTCGGGGGGGAGATAGGGGGGCTTCGACATGAAGAAACCGGGATGAATCAATGGCATCCCTACTTCTGCAAGAGGTTCAGTTCCCGAAAAGAGGGACTCTTCCTCAAGAATCACATAAATATGGGCGAAGACTTCATCGATGAACCTTCTTCCGCAGGAGCAGACAGGTTCGTAAAATCTGCCCTGGAGTGGAGCCCTCTTATTAAGAATCCTTGCCCTGCATTCAGGGCATGGGGCGAACACCGAACCGAGCGTCTCGATTA
Organism: uncultured Methanomicrobiales archaeon; assembly: GCA_963809105.1. Lineage (GTDB taxonomy): Archaea > Halobacteriota > Methanomicrobia > Methanomicrobiales > Methanospirillaceae > CAIKOD01. Next base: position 971,169 of record CAWEIC010000005.1, on the reverse strand, counting down.
CTTCGTGGGCTGCACGTACACAGTCTCCCCCACACACAGGACAATCCATACCGCTTTGTTTGTTCACCGGTACATAGAAACTTTTTCAAAAGAGATCCGGTTCGATGGGCCCGATGCGATTCGAACGCATGACCGCCCGGTTATGAGCCGGGCGCTCTAACCGGACTGAGCTACGGGCCCGGAAAGAGAGAAGCGCCGCCAACAGGACTCGAACCTGTGACATGCTGGTTAACAGCCAGCCACTCTACCAACTGAGTTATGGCGGCACAGACGATGTGCCTTAATAGATTCTTTGTAAGTGTTTTTAAAAGTAACTATTGGTCTTGAGAGGAATACAGGAATTAATCCGGTAAAATTCCCTCTCACGACATTATCCGCGCTTTTCCCGTTTCATGGATTCGAGAAGGACAATTAACTCGTCGAGGTCCCTGTCGAGGTTTTTCAGGAACTCTTCGGTCAGGGGAGTTACTACCGCACCGGTTGACGTCGCACGGATATATCCAAGCTGTTCAAGTACCCTTAACGAATACCTGATCCGGTGAAACGGGAGGTCAAGGAGTTCTGAAAGTTTCATAATGCCTATCGGCTGGTTTTCCATCACCGCCCGCACGACAAGTACATGCCGCGTGAGAAGTTCAATTTCCGCCTTCATTTTCTGAAGCATAACCCTTCAGTCTCTTTCTAAGCTTTTACCAGATTTTCCCGTTTTAATCCTGCTCATCAAGCCATTTTTTGGTCGCACGGTACCGCTTTGCAAAGTACAGGGACAGAAGGATAACGATAACAAATATCACGGCGGTAATGGCGAGGTTATACGGCTTCGGGGCAAGAAAAAAACCGATCACTGCAACCGCCGCCAGTAAAATGACCAGGTTCAGGTGTATGGCGAGTGAATAAAATTTCCATTTAAACCGTTCTTTTGTCTTCTCGTCCATTATCAATAGGTTATCCTTATCATAAAAGTACTTGTGGTTTTACAGCGAACAAAATGGTATAATGGAACTGCTTGACCGCATGATCACCGGGCAGGACGCGGATGCCTATGTTGCATTCGGTTCCTCCCAGAATCCCGACATCAGGTACCTGACCCGTTTCAGGACGGAAGACCCTGTGCTTTACATCAAGAAAGCAGGGAAGACCGGAATGATTATCGTCAGCCAGATGGAATACGGGCGGGCTTCGAGGGAATCAATCGCAACAGTAATGACCCGCTCGGAATCAGGCCTTCTTGACTACATTAAGCATGAATCAAGCCCGGAACTGGCCTATGCGAAAATGATTTCTATACAGGCCGGCAAAAGGGTCATTATCCCGGGTTCGTTTCCGTACGGGCTCGGTATCAGTCTCTCAAAATTCTGTGAAGTACTGCTCGATACCGGAACCGTCGAATCGATGAGGGCAAAGAAATCGGCTGCGGAGTTGCAGAACATCAGGGATGTCCAGTCTGCAACTGATGTCGCGATGGAGCAGGCGGTATCCCTAATCCGGGCGTCGAAACCAAAGAAAGGGGTATTATTTCACGGCAGGAACATCCTGACTTCGGAGACTGTTCGTTCCCGGATGCATAAAACACTGATGGATTACGGATGCCACGCAATCGATACAATCGTCTCCTGTGGCAGGGAAACCGCATTACCCCATGTTCTCGGGAACGGACCTCTTCTGGAATCGGAACCGGTTGTTATCGATATTTTTCCGGCGAACGATATGACAGGGTATTATACCGACATGACGAGGACTGTGGTGAAAGGAGAACCTTCGGCTGAACTTGTCGAGATGTACGACGCAGTCAGGGAAGCCCAGGACCTTGGCATGTCTCGCGCCAGGCCAGGTGTGATGGGGTCAGATGTACATCAGGCAGTTGTAGACCTCTTTAAGGAGAAAGGTTTTGAGAGTAATATGCAGGGCTTCACCCATAACCTCGGGCATGGTGTCGGCCTCGAAGTACATGAATTACCTACACTCGGCCCTGCAGGGAAAGAACTCTATGAAGGGTAACGTTATTACCGTCGAACCAGGCCTGTATTACCCGGAATCCGGCGGAATCAGACTGGAAAATACCGGGGAAGTAGTCGGTGAAGGATTCCGATCGTTTACAAAATTCCCACGCGAGTTTATTCTTGGGTAATCGCCATGGATGAGGAAATTTTTGAAAATTACCGGCAGGCTGGTGCTCTTGCTGCCTCGGTCATTAAAAAAGGAACACAGGAAATAAGGGCCGGTGCTTCATACCTTGATGTTGTCGGATTTATTGAAGATCTTGTAAACTCTGAAGGTTCAGGGCTCGCGTTTCCGTTGAATGTATCGCTCAATGAAGATGCAGCGCATGATACAGCATCCCTCGATGATCCCCGGGTTTTCCGTAAAGGAGATATCGTCAGACTCGATCTTGGTATCCATGTCGAAGGTTATATTGCTGATACAGCGGTTACGGTCGATCTTGGTAATAACGATCTCCTGGTGGAGGCTTCCAAAGCCGCCCTCGAGCATGCAATCGACATGGTCAGGCCTGGAGTAACAACCGGGGAAATCGGGTCGGTGATCCAGTCGGAAATTGAAATGAGGGGGTATCGTCCGATAGTTAACCTCACAGGCCATGGTCTTGACCGGTTTGTTGTCCACACGGGACCCGGTATCCCGAATATCAGTATGACCGGCGGCACCGTTCTGAAAGAGGGGATGGTATTCGCCATAGAACCATTTGCAACGACCGGCAGCGGGCATGTGAACGAAAAGCGACGAGTTGAAATTTTCTCGCAGGTGTCACAGAAACCGGTCCGCCTGCCGGCTGCCCGGCATATTATCGAGGCGGTCAGGGATCGCCAGGGGATGCCCTTTGCAAAGAGGTGGCTCCCCGATCCGAAACCGGATATCAGCTCTGACTTCACTCACCAGATCGGGTATCCTCCATGCATTTCCTGTGCTTTCAGATATACCGGGGTCTCTCGTTTCCCAACATGAACATACCGTGATAGTCACCGGGGATGGATGTGTGGTTACCACGAGATGAGATAATCTTATCCTGTCCTAGAATGAATACTAGAAGTTACAGTCATGGCTGGCGATACTGATACTCTTAAGATCCTGGATGTGCTTTTAAGCGCAGAAATTTTTAACCAGAACCTGAAACTCGATATAAATGACCTGACACCCGAGCACCGGATCATGTTCGGACTGGGGAGTCCGTCAGGGATTAAACGCCCGGTTACCGTCAGTGAAAGCACCATCAGGAGAGTGCTCCACATTGATGACCCGCGTTCGAAAATCGCCAATAATCCTGTGGTGATATATGAGGATTTTGGCCAACGCTTCAGGATACCGGCGCTCGAAGCAGCCGCAAAATGGTTCTTAAAAAACGGAGGACTCCCTGAAATAAAAAATAACCCATCTCTTGCGTTTTTTTTTGAAAATTTTGATACTTTGGGGATATCCTATGCCAGCGTCAGGGATGCCAATCCTCCGTTCGAGGACAGCAGGGCCTACCTCGAAGGAAAAATATCTGGAATCCTTGCAGAAGACGATCGGCTCAGGCCGGCAATGGACCTCGTCATCATCAATGCTCCGGAAGAGATCGACCAGCAGATGAGCGACCTGGTCTGCAGCCCTGAACAGTTCGATATCATCAGGAAGATGAATATCGCAATAAAACACCGGGATTTTCTCCTGAAACACCGTATCCATGAAGTAGGCAAACTGCTTTTTGTCGGGCCTCCGGGTACAGGCAAAACATCCCTTGCGCTTGCCATGTCTCATGCAATGCATATGCCGATCATTGAAGTGAGACTCTCGATGGTCACCTCCCAGTACCTTGGCGAGACTTCAAAAAATATCGACAAAATTTTTGAATTTGCCAAGAAACTTGCACCGTGTATTCTGTTTATCGATGAATTCGACTATGTGGCCAAGAGCCGCGTAACCGATGACCATGGGGCGATGAAAAGGGCCGTCAACGCCCTCCTGAAAAATATTGATAAGATTAACCTGGTAAAATTCGGCGTACTCCTGATCGGGGCGACTAATCACCCTCAGCTCCTCGATGAGGCAGCATGGCGGAGGTTCGACGAAGTCGTGGAGTTTGCCCTGCCAAATGAAGAGATGAGAGAGGAGATCCTGAAGAAGGTGACAGCCTCGGTCGGATGCGATTGCGATTTCCGTTATCTCGCTGCCCAGACAGACGGTCTTTCTGGTTCCGATATCAGGATGGTCGTCAAAGAAGCGACCCTAAATGCGATCCTCGGGGACCGGAAGACCTTATCGCAGAGCGACCTCGAGAAGGGCATCAACATGGTAAAGGGCCGGGGCACGATCAGGCGGCTTAACTGGTTATAATATGAAGGTTACGCTCCTTGGTACAGGGGACGCGATTGGTACTCCGAAAATAGGATGTTCCTGCCCCCGTTGCACGTATGCAAGGGAAACGGGAGCAATGAGGTTAAGGACTTCTCTGCTCCTGGAACACAACGGGCACCATGTCCTTATCGATTCCTCCCCGGATCTCAGGCAGCAGCTCCTCCTGCAGGGATCGCCGAAAATTGACGCGGTAATCTGGACTCACGGTCATTACGACCACTTCATGGGTTATGGGGAATTTTACCGGGTCCAGCCCCTCCCGCCCGTATATGCAGCCCCGCCAGTGCTCTCGGTACTGTGGTGGGATATTCGGGTTCCTGTCGTTTCCGAGGCACCCTGTTGAGCCGTTCACTCCTTTTTCACTATTCGGCATGACGGTTACGCTGATACTTGTAAATCACCCCCCTGTGTACAGCTGCGGCCTGGTCGTCAGCAACGGGACGAGTCGTATCGGCTATACCGGAGATACAAGGGCTCAAATTCCTGTACCGAGCAGGAAACTCCTGGCCGGTGTCGACCTGCTCTTCGTTGATGCGCTGGCGCCTGACGGCTATCACGTTTCGAAACACATGAATTACCGCGATGCAATAGCACTTGCAGCGGATCTGGATGCAGGGGAATTCAGGTGCGTTCACATGAGCCATGCCATCGACTGGGACATGCCATCAATCGGGCTGGACGGCGAGTGTTTCATTCTGCCATGAAATCTGTGAAGTACCAAAGTACCGTTGCCCAAAAATCTGACAAGAAGATTACCGGGATTAGGAAACCACTTAATCCATCCATGGCCCGTTTCCCATGACCATCACCAATACCATTATGGGAACTACCTGCCCACACATAGGTGGATGAATATTAAGGTACTCGAGCTGGAAAAGGACAAAGCCAGGCTGATTATCCAGGGGGAGGGGCATACGTTTATGAATGCCCTGACGGAAGAGATCCTGAAAGACCCCGCTGTCGACGTGGCACGTTATGTAATAGAATTCCAGTTTTCCGACCCTGAACTGCTTGTGACCACGAACGGCAAAAAAGATCCCCTTGTCGTGGTCAAGGGCGCCTGTGAAAGGATTTCGGGTTATTGCGATGAATGTATTTCCCAGGTCAGGGAACAGTAGAATCTTACGAAATCTCCTAAACAGCCCGGTTTTTTTTAATTTTTAAAGTAAATATTTGGGATGATTGAACTCTTTTAAGAAAAAAGATTATCTGGTGACAAGTCAGGGTTTCCCGGGAACCCTTACTCGGCCCGTTCGGTAAATACGATCGAGCCGGAAATACGGGCAATCTTAACTTTAACCTGCTGACCGGGTTTTGAGTTTGCAACGTACATGATATATTTCCCCATTTTGACAACTCCATCTCCCCTCTTCGAAACGGACTGGATTTCCACGTCGAGAACCGATCCCTCGGTGAGTTCACTCCCTATTGGTTCGGTCCTGGCTTTTCGTTTCTTGACAGGCCTGTGACCGCCACATGCATCGCACCTGAGCAGGAGGAAGCGGTCGTCTTTTACGAGGCGCGTATCAGGCCGCCCGCATTCCGAGCATATCACGTAGTCTTCCACGTAACTCCTTATCAGGGAATTAATCAGGGAACTTTCAAATTTCCCGTTGAATATCGCCCTGTTGCCGTCAATTTTTCCAGCAGTCCCGAGTTCCCCGAGCATGAATTTCATCAGGTGGTCCCTGTCCCGTCTGACCATGTCGGCGATCTCTGAAAAATTTTCGAGTACCGTGGTCTTGCCTTCAATGTCACTCTTCGCCTCGGGCACATTGAACCGTTCGTGCGACTCGCTGACCTCGGTCATGCCGCTGTATGCCTTCTTTAAAAGTGCCTCGTATGAATCTGACATAATTATATAATAATGGATGCAGCGAGTAATAAGTATGGGGCAGGTAACAGCTGGTTGTACCGTTTCACTGAAAAAATGACGGTACTGGAATATTGTTTTAATGTCTTACCGGCAATTTTTTTTTCGGCCCGTTTTCCTTCAGGCGATCAGTCCTGCAACCCGCCGGATCCCATCAATAACCGGTGGTATAATAGTATCCATCATCGGCTTTGATCTGCACAGGGACATCAAACAGGGCACTGATATTTTTATCGGTAAGGATCGATTCTTTAGGACCGTCTTTAACGATCGCTCCTCCTTTCATAAGAATTATCCTTGTTATCTCGGGTATAATGTCCTGGAGGTTATGGGTGACGAGGATAATCCCGATATCTGAACGGGCTATTTTGCGCACGATTTCTCTGAATTTATGCAGGGCATGCAGATCGAGGCTGTTGGTCGGTTCATCCAGGACAAGGGCTCTCGGCTCATGGATCAGGGCCCTGGCAATGAGGAATCTCCGGACCTCCCCTGTCGACATTTCGGTCATTTTCCTGTCCTGTAAATGGGAAATCTCCAGAAATTCCATGATCTCCTCTGCTTTCCGAAACATTTCCGGGGATGCTTCCTGCAGAAAAAGCCCCACGCTGTCAAAAAAGCCGGATACGATAACTTCCATCCCGGAGAGATCACGTGAAAATACATATTGGAGGTCATTAGAGACTATCCCGAGAGCCGATCGTAGCTCACGGACATTCCATCGTTCTCTTCCCCAGATTGCCGAATACGAGCAATCCAAGGCAAGAGGATAATACTCCCGCGTAATCGTCTTGATTAATGCCGATTTCCCTGCGCCGTTCGGCCCAAGGATCGCGATATGTTCACCAGCCCGGATCGTCAGCGAAACGGAATCTAGCACGGTCAGGTTTTTCCTGACGATAGTTATATTTTTAAATTCCACGAGGGGCGCACATTTATCCCAGAAATTTCCTGCCGGATCCATAAAGTCCTCTGACTCTCACTAAAGAAAACACTGAATAAACCGCTTATTCTGCTTTCACTGTCTTGTCTAAAAAATGAAGTGTTACTGGTTCCTGAACTGTGGCATCAGCGCACGGATTTCTGCACCGACTTCCTCGATCAGGTGTTCCTCGTCCCTTTTGGTCAGGGCATTGAATACCGGCCGGTTTACCATGTTCTCAAGCATCCATTCCCGCGCAAACTGCCCACTCTGTATCTCTTCAAGGATCTCGGCCATGGCAATCTGTGATTCGGGTCCGATTACTCTCGGGCCTCTCGTCAGGTCGCCATATTGTGCAGTATTGCTCACGTACCGCCTCATTCTCGTGAAACCGCCTTCGTAAATCAGGTCGACAATCAGTTTGGTCTCATGCAGCACCTCGAGATATGCCATCTCGGGAGCGTAGCCCGCATCCACAAGTGTTTCGAAACCAGCACGGATAAGAGAAGTAATCCCCCCGCAAAGAACGGCCTGCTCCCCGAAAAGGTCGGTCTCGGTCTCTTCCCTGAAGGATGTTTCAAATACAACGGCGCGGGTCGCACCAATGCCTTTCGCATACGCAAGAGCGATGGCATGAGCATTTCCCGTATAATCCTGCTGGACCGCGATAAGGGCGGGCACGCCCTTGCCCTCTTCATACTGCCTCCTGACCATGAAACCCGGCCCTTTCGGGGCTACCATAATCACGTTGATATTTTCGGGAGGAACAATCTGACCAAAATGGATATTGAACCCGTGCGAGAACATCAGGGTCTTGTTTTCCGAAAGGTACGGTTTTATCTCGGCCCTGTACACATTTCCCTGGTTCTCATCCGGCAGCAGGATCTGAACGATATCAGACATTTTCACTGCTTCGGATACTGGATAAACCGAGAACCCGTCGGCGACTGCCGCATCCCAGCTCTTGCCATGACGGAGCCCGATAACCACGTCGAGCCCGCTGTCCCGCAGGTTCAGGGATTGTCCCCTTCCCTGGGATCCATACCCGATCACTGCAATGCGTTTTTTGGAAAGGACTCCAAGATCTGCATCAGTATCATAATATTTTTTTAGCATGATCCCTCTCCCTTACTATCATCAACAAAGCACATAAATATGTTATAAAAAAATTAAACACAGAATCTTTGTAAAACTACCCGTTGGAGAGCGATTTACCATTATTGAGAAAACAGAGCCCAAATTCGGAGGAATTTTGCCCGATGTCCAGTCGACGTGTCCGGATGTCAGGATCAACCTCACCCGGGTTGGCGTGAAAAACGTGAAGAAAATGGTTGAAGTGTCACGTGCAGACAGGCGCCCGGTCATTTTTATCTCAAATTTCGATGTGTTTGTCGACCTGCCCGGAAGTCTTAAAGGTGCCAATCTTTCGCGTAACTTTGAGGTGATCGATGAGGTACTCCAGCAGGCGATAGACGGGGATGTCAAGGAGATCGAAAATCTCTGCAGCGTAGTCGCCCGCAAGTTACTGGACCGCCACGAATATGCCGACCGGACAGAAGTCCTTATGAGAAGCGAATTCATGGTGAAACGGGAGACGCCGGTCAGTCACACGAGTTGCCACGAAGTTGTCAAGGTCCATGCACGGGCAGTAGCCCGCAGAACTTTCCGCAGCCCGATTGTAAGGAAGAGCATCGGGGCCGAGGTAATGGGGATGACGGCATGTCCGTGTGCCCAGAATATAGTAAAGGAAAGGGCAGAACATGTCCTCCAGAGTCTTGGCGTCGAACCCGAAAAAATCAACCAGTTTTTCGATGAGGTCCCTATGGCCACCCACAACCAGAGGGGGAGAGGTTTTCTCTGCATCGAGACTGACGACGACCAGCACGTCCAACTGGAGAAGATTATCGATATACTGAAAGAATCAATGAGTGCCCCGATTTTCGAACTCCTTAAACGTGGAGATGAAAGTTATGTGGTTTTCAATGCCCATAAAAATCCACGGTTTGTGGAGGACTGTGTCAGGGAAATGGCAAAAAAAGTCCTTGCCGAGTTTCATACCCTTCCTGGTGATGCACTCGTTACCATTAAACAGACGAATGAGGAAAGTATCCACCAGCACGACGCATATGCCGAACGGCAGGCAACAATCGCCGAGTTATTCGTCGAGCTGAATGGTGAAATTCAATAAAATCTGATATACAAAATAACTGTCAAAAAAAATTTTTCCCCAATTCCCTCTATTAAAAATTGGAACAGACATGGTTTCTGATCGATTATGCAAAACACGTTGATCCCACCGCGCATAAATACACTATCAGCAGGGAAAAAATATCTCTTATTCTTTGAGAAAAGGTATTGTCATTCCGGAGAAAAATTTTCTTCCTGCCCCTGCCGTAATGTGGTAATAAAATTACCTGTTTTGTAAAGCATTTTTGATGCAGAAAAAGAAGGGCAAATTCAGCCGGTTTATTATCGCAGGTCACGCTAATTCAATATATAGTCACATAGTACAACAAAAAACGAAAGCCCGAAAGAATTGCAAAGCAGATATATAATTTGAGTTGTAAGATCTTTCCGAACGTACTAGGTACGGTCAAAAAAATCTCCTTACAGAGATTTGTGTGGATTACACCGGTATCGCATTGTGAACAACTCAACATATGATGAGGCGATAATATTGTCGAAAGTTGTAGAGATTTCCCCAACCACAAGACATGAGGGACACTCAAAGCTTGTCTTGAAGGTTAACGACGCAGGAATCATCGAAACGGGTAACTGGCTTTCCATTACCCCGGTGAGGGGCGTAGAAAGGCTTGCCGTCGGTAAGACTATGGAGCAGGTCCCAAAGATTGCGTCACGTGTCTGTGGTATTTGTCCAATTGCCCACACACTCGCAGGGATCGAATCGATGGAAGCATCAATCGGATGTGAAATCCCCCAGGATGCCTATCTCCTGCGTGTAATACTCCAGTGTGCGAACAGGCTTCACAGTCATAGCACTGCATAATATCCTTACGTTACCCGATATGTATCTCCCGGGCACGGATACGAAGATCAACCCGTTCTACTCCAGAAGAGCCGGTCAGGAGCGTTGCAAAGCGTATCCAGAGGATACGCGAGATCGCACAGACCATCGGTCAGACTGCCGGTGGAGAGGCTGTCCACCCGAGCAACCCACGTATAGGCGGTTTGTACAAGGCCTGCACCCCCCGTGCAAAGACTAAAATGTACGACCTCGCCAAGGAAGGACTTGTTCTTGCCCACGAACAGATGGACTTCATGATTGCAGTCCTCCGGAATTTCCAGAAGAGGGACTGGGCAGAAGTTGCAGGAAAGAAGATTGCAATTCCAAAAGACCTCGGTTACCACAACCAGGGTTACATGGCAACCCACCCGGTTTATGGAACATGCAGCCTCGAAGAGGACCCAACCTGGGACTATGACCGGTTCAGGGAAACAAGACCCTGGGACTGGTACATGGGTGAGATGGATGTCTCCCTTGCAGACCCGACATACCCGATCGGCGGGACAACACCTGTCGGCACCAAAGTAAACCCCCAGATGGAAGCATGCACAGGAGTTCCGATGTATGATGGTGCACCTGTAGAAGTCGGTCCACGTGCACGTCTTGTTAAGTTCAAAGGATTTGACGAAAAGGGCACCGTCGGACAGCAGATCGCCAGGCAGATGGAATACCCGGACTGCCTTTATTCAATCCTGAATGCACTCGATGAGTATGACCCGTCAGGATCTGTGCTCGCCGATGAAATCCCCTGCGGAGACGGTTCGATGGGATGGGCAGCTAACGAGGCACCACGTGGTACCGATGTTCACCTTGCAAGGGTCAAGGACAACAAGGTTCTCTGGTACTCGATGCTCGTTCCGACCACCTGGAATTTCGCCACCTGCAGCAGGGCCCTCACCGGAGCACCCTGGCAGCTTGCTGAAATCGTGGTCCGTGGGTACGACCCCTGTGTATCATGTGCAACGCATATGATTGTGATCGATGAAGACAACAAGCTCGTAGCCCAGAAGCTCATTCAGTGAGTGTACCACGCATGTTGTTCTCCGAAATCGTGATCGCAGGGTGCGGAAACCCCCTCTTTGCAGACGATGGGTTTGGACCGGCAGTCATCGAAGAGATGCAAAAACTACAGCTTCCCGACACAGTAACAATAATTGATGCAGGTCTTGGAGGGCCGCATTTTATTTTTACACTGCTCGATCCGGAAGTCACGAAAAAACTCGTTATTATCGATATTGCCGATTTTGGTGCGGAGCCTGGAAAGATTACCAAACTCCGGCCGGAAGACCTTCCCCCTGGGGCGTACAGGGATGCCCATTCGTGGGACCTGAGTGAACCGCTCCAGCGGATAAAAGATGATATTGATATCACGATAATCGGATGTCAGCCAAAACGTGTTACAAGCCCGGACTTTGAAATCGGGCTCTCTGATGAAGTAAAAGAGGCAATTCCGAAAACAATTCGGATAGTTCTGAAAACAATAGGGGTGAATTATGGGACTACTATCGAATGTCTTCAAGAAAGACGATCAGCAGAAATCAGCTGACGTAACAAAGGCAGAAATTAAAAAGGAGGTTAAGCCTGTGGCAGACAAGATGACAATCGGCCATGTCCACATGAGTGGATGTACTGGCTGTCTTGTGTCCTTAGCAGACAATTACGCCGGACTCTTGACGATCCTGGACAAATATGCAGACCTGGTATACGGTCTGACACTTGCGGATGTGCGCCATATCCCGAAGATGGATGTTGCGCTCGTTGAGGGTTCTGTCTGCATTAATGACAAACTCGCAGTAGAAGAGATTAAAGAGACCAGAGAAAAGGCAGCAATTGTGGTAGCCGTCGGCGGGTGCGCCAGTTACGGAAATATCACAAGGTTCTGCCGCGGTGGGCAGCAAAACCAGCCGCAGCATGAATCGTTCCTGCCAATCGGGGACCTGATTAAGGTTGATGTAGTTATACCCGGTTGTGCACCGACTCCCCAGCAGATCAGGAATGTAGCCCTTATGGCATACCTGCTCCTCAAGGGAACAAAGGAACAGAAGGACCTTGCAACAAAGTACCTGACCCCGCTGATGATGGCGGCACAGAGAGGTACAACTGCCTGTTTCTGCGACCTGATGTATGATGTAATTGACCAGGGGCTCTGCATGGGATGCGGCAGCTGCGCTGCAGCATGTCCGGTACGTGCAATCACGCACGAGTTTGGCAAGCCCCAGGGAACAAGGGACCTCTGCATCAAGTGCGGTGCCTGTTACAACCAGTGCCCGCGGAGCTGGTTCAGCTTCGACGTGGTACCCGAGTACGAGAGCATCATGGAACTCATTGATACGGTGATGAAGTGAGGTGACTAAAATGGGAGCAGAACTCGGTAAATATAAATCATGTGTATCAGCACGCAGCACCGACAAGGCAATCCTCGCGGGAGCCCAGGATGGGGGCATCGTTACTTCCCTGTTTGCATTTGCACTCAGTGAGGGAATTATTGACGGAGCAGTTGTTGCCGGTCCAAGCGAAGACCCATGGCGCCCACGCCCGATGGTTGCCACCACTGTTGAAGAGCTGCTGGCAGCCCGTGGAACGAAATATAACATCAGCCCGAATATGTCACTCATCAAGGAGGCGACCCGCAGCTACGGCCTCGACAAGGTCGGTATTGTAGGGACCCCCTGCCAGATGCAGGCAGTCCGCAAGGGTCAGCTGTACCCGATTGGCCTCCGGGATGTACCCGACAAGATTGCACTTGCAATCGGTATCTTCTGCATGGAAAACTTCCCCTACCAGAGCATCCTGCAGCTGGCCGAAGACCATGCAGCAATGAAGATCGAATCCGTCAAGAAGATGGAGATCGGCAAGGGCAAGTTTACATTCATGGGTGAACGGGGACAGATGGTACAACTGCCGCTCAAGGTGACCCACAAGTACGAACAGCCAGGGTGCCATGTATGTCTTGACTACGTGGCAAACCTCGCAGACGTGTCCTGTGGATCTGTTGGCAGCCCCGACGGGTGGAGCACAGTCTTTGTAAGGTCAAAGAAGGGAGACGATATCTGGGCAAAGGCAATGGCAGCCGGGTGCTTTGAGACAAAGCCAATCGACCAGGTCAAGCCGGGTCTCGAGCTTGTCAGCAAGCTGGCGACCGAAAAGATCACCAAGAACCAGAAGACCGTCGACGAGAGAAAGACCTTCGGTGTCGGTAAGGGACTCCGGAGCCCATATATCTAATCTTTTTTTTAAATTCTCCTGGTTTTATATCGGAACTTCGGGTCGTTATCGTCCTGTAACAGGATAGTCAATCGGAGGGACGTATAGCGATATTGAAAAATAGTGAAACGAATTTTATTATCAAAAAAAATAGGTGTAACAATGTAATTTTTCTATCCTTAATTTAATATGAAGGGTTATTCAAATTTTTTCCAGAATGATCTCCTATACCGGGTCTGGACCGGGTTTTCTTTCGGAGTCGCTTCGCCAGGTCCCGGTTTATATTTGTCAGGGTGCATCAATGCATCGACGCATTCATCGGGTATCGAAAAACAATCACCCTCGCACGTATGCTGTCCGGTCTTGTTAGTACTCCGGGATTTTTCCAGCTTTTCAATCCTTTTGGTGAGGGCATCGATTTTTTTTCCCTGCTGATCAATTACGGATAGTATTTCATTTAATCGTAAAAGGATTGTTCCTTCTGTTTTCTCCGAATCAGTCATCCGTTATCCCTTTATTATTTGTTTCCCGTCCTATTAGTTCTTCCAATCCGGTAATGGTCTCGAGGTCCGCCTTTGTGGATGGCCCTTTCGGGACAGCTCCCGCATCCCTTCGCCTTTCCTATTGAAATCTGGAATGTCCCAAGTTTTCGGGCGATCCGAATCGTATCCTCTTTATCAAAGGCGATCAGTGGCCGGTAAACCGGCAGTTCGGCAGCATCATTCAGCACGATGAGGTTATCGAGCGTCTGCGAGGCAACCTGGCCCAGGGATTCGCCGGTAACGATTCCTTTGGCACCATGGCTCCGGGCAAAATCGACAGCCAGCCGGTACATCCTGCGTTTACAGAGCAGACAAGTATATTTGATTTTATCTTCCCTGGCAAGTATTTTTTTTGCCACGGACAGGTAATCGTCCTCGATCACGACGAGATCGATTCCCGGCTGATATGCCTTTAAACTCTCTATGATCTTACTTGCCCGGTGGAGATTTGTCTCGTCAAGAAAATCAGTCAGGGCTACAAAAACAGGAATGATACGGCAGCCGCGTTTCATCATCATCCATGCCGCGACAGGTGAATCGATGCCTCCGGACACCAGAGCTACCAGTGTCCCTTCGACACCGAGCGGGAGTCCGCCGGCCCCGGGAAAAACATGGTCGTAAATATAGCACCGGTCCTCCCGAATCTCGATAAAAATCTCTTTTCCCGGATTTGAAAGATCGGTTTTTATATCAGGGTAATGTTCCCTGATGAGGTCCCCAAGCCGGACTGCCATTTCCTGCGAATTAAAATTATGGGTCCCTACCCGTTTGATACGTAATGCGAAGCTTCCCGAATCGGAAAGCCCGGACTTCTTACAGAACCTGAGGAGTGAAGGTTCCAGGTCGTCCAGGCTGCAGGGATGACTTTCGGAAAACGAGACGATTCCGAAGACTTTGTCGAGAATATCAGGTTTCACGTCACCAGACAGCCAGATACGTCCGCGGGAGCTTCTTGTCTTCACCCCGGGCAGGACCTTCCTGATATTTGCCATAAGGACCTTTTCCCATTCGCGACGCACAGGATCGGATTTGAGAAATATCTCCGAATACCTGACAATCCAAACGGGGGTTCCTTCAGCGGAAGTATTCATATTAATCTCTGAATGTTGAGCGGACGAAAAGCCTAATTTGAATTTTTCCTGCATTACCTGACAGCCTGTTTCCTCGCCCGTAACTTTTCAATCTCTTCCGGACATGCTATTTTCAGGAGGAAGGTACCGTAGCAGGGCTTGGTAAATGGAAAGATAATATTTTCCCCATCGATACCGATGGCAATCGGAGGAACCCCGATAATGTACTTGTCAAACATCCGGTAACCAGGTTCTACAAAATGGACCTCGCTGTAATGGCTTTCCACATATACCCGGCACTCTTTGAATGAAGTACCGGAAAGGATAACCTCTTTATTCATGTCTTCTACACATGCCATCCGAATACCCCATCTATCTTTTTCTTCAGCTCCGTCGGATTATGAACCGCTTTTTCTACAATAGTATCGCAGGGAAACTCAATCTGCCTTGCAAGACTTTCCGCATTCTGGCCGAATACAATTACTATAAGGCGTCCCTTTATAATATATGCGGCCGTCGCGGCATACGATATCCCGGCATCATTATGGGCAAAAACGATGCAGAGTCCAGGATCTCGTTTCTTTTCGACCAGGTCCCCGATGGTCCTGTCGAGGTTCAGCATTTTTTTGACATAGAGGCGATCCGGGTCTGAAATTCTCAGGAGCTTAATCACTGCCTCATTTCCTGCAACCGCTACATCGAAACCCTGTTTTGCGAGCTGGTGTGCAGTATATATGGCAATACCCATCTGGACAGGTACTTCAGGACAGCCCAGGAGAAGAAGTGCTTCATTATGACTTGGATTTGGTTGTTCGCTCATAGTCTTTCCCATTCCTGCGCCCGGGGGAGTTTTTCCGATCAGCTGTCAGCCTGCTGTCTCCAGGCAGGGAGGCTGACAGATCTACAGTCTTTATAAGATTATTGCAGTAAGGACATTTAAAATCAGGTTCTGTCTGGTTGTTGGGTGTAAGAAGTGAAAGAATCTCAGAGAGTTCCAGGCGGTCTTTAGGCAGGAGTTACTCGTAATTATTTTTCCAAATCGGGAAGCTGCTTAGGTCAGGATCATATAAATATCGTGAACATTGTATAGTCTAATTTGAGAGTCGGTTCAAAGTGGCACAAAAATTACAGAATTTCTGGAATGTTTCCCTTTTTGAAAAGTGCTGGTTATGCGGGAAAAGAAAAATATCTCTTCATGAATGCTGCGGTCGGAAATACTGTAACTCATGCTTCGCCGAGCACCATAAAAAATTCCATATTAACCGCGACGTGAATAAAAGAAGGACGCATCTGGACGAAGCGAAACATGTAACCAATTCGGCATCTTATTCCGTTACCGACCCTGCGAATAAAGGAGTTATGCGTCACCAGGTTCGTGCAAGAGCAAAAACACAGGAAGAAAGGCACCAAAAAGAACTTGAAGACAGTTCCAAACGATAATTTACGAAGATTTTTTACTCCGGTTAAAAAAAACCTCTTGTCCGAATTTTTTGGCCGTCTCCAATTCATAGTCAAGTTATCCAGAGTAAATGTTTACACAGTTGAAGGTTTCTGACCCGGAAACAGGTTATATATATTGGCGAACCCTACATGGAAAAAGAACTTCACAATTGAGAATTCCGGCAAGCAGGAATCCAGGTTTCTATGAGTGAATGTCCAATGGATCGATCAATAGTTTATTTCAATAATGCGGCGACGTCGTGGCCGAAACCGGATTGCGTAACTGAAATGGTACAGAAAGTGCTTTCCGGCCCGTGTTACGAGAATGGCCGTTCCACAATGTGCGATGTTGTGGATTATCCAGCAGAAACCAGGGAGGGGATAGGTCGCCTGCTAGCGATACGTGAACCGGATCATGTTGTATTTACCCAGAACGCGACGGATTCCCTGAACATTCTAATTCATGGTTTTGTTAAACAACATCCGGACCAGTTTCACGTGATTACAACAGACCTTGAACATAATTCAGTACTGCGACCACTCGCAACGCTCCGCCATGAAGGAAGGATCTCATTGACAGTCCTGAAATCTGATGCTGATTTCCATGTAACCCCCGAAATGATAGGTCCCGAAATCAGGTCCGATACGAAACTCGTTATCATGAACCATGGCAGTAATGTTGTAGGGTCGATCCAGGATATCAGTGATATCGGACAATTGCTCCACGAAAGAGAAATTTTTTTTATCGTGGACGGTGCCCAGACACTTGGTCAGACGCCCGTTGATATTTCTGATGGGTTTGTTGATGCGTTCGCATTCACGGGTCACAAGTACCTGTTCGGGATACAGGGTATCGGAGGTTTTTATCTTCATGATTCTCGGGAAGTTGCAGCTACGAAACAGGGAGGCACTGGTGCAGATTCGAGGAATCTTTTTCATCCCGACGATATGCCTTCGAAATATGAAGCAGGTACCCAAAACTACCCCGGTATTGCCTCACTTTATGCCGGGATTAGCTACGTGGAAGATGCAGGGATAGACAGGATCGTAAACCATTCCATGGATTTGTGCCGCTACCTGATCCGGTCACTCCTGAAAGAGCCCGGAGTGACTAACTACAATCAGAACCCGGAGTTACCCGTCATCTCCTTCCATATCTGCGATCTGGATAACGAGGATGCCGGGCTTATCCTTGCGCGTGCCTATAATATCATCACCCGGACCGGATTGCATTGTGCTCCCCTCATTCATGAGAGGCTCGATCGAGGTACAGGCAGTATCAGGATTTCATTATCCTGCCAGAATACGAGGACACAGTGTGATATTGCCATTAGTGCCCTCCATGAAATTATAACCGGTGCAGGCAGTTGACGTTCTCGTATCAATCCAGTTTTAGGCTTCCATCGACATGTTTTTACACATTTTTTTCAGGATCTTGTCCGGCAGCAGTGCCCCGCAATGCATCCTGGAGAGACGTTGTCAACTCATCGAGAAAATCAGTCAGTATTGTTCGAAATCCCCCCCCGAAATTTCCGACCATTATCTGGTAAGAATATGATATGTACTATCTCATGGTCGGATCTCTCATTTCTGACAGCTAACCAATCAGATTTTTTATTCTGATAACGCCATCATAAAATTCCTGCAAATAATCATCCATGAGCAGGCTGCCTTCCTGGAAGGGGCAATCTAATTCTTCGATTATTTTATTGATTGAATTATGGGAAGGAAGGATCAGATCCAGGGGGACACCGGCCAGAGTCGACCCCCTGACGAGTGCTTCTCGGAAGATACCAATGCTATAGCCAATGCGGTACCGGTAAGCATCTCTGGTCTTTTTGAGATATCCTGCGATCCGTCCGGTCTCGATACTGAGAAAATCATCGAGGACCTTTTCATCCCTGCATTTTCCAAGCATATAACGGTAATGGGCATATGGATACATGGTTTCAAGCTCGGCCGGGACGATTCCACAGGTCCCGAAAATAACGACATGATACTGGTCCTCTTCAAAAATATCTGCGATGATTTTACGGATAATCCGGTGGCTGGGACTGGCACTATAGGGTTTCGTCATCGCGCAGGGCATAAAAATTGCCACGTCACGGGGAATTATAGTATATTCATCGATTATGTACCGGTATGATCGTTCAAATTCCGGCAGGTAGAAGGGAGGATCCGTTAAGAGGGTGCCAGTAATTTGCTCCGGGGATTTTTGAGTTTTTTCATCGCCCATCAATTATAAATTTTCAGTTGACAGGAAATAAAATGATTTACACTGGCCTATTCTATTTTAGCGCCTATCCAATTTTTCCTGAAGAGAACTAAATAACCAGGGCCCTTTGTCGTGATTCGGGAACCAGGGCAGTTTGAGAAATAAAAAATATTCAACTCTATTACCGTTCTGTCATACGTAGTATGATCGGGTTGAAGATAATTTATCCAGGGCCCCGAATATCCAAATAGTTCAGGAAATATGAACAATGAGATAATTCGGATATATGAATTTTATGCAACGGGTAGGAGAGAAATTATGTGGTTGAACTGCAGATCGACTGTTCCGGTTCGAATCCGGGCGCTGGTTTTTTCTCATCTTCCTGCAATTTACAGTACATTGCATTATGACAGGTGAAAAAATTTATCAGAAAAAAATACCAATGACCCCCGAGATAAAATCCTTCCTGATCAGCGTCGGCAGTGCTGATATTGACGCTGCTCTCCTCTCCGATAGATCGAAAATGTCGGCAACGGCAGGACCGGGTGCGGGAGGTTCATCGTTTTTTATCAGTTCGGGTGGGCATAGGGTACGTCTCTCCATCAACCCGGACTCGCCCCTCAAGGCAGTAAAATGGGAAGATGGTATTGCAATCCTAAAAAACGGAGAACTGGTCGTCAGCGGTAATCTTGAAGAGCCGCTTTGTCATTGCCCCGGACAGGCCTATATTACCATCAGCGAGCGCTGTATTTATGACTGTAAATTCTGTCCTGTTCCGAAATTACAGGGAGAACGAAAAGATATCCCCACCATACTCAAAATGGTCGGCGACGCATATGCCCGTGGTGGTATGCAGGCGATATCCCTGACGAGCGGGGTGGAACGTTCTCCCGATGATGAGGTAAAAAAGACAGTAAAAGTGATAAGAGAACTTAAAAAACATTATTCGGTACCCATCGGCGTTTCAGTCTGTCCAACGGAAACGTCTTCTGAAGAACTCCGTGACGCGGGAGCGGTCGAGGTCAAATATAATGTCGAAACAATGGATCCGGAAATATTTTCCCGTGTCTGTCCCGGGCTTTCTCTTGAGAGGATTCTTCGTGCATTGAAACATGCAGTGCAGGTTTTTGGAAAAAACCATGTTTTTTCCAATTTTATTATCGGCCTTGGGGAAACCGATGAAACAGTAGAGACGGGCGTAGAGATGCTTGCCCGGATGGGAGTGATTCCAATTCTCAGGCCGGTTTCAGCAAGCCCTTACCGCGCCGGAGAGATTGAGATAGCCCGCCCGGCACCAGAACGTTTACAAAAGCTCGCTAAAATAGAGCAGGAACTGTTACAGAAATACCATCTCGATGCATCAAAGGCAAGAACAATGTGCCTTCCGTGCACGGGCTGCGATATTGCCCCTTATTGCGATGTAAACTGAAATTATTACCGTCAACAAGACTCATATGATTTCGTCCATACTCCCGCTCCGGAATCCATCAAGATCGACGGTTACATAAGAAAAGCCTATTTTTTTCAGGTGCCGGGAGACTTCTTCCCGTATTCTTAGCAGTGCCTCCAATTCAACTTGAATCACCTCGATTCTTGCCACACCTGCATGATTCCTGACACGGAATTGCGAAAATCCTTTATCCGAGAGAAAATTTTCTGCCATCTCAATCATGGAAAGATTTTCTTCTGTTATTTCAAATCCGTAGGGGATCCTGGACGACAGGCATGCCCCGGACGGTTTGTTCCAGAAACCGTACCCAAGATCCCGTGCCATTTCCCGGATATCCTCTTTTGTTATCCCGGCCTCGATAAAAGGGTGCACAAATCCTTCTTCGTCGGCTGCTTTAACCCCTGGCCGGCGCTCTTTGAGGTCGGAGACATTAAGCCCGTCAGCAATACAGGCCAAACCAAATTCTTTCGCTTTTTCCTTCAATATTTTTGCCGATAATCTCTTGCAAAAATAACAGCGTTCCCGCGGGTTTTTCCTGAATTGTTCATTTTCCAGCAATGCGACCGGAATGATTTCCAGGGTAAGCCCCAAATCCCTGGCAACCGACCGGGCATCAGCAAGATCTCTTCCCGGGACGACCGGGCTTTCGAGAAGCACACACCTGCTGTTTTGTCCAAGTATCGTGTTCGCTATGGCGGCAAGAAAACTGCTATCCACTCCTCCCGAAAAGGAGATGAGCATTGACCCTTTGCCTGCAATATATGATTCCAGTGCATCCAGTTTTTGTGCCCGGTTCATGGATGATCACGAAAAAGATCGATTGAGAATAATGCAGGATCAAATCTTCCTGAGTTCGTTATAAATTGCACCCGCCGGATATCGCAATATCAGAATCATTATTATCCCGCATTTCACGACATATTGAGCAAATCCGGCTGATCAGGTTATCGACCTTCTCCTCCTCAAGGTCCCTGGCAAGCCGGGCTATTGATTGTTTTATGTCTTCCCTGAATTCTATCCGGTATCCACGTTTTCCCGACAGATATTGTGATACTGCCGATGGCGCTATTTCCAGCATTCTCGCAGCTTCGACCTGCGAGACACCATTCTCTACAAGTTCTACAGCCACGGCAGCCCGGAGAGCAGGGAGGACATCCCACACAATTTTCTGACAGGGAGATTCCATTTCAGACAACCACTTTACCTGAGGTGAACCAAATCACGATCTAATCACAATTGTGAATAGTTCCCGGGATCTCAAATATTTTACGATTTATACAATTCGATCAATTGGGTACCTGATCGAATAGCGACACAGATTCGACAGGAGGAAAAAATTTTCTGTCCATTTGTCTTATTTTCACGAAAGGTTAACCATACATGACCATATAATAAAAAATTCTGCTGATAAATGATGGTGAAATATTTGGGACCAGAACAAAAATATGGCATTAACAATTGAGAAATTTTCTGCCAGCCGTTGCAGAATGGATGCGCAACATACCGTATATCATCTCTCCGGGTTCGATTTCCGGCCCAGTAACCGGTAACGGGGACCCAGGACTGAATGAACACGCATGGATCACATAGGTACATTTTAATGTTTCGAAAAAACCAAGTAACAGGTGAAAATTCCTGTGCTGGCAATTTCACCAGCCCGGCATGATATTTCGCTTTGGATGCCAGTGATAGGTAAGGGGCAACACTCATGCTTTCTAACCGTGAACTCGAACGTTATAAACGACAAATTTTATTATTCGGGGAAGAAGGACAGGAAAAGCTAAAAAAATCCAAAATTTTTGTTGCCGGGGCCGGAGGACTTGGCTCTCCCGTTTCTGTATATCTGGCGGTAGCAGGAGTGGGAACACTGGCCATTGTCGATAAAGATGTGGTTGAACTAACGAATCTGAACCGGCAGATACTACATAGCGATTCCGATATTGGCAGAAAAAAAACTGAATCTGCCAGAGAAACGCTGATGCAACTCAATCGTGATATTGAAGTAGTCGTGTCCGATGAAACTATTAATAAATCAAATATCAGCGCCCTTGTAGGGAATGCTCATGGAATTGTTGACGCGCTTGATAATTTTCCGACAAGATACCTTCTCAATGAAACAGCAATCGAAAAAAATATCCCCCTATTCCACGGTGCTATTCGTGGCATGTATGGGCAGGCTACAACAATAATTCCAGAAATAACGCCGTGCCTGCGTTGTATTTTCCCACATCCTCCTCCAGAAGAGGTGTTTTCGGCTGTTGGCCTTACTTCCGGCCTGATAGGTATGATTCAGGCGACCGAAGTTGTCAAATTCCTCCTCGGTGCCGGGGATCTTCTTACCAACAGATTGTTGCTGTGGGATGGTATGCAGTGTCGTATCGAAGAGGTGGCCATTGAAAAAAATCCAGTATGCACACAGTGTGGAGAGAGAAAAGGTGCAGATCAGGTGAGATGATGATCGTGAAAATCAGGTTTTTCGCAGTATTCGGTGAACTGTTTGGAAAAAGTATAACTGTCGAAAGCAGCGATGGGACATCCGTATATGAAGCGATCCACTCTGTTGCCGTAAATAATGAAAAAGGGTATGGAGCGATCTTTGAAGAATCGAAAAAATTCAGGAAATTTGTCATTATTATGAGAAATGGAAGGCGCATAAGCCATAATGATGCCTTGTGCACACCTCTTGCCGAAGGCGATGAGATAGCGGTTTTTCCCCCTGTGGCGGGAGGGTAATTCTTTTTCTTCCAGTCAGCTCTCTCCACTCCGGTGAAAACCTGTTTTTTAATACAGGAAACAATAGCCATTTAAAAATAGTAGTTTAGCAGCAGTCCGCCATACGGCAACACGGTAACCAGGTTGAATCCCCGTAAGTAAACTAAAAGATTCCCTTGAGGATTATTCCGGTATCACAGATCCCGCCTGGAGCGACATAACCTGCACCCTCATTCCCAGGCGGAGCCGGAATATTACCCGGCCGGAAGATATAAAATTCGATAAATCGGCTCTTTTTATTGTGATTGGAATCCATCATTTCAAAACCTTTATAAAATCACAATTGTGATTTATTAAGGTGTACACCACCATCGTTATTTTCCTGGTTGTTATTTTCTCAATGTCAGTAATAGGGCTCCGATATCGGGTTCCTCCCTTTGTATTGCTTGTTGGGGGCGCAGTCATCTATGGTGTTGCTGTCGGGGTGCCGGCAGAGACTCTTTTCGAAGAAATTCCCTCGGGTCTCGCAGGGGTGTTCCTCCTTCTCGCCATTCCAATCCTCGCCGGTTCTGTGATGGCCAAGTATATCGTGGAACAGGGAATGGTCCAGGAAATGCTTTCCGATATAAGAAAACTGGTGAAAAAACCGGTAGTACTTTCAGCGACTTCAGCATATGTTCTGTCACCACCTACAACCTGCCCGGTCACCACATTCATGATGCTCGCACCGGTCGTCGAGCATATAGCTGGCGAAGGGAAACGGCGTTCGATCCTCATCTATGCATTAGCAATCGGAAGTACTTTGGGGGCGGCATTCATTTATCCAACTCCGCAGAATTACCCTCTGTTTGATATTCTCCGCACCCCGCTGTCTCCCGTTATCTTTGATATCGTGGCAATACCCTTTTCCATAGCAATTCTGGCAGTAGTTATCTATTACTTTAGCAGAAGAGCAAGAAAAGAAGAATCATTTGAAGGTGAAATCTGTATCCCTGCCTGTACAGAACGGTTCCATTGGAGGGCCTGGGCCCCGTTTATTGCTATTCTCATAGCAATCCCGATCGGCTGGGAAATATTACATCTCCAGCATTTTGGTCTTGTACAGTTTATTATGCTTGCAGGGATGATTACCGCTGTAATCGTGGCAAGACCGGACGTCAGACATTCAGGATTCCTGATTGGGGCTAAACATGCCGGTGTGGTTATTTTTGATGTCTGCGGTGCAGGTGCCCTGGGATACGTGATAACGCAGAGTACATTCAGCACCGATGCCCTTCACTTAGTCGGAAATGATCTCCCCCTCCTGGTTTTTCCCTTCATACTTGCGGTATTAATCCAGACCGCTCAGGGATCAAGGATTGTAACATCTGTTGTAACGGCACAGATTATTGCCGCAAACGGTTTGCAAAGTGCATATAATCCCCTTGCCTTATACCTGATGATCATCGCAGGTGCATGTATCCTCTCATTCGTAACCGATCCCCTGTTCTGGGTACTTCACCGAATCACGGATGACAATACTAAAATTGTATTCAAATATTACACCCTTCCCCTGGTATTAATAGGGTTCGTGACGCTGGCATTTGCCTTGAGCATTAATTTCCTGTTCCCGGCCGTATAACAACCGGTGCAATGGGGATGGCAGTCTCTTTTTTTCCGTTTTGTATTACATCACAGAGAGTTTATTGGCATGATCATGTTCCCGACCCCCGAATTTGCGATTAATTTCATAAGGTAGTTTACGACTTTGCCAGTTGACACATTATTTTATAATATCCGTGAATGTACCTATGACATAGATATAGCGGGAGATACGTATGAAAAAAAAATCAGTATTACTATTGAAAAAAAGTCTGGTTCTTATGGGATTGATGTCAATCCTGGTTTTGATAAGCGTTCCAGTAACTGCAGGCACGCTTGCTGTTTCTAACAGCAACGATGCATCATATTCGGGATTATCTTCGGCATTCCTTAACGGGTACAGTTCTTCAGGTTTGACACTACCGGCGAGCCCCAGCCTCGGATTTTCTTCCTTATTATCCGGGTTTCCTGGATCTTCATCATTCGGGACAGGAACCGGGACGTTATTACCTGGCGGGGGAACCAGCTCCGGAACATTAAGCCTGATTTCCAGTGCATTGAATAATTATAAGTCATCGCCCATTGCATTCAAGGATTATTCCTCTATCGCCTCCTACATGCCAACCTGTTATGGAGTATAATTAAAAACCATCCAATACCTTATTTTTCCAGATTGCCGCCGGATGACCAGGTTTTTCTTCGCGTCGACTTATAACTGTCCTTGAAAAACCTACTTATTAATACTCTGGATTGATAGCGTATAACAAGTAAGATGGAAAACGGCCAGCCGGTACAACGACACAGCAGAAGATCATCCAGACCTTTAGCCTTCTATATTGCACTATTTATCGTTCTTGTCTTTATTAATACCCTGGCGGCGAAATTTGCGGTCTTCTCTTTTGCAATATTTCCAGGAATTTCTTCCTTTTACGTAGTGGTAGGTTTAATGATTCTGTTCACCCTCTGGTTCGGTATGTGGGGGGCCGTTTCGGCTTATGTCGGATGTTTTATCGGGGCAGGCATGCTCAGTGGCATCCCACCGGGAGTGAACCTGTTCTGGTCGCTTGCAGACTTCTGGCAGGTCTTAATCCCTCTCCTCGCATTCCGAATGTCGGGGGCAGAAGTATTGCTGAAAGGTACGAAGGATCTCCTGATGCTGATTGTTTTCGGAATACTTCTCAATAACCTGGCCGGTGCAATCTGGGGATCGGCAACCCTTGCGCTGGGAGGCGTAATTTCCTGGAATAGTTTTATTCCCGCATTGTCTGGCTGGCTTGCCGGGAATATCGTTGTAAGCCTCGTACTTGTTCCCCTGCTATTGTATTATATCACTCCTGTTATCCGGAGCCGTGGTTTATTTGTTCGAAACTACTGGCAATAGCGAATGGAAACAAATTCAATATATTTTTTTAACTGTTGTAAAAAATTATCAGTGGTGCCAGGTTTACATCCGGCGGAAACGACTGATAATTTATTCAGATTATTACGCATGAACGGTTCCTGCAGCCGGGTCTTTCTTTTTTTTCCCGACCCATTTTGATAGATAATGAAGCAGGATCAGGCTGATAAGACCGGTGAGCAGGACCATAAGCAGGATGGCATGATTTCCGATATTAAACGCCGCAATAAGTGCTGCAGCGGCAATATTTCGTTCTGCAGTTCCGAGAGCCATCACTCTTCCGGATACCCGATCTTTTCCCGCCAGGAAATAACCAACACCAAGCGATATCAGGAGAAACGCAAGGACCGCCAATACCAGGATCAAGAGTTCGCCGGTCATTGCACTGACAAAAATATCGCGGACGTACAAAGTCCAGAAGGCAATAATAACAACAATCAGAACGATAACTGAGATCTTATTCATCCGGGGGGCCCAACGATCAGCAAAAACAGGTCTCTGCCTCTGGAAATACAGCCCGGCCAGCAGGGGGACAAGTATGAACACGAAAAGGAGCAGAAGCATATTCCATGGACTGTCTGAAGTCCCGGGACTTATATAAGGGAATACGAGGGGTATGAAGATTATCGAAACAAGAGTGAGGATTAAAGCCAGGCCTTTTGCAAAAAGGATGTTTGCCCTGCTGATTTCTGCAAGCCTCGGTAACATCGATGATCCGGCTGCACAGCCCACAAGAATGAAACCAACCGCTATCCCATCGGAAAAGTTCAGGGACTTTGCAAATAAAAAAGCCACCAGAGGTACGACAAGAAAGTTTGCGACAAGGGCGAGGATAGCCAGCTTGCGATCTTTTAAGAGATCGGGAATCCTTGTAGCGTTAATCGAGAGCCCGAGGGCCAGCATGCTTACTATGGCGAGCAGGATAACCCCGAAATTCCCGGCAAACTGGAGGACCTGCTGGATCCTGTTCGCAAAGAATATGACAAAAAATGCCGCAATCACAAAGCCGCAAACGGTGAAGAAGACTGCGGGGAATCTCTTCCATTTTAAGATCCATGCAATTATCGGGGTTCCGTAGAGGCCGACACCGGGGATCCAGGCAATTCCGATACAGGTAACCGGACCGTATTTCTGTATCTGGGGATATTTCCGGGTTTTTTCTTCGATGCTATCGATCCACCTCCTGACCCGGGTTGATGAGGCCGCGAGGCTGTTACATATTTCGAGGATCGCAAGGACGATACCAAGAGCAAAACAAGCCATTATTGTGAGAATTGCATAGGTTGACAGTCCCATCGCAAGTCCGACGGGCGGCGATGCTGCCTGAAGAATAAATGTCGATGTGATCAAAGTCAGGATTTGCGCACTGGAAAGGCCTGCAAGCGCCCCTAAAATAAGGGGTATACCTACGGCGAAAACAATGAAAAAAATTGCCGCTTTTGAGATACTTTTAAGGATAATCCACCTGCTTTTCCCGACTTCCATATCAGACTGTAGTTACCGGAACTGATATAGGTGGTGATTTCTGTTGTCCGTGGCCGGCAGGGGTCGATCTGTTTCAAAGCAAAAGAATCAAACAGGCAACAGGTTTTTATTGTAATAATGGATATCAACGAACATTTGATCCAGGACGGTTTACAAGATGACTGAAGAACCCACCCCACAACTGGTACGTGAACGCCTCGATGTCTGCGAACTTGACAGGGCACATATGGCACTATTGAACCCTCAACTGATCCAGCAAAAAAAAGATGAGCGGACAATCGACGAAAATGCCAAGCCTATGCTCGAAATGACAATGCGGGAGGGCATAGAAACGGTATGGGACCGCTTCGAAATGCAGCAGCCTATGTGTAAATACTGCTCGGGCGGCATATCATGCTCCCGTTGTGCCATGGGCCCCTGCCGTATTATCCCTCCCCATCGTTTACGCGGGGTGTGCGGTGCCGATGCAGACCTGATGGTATCGAGGAACCTTCTCGACATGATCGCTACTGGGGCAGCCGCTCACTCAGACCATGGCAGGGATATTGTGGAAACGCTCTACATGGTTGGTACCGGAAAAACCGGAAATTATGGCATCACTGATCCGGAAAAGTTAAGGGTGCTGTGTGGGGAGTTCGGGATTAAGACCGAAGGAAAAAGTTCCGAAAAACTTGCCGAAGAGCTGAGCCGTGAAATGATGGACGAATACGGGATGATGAAAAATACCCTTACCTTCATGAACCGGGCCCCGAAAGCGACACGGGAAATATGGCAGAATGCCGGGATCACCCCCCGGGGCATTGACAGGGAAGTCGTCGATGCAATGCACCGTGTGCAGATGGGGGTAGGAGCTTATTACCTGAATATACTTCTCCAGGGTCTCAGATGCGGCCTCTCGGACGGCTGGGGGGGGTCGATGATCGGGACAGAGATATCAGATGTGCTCTTTGGAACCCCTTCGATCCGGACATCTTCGATGAACCTCGCAGTGATGAAAGCAGACCGGGTAAATATTGCGGTTCATGGTCACAACCCGATGCTTTCCGAAATGATCGTCCAGGCCTCCAAAGACCCCGAACTGCTGGCTCTTGCCATAAAGAACGGTGCCAAAGGGATCAACCTCGTGGGTCTCTGTTGTACCGGGAGCGAATTATTGATGCGGAAAGGAATTCCGATGACAGGGAATCACTTAAACCAGGAGCTCGATTATTACAACAGGTGCCCTCGAAGCGATGATCGTCGATTACCAGTGTATTTTCCCGTCGCTCCCACGGACCGCCAGCTGCTACCATACGTATATCATTTCCACGAGCCCGAAAGCAAAAATTCCTGGTTCTTATTATTTTGATTTCAGCCAGGAAAACGCTATGGCGACTGCAAAAGCAATTGTCAGGATGGCTGTCGAGAACTATAAAAACAGGAATCCTAACAGGATCCTGATCCCTGGTGAACCGGTCCCGGTCATGACCGGATTTTCCAATGAAGCGATCAAAAAAGCATTAGGGGGTTCGTTCAAGCCGCTTATCGACCTGATAGCCGCAGGTAAAATACGTGGAGCAGTTGGAATAGTCGGCTGTAATAACCCGAAGGTAAAACATGATTACGGCCATGTTAACCTTGCCAGGGAGCTGATCAAAAAGAACATACTCTGTGTTGAAACGGGGTGTGCTGCAATTGCCTCGGGAAAGGCAGGGCTGCTGAGGCCTGAAGCTGCTTCCCTTGCAGGAGAGGACCTGCGAAATGTCTGTGAATCACTCGGAATTCCTCCCGTACTGCATATGGGGTCGTGTGTGGACAATTCAAGGATTCTTGTGCTCGCGTCGGAACTCGCCAATATCCTGAATGTCGGGATCCATAAACTCCCGATTGCTGGTGCCGCACCGGAATGGTATTCACAAAAGGCAGTCTCAATAGGGAGTTATTTCGTTGCCTCAGGAGTCTATACGGTTCTCGGGGTGATGCCTAAAATCACCGGCAGCCCCGCGACAATTTCGCTGCTGACCGAAGGGTTGAAGGGTGCCGTCAATGCAAGTTTCGCGGTCGAGCCCGATCCCTTCAAGGCTGCAGACCTCATTGTAAATCATATCGAAAAGAAACGGACTGAACTGGGGATATGAATAATACTTTCCCCTTTAGAGCATGTTCATTTCATGGAAGCTACTTCACAGGCATGAATACCCGGAAGCTGATATCTTTTTCAGGATACATTATAATCTGATGGGCCATCAGGGCATCACCGGTTCTTATGAAATCCAAATATACTACGATTCTCCTGGTTATCTCTCTCGTATTGAACGTGCTGCTCGGTATCTCTCTTGGCTTTATTATCACCGGAAACGGACCAGGAACCCCGAACCAGCTCGATGAGCTCCGCCAGAAAAATTCTGCCCTTCTCGGGCAGATATCAGGTTACAATACGACGATCAGCCAGTATATCAGCCAGATCGACTTTTACCGCAATCAGTTTAACGGGTCGTCCTTAGCCAATATCTCATCGGAAAGCGGGATTTTAGGGACTGCCGGACTGCAGGCCCCTGCAGTGATGTCGACGGTGACCTATACCCGGCAGGGATCGCTCGTATTTGAACACACCACCCAGAATGGAACCATGATGGATGTAAATGTCGAAATAAAACCAGGAGAGGGCAGGGTTCTCGTAGAGACAAGACCACTTATGGGTGTGGTGTTCCAGGATGCCGCAAATACGGCAGTCTTAGTTGCGGAGAACATCACCAGTGCAGATCTTTCGGCAGATGACGTTATATTCTCGATCCACGCACCTGGAGCCGTTCCCCAAATCGATGGTCCGAGTGCCGGCGCGTTAATGACTGCGGTCGTGACTGCCGCGATAGAGAACCGGACGCTTAACCAGAGTGTGACACTGACGGGAACGATTAATCCGGACGGGACGGTCGGTGCTATAGGAGGCGTAATCGATAAAACACAGGCTGCAAAGGATTCAGGGAAACTGCTGTTCCTCCTTCCCGAAGATAACAGTGTCCTTTCATTTGCCATACCAGGTGACAGAAACATTCTCGGTATGTCAACGAACAGGCAGGTTACACAGACGGCTGACGCAAAAGAATATATTGAAAATCAGACGGGAATACAGGTCAGGTATGTACGTAATATTTCAGACGTACTATCTGCCGTGTTCGAATGACCTCTATCTTATGCTGGTGTCTTTCTGGATATAACAGGAAGAACGAAGTTAACGGCATCCGGTGGCTGACAGTCATCTACAAATACTAGTGCCGGATGTAATTGACACAAGGAATAACGATGAGTGATTACCGTACCGATTCAGACACAATGGGAGAAGTGAGGGTCGAGTCAGACAGGCTATGGGGGCCTGAGACCCAGAGGGCACTGGAACACTTCCAAATTGGCATTGATTTGATGCCACCGGAGATGATCCGGTCCTATGCATACGTAAAAAAAGGTTGCGCCCAGATAAATTTTCAAGCCGGATACCTGACCGCAATCCAGAAGGACCTGATAGTCCGGGTCTGCGATGAACTCCTGGACGGTCAGCACACGGAAATGTTCCCCCTGAATGTGTGGATGAGCGGGAGCGGGACGCAGTTTAATATGAACGTCAATGAAGTAATTGCCAACCGCTGTTCACAGATTTCAGACGAGCCTCTTGGAAGCAGGAAACCGGTGCATCCAAACGACCATGTGAACATGTCCCAGTCGACAAATGACGGGTTCCCGACGGCGATGCATATTGCAGTCGCTCTCGGGGTCCATAACAAGTTGCTCCCTTCGTTGAAATTCCTGCGCGATGGACTTCACAAAAAATCCATTGAATGGGCCGGTATCGTGAAAATAGGCCGGACTCACCTGCAGGACGCAACTCCCCTGACATTTGGTCAGGAACTATCGGGATACGTGGGAATGCTTGACGACAATATCCTCCGTATCGGGCGTGCATTGGGGGATGTTTATAAACTCGCCGCAGGTGGTACTGCAGTCGGAACGGGTCTCAATGCCGATCCTGATTTCGGTGACCGTGTAGCGGCGGAAATAGCACGGTACACAGGCCTTCCCTTTGTCAGCGCTCCCAACAAATGCACGGTCCAGGGATCGCATGATGCTCTCGTCGGGCTATCAGCTGCAATTAAAACGCTTGCGGTTTCTCTTTTCAAAATTTCGAATGATATCCGTCTCCTTGCCAGCGGACCGAGGGCTGGTATAGCCGAGATCATATTGCCTGCCAACGAACCGGGCTCATCAATAATGCCCGGCAAGGTTAACCCGACCCAGTGTGAGGTTATGACAATGGTCTCTTTGCAGGCCATGGCTAATGATCTGGCGGTATCAATGGGGGGCGCCGGAGGCCATCTCGAAATGAACGGATACAAACCGCTTATCATCTATAACCTTTTACACTCGGTTAACCTTCTCTCGGATAGCATGAGTTCTTTCACCAGGTTTGCCGTCTACGGGATGCAGGTGGATACCAGGAGAATTGAGTGGTATGTGGAGCATTCGCTGATGCTTGTCACCGCACTCTCCCCCTCGATCGGATACGACAGGGCCTCCGATGTGGCCCGGTATGCACTGCATAACAACGTATCGTTAAGGGAGGCAGCCCTTAAGCTTGGGGTGATATCAGGTGAAGAATTCGACCGGTTGGTCGCCCCATCCCGGATGGTCCATCCAGGTATATTACGTTGATGAGTACTTTTTTCATGAGATACGTTACGGTTTCAATTATTTTTGTTCAGTAATGCCGGGTATCGTCAGTAATATCTGATGAAACCAGGTTAGTCCATGCATTCAAAAATGGAAATGATTGGCAGTCACCATGCCTGTAGCACGCCGGGAAATCGTATCATAGAAAAAAATTTTAATATCAAACCCCGGATTATAGTAGTGATGCATGGCAGGGGCAAAATGTTTGCAGTATTCCTGATAATTATCATTATCCTGGCACTATTTGTCTTGATTGCACTATGGATGATGGTAACACTTAATCCGGGAAGCCAGTCCGGTGCAGTGTATACGCTGTTCGATGAGATCAGCCAGGTAGCACTTTCCATAATGGGAGTCCTGTCCGGAACCATGGCATGGCTGATCGATCGTTTCTGGTCGATGGCAGGTTAATTAGCAGCAATCCGGAGCCTCCGGGGTCCTGATCTCTTCGTGACGGCGGATGTTGTCTTGTAATCTATGGTGCCGGATACTGTCATTATGGCTCCTTTTTTTAACAATTATTGCAGCACCTGAAGGAATGGTAATAAATCACAAATTGGAGACTTTCACAGATGAATACTGCAGGAACGGGGCATGAAAATCATCAGAATCCGTAAAAGACGGCAAAAATTTTATCCGGCATATGAATTTCTGATGAGCGGGATCCATTTAGGGAGGAATGAAAAAAATAAATTTCAGAGATAGTGATTTTTCCGAAGCCATTCGGCCTGCGGCGGCAGGTACCTGTACAGGATGTCGCATTTTGAATCCTGGAAACTCCATGGGACGACAATCACGATATCCCCTTCACGGATCCAGGCACGCTTCTTAATTTTTCCTTTGATCCGACCCATTCGTTCTACCCCGTCCTGGCACCGGACACGTATATGATTTGCTCCCATCATCAGGTCGGCGTAGGCAAACTGTTCCCGGTTCTTTTTCTTTGGAAGCCTTACGCGAACGAAAGGGGTCCCATCTGGGTTTAATTCAGTAATTCCTTCTGTTTCATTGGTTTTTCCAGCAGTATTCTTAATATAGACAACTCCATTGGAGTATATCAATGATATGAGACCGGATTAAAGTATGTATTGGACGGCTGATTTTCACCAGCCGATCCTGGCCGGAAAACAGAGTGCCTGGTATTCTTGAAAAAATGAGCATTTAAACAGGGACGGATGTGGAATGACAAAAAGAAACATTTCGGTTGTTTGT
This sequence comes from uncultured Methanomicrobiales archaeon, assembly GCA_963809105.1. Taxonomy (GTDB): domain Archaea; phylum Halobacteriota; class Methanomicrobia; order Methanomicrobiales; family Methanospirillaceae; genus CAIKOD01. The sequence goes on along the minus strand of CAWEIC010000005.1, from coordinate 937,988 downwards.
GAGGAACATATGCAGCAAGAATAATTTTCTGTCATCTTATCGGATTTAATAAAAATCTCCCCTACCGGAAAGCCAGGTTTCGCCACGGATTGTCATTTATCAGAGCAGATTAACCCGATATTCCCCTGTAGTCTCTGTTATGCAACTCCTGAATCCAGCTGCCGTCCATTTCCACGATCGCCATCGGCCGAAGATGGCAAAGGTTAATTATAGGCTTGAAATGATAGTTTAAATATCCATTACAAGGTGGCTCTGTCTGCTTCATGATCTCGATACTTCTAGTTGACGATGAACCGGCACTACTTGATCTTACGCGTCAATTTTTAGAGAAAACGCCGGAAAGAGCCGTCACTATGTGTTCATCCGCATTCGAGGCACTGAGAACTCAAAGGTTTGACAAATTCAATGTCATCATTTCCGATTATGAAATGCCGGTCATGAACGGTATCGATTTTCTCAAAGAACTCCGATCAAAAGGCTGCAAGGTGCCTTTCATTATTTTTACCGGGCGTGGACGGGAGGAGGTGGTGATAGAGGCCATAAATAACGGGGCCGATTTCTACCTTCAGAAATCGGGAGATCCGAAGGTAATTTTTACAGAACTCAACCAGATGATCAACCAGTCGGTAGAAAAGCAGCGAATTCACGCCGATTTTATTAAATCCGAGCGCAGATTTTATGAAATTATTAACGCCCTTCCGGATGCTACATTTGCAATCGACTATCGGGGAAGAGTAATTGCATGGAATCGTGCGATGGAAACTATGACAGGAATTCCCCAGGCAGAGATGCTGGGAAAGGACAATCACGAATATGCAATTCCATTTTACGGGAACCGTCAGAAGATGCTTATCGATCTTATTGTTGAAAAAGAGGATGAGCTCAGGCGCTGGTTTTATAAAAAAATCAGGCGCGAGGGACAGGATATAATTGCCGAAACAGATGTCGCACTCATCAAAGGTAAACCAGTAGTGCTCTGGATGAAAGCAACACCACTTTTTGATGCGGACCATTCCATAATCGGCGCAATTGAAACCATCCGCGACATCACGACATTTGAGAAGGGAACCGCATCGCACATGCATTTCACCCGGGGAATGAAAGCCTGCGATTTGACGGAAATGCTCTCTGAGCCTGTGTTTATGATGGATCTCGAAGGACGGATTACCTATGTGAATAAACGCGGGTTTGAGATGTTCAGGATTGATGAAGATAGTCTTAAGAATGGAATATTTATTCACCAGATAATTTCTCCTGTCGATTTTCCCAGGATGGCAAACAATTTTCAAAGCATACTCGGGGGTATTTCGTCAAGTTGCGAGGTTTACATGGCTAAAAGCATGGATGAAACCCAGTTTCCGGTCCAGATTTTTTCCTCCCCGGTGGTACAGGAAGGGATCATCACAGGAATGTGCGGTATCATTATCGACCTTGCAAAAATAAACCCTGCCCTGGAAAAAATTAACGGGACTAATGTATAACACTGACACTCATACATTTTCCAAAAACAACAGAGCTATCAAAACGTTTTCTCCTTCTCCATCCCGGATATGACTATGGTCCTGTCCGGGCTGTAATGCTATTAAACATCCGGATAACATCTTAGGTACCTACAAAATTAAAAGCGGTGTACATGGCCATTCAGGTTTCATTATTTTCTGTTCTTTTATTTATCTCTGCAATTATCACTATGGCTCTTGCCTTTTATGGGTGGCGAAACAGGTCAATTCCAATTTGTAAGCCATTTACTCTGCTCATGGGAGCTGCCACCCTGTGGACCATAGGCGAAGCGGTGCAGACACTAAATATTGATCTGGCTACGAGTCTTATGGTTAACGTAATTGAATACCCCGGAATCGTCACGGTCCCTGTTGCCTGGTTCATTCTATCTCTGTATTATTCCGGGAGGGAGAGATTTGTTACCAGGAAAATTTTGGTGCTGTTGTTTGTTATTCCCGCAATCAGCACGATTCTTGTAGCCACAAATCCTTTGCATTACCTTTATTACAACAGCATAACTCCCCTCGTGTTAAACGGAACCACCATATGGCATTATAATCATGGGCCACTATTCCAGGTTCTGATACTCTATTCGTACATTCTTGCGTCCCTTGCATTTTTAATCGTTGTCGGTCAGCTATTTGCCCATTCGGATTATTACCGGAGACAGACTGCAATCCTGTTGATTGCATCGGCGATCCCCTTTGCATTTAATATCATCTATGTCCTGCAACCTGCCGGTTTCCCTCAGTTCGATATTACTCCTTTTTCTTTCACGCTTATGGGAATCCTTATCGCCGTGGGAATCATCAGGTTCAGGTTATTCTCATTAATGCCGGTCGCTCATACACATTTATTCAACGGGATCAACGATGCAGTGTTCGTCACCGACCCGGGAGACACTATTATCGACCTGAACCCGGCAGCATTAAACCTGCTGGCCATACCCGGGAAAGAATCAATCGGAAGGAATTTCGGAGAGCTGTTCCCCGATTTTGTCAGCCAGAATAAAGATTTTTTTACAATCCCAGGGGAACCGGCGGGAAATCCGTATCTTCCGGAACAAGGCGATACAGTATTATGAGATTAGCGATCTGCCAGTATACTCCCGTGGATCAAGAATCGGGAATTTATTAATTTTTCATGATGTAACAGGGAGACGCAACGCCCTGAATGCACTGGAGGCAACAAATATAAAACTGAACCTGCTCTCCGACATCACCCGCCATGATATTATGAACCAGCTTGCAATTCTGCTTGGATATATCGATCTCACGAAAGAGAAGATTTCCGACCCGGAAACCCTCTCTTACCTCGCGAAGGAAAAGCAATCTGCAACGACCATTCGACAACAGATTGAATTTACGAGTGAATATCAGGATATTGGAAAGCAGGCTCCGAAATGGCAGAATGTTAATGAATCGTTTAACACAGCGGCAATGAGCCATAATCTTGGGAATGTAGTTGTGAATGGAGATGAAAATAATATTGAAATTTTTACGGATCCCCTCTTTGAAAAGGTATTTTACAATCTGATTGATAATTCACTTCGATATGGTGGAAATGGGTTGAAAAAAATATGGATTTCATCGATGGAAACTGATGACGGTCTTGTGATAAGGTACGACGACGATGGGGCTGGCATTCCGAATGATGATAAACAAAAACTTTTCACCCGTGGTTTTGGAAAAACAGGTGGTATGGGGCTTTTTCTAATCAGGGAGATACTCTCTATCACGGGCATTACAATTCACGAGAATGGTCTGCCGGGAAGCGGGGCACGATTTGAAATTTCAGTGCCGGGAGGTGCGTATAAATTTATCGGTGAGTAATTCGCTATACTTGATAAATACGTCGGAATATTACCGTGATCTTAAAATATCTCCCAAAATATTTGAATTCACCATCTCCGGAAACCGTACAGAATGATGACAACAATACACGCCATAACGGCAGCATATAAACCTCCGGCAAAAAGGATTGGATTCGCTGCCGACACATGAGGACTCCCGGTCAGATTTTCTCCGGTGATCGCGATTGAAACAGGAATAGTTACTCCTCCAATGACCGTGACGGTCTCCTGGACCGGGGACGTGCCTGGCAGCAATGCGATGATAGTATGGTTCCCGGGAATAAGGTTCGTCACCAGAACCGGGGAAATACCTCTATCTGTTCCGTCGACCTCGATAGCACCTCCAACAGGGACAGTGGTAATCCATAGCGTCCCGTTTGATGAGAGGAGTTTAACCGACAGCGAAGTCAGGGCTCCGGCCTCGATTTCCACCTGGGCTGACTGGTTAAGAAAGCCAGGGGCCGATAGGCTGGCGCCATAGGTGCCGGGATCGAGATCGGGAACGGTAACCGGTGTCGTACCCTGGTATTTACCGTTCAGGAAAAGAATTGCACCTGCCGGTGTTGAATTTACCGTCAGACCACCCGGTACAACCTGGCTTCCGACCGAGACCCCGGGCTGTTGTAAATTCACCGTAATGGTGGAGTACTCAGCGGTTCCCAGGTTCGAGCGCCCGACCGGCCTGTCAACAACCCATACCGTATACGCTCCGGCATCGAGCTTCCCCCCGGTCTGACCTGTATACCACTTGTAACTCCAGGAACCATCTGAATTGACATCCACTGAAGTAAATCCGCCCTGGTCTGTCTGCCGGTTAACATTATCCAGTGCCACACCATTCGCCGGCAGGTTTGGTCCCGTCAGGAACAGGTACACGGTGTCACTCCCATAGGCATAGCCCGACAAAAGAACCATGTCGCCTAGATATGTCTCTGTTGCCGGAGCGGCCTGGGCAGGGATACAAAACAACGCGAATCCAAGGAGGAGCATCGTCATCAGCATTATTAACACCCTTCTGACGATTTGCTCCGGATATAAAAGTCGTGTCATTATCCTCATGGTCATCCCTTCACAGAAGAACAGCATTCCATCACAGGTTCAGAATTCATATCGGGTACCATTGATGATGATTGACCGGATTCTTAAAGATTTCCTTTGTTTCAGTGACTGGGGTAACCCCTACGATTCTCCCGTCGAATGTTATTGCCGCTCCTGAAGGGTGATGATAGAGAACATGGCCCAGTACTCTACACGATCCCGGTGAATCCGAAGCAATAACAATCCGGTTGCAAGGAGACCGGCGATCAGAATAATAAGAATTCTTTGATGCAGTTTCATTAAAATTCCTCGAGATTTCAATATTTTTCTCGAACCTGATATAACAATTGATTACCTGATATGGAACCTATCAATCTCCTTGCCTGAGAATCTGACATCGAAAGGATTTTCTCCGGCGGATTTCGTGCCTCCAAGGAGGGACATGGTTTTAGACAATTCGGGATGATTTAACCCGAAAAGCATTGGTATCGATGTCGATCATCCTTACGTCCCGGCCGGGTGATCGTAATGTTTCCGTTAATGATCTTCATCCTTCGATAATTCTACCCTGGTCTATGCGGCACAACCGGGTATCCGGCATCTGGATTTCTTCCTTATTGTGAGTGACAATGATACAAGGGATATTGCGGAACTTCACCTCGTCATAAATCGAGGTGTTTACCCGCTCTTTTGCATCCTGGTCAAGGGCATGGAAAGGCTCATCAAGAAGGAGAAGGACAGGATCGAAGGCGAGTGCCCGGGCGAAAATAACGAGCTGCTTTTGTCCCCCTGACAGTTGTCGCGCCTCCAGTTTCGTTAAATGGGCAATTTGAAGCTTATTTATTAAAATGTCGATTTTATTCTTTATCAGTGCCCTGTTGATTCCCCTGGCACGGAGTCCGTAAGCAATATTTTCGTACACTGAAAGATGAGGGAATACTACAGCATTCTGGAATATATATCCAATCTGCCGTCCTTCCGCAGGGACATCAATATGTTTTCCACGATCGAAGAAGATATTTTCATGCAGCCTTATATATCCGGTGTCAGGCGTCATCAATCCCGCAATAATATTGAGCGTAGTTGTTTTTCCGGATCCGTTTTTTCCCGTCATAATAAGGATTTCCCCGGTTTCCAGTTCCATCTCCATAGAGAGGACAAAATCACGCAATACCTTGGTAATTGTCAGCTCAAGCAAGGAGACCACGTTTCCTTGTGATTAAGCTGATAACTGCCATAATACCGAATGAGATCAGGACTAGCAGAATGGAAATCGTGATTGCGACGTTGAAATCACCCTCAAGCGCTCCGTAAATAGCAAGAGGCATTGTCTGTGTGACTCCCGGGAGATTTCCCGCTACCATTATAGTAGCCCCGAATTCGCCGATAGCTCGTGCAAAGGTCATAACCATGCCCGAAACCAGCCCCCTTGCCGTCAGTGGAATCGCAATCGTCGTAAAAATCCTTAGAGGAGATGCCCCGAGGGTTTGCCCGGTCTGCTCATAGATAGGATCCAGCTGTTCGAAAAGTCCTTTTGCATTCCTGATAAAAAAAGGCGATGCAACGAAAATCTGTGCCATAATAACCGCTGTCACGGTGAACGGAATTGTAATCCCGATAATATTAAGATATTTTCCAAACAGGCCCATGCGCCCGTAAAAAAGAAGGAGTGCCAGTCCCGCAACGGCCGGTGGCAGCACCAGGGGAAGGTCGATAAGGATATCGACAACCCGTTTCCCGGCATAGTTTAACCGTGAGTGGAAATAAGCTGCAGGCGTACCGACGATGATAATCACCAGTAACGCGGTCCCTGCAGTAAAAAAACTTAATACAAGTGCTTCGATTACCTGTTGCTCCTGGACTGACGAAATAAAAAGCTGCGGGGTCGTACGGAGAAATAGCGAGAAGATCGGCAGGACAAGGTACAAAACCATCAGCCCGATCGAAATAACTGCAACGGCAAGGGCCATCTTTCGGGATGTATGAATTTTCATCGCGGGCCGCCTTATCCTTCCCTAATCATGTTGCAGGTGTCATAGAAAAAACTGAAGGATGAAATTTATCCGCCGATAGGCCTGAACCCGAAATCCGAAAGGATCTGCTGGCCTTGCGGCGACAACATGAAGGTTTCGAATTGAAGTGCGGCGCTCTCGTCGGACGTCGTGTTGGTGATTCCGATTGTATAGGTCTGGAGCGAATTCTCCTTAACCGGGATCACGATCGCATTCAGTGTTCCGTTCGGTGCTGCCTTGTATGAAGATTCGTAAACAAATCCGGCATCAACCTCGCCCAGCGACACTTTCGTGACTACCCCCGGTTCCTGGGTCTCATACGAGACGACATTATTGAACAGGGTGCTGTTCCATGTAGCATTGAACGTATCGTTGGCAAGTTTGGCAATGGCCTGACGTGTATTCACGCCCACCGGCACGTCTGGAGTGCCCATGGCAATCTTCTTACCGGGAGTCCCAAGGTCGGCAAGGGAATTGATATGCCCGGGATTTGCAGCGGGAACAATGACAATAATGTAGTTTGACGTGAGGTTCTTCACGGTATCATTGATGAGATAGCCCTCTTTTTCAAGAGCATTTGTATAGGTGTTGCTTGCGGAAATCAGCACATCCGCTTTGGCGCCATTTTCCAGCTGCTGCTTCAGCACCTGGGTGCCGTCAAGATTGAATTTGACCGTTGTTCCCGGCGTAGTATTGGAATACGCCGGTCCGATCGCATCGGACACTCCCTTTAAGGATGCAGCAGTAAAAGCAATCAGGGTCCTGGCGGCGGGTACCTGTGCTGATACAGTGCCTGCCGGTGTTGCAACCATCGTTGTTCCCGGAACAGTCCCCGGTGCCGGGGCGGTATTCGTACATCCGGCAGCCATAAGTGCCATACAAAGTATAACGCAAAAGATGATGTATATCAAAATTGATTTCTTCTCAATGATCATTTTGCTCAACCAGTATATTGAGTGGGATTACCATGGTAATAATATTTCTTTTTTAAATGACTAAAATTTAACATATATCGTTAACATCAATGGCACATTGAAGAATTAATACCTATTATGCATTACCTGCCGAAACCGGGCACGAAGAGAACTTCACCTTGGGTCCTGAACGAGGCGATGCAAAAAAAACAGCGGGCCGGTCGGAACGGGTAAGTACGAAAAGGTCATCAAAAGGATCTAATGCAATCGAAATATCCCTGTCCTTGAAATCATGATATAGTCCATTAAACCTGGATAAACCTTATTATTGAAAATCCATTAGAAACATTGGTTTTTTAACGATATCTTTAAAAAATCCAACCCCATTCGAGCCTCTCTATATCAAAAATAGACTGGTGTCCTCGTTTTTACCATCCTTTGTTCATCCGCATTCCCGACTATACCGGAATTTGGTGTAATACTGCCAGAATTCCCACCCGTTAATAGAAATACTCAATAATTACCGTATTAGAAAACAGAGCCCAAATCACCTGTTTTTTCAGGAGTTCTAGGGCTGGAATCGCATTGGTTTAATCCGGCAATTTGATCGATTGAGCAGGTCTCCTGCAATTTCCTTGTCCCTCCGGTAATATCACAAGAAACAGTGCTTGGGACTTCAAGGGGTCCTGTTACTGTGACCGGATGGTGCCATGATGACCGCGACGTGTTAAGCTTTTTCGAAAAAGTACAGCCTGTTTCCAAATAATGATGCATACAAAAGTGATGATGAATAAGAAATTGGCCTCTAAAAAGACGCTGAAGAGTCGCTAGATTTGAAAAAATGGGCTCCGCAGAATTTCTTAAAAATTACCCGAACAGAAAATATTATCCGTATCGGATTTGTTGGTCCCCTGCTCCTTCGTCCATAGTAGTATCGAAAAACAGATATTATGTTTCAATACCTTGTCTGGGAGCATAATTCATTGCATTCTTCTTCTTTGTAAGCCAGACTACCCGGCCATTTTCGTGCCCGAACACCTTCATCTCTTTTATTTCGATTTCCGGGGGGAGGTGAGGAACCAGGGTTGAACGGGGGACGAGGAGAATTTTTTTAGTACATTTAGGGATCTTTTCACCGATATCTGAAAATCCGGATGCAATTTCGGATGCTATTTCAGGCGAGAACGAGACCCATGCTATTCCACATTCAACATTTCCCTGCAGCCGCCGTGAGAATGAATATACTTTTTCATTCTTATTACCCGTCACCAGTTGTTGTCGCTGCCAGCCGTCATATTCGGGAAAAACAGTCTTGATATCCTTCATTGCCATATCATACATAATATCGTCAGAATAACCCATACCGATCAATAATATGTAGATCGCGGTAGAGATATAAGATATTCTTTTTCAACGAAAAATGTAATATTCAACTTGAACGCCCGTAATATGTTACGAAAAATCAGAATCCTTCAGGATACCTTTTCATAGTATCCCTGTGATCCGCATGCCGCACACCTTCCATTCTCAAGGAGATAATCGGGTACCTGTTCGCCACATTCCGGACATTTTACCGACTTCCACATCGGTTTTGGGGATGTTTTCACAACAACGCGTTCATAGGAAAGAATGTCCCGGCCTGCCCTGAAAATTTCATCCTGTAACGCCAGTTCCATTGAGCGTTTGTTATAAGAGGGACTGTTGCCATACCATGACTCTATCAGGGGATAGCGTTTCAGCCTTACCGGATCGACATATACCCTGATCCCCTCGACTTCCGGTTCTTTGGAACTTATGTTGATGGTCATTGCAAATTTACCAATCGGCAGTACATTGAGTCTTTTATTGCCTGTTGTACAATGCGCGATTACCTGGAGAGCATCGGGGGCACATTTTGGTGTTTCACATACAGCATAAAGACGCTGCCCTGGCACGGCCCCAAGTAGTTCCAGGGCGTAATCGACCATAAATGCTGCAATCAGAACACCCGGTGCAGGAAAAGAATGGAACGCCACACATTGCAGAATATAATCCTGCATACGGTCGTTCACCCCGGCGGCTTTCATTTTTGTATCGAGACTTAATGAATAAGGACCTTCATGCTCAGTCATGATCGATCGTACTATCGGGTTATCAGGTAATTAATCATAGCAGGGTTCCGGACTCAATCCAGGATCCATTAACAGATCACAGAACGGAACAGATTCATCTTAGCTGACCCGGATTAATTCCGCGCTTATTTCCGATAGGATCAATAGGGGAATTGATTCCTGAAAAAAATTACCGGGTATTCAATGAGATTCCCGAAAAAACCCGGATTCATTGTAAAGAAAAGTTAAGAGACTTCTTCACACCAGCCGGACATATGTTAAATTAAATATATTAATTTTTAATAGAAATTAAAATAAATTTAATAACATTAAAATAGAAGGGCACCAGTATACGTATTGATACATTATGGGTTTTGCCGAGGACGTCATGAGGGGGTTCGTAAGCAAAGAAATCCAGGTAAAATTTCCTCGTTATGAGGGATGGGACATACAGCCTGTCGCACCGTCTGAAAATCACGGATTATCATTCAGGGTTTCACGATATTACCGGGGAAAAAACCAGTACGCAATCGTTTCCGCTTCCCTTAAGCAGAAGGCCACTTCTCAAGATATACCTGATATAAAAGTCGATCCATCAAACCGCCATACTTTAGTTGGCCGGTTCCTTTTCATCCCACGGGGTGCGGATATATCCGGCGTCCCGGGCCATATCAGTGTGTTTCAAATGAGCTCATTCGGGTTCTTCGACAATGAGCTTGTCTGGCTGACAAAAAAGAAGAATGCTGTGAGATATCCGGCCGGGGAGATCGCAGAGGCATGAGATACATGGCAAACAGGGCTACGTGCACTGAATACGTCACACTAATCATTAGCATTTTTCTTTTCGCCTCTCTCATTGCTGCCGGGTTCTTTGCGAGTTACATTATTATATCATAGTTTCAGGGACAGGAAACAGGAAATGATTACCCGCCACCATATAAGTCTCGCGATTGGAAGCATCATTATCCTGTATTTTCCCCTGATATCAACTAACCCGGCGCTTCTCATAGCAATTGGAGCAGGTGTATGTACTGGCGTGGTTATTCCTGATATCCAGATGAAAAAACCCCGAAGGTTCAAAGCTTTATTCATTGCCTGGCTTCTTATCCAGTTATTCAGGAAGTCAATCGTTCGTCTCTATGTGTCCCTGTACCGGAACATGCCGGGTATCTGCCCCAATGCAGAAGACAAACGGGTGACTCATTCACTTCCGGGACTATTTTTCCTTGTGGGAATGACAGGTGTTTTGATTTTAGGAATCATAATGGTGTTTCCCTTTAGTTACCCCCTTCATTTCCTGAAAATTTTCCTTGCCGGAGTTATCATTGGCGTAATACTGCATTTCCTGGAAGATACCTGCACAAAAAAAGGACTGACCCTGTTCTATCCGTTCAACGATACTTACAGGATATCCGGCAGCATCCGGCCCTGCAATACAAATGATACACGCATCCGTCTTTTCCATTTCCAGTTGGGGTTCGTTTTCGTCGCTATAATTCTTATGAATTTTATCGGGCTCTGCCCTGAATATCTGAAATGGCCGGTAAGTATTGCTTCACTGTGTATCTGCATCGTGATGATGCTCTATCATGCTGAAGTGCGGATAAATTCGGTAAATTCAGTCGATTCAATAAAATTTTATGATGTAGTCGGTGAATCCATGTAAATCACACAATTATTTACTGATATTCGAGATCCTGATTGTTGAACTATTTTCTTGTTCCAACAGGAAGGAATCTTGTTTATTAAATGACCTCCATGGCGCGTTTTCAATCGAAGTACTGGTGATATTATAATGGACATGGTTAATGAAGGGGAGCTGGTTCCATGAGGAAACACCATATTTAAGGAAAATATTTGAAATAGATTGAGTTTTTTTGATTTTATCATGGGTTAACCTAGTACGAAATAAAAAAAAAGTGGTTAAATTAAATATATTAACTTTTTTTTATAATATCCTAAGGTTTTATGAATCTCTTCGTTGACTCAATTCTAAAGAACTTATTGTGATATCATGGCTTTTGCTACGCATGTGAATATGGAACTTTGCACTGGATGCGGTAATTGTGTGGTGGCATGTCCAGTGAACGCACTTGAACTGTACACCGTAGATCCTGTCACTAAAGAGAAAATCTATCATGTAATGGATGGAAAATCAAGGGTCCTTGATTTTAAGGCGGAACTTTGCGCCGGTTGTGGCGTCTGTGTTGAAGCCTGCCCATACAACGTGATAAGGCTCTCCGCTCCCGGAGAGACGGTGGTAACTTAGGAATACCAGTGATTCATCAGCAGAATTTTACGTAAAAACCAAAAATCCGAGGAGATCCTATGGCAAAAATATCTATGAACATGATTACCCAGCGATCTATAGAAGAAGGCGCTGCGATGGAAAAAGGGAAGACCAATCCGGATTATTTCGAGGCCTGTTCAATTATCGAACTGAATCCCGTGGATATGAAACGAGCTGGCATACAAAGAAATACAAATGTCCTGGTTATCAGCGAATGTGGGAATGTCATAGTGAAAGCAAAGGAACCTACACAGTTTGTACCCCCAGGTCTCGCCCATATCCGCCAGGGTGTTTGGGCAAACCAGGTAGTGCCACCACGGACCCAGTCAACGGGCACACCACAGTATAGCGGGTTTCCGGTGACTATTGAACCTGCTCCCGAAGAAAAATTAAAAACTGCACTTGAACTTGTTAAGGGTGCAGTCGGACTCTGGAAAGGAGGTAATTAATTATGCCAAAACTTATCAAAGGCGTCGGGTGCCCGTACTGCGGCTCATCCTGTGATGACCTCGAAGTCCTTGTCTCGGATGACGAGACAAAGATCCTTGAAGTACACAACGCATGCGTCATCGGAAGCAACCTCTTCCACCATGCAAACGACCCCACCCGGCCGAAACTCCCGCGGATGCGGCAGGCGGACGGATCGATGAAAGAAATCTCCTATGACGAGGCAGTCGACTACTTTGCAAAGACACTCCTTGCAGCCAAAAAGCCCCTCATCTACGGCTTCGGTTCCACCAATTGTGAGGGCCAGAGTGCTATTGGCCGGATCGCTGAGAAGGCGGGTGCAGTGCTCGACAACTGTGCAACCATCTGCCATGGCCCTTCGTTCCTTGCCATGTTCGACAACGGTTATCCTACCTGCACCCTCGGAGAAGTCAAGAATCGTGCTGATGTCGTTGTTTTCTGGGGATGCAACCCGATGCACGCCCATCCAAGGCATACGTCACGCTATTCAATCTTTCCACGTGGATTCTTCACGACAAAGGGCCAGATGGGGCGGACCATCCTCTCTGTCGACCCACGTGAAACCGACACTGCAAAGCTTGCCGATCACCACCTGATGCTCGACCAGGGACACGATTACGAACTGTTTGACGCCTTCCGGACTGTGCTCCGGGGCTTCGAGATCCCTGAGAAGGTCGCTGGTATCCCGAGAGAGAAGATCAAGGAAGCTGTCGAGATCATGAAGAAGGCCAGATTCTGCATGATCTTCTTCGGGATGGGCTGCACCCACACAGATGGCCGGAACCACAATATTGACGCCGCCATCAGCCTGACCCGGGACCTCAATACCCACACGAAATGCTCGATTATGGCTATGCGGGGGCATTATAACATCACCGGCCCCGGGCAGGTCTGGTCCTGGCAGTTCGGGTTCCCCTATTGTATCGACCTCGGTAAGGGCACCCACGCTCATATGAACCCTGGCGAGACGAGCTCGATCGACCTTGCAATGCGGGACGAAACAGACTGCTTTGTCAATGTCGGCACCGATGCCGGCGCTCACTTCCCGATTCAGGCCGTCCAGCACTTAAAGAAGCATCCGTTCATCACGGTTGACCCGAACTTCTGCATGGCGAGCGAGATCGCCGACCTCCATATCCCGGTCAGAATTGCCGGTGTGGACGAACCGGGCGTTGTGTACCGTATGGACAACGTTCCCGTCCAGTTCCGGTCGGTCATCAAGGGCCTGCCGGGCGTCCCGAGCGATGAAGAACTCTTCGACCGCGTGTATGAACGGATGTGCGAACTGACGGAGACTGAACCGATCTGGCTTGCAACAAAGGCAAACCGGAAATATCCCGAAAATCCGGCGGTGAGCTGAAGATGGCATCAGGAGAAATTATTATCAAGGGCGGATTCGTCGTCGACCCGACCCGCAAGATAGACGGCGATGTCGTAGATGTCGCGATCAAGGATGGGAAGATCGTTGACAAGGTCAGCTCTTCCGCGAAGGTGATCGATGCAAAGGGCAAGACGGTAATGGCCGGCGGTGTGGATGTCCACGCGCATGTCGCAGGACCCAAAGTAAATATAGGGAGGTTGTTCAGGCCAGAAGACAAGCTCTTGTCAGGAGTCAGCCGTAGCACGATGGCACAGGAGAACGGCTACCGCATGGAGTCAGGTTTCTCGATCCCGAGCACCTTCAAAACCGGGTACGACTATGCAAGGATGGGGTATGCGTTCGTGATGGAAGCCGCAATGCCACCCCTCTACTCCCCACATATCCACGAAGAGATCCACGATACCCCGATTATCGATGAGGCAGCGCTCCCGGTTTTCGGGAATAACTGGTTTGTCATGGAGTACCTTAAGAATGGGGAAGTCGAGAACACGGCGGCGTATATTGCCTGGCTCCTTAAGACAACGAAAGGTTTTGGGGTCAAGTGCGTCAACCCCGGCGGCACTGCTGCATGGGGCTGGGGCCTCAACTGCCTGACCCTCGACGATCAGGTTCCATACTTTGATATCACCCCCCGTGAGATCATCACCGGCCTTATGAAGGCCAATGAGTACTTAGGACTCCCACACTCGATGCACATCCACCAGAACAATCTCGGGAACCCCGGCAACTACCAGGTTACTATCGAATCTTTAAAACTTGCTGAGAAGGTCAAGTCGAATAACAAGTTCGGCCGCGAGCAGGTCATGCACTCCACCCACCTCCAGTTCCACTCGTATGGCGGAACAGGCTGGGGCGACTTCGAGTCCAAGGCAAAGGAAGTCATGGACTATGTAAACAAGAACAAGGCGATAACCGTCGATCTAGGCTGCGTGACCCTTGACGAGACCACAACAATGACTGCCGATGGCCCCTTCGAGCACCATCTCCACAGCCTCAACCACCTCAAGTGGGTCAACGTCGATGTCGAGATGGAGACAGCCGCAGGGGTTGTCCCATATGTTTACGACCCGAACATTAAGGTCTGCGACATCCAGTGGGCGATCGGCCTCGAGCTCGGGCTCTTTGCAAAGGACATGGGCCGGGTGTTCATCAGCACGGATCATCCCAATGCCGGGCCATTCACCCGGTACCCCCGCGTCATCAAGTGGCTGATGTCCAAGAAGGCACGTGAAGCGGTGCTCGACTCATTCAAGCATAAGGACAAAGTCATTGACGCCACGAACCTCCACAGCATCGACCGCGAACTCACCCTCTTCGAGATCGCCCAGATGACCCGTTCAGGCCCGGCCAAGTGCCTCGGCATGTCCAATATCTACGGTGGCCTTGCCCCCGGCATGAGCGCCGATGTCGGTATCTTCGACCTCAACTACAAGAACATGCCAAGCGACCCCGAGATGATCGAGAAGGCATTCCAGCGGGCATCCTGCTTCATCAAGTCTGGCGAGATTGTGGTCAGGGACGGCGAAATTGTCAGCAATGGCCACAAGCAGACGGTCTGGGTCAATGTCAAGATGCCCGAGAACCCTCAGGTCATCCGTGATATCACCCAGAGTTTTACGAAAGAATACACGGTCGATCTCATCAACTACCAGGTCCGGGACTATCTTGCCCCGCACCCGCTGGTCATCAATGTAGATGTGGAGGCGTGAGGTGCGATCATGGCAACCGTTACCTTAACACCCAACAAAGTTCCCGAAATCATGTTCGAGGGCTACAGCATAACCCCTGATGCATTCGCAGGAAAGACTGCTGCAGAGATTGAAGAACTTCCTGGTCACGAGGGCAAAATCCATGTCAAACTCGGGGATTTCTTCAATGTCTCCGGTAATGCGGGCAAAAGTGCAGCGGACACTGACATCGTGATTGCCGGCGACTGCACCCGCGTGAAGTATATCGGCAGCAAGATGACCGCAGGAACCATTACCGTCGACGGCAATGCTGACATGTATGTCGGTGGCTGGATGAAAGGCGGGAAGATCCACATCAAGGGCAATGTTGACTCCTTCTGCGGGATCCAGATGCAGGACGGCGACATCCTTGTTGAAGGTAATGCCCAGAACCACGTCGGCTGTGCCTACCGTGGTGACTGGAGGGGAATGAAGGGAGGCACTATCCGGATCAAGGGGAGCGCCGGCAATGATATCGGCACCTTCATGCTCGGCGGTACCATCATCATCGAGAAGGATGCCTTTATCCACGTCTCCACCCATGCAGAAGGCGGCACCGTCATCATCAAGGGCGATGTCGAAGGACGTGTCGGCGGCCAGATGGTGAAGGGCGATATGTATGTATTAGGGAACATCAAGTTCATGATGCCTGGATTCCAGTTGGTTGATCGTGTCGAGAAAGAGGTAGATGGCGTCACGGCCACCTTTGACCATTATATCGGCGACCTCGGCGAACGCCACCCCAAGAGCAAGGGTCAGATCGTATACGCGAATCTTTACTTGAAAGCAGCCGCATAACCTGTCCGTATAACCTATAGGGGGAATAACCGGCACCCTTTTTTCCTTCAATTTTAAACATACCCTTTTTATGAGGATGTTATCATGAAAAATATCGGCAAAGAATTCATCAAAGGCACGCAGTACCCGGATTATTCCACGGTCGATCTTCTCCTCCGTGTCCCGGAACCTCCCCATGAACTTCCTGTCAGGGAAGGCCAGAGCATTATCAAGCTCCCCAGCCCGAAACGATTCAAGGTTCCGGACATACCGGTCAGGAAAGCCATCGAGAGCTGGGAACCGGTTGGGTTTTTCGGCCGCTCCAGTATCAGTCTCAAGGAATTATCGTACCTGCTCTGGTGTACGCAAGGGTTCAGGAAGATCATGGCAGAGACAGTCCAGCTCCGCAATGTGCCATCAAGTGGAGCACGCTATCCGCTGGAAACCTACTTTGTGGCAAGTGATGTGGAAGGACTGGAGACCGGATTATACCGGTATCTCCCGCGATCGAACAGCATTGTTGCCGAACGGATCGATTCCGACCTGACGCTCGAGATAAGCACGGCAAGTTTAAACTTCAAAATCATGACCCGGGCTGTCGTCACCTTCATCTGGGTAGCTATCCCATATCGCTCTGTCTGGGCACTGGGCAACCGCGGGTACCGGAGCGTATTGATCGAAGCCGGGCATACTTGCCAGAACCTCATCCTCGCCGCAGCAGGTCTTGGGTATGAAGTCTTTCCCACGGACATGTTCCATGACGAACTGGTGATGAAAATGGCAAATCTTGATCATGAAACCCAGTGGCCGGTGTATATCGCGGCAGTCGGAAAAATCGATCAGGACTGGAAATTATAGATTTACAGAAATGCCAAATGGAAAAATATTAAATAATGTAGATTGTTTGTCATGGATTATGGCTAAAGAAGAAATTTCAAATTATTTAAACGTTAAACAAGAGGTTTGCCAGTAATAGTCCTGCAATCATCAGGATCTGCCGAGGGGGCGGTAAAATTTACGGAAAACATTTTTTTCACAACGGATCAATTAACTCCTGAACGCCTCTCATGGCTCGTTGAACTGCTAAAATATTATAGTGCGAGGTTATACCCAGAGAGCCTTCACCACCACCCCCGGGTACAAACCCCACCGTTCACTGTTTTTATCACCGGAGATGCCTGTTACAGTCTTATTGATCGACGTTGCCTTCAATATTGGGATATTCTGCTGTCCCTTCCTTCATTCCAGTGCATATGTGATTCGAAAGAATTGAAACTCAGGGGGATCTCTATTGAACCGTTAAGAATCAGGTACCCGGGCCAAATCCTGACAACCGGGGAACAGAATAAAGGGACTGGAAAAGAATTCTGGAATACTTATTTTGATATATCTGGTTACGAATCGGTTTCACGATCGTTTGGTGTACTCCTTCTCGAATCACCCTATATGCATCGATCTCCAGTGTTTATGATTCAAGCTCTGGAAACAGCAGTAATGAACCTCAATGTATCCCCTGAACTCTATTTGTTTGCTGACGGGATTCATTCAGCACACAGGGACCAGAAAACCTTGGAATTTGAAAATATTGGCGATTCAATTGATGAACTGTCACGATACGCATATAATCAAGGATTATCGCCCCTTTTCCTTGCATGTTCTCAATCTGCTACCATGCGTGGATATAGTACATTTAAAAATGAAAAAGGCAACATTATCTCATCCTGTACAATTCCCTCGATGAAAATCAGGAGTCTCCAGAAGATCACGGAACGATTTAAAAGAGACCACCAGATTATTTCTCATTCTTCATTTACGATACAGGCACGAAATACAGGGAAAAGTCGTTTGTACCCAAAAATTAAAGAAAGTAAAAAATCACAATCTCCCCCGCTTGTTATACTCGCAGCGGGTACGCCGTATGGCACTGAAATGACATTCGACGCCATCTCCTTCGCTTTAGCATATGCGTTCCACGATATTCCAACACGGATTGTCTTTATCGAAGATGGCGTTTATTCATTGTGGGGACACCATGTTTCGCCTGATGATCGGATAATCTTTAATATACAGGATGTCATGAGCCTGATCCGGGAAACCGGCAATATTGAATTGTATTCATACACCCCATCCCTGCAGCAACGTGGACTTGTCAGTCGCGAAATCATGAAAAACACTCTTCCAATAGGATCCACCGACTTTGGCAGAATAGTATTTGAATTACCAGCGGGGTCCGAATCTCCATTCCAGAGAGTAATGATATTCTGAACAGATATCGGAAGAACAATTAACCAGTGAGACCTGGAATCAGTAATTACAATAAATACCCGATATTTTCCGGCGAAAAATTCTTTTAATGCAGACACTTTATCCTTTGAAAGAAGCATTTCATCCGAAATGTCCTATACTATTATTATTCCCAAAGGGTTATTACTTACAATTACATCCCGCATCTTTCTAACTTCATTACGAAAATAAGTATGCGATAATTGCACTAATTTTAACCTTTGCTGTTTAACAAATTTATTAAGATCACATAACATTGTACTTCTGTATAACAACCCTCATAATGACAGGCATCGAATGCGGGCCTGACATATCGTGTATTCGGGGGGAATATCCTAATTAGATACATATCTTCTATTTCAACACCCTACGGGACGATTTAAGATGAAGCGGTACTTGTCTCTCATCTCGTTTGATCAGGCGATCGACATCCTGAATACCTCGTTTAAGGACCCGGAAAGAACTGAGACCGTTCTCGTAACCGAATCATCAGGGCGGGTAACAGCACGCCCCGTTTTTGCAGGATATTCAGTCCCTGGAGAGAACCTTTCAGCAATGGACGGATATGCGGTCCGCAGCAGGGAGACAGTTGGTGCCCATGACCAGAACCCGGTTATTCTGAGAGATTTTGTCCAGGTAAATACCGGAAATATTGTTCCCCACGGGTACGATGCCGTGGTCATGATAGAAGATACCTGGAATACACAGGGAGGAATCCTGATCCGGAAACCGGCCATACCGTGGCAACACGTGAGGTCTGCAGGTGAGGATATCAAAAAAGGTCAGTTGATACTTCCTGCAGGTCACCAGGTCCGGCCATTTGATATCGGGGCCCTTGTCACCTATGGCATCACGCACCTTGATGTAAGAATGGTAAACATTGGTCTCATTCCAACAGGCAGCGAGATAGTCCCTCTCGGTCGTCGTCCCGGCCCCGGTCAGGTGGTAGAAAGTAATACTATCATGGCCCAGGCCTATCTTCAGTCGGCCGGGGCCCACTGTATTCGTTATCCAATCGTTCCGGACGACCCTGATGTGATTGCAGAATCCCTCAAAAATGCTGTTAGGGAGAATGATCTTGTCCTCATCTCGGCCGGTTCTTCGGCAGGGACGCGTGACTTCACCGCCAGCGTCATTTCATCCCTTGGAGAGTTATTGTTCCACGGGGTGGCAGTTAAACCGGGAAAACCGGTAATGCTGGGTAGAATATCAGGAAAACCAGTTCTCGGTCTGCCGGGTTATCCCCTTGCAGCACAGACGGTGATCAGGGAGATAGCCGGCCGGCTGCTCGATACATGGAACCTGATATCACCTCCACGGTTTTCAGTCCCTGTCACTCTTGCTCACGCACTGGTATCGGACATCGGATTCGACGAATTCATTCCCGTATCTATTGGCCGGGTCGATGGCTGCTACTGGGGATTCCCTCATTCCAGAGGTTCCGGAGTGCAGATGGCTCCTGTCCGTGCCAACGGGTATATCCGCATAACACCTCAGGTTGAAGGACTGGAGGCAGGACACATCGTAGATGCCACGCTTACAACAGATTTCAGCAGTATTGAAAGGACGATTCTTATATCGGGCAGATACGATCCGGCGATCGAGAGACTTGGTGAAATCCTCCGGGAGAAAGGACTGGTTCTTCATGCGGCGAAAGCCGGAAACACCGGGGGGATGATCGCGTTGAACCGCCATTCCTGTCATGGAACCCCGGTGAGCCTCCCGGATTACTCTTTCCTTCCTCATTGCCGGGGCATATCCAGCCTTATACCTCCGGCAGGCCTTATTTTTGTTCATATTGCAACGGTAGCCCAGGGAATTGTCTCCCGGGATGGCATATCATTAGATGAACTTGCCCGTGTCCGGTTCATTAACCGGCAGAAAGGGTCTCCCACGAGAATGATTTTCGATGCACTTCTCGATATGAGAGGCGTCGCACCTGAAACAATTGATGGATATTTCCACGAGGTCACCAGCCAGGAAGCCGTTGCGGGAGCGATACATGAAAGATTGGCTGATGCCGGGATTTGTACCTCAGGAGTTGCAAAAGCATCAGGACTATGTTTTGTACCGGTCATAAACGAGCAGTATGAACTTGCAGTCAGAACAGAATTTATCAATGACCCTATGGTCCGGGTACTGGTCCATGCGATACAAAGCCCATCGTTCAGGTCATACCTGGAAAAAGCCGGTGGATACGATAGTTCCCGCACGGGCACAATGAATATCATTAATGCAGATCTTTCAGTTACTGAAATTTTCCGTATGCCCTGCCAGGAATAGAAAAGATCCACGGGTATTCTGCAGATATTATCTTCGGTGAAATTTTTCCACGAAAGAGAGAGACAACAAGCGGGGATAGCCAGTCGAAATATACAAGGTATAGATTTTCCGATCCGCAGATGCACGATACATGGATATTCCCGGTTACCTGAGTTTATTAATCCCAAATAGTAGACAGGTTTGAATCCGGAAAACCAAGGAAAATTCAAAAAAAATTATTTAATGGGCTTGAACACATTATCGAAGATCATGTCGGATCCTGTATTCGCAAGCCTCTGGCGTTCTTCTGCTTCTTCAGCCAGCCCAAGAAGCGGCAGGGACATGTCTACACCCGGGACATGCCCGAACATCTTTTCAAGCTCTGTCTGCTGGGCATGCATGAACAGGGAGTTACGGATCTCCATCGGGCAGTTCTCCTCGCACTGCCCGCAATTCACGCAGGAATCAGAAATATGGGCAAACCTTATCAGGTGGAACATGAAGTCGACCGGCAGCACCCCGGGGGGTACGAGATATGGTTTTTTCGTGCTGCATTCGACGCAATAACAGATTGGGCAGTTCTCGATGCAGGCATAACACTTGATGCACCGTGATGTTTCGCGGACAATTGTCGTCAACCGCTCCTTTCCCTGGCCGAGCGCTTCAAAGTCGTGTTTTCGCCACTTGTCACCGAGCTTGAACATCGCTCCCTCGACTTTTCCCCTGATCTCGATACCTTTAGGATTTGCAGGTTCGGTGGCGATCCCACCCTTTTTCACGGCACTGTTCAGGA
Source organism: uncultured Methanomicrobiales archaeon (assembly GCA_963809105.1). GTDB lineage: Archaea > Halobacteriota > Methanomicrobia > Methanomicrobiales > Methanospirillaceae > CAIKOD01. The sequence goes on along the minus strand of CAWEIC010000005.1, from coordinate 916,601 downwards.
GATTAACTCCCTTCTCACTACAGACTTCCACGAATGTTGCTTTTCCTGCTTTATCACCGATAACTCCCCAGTTACCGCATGCAAGGTCTGCCTGCCTTGGGACTTTCATCTTGCAGCGGCGACAGTTTGGTCTCCTGCCAAACCCTGCTTCTTCGAGCTCATCAATGGAGATCCCCTTGTGCCCGCCCTCGTACTCGATGATAAACTGGCCTTTGTCGATCTCTTCTTTATGGACTATTTCCGGATCGACCTCAAACTTCTGGGCGATCATCTTCCTTGCGAGTACGGGGCTGACCGTCCCACCGCAATTTACCCCGATCATGATGATATTGTCGAGGTTAACCTGCTGTCGTTTTGCCAGCTCGTACATACCCATGGCATCGCACCCTTTTACGACCATGGCAATCTTTTTGTTCCATGCTCCGTCCAGGTATTTTTTAACCAGTTTGGACATCAGGAGAGTACCGCAGTGGAGTGATCCGGCGGTCTGGTTGATCTCATTCGGATCCGTGATGATTGTCGGTACGGCATCGTACAGATCAACACCTTTTTTCACTGCAAATACGGCATCAACCATCTTACTCTCGAGAGCGTGCTTCAGAAGGCCCGAAACTGCACCACCGCATTCTGCTTTCTTCGCGAGGCCTGCGTCCGTTGTCCAGGCGTAGACCATATCCCCTTTTGCTGTCATTTTAGTTCTCCCCCTGTATCTTCTCAACGGCGACAGCACAATGTTTCAATTCCGGCATTTTTGACATCGGATCAAGGGCGGTATTCGTGAGGTTATTGGCACCCTGATCAAAGTGCATGGCCATATAAAGGACACCGGGTGCAACTTCATCGGTGACCCTTGCCGTGGTCACCGTCTCGCCTCTTCGGCTACGGACCTTGATTTTTTCTCCATTATTAATTTTTAATGATTTTGCGTCCGCAGTATTGATCTGGATAAATGATTCCGGTACCTCATAGTCCAGAACCTGTGCTCTCCCCGTCTGTGTCCGCGAATGGTAATGGAAAATCAAACGCCCGGTCATCAGGGTGAACGGATAGTCCTTATCGGCTACCTCGGCCGGTGGACGGTATTCTATCCCGAAGAATGTCCCGAGACCATCGGCGGCCGCAAACTTCTCCTTGTGCAATATGGGCGTTCCCGGATGTTCTTCGGTCGGGCATGGCCAGTGAACCGATTCAGGTTTCTCCATCTTCTCATATGTCGCGCCGAACATTGAGGGGGTCACCGCACGCATGTCATCCCAGACATCCTTTGCAGATTTAAAGTCGAATCCTTTCAGACCCATTTTATTTGCGAGCAGGGTAAAGATCTCCCAGTCGGCCTTTGCCTCACCGGGTGGATTCACTGCCTTCCGGACCCGGTTGATCCTCCGTTCGCCGCTTGTGAATGTTCCGTCCTTCTCTGCAAAACAGGCTCCTGGAAGGATTACATCAGCATACGGACTTGTTTCGGTCAGGAATATATCCTGGAGGACAAGGAAATCGAGCTTTTCAAGAGATGCTTTCACATGATTTGAGTCTGGGTAGGTGACGACCGGGTTCAGGCCGAGAATATACATCGCCTTGATTGGATCACCGCATTGGTTAATTTGCTCGGTCAGAGTTGCCCCGTACCAGTCGGGGAGGTCCTTCACACCCCACGTATCCTCCATTTTCTTTCGCATTTCCGGAAGTTCGCATTTCTGGTATCCCGAATATACGTTCGGGTAAGCACCCATGTCACAGGCCCCCTGGACATTATTCTGGCCGCGGAGCGGATTCACTCCGACACCAGGCCGCCCGATATTTCCACAAAGCATCGATAGATTACCCAGAGACCGGACATTGTCAGTACCCGTCGTCAATTCGGTTATTCCGAGACAATAAATGATCACGGCATTCTTCGCGTCTGCATACTTGAAGGCCATTTCTTTTACTTTCTCAGTGGGAACGCCCGTGATTGACTCCACATCCGCATATTTCTCAACAGTCTTCTTTAGATCTTCAAATCCCTTGGTGCGTGTCTCGATAAACGACTTGTCATGCTTTCCTTCCTTGATTATCCAGTACATCATCGAATTTATGAGAGCGATATGCGTGGAAGGGTTGAACCGGACGTACAGATCTGCAAGCCGAGCTGTCGGAGAGTATCTCGGGTCAACGACCATAACTGAAACACCCTTGTTTTTAGCCTGTACCACCCTGCGAGCCGCCAAAGGATGCGCTTCGACTGCATTTGATCCCCACATTACGATGAGGTCGGCATTCAAAACGTCCTCGAAGGGATTTGTTGCGGCACCCGAGCCGAAAGAGAGAGAAAGCCCGGCGACAGACGGTCCGTGACAGATGCGGGCGCAATTGTCGATGTTGTTTGTTTTGAATGCTACACGGGCCCATTTCTGCATGATATAACATTCTTCATTGGGGGTACGACACGATACCTGAAACCCGAGCGCCTTTGGACCATTCTTGTCGCTTGTTTCCTTGAATTTTTTAGCAACAAGATCGAGTGCTTCATCCCAGGATGCCTCTTCAAACTTGCCGTCCTTCTTAATAAGGGGGGTCGTAATACGGTCAGGGCTGTGGATAAACTCATCACATGTCATCCCTTTCGGACACAGCTTTCCTTCATTTACAGGACTTCTCTTATAGGGTTCGACACCTATAACCTTTCCTTCTTTAACAACGAGGTTCAGGCCACAGCCCACGCCGCAGTACGGGCAGGTTGTGGCAACATATTTTAATGGTTCTTTAACGTCACTCATCTGAATGCTCCTCATGAATCACTGGAACACAATCTACAAAATGTTAAGTACATTTAAATTTTTATACGATTCAATATTCTGTCAGAGCATTATATAAGCCTTCTCAAATTAATGATGAATACTGGTGGGTTTATAAATTAAACTAAAATCCGGGACTGCAGCCGGTCAGAGAGGAAAAATGTTACTGGTCCTGAATTCAGAAATATTTATATGCTTACTGGGAATTCCAGGGTAATAAAAGATAAAAAATTAGTTGAATTGGGGATTAAATGACTAAAATTTTGAGAATCGAAGAATGTTAATTAGATTTATTTAATCTATTAATAACTCGAAATCGACATCTCATTTTCTCACAATATATTACCAATTTTGAATAATTGTAGTATCTGGAAACTGTCAGCCTTCTATCGATATTCTGATTTCCTTTTCCCTGCATCGCTCCTCCAGAAGAACGATTCCCCGGCTAATCAGGTTGAATGCAGATTCATGACCTGATGCTACGGCCGAGATGTAGAGTTCTTTTGTCCCTCCGAACAACCACCAGGCACGGAATGATATCCCGGTAACTGCATCGGTATGTGCTTGTGTAAGTTCAGTGGTAATGTCTCTGGCAATTACAGGAAATATCATTTCTCCGGGTAGTCCACCTTCTTTAACAGCCACGGTGGCAGCAATCGTGGCAATTATCGCCTGATCCGAAGAAGAAGCCGGGTTTTTTGTTTTCCACAGCCTCCATACTTCGTGTTCAAGACCTTTCTTCGTGATATACTCCGGAAAAACCGACATATCATGAACAATGGTTTCCGGATCGGGGTTCCTGAAGAGGATATACCGGGAAGGCAGATCTCCAATAACGACGGAGGGAAGGTTAAGAGTTTTGAACCCTTCAATAACGACATACAACATTCCCCGGTCACAAAGATAATCAAGGGTCTCATTAAGGTCAGGATCCCGGCAGATGAAAACTGTTTTATAGCGGTCGATACCGGCAGAAATCAATGCTCCGCCTTCGTGGAAAAGAGTTGTATCCTTTCCGGGTTCCAGGACAAAATCATGATGGCCGAGATGTTTTATCGTTGCTGTGGGGCCGTATTGAATAAGTTCAGGAATAAGATGCCGGATGAATGTGGTCTTTCCCGAGCCAGAATGTCCCGTGACGTTTATTATCTTCATAGATCTTTTCCGCCTGTACTGACAGGATCTGTTGTTTCACGATACCATAAGAACCGTCCGGTTTTAAAAAAAATGTATTAGCGGTTCATCAGGAATCTATCATAAACAACCCTGATCGGTTATTTCATATTTGAAAAGAGAGAGCACGAGACGACAATTATTGCACAGCCATGTAACCGGCATAGCCACAATGGCTGTACAGTTCGAAGATTACCCTCACTACACATGGTGCAGCAACTACATCTCTCGTTAAAATACTATTAAAATATTTTCTTTTACTTTTATGTTAATACCTTTAATTTAACTTATTTTTTTCAACCTTTAAAGAGGATTTTTTTTCCACAGAAGAAGGAAGATAATGCAACAGCCTAAGCCGGAGCCAATGTGCTGGTTACTTCATGGATTGGCAAAAATTTCCACCCTCGGAATCGGTAACATCCCGCGGAAATTACAGACAATCATTTTACAAGCGTTTTTTTATGGATAACACCGATTCCGGATTTTGAATCCTGGGACCTTGAGCACATACTGGGGAAAATAATACTTCAAACCATTTGAACCTCGGGTTTCAGATCCGGGCTTCTCCAGGGCAAAAATCCCCTACTGCCAAAAAAAGTGCTGATGCCGGTTCACAATCCTGAGGTGCAATAATCTCCGCACATCGTATATTATTCAGTATCGACGGGCATCCGTCTCGCATGGATCTCCTGTGCATGGGCCGGTGCTGATCTTCACCGATATCACGCCTGGTTAGGATGACCGGTTGCGACGATCGGTGCTGCGCGGACAGTATTGATACTGTCGTGATTACTGCAATAGATTCAACGTCTTGCATCTGGATAATCACCGGTATGGACATACATTTTTGTGCGCATTACCGGGGAAATGCCATGCCCCCCACGAACCGGTTCTGCCGGGAATGCAACAAAGCAGAGATCGCATGTGACAACCTGTGGTCGCTTGTCGTGGCATTATCAGAATCCAATCAGGGGAATGCAGTCCAGTTGCCCGGAACACGGGCCGTGATGTATCCTAACCCGAAAAACCATGATATCGTTCATCTTAAGATCAACACACAATGGGGTCTTCCCAAGGAAGATTTCCTCCACTTCATAGCAACTGGTTCCGCCCAGATGGGCCGAAAAGACGAGCGGCTGAAAAAAAGTGCTTCACCCAGTATGACACGACAGGAGCCATATGTCCAGTCGATTGTTGAAGCAATCGGGGGAAAGAACATTCCTGAGATTTCGGCCGTGCGGCGGATTCAGCGAAATACCCCTGAATACCAAATATGACCCACCCCCGGAAAAAACAACCCCGGTATTCGCATTTTGGCAGCCTTTTTGGGCCCCGGGTGGGGTAAAATGTATGACAAAAACCGGCACGACAGATAAGGAAGGTATCACCGTAATCAATGAGAACCGTGGCATCGAATTTTATACCGATCTGCTGATTGAGACAGTATTTTTAATCTAGTCAAGAACGTCATCATGCATGGAAAACATGTTTCGAAGATTCCCATATGTACCAGCGCAGATAAAGAGGATATTACAGTGAACGAGGCTGTTGGAGGGAAAACTGAGATTAAGAGCGTGACAACAGATGATAACGGCGAATGAATTAAATTTTTGTGGGATTGTTCGCCACCAGGAAAATTTTAGGGATTACAATTATCACAATCTCTGGAGCCAGTATTCCGGGGATGGGTGCCCGGTGTGAAATTTAAGTGCCTGAAGATGGGTACCGGTCCGGATAAAAAAAACAATCCGGATTGTTTTTTTTTAAATCTACATTTTGGTAACTTTATCCATTTGCAGTACTTTCTTTGCAATGATAAAAACGACCAGTGCCACAATAATAAAGTAAACAAGGGATGAAAGGAACGGTCCCCAGCCGACAATAAATGGACCAATCTAAGTTGTTGCGGTTCTCCAAGCCCCTCCGGGAACAAATACTGTAATAATAGGCATAATGATATTTTCAATTAAAGACTGGATCAAAGCTGTTGCCGCAACGCCGATTACAAATGCAATTGCGAGACCCACGATCTTATACTCCTGCAGAAATTCCATAAACTCTGACATAAAACTGATGTTTTTTCACTTCCTTTACGTAATACGATGTTTTTTATATAATAAAAAATTATTAGTCAAATATTATGGTAGATCTAGGAGGTCTCGGTAAAATCATCGGGGGAGGGCTCTCTTCTCCCGAAGGTAAAGAACAAATTATAAAATTTCTTTCGTCCCAGGAAGGAATGGCAATGATACAGCAGTTTATTGCAAGTCCTCAAGGAAAAACACTTGCAGGACAACTCCTTATGCCGATACTCGGAAATTTAGGGGTTCCCGATACAATCAAACAATCATTACAACAATACATTACATAAATAATACTTTTATTCCTATTATTTTATAAAAGTGAAGACTTTATGAAATCTACGCTTATGTTTTGTTGCCACCTGCATGATATATTTTATCGCCACTTTAAAATTCGCTATTTTGAATTTCCGCGTGTATGATGCAATTTAAAATTATTATAGAAAAAATTGCCACCGAAGAATGTAAAATATTGTTAACATCATCGTGCATTATTACCCAGGAGACAATCAGTACTATATGCCCGCAATGGTGTTTCATGCACAACCTGGAATGATCGCTCATGGTCATCCTTTAATAGGACTGATCATGATGATCGTTCTGTGGCTGGTCCAGCTAGTTATTGCATTCTTCATCTACAAAGATGCAAAAGATCAGAAGATGAGTGCCCCACTCTGGTTCATCCTCGTTATCATCCCGTTCTTCGGGTACCTGATTGCAGTCCTCTACGTAATCATCCGTGAGGTCAGGAAGCCCCTCGAACCGGAAAAAACTTCGTTCGACATCTTGAAAGAACGGTATGCCAGGGGAGAGATAACCGGTGAAGAATTCGAGAAGGCCAAAGATATACTGATGAAATAACCGGATAAACCTCAGGAATTTAGGAATTGACGTGGCGTTTTGTCTTCGCATAAGAATCTACCGTAAAAAACCCTTTAATCGGGCTATCTCCGTCAGGGGTTGCTAAATTCACGAGATTTAATGTCAGGTTCAAGTAAAAAAAATTCATTTTTTTTTTATCTGATAGTAATCCGGTTACTTCTTCTGACCAATCCTGCCATACTGATGGATCCTTTAGCAATAAATCCTCATGAATACAATCATCCAAGTCTCCCTTCAACCACCTATTCTCTTTCAAGGTCTGCTTGAACGGATGCCCGGGAAATGAGAAGGATTTCATCTTCGCGATCCCGGCATAAAGATCGGCAATTGTGTTCTGGACATAGGGCCCGATAAACCTACGCCAGGATACCAGGTTGTAGGTCATCTTGTTCGCACGGCCAAGACAGATACCATTGGTGGCAATCGTTTCACTCACAAATTCTCGGATAAGTTCCTTATCCTTTCCTGAAATGCTGCCTCTTTCCAGGTCCGCAGACCTCGGCAGTGGTGCGGGCGATATCTGACATCTTCAAAAAATAGATTCAAATCCCATAATTCAAATGAAGCCCATATCGTCGATATTTAAAGCAAAATGCATTGAGATCAGATCAGAAATAACTCCAAATTTAACTTAAAATTGTAATCGGCTCATGTCAAGTTGTCTAAAAGCCTCAGCCGTGATTTGAACACGGGACCTGCTGATTACAAGTCAGCCGCTCTGCCAACTAAGCCACTGAGGCGCCATAGTACATTGACAGTTACGGGTAAAAAAGATGGTGCTTTTCTCGAATGTCAAGGAACGATACTCATCAATTCCGGTTCCATACAATCTCGTCCCGGTACATTATCCTGCAAATCCTGTGGTAAGGAATCGCCTTGACACCGAATTCCGACTCTGTCTCGAAATAATAAGAGTCCAGGTGAAGGATATTTTCCCCATTCACACACGAAACATCTCCCGGAGCTCCCCTGTCAATATAACAGACCTTGGTATCCCGGAACGAGTACCGGGGATCGTGGAAATATTTGAGTAGAAGCGTGTGGCTGGTCCTCATCCAGGTTCCTTCCGGAGAATCTCTCTGGTGCAGGGTTCCACTTCGTTATACTATAAACCTGTAGGTATCGGTATTCATAATGAAACCGGGTTGTGGAATCGTAGGACTGCTGAAACAGGGAGTACAGGTTCTGGTTTGATTCGATATAGCCATGAAACTCATGGAATGCTAAATATACCGGAGGTTCGTGGTCTCTGGGAAAATAACGACATGATTATAGCAGTTAATGAGAATAAGCGTCTCTTTCAGCTGGATTTTTTAATATTACCCATGCAAATCTGCATATTTATGAAACCCGGGCAGGTTTCAGGTGCACAGAAAATTTTGCTGGGACTGTATCCCATGGGTCTTGTCAGGTAAGCAGACCTGCCCTTTCCATTACCTGCATCCTTCCAAAGACATTAAACCATCTGGAGAAGACCACTATTGCAATGGCACAGCTGACCGTTGATATCGGTGGCAGGCCGGGCATCGACTGCCGGGGCTTTTGCGAATATTGCTATTTCAAACGGGTAAAAGATGTAGGACCCCTTGGATGCCGGCATTGCCTTCCCTTCAAAAAAGGCTGTGATTACTGCACGCGGAGCGTGAAAGAATATTACAGCGGGTTTAAAAGTCTCCGTGACATCGCTGACGACACCCTCGCCCGCCTGAATTCGCTCAACGAAGACGTAGAACGGGTTACCATCAGTGGCGGCGGAGACCCCAGCTGCTATCCCCGGTTCCGGGAACTTGTCGAACTCCTTTCGAGTATGCAGGCCCCCCTTCATATCGGCTATACGAGTGGCAAAGGGTTCGATTCGCCTAAAATCGGGCGATTTCTTATTGACAATGGCCTATCCGAGATTTCGTTCACCGTCTTTTCAGTAAACCCTTCGTTACGGAAGAAGTATATGCATGATCCGACCCCGGAGGCTTCTTTGAAAATACTCGGGGATTTATGCGGATCTGTCGATGTTTATGCCGCATCGGTAGTATTGCCGGGAGTGAATGACGGTGAGCATCTCACCTCCATGTGCGAGTGGCTCGAAGAACGTGGGGCACGAGGCATGATCCTGATGCGGTTTGCCAATTCACGAGAAAACGGACTTATTCTCGGAAATCAACCAATAATTGCTGGCCAGAGAGTTCATACTCCTGATGAATTCCGGAATATTGTGACGGATTTATCCACACAGTTTAAATCGTTGAAAATCAGCGGGACACCCCTGTGGGACCCGGAGATCGGGTCGCCATTTGCCATTCTCTCCGAACCCGACCTCCTTGCAAAACTCCCGGTGATCACCGGAAGGGCATCGGTTATCACAGGTACGGTTGCTGCCCCTTATATCAGAAAGGTTCTCTCTTCACGCGGGAAGGGTGCTGATATCGTGCCGGTAGCAAAGGATATTGCGTGCCTGATCACAATCGACGACCTTGAGGCACTTGACCCCCGGAAACTCGAAAAAGCGGTAATACTACCAGGTAGGGCATTCGTGCATGACAAGGAGGCGGAGAAGGTTCTTTCATCGGATGGCGTGGACCGGACGGTTATCCGGGGACCGGAAATGCTTACTGCCGATGCAGAAACGAGCATGGGAATGACCCGGAGCGAGGTACTTGCCATTGAAATGGAAGGTTTTGCCGATCTCATCAGGCTGATCAATAGTCACGGCATTGGGTAGAACTTTTCAGTCTCCTGGACCTGTATCCAGACACCCGTGACAGACTCAATATTTACGGTGCCGGTGGCAACAGCAGCATCTCCCGGCCCCGGATCCTCCTGTGTCCTGCGACAACCTTATGAAGATGCCTGATCCACTATATGCAGCACTTTCATAGTGCTGGCAGAAGTAAGTCCGACGTGCCCGATGGCATGGCCCCAACCGGGGCTATGGGATTACCCGAGTCAGCGTAAGCGACTCTTTTCCCGGATTTACCAGTAGTACAGACAGGAGTGAACTTATGGCAAGAATCTATGCGCGAAGGAGAGGCCAGTCAGGATCAGTCCGGCCATACCGGAAAGAAATCCCAGAATGGTCAATGACAGATGTGGCAGCGATCGAAAAGATCATTGTTGACATGAGGAAAGAAGGCGTTTCCAGCGCAAAAATCGGACTCGTACTCCGCGACCGTTACGGCGTGCCGGATGTCAAACTCGTAACAGGGAAGCGGATCGGGGAGATAATAAAAGAAAAGGGGCTGGAGGGAGAGATCCCCGAAGACTTGCGAAACCTTATCGTCAAGGCCCTCGGACTCCGGAAGCACCTTGCACAGAACAAGAACGATCTGCACAACAAGCGGCAGATGCAGCTGACCGAGTCGAAGGTGCGAAGACTCGTACGGTATTATGTCAGTTCCGGAAAGCTGCCAAAAGGCTGGGTTTACAAACCAGATACTGCAGAAATCCTGCTTTCGCGATAATACTATGTCAATCGAAACCGCAGCCGGAATATTGGCAGGTCACCTCGAACGCCAGGATTTCGTTGAAATCTACGCCCATCACGATGCAGACGGCATTGCTGCTGCGTCCATTATGTGTTTGGCGATGCTTCGCAGGGACAGGCAATTCCGGTTGAGGATCGTTTCCGATCTACCTGAAGACGGCATCAGCCACGAGAACGGCACACTCCTCTGCGACCTCGGGTCGGGGCGGGCCGACCTTCCGGAAGAAGTGATGGTTATAGACCACCATCTTCCGGGATTCCCTGGGAATTATCACGTGAACCCACGGTTGTCCGGTATTGACGGCGACCGCGAACTTTCTGCATCGGGTGCAGCATATCTTGTTGCGAACCAGCTTGGTGATAACAGGGACCTCGCCGGCCTTGCAATGCTTGGGATTATAGGAGACGGCCAGGAGATATCCGGGAAAAACAAGGAGATCTTCAATGAAGGCGTGGCTGAGGGCATCATAACCCATGGAAGGGGTTTGCATCTCACGGGAAGGGATCAGGCAGAGAAGCTCTATATTTCGACAACCCCGTACCTGCCTGGAATCAGCGGTAACCAGGCTTCGGTCGAGTCGGTCCTTGACAGGAGTTCCGGGGACGATGACACCGACCCTTCGGTCCTTCTCTCCCTTTTAATTCTCGAAACGGCTGAAAAAGCAGGAACGGGAATTGCCAGGGCGATGTATGGCGACCTTTTTGGTCTTGAACGTGAAGTCGTACCCGAAGCTCACGCCCTGGCCGCAGTTACCGATGCATGTGGTAAAACCGGAAATGGCGGGCTCGCAGTGTCCCTTTGCATGAGATCGGCAGGAGATCTCGGCAATGCATGGGAAATCACACGCTCGTTCAGGCTGCAGGTTATCTCGGCCCTTGACCAGGTATGTCCGGAAGAAAACCAGGAGGGCGTTTATGAAATCGGTGATCACATTGTGATCAGCGACGTTGCCGATGCCCTGTCTCATGACTGCAGGGAGGGACGGACGGTACTGGTGATCGGAAAAGACCAGGAGACCTGCCATGTCTCGGCACGGTGCCCGGGAGGCGGGACGCGTGACCTTGGCGTGGTAATCCGGAAAATTGCAGCCGACTGCGGGGGATCTGGTGGAGGACATCGCCTTCGGGCCGGTGCAACAATCCCCTGCAGCAGGGTTTCTCAGTTCCGGTCGGCCTGGCAGGAGGCGGTCCTTTCATGATGGAGATAGAGGGCACGATCCTGACAGTGCATGATTATCCTCTGGAAACCGGGGGAGCTGTCCTGCCTGATAACCTCTCGAGTATGGTAACCGTACCTGATGGATGCACCGTGAAAACGGTCATAACGAGTAACAACCTGAGGTCGGTAATCGCTTCGGTCGACGATTACCTGATGAACCTCGGATTAGCGGAGGAGATATGTTCGTACGCTTTGCATTAGAGGCTGATTTGCTATTCAGCGCAGATCTGACACCCGATGCGATAAAAGCCTGTGAAGGATTAGTGGAAGAATCCAATAAGACCTTATTCAGAAGAGGAGTACCTGCGGGTATTTCATCCGATGAGATAGGCAGGATAGTACGCTGGTCGGCCAGTGAAAACCGCCTGTCGGTTGCTATCGTCAGCGGACCGTACACACGTGCCCATGACGGCCTTTTCAGATTCAGGAAACAGATTGCACCGACACTCGGGAGGTTCAGGATTGGTCTCCGCGATATTGTCATCAAATCCTTCGGAATAACCATGAAGGGGGAATTCCCGAAAGGCATCCATATCCCTAACCTGCCGTTCATCTCGAACGCAAGCCTCCTTGGCGATACCCTCGAGCTTTCACTCGTAATGGAGGCAGCAGATCTCGAGAACAGGGTACCTGACCGCGTGGTCCGCCTCATCGAGGAGAAAGTTCAGGCAGCAACGTACGGAGGGAAATCTGAGCATTGGGAACTCGTCTTCGAAAGCGGACCAAAGAACCGGTTTTTTGAAGGTGATCCCACGGAAGAGATGATCAGGCGGAACTGGATCAGGCATGCCCTTTCCAGGGGTCAATGGATCCACGGTCCCCAGTCGGTCCAGCTGTTCAGGGCATTCGAACAGATCGTCGTCGAAAATATTATCGGGCCCATGGGTTTCAACGAGATGATCTTTCCAAAGCTTGTCCCCTGGGAAGTCTGGAAAAAATCCGGCCATGCGAAGGGTGTATACCCGGAGATCTACTACGTATGCACCCCGAAGACCAGGGACCCCGAATACTGGGAAGATGTAGGGGACTATTTCAAAGTAACCGGTGAAGTGCCGGTTGATATGATCCGCGACCGTATAGACGGTCCCATCGGGGGTCTCTGTTATGCACAATGTCCTTCGTTCTGGCCCTATGTCCAGGGAGAAACACTTGCAAACGACTGCCTTCCGATCCGTATCTTCGACCGCAGCGGCACATCGCACCGCTACGAAAGCGGTGGGATACACGGTATCGAGCGGGTTGATGAGTTCCACCGGATAGAGATTGTCTGGCTCGGGACGGCCGAGCAGACTATTGAAACCGCCGATCAGCTTCATGAACGGTACCGTCACGTATTCGAAGACCTCATGGAACTGGAATGGCGGGCAGCCCGGGTAACGCCATGGTTTATGGCGCAGGAAGGCATGATCGAGACCGATTCCGGTGAAGGAACCTGCGGTTGCGGTTCACGGGTTGGTACAACGGATTATGAAGCCCTGCTACCCTACAACAAAAGCTGGCTTGAGTTCCAGAATGTGAGCATCAACGGGGACAAATACCCCAAAGGATTCAACGTGAAGATCCAGAGCGGTGCCGAGTGCTGGTCCGGGTGCTCAGGAATCGGACTTGAACGATGGACTGCTGCATTCCTCGCCCAGAAAGGTCTCGACATAGAGAACTGGCCGGATGCCGTGGCAGATGTTGTCGGAGAACCGAAAGAACTATTCAAATTCCTTTAATGGTGATATTATGGCAAAAAAGAAACAAATTGGAAGAAGAGTTGAAGGCTGGAAGGCCAAGAGCTGGTACAAGGTGTATACCCCGGACCAGCTCGGCAAATACTACCTCGGTGACACGATCGCCAACGACCCTGAAAGCGTCGTAGGCCGTGTCATGCAGACGACACTTGGCGAGATTATCAATGACTATGCACGACAGAACGTAAAAATGAGGTTCCGTGTCGCGAATGTTGCCGGAGATGCCGCATATACCGAATTTGTCGGGCATGAAGTAACACGTGACTACCTCCGTTCGCTGGTGAAGAGACGGACTTCACGGATCGATGCCCATATACCGGTTACTACCAAGGACGGCAAAGACCTCCTCCTTACGGTCACCTGTTATACTCTCACCCGGGCAAACCTTTCGCAGACCCATGCTATCAGGGGCATTATTACGAAATACGTGATGGAACAGGTCCAGAATGGCGACATCAACGCATTTGTCAACAACATCGTCACCGGAGAGATTTCAAAAGAGCTCTTCAAAATGTTAAAAGAGGTCTTCCCGATCAGGCGTGTCGAGATCATAAAATCGAAGGTCGAGATCCCGGTTATTTCTGTTGCAACATAACATTGCGACCTGCGTACCGGATCGGGAGGACCTTCCCTCTTTATGCTTCATCAGCTTAACAACACGGTGATTGTTCTTCATTTGCCGGATACCTCACACGGCACGTCCGGGATGATATTGCAGGTCCCCGGGACTTACCGTTCGCTATAATTAATCCTGAAACAAACATCACGCTGATGACTGCACATAAAGTGGTCCTGCTGGTGCTCGACGGTATCTCGGACCGCCCTTGTCCGGATCTCGGCGGCAAAACACCCCTTCAGACTGCAAAAACCCCTTTCCTTGACCAGGTTGCCAGGGAAGGGATTACCGGAATAATGGATACGATCGCCCCGGGAGTCCGCCCGGGTTCCGACACGGCCCATCTGGCGCTTCTCGGGTATCCCCCGGAAGATTACTATACGGGACGGGGGCCACTGGAAGCCGAAGGAACCGGCATTCACATGGAACCGGGGATGATCGGGTTCCGTTGTAATTTTGCAACCCTTGATTCCCAGGGTCTCATCAAAGACCGGCGAGCAGGCCGGATCCACGATACAGAGGCTCTCTCAGCGGCAATCCAGTCCGGCGTCGATCTTTCAAAAACCGGAGTATCATTTGTTTTCCGTTCCGGTGCCGGTCACCGGGCGGCTCTCGCCCTCAAGGGGAAAGGGCTCGGATATTGTGTCTCTTCGAACGACCCAAAACAGGAGGGTATTGCACCCCCTGAATTTACTGCATTACGGGACCGCCCTGGCGATGAAAAGACCGCATATGTGCTGAACCAGTTTATTTCACAGGCAACCCGGATCCTCAATAATCACCCCGTGAACAGAGAGCGGACAGGAAAGGGACTCGTTCCTGCTAATACCATCCTCATCCGGGGTGGTGGAGAGATGGGGCATTTTGAACCGTTCATAACGCGGTATGGCCTTAGGGGGAGTGTCATATCGGCCGCTTCACTTATAACGGGCATCGGAACCACGGTCGGCCTCAGGCATGTACCAGTCCCGGGAACGACAGGCTCTGTCAACTCCGATATCGATGCGAAAATCAGGTATTCCATTTCCGAGTTGCAGGAGCAGGATTTTGTCCTGGTAAATATTAAAGGGGCGGATGAAGCGGGTCACGACGGTCATTCACGGGAAAAATCAGCATTCATCGAACGAATCGACAGTAGTATTGCACCACTCCTCGAAATTCCGGGGTTGCTTCTGGTTATTTGTGCGGATCACAGCACCCCGTGCACGATCAAGGACCACAGCGCAGACCCTGTTCCGCTCGTGATCAGGGGCGACGGCGTACGAACCGACCGTGTGGCCCGTTTCGACGAATACCATTGTGCCGAGGGGGGTCTTAACCGCATCAGGGGTTGTGACCTCATGCCCATCATTGTCGATCTCATAAACAAGGCACACAAGTATGGAGCATAGGAGAATTGCACCATGTCTAAACCAGATACAACGGCATCCCCGACAAGAACACTCTTAGCCCGAGGCTGTATTCAATCCGCACCCTGGAGAAACCATCATGAAGGCTGAAGATATCCTCGGTATACAGGGTTTCCGGTTTGTAGAGCCGACGTTTGCAGACATGACCGATGACATATGGACCGATGTCCTGATTTCAGCAGAGGGAGACCAGGGCAGGCTCCTTGTCGACGAAAAAGAGGACCCTGTTGCCATGGCACTATCTAACGGCCACTCGTGGAACGCGGGATCATTCCACCTCAGGAAACCGACCGTTACGCTGATTGAGCGGTTTGAAGAGACAGCAGGAGAAATATGGCAGGAAGACAGGGCGGTCTGGGCCGAAGCAGTCAGGGAATATTACAGCCTGGACATAACGAATTCGATCGAGCCCGCCATGGAAGACATGAATCTGGAGCGGCCGGGAATAGTGAAAGAACTGGTCATGCGCGTGTGGGGATCGCCTGAAGCAGCAACAGTCTGCCTCGACTGTTGTTGTGGCTCGGGTGTGGGCTCGAGAGTTCTTCGGGAATCCGGATTTGCTCCGCTTTCATTCGACAACGATTCCTCGCTGTTGTCCCTCGGTCTTTCGAAACAACGCCTTCTGCCAGGCGAGACCATGCTTATCGACGCCCGCGTGGCCGACAGGTATGTGTCCAATGCCCCCTACGGTCTCGGCTTGATGTTTGGGGATATCAACCCCTTTACTGCGGAGTGATGGGAAGAGATAACCGCAGAAATTATTTCCCTGACTGAAAATACCCTGATTACCCTGGGAACGGAAAAAGAGGCAAGAATGGTTGAAGAATGGGTCAAAGCACGGGGTCGGAAGGTTACTGTTTTCGAGAATAAAAAGGATATTATCTACGACCGGTGGGTCTGCGACATTACGAGGCAATAATAGTCAAATCCGCAGGAAAGAAAAATGTTTTCACCGCGGGATGTCATGACCGACTCCCTGTTTATTATCCAGGTTGGTCCATAGGTATGACATTTTCATAACTGCCATAAAGTTTATCGTCCCGCACCGGTGACGTTGTTCTCTGATGAATGCAGATAATCCCGGGACCGGAATAAGGCAGGTCACAATCTATCCCTCTCCCAGGCTGAAATCATTGTATAATCTATATCTCCTTGTTATCGTCTGGTGTTTTGTAATTCCGGGCCTGCTCGTCCTGATTTTATACATTGACCCCCTGACCCGGGTTGTTATTTCAGTTATTGCACTCATCCTCGCCCTTCTTGCAATCGCCCTGATCAGGATGTACTGGGAATCAATTGCTTACACGTTTCGTGCCGATGCGTTGGAAATCCGGAGAGGTTTCCGGCCAGGAAAACAGGTATTGATACCCTATCCGAAGATCACCGGAACCGGAATTATCAGGCGCCGCCTTCCTTCATACCTGGGGATGGCTACGGTCAGTATTAGCTATACGACGGCTACCGGTGAAATAACCAGAATATACCTTAACGGCATTGAAGATCCTGATGGGTTCAGCTCCCGGATCCTCAGCCGGGCCAGAGGCGAACCGCTGTAATCCGGAATTATCTGTTGTTTTTCCAGTATCAGGATCTCTTTCTTTTCCTCTTTTTGGCAGTTGGTTTCTTTTCGGAAGGCGCCTGCCTGCTATCCCTTTGATGTCCTTTTTTTTCCCCATGTCGCAAATTTCCGTGACCTGGTCTCACCTCCCTGATACGTTCATCCCGGGTCTGCTCGCATTCGAGTTCTGCAACAATTGCCACCGGGTCGTCCACTTTTGTCACGAGTCTCCGTATCTCAAGGAGGCGTTCCATACCGATGAAATGTTCTGCCATCACCCTTGACAGGCTGGTCAGGACCAGTGAGTTTTCCTGAATACCGGCCAGGCCGGCTTCCACCATTTCGTCGAGAACAGGTTCAAGAGCGCCGACCATAGATTCGGAAATCGTATGTAAATCCGGCAGGCCCCCTTTGCAGACAACCGCATTTGCAACAAGTTCTTCAGAGCTTTGTTCGCGATCGTATACCGGCGCCACCTCTTCCATCTCGCCCTTGAGGAGGAGCAACGCCATCTCTTCCTCGGTAATCCTGCTCTCCCTGGAATATGTCGCCCCGGGCTCGGCAAGCACCACCACCCTGCCAAGGTCATGAAAATCCGGCCGGCCGGCGCGCCCGGCCATCTGGTTGAATTCACCGACTGTCAGCCAGGAAATCCCCATGGAAAGAGCGTCGAATATCACCTGCGATGCCGGGAAATCGACACCTGCCCCAAGCGCTGCTGTCGTGACGACACCGATCAGTTTACCTTCCGTGAATTTCCTCTCCACCTCGCGGCGTTCCTGAGACGTCAGGCCTGCATGGTATGCAGCATATTTCGGACCCAGGGCTTCTGCAACTGTATGGCATCTCGCACGGGAATTGGTGAAGATAATACTCTGACCGTGATATCCTTTTGATGAAATTTGCTTGTATTCTTTTTCTGCAAGCTGCTTGATGGCTCCAATCTTCTCTTTTTTCGGAGTGAATATCAGGTACCGTTCAAGTGCAACCGGACGTTCGTCATACTGGACGAGGGCGGCACCGAGTTTTTTTGCGAGCACTTTCGGCGAACCGATTGTCGCGCTGAGATAGAGGAATTGTGCCTTTGGTGCAAGATATTTCAGTCGGGCTATCATCCCGTCAAGCCTGTGCCCGCGTTCGGGGTCTTCAAGCATCTGTACCTCATCGATGACTACTGTTCCGATTTTCCCGATGCTTCCTCCGCACCTGATGAGGTGGTCGAGTCCTTCGTAGGTGGCGACAAGAAGGGCCGCACGGACATTCCTGTCCCCTATGGGCCGGTTGTCGGGAAGGTTGAGCCGGCTTTTACCGATAAGAATACCGGTCCCCAGCACGTTGCCGTATCGTTCTTCGAATCGCTGGTATTTCTGGACGGCGAGTGCCACCAGCGGAACGAGGAACAGGCATTGTCCACGGCCTTCGAGGTGATTTTTCACCCCTGCCATTTCGCCGATAAAAGTCTTGCCACTGGCCGTTGCAGCGGCAACCAGCAGGTCTTTTCCGAAAAGGAGTCCCGCATCGACCGCCAGTTGCTGTGCAGGCATAAGGGTCTCCACCCGTGCGGAATCGATAAATTCCCTTGGGAGCGGCAACTCCTCGACACGGGAGGTCTTCGTTACCGGGTGCGCTTCCAGACGGTCGAACAGGGTCTGTCCCACTTTCATCTGCTCGGGCTGGATGCTCGAGAGAACCCGGTCTACATCCCTGTATTTTTTCAGGAGTTCCTCGAGACGTCCTGTAAGTCCCCGGCCGGCCCTCCCCATATGGGCGACTTCCCGCCTCAGTTCCCGTCGGGCGCAGTCGAAACAGATCCGTTCGCCCGACTGGCCGTACTTCACGGATGTGCCGGGGTCGAGACGGGTAATGCGATCTTCCAGGAGACAGATCCTGCAAAGATCGGTGAATGAATACGGTATCTGGAAATCATGGAGAAACGACTCGAACAATGGGTCCGGCCTCGTGAGTTCTACCCTTGCATTCCGGAAGGAATGAAGGAGCTCCTTTGTGGGGGTGTTTTTATAGACTTTTTTGTTACTCCACCGGAGACGGTAATGGTCCGGCCTGGCACCTTTCGGAGACTCCGCAATGTCGACGATCCCAACTCCCCTTACGCTCGATTCGTCAAAGAACAGGATGCGGTAATTCCCTTTTGCGGGGTGAACAAGAGCCTTCATGGGGCGATCAGGTCATGGATAACATAGGTGAGTCCCACACTCTCAAGCCTCTTTAAGAAATCGGTGAATTCTTCATCAACGATTACAATAGCCGATTCAATACCGTGAAATGCTGCCTCGATCACACCCTCCCGGGAACCGAAAAACATGTCCGGTTTCCTGCCGGCCTGCAACAGTGCAATATAGGCCTCGAGACCCACTGCACAAACCATGGATACCTGCCCGGCAACGGCGAGTAACTGGTCACGCCTCACTTTCCGTGAGCCCCCCCGCTGCACCCTGGGTACTTTGCAGACGTGAATAAGGCCTTCTGTATGGGATATGATACCATTAAGCCGTGCAATACCGATATCTTCCCCGGCTTTTGCATCCATTACGGCACTGCCCATAGCACTGCGGGCACCCTTCCCTGCATAGAGGAACCCTTCATGCATGTAAACACCTACCTCGTCTCCGGTCTGCAGGTCCTCTGCTGCGATTGCCGTCCATACAGCAACCTGTTGTATAATATCCCGTCGGATATGGCGTGCATAGGATTCGAGGACTTCCGCATTGTTGAGGACCCATTCTATGCCATTTTTAGTTACTTCATACCGTCCCCTGCCTATTGCACTAACCATGCCGTCATCCACCAGTTCACGGATGTATTCGGAAACAGCCTGTGGAGTCACACCGAGCTGCGCCGCTATCTCCTGCTGTCGGACTGCAGGCTGGTGTTCAGCGATCCCTACAAGGATCTGGAGACGGGTAATTTCCCGCTTGCTGCGAAGAATGAAGTAAAGAGGGTCCTCTTCACGTCCGGTCAAGCAACACCAGTCCCTGCCCCTTTACATCAAGAGTCGGGATCCGCTTTGCGAGGCCCTTGATAAAAACAGGACTGACATTGTATTTTCGTGCAATGTCAGCAATCGAGCTGTTGCCGGATTTTATTTCTCCTTCGACACGCTCGACGGTATCCCGGAGAGCTTCATCGTTGGATATAGAAACGTAGATCAGGTCTGACAGGTCGGAAAAATTACACTGGAAATTCGCCCTGAATTTACTGTATGTTGCCCGGTACTCGCGGACCGGTTTCTGACCGGATGAGGGCATCCTCCACTGCTCTTCGATGAGGTTCCCTTTTTTTAACAATGAAAGACACTGGTCGAGGCCGTCTTCTTTCACCTGTTCATAAATCTCCTCTTCTGACATCCATGCCCGGGAGAGGAGGTCGTATACCTTCTTGTACGACGCATTGTTGAACGTGATGAAAAGAGGGACGAGTTCGACGGGATCGTTGACAATCCTGATATGGCCGGACACGGTAAAACCCTATTATTATATTGCGTTATAAATCAATAAAATTTTTGGGAAATGATGGAACCTGCCGGCATTATTACGGTCAAAGGGATTGTGCAGGGAGTCGGGTTCCGGCCGTTTGTATATGCAAAGGCAATTAATCTCGGCATCCGGGGATCGGTGAAAAATCTCGGCAGCGAAGTGGAGATCAAAGCTGCAGGATTACACTTTCCGGAATTCGTACGGGCGGTATCTTTGGGTCCGCCCATGGCACGGATCGACTCGGTCGATGTCCATCCATTGGACATGGATCTTCCCGAAGGTTTTTTCATCGAACAAAGTGAAGAAGGGTCTCTTTCGGGCATGATCCCACCCGATATTGCAACCTGTTACGAGTGCATCGGAGACATCAACAGGCCCGGGAGCAGATACGAAGGGTACTGGGCAACCTCCTGTGTAAACTGCGGTCCCCGTTACAGTATCATCAGGTCCCTTCCTTACGACAGGGAGCGGACATCAATGGTGCTGTTCCCGATGTGCAGGGCGTGTGAGAAGGAATATCTGGATCCCGGGTCCAGGCGTCACCACGCCCAGACCATCGCCTCAGCGGAATGCGGACCACAGCTGAGGTTACTCGATTCACTGGGCAACAATGTAGTGACCGAGGATATCCTGCGGACATCTGCCCTACTCCTGGACAGGGGCCATATTCTTGCTATCAGGGGAATCGGCGGATTTCACCTTGCCTGCACAGAGCAATCATCGGCAATGCTGAAGAAGAGACTTGGAAGGACTGAACAACCTTTCGCAGTCATGGTGAAGCCTGAATTCATCGATGAGATTGCCTGCATTTCTCATGAGGACAGGATCATGCTTACCGGCCCGGAACGACCGATAATCGTGATGCCTAAACGAGACCCTTTATCTCATGCCGATATCAGCAACCTGCACACGATAGGGTGCATGCTGCCCTATACCGGGCTCCATCACCTTCTGTTCAGGCACCTGAAGAGCCCGCTCCTTATCATGACAAGCGCAAACCCGCCCGGATACCCGATGGTAACCGATATTGACCACGCAATGGCAAAAATGCATAACCAGGCAGACTATTTCCTGACGCATACCAGGCCTATTGTAAACCGGTGCGATGATTCGGTGGTTCGTGAAGGGCATATTATAAGGCTTTCCAGGGGAATCGCCCCAAAGCGGACCAGGATCGATCTCGGGCACCAGACAATTCTAGCGGTTGGGCCCGAACTGAATGCCAATGCAACGATTTACAAGGACGGGTTCACCGTTACTTCCCCCCACGTCGGTAATGTCAGGAACCCGCAGACATTTTCCTATCTCCAGGAGACGGTTGCCAATCTTGGACGCCTCCTTGGATCGCGTTATGAGATAATTGCCCACGATGCACATCCCCGGTTCCTCTCCACGCAGTTTGCCGTCCGGCTCGCAAAGGAATACGATGCAGAACTCGTTTCTGTCCAGCACCACCGGGCACATATCGCCGCAGCCACTACCGATCCCTGTATCGGGATTGCGATTGATGGTGTCGGGTACGGCGATGACGGCACAGTCTGGGGCGGTGAAGTCTTTGCCGGCACCCCTCCCGATTACCGGCGTGTAGGCCACCTCGAAGTTGTACAGATGCCGGGCGGTGACCTCGCAACGCAATTCCCTGAACGGATGCTTTACGGTATTTTGCCCAATGACGAGGTCCTCGGTCTGCTGGCATCCCGGGGATGGAACGATATCGAACTGGGTGTTCTGGAAAAGCAACTGGGCCGGAACGTCAATGTCTGGGACACGAGCAGCACCGGCAGGGTGCTCGATGCAGTCTCGTCCCTTCTCGGAATTTGCCGGAAGAGGACCTATGACGGCGAACCGGCGATGAAACTCGAATCGGCTGCATACCTCGGAAAAGCAGAACAGTGGGATCTTTCATTCCTGACTTCAGGCGGCTGCGAGGTCCTTTCAACGCGGTCCCTCTGCATGGAAGCCCTTACCAGATTGCAGAAATCTCCATCCGGCGATATCCAGGCGGTCCGGAATATCGCTGCATCATTCCAGTATAACCTTGCACGGGGGATTGCCCTGGTTGCAGTCCATGCTGCAGGAAGCCTGGGGTTCGATGCCGTCGCATTGTCAGGCGGGGTGGCTATAAACAGCACAATCCGGGACACAATCCGCGATGAAGTAATAAGGAACGGGTACCGTTATATTGTGAACAGGGAATACCCTCTCGGTGACGGGTGCATTTCTTTCGGCCAGTGCATTTGTGCTGCTAAAACGATCCGATGAACACTAAAAATAAGAATAAATATCCAAATTCTCCTGCTTCTACCCGGCCTTGGCTGGAATAGTCTCGGGATTGCCCGGCCCCCGGTGATCGAAGACTCCGGGGACCACATTTACCCTTGCACAAAGCATATGCCACCTGTCAAGGTTATTGATACACCCTGGGTCAGATGCATGAATATCATCGTAATAAGCATAGGCACGGGCCCTGCAGCCGCCACAAATCAGCCTGTTTTCACATTCACCGCAATGTCCCTCGAGCAGGCTCCGGTCCCTCAAATCGATCAGTACCGCAGAATCGTGCCAGATTTCCAGGAATGGTTTTTCCCTGATATTCCCCACTGTTATCGGCAAAAAGACACAGGGCTGGACATTTCCCGTCGGTTCAACGCTGCAATAAAGCCTTCCGGCACCACAACCTCCGATGAAATCGGCAAGGGCCCTCGTTTTCCCGGATAATCCCTCTCCAAGATGGAAGTGTCCCATGGGGACGGCTTTTTTTCTTTCATCTTCAACGGCTACCCTCGCGATCTGGGGAGCCGTAGAAAGCACCTCTATATGCCCGCCATCCAGGTCCCGGTTGAGAAGGAACTTCAGGAGTTCTTCCCTCTGGCACGGGGTGATATCCTTGTCAACGATCTCTACTCCCCGTCCGGTCGGGATAAAATTGAAGAGCATAAGTCTTTTTGCACCGAGGTCTTCCGAAAGTTGTTGGATTTCACCGACCTGGTCGTAATTATCACTCGTTACTGTCGTAGCAATACAGGTATAGATCCCGGCATCGATACAGTTCCTAATCCCGCTGACAGTCCTGTCAAACGCTCCGGGAATCCCCCGCATGGCATCATGATGCAAGGCATCTTTCCCGTCGATAGAGATTTCTACATAATCCACGCCCGCGAGAGTGAGTTTCCCCGCAACTTCATCTGTGATCAATGTCCCGTTACTTGCCAGCGCGACGTACATATGTTGTTTTTTCGCATGGGAAGCAATTTCGTAGAAGTCCTTTCGCATGAGTGCCTCCCCGCCGGAAAATGCAATAACCACAACACCCGCATCTGCAAGTTCTTCGACAAGGCGTTTCGCTTCATCCGTCCTGAGTTCGCCGTCCAGTGCCGTACGGGCGTCCAGGTAACAGTGGTTACATTTCAGGTTACACATATGAGTAAAGTCCCAGACGACGAGAAAAGGTGCATTGACAATTTGTGGCTTCGTTACCCCGTACCGGGTAATACCCCGGATAACGTTGACCAGACTCGTTTATATACAGGATCTGACAGGCCTTCCCGGATTGTTTCTTCTTCTATCCCAAAGATCCTGCCACTTTTATGAATCGTATAGCCAATAATTTTTTCAGCGAGCCTGCATCTCCAGCAGACCTCTTTGTCACTGCCAAGATACATATCGATCGCATTCAAAAGCCTGTTCCCGCATTCATCATCTGTCGCGACAAAATTGAGTAATGCCCGGGTCAGCGGGTTCCCAAGCCATCGTTCGATACCCGTCATTGCCGAAGTAATATCATCAGACAAAGATACACACTTCCGCTTTGTTGATTTGATCTTTCCTATTCCCTAAATCCAATATTTAAATTTTTCCTTAATTTTCACTACATGTTAGTACTTACGAATTGAAAGGTTCCCAAACCTTGTTATATTAAAAAAAGGATTGACCAGACAGGGATTATTTAAGCTGTAAAGGTCCGCCCGATAGTACCTCTTTTGTCGTTCGGAATGGGCGGCTGATTAAAAAATAGGCGTTTATAGAGTTAGAAGTAATTCGAGCCAATGGAAGCGAGTCTCTGGATCAGTTTTGCAGGATCCAGCCATCCGAAAAGACCACCCTGTGACGGGCTCACTGTTACGACCGGGTAGGTGGGTATGGTTGTTGTTATGGTTGTCGGGTACGTCGTTATGGTCAACGGAGGGTTCGTCGTGTCAGGCATGGTACCAATACCAGGGACCAGCGTCCTCGGTGCTATTATCGTAGTCATATCCTGTTCGACTTCAAAATACACCGGGACGTCCTTATAACCGTTCAGCCTCAGAGAGGCATGGTGGGTCCCAACCGGCAATATGATAATTGCAGGTGTTGTGCCCGAAGAGGTTGATGAGCCATCAATGTAGATGTTTGCTCCCGTGGGAGTCGTGGAAAGATAAACGCTGCCGGTCGGACCTGCCGGTGGGACTGTTGTAGGTATCGTAGTCGGTATTGTCGTTACCGGGGTTGTCGGTTGTGTGGTCGGTCCGGTGGTGGCTTCTGTTGTGACAACCGTGGTCGCCATTGTAGTCGGCTCAGTTGTGGGACTTGTTGTTTCCGTAGTTGTAGTAGTCGGTTGTGTTGTTGGTGGTGTTGTAGCAGAAGTTGTCACAACCGTTGTCACGGCGGTTGTCGGAACAGTCGTTGTGGGTGTCGGGGTCCCGGTACCGGTGACCTGGATTGTCCCGGGTGTTATTGTTGATGTTAGATCCTCATTACCAGTATAATCAGCAATCGAACTCCCAGTCACTGTTACCGTTGTAGACCCGACACTAAAACCGTTTAGTGTGATTGTTGCGAGGGTTATGTTGGTAGAACCGGGTGGGATGGCTGTTGTCGAGAGATCGATTCCCAGGATCCTTACAGATCCTCCAGGGATAGTACCTTTGGTCTGGTTAAGCATCACCCATGATGGGTAACTGACTCCGGCAATATTCGCAATTGAAGGGTTCTGTACAGTGATATTCATTTGGAAATATTCCAGCCCTCCGGGTGCAGAATTCAGAATAATTGGCACGGATGCCTGGTTTCCGATTCCAGGAATTATCGCGTTTCCAACTGATATTGTTCCAGCGCAGGAAAACCCTACCAGTGCAAGGAGGCATATTAGGATGACTCCGGAAATGGTTAAGTTCGTGATGAGTTTCATGATTTCACCTTGAATTTTGTTAATCGAACTATTTTTTTAATTAGTAAAATATTTGAGGTTTTTTTCCATCAGACAGGATAAATAATTCGGAACAGGCCGATTGTATCCGCAAGGTCGAAATGTCCATTCAGGTTAAAGTCAAAGAATCCCACCCATTCGTTGGTCCTGATCCAGTCATAATTCTGGAAGAATGCGATGACATCTGCAAAGTTCGCAACCCCGTCTCCATTTACATCCTCATACAACCCATCCCCATCGAGATCATTCGGAACGTGAGTATAGTTCGGAAGAGGATACAGGTAGTGCAAGGTCACGGTAAGATTCGCATCTGCAGGAGTGAGGTTCATATCATTGAAGTCTTTGTCCTCCAGAGATGAGACATTCTTGATATGAAGTATCGCCTGACTCCCGTCGGGACTGCTCCCGCTTCCATCACCGGTGATGGTGAAACACGCCAGGCTGACATTCTGCGCACCAGGGCCAATGGGAGTGCCGTTGAAATTGATTCCTGCGAACGTTGCATTAATCGGGTCCGTCGATAATTGCATTGGATCGAACAGGAAATCTGCCGCGGGATCAGCTGGGATGGCGAACATCTGTTATATTCGCAATACCACTCTGGTTGAATCCTACCGTAAAGTTATACGCACTAGCCCGTTTTCCGTCTTGTTCAATAAGAGACAAATCTTAACCGACGTATTGTTTGCAATCACGATATTGTTGATCGCGTTTGTACTATTTTCTCTGACCCATTTTGGACCTGGAGGAGTCAGTAGAA
Organism: uncultured Methanomicrobiales archaeon; assembly: GCA_963809105.1. Lineage (GTDB taxonomy): Archaea > Halobacteriota > Methanomicrobia > Methanomicrobiales > Methanospirillaceae > CAIKOD01. The sequence continues at coordinate 890,233 of CAWEIC010000005.1, read as the reverse complement.
CGACTGGTGTAGTATCCTGTACCAACTCGTATTAATGCTATTGGAAACCGTCAGGTTCACGTAATATGTTCCTGGGTTTAGGTATGTATGGGTCGCGTTTCCAAACGCCTGGGTCACGTTGTTTCCATCACCGAAATCCCATTTCCAGGTAGTCGGGAACCCTGTTGAATTATCGGTAAAGTTCACCGTCAGCGGGGCCGTGCCGGTAGTCGGTGCGAAGAAGAAATCTGCGTGGGGTGCTGCGGGTGTCGGGAGATTTGTGATATGCATGACGAAAGCATCGTCCCATCCTCCGTAATTTTTCCCGTTATATTTAGATGGAACATTAAACGTGTTCCAGGTCGGGAAATCATAGAGCTGGTGAAACCGGACACAAAGATGTTCGTTGTATCATTTACCGCTATTCCTGTACCTGTCTCATCAAGACCACCGCCGAAATAAGTCGAGAAATTATATGCGGATAGATTGGATTCCACCATCGTAATAAATGCGTCCTGGAATGCCTGTTTCAATCCGAAATTCGGCAACGGGTTTTTGATCGGGAAATAATTAGGCGCAATTTGAATCGAGTTCGTGCTACCGGTTACATAAATATTGTTATTCATGTCGAGGGTAATCGCGTTACCTACATCGCTATTCGGGCCTCCGAGACGGGTTGACCAGTTGATGGTCGAATCAGGGTTAAACTTCGCGATGAATGCATCTCCGAACTGGCTTGTGTAGGTATTTGGACCAGTTAATGGATTATCTTCCGGCACCACTGGGAAATCAGGTGAATATGTGACACCGGTTATATACGCGTATTGATTCGTATTGTTCTCGAGTGCGATATCGTGACCTTCATCCCGGCCGCTTCCTCCGAAATACGTGGAATAGATTGGTGCGTCAGAACCGCTGTATTCTGTGATAAAGGCATCCCTTCCCCCCTGATTAAGGGGATAGGGTGCGTTTAAGGTATAGAAGTCAGGAGAATCTGACCAGCCCGTGACAAAAATATCCCGGTTGGAGTCGAGTGCTATGCCCAATCCTTTGTCGTTACTACTTCCTCCTAAATAGGTAAAGAAGTCGTTGGCCCCACCTGGTGTCCACACGAGAACATAAGCGTCTGATGGTCCGATCGCTAATCCATTGTTAATATTTGGTTGTACCGGCGGGTATGCAGGAGCGAAAATTGTTGCAAAATCAGGAGAGGTTGTACCACCGGTCACATAAGCATCACCTACATTATTTATCGCAATAGCATCGCCTTCGTCAGTCCCATTACCTCCGAAAACTGTTGAATATTGCAGAGTGCCGGTGGGTTGGAAAACAGATATAAAGACTCCACAATTGGTGGCATTCGCAACTTTTTGAGGTATGCCAATCACAGGAAATGTTCCAGAATTTGTCACCCCGGTTATAAAAGCTCTTCCTGCCGAGTCCACTGCGATGCCATTTGCCCTGGCAGTGAGATTTCCACCAATGTAGGCTGAATATACCAGAGTTTTGCCATCTGATTTCAATTTTGTTACGAATGCATCGGATGACCCGTTGAACACCTGGTTTACATTGATGCCGAATACCGGAAAGTTTGTTGATGAGGAATATCCAGTTATATACGCGTTCCCTGCTTGGTCCACTGCTATGCCAGTCGCTTGATCATTGAGGGCACCCCCGAGATAATCGGAATATATTAGTTGTGGATCTATCACCAGCGCGTAGGTATTATCATAAGATCCGATATTGAATCCGACTTTCTCAGCACCAAGGATATTGTACTGGGCTGGCACAACAACATACTGTCCGTTAATCATCTGGTATGCTACCGGTGCGGCTTCGGTAATGACTCCAGATGGTGTAGTAACTTCAATCGTCCCGTCTGGTCCATATGCCAATTTGTCAATACCGTCATAGGTGATCACGATAGCGGCGGGGTCTACACCCGGAGCGAGGGTGAATTCACGTTTAAGGAGTCCATTGTATCCTTTGTAAGTCAGATCTATGCCCGGAAGGATATTCTGGTATTCCACACCACCATAGGTCGGGATACTGGTCTGCCATTCCTTTGGGTCATTCCCGATATAGAAATTGGCAGTTCCCTGTTGCGGGTCTACACCGGTCACGGTCACTGCGGGATTGATTCCTGCAACTGTTGTCGAAAAGCTCACCGGACTGTCATCCTTCACCGTTGCAAGAACGACGTTATCTTTCGTAAAGAAGATACTGTGGCCCTCGGCTTTGGCCTGGTACAGCACAGATTGGTCTGTCTGCCCCTGGTTCGGAATGAATACGAGCGGAAGCTTCATCAGATTTGCCTGGGCAACAGCCGCCCCGTCTGTATTTTGCTCTGCTGCAGAAACCACGCCCGTAAGCGCAATCATAAGCATGAGCGTGAAGATTGTAACCTTGATCGGACTTATTCTCATGAGAATCATTTCCCCCGGCCCCATGCGTCATTGGAGACGGATTTTATCAAAAGCAAGCCACCTCTGCACACAGAACACCGAATCATACACTGGGCTGACAAAGCCCGGGCTATGAACATATCCAGTACACAACAGGATGATGCCACCATTCTACACTCTACCCCGGATCTGCACGGGAAGGGGTAATTTCCCTGCCGACCCTAGAATGATAAAAAGTTAATCATTTTACACTTATAAATAACTTTCTCCATAAATCCCCGGATATGGATGCAATTTTTAATTCACCCCCCATTTCTAAAATAGTTTAAAGGTAATGGTCGCGACAGCTGATTCTACAATTAACCACCCCCGATATTCTAATTGGACGAAAATTTTGCATTTGAGGATTTATTCAACCAAACGATGCTAATGGAAGGTGTGTTTTTATAAATCTGTTAATTAAAAACCACCCTGTATCCCATCTAATTTGTGGAAACAGAAGGAGAGAGGGCATGGCTAATAAAGACTCGTTGCCCATTCTACCTCACAAATAAAGAACAAGGCATGAAAGATTTCATCACTTGGTCTTTGAAGGAGTTGGTGCAAAGAGAGGCCGTGGAAAAGGTCGGAGCGGGCAAGTATGAAAGAATCGGATCTAGAAGTACCAATCGAAATAGAACCAGATCCGGCCCTTGAAATCACGATATAGAACTCTAAACCTGGATAAACCATTATTCAGGGATATACCATGTAAAACCCAGGATTTTCCATCGATATCTTCAAAAAAATCCAACATCATTCCAGCCTCACTATCTCTAAAATAAGCGGGTCTCCTCAATTTTACTACCCTGGGTTCATCTGCATTCCCGATGACACCTGAATTTGGGGCAATAATGCCAGCATTCCTGCCCGTTAACGGAAATAACCGATAAGATCCAAATAAGGAAATAAAGCCCATATAAATCTTTTTTCAGCGAGTTCCTGACCCGTAATGGCGTTAATTTTGCCCTACGATTCAAACGGTTGGGCATGTTTTCCGCACTTCCCCTGAATCTCCGCCGGTACTATCGTAGAATATGGGAATCCTGCCTTTGGAGGACGCTATATTAATACCGCGAATGAAACAACGCTTCTTATAAATTGAAAAATTAGAGGGGTTTATTTAGCCAATTGGAGGTTCCGAATAACCGTTGCATTTATCGGTTTATACTGCTGTATCGGAAGTTTTGTTGCTTTGAATTGCATCAATGAAAGGTCTGTTGAAATGCCCGTGGATGTGCTGGATGCTGCAGGCATTTTCACTATTGGGCCTATTCCAGATGATGATTTGACTACCGGGAAGATTGTCCTCTCCACACTTTCATTGGGCACATTCAATGAACTAAATACCTTCGTTGGATTGGTCGCCTGCACCTTAACGATTTGTTTCTGCAGGTCGGAAACCGCGACGGTCTTTCTCGCAATATCCCCAAATAATATTCCCTGCGATTTTAAGATTGCATACCTGCTCATACGGGCGGTCAGGTTGCATTTAGTAGCCGAGCAGGGTGGAACGATCGTAAAATTGAACGTATAATACTCTCCGGGGTAAACCGCTACACCACTTGCAAGACTGAACAGGTTCTGGAATAAACGTGATACCACAATCAGATTGCAGATTCAATACTACCCCTTTTTCGTGAGTCCATACTGCAGTCCCGTTATTTTCGAAGGTCATGGAGACATTGATCGATTCACAGGGGTTAATCTGGGCGGGTATCGTATCGCTGATGTATTTACTATCCCATGTCTCGTTATCCGAGGGAAGCGGGAGGCCTGTATCCAATGAATTGGACCATTGACCGGGTGATGGACTGGGTGTCGGTGTCGGGGTTACTACATAAATCGCAAGCGGGTGCTGATCAATGTTTAGCAGGTCATCAGTAACGTTGTTCGGAATAGTGAAACCCCCACCGATATCCGGGTGTGTCTGTGACCACCCGGTCCCGTCCGGTGTAGCCCAGAAGTTTCCGCCAAGGTTCGGCCCTCCGACGATGTTTGTGCCTGGTGTAGGTGTAACATTCCACGTATTATCTATGCTATCTAAATCGATCTCTACATTATTGGTGTTGTTGAAATAATTGTTATAAACGGTGTTATTTATCGAACCTATGAGAGAAATCCCGTTATTACTGTTCCCTATGATCAAATTGTTATTGACTGTATTATTTTTGCTATTGTCAAGAATAAGGCCACCCTGATTCCCCTGGCTATAAACTCCCTGCTGGATACCACTCTTATCCCCTCCGTTATTGCTGATTGTGTTGCCCGTGAGGTTGTTGTAATTCGAATCTTCGAGAACAATCCCTTGCTCTATATTACCGGTAACATTGTTTTCAAGAAGATTGTTATAATTGGAACTTTCGAGAAGAAGTCCGGTATCCATATTACCGGATGCGTTATTTGCAGTAAGGGCGTTGTTATTCGATTCGTCGAGTTCGATACCATTCCCGGCATTACCATTCGCGTTGTTCCATGAAAGGGTATTACTGTCGCTCGATTCGTAGAGCCAGATACCATCCATGGTGTTGCCGCTCACATTGTTCGATATGAGGTAGTTATTATTCGAATATTGGACATCGATCCCGCGTTCGTTTCCGCTTGCATTGTTGCTGGTGAGAGTATTACTGTTTGAGTGTGCAACTTCGAAACCCACCGTCTTAGAAATTTGAGTCAGCAGTGTTCTCGGTGAGGGAATTATTGTCCGAATAAGAAAGCCATATGCCGACATCATTTGAATTTGCTTGATTACCCACGAGAGTGTTAAAATTTGCTTGTGCGAGTTCAAATCCGATTATCCCATTCGCATTCGCCACGTTATTGGTGAGGTTGTTGTTATTCGAATCTTCGAGAAGAGTGCCGAAACCTGAATAACTCCCTACTCCATTGTTTCCGCTAGCATTATTCCCAATGAGAGTATTATTATTTGAACTCATGAGAATAATGCCGTTACCTGAATAACTCCCTACTCCATAGTTCCCGGATGCATTGTTTGAGGTAAGGTTATTATTGTTCGATCCGTCGAGTTCAATACCATTTCCGGTGTTATCGGTTGCATTGTTCCCGTAGATATTATTGTTATTTGATTGAATGAAACTGATACCATTCTGAAGATTTCCTTGGGCGAAATTCTTCGTTAAGATATTATTGTCTGAATTAGAGAGATAGAACCCCCCATAGGTATTCCCGGTGGCCTTATTTCCTGTAAGATTATTGTTATTTGAATTGATGAGAACGATGCCCGTGCCCTTGTTCTCATTGGCGTTGTTGTTGGCGAGGTTGTTGTAGTTTGAACTATCGAGACAGAACCCGCCATCGGTATTATTGAATGCGGTATTGCCGGTGAGGTTGTTTGAATTGGAGTTGGAATAAACGTCCAATCCCCACTCATTCTCGGTAGCATTGTTATCGGCCAGAGTGTTGGAGCTGGAGTTATCTCCTAACGCGAACCCAAATTGGGTATTCCCAATGGCTTTGTTGCCGGTGAGGTTGTTATTGTTGTTGAACGTCTGGAGTTCGAACCCACAACCAGTATTTCCAGCGGCATTGTTGTTAATGAGTATGTTCAAGTTGGAGAGGCCGAGAGAAAACCCTCCCCAACTATTTCCGGTGGCGTTGTTATTGTTGAGGGTGTTTGAGTTGGAACCTTCAAGCCAGAATCCGAAGCCAGTATTCCCATTTGCGTTGTTATTGTTTAGGGTGTTAGTCGTGGAGTTGTGGAGATAGAACCCCCAACTATTCCCGGTGGCATTGTTATTGTTGAGGGTGTTCGAGTTGGAGTTACTTTAGGGAAAAGCCGCAATTATTCCCGGTAGCGTTGTTATTGTTGATAGTATTCGAGTTGGAATTAAAGAGATTGACCCCGCCATAGCCATTCCCAGTGGCGTTGTTGCCGGTGATAATATTATTGCTGGAGGACGTAAGGAATATCCCCCCAGTATTGCTATATCCAACATACCCATTTTTGTTTGCGATATTGGCATTTACTTCCACATTCTGGGAGTTTTGAAGGACAATTCCACTTCCCAACCCAGTTGGATTATTATAACTCGCATTCACATTGGTGATATTTGATGCAATATCCCCCGCCTGACCACCAATAACATTATTAAAAAGTATTCCGGCAATATTGAAATTGGTCAGAGTGATATTGGTGATGCTGATACCCCCGAGTGATGGCGATGTGAAGTTGTTATATTGCGGTGCAGACTGGTTATTCACAATAATTCCATAGTCGGTAGTTCCACCGCCGTTGAGAATTGCCCCCATCCCATTGAGAATGACATTTGATGCGTTGATAAGAATTCCAAAACTGTTACCAAAATTTGTGAATGTATTTGTTCCATCGAACTGGACACCGCTCCCGGAATTATTTGTTTGGCTCAAATCGAGGTAATATTCACCTGACTGATTAATGACCCAGTCCTTACCAATTGGATCATAATAGATGTTCACAGCGCTTGTATTGAGTGGTGGGTCTACAAGAGAATCATATGGTGATGACGAATTTGTAACCGATAATGTCAGGTTTTCGTCTGAAACTGATGAGTTTGAAGAGTTTTTTTCAGACAACCCCATAGTAGTGACGTTTGTGTCCGATATAGAACTTACATTCAGTTCTACTGTGGTGCCAGATCCAACCACTGTGTTATTGATAATCTGATAGGGGGTCGAATTCCCAAGATTCGAAGTGACATTACCAATATCCGCTGATGCTGGGGCCGATACGTTGGTCGATACTTGGCTTGAATTATCAGAAGAAATTTCATTCGGAGTGTTATCGGTCGGTTCACTTGTAAGTGTCAAATTTTCAGATGGTTGTACAGCTGGAGTGACATTAGTAATCTCCAACAGATTGGGAAGAGACTGATAAACTGACCGTAGGTGTTGGTGATGGCTGCACCGTCATTTCGGCTGTTGTTGGAATAGTGGTTTGTTCTGTAATCACAACAGTAGTATCAACTGGAATGGCTGAGTTAGAGGAATAGTAGTAGGTTCTGTTGTTAGTTCCGTCGTTCCCACAGTTGTGACTTCCGGTGTTGGGGTGACAGTATCTGCCACAACAACTAGAGATGAACTTAAAAGATCGATTGAACCCGAATCACCTCCGATCGAGGTTCTGATTATCCGCGATAACCGGTACAAAAACCATTGCATAAAATTGCGCACACCAAAATTAAGCCATAGATCCTACTAATCAGATACAAACTGGAAACCCCCTACTACATGACTGATCCAAGGAGGTTTCAAAAATCAATTACTCTGCCGATTTTATAAGCCTCCGTGATACCGGAGCCTATTTAATTAATCTCTAAAATAAAATGATAAAGATTGCTATTTGCATTTTTTAGGTTGCCAGAGTTGCAACTTAATGTCTATGTCGTAGGTACCCGAGCCCCCCAAGCCTCATATTCTGCTTGGATCTACTTGCTATTATCAATTCCATGGAACTTTTGCTCCAAAAAATACACACCAAGAATGTTGTAATATTTTAAAAAAAAGATCCTGATATCATCAGTCTGAATTCCTTAATATCAAGGAGTTCAACCGGAATACCCCACAGCCGGGATTTTCCCAGACCGTCGCTGATTTTTTCCGCGGTGAAATTTACATGGAATTCATTTTTCATAAACTGACTGTCGAGATTTGCAGGAATATAGAGGTTGCCGTCGTTTCCCATGATCCCATAGAAACCGCCTCCGAGATTCACCCAGGTCACATTTCCTGTCATGGTAATCGTTGTATCCAGGGGTTCCCCGGTCTCTGCAATGGTAATGAGCCGGATTGGAATACCCCACATATCAATAGTCGATAAATTTGCGGGATATGCAGAGAAATTGACACGGAGACCATCGGTTTTGAACGAGGAATTCAGGATTATGGGGAGGTACCTGGCACCGTTGTCGGCGTATATGCCAAAAAAACCGTTTTCGAGATCGACGTACCGGATTGTTCCATTAAAAGACAGTCTTTTTTCTGTCACGCTTCCGACACGAACAAGCTCGATCAGGTCAAGCGGTATGCCCCAGTTGTGATCCCCCTGCTTATCGGGTCGTGCGATCCCCCTGAAACTCACCCGGAGGCCATCCACCCTGAAAACCGGATCAATCTGCCGGGGAAGAAATTGTTGCCCATCGTCTCCGACAATTCCATAAAATCCATTATCCATCGCAATCCAGCTAATAGTCCCGTTTCCTACGACCTCACGACCGGATACCGAAGGAGAAGGTCCTATCGGGGTAGGTACCGGAGTCGGGACATCCGTAGCATTGGTTTTGATCGCCGCCGTCTGGTTTTTCGTAGTGTTTGCCGCGATGTCATCAGCCGTTGAATTTACAGGAGGATTACCAGACTGGACCGGATTAGCAGCTGATGATTTTTCAGGTAATGCCTGAGTCCCGTTCACCGCGGGAGCGTTGTTTACGATAAACGGATTTGTCATTCCCGTACGGTTCAGCATGGACGCTAACTTGTCGAGCATCCCTGCCTGTGAACCAGCCGTGTTGCTGACCGTATTATAATACGTGATATTTTGTGTTGCAGTCGGGGAGGGTATGGCGGTCGGAACGGGAGTGCCCGGGGTTGCCACTGTTAGATTGGGCTGTGAAAAACCGCTGTCAAGAGGCACAGACTGAGAACTTCCCGATACTTTCAGTTCGAATGCCCCTGCGATCCCTGCCAGGGAAACAATCGCCCCAATCACTAAAAGAGGAGTTATCATTCTAACCAGACGGTTTTTACCTTCCATACGTGACCTGTTATGTCCTATATAAATCTTTTCTCAATAAAAATCTATCCTATAATGCGGGGAAAAGAACACGTATCAGTTATCAATCGGGTGATTACTTTTCAGGGTCGTTTGATGGTAACTTTTTTGCCCCCGCGTAAACACCGATCCCATCATCCTGCTGGGGTTGAGGCCAGGCATGAAAAGATTTTTCTGCAACCCGGTGATAGTGTCCATATTCCGAACTACGGTGATCCTATGACAGAAAAATTACCAGTCAAAGACTTTAGAAATACGTACGATGCCAAAGGGCTCGGGTGCACTACAACAGAGGAACTTACTCCCGCAGAATATATAATTGGTCAGGAGCGGGCCGTCAGGGCTCTCAATTTCGGTCTTAACATTGAAGAGAAGGGTTTCAACATCTATGCCTCCGGCATCCCCGGTACAGGACGGAAGACCACGGTGAGTAAATTCTTAAACGAACTGGCAAGAAAGAAGCCGAAAGGAAGCGACTGGATCTATGTCCATAATTTTGGAAATCCCTACGAACCAAATGCAATCCGCCTTCCACCTGGCATCGGCCGGCAGTTCAGGGATGACATGGTGTCTTTTTTAGAAGAAGCTTAAAAGAACTATCCCCCAGGTTTTCGAGAGCGAAGACTATGCTTCAAAGCGGCAGAATGCGATACAGGCCATTGATGACGAAAAAGCAACAATTATCACCCAGCTAAATGCTATCGCCCAGAGCAAGGGGTTTTTTATCCAGCCTGGTCCGCAGGGCCTCCTGATTATTCCGGTAAAGGAGGGCAAACCCCTCACCGAGGAGGAGTTCCTGGCTCTTCCTGAAGAAGAGCAAATGAATTTCCAGAAAAAACGCGAGGAACTATCCCTTGAGATGAGGAATGGGTTTCGGCAGCTCCGTGATCTTGACCAGAAGGGATTCGATGCGGTCAAGCAGCTGAACGAGGGAGTATCCACTTATGCCATCGGACATCTGCTGGCAGCACTTCGTGACAAATACTCCACAATGAAAGAAGTGTTTGAATATATCGATGCCGTCCAGAAAGATATAATCGAAAATCTGCCCGAATTCCTCGGCATCCAGCAGGAATCTCCGCAGGGAGTGCCTATGGTACCGAACCAGTTCTCAAGAGAACTCATATTCAGGAAATACCAGGTGAATGTAATTGTTGACAATTCCGCCACCGAAGGAGCACCGGTGATCTTCGAACATAATCCCACGTACCAGAACCTTTTCGGGAAAACAGAGAAAGAGGTCCAGTTCGGGATAATCAATACCGATTTTACCATGATCCGACCGGGGTCTATCCACAAAGCGAACGGCGGATACCTGGTGATTCCTGTCGAAGACCTGTTTCGGTACCCGCTCTCCTACGATGCCCTGAAAACTGCCCTGAAAACAGGTGAAGCCGCGTTTGAAGAGCCGGCAGAAAAAATGGGGTTTATCACGACGAAAGGCCTGAAACCCGAGCCAATCCCGCTCAATATAAAAGTAGTCCTGATCGGTACACCCGTCGTAAACCAGATCCTGTATTCCCAGGACCCTGATTTTTATGAGCTGTTCAAGGTAAAAGCTGAATTTGATACAACGATGGAGAGGAACGGGGAAAATGTCAAAGATTATGCAAAGTTCATATGCATGCTTTGTAAACAGTTCAATTTAAAACACCTCGACAGCTCCGCGGTAGCCAAAGTTGTCGAATACGGTTCAAGACTTTCGGAGGACCAGCAGAAACTAAGCACCCGTTTCTCCCTCATTGCAGATATAATCAGGGAAGCCAGTTATTATGCAACAGTTGAACAGTCTCCATTCACCACAGGTAACCATATAGAGAAGGCAATCGGTGAGAAAATATACCGGTCAAACCTGATCCAGGAAAAAATTCAGGACTTCATAACAAAAGGCATCTTCCTCATTGAAACCGAAGGTTCCCGGGTCGGACAGGTGAATGGCCTGTCGGTGATCAGCCTCGGGGACATAGAATTCGGAAGACCCTCCCGTGTAACGGCGAGCATCGGTGTAGGCAGGGGCGGGGTAATGGATATCGAACGGGAAGCTGCAATGGGAGGGCCGATTCACACCAAAGGCGTGCTTATCCTGTCAGGATACCTTGCCGGGAAATTTTCCGGCGATAAACCTTTAAGTCTGTCGGCCCGCCTCGTTTTCGAACAAAGTTATGAGGGCGTAGATGGAGATTCTGCATCAAGCACCGAGTTGTATGCAATAATGTCCGCCTTGTCAGGACTCCCTATTAACCAGTCTATCGCCGTGACTGGTTCGGTAAACCAGAATGGGGAGGTCCAGGCTATTGGCGGCGTCAATGAAAAGATTGAAGGATATTTTGAGGTTTGCAAGGCGAAAGGACTAACCGGAAAACAGGGCGTGATGATCCCATTCACCAATGTCAGGAACCTGATGCTGAAAGAAGAGATCATCGAAGCTGCGAATGCAGGGAAATTTTCAATTTATCCTGTAAAGTCCATTGATGAAGGTATAGAGGTCCTGACAGGGGTTAAAGCGGGAAAGACCGGGCCTGATGGAACGTATGAAATAAATACCGTAAATTATCTTGTCGATAAAAGATTGAAGGAGATGGCGGAAATATTGAGGAATTTCCAACCCGATCGATAAGATCCCCGCCATTTAATGATTCGCCAGTGGACATTGGAAAAAGACGGGATATCTTCTTACCGGCGTGACCTTTGTGATCCTTCGTCTTTTTCATGGTGCTTCTTTTTTGATCTCGTCGGAGGGTTCAGTTTCTCCGGGTGCTGATGCTTCAGGTTTCATCTGTGGAAACAGGATTACTTCTTTAATCGAGTCCTGGCCGGTAAGCAGCATGACGACCCGGTCGATGCCGAGCCCGACCCCTCCGGTGGGAGGCATGCCATAACCGAGGGCATTAATGAAGTCGTAGTCTATCATTTGTGCCTCGATATCCCCTGCCCTTCGTTTTGCATCCTGATCCTCGAACCTCGCCTGCTGGTCGAGAGGATCGTTGAGTTCCGAGAACCCGTTTGCAACCTCCATCCCGTTGATGAACAGTTCAAACCGCTCGGTAAAACCCTCCTTTTCACGGTGTTTTTTTGCCAGGGGCGAATTTTCCACAGGGAAATCGTAAACAAATGTCGGCTGGATAAGCTTGTCTTCCACCAGCGCCTCGAAAAAGAATACGAGAAACTCCCTTTGTGATACCGGTTTGTCATACTCATCAAGGTGAAGATTCCGTGCTTTTTCACGAAGCTCGTCAACAGTCTGGCGAATCACGTCTATGCCCGCAAACTTCCTGACGGCATCCTCCATAGTGAACTTCTCAAACGGGGTCGAGAATTTGAGAATGATCTCGCCGTACGGAACTTCGTACGAACCGCGAACCGCCTGGGCGAGGGAAGAAAGGAGCCCTTCGGTCAGCATCATCATATCCTGAAAATCACGGTAAGCCTCGTAAATCTCGACCATGGAGAATTCAGGATTGTGCCTCGTATCTACATCCTCGTTCCGGAAATTCCTGGAAACCTCAAAAACCTTCTCGAAGCCACCGACGATAAGGCGTTTCAGGTAGAGTTCGGGGGCGATTCTTAAGAATAAATTCTGGTCGAGATAATGATGATGCGTGGTGAACGGTCGTGCATTGGCGCCCCCGTAAACAGGCTGGAGAATGGGTGTTTCAAATTCAAGAAAACCCCGTTCATCGAGAAACCGCCTGATATGGGCGATGACGTGACTTCGTACCCGGAATATTTCACGGCTCTCATCATTCACAATAAGGTCTACATATCTTTGCCGGTATCGCTTTTCAACATCCTTCAGACCATGGAATTTTTCCGGGAGAGCGCAGACCGCTTTACAAAGCATCTCTATTTTATCGACCCAGATCGTCATTTCCCCAACTTTAGTCCGGAATACGTGGCCCGTCACGCCGATAATGTCACCGCGGTCGAGGAAACGGTTAACGAATTCAAATTGTTCTTCCCCGAGGTCGTTTTTCCGGATATAGAGTTGTATTTTCCCACTTTCATCCCCAAGGTCGGCAAAAATTGTCTTCCCATGGTTCCGGACGGTAAAGAGCCTGCCTGCCGTCGAGACACTTTCCTCACTTTTTTCATGGCCTGCCGATTCGAACCGTATCCTGATTTCTCCTATGGTATCTTTTCGCTGGTAAGTGGCCGGGTAAAGAGGCTTGCCGGATTTCCGGAGCGCTTTGATCTTATCCAGCCTCATCTCATCAAAACTGAGGGGTTCGGGGTTCGGACTCATGGTGTATACCTCGGGGGAGCCTTTCGATTCCCTTGCTCAGGGTAGGGAACTGACGGTAAACATCCCGCATCCGGAGAATCAGGCTCATTTCGGATATTCTGATCCAGTGTCCCGCAATCCGGTGCACGGTCAGGAAATATACCTGATTTATTGAGCCGCCGTGATATTAATACCTTCAATGCCCACTGCCCGGGATGGCCAGGATTTTCTTTCCTGATGATATAACATCGGGAACGTGATTACCGGCCCATCCGGTCCCGGATCATATCGAGGGCCTCCATAATTATCTCCCGGACCCCCTCGTTTTCCACACGATATAACCTTCTGAGGGGGATAATTGCCCTCGGGTCGCCGAGGTACCCAAGCGCCCATGCAACCTTCTGCCGTACCCGCCAGTCCTCGTCCCCAAGTGCATCTATGAGCGGGTCCACCGCCCTGAGGTCCCCGAGCCGTGCAAGACTCTCTGCTGCTTTCCATCGCCACCCAACGTTGTCGCTCTGAAGCATTTCGATAAAATAAGCCAGTTTTTTTTCCGATTCCCCATCTTCCTCAGCAGCTTCCTGACCGTCTGCATCTTCCGGACTCGTACCCTCTTTCTGTGGTTCGCCTATTCCTGACAACCTGACTGCCCCGTGATATTCTCAATAGATCAGACCTGTTATATGACATTATGGGAGACAGGGTCTATCCGGGAGCGGGGAGGATTTTAAAGGTTTAAAGGTATACCCTTTCATCATTGATCAGCATCCGGAATTCCGGTATGGAATTGCGGTGAAGTCTCTAGGGGAATATCTTGGGAACCGGCAAAGCCATTCTTAAACCGCGAGGGGATACGCCATGAACATACCTGTGGATGACCCCGAATCGGTATTCAAGCGTGAGGATGGAAAATTTGTCATCGAGATTGTTCTTAAAACCGTTATGCAGCTTTTCAATTCCTTCGATCCATCTCCATTTCATGAGAAAGAACTCGATTCGGATGCAGAAGAATACCTGTACAATACCGTTGACGATCTGCCCGCCGCCGCTCCGGTGAAACTTGTTATTTACCTTCCCGGAGATTTAATCAATGATAAAATACGCCAGTCGATAATTCTCGGTATCAAAACTCATTTCAGTTACCGAACGGCAATCGACAGAAGGGAATTAAAAAGGCTCTTTAAAAGGGGCAGACAGGTCCTTATTATAGCGATTATCCTCCTGTTCTTCAGCCTGCTCGGCGGGCAGCTCGTCGCCAGGCTCCCCCAGAGTATTATAACGGGGATGGCACAGGCAGTTCTCCTTATTTTCGGTTGGGTTGTTCTCTGGGAGCCGGTCTACATATTTATTTACGGTTGGTGGCCAATAACGAAAAAACAGAGAATTCATAAAAAGATCAGCGACATGGAGATAGAAATACGACCGATTCCCAATTCGGGATAATCGTTTCATTTGGATAACTGCTGCCCGATCCCACCAGAACATCTCTTGTGCAATTCACGGTTACTGGGGTCAACAGGAACCGGAGACAGAATTTTATTTCCGTGTGAATCGTAACAATTGGTCATGGCAAGAAAAGTAATTCTGCTTTGCGGGAGCCCGAGACCCGAGGGGAATACCGCGCAGATTATCGGGGAGTGTGCAAAAGTTATCGAGGCTTTGGGTGTTTCCACAGAGATCTTTTCCCTGGCCGGGAAAAAAATCGAATCATGTACGGCCTGCTACCAGTGTAAAGACCTCGGAGTATGTTCGCTTGGCGACGATCTCAACGACCTGATTGAAAAGCTCCGGGGGGCTGACGGGTTTATTGTGGCCGCACCGGTGTATTTCGGTACAGCACGCGGCGATCTCATGTCGGCTCTCCAGCGGATTGGTATGGTGTCAATGGCATCAGATAATTTTCTTCGCTGGATGGTCGGCGGACCCGTAGCAGTTGCCCGGAGAGGAGGACATACCGCTGCAATCCAGGAGATGCTGATGTTTTTCTTCATCAACGAAATGATCGTTCCCGGTTCCAATTACTGGAACATGGTGTTTGGAAGAGACCCGGGGGAAATATGGAACGACACGGAGGGTATTGCAACGATCAGGCTGTTCGCAGAGAATGTCGCGGAGGCTCGTCAGGCGGCTTCATTGACAGGTGTCAGTCTGCTGTGTTTATGACCTGGAAAACCAAATTAATTTGCTTTAAGCGGTGAAGATGTAATGTCGCTGATTGTTTTTAAAAATCACTGGTATTCGCTGCTTTTTTCGGATCCGTCAACCAAGGATTTGCCGCGAATGTTTCTTGTAAGCAGGCGGAATTTGATAATACCAAACAGACAGAGTATCAGTGCGGGTGAATACCATAACAGGTGAAAATATCATCGAGGTAAAGCACCTCGAACACTGGTATGGCGATTTCAAAGCGGTCGACGATATCAGCTTTAACGTCAGACAGGGGGAAATTTTTTCATTTCTCGGCCCGAACGGTGCGGGTAAAAGCACCGCCATCAATGTCCTTATTACCCTGTTAAAAATCCAGAAAGGCAGTGCCTTTGTCGCAGGATATGACATCGCACGCGAACCCGAAAAAGTAAGGGAATCGATCGGCATCGTCTTCCAGGAATTAACCCTTGATCGCGATATGACAGTTTTCGAGATCCTTGAATTCCATGGAAGGCTCTACGGAATGGCGGCGGACGAGAGAAGGAGAAGGATCGATGAGCTCCTCACCCTCGTTAAACTGGAATCAAAAAGAAATATTCTGATCAAATATCTCTCCGGGGGTATGAAACGGAGACTCGAAATCGCCCGCGGACTGATGACGAGACCAAAGGTCCTTTTTCTTGATGAACCCACGATCGGACTCGACCCCCAGACCCGTATGAGGATGTGGGATTATATCAGGGCCGTGAATAAGGAAGGCACGACCATCTTTCTTACTACCCACTATATGGACGAGGCAGACAACCTGTCGGACAGGATCAATATCATCGACAACGGCAGGATCATTGCGAGCGGGAAACCTTGGGAGCTTAAAAATGCACTCGGTCAGGATATAATCTATCTCGAAACGACCGACAATTCAGCTGCAAAATTGCTGCTAATGAATTCAGGACCTGTAAGCGGGATAACCGAAAAAGGGAAAGGTATCATCCTTACGATTAACGAAGATGGTACCCGTATCCTTCCCCTTATTATTGAAAGGCTCCGGGGCTCAGGGGTCATCGTCAGCACGGTCAATCTTAAAAAGCCTTCAATGGACGATGTATTTGTTCACTTCACGGGAAAAGAGATCCGTGAGGAGTCGTCCGAAAAAATCTCGACCTCATTCGGGAGGCGTTAACGATGAATTACGGTTTCATGACGATATTCTGGCGCGATATGATCCGTTTCCTGCGGTTTAAGACGATGCTTATCTCATCCCTCGTCCAGCCTGCACTCTGGATGGCTTTTTTCGGCATCGCCATGTCGGCGAACTTCGACAGGCTGAGCGCGACAATACCCCCGATTCCGGGAGTCCCGCAGGTGCCCTACCTAACGTATATGGCTGCAGGAGTCATCGCGATGACCACCCTGTTCACGAGCCTGTTCGGTGGCATTGTACTTCTTTTTGATAAAAACTGGGGTCTCATGAGAGAAGTAATGGCAAGCCCCCTGCCAAGGAACCACATTATCTTCGGCATTGCACTGTCAGGATTGACCAAATCCTTTATTCAGGCCGCAATCATCATGGTCTTTGGTCTCTTTCTCGGAGTCGAGTTCTTCCAGGGCTATTCCCCCATCCGGATCGTACTATCTGTTCTTGGTATAATGTTGTTTGTCGGCGTATTTGCTATTGGATTTCTCTTTTTCTCAGCAGCTATATCCATCACCATGGAAACCCCTGAGGGCCTGCAGGGAATTATTACGCTTCTCACGATGCCGATCTTTTTTGCGAGCAATGCACTCTACCCGGTTACCGCTTTCCCCCCGGTACTTCAGGCGATATCTGTCGTCAACCCGCTGACACACATGATCAACGGCATCCGGTATTTCGCAATCGGCAGCAACTTCTCTGCGATCGGAATACATTACGTCTATACAACAGCAGATATCATGCTTTCATTTGGCATTCTGGCCCTGTTTTCCGGGCTGATGTTCATCATTGCCTGGTGGAGGTTCAGGGTGGCGGTCGTTACCTGACTCGTCACAAATCACAACCCTGACACTTTCAATCTCTTTCATGAATTCATCCAGATGATAGGTATCTGAAAGTACCATCTCACGGAACTGGGCCGGGGGGATCAGCGCCCCATATTTCCAGCCTTCAGGACCCGCCAGGGGTAATAACTCCATAACCTCCCCGACTGATACCCGCAGACCTGGCGTATGGCATCGGCAACCGTTAAAGCAGGATTTTCCCCTTTCAAACCCTTTACCGATATTAAAAAATCATTATACCTGATTCTGGCTCCCTTGCCAAGAACCCGGCCGAGTAACGCGGCGAGCAACTTTCCAAACATGTGACTTCTGAACGTGTAGAGGGTTACGCCCTTCCCGCGGACGTTTTCATAATTCCGCACGAGTATTTCACCGGGCACAAATGTAGCAGGGACGGCCCCGATGATACGGCGAAGATGTATTTCTTCTTCGGCCGGAAGGGGGAGCACAGACCGGCGCCTCCCGATGATTCTTGCCACACCACGGCACACGACAGGACTAAAACCATTTTCTCCACCGGTCCAGAATATTCCCCCTTTATGCTCAGATCCGGGAACCACGACGACCCGGTTGTGAGTGTCATCACACTTAACCATGGTCCAGTTCTTACCTCCAAGCTGGAAGCTGGAACTTCCGGCGCTGTTCACAAACCTTGCATCGAGGCGACCGACCACTTCGCCGTCAGGAGTGACCGCCCGATATTCGCCGGTACCCACTATGACGGAATACAGGTCACGCCAGTTGGACTGCCCGAATTCGCGCTCAAGCCGTGCCCCCGGCATGAGCATCTCACCGTCGTTAACGAGATATTCTTCCGATCTCAGGTACCGGATGATACTATCAATAACGTGCGGTGGGATTTTTCGAAACGGAGCAAGCTTGCGGACCGATCCGGTTAATCTTCTGGCAGATATCCGCCTGCTCCGGACGAGCTCGAGGAGTATCTGCTGTATCAATACATTATATGGCTTTTCGAGCGGGACGAGAGGCTCGACTTCTTTCCTGCTCGCAGATTCGATTACGGAAACGGTACACATGAGGCTGCAGGAATCGGAAAGGATAAATGCCACGTAAGGAGGTTTTCCCCTCCTCCCGCTTCGGCCCATGCGCTGCAGGAATGAGGATACCGAACCCGGCGCCCCGAGCTGGACGACGATATCGAGATCCCCGATATCGATGCCGAGTTCGAGCGAACTCGTGCAGACGATGCAGGCACTTCCTTCCCTCGAAAATGCCAGTTCTGCCTCTTTTCTCATATCGGGAGACAATGAAGAATGGTGGATCGACAGGTTCTCTGTTTTTCCACGAAGTGATTTCATCACTTTTTCTGCATCGCTCCGGCTGTTTACAAATACAATCGCTTTTTTTCCTGAAATTACCCTTCGAAGCGCCTTCATTCTCCTTGCTTCGTCAGGTTCGATCACGAATGAGAATTTTTTTTCTCTTGGTGGAACAGGGAGCCTGACAACCTCCCGGAGCCGGTCCGTATCCGATAGCCAGGCAAGCACTTCTTCAGGATTGCCAACTGTTGCCGACAGCCCTATCCGCTGGACATGACGGCCCGCTATTACGTCCAGGCGGTCTATCAGGCACCTTATATGTGCCCCGCGTTCAGATTCGACAAACGCATGGACCTCATCAATGACAATAAATTTAAGGTTTTTCAGATCCGAGGTCAGGTCACGTTCAAGGAGGAGCACTTCGAGAGACTCGGGCGTGATCATGAGGTAATGGGGAGGTTCTCCCGCAGACCATGCCCGATCTCCCCGCGGAACATCGCCATGCCATTTCTGGACTTCAAGACCGCACGGGGTGGAGAACGAGAGAAATCGTGATTCCTGGTCGTTGATAAGTGCCTTCAGCGGGGAAATATACAGGCATGCTATTCCCGGGCTTCCTTCTTTCAGGAGGATATCAGTCACCGGGATCAGTGCCGCCTCCGTCTTGCCACCGGCTGTGGGAGCCAGGACAAGAACATCACTCCCTGCACGAACGGCACGGTATGTCTGTTCCTGAACCTCGCGGAGCTCACTCCAGCCGAGACGTTCGAGGAGGACCGATTGAAGGGATTCATGCAGGCTCTGGAATACCGATACCACGTACGATAGTCTTTGTCGGCCTCTGATATCTCTTTTCGGGACAATGTTCCATGTTACCAACGTTCATTTCACAATCCTGGATTGCGTTCAGACTTCGGCACCCTGGAATCCGGCCAGTGTTGGGAGGTCAGGGAAATGAATAAATATGGCACTATCCCAGAACTAATCAGGTAAATCATATATGGCTGCATGTCACGGGATCGGGATTACATCGGCCCTGCAGAGTGCAGACTTTTTCTTCCTCTTTAGATAGGGGACCGGAATTTCCGGATCCCCTTGTACCATGAAGCAACAGGTTTACCTCTGGTGTTTGTTATGCCTGGAATACTTGGAATCACTGACCCGCAGATTATTATCGGATATGTATTAGCCATCGGTTTCACGCTGGCATGTATCGTCTACGGGCTTCTGAACTGGAATAAAGGGGGTGAGAGTTAGCATGGCTGTCAATAGTGCGACCCTTATCCTTGTGACTGCGCTCTATGTAGTCCTCATGCTGTACCTCGGCTGGCTCGGGTACAGGAAAACGAAAACAAGCGAGGACTACCTCGTTGCAGGAAGAGAGGCCCATCCGCTGATTATCGCGTTGTCCTACGGCGCTACGTTTATCAGCACATCTGCAATTGTCGGGTTTGGCGGCCAGGCTGCAAACCTCGGCATGGGGTTGATCTGGCTTACCGTGCTCAATATCGGCGTGGGGATCCTCCTGGCATTCGTTGTTTTCGGTAAAAAAACCCGTGAAATAGGGCAAAGACTTCAGGCAGTCACGTTCCCTGACCTGATGGGAAAAATTTACCAGTCGAAGTTCATGCAGGTCGTTTCAGGACTCGTGATCATAATCGGTATGCCACTCTATACAGCAGCCGTTCTTATCGGGGGGGCCCAGTTCATCAGGGAGACCATCAACATATCATATGCCACCTCGCTCGTCGGTTTTGCCATAATCGTTGCAGTGTACGTTATTTTTGGAGGACTTATTGCGGTAATGTATACCGATGCCGTACAGGGTGCCATCATGTTTGTCGGGATGACTATTCTCCTGGTTGCAACATACCTGCTCCTTGGCGGCGTGAATGCCGCAAACAGCGGCCTGACTGCCATGGCACCGCTTGTACCCGAGAGCCTAGTCAATGCCGGGATGACAGGATGGACTTCCATGCCGATCTTCGGGTCCTCGATATGGCTGACTATGATTACGACCCTCGTCCTCGGTGTCGGGATCGGGGTACTGGCCCAGCCCCAGCTTGTTGTCAGGTTTATGACTGCGAAAAACAATAAATCCCTGAACCGGGCCATTCTTGTCGGGGGACCGTTCATCCTGATGATGACAGGCGTCGCATTCACTGTCGGGGCCCTGACCAACGTATATTTTTACCAGACCATGGGTAAAATCGCAGTCCAGGTCGCACCTGGGGGAAATGTCGATACGATTATTCCGATCTTTATCAATATGGCACTACCTGACTGGTTCGTCGTCCTGTTCATGGTCACACTCCTGGCTGCAGCAATGTCTACGCTGAGCTCACTTTTCCATACAATGGGAACAGCACTGATTTGCGACCTGTGGGGCAGGGGTCGCGCCTGTGCCTTGTCGATGCGGGCTAACCAGGTCGGCATTCTCGTTATGATTATCGTCAGTGTCATAGTCGCGTTTCTCATGCCGGGCAGCGTGATTGCAATTGCGACAGCGATGTTCATGGGGTTATGCGCATCTGCATTCCTGCCGGTGTTTGCCGTCGCTGTGTATTCCAGAAAACCCGATGAGACGGCGGCAAGGTGCAGTCTTGTAATCGGTGCCGTAGCCTGGTTCCTCTGGGCCCTGTTTGTGAACACCCGTTACGCCGCTGTATTCGAGCTATGTAAGGCTCTCACCGGAAATACCAGCCTTGCAGGGCTGCCATGGTCAGCAATAGATCCCCTGATCATTGCATTACCCTTGTCAACGATAACAATTCTAATCCTTCAGTACTATAGTCAAATCCGTATACGGCCTGGGAATGTTCCCGCGTAGCATTATTCACGAAGAAAATGGGGAATACTATTCATTCCCCAGGTTTGACGAAAAATTTCTGATGCCCTGATCCCGATACCTGCTGAACTTCCCGGTTATAGACCTGTACCATCGGGGTCATTCCTATAACCTGCCCCATTTTAGGATTTTATTATATATCCTGCCATAAATTGTTGTGCGAAGTCCCGGGATCGGCCCGGGGTCAGACTCATATCAGACCAAATTTCGGGAGATACGAATG
Source organism: uncultured Methanomicrobiales archaeon (assembly GCA_963809105.1). Taxonomy (GTDB): domain Archaea; phylum Halobacteriota; class Methanomicrobia; order Methanomicrobiales; family Methanospirillaceae; genus CAIKOD01. The sequence goes on along the minus strand of CAWEIC010000005.1, from coordinate 868,286 downwards.
ATCAGGATAATTCTCGCATTAATCGGGGTTGCATTCTGCATCCTGTCGTCATTCACCGCCCCTGCACATGCTGCACCCGTCCTGGTGCCAGGCGATACCGCCCTGTCAGGCTCCTTACCCTCGGGTTCTGTCGGCGATCATCAGGGTCCTGCTGTAACACCCGCTACATACATAACCGGTATCGGTCTCGCGAATCACCCTGATCATTGTTCTTCCGCCTATGGTTCATCCAGGCCTCCGGAGCAGAACAATTGACCGTCCCAGACATCCGGGGCTTCCAGTCCAAAGCCATGTCAACGTTCACCAGTCCATACAAGCCGGATTATTCCCGGCACACCTCACCCACATAAATTTTTTTTGTTGAAAAACCAGCATCGCCCATAGGATTTGCGGGACCGGATTAACTGAAGGCCGATACTTTCCGAAGAAAACGGTAAGACGACACCCGGGGAGTGACGGTATTCCTGTCAGACCGGGGTACTGTACACGATGACCGTAACATTATCGCGTGATAATTCCACGGCTTCGGTTACCAGTCGTCTCACCAGCTCGTCAATGGGGCCGTCCCATTCGAGCGTCGCAATGTCCTGTTCAGCAACATAGTCATGGAACCCATCGCTTGAAAGGAGTACCAGGTCGCCAGGGCACAGGGGGAGACAAAACGTGTCCACAAGAAAATTGCTCCCAAGGCTGTGGGTGAGCATCGCCCGGAACGGGTGCGTATACGCTTCTTCAGGACCGATCTGGTGTCTGTCTATAAGGGACTGGACTACGGAATGATCTTTTGTCCGGAAAATAATTCCTTTTCTAATAATATATGCCCTGCTGTCGCCGCTATTCGCTATGTATGCGATGTTGTCCCGGATAAACGCCGCTACAAGGGTTGTTCCCATCCCTTCACGCTCTCCGGTGGCCGCATTTTCGATCTCGCGGTGGGCATTCCGGAAAATTTCGGAAAATAATTGTTCCGTTTCATCCCCGCTCATAGTATCGCAGTACCGGGAGCGGAATTCCTGGAACAACAGTGAAATTGCCAGTGCCGATGCCACTTCTCCCGCGTTGTGGCCACCGATACCATCTGCAATGGCGATAAGGTATCCGCCGGCAATTTTTTCCCCAGAACAGGTATCCTCGTTATTGGATCGGTTTCCGGTACACGACATCCCGGCAACGACCCCGTCGATTTCAAACGAGCCGTCCATGTTCAGAACTCTCCCTCCCCGCTGTGTTCCTGCTCTCCTTCAGAAACCGGCGGATTCTCCCCGGCCAGGTATCCGGACAGGTCGTTGATGAGTTCCTGGACCGTCTGGTACCGGTTTTTCGGCTCTTTTTCGAGGCACCTCAGAATGATCCTCTCAAGGTCGGCCGATTCGGGGTTGATCTGCGACGGGGGCACAGGGGTCTGCGATATCACGGCATTGCTAACCGCTGCAAGGTTATCACCCGGAAATAACGGCTTTCCAGTGACCAGTTCATAAAACACAACCCCAAGCTGGTATATGTCGGTGCGTTCATCGGTCTCCCCGAATCTTCCCGGCGACACCTGCTCAGGGGCGGCGTATGCCAGGGAAAAGCCGGTGACTGTCGGAACGGCGGAAGATCCCAGCAGCCGGCTCATTCCCCAGTCGGTGATTTTCGGGATGCCTTCCCTTGTGATCAGGATATTATGGGGTTTTATATCGCGGTGGATAATCCCCTGCTCGTGCGCATAGGCGAGCCCCTTTGCAACGCCCATGATAATCTCCGCAGCCTTTCGGGGACGGAGAGGAGTTTTTAAATCTGCAAGGCCTGAACGGACATACTCCATCTCGACGTAGGGCAGCGGAAGGATATTCACCTCGGTAATTTCCACGATGTTCGGGTGGCGCAGTCCTTCCCAGGCAACGATCTCTTTCATGAAACATTTGCCTGTTGTCTCATCGAACCTGATCGGGATCTTGACCGCCACAGTTTTCCCATCCTTGAGTCTCATGGCCCGGTAAACGTGGGCGAGTCCGCCTTTGCCAAGAAATTCGATGCTGGTATAACGGTCTGCAAGTTCCGGCGGGAAGCTGTCAGGCCTCGAAACCACGGTCCTGAAATAGGAATCGTTCATTGCCGTAACGGTCGTCTCTTCCCGGTCCAGAAAGCCCTCCCAGGGATATCCTCCCTTCTGGACGTGAAGCGTTAAGGAATGATTCTGCCAGAGCGCCAGGAGTGCCGTGAGCGGAGCGACTGCGACCGCTGCGAGGATAATTCTCGGGTTCCCGGCAGTCAGCCAGAACAGCACCAGCGGAGCGGTTATGAGTACCGACAACCCCGATAATTACGTGTACTTTCAGTGTCCACCTGAGGGGCCTCGAGAGGACGGAACCGATTGCAAGGGCAATCGCCGAAAATGTCAGGTAGGCAATAAAAAGCATGGTTATCAGGATCAACGGCAGGAAAACGGGGTTGTCGAGGCCCGATATCAGGTCCATGAGGGTCCTCTGGATATAGAATAAACCGAGTATGCTTATCCCCTGTCCCAGGGCGACAACGGCCCTGACAGCCGGTGCCTGGGGGAACGACATATGGCCAAGCCCCATGTAATCATGGGATAACAGGAGGCCGAGCGGAACCACCATGATCAGAAGGAACCACGAAATGTTTGAAGGTGTGAAGAATGGGGGTATCTGGGGTCCTGCAGGAATTGCGGGGGTATTATTTGTCGGTTCTGTCGTCGGGGTAACTGTAGTAACAACTGTCAATGGCTGGGCAATAATACTTGAATTATTGATGACGGGTGTATTCGTCGGCATCACCGTTATTGTGGGCGTGACCGGGACCTGGGTCGTTACTGCCGTCGTCGGAGATGTCGTAGGAATGGAAGTCCTTTCTGTCGGAGTGGGAAGAATTGTTTCCGGCAGAGATGCAGTCGGCGTCGGAGTTTCCGTTTGTGGCTGAACAGACGTTGTAATAGTCGCGATCGGGGATGTCGTAGGGATTGTGGTTGTAACCGTTGTCTGCACTGTTGTCGCCGTGGTTGTCACTGAAGTTGTCGGTTTTGTAGTCTGTGTCGCTGTCGGTGTAGGAGAGGTTGTTTTCACCGTCGTTGTTGGGATGGTAGTAGGGGATGCTGTAGGGGTGGGTGTTCCTGGAGTAAGCGATTTCTGAATCGTAGTCGTTTGATCGGCATTTACCGAAACTGTTGTAGTATAATCCTGATAACCTTCCAATGAGAGTTTAAGGTTATGCGTCCCCACGGTTGCTTCAATGGTTTGAGGTGTCTGAAAGCCGGTGTCGGCTCCGTCGATATATATTTCTGCTTGTCTTGGACTTGAACTGATGTCGAGAGAACCCGTATCTGGGGCAAAAGTAACGGAGACCGTATGATCTGAATCGCCTGTGACTGAAGATACGAAGGATTCACCGGTTTGAATTTTGCTTACGCCATCGACCAACACATTCGAGATATGGAATCCGGAATTGACAGTAACGCTGTAGGGTACCGAAGCTCCAGGATTCAAAGGATAATCTCCTTGGGGACTAATTGTACCACCCTGCCCTGCTGAAAAATGGATTGTATAAGCCGAAGCTGAACCAATGACCGCGAATCCGCATATTAATCCCCCGAACAGGATCAGCAGCAATAAGCGGACTGGATCGGGCCTTGTTAATCGTATATTCATGGTCCTGAAATTCGGGTTCTTTTCCGGTTCAATCATGCCTGGTTCGGCATAATGACGAGTAATTTTGCCCCGTATATTCCTTTTGCAAGTTCTATCAGGTCGCCATCGTGCAGGGGCACTTTTTTGTCTGCGGTGACGGCAACAGAATTTACCATCGTGCCGCCCGTACTTCCCCCGTCCTCGATAATCCATAGCCCGTTCTCATTGATTAGTTTACCGTGCGGCTTCGAAATCCTGCTGACTGCTGTGTACTCGGCCGAAAGAATGACATCTTCTGCCGGGTCGTATGCGCTCTGATGCTTAGGGTCGATCCTCCCGACCCGCACTTCACGGCCTGACAACGGGAATACTTTACCATCGTCGGGTCCTCCGAGCAGGACCAGGGACGGGGTCGGTGCCAGAAGTTCTTCTGCAACCTGACCCCTTACCGCATCGAGTTTGGTGCGCAGTTCTGAGTCCACAGGATTGATCCTGATATTGGAGAAAAGCCCGAGGTTTCTCACGATCGCTTCCATCGCTCCCGGGACAAGGGAATATTTCCACACCGGATGAACCCCCTTTGACGTTGCCTGGCCAAGACCCGCTTCTTTCCTGATGAGGCCGGTACTTAACAGCTTATCGAGGTGCTTTTTGGTATTTTCGTAACTGGTGTCGATTTCGGCTGCAATTTTCCTGACCTCTTTCGGGCTCTTTTCAAGGATTTTCAGGATCTTGAGCCGTTGGCTGTTGGAAAGGACTTCGAGGTACTCGGAAAGTTCCACATAATAATCGTCGTTATCGGAAAGGACGATTGTCTCGCTCTGATCGGTACCTTTTTCTTCCATATTTCTCACACCGGTTGCGGTTCACCAGCAGGACCGGATCTTCTCATACAGTTTTGTTATTATTTCTATTTAGATGGTGATATCTGTGCTTTGTGGTAGCGCCAGTTCTTTCCCGGGTGTCAATGGGATTAAGAATTATTTTTATCCCATAATTGCAGATATTTTAACTCGTACAGGTCATTGTCACAGGCGCTCTGATTGTGCAGGTGACCGGTCATCATTTTATGTGAGCAACCGGTAAAAACCAGGGATATGGTGCGATTATCCGGACTTTTCAACGGATGATCCAAACACCTGGGTGATTTTAGCTCTCATCGCATCCTTGGGATACGCCCCGATAACCCTGTCGGCGAGGCGCCCGTTCATGAAGAACAGCAACGTCGGAATAGCAGATATTCCGAACTGGTTGGCAAGCATCGCATTGTCATCGGTGTTGCACTTGGCAAACGTGACCCTTCCGGCAAATTCCCGGGATAGTTCCTCTACTACCGGTCCGACCATCCGGCACGGCCCGCACCATTCTGCCCAGAAATCGACCACGAGGGCCGGGTGTTCACCAGTAATCGCAGAAAAATTAGCCTGATCGAGGTGCAGCACCTTTCCTTCAGCATTTTCCTTCATTTTCGACTCCATTTCTTTTAATTTTTTTCCCCGGATCCGTGCGAGCTCGTCGTCTTCCATGTATCCCGGTTGACCCTCTGCCCGGATTATAATTACCCTTCTGCCGTGTAATGGTGTCAGTCGGAAAACCAGTAAACTATAAGAGCGCAGAAAGGGTATATAATAACCTCCAGTGAAAAGCGAGGTGGGGTAGTCAGGATATCCCGACGGGCTCATAACCCGTAGACCGATGGTTCAAATCCATCCCTCGCTATCTGTTTTGTAAGAAGTCTTATCTGATTTTGGGAATGTCTGCTGCAACAGGATTCAGTGCCTGATACATGGTAACAAATGCGGTAGCAGGCCGATAATTCCAAAAACCATTTGTCTTGTTCCCATGAAACATCAACGCATCCCGGGGAACCGGATCGGTGGACGCATGGAAAAAGGTTACACATGCTGGAAAAAAGGGAGTTTGAGATGTGTAATATTCAGGCTTCCCCGCCAAACGATTCAAGCCTGGTCTGGTAGGTACCCTCGACAAAGTCAATGACCGTTTCCTGCGATTTCTCCCCGTCTATCGTAACAGGATAGCAGCCCGTGAGACAACCGGTACACATATTCACCCGTTCTTCACCGATTGCTTCGATGAGGGCCTCGAGCGATATATGGTGAAGCGAGTCGGCGGTGATGCTCCGTTTTACTTCCTCTTCGATTTTATCGCTGGCAATCAACTCCGCCCGGGTTGGCATATCCACGCCTAGATAACAGGGGGCCCGGATCGCCGGCGATCCTATCCTCACATGGATCTCCCGTGCCCCGGCTTCACGCATCGTTTCGATAATCCGCCGCGATGTTGTTCCACGGACTATGCTGTCATCTACGAGCACGACCGACCGGTTCCGCAGGTGCTCCCTTATCGGGTTCAACTTTATCCTGACGGCAGTTTCCCGCGCTTTTTGCGATGGCATAATGAAAGTCCTTCCCATGTACCGGTTTTTCATGAGGCTTTCAACGAACGGGATATGCGACCTCATGGAATATCCCATTGCATAAGATGTCCCCGAGTCGGGCACTGCACAAATGCTGTCGGCGATCACAGGATCCTCTTCGAACAGCTTAGCCCCGATATTGCGGCGGACATCATACACAAGCGCGCCGTCCATCACGGAATCCGCCCGTGCAAAATAAATATATTCAAAGATACAATGTGCGTGGCGGCTTGCAACCGCGATCTGGGTTGAGCGCATACCCTGGATATCGAGCCTGATTAATTCGCCGGGGTTGACATCCCTTATAAATGTCCCGTTAAGGGCATCTACTGCAACACTCTCGGAGGCAACGATATAACCTTTCCTGGTTTTTCCGATACAGAGGGGCTTGATACCAAGCGGATCACGGAATGCATACAGCACGCCATCGACCATAAGGGTGACCGCGTAGGACCCCCTCAGTGTTCGCATGCAGTGGAGGACCGCATCTTCGATTCCCCCTGAGCTGCTAATCTCCTCGGTGATCAGCTTTGCAATGATCTCCGTATCGGTAGTGGTGCAAAATATCTGTCCCCGCTGCTCATATGCCTCACGCAGTTCCTGTGTATTCACGAGGTTCCCGTTATGGGCGATTGAAATGTTGTGTTCTTTAAATTGGAAATTGAAGGGCTGGACATTTTCGGGCCGGTTTGCACCGGTCGTCGGGTACCTGACATGCCCGACACCGACCGTCCCTTTCAGCCCGGAAAGGATCTCTGTCGTAAAGACATCCGCTACAAGGCCCTGCCCCTTGAACTTATGAAGGCCGTCGTTATCGAATGTTGCTATGCCGGCACTTTCCTGACCGCGGTGCTGGAGCGCGTACAGGGCGTAATATAAAGAAAAAGATACACCGCCAGCATCCACGATGCCAACGATTCCACACATGGTCCCTCTAATGCGTCGGGACTTTTGGTCGCTTATTCAGCCATCTTACACTGCGCAGTCGACTGCTTCTTCCGAAACCACACGCAGAGCATATTTTGTCACGGCAGTGGTATGAGATACTCCCGCAGCGCCGGCAGGCGATGTGGGTCTTCTTGTTCATCTTTCCCATTGAGGGAGTTCCTTTCGACATAACCTGGTCACCCTGAAAAACTGTTTAGTTATTGTTCAACTGATGGGGATATATAGATCACATTGTCTCCACGAACGATGAGGGTCCCTACATTCCTGGTCTCACCGTTTTCCACATCGGTAGCCTTGTCAAGAACAAGGTTCATGTGCACATCGTACCCCTGGAGGATGCCCCGAAGTTCCCTTCCTCCCTTGAGGGATACGATTACAGGCTGACGATTCAGTACCTGGTCCAAAATATCCAGCGGCCTTTTTGTCATGTAATCCCCTGTATCGATCGCTTTGGAGTACTGACATGTGCGTTCAGTATACACATAAATATAACGTACAGGGGCCGAGGTGCATCCTGCCGGAGCATCGTCGGAAATGCCTGATAATATCAGCTATTACTTCAAAATATCAACAAGGAAAGGGAAATTGGTTGCTTGCCCATGATCTGGGACCTATGCCTGTTCATGGCCGCACGTTTATTTTCGTCCCGGGGGGGGGAATAGTTTTTCTTCCCATTACACACTACCTGTTTTGGAACAATGTCAAAGATCCAGGCAAAAAAGCGTCATACCATCAGGAAATCCCAGCTCAATCCGATTTTTTCACGCCTTAAAGCAGAAATTGGCGAATCTGAAGCTGATATTCCACAGGGAGCATCTTGAAATCGTCGAGACCACCACATCCCTCCTTCTTTACATGGTCGATAAAAAACCCCTGCTGATGGAACTTGATGGAACCGTATTCCCGACGCTCCGGGGAATTTTAAACCACCCGTTCCCAGAAAGGCGGATCGTTGTCGATTCGGGAGCCGTCCCCTACGTGGTCAATGGTGCTGATGTAATGCGACCCGGAATTGTTTCGATAAGCGACGATATCCGTGCGGGTGCACCCGCCCAGGTGGTCGAAGAACGCCATGGAAAACCTATTGCGGTCTGTATTGCCCTCTACGATGCAGGCAGTATGAGAGAGATGAAAAGTGGAAAAGTCTGTAAAAACATTCACCATGTCGGGGACGAGATTTGGGCGCTCGAATTTTAGATGATACATCTCCTGAGGAAACCGGAGCCTTTTTCCGGAAAACTTCGGGCAGAAATTGAATCGCAGCGCTTTTTTGAATAGATACTATTAAATAAAATTCAACATACCATTTTTTTATGGGAAAAATATTCGATACGCTTCTTGGCAAGTCGACGGTGTCATCTGAAGAAGACTATATGGACCTCGACCTCCAGGAGTATGAAGCGGCTGAGGCAGGGGCACCGGCACTCCTGGTAAAAATCGCGACCGTTGGCGATATTAAGGACAGCCCGAAAGTAAAGGACGAGATTTACAACGGGAATGTCGTTATTGTCGATATCGGGCGCCTGAAGATGGACAAAGTCATGTACGAGCGGGTCCTCAAGGACTTGAAGGAAGTGGCAAAGGACGTCAATGGAGATATCATAGGCCTCGGAGACCAGCGGTATGTCGTCGTAACACCCCAGGGGGTCAAGATATCCCGCGATAAAATTGGCGGTGTCTAGTGCGGACGGCGGTCCGTGGACCCTGCCCTGTCTGCAACACTGAAATTGAATATCTTTATCAGACCGATAATATTCCTTATTTTTCAGATATCCTCATTATATCAGCCAGTTGCGGCGCATGTGGCTACCGGTACGTCGATACCCAGGTGCTTGGTGAACACGAGCCGGGGCGCCTTGAGTTCAGGGTGGATACGACAGATGATATGCTTGTGCGTGTCGTCCGGAGCATGCGGGGTGTGATATATCTCCCGGAACTCGGGGTGAGAATTGACCCGGGGCCTGCATGCGAGGGATTCGTTACCAATATTGAAGGTGTACTCGAACGTATCGCAAACGTGGTAAGGGGGGTACTTTCCTGCGGGGAGGCGGGCGAAAAAGAAAAAGCCTCTGTCCTCCTGGATAAGATAGAATTAATCAGGGATGGCAGGCTCCCGGCAACCCTGATTATCGATGACCCTTCAGGAAACAGTGCAATCGTATCCGAAAAAACGAAAAAGTCACCGATCCCGGAGGACGATTGCAACAATAACGAAGAGTCCCCCGGTCCGGATGAATAAGAGAGCGGTCCGGTGCCGGTGGCGTATCAATTGATCCTATGTTATTCTAATCTCACCGAGCCACGCACCCGGCCTGGTTGTTATTTCGCCTACTACCTGCGATCCGGGTAGTTCTTTGGTAATCTGGGAAGCTTCTTCAGGGCCGGCGATGTAGGCATACCCCATCCCCATGTTGAATGTCCTGTACATTACTGCCTCCGGGATCTTCGCACATTCCTGGATCCAGGTAAAGATCTCGGGTTTTTTCAGGGGATGTGATATTTCGAAGCCATAACCTGACAAACGGTTGAAGTTCAACAGTCCTCCGCCCGTGAGGTGACACATACCGTGTACATCGGCGAGGGCATTAATCCTTAGGCTTTCATGGTAAATCCTTGTCGGGGTCAGCAGTTCCTGTCCGATGGTTTTCCCGTTCCGTAGTTTCTGATCGTAACCCCCGTGTTCTTCGGCGACTTTTCTCGCAAGCGTCAGCCCGTTACTGTGGATCCCGCTTGAGGGAACACCGACGATAAGATCACCGGATCGTATCTTTTCACCGGTTACCACCTTTTTCTTGTCCTGAATTCCGAAACAGGTCCCGGCAAGGTCCAGCCCTTTGACCAGGCCCTTCAGCGTGGCCGTCTCTCCCCCGACAATATCGATATTGGCCTGGCGTGCGCCTTCATTCAGGCCGGTGCCTATTTGTGCCATTTTTTCGATTTCCAGGTGATCGGTCGCGACATAGTCGACAAATGCAACCGGTTCGAGGTTCATGACGTACAGATCGTTCACATTCATGGCGATGCAGTCAATGCCAACCGTTGACCAGTCGCGCAGGTGATCGGCGACGAGCATCTTGGTTCCGACACCGTCAACGGTCAGCGCCAGGACCTTATCGCCAAAATCAATGAGACCTGCATAGTGTCCGGCCGAGCCGGTAACCGTATAGTTGCCTCTTCTCCTGAACGTGAGATTCTCAACCAGGGCGTGGATCGCCTTTGCTTCAAGATCGATATCCACCCCGGCCTCTCTGTACGCGTCTTCAGTCATCACATTCCTCGGAGAGCCGGAACTCGTCATGGATTACCCGAACCGCCCGAGGACCATCCGGTTGGTCCACGACAAACGATATATTCACTTCCGACGAACCCTGCGAGATCATCCGCACATTGATACCGGCCCGTCCGAGTGCGCTGAATATGCGTCCCCCTGTCCCTTTCGCTCCGGCCATACCTGCACCGACAACCGCAACCGCACAGACGTTGCAGTCGATAGTCACCTCTCTTACAATTCCCTGGTTTACAAGAGGTGTAAGCGCCTCCCGTGCCATGGCTGCCTGGGCTTCGTCGATGATAAGGGAAATATTCGCCTCGGACGAGCCCTGCGAGATCATCATCACATTTATTTCGTCTTCTGCAAGGGCCGAAAATATCGCTTTGGCAACACCTGGTCTGCCTATCATCTGGGCCCCGTTGATATTGATTGCCGCTACTTTTTCGATGTAGGTGATAGCCTTTACGACCCGGCTGTCGTGCCGTTCGTCCCTGACAATGCAGGTACCGGGGTGGCCTGGGTTGAAGGTGTTTTTAACCCGGACGAGGATGTTTTTCTTCATGGCAGGCTCAATCGATCGAGGATGCATTACTTTTGCCCCGAAATAAGAGAGTTCCATTACTTCAAGGTACGAGACCGAGTCGAGGACCCGGGCATCATTGATGATCCTCGGATCCGAAGTCATGATCCCGTCGACATCGGTCCAGATCCAGATCTCATCGGCATCGATTCCCGCACCTATTATTGAAGCGGAATAATCGGACCCGCTCCTCCCGAGCGTGGTCACTATCCCTTCCTTCGTGCACCCCATGAACCCCATGATAACCGGCACTTCGCAGGAAAGGAGCGGCAGGACCCGCTCTTTAATCCTTGACTCACTCTCGGTAAGCGCCATGGCCTCACCATGCTGCGGTGTCGTAAGGATGCCTGCCTCGCATCCGTCGAGAACTGATGATGGGATACCATTCTGGCGGAACACCGCGCTGACCGCCAGTGAGTTGAGACGTTCACCGAACGTTATGATATAGTCCTGCGACCTCGGCGTGACCTCACGCAGGTTGTGGATAGCCGAAAAAATATTCTCCAGATTTTTTAGAAGGTCTTCGATCTCCGGTCTTACTGCGGGGATTTGGTCCTTTGCTGCTTCTTCGAGGATATTCATGTGTCGGGCCCTGAGGGATCCGATGAAGGGTCCGACCTGCCTGTTATCAGGGCTCCGGACAATTTCGGATGCCAGGGAAATCAGCCGATCAGTGACGCCCCTCTGGGCCGAAACGACCACCGCAACTTCGTTCCCGGACTCCCGGCAGGTACGGACAATGTCTGTGACACGGGAAATACTTCCCGCATCGGCAACCGACGTGCCCCCAAATTTCATTAAAAACCTCATTCCGGCCAATCCTGCTATTCCAAGCTATTTATGTAAGTATAGGATTCACGTAATAATAAGATGCGGTCAGATGATTTGGTCGATTGCCATGTCCTCGTTATCGGAAGTGGCGGAGCTGGCGTCAGAGCCGCGATAGAATCAGATACCTACGGTGATACCGTGCTTATTTCGAAGACCATCGTGGGAAAAGGCGGATGCACGCCGATGGCTGAAGGCGGATACAACGCCGTATTATCAGAGGAAGACTCCTGTGAGATCCATTATGAAGATACACTCCGTGGAGGGGCATTCTTAAACGACCGCGAATTAATCAGGGTTTTAGTCGAAGAAGCCCCGGAGAGAATGAATGACCTTGTCAGGTGGGGAGCGGTATTCGATGTATCACCCGATTCCTGTGTTGCACAGCGACCGTTTGGCGGGCAACGTTTTCCAAGGACATGCTATGCGGGTGACCGGACCGGCCACGAGATGATGGTCACCCTTACAGAGAGGTTAAAGGAAACGTCGGTCGCTACGTATCAGGAGGTTTCTGTCATCAGTCTTCTCCGGGACAATGGGGGTATTTCCGGTGCAATTGGACTCGATCGCAGGGGGGATATGATTACATTCCTCGCCGACAGCACCGTGCTCGCAACAGGTGGTGGAACAAAAGTATACGATATCTCGACGAACTCTTCGAGCGGGACCGGGGACGGCTACGCAATCGGGTACAATGCCGGCGCCGAGCTGATAGATATGGAACAGGTACAGTTTCATCCTACGGGAGCCGTCTACCCATATGACGCGAGAGGGCGCCTGGTCACGGAAGCAGTCCGTGGGGAGGGCGGCGTATTAAAAAACCGTTTGGGAGAGCGCTTTATGGAACGGTACGACCCGGTCCGTAAAGAATTGTCTACACGGGATGTGGTCTCCCGTTCCATAGCCACGGAGGTCCTCGAGGGGAGAGGTACCGACAATAATGCCGTATACCTCGATGTGACCCATCTGCCGGCCTGGCAGATCGAGCAACGTCTCCCCACTATGCTCGAGCAGTTCCTGAAATTCGGCGTGGATATCAGGAAAGAACCGATGGAAGTGGCGCCAACTGCACACCATATCATGGGAGGCCTCAGGATAGCCCCTGACTGTTCTACTACCCTGAAACGGTTATATGCCTGCGGCGAAGTCGCAGGAGGCGTTCACGGTGCCAACCGGCTCGGGGGAAACGCACTGGCCGATACGCAGGTATTCGGAAAACGTGCAGGGGAAACAGCAGGAAATGCACCCCGCCTCGCAAAGAAAGTTGATGAAGTCCAGGTTGATGCACAGGAAAAGAGGCTCGACCGGTTTCTTCACGGGGATGCGAACCCGGCCCAGGTTATCCATGACCTGAAAACGGCCATGTGGGACGGAGCAGGCATTTTCAGGACGGAAAAAGGCCTTAAAAAAACTTTGGAGACGATAAGGACCCTTCAGGGGATTTCACTTCATGCAACAACCCGGGAGAATCTTGCTGAATGTTGCAAGGCTGAAAACATGCTGGTCACTTCTTCGCTCATAGTCCGGTCTGCGTTGCTCCGGAGAGAATCGCGCGGAGCCCACGTAAGGAAGGATATCAGCCAGGACTGGCTCCCGGAGTCGTCGCCATTCGGCCATACGTATATTTCCCTTACCTGCAGTGGAATCGAGAAGGTGCAGGTATGAAGATGCTGACGGTCCATGTCTCCCGGTTCGACCCATCAACCGACGAAAGACCACACTTCGAAACCTATCATGTTAACGTTTCAGAAGGCGCCCGTGTGCTCCACGTACTCCATGCCATCCACGATGAAACCGATCCCACACTGTCCTATCGCTACTGCTGCGGGACCGGCCAGTGCGGGAGCTGTTCGGTGCAGGTAAACGGGGAGCCTGTGCTCGCATGTATGGAGGAAGCGAAGGATGACATCAGGATTGAGCCGCTCGACCTCCCCGTCGTCAAAGATCTTACCGTCGACCTAATCCCGTACATTTCAGCCCTGCCTGCAATCACCATCGATGATTCATCGGCTCCAAGGATGCCAGCTCCCGAAGTTGTCGATCAGATCAAGCCGCTGCGGACCTGCATCAACTGCATGGCCTGCGTTTCGGTCTGTCCTGCCCTTCAGGTAACGACTTTTGCAGGGCCGACAGTAATGAGGCAGGAGATGCGTCTTGCACTTGACCCGCGTGACCGGCCGGATCGTCCCACCGAGGCTGTTGGCCAGGGTCTTTTTACCTGCACAAGTTGCCAGGCGTGCTGGAGAGTATGCCCTAAGGAGATCCAAATCCCCGGGAAAGCCATAGAAAAACTAAGGGCCATGGCGCATTTCGAGGGACATACCCTGCCGAGGCATGCCGAAGTAGCCTGCCTGGTCAGGGAAACCGGTCGCAGTGTGGTCCAGGGCGATGAGCCTTCATTCCTGGAGCAGACTGCCGAAGTGATAGAACCCTATGGACCGGTAAAAGGGACTGTCGGATTTTTCGTCGGGTGTATGTATAATCTGAGGCTTCCAAAGACCGCCCTCGATGCCATCGAGGTGCTCAGGCGAAATGGAATCCGGGTATTAATCCCCCACGAGCAAATCTGCTGCGGTTCCCCGCTCATCAGGACAGGACAGCCTGAATACCTGGAAACCCTCCAGGAGAAGAACATAGGGGCATTTACCCGGTGCGGCACCGAAATCGTGATGACAATGTGCGCAGGGTGCGGTTCAACCCTCAAACATGATTATACGACGCCTTTCACGGTTATGGACTTTTCTGAGGTGCTTGAAAAATTCGGTACCGAGATTCCTTCGCACCTGGACCTGGTCGTTACCTATCACGACCCGTGTCACCTGGCCCGGGGACAGGAGATCACGGAGCAGCCGCGGGTCCTGCTCAGGCAGGTGGCGGACATCGTTGAGATGCCGGCAATATGTTGCGGATCCGGCGGAGGAGTGCGATCGGGGTTGCCTGAAGAGGCGGCCGCACTGGGTGAGAGGAGAAGGACGGAGATAGAGAAAACCGGCGCCGAAATGGTCATTACCTGCTGCCCGTTCTGCGAGTTCCATATCTCTGAACATACCGATAAACCGGTCCGCCACCTTGCGACCCTCATGGTGCAGGGATATAAAGAAAAGGATGCAGGAAAGTAACGAATAATTCAGAAGTGCAGGAGTGTCAGGATAATACAGACACTCACCGGTATCACGAGGTTGTCATCGACAGGGGTTACAAGCTCGACGACTCCTGCGACTACGGAAGCTGCCACCGCAAAAAGTGGAGAAAGGGGCGTCAGAATGAGAAGGGCTACAATGGTGGCCCCGATTCCGGCAAGGGTGCCTTCAAGGCTCTTACTTTTCCAAATGCGGTGCCGGCCGAACCTGATCCCGACGATGGTCGCAACGCCATCAAGGACGGCCAGGCAGATTACGGCCGGTACGACCACCGTCAACGGGAAAAATACGAGGCAGAAGAATACCCCGATCGCAAAATAAAGAGTCCCCTTCCCTGGGAGGACGTCCTTCCGCTCGAGCAGGGCTATCACACCGGATATAAGGGGTATCGTATAACCGCGTGACAGCGCATCGGAAACGATAAAACCGAGGAATATTGCAATCACGAAGGCCGCAAGTACCATCTGCCGGTCGAAGAGGGGAATTGTTATGGCAATGCCGAGGCCGAGAAGAAAATGAACGACCTTCCTGAGCAATTCATCCATGGATATCAGGTTTGCTGATCAGGTTTAATGTAGTATCTTTCCCGGTCTGGCGGGAACTCATTTTTATCGCTTGGGAACGAAGCTGAAGTACTGATGGAATCCCGACCCATCCCGGATCCTGCGTCCCGGAAATCGAAAGAACCTGATTCATATTCTCAATCAGGATTACATAAGGATAAACCGGATTTTTTTAGCATCACCGGGAAGGCGCCTGAAAGGGATACAATCGAGTTGAACGGGAAACCATTCCGGCGTTTCAGGGGCGAATTCTGGACATCCGCCCAGAGAAAGGCATCGTCTGTTCATGAAATATCATACAGGGCCTGTTTCAAACCCCAGCTCCCGGCTTTCTTCATAGAGAGACTGACCTCCCCCGGGGACCTCGTATACGATCCATTCGGAGGCCGGGGGACAACGCCCCTTGAGGCGGGCCTCCTCAATCGGCACGTGGCAACCAATGATATCAACCCGCTTTCGATCATCCTTACGAAACCAAGGTTTTTTATTCCTTCCGGTGAGGAAGTCGGTGAAAGGCTCGGTGAAATTCCGAGGACTCCGATCCGTGATGCCGATATCGATATTTCCATGTTTTACCACCCGGAAACCGAAAATGAGATCCTGGCGCTCAGGGAGTATTTAAACGGACAACAGAGAAAGGGGCGTGAAGATCTTGTCGATGCGTGGATCCGGATGATCGCCACCAACCGCCTCACCGGACATTCCAGCGGCTTTTTCTCAGTCTACACCCTGCCGCCGAACCAGGCTGTTTCAGCTGATTCCCAGGAAAGGATCAATAAAAAACGTTCCCAGGTGCCTTCTTACCGCGATACCCACGAACTGATTGCGAAAAAAACGAAGAGTCTTACAAGATCCGTCACTGCAGATCAGCGAAATGCTCTCTCTTCCGCAGGATCACAGGGAATTTTCCTTTCCTGCGACGCTTCTTATACCCCCGAAATCAGGGATTCCTCTGTCAGCCTTACCGTCACTTCACCTCCATTCCTTAATAATGTCCAGTATTCACTTGACAACTGGCTCCGTTGCTGGTTCAACGGAATTGACGACAGGGAAGTAGGCAAGACCATCACCATGACCTCTTCAGTCAACCAATGGACGGACATGGTACGGAGAGTATTCCTCGAGCTGTTCCGTATCACCGCTCCCGGAGGATGGGTTGCCTTTGAAGTCGGGGAAGTCCGGAAAGGTACGATCCTTCTCGAAGAATACGTAATCCCTGCCGGGGAACAGGCAGAGTTCGGGTGCTTCGGGGTTCTTATGAACGAACAGAAATTTACAAAAACATCGAATATCTGGGGCATCGACAACAACCGGTCGGGGACAAATACGAACCGGATCGTGTTGTTCAGGAAAAAAAGATGAATTCCTGGTAATTATTTCACTTGCAAAAAAGGATAACGGATTATTGCCTCATAAGGTATTCCTGGGCCTCCAGTGCCGCCTTCGCCCCTTCACCCGAGGCAATAATAATCTGCTTTCCCTTGACATTTGTCACATCTCCTGCCGCAAATATCCCGGGTACATTGGTATGGCAGTTGATGTCGATGATAATTTCTCCCTTCTCGTTCAGGTCGATAAGTCCTTTGAGAAAATCCGTGTTCGGCACCCAGCCGATCTCGGCAAATACGCCATCGAGACCGAGGGTCGTATCGACTCCCGTCTCCTTATCCCGGATCGAGATCCCGGTCAGGAATTTATCTCCCTGTATCCCCGTGATTATAGAATTTAAATGCAATTCTATGTTTTTTTGCTCCCTGAGCAGTTTCACGTAAACGGCATCGGCTTTGATAGTGCTCCGGACAATAAGATGAACCTTCCTGGCTATCTTACTCATCTCGATAGCGGTGGAAAGGGCTGAATTGCCTCCACCGACGACAGCGACCTCCTTGTTCCGGTACAGAGGGCCGTCGCAGGTCGAGCAGACCGAAAGTCCTCGTCCAAGGTATTTTTCCTCGCCCTCGACCCCGAGTTTCTTTGGCTTCATGCCCTGACTCAAGATAATACTGTAAGCGCGGTATTCTGCACCAGTGACCGTTCTCACGGTAAAAATGCCATTCGATACAGAAATCTCCTTCGCCTGATCCAGGTCAAGACTGATATTCTGCTCCCTCACCTGTTCCTCGAACTTCTTCATCAGCTCGTCACCGGTAATCATCCGGTATCCCATGTAATTTTCAATAGCCCAGCTCTCGAGGGCCTGTCCACCGATATTCTCTGAAATCAGGCTTGGCACTTAGCGATTTCCTGGCACGGTCCACTGCAGTGGTGAGCCCCGCCGGTCCGGCACCGATAATGAGTACATCAACGATATCACCGGGTTCTTCATCTCCAAACAGTTCATTCAGCCTCTGGGCATCAAACCCGACGATGATTTCGTTATCTACCACGATCACGGGCACTCCCCGCTGGCCTGAAATCTCGATCATCTTTTTGGCCTGTTCCGTATCCTCCCCGACATCGATACCGGTGTAGGGAATCCCGTGTTTTTCGAGGAATGCCTTCGCCATCCTGCAGTACGGGCAGTTCCTGGTAGAATATACTGTTACTTTGGGCATTGTTACCTCATTTCATGTAATAATCAATGATAAAATTATGGCGGAACCATCAATGAAAATATTGTATACGCGGTACTCTCAAACGTTCAGGATCAGGGGATTGGTCTTTCATGCCTATGATTGCGAAAAATAAGAGCCGGTTATACCCTGTTATTCGATTTCCCTGAACACTTTGCGGAACACATTGCAGATCGGGCACCTTTCCGGGGCTTCGCCAAGAAAAATATTCCCGCAAACCGGGCAGAGCAGGACTTTTCTCGAAGACATATCCTTACCGGAACCGACCATTCTGAGTGCTTCCTTATAAATTCCGGCATGAACCTCCTCGGCTTTCATCGCATAATTAAAAGCGATCACTGCATCGCTTTGTTTCTCGGCTTCGCCGGTTTTCACGAATTCAGGGTACATTGTTGTGTATTCCTTTGTCTCCCCTTCAAACGACATTTTTAAATTATCCTCGGTTTTACCAATAGTGCCGAGTACTTTCAGGAGCTTATGCGCGTGGATTGCTTCAGCTTCAGCAGCGGCCTTAAAGATCTTTGCCACGTTGTGAAACCCGTCTTCCCCGGCCTTCTCGGCAAATGCCGTATATTTCCGGTTTGCCTGTGATTCTCCGGCAAATGCCTCCATTAAATTTTCCTTCGTTGCCATGGTGAACCATATGTGACAATCCGGATATTAACGTTTATCATAGTTCGGTTCCGATGCTCCGTGAAATATTTCTCTCCGGCCGGTCTCGTGAGCATGCAAATCAGCATCTCTTTACCCGGATATCACCTCATTGTATCCTTGATCATGGTTTTTATTTCATCCGGGCCCGGGATAACCGACCAGGGAAATGGGCCGGTAACACGGTGAATTCATGAAAAAAATGATACATGTACCCGAGTGTGACAGGCCCCGCGAGAAAATACGTCGTCTTGGCCCGGGTGCATTGTCTGACAAGGAACTTATCGCAGCGATTATCGGGCGTGGCGTCAGAGGCGCCGATGTTTTCTCGGTTGCGGGAGAACTTGCAAAAGAGCTGCGATCAGGGAGGGAAGGGCTTACCTATGAAAAAATGGAAGCCGTCCACGGGATGGGGCCGGCAAAAGCAGCCCAGATGTCTGCCTGTTTCGAGCTCTCACGGCGTTATCCGGAAAAGGACCCCGGGCAAATCATACGGGTAACACGTCCGGAGGATGTCATCATCCTGTTGAATGGTCTCGAATTTAAGAAACAGGAACATTTTATCTGCATCACTCTTAACGGTGCAGGCGAGGTCCTCGGCAACCGGATCGTTACCGTCGGCCTCCTTAATCACAGCCTCGTCCATCCCCGCGAGGTCTTTGCAGATGCGATAACCGACCGGGCGGCTTCCATTATCTGTGTCCACAACCATCCTTCCGGAACCCTCGAGCCGAGCACCCAGGACATTGAAGTCACGAGGCAATTGATCGAAGCAGGGGGGATACTTGGGATCCGCGTCCTTGACCATATGATTGTTACCAGGAATGGTTTTCTTTCCATGAAAGAGAGAGGACTCCTCTGATATCTGTAAAACAAGGCTGAATATCGGGTTGCGTAGTAACATGGATAACATTTCCGGAATATGTTAAAATTTAGGCAGGCTGGTCCTGAAATATCGTCACTGCCATTATTTTTGGAGAACCAGTAAATCCTCGGTCAGATCCTTAATGCACATGTAGGAATCATAAACCCCCTGGTTATAAAATTCCGGTGCCAGTTCCTTGTTTATGAAATCTAATATCAGCCCCGCCGCCAAATCCCCTATTTCTTCTTCTCGTTCCTTTAAAAAATAGTTTTTAATTGCTGAGATCATATCGTCCCTTTTTTCTTTACTAAGCTTGATCGCGTTACCATTTCTCACGCAGTTCACCCTCATAATTCCGTTGAACCGGTTATGACGGGTTCCGGTAAGCGATCCATAATGCAACCATTCTGTTCACTCCTCGCAGACCGGCAGCCTCATCGTGTTCCCGTTTTTTCAAAATACATCGTCATTTCATCATGCATTATTACCCGTTCGAAAAGATCACTCTGCAGGAGTGTCTTTGACGAGGAGCCTGCCGAGCTCGTAACCCTTTTTATAAGCCAGGTCGAGAGCTCCGGCCGTGTTGTTATATCCTGGATCGTATCCATATCCCGGATCAGCAGCTCATCCCAGTAGTTAAAATCAGTAATCTGGAAGAACGCCTGTACCGTCATTTTTGCGCCGTCAAACACATTAGGCAAATTCATTCCCGATATCCCGATATAAAGCCCACGCCGGTGTTTCTTCTTTCCGGGGTCTACCAGAGGTTTTTTCCTGACAAATTTAGCCATGAAGAATACCTGGAACCGGTCCATAAAGCCTTTTAGTTTTCCCGGAATTCCCATCGTCATGATGGGGGTCGCAATGATCAGGCTGTCTGCCTCCCGGAATTTTGCATACATCGGGGTCATACCGTCCTCGATCTGGCAGATCTCGTGCTCCCTGCAGAACATCATCTCCATGCATGGCTCGAAATCCAGGAAAGGGACGATAATCTTCTCGGTCTCGCACCCTGCATCCGATGCACCCTTCAATGCCTGGTCGAGTAGTTTTGCCGTATTCCCATGCTCAAGCGGGCTCCCGAGCAAACCGATAATCTTCCTGCCCATGGTATGAGATGATTCGCAGGTCCCTTATAGATTTTGAACGTTGGCAACATGTGGTAATCGCTGCTGAATTGGTAACAAAACGGGTATTTCCGCGAAAAAACTTCATTTGAGGGAACAATCAAAAATAATAAATAAGTGACGGCACCATATCAGCAGTAGGTGAAATATTTGACAGAACAGAAAAAGTATACAGCTGGAGAAAAAGTCGGTCCGGGAAAATATGTCTGCCTCGATTGCGGTCGGGAATATGAACTGGATAAAAGCGAACAGGACCTCAGGAAGTGTCCGCACTGTGCGTGCGAGGAGTACCAGTGCTTCCCGATGACACATATCAGGCCTGATGTAAAAACACCGGAAGATGCAAAACATCCACCCAAACGGGGCCAGAGTTCCCAGTAATATTATTTTTCCCATTCAAATTTGTTTTAAATACTTCCATGATATTTATTCATTAGAATATCCGGATTTGTAAACTAACAATCCATTTATATATCCGGACGACTTCTGGTTTAGCATTAAACTTTACTGGAGTTTTAGAGAATGGTCAATGTTTCCAAGGAAGGGCAGATCTACGAATGCGAGATCTGCGGAAATGTAGTAGTTGTGAAAACGGTTGGCGGCGGAGAACTGGTCTGCTGCGGAGAACCGATGAAACTTGTGAGCGGGTGAGGATAATGACAAAAGATCTGAAAGAACTGGAAAAGCAAATCGGAAAAGTACCAAAATTTTTTCAGGATTTGACGGTGAACGATCCTGAAATGTTTGAGATGGTCATGAAACTGGAGGGCCATATCTGGGATGACGGTGCACTGACACGGAAGACAAAGAAACTGATTGCGATCGCAATTGCCGCATCCTTACGCGACCAGCATGCCACGCATGCCCAGCTTCTCGGGGCATCGAAACTCGGTGTCACCAAGAAAGAAGTAGAAGAGGCGCTCCGCGTAGCATTTCTCCTTGCGGGGATGCCTGCATATGTGTACGGGAAAGCGCAGCTCGATGAAGTAATGAAATAGGTGAGCCTGATGTGTGGAGAAATGGGTTCCGGACGAATGCCGGTTCTTGGAGAACCGGCTCCGGACTTCAGTGCCGAGACCACCCAGGGCCCGATGAAACTCTCGGATCTCAAAGGAAAATGGGTGGTGCTGTTCTCGCACCCAGCAGATTTTACCCCGGTCTGCACAACAGAGTTCCTTGCGTTTGCTGCAGTTTACGATGAACTTAAGGCACTGAACGTGCAGCTTGTCGGGCTTTCGGTTGACAGCGTATCAGACTCATCTTGCATGGATTCATGCGATAAAGGAGAAAATGGGAGTCGATATTCCGTTTCCTGTCATTGCCGACCTGTCGATGAGTATTGCGAAAACCTATGGGATGATCCACGAGGGCCAGAGTTCGACAGCGGCGGTGAGGACCGTGTTTTTCATTGACGATAAGGGGATGATGAGAGCGATGATCTATTACCCGCTCCAGAACGGCAGGTATATCCCTGAAATTCTACGCCTGATCAAGGCATTGCAGACGACGGATGCCCACAAGGTATCGACACCGGCAAACTGGCAACCCGGGGATAAGGTCGTCGTCCCAGCCCCTAAAACCGCAGAAGAGATGAAAAAACGACCGGGTGAAGGGTACGAGTGCAAGGACTGGTACCTCTGCTTTAAAAAAGTCTGAAAACATTAACACCATCATTTTTATTATCCCGAAACTAAGGCTCATGCATGCCGATAAATGTCCTTGCATTTGCCTGCAGCCCCCGGAGGGGAGGCAATTCAGAAACCCTTCTTGACTGGGTGCTCGATACAATGAAAAAGGACCCCGATGTACAGGTCGAGAAAATTCCCATCGTGGATGCCGATGTCAACCCCTGCAAAGGATGCAACGCCTGCGAGGTCCTTAATTATTGTATCCAGAAGGACGGCATGGTACGTATCCACGATAAAATTATTGCGGCAGATATCATCGTCTTTGCCTCCCCAATCTTCTGCCTGGGAGTATCATCCCAGGGGAAAGCACTGATCGACAGGGCCCAGGTATTCCGTTCCCGGAAATATGTCCTGAAACTGCCGATCGTACCGCCCGAACGGAAAGGAAAGCGTCTTGGCATTTTTCTCGCAACTGCCGGACAGACATGGGACCATGTTTTCGACGGTGCAGTGATGTCGGTCAAGTGTTTTTTTCATGTTATCGATATCCCGGACAGCGATATCCATTACCTCATGATCAGGGGAGTTGATGAAAAAGGAGCAATTCTCTCCCACCCGACGGCAAAACAGGACGCGGAGCAACTGGCAAAAGAAACGCTTTCAATTCTCAGGAGCAGGCTTTCCGGCGTGAACAGGGCATGAGCGTCACGGTGATTGGTATATCAGGCAGCCCCCACCGCCAGGGAAATACCGAGACTCTCCTGGACAGCTTCCTTGCCGGGGCACGGGAATCCGGGGGTTCAGTCGAGAAAGTGATTCTGAAAGAACTTTCATATACCGCCTGCAGGGGGTGCAATGCATGCCACAAGACGGGAGAGTGCATCGTGCAGGATGAAGCAATCGGTCTCTTCAACCGTATCCTGGCTGCGGATTGTGTCGCTGTTGCATCACCGATTTACAGCATGGGGATTACGGCAGAGCTGAAGGGCCTTATCGATCGCACACAGTATATCTGGGCACGAAAATTCGTTTTGAAAACCCTTTATTTCAAAAACGAACAGATTAAAAGGCATAAGGGGATCTTTATTTCCACCGCCGGCCTCTCGTGGGATAATGTGTTCGATGCGGCATTTCCCATCATTACAGCCTTTTTCAATACGATCGGATACGAATACTACGACAATATCATTGCAAATGAAATGGACCGGTATAAGGGGATACGCGGACACCCGACGGCGCTGAAGGAGGCATTTGAAAAGGGGAAGGAAGTCGTCCGGGTTATTGAGTCGTTAAAATACGAAGGTGAGAAGCGGAGCGGCCAGGGACCCAAGGATTTCAAACCGGATGAAGCCCATGGACCATAACGTTACATTACTTCTATCCGGATTCGATAACTAATACCGGAGGAAACAACCATAACATAATAGGAAATTCAAATATGGTAAAAAAACTAGAACATAACTAAGCAAATTTTATTTAGTTAAAGCAAGTAAAATTGATCCCGTAGTATTATGCATATAATGGAAGGATTTTTACCCTGGCAGTGGTGTCTGGTTTGGTGGATTATCGCCATTCCATTCCTTGTCATGGGAATAATTGAATTGCGGTCGATGATGAGAAAAGATCGGGAGTACCTGCCACTCCTCGGGGTCTGCGGGGCGTTTATCTTCATACTTTCCGCCCTCAAGCTACCGTCGGTAACCGGCAGTTGCTCCCATCCGACAGGGACCGGGCTTTCGGTCATGTGTTTTGGCCCATTCATTACCGCAGCAATTGGTTTCGTTGTTCTGCTGTTCCAGGCACTTCTGCTTGCGCATGGTGGATTATCCACTCTTGGAGCCAACATGGTCTCAATGGCGATCGGTGGCCCTCTTGTCGGTTATGCGGTGTACAAATTCCTGAAAAATACCTCGGTTAATATTTATGTCACCGTGTTCTGTGTAGCGGCAGTGGCAGATATTGTCACATATGTCATCACCTCTTTCGAACTTGCCCTTGCCTACCCGGCTGCGGTCGGAGGGGTTATGGCTTCGTTCACCGCGTTCTTTGCAATATTTGCGATTACCCAGGTACCGCTTTCAATTATCGAAGGCCTCGTTCTTGCACTGGTCTTTAAGTACATCCTCCAGCTCAAACCCGATCTCATCGAAAAACTGGGTGTATTCTCGAAAAAGCAGATTGAATCCACACTCGGAACCAATACTGGTGTTACCAAAGAAAAGGTGTAATTATGCTCGGGAACAGAAAACTTGAGATACTCACGTTGATTGGCCTTTTCACGTTTGTGATCCTCTTTCTGATCGTCAGTAGCCAGCCAGGTCATGAATTCAGTGGATCGGACGATGTTGGATCACAAAAGATTGCAGAACTGACTGGAAAACCATTAGACTCCTTTATACCCCTTATTCCCCAATATGTGCCGCCAAGTGCCGAGATCGAATCGACCCTTTTCGCGTTACAGGCTACAATAGGGGGAGTTGTAGTCGGACTCGTGATCGGATATTGGTATGGCCAGAAAAGACGTGACTCCTGATTCCTGATAAACCATGTTCGAAGAGCTGCTGGATAATGTCGCACAAAACAGTACATTCCGACATATCCATCCGGGCACCAAGATCCTTCTCGGTCTTGGTTCCCTTATTATCTGCCTTGTATCCCCGACACCGGTTGTTCCCTTAATATCAGGTGTTATACTTAGTCTGGTTCTTTTAATACGTGCACGTGTGTCTCCGTTTGTATATGCTGAGCTCCTCCTTGCACCTGCCGTTTTTACAGCCCTCAGTATTATTGTCCTTTTATTCATGCTTGGGGGAGGAGAGGTTATCTGGCAATTTTCTCCGGTTTCCTGGATTAACCTCACGATTACTGACGGAGCCGTCCGGCAGTCCGTTCTCATACTCTTTCGCGTGTTCGGATGCACTATTTCGCTCTTCTTTATAGCGCTAACTACCCCGATGACTGATCTCTTTAATATCATGAAACGGTGCAGGGTGCCTGTCGAACTTATCGATCTGATGATGATTATGTACCGATATATCTTCATCATCTACGAGCAGGCCAGAGAAATCTGGCAGGCCCAGATAATGCGTCTTGGGTACAGTCGGCCAAGAGAGTCAATCCGCTCATTCTCCTTGCTTTGCGGGATGCTCTTCATATCCAGCTGGATTGCAGGAGAGGATCTCATCGGGGCAATGGACTGCCGATGTTATGACGGGATAATTCCTTCGCTGGACCAGGCGGAACCTGTCCGGATGCTGTCACTTATCCCTGTAATATCATACCTTATCGCGCTGAGTGCGATCCTGCTCGCGATAATAACAAGAATTGTGGTGATTTCATGAATATCATACTCGAAGCGAGGGACATCAGGTACCGGTACCGGGAAGCCAGGAGGCGATCAAAGGAATAAGTTTTCATATCCGCAGGGGCGAAAAAATCGCACTGGTTGGCCCAAACGGGGCAGGCAAGTCCACACTGTTAAAGATGTTCAATGGCATGATCAGACCGGATTCCGGCACCCTGCTCTTTGATAATGAACCGATCCGGTATGATACTCCGTCCCTTCGGCAGCTCAGGAAACGAGTCGGGTACGTGCTGCAGAACTCGGACCGCCAGATCATTGCACCGACCGTGTACCAGGATGTTGCTTTCGGGCCGGCCAACCTGGGGTATGATGATCAGGCAATCCGGCAGGCAGTTGCGCTGGCGCTCCGGCATGTCGGTCTTGAGGGGTTTGATCGACGCCCACCCCATCATCTGTCCGGAGGAGAGAAGAAACGGGTTGCCATTGCAGGCGTGCTGGCAATGGACCCGGATGTGCTGGTATTTGATGAGCCGACAAGCGGCCTTGACCCTTCCGGTTCGGAAGATCTCATGGAACTACTTGACGAACTGAACCACGAGGGAAAAACGGTTATCATCTCGACCCATAACGTTGAAC
Source organism: uncultured Methanomicrobiales archaeon (assembly GCA_963809105.1). Lineage (GTDB taxonomy): Archaea > Halobacteriota > Methanomicrobia > Methanomicrobiales > Methanospirillaceae > CAIKOD01. The sequence goes on along the minus strand of CAWEIC010000005.1, from coordinate 842,106 downwards.
TTGCCTACCCATGGGCAGATCGGGCAATCCTCCTGCTGGATGGGAGGATTCTTTATGAAGACGTGCCGGATGTTGCTTTTGGAAATTCCGACCATGTCCGTAAAGCGCACCTGTCTATTCCGACCCTCCTCGAACTATCGCAGGAACTTGGGCGGCGTGGGTTGGCACAACCGGAACGAAAGCCCCGCAGCGTCCTGGATATGGTCGACATTATTGAAAATCTGATCAATCGTTCCTGCGAGAACACCAAACCAGGCACAATCTCGGTTTATAATGTCGATGAGGAGTACGATACTCCTCTTGCCACCTGGATTTCAACAAGACGGAATCTGGCAATCGGTGCTATGGGTACCCGGGCGAAACAACGTGCAAAGGAGGAAAAACTCGCTCTTGAGTTTACCTATGGCGTGATCGACAAATGTATCCTGAGAGCACTGAGAGGACAGGATTCCCTGATTCTTACCACAAGCGGTATGGTTGATCGGGTCGAGGTCCGTGTAGACTCCTACTGCAAAGAAAGTGGCAACAAAATCACGGTTATCCCGGCGGGTCTTCCGGATCGGCCAACACAGACAGGTAGCACAAAAGAGAAATCTGCATAGTCTCATGTTTAAAAAAAAGGAATCCGATCAGAACTACTGCTGATTAGAGATATACAGGGAAAATGGTCAGGGAACTATACAGGATTGCGATGGAAACTGCTATCATAGCAATAAAAATGGCCGGGTTCCAGGCAAGGACTTTCCTTCCGTCGAGGATGCTTATCGGTAGGAGGTTGAACGTGGCTATCATCGCATTGATCTGGAGTCCCATCATACCGACAAACCCGATTACCGGCCCTATCCCGGTAATATACGGTGTTGAAAGGATTAACGCAGCGAACGGGATGCAAAGCACGAGATTTGTCAGGGGTCCTGCAGCGGATATTTTTCCGTTCTGTTCCTTTGTAAGCCCTCCGGCATAAATGACCGTTGCGCCCGGCGCTGCAAAGACGATATGGACCAGCGCTGCAAGTACTACGGCCATAAGGAGCATGACATTGTCTTTCCTGAATTCGGCATAGTACCCGTATTTCATCGCGGTAAACTTGTGTGCCATTTCATGAAGCACGAAGCCTATTCCCACCGTGACCACCGCAGCACCAAAAATAAAAAGGAAATAGCCGGGATCAATCTTCCCGGAAAAACCGGACAGGACAATTGCGAGGGTAAATGCAATAGTGATCCCGAGCCAGGCGACAACCAGGTCAAAACGTTCCCGTTTAGTAATCCGTTCCAACATAAAATTCCAATACACAAATGATGTGCAATCCCTTTATGACTTCTGATCCGGGCATGACAAGCGGAAGTGCACTGTTTCAGCACGTTGTACGCGGTCAGGATGTCCCCGTCGTCCCTCCATGATACGGCGATGATCACGTTTAACCCCTTATCCTCCGCACATACTACTATGTCCATCGAACCCCTGCGCGAAGGGATAAACCAAATTGACCGGGAAATTATCAGGCTGATAGCGAAACGGCAGGCGCTGGCCGAGAAGATAGCCAGAATAAAAACCGGACAGGGCTTGCCCGTCCATGACGAGGCCCGGGTGCAGGAAGTATTACAATCATCCTTCAATTATGCGGTAGAACACAAAATAAACCCGGTTTATGTACAGAAAATCATGCAGCTCCTTATCGAGATGAGCGAGGAACGGCAGAGAGAATGTTCGGGAGAAGGAAACCTCCCCTGAACATTACAGTTTTACCCGGCGAAAAAGAGGGAGGCGGCCCGATCAATGGGAATATGCCGACCACAGGACAATGATCCCGATCCCTATCATGAATAATCCCATCAGCAGCCTTATCATGAAACGCTGTTCGTTCCGCCAGTTTTCGAGCCGTTCCGGCGGGATCCCGAAATAAACGATTGCAAGCGTCAGGAGCAGGGGTACGACGAATGCAACATTATAGAGGACGAGAAGCGGAAGACCTGCTGCAGATGTCATTTTACTTGTGATCATCGACAGGATCGCAAGGTAAATGCCACCCGTGCAGGGCAGCTCAAAGATACCGACAAGGATCCCGAGAACAAATGCTGCAGGAATTGTGGATTCATGGATATACCGGGTGATGGCACCTTTTTTAGATTCCGGGATGGCGAGGAGCAGTCCTCTTCCCGGGTACGCAGCCTCCTTTATCATCAAAAGCCCGACAATAATCGCAACTATCGCGGCAACTGTCGAGAAAATCCTGGGGATACCAGAAACCTGTACGAACGCAAAAACACCCAGTCCTGAAAGGAAATAAAACAGGAAAACAGCCCCGATATAGGTCAGACCGACCTGGAGCATGCGTTTTCTTGATCCTACCGAGACAATCGTAACGAGGAGGAACAGGAGTACAGCAAGGGCACAGGGGTTCAGGCCGTCTACCAGGGCGGCCGTGATGACTATCGGTACGGTCAACTCCTGTACTCCGTTTACGGAAAACGAGGGGATTTGAGGAAGGGTAAACGGGTTGCCGGCAGTCAGGTTGGATTCTTCAGAAGTAACTATTTCGTCAAGATGCGCCTGGATATTTTCATTTCCCATAATCTCCCATTCGCCGGTGAACACCGCCGGAACAGGCGATAATGGGACCCCGTACCGGTCATTAAACTGCTGGAACAGCTGCATGTTGTCAGGGTTGTTTGCGATGTCGAAGGAACGGATGATGACGTCAGGATGTCGTGCCCGGAACCCTGATGGTGGACTTTGGTTGCCAATAAACTCCAGTGCTTTCTGGCACTCGCCGCAGTACTCGTTATAGAAAAAATAAACGGTCACGTGCCCGGGCGGTTCGGATGCGATCAGGTCAGAAATCCGGGTTACATTACCTGCAGGACCCGACTCTGGAGGAGCCGGCGAATCTGCAAATAATGGTCCTGTAAGGATCGATATGCAGATCAAAAAAAGGAAAATGCGGGAAAGGGAAACGCTCATGCAACACCGTTCTCAATTGTGAATACAGGATATCTCTTCCCACCCATATGACAGTTATGAAGGTGACGTTTTTTTACCGAAAACCATGGTCCCGACCCCTTCATTCGTGAAGAGTTCAAGCAAAAGGTTGTGCCTGATGTTTCCGTTTACGATGTGGGCAGAACTGACTCCTTTTGAAACGGCATCGATCAATGAGGTTACCTTCGGGATCATTCCCTCGCTGATGACGCCCTCTTTCATCATCGTCTGCGCTTCATGGAGGGACACCCTGCGATAGACGTGCGTCCTTTCCCGGTTCATGACGCCGTCGACATCGGTCATATTGATCAGCTTGTGCGCATGCAAAGCCACGGCGATATCCCCTGCAGCGGTATCGGCATTGACGTTGAGGTTCTGGCCATTCCGGTCGATTGCGATGGGTGCAATGACAGGGATGTACCGGTTGTCAAGAAGCGTATTGAGTAATGACGGGTCGACCTCCTCGATCTCACCGACGTGGCCGAGGTCAACTTCATGCTCTTTTCCTCCAACGGTGACTTTCTGAAGGTCCATTTTGCGTCCGATAATGAGATTGCCGTCGTTTCCCGAAATCCCGATTCCCCGTGCCCCGGATTTTGCTATCAGCGACACGATATTCGTGTTGATCTTGCCGACGAGGACCATCTGGGCGATTTCAAGCGTTTCCTGGTCGGTGATGCGGAGACCGCTGACAAATTTCGGTTCCTTCCCGAGGGCTTTCATTTTGTCGGTAATTTCCGGCCCTCCCCCATGCACGAGGACAACCCGTATCCCGACGAGCTGGAGGAGAACCGCGTCCTTGATCGCGTCCTCGAGCACATCGGGGTCGACCATGGCGTGACCACCAAGCTTGATAACCATTGTCTTTCCGTGGAACTGCTGGATATACGGCAAGGCCTCGGTCAGTACTTCTTCCCGTTTCATGTGGTATACCTCCCGTTTATCTCGATATAGCCCTCGGTAAGGTCGCATCCCCATGCGGTAGCGTGCTCACGGCCGGCGTGCAGATCGAGCCCGAACACGACCTTCTTACCGGCCATCAGGGCTTTCGCATGGGCGAGATCGACAACGATCTCGCCGGCCCTGACCAGTTCTGCACGGGAGACACCGTCTGATATCCAGAGTGAGACAGAATCCGGTTCGAACTCCACTCCCGCCCTTCCTGCTGCCGCGATAACCCGGCCCCAGTTGGGGTCTTCACCGTAAACGGCGGTCTTCACGAGAGGCGAACCTGCAATAGTTCGGGCTACACGAGCAGCACCATCTTCGTCAGGAGCACCGTTTACCCTGATTTCTATGAGTTTTGTCGCTCCTTCCCCGTCGGTCGCGATCTGTATTGCGAGGTTTCTGCAGCATTCTTCGAGTGCTTCAGAGAATTCCCGTTTCTTTACCGTTCCGTGGAGCCCTGTTGCCGTACAGAGGGCAATGTCATTGGTGCTTTCATCGCCGTCGACAACTACCCGGTTGAACGTCCTCCTGACTGCCTTCTTCAGGGCATCGCGGAGTTCGGGGGCACCAACTTCCGCATCGGTATAAATAAAGGCAAGCATCGTCCCCATGTTCGGGGCGATCATCCCGCTTCCCTTGGTAATGCCGCCGACAGAAAATGTCTCTCTCCTGACCAGTGCATGCTTTTCAAACAGGTCCGTCGTCATGATACCCCTGGCTGCATCGTCTTCGGCAGAAGGGCTGTGGGCCAGAACCGGGGCGATCTTTTTTGCCTGGCGGGTAATGAGGGGTAAATCAAGATACCTTCCTATCACCCCGGTGCTGGCAACTCCGGTGAAATCCGGATCGATCTTCAGCTCGGCCGCTGCAATTTCAGCCATCTGGCAGGCGTCATCATAACCGCGTTTCCCGGTATAGGCATTTGCGCAACCGCTGTTTGCAATTATTGCTTCGAGTCTCCCGCAGTTAATCTTCTCCTGCATCAGGAGGACCGGGGGTGCCCGTGCGAGGTTCGAGGTGAACACCCCGGCAGCTGTTCCCTCTGCCTTAATCAGGGTCAGACCATATTTCCCTTCTTTTATCCCGGCTGCAAAGACTCCCTCAACCCCGCAGATGCTTTTCATTCCGCTGGTCCCCCGGATGCCTGGTAACTGCTGCCAATGCCATGTACAATGTCGGACCGGGCTACAATGCCAACCAGTATCCCGTCCTCGACGACTGGCAGGCGGGCAATCTTTTCATGGAGCATAACCGATGCAGCCTCCTCGATGTCGGCGTCCGGGCCAATGGAAACCGGTGGACTACTCATAATCTTTTCAACCAGTTGATCCCCGATATTGGTAAGCGCATGTTTTGTCTTTTCCCAGTTGATCATCTCGCGGACAGGCACTTCGATAATTTCAAGAGGCGACGGAAGCCAGAGATCATCAGAAATCTGCCCGGTATTTAAGAGTTTCATGATGTCCGAGTCGGTAATGATACCGACGAGCTCGTCGCCGTCCATGACCGGCAGACCTCCGATATTGTTCTCTTTCATCAGGGCTGCTGCCTTCCTGACCGGGTCTTTTGCCGAGACCACGACCGGTTTTCTTGACATGATATCTGAAACCTTCATCCCAATCACCTCACGGCAGGACCCCGCCGCCAAGGAGTCCGTCCTGTTCCTTAAAGCCACACATGATATTCATGTTCTGGATTGCCTGGCCACTCGCACCTTTCACGAGGTTATCGATTGCTGATACTGCAACGACCCGGCGACCTTCGCTCTCGACCATGATGTCGCAGAAATTTGATCCCCGGACAGCCGATAACATGGGTTTCTGGTACCTGACAAAGAATTCATCCTTGTAATACTCTTTGTACAGGCTCTCCACCTCCTCCTGCCCCACCGGTTTGTCAAGCAGTATATGGGCCGTGGTTATTATTCCCCGGGAAACCGGTACCAGGTGTGGCGTGAAATAAACGTCGGCATAAGACCCAAGGCGGGACATCTCCATCTTCATCTCGGCAAGGTGACGGTGGGTTGTCCACTTGTAGGGGTTGATATTGTCTGCCACATTCGGGTAATGGGTTGTCGCGGACGGGTTATCGCCTGCTCCGCTGACCCCGGTCTTCGAATCGAAGATAATCGCACCGGCGCGGGCTGCAAGAGGCGCTGCAGCCAGTGTTGCACCGGTGGGGAAACAGCCGGGATTAGCGATAAAGTCGGCATTTATACTGCAGGAACGGTGTAATTCCGGGATGCCGTACGGGCATTCGAACCATGCAGTGTGTTTTACTTCATAGACCTGTTCGTAGATCTCCCTGGGAAGACGGTAATCCGCACTCAGGTCGACGACCTTGATCCCCCGTTCCAGGAGCGGCCCTGCATACTCCATGGCTGCGGTGTGCGGAACCGCCAGAAACGCAAAATCAGCCTCGATATCACCGGTTGCGGGGTTGGTGAAGTTGAGGCCGGTCAGTCCCCTCAGGTGAGGATGTGACTGTACAACCGGTGTCCCGGCGAGCTTCCGTGACGTAGCACAGGTAACCTCTGCAGAAGAGTGCGTCAGGAGGAGACGCAACAGCTCTCCGCCGGTATATCCCGATGCACCGATTATCGCGACATGCATATGGAATATCCTGTTTATAAAAACTTAATAATTGTCAGGCCTGCCGGGAGCTGCCCTATTTTTTCCCCTGAACGGTTGCTATCCCAATCCGGAATGGTATATCTCTCCCGGGGACCCTGAACGACCCGTGACCCAATGATTAAGACCATAAAATAGCCAGTAATACAAAGCGATTCCGATATTAATCCTGGTTAATGTAAGATTTGGCAAAAAGGAGATTCCCGTTTGCCTGATCTGGATTAAAAAAATTTATATACAATTTTATCATGATTAATAATGTTAAATCGGTGACTGAATGACCGAGGACTTCGATGTGAAACTCGTCGAGGATGTCAAGTATTACAAACCTGACCCCCGATACAAAGAGAATTCGTGGCTGGGCGACTACCAGGCTGCTTATGACAGGTTCCGAAAGGACCCCGATGCATTCTGGGAAGGCATGGCCCGCGAACTCGAGTGGGTTCGTCCCTGGGACAAGACCAGGGAAGTGAACTACCCGTACGCGAAGTGGTTTATCAACGCAAAACTAAACATCACGGCCAACTGCCTCGACCGCCATGTGCGGGACCACCGCAGGAATAAGGTGGCGATTATCTGGCGGGGCGAGGATGGTGAGGAGCGTATTTTTACCTACCAGCAACTCCTCTCCAAAGTCTGTCGTTTTGCAAACGGCCTCAAGAAGATTGGCGTAAAGAAAGGGGACCGGGTATGCATCTACATGCCGCTGGTACCTGAGCAGCTGATTACGATGCTCGCGTGTGCACGGATCGGTGCCGTACATTCTGTTGTTTTCGGTGGTTTCGGTGCGGCTGCTCTCAGCATGCGTATCCAGGATGCAGAAGCCAAGGTCGTTGTTACCGCCGATGTGAGTATCAGGCGGGGAAAGACGATACAACTGAAATCCATCGTGGAAGAAGCAATTATCAATTCTTCAAGCGTGGAACACGTAATCGTTTTGAGGCGGCAGTGCCCGGAGGTCGAATTGAAAGGCCCTCTTTCACTCGACTTTACCGAACTCATGAACAGCTCCCATGAAAGCTGCCCTCCCGAGGTCATGGACGCCGAAGACCCGCTTTTCATTCTTTACACGAGCGGGTCCACCGGAAAACCAAAGGGCATTGTTCATACCTGCGGGGGCTACATGGTTGGTACTTACTATACCAGCAAGTACATCTTCGATATCAAGGACAACGATATCTTCTGGTGTACTGCTGACCCCGGGTGGATCACCGGGCACAGCTACATCCTGTACGGTCCTCTTGCCACGGGTGCAACGGTATTCGTAACCGAACTCACGCCAGACTACCCGGATGCAGGGAGTTACTGGCACCTTGTCGAGGAACAGAAGATCACAATCTTCTACACGGCACCGACGGCAATCCGCATGTTCATGAAGATGGGCGAGACCTGGCCGGACAAATACGACCTGAGCTCGCTCCGGATCCTCGGCTCGGTCGGGGAGCCACTGAACCCCGAGGCATTCGAATGGTATTACCACATAATAGGCAAGGACAGGATCCCTATTCTTGACACGTGGTGGCAGACCGAGACCGGGATGCACATGATAACCACGGTCCTTGGCGAGCCGATGCGCCCGGGATTTGCAGGCAAGGCAATTCCCGGGGTAGACGCCGACGTCGTTGACAAGGACGGGGTCCCTGTGAAGCCGGGTACGGGAGGGTTCCTTGTGATCAAATCTCCCTGGCCTGCCATGCTCCGGACCGTGTATGGCGATGACGACCGGTACCGGAAATACTGGGAGACCATAAAAGGGGTTTATACCGTAGGAGATCTTGCCGTCAAGGGAAAGGATGGCAATATTATGATCCTCGGCAGGGCTGACGATATTATCATCGTCGCCGGCCATAATATCGGGACTGCCGAGGTCGAAAGTGCTTTGGTCTCCCACCATGCCGTTGCAGAGGCCGCCGTGATTGGAAAGCCGGATACCATGAAAGGCAATTCGATAAAGGCCTTCGTTATTCTCAGGGTCGGACACCAGCCAAGCGAAAAACTCATGCAGGACCTGATGTACCATGTTCGAATGACGCTTGGCCCAATCGCTGTTCCCCATGAGATCGATTTCGTTGATACCCTCCCGAAAACCAGGAGCGGGAAGATTATGCGGCGGGTACTCAAGGCTAAGGAACTTGGTATAGACCCGGGTGATGTATCGACTCTGGAGGAATAATCTGTGAGACATTTCAGGGAGAACGGTTTCCCTCAAAAGTGGCTGAGCCAAAGAATCCAGTAACAATGTGGTGATATGACATATGACAACCGGACAAGCAGATGTTAATGTAAAGAACCTTGATCTATCAGGAAACCCGGCCCCCCTTGGGCTGATGGGTTTTGGAATGACTACCGTCCTTTTAAATCTTCATAATGCGGGACTATTCAGCCTTGGGAGCATGATTCTTGCCATGGGTATATTTTATGGCGGGATCGCACAACTGATCGCAGGCGGAATGGAATGGAAGAAAGGGAATACCTTTGCAACAACGGCATTCTGTTCCTATGGCCTGTTCTGGCTTTCCCTTGTCGCCCTTATCATGATCCCGGCAATGGGTCTGGGGGATAAGACATCCCCCTCAGCAATGGCTGCGTACTTTGTGATGTGGGGGCTTTTCACTGCCGTCATGTTTATCGGGACTCTCAGATTCAACCGTGCCATGCAGGCCGTCTTTGCAACTCTGGCGATCCTTTTCTTCCTCCTTGCAATAGGCGAGATAACAGGTAGTGCGACGGTAACCCAGATTGCCGGGTGGGAAGGGATCCTCTGCGGGTTCACTGCAGTCTACACAGCCCTTGCACAGGTGGTTAACGAGAGTTATGGGAAAGGCAAAATGATCGTCCCCCTGTGGCCGGTAAAGTAAGGGAAAACCAGGATCCTTTTTTTTATTTCCGCTGTTTGAAAATACCATGGTAACAGTGGCGAATATCGGAATTTAAAATCGTAAGAGATGCGGGGATTTCCTGAAATAACGATATTTCATCCATAAAACAAAATTACCCTTTTAAAAGTTATGCGGACTCTTTGCTATCAACCGGATGGAATGTTCATACCTTCCCGGTGACCGGTGGAAAACCGGTACAGCTTTTTCCGCTGCGCCATGCGATACCCCGAAATAACAGCGATTGAATCACCGAACCGGGCATCAAGATCAGGATCACCGGTATCGATATAGAGCGTCGGGGTATTAGCGAGCTTTGCCGGGGTGGCGGCGACAATGAGGTTTTTTATACCTACCTTACGGATAACACGCGGACTGATAACCTGGGTCCCCCGTCCTATGACAAAACCCTGTGCTCCGATCGGACTGACAATAATCCGTGCAGGACCCTCCCTTTCAAGAATTGTAAGGATTCCTGCTTCATCCAGGTCTTTCCCGACCAGCCGGCCATCCTGCACCGCATCAAAGCCGAGGAGCGTTTTTTCGACGCCCAGAACACGGGCAATTGCGGCAGTAGTGGTGCCGGGGCCAAGAACAGTCAGTAATCCGTCAGCCATAACTTCGGCGAGGAACTGTGCAATTTCTTTCCTGGCACGTCCTTCATCTCCACTGTCAAAAACCTGCTTTGTCCCCTGGCTCAGCTCGGGGATATAAGGGACTTTGCCTATCCCGTATATCCGCGTATGGAATTCTCCTCTCCTGTATGCTTCCTCGTCGATATCCGCAATTTCAGCTTCGCGAAATTTCATGGGCACGGTCCTGATTATTTCCGCGGCAGCTTCGGGGGTGATCGCAAAAACACCTGAGAACATCTTGACTCCCGCCGGTATTCCGAGGATTGGGAGATCAGGGCCGGTAATGTCATAGACATCACGGGCAGTCCCGTCACCCCCGGCAAAAACAATTAATTCAGCACCGGCAGCCCGGAATCTCCTGCATGCTTCTTTTGTATCCGATGCGGTACTGATGCCGTCGTACAGGTAAATGACAGAATAGGATTCAATGCCGGCCGAAATCATCGGGTTCTCCCCCATGTCTCCCGAGCACGTAAGAAACTGTATACCGGCATCCCTAAGAAGACGTAATGTTGAAACCGCTCTCGCACAGGCTTCCGGGACCGCCCCTCGTTTCATTGCAATGTCTGCGAGGCCATCGGTCCCCTTCAGGCCGACCCGTCCGCCAAGGCCGGCAAAAGGATTGATGAGAAAGCCGATTGTTCTCATCAGGCAGGGACTACCCCACCTTTGGTATCCGGGCGAGCGACTGTTTGATCAGTTCGTCCGGGTATTCGTAATCTACGAGTTTTCCGGCATAAAATGCATCGTAGGCACTCATATCGAAATTCCCGTGACCTGAACAGTTAAACAGGATCGTTTTTTCCTCACCGCCCGCTTTGCACTTCATTGCCTCGTCGATTGCCCCTTTCACCGCGTGGGATGTTTCCGGCGCAACAATAATTCCTTCAGTACGGGCAAACACCTGGGCTGCATCGAATACTTCGCTCTGGTGGTATGACACGGCTCTCATTACACCGTCGTGGACAAGCCGGGATACAATGGGTGAATCCCCATGGTACCGGAGACCTCCCGCATGGATGGAGGGAGGCACGAAGTCATGTCCGAGCGTGAACATTTTTAAAAGGGGGGTATACCCGGCCTCATCGGCGAGGTCATAGGTGTAAAGACCTTTTGTCAGGGTCGGGCACGATGCCGGTTCTACGCCAATGATATCTACGTCTTTATGTTTTCCGGTCAGTTTGTCACCGGCAAACGGAAATGAAATTCCGGCAAAGTTCGAGCCTCCGCCAACGCACCCGATCACGACATCGGGATAGTCATCGACCTGTGCAAGCTGGTCCCTGCACTCCTGGCCGATGATGGTCTGGTGAAGACAGACGTGGTTCAGGACGGATCCGAGTGCATAGTTCGTATCCTTACGACCTGCCGCATCTTCCACAGCTTCAGATATGGCCATTCCCAGGCTCCCGGGTGTTTCAGGGTCCTTCTCAAGCATTGCACGCCCGGAATTCGTCTTCGTGCTCGGACTCGGGATGCATTCTGCCCCCCAGACCTGCATCATGGACTTCCGGTACGGTTTCTGGGTATAACTGGACCTGACCATGTAAATGGTACACTTCATGTCGTAGAGCATGGTCGCGAAAGCAAGCGCGGAACCCCATTGTCCGGCTCCCGTCTCGGTTGCAAGTCTCTCGACCCCCTGTTTCATGTTGTAATAGGCCTGCGGGACCGAAGTATTGGGTTTATGGCTCCCTGCCGGGCTTACACCCTCCCACTTGTAATAGATTTTTGCAGGAGTTTTCAGGTACTTCTCAAGCCGGTGGGCACGGTAAAGGGGGCTCGGCCTCCAGAGCCTTCAGTACATCCTGGACTTCCGGTGGGATATCTATGAAACGGTCGGTCGTCACTTCCTGCCTGATCAGTTCCATGGGAAAAATTGCTGAAAGGTCGTCAGGACCGATAGGCTTTTTGGTTGCCGGGTGGAGCGGCGGGTCCAGCGGAGACGGCAGGTCTGCCTGTACATTATACCATCTCCGTGGCATCTGCTCCTCGTCGAGGAGGATTTTTGTTTGCATAATAGTAATCGTTTTTGTATATATATATACATTATTGATTAATATTTATTGAAGATGCCTTATGAGTGGTGCCGTTTTCTTCCTTGTTCCAAAACCCGATACATGGTCTTTTTCGCTTCCGGATATTTTTATCCTGATCAACACCGATGTCTCATTAATGTGCGGAAGGTTTTCCATCGCCGTGCGGATAGGTATTTTCACAAAACGGTTCGGTATCGCAGAGCTCCCGGATTTTAAACTGCCGTGTTATAATATCGCTCCCTCCCAGAACGTTCCTGTCGTTTTCAGGGAGGGGACGATAAACAGGGTCACGGTGATGCGTTGGGGGCTTATGCCTTCGGGGTCGGTGGGAGCAGGTAAGGGGCCGAACCCCATCAACGCCCGGGCTGAAGGGCTCGCTGGTAAACCGATGTTCCGCGACCTCCTTGTACGGGGACGCTGCCTCGTCCCGGCGACCGGTTATTATGAATGGCGGGCCGAAGGTTCGAAAAAGATACCGTTTTACATCTCGAGAAAAGACAAATCGCTTTTCACAATGGCCGGACTGTTTGATACAGGGAATGATAGGAACGGCAATGAAATCCGGTCTTTTACGATTATAACAACAACTCCGAACGATCTTGTCGCACCGCTTCATGACCGTATGCCGGTAATACTGTCTTCCCGGGGAGAGGAAGGATGGGCCGGAAAAGGGGATGACATCCCCGGTATCGTCGATGAATTCCTCGTTCCCTTCCCTTCCGGGGATTTGGAGGTATTCGAGGTGTCCCGGTCGGTAAACAATCCTGCCAATAAGACAGAGGCATCAGTTACCAGGGTCCGGCAGGATACACTGGGAGGCTATGAGAAGGGTAGTCATTGGGGTTACATTACAAAACCGAAATAAATCGTTACATCAGGAGCATTGCAGTTTCATCAATACTATCCCAAACACTCCTGTTACAACAGAGGTGTGTTTAATATTCCCCAGTTTCAGGCGTATTTAAACCACAGCCAGGCACTATCGCTACCATAGAAGTGTGTTTAATAGTCCCAAGCTTTATCACTGGTACAGGAAATCAAGGGAGGAACCGTTTTCTGATCGTCACGTGCGCATGGACGGATAAGGGAGCCAGGTCGAGAAATGAGGATTCCCATGGGACCTGGGAGATCAGAACCGAATCGGGCAGATTCATGCTCCTCGCTGTTGCAGACGGTCTCGGGGGGCACCCTGCAGGTGATGTTGCGAGCATAGTTGCAATACAGGCCCTTCATGATTCTGTCAGGAATTCATTCCTGGCCTTTGGCAATAATGTTCTCCATGATCCGGAGTTACTGTTAAAAAATGGGTTCCATAGTGCTGCAGGCGTAGTGTTCAGGAGCCAGGCCGATGATCCCGCCCTGCACGGGATGGGTACTACCCTGACGGCGGCCCTCGTCGACGATAACGGGGACGGGGTAATTGCACATGCCGGCGATAGCCGGGCCTATCTTGTCGATGATTCAATTCGTCAGCTCACAAGGGATCACTCAGTTGTCCAGGAAATGGTTGACAAAGGCCAGATCCCGCAATCACAGGTTTCCCGTCATCCGATGCATAACAGGCTCACCCGCGCCCTGGGTAGTTCCGTCGTGAACCCCGACATGTACCGGTTCAGCATCGGCTCAGGCGTGCTCCTCCTTTGCAGCGACGGCCTTATCGAAGGGCTGACCGATGAGGAGATAGTCGGAATTATCCGCAGCACCTCATTTCAGGGAACATGTCAGGCACTCGTTCATGCGGCTAAACAAAAAGGCAGGGATAACATTACCGTTGTCATGGCGAGGATGAAGGCATGATACTGGGAATATCGATCAAACCTGCGGAATTAGTGGGTTCCCTGCGATCTCTGATAAACATAGTAATTATATAGATTATTGAGAAAATATATATTAATTCAGGCATCCGAATACTTTGTGATGTCCACCAGGTCCCGCCAATCAAACGAAGTAGCCATTTCCGTTATCATCGGGACCCTTCTCCTTATCCTGATTACTGTTACTGCCGCATCGGCCCTGGCTTTGTTTTTGTCACAAATGCAGAAAGATGCGATGAACAGGCAATCACATCTTGCTGATGTACAAAGTGAGCTGCTGACAATTCGATCTGTTAATTTAACGAAACAAAATGTTACTGACGCTAACTGGGATCATGCAAATATTACGATATTAAACCTGAATACAAAAGATTCAAGGCTCATGTCGGTAAGTATGAACGGAGTCTGGGCAGCCGTGATGAATGTATATGATACCAGTGGCAATCCAGACCCTTCTAATCCTTATAATGTGAGTGAACAACACAATTATATTGATATTCCTGCAACTCAGGCTCGCGTAATTTCCCTCAATCTTTCGGGACCTTACAACGATTTAGCCTATATAAAGAACATATCAACCGGTGATTCAATTGCAGTCCTGGTAATGACCTCGAACATTAACACGTTTGGAAGAACGTTCCAGCCCCCTGTTCCGGTTATGAAGATAACTACTGATACCCAGGATTTAGGGGTCGCACAGAAAACACTGATAGTGTTTGATGGGTCGGAATCTTATTCACCGAATGGAAGTATTGTAAACTATACGTGGAACATTTTCGATACCACAAATATCTCTAATCCAAATCCGTACCAGGTGTATGGAAGTATTTCCAAACAGGAAATGCAATCATCAGGGCCATTTATTGTAAATCTCTCGGTGACTGACGATTCGGGATTGTCGACAATATCGCAGAATACGACTATCGGTAAAAATCCGGGGTTCAACCCACCAACCCATATCTATATACTACCATTCTATACGGCAATATCCCTGAATTCCAGTAACATTGATATTAATGGCGTCAGCACTCCCCCATATAACCAGGAAATTGATGCATATGTGTATGATTCGAATAATGAACCGTTATCAAATCAGATAGTCACATTCAGCCTGAATCAGGAAGAAAAAAATTTAACTCTGACCAACTGGAGTGGCGTCACTGGAATGAATTCCATACCTGCAATAACTTGGGTGGGAAATATTAGTGGGGCAATGAGTCCGACAGGGGGAGTTGTCACTGTCAGTTCTGGAAAATTACCTCCGCAAAATATTCAGGTCTCATTTGGTCCATAAATCATCGGATTAGAGATGTAATTCTTAATATCATGAATTAATGTTTCGAATTTTTTATCCCATTACCAAATTTTTTCCTTGACCTATCACAATAGAACCAGGTTTCGGTCCTCGGAATCACGATATAGTCCATTAAACCCGAATTAACCAGTATTGAGGGATATCCCATTTAAAATCCAGGTTTCTAAACAGTGCCTAAAATCCAACCTCATTTCAGCCTATTTATTGCAAAAATAGGCTCGTCTCCTCAATTTTACCACCTTATGTTCGTCCGCATTCCCAGCAACACCGGAATTTGGCGCAATACTGCCAGAATTTGCTCCCGTTAACAGGAATACCCATTAATCCCCCTTATATGAAACAAAGCCTGTATTACTTGTTTTTTCAACGGTTTAAGGGCTGGAATCGCGTTGGTTCAATACTGCAACCGGATCGATTGAGCAAGTTTCCTGCAATTGTCTAATATCTCTCCGATACTATCGCAGGAAACGGGATCCTGACTTATATGGCGGTGTATAAAGGATATTCGGGATTCCTTAATCGCTGGTTCGCAAAAGTCTACAACCCTGACAGACCTGTTCGTTAACAATTATATCGGCGCATTGTATTTTTTTGCACAAAAATTAAAGGAGGTCTTGTCCCTGAGATCATTTGGTCCTATTTGTGTACTGGTGAAAAAAAGGATTATAACAGAAGCAATATTGTTTATTCTTTTTCTATTGTTCAATTAAATAATACCGATAATTAAAACAATCAGGTATCCGAATCCTGGTAAACACTGAAACTGCCGTCGGGCGTTACCGGTGAAGGCCGTACCAGCGAAGTATTATTATTCACCATCGTTATCGAGCACCCGGAGAAGGAACTGACAGGTCCGGTCAGGTTATCGATGGTTGCTGTGTTCACTTCAGTCGTCAATGAACCGTTTCCAAAATCTGCAGTTCCAAAGTTGGCAAGGCCATATGTTTCTCCTTCGTACGATGGGTTTTCAAGCACCCATTCTGCGCTATCCATGGAAGAATTGTAATGGACTGACCGGTTGTACTGCCATTTTTGTGTCAGGTCACGGAGCGTGATATTCCAGTTTTGCGGTGTTTCGGCATGGATTTCTGCCCACATGGTATCCCCGGGAACAATGACGAATTCCGGTGGAATTTCTTCGGAAAGGGACGGCAGAACCTCGGTCCAGCCATAATCGTATTGTGGCTGGTAAATCCCTCCGGTTAATGAAGCAGTTCCAACCTGGATCAGGTTGGCAGAATCCCCGGGAAAAAAACCCCCAATTCCAATCCATTGGAACACAGGGGTCATTTCAGAAGGATTTTGCGGGAGAACCGGAACCCTCCATGACCCCCGGACCGCCGTAACATCAGGTGCCGGATCCGATACATTCGATGCAACGATATATCCTGCCCAGGAAGGCTCGAAATGAGAAAATTGTACACGGATAGTATCGCTCGTGTAGTCAACAGGACCATGTGCAGGTATTCCAGAGATATTTACGGCTTTTTTTCCAAATGTAACCCTGGGGATGGCATACGTGTATAATCCATTTATGCCGGAAAACCTGATGGAATTCCCTGACGATCGTTGTTCTGTCTGTGTTCCGTTGCGGTCGATCAGGACGACAGACCAGTTTAAACCCGGGGGAAGCCCTGATTCTGTGAATGTCACATTGTAACCCTTGTCAGAGTGATAGGTGATTAGTGACCTGACCAAGTTATGGAACAGGCAAAATTGGTTTTCCAAATACCCAGTCATAAAAGAAGTCCTGTTTATTTCCATTCGTTCAATTGGCGGACCCGCATTGAACAGGTTACCCCATAGAACATTCTCAGCCTGGTCTGCTAGGGAGGATTCAACATCAATATAGTGTTTTTTGAAACCGGTATTGCCCTGCCTGTCTGAAACGGTCAGGACTATCTCGTAAATACCAGGCTTCGTAAAAATATGGCGGGGATTCTGGCGATCCGAAAAAGATCCGTCCCCAAACCACCAGTACCAGCCTGATGGCGTACCAGATGATGTACCGGTAAACTGGACTTCAAGAGGTACATGACCCGATTCTGGAGTGAATAAAAAATCTGTCACTAGTGATTCATTCGCGGAGACGGGCTGGATGACCAGGATGACAACCGAAAGCAGGAAAATTATTGCCGGGCAGGGAAATTGATCGGTGAAACAAGACATTTGAACCAGGAATACTAGGTTTAAACCGAAGGCGATTCTGTATCCGGACATTGTCACGAAATTTCATCATCAGGAAAAAATTATAAGAATGCTCCACAATTATTCAGCCTTTTTCCACTCCTCAATAACTGCAATCAGGTCCTCGGGCGGTTTCCTGATGATTTCGGCACACCCGGCATATACTGCACCGTTCGTCCCGTCCAGGGTGATCGTATCCCCCTCCCGGAATTCCCGGCCTGTCATCCTGCACCGGTGGTGTTCCATATCGATCTCCAGGTCGGAACAATCCACGACGCAGACTTTTCCGAGCTGACGGGCCACCACGGCGGCATGGGAGGTCCTGGCCCCACGGGATGTGAGCAGCCCGGCGGCCGCCTTTATCCCGGGTATATCGTCGGGGGAAGGTGTATCGCGGATAAGGATTACCGGCCCGTCTTTCGCAAGTAATTCGGCGGCTTCGGTCGTAAAGGCAATTTTCCCACAGACGACACCACCCGATGCCGACAGACCCGATGCCACCGGTATATCGTTCGTGTTGATCCGCTCGATGACGAGATGTTCGAGATCAATGCCAGCGACAATCGCCAATGCATCCTGTTTCGAAATCACTCCCTCGTTGCAGAGGTCGACGGCAATCCTCAGTTCCGCAAGCGGTGCACGTTTCCCTGACCTGCTCTGGAGGATATACAGGTGCCCTTCCTGGATGGTAAACTCCATATCCTGCATGTCCCTGAAATGCCGTTCGAGCTGGTTTCCTATGGAGACCAGGTTCTGGTACATGTCAGGCATGGCATTTTTCAGATCGTTCTGGGTTGTCGCAGACTGGTTACCGGAGACGACATCCTCTCCCTGGGCTCCGAATTTAAAATCGAGGAGCAGTTCTTTCTTCCCCGTCCACGGGTTTCTCGTGAATGCGACGCCGGCACCGGAATGCATGCCCATATTCCCGAATACCATCGCCTGTATGGCCACCGCGGTCCCCCGCACCCCGGACATCTCGTTCATCGACCTGAAGGTCACCGCACGGGGACTCTCCCAGGACCTGATTACCGCCATGGTGGCAAGCTCGAGCTGCTGGTATGCATTTTCAGGAAATTTCCGGCCGAGGGTTATTAAAAACTCGTGCTCGTATTCCCCGATCAGTTCCCTGAGACTGAAAGAATCCAGTTCTACCTCATCCCCGATGCCTTCCTGTTCAAGGAATTTATGGGAGATGCGATTGTAGATGTCCCGTTCCTGCCCGTATACGGTAGTCCCGAACGCTTCGATCAGTCTCCTGTAAGAGTCCCATGAGAACCGGGGATTGCCCGTCATCGATATCAGGCCGCGGATTGTTTCCGGATTGAGCCCGACATTCAGGATCGTTTCCATGATCCCAGGCATGGATACGGGTGCGCCGGAACGGACCGATACCAGCAGCGGGCGTTTGCTGCTCCCGAACTCGAGGCCGGTCGCCTTCTCCAGGACGCCGATCCCTTCTTTCAGGAGAGTTGGTACATCACCCGGAAGGTGTCCTCCGGATTTGAAATAATCCTCGCAGATCGAGACGTTCAGTGCGAACGCAGGAGGGACCGGTATGTCAAGGGATGCCATTTCAGCAAGGTTTGATGCCTTGTTCCCAAAATCCGGCGCCGGCACCTTCGAGACCATGCCGTGCCCGATCGTGACCATCCTCGGCGAACCGTTTTTGCCCTTCCTCATCAGCGGTTCACCCCGGAAAGGATATTGTCCCGCATGATAAATCCGACCTTCATCATGGCATTGGTCGATACCTCGATGTTTCTTGCGATTTCCATGTATACGGTCAACTCACGGGGGTCGGTCGTCGTGGACAGTACCTGTCGTCACCGTTGCCCTGAGCTCCTCGTCGGCTTCCCGTTCTATTCCTACAACACGGTCCACAGCGGTAAGGAATTCCTGCATCTCTTCCCTTGTAAAACCACGGTGGACGTATTGGGCGGCAATAATCGCTTTCAGCAGTTCCTGGCCTCCTCGTAAGGCGAGTTCCGCCAGGCCCGTAAGACGCCTGATTACCGGTCTCGCTCCTTTATGCGGGGCAGTAAGAGTAATGTAGAAGGCCGCTTCTTCGAGGGCATCGAGCGCATCGTCCGAGGCAATAATTAATTCAACGAAATATTCTTCCTCTTCCATCCGCTGGGACAGGGTCCGTACCTTCGAGACGATGGCATCGGCCAGGCTCTCCCATCGTTTCGCACGGTGGGCGCTGCGCGTAATGAAATCGATATCTTTCCCCCTCTCGGCCTGGATCAGGGAATCTCTTACGACCTCGGCAACCTCGACGAGATAGGTGGCATGCTCTTCAGAGAGGCCCATGAGCCCTTCATGGGCGGAGCGGAAATAGCGGAGCAATTCCGCACGGATCTCGTCTTTGATGAGGGCTACCGACTGCCCCCGGATCTGGCCCTGGCTCGCAGTCCTGAGCACCCACATGAAGTAGTCGGCGGTCTGTTCCCTGCCGAGTATCTGGTAGAGAGGCTCACCGTACCGGAGGGGTGCTTTTGCGGCAAGGTCGAGGGCTTCATAAATCGTCACCTCACCGCCGAGGTTTAAGTATCCCATATGACCGGCATCGTTATCGGCAGCCCATTTCAGGACGGCAATGGTGTCCTTGTTCGGGAGGAAATTCCTGAGGCTTTTTCTTGCCCGGTTCCAGTCGATGAGGAACACGATCCTCGATCCCAGGTAATTGAGGAACTCGTCCTTGTCTTTCCCTGTCCCGGCGGTATACCGGCCGCTCGAGAGGTGATATACTTTTTTCTCGAAACTTTTCGGTCCCTTCTTCGACAGGGTGTCCTCCCATTTGACCGGGTATTTTTCAAAGAGGCTCTGGAAAAACTGGAGCCTCTGCATGTGGATATCGGTGTACGTCACCGTGACGATAAGGTCCTCTACTTTCACTACAAGCACATGGGCATCGGTGAGGCCGATGTTGTTCTGGATAACAATCCGCCCGTTGATACGGGTTGCTGTTGTCCCGAGGCCGGGATGGCCGAATTTCAACGGTTCCGTCCGGTGAAGCCCTTCCATGAAGGACTGGACTGCCGGCCTGTCTTCGGGTTTCAGTGAATAGGTCATCGCCCCGGCGATACTCTCACTCGATAATTCAGCCTGCAGCGTGTTGAGTCCCTTATGAAGGTCCATGACGAGGAGGTGAAGGCTGTCGCCGGTTGCCGAATCACCCGTCGTAATGGCACCGATCGCATCACCGGAGATCAGGTCGCCGTCCCCCGAAGGTAATTTTTCAACGAGTACCCGGAGCCGTTCCCTGAATGCTTTACCTTCTCCGGTCTTCCGGACAATAAATGGTTCCACCATGTCGGTCATGCAGGACTGAACCGACGCGAGAATTTTCTGGAGGTATGGTACACGATAATAACCCGCGGATTTGACCGTCCCTGACACGACCCCGTCGAGGAGGAGATCGGTCTCCCCGGCATCCTCGCGCTCTGTTTTTAAGGATGAGATCTCCTGGCCCGGGTGGTCTGCCCGTTCGGTCGCAGTCTGGAGCAGGGTAAAATAGTACTTGACCCGGTCGTTTGCCGCGAGCGCAGCATTGACAATTCCCGGCAGGAGGAGTTCATCTTCGCCCAGTTCTTCGATAATTCGGTTTTTATCGGCCATGGGGATTCATTCTTTTTCGTCGGTTAATGGAATTCGATGTTATGATTCCAAGTAGTTTAATTGTTCTCCTGTTTTCAATCCCTGTAAGGGTATCCATTAGCCGGGCCCTGGTTAATTTCCGGATGTGAAGGTCGCAGAGTTCCGAGTCCGTGTTATATCCGGACAAATACTCAATGTTCATTTGATTTTTGTTGCGAATGATACCGGTGAAAGAATGTCCTGCGGATCCAAAGATTGAAAGCTCAGCAGGTATGGATTTTCCGATGCTCGCTGCATGTTTAACCCGTTTCACCATGTTCAACCTGACTCGGTCACCCTGGGGTCATTCACATAATCGGTTCCCAATGGATGGCCCTTTCCACCCATGCGCCTCATGACCTCGGCCTTATCCCGGTAATAGAGCCTGATCATTTCCGCAACTTCCTGGTAATCCCTGACATTGTGGACCTGCAGCCAGTCGAGGAATTCCGCCCGGTCTTTCAGCTCCTGGAACAGGAGTTCCTTGCTGATACCAAAGGTGTCCTTGATCTTATCGAACAGGAACGTCCTACCCTGGAATTTGAACACATCGGTCTCCGGGACCCACTTGTACGAGGTGTTCGTGATCAGGTCACCGGATTCACGGTCGAGTTCGAGTATCTCGACGATATTCGAGATCCTCCTGAGACTACGTTCCCCTTTCTTGATATGCATCGGGAAAATGACGGCATCAAGGTTCGAAAACAGGCTCCTCGGCACGTTCATCGGGTTCGACTCGATACGAGCGAGCAGTTCGTTCATCGAACCTGCGTGAATGGTACCAAGTGCCGCATGGCCGACAGCAATTGCCTGGAATAGCGTAAACGCTTCCTCACCCCGGACCTCACCGACAATGATGAATTCGGGCCGCTGCCGGAGTGCGGCGACAAGGAGATCGTACAGGCTGATGTCTCCCGGTGCCTTCCTTGAAATTCCCGATACTCCCGAGGCCCCGACTGTCTCGGCAGCACCGAACCCCATCCTCGTCACGGACTCGATCCAGTTCGGGTGCATCAGGTTCAGTTCTGCGGTATCTTCAATCGAGACGATCTTATATTCGTCCGGGATGAAGGCACACAGGACGTTTAAGAACGTGGTCTTACCCGTCGCGGTCCCTCCGGAGACGAGGATGGAGCGCTTGTACTCCATCAGGATCCACAGGTAGGCGAGCTGCTGGGCGTCGACCGACTGGTAGTCCATCAGCTCGATCGGCGAGATCGGGTTTGCCCTGAACTTACGGATCGTGAACGTGGAACCCTTTTTCGTCACTTCACTTCCCAGGGTGAGGTTTGCACGGCTCCCGTCAGGCAGCGTCACGTCCCTGATGGGTTGCAGGAGGGAGACATGTCTCCCGCTGATCTGTGCAAGTTTCAGGACAAAATTGTTCAGCTCGACCTCTTCGTAAATCACATCGGTCTTCACCGAACCGTAGATACGGTGGAGGACGTAAAGATACAGGTTCGATCCGTTGCAGGAGATATCCTCGATATACTTGTCTTTCATCAGGGTGTCGATCCGGCCGTACCCGAGGTACCCTTTCCTCAGGTGGAAGAAGATCCGGTCTTTCTGTTCGGTGCTCACCTTCAGGTTGAAGATGCTGATGATCGAGTTGAACCGGTCGAGCAGGTATTCTTCACGGTGACCGCCTTCGATAAGGTCCAGGTTCGTGCTGATCATCTTCTCGAACGCCCGTTCGATGATCCCGAGTATTTCAAGTTCCTCAGTCCCGAGTACCGGCTCAACGACAATGTACTGGAGCTCGCCGGCTTCGTGGTCGAACTCGATGTGGACGTACTGGAACGGTTCACCGACGGGATAGGTGATATTCACATCTTTAAACGCCCCTTCGTGGGAAGGTTCGTGGAGCGGACCGACGTCGAACGGCGGAGCTTCGACCTGATGGGCTGTGTGCGGCAGTTTCTTTTTAAAAATCGAGAGAATTCCACCGGGTTTCGCGCCGTTCCCGTTGCCGTTCGAAGGGGAAGTCGCAAGGCCTGCGGCTGTTCCTTTCAGAGCAGGAACGGCTCCGGAAGATACCGGTGTGTAGATCGGTTTTCCGGTCTTCGGGTCGAACTTCTGTTTTGAAGCAACTGCCTGACCATGCTTCGCTGTTGCCGGATTTACAAGGCTTGCTGCAGATTGTGATCCGCCGGACGCATCGGCAACCGTGACGGGTTTCCCTGTCTTCGGGTCGAATACCGGCTTTCGTGCGGGGACTTTTCCTGGCTGCGATTGGGAAGCAGCTGTGGACATTATTGTCGTGGCCGAGGCAGTTTTGGAAGACCCGGCAACTGCCTCATTCCCTGGTACTGCGGAGGCGGGATCGTCCTTCTTAGCTTCTTTTTTACCGCCGAATATCCCGTGGAGACCCTTTTTCGCAGGTCCGGCGGGTTTTTCATCAGGTACCGCGTTGCCCTGGAGTGGCAATGCTGTCGGGCTTGTGCCGGGCTGGACAGGTTTCCCGGTCTTTGGATCGAACACCGGCCTCGGAGGTTTTACTGCCGCCGTTTTCGTTGGAATCGCTGCGGGGGATATCGCAGATGATTTCGCGGGCAATGGTATGGATTTCAACATTGCAGGACCGGTCGTATCTGCCGATCCCTTACCAGTTCCGGATTCCGGGTCCCTGTTTGTTTGGGAATTGATAGGTTCTCCGGCTGAATTTTGAACTCGCACCTGATTATCATCGGGTCCTACCCGTTTTTTTGCTTTGGCGAGGAGTTTGCTTTTCCTGGAATTCTTATCATCGCTCCTCCCGGGATCGATCCCTGATTCTTCTAAGAGCATTCCCAGTGACTCCTGTTGCTGCAGGTTCCCGGTGTTATTATTCTTATCCGACTCCTTTTCGGTTCAGCTGCGTAATCGCTGTAAGCCAGCCGCCCTGGGTTGTGTTCTCGTTATCGCGGGCCAACGGTTGTTCAGGGGCACGTTCTTTCGCATGGGCCGGTGTAGTCTGCCCATCGATATATGTCTCCTTCGTCGTGTGCTCCTCTTCGCTCATGGTCTGCCTCCGATCGATGGTTACAGGAATGTATTTTCTTCGCGGTTACGGTGCATCAGGCGCCACCTGTCGTGATCCTGTGCGGAATAGTTGGATTCGGGCATATCCAGTGGACGCTCCTCGAAGAATGCAAATTCCTCGCTTGTCCTCGAATACGAGGAAAATACCCGTGGGTTGATTTCTCCGGATGTGACAACCCGGGTTTCTCCTGTCTGCCCGGAGATCGATCCAGTCTGATCTTCCTGACCATTTTCAGTATATACTATTGTTCTTATATCATTAGATGGTTGCGATTCTCTATTGTTTTCGAGGAATCGATCGAGCTCCTGTTCCTTCTGGAATAGGGATTGTAACCTGGCATCGGTATGGAATTTGGTTTGTAATTTGTTTTCGGGTAGCCGGTCGAGCAGGGCTCTTTCTGAATCTCCCTCAAACAGGTCATCGAGTTCCCGTTCCCTGCCAATCAGCGATGCCAGCTTCGCATCGGTTTGTAATTTCTCTTTTAACGGTGGCTCCGGTTTCTTTTGTCTGTTGATGAGAGATTTCACTGCGATAACCATTGCTGAAATACCGGATGTTGTATGGAGTGAGGAAGAACCAGAATCTTTATTAGTCAACGAATCGGAGGTATCGGTACCGTTTCGTATCAGACGTTTCCACCATGGTAATTGGTTAGGACGGTTCTCCTCATTTCTCCCAAGACCGGGTTTTTGATCGTTTGACAGTGTTTGAATTATCTTCTCGGCAGAGACGGATTGAGATACATTTGACGTTACAGCCGGGATTACTGCTGGCGAAACAGGCTGGATCGTTACGAGGCGCCAGTCGGAGTCTTCAGTCTTTTCGGAAGATGCCGAATGAATAGAATCCTTTCTCAGATCAGTCATTACTGGTATTATCATAGGACCTAAACCTGTTTCACTAATCCTTGGTTTCGATCCCGGGAGCATGACACGAAGCTTTTTAACCCATTTCGAATTTTGCATCCCGCCCTCCGTGTACCACCACAATATCTTCGCGGATAGATTGATAAGGAGAACAATTGTTATGAGGACTAATGCTGCGGCAAAAGCAGAGCTGATAGGATACACATTCGAATTTTCATAGGCATTATAAATCGTGACGGGTAATGCACCGACAAGGTCATTTAGGGGATAGATCTTGAACCCGAGGAGATAGTGTGCATTCGGCACAATTTTGAATTCAGGTATAAATTGTGAATACCCCGTGGTCACGATAACAACCGCCGATTCTTCAGCAGCACGTCCAAACCCGAGAATGGCACCAGTTACCAGACCGGGAAACGCAACAGGAATTGTAATGCCCCGGATCGTATCCCATTTGGTCGCCCCTAGTGCATAACTCCCCTCTTCGAGTTCTGAAGAGACCCTATCGATTGCATCTTCTGTTGTACGCTCGATAACAGGCAGGATCAATGCTGCAAGAGCAAGTGCAGCAGCTATCAATGACAGTCCGCCGGTGAATTCTTTGAGATACAGAACGAAAATCAGCAAACCAAAGATACCTAATATAATCGAAGGCGTACCAGAGAGCACTTCTAGCATAAATCGAATGCCGTGAACGATTGGTGTATCCCTGGCATACCGTTGCAAGTAGACCGCCGTGCACATTGCAAAAGGAAGCGCAATAATTGTTGAAATAACTGACAGGATGACGCTACCGACGATAGCATTGGCAATCCCGTCACCGAAGGTCTTCATTGAACTTTCGGGAGTAAGGAGAAAAGATAATGTGAGAGAAGAGATTCCATTGATTAAAATATCCCCGATGATAAGCACCAGCATTCCAGCCGCAACAAACGCGGCTGTACCACAGAGAATCATTATAATATCGCTTTTTACGTATCTGAAATTCATCTGATGCCCTCATACCTCTTCTGAATATTTTTGCTAATAATGTGCATACTAGCGACAAAGAAAATTTCCATCAGGAAAAGAACTGCCCCGATGGCAAAAATCGCACTCTTTCCTTCAGGTATCATCACCTCATAACCAATATCACCGAGGATTTTTGATGTCATTGCCATTCCGAGATCAAGGACTGAAGTTGGTGTGGTACTAGCGCCACCTAGCAGCATTACAACAGCCATTGTCTCTCCCATAGCCCGCATAACGGCGAGAATAAGCCCTGTGGTGATACCGGCAAGAGACACCGGGACGACAATGTTCCTGATGGTTTCCCACCCAGTAGCACCGAGTGCGAGCGATCCCTCCCTTATCTCCGCAGGGACATCACGCATTGCGACACGTGAGAGTGCCACGATTGTCGGAAGGATCATGATAGCAAGCACTGTGCCAGCAAGGAGAATTCCCGTGCCATCACTGTTAGGATAGTTATTATGGAAGAAAGGGATGAATCCCAGGGTGTTTGATATGAACGGGTTGATCTCATTTTGGAAGATCTTCGCTAAAACGAAATATCCGAAGATACCGAATACCACAGAGGGAATTCCTACAAGGAGCTCGATGAGAGTTGAGATCAGTTTATCGAGCCATACAGGGGCAAATTCTGATAGGTAAATAGATGTTGCAAGTCCTATCGGGAAGGCGATAACAATGGCGACGGCTGACATTATGAGTGTTGTTAAGATGAAATTCCAAATGCCATATTGATGAGTTTCATAAGCTCCAGACCTTGCCGAAGATGAAATTTAATCCCTCTTTCTGGAGGATAGGAAAAGCGGTATAGACTAAGAATACAAGCGCCAGGATGGTAATCATTGCTGTGACAATTGCACAGCTCATAAAGATGTAATGGGGAATGTCTGGCTTTTCATTCATGAATGTAAAAAAGTTAATTAGAGATTCTCAATTTAAGAGAACTCTGTGATACCGAACATGCCTGCTGGGTCGATATCGTTGGTTGCTGCGGTTGGAGTCATGGCGTAATTGATGTAGTCATGAACTACCGAGGTTGGTGTTCCCTCAGTGAGGTAGTAAAGACCGCGGACGAGTCCATTGGTTGTGCTGGACGGGTAGTTGGTGAGGTATCCTGCTGTTTCTGAGGTAAGGGTAGTGTCCTGAGCATAGCCTTTGGTCAGGTCGTGGAGTGCGTTCTTAATGTTTTGTGCGGTTGCGTGGTAGGTATTGGCACCTGCTGCGGTAGCTGCAACAATATGTGCATCATCTGCTGCGGTTGAAACGTCAAGGATCCTGATACCGGTTGCACCATTTGCATATCCCCAGTCAAGGAATCCCATTGTGTTAGCTGTTGACTGAAGTCTTGGCGAGCATACCTTCGTTGCCGACTTCCTGGAGTGCAGAGGATGAATCAAAGTTCTTTGACCCACCATTGGTTGCAAAGAGTGCTGCAGTTTCCTCAGTTCCCTGAGCTTGCTTCCTGGCGCTGGAGCATGATTGTGCCAATTGGTATAACACCATGGGCAGCGGTTGTACCTGCTCCTGCGGTTGCGTCAGTATACGCCGCGCCGATGTCAGCGTAACATGGAACAATAGCAGCTGATGCACCATTCTCTGCCCATACGACACCTGCGCCACCAATCTGGGTGTACTGGATGTTCTGGTATCTTTGGTCAGTCGGGTTTGCTGTCTGCGCATCAGTTAGTGTCTTGTAGGTAGAGATTGCACCAATGTCAGCAATGCCGAGAGCTGTGGACTGGACACCTGCGCCTGAACCGCCCTGCTGTACGGTGATCTTTATACCTGGGTGCTGGTTTTCGTAGTCAGCTGCGAGCTTGACAGATGCCGGATAGACGGTTGTTGAACCGGCGATAAGAATTTCAGTCTGCGATGCACTGGCTGCGTTGCCCGTGTTCGCCTGTTTCGATACACTCGATGAGAAGGTTCCCATAATGGAACCTACTGCGACTGCGCCTACCACTGCCACTACAATGAGAACGAGCGTAGCGACGATGGGTGAGACTGCAGCCTGGTTGTCCATTTTGTACATCGACATTTTCTTCATAGGTTTCACCTATTCTGGATTTGCCTACTTGCGGAAAGATTTTTGAAATTTATGCGATTAGTCGGATTAAAAAAATTTTAGGTTTCCATGAGATCGGAGATCGTTTTGATTCTATGCTCTTGCGGTGATGCAGCACACCATCCCCCCAGGGATTGGTCTGATTATCACCATATGATACTAGTTTCTTGAACTATATAGATTTAACGAATTGTTTAGATTTTTCAATTTTTGATATATATTATATTATATTATATATATTTATAAGAGATCTTTTCAAGCCGGCCTTCAATGTGTAGTATTGGATTAAACACGAGTAATCCAGACGGGAAAGACATTATGTACATAAAATTACTCTGTAAATCTAATGCGGATGGGGTCATCATAATGACTGATAATTGCCGCCACCCCAGATCCGATGAATACAACCAAGATCATTAGAACTGCAATAAATGGGATTTCTGGTACATGTACCAATATACCGTATGCAGTGTAACAATGACAAGAAGTGCTATCCCCGACAATCCGACACCTAATCGGGTCACGCCCGGAATATTCATGTCCTCACCCCTATGAATGCCTGTTGATTATAAGATTCAAGGCAATAATGGCTGGTTTTATTTTTCGATGAAACTGACGGACCTCTATATTTCATTCGGCAGACCTCTGAATAATCTCCTGGTTCAGAAATATATGTTTTGCTATTTAATTCTATAGTGAACTCTATTTGCTATAGGTTTAGGATTAGAAGTTTTGTAGCTGTTCAGACCGCCCAGTGAGATTAATCGATTCTTTTCTCGTGAGAATGATCTCTAAAGGACTGAATGAAAAGATACCTTTAAATTAAAAAAAAAATGGCTCTGTAGAATTCCTCAATCCCGAGTAAAATAAAAAAAGATTGAGGAATTTTACTAATGTTATAAAGGATCAGTTTTATCTTAATTTCCTTCACCTGGTTGCGGTATTTTCTTGCTTTCAGGCACTCTCCGAAATTTCTTTTCAGTACAGAAAATGTGGTTTCCACAAGATTTCGGCGATGATAGAGTTTTTCGTCGAAAGACCTGGAAAGTTCGCGTCGATAATATCCCATTATACGTTTGCGCTTTCGAGTTTTCACCGGAATAACCGAATACGAGTTTAATTCGTCCCGAATCAATCGATGAATATTTTCAGAATCGTATCCCTTATCCATAACAAAAACATCGGATTTTCTTATTCTGTGAGATTGTCTGAGGAGTTTTTCCGCATGAGGGATATCGTGCACAGGGGTTTGAGAGATCTTGAATCCACTCACTATTTGCTTATCTGTATCAACGGAAACAGAGATTTTTATGAATTTTTTTCGTATTTTTCCTGTTCTCCATGAATAATAATGGCTCATGTATGAACTGGTAAACCCTGTTGAATCGATAGCTGTGCAAGTGACGCGCTCTCCCCAGTCGTAGAACAATTTAATAAGCCGGTTTAGCAATCGGTTAAAGATAAGGGAATTAATTCGTTGTGAAAATTTTTGAAGAGTGGTAAAATGTGGGACTTCGTTTAGTTCAATTTTAACTTTAATTTCTTCCATCAGATCAATAAGTTCAACAATATCCCGGTAATCTTCTCCAGTGTATCCTTCAAAAGAAGCAGAAATAACAATTGATGTTGATTATAGGTCTTTTTTGAGAATTTATTTGAGTATAATGCAATTCGTGATGCCTTAATCGCCTGGGTAGCAATTTCAACAAACCTGATATACTTGTTCGTTGACAATTATATCGGCTCCTTGGTCTTTAATAGCATAAAAACTTAAGGAGCCCTTGTACCTTAAATATTTCGGTCAGGTCTATCGATTTTCAAAAAATAGGTTTTCTACAGAGCCAAAAAAATTTCGTCTATATCTTGGAATTTTTATGTGAATTATTTAATTTTTTGAGCAGCTTTTTCTGCAAGGTTTTTTGCCAATGTATAATCAGGGTTTGGTCCATATATCTCAACCTGTTCGATAATACCGTTCTTAGTAAAAAGTATTACATAGTCAACAGGATTCCAGTTCCCGGTAGTATCGGTAATTCTGTAAGCATCGCTCCGGTCTCCTATTGCAGGAGTTGCAAGACGTGATACATTCCTGTCTGTAATAAATTGTAAACTATTCAGTGAGACAGAATATACTCCGCTCACGTTATTTGTCTTGAAAGAAAGAATAGTCTGGGATATCCCGGTGATATTACCATCTGTGATTACCGGGGCGAATTGGATATAATATCCTCCCAAATAATCGTTTTTCCATGAATCATTTATTCGCGTCAGGTTAGAATATCCTGTTATATTAAAGTTGTCCGGTAAATCCGATAGGTGAAGTGCCAGAGATGGGGGTGACGGTATTGAAAATGTAGGTGCGATGCACCCAGCAGCTAAATTGGTGATAACGACTAAAAAGAGTACAAGATAATATGTACTTTTCATACATTATATTTGGTTTACAAAGATAATATATATTATCTTCTTGATTCAGATTTTTTTAATAATTGAGAAATCGAATAATAAATGGATAGATAGGAAAATTTGGCTTTGATTTAAGCCCCGTCCTGATTTAAACTCATTTTTTTAATCCACCCATATTGATGATATTTCGTTTCTATCATCCAGATTTTAGCTGCCCGGCGCCAGCTTGCTTCCTGACTAATACCTGATCATTAGAGGAAATTAGGTAAATGGAGCTGTCCATACCTTCCATTCGTTGTCTTCATAGAAGAGGATGAACTTATAATATATTGGTATCGCAGTAGTGTCATTGGTTTTTCCCGGCACCTTGGTTAGAATATATGCAACGATTGTTGCATTATCGCCTTCTATAGTCTTGTTTAGGATCTTATAATCGACAAACTGAGTGCCTGGTATAAATATTGGGTTGTTCTGGTTGTCCTTGACCATCTCCTGCTCCGATAAATTTGCCTTGATAAAAGCTGGAGAGATATCATACATCCGCGGGAAGTCTCTTGCATTCACCGCAGCAATCCAGTTCACCAGACCGGTCTCCGGGTCAGCCCGGGGAACTGTAGCATTGATTGTTCCAGTAACCGTTGGATTAATTCCAGTTACAGTCGTGATTCCTGGTTTGGTGCCCACACAACCCATGGATGCAATACTGACGAAAATAATACTTATTGCAACCAGGAGGAATAGGGCATTTCTGCCGATTGATTTGCTAGCTTGAGTCCTCTGCCTGGAAGAACATTTTTTTTGTTTCATCTCATTTCACCACAGCTTAATAATTGAAAATCCCAATATCATGCATTCCTAATCAATATTACAGCATAGAACAATTAGTACAAACATTTCACGACAACTAATTTGAAAATAAACAATCTGCAAAAGGGAAGGGGATTAGAGTCTCCTGCGATACGGATGGTTCCCGGGAATTTGTCTCCTTGGGCGCCATTCTCCATAACTAATCAATTCATCGTTTGAATTTTCAGTGGCAGTACCTGCTTTCTTCAGTGTTCCTGGGTTCCTCGATTTGTGGCATTAGCGATCAATTCTATAGTAAGTTTTTCAGCTTGTAAACTCATCGATCGTACATTCTATAGACTATAGGGATCTCTAAAAAACAAAAAATACTATAAAGATTCAATCACCCCGGAGCGGGACTTAAGCGCCAGAGCGGCGTCTTCCACCATTGGCTGAGATATTGAATATCAAGACGGGCAACCGTATCACTACTATAGGCATTGGCGGGGACAACGAAGATCAGCATTCCCTGGCGGACCGTACCGGGAGTCAGGACACCACCGTTATAATCGGCAACCAAAAATTCATCGTGAATAGTATAGGTATTGTTCCAGTTCTGGTTATCAGTCATCAGGGAAGGGTCCACGGTATAATAAGAATAGCTTACGTTATTGACGAGGATTGTAAAATCCGCTGGAGAAGGACTGTCTATAAATTTTTCCGTGCCGTTATATCTTGTTTCGATATAGAGGAACAGGAATGTCTGATTGTCCGGAGCTTCAAGGGTCTGGTATACCGGACCGCCATACTGTCCCAGATATTGTATCTGGAAGCTGCTCTTGATACGATATTTGTAAACAGTAACATCCTCTTCCTTACCATAGGGGCCATACGTGATGAACTGGCCAAGATCCAGCACGTCTGGATATTTTTGAATTCGGGAAAAATCCACCTGCGGGAGATAATTTGTTGCCTGGGGTCCATATTCCAGTTTTATTGAGTCGACATAAGAGGTCCCTGCCCCATCAGTACAGACCCTGATCTCAATATAGCCAGGTATAGCCTGATCAGCTGCAGCTTCATTAGCAACGGCCTGATCAATTATTGCCTGATCAGCTGATGCCTGTGTATGTACAGTCTGATACGATACTGTCTGACACGTTACGGGCTGTAAAACCGGCGTCGTAAATGTCACTGTGGAACGCTGATAGGTATTATCAGATCCTACATCCGTCCCATTGAATACCCCAATGACCGTCCCGTTCGCTGCGTGGCAGATTACCTGCACATAATTATTTCCCTGACTGGTTGTTGCTATCCAACTTGATAAGGTATATGGGGTATTCGGGGCTGTGACCGTTGAACAAACCGAATAATTAATATAATGATTACCACTTCCCGATGTGACAAATTTTGCGTCACCCTTTCCATCGTGGGGATTGAAGGTATCAGATGTCAATGTTCCATTTACGGGGTTCCACCCGGTGATACCGGAATCAAAAGATGAATAATCACCAAGAAGGTTTGGTTGGGCCTTAATTGATGACAAATTCGTTGTTGAATCCGGGGTTAATGATGTTGAAGAGTTCTGCTGATCGACAGGTGCCTGGGAAGAGACGTCCGTAATATTATATGTGCTGTTCTTGGTTTCGTTAGATAATGACGTAATATTCGAGCCGGATGGAAGCGTTGATGCAAGAGAAGGATTTTCCTGTGAAGTCCCCGAATCTTCATTCATCTGCTTCATGAGGTCTTCATAGGCTTTTTGTCGATCGTTTACAGGGGCGGATTGTGAACCAGTGGTTGATCCAATCCCTAGACCGGGAATTGAGCCAAATATTTTTCCGATCCGTTCATTCAAGGTCAGGCCTTGCGTAGTAGTTCCACCGGAATCAGGAAAATTCGCATTATTTTTAATATTTAAATCCCGTTCTACCCTGTCGACACAGCCTGTGGCGAGTATCATGGCAAGAAGGAGAAGTCCGATGATTCCCGCCATTCTCATTGACCTATACTATATATTCGATTTCTTTTGTAGTTTTCATATGGAAAATAAAGTAAATATATAGATACTTATGGCTTATGGAGAAAAAAATTACTTTTTTCCCTGAATTCTTTTTTAGTTAATCCCTGGATTGTCACACGGATGCCGAACCGCGACATATCCGAACAGGATAATTGCAACTAAAATCGATCCGATGGAAATGCTAAAGATAAGATTGGAATATAAAGAATTCCTGAAATACCAGGAAAGTCCCCCGAAGATGTGGGTCAGGCTTACAATACCAATCAATGCCACACCGATAGGATAGACCGGGCTATAATGAAGCAGGCGCAACACGAAAAATGCCGTAAAATAATAAAAAAGCATTATCCCTGTAAGATATAGGAATAAAAGGTCATTGGCTGTTGCAAATTTTAAAAGCGGGCTTGACTCATACTGGAGAATCATTGCCTTGTTATCTGCGAGAAGAAAGGTAAGGATGTAATCTATCAACACCGCAAATGCAGGAATGAGCGGAATAAAATATTGATTGCCGATGAATTCTCTGAAAGCATCCATCCTGATTCCGGTCATTTTTTTCTCCAATATTCAGAAATTTTAACTATTTTGCTTTTGAATGCTAAATTAAAGTTATTTTATCTTTTTGTGTGTTTTAATTCTTTAATCATGATTATTGTTAAAAATATTTAAGTATTTTCCTGATCTGACTGGATAATATCTCTTAAAATTGGATTTAACCAATGAATTAAAGATATTTCTCAATATTTTATCTCTATATACTATAGAGTGCACTATAAAATATATAATATTTTGAACTGAAAGAGTATTACCTATCAGGCTCAAATACGTGACAGATGGCATTCGAATCTGGGATAGATCAACTTCCTGAAAAGGCAGTAATCTGCGTCGAAGAGGCCCCTGGTGTCGTTAAAGAGGCATTTATTTTAAAACTTGCTGCAGGAATAGCAGGATCGGGAAAAAAGGTAATATATCTCACAACCCGAAAGCGCGAGGATATTCTTACCCATATGCAGACATTTCACATACAGGTCCCAGAAAATTTCAATATCATTGATACATTCAGGAATGCAAGAGATTTGATGCAGATCGAACATGGTGAATTCTGTGTCATGGACTCTTTCTCGACCATGTTCTCCCGGAGCGACCTCTCCGATTTCGAACATATTATTCAATGGCTCCTGGACGAGAGCAGGAAAGGGACGACATTCGTTCTTCTTCTCGACACAGATGTTCTCCCATCCAGGGAGGAACAACTGTTACGGGCTATGTCCGACGGGGTATCCAGTTTATCACATCGGCGGAGGGGGACAGATTACGACGGTATATCAACATACCAAAAATGAGAGGAATAATTCCCCCTGACCGGATGCTACCGATTACGATCAGTGATGAGGGAATATTAATCGATACCCGTGAGCGTCACGGGATAGTAACCCTTTCCCTAAACTGATTAAGTTCCCCCAGTAGTCTGGGTTTTAATCGTGACCTGGTTGGATACTCCTTCAGCTTTAGCCTCGATAATGTATATTGCAGGACTTGTTCCGAGGACCACTTTTACCTGGGCAGTGCCGTCTTTCAGGGTAATGTCGGAGGAAGGATCCACTTTACCACTCGGACTATACTAAATTGAACATTTTCATTCTCCAATGGGGATCCTGTCGTATTCGTCACCTTGAATATAATAGGGTTTTGCAGGGAAGTCCTGGAATTCCTATTTGATTATCCCCGGATACCACGGTAATATTAATTTTTCCTTGCACCGGAGCCGCAACGGGTGGGACAATTAAAACCATACTTGCTATATAGCAGCCAATCATTAAAACCGCAGAATGTTTCAGACCATATTTTGCGTCGCCTTCAGAAATCTTTCCAATGATCAGTCCGCCGAAAAATGCGTTGATCATCAGAAGATGAAAGAAACCGAGACCAAAATTCAACCCGGCCAGCTGATTTGGACCCGTTCCAAGTAATGAAGTCCCACCCATTCCTGACAGATAGGGAAGGAGGGATGTAATCATGGTGTAGGCAATAAAAACAATGATTCCCTGTGCAAAGTAGAAAATAAAAGTATATTGGCTGAGACTTCCTTCTTTTTCACGCTCGATCCCGATTATGCTTCTCATATCCTCTGAAGATTTGAGGATAAGATCTGAAACTGACCCCCCGCTGTAGGAGGCCTGGACTACGAGCGCAGGTATATCGTTTTATAATCTCACTATGAAGCGATATCGCCATCCTTTTCATCGCTTCTTCAAATGATTTTCCGAATGTCAATGCAGTTGCTGCCATTTTTACATGGGGGGAAAGATCTCCTAAGTCAGTTTTCGATAGCTCCTTTACTGCCTTGATTGGGTCAAGACCTCCCCTCATCAGTTCTGATAATTTAAAAAGAAATTCGGTATATAATTCCTCCTTTCTCCGGATTTTTCTTTTCTGGATAGTGATATCAATCGAATAAGGAATAATTGCGATTAGAGTCGCAAAGATCAGCACCTGGTCAACACCCCACTTAGGTGCGGGAGATGGTGCCGGTGATGTAGTGATTGGTTCCATTAGTCATGCCATTTTCGGCATTCAACTGGGCCACAAGTGCTTCGTAAGCTTTCTCTTTATCGCTTACCTGCGCAGTCTGGTTAGTCGCACCCGGCAGCTCGACCTGACCAATTCCAAATGCAATGACGATCATTGTGATTGCAATGGCAACAGGAATCCCTATGGTAAAATACTCCCGTTTCAAGTCATATTTTATCTGCAGTCGTTCGATATTTTCTTTTATAGATGTCATGGGTTCGTTGAATATTTCACTCCGAGGGCCAGGAGAAAGATTACGTTCACAAGCGGGATAATAAGATATACGGAATAATCGAACATAATCGACCAGGTGTGAAATGGTCCGACTTCGATACCAAGAGCACCGCTGATCACAATGCCAAGTACTGCAAAAATAATCAGCATGACGACCCCCCCATATACCCCTCTCCATACACCGCAAGGGAATCCACAAATTCCTTGTAAGTTTGTCGTCGGATGTTCATCAGTTCTTTCGATTTCGTCTCAAGGTATCCCTTAAGTCCTCCCGCCGCTGTAAATGATATTCGTCACATCGATACAGAGGTCCCGGAATAAGTCTGATGGAGTGTTGGCAACGAGTGAATGCATTGCCGTTACTACATCCTCGCCAAGAATATCCACCTCTGAAAAGGACCTTTTTAAATTCCTGTGGAGATATGACCATAATCTTCCCGGGCAATCCGTCGTATTATCTCAAGAGGAGTAGCACCTGAACTTGCGAGAATTGACATGAATGCAAGGGCATAGGGTAGCTGGCGTTCGATGTCCATCTTCTTGTTTGCAACCTTATTCGGAGAGGAAAAACGGAAAGCCAACGCCCGGTCCCGCTGCTGCAATTCCTGTCATCAATCCGATATAAATAAATGGGGGTGGCAGACTTGGTAAGGGCTGAAGGGGCGGTAAAAAGAACTATCGAAACTGCAAGCATTACAACGGCACAGTTAATCGTCGTTACCATCCATATTGATGTGAAAAGACCGGGCGTCATCTCGAGATCAGCCTGGTAGATCAACTTGGTGATACCAGGGTCAGGATTTTTATCGAATCCGCTACCGATCTGGTAACATACCCTCTTGTACCAGTCTCCTATATCCTGCGGATTAAAACTTTTCAGGCCCTGAACACCCATTTTTCTGCCCCTGGAATCGAATATTTATAAATAGAGTGACGACTAATTTTTAAGTGCAAGCGAAGATTCCTGATCGTCTCTTGCGTAATCCCCCCAGGGTTGCAAATTTTTTTAATTTTTTTCAGGATCCCTGTCATCACAAGATTTCTTATAATCACCATAGATTGGAAAGATTATATTAGTTTTTTCTTGATTATATATTAAGCCTATATTAATATATATTTTTATGATTTACTCCCTTTTAACTATAGAATAAGTTGGAAAGAATATATATATTTGAAAATAAGTATATTGTATGCGACAATGTGCGACAAACGAAGCTGTCAGACCGTGCCTCATTCGCATGAAGGCAAACGGCGTGAAGAAGAGAGGAGAGAACAACCGGGAACCCAGCCCGAAAGAGTCTTCGCTCCACCAGTTTGGCGGACCGGGGAATGGCGGGGTGGCCCCAGCATCCGCAGTGAATCGATGTGGCAGCCGAAACTGTAACGACCAGGATCAGGAAACGGAACAGGGTGAATGGTGGCTCCAGGTGAAGTCTCGAACACCCGCACGTGGCAATCGAGCTGATCGAGTCATACAAGCGGATCGCCGGTGTTTCCCTTGGCGAGGTTAACTATAACCTGCTGCTTCAGTCAGGTGCACGGCATGGCCCATCGGCTGCCTGAGTTCGGTTGATTGTATCTAAAGACGGTCATCACAGCCATGGTGGCTGGCAATGTGATGCTGTTCTTCTCCCTGGGTTGTTATTCTCTCTCGTTGTTGTTGTTCCTCTTTATTCTACTGCTCCATTTTCCTCTCTCACCATTTCCCACCCTGTTTTGTCACACCGATTCAATCGCCACAAATTTCGATGTCCCGGCAAGCCACATCAATGCCAACATGTCGATCCAATCGACATATCATCTGAACTTGTCGAAAAAAATGGAAAAAATCGACATGAACTCATGGCTCTTTAAGAATTTTCAGGAGTGCCGGATTACTGAATAACCTCTCCTTCCCTACTTTTTCTGACTTTAAAACCCCAATTTCTTCCAGTGCCTTCAAATAACTGGCGGCGGTCTGCCTTTGCGCAATCCCTGCTTCGACAACAAACTGGATTTTACAATACGGCTGAATAAAAATCAGTTCGATCAGTTCCTTTGAATAAATCTGCCTGGGAAGGTTTAACCGGCACACCGTAGTTGTCTCTTCCAGCAGCTGACGAATCGCAATAATACGCTTGTAGGTCCTGATCGAGGTCTGTTCAACTGCTGAAAGCATGAAGAGGACCCATGGTTCCCATTCCTGTTTTTCAGTCACATCACGAAGTAATACATAATACTCTTTTTTATGTTCTATGATAAAGTGGCTGAGATATAACACCGGAATATCCAGCAGGCCCTGTTCGATAAGATAAAGAATATTTAAAATCCGGCCTGTTCTTCCATTGCCATCCGGGAAAGGATGAATCGCTTCAAACTGGTAATGTATCAACGCCAGGTTCACAAGTGGGTCCAATTGATTATCGTTTGATTTTTTGATATAATCTTCCAGCAGGCCCAGTTTCTCAAAAAGGCTCTTTCCGCCTTCAGGTGGAGTATATACAATAACTCCCATCGCCTTGTTCCCGAGTTGAGTACCGGAATTTTTACGAAATTGAACTTCATGATCGAGCAGGACTTCACCTACCTGCCGAAGCAGTTCCATTGACAGGGATTGATCCTTAAGCAGATCATAACCACGACGAAGGGCTGTCCGATAACGAAGGACTTCCTTCGTTTGAGGATCTATTACGG
The DNA here is from genome assembly GCA_963809105.1 of uncultured Methanomicrobiales archaeon. Classification (GTDB taxonomy): domain Archaea; phylum Halobacteriota; class Methanomicrobia; order Methanomicrobiales; family Methanospirillaceae; genus CAIKOD01. The sequence continues at coordinate 803,378 of CAWEIC010000005.1, read as the reverse complement.
CTCCAGCGGGAAGGATTGCAGCTTTGTATAGTTTATCACTTGTCGTAACAATGTTTTCGATTTCCGAACTATCCTGTGCTTCCCGAAGAGGGAGAGAATTAATAAGAATATCTTGATTGGGAATCAAATTCCCGGCACTTTTCAAAGTTGCGAGCGCACGGTGCGCTACAATACATTTTTTCAGAATATCTTTCAATTCAAGATCGTCTGGAGGAGGCAGAGGAGGAAGTTCGTTATACGCTTTGGTGCGGTCAAACTTCATAGCAAACCTCTTGAGATTTCTTTTAAGAAGGGTATACTTCTCTATTAATTAATGCATATGCCCGATATTGAAAAAAATTGCCTATACAGGTAATTAGAGACGGATGACCCGTAAACGCTCATCGCAACGTGTCATACTTTGAGGCTAATCAGGGAATTAATTTGCTTTCACACGGGCACATCCGGCACCACCTATAGAGTATATCAAGATTATATATAAATTTGAGAAAGTCGTTAAATACCATCCGCATTCATTCTGTACGACCATGGCAGGGTACGGCCTTAAACGGGGAGAACGCCTCATCAGGGAATCCCCGGATATCGTTATCAAAGAGAACCTCTTTACCCTTTTTCTCACCGACCGGCGGTTGATTTTTGGACATGCAAACCGGAAGAATAATTTTGATATCGGTTTTCAGGACCTGGCGGATATGGAATTCTACGAGACCGAGGCAGGTGAACCGCTGTTTGTCATTTCTGTACGGGGGAAAAAAAAGAAAGGAACCGATGATATAAAACGAATCGTCGTGGTATTTTCAGGCCAGGCCGGTCTTCCCCGGAGTGACGAGGCAGAGATGGTATTCAGCTATATCCATGCCATCGCCCGTAAGAATCAGAAAATGTCGGAAGCCGGGGTCCACAGGAAAAACCGTACGTATGAGGATCTGTTACCAGGCGAACATCGGTGCACCAGGTGTGGCAGGGAATACAGGGAAGGGACACCATTTTGCACACGCTGCGGAGTGAAGATTGTCTCTCCGGTGAAAAAAGATCAGAAGACATTCATCCTGTTTTCGTTTAAAAAGGCGGAGCCAAAGAGATCGGAACATGCTACGACAGATATTACCGTGACAGACGTACAGGGACCCGTCATTGAAGAGCCGTCTTCGGTAACGGTACCCTGCCGGGTATGCATGGAGCTTATCCCGGACAATTCGGTGTTCTGTAAATATTGCGGGGCGAGACAATTGGAACAAAATAAAAAATCAGGTTTCAGCCTTGCTAAATTTTTTTTCAGAGCCGGAACCAAATAGGGGCTGATACTACTCACCCGATATATCACGTTAAGACCATCTGCGGAAGAAAATATTTTTTCCGGATTGGGACGAATTCACGATGGCATACGGTTTTTTTTCAAGCATTTATCAAATTGTACCCGGTACTGGAAATAAAAAATCTGGTCCGTCTCTATTAAAAAAAATCTTGAGAAAAGAAAGAACATTTATGCAAAAATTTTCTTATTAAAATTCATTTAAATCATATATTCATGATCTTACCTCTATAATAGAAATATTAATCATATAGGTATGGAAAATCTGGTACCATGGCACGGCTGCAGAACCCGGAGAGAAAATCGCGAAATATCGTGTTAAAACTGGAAACGTATATAAAATTGGATAGGTACCGGGCCGGATTAATAAAAGAACGGACGAATTCCTCTGTTTCTTTTGATGATGCAGTTAACGAATTATTGAACAATATGAATCTGACCCGGACGTTATAATTGATACTATTGAAGCAGGAATACGGTTGCACTTTCCGAGCGTGAGATGAAGATCATAGAATTTATTCATGATCATGGATCTGTCAAGACCAGCAATCTCGTTGAGATGTTTCATATTTCGAGACAGGCGGCTCTTAAGGAATTGACCAGTATGGTAGAGAAAAATCTTCTCGAGAAAGATGGAATCCGGAAAGCCGCCAGATATATTCTCAAATGAGAGTTGTCAATTGGGTTGTCAATTGGGTTGTCAATTGGGTTGTCAATTGTAGGATTGATATCGATTGTTCGCCACGGGGAATTCATTCCCAAAAAGAAACCTTTGGTAATCGGATAAAATTTTCCGCTCTTTTTCCGCCCCTGTTGGCTAATTTCGTTATTCTTCAATATTTCAAAAAAAAGAGAATACTATCAGATGATTTTCATATGCCTCAGAACATAGCCAATCCCGAAATATATGGCACAAAATGCCATATAACCAAGCAATTCTGCCCGGATAAATCCGAAATCGCCGGACTGGTACGCATTCAGAATGAGGTAAACCCGGTATCCTATCCAGATTATGAATAAGATCAGGAATGCATAGGCGATTCCGATACCGAGATTCCACCAGCCGGCAAGGTTTTCTTTTTTCTGTCTGGTCTGATTCATGAAATCTGTCCTCTGCTAATTTACGAAAATCTCAATGATTACTCCAGGTACGGTGCCATGACATCCCGGTACAACCGGCGGACATTCTGCTCCGTCGAAGGCATTTTCGGGAAACCTCCGTAGCGGAACGACCTTTCGATATCCCGTTTCAGGTCGACCCTGGACTGGCTCCGTGAAAGGAACCAGCCCTGGTCCTCGTAATAAGACCCGAGATACTCCTGTTCCCACTGCCCTGGTGTCGGGATAAACAATCCGTTCCTGATGCCTGTCTCTGCCACGTCCATCATGGTCGTATACCCCGACCTGCTGATAATAAATTTTGCCCGCGACATCAGTGCCGATTTTTCCTCATTCGAAATATACGAATAAACAATAGTCCCGTCACTGAGGGTAGACACCTTGTCTGTTGAAGGTTTCCCAAGCAGCACCACTTTTTTCCCGGGCAGACTTGTCACTTCAGGCAGGATGCGTTTTTCCAATTTAGTCCGCTGGGGTTCCATTCCCGATATTACGATAAGGTAGTCGATATCCCTCGTCTGCTGTCTTCGGCGGACGCTTGCAAGGATTCCCGAATAGTAGAGTTTTTCGCGTGCAGATTCGATAAATGTCGTCGATAACTTGCCACCGAGAGAACCCTCGCCCGGCGGATTATCAGGTACGACGATTTTAGCATATTTTTTGAATGCATTCGCATTGATGTGGACGCCTAACAATTCAAGCGGCCATACGAGAAGGGGAAGGCTCTGGTGGACCTGGTGAGTGAACTGGACCGAGGGGACCAAATCGGAATAGACTCCCGGGCGTGAATCGCTGACGATGAGGTCGAACGTCTTCCGGGAAACGATCCGTTGGAATTCCCTACGTTCATTCTCAAACGCCCTCACAAGCGCCGGCATCTGTTTCGTGAATGTCGTGAGAAACATCATGCCGCTGTTGTAAGGCTGCGGATAGTCTTCAAAATAAATGAAATCGCAGAAAGGGAATTCCCTTTTCAGGAATGCATAGGCATTCCCGCAGGCCCCGATCGTAACGTCATGCCCGTTTTTGAGCAGCTCTTCGATGACAGGGATATCCCTCGACGCATGGCCAAGGCCCCAGTTTAGCGGTGAAACAAACACATGTCCCATGGATGATCCACTCTCTCAGAACTGGTCAGAAAATCCTTGCTCATTCGCAGAATTCCCGGATATTATCATTAACCCCGTTGTTTTATGAGTCTGCACCGGGTAATCCGAATGATTCCGGAGAAAATGGATCCTTGGCCTGATCTGCCGAAACCTGGGATTTACTCTCATAGTGTTCCTCCTTCAGGTCCGCCGACCGGCAAATCTCCTATACCGAGAGGCGGCTTCAACAGGCTGAACGGCCCTCCAATGATACGGTGCGTGAAATATGCACCATAGTGGTGAAGACAGCGGGATATAGGGATTTTTACTCCATGGGGTGTACACTTCCCCTTCCTCACTGCTTCAAGGATATCTTCCACCGATCCGCAGGCATCGACGAACGTCCAGCAGAACCCAAGCATCAGCGCAGTGTGTGCATCGCTCCCCGCCACTTCAGATATCCCGCGGATGTGAGGTACTTTTTCGTTCGCTCTGGGTTCGGTCCCGTTCAGGGTCTCGACAACCCGGAACCCGAGGTTTTCATAATTACTGTATCCGAGACGGGTAAACGGGTGTGGAGCAACCGCAATGCCACCTTCCTGGTTAACCCGCCGGATCATGTTCCTGATCGTGTTGAACATCGGAATAGTTCTGATCCCGAGAGCAATCCAGTGTTTTTCGAGGGCAATATGTCCGCCTTCGATACCGGGGATAACCGTGATCTTAAATTCCTTCGAGAGCCTGGCAGCCTCGGGCGATGGAAACAGGTGATTGTGATCCGTTATCGCAATGGCATCGAGGCCTGCTTTTTTTGCGTATTTCACCATGTCCCTCGGACGGTTGACGCCATCCAGGGACCGGCTGGTATGCACGTGGAAATCTACATTCAAGAGAAGTTACCCCCGGTACCGGGTTGACAGGGATGAAGCTGCCGGGTTGATCTTCCCGGGATACTACTCCACCCCGATAATTCGGAATCAGGTTTTGGTGGTGGTACGATGTGCATTCTGGACAACTTCTGGAGGTACAGGAGGTCCCTCCGGGATCTTCTGCTGAATTTGTCTGCCTTCTGGAAAGAATGCGACACTATAAACTCTGTTTAAAATATATATAAATTTATCCAAGATATATATTTAAACTGACTTAACTATATAATATCCATATCGGAGTGGAAGGCAATTCCGTATACGAAGGAACAATCCCGGATTGTCCCGGTTATTATTGCTGCGGTATTATTCGGCATTGCAACACCCGTGATCAAACTGCTCCTTTCGGTAAGCCATCCGCTCGCTGTCACTGCATTCCTTTACCTGGGTGCGGGCGCCGGAATTCTTATGTTATTCCTTCTCACATCATTCCGTGATACTGTCAAAAATATTTCATTTTCTCTTAAGGGCTGCCCCGGGTTGCTGGCCGGTACGGTCCTCACCGGTGGGATCATTGCACCGGTCATACAATTTTCCGCTTTATCGGTTACTCCGGCTGCAATGGCGGCGCTCCTCCTTAATTTCGAAATTATTGCAACTGCTGCTTTTGCCTGGGGCATCTTTCATGAGCGGGTAACTAAAAATCTGCTCCTCGCGATAGTCCTGGTCCTGCTGGGAAGTCTTGTTCTTTCGTTCGACACAGGTTCAGTCTGGGGCTTTTCGATCGGTGCGGCGGGAATACTTTTTTCCTGTATCTTCTGGGGCCTTGATAACAACCTGATGGGAAGAGTCCCCGTAGACAACCCGTCCACCATCGTCATCATCAAAGGATTAATTGGCGGAGGTGTTCTTTTCCTTGCGATACCGTTCTTTCATGTATCATTGCCCGATCCGGGAGTGATCCTGATCACATTGATTACAGGATTTTTTACCTTTGGTTTCGGTCTTGTCCTTCTGATCGGATCGTTGCGTTCGCTGGGTGCGGCGAAGACCGCAGCATATTTCGCAACCGCTCCGTTCATCGGAGCCTTCAGACTCCCTGGTCCTGTTCCGCCAGGCACCCGGTTTGCAAATTTTTATATCGGTACCCCTTTTTACGGCGGGCATAATTGTCCTGCTAGCGCAGCAGAAAGCAGGATTCTCACCTTATACACAGGACGGGCCAGCAACACAACGACTTATCAGGTTCCTTAAAAGATGGAATATTGATTTCCAGTTTTATATCAAAAATTAATAGTTCGAATAGTTACTATATATTAATCACGAAAGTAATATAGATTGGTCACCAATACTAACAAGGGAGAATAATAATGCCTGGTAAAAAGAATCTCTTCAACAGCCTGAAAAAAGATATTATTAACAATTTTGAGCTTGCCATAATCGTCCTGAGCGTTGTTGCTTATTACCTCCTGAGGCTGACAATTAACCCATTGTATGCAGCAGCAATTGCAATTTTTCTCGGCATAGCGGCACTGTTGCTGTATGTCTATCATGAAAAGACGAGAAAAGCAATCAAAAGCCTTGGAGAGTCACGATAAATCATGAATTTCTTCGGCCTTATCGTCCTTGGCATCGTTGCACTGATCATCGGCGTTCTTTACTGGAATACGGACTGGGGACTGACCCTGATAGTGGCTGGTGTGGTAGCAATTGTCGGCGGGGGTATTACTGCCCTCAATCCCGAATAGCTTGCCAGGATGATAATTGCAGCCGGGATTCCAGTAAAATCAATTGCTATAGACCTGGGACGAGGGGTTCACAGCGAATATGATAAACCCAAATACACATGCTGAATATGACTGAATTGTATCATACCTGATAGTGCTTTGTTTATAGATTAATATATATTTTATATTCAAAAACTATATTTATTAACTGCCATATGTTCAATAGGATGAGCCCTGTTAAGGTATTTCCCACGTTATCATTCCCTGATCCCAGATTAGAACCGATTTTCCAAAATTCTGAAATCAAAGCCCGTCCGCTGAAATGGTCCGAAGCCAGGCGGATGGCCCTCCAGCGGGACAGAGTATGCAGGATCTGTAATTCCGATATGCAACTTACCGTTCACCACATGTGGCCGAGGGGCCTGGGCGGAGGGCATGAAATTGAAAATCTCGTGACGCTTTGCGAACCCTGTCACCAGCACCTTTGTTCCGCCTGTTCCCGGGCTGAATCAGACAGAGTCCCCGGATGGGTCAAGCCGGATCTCATCAGGCAGCAGGGAAAACAACCGGATAATTCATCCGGGCTTCCGGAAACTGACAAGAATCCGGGAGGCCTGTCAGGAATTTTTTCTGAGGAACCAATATCCCTTGCGTGCCATTTCCCCAGGAAATTACTTTTTTTCTGGGAACTGGCTGAACCTGCGCAGACCGTTTCGGAGAGGAGCGAAGGGTCGGTTAGCCGGACTTCATAAAATTCTCTAATCTACAGGATTTTATTATTCATATCGATCCTGGCTTTCAGATCGTCACGTTTTTCCATCAGCATATCGATTTCCTTCCGGAAATTATTGATCTCGTATCCTTGTCGTTCAAGTCCGGCCTGGGCATTGCATAAGGCTTCCCGCTCCGCATCTCCCTGGGACAGTTTTTCACACTCCATCCTCTTCCGCTCATACCCGGCTTCCATCTCATCAAGCTCGATCGATGCCTTTTCAATCTCCCCGTTGAGCCTGATCAGGTCGGCTTCGTCTTCGGTTATGCAGCGTGATGGATCACCCCGCTCATATAAGAGTGCCTTTAAATGTTCGATTTCCTGCCTGAGCAGGTTGATCTCGGGTGTTTCATTCCCGCCACCCCCGGTTCCGGCTGTTGCGGAACCATGAATGAATTCCACATGAAGAGGCGAGATCTGGCATACATTACGATCACCTTCTTTCACAAACACTTCTTTCACGATCGGATCCTTATGATGGATGAACATTGAAAACGCCTGGGTGATCCATTCCGTAATCGTGAGGTCGCGGATTTCGGCATCCTTCATGATGTGCTGGTATGTGGCATCATCGAGTGTCAGCCGCATGCGGTGCATACAAGGATATCCACAGGCAGAAGATTAACAATTCCGGTCCTGGCCGGATGCGTTCATCCTTGTTAAAAATGCAGCCTTCTTTGAAAAAAAAGAGGTTATTCCTGCGACTGGCCGGATGTCCCTCCGGCCTGCTGCGGCTGGGCACCGGGTGCAGATCCCTGCAGTTGCTGCTCAGCGAGAGTCCTGATCATCTGTTTTTGATCCGGCGAGAGGTTGAGTCTGTCCACTACGCCGAGAAGCATAGAACCAAGGAGCTTCTTTCCCTCAGGTGTCGAGATGTACCCGATGATCATATTCTCTCCGTCCGGAGAAGAAAGGAATTTCTTCACCATCTCCTGCCCTTCCGGAGTCTGGAGCATGCCTGACATGCCCCCGCCAAGATTATCTAAAAATCCCATAATGTTCCTCTTTGTCCTTTATTAATTGAATCCGATTTCATTAAAGCTTTATGCAACATGAATGCGGCACGTATCATTTTCTGACGACTAATATTTGCCAGGTACGAAATACACCGGGAAGATCATTGATCGCTTCCTCAGGAACTGATGTGAAGATAGGTCCAATTCACTGTCCAGGATTGTTACTATACCCTGGGCGGTTGGGACAACCTGTGACTGCTACCGAAACAAGATAGCTTCACCGGGAAGAATTTGCAGGAAAATACCTCATGAAGCCAGATGGCTACGCACCATAGCAATAAAAATTTGAAAGGCTAATTTTTTTACACCCATCGTTGGATCCAAAATTTTCAAGACAAAAAAATGACACCCTGCAACTCAGGTGCCTCTGGAACGATCAGGGCTCCCTGCTAATTACCTGCATTCAGACCTCAATCACGGGTAATTTTCCGGAAATTACCAACAATACACTCCTGCAAAGATAAGGAATTCAACCAATTTGACAGGATTCCCCCTCATCCTTCCCTGTCCAGGAGACTGCCGAGTTGTTCGGCAACCTTACTGCTTTCACTATCGAGTCCCTGGATTTGAATTTCTGATGGTTTGCTGACACCGACACCAAGCTCAGCCGCCCGCCTGATCTGTTCGAGTTCAAAAATCCTGCCTTTCATTACCTCCGGGGTGGATCCGTAGGTCCTTAACAGTGCAACTCCGACGGCGTCCACTGCAACCCGGTCGTCACCGCCGATGATGATTCCCGGATGGATCAGTTCGCCCTGCTCAGGTCCACCATGACTGAACCCCTCGGTCGCATCGAGGATTACGATATCAGGGCGGTAGCCTGTATTGATCTCGGCAATCATGAGCCTCTGGTATTCGGAAATATGAAGTTCCCGCATGAAATCATAGGAGCCCCCGGGCTCCGTCTTTGCAACAAGCCCGACTGAATTCTTGAGCGAGAGGGTAAAATGCCCTCCGAACCGGTGTGTCTTTAAGCAGCATAGCGAGACGACAGGCGCATCCCCGGTTACCCGCTTCACAAGATAAAAGCCGTTTCTCCAGTGCATCCACGGCCTTACGACCTGGGTAAAATCGCGTGGATGCATCTCTTCAAGTGTCGTCAGATTAAAATTCATCTCGCGTGCAAGCCGGACCACGCCACGTTGTTCAAGGACTCTTGATGTGGTTCCCATACCGCTTCGTTCAACCATAGAAATTCCCCCCGTACCCATCTCCTTCAAGGCCTCTGCAGCACCCCGCAACGTATCGGTATGCGTAGAACCGGGGGGCGAATCGGCACTGTTGTAGTTTGCCTTTATGGTAACCTCCGAATCCCGGAATTTATTTGTATTAAACTGCCGGAACAATTCTTTTACCGATTCATTCCTGTCCCCGCTTGAAATGAGATACACATCTGCCATAGGTGTCGCTATTCGGACTTCCCTGTAATAGAATTTTCGGCAGCTGAATATGTATGAAACATCATCTTTGTTTTTGAAAGGAGTGATGGTAAAAAAAAGACCCCGGAGCAGGGCGGAGCATGTGGTATGGAAGGATCGGATCAAGACGGCTCTGTCAAAAGGAAACCGGGTCTGGTCTTGATATCACGATACAGTCTATTAAACCTGGATAACCCATTGAGAATGTCCCGGTTGAAACAATGTTTTTTGAATGCTACCTTTTCAAAATCCAATCGTATTTCCGCCTCTCTATCTCAAAAACAGGCTGGTTTCCTCACGGTTACATCCTTTTATTCATCCGCACCCCTGGCAGCACCGGAATTTGGTCCAGTACTCCCTGGATTCCTGCCCGTTAACGGAAATACTTAATAATTATCCGTATAAGAAAACAAAGTCCAAATCACTTGTTTTTTCAACAATTTAAGACCTGAAATTGCGTTGATTCGTTGATTCAATCCTGAGACCCGATCGACCGGGCAGGTTTCCTGCAATTCCCTTATCTCCCCCGTATTATCGCAGAAAACAGGGTTTCCGACTTCCAGGGGTTGTTACAAGGGAATCCGGGATCCCTTTATCACCTGGTTTGCAAGCGCCGACAACCCCGATACACTTGTTCATAACGACCACTATATCGGCATCTTTGTGTTTATTTTGCACAAAGATTCAAGATGATCTCTTCTTTTAGAGCGCCTGATCCTGTTTGTTACATAATTGGTGAGAAAAAAGGAGTTCTCCTGGGCCAAAAATTAGGATTATTAGTCCTGCGGCCAGATTATCGATCTATGATACTTGAAAAATCAGGAAAAAGATCGATCATTCCTCTACGTGGATTATTGAGACGGGACAGAGATCGGCCGCATCCCGGACGCATTCCTCCTGGTCGGGAGGTGCATCTCCCTCGCTGATACTTTCTCCCTTCCTGAATTCCTTCCTGATCTGTGAGAATGAATCATCAGGGTTTTCTTCAAAGAAATCAGGGCAGGTCTCATAGCAGGACCCACAGCTGACGCACGTCTCCCGTTCAATTGTTACGCGGACCATGGATACACATATCCCTTTGTTTTCATTTTAAGGTTGGGTAGCCTTTTTTTCAGGCACAGCCTTTTTGAAAAACTTCCGGCTTTTCAAAAATGTGGCAATTCCCACAATGGGGACGACCACTGATGCAAATACCATGAAGATTAAAAATTCCGATGCCGGGTTCACCACTTCAAAAATGAACGCGATAAATGCACTTGCAGCGAGAATGATCAGGCTGTTTCCGACAAAATCAGCGAGGCCTTTTTTATTTTTGACCCTGGCCGCATCATATCCTGCGATCATCTCAACGCGGCCTTTAACCTTGATCATGTATGCCAGTACAAGAAACAGAATGAGAAAAAATTCCGTCATCCCGAGGATCAGTATGTTCGACATGCCCCGCTCCGTTCTTCTTACAGGTTATCTCCACAAGATAATAAACTGAGACAACCAATGTCCGGTCCTGGCCTGGAGAGAGACGAAATAAGAAGATTATCCGGACCCATTAAGACCGGCAATTTTTCTATGCTTAAGTATAATTGGGAAAACGATTTGACCCTCCCGGGAGATCGGTCCATTCTTTTCTGAAGCCAATGTATCATTTTTTTAATCCTTTTTTTTGGATGAACTGATAGTTTCCTGACAATCATCCGGGAGAATAAAATTTCCTGATCGCCTGTGCATTACCCCTTTCGGGCCAGGATGATTGTTATGATTCCCAATCCCGCAATTGCTGCTCCGATCCCGAATCCCGGGCTGACGGTAGTTCGTGGTGTCGTGGTTGTCGATACCGGGGCCGGGGCATTGGCCGTCAAAAGCGTTTCTGTCGCAGGGGCTGACGCAGTTCCCTGAACGGTGCCACTCGCAGCCGGAAGAGCTGTCGGAGCTGTCGCAGACTCGGGCGATGCACCCGGTGTGACTGTGGTAGTCGGTATAGTTGTTGCGGTAACGGACGGTCCTGATGAAAGCATGACACTTTTTATCGATTTTGTCTTGCCAACGATATTGTAATTCCTGGAGATTGAATTCAGGGGCGTGAGGTCTACGGAGACAGAATATGAACCGTCAGGATAAAAATTGTTTCCATTCTGAAGTTTTGTCCCGGTATTCCATCCATAATTGCCGCTGCTCTGGGGGACCCAATAGAATGGTGTTGTATTTACCGAGAACGGCATTAGTGCTAATGTTGTATTGGTGTCCTGTTTCAGTTGTGAATAGTAGCTGCCGCCTGGATTCCTGACGCTTATGGCGAGGAATGCATCATTTGTATTACGTTCTTTCGGAATTACGTTCAGATTAGTGTCTATCCGGAAATTTATATAATCTCCAGGCTGGATCGTTTGTCCGCTGATGTCAACCTGATTCTGCTGGTCCCAGATTTTTAAGTCCAGTGTTGGATCGGCAACAATGAACGCTACAGTAGTTGTATTTCCAATATACCATTTTCCCATATACCAGTTACTCTGGTTGTCCTCGAATGTCTCGGCATTCACATTGAAATTCTTCGGATTGACGACAGTATAATTTACTGCCGCCTGAACTTTTCCAGGTTGTTGCGAAGCCGAATGCCAGGAGACCAGGGTTCCTGCGGGAATGCCTGCAGAAATATCCAGGCCCTGTTCGCCGATGAACACTGTTCCACCGGCAGGAACTGTCTGTAGCGAACCTGCCATAGCCTGGGAAACGAGAACCAGGATTGCCAGGCATACGAAAATCCAATTGCATCTAAGCATCCACAATCACTGGTAAAAAAGCGATAGCCATACCAATATAGTTTTTCATTTATTATTGATATTTTCTCTAAAAATATAGATTGATATTATTTAGATTGTAGTACCTTCGGCATTTATCAGAAGATTTTGATAAAATTTTAAAGCAAGGAGAAGAAACCCAGGCGTAACCTTGTTAATGCCGGTATTTTGCCAGTACATATGCATCAGAACCGGATGGTCCGGAAATTTCCCCCGATCTGACTGCCGTCATTGAATCCAGGCGAATTCTCATGACGGTTACGGCAATACCTATTGAAAAACAAACCACGAGAATCGTGCTGTACAGGCCTTCATAGGTGATCCCGTATTGTTCGAGGACTAAGGCGAATGAAAAATAATCAAGGTTTGAAATACCGGCAATCAGGCCGATCAGTGAAAATGCCAGGAGTGTCATTATTCCCAACCAGAGAATTTTCCTGTATATCACCCACGCAAGGACGCAGCCGGCGACAAGACTGCAGGTAATAACCAGCTTTGCTATAATGAAGCCGGATATACCGTAGCGCTCGAGGGAATAACGGAGGATGTCACTGGATTCGGTGAGCGTGACATTAAACCGGATCACGTGACGCTGGTTACCGTCCGTAAACCCAGTGGCGGCATCAGGCCACTGCTTCCACCAGCTTTTTATCAGGGCAGGATCTGTTGTTGCACCGTCCCAACCATTTCCGGGTAATTCCTTATCGAAATAGGGATTATTGTTCATATCAAGGGGGACGACCCGGTAACCTTCTCCGGCGGCGAATAAGGCAAAATCAAGATTAATCGCGGACATTTGAGTCTCTTCACCGCTCTTCGACAGCATGGTAACAGTGGACAGCCCGTCAAAAAGACCGTAGGTACCGAAACAGATCAATGCAAAAATTAACAATATTCTGGCAGAATTGTCCATGGTGTACGTGCTACAAAAAAAGTCAGGGAGAAATTAATTTTCGAGTTACTCTTTTTTCTCCGCAGGTTCTTTATCGTCCTGGTCGGGAGTGAAGGAACGGTAACCCCTGAACATAAACCAGATGCCGAGCAGGATCAGCACCGCTGCGCCGAGATAAGGCCAGAGCATTGCCGGGAAGTAGATAAGGCCGATCCCGGCGATTACAAACATCAGACCCACCAGGACACTAATGAAGACCGGCGCCGCCGGATGGAGACTGGTCGCTGCCCCTTCCCTGGCTCTCGCGGCTGCCATTGCCAGGAACCCGATTCCGATGCCGACCAGTGCTCCCACACCGGGCTGTCCCACAAGGAGCCCGATGCCAATCCCGATGAACAGGAATGCGGGAATAAATATCCCGCCGGTTTTTCTTTCTCTCCGGTTTTCGTGCATATAATATCGCGTCAGTTTTCGATAAACGGACATATCAAGGTTTGGTGATCCTATGACTTCGGAATTGAATGCGTACCGGTCCCAGCCAAAACAATAAAGTGATACCCGGCATCAGCATAAAATCTGAAAAATCCCGGCTATCTTATTCACTCCTTAAAGCCTCGATTGGATTGAGGTTCGCCGCTTTGGCTGCCGGGTACAGGCCCGATAACAGGCAGATCACGATACCGATAGCAATCCCGTACGGGACATAGATGAGGCTCTGGAACGTAAAAAAATACTTCGAAGTCCCGAGAAGGCCTACGAGAATAAACCCACCTATGAAACTTACCAGGCCTCCTATGCCCGCCCCGACCCCTCCGATGATGAATGCCTCGTAGATGAACATCTTCCTGATCTCGCCCCTGGTCGTTCCGATGCTCCTCAAGCACCCCAATCTCATTGATCCGGTCTTTAACCGACATCATCATGACATTGAATATGCTCACCGAGGCAACGAGGAGGGAAATCCCGCCAAGGAGCGTGATAAACAGGGTGATCTGCCCTATTGTTGAGTTAATCGTCTGAAGCAGGGCCCCCGAGTCGGTGATCTGTATCACCTTAATCTTTTTATTCATCCTGGCATCAATGGCAGCCTTCACGGCCGGAATATCATCGATCGAGGGGACGAGCACATCGACCTGCTGGTATTCACCATCATCATCATACACCGATGTATACCAGCGATCCGGGACTACCAGGGCATTATCCGGCATCAGGTCGATGCCAAAACCCTTTGGAGCCAGAATTCCTGCGACCCTGACGACCTCGGACGTCCCTGTCGTTTCATCCCCGATTTTGATACGGGTGCCGACCGATATGTCCTGGTCAGCAGCAAGGGTGGACCCAACAAGGGCCTCGGCCGATGATCCATGTAACGAGCTCCCGTCCGCAATATCCACAAAAAGCGATACTTTTTCGGGGTCGATACCATAGATCGCAACCCGTTTCTTATCTTTTGTCCCGACCTGGATCAGGTCCGACCCGGAATGGATCGGGACTACGGTGTTATGACCTGCAGCCTGTTCAATCTCGCGTACCTGGTTATCTGATATCAGGGCGGTTGTCTTCGCCCCCCCTCCGCCTCCGCCAAATCCTCCGCTTGCTCCTGTATCAGGAGTGATAATTACCGAGTTTGCATTGCTTGAAAGGTTCGATGAGACGGCCAGCTGGATATTTGCACCGAGAATTCCCATTGTCGTAATGGCGACGACCCCGATTATGATCCCAAGTGCAGCCAGGAGCGACCTTGTCAGGTTCAGCCTGACATTCCTTGAGGCCAGCTGGAAAAAAATATTTTTCATTCCTTTCATGCCGCCACCCTCCCGTCAATAATCCTGATGATACGACGTGCATACTCGGCGATATGGGGGTCATGGGTGACCATGACAATTGTCCTGCCCGCTTTATTGAGATCTTCGAGAATCTCCATGATCTGCGATCCGGTCACCGAATCGAGGTTCCCGGTCGGCTCGTCGCAGAGAAGTAACGATGGGTCATTTACGAGAGCACGGGCGATGGCCACTCTCTGCTGCTGCCCGCCGGACAACTCACCCGGCCGGTGTGTAACGAGTTCCTCACTAAGCCCTACCGTTTCAAGCAGGCGAAGGGTCTTTCCCTCCTCATCCATGTGCCCGGTCTTCAGGATAATCGGGTATTCAGTATTTTCAAATGCGGTTAGCAGGGGAATCAGGTTAAATTTCTGGAAAATGAACCCGATCTCATCACGCCTCATGAAGGTCAGCTCGTCGTCGGACATTTCCCTGACATTCCTGCCCGCAAGGAAAAGGTCGCCCGATGTCGGCACATCCAGGCAACCGATCATATTCATGAGTGTTGACTTTCCCGAACCTGATGGGCCCATGATCGCGACAAATTCACCTTTCATGATATCGAAGGTGATTCCACGCAATGCAGGGACGTCTCCCGATTTCAGTTTATAGATTTTCTTAACGTCAACCAGGCGGATGACGGGCGTATCTTCCATGGGCTGTCCTTTCAATGTTTCCTGGCCTTCCAGGTACTGGTAACCGATGACAAGTCCGACAACAATTGCAATGATTCCGACGACGACCCAGGGAACTAGGGACCCGGTATTGGATGATTTTGGATTCTTCGCCGCTGATATATCAGCAATAACATTCCTTGAATAGACATTCCCGTCCTGGTCCTTGAAACTGGCAATGACGGGAACCTGATCGGGACTGTCGCTGCTCACCGTGATCTCCCAGCTGGAAAAATCATCAGGTTTTAACAATCCCACCGCATAAATTTTGTAGGGGTCCACGGGGACTGCCGGTGCTCCTGCAGTGACTGTCACCGAGTTCGCATCCTGGAGACCTGAATTGGTAACATCTCCGGTGATCTTAATATTGCCGCCTTCCTCCGCAGCAACGATGTTGCTCATCACCGGGTCTGCCTGCGTTTTATCAACAGCAAACGCGATTGGCAGCGTGAGTGTTACATTGTGGGTATTCGGGCCGTTTAAGTAACTTGCAAGGAAATCAACAGCCGTTGGTGCCGATGGTGTCAGATTGAAATTCAGGTTCACCGTCTGGCCCGGGTCGAGATGATCGATGACAATATCCTGGGGGATGATGACGATGTTTTTTCCGGACGGATGAATAAGGATATTTTTCACGGTATTTGTCCTGAGGTTGCTTAACGACAGCGTTACGACACTTTTCTGTCCCGGCACAAACGTGTCAGGTTTGTCCTGGACGGAGAGGACGACCGGGGAATCTCTTACTTCCAGCTTGACCGGGTAGCGGAGCGAGCCGACGTCCTGGAATTCGAGTGAGAATACCGGGTAATATATCCCTTCGGTGACGTCGGCCTTTACAGTGAACTGGAAATTCATTTTATTCCCTGCACCGAGGGCCCCCACGCTGTCATAGGTCGATGTGGTGAGGAGCTCGATATCGGGATCGTACATCGTCGCACGATGCAGGGTTACACTCTGGGTCCCGGTATTGGTCACCTCAATATTGACCGTTCCGATATCCCCGGGTGAAAACGTTCCCGGGTCCAGTGTCACACCGGTAACCGTCACCTGCGTATAGGGTGGGGCCTGGGTACCCGTACTATCTGTCTGGGCCGTCACACAGGACGGCAGAATACACACCAAGGCGAGAATTGCCAGGCATGCCCATATAGTGGTGTACCACGGACGCCTGGATATTGCCTGTCGTTTGCTCATTTACATTGCTCCGAATGCCGATAATCCTACGAACGTCATAAACAGGGTGTAAATGATATAAATTATTATGGGGACGAGGATTGTCAGGGCTGCATCACGGAAAGAGAGATTCCTTGCATACCTGATGCCATGAATCCATATGTGGGCACTCCACAGGACGAAAATCACGCCAATAACTGCCGAAATCCTTGTCAGTTCCACCATTGCCGGGTCGGTCATCAGGCGGGTCACCGCATTCTGGATAAGCACCGGGTCGGTCAGGGACCTGATGACCGGTACCTGGACCATCGGGAGATAGTACCATGCAGCGGCGAGAGTGATCAGGCTTCCGAAAATCTGGGGAATAAACCCGTAACCGATAAATTCCAGGGTCCTGTTAAACGTACCGGTGCCCTTGAATGCCATGGATATCAGGTAAAAAAATCCTGATCCGATCAGCCAGAAAAGCATGACACCGATAAACGCACCGATCAGTGATGTGATCGATATCACCTGGGTCATACCCGCACCTGCACCTGCAAACATCCTTCCTGTCATGGAGCCGACCAGATAACCGTATATGGCACCGATGATCCCGGTAATGGCAACGAACAGAAATGGAATTTTTAAATTTTCTTCTGATGCGATTCTCTTTGCAAAGAATGAATCAGGCCTGAATAAAATGTCAATTATGTTTTGTATCATATCTATCAGATTAACTAAATAGGTCATCTGCGAGGTATATAAAACTAAAGGAATGTGTTGTTTTTTTCGTAACAAATAGCAGGAACTGGTAAATTATTTTCACCAGGGATCATTTTCCGTGCCCATCGCTATCCCGATGGAACATTTTTTTTAAAGAAAAGAGAATTCATATCTCTTTCTGATATACCACATCATCGAGAATTTTTCCGAATTTTCCCGCCGTGGAATGTTGGGTTGAATTCAGGATATAATGATTATCGGTCTCCAGGATCGCTGCCAGATCGTTCTTTGTGACCGGAGAGAATTCCACCACCAGATATATTATCGGTAATTCACATTATCAATCCGTTTGTGGTCAAAGACGATGTTTCCTTCCGCGTCCTCCTGTAATGTTCCTGGGAAATGGATTAAAAACGGCGGGAGCCTTAAAAATTACTTTTTTTTGAATAATAAACAGTTGATTGTGATTATTTTAAGAAAACATTAATCAGCTATGTTAGTGGCGTGAGCTGCATCTGTTTCGAAAGGTTATAGGCAGTCGCCAGGTCGCTGTCATTATACACGAGGACCCTTCCGATGACAAGCACCTGATTGTCCGAAATGGCTATCTGCCTCATTCCCATGGGTAGATTCCCCTTCCAGCCGGGTCCGCTGATGAGATAGTCACCCGCCCGGGTACCGGTTGTGCGCTGGCCGACATAGGAGGCGTCACCCCAGGGATCGACGAATTCGATACTGTAGTATCGCCCGTCCATGTCAGGCACGTGCAAAACCTGCGGTCCTTTGCTCAGGTCAAGCACGCCCAGGGTGTAGAGCGTGTCGTGGTTTGCGCCTGCCAGATTGTTGTGTGTAGATGGGGAAGCGAGGTTTGTCACCGTGTAGAGTGTATTGACGGGAATGCCGGAGGAATCTGGTGTTGCCCCATCGCCGTTCCTGACTATCGCATTATCCCACGCGTTGTAAATCAGATGCGGGTAGTAGTAGATGTAGACGGGGGTGCCAATGCCCAATACGATGAGCACCGTCACGGCGAATATGAGCAGGTTCCTGTGCTTACTATCAGGCATCATCTCACCTCCACGACGGGCGGCACATGGTACGAACCGTTTAAGATTGCCGGGCCGGGCAGGTAGGCGCGAAGCCACAGTTTGAAGTTGCCGGCAGGTGCCGGCAGCCAGTTGGACTCGTTGCCGGATGGAGGTGCGTTTTGTATGTATATGTCAACGGACCCGTCAGCGTTCGGCGTAAGGTTCGACAATGAACCGACGTTATATCGGTTTATCGAATTGTTCACCATGTAAGCCTGTAAGTCGGTCATTGTCAACGACCAGAAGGCACCGCCCGGAGGGAGCCCCCCGGCGGGGAAGTGCAGCATATAGTCATGTGTTCCGTTCAGCCTGCTCCCCGTGCTGTCGACGGTTGTCGTCCAGTACACTGCCTCCGCTGGTATGTTAGCGGCGGGAAGGATCTGGGCAAACGCTGCCCGTTCGAGAATGTTGTTACCCCAGTCACCGTAATTCAGGGTGGTGCTCCAGCCATTGACCGTCGTTTCCATGGTGTGGGCCTCGATGTAAACGAGAGTTCCTCCAATGCCGAATGATGCCAGCACCGCCCCCACAATAATTCCGACCGCTATCACAGCAATGATTTTCATGTTACTCATAACCTCTACCACCACCAAATATGCCAGCCAATGAAACTGCAGGACGGGCCATGGCTCTCTTTCCCGTTGCGTAAGGAATTATACTTTTCTCTATTGTCAAATCCCAAATTGAACCGTACATTTTGAAGGTACTGTGTCGGATGTCATTTTTGGTTTCCTCCCAGGTTCCCCGCGAGCAAATCCCGGGCCGTTTTTCTCATCCGTTTGAACATTTTCATTTCCACTTTGTGAGGATCTCCTCCCTCCGGAATGTAGACACAGCAAAAGAGAAGAGCCCGATATCGGCGACCAGGATAATTACCGCGATGAGGAGGAGATACGGCACCGTAAGCGGGAACGCGTTCACCTCAGCCAGGACATAGATCAAAGCAAAGGGGATCACGATCAGGGATCCAAGTTGCTGTGCGGTCCGTACATCATTTACCCTCGCCGAGATGATCACGCTCACTTCCACCGCGGTGACCGCTGCCAGGGGCACCAGCAGCAGCATGATGACTGCCATGACCGCGTTCGGGTAATAGAGATAGCCGAGCCGGTCAAAGAGGATGGCGTCGATCAGGCCCATGAAGATCACCAAACCGATCCAGATGGCAACCAGCGGGGGAAGGAGTGCCGCAACGCTCTTACCGAGGAGGATCTCGCTGTCGGTGGTGGGGGTGGCGAGCAGCGGCTCCAGGCTCTGTTCCTGTTTTTCCCCGATAATCGTGTAGGATGCGATTGCGGTCGGGAGGCTGGCCGCCCCGATGATGAAGAAAAAGGCCAGGGCATTTAAGACGATGAGCAATCCTGACAATGCATCTGGGGAAATGCTGCCTGATCTCCCTACCAGGACGTAGATCATCATGGGCAGACCGATGGACACAAAGAGAGAAAAGAGGATCACGCTGTAGAAGATACTCTTTTTTTTCCGGAAAATGCTCAGATCCTTCGACGCGATGATCCACGATTTTGATAGTCTCATTGCTCCTCCCGGACCGTCTTTAAGTATACGTCTTCAAGGGTGGGATTGAGCCCCTCGACGAACTGGATCCGGCCGCCCGCAGCGATAATCGCTCCGACCAGATCCGGGTTCTCCTTTTCAGCGTTTGTCACATCGATCACCAGCCGGTGGCCTTCGATCACAACCTTTCCCGAAGCGTGTTGTTTTGCCGCCGCCACGATCCTGTCGCTGACCTCGTCAAGCTGAATGACCGTTTTACTTCCCCAGAGCGCCTCCTTCAGCTCTTCCGGTGTCCCTGTCCGCAACAGGTGTGTTTTGAGAATGCCGATGCGGTCGCAGAGTTTCTGTGCCTCGTCGAGGTTGTGCGTATTGAGGAATATGGTCTTTTTCTCTTTTTTCAGTTCAAGGATGAAGTCCCGGACCGTTTTTGCCGCCTCGGGATCAAGGTTAGCCGTGGGCTCATCCAGGAACAGGATTTCGGGATCGTGCACCAGCGCACGGGCGATGGCCACTTTCTGTTTCATCCCCTTGGAGAATGTTCCCACGGGCTGGTCCTTTTTCTCCCAGAGCCCGAGCAGCCTGAGGAGGCGTTCGATGCTTTCTTTTCTCTGTTGTTCGGTACGGTCATACAACCTCGCATAAAAATCGAGGTTCCGGTAGGTACTCAGTTCGCCATAAAGACCGACATTTTCCGGAATAAGTCCGATGATCCTGCGGATCTTCAGGGAATCGGAAGCGTTCCCGATGTCATACCCCGCGATCCGTGCCTCCCCGCTGGTCTTCGCGATGAGGCAGCAGAGCATTCGAACCGTGGTCGTTTTTCCCGCACCGTTCGGGCCGAGAAAACCAAAGACCTCGCCTTCAGCAACATGGAACGTCAGGCCGTCGACTGCGGTGACGTCGCCGAATTTTTTCGTGAGGTTTGTTGCATCGATCATCCTGCATCACCGGATTTTATTCCTGAAGTTGCATGGAGTATTCCTGTCGGAAAGCTCATCGTGTCAGGCATTTTTTCCATCAGCCGGATACTTGCACGATTTTCCCCGCAAAGGGTTCCGGCAAGCACATGAATACCCGTCTTTTTGTCAGAAACCTCAAGATGGTTCAGGGCAACCGGGCCGACACCTTTGCCGATGAATTCCGGTTTTAGGTAGATACTCAACCCGCCAGACCGATCATATGCCTGTCGCTCTTTATACCGGGTTAAAAAACAATACCCAGTTATCTCGTCATTATCCTTTATCAGAAATGATGGATATTTCGGGTGAGGGACAAAAAGGAATTCTTCCAGCTTTTTTTGGGACATTTTCCCGCCGTGGAATGTTGCGGTTGGATTCAGGATATAATGATTACAGGTCTCCAGGATCGCTGCCTGATCGGTCTTTGTGACCGGAGAGAATTCCACCATCAGGTATATTATCGGTAGTTCACGTTATCAATTCGTTTGTGGTCAGGGACAATGTTTCCTTCCCCCATCAT
The DNA here is from genome assembly GCA_963809105.1 of uncultured Methanomicrobiales archaeon. GTDB lineage: Archaea > Halobacteriota > Methanomicrobia > Methanomicrobiales > Methanospirillaceae > CAIKOD01. The sequence goes on along the minus strand of CAWEIC010000005.1, from coordinate 781,919 downwards.
CCTGTAATGTTCCCGGGAAATGGATTAAAAGCGGCGGGAACCTTAAAAATTACTTTTTTTGAATAATAACAGTTGATTGTGATTATGTAAAGAAAAGATTTTTATTGCAGGTGAGCGTCTCCGTGACTCTCTTGTTTATTCTATGAAATGGTGGGTCAGGTTCATGACATCACGGTACGGGACCACCCCGACCATGCGGTTCTCATCGTCAGTAACCGGCAGCGCCCGGAAATCGTAGCGGTTGAACATCTCCTTGGCCTCTTTTAACGTGCTGTCCGGGGAAAGGCTGATGTAATCAAAGACCATGATATCGGCGAGAGTCTCATTATCTTCCGCCTGGAGAAGTTCCTTGATATCGATGACACCGAGCAGGTGTCCGGATGCATCGATAACGTAAAGATACATAATGACATCTTTCCCTTTCGCCACCTTCGCGTACTGGCTCATCGCCTGCTCAGCAGTTGTTTCCGGAGGGAACCTGATGTACTCGGGGGTCGTATAATTGACGATGGTCTCCTCCTGCCTGTCGAGGATTGCACGGATTTTTTTTACATTATCCTGGTCGAGTTCTGCGAGAATCTCTTCGGCGTCAGCCGCCGGGAGGACCGACAGGATATCCGCAGCCTGTCCGGGAGTCATCTCGTCGATCAGCTGGACGACACGTTCACGCTTTAAGGATGAGACAATTTCACGCTGGACATTCGGGTTGATCTCTTCGAGCGTGTCCGACGCCTGTTCGGTGTCGAGTTCCGAAAAAATCACCAGACGCTGTTCATTGTCGAGTTCTTCGAGGATGTCGGCAAGGTCCACCGGGTGGATCTCGGATAATGTCTCCATCAGGACATTCAGTTTTACATTTCCCCGGAAACTCCCCATAGGGCTTGGTAATGGCTGGACAAATGTCCAGGAAATCATCTGTTCCTCCCGGTCCGGGTTAAAATTGTGAATGATGTCTGCCAGTACTTTGAGCCCGATCCTCCGGAGGAGCCCGTAACGGCTGACATCGACATCGGTCACATATATCTTCCCGTTCCTTCGCACAAGTCGGATATCGTAGACGACTTCTACTTCCTTGTCTTCGATATCGAGGACTTTTTTATCGAGGATATGGTCTTTTAAAAGGAAAACAGATTCCGGGGGTGATTTCTCGTATTGTTCGACCGATTCGATGCCGATGGTAATTTCCTTCCTTCCAAACGACAGGACATTGTTCATCGGAACGAGGAGAGACGGGTAACCGAATGGGCGGGAGACAATAAGATGGGTGGCCTCAGGTATCTTTGCCGTTTCAACGATAACAAGGTCTGATAATTTCCCTATTTTTTTCCCGTTCCAGCGGACCTTCGCACCGATCACTTCCGAGAGGAAATACTCCTCTTCAGGTTTTTTCTGGTTCTGATTTGCAGATTGTTCCATCCGGTCACCTCACACCTGGATCAGGGTATAAAACTTGTATACGAGGACGAGGATCAGCACAAGCAGGTATATCCGGAGTCCCAGCAGGGAAAGCCTGACCATCCTCGTCATTTTAATCTGAGGTTTTGCATATTTCCTGTTAATTTCTCCGAATTTGCCGAAATATTTTTCCGAAAATCCCTCAGGTTTTCTATCGGGATTGTAAAGGTTCTGCACCGGATCATTTTTTTCCATTTTCTAAAACCTCATGCAAATAGATTTGGGAACAGGACACTGAATGCGTACATTGTTGAAAGCACAATGATTGCAATAACAATCGCCGTACTGACAATATTCTGGAACATCGAATTTTTATAGTCTCCCATTATGTCCTCATTGTTTAATAGTAGAATAAGGAACACAAGGGCTGCCGGGAGAAGAGTCACCGCGATGACCTGGACAAACAACGTGATCAGTACGAGCGGTGCTCCCGGGATTAATACCACAAGTCCTGCCGTAATCAGTACCGAAGAAATAGTATGCATAGAACCAGTATGCCTCGCGGATTTTGTTATTGAGCGAATGCGCCCAGCCGAAGACTTCCCCGAAAGCCCATGAGCCGGCAAGAGAGATACATATGGCACCCAGAAGACCTGCATCAAAAAGACCTATGGCAAGAAGAGTTCCAACCAGCGGATAACCTGCCATGAGGACACGGGCGGCCTGGTCTGCACTTTCGATATTCATGCCATGCAGAACGGTGCCCGTCACGACAACAATGAAAATTGCAACGACGACGGTAAAAATTGCGCCGAAAATGGTATCGATCTTGCCCCAGGGTATATCTTTCTTCCCCATTCCCTTGTCAACAACGGCACTCTGCTGGAAGAATATCATCCACGGGGCGATAGTCGTACCGATATTGGCCATCAAAAAGAAGACCAGTGTCCCGGTGATCCCGCCGGGAAAGTTCGGGATAATCCCATGCTGTAGTATACTCCCCACCGATGGATGGACCATGAATGCCGCAGGAATATACACCAGGTTTAACAGGCAGAAGAACATCGCCAGTTTTTCCCAGGTCCAGTACCTGCCCTGCAATATCATGAACATCATGACAGCGATCACAATCAGGACGGTGACGACCGGGGGAATATTAAAAATACTCAGTGCGGCGGTCATGCCGATAAATTCGGTGATAAGAGTCAGCCAGTCGACGATAGACAGGTCGATTAGGGAAAACCAGCCCCAGAACGGACCGAATGCTGCAAATATTGCTTCTGCATGCCCGTGCTTGGTTACTGCCCCGAGACGGACCGTCATCTCCTGGACGAAATATGCAACCGGTCCGAGGAGGACGAGGAACCAGATCAGGGCATACCCATATGTCGCACCCGTTGCCGCGTAGGTAGTAATCCCCCCGGCATCGTTGTCAGCGATCATAACGATCAGGCCGGGACCGGCAATAACGAGGTATAACTGGATCGCCTTGATGACTCTGCGGTATTGATAATAAAATCTGGATAAGATGTTCATGGCGCCCCTCCAATTCAAGATATTATGACCGCTCCGGGATTCGCCAGGTTTACCAGATCATCCCTTCATCAGAGCCATCGTTGGTTCATTTCACCTTAAATCTGACACGTGATTACTATTAAAAGGATATGGATAGCCGGGATGACGCCATGGTTCTCCGGATCCAGGCATAATTGCAGGCGGTTCTGAATTTCATGGTGATTTATGTTATAACAGGGAGGTCTTTTTCGAGCCAAACATGCGGGGACAACGATAAGGAGGTCTAAAAGCGGGCATTCCAGGGTGCCAAAAAATAATCGATAGAAAATAATAAGATCGATCCCGATCGATTCGTGCAATTATTTTCTTCCGGATTCCCGGATACGCTCAACAGCCTTTGTAAGATTATCCATGGATGTTGCATATGAAAGGCGTTCCCACCCGGGGTTATTGAATGCGGTACCGGGTGTTACCGCGACGTGAGAATCTATGAGCCATGTCCGGGCAAGGTCCATGTCATTCTCCGCGACCCGTATATACACATAGAATGCGCCGTCTGCGGGGGCCATTGAAAATCCCATGTCCCTGAGCTCATCCATCAGGTAATCCCTGCGTTTACGGAATTCCTGTTTCATCAACCCGACACAGGACTGGTCGCCTCTCAACGCGGCAACTCCACCCCACATCGCAAAGGTCGTCGGGTGACTGATGGTGTGCTGCTGCACGATCGACATCTGCCTGATAACTGCCGGAGGAGCGACGGCATACCCGATACGCCAGCCGGTCATTGCGTACGTCTTCGAAAAACCGTTGATCGTGATGGTCCGGCCTGCCATATCGGCGACGGTAGCAAGGGATATATGCTCTCCATTATACAGCAGTTTCTCGTAAATCTCATCTGAAATGGCGAATAAATCATAATCGCTGCAGATATCGGCGATCAGTCGCATGGAAGTACGGTCAAGAACCGACCCCGAGGGGTTGGACGGGGAATTTACAACGATCATGCGGGTCTTCGCGGATATTCTTTCCAGCAGTGAGTCGTCAACCTGGAATGTCCGGGTATTGAGGGGATGATGCACTGGTTTTCCTCCGGCAATCTGGACACACGGTTCATAGCTCACCCATGAAGGGTCGAGAATAAGGGCCTCGTCGCCGGGGTTTAAGATGGCTTCCATGGCCTCGTATATTGCATCTTTCGCCCCGCAGGTTACGATAACGTCTTCTTTTGCACAGGGAATATGGTTCTCGCGGGTAAGTTTTTCGGCGATGGCCTGGTTTAATTCAGGGATGCCGTTACTGGGTGCATAGTGAGTCTCGCCTCGCCTGATGGCGTCGATGCAGGCGTCGCTGATGTGCTTCGGCGTATCAAAATCGGGCTCGCCGATCGAGAGGCTGATGACGTCGATCCCGCGTGCCTGCATCCTTCGTGCTTCGTTCGATATTTCGATAGTTGCGGACGGGGCAATGGCGCCGATCTTCCCTGACAATTCCCTCATTTCAATCGCTGCACGAGCTTGATTGCCGATTCAACCGCACGCTTTGCATAATCAATCCGCTCGTTTGCCTCGAGGCGGGTCATTCCGGGCCCGGAAATGCCAAGGGTGACAGGTTTGCCAAATTCCAGTGACAGGTCAATTATTTTCCTGGCTGCATGCTGGACGACTATCTCGTCATGCTGTGTGGACCCTTCGATAACGCAGCCGATTGTGACGACCGCGTCTACCTTATTGCCCTGGAGCATTTTCTTGATTGCAAGGGGCATATCATAGGCACCGGGCACATACATGCATTCTGTCACTTCTGCACCGAGAAATGCTGCATGTTCCCTTCCCTCGATCTCCATCATGTAGGTAATATCCCTGTTGAACTCTGCAACCACAAATCCAAGTTTTATCCCCATGGTGTTCCTCACTGAACGTTTCGTACTGATGAATCTTAAACTGTCCCCATAATCTCAGCGCCGGGCAGGCCCTGCATCAGAAAAACCCTGCCTCTGCCCTGTGCCTGCATCCTTTATCAGTTCTTTCGGATACAAAACGAGTTTCACGGCATTTACCGCGTGCTCACGGGTGCGTCCGGCCGCAAGCCAGGAGAGTTCAGTATCATCCTTTGCTTCGTCTTCATGGACAAAAACCTCAATAATATGGGTATTTGTCATCAGCTGGCACATGATGAGGCCCTGCGACGCTTCATGAGCACACAGGCGGTCTTTTTCCTGGCCGCCCGGCATCCCGAGCGCCATCACAATATCACATTTCCGTTCCTCGATAAGTTTTTTGCAGGCAACAGGAAGGTCTTTGATGCCCGGGACCGTGACCCGTTCGATACTTACCGAAGCGTGTTTTTTCAGCTCTTCGATCGCTATACTTCCCATATTTACGCGTGAAAAGGTGGTATCGGCAATACCGACCCTCATCCAAGCACCTCACAGGCGGCCCTGACACCGTTCCCTTTCAATTTAAAACCCTGTTTTGCGAGTGAATACTCGGCGGCCGCAAGTGTTGCAAGGATCTCCGGAGCTCCTACTGCTCCCATGTTCCCAATCCGGAAGATCTTTCCCTTGAGGTGATCCTGGCCTCCGGCCAGCTCTATCCCCATTTTTTTCACCGTTCCGCGGAATTCCCCGTCCTTTATCCCATCCGGAACACTTATCGCCGTAACGGTATTCGAGTATCTGTGGAGTGTGTCCGTTTTTGGGAACAACGCGAGTCCCCACGCCTCTGCTGCAGCCCGGACCGCCTCTGCGAGACGCCGGTGCCTCGCAATACGTTCCTGGAGACCTTCTTCTTCGATGATCGCACATGCTTCCCTGAGAGCAAGGAATAACGGGACTGCCGGTGTATAAGGCGTTTCCATCGGGGTTGAACCTGCACTTTTCCGGTACGCCGCAAGGTCAAGGTAGAATGGGGGATTTTTCGAATATCGCTCCCATGCCTTGTTGCTTACCGATATGGCAGAAAGCCCTGCAGGTGCCGCAAGACATTTCTGGGATCCGACAATGGCCACATCGACACCCCATGCATCGGCATTGACGACATCACCGGCGATCGAAGTGATACCATCCATGATGAACAGGGCATCGTATTTCCCTGCCAGTTTTCCGATCTCCGCAGCCGGGTTGAGAATTCCCGCCGAAGTCTCGTTGTGGACGAGAGTGACCACTTCAGCACCCCCTTTGAGTTGTTCCTCAAGTGCCTTTAAGTCGAGAGGAGTCCCCCACGACGACCCGATTTCAACGGGGTGACCATATCGCCCGGCAATTTTAAAAAGCCGTTCGCCAAATTTTCCGTTAACAAGGCAGGCTGTTTTTTTATCCCTGGCAAAATTTGCAACTGCTGCCTCCATTGCAGCCGTTCCCGATCCACTGATCACAAAGAGGTCGTTCTGTGTCCCGAAACAGGTCTTCAGAACCTTTACACAATCTTTATAGACCTGCCCGAATTCGGCCCCCCGGTGGTTGATGGCCTGGCGCATCATTGCATACCTGACCCGTTCAGGCATGGGAACAGGGCCCGGCAACATCAAGAGTGGTTCTTTTTCCATCGTAATCAGCCCATAGTATATTAATAGAGACAAAATATAAGTTTGGATGGCTTGTATGGTTGAGGTTTCGATAATTTCGGGGTCTGCATCTGATGAAAAGATTGCAGAGCGCACGGCAGCGATTCTCAGGGAACACGCGGTCGCCTATGATTTATCGGTTATCTCGGCCCATCGCGAACCAATAAAACTTGATGAATTTATAAAAAACAGCGATTCCAAAGTTTTCATTGCCATTGCGGGTCTGTCTGCGGCACTTCCCGGCGTCATTGCATCGAAGACGGACAAGCCGGTTATCGGGGTACCGGTAAGCGGGACTCTCCAGGGGATCGACGCATTATTATCGATAACCCAGATGCCAAAGGGCGTACCGGTGGCCTGCGTCGGTATCGACAGCGGGGAAAATGCAGCATTACTTGCAATCAGGATCCTGAACCTCGCCAGGAACTGAACCGATTTTCAACTATTCACATTCATGTCCCTGCGATTCTGTTCCGATCGGAATACTTAGATCCTGGCCGGGTCCTCACCATTCCTTTCGTATCGATGACTCCCGATCCTGGCTGATCAACCTTACTGTTTTTTGGAGGGCTGACGGTCAAGCAGGTCTTTTACCAGCTTCATGGCACAAAGATCCCCGCACATCGAGCAGGTCTCGAGCTTTCCGTCCCTTTCATGGATTTTCCTCGCCTCTTCACCAAAAAGGGCAATCCTGAACTGTTCCTCCCAGTCAAGTCTCCTCCGGGCATCGGCCATCCGGTTTTCCCTGTCGAGGAGCCTGGCATCGTCTCTCCTTGCCATGTCCCCGATATGGGCGGCAAGTTTCGCGACCCGGGTACCTTCGGTTATGTCATGCACATCGGGCAGTGCCAGGTGTTCGGCCGGCGTCACCATGCAGAGGAAATCTGCACCGTTCATGCAGGCGATCGCACCCCCGATTGCCGCCGTAACATGGTCGTAACCGGCGCCGATATCGGTTACAAGCGGACCGAGGAGATACAGGGGTGCATTCCTGGTCAGTTCCTTGATGATCCTGATATTATACCCGATCTGGTCCATCGGGATATGCCCGGGGCCCTCGACCATCCGCTGGACACCTCGTTCGAGAGCCCGGTCGGCAAGGCCTCCGAGAGTCAGGTATTCGACCGTTTTTGCCCTCCGCACAGAGTCCCGGAGGCATCCGGGCCTCATTCCATCCCCGAGGCTGATAACAACCCCGTATTCTGAAAGGATCTCAAGCAAATAGTCATATTCGGCAAAAAGCGGATTTTCTTCACCTCTTTCCACCATCATCACGATGTGGAACGCCCCACCCCGGCTGACCACTCCCATCGTTCGGGGATCATCGTGGAGAGCCGCAAGGGCTTCCCGGTTGACTCCACAATGGAGGGTAAGGAAATCCACACCATCCCTGCAATGATCGCGAATAACGCTGAATAAAAGATCAGCGTCTACGTCTGCAGCGCATCCTGCCCTCCTTACTGCTTCGTATACAGGAACTGTCCCGACCGGTACATCGAACGAGAGAATCTGATTCCTGATATGTCTGAGATCCCCGCCTGTCGAAAGGTCCATCAGTGTGTCGGCGCCGTTCCTGATCGCAGCCTCTGCTTTTTCCAGTTCGAGACGTTCATCGCAGCGTTCCCCCGAGGTCCCTACGTTGACATTGACCTTGACGCTGCACCCTTCGCCCACAGCACATCCGGGACGGGCCCTCACCGGGTTCGACGGGATAACGACCCGGCCGCCGGCTACGCGGTTTGCGAGGACCCGGGGTTCTAATCCCTCAGCCCGGGCGGTATCCTCCACAACCTGCGGGATCCCGTGGGTGCACTCCCGAATGAGGTTAAGCATAAGAACCATTTGTCCCGGGATCTTATTATTGTACATGCCAGTCCAGTGGATTCCAGGGGACCCGGTGTTTGCGAATTCATACCTTACCGGTGAAGTTCTCGTCGATGCAGGCGTGATGCCGATGGCGGTCTCCCGGTATAAGGATCGGATCAGGAAAGTTATCCTGACCCACTGCCATTACGACCATACCGCCTATGTGAAAGAAATTGCCCATATGTGCGGGGCTGAAGTCTATATCCACAAACTTGACGCACCCGGGCTCGTCCAGGACACCACAAGTCTTTCAATGCATTTTGCATCCCATGCACCAGGGATTATCCCCGACCACACCCTGATGGACGGCGATACGATTGACGACCTTGTCATTATCCATACCCCGGGCCATACACCCGGCAGCATATGTGTATTCAACGAAGCTACCGGGGACCTGATATCGGGGGACACGGTCTTCACTGACGGAGGATTTGGCAGGTTTGATTTTCCGGGCGGGGACAGGAACGCGCTTGCGCAATCGATCGACAGGCTCAGCGCCCTTGATATCAACGGGTTGTACCCTGGCCATGGAGAACCTTCCCTTCAGGACGGGTCCCGGCATATCCAGGCTGCCAGAGAGCTCCTCAGGGTTACCTGCCAATAACCTGTGTCCCATGGAAAAAGGGGTCTATTGCCTGGTACTTGAAAATGAATCCTGCAGGATTTTGTGTAGGGTCCCTCGGCGTCATCGAATTTCCCGGCGGCTGGCACGTATATGTTGGATCGGCACTCGGCCCGGGAGGTTTGCTCAGAGTATCCCGTCATTTCAGGCTCTTTTCATGCAGATCGGGAAAGAAACGATGGCATATCGACTACCTGTTAACGGATTCCGGTTTTTCTCTTCGGTATGCACTATGTGCCGGCACAACGAATCCGCTCGAGTGTGAAATCGCCATGAGTATCGGAGGCGATCCTGTACCTCATTTCGGGTGCAGCGACTGCCACTGCATATCGCACCTTTTTTATTTCGCTGATGACCCTTGCGGCAGGGTCAGCGATTGCTTTGGATCTCTTGGCCTTGTCCCGGGTATCGCAACACTCAATACCATTGAGCGATAGTCTTGATTAAAGAAGGGAAATGGCGATGCAGGTACTTGGAATTTCGGGAAGCATGAGAAAAGACGGTAATACAAGCAGACTGGTAAAAACAGTTCTCGATCAGTGTAAATTAGGCGGGCTTACTACTGAATTCGTGTCCCTGGCGGATAAGCAGATTAATCCATGCATCGGATGCGAGAAGTGCAAGAAAGAACATGAATGCGCCCTCTCCGGCGATGACTGGGAAGAGATCGCCCAGAAAATCCTTGAATGTGAAGTGCTCGTCATCGGGTCTCCGACCTATTACTACGATGTGTGCGGGCACCTGAAGAATTTCATAGACCGGACCTATTCATACTATCACGACCGCAGGCTCGCGGGAAGGAAAGCGGTTGCCGTAGCAGTTGAAGCTGATAAAGGAGGTTCCAGGACGATCCAGACCATAGAAGGATTTCTTTCGGCACATGAATTTTCTTATATCGGGCACGTAAAAGGAAAGGGGTATCTTGCCGGCGATGTGATGAAAGACGAGGATGCCATTAACCATGCAAAGAAAATCGGGGATAAAATAAACCGTCTTTTCCATTCCAAATATTAAACCCCCGGACAAACCTGCCCCTTTTTATCTGTTCGTGTAAAAGGTTCTGTATTGACGGCCCAGACCGATGATGCCGGTTCCAACGCGGAAGGAGACATACACCATCTGAAGGATCCTGAGGATTTCTGCAGGAATCCTGAAAGGATTGTCTCTCTTAGCGATGGGGTTTTTGCGTTCGCAATCACCCTGCTGGCGCTTTCACTCGTCGTCCCGGTGCTGACAAGGGGAGCGCAGGAAAGCGAACTGATAAACGATCTTTTCGCTATGGGTCCGGTGTTCCTGAGTTACTTTATCAGTTTTTTTGTGATTGCATCCTGGTGGCGGAGCCACCATCGTATCTTCTCGTATATCCAGCGTTGCAACGGAATGGTGATCAGCCTTAATTTCTATTTTCTCCTGTGTATTACGATAATTCCATTCCTGACAAGCCTTATTACCCAATATGGACATTACCGGCTGGCGACAATCCTCTATGCTTCTTTTCAGGCGGTTACCGGGACTATTCTCCTGATACTCTGGTATTATGTTTCAAGGGATCACCGGATGATTGACAGCCATTTGAGCAGGCGGATGATCCGGTTTAATTTCAACCGCCTTGTGCTTGTTATTGTGATTTTTCTCGTCTCTATCCCGATTGCACTGGTTAGTACGACAATAGCCCAGATCTCATGGATTGCCATTGGGCCTGTGATTGGGCTGTTGCGGAGGGCATATCGTGATATCGAGGTATTTGCGGAGGACGAGATGCATGAAATGAAGCGAAAGTAACAGGTAATCATTGCTGAGTCCGGAAAAACAATACTACGTTCCTATCAGGCGGTAATCGGGAAGCAAACCTTATAACCGCTATTGTGCCTTGACAAAATATGATGAGGCAGAAGCCTGACCCCTGCCCCCTGCCCCTGGTGTACTCTTGTTTATCCATCCGGTATCCCGGGGATTACCTGTAGTCAGATTTCCGAAGTTTCCGATTTATACAAGCGACCTGAATGAAGTCCGATGATTGACAGGAAGGCCGGAACTATTACCGGTGAAGATCGCTTCCAGTAATATGGCTTTCCGGAATCACCGGGTCAGGATTCAGACAAGGTCGTACAGTGTAGTGCGCTGCTTTAATTCGCGGCCGAGGTCATCGGTCATTACCTTCATATCTGCCGGATCAAGATAATCGGTATCTGATGCCCCTGCGCCCTTGGATATACTCTCCTCAAACATGGTGCCGCCGAGGTCGTCAGCCCCGGCAAGAAGGCCCAGCTGTGCCATTTTTTTCCCTGTCTTGACCCAGGAGACCTGGATGTGCGGCACATTATCAAGGAAAAGCCTCGCTATTGCAATGATAAGCATATCCTCCCTGCCTGTCGCCCCGGGCCTTGCCCGGCCACTCCTGTAGAGGTCCGTGTTCATATGGATAAACGACAGGGGGACGAATTCCGTGAACCCATGAGTATCGTCCTGGATATCCCGGAGAATTGCAAAATGGCGGGCCCGGTCTGCCACCGATTCGCAATGCCCGTACATCATTGTCGCCGTCGTCGGGATTCCCAGGCTGTGAGCTTCCCTGATAATTCGTTCCCATTCTCCCGTGCGGATTTTCTGGGGGCAGATGATATCGCGCACATCGTCTACGAGGATCTCGGCTGCAGTTCCACAAAGAGACCCGAGGCCCGCCTCTTTCATTGCCGCCAGCATGTCCTCCGTTGCTATACTACTCTGCCTTGCACCGTAGGCCACCTCCATCGGGTTGCTTGCATGGATATGGATACCCGGCGCTTCATCGTAAAGGGTTGCGATGATTTCGATGTACGAAGAGGCGTCAAAATCCGGATGCAGCCCGCTTACCGTGCAGATCTCGGTAACATTCCGCTCGCGTGCAAGAGCCGCCTTTTTCCTTATTATTTCTTTTCCGAACAGGTATGTCCCCTGCGCCCCGGGTTTTTTGGAGAATCCACAAAAACCGCACGCATTGACACAGATGTTTGTTACGTTGATATTCTGGTTCCTGACATAGGTGATCCGGTTCCCCACCGCCCGTTCCCGCATTTCATCGGCGGCAGATGCAATTTCCCATAACCGGCGGTCCCTGACCGACATAAGGACTTCTGCCTCTTCGACCGTCATCCGGTGGCCTCCGAGAACATCGTCCAGTAACTCCCGGATTGAATCTTTCATGTGTTTATCCCCCTGATCCCTGGAATTGCTTTCCTGGCAGCAGGTAGTTCGAAAATATCCCTTCGCATGAATGCTGCCCGATGATTTTCTTCTTTTGATCGTGAACCATTATCGGCCGGGCCATTACAAGTATCATGACACAAACATGACTCAGGAACTTGTTCACCTTAAAAATTCTGATGGGACCGGTTTCGTTATCCCGCTCGGAACGATAAACCTTGTCGGTGTGGTTGCAAAAAAAGGTATGGTCGGATGTGGTGCTTTTGATGTCGCAGCCCTTGATAATTTTAATTACCCGGCTGCAAAAGTGCGGCCTCTTAACGGGCCGTCTATCGTCACAGTCAACGACCTTCTTGAAGGAGAGATAAAAGAATCCAACCCGGCTGCTCAGGCGCTCGGTATCACCACCGGGATGAAGGGAAAGACCGCACTCGACCTGCTCTCTTAAAAAAGCAGGCCCCGGTACAACTGATATATTCATCCCGGATGTCACCTGTTATTTTTTATTTCCCGCCTTTTTTCTCCCTTTCTTTGGGGCATTTTTCTGTTTCTCCTTACGGCTGAGATACCATTCATGGGCGATAATGATCAGGATGATTATAATGGCTACCGGTACGATGTTGAGCGGAAGGTACCCGAGCAGTGGGATTGTGAAAAGGGCTTTCCCGACAACCCACTGGGGTTCCACCGGTTCAATCGGCCCGAGGCCCGTATAATGGGCAAGTCCCGATCCCTCATCGCTTATCTGGTTGTTATCTCCCTTGGTGATATATCCGCCATGTGTCGAATTCCTGCTGATATTGATGATATACCCGATATCGGGATTCGGAGAAGGGATGATGGACCCTGTTGATGTATAGTTCTCCTTCGTAATGGGAATGTAGGAGGTCGGTGTGTGATTGCCCCCGGCCGGATTTACATATACCTCGATGGGACCTGCTTCCTGCCATGTCATTGCCCGGTGGATGATTGGATGCACGCCGCCAAGGAACGGGATGAGAGATTGTGTCCCGCCATTGGGATTGTAGATAATTACGTCGCCATAATCGCCAAATTTCATATATCCTGTCTGTTTTCCTTCAGTCCAGGTCTGGAGCGGCCCGAAACGGTCGGCCTGTACCACGAAAACCAGGTCACCGACATTCATATGGGGAACCATGCTCGTCGATTCTATCGTGACCACTGCCGGCCAGGTTCCGCTCACCAGAAACAGAGTGAAGGCGATCCCGCCGACAACGATAATAACCCAGAGGATTTCCCTCAATATCGATAGTACCTTATTATCACTTTCCCTGAACTGCGTGATCAGGGAAGAGGGGGCTTTTTCCCTTTCCTTTTCCTTTTCCTTTTCTTTCATGCTGCGGTAACCGTTATAGTTGGTTTTTAGTAATTGAATAGCCTTATGGATGTGTTCCCGATGAAGGATAAGGGATAGAAATCCCTGGTGTGGGATGATCTAAAACCTGATATGACCGGCGGCGGATACTTAGGGATTGAATGCTCGAGCCCGAGATCATTATACAGCGGTTTCTGGATACGAAACTCCAGGTGCATCCCGACGTAGTGCGGTTCCTCGCCGAAAAAGGTAACCAGGAACTTCTCGAGCAGGTCGTTTCAACCGTCCCGGGAGATACGGTCGTCGTTTCCGCAAAACATGTGCCAGGGATGGGCCTATCCCGTGACGGGACCCGGTTCCTGGCCGACCCGGAAATAGAAGTCCTGACAGGCATGGAGGGTTCTTCAGGGGGAGTCCGGGGGGTGGAGGATTATCTCCATTATTTTAAGGACAGGTATGATCATCTCGGGGGAATGATACGGAGCAGGTGCAGCGCCATGCCGATCGAAGCCCTTACAAAGTCCCGCTTCAGGCAGGAACAATGCACGGTTATCGGACTTGTCTCCGAAGCAAGGACCACTGCCAACGGACATCGCCGTGTTGAAATCGAAGATACCACGGGGAGCTTTCCCGTTCTTTTCAATAAGGACAGGCCGGGATTTTCCGAGGCCGAGACCCTGTTACCCGATGAGGTGATCGGTGTCCGGGGCACCCTTTCCAGCGACGGAAAACTACTCTTTGCCGATCAGCTTCTCCGTCCTGACATCCCCCACAGCCATGCCCCGTTCATGAGCGACACACAGGGCATGGCGGTACTGATATCGGATGTACATGTTGGCAGCGACACATTTCTCGAAGATGCGTGGGAGCGTTTTTCTGAATGGATCAGTACCGAAAAACCATCCTATCTCCTGGTAGCCGGGGACCTGGTCGACGGCATAGGAGTGTACCCGGGCCAGGAAGCTGAGCTGACGATTAAAAATATTTACAAACAATACGAGTTTTTTGGCGATCTCCTCTCTACCCTCCCTTCACGGCTGAAAATAATTCTCTGCCCTGGCAATCACGATGTTGTACGCGGGGCCGAGCCGCAACCGGCAATCCCCAGGAAGTTCACGGAGAATTTCCCTAAAAACTGCACATTCGTTGAGAACCCTTCCCTCGTGAGCCTCCAGGGAGTCCGGGTGCTCATGTATCACGGCAGATCGATTGACGACCAGATCAGCCTCACGCCGGGTGCGTCCTATGAGAACCCTGCACCCATGATGGAATGGATGCTGAAACGGAGGCATCTCGCGCCGACATATGGAAAAAAGACGCCGATTGCAGCTGACCGCCAGGACCACCTCCTGATAGATCCGGTCCCTGAAGTGCTCCTCACCGGGCACGTCCATGTCATGGGAATGATCCAATATCACGGCACTCTTGGAATAAACGCAGGGACGTGGCAGTCCCAGACGGTGTTCCAGAAACAGATGAACATCAACCCGACGCCGGGGATCGCGATAAGCCTCGACCTGCAAACCCTGAAACCAGAAGTGTTCAATTTTAGCGACGAAGGCAGATCTGTTGTCGTGTAGAATCTTCGAAATCCATACCTGTCCATTCCAGCCTGGCAGGCGGATCTTTCGGAGCCCGGGAAGGTAATAAGTAAGGATGTACCGGATTTTTCCATTCCAGGATCGTTTTCAAAATATCTGTGTAAGATCAGGTAGTCACAGAGTGACCTGCGATGAAGGAATGCATCGATGATCACCGCAGAGATGCTAAACCAACGGTATTCTGGTCTGAAAAAGAAAAAAATATTTAAATGTAGAGGCCCGCGAGGACCAGCGTGATCGTCGCGAGGAGCTTGATGAGGATGTGGAGTGAAGGTCCTGCGGTGTCCTTGAACGGGTCACCGACAGTATCGCCGACTACTGCAGCCTTATGTGCCTCACTGCCCTTTCCACCGAGCGCTCCGTGTTCGATGTATTTCTTTGCATTGTCCCATGCGCCGCCGCCGTTGTTCAGGACGAGAGCCATCAGGACTCCGGCAATGGTTGCCACCATCAGGAATGCGGCCATCGCTTCATATTTCAGGAAAGTCCCGACAAATACCGGGAAGGCGACTGCGATGATACCGGGCAGGACCATGTTTTTCAGGGCGCCTTTTGTTGTGATATCGACACAGCGGGCGTAGTCGGGTTTTACCGTTCCCTCAAGGATACCCTTGTTTTTGAACTGTTCCCTGACATCGCTTATGATGTACTGGGCGGTTTCTCCCACCGCCCTGATTGCCAGTGAGGCAAAGAGGAACACAAGCATTGCACCGAGGAGGGCCCCGACGAACACCGGGACAAGGGCGAGGTTGACGCTTGAAAATGTCTTTCCGATCAGATTGGAAATCGTTTCCATGAACGCACTGAACAGCAGGAATGCTGCAAGAGCCGCTGATCCGACTGCGTATCCCTTGGTAAGGGCTTTTGTTGTGTTACCGGCTGCATCGAGCCGCGAGATCCTCTTCTGGGTCTCTTCGGACTCCCCGCTCATCTCGACAATACCACCTGCATTGTCGACAATCGGGCCAAATGTATCCATTGCGAGGATATAGGCTACAGATGCAAGCATACCTACCGTAGCAACTGCTGTCCCATAGAGCCCGCCGTTCGTGACACCCGACATCAGGCCGAGGTAATACGACAGAAGCAGCGCGGCCCCGATGGAAATGGCAGGAATGGCAGTTGTTTCAAGGCCCACCGCAAATCCCGAGATGATGTTGGTCGCCGGACCGGTTTTCGACGCGTTTGCGATCGTCAGTACCGGGCGGTATTTCGAATCCGTATAATAAAGCGTCACGTACAGGAACACGATGGAAAGGCCGATTCCGACGAGCCCGCAATAGAAGAACCAGATATTGTTGAATAACCAGGTGGTCGCAATATACACGAAGATAATCGAAAGGATCGCCGTAACGAAATATCCCCGGTACAGTGCCTTCATCGGATCCTCTCCGTCAGCAACTTTTTCAGTGACGCAGAAAATACCGACAATCGTGGCAATAAGGCCAAATGCTCCCATCACGAGCGGGAAAAGTACGCCGTTCATCCCAAATACAGGGAAAAGTGCCACACCGAGGATCATGGCACCGATATTTTCGGCGGCCGTAGACTCGAACAGGTCTGCCCCACGTCCTGCGCAGTCACCTACATTGTCACCGACAAGATCTGCAATGACCGCCGGGTTCCGCGGGTCATCTTCCGGAATCCCCGCTTCTACCTTGCCGACGAGGTCTGCGCCGACGTCCGCGGCCTTGGTGTAAATCCCGCCGCCGAGCTGGGCAAACAGGGCAATGAACGAGGCTCCGAAAGCGAACCCTACAATTAGGTACGGGGTCTTGATCGGGTCGGCACCGTACAGGAAGAAGATCAGGGAAACCCCGAGGAGCGATAGCGAAACGATGGTCAGACCCGAGACGGCACCACCGCGTAGCGCGAGTATGACGGCTTTTCCGGCGCTCTTTGTGGCGGCTGCCGCAGAACGGAGGTTCGCACGGACTGAAATCCACATACCTATAATCCCTGACAGGGATGACAGGAATGCACCGAACAGGAATGCAAGCGCCGTGTGCCAGGCGAGATCCAGGTTGCCTGAAATCGTGTAGGCAGCGAATAACAGAATGCCGACCACAATTGCGAGTATCGCGATGGTCGAATACTGACGCCTGAGGAAGGCTTCAGCCCCCTCCCGGATGGCAGCTGCCACCCCGGCCATTTTCACATTTCCGGTCTCTGCCTTCAGCACCTGCCGGGCGAACAGCCCTGCAATGGCCAGCGCGAACAGGCAGATCACGGAGATAAAGATCAATAAATTCAACTGGAACAAATGTCGTCACCTCTCATTACCCACGATAATGAGTCTGACTATTAATTTATTTAAGATGGTAAAAATGATTCCCCGGAACCCCCTACGCGAGGTACCGGTTGATAATGATTTCCAGTTATTCCGGAACGGGAATTTATTGATGTACTCGATGTCCACATGAATCCGATAAATGGCTATATGTCCATGGATGGCCGGGGGTAGTTCTTCCGATAAACCCGGGATTCCCCTCTTACCGAAAAGATAATCAAAAATCCAGGCGCAGGGGGCAAGATGAGGCACTGCCTGATTTCCCGTCAGGCCAGGCCCTTCAATCTGGTGCAGACAATCCTTCCCAAAATCGTTTGTTTCCCTTGTCCCGGGGCCACAATAAGATTAAGAATGGTCATTTCCTATGATTTATATGTCCAGATACCGTTAAGGAACTTAACCATAATGAAAGCAAGGGTTACCATAGACGAATTAATCAGCGATAATGTCAGTGCCCGCGGTGTCGAACTAAATATAGGGCGGATTTTTGGGAAATGGGAGGAAGAACCCGGACCTACCAGGATGCCAGGTATCGAGGCCCTCAGAGGTTGGGACCACCGGCTTCTCAAAAAGTATCCTCCTTTCTACCTTCCGTTCTGCGACCTGTGTTGCCTGTGCACGATGGGAAAATGTGATCTCTCAAAAGGCAAACGGGGTGCGTGCGGTATCACTATGGCAGCACAACAATCCCGGATTGTCCTGCTTTCCGCAACAATCGGTTGCGCAACCCATGCGGGACATGCACGCCACCTTCTCGAACACCTGATCAAACGTTCAGGCAGGGATTTCCGGATAGACAGCGGAGAATTCGTAACCATGGAAGCTCCGCACACGAGGCTCGTTACCGGGATCAAGCCGCTCACTCTCGGGGACCTCGAGGACGTCGTAGACTATTGTGAGCGGGAGATTACGGCTCTTCTTTCGTCGTGCCACACGGGACAGGAAGGAGATAATATTGATTTTGAGTCGAAAGTGTTTCATGCGGGGATGGTGGACCACGTCGCAATGGAAGCATGTGATCTCGCGCAGTCATCCGCGTATGGCTTTCCAAAGGCCGAACCTGACGCATGTCTCATCGACATCGGTATAGGGTGCATCGATCCGGGAAAACCGACAATTCTCGTAATCGGTCATAATGTGGCACCATCCGTTGAAATTACCGACTTTATGCGTGAACAGGGCCTCTCTGATGCAATAGATCTGTGCGGGATTTGCTGCACGGCACTCGATATCACGCGCTATAATGAAAATGCGAAGATAATCGGGCCACTTTCGCACCAGACGAGGTTTATCCGTTATGGGAGTGCAGACATCATCGTCATCGATGAACAGTGTGTACGGACCGATGTGCTCGAAGAGGCAGGGAAAGTCCACGCCCCGGTTATTGCAACGCATCCGAAAAATCTTCAGGGACTTCCTGACAGGACAGGCGATCCTGTCGATGACATTGTAGCAGATCTTGTCAGTGGGATGATCCCGGGGGCGGCAATTCTCGACCCGGTCAAGGCGGGTCAGGTCGCAGTACGGGTATCAATGGCGATGTTCCCGAAGCGTAAGAAATTCCGATCACTCCCCGATGAAGCAGCCCTTGCAGTTGCAGCAAAAAACTGTTCTGCCTGTGATTCCTGCAGGAGAGTATGCCCGAATGACCTGCCGCTTCCGGAGGCGATAGCGGCGGCAGGGAAAGGAAACCTACGGCTTCTTTCGGGAGCTGTATGAATCCTGCATTGGTTGTGCACGGTGCGAGGCGAAGGGAGTATGCCCGAAAGATCTTAGGCCACATACGATGATAATCGGGGCATCGCGGGTAAGAATGGAGACAGAACGGTTCAGGATCAGGGCCGGCCGGGGACCAATCCAGGATACGGAGATCCGTGCGGTCGGCGGACCGATCGTCATGGGTGAAGTCCCGGGAGTTATCGGAATTGTAGGCTGCTCGAATTACCCGGGCTCATATAAGGATATCGGGGTTGTCGCTGAAGAATTTTTAAAGCGGAGGTACATCGTGACAACATCGGGTTGCGCAGCGATGAACCTTGCAATGTATACAAATGAGGAAGGACAGAGCCTGTATGAAACATACCCGGGTGCTTTCGATGCCGGGGGACTCGTTAATTGCGGGTCCTGCGTCTCCAATTCCCATATATCCGGAGCCGCAATTAAGATAGCGAGTATTTTTGCACGGAGGAAAATCAATTCGAATTACGAGGAGATTGCGGATTATGTCCATAACAGGGTCGGTGCCGTGGGGATTGCCTGGGGGGCGATGTCCCAGAAAGCTTCTTCCATTGCCGCCGGTTTCTGGCGATTGGGGATTCCCGTTATTGTCGGACCGCACGGAGCAAAATACCGGAGAATGCTTCTCGGCCGGAAAGACCTGACAGAACCCTGGAATGTCCTGGATGCACGGACCGGTGAAAGCGTATATGCGGCACCCACTCCCGAACACCTCTTCGTCGTAGCGGAAACTAAAGAAGAAGCCATCGTACTTGTCCCGAAGCTCTGCATGAGACCAAGCGATACGACGAAAGGCCGTTCAATCAAGTTGAACCATTATATCGACCTTCACCGGAAGTTCTTCGGGACGATGCCGGACGATATAGATCTCTTTGTCCGGACCAGGGCAGATATCCCGGTCGCAATGAAAGATGACGTGCTCAGCGTTCTTTCCGGAACAGGGTGGAAAGAGGGAGACGGCAGGATACCAGACCCTACGCTTCTTCCCAGGATGATCAGGCGGGGAGGGAGACCGGATTGACCGATGGTACGCCCTGGATGCGTTATGAAATTCCGGGAAATGCCTGCGCTACGGTAATAACAAAGCCGGGTGTAGTTGCCGCCTTGTTGAAGCGGGCAAAAAATCCCCTGATTGTCGTTGCCCATGCCATGGATTTGCCGACCAGGGACACCGGTAATCCAACGGACCTCATTATCGATATTTCCAGGTCGACCGGTACACCTGTCATTGTCACACCTTCTGGTTTGCCTTCGTTTCGTAAGCGGGGATTTTCACCGGCGAAAGTGCTTTCCCTGATGGAAACTGGTGCAAGGCTTAATGATCCCGGGTGGAGCGTAACCAATGGATCCGGGGGTCACGATCTCGTATTGTTTATAGGAATTTCGTACGGAACCGGATGGCTCCTGCAGTCGGGGCTTAAGTCATTTGCTCCCGAAGGCATGCGGTTTATCTCGATCGACCGCCATTACCAGCCCCATTGTAACCTCTCTTTTCCAAATCTCACTGTAGATACGTGGATCGAACAACTTGAAGAAATCGCCCGGGAGGTACGCCAGGGATGACAGCACAAGAGGGGATGTTTTCCGATATCCCGGTAAACATCGGGGTTGTGTACGAGGGGGAAAGGATCCGGAAGCAGACGATGCATGTCGAGTCTGGGGGGCCCCAGGTAAAGGAGAAATTTGAGATCCTGAGAGTGAAAGATCTTCCTGATATTAATGACGGCGAAGTCCGGGTTCTGGGGCCGGATCTCCCCGATATGGCAATCGGAAGTTCTATCCCGGTAGGCATATGTGTAATGGTCGCCGGTGCAAAACTGGAAACCGATATGGAAAGTGTGATGGAACGGCGAATCCATGATTTCTGCAACTGGATTGAGGGATTCATGCACCTGAACCAGAGGGATACTATCTGGATACGGGCTGACAAGCGGGCTGTAGCAAGGGGGCTTACCCTGGCCACTGTTGGCACCGTTATAATCAGATTATACCGGAGTGCGCTCCCGATCGTTGAAAAGATCAGTGTGACTTTTATCACCGACCCGGCCCTCGTCCACGAATGGTACGGGAGGGTCACAACAATATACGAGGAGCGGGATGCCCGGACCCGGGGCATGACCGATGATGACGTCGATGTTTTTTACGGATGTTCCCTCTGCCAGTCTTTCGCACCCAGCCATGTATGCGTAATAACCCCGGAGCGCTACGCAAATTGCGGTGCAATCAGCTGGCTGGATGGCCGTGCCGCCGCCCGGGTCGACCCCAAGGGACCGATTTACGAGATTCCGAAAGGGGAATGCATCGACCACGAGACCGGAGAATACGCGGGGGTGAACGAGGTGGTCAGGGAAAAATCACTCTCCGATGTGACAAGGGTCCAGCTCTATACCGCTTTTGGTTACCCCCACACCTCCTGCGGTTGTTTCGAGTGTACCACATTTTACGTCCCGGAATGCGATGGCCTCGGCATTGTCCACCGTGATTTCAGGGGTGCCACCCCAACCGGACTTACCTTTGGTTCCATCGCGGATTCCACAGGTGGCGGAAGACAGGTGGACGGCTTTCACGGGTTGTCGTTCGAATACATGCGTTCTCCGAGGTTCCTTCATGCAAGCGGCGGATGGGAACGGATTATATGGATGCCTTCCGCCGTGCGGGAAAAGATCAGGGAATATATCCCTCCCGAGCTGTATGATAAAATCGCAACCGAACAGGATGTCAGTACAGTTGAAGAATTAAAATCCTTTATCCAGTCGCATCATCACCCGATCCTGTCAAGGATTGCATCGATAGAGAAAGAACAGGAAGAATCCCGTGGGTTATCAACCAATGATTCCGGGAACGTCCCCGGGTCCGCAATCAATAGTTCCGGGAGGAATACGGGTATGACCATTACATTCCGTGATGTAAGAATTTCAGCCGACCGGATATTTGTACGGAAAGGAGGTAACTCCGGTGGGTGACGAGCAGACCCAGTTGATCCAGAGTCTCATCAGGCTTCTTGCCGGTGACGGAGGACTCGAACTTGAAGGAGTGACATTTTCGGCAAAGGAGCTGACCCTTTCCCTTTCGGACCTTGCGGGAGTGCCGGGCCTTGCAGGAACACCCGTGCCTGAACAGGTTCAGGCAGGCCTGACTGATGTCGGGTATCACATCCCCGCAAGGACATACCCGGGAAAAATTGGGGAAGTTGTACTTGGCTCGACACGGGGTGACGGCGGGAGCCGGGTCCGTTCGGTGACTATCGGAGGGGCAACATCGCCGCCGTTCCACCTCTTTGAAGGGGCGGGGCCCCATGTCCCTGTTGTTGCCGGAAGTGTCTTTGATATCGTACCACCCCTCCCCGGACCGGTAAAATCCTCATTCGGCGATGCTCTTGAGGACCCATGTGCCTGGGCAAAAGCCTGGGTCGACCGGTATGGTGCCGACCTGATCGATCTCGACCTGATCAGCACCGATCCCTACCTCAAGGATACTCCGGTGAAGAGAGGCTGTGGGGCTTGTCGAGGACCTTCTCCAGGCGGTCAACGTCCCCCTCATCATCGGGGGCTCCGGAAATCCGGAAAAAGATGCAAAACTCCTCCCGAAAGTTGCCGAGGTCTGCGCCGGGGAACGGATCCTGCTTTCTTCCGCGACAACAGGTATGTGGGAGCCGGTCGCGAAAGCAGCTCAGGAATACAACCATGTCGTGCTGGCCTGGAGTCCAATCGATATCAACCAGGCCAAGGAGTTGAACAGGAAACTGATGGGTTATCTCCCGCCGGACCAGATTGTCATGGACCCGACATCTGCAGCACTCGGGTACGGGCTCGAGTATTCTTTCTCCGTTATGGAACGCATACGGCTTGCCGGGCTTATGGGGGATAAAGAGCTGCAGTGCCCCCAGGCGTCGGGGACCGCAAATTCCTGGGGGGCACGGGAGGCCTGGAAAAGAGATGATTCCCTCGGGCCCCGTGAATATCGAGGCCCGCTCTGGGAAACAACCGGAGCTCTTGCTTTCCTTTTGGCGGGAATCGACCTGTTCATCATGGTCCACCCCGGGGCGGCAAGGACTATTGAAGACATTGTCGGATGGCTTGCCGATGGCAGGAACCCCCCGACATTCCCGGACTTCATCGGCGTGGGACGGTAGGTGCAGGAGTGACAAAGAAAAAACTAGGTCCGATGAATCTTTACCCTCTGCTTCCGCGAACAAACTGCGGCGAATGCGGCCCAAAGACATGCATGGGGTTTGCGGTCCAGTTGTGTGAACGAAACCTTACTCTCGTCCAGTGTCCCCCCCTTCTCGATCCGAAGTACCAGGCCAACCTTGCGAAACTGGAAGAGATAATGGCCCCGCCTGTGAAAGAGATTACCATCGGCAGCGGGAACCATGCAATCCGGGTGGGCGGCCAGCTGGTAATGAGACGCCATGAGTTACGTTACTTCAACCAAACCGCCATCTTCACAACGGTAGACGATGGCATGCCCGGGGACGAGATAATGTCCCGGGTCAGCGATACCGCATCTTTTTCCTACCCATATATCGGTAATACGCTGACTCTGGATGGCATCGCTATCAGGTCGCGTAACGGAGATCCAGACAGGTTCCGGGACGCAGTCAATACGGTCGGCAGTGCGACCGACATGCCTCTCATCCTATGGGCTGCAGACCCCGCTGTTCTCGAAGCCGGACTCGAAAGGGTCCTTGAGAGAAATCCGCTTCTGTATGCGGCCGATGAGACGAACTGGGAGGGAATGACTGCATTGGCACGTCGTTCCGGGTGCCCTCTCGCCGTTTCGGCTGACAGCGATGTCAGGAAGGTGAGGTCGCTGGTTTCGGCCATAACAGGACAGGGAGTAAAGAATATCCTGATCGATGGAGGGAGCGGGTTTGGCGAAGACCTGCCAAAATCGGTGAATAACCTCTCAATGATGAGAACTTCGGCAATTGCCGAGGGAGATGCACTTCTTGGTTATCCTCTGGTCGGGACGCCGGTAACATTATGGGACAGGAGAAATTCAGAACCTGACGAAGTGATCCGGTGGATGGAATCCTGTCTTGCCTCGATGATGACGATCAGGTACGTGGATCTTATTATGATAAGGGATCCCACGATCTGGTCGGTCCTCCCCCTGGTTGTGTTGAGGAACAACATCTATAACGACCCGAGAAAGCCGGTGAGCGTCGAACCCGGTCTCCGGATATTCGGGAACCCGGACCCGGCCGACGCCCCTGTTCTGATCACCTCCAACTTCGCACTGACCTACTACACGGTGCTCTCCGACATAGAAAAACTCGACTGTTTCCTGCTCGTTGCCGATACCGAGGGGCTTTCTGTCGACTCTGCTGTTGCCGGAAGAAAACTGAATGCAGAAAAGGTGGCCGACATCATGCAGTCCAGCGGGATTGCCGACAAAGTCACCCACCGTACAATAATAATACCCGGGCTTGCTGCCCGGCTGAAAGGCGATATCGAAGATGCGACGAAGTGGGACGTCATTGTCGGCCCCCGCGATTCGGCGGGAATTCCCGCATTCCTGAAGGAAAAATGGGAAGGGGCGGATCACAAGCCGGGCTGGAGCTATCGTTGATTCCATGAAAATCTGCCTGGTGTTTCTTTCCGGCCGGGATAAATACCCGGAATTATGAGGTCTTTCCGATGGATAAGAAACAAAATAAGAACGGTGATGGAAAATTCATCGTGGGAATCCTTCTCGAATTCGGTGGCGAAAAAATCCGCGACTATTGCAGGGAACGAATTGCCTCGGGCATGGACCCGTTCGTAATATTTTCAGAACTCCAGGACGGCCTCGAAGAAATAGGGGTGGGTTATGAAGACCGTGCGGCAAGGAGGTATTTTAATTCCGACCTGATTGTGTCCGGCAGAAACATGAAACGGGCGATCGAAGTACTGAAACCATATCTTCCTGTTCGCGATGGAAACGCCGGCACCGTGGTCCTCGGCACCGTTGCCGGGGATGTCCATGATATCGGGAAGACCATCTTTTCTGTCACCCTCGAGTCAGAAGGGTTTCGGATAATCGATTTGGGTATCGATGTCCCCAATGAACGGTTTATTGAGGCGGTAAGGGATTACAAACCCGATATCCTTTCCATGTCTTCCCTGCTGACGACAACGAGGCCTGCGATGGGAGACGTCATTCGGTCTCTCATCTCCACGGATCTCCGGGATAAAGTCCGGGTCATTGTCGGCGGTCATGCGGTCACCTCAGATTTTGCGAAATCCATCGGGGCCGATGCCTACGGATCGGACTGTGTCGATGGCCTTCGGAAATGCAGGCAGTTTATGAATAAAATGCCATGAAAGTTTTTTTCCTGTACTCGGGTCCTTTTGGCGAACAGATCATTAATACCATCTCGGTCAGCGGATTTTTCACGGTAACCGGTGCATATGAAATCCGGCCGGAAACAGTTTTCGGGGCTGACCTTTCCGGAGCCGGCGATGACCCGGACTTTTTTGAAGACCCGGAAACATTCATACCGGACGATATTCCCGAAAACTGTGCTGATCTCCTGGTTGTCCTCGGCATCCATGAGCGCCTGAGTGAACTGGTCCCGTCTATCGCGAAACGGCTGGGGGTGCGTTCAGTCCTTTATCCCATTGATGACCGAGATATGATGCCCGCGGCAAAAAGAACCATGCAGGACGACCTCCTGTCGGCAGGAATTTCCATTGAATTTCCGGAGCCATTCTGCAGTCTCGCAGGCAGTTCTGATCCACTAATCGGGGAGTTTGCCAATTCTTTTGGACGCCCGGACCTGGTGATCGCCACCGATTCCCGGACGGGATCCGTTATTTCGGTAGAGATCCGGAGAGACACACCGTGCGGATCGGCCTCATGCATCGGGAAAAAACTGGTTGGTGCCGATTCCCGCGATGAGATGGGCCTTTCAAAATTCTGCTACGATGAACAGCACAACGATGAGGCCGAACACTTCTGTCTCGCCGAAATGGACCCGAGGTATCCCCTGATGCAGGAAGCGGGCGATCTACTGAAGGATGCAGTCTTTTCAGCATGCGGGAAACCGACAACAAAGGATGTCATGCTATCCGTCCTTTCGGAAGCAGGAGGTCTTTCGGTCGATGACCTCGCGTCCCGTGTTATGACAAATTCATCGGCTACCCACTTTCATGGATGTGTTACGAGACGGGCTTTTGACCTCTGCCTCGATGAGCTGATACGTGACGGTTATGTCGCAAAAGATCCTGAAAAAATGCTAATCATCCCCGGAGAAAAGACTATTCTGTAAACTGACCCGATTTCATGCATAGCAGGGACTATATGGCATACGGCTCCAATACCAGTCCCTGGATGTAAAGGTCCTCAAAATCGGGGGATTTCTCGAGGCTGATATGCCGGGTAATCCTCACAATCTCTTCGGCCTCTTTCCTTTTTTCGATTGAAAGGAGCATCTGGGAGGCGCCTTCAATTGCTGCATTACCTGCCCGGATAACCTTACCGGGGGATAGCGTGGGTATCAGCCCGATTGCTGCTGCATTTCCGGGAGAGATCGAATTGCCGAATGCTCCTGCGATATAAAACGCAGAGAGGTCATTGATCCTCGTGCCGGATGCTTCAACAAGGATTTGTGTTCCTGCAAATATCGCTGATTTCGCGAGCTTGATCGCATCGATATCTTCCCCGTCAAGGAAAACCGGTGACTTATTCAGGCGCCTCCGATCGGCAATAATAAATTGTTTCAGTCCCCCTGTAAGCTTTCCACCGGAATCCATGATGCCATAGTGCAGCATTCCTGCCAGGGCATCCACAATGCCGGAGCCACAAATTCCCAGAGGGTCCTTGCCACCGATTGTCTGGTAACTGACGCTTTGGTCCGGCCGGATGGTCACTTCAGCAATAGCCCCTTCAACTGCCCCCGTCCCGCATGATACTCCTGATCCTTCAAAGGCCGGTCCGGAAGCACATGATGTAACGAGTATGCCCTCCCGGTTCCCGATTGCAATCTCGGTGTTGGTCCCGATGTCGATTGCCATCGATGTTCCGGAAGAGTTGTGCATGCCGACCGCCAGGAGAACGGCGAGCATATCGGCCCCCACAAAATGCCCGAGCACGGGAGGCAAATAAATATCGGCAAGAGGGTGTCCGAGGATTCCTCTTTCATGCGCCTTCCGCCGGACCGGGCCCGGACTGAACGGTTCATACGGGGCTCTCCCCAGGGATTTCACGGGGAACCCGGCGAAAAGGTCCCTCATAACCGTATTCCCAACGGCAACCATTTCATAGATTTCAGAAGATTTTACCGGTCCCGCCTCAAGCATCTGGTTCACAGCCCGGATAATGATATCTTCGAGATCAAGTTGCCCGCCAGTGGACGCCATCGCATGGCCAATTCTGTCGATGACATTGTCGCCAAACCGGACCTGTGGGTTCAGCATCGAGGAGGATTTAATCGGCGCGGAGTTTGTCTTTTCAAGATCGTACCAGCGGGCGACAATCGTGGTAGTCCCGATATCAAGTGCAACTGCTGCACAGCGGTCTTCTATGGTGGCGATTTCTTTTCCTTCCCGCACTGCCGTCTTCCGTTCCGGGGTGATCCATACTTCCAGGGGAGGATCCCACAAGAAGCCGGTTTTCAAGCCGGTTTCGAGGATGGAAAATCCGGGAGGTTCGTGAAGTTCAATGATAATATCGGAACCGTCGTTTATTACGAAAGCCTGGCATGCGAGCCGTTCATTACTGATATCCAGGACCTCAAGTTCCGCCCGGGTGGGAGATGAAAGTCCGTTCCCTGATAGAATTCCTATCCGGCATGACCCACATTCCCCGGTGCCGGCACACCGTGCTGTAATAGGTAACCCCATCTCCTGGAGGTGCCTTAACAAGGATTCGCCCTTGAGGAGGGGGAATTCCTCTCCGCCAGGCATGACGATTATCCTGCCCATCAATGCCTGTACTTCACATCTACTGTTCATTAACATATGTGCGTGAATATCCTTCATTGAAAACCAGCAATTTCACACACCGATGTCTTACCTGCAGCTCTCGGAGGAAACCCGTGACTTCACATCTGGTTGTTCACCATACGTGCCCCGATATTCCTGGAAATCTGCATCCTGCCCGGAAGTGATAAACGAATACACCTTCCGGGAACGCCGTTCTTCACCTCTGCCGGTCCGTCAACTGTTTGTGCCGTACATCTTACTAAAAACCCGCATTCTGCCGAAAGTGTTTTCTATAACTCTGCAAAAGAAACCGGTCCTTCCTGGTCAGGCTTAAAAGGAATCGTAAATCCAGCAGCGATAGGAATGCCTCTCCCGGTACCCGGGAGTGATTTTATCCGGGGAGCCCCCAATAGGGTGATGATGATCACCCTTGCAGTTACCGGGAAAGGCGGTGTCGGCAAGACCTCGATTGCCGCGGGTCTCGCAAGGACATTTGCAAGAAAAGGAAACCGGGTTATCGCGCTTGATATGGACCCCTCACCGAACCTGTGGTATTCTCTCGGATGCGGGCGGGAGGGCCAGCCTGCCGATATCATTCCACTCATTTCCCGGGAGGACCTGATCACCGAACGGACCGGGGCCCCACCCGGGGCCTCCGGAGTGGTGTTCAGGATTAACCCGAAAGTAGACGACCTCCTTGACATGATCGGTGTAACATGCCGGGACGGTGTCAGGCTCCTGGTCCTTGGAGCGATCAGGACAGGTGGCGGGGGTTGTTTCTGTCCTGCCAACACACTGGCCCGCCGCCTGGTTTCCCATCTCTCGGAAGAGGCGGACATCCTCATCATGGATATGGAAGCAGGTGTGGAACATCTCGGCCGGGGCACCACGCGGTCGGCCGAAGCGCTGCTGATCGTGGTGGAACCAGGCCTGAAAACTGTCGAAATCGCACTCCAGATAGCAAAGCTTGCAAAAGACATTCATATTCCCCACCTGTTCGCGGTTATCAACAAAGTCCGGCCGGACGATGACCCGGATAAGATTGCGGCCCGGCTTTCAGAAGGTGGAATCAAAACCATTTTTGCATTGCCTTATGACAATGCCATGGAAATTGCAGAACGTCGTGGAATTCATGGCATGGATATTCCCGGAGGGAAGAGGATGCAGAACTACATGGAAGAACTGGCGGATGTCATCAGCAAAAACCTTGGACAGCCCCCGGATGATATCACGAGGTAGATGGTATGGAGAAAGGAGAATAAAATTATGGCAATAATTGCGTTTTCGGGAAAGGGTGGAACCGGGAAGTCCACACTGTCCGCTCTCTCGGTCCGGTATTTCAAAGAACTGGATGAAATTACCCTTGTCCTCGATTTCGACCCGGATTCCCATCTCGGACGCCTGCTTGGCGTACCGGTTACCGGAACAATCGGCGGGATGGTGGACCGCATGCATAAAGAGAAAAACGCGGAGCTCGAACCGCAGAAACCGGTTGACATATCGGACCAGGAGTATTTCTTTTCCCTGGTCGCAGGGGAAGTCCTCGTCGAGGGGAATAATTTTGACCTCGTGACGCTCGGACATCCGTTCAACGAGATTGACTGTTATTGCCCCGCATTTATCTGGGCGGAATACGCCGTATCTCACCTGATGAAGGGCTACGGGACCACCTACCGGCACGTGGTTATCGACTGTGATCCGGGGACTGAGATATTCCCGAGGAGGATCCTCGATGCGGTGGGCGGTGTGAGAAGCATCGATATACTATTTACCGTCCTCGACGGGTCCGTGATGAGTCTTGATACTGCCTTTTCCATTGCAGGAGAGACGACTCGCCGGGATCTCCACGTGTCCAGGATATCGGCAATTGGAAACCGGATTGATGACTCCGGCGTATGTCACATCCTTGGTGAAATTGCGCGTGACAAATACGGCCTTGACGTTATCGGATGTATAGGCACAGATACACGCATCCAATCGATCAATATGCAGGGGGGTTCGATCGTGTCGGAGGAACATCTCTCTTCGTACACGCAACTGAAGGAAATATTATCAGATATTTTGCCCTGATCTTTTTTACAAGCGGGACTGGAATTCAGAACGAAATATTGTCCTGGTACTACAATGTAACCGGGGACAAATGCACTGATGGAACCGGGACATGAAGTTGTCTGCTCTTTTGTTCCGGAAATGTCATACCCGTTGCTGCCCGAAAGGACCGGGTATTAAGTCTGCTTTTATCTCATTTAGGGTATGGTGTCAATTTAGCCACCGATATTCTTCAACCAGGAGGGATTATTCTTCCCTTTACATTGACATGATTAGTCCCCTTACGATTATCAAAATGTTCAATTTATCCGGTAGCGTGATTATTAACAGCATTTTGAACCACCGCCGGGCGTCCTTCAGAGCGGCGGGGTCAATCGCAATACGGGATATAAGCGTGAAGCCCAACTTTTTTTACTTACCTGTTAGTAACTGAAATTTTTCTGAATCTTCGACGGGATTTATGTGAAAAACAGGTGGTAACAATGCCACTATTCCCTTATTTAAATCAGAAACCGGAACCTGGTCCGTCAGAACCCAAGACGTTTCAGGAACTGTGACATGGATCCTTGGATCGTTACCAAGCTCCGGGTGGAACGCCAGAGCATAGTGGTTCCCGCTTCGAACGGCAACAATCCCCTGGTCAATCCTTGACATTATTTCCACACCAGGGCCGGCTGCCACGGCTACCGGTGCCCTGATAAATACCGCATGATAGGGGGACTCCAGGTCTTTAACGATCAGATCGGCCTCGAATGATTCCCTTTGACGACCGAATGCATTGCGGTCGACAACCAGATCAATCAGGCCAAGCGTATGCACCCTTGGGTCATCGACTTCTGTGGCCAGGAGTACCATTCCTGCACAGGTTGCAAAAATTCCACCGGAAAACGAGACGATCGTCTCCCTCATCCGGTTCTTGTCAATCAGGCGGGATATTGTTGTGGACTCACCACCGGGGATGGCAAGGACATCGAGGTTTTCGATCTCTTCCGCATGCCTCACCTGGGAAATACATGACTGTTCAGTGAGGCCCATTGCCTTTAACGCACGGGCAAATGCATCGATATGTTCGCTGACATTTCCCTGGAGGGCGAGAACCCCTATCTCTGCATCCATTCCTGTTCCCAATCCAGTTGTTACCTGGACCTTCGGAGATCCGGGTATGCCCGAATCATCGAAATATCCTGCTTAAAACCAGTTTTCTCAAAAAAATATGTGTCATCGTCAGCGGTACTGCAGGACCTGGTCCTCGGGAAGCGTATGGATATCGAGTCCCGGCATTGCCTGGCCCAGGCCTGAACTGACCTTTGCAATAACCTCCGGGTCGTCATAGTGATTGACTGCCTCAACAATCGCCCGGGCCATTTTCTGAGGCTCCGATGACTTGAAAATTCCGGAGCCGACAAATACTCCATCCGCTCCGAGCTGCATCATGAGTGCTGCATCCGATGGCGTTGCGATCCCACCGGCTGAGAAATTTACCACGGGTAACCGTCCCATCCGTGCGCACTCGAACACTAGATCCACAGGTGCCTCGATATCCCGCGCGAAATCCGAGATTTCCTGCCCGTCCATTCCCTTGAGCATCCGGATCTCTCCCATGATCGCCCGCATATGACGGACGGCTTCCACTATGTTCCCGGTGCCTGCTTCACCTTTCGTCCTGATCATCGCGGCCCCTTCTCCGATACGCCGGAGGCCTTCTCCAAGATTCCTCGCCCCGCAGACAAACGGAACCTTGAATTTTTTCTTATCGATATGGTATTGTTCATCGGCCGGTGTCAGAACCTCACTTTCATCGATCATGTCCACGCCAAGCGATTCCAGGACCTGCGCCTCGACGAAATGACCTATCCTGACCTTTCCCATGACCGGGATGGAGACGGCATTAATAATCGACATGACAATTTCAGGATCGGCCATCCGGGCCACCCCGCCTGCATTCCTTATGTCAGCCGGAACCCGTTCGAGTGCCATCACTGCGACGGCACCGGCCTCCTCTGCAATTTTTGCCTGCTCGGCGTTTACGACATCCATGATCACTCCTCCTTTCTGCATGGATGCAAAACCCCGCTTCAGCAACTCGGTGCCAAATCTCAGTTCCTCGAGCTTCATATTCCTACATAATCAGCAGCACCTGCAATAAAAGTACTGCAATTATCAACAACCCGGCAAAAACGAGAGTCACCACTCTGACTGCCGAGAAGATCTCAGGTCCCGCCTCATCAAAGGTCCGCCCCCCTGACCCTATCCGGTAAACCCCGGGTTTCTCGAATACGATGCCCGTTCCGCCGGCCATGATCGCCATGGGAATTCCACCGTTATATCCGGGTCTTTTCTTCCGGTCATTGCAGAAGCTCTGCCAGGACTGATGAAACCTCCCTTTGTATGCAAAATAGAGCAATAACAAGCCACCGGTAATCCGGGCGGGAATATAATTGAGAATGTCATCCATCCGCGCTGACCACCAGCCGAGGTCTTTCCGCTCATCCTTATAGCCGAGCATTGCATCCATGGTATTGGCTGCCCGGTACACTGCCGCGCCGGTAAGCCCTGCCAGCCCGAAGAAGAACAGGGGAGATATGATGCTGTCGACGAGATTTTCCGTCATTGATTCGTATCCCGCCGAAAGGACCTGTTCGCGGCTTAGTTTCCTGCTGTCCCGCGAGACCATCATGCTGACGTGATCCCTCCCTTCATCGATGTCCCGCCTGACGGCCCCGACTACCCGTTCTGTGTGTTCTTCGAGAGAGCGCCACGCAACGCAGACCTTGAGGAGGAACGGGGCGATGATTATATAGAGAAACCAGGGCGCCAATACACTGA
The DNA here is from genome assembly GCA_963809105.1 of uncultured Methanomicrobiales archaeon. Classification (GTDB taxonomy): domain Archaea; phylum Halobacteriota; class Methanomicrobia; order Methanomicrobiales; family Methanospirillaceae; genus CAIKOD01. Next base: position 749,026 of record CAWEIC010000005.1, on the reverse strand, counting down.
AAAGAAAAAAAGGCAGGGCAAAGAGAATTATTGTCCCGATCCACATCAGGATCCCTGCCACCCTTGCGGTTTTTGGCGGCCAGACAACGGGGCGCCCCCACCATCCGATTAACCGCCCAAGCAATGCTACCGGATGGTATTTCGAATCCGGATCGCCGATCAGCCGGTCTACCAGCAGTCCGGCCGGGATTATCACTGCAGGTAACATGGGAACCAGATTTTTCTCGATGGCAGTCCGGGGCCTGCGTATCAGTTGTGATGTGCGGGAACCCTGCTACAGGGGGGGTCGGTCAGCAGGGGTCATTAACAGGGGAATCCCTGGGAATGAGGTCAGGAATCCCCTCCCGGATCGGATACCGGACATCACATACCGGACAGGTGAGGGAACCTTCGACAATTTCAGTTTCGTCCTCATTCACGACATGCAGTACCAGATCCCCTTTGCAGACCGGGCAGCAGATGATATCGAGGAGACTTCTCTTCATAATAATTTTTTGCGGATATCGATGATTTCTGATACGTCCGGCCCGGTAGAGATCAGGGTGATCGGGAAACCGATGTCCCCCTCGGCCTGTTTGAGGAAATCCAAAGCGGTTTTCGTCAATTGCTCATAGCGAGTTGCACCGGCACACTTTGGATCGATCCGGTCGATACCCGTAATTGCGGCCTGGGTGCATCCATTGATCATTGCCGAATAACGTGCCATTCTGCCGTCCCATCCGCCGATACGTCTCTGCCGGTGCGTCACCGTGCCGAATTCCTGGATCCCCATCTCGTCTGACTCTTCCCGCGACATTTCTGTGGAAAATGGTCCCTCTCCGACACGGGTCGGGTACGCCTTGAATACGACGATGACATCGTCAATGCGGGTAGGTCCTACACCATTATCAGATGCTATCTGTGAAGCGGATGTGTCCTTACTCGTCACGAACGGGTATGTCCCGTAGTACAGGGAAATCCCAAAGCCCTGGGTTCCTTCGAGCAGTACCTGTCTCTCCGCGGCTGATTGCGTTATTCAACTCTAACGGGACGTCAATCAGATATTCTTTGAGTTCCGGCACATCTCTCGCAAGTCTCGCAGTCCGCATTATACGGTCTGCATTTGCAGGGCCGCAGCCGCTTCCCGTGCTGCCGATTTTTTTTGCGAGGTGATCGCTCGCCTTGTCCCGTTTTATGTGGTCCTCTTCAATTATGCCACAGCGGGAATCGACAAAAATTCGTCCTTTGACCCCGAGCATCTCGACTTCGGTCTTCAGGACCCTGGGGTCCACAAGGACCCCGGTACCGATGAACAGGCGTGCATCAGGATATATAAACCCTGACGGGACCATCCGGACGCCATATTCTTTTTCTCCCACTTTCACGGTATGGCCCGCATTCGGCCCGACGCCGCCACGGGAAATAATAGTTGGTTTATCCTGATTGGCAATGTGGGCGACTATCTTGCCCTTTCCTTCATCCCCAAAAAAACCACCGACAATTATGGTACCAGCTCATTCTTCTATCGGTACAGTATGGGTTGATAAACGCAATAAATCTATATCACAGGTTTCTGTCAGGGCTATTCTTCTCGTGGATAACATATCCGGCAACTACCGAACGGGGTGGCATTTAAAAAAACACCATGACAGACTTCGGGAAGCGGCACCAGGGGATTATATCAGATATATTCGAACAGACTGTTTATACCTGAGCCTGTCAGGTAAACCGGTTCGAATCACCGAAATGCATCCGAAAGTCTGTTCAGACATATAACTCCCCAAAAACCTGCTAGCAACGGGATTCCCAAGAGGCCATTAAGAACAGCCAAAAATCTGAAAAAATCTGCAATTTAATGGAGGGTATCCATGAACCTTTCCATCCTGATAATCGCCTCCTTTAAGTCTTTCCTCGAGACTGCATAGGCACATCGCAAATGGTCTGTTGCGGCGTCACCAAAAACAGATCCGGGGACTACTGCGACGCGTTCTTCTGTCAGCAGCCGTTCAGCAAATTCTAAATCTGACAATCCGGTTTCTTTTACCGAGGGGAAGGCATAGAACGCTCCTTCAGGAAGGTGACAGGGAAGACCGATCCTGTTTAAGTCATTTATAAATATATTTCTCCGGACCCGGTATTCAGATACCATCCTGTCTTTCTCTTCCTCACCGTTTTTTAATGCCTCATTTGCCGCTATCTGCCCCATAACCGGCGCACACAACATTACATACTGGTGTATTTTCAGTGCCGCATCACAGATGGGTTCCGGTGCGCACAGATAACCGACTCTCCACCCGGTCATGGCGTAGGCCTTCGAAAACCCATTGAGGGTAATCGTGCGTTCACAGAGACCGTCAGTCGCAGCGACCGCGTGATGCGGGCCGTCATACGTAAGTTCTGCATAGACTTCATCACTGATGATGAGAAGGTCATGGTCATTCACAATATCGGCGATCCCCCGGAGGTCATCCTTACCGAGCACAGCCCCGGTGGGATTGTTGGGAAAATTCAGGATGAGGACTTTACTCCTGCTGGTAATCCTCTCCATTATTGCCTCGGGTGTTACCCTGAAATGGTGTTTCTCCAGACAGGGGACCGGTACCGGGATTCCGCCGGCAAGGGTGACACACGGCGCATACGATACGTAAATAGGCTCAGTGACGAGAATTTCATCACCAGGGTCGGTCACCGCCCGAATCGCGATATCAAGGGCCTCAGACACACCGCTCGTAATGACGATTTCACGATCGGCGTTGTAGTGCAATCCGTAATGTGCATTGAGATACTGCGAAAGATTATCCCGCAACGACTGAATACCCCGGTTCGAGGTGTACGAGGTTACTCCCTGTTCAATCGAGTAAATACCCGATTCGCAAATATTCCAGGGGGTACTGAAATCGGGTTCGCCGACACCGAGCGAGATAACCCCTTCCATGGTCAGGGCGAGATCGAAAAATTTCCTGATTCCCGATGGCGGTATCTCTGACGCCCGCCTTGCGATAAAATTCCTCATCCGGACACCTAGAAGGATACGGGATCCGCTCCCCGCTTTCGTGTTCGATTGAGGTAGTTCCATTTTCCTTGTAGGTCTTCATGATAATGTGGGTAGCAGTTTCCCTTATCCTGTCCATCGGCGCGATATGTTCAGATACGAATCTTGCTACCTCCTGCATCGTCCTGCCGGTCACAAGAAGCTGGAAATCATATGTTCCGGTGATAAGGCGGAGTGACCTGACCTGGTTAAATTTTGCAATTCTCTCCGCAATCCGGTCATATCCGAAATCCCTTTCGGGACTTACTTTCAATTCGATAATTGCGGATACAACTCCTGTACCTGCCCGTTCCCAGTCAATTATCGTTGAATATTTCCTGATAATGCAGGCATCTTCCAGTGCTGCTATCCGTGCCCCGATCTCTGCGACCGGGAGTTCTGTCATTACGGATAGTTCTTCTGCTGTTACACGACTGTTATCCTCAAGCAACTGGAGGAGGAGTTTATCCTTTTCATCCATCGTTCTCACCTGAACAGATTCCTGACCCAGTTGGGATCGACCTGGGCAAGCCCATGCTCACTCAGACGGGGGTCGTTCAGAATCACGTCCCATATTTTATACGTATTCGCATCAAACCACATCTCTTTTGTCCTTCCGTAACGGCCGCGGCTGACAACCCGGGTATTGATCACGCCGAGCATGTTCAGCTCGCTGATGAGATCCGTTATCCTCCGGTGAGTGAGGACATCGAGGTCGAGTGTTGGTGCTATCTCTTTATAAATGCGGGATACTTCCCCGCTTGTGAAGATGTTCCGGCCTGTCTGGTCGAGGAGGAGCATGCAGTAGAGCACCACTTTACTCTGCGTCGGGAGGGTGGAGACACATTCCACCATACTGTCGCTCTCAATTTTGGCCTGGGCCTGTTTTACGTGTTCCTCCCTGACGCGGTCAGCATCTGCCCTATCAGCAATTTCCCCTGATACCCGGAGGAGGTCAAGGGCACGCCGCGCATCGCCATGCTCCTGTGCGGCGAGTGCAGCGCAAAGAGGGATTACCCCTTCGTCAAGTGCAGTATCAACAAACGATGCCTCAGCCCTCTGTTGGAGGATATCGACCAGCTGGGGGGCATTATAAGGCGGAAATACAAGCTCCTCTTCGCTTAATGAAGAAAGCACCCGCGGGTCCAGGAAATCCTTGAAACTCAGGTCGTTTGAGATGCCGATCATGCTTACCTTGGATTTTTTCAGGTCCGCATTGATTCTTGTCAGGTTATAGAGCGTTTCATCACCGCTTTTTTTCACCAGTTTATCGATCTCATCCAGGATAATGATGAGGACCCCGCCTGCTGTCTCGAGTTGGTTTTTCAGTTCCTGGTAGACCTGGTCCGTCGGCCAGCCGGTCATCGGGATATGCGCCCTGAGTTTATCGCTCGCTGTTTCATCCGGTCCGAGAAGACATTTTGATATCTGGGCAAGAACCCGGTACTGGGTATCGATGACCTCGCAGTTCAGGTGGACAACCCTGCAGAGCGTCCCCATCTGGGTACTTGCATTTTCTAGTTCAGAACCCACATACCTTGTACATGCAGTTTTCCCGGTCCCGGTTTTACCATAAATGAGAATATTCGAGGGCGTCTCATTTTTCAGCGCCGGCGCGAGTATGGATGCAACCTGATCTATCTGCGGACGCCGGTGCGGGAGAATTTGCGGCCTGTATGAATGCCTGAGAACTTCCCTGTTCTTGAAAATTTTATTGTTTGCAAGGAACTTTTTGAATAATCCTACCGATGTATCGTGTTCTTCAGGCATACTGCTCCAGTGGATGTGATCCTTAGGTATCCATACATAAAATCTGATCGATTTTTCCGTACATATAAACCCCTTTGCTTCCAATGGAACGGTTGATAAGAATGTCTCAAATGAAATAATATCCAAGAATTTTATCGATTTTTCAGGAGTGGAAGTACCTTTATATCATGTGCATACACGGAGGAATCTGTTGCAGGGTAATGTTGTTTTTTGGAACTTTCCATTTATCTCCAGTGGAAATTATTGTATTTATTTAGAGCCAAACAAACTATGATTGGATAAAGGATTTCTAAATGTGAGGGATTTTTATTTTTAATAAAATATTCTCTAACATTTTATTAATGTCTGCTGTCAATTCCCCGGATTTATCAGGGATCTGAGAGTTTCGCGCAGACCGGGGGAGACCCCCTAATTTCCATTGCAGAATTTTTTTTAAAATGGCGTCTGTGATTTAATGAAATAAATAAAAACGGCCGTTGATTATTATTGATTTAATTATATATAAATTATTCGAATCTAAATTGATCGATTAAATGAAAAATAGAAAACATCCGGGAACGTAAAAATTTGAAGAGTTCATAATTCTGAAGTGACCATAGAACTAGACAATAATGAACATTTAAAAAAACAAAGATGGTAATTATCCAGTTTCCTTCGAAATATGTATGTGGACTGGAGTGCGTAACAATAAAGAGCTTGTTGCATATATTACAAAATAACCGATGAACAGGTCTATAGATTTACATAGGTTTATTTTCTCAGTTCAATAGAGCTAGTTTTCCAATCCACAGATTACCCAAACTCTCTCCAGTGGAAACAAAGGGGTCGTGGATCCTTCAGTCCAATCAGGAAAAAACCGAATTCGCTAGGTTTTTACCATAGACTCATAATACGTACACGATGCATCCGGATCATGAAGAACCCCTTGAAATAAGGGCCGGGGTTATAACTGTCTCCAGTTCACGAAGCAGTGACACCGATTCCAGTGGAAAAATAATAATCACCCTTCTTACCAAGTCAGGGATACATACCGAATATCTTGGAATAGTACCAGATTCCATTACCGGGATCAGAGAAGCCCTCATCATTGGGATGAAATCCTGCAATTGCATTATTCTCAACGGTGGAACCGGCCTGACCCACGACGACTGCACCATTGAAGCGGTAGAACCCCTGTACGAAAAAAAGATCGATGGATTCGGTGAACTGTTCAGGTTGAAAAGCCTCGATGAAGTAGGGACTTCCGCAATGCTGTCACGTGCGAGCGGGGGAATTATCCAGAAAAAGGCAGTATTCTGTATACCTGGATCGAACGGAGCCGTAACACTCGCAACAAAGGAACTAATCATTCCCGAACTTGTGCACATCCTTACCCATGCACGAAAATAAGATACTTTGTAACTTTTCAAGACCGCCCAGTGAGCAGCTGAAGGGGTAAAGAGACTTCCTCCGAATCCTCCACGACAGATGCCGGGACAGATACATACCATTTTTCTTAACCGTTGAAATATACTCTCTGACCCGACAGAAGAAGAAAGCTCGCTCTTGTTTAAATTGCATCTCCAGTTAATCGAAAAAATTTAACGAACAGTCTGTGCAACCAGGTCATGCGGCCAGATCCGAATACAGGAAGAATCCGTAACAATCGGGAAAGGAGTATTCCACATCGTGAAGTGCCATCTTTTCAGAGTCTCTGATGCTAAAAAACGATAGGGAACAGAATTATGTCTGCCATCGAAAATGTCTCATATCCGTTTTTTGAAGATGGTGTTGAAAAAATAAACAGGAGTGTTTCCCCTCATCAAATGCTGATTGTCCAGGATCTGAATGTGCATTACACCACCGGACAGGATTATTTGTAGACATCAAGAAGAGCTACACGTTCGAGTATCAGTTCTGTCAGCCGGTCTTCACCGGTGACCGCGAGTTCCTCAGGCGTTACATTGAATAATGAGATCAACCGGGATTTTTTGACATTATCAAATATCTCCCAATTGTCTGATGACAGCGTTACCTCTCTGGACAGGATACTCCAGATTGTTTCATGTTCCGGACAGATACATAGGTATGCCCGGTTAATTCCTTCATGCAGCCCGAATTTTACCCCGTCAATGACCTGACGGGACCCAGCTGCATACAAAAGGGCCTCAATTTCAACGGAACCTGATATGCATGTACCTGATACCGCCGCACGGAATGCATGGGTGAGTGCCATTTCAACATGGGCAATACCTGCCATCATTTCTTTGTTGAAAATAATAATATGCGATCCGTAATCCGTTGAAAGAATTCTCAAACGTTGAAGATATCCTTGGATATCATTAACGGTGAAAATTACCTGCCTGATACTGCAGGTATTACTACCGGCCCCCGGGTCGCAATACCCTCGGTCCATTGAGAAAGACCTCTCCCGGAGACATGCTTCAGGGTCCGGTTTTTTATCCCGATACATTTATTCACCAAAATGCGATAATGTCGATTGCTCAGCCTCTGACGGTGTCGAATCCTCCTCTGCCGCAGATTCTGCTGTACCCTTGCTATATCCTGTATCGTAAAATAACTGCTCGGCAATTCCTTTTCCGAGGATGGAGGAAATCCGTTCCAAGCCAGCCCTCCTGATATCTTCCGGACTGGTAATTCCGTTATTAAACAGACGTCGTGCGCGAACTCTCCCGATATTTCTGAGTTTTACGAGGGGCAGCAACTCCCGTTTCACGCCGTATTTCATACAATATTCCAGTTCCCGGACTTCTGTTCTGAATTTGGGAGCAAACATCTGGGTGAGTCTTGATGTTGCATGGAGGAGCCAGTTGATACTTTCCACCATGGAGTATATGTCTCCCGGCCCTACCGAATAACGTTCACAGATAGCGGTATCTGACAGTTCCCGGGACCAGTCAAGGAGCAGCATGGTTGTTTTCAGGCCCCGGTAATATAATTCTTCCTCGTCGGGAGGTAATTCAAGCCACAATTCGGGCTCATTTTCGCAGAAAAACCGGTCAAGATAGGGGCGGTCCTTATTACTCACATAAAGCGTGTACATGTCGGGGGTACTGCAGATCAGCTGCAGGAGGCCGGTATCCGAGTACTCGTCGGCAGAGATCAAACCTCTTACGATGGTCTCGGCACCCCGCGGGTCGATATATAAGCGGGAAACCAGATAACCGAACTCTGTTGCCGAGAGGATTTCCCCGTTTATCGTGATCATCTCAGAAGAACAGAGAAAATCTATCACCTGGTCGATGACACGGGGAATTATCCTGCTCTGTTTATGCTGGTAGAGAAAAAATGTCCGGTCCATGAAAGAATTGATGTCCCGCCTGGAACTGACAAACCCCGAAGCTACCAGGGAGAGTATATCGGTACAGAGCTGTGTCTCGGATCCCGCCTGGGAATAGATATCTTCAGCAGGTGCATCGATGTACCATTCAAACAGTGCTTCAACATCCTGTTCGTCTTTTGCAATCAGCACCGCTTCGCCATAAGGGTCGAGACGGGGTCGTCCGGCCCTTCCCGCCATCTGGTGATATTCCCGGACCGGAATCGGTACCATCCCCTCCCCTGAAGAAAACCTTCGGTAATCCCTGATTATCACCCGGCGTGCCGGCAGGTTTAAGCCTGCAGCAAGGGTCGGTGTCGAAGAGATGGTGCGGATGTGGCCTTTCCGGAAACCCTCCTCGACGATCGCCCGGACGCCGTGATTTAATCCCGCATGGTGGAAGGCCGCTCCGGCACGGACGCAGGCAGCGAGCAACTTGTCCACGTCTGTTTCCGCGAGTTTTTTAAGACGTTCATAATATCCTAAAAGCTCGTTATTTTCGCATTTCAGCGCCTGTGCAGCACGTTTTGCAAAAGCCTCCGCGTTCTTTCTCGATGAAACAAATACAAGGCACTGTCCCCCCTCCTCGATGGTATCGAGACAGAGGTTCAGGTCATCGTATTTTGAAACGACCTTCACAGGCCGGCATTGTTCATGGAACCTGATCTGTCCTTTATAGAACACGCCCTGGCGGAGGTCCACCGGTCTCCACTCCGAAGTCACCAGCTCTGCATCCATCCATCGGGCAAGTACACCGGGATTTCCAATCGTTGCACTCAATGCAATGACCTGCATACCCGGATTCCTGTATCGCATCTTGGTGATGACCATCTCGACGGTCGCACCTCGGTCGGGAGAATCTATGAGATGGACCTCATCGACAACCAGGAGGGAAATATCTGAAAGCCAATGAGCGCTGTTCCGGATCAGGGAATCAACTTTTTCACTTGTAGCAACGATGATATCGTGATTTCCAAGCGATTCGTCACGCCGGTCGAAATCTCCCGTTGAAATGCCGACCCGGGCACCCTTGCCTGAAAATTCCTCAAATTTTTCACTCGCCAGGGCCTTTAAGGGTACAATATACAGGCATTTCCCACCGGCAGCAATCTGGTGATGCATTGCCATTTCAGCAACAAGGGTTTTCCCGCTGGCGGTGGGAATTGCGACGAGGAGGTTCTTTCCTTTAAACATCCCCTTACTGACACATTCTGCCTGGGGAGGATATAATTCTTTGATCCCGGCCCGGGTATACCATCCGCGGAGGCCGGCAGGAATCGGCAGTTCAGAGATATTCATGGAATAACCCCTGGGACCCCCGGTCAGGGAAGATCCGGTTTCCCAATATCAGATATAACCCCATTGATTCCACTCTAATACTACCGGATATCGGTTAAATTGATCAATTAAGCTTAGGGATCCATATTTAATTTGCAGTGGAAACACACCCTGCTCATCCATGGTCACTGTTCAGCAGGACTCAATAGTAATAACTGATAATATCCTGTTTCGCTTCCCGTTTTTTCTTTTCAAGGAATGAAAAGACCATTTCGTGAGGAACCCCCTGGATCAGCATATCGATTGCACTGCGGGCGACCTTGATCTGTTCAGGCAACCCGATCAGGGCAATGGTTTTTCCATATACCGACACCGACACCTGGGTCATATCCTCGATTTGTTCGCGCGACTTACCGTCCTTGCCAATAATTCTTCCCCGGAGCCGGTCAAGCCTGTCGTGGACTGTCGGCTATGGCAGAGAGGTCGATTACATCGAGGATCAGGTCCTCATCCTCAAGGAGGCAGAAGGAACGCTCGGGCGAAAACCCACGATTAATCGCATTTACGGTCTCGACAGCCCTGAGGAACCCAAGTGCCTCATCACCCTCGATGATAACAAGCCCTTCCTTGCTGTCGACGGAAATATGTGTCCCGGACTTTTCTTCCAGTTTTTTCTTTGTTGTGCCCTCTTTTCCGATAAGGGCTCCAACCCTGTTTCCTGCTACTTTTATCTCCTGTCTCATAATGCTCACAACCGTTCCTGTGCCGGAGATTTTATTTCTGTATCGGGGAATGCCATCCCGGTCACACGGGTGAATATGACTTTCTCATCTTCTACATCACAACGGGACGAGAAGAAATGATTGATATTTGCGATGTCTCTTTTAAGGAATTTAAATGCCCGGGGGTGGTCGAGGGTAACCGACTGCCCCATATCAATAATGTATGGTTTCTCATGGTACAGGATATTAAACTCACTTAAATCGGCATGGATAAGACCTGCCTTTTTATAGAGGTCTTCGATGAACTGTAGGACATCCCGGTATATTTCATCGGGATTATCCGGATCTGCATTTTTTAGATGGGGATACGGGACACCATCAGAGCCGATAAATTCCATGACAAGGATATTCCGGTCCCAGACGTACGGTTCCGGGACGGAAAGCCCTGCTGCATGGGCCCGTTTGAGGTTTGAAAACTCCTTTCGCGACCACGCAAAAATCAGGTCTTTTTTCGTCTTTTTTATGCCGGCAAAGCGACGGTCGCCGATGATATATTCACCCATGGCATTGAAATTCGCGGTCCTGATCCGGTAAATCTTGATAGCGATATCGGTTGAGTCTTTCTCGGCAAGGAAAACGTTTGCTTCTTTTCCGGTACTGATGGACCCCCCTATCGCGGAGATCCACTTCTTATGGACCAGCTTATAGAGGGCGAGGAGGGTTATTTCATCGAACACTTCCCCCCTGACCTTCAGCTGGTCGACGTCTTTTATCCGGATACCAAGATTTGCAATCTCACGATCGAAATCATATTCCTTCTCAGTCTCCTTTCTCCGCACGGACGTTCACCATCTATAATACATGATCACGGACCGGTGCCAGGATTTCTGTGAGGTAACAGCCGAGTGTCTTTTTCAGGTCGAGAGGATGGATTTCCCCTTTCCGGTATGCATCTTCAAGTTCATTATACGTCGGAAACTCCCGGTTACCCCCAAACTTCTCGGGCCGGGTCATCACCACCGACTGAACTCTTGGGAATACATGGTACCGGAACATCTGGAGCACTGCATTTTCCTCGCATTCCGGCGGACAGAACGCTTTCTGGCACTTTTTGTTGATCGTCTCCTCCGTGTCTGCAACAGATATATAATTGCCACTCGAGGAGGACATTTTCTTCCCGTCAAGACCGTTCAGAATCGGTGTGTGGATGCAGACCGGTGCAGTATACCCAACATTGACCAGGTGTTCCCTCGCAAGCATGTGGATTTTCCGCTGGTCTATTCCCCCGACTGCAGCATCCACACCGAGCATTGCGATATCCACCATCTGCATGATCGGGTATATCATCTGAGAAACCGTAGGAGCATCCATCTGTCTCCCGACCTCGTCCATGCTCCTCGTTGCCCGGTTAAGGGTGATCTGCTGGGAAAGCCGGAGCATAAGGAGTTCGTAGTCCGGGTTTAACTGGAGATCTGAACCAAGAACAAACTTGACATCTTTAAGCCCCAATCCTTCAAAACAGCGTTTATTATAATCTGCAAGCTTACGGACCTCGTCCATGGTCCCCTTCCGGTTCAGGAATGCATGCAGGTCAGCCAGTAATACAACAACATCAAACCCGGCAGCCTTGAGATCGATCAACTTATTGACCGTGACGAGATGACCGAGGTGGATCTCACCGCTCGGCTCATATCCTGCATATACCTGCTTTTCCGGTTTGTTTAAGAGAGATTTAAGTTCTTCTTCAGTGACGACCTCTACGGTATTCCGTGTCGCCAATGTACAGGGATCCATTAAAAAGAATTGGTTATTAGGGAAGTTAATGGTTCTTCTAAATCGCTTTAAACCCGAGCGCTTCGTTTGTCATCCTGACCGAGGTCCCGGCATCCTTAACAGTCCCGGTCATGGCGCGTATCGCATCGACGTTTTCCACTACCACGTCGGCCTCCTGGTGGATCGCCTGGAACAGGTACAACTCTTTTCCTACCACAGCAACCGAATCTTCAAAAATCCCGTTCTCCCAGAGGTCTGAACGGCACCTTCCCATATCCATCGCATATTCCTTGAGTTCGGCAGTACTCTGTGATACCCGTTGCTTTCCTCACTAATCCCATTCTTGGATGTTGTTCAATTATTTTCAGGATGTCTTCCCTTGTTGCCTGTTTTTTCAGGTCCATGGTAATGGCATGCATATGCATCATGGTGGTCGGTACGATCATAGCCATTGTGACGATCGGTATATGGGGAAGAACCGTCTGGACATCAGGACCATGGTGACTCGGTATGGTAACGGGGTTCAGGACGACAGCATCGATGGGACCTTTTTTTACCTCGCCCGGGTCGGATCCACGGCGGACCATCACGGCACGGACCTTTTCCACCCCATATGCCTTGTCCATGGCATTGATGATTCTGCATAATCCGGTGGTGTTGCAGGAAACGACCCTGGCAAACTGTTTCCCTATGGCATCGCTGTAATTGCAGTCCGAATTGAAGGAAAAACCGGCCACCTCGTGTTCTTCACCGCCCTGAAAAATCGCTTTAATCCCTGCCTTTTCATACACGGGCTTATTTTTTGCGCCCACGTCCCCTGGTGTCGCATCGATCACGATATCGGCTTTTTTCAGCATGTCATTGACGGACCCTGCAACCGGGATACCGGCCTTGTCGAATGCAGATTTTTTTGCCAAATCTGCTATGTAAAGCGGATATCCTCGCATTTTTGCGATGAAGGCCTCGGCACTCGGCTTTGTTTTCGAAACCCCGACGATCTCCATATCGGGCTGGGCCGCAACCGCATCGGCCACACGCTTCCCGATAGTCCCGTACCCGTTGACAGCGACTTTTATCATATAATGAGGGAATGAGAGGACATCATTATTTAACCTAATGATCCGGGAATCCGATTGAAAAAAAATTAATTCACAGGAAATCGGGAACGGAAAACAAAATCCATCTTGCTACGATGGTAAACCGGTGGCATTCGGGAATGCAGCCGGTCGGAAAATTAATCGGGGGTTTATAAAAAAGGATTGAATCATCGATGCATGGTTCATTGTCAATCATTTAGAGGTATTTCATGTAATATTTCGGTGGTAACCTGTGTTTTTTACCCGATAAAAATGATTATTATTTGATCACAAACTATTATAAAAATGATTAAATACTGAACATCTGATGATCTTATACATCCTGTTCACAGGATACCATACCTGTTATATTTTGATACATTCGCGGAACGAAGACTGTCAAAATCCGACCGAGTATTTTTTGCAAGACGGTAAAAATCGGGGATGTTTTTTCCCGGAAATTTACCGGAAAAGGAGGATGAGCAAATGTGGAAAGGAAATGGAAGTTGTAGCAACAGCTCTGCAAATATAAGTTTTTTAATAAGAATACGAATTATCAGGAGAATTCTTATCGGGATCTGTATTTGCACCATATTGGTGTCTATGTGCGGATCCGCTTTTTCAGATGCGTCTTCAGGGGATACTGCCGGCGATACGGCCGAGGAGCAACAGGACTTTCCTGCAAACAGTACTTTGTCGGGCTGGGACGCTATCACTCCCGTAAGGCCGGTCAATACCTCTATACCCGTCAGCGGGCCTGCCGAGCCGAATGCCCCAAAAACTGGTGCTCTACTTGTAGTACCTGATCCATTGGCCTGTACAGTAACCTCATTATCATCAGATAATGAAAACCCGGAAAATCAGACATTAACCGAAGAAAATGCATCTCTAAAGTCGCCTGAACCCGGCGGGATCACGATGCAAAACCCTTTAAAACCTGTATATTCAGAAACCTGCATCGATACGACCGGAGATGATGTACTTACCCAGGGATCCGGATTTTGCAGCAGTCAGGATATCAGACTGGAAAGCATCTCAGATAATAAAACAGGGCAGAACGCGGGTCTCTCTGACATCGACAGGATCCAACCGTTCCTCAACGATACGCTAATGGATGAGGTAAACGAAGATCAACAGGCAAATATTCCGGCGGTCACCACGACAGGAACCCCTCCTGGAAACGGTAGTATTTCAACCGGTTCAGGTAGTGAAGCGATAAATTCTTCATGGTCAGATCCGCCCCTGAATACATCGGAGGAGAATCCGTATTTTTACAACAACTCGGGCTGGGTAATTAATGAATCCGACCACACCTGGGTCCTGGATATAAACCCCTCCAACAACACGGGAACGGGAAGTGTACAGTATGACCCGGGATACAACATGTTTACCGGATTCGGACAGGAGTTTGCCATCCTCATCAATGCATCAAATGTCATATTCGATGGAATGGGTGCAGTTCTGAATGGCAACAATGAGACCGATTACGGAATTATCGTAAACAACCAGTCCCTGACGAGGTATAACGTATATTCATCAGATCCGGTGAACCGGCTTGGCGGAATAAGCATCACCAATATTACGGTTACCGGATTTAAGATTGCCGGAATATTTTACAATAATGTGCTCGGTTCATTCTCCGGGCCCGGGACAATTCCGGCTGATATCACAGATGTGAACGCCAGCAATAATGCGGGAACCGGGATAAGCCTCCGGAACTCCGGGGAAATTGTTGTTACCCGTAACCAGGTCAGTGGAAACGGCCAGGACGGGATATTCCTGAATTCGTCAGATACCAACACCATCTCAGAAAATACTCTCCGGTGTAACAAAATGGTTGGTATCAACAGTACCGGATCCTCAGACAACACGATAGACTGGAATAATGTAGCATTCAACCAGCAGGGGATTTTAATCAGGAATGGCAGAAATATAACCCTTACGGGAAATAATGCCAGTTATAATTCCCAATCCGGTATTTATATGGGATCTTCGGGGAATAATTCCCTGTTATCGAACACTATATTCAGAAATGACCAAAACGGTATATACGTCTACTCTTCGGATAACAACACATTCAGCGCAAATAATCTGAGCACTAATTACAATGGAATATTCCTCGATACTTCTCACTGGAACACGATCTCAGGCAATACCATCAGCCTCAGCAAGGCAAACGGCATCGAGCTTTCACGGAGCAACTATAACCTGATCTCCCGGAATACGGTGAGTAATAATGGAGACAAGGGAATCCGCATATTCAGTTCATTGTTCAACAATCTGACCGAAAACACCGTTGATAACAATAATTTTGGTATATACCTTGATACCGGTGCAGATAACAATACTCTGCGATCCAGCCTTATTTCGCATAACAAAAAAGATGGAATTCACCTTTACCAGGCCTATAACAATTCGGTTTTCTCGGGATCGACAGGTGAGAACAATAATTATGGAATATACCTGGACCAGTCCCGATATAACCTCATTTCAGGAGTTACCATAAACAATAACGTGAGAGGTGCATTTCTTTCATCATCATCAGCGAACCTGCTTGAAAACAATCTGATCTGCTCCAATTTACAACAGGGGATATCTCTGACAAATTCTGCAAATAATGCAATTATCAACAATACGATGTTCAAGAATACCTACGGTATTCATCTCCAGACCAGTTCGAATCTGAATAATATTTCGGGTAATAATGTTTCCTCAAATATGTACTCAGGGATTTATCTGATACGATCGAACAACAACACTCTTTTCAATAATACTGCCACGCACAACCCGGACAACGGGATTGAATTATGGGCATCGGCTAATGGAAATAACCTGAATGCAAACGATGTGAGTGAAAATTCTCAGAACGGTATCTCTGTAAACGGTGCAAACTGGAACAACTTTACAGGAAATATCGCAGATAACAATGCACTGGATGGTATATACCTGACCGGCTCGTCAGGTAACACGCTTACCAATAATTCTGCGAGTGATAATCGCGGAAACAATGGAATCAGCCTGAATTTCGGGAGCAACAATAACACACTATCTGATAATATGGTTCGACTGAACAGGCTGAATGGGATATTTATAAGTTCAAGCACCGGCAACTTCCTGGTCGCCAACAACGTGAATGAAAATTTTCAGAATGGCATCACTCTTTTGACATCAAACCTCAACAATCTGATCGGCAACACGGTTGTAAATAATTCCTTTAATGGAATTTTTCTGTCGGCATCGAATAATTCTTCCATCGTTAGTAATATTGTGAAGGCAAATCGTGGTTACAGCGGCATTAACGTGAGCAATTCGGGCAATAATACCTTCTATAATAATACAGTCTGCTATCATCCACAGAATGGCATAATACTGACAGGACCAGGTGATGACAACAACCTGACCCTCAACATTGCGGGAAACAACGGACAGAACGGTATCCTGATCAACGGATCTAATCAGAACACGATTATCGGGAACGTAGCGGGGAACAACAGCCAGAACGGTATCCTGATCAACGGATCTAATCAGAACACGATTATCGGGAACGTAGCAGGGGACAACAGCCAGAACGGTATCCTGCTTTCAAATGTAACGAACACGAACCTGGACCAGAACAATGCAAGTTACAACAAACAGAATGGGATCCAGCTGGTAAATTCGCCCTGGAACAAACTTAAAAATAATATAGCAAACGGGAACACCTGGGACGGGTATAACCTAACGAATGCAGAAGGAATCCTGGTGTTCAATAACAGTGCCCGTGACAACCTCGGGAACGGGTTCTTCGCAATCAATTCCTCCGGCCTCGATGTAACCCTGAACACAGCGATAAACAACAGTCTGAGCGGATTTCTTCTTTCAAACGTAACGAACACGAATTTGAGCCAGAACAATGCAAGTTATAATAAGCAGAACGGTATCCTCCTCATCAATTCTGAAAACAATTTCCTGACCAAAACGTTCACTATCAATAACACTATCGATGGAATTAATCTTAGCAATTCAAATCATAACACTTTGTTCAACAACACCGGAATCGAAAATCAGAATGGCATCTCTCTGAATGGGTCGAATTATATTAATCTTACACAGAACCACGAATGTCATAATTACCAGAATGGCATTCTGGTCGCCGATTCGCATTATAATGTGCTTACAGGAAATGATGTGTGTTACAGCGGTGCTAATGGAATTCTCACAGATGGTGGCGGAGATAACGAGCTCATAAATAACTCTGCAGAGAATAACCACAACGGAATTACGCTCAATTCCTCTGTGTATAATACATTGATTTCTAACATCGTAACTAACAACAATGTCAATGGAATTTCCCTGATAAATTCAAGTCATGATCCTCTGGAAGGAAATTCGATAACTGGCAATTTATTAAATGGCATTTATGAAAATAGTAGTGATTCCGGGTCCCTGATTAACAATACAATTGCCAGGAATGGCAACGGCGTTACCTTTGAAAACAGTGATGACAGTATCATTAACGGGAATCTGATATCAGATCAGACGACAGGAAACGGTATCGCCCTGAACTCATCATACTCTAATGTTATATTGAATAATACCGTTTCAGGCAATAACGGTCCTGATGCGGTTGGAATATATCTCAATGGATCCGGTGACAACCTTATTTCCAACAACTGGTTCTCTAATAACGACGATTTCAAACTCGAGGGACTGAGCCATGGAAACATCTGGAATATCTCAAAGACCGGACCGGAAACAAACATTTACGGTGGTCTCTACCAGGGTGGCAATTACTGGGCACAACCCAATGGGCTGGGATGGTCAGAGATTACTTCCGACCGTGGAGACGGATTCGGGGTTGCAGCACTCATGCTCGATGATAATAACTATGACTACCTGCCCCTGACAAATTTCACTCCAAAACCCATACCTCCAAAACCCATACCTCAAAAGCCCGACGGAGAATATACGTACCGGTTCCCATGGCCGAATATGCCCTACTGGGGCAGTAAATATATCGAGGATACATTCCCGGACCAGGTTTCATCCTGCAGACCTGTGGAAGTTTCGGTAACATTTGACAATAACGGGACTGTCCCATGGACATACGAGAGACGTGTTGCCCTCACCGCTGAACCGGGCGATGCGATGAAATTCACCCCGACCCGGATCGAACTCGAACCCGGGACAGTTGTAAACCCGGGAGAATATTATACCTTCAATTTCACACTCGGAATGCCCTGCAATGCTAGTACCTATAACCTGCGATACCGAATGACTTATGATGGCAGTTCCCAGCCTGCGGGTGTCAAGTTTGGCGATGTCTTCGTGAGCACCATTATTGTCACTGATGGTAAAGTGCAGCAGGTGAAGGTCCTTTCATCGGGAAGCCTCCTGAACCTGAATAAATCCGGCACATTACCGGCTATTACACTCCCGATTGGTGTGGGGGATTATCAATCAGGAAGGCTTCCGGTGGGTGAATCATCAACCCGCAGGATAACTCTCCCGGCAGAGGGATCCAAATCCTGGAATTCGGTGAAGCTGACCGGGTATCGGAATGCAGAAATCTCTCCGTACAATAGAGAAAGGGATCCGGATAGTAACGCTTCCAGGGTCCTGTCGTTAACCAGTTCAGGCCCTCAACAAATTACCCTTGGATTTAATTCAGAAACATATCCCTCCAGTAGAGAATATCCGAAGGCAGGGGCAGAAGTTCCGTTAATAACCGATCATTCAGTCAACATCACGAGCAGAAACCGGATTATAACCCTTATTTCCCGATCGGAAAGTTTGGTATGAAATTCAAATGAATGCGCAGAATTTATGAAACGAGAAACAGTACCTGATGCTTCGGGATAGCAATGGAGATACATAATAATACAAATGCCTTTAACAGGGTAAAGGCTAATAGGAAATTCCAGGTGTTTTTACAATGCTCGAAGTTTGCAGGATACCATCACGATGGGGTTCATTTAGCATCTGGGGGATAATCTTCATTTTAACAGGGATTGTCACCTTACTCTGGCCAACCCTCGTGATGGGTATTATTGCATTGCTCTTCTCCATTCTCGCATTCTTGATCGGTATTATTCTCATAATAGTCGGCATTTTCGCTGCACGTCATACAATCTCGTGGTGGCCACTCCTGTTTGCCGGGCTGCTTTTTATTATTCTCGGTCTCATATCCGTGATCGCACCCGGGCTTCTGGCAACAGTTGCCATTGTCCTTATGGCTGCCCTGTCAATCCTCATCGGTCTGCTGATAATCGGATACGGCATTATATCATTTGTGGAACTCGTCACGAAAGTCCTCATAATCCTCCTCGGAATCGTTCCCCTTCTGATCGGTGGGGCGATGATCCTTTATCCGGGTATTGCAGCGGTACTCGTTGTCGACCTCTGGGGAATTTTTGCCATCGTCATCGGGGTCGTGATGATCATTCAGGCGTTTATCCTAAGGCGAGTGAAATATACATTCGGTTGTGATGAGGACATAATAGATATCGAGCCTGAAGAGATCGGTCCCTGAATTGTAGAGACACTCCGTGAATCAGATAACACCGTGCGGAACGGGATATTTCAATACGCCCCCGGTTATTTTCCCTAATCTTCGAGATATCCCTCCTGGATCGAGATTATTTCCGTACTATCGCTGGCAGCCGCATAAAGCCGCAAGGGCTCTTCGTTTACCTCAAGGAACCGGATCCCCCACCTGAACTTTGACAAAATATTCCCGGCCTGGCCGTGCTCGCCGAGGATAATCAGTGCTGCTGCCAGTGCCTCTACGGAGTTCAGCTTCCAGGGGCGGCCAAAATTTACCGGGTTCGCTGCAAGCAGAAAGGGGAGTGCCCTTCGTGGGTGCCGTCCTGAAACTGCCGCCGTGTCAAGCACCTTCCAGGAACAGTCGAGCGCGGTAAGAGATTTAACCGGCCTGTCAGCAGGTGATATCGCCTGTTCTGCAGTAGGATCAAGGATCAGGCTGGCCCTGGGAATCCTGGATAGCGCATGAACAATCTTAATGAGCCCTGCCCGTTCGAGCCTCACAACGGTGCATTTGGCCGGATCGCAACTATTGTCGCGATACGCATAGAGGGGGATCATCTATGTTCTGTGAGCGCCAACATTCTATCAATGTACGTACTGATGTCCCCCTGCATCCGGGAACCCGGGCTGAGAGCCGAAGGAATTACCACGGACGAGGACCTCCATTATTTTCTTCTCGCGAGGAAGAGGTGCGAGAGATTCGGGATCGATATCGTAATGCTCCCGTGTCCTGAAACCCTTTTTCTCGGTAAAGAACGAAAACCCGGTACATTCCTCGAAAGGCTCGATTCTGATAATTTCCGCGACCTTCTCACCGTCCTTGAAGGACGTGTCAGGGAAATTATCATTGAACGGGGCCATCCGTTATGTATCGTCGGGGTCAATTCGTCCCCCACCTGTGGTGCGACATCCACCTACTACGGAAGTACGGACGGGTCATCGCCGAAAAAACCCGGGAGAGGAGTTTTTCTCGCAAAATTTCCGGAACTGCCGGTTATCGACGTAAAAAAATTTGCACAGTACCGCGTGTATCTTGCAGCTCCCCTGTTCTCGGAAGCTGAAAAGGCATTCAATATCAGGGTCCGGGACATCCTCGAAGATCATTTCTTCGATGTATACCTTCCCCAGGACGTGGGAGACGACACCAACTGCCGGAGTGCATCAGAGCATGAAAAAATATTCCGTGCCCACCGGGAAGCTCTTGATTCAGTGGATCTTCTCGTTGCCGTGATAGACGGGGCAGATGCAGATTCGGGTACCGCGTGGGAGATGGGGTACGCTACCCGCCGCGGGATCCCGGTCTATGCAATACGGACAGATTTCCGGATGGCGGGATATCACGAGCTCGTTAACCTCATGCTCGAACAGTCTTCGGTTATCGTGCGGGATTTACGGGATCTGCCTGAAGTCCTCGGATCGCCGGGCCTGTAGGACATAGCACTCCAATTCAACTGATATCGGCAGGCAGGAAGGAATTGCCGGTTGTGAACAAAGTCCCGGCCATATCTGAAAATTGTCAGGTCCACAATAATTCCTGTAGGCCGGGATGATCAGTCTCCTGTAAATCTCAGGCAATTCCTGCCGGCGACGTAAGACCTATCACGGACGAAACCGAATCCTATTGGAATGTCTAACCTGAATGTGGCAATGCTCTGTCCTCCGGGCTATTCGAAAGAAATGGCGAAACCCGGGACAGCAAGCGATATCACGTTTTATAACCTGAAGTCCGGGGATGTCACGGTCACCATGGTGGAACCGTCGCGGTACCCTGAGAAACTTGCACCGTTATTTTTTACCGTTTCCCTTGCCGAGAAAGTGGTTCTTGTAATTGACGAGATCAACGCCCAGCTCGGTGAGATAATCCTGATGCTGGACTGTGCAGACCGGAAAAACGGGTTGCTGATACTCAGGAACTATATAACTCCGGAGCAGGTAGCCCCTCTTTTAAAAGGAACTGTTATTGAAGGATACGAGATTATTGATGACGACCGGATGAGGCTCCGCGAAAGGCTTCTTGCCGAAGCAGGGCTAAAATCGAAAGACCCTTCCCTCCAGGTCCAGGCTCCGGGAGCAATGCCAATCGACCACTTTTTCAATGTAAAAGGGATCGGCACCGTAGCACTTGGGTGCGTGACCGGCGGGGCAATCAGGCGTCACGATACCCTGAACGTGCTCCCGTTGAAAAAAACGGTCCTGGTCCGTTCTATACAGAAACATGATGATGACGCCGAATTTGCCTATGATACGGACCGGGCCGGACTAGCCCTGAAAGGGATCGAAGCAGAGGAGCTCGACCGTGGATATGTCCTGACAAAGGACAATTCAATCACATCTTCCGGAACCCTCCATGGCAGGGCGATCCTGGTAAAATACTGGCCGGCGCCGTTGAAGGAAGGGATGGTGGTCTATGTCGGGCACTGGATGCAGTTTTTACCGTCAAAAATCGCTTATGTCAATAATTCCGGCGACTGGCACAGACCCGAAATTACCTTAAAAACAGAGAAGGAACTGGTGTACCGGCCCGGGACAGGGGCAATACTCCATTACCTGGAAGGAGGAAAATTGCGGATAATCGGTACGTTTGCTATTGAATGATCCGGAAGAGCAACTCTATAAAACATATATTTATAATATTTTTTTTAAATTTATCTGATGTACCTGTAATATATGGGTTTGACGGTATTTCCTCGTCCGCTACCAATATTTTAAATCCGATACCTTCTCATCGTACCATGGTGACCAGACATTGTTTGAAGGATTAATCCCCTGGATAGTGGGGGGTATCATACTCCTCATCATCATCATACTCGTCCTCTATTTCATCGGTATTTATAACCGGCTTTATACGTTGAAGAATTCTTCAGAGGCTACGCTCGGCCAGATCAGGGTTGCCATGAAAAAGCGGCTCGACATGATCGACCAGCTCCTCGGGGCCGTCAAAAGCTATGCAAAGTTCGAGCAGGAGACCCTCCAGAAAGTTACGGAGATGCGGGCCAGGGTAGGTTCTGCCGGACCTGGCGACCTGAACGATATAGAAAAGGAATCACGGTCATTATTCGGAAGACTGATTGCGGTCGCTGAAAATTATCCGGACCTCAAGACAAACACGACGGTGCTTAACCTCCAGGATGCTATCAGGAGCATCGAGGAGGAAATTGCCCGCCAGAGGTACACCTACAACAATATTTCACAGCAGTTCAACATCATGTGTGACACAATACCCTCGAAATTCGTTGCGAATATGATCAGCATGAAGAAACTTGAATACCTGCAGTTTGAAGAACAGATCAGCACACCGCCGAAAATAGAGTTCTAGGGTTGATACCATGAGCGAGTTTCGGCAGATTGCATCACTGGTCGTCATATCGATCCTCATCGTGATCGGGATGTTTGCCCTTACGGGAGTCATCCCGGCATTTATTGAAGGTGACCTTGTCGTCACCCAATATGATGCGAACCTGTACCAGAACGGGACCTTCACCGAGCATTATGATTACCTCGTGAAAAATACCGGTGAATACCGGATGCTCTACCGGTTCTGGAACGACCCCCTCGTCACATCACCGGTAAACATTCCCTCGATCCAGTTCGTGTCCCTCGTTAATCCCCCGGGGACTACCGGGTACGTGAAGGACTATAATGGTGTTGTTACTATCGTCGGTAAGGGAGGTGACCCTTCTCAGTCGGGAATAATCCAGCGACTCGCTGAATTGAATGAAGAAGGGATCTACGATCCTTCGTATTATCCGTCCGGTGTATATCCCCTTGATTCCACCGTTATCCTTCATCCTCCCATTGAATACGATGCAACTGATGCCCATCTCAACCTGAAACTTGTCGACCAGCACGTCCCGTACAGGAATATCCGGATTACCGTTCCTGCGACCTACGTTGAACAGGTTTATCCGCACCCTTCAACATTGCAGGTTAGCAGGGAAGGCGACCTGATCGTGATTACCGGCAGGGCCTCCCAGGACGAAACAGTCGGCGTCGAACTCCTGCTTTCGAAAGATGCGATGGCACTGATCAATGGATTTCCCCAGCCGGTCAGTGACGTTGCCGGAAAAACGAGTGCGGCTAATCCCTGGTACGATGGTATCCCCTATCTCCTGTCACTGGCCTTGCTGGCCGGCGGGTATCTGATGGCTGCCCTTACCCCGGTACTATTCATTATAATCTACTATCGGTACGGGAGGGAAAAACAGTTCACCGTCCCGAAATACCTGAGTTTTGTGCCCGATCCTACGAAAAAACCCTGGGCCGTGAACCTGCTCTTCAAAGGCACTGCTATGGACTTCGATGCCGACGGCTATTATGCGACATTGCTCGACCTGCACAGGAGGGGCAATATCAGGATAATCGAGAAGGAAGGGGGCAACGGGGTCACGGTCACCATCCTTAAGGAAAACACGGATGATCCCTATGAACAACGGGTCCTGGCATTTTTAAAGGACATCGAGCAAAACGGCGTGGTCGATTCCGATGTATTGAAAACACTTGCCGAGCATGCGGCCCGGGATCTGAAAGCACAGTCAAGGATCCTCAAGTACCAGAGGGAACTCAGCGATGTTACCCATAGGACCGATCCTGTCCTGATCAACCAGTATATCATCGACGGACGGGACCACATGATTCCTCTCGCCCTGTTTAGTGCGGCCATTCTTGCCGTCGTAATCGTGGTCCTGATCGTGGTGCCGGTCAACCTTTATCTGCTCCTGCCGGCTGCATTCCTCTGGGGGACCGTGCTCGTCCTCTCAGGGATTGCCCTGGCATATCCACCGACCCTGTTCGGGCAATGGAAAGATGATAAATATAAGGAAAAACTCGAATGGGATGCGTTTGCCTATTTCCTTTCGGACCTGGCCCTCATGAAACAATATTCGCCCGCCGATGTATCCCAGTGGGGGGAATGGCTCGTTTACGGGACTGCCCTCGGTGTCGGCAAAAAGGTCGAAAACGCCATGAAGGAACTGAATATCAGCATACCTGAGATGGGAGCGGCACCGTCCCTCGGGATCATGTACGGGGCATTCATCCCGATTGTCGCCTTTTCACCCCCTTCTCAGGGCGGAGGGGGCATGGGAGGCTTTGGAGGGGGCGGATTCGGCGGAGGAGGAGGCTTCGGAGGCGGTGGTGTCGGCGGACGCTGACCATGTCGCCCTTTCCAACAAGGGTCATCCTTCAATTTTTCTTCTGTTAGAATTTTCGTCTCTTTTGATTTTTCTGAGAATATGCAAAAATTCCTGACTATTTGGGGAATCTGATGCCCACTGAGATTGGTTTATGATGGGCAGGCGTACACCTTCTGATCAGATCGTATATGCAATATTCCGAAGGAAAACCAGGAAGAATTTTTATCATGAGAATTGACCACGGGGAGGACCTTATCAAAACTCTCCGGGATTTTGTTGCCGTCCATGATGTAGGCTGTGGCCATATAAGGTTCATCGGAGCGTTATTATCCGGTCAGATTGTGACCGGTCCTGAAAAACCGATCCTCCCGCCGAATCCTCATTTTGAGACGTTTTCCGGAGGTTGGGAAGTGGTTGGCATGGCAACAATCGTTCCGGGAGACGATGGCCCCCATCTCCACCTTCATGCATCG
This sequence comes from uncultured Methanomicrobiales archaeon, assembly GCA_963809105.1. Classification (GTDB taxonomy): domain Archaea; phylum Halobacteriota; class Methanomicrobia; order Methanomicrobiales; family Methanospirillaceae; genus CAIKOD01. The sequence goes on along the minus strand of CAWEIC010000005.1, from coordinate 723,948 downwards.
ATCGGTAAGGGCAACCAGGTCCTGACCGGTTGTTTGAGAGGTACAATAACGACGTATATCGTTATTGAGGCAGTAATAACCGAAATCACCGGTATCGAAATGGAAAGGGCGGAAGACCTGGTTTCCGGACAGGTTCTCCCTGTCATGTCGAATATTTCGTGATAAAAAGAAAACGAAAATAATGGATATAATTGAAAAGACAACCTTTTTGGAAAGAATATAATGAAACATTCACAGCCCCGGTTCCTGCCGATGACAAAAAAAGAAGGAGCAGTTCTCAGTATCGGGCAATTCGATATCATCCTGATCACCGGCGATGCTTATGCCGATCACCCCTCGTTCGGGACTGCACTGATCGGGAGGGTCCTCTGGGAAGCGGGGTATTCCGTGGGTGTGATTGCGAGGCCTGACTGGAAAAGCCGGGAAGAGTTTTTGAAGTTAGGCAGCCCCAGGCTGTTTTTTGCCATATCATCCGGGAACGTCGATTCGATGGTGAATAATTTCACCCCGGCGTTGAAACGGAGAAGGGAAGATGTGTACGGCCCCGGGGGAAAACCTGGCAGACCTGACAGGGCGACCATCGTTTACGCGGACATGGTTCATTCGATATTCCCCGGCACCCCGATAATCCTCGGTGGGATCGAGGCAAGCCTCAGGAGGTTCGCCCACTACGACTACTGGTCGGATACGGTGAGGAGATCGATCCTCGCCGACGCCCCCGCCGACCTCCTCATGTTTGGAATGGCCGAACGCCAGGTCCTCGAAATAGCAGAACGGCTTATGAATGGTGAGCATATCGGATCGATGAGGGATATCAGGGGGACGTCCTACAAAATGCCCCTGGCTGAATGGCGATCCGGCCTTCATGAAGAGATCGTGCTTCTTCCGTCGTTTGACGCGATAGCAAAAGATCGTGGTACTTATGCCAGAGCATTTGCCGCCCATTACCGGGAGCAGGACCCTGTCCGGGGCAAGGCACTGGCACAGCCACATCCAAAGACGGTAATCGTCCAGAACCCTCCGGCCTTACCGCTATCAACAACTGAACTCGACCGGGTATACGAACTGCCATTCAGCCGCGAATCCCATCCATCGTATCATGAACCTGTTCCCTCGCTTGAGCCGGTCAGGTTCTCAATAACCAGCCACCGCGGATGTTTCGGGGCGTGCAGTTTCTGTGCCCTGACCCATCACCAGGGGCGGATCATCCAGAGCCGCAGTATCGCATCGGTTGTCAGGGAAGTTGAAAGAATGGTAAAAATGCCTGGTTTTAACGGTGTAATCCAGGATATCGGCGGCCCGACGGCTAACATGTTCGGGGCTTCCTGTGCGTCCTGGGAGAAATCCGGTGCATGTGCGGACAGGAACTGTGCCTTCTGCCCTTCGCTATTGACTGCCCATGGAGTGCAGGTGGCAATGCTGAAGCGGGTCAGGGAACTACCGGGCGTTAAACGTGTGTTCATCAGTTCGGGTATCCGGTACGACCTGATCGATAAAGAACGGACAAGCTACCTCGAAGAGATCGTCGGCAGGCATACATCAGGCCACCTGAAGGTAGCCCCTGAACATATCTCACCCCGTGTTACAAAATTGATGAATAAACCCCCGGTGGAAATATTTGAACGATTTTTTAGAGAATTCAGGAAATTATCCAAAGAAAAAGGAATAAAACAATATATTCTCCCCTATTTTATGTCAGGCCATCCGGGATGCACAATTGATGATATGGTGGAACTTGCGCTCTATATCAGGGATCACGATATGTATACGGAACAGGTCCAGGACTTCACCCCTACGCCGATGAGTGTATCCACATGCATGTATTACACCGGTCTTGATCCGTTTACTCTCGAACCTGTACATGTGGCGAAAGGAAGGGAGAAACAGGTTCAGCGAGCCCTTCTCCGGTACCGGGATCAGGACAACAGGGATCTCGTAATCGAAGGGCTGAAATCAGCAGGAAGGGCAGACCTGATCCAGGACCTGATCGGTCATGGAGGGGTATGGTCTCTTCCCGGGACCCTGAAAGCAAGGAAAAAGCCCGGAAAAAATCCAGGACTGCGAGGATCGGCGGGTTCGTTGAGAACGGCGGAATCATCGGGATCACGAAAAACAAAAAAAATCTGAAATTCCCAAAAATGCCGGACAAACACAGGTAAAAGCCGGATACCGGATGTCTGTGGCAAGACCCGGCAAAGAAGGATGTACCATGTGCGGATCGTTATTTATGAAAAAAATTTAGAAAAGGGATCGGGAACCTAAAATTCCCGTTCATACAGGGCCGATTCATTTTTACCGTTATATAAAAAATGAGGTAATCGGGGTATTCTTCACGCCGGCGGAACATCCATCCCTTCGTTGACGCAGGGTACGCACGCCGCCAGTTTTTCATCGATTATCCTGTAGGCATTGGCCAGCACCGATGAATTCGAGATGAGCCCGGCGATCAGGATTACTTCGAGGATCTCTTCCCTTGTCGCCCCTTTCTTCATCGCAGCCTGCATATGGTAACCGGTGCAATGCTGGCAGCGGAGTGCTGCTCCGACAGCCATGCTGATAAGTTCAACGTATTTCGGGTCGAGGCCGCTCATCTGGGTGACTGTTCCCTTGTAAAGAAGATGGGAGATCAGCACCTCAGGCCGTTCAGACATCCGTTTGAATATCAGCGGAGTCCTCCCATACTCCTGCTCCACATCGTCCAGCCATTCGTGTGAGGTTTCCTCTGCTCCCCGCAAGACAATTCCCCTGAGAAGATCTTCAAACTCGGACATGTTCCATCACCTGAGAACAATATCATCGGTCAAAGGAGGTAATATCTTCGAAGGTCGGGAGTGAAAACCTTTACCATGACACCGGCAGAAATGAACGAACTTGTCATGTTTTTCAACTCAACAGGGTTTAATTCGGTGAACCAGGAGGATCTTGCGATATATAAGATCGGAGCCGGTGCCGAGTCTGTCCAGTTGTGTTATAGAATTCAGGAACATAAAATCCAGGCCACCGAACCGATTCCTGAATCCATCTGGCCGGTGATTGATGTTTTGGATGAGATCTTTCAGGTACGGCAACATAAGGTGGGGCCAGTTGATTTTTTAATAATACACTGCAGGGTGCAGACGATTCGAACGCGATTGAGGACGCATAAGTCTTGCCGGTTTCGATCGGGGTCCCTCCCTCGTTTTCTCACCCTGACAAATTCTGTTATATTCCGGATGCATCAATTACTTGGTATGCACACTGATCTTCGCGACCAATTCACTGCCCGGTGGCAACAATACTTCCCAGGTGCAGAACTTCCCCTTGCCCTGGAATTCCGGAACGAATCCGGCGCTTCACAAAAAGTCCTTCCGCCGGCTGGTCATCGCTGCCTCATCTGCCAGATCGGGCGGGCCAGAAAAGGGGCGCCTCTCGTCTTCGACGCGAACTCGATCACCTGCGGCGGTGGGCTCATGTACACAGGGTATTCAGATAAACGCCCGCCCAACTTCCGGTTTTTCCTTTCCCACGGCAAGGAGGGCGTTGTCGAGGGAGAACGATACAAGCGGACGCCTGAGATTGTCGATGCCTGGGAAAAGAGCCTCATACCCTTCTCTTCGAAGGGGAAAGAGATGGTCTTCACCCGGTGGGACCAGCTCACCGTTGAGGACAACCCCGAAGTGGCGATCTTCTTTGCCCGACCCGAGGTCATGTGCGGGCTTTTTACGCTTGCAAACTTCGAGCAGTCCAGCCCGGACGGGGTCATCTGCCCCATGGGAGCCGGGTGCAGTTCCATTATCTATTATCCATGGCTCGAACAACAGAAGGAAAACCCGAAGGTCGTGCTGGGCATGTTCGATCCGTCAGCCCGTCCCTGTGTTCCCGTGGATGTCCTGACCATGGCGTTCCCGATGAAGCGGTTTTTAAAGGTGATAGATTACATGGACGAGACCTTCCTTGGCACGAAGACCTGGGAAACGGTGAAGAAAAAGATTGAGCGGAGTATGGCGGTTTATAAAAAGGAGTGAAATTAAAGGATGGGAAAAGACACACCTGCATGAATATCAAATAATCATACCTCTATTCCCTCTGCGTCATAGAATTCTGTAGAATTCCCGGAATCATTTCAAAATTGGGCAGGTCTTATCTTACTAAAACAAGGAAAAAATCGTTTTTCACACAACTATATTTGTTTCTGAAAATGGCCTGACCTTAACAAGAATATAGTCTCTCATCCTCGAGGGGTTCACATCGGCAACATCCCCGATGGTAATTCCGCCTTCGATTTCACACTTTCGTATTATTGGTGCGTACGTATCGTAGGGCAGCTTGACCCTGAGACCGGCAATCTGAACCGTGATGGGAGTTGGCGATGTAACATCGGCGATATCGGGGACCTGTTCCCCGATCACGTCCATCAGGCGTGCAGGTGACACCGAGAGCGGGTCTTTCGCTATCTCTTCCCGGCGGATGTCGAGGACCCGGGTAATCTCGGCATTGATCTCGTCCAGTTTTTCCAGTTCATCAGATTCCTTGGTCCTGTGCATGAACCGGCCGACATTCCCGACGTACCCGTCAACGGGAGGATCGATGATCTTCTGGAGCGTTTCCTTCGAAGGTCCTCCGCAGACAATGATCGGTACATCGAGACCCCGACGTAACACCGGGAATTTGTGCTGGATACACGATTCGAAATTGCCGAGCATGAATAGTGCCAGGTCGTGTTCGTTGATAACATCCCGCTCCTCGTCGTTCATCTGCGCTATCCGCTTTCCGAATCCCCGTGCGAGGCCGACCATGTTGGTCTTCGCACCGTTTCTCCGGATATACTCTGCAATATCACACGAGGCATGGGGGAGGTGATGGATCTCGAGGCTCATGCTCACTACCGCGATCTCGGTACCGACAAGCGGGGCCGGGGTTACCTCCCCGAGCAGGGGTTTACCCACCCTTCGGATGAGTTCGATATCCTCTTTCGGGACCAGCGCCTGGAGCACCACTTCCTGGGCAAGAAAATGCTTCTGGATAATATAGCCGCCGACATCTTCGATGAGGTCGACGACCTCGTCATGCCGGTATACGCCACCCCTGTACGTAACGGGAACGAGGGTCATAGTTCCTCCCCCATCAAGGCAAATTTTTCCCTGAGCAGCGGGGTCGGGTCTTCATCGAGCGTGTTTTCACTCGCGATATAGTAGAATTTCCCCTTTCCGTAATACTGGCGGCGGACTTTGAACCCTTCCGGTGCGATGGTCTGCATCGCATAGATAAGGTCCTTGTAGAGGGCGAGACTCGGATCGGTAACGACCATGTCTTCGAGTTTCTCGGATTCTGACCGTTCGAGAGGCAGAACAATGGTAAGCCTGTCAGGCTGCTCGACCTGCCCCTTCCCGTATTTTTCCCAGAGGAGTTTTAGGAAGGGTGCGAGATAGGCCTCGTTTCCGATAGAGATTATCACTTTATGCTCGTCGATGTTCAGGTTCGCAAAATCCCTGACTTTAACAGGGGAGGGGAGCCGTTTCGTTGTCCCGACGGCAACGAACAGGGGAATCCCGGGGTCTATATAAATGTGAATCTTGGACACGACTTTCGTGAGGTCATGGTCGAGGAGCACCGTCGTTACGATGCGCTTGTAATACTCTCCCCCGGTTGCTTCGGGGCATTCGACCTCAAAGTAATCGAGCGGTCCCATTTACTTCTCCCTGATGAAACCCGATGAAAGGAGCGCAGAGCCCACGGCGCCGATGTACTGCGAATGATGGGGGACAACGATTTCTGTCTGCAGCAACTGCCCCATTGCATAGACCAGGCCGTCGATCAGCGATGTGCCCCCGACCATAATTACCGGTTCCTTGATATCGATCTCCTGCAGCTGCTGCTCGAAGACCTGCTCGGCCACGCTGTGACAGGCTGCAGCAGCGACATTCTCCCGGGAACTCCCGGCAGCAAGGGCGTTGACAAGGCTCTGGGTACCGAACACAATGCAGTAACTGTTCATCGGGACATCGGAGGCCATCCCTTTCATAGCGAGCGGTCCCAGCTCAGTAATATCAACCCCGAGGCGTTTTGCCGTCATTTCGAGGAACCGGCCGCTTGCACCGGCACAAATGCCACCCATGGTAAACGTGCCCGGGATACCGTCCTGGACACTGATCGCCTTGTTATCCATCCCCCCGATATCTATGACTGTCGAAGGACCGTGCTGGCAGTCGGCCAGGTATACCGCACCCTTTGAATTCACGGTCAGCTCTTCCTGGATCAGGTCAGCTTTGATATGCTCACCGACAAGGAACCGCCCGTACCCGGTGGTCCCTACAGCCTCGATTTCTTCCCGTTTTACTCCCGACTGTTCGATTGCGAGTTTCATGACCGCCTCGGCACTTTCGATAACACCTGTCGTCGGGAGCCAGCCGGTACCGATAATGGCATTGTCTTTCATCACCACCGCCTTCGTGGTGCTGGAGCCAGAATCCACCCCCATGGTGAGTCCCACCTGGGTCTCACGGGCAAGGAGAGCCCTCCTGCGGGCGATGGTGGTAAGCGCCTCCATACGGGTAAGCAGGGTACCCGCAGTTGTCCGTTCGGTGAAGGAGTAACTGACGACCGGCAGTTTCGAATTTTCATGGATATACCGCCTGAGTTCGTTCCTTACGATTGCCGCCTCCGCACACCGGAAACAGGTCGCAATAAAGACCGCGTCTGCTTCGACCCGCCCCTCGACAAGTGCCGTTGCCCGTGCGATGGCAAGTTTAAGGTCCGGGCTCCGTACGTCAAGGCCGAATTCCTGGAAATTCTTTTTTATATCTTTCAAATTGATATCGGGGTAGAATATTTCCGCATCGACTGCCTTCGCCGCCTCATCGATCTCCTTCTGGACCCCGCTGTATTCGGGACCGCAGGAGAGTTGGGCAATCCTGACCGGAGCTGTCATCTGGTCCCTCCAAGCCCGACGAGAAAGTTCCGTATCGCGGCGACAAATTCTTCTCCTTCCTTATCGTTCCGGGGATAATTCAGTTCAAGTACCGGGATATCCCGTTTTTTGATAAGAAATATGATGAGTTCGTTTGTTCTTGCACAGCCCATGCAACCGAAGGCAAGATCCGCATCATTGATGATGATTGCAGCTTCTGCGTCCTCTATCATCGGGCCATAGAGCGACATCCGGCCCCTGACCCCGGATGGAACCTCGACGGCAGCATATTTCAGCCCTTTTTTCGGGTCTTCAGGACTAATCTGGAGCGGAGGTGTCTCGATACCGGCTGTCTGGATATGTTCCCTTATCTGTTGTGCAGCGCTCAGGGGTGCGTGACCGAACCGTGCGACCAGGTCGGAGAGGATAAGGCTCGTCGCCGGATAAATAAAAACTTTGACCATTTTATGGCTCCTGTGCATCAATCAGTTTCTTGAGGCGGTAGATATCCAGTTTCTCCTCAGGGTTTGGGGCAGGCGGGTGGGTAACGGCTGCTGCATCCCGCCCGGGGAGTTCATGGAGACCATGGGATACGTGGCGGATGAGCGATATTTCGAACTCATGGCCAAAGAACCCCGGCCTGGCACCACCGAGGTTCGCCCGGCACCTCCGGGCATCACCCGGGGGAAATCCACGGTCTTTTACGAAAATATGATCGGGATCAAGTTTACGCAGGGCTTCGACAATGGCATTGACCTCCTCCTCTTTACCGGTGACCTGGAGGCCAAAACAGGTCTCTTTTATCATGGCCCCTTCTGAAATTTCATATGCCCTTACCACGAGGTCCTGCGGGGTCATTTCAGGGGACTCTACAAAGACATACTTGGTAACAGTTCCAACGTACTTTGGAATATACTGGCTCATCTCCTCACCTCCCTGATATACACGGTATCCTTCTCTTTAATCGATTTCAGCTTGTCGAGGTCAAGTACCCGGCCGATAATATTGGATCCCTCGAATGGCTCCGATGTCGGTCCGAACTCTTTGTTTGAGGAGACCCTGACGCCGACAAGACCAACCAGTTTCCGTGCCTCGTTGGTCATCGCGAGCGATCCCGCGGGAACCTCTGAGACCGGGGTGTTCTCGGGAATAATATTGACGCCTTTCGGAATGGCCGGCTTGAAAAGGTACAGCGTCGTCCAGGATAAAAAATGCGGGGATTTGGCCGACGCTATGGGACCAGAGTCCGCTAAGACGCCTGAATATCCTGCAGGTATCGGGGGCGAGGGAATCGAAGAGCTCGATATCGATTACCTTCGAAACCGGCCTGGTTGCGATGGCGACCGATCCCTGTGCAAGTACTTCCATGGTCGTACGTGGTTCCTGCCCGACAACTATGCGGTCACCACCGGACCTGTCGTCGACGGTTGCTGCGATATTCCTCTTACCGGCGATGTCCTCTGCCGCGTCCAATGGCAATCCAAGGAGATCCAACATTGCCGGTGTAATTTCGATTGAAAATTTATCCTGCTCTTTTGCAAGCTTTGCAAGTTCGATACCATGGGTGACCTGGCCCACAAGCGTGTGGAACTGGCTGCTCGGGACATCGGAGGTATATATGTAGACACCTCCCCGGGACTGCCCCCTGGTCCGGACGGTAACAGACCCCTCTCTTCTTGGTCTTTCCAGTTCCATGGGGACATCGTTCGGGGACCAGGTACTATCGAATATATGGGTACTTGCAGCCCTGAAAACCCTGAATTCCCTTGCAGCAGTCGCAAGGAGGAGATGTTCCACGCTGAGAGCGGCTGCTGGATCGATATGATCCCGGGAATAGCCCTGCACCGTTATTTCAACGTGGCTCACAATCTGCATCCCATCCTCGAGAATGAGGCCTTTATCGGTGGTCGTGAAGGACCGTGTCGTGTCTGCCCATGCGATCACCGGGATGATGCCGGTGACCCGATCCCCGGGTTTCCACCGGTCTATTACCCCGCGACCGGAAACGACACGGCCGATCACGCCTCCGTCTGCCCCGGCTCCATGGTCTGCCGAATGGCGGAGCCTTGAAAAGATCAGGTAAGACTGCTTCGGATCGTAACCCCCGCATCCAAGGATCACGTCTGCCCGTTCATAAAGGTGTGCCCTCCGGTCCGGCACGAATTCACGGGAAAAGGGGCCGAATGCTGCGGAATAGCGGTCCTCCCAGTGAAGTGAGAGGTTTGAAATAAATGTGCTGTCTTCGACCGGGATAATTCCGGGAACGGAAATTTCGATGGTTATTTCGCCGGCAGTTGTTATTACCTGGATATTCTCGGTTTTTTCTCTCTCCTGGGTACCGGGGCGGATGACTGCCACGCAGCACTCCGGGTCCGCGACCCGGATAACAGATCCAAGGGTACCGCCGTCAGCAATCTCGTAGCGGTACTCCATCGAGATGGATCGTGATCATTGGATTACCCTGCGTTCAGGCAGCTGGTTTGCTCATGACCTCTCGTTCGTCTTCGGTCAGGCTTGCCAGTACCTCGGCGGTCTTGCCGATCATGACAATTTTTCCTCCACGCATAAGGGCGATCCGGTCGCAAATATCCCTTACAAATTCCATGTCATGTGATACAACGATAAAGGTCTCATCCATCTCATCGCGGGAATGCATAATGGAATGTTTCACATCGAGTTTTGTGATCGGGTCCATCGTTCCTGTCGGCTCGTCAAGAATAACGAGCCGTGGTTCACGGATGAGGACCTGGGCCAGGGCGACCCTGTGTTTTTCCCCCTCGGAGAGCTGCGAGGGATAGCGTTCAAGAATGTCCTTGCTCTTCTCCTCGGCGAAACCGGCCATTCGCAACGTGATAATGGCTTTCCTGATAGCAAGTTCCTTGGGAAATTCAAGGCCGATGGCATCGGTCAGGTTATCGAGTACCGTCCTGTGGGGAAACAGGTCATATTCCTGGTGAAGAAGCCCTATATAGCCTTTGGCCCTCCCACGGTTTTCGATGCCGGGTTTCGTCATGTCGATCCATTCGTCCCCGATTTTAATATTCATCTCACCTGAGGTTGGTTCGATGATCCCCGAAATAATCCGTGAAAGGGTGGTCTTCCCTGCCCCGCTCTTGCCGATTATGCCAAATATTTCCCTGGTATACACGTCGAAGGTGACCCCGTTCACCGCCTTCACTACGCCCCTGTCGACGGATATGTAGCGTTTCATTACGTCCCGTGCAGCCAGGAGTTTCTCGCCGAATTCCGGCGTTTCAAAATGTTCCTGGTCGCTGTAGTCCTTCATGAATTTTGCAATGATTTCGGCTGGAGTCCCGAGCCCTGCTACTTTACCGTCAACGAGAAGCATCGCCCTGTCAGCCACATCCTCTATCACCTGGGAAAAATGGGACGTGACGACCATGCCCATATCATTTGTCTTCCCTGCTTCGAGAAGCATTGAATGGACTATTTTTGCAGTTTCCGGGTCGAGCGTCCCGGTTGGTTCATCCGCAAACAGGACGAACGGCTCTTTGGCAAGCTGCCGGGCAAGCACCACGCGTTGTTTTTCACCACCCGACAGGTCCCTCGCGATATGCATCATCCTGTGGGAGAGACGTACCTGGTCGAGAAGATCTGCGGCCCGGCTTATTGATTGTTCAGACGGATAATCGATATCATCCAGTGCATGGAGGACGTTTTCGATGACCCGGTCGTTACCGTACAGAGCGAACGTCCTCTGGAACATGATCGCCGTCCGGCTCATTATCCGGCGTTTCATGGCCTCATTTTTTTCATTCCAGAAGTCGACATCGACTGCTTTCAGCGATCCGCCACATTTGGGGCAGGATTTGCCAATTTTACTGGGGACGTCGATGTAATCACAGGAATCGCAGGCTGCAATGTGATAAATAATCGTACCACTGGTGGGGGGCTGTTCCACACCCCGCATCAGCTGCATTAAAACAGTCTTTCCTGCGCCGCTCCTTCCGATAATTCCCAGTATTTCTCCCTCGGAAAGCTCAAAAGATATTGTATCGAGGATTCGTTTTCCGTCGAAATCCATGCACAGGTTCTCTACGGATATTAATGGGGTCATTCATCACCTGATAAGCTAATGTAGCGTAGTGACATATTACCTTTTATATAGGTATCAGGCAGGATCATGGGCCTGTAATTTTTTTATAATTTCGACAACTTCAGTAACGCTCTTCACCACGTATGCGGCTGCTTTATAGAGTTCTTCGGGTTTTCCGCCCGACTGTTCCTCGGTCAGTATTGCGATGTCGGCCATCTTCATGGCACAGAGATCGTTGATGCTGTCGCCGACCATCACAATGGTATCATATTCACACTTGAGGTCGGCAACGATTTGAGCTTTGACGGAGGGTGTCGCAACCCCGTAGACCCTGTCGCGGGGGATACCAAGGAAATCTGCAATGCGTTCCAGTTTCGCAGTCCGGTCTCCCGATGCAATGAATGTCGGGATTCCCATGCGGTGGAGGGCGGTGATTGCCTCTTTTGCCCCTTCGAACGGCCTGCCGCCGGTAGTGACCGTATACTCGATACAATGGAGCGCCATATTGAGAATTACCCCACTGTTCATCGTGACGACCGCCTCCCGGCTGCAGGTTCCCCAGACATTCCTGATGCATTCCTGAAGATCGCCAACCCTGGCAGCCTTGTCATTATAGAGCGTATCGCCAATCTCTTCGGAAGTAATGATCTTCCGGGTGCAGCTGATCCCGAACCCGGCATTATGATCAACAAGGAATTGTGATAGGAGGAGGTCGGGGGAGGCCTCAATCACGTCCCTGGAATGAATATGCATCACGACGAGAACCCTGTCCGGTAAACTGAACGTCAGCATGGTAGTTTCGATGCCGGGGAGGAGTTCGTTGTGGAGGACATCCTTGGCGACCCGGTAGGTATGAAGCAGGGTTCCCGCGCTATCAAATACGACTGCGAAAGACACGCCAAACCAGTCCCCATAAACTCTATTTAGTCAGCTATCCTTGAATGAATGAAGCTCGATGGTTCTTACTGACACCCGGGAGAAGATAAAGAGCATGGAGATCAGGGGAGCCGGGCGTATCGCCCGTGCTGCTGTGGAAGCCCTTGCCGGCCATGCAGAGACTTTAAACACACCTGATATCAACGGCTTCCGGGAAGAAATGGAATCTGCTGCCGAATCACTTGTCAACACACGGCCGACGGCTGTATCTCTCCCCAATGCGGTGCATATTGTGATGGAGGCGATGGCAGGCGAAGAAACGGTTGCAGGGGCCAGGACGGCAATCCGCCGGAAAGCGGATGAATTCATCAGCTCTTCACGGGAGGCGGTGGAAAGAATAGCAAAATTCGGAGCCCGCCATATCCGCGACGGGGATACGATCCTGACCCACTGCAATTCTGAAGCCGCATTATCGTGCATCATCGAGGCAGACCGGCAAGGAAAAGATATTTGCGTGTTTGCAACGGAAGTGAGGCCCAGGAACCAGGGACTGGTAACAATCCGGGCCCTCAATAATGCCGGGATAAAGACGAATTTTATCGTTGATTCGGCAGTACGTTCATTCATCAATGATATCGACCTTGTCATAACCGGTGCTGACGCTGTCGCCGTGAACGGGGCAGTGGTCAACAAAATAGGAACATCACAGATCGCTCTTGCTGCCCATGAAGCAAGGACCAGTTTCCTTGTCAGCTGCCGAAACATACAAATTTGCGCCAAGAACAATTATCGGGGAAATGATCGAGATAGAAGAACGCCCGACGGGAGAGGTGCTTCCCGACCGGGTTTTAGAAGAACTCCCCTATGTAACGGTAAGGAACCCGGCATTCGATGTTACTCCGCCGGATTATATCGACCTCATCGTGACAGAGGCAGGGGCTATCCCGCCCCAGATGGCCTACATCATTATCAGGGATTATCTTCACTGGGAGATACAGGAGTTCAGCGGTGAATTTGAGATGGACCATCATGATTAGGGGTGAAATTTTGGAATGTCAGATGTAATTGCGACATATTATTTCAGGCCGGAAAGGGGTACGACTCCTGCGGATGCTGCCCAGGCCCTGGCGGACGAGGAGACAACGGGAACCTGGACCGGGATATCGACCAGGATGGATTACGTGAAGCGACTTGACGGTGTCGTCCTTGGTGTACAACCTTCAGGTTCCGGTTATCTTGCAAAAATCAGTCATCCGGCCGAAATTTTTGAACCCGGGAATGTTCCCCAGTATCTGTCTGTCGTAGCCGGGAACCTGTTCGGTCTTTCGAAGCTCGATGCAGTCCGCCTCCTTGATTTCGACCTTCCGGAGAGCCTGGTGCCCTTCAAAGGGCCAAAATTCGGCATCCATGGGGTTCGTCGTATCGTAGGGTCGAATAAAAGGCCTCATGTCGGGACGATTATCAAGCCAAAGGTTGGTCTGACCCCCGAGGACACAGCCGCAGTAGCGTACCAGGCAGCGATTGGCGGGGTCGACCTGATCAAGGATGACGAGACCCTTACCAACCAGAAATTCTGCCCCATCGATGAACGCCTGCCGAAGGTCATGGACCGCCTCGATGAGGCACGTGATGAAACAGGTCAGCAGGTACTGTATGCGGTCAATATCACCACGCGTGGCGACAGGATCGTTGAACAGGCCAGGCATGCGATTAATCTCGGTGCAAATATGGTGATGATCGATGTTATTACGGCAGGATTCAGTGCGCTCCAGGCCCTCGGAGAGGACCAGTCGGTAAAAGTCCCCATCCATGTCCACAGGACAATGCACGCTGCAATGACAAGAAATCCCGAACATGGGATCGCCATGAGGCCGTTTGCCCGGCTTGTCAGGATGCTCGGGGGTGACCAGCTGCACACCGGAACGGTAAGCGGCAAAATGGCACATGCGGCAGAAGAAGTAATCGGGGACAACCGTGTGCTCACAGAACAATATGGCTGCATCAGGCCCACATTCCCTGTTTCAAGCGGGGGACTGCACCCGGGAAAAGTAGCCAAAGAACTCTCGACTCTCGGGACCGATATCACCCTCCAGGCAGGCGGAGGAATACACGGACATCCGGGAGGGACCCAGGCAGGTGCGAAAGCGATGCGCCAGGCGGTAGATGCGTTTATGGCGGGGATCCCTCCGCTCGAATATGCAAAAGACCATTTTGAACTCGAGCAGGCACTTAAACTTTGGGGAACCGCCTGAACCGGAGGGAGGATCGATGAAAATACCTTTTACAAAACTGAATGGCAATGGCAACGATTTCATCCTGATCAACGAATACGACGATGTGATCATACCCGATCCGATGAAAGGCGAATTTGCAGCCTCCTTCTGCGACCGTCACTTTGGTATCGGGGCAGATGGCGTCCTTTACCTCTCGAAAGCACAATCTACGGGGGATTTAATGATGCGGCTTTTCCAGCCTGACCAGAGCGAAGCAGAAATGTGCGGCAATGGTATCCGCTGTTTTGTAAAATACGCCTTCGATCACCATCATATCGGGGAAAAATGTACAATCGAGACCAAAGCGGGCCTTGTACCTGTTGCAATCAGGTATACAGATGATGATTTTATGGCCGATGTCCTGATGACGGACCCCGCGTTCGACCGGAGCGCCATCCCTGCGACCGGTTCCGGGGAATATAAAGAAACAATAGCAGGTTATGAGGTCTATGCCGTCAATACCGGTGTCCCGCATGCCGTGATCTTCGTGGATAATGTTGAATCTGTCGCACTCGAAACGGTTGCACCCGGGATCAGGAATCACCCGACCTTCCCGAACGGGGCGAACGTCAACTTTGTCGAGAAAAACGGACAGGACTCCATCCAAATCAGGACCTATGAACGGGGTGTCGAGGCGGAAACCCTGTCATGCGGCACCGGTGCTACGGCCAGTGCGGCTGTCGCCCACAGGATAGGGCTTGTCGGCGAGACCGTGCATGTCGATACCGAGGGAGGCCCGCTGATCATAAGGCTCGGTACGGAAACACATCTCGAGGGCCCTGCGAGCACGGTATTTACCGGCGAAATAACCTTCTGATTTTTTCGGGACCGATTTATCAAGCCTGACAACCCGGGAATTGCAGGCAAGGCCTCGTGATGATCTTCTTCCCGGGAATACGACAAACGGGAAACTGTTAACATTGTTAATCCGGCTTTTCAGTGGGCTGATATTTTTGAGGAATCCGGTGCAGTCCGGTTAGTCGTTCAGGGACTTCGAAAAACAAGGGCCTGATGGGAAGGACCACCATTGAAGCGCCGTTTCGATACCAGGTCTCCGGACGATCCGGACGGGGATCCCGGATTATTATCCCGGTCGAAACTGCCCAATAAATCAGTTATTCCCGTGAAAGGA
This sequence comes from uncultured Methanomicrobiales archaeon, assembly GCA_963809105.1. GTDB lineage: Archaea > Halobacteriota > Methanomicrobia > Methanomicrobiales > Methanospirillaceae > CAIKOD01. The sequence continues at coordinate 708,724 of CAWEIC010000005.1, read as the reverse complement.
AGCTAATCGACTTTCTTAATCCCTTCACCGGTAATGGTGAACTTAAAAGAGCCCCCCGGCGGGATAGACCGGTGTTTGGTGAGCGTGGCTTTACGTTTGCCATCTTCCGCCCGTGACAGGCGGATAATTGCTTTTGATATATGTTCAAGTGCTGTGCCTCCGAGGGCCATATATGCGTTCGTCGTCGTATCCATGTAGACCTGGTTTGTCACAACAACCGGGATACGGTACCGTTTGCCAAGGCCGAGCAGGTGGACGATCTGGCGGGTGAGTTTCTGCATGGCGTCCTTTCCCTTCGAGAGATCGGTCCTGTACAGGGCAGTGGCCGAATCAACAATGATCAGCCCCACGTTCCTTGTTTTAAGCACCGTATCGGTCCCTGCAATCATGACACCCTGCTGATCGAAATCACCGGGCTCGTAAATATAGAGATTCTCTGCGAGAGCGGCGGCGTCATCTCCTGCAACCTGTGAAAAGCGTTCGACTGAGAAACCTTCCGTGTCGAAAAGCAGCACGGATTTCCCGGATCTCAGGCATGTGATGGCAAAAATGATCGATAACGTACTCTTTCCGGTAGCCGGCTCTCCATAAACCTGGGTAATGGTCCCGGGTTCGAACCCTCCGTGCAGCAGGAGGTCGATATCAGGGCTGCCGGTCGGTACCCGTTCCTGTTCCGTTTTGTTCACCTGCCGGAGGTGTCATACTTTTCTCCCTTGCATGTTCTGCGATAATGGCTGCAATCTCGCGGGCCGGAATACCTGTAGAGACCGATAGTTCCCTGACGGCATCGAATTCCGCTTTCAGCATATAACACCGGCCATCAATCCAGCCACATTTGACGGGAACATCCCTGGTGATGCCGGCGATATCGACTGTTATCGTCTCTTCGGTCCGAGCGGCTATAAACCGGTGTACCGATGGGATACAGCGGACCCCAAGCGTTCCGAGTTCCTCTGCCATGGCCCTTGCCAGCATTCCCGAGTCCTCGCACCTGCAGATTACCCTGATCAGGTATCCGGCCCTCCCCTTTTTCATGATGGAGGGAATCGCGCTTACGTCCCTGGCTCCGAGGTCCATCAGAACCCCGATTGCGTTCCCGATTACTTCGCCGTTGACATCGTCAATCGTGGTCTCGAGGATGTCGACAGAATCACCTTCCATACCATCTTCGGTTTCAAGCAACATGGCCATCAGAACATTAGGGACATCTTCGGATTCCCTTGTCCCCGCCCCGTATCCTGTTCCTTTCACAACCCAGACGCCGGACTCCCTGTGAGAGACGGAATAGAATTCGGCGAGGAGAGCAGCCCCTGTGGGCGTGCAGAGCTCACCGTCCTCTGGCCTGCCGAACCGGACGGGTATACCGGAGGAGGCGAGTATCGCCATCGTTGCCGGTGCAGGGACCGGCAGGGTCCCGTGCCCGGTCTGAACAGTCCCGCCTCCGAGAGCTGAACTCGGTGACCGAAATTATATCGGGGTTCAGGCAATGGAGTGCAGTACAGGCACCGATGACATCGGCGATGGCATCATCGGCCCCCACTTCATGGAAATGCGGTTGTTCCCCGTGGACTGATTCTTCGGCAGCTGCAATCCTCCTGAACACCTTCGATGCCAGTTCGATTGCAGCCGGGGGGGCATCCGCACCACGGACTATTCCGATAACCTCGTCAAGGGACCTTCTTTGCGAAGATGCATGGGTATCGACTTTTATCGCCCGGATCCCCTTTCTCATGACGGAACGGATAGAAGGATCTTTTACCACCGATCGCATCGCTTTCCTGACGGGTTCGGGATCTGCCCCGAGAGAAAGGAGCGAGCCGGTGATCATGTCACCGGCAGCACCGTGAAATGCGTTGAAGAGGAGATATCGCATGATTCTAACATTACTTATAAATCCCAGCATATATGATCTTTGAGACATGCCAGAGATCCACCTCAAAGTAGACAGTGCCTATCCTGGTGACCAGGGTGGTGGCAAGGCACGTCTCGACCCGGAAACCATGTTATTTTTAAAAATATCACCGGGAGACATTGTAGCCATCGAAGGTAAAAGAAGGACGGTCGTCAAGGTCTGGCGGGCCCTGCTTGAGGACTGGAACCAGCACAAGGTACGGATCGACAACTTCACCCGGATCAATGCCGGGGTAAGTATCGGCGATACGATCAAGATTTCGACCCTCAAGGAAGAGATCGAAGCGAAACGGGTGGTCCTTGCCCCGCCCGAAGACCTTCCGAAAAACATACCCATCGCCAACAACCCCCATGTCCTCAATAACCTTGTCGATTTTCCCGTGGTCCGGAGCGATTCGGTGCCGATCATGATCGGCCTCCCGTTTATCCAGCCCCAGATCGTCGCCTACAAGGTAGTGGATATCGAGCCCGAGCAGGCGGTTATCATCACCAAGAATACCATTGTCGAATTTTCTGAAAAACCGGCCGCGGGGTTCGAAGGACTGAAGAGGATATCGTACGAGGATATCGGCGGTCTCAAGGATGAACTCCAGCGCCTGCGGGAGACGATCGAGCTCCCGATGCGGCACCCGGAGCTGTTCCAGAAGCTCGGGATCGAACCTCCGAAAGGTGTCCTCCTTTATGGCCCCCCCGGGACGGGAAAGACCCTTATAGCAAAGGCTGTTGCAAGCGAGAGCGGGGCTCATTTCATTTCAATTGCCGGTCCGGAAGTCATCTCCAAATACTACGGTGAAAGTGAGCAGAGGCTTCGGGAGGTATTCGAGGAGGCAAGGGCAAACGCACCGTCCATCATTTTCATTGACGAACTCGACTCGATTACCCCGAGGAGGGAAGAGGTCACCGGCGAGGTGGAACGCCGGGTCGTGGCACAGCTCCTCACCATGATGGACGGTCTCGAGGAACGCGGCCAGGTCGTCGTTATCGGGGCGACCAACCGCGTGGACGCCGTGGACCCTGCACTCCGGCGTCCGGGAAGGTTCGACCGGGAGATCGAAATCGGCGTGCCGAGCGAGCTCGACCGGATCGAGATCATGAAAATCCATACCCGCGGAATGCCGCTTGCAGAAGACGTGAAACTCGAGGAACTGTCGCAGCAGACCCACGGTTTTGTCGGGGCAGATCTCGCCGCCCTGGCAAGAGAGGCCGCAATCCGTGCACTCCGCAGGTATCTCCCGGTGATCGATCTGGAGGCAAAAGAGATCCCCCAGGAGATGCTGGATACACTCCAGGTCCGGTCCGGGGACTTCCGGAACGCACTGCGTGACGTAAGTCCGAGCGCGATGCGGGAGGTAATCGTCGAGGTATCCCATATGAGGTGGGAAGATATCGGCGGCCTCGAATCGGCAAAACAGGAAGTCCGCGAAACGGTGGAATACCCCCTGACAGAACGACACCGCTTCGAAGGACTCGGGATCCAGCCGCCGAAGGGCGTCCTCCTTTATGGTCCCCCGGGCACGGGAAAAACCCTCATAGCAAAGGCCGTGGCATTCGAGAGCGGAGCAAACTTCATCGCTATCCGGGGCCCGCAACTGCTTTCGAAATACTGGGGGGAGAGCGAACGTGCGGTCAGGGAGATATTCAAAAAGGCACGGCAGGTCGCCCCGGCGATCATATTCTTTGACGAGCTCGACGCGATCGTGCCACGTCGTGGCGACAGCCAGAACTCGCACCTGCTCGATAGTGTCCTAAACCAGATCCTGACAGAAATCGACGGATTGCAGGAGCTCAGGGACGTGATCATCATGGGGGCTACGAACCGTCCCGATATCATCGACCCTGCACTACTTCGCGCCGGACGGTTCGACCGGCTCGTGTATATCGGGGAACCCGGCATTGCAGACAGGGAAATGATCCTGAAGATATACCTGAGCCGTATGCCGATCGAAGGGTCGGTCTGTTATGAACTGCTCGAACTGACCGAAGGATTTGACGAACCGGCATTCGAACAGCTTGTGGAGGCACTCGGCACCGGGCGAAACGTTACGGCTGACGAATTTAAGGCGATTATTGCCACTATCGGAAAGAAAGAGACCGGAGGGCTGGAACGGAGTTCCCGGAGAAAACTCCTGTTCGAATTATTGAAACAGAACAACCTGGAAATCGATGATCCCGGGCTCGACCGTTTTATCCGGGAACTTGCCCGCAACACCGAGGGATATGTGGGATCGGATCTCGAACTGATCTCGAGGGAAGCAGGTATGCTCGCCCTGCGGGAGAAGAGCCTGGTGATCGGCATGAAAAATTTTGAAGCCGCGAAGCAGAAAATCCATCCCACCATGAACCAGAATATCAGGGAATGGTACAAAAAAATACAGGAATCATTCAAGGGAGGGCTGCCAAAGGAAGTCCAGCCCCCTGAATACCAGTAATTTTTAATAATTCATGGCAGGGACCGGTTCTTGTAACTGACGATCTCTGCAGGAATTGTGAGTTTAAATGGACTCATTTATAAATCAGGCGTTTCAACCTTTTTACCAGGGATCCGCAGGCATATGGCGAATGTATCAACACTCCTCGATTCAAAAAGTGTTCCTTCCGCGAAACCGGCCCTGGTCCAGCCATCGGCCGGATTAACCTATAGTTACGGCACGCTCCGGGACGAGATGAACCGGGTAGCATGCGGGCTTTCCTCTCTTGGGATCGGCAAAGGGGACCGGGTATGCATCTATCTCGAAAGCTCTCCCGAATACCTCGTAAGTTATTTTGCCCTGTGGCGGATTGGTGCGATCGCTGTTCCGGCCAGTATCGTTTACCGGGGGGAAGAGCTCCTGCACGCCGTCAGCGATGCAGGCGCCTCCGCGATAATCACCGATCCGAACGGTGCCAGGTTCGTGGACCAGATCAGGAATTCAGCTCCCGGCCTCAAATACGTTCTTTGCGTAAACGGGCAACATGAAGGTGCAATTTCATGGGATTCTTTCATGAATCATGCAGAAGGGTTCCGGGCAGTACACTGCTCGCTCGATGACATCTGCCATCTCCAGTATACTGCCGGAACCACCGGCAGGCCGAAAGGAGCGATGTTATCCCACGGGAACTGGATAACTGCACTTGATGCCGAACGGGAGGCCCTCCGTCTCCTCCCCCGTGACATTTATCTCGGTATATACCCGATGGGACACGTCGGGATCTCATGGGGGATCTCGATCCTCAGGGCCGGCGGCACGTGGGTAATGATGGAGCGGTTCGACATGGAAAACTACCTTGCATATGCAGAGCACTACCGGGCATCTGTCCTTGCCGGGATGCCACCGGTCATCCACTCCCTGGTGAACAGCCCGGCAGGAACGGAAATGAAGCTCGGGAACGCAAGGGTGATCATATCGGGGGGTGGCCAGACTGCTTCCCTCCGTGTGGGAAGCATTCGACCGGAGATTTCACATCCCTGTCGCAAATTCCTACGGACTTTCCGAAACAATCGTGATCGGCTCCGGGACGACGACCCTCCCGGAGTATCCTCTTCTTACAAGAAATTACCAGAGTGTCGGGGTCCCGGTAGGGTATACGGAAATCAGGATCGTCGATTCGGGAGATGCCTCGAAGGAACTCGGAACTGGCGAAACCGGAGAAATTGCGATACGTGGGCCGGCAGTTGCACGCGGATACTGGCAGATGCCTGAAGCAACAACGGCGGTATTTCTGGATGAAGGATGGTTTTTGAGCGGAGATATCGGGCACCTTGACGAAGAGGGGATATTGTTCGTCACGGACAGGAAAAAAGACATGATCATCACATCGGGGTGGAAGGTGTACCCGACCGAGGTTGAGAACGTCCTGGTCCAGCACCCGGATATCGCCGATGTTGCAGTGTTCGGAATCCCCGACGAACGAAAGGGCGAGACTGTGGTCGCCTGCATCGTTGCAGGGCCGGGATGCAACCCCGGAACCGAAGATCTCGACCGTTATTGCAGGGAACACCTTGCCGGGTATAAAGTCCCGAGAAAATATTTCTTCACGGATGCCTTGCCCCGCGTGCACGGATGGAAGTTCCTCAGACGGACGCTCCGTGAAAAATACGCAGAGGACGGGGAATCCGGGTAAGCATTATTATAATCACCGAGCTATAGTTTGTAAGGGGGCACTACTTCTCTGTCCAGGGAAAATAAGAGGACAACAGGGATCAATGGTCTAGATCTGGTACTTGAAGGCGGTTTTCCTGTCGGGACAACGATCCTTGTGATGGGCATACCTTTATCCGGGATTGACCATATGGCGAGGCAGTTCTGGCAATCTGAGGGTGAAGAGGGCACCTACATCATGTACGATGCCGAAGTGGAACCCGGTATGGTATCCGGGGCCGGGTTGCCGGCCGAGGAAATTATCCCGCTGCTCAAGGGGAAACGGCTGGTTGTGGATTCAATTTCCACATTTATCCTCCAGCATGGTATCGATGCCGGTGTGAATCTGATCCTCAGGGCACGGGACCTCGTCCTGTCCGAGAATGCGAATATTATGTTCGTGCATTATCCCGATGTATTGCCCCAGACCGCAGAACTTAGGATAGTCCGGTCGGCCGACGTCGTCATAGAACTGAAGGAAGTGATTTTCATGAACGAGATCGAACGCCAGCTCGCGGTTCATAAGTTAAAAGGCATGGCAGTCCCGAGACGGCTTATTCCCTTCCTCATCAATGAAAAAGGTATAGAGTTGTCGACGACCTCGAGGGTTGTCTGAACCAGTCCGGCAACCATCACAGTACATGCATTGAATTCATGCATTGAATTCCGGGTGATCGGTGCAAAAAACCGGATATTTCTCACGATAATAATGACGTATCAGGTCACATAGTGTCGTCGGTCGCGAAATCATGAACAATCATTCATTCGACGGTAAGGTCATTGCGCCCTGCGGGATGAATTGCGGTATCTGCAGGGTATATTTGCGCCCGGATAATCCATGTCCCGGGTGTAATAACATCGGTGAAGACCAGCCGAAAACCCGGGTAAATTGCCAATTGCGACTTTGTACCAGGCGCGAAGGCATGTTCTGCTACCTCTGTACCGAATTTCCCTGCAACCTGTTAAAAAGACTTGATACCCGGTACCGGGCCCGGTACGGCATGAGCGAAATCGGGAATCTGGAATATATCCGGGATAACGGCATGGAAACATTCATCGAAAAAGAATCCGGCAGATGGATTTCCAATAACGGAATTCTCTGCATTCACGATAAGAACCATTATAAAATCAGGGAAAAAGGACGCGACCAGGGAAAAAAAATCTGAATCAATGCTCAACTATCGGGACGGATGAACTATAGGCGCTGCGACACGGGACGGAAATTTCCGGGGACCCCGCCAAATCATCCACAGGTCAGTCCGCAGTTCCCGGTGAAGTCTTGCAGTAACGTGGGAATTACAGAGAAAAAAATCATACCATTATCCGTTGCCTCACCTGGATAATCCTTCTTACCTGCGGAAAAGCCGGTAACTGATTCCCGGTTGCTTCAGGAGATCTCCCGGCGCACCTGTTTCACTGCTTCGACCATATGGGTTAATTTTGCAGATGCAGCATTCCTGCTCCTCATCCTGAGGCCACAGTCAGGGTCAATGAGGAGCGAGGCGGGGTCGAATACTTCAATGCCATGCTCGATCCGTCCCCTGATCTCTTCGATACTTTCGATATCCTCGGTGGTCGAATCTACGCATCCAAACCCTATCATTTTCCCTGAAAGGTCGCAGGACCCGAACAGCCCGAGATTTTTTAAATTCTTCGAGAATTCCAGGTCGAGAATGTCGACCGGGAATTTTATAAGATCGTCAACAATCCCGGATATGTCCCCGCAAACATGCATCGCGGTCGGAACACCCGTCCTCCTGGTGATCAATTCAATTGCCTTCCGGCCAATGCCGATATCCGCAATACCTGTTGAAAATATCGGTTCGTCGATCTGGAGGATCGTAATCCCGAGGCCGGACAGTATCCCTGCCTCTTCAGCCAGAGCCGATGCAAGGTCGAGGACGAGTTCCCCTCTGTCACGGTACACCGGGGTCGCGATATGTAACCCATGGGCGATGGATGACGGCCCCGTAATAATTCCTTTCACCATCCTGGACTTTGAAAGGGCATATTTTACATCGCCGGCCGTCAGCGGACCAGGGGCCGCCTGGACTTTACCGATCACGTCCTGCCCCCTAATCCCCGGGATTTTCGATGTAAACGATTCGATCATGGTCCCCCGGACCTGGCCGTCAGAGATAATGTCGATCCCGGCTTGTATCTGGTCATTGACGGCAACCTTCACTGAGAAGTGGAGAGGGTCAAAAAGTGATCGGAGATCACGGCCCTTTACGACCGGATAACTGCCTACCACGGTCGTGGGCAGGAGAACACCGAAACGGGGACGATCGCTCATGGGACAAGCCTGTGGCGGTCTCTTGGGAACAGGACGGCTTCCCTGACATTCGGCAACCCGAGCATGGTCATTACGAGCCGCTCTGCGCCGAGTCCCCACCCGGCGTGAGGTGGCATCCCGTACCGGAACGGTGCGAGATAAAACTCAAAACTTTCGGAAGACAGGCCCTTTGACCGGATCTGGTGGACCAGGAGGTCATGCTGGTGGACACGCTGGGCACCGCTTGAAAGTTCCATCCGGGGGTGCATGAGATCGAATGCCTTGCAGACTTCGGGGCGGTCCTCGTACGGCATCGCGTAATACGGCTTGATCTCGGTCGGCCAGTCGGTTATAAAATAATGCTCTCCCATCTCCTCGCCGATGGCCTTTTCCGCAGCCGTGCCGATGTCGTCCCCGTAACTGATGTCCTCTCCGGTAGATCTCTTTGCTATCTCAATTGCGTCTGCATAATCGAGTCTCGGAAATGGCGTTTTGGGAACAACAAAATCTCTGGCTTCGAGCACAGCAAGAGAATCACCGCACCGTTCCACGACCCGTGAATAAGCCTCGACGAGCAGCTCCTCGAGAAGTTTCATTACCGTAAGGTGATCGGCGAATGAGACCTCCATGTCGATGGACGTGGCCTCGTTCAGGTGTTTCGTCGTATTATGTTCCTCTGCCCGGAATATCGGCCCGATTTCAAACACCTTTTCAAAGCCTGCAGCCATCATCATCTGCTTATAGAGTTGCGGGCTCTGGTTGAGGAATGCCTCTTTCTCGAAATATGCAATCGGGAAGAGCTTCAGTCCCTCCCTCTGTTGCGGCAGCAACAATTTTCGGGGTTGTAATATTGATAAATCCACGTGAAAAAAAGAATTCGTTGACGGTCTGCATGACCGTACTCCTGACCTGGAAAACTGCCGTGACCCTGGGTCTCCGGGCATCGAGAAACCTCGAATCGAGGCGGGTGTCCAGATCGGCGGGGACTTTTTCCACGACATCAAGAGGCATCGGGCTGCTGCTCATACTGACTATTTCAAATTCCGTCGGAACGAGCTCCCTTCCGCCCGGTGCTTTTTCTATTGGCTTGACCGTGCCGGCCACTCTGACGACGGACTCGCGCGATACGTTTTTTACTGCCGCAAGGACCGCTTCGGGTGCCTTCTTTTTCGGTATCGTGACCTGGATAATACCGGTCCTGTCCCGTATAAGCAGGAATGTGAGACCGCCGAGGTCCCGGACTTCATGGACCCAGCCGGTGATTTCAGCGGTTCCTGTTTCGGGGTGAACGGCACATATGGGGGTGCGCATAACAAATCCTGTAGATATGGCACGTGAGAGGTAATTGTTTTTATGGGGTCTCGGGAGGCCATGATCGCGGAATGGATATTGACGGGATGCCGGCCCTGCGATACAGGACGGCTGTTCTTTTTTAACATGACCTGTTCATGTGGGCTTCCCTCCCGGGCCAGGATAACCCGGAGAAACCGTAATTGTTGGTAAAATTTCCTGTCCGGAGATTTGTTTATACCCCGGTTTTGCAGTGTTCAGGCAGAGAAAATCTCATCGATAGCGTATTTTTCAATTTCAGACTGCTCTTTTAACGCCTGTCGCAAATGGTCAGGTGTATCCCACCTGTACCAGTCCTGCATCGCCATCATGACAAGCCACCTGTTGATGACGTTTTTGCCGCAATCGGCCACTTCATAGTAAAATTCCGTCCCTGAAGGACCTCCAAAATCCACGGTCAGGGAGAGTTTCAGGATATTTGCCATCGCATCCCCCACGATTTTTGTGTGATACCAGTGAGAGCGGCTCCACCGGCTGTCCATCATCTCTTTCATATCGAGAGTCCTGAATTTCTGAAGTTCCGGGATATTAATGACCGGGTTTAAGCGGTATTCTGCCATTGAATAGGAAAGGAGAATATCCCGCGCGTAATACATCCCGTTATTCATGACATAATACCGCTGCGGCAGGCAGATATGTTCGTTTTCCAGGCTGTGCATTTCCTTCATGCTTTCTTTTATGAGGAGATAGGCCTGCGAATTCCTCATTACCGGGAACTGTTTCGAAATATTAAGATTTGCAAGGATTGACCAGGGAATTTCGGAAATCGTATTCCGGAAAAGCTGGTACAGGGAAGAGATCATCTCCTTCTTCTCTGATATTTCAAGCCCGCGGGTGTTTTCATCTTTCAGGATATCGAAGTAGATTTGTTTCATCCCGCTGATTGCAGTGGCCTTGTCAAACGAAAGGACCTGGTATGTCCCTTTCTGGGCCGCAACTCCTTTGTAGAGCAAAACGAGACAGTTTTTTGCAATGCTATAGTCCTTGAGCAGGCCTAAATCGCTGCTCGAAAAAATGATCATGTTCTTCCCGCTGCCGAAGGTATAATCGTCGATCAGGATTCCCTGTTCCGGGACATCGTCCTGCCTGCGAAGGATGATCCCCGTGCCGAGCACTGTTTCGACATGGGCAATGAGACCGGTTAGATCGTCTGAAAGGTTGTAATGGCTGCTCATGGAAACCACATGGAGGATCTCATTCTGACGGTTCGGTTCATACCGTTAATTTGCATTCCTTTCACTGGCAGGATTAAGGATCGTTATTTTGTACTATATCCCTTATTCTGGAATAAATTTGCCCTGTACTATCCTGTCCCCGGGGCCGGGACAGTAAAAAAGGAGGAAAACGCCGGTTACAGGTCACGATTACATCATGAAAATAGTATTCGCCTGATTATTGAGGTCGATTGTTGCCAGGGTATCGTTCAGGTCCTTCAGGCTGTTGATCTTGATAAACCGGTCGGAAATTGTCGAAAGTTCGTCCCCGATATAGAGGGACCGCGTGACGCCACCGGGGGCCTGATAATAAGACGTTTTGTTCTGCAGGTCTGAATGGCTGACCATTCCCTTTAGAGCAATCCCGTAATCCGGTGTAAATCCGAATACGTACACGCCCTGCCATGTATCCTGCCGGTATGGAACCATGAGCGATCCCTGCTGAAGGGAAGGCTGGGACCGGTTGACAACAGTGACCGGAATCACGAGGATATTTTTTTCTTTCGAGAACAGGAATGCCCGGTGGTCGCGAAGCGCCGGCGAATCGCTGCCCGGACCACCAATCTCATAGGAAGAGACCTGTTTCGGGTGATCGACGTCGGTAACATCGAACAGCGCCACTTTTACTCCCTGGGTCGACACCCCGCCCCATGAATTCGTACCGGTCTCTATTCCGACCCCGATGATGTGGGTATCATCGTAGGGATGGAGATAATCCGAATATCCCGGGATCTTCAGGTTCCCAAGGACACTGATAGAAGCGGGGTCAGACAGATCGATCACAAAGAACGGGTCCATCCGCTTGAAGGTGACAAGGTAGAGACGGTTTCCGATAAATCGAGCGGAATATATCTTTTCATTCATGGCAAGATGTGTCAGGCTTCCTACCTCCTTCATCCCGGGATCGAGGACGATGACGTTGTTGTACTGGAAAGAGTTCCCAGGAGTACTCACATCCGAGGTCGTTGCGACACGGAGATTCCCGTTGTACTCGTCCATTGAAAACTGGTTCAGGAGATTTCCTTTGACGGTCCCTTCGGCTACATATCCGATCCTGCCCTGGTCGATGGAAAATTTTTGGATGGCCGTCGATGTACGGTCCGTTTCATAGGACTGCCGGTTCCCCGACCCCTGGATATCCTGGATGAAGGCCTGCTTCTCATCTTCCGTCATCCTGTTGAACCGGTCCATGAAACCGGGCCCTGAGAGGTCCGGACCTGCAAGGGGCACGGGTGCCGGTGCCGCCGGAACTATCCATCCAGTAGATCCCCAGGCCGGTTTTGGCCTCGTGTCCACAGGTTTTGGATAGCTGATATACATGTTATCCTGTGAGACGTAGAGAGTGGCGGAATACCCGAGAAGGAAGGTCCGTGCTTCAATCCGGCCCGGGTCGTTGATATTTATGGAGGATATGGTGTGGAAGACGAACTGCTGGTCGGTATTGTCAAAATAATAAACATCCGGGGTCGTTATCTTTGCATCCGTGTTTTGTATCGCCGGCATGGGAACCGGGTTGTCTGAAAGAATGACGGGTGATTTTGAAACGACGTAGACATAATCACCGATCATCCGGGAATCGAAATACGAGCCGTCCGCAGAATATCCCCCGAGGAGTTCGGGATTGCTCCGGTCGGCAACCGACCAGACATCGATCCGGGTTTCCGGACCCTCGGAATATACCGGTTTTATCCCCCGCACCGAACCGGTAACCCCGTAGGAATAGTCGTCAGAAATTACCAGGAGCCGGTCGCCGGAAAGAAACAGGTTCGTCGGAGTTCCTTCGAGGTCGGTCCTCGATACAATAGTTGCGGAATTTCCCGGATACGCATCGACGATTACCAGTTGGCCGTTGTTGATCAGGTAGATATACCTGCCGTCGTTCTTTACAAAGTCGGCCTCGTCAACCCCGGCAACCTGGACGTTGGTCTGCGAATAGTCCTGCGAGTAATCCGGTCCGGTCCCTGCATGATCGGCGGCATTCCCGGTGGTTGCGCCGGACGGCCCGGTTCCTGAGGACACCGGCAAGGCCAGGGGAACAGGCGCATTACCTGCGCTTTGTTTCATTACCGGCAACCCGGTGACCTCTCCTACACCTGACACCATGTCATTTGCGGGTGAATCCTGGCTGACGTGTTCTCTCACGTACCGGTCGAGTTCGGCAGGGGAACTAAACTTTTTCGGGCCGTCCGCCACGGATGCCCCGATCCCGAGACAGCCATACACGAGGGTCCCTGCAAACAGGAGGGCAAGGATGCAGAAGAGGATACGATATCGTCGTCTCATTGTACCTACGCTCAGGTCTGGTATTTGGACCGGCCTTTATAAGAAAATACCTTTGACTGCGAAAAAAATCGCAACTATAGCAGGTTATTTTTTAAATCTGCCCCATTATAGGATTATTCTGGCATTGTTCAATCAGATGACGGCGAGCTTGTGCAGGTTCCCGAGGATGACCGGCACGTCAGAATGGATATAGTGCCAGACGAGGTGGGAATCTGCCGGGTACCGTGAACAGGCAATATCGGACCCAATCGCTTCGATCTCCTCCCAGGGGATTTTCTGCCCGGATTTTTTTATCTGAGGATTGATTTCCCGGGAAATCAGTGCAGCTGTTTCAAGGCAGCCTTCCGCAAATTCCCGGAGACTGATATTCCTCGAGAATGCTTCGACAGAGACTCCCCCGCACTTTTCTGCAAGTGTTTCGAAATTCGCGATAAGCGCCGGTAACGGCTCTCCGTTCGCAGGGGCGCCTCCCGGTTTCCTTATGTCCGGATTTTCTCCTTCCTGGTATGCCCGCGATGTGACGAGGTACACCGTGAGCCCCAGCTGTTCGCAAAGGTACTTCCTGAGGTCGATGTACAAACGGTATGATTCAAATCCCTTGGAGAACTCTACGAGCAGTTCGATGCGTTCGCCGTCTTCGATCTCCCTCCGGGCGAACGTCCCGAAAATGCCGATTTTCCTGACACCGTAGAGTCGTTTGATAATCGGGAATACCTTATTGAGGCCGAGCAGGACCTCTTCTGCGGTTGTTGGTTCCTCGTTACTTTTTCCGGGGGTTTCCATGGTCGCGGGCTCTTGGACTCTATTACTATAGGCAGATCTGATGCTTTTCTGCCTGGAGTTTTATTCCTCACTTACGCAGTGCGCAAGGTCATTTCTCTTATCTCATTATCATGGATGTGTGATTATGGTTTTCTATACCCACCTTACATTGAAATTTCGGGAAAATTCATTGAACCGGGCCGTATCTGAAAAGCAATCCCGATGGATAGGTTTATTAAAACTTCATCTGATCATTCATCTATAAAAATGTCAGATGCAACCGCTTAACCAATCGGAGGGCCAACAACATGAGAAAAGTGCAAATCAAGGTTATTTCGCTTATTGCTGTCATATTATTGATCGCATTCATAGGCATCGTTTGTGGAGACACCGGAGTTCCGGCGGTACCTCAGGTCCAGGGGCTTACAACAGGGACGTCGTCGGATGTTCAGGGCACAGTGACCGAGACAGATTCCGGCGCATGGACATTGACGAATGATCCATTTACCCTCTATTCATATACAGAGAGAATTACAGGTGCTGAATCCGATGGAATTATAAATAGTGCAGCACTGGCACAATTGCAGGCAGCAGGAGGATCTGTGATCTACAGGTCCACCTGTTCAATATAATGTCCCCCAATCATTGCTAAATACGCAGGTTCGCCGGTTTCCCACCGGATACGACATGGCGAGATTTCCTTACTAACGGTCCTTTTTCCGGTCCGACAATAACATCGTCGGGTATCCATAACGGGGTCCTTGATCCCGGACAGGTTCAGTATACCGCGGGATACAATGCCCAGTATTCCGGTGTTTCCGGGCAGCAGACCTTTGCGAAGTCAATGGCTTTGTCAACCGCCAACACAATTGCGGACCAGAGCAATATCAAGGCAGACACCAATATCCAGTTCATAGCAATAGACACTGGCCGTGCGACCAGTTCCGAGGATTTACTCCTTGATGGCGCATCCCAGGCACAGAACTCATCCGGCCTGATTCTCTGTCCGTTTGCGAATGCCAACCCTGGTATAATCCCGGCGTTTTGCAATATTGAGCAGGCTGGCAGTGCCTTCGACACGACATTGACATCAACGGTAACGTCGGCCGATACCCGTTTTGTCGGTGCCGATGCATCCCTTCCAGTCGTCCTTAATTACAATATCAATGCACAGGGGATTACTCTTGGAAATCAATCTTCACCGATGATCGGATCTGTCTCGGCGTATCTGAAGGTGCATGTTCAGGAAGCACGTAATGAAAGCACAATTTCGGGTGCGATATTTGAACCAAAGTCAGGTGCCTTCGGGCAGATAGAGGGGTTATATTCGTTCCCGAATGCCGTTGACCCGATAAAATCTGAAGATCTTGCATATTCTGAAACATCAACTGCAAGCGGATTGATTAGTACGTTCAGCAAGTCGATGAGTTATTCATCGCAGGCCTCGGCTGTGCAGGCTCCCATCCCGGTTATACCTCCTGAATTACCCTGATTCTTATTAATTTTTGGAGAGTATGCCCCGATTAAAATCCTACTTTTAAAAAGAGTTATTTCCCTGAATTAAACCATGGCCCATAAGGTCCGCATCCCGGACCCGTTGTGGGAATAAAAATTCAGAATAAAAGAATAAATTAAGAAGAGAGCGGGATAAAAGGAGGTGGAAGCCCCCATTCTACCCCGTGACAGGTAAGATATTTCTCCAAAACCAGCCCGCTTTGTATCGCTCTTATCCATCGTTCCTGCGACCGATCCTGCACTCAGTGCTCCCGGATAATCCTGCAGATTTCAGCGGCAAGACCATAACTTTTTTCCCTGTCGGTCATCATCGTATCGAGGCGCACGGCGCCGGGTACATCGATTGGGTCCCGGACGTCCTGGATAAAAACGTCGATGAAATCGCGGTACAATTCGCGGGTCCCGAGTGACGAAGGTTCGAATCCCGTCGCCTGCATTAAAGCACCCGCAGGACCGCTGAACGGTGTATTACCGATGAAAGGGCTGACCGCAATTACGAACTTGTCTTTAAGCGCTGACCGGGTACCAACGCATTCGAGGATCGGGAGAATGCTCGTGACCGGGTTGCTGGGACCTATTACTACGGCATCGGCGTTTCCTATCGCATCGATCACCTGCCCGGTTGCAGCAGGGGGCTGATCCGGGATACGTTTCACCGCGTCGATTGGAACCGCCCCCTTGTGCCTTACCCAGTATTCCTGGAAATGCATGAGTGTTCCCGCAGAACTGACCATCGTTGTCACGGGAGCATCTGTCATCGGAAAGATCGACGCCCGGATTCCGGATTTCTCGCAAAGCTGCCGGGTGGCTTCCGTCAGGGTGAGTCCCTTTCTCAACAGACTCCCCACGTGCGATTTGGATTGCCCTGTCTTTGTCCCCGATCGCGATATACTCATCGGGCTGGAATTTTTTGAGCATTTCGTGCGTGGCAAAGGTATCTCCTGCGATCCCCCACCATGTGGACGTATTGAGAATGCCAAGAAAGAGGTACATTACCGTATCGATATCGGGGGACATGTGGTTCCCGGATATCCAGATATCCTCGCCCGTATTGACTACCACCGAGATCCCGTCATCCCGGATGTGCCCCCGTATGCCCTGAAGAAGCTTCGGCGTCCCTGTCCCGCCCGAAAGAAACGTGATCATTACTCCATACCTTTATCTGTTCTATATCAAGATTCTTTACCGGGCGGTCATGAAATCAATCAAGGACCCCGTTCACGGGTACGTCGAAGTTGATAAATCCGTCATTCCCATCCTCGATTCCGCTCCGGTCCAGCGGCTCAGGTACGTCAGGCAGGCTCGGTTTTTCCTATCTTGTCTATCCCGGTGCAAACCATACCAGGTTCGAACATTCGCTCGGCACCATGCACCTCGCGGGCATGATGTCGCGGCAGCTCGGGCTCTCACCTGAAGATAAACGTCTTATTGATGTCGCGGCGGTTCTCCACGATATCGGCCACGGACCGTTTTCCCATTCCATAGAACCGGTGATGCAGGAATTCACGGGAAGGTGTCATCACGAGACTCTGGGAGAAACTGGACGATCCTGTCCTCGGTCCTGTCACAGGAGAGTCAGGTGTAGATACCGGAGAACTGAAAGAAGTCCTGCAGGGAACGCACAGGTTGTCCGGAATAATATACGGTGACCTTGACGTGGACCGCATGGATTACCTCAGGAGGGATGCGCATTACACGGGGGTTCCGTACGGTACGGTCGATTCCGATCGCCTGGTACGCAGCACGCTCCTTTCGGAAGACGGGATTGTCATCGATGAAGGCGGTATCAATGCCGCCGAATCGCTGTTGATCGCACGTACGCTCATGCGGCCGTCCGTATATTACCACCATGTGAGCAGGATTGCAGAAACCATGTTCGATGTGGCCGTATTCGAGCACCTTCACGATAAGCCCCGGAGAATCATCGACGACATGCTTGTCATGGATGACGCGTCCTGTATGCAGGCGCTCCGCACATCAGACAACCCGGTGACCAGCGCCCTGGTAAACCGCATTTACTACAGGAACCTCTTCAAAAGGGCCCTCTATGTCGGCAGCGAACAGGTGAATGTAAAATCGCTCGCTGAATACAAGAGCATCAAATCCAGAATAAAGATTGCCGGAGAAATTGCAGGAGAGGCAGGGGCGGACCCGTCCGAA
Organism: uncultured Methanomicrobiales archaeon; assembly: GCA_963809105.1. Taxonomy (GTDB): domain Archaea; phylum Halobacteriota; class Methanomicrobia; order Methanomicrobiales; family Methanospirillaceae; genus CAIKOD01. Next base: position 691,136 of record CAWEIC010000005.1, on the reverse strand, counting down.
GTGCTCGTCGATATTCCCGCAATCCCGTCAGAAATGTCTCTCCGTGTCCAGGTGAAGAACCGTCACCGGGTGGTGGACCTCGGCGAGGTTTCCCCGCTCCTGAACTCCCTCAACGAAAACCGGCTCGGACAATGGAGACTGGGGGTCTATTGCCCCCTGGAACTCACCGAAGCGGTTGGAAGTGCCGCGACAGAGGTGCTCCACGTAAGGCCGCTGACCAAGCAGGATAAATTACCGTTATAGCGTTCGGTCGTCATGATGCCTGCCCGGAAGAAAACGGAAACCTAAATAGCTATCACATGACATGTGAAAACGAGGGGGTTTTTTATGACCGACGACTGGATGTACCTCTTGATTACGATAATTGGTGTTGCAATATTCCTTTGTATCACGGCCCTTGTTATGAAATCCCGGGAAATCAGGCTGATCAAGGACCGGCACAAGCTGAAAGTCTACCAGGAATTCTTCCACGCGGTTACCGACCTGAATACCGCGGGAAAAGACCCGGACCGGGTTTCAAGGGCAAAGATGCGTCTCGCCTATATCCTTGACAATATGAATATCGTTGCGGATCCGGCCGTCCTGAAAACGGCCAACGATTTTTTGGATTTCTTAAACGAATGTCCTGAAGGGGATTATGATGTGTTAAAAGAGCTGAACATCCTCAACGTGATCATCAGGGCGATGCGGGCGGACCTGGGTACCAGGGGGGCCGGGAACTTGACGAATCGGAGTTCCGTTTCCGGTTTTATATCCCAAAAAACCGCTAAATACTCAATATCCGCAATTTTTCCCGGCTGATTTCCAGGGGAGAAAATTCACCGAGAGATCAAAGACTGGCTTCCGAAAAAAGAAAAAAAATTAACTCCTTCTCGGTTTGTTCGACCATAAACCGTGTTTATTGCAGTACCGAACGAGCCTTTACATCTGTCGTATTAATCGGAAACTCGGCTTCAGGGGCATCTCCGGGCCGGAGACCCTTGACATAAAGGAAATTACCGTTCGCAACCTCGATCCATTCTATGTAATGCTCCCCCTCCATCGGATGGGGGACTGAACCGACCTTCACTATTATACCTTTTTGTGTCTTCTCAATGACCGGCAGGTGCTTTTCTTTTCCCAGCTCATCAGATTTTTCAGTCAGTATTTCCATGGGCTGGTTACAACAGACCGTCGTACCAACTCCGTCGTGAATCACCATTAAATTCTTACCACAGACATTGCATTTTAAAACTTCGAGCATTATTTAGTCCTCTCATAAGGGAATTGTTCTTGTGCTTATAAGTATATCGCCGGCTTCCGGTCGGAGGTATCGGATGCCGGTAAGCAACCAGGGAATTAAACAAGGTATATCCCTGGGATGCAGTCGGGATGGCATAAGTTCTTTTCCCCAAACGTGAACCTAAAGAATGGAAGTACCGGTAAAAGGCCTGGTATGCACACAGCCCGGCTGCCTGATGGCCTTGACCGGTGATAAAAGGCAAAAATTCCTGAATATATACGTTCCGGACAGAAACAGGGGGCCATTGAGAGACCATGAAGAAAACATTTGTTGTGGGCATTACAGGAGCAAGCGGCGTAATCTACGCAAAACGCCTTCTCGACGAGCTCTGTAGAGCAGCAACGGTCCACGTTATAATCACAAAGACCGCAAAGGATATCGCACAGTATGAAGGGGTGAATCTCCTTGGCTACGATGCCATATACCATGACGAGATGAGCATGGGTGCGGGAATAGCAAGCGGATCGTTCCGGTACGACGGCATGGTCATCGTCCCCTGTACGATGAAGACCCTTGCGGCCGTCAGCAACGGGTTTTCCGATAACCTCGTGACAAGGGCTGCCGACGTCTGCTTAAAAGAAAGAAGGCCCTGCGTACTTGTTCCCAGGGAAATGCCTCTTTCGCATGTCCATTTAAAAAATATGCTCGCTGCTCACGAAGCAGGGGCAACGGTCATGATAGCAAGTCCCGGTTTTTACCACCACCCAAAGACCATTGACGATCTCGTCGACATGGTGGTCGCACGGGTCCTGGACCACCTTTCGGTCAGCCACACGATCGAAAATCGCTGGAGCGGGTACGATGCGTGAATTTATCAGATTAATGCGTGATTCCGGGGAGGTTATCGACGTTGAAGAGCCGGTCGATATCAGGTTCGAGGCGCCCAAAATGGCGTCCCGGACCGATAAACTCCTTGTCTTCCATAACACGGGCGGAATGCCTGCAGTAATGAACGTGACCGCCTCAAGAAAAGCACTGTCGCTTGCGCTTGGTATTGCCGAAAACGAGATCGTGAAGAAACTGTCAGGGACAGATTGCGGAGGCCGGATAAACGGACAGGGAACGATATCGATGGCCACTCCGGACCTTTCGTCTATCCCGGTCATGACGCACTTTCCGAAGGATGCAGGGCCTTATATCACCGCAGGTATCATCTTCTCGAAGTTCGGGGACGTTGAAAATGCATCGATTCACCGGATGCTCGTGCTGGACAGGACCCATGTGGCAGCCCGCCTGGTCGAGGGCAGGCATACCCACAGCCTGATGAAAAAAGCCCAGGCCGAAGGAAAGGAACTGCCTGTTGCGATGGCGATCGGGGTGCACCCGGCAGTTACGTTTGCAAGTTGCTCGCGGGTCCCGTGGGGCGACGAGTTATCGTTCGCGGCAACCCTTCTCGGCGGAGAGATTGGTGTCAGGGAATGCCCGAACGGAGTCCTTGTCCCGGACGCAGAGATCATTTTCGAGGGATATATCAGCAGTGAGCGGCACGCAGAGGGGCCATTTGTCGATATAACCGGCACGTATGATATCGTAAGGAATGAGCCGGTCATCAGGTTCACCGGGATGCACATAAAGAAGGGAGCATTGTACCATGGGATCCTGCCCGGCGGGAACGAGCACAAACTCCTCATGGGTGCACCCTACGAACCAAAAATTTACCGGGCCGTCGCCGGTGTGACGGATGTAAAAAATGTCAGCCTGACACGGGGGGGCTGCGGGTACCTCCACGCGGTCATCCAGATAAGGAAGAATACCGAAGGCGACGCGAAAAATGCAATTATGGCAGCATTCGCCGTCCATACGTCGTTAAAACACGTTGTGGTCGTTGACGACGATATCGACATCTCAAACCCGGAGGATGTGGAATTCGCGATCGCGACCCGGGTCCGTGCCGACAAGGATGTCATGGTGATCACGGGAGTCCGTGGATCCAGCCTCGATCCCTGCCGGCTCGATAACGGGACGAATGTAAAGGTCGGGGTCGACGCGACCATGGAGATGGGCAGGGAAGAGAAGTTTGTCCGGGCCCGGTGGTGAAGGGGGATGGAGCTCGACCGCGAAGATGAGCTTGTCCTTTCCGGAGAGTTCGGCGATACGCCAAGGATGATGATGGAAATGCTCGTTGCCCTCGGCAAGGTGTTCGGTGCGGAACGGATGGTCCCGATTCGAAGTGCCCAGGTGAGCGGGGCCTCTTATAAGACGATCGGAAAATACGGGCTTGAATGGCTGAACACCTTAAAAGCCCGTGTCGCGGTCCCGACGGTCCTTAACCCGGTAGGAATGGACCGCGAACGCTGGCGTGACATGGGGATATCACCCGGATTTGCAAAAAAGCAGGCCGAGGTGATCAATGCCTATGACCGCCTGGGAGTCAGGCTCGAATGTACCTGCACACCGTACTATAACGCGATCACCCGGTATGGCGATCATATTGCCTGGTCCGAATCCTCGGCAGTTGCCTATGCAAACTCGGTAATCGGTGCAAGGACGAACCGCGAGGGCGGGCCGGGAGCGCTGGCAGCGGCTATTATTGGGAAAACCCCCTTTTACGGCCTTCACATCATCGGGAACAGGAAGCCCGCCCTCGTCATCGCCGTCGACGGGGAGGCAGGGCAGGACACTGCCTGGTATGGTGCCCTCGGCTATCTTGCCGGGAAAGAGGCGGGCAACAAAATACCGTATTTCAGGGGCATTCGCCCGGACCGCGACCAGATGAAGGCGCTCGGGGCCGCTATGGCTGCAAGCGGCGCCGTTGCCCTGTTTCATGTCGAAGGCATCACCCCTGATGCGAGGGTATTCTCCTACGAAACCGGTTCACTCGAGACGATCCCTATCGGGCAGGAGACGATCCGGTCGGTATTTTCCGATATTCCTGTGGATGCGGTGGCAATCGGATGTCCGCATTGCTCTCCCGAAGAGTTATCTGCGGCGGCCCGGTTACTGCGGGGGAAAAAAGTGAAAATACCGGTGTTCATCTTTACCTCCGGGGCGGTCAAGTCATCGTCGAAAAGGGAGGTTGAAATAATAGAGCGCAGCGGTGCCCGTGTGTTCACCGATACCTGCATGGTGGTCTCGCCCTGTATGGAGACCTTCGGGTCGATAATGGTGAACAGCGGGAAGGCATTCTCGTACGTCCCGAATATGTGCGGTGCTGTCGCACGGATCGGCACGATACAGGAATGCATCGACGTGGCTACAACGTAAAAATCTGTTCTGCCGGGATCTGAAAAACCGGAATGATCAGAACCGGCAATCCTGTCAGGCGAACCGTCCGGATTTTTTTTAAGTAAAAGTCACCATCTGTGCCCGGTTCACCGGACGAGGTATAGGGGAATAAAAATCACCAGGAAATAGACAAACATGGCGAGGACTCCGAACGGCACTCCTATTCTGGCCCATTCTTTGCTGGTGATGCCGAGTTTACCGGCTGCGATGATATTCGGGATATTCCCGGGAATCAGCATACCGCCGGCAATTATGAGCCCCATCAGGGCACTCTTTATCTGGAACCCGGTGAGAAGCGGGCTGATTTCTGCCGCGGCCAGTGTGGCATTGTCGAGGATTGCCGAGACCGAATTTGCCCAGAAGAGGCCTTCGGGAGGGATATGGATAACGTACTGGATGATCAGGGGTTTAAAACCCTCCCCGAGAAAAATGAGGCCCATAATAAACACATACACCTTCAGTGCCCGGATTCCTACCTGGGGTAATGTGTCCCTGTTGACATGACATTCCAGCGATTCTTCTGAAAGACCGCTCCGGTGATACAGCAGGACCCCGATAATACCGAAGGCGATGATCCCCGGAATGATATACATGCCGAGAAGGTTGAAAAGGTAGGCAAATCCTGCATAATGCGGGGGGCCTGATAATTTCGATACCGCTATCGTCGACAGGGGCTCCCCAAGCGGTGTGAGGGCGGCACCAAGGCCTATCGAAAAACAGGCCATGATAATTACCGATACTTTGTCTCCGCGGTTCATCGGGAGGGCACAGACCATCTCGACGAGAATGATAGCGGCAAGTATCGCAGATATGATACTCGACAGGAGTCCTGCAATGATGATAATGACAAAAATAATCGTATAGAGGGACAAATGGGCAACAAGCCATTCGATTCCCTTCTGTATCTCCCGGAACCAGATATACATGACCAGGCCGAAAAGGAGCACAATCTGGACAATACCGACGGGAATACCGAAGACCGTTGTGATAACGAGGGGAGCCGTAAGTGCTTCCATCACGATCCCTGCACTCCAGCCAAACCCCTCCCCACCGCCTGACAGTAATCCTGAGATGGTCAGGGCGGCCACTCCGCACGCGAAAAGAAAAATTTCAAGGTTTCTCTCGATCCGGGTCACAAAAAAGGGACCGAGCATTACGAGAAGGAATATCAGGATAAGTCCGATAGTTACCAGTAACGCTCCGTCCATTCAGATTACCCCTTTCAGCCGGTCGCATCCGCCCGCTTACCGTATACATCAGATAAATTATCGTTAATCATATGGAAAAATTCCGGTGGAACGTTGTCCTGTTTCTCTCAAATTATTGTAAATTCCCGGATGTGATCGGATCCGCAGGTCCAAACAACGATGGGTCCATCATCCTGAACGCATACGACCTTCAGGACATGAAAAACCAGGGTCTCGTACAATAATCGGTCCGGTACTATTCGAATTCGTTCGTGCTATTCCGGTCATGACCGGGCCAGTGGGTTTATGCAACGATTATCGTGCCGCTTTACATCGTACTATGCTGCAAGAAACGCAACCGAATGGTGACTTTCAGACTCCTTTTAATATCCTAAAGACAGAAAATCCTACTGATGGCGTCCGGGAATAAAAAAAATCCAGGGAGCAGGCACCGGATCATACTTGCAATTGTCCTCTGCATTATTGTGCTTCTTATGGGGACCGGGTTTACCGGCATCCCTGGTCTGGACATTTTATTTATCCCGGCATCCCTTATTTCCGTCGTTCTGGCGGGGATATGGTTTGGGAGATATGGATTTGCCGTTGCGGTGCTGCTGGCCGCCGGGATTACGATGACCACGTATAGTATTTCAGGGTCGGTTTCATCGCCCGTATGGATCACTTGCGGCCTGTTGCTGGTTGTAGGTTTCACCAGTGCAATACTCTCCGAACGGGTGAGAATCCAGAAAGCTCAAGGAAATTCCGCTGACCGGTGGCAGTCCGGGTGCATCAGGCCCTGGCAACGGTGATTTCGATGAAACACTTGGCCTTGCCCGGTATTGCCTCCTGCCATACCTCAACGTCAGGCGGTTAAAGGAGAAAAAGGACGTACGCGGATTAATCCGGGCCCTCACAAGCGATGATATTACTATCCAGTACGACGCCGCAGAAGCGCTCGGAGAGATCGGAGATCCGTCTGCTGTCACCGCACTTGTTCACGTACTGACCGCGGAACGCTATAGTGCCGTTCGATGGAAAGCGGCCGAAGCGCTTGCAAAAATCGGTGAACCCGCAGTCAAACCGCTTATTAACCAGCTGGGGAACCCCAGTGACGACGTGCGATGGAAGACTGCAATCGCCCTTGGCGATATCGGGGACCCGCGTGCAGTCGAACCCCTGATCCGCCTCCTCGGCGACACCGACCCCTATGTCCGTGGCAGGGCTGCCTATGCACTTTCGGGAATCGGGCAACCCGCAGTCCCGGCACTTATACGGGTGGTGGAACAGGGGGCAACCGAATCTAAACCTTCGGCCGTAGCAGCGCTCGGAAGGATCAATGATCCGCTTGCGATTGCCCCGTTGATCAGGGCGCTTGGAGACGAAGATGAACGGGTCAGGTCTGAAGCCCTGGTATCACTGGAACGGGCCGAAACAACTGTCCTGGACCGGTTCCTGGAAATCCTCAGCCAAGCGGGTGCAGAGGAATACGGAATTCCATCACGAGGAACCCAGGCCGGATCCGGGACAATAAACGGAGCGGGCCCAATTAACATCTCCCTTACAGAAAGTGATTTGCGGGATTATCTCATAAAAACCCTGGAAAATACCGGGGATCCTTCCTTCAAACCTCTCATCCGTGATATTTTATCGGGTTTCGGGAAAAAATAACTCACGGTTTACTGCACAAAACCTGCATGAACCCCGAGTGAAAGGACCTGGAATGAGAAAGCCTGGGACGCTGGTAATCCCGGACTCCGGAAAAATTTTTATTCTGCCGGACAAGAGGACTAAAGGGAGAAACAGGGCCGGACCAGCGCCGGGACCCGGATTGACGATGGCAGAACAGGAACGGGATACAGCATCCCTGATCAGGGATTTGGAAGATAACGATATCGAAACAAGGCACGAGGCTGTCCGCCGGCTGGCTGCTTCCGGAGACCGTGCTGTCGGTCCTCTTATACAGGCGATGCACGATCATAACGATAACGACTTCAGGTGGTATGCCGCGACGGCGCTGTCAAAAATCGGCCAGCCTGCTATCGGACCCCTCATCACCGCCATGGAAAACGACACGACCGTGGGGTTCCGGAAATATGCAGCAGCAGCGCTCGGGCAGATCGGCGAACCAGCCGTACAGCCTCTTATCCGGGCATTTTCTCATGAAGATCCCGTGCTGCGCGGATTTATTGCGGAAGCACTCTGCCGGATCGGCGGGCCGGCGATCGGGCCGTTGAAGGAACTGCTTAATGATGACGACCCCCTGCCTGAGCAGGTGCGCCTATCTGTCCCTCTGGAAGATGGATGAGGGCGGCATCAGGGCACTGGTCGGGGACAACCTGGATAACGACGACAAGCGCAGCACGCGGTAACGCAGGACGTGAGCGGGACCACAGAGGCCATTAACCGAAGAGATAAATCCGATCCTGCTCATGAATCTGGTATGCTCAGGGTCTCACCCGCCATGGAGAATTACCTCCAGAGTCTCCAGAAAGGACTCGAAGATGCCATGACGGTCGCGAGGCTTGCGCGGGAGCAGGGAATCGATCCGAAGACGGTCCCTGAAATCCCTGTTGCGAACGACCTTGCAGACCGGGTGGAAGCCCTTCTCGATATAAAAGGAATAGCGGCCCGTATCAGGGAGCTTGAAGCAACCATGTCGAGGGAGGAGGTCGCTCTCCGCATCGGCGATGACTTCGTCCGGAGAAAATTTGGCGAGACTAATGACGAGGAGGTGCTCGACCATGCGATCCGTACGGCAATGGCCCTGCTGACCGAAGGGGTCGTGGCAGCCCCGACTGAAGGTATCGCAAAAATCGGACTCGGGAAAAATGACGACGGCACCCGGTATCTCCGCATCTTTTATGCAGGGCCTATCCGGAGTGCGGGAGGGACTGCACAGGCACTCTCTGTCCTCGTCGGCGACTATGTGCGACGGGCACTGAAAATTAACCGCTACATCCCGAGGCAGGAGGAAATTGAACGGTATATCGAGGAGATAAGACAATATAACTCGATCATGAACCTGCAGTACCTCCCGAGCGATAAGGAGATCAGGCTCATCGTCAGCAACTGCCCTGTCTGTATCGATGGCGAAGGGACCGAGCGGGAAGAAGTATCGGGTTACCGGAACCTTTCACGGGTCGAGACGAATACGGTCCGGGGCGGTATGGCACTGGTCCTGGCAGAAGGCCTCGCACTCAAAGCACCAAAAGTCCAGAAAAACGTGAGGAAAATGAAGATGGACGGGTGGGACTGGCTGGACCAGCTGATTACCGGGACAACGAAAAGCAGCGATGATGAGGGAAACGGGACCGGAATAAAACCAAAAGACAAATATTTACGTGATTTAATTGCAGGGAGGCCGGTATTCGCTTATCCCATGAGAAAGGGCGGGTTCCGGCTGCGGCTCGGGCGATCACGAAATACAGGGTTTGCCGCTGCCGGTCTTAACCCCGCGACCATGAGGATCCTCGGCGATTTCCTTGCGGTCGGGACCCAGATGAAGACGGAAAGACCGGGAAAAGCGGCAGGAATTGTCCCGGTCGATTCGATAGAGGGCCCCACCGTCAGGTTAAAGAACGGAAGCGTGCTCCGGGTTGACCGGGAAGAAGATGTCCAACAAATCCAGCCTGACATCGATAAAATCCTTGATGTCGGGGAGATCCTGATTAGTTACGGGGAATTCCTCGAGAATAACCACCCTCTTATTCCGCCGGCATACTGCGAGGAATGGTGGCTCCAGGAAGGTGGCATCAAAAGACCCGAAACTGACGCGGAAGCCCTTTCCCAGGCCAGGACCGGGGGCTATCTTCATCCGGCGTTCACCTACTACTGGGACGACCTGACCTGCCTCCAGGTCAGGACGCTTGCGGATTATATCGGGGAGAAGGGAAGGATATCTGAGGAGGGACTGACCATCCCGGTCGATTTCATCTGCAAGGGGATTTTAGAGGAAGCATTGATCCCGCATACCGTCCGCGATGAACAGATCCTGATCAGGGACTACCGTGTCCCCCTGGCGTGTCTCGGACTCGATGAAACGCTCGGGAAAACAGGCACCTGGGAAAATGCCCCGGACGATAACCCGTTTAAACTGGCGATGCACCTGTCCGGCCTGAACATGAGATCGAAGGCGGGCACCAGGATCGGGGGGAGGATGGGAAGACCCGGGAAATCGGCACCGCGGAAAATGGACCCTGCAGTTCACGTGCTGTTTCCCCTCGGCGAGGCAGGAGGGTCCAGGAGGTCGTTCCAGGAGGCCTCATCTCATGCTCTCGTGGCAAACAAGGACGGCGGAGTGATAATTGTCGAAGCAGGGAACAGGCGCTGTCCTTCCTGCGGGGCGATGACGTACAAAAACGCATGCGAATGCGGGGCACATACGACCCCTGTATTCAGGTGCCCGAAATGCGGGCGGGAGAGCGAGGAAAAAGAATGTCCCGCCTGCCACCTCGATATCGTCTGCTCTACCGCGTACACCATAAATATCAGGGATGAATATGCCCAGGCAGTCCAGAAACTGGGATCACGGGAAAACCAGGTACAGCTCGTGAAAGGGGTGAAAGGGATGATATCCCGCGAAAAGGCGGTAGAACCAATTATCAAGGGGGTGCTCAGGGCCCGGCACGAGCTCTTCGTTTTCAAGGACGGGACCGTCAGGTACAACATGATCGATCTCCCCCTGACCCACTTCAGGCCCGACGAGGCCGGGGTGACCGTCAGCCAGTTGAAGAGGCTTGGGTATGAAAAAGACCTCTTCGGAACGCCGCTTCTCGATCCGACCCAGGTAGTCGAGTTACACCCCCAGGATATCCTTGTTTCGGAATCCTGCGCCGAATACCTGGTCAAGGTCGCGCAGTTCATCGACTCGCTCCTCGAAAAATGCTATGGTTTGCCACCATTTTACCACGTAAATTCAAAATCAGACCTGCTTGGGCACCTCGTTATGGGTCTCGCCCCGCACACCAGTGCCGGTGTGCTCGCCCGCCTTGTCGGGTTCACGAAAGCAAATGTGGGGTATGCACACCCGTTTTTCCACGCTGCAAAGAGAAGAAACTGCTTCCATGGCGACACGATGATCGATATCTATGACGGAAAATCGTGGAAAAGTATGCCGATACGAAAGTTCGTCATGGAGAACTTCGACCTGAGCAATCCGGGGATTGACAGGCTCGGTACCTATTATTCGGACCCGGCATCATGCTGTTATACAAGGGCCGTGGACACGAACGGAATGCCTCACCCGAGAAAAATAACTTCGGTCTCTATCCATAAAGCCCCCGGGTCGCTCATCAGGATAGAAACAACGAGGGGGAAAGTACTTGCCGTCACTCCTGAACATGCGATGCTCGTCTCGGACATCGGGTATCTCAGGAAAATTAAAGCGATGGAACTGAAACCCGGCGATCCGGTTCCGGCCGGCGAGGGCATGAACCTGATAACCGACCGGATCAGGAGCTGCGATCCGGTTCCAAGCCCGGAAGACCGTGTATTCTGTCTTACGGTTGCGGACGACCATACCGTGCTCGCAAATGGCATCTACACAGGCCAGTGCGACGGGGACGAGGACTGCATCATGCTGCTCCTCGACGGGCTGATCAACTTCTCGCGATCGTTTCTTCCCGAGACGCGGGGAGGTTCCATGGATGCCCCTCTTGTCCTTACGAGCCGTATCGACCCGGCAGAAATAGACAAGGAAAGCCTTAATATCGATGTGGGAGCGGGCTATCCGCTTGAGCTGTACCTCGCGGCGGCGTCGTATACGCACCCGAAGGATGTGGAGCACCTTGTTGATCGTGTGGAACGGAGAATAGGTATCCTGCCCAGCTGGAAGGATTTTTCTTCACCCATCCGACAAGCAATATCTCTGCAGGGCCGCTTGAATCTACTTACACGAAACTCGAGACGATGCTCGAAAAACTTGAAGCCGAGCTGAAGCTCGCCGCCGAGATCAGGGCGGTCGACCAGGACGATGTGGCCGAACGGGTGTTAAACACCCATTTCATCAGGGACCTGATGGGGAACCTCACGGCATTTTCGCGACAGAAATTCAGGTGCACGAAATGCAATACGAGCTACCGGCGGATGCCTCTCTCCGGGAAGTGCAACCGGTGCAATGGTAATATCATTGCAACCGTACACGAAGGATCCGTAAAAAAATACCTCACCATGTCGCAGGACATCTGCGAACACTACAAGGTGTCAGAATACACGCGACAGAGAATTGAGGTGCTGGTCATGGCCATCGAGTCCACCTTCGGCACGGCAGGGGACCAGCAGATGGGCCTTGCCGACTTCATGTAGCCCGGGATTTGTGTTGTATCACGTGGAAGAACGACCGTAGGTTCCCATAAGGAAACCTTTGCCGATGACGGACCCGTTTATTGCATTATCAAAGCCTGTCCTGTTCAGGATTACGGACCGATCGGGGCTCTTATTCAGGGCATAAACCGTTATTACATAACGGTGGGGATTTCCTGCCGGGGGACAGGGCCCGGAATACCCGATCCTGCCGGCATCATTCTCTCCCTGCATGCTGCCATCCGGAAGTACGGCATCGGGTGTGATATTACCCGGGATATAGGTCTAAACGGGTGGAATATTGTATACGATCCAATGGGTGAATCCGGGTCGGGGTGAATCGAGGTCCTGCATAAGGATTGCGATACTCTGTGTCCTCGCCGGAACCGCCGACAACGACAATGCCGGAGAGGTATTCTCTCCCTGGCAGGTGAACTGCCTGGGGATGGTCCCCCCGGTACCGAAGCTGCCCGATACAACAACTATCTCCGTCGCATTGTATATACCGGCAGGAGACGGTGCCGGCCCGGTGCACCCCGCGGAAAGGATGAACATCCCGGTGATACAAATCAGAAGGAGTAAAAAAACCCCCGAACTTCCCATCCGGTCCATAATAGTGACTCATCGGGTAGATAAATAATCGGTCCATCGCCCGATCCCCGGCTGTCATACCATTGAAGGCCATCAGCCTATGGAATAGGTTACGAAACCGGAACCCGGTGTCCGCCCATGTACCGCCGATAATCTGTTTATGACAATATATATAAAATCAGAGCACAAATTAAAGAGATTGCGCGAGGGTATCCAAGAGGCCAGAAGAGGCGGACCAGGAAGATCCTTCCCGTAAATCCAGTGACCGATTTCCTTAAAGAGCGAGGGTAGCCAAGTGGTCAACGGCGTGCGACTCAAGATCGTATCTCGCAGGAGTTCGTGGGTTCGACTCCCCCCCCTCGCATAATAATAAAAACGGCTCTTTTTAATCCGTTTCGTGAGAATATATATCGTCTTATAATCAGGTATAACGAATATTATACATACTGTATGCAGGGAGGCAGTGTGGTTATGGCAAAACCTATTCAGCTGGGGTTAGAACTTAAAGGTGAAGATGCTTTGCGGTTTCATGAATATATGGCAAACCCTACAATACCTGATAAAGGAAGGGAGTTAATAAGAGAAGCGGTCAGGCAATCCAATAAAAAATCTGATTAATCGTGAATGATTGGATTCCATACGAAGATCTGTCTTTCGAATTTTTAAAAGCTCATCAGGATTTATCTTCTTTTTCTTGTACCGACCCCGACCTGAATGAATTTCTGAAACAGGATGCTTTACCCGGTCAGAATGAAAGGGTGTCAGCAACAAGACTTGTGAAGTATGAGGATAGTATTGCAGGGTTTTTTACCTTGGTGAACGATAGCATAACCGTTAATGCAGTTCAACAGGCGGATGGGGTTCCCTTATATCCCCACAATAAATACCCCGCTATTAAAATCGCCCGGTCGGCCACCCACCAGGATTTAGAAGATAGAGGTATTGGCACAAATATGCTCTTGAAAATTTATGGAGTTGTCTACAACCTATCGAAACATTCCGGGTGCCGCATGATTACCGTTGACTCCAAAGAAAACCAACGTGCTGTTAATTTTTATGCGCATAAAGGATTCCAAAGAGTCTCTATCTGCACCCCGCAATGATACAATACCCATGTATATCGATTTTCAACGATTTGCAATAGAAGAAGAAAGAAGGGCAGAAAGAAAATTAGAGAGTTTTTAAAAGATAATTTGTCGTTTCAAACTCATTTTATCGAGCAAAAACTTCAAAACCTACAAAAATCCCCTATCCTGTTAGAGCTCTAATAATAAATACGACAAGCGGCACAGCAGATTCAAATTGGATAGTAACTGGATTGTTGTTATTTCCCGGGCTTATTTTATTAACAGGTAGTTTCTTGCAGATTTGAAGTATTGCAGGGCACGGGAGGATCAATGAGGGTTGAAACCAGCATGGGCAGGATGATCTCCTGGCCGGCGATAAAACGGATGGGACTGATGTGCCACCATGTCACACTGTAGCAAGGATTAAGTATCCTGCTGATAACACTATTGATCAGGTAAACGTATGTCTGCGAGATCGGGAACCCGCAAGGATATCCAGGTGCAGATAACAGACGTTTTTTTCTTCTTCTTTAGGTAGGGGACCCGACATTTCGGATCCCCTGTAATGGCGTTCTAAAGAGTTTACCGGATGGTGTTTTTCTCATGTTTGGAATCTCTGACACAGGGTATGGGATCGTGACCAGGCCCGCGAAAGGCCTGTTGATAGTGAACACGGTATCTGAAACGGGTACCGCGGAATTGTCTTTCGGGAGGTTAATGAAATGAAAAAAATAGCGATTGCAGGAATTCTTCTGGCATTGGCACTCGTCGCAATGTTCCTGGCGGGCTGCACCCAGTTGCAGGCTTCACCGGCCCCGTCTTCGCCGAGCGAGGTAAAAATCGGTGTCATCGTATCGATGACCGGCCCCTCGAGCAACATAGGCAAGAGCATGTGGCAGTCTGCAGTCATTGCAGCGAATGAGATCAATGCAAACGGCGGGGTCCTTATCAACGGCCAAAAAGTGCCGATCAGGCTGGTACAGGGCGACGACGCATCGACACAGCAGGGAGGCCAGACCGCAGTGACAAAACTGATCACCCAGGATAACGTCGATATCCTCGTTGGCGGATATTCGAGCGCAGTCACTTCATCGTACCAGCAAACCATTGCCGACAATAAAATCCCCTTCATCGTAACGGGTGCATCGAGCCCCATCATTACGCACCGGACCGATATCGATACGAATTATACGTTCCACTACTGTCCGACAACGGATACGTATGGCAACTTTACGACGAATTTCATCTACCAGGTCATCCGTCCGGCAATTTACAACAAATTCAATTTCACGACAGACAGACCACTCCGCCTGGCCGTAATCTACCAGAACAGTCCCTATGGCCAGGGCGTACTTTCAGCCGTGAACCATACGATCACCAATAACCACCTCAATATCGATCTCGTCTCGGCACAGCCGTACCCGGCAAACGAAGGTGATTTCCACACCCTCCTTACCGCCGTCAAGGCAGCCGGACCCGATGTGGTGTATGTCGCCGCTTTCCCGAACGAGCAGGGAGTCATGATCCCGCAGGCCCGCCGGGACGTGGGGCTGAACACGATCTTCCTCGCGGTTGAGAACAACGATGACCCGGCCTATTACACGGCCCTTGGCCAGTACGGTGAATATTCGGATATAGAAAGCCGGTTCTCACCCTATACTTCACCAAAGGGACCCATTGCAAACGCCGCACAGGCATTCAAAGAAGAATACAACGCGACATGGGGGACCTATCCGGACATGATGGGGGCCTCGACTTACGAAGGTACTTATGTAGCCGTGAGAGCCATCGAAAATGCCGGGACCCTGGACAAAACACAGGTGAAGAATGCCCTGTCCCAGCTGAGCATGCCCCAGATGGTCGAGGCGATGAGCGGTGGGAACATTACCTTCAGCAGGGACTACCGCGAAGCCCCGTTCGAGCTCTACATGGAGCAACTCTATTTCGTCCCGACTCTGAACGAATGTCGTCCGACGATTGTCTGGCCGGATGATCTGAAGGCGGGGAACTTCACGCTACCCGACTGGTACCAACCCGGATCGCCCTGAAGGAGCGAAGAGCCCGAGGAATCAGTAACGGGTAACCATAACCCCATCCTTTTGATTTTCGAAACTATAGCTGATTTCGCGATATAACGCAGCGATACGTTCAGTGAGCCGGATGCCGGCATCAGCCTCTTCACAATAGCTGCTGCCAGCTGGCTGGCCTGTATATTTTATTGTGAAACTCCACGTCTCCTGTCCCTGTTACCATTTCAACTGCGTATACGGCGTATCATCGTTGGCCGCGATGTCCCGGAAAAGTATTCAGCTTCCTATAAATACTTCTCTGGTTGAGAACGATTATCAGACTATAGGAGAATTTCAATGAGAAGAAGCCTCTTGTTTTTCATCGTTGTGTTGTTGTTGGCGGGTGCAGCCGCAATAACACCATCATTTTCAGAAGTAGTGGGTCCCGATACCGGTTCGGTCAGCATCACATCGACACCCCAGGGAGCTGCCGTAACGATCGACGGGACCAGTGTCGGGACCACGCCGGTCATGGGTCTGCAGCTCGGTACGGGTGACCATAGCGTTACGGCAACCCTTTCAGGCTACCAGCAGGCAACGCAGGATTTTACCCTTAATGCAGGCGAGGACAAGGCCATCAGTCTTAACCTCGCACCGCTGGTCCCGACTATCCCATTCGTGACGACGGTGCCGGTTACCATTCCGATCACCCAGCCAATAACCCTACCGACAACCGAACCGGTAACGATTACGATACCGACAACCGATCACCACTCCTACGACAGAGCCGGTAACCATCACGATCCCGACAACACCGATTGGGGGTGGAAAAGGCTGGATTACTACCCACTGCAGCGTCAACGGTGCGATGGTAACGTTTGACGACCAGAGGGCCGGATGCTCCATTGCAAACGGGCAGTGCACCGTTGAAGTCGTACCTACCGGCACGCCCTACAGGACGTTCACCGTCCAGGCCGCCGGTTACCAGACTTATTACGGCCAGGTGACGAGCTGGCCTTCCGACGGCCAGACGGTAGACCTCTATGCCGATCTCACCCCCATACCCCCGCAGTCGGGCGCCATATCGGCATCCACAAGTCCGTCCGGGGCAGCAATTTCATTAAACGGTAATTTCCAGGGATATTCCCCGTTTACGATATCGAACCTCGCACCGGCTACGTATACGGTCCTTGCAAAACTGGACGGGTATACCCCGGTTTCCCAGTACGTGACGGTATATAACGGCCAGACGAGCTATTTCTCGGCGTCACTTTCACCATCCCCCCAGCCACCGCGGAATACCGGGGATGTCGCCATTACATCGACGCCAGGCGGTGCGCAGGTAACTGTCGACGGCGGCTACCGGGGCCTGACTCCCCTGACCGTGACCCTCTACCCCGGGAACCATAATGTACTGCTGCAGAAATCCGGGTACAACGACTGGGCTAATTCGGTGTATGTGAATGCCAATTCGTACCAGACGATGAGTGCGACGCTGGTATCAGGCTCGCTTCCGGGATGGGTGACTATCCAGGCGAGCCCGCCCACGGTGAACGTGTACTTCGATATCGCCTACAAAGGACAGACAAATTCGAACGGGGGATTCGTCATCCAGGGAGTTGCACCAGGAATCCACACCCTCAGGCTGGCCCAGACGGGATACAATGACTACTCCACTCCCGTTACGGTCTACTCCAATGCACAGTCCTATATCTCGGCAGTCCTGACGCCGTCGGGAGGTGTCCCCACGATCACCCCGGTCCCGGGATACGGCACGGTATCGGTCAGTTCCAGTCCACCGGGAGCGAGCATTTACATTGATAATGCATACATGGGCTACACACCGGCCACGCTGTCCAGTGTAGCCCCGGGCACGCACACGGTGATGCTGGCCCTGGACGGCTACCAGAATTATGTGACGAACATCAATGTTGCCTCCGGCGGGAACGTGCAGGTCTCCTCCTCTCTCTCACCGATCGCAACACCGACAACATCAGGGCCTGAGTTGTCTCTTCTCACCGCCGGGGCAATCGTCCTGGCATCGCTCGCTTTCATCAGGCGGAGGGGATTATAATGGAACCAAAACGAAAATTCAACTGGAGATTCGGGTTAAGTGCTATCGCGATAATCGTGGTGATCTCGGCATTAGGGATGTTCTCCCTCTATTCCGCCGCAAACGGCATCAGGGAATCGACCCGTGACGAACTGAAGGCAGTCGCAGGCGTCATGGCGACCCAGATCAATGCACCCGATATCGCCGGTCTCAAGCCGGGTGACGAGTCTTCGCCGCAATACAAGGCGCTTGTGGACCACCTTCTCACCATGAGAAGCCTGAACGATCGCATCGTGAACGCATACATCATGAAAGTAAGCCCTGACCAGAATATTACCTTCATCGCCGACGACCTGTATTTCGAAGACCCGGCCGGGAGTGCAAGGATCGGGGACAGCTACATTACCCCGGATAAATCAGAGATTTTCGGGGCCCTCTCGTTGCCAACGGCTTCCCCGCAGGTGTATACCGATAAATACGGGACGTTCATCTCGGGGTATGCCCCGATTGATACCGATATCAATGGATCGGACGGGAACACCGTGGCAGTTCTCGGGGTGGATATGGCCGCGACTACGTATACAGACCAGATCCGTGCAACAGGTATGGCCATTGTCGACGCAACGCTGATCGCCATGATCATTAGTATCGCGATCCTCTGGTTTGCCACAAGGAAATGCGGGGACGAAACCGAAGTGCCTGAAGCGGAATCCAGCGAACTGGAAAAGGACTGAACGGACAGGTTTGCAACGAATCATTGTTCTTTTTTTCAGGGCAGGATACCGTCGACCAGGGATATCTGAGTGAAAAGATTTTTCGGAGGTCCCTGATAGGGGTTATCAGGCACTGCCGGTGCCAGCCTCATCCGGTCTGCATGGTGCTATTTGAAAAAATTGAAGTATGTCAGGATAAGCACGACAAAAACAATGACGATGACGGTAACGAACACGATCCTGTTCGGGGTGACCGGTTGGTATTCATCGGGCGGATCAGCGGCACTATAACCGGGATCCGGGTCCCTGGGTATGCTTTTAAAGTCGTTCCCAGCCATAACCGGAATTATGGGAGCGGGAATGTCTGCCGGTGTTTCTCTGTAGCCCACGGCACCGGTTGCCACCGGGCCTCCTGCAGTTTCCGTTTCAGCTCGTTTCACACCGGTCTGTTGTAAGTTTTTCCTGGTCCTATCGATACGTTCCTCGATTTCTTTCAGCTGCTGATTGTAGTACGCGGTCTCCTTCATCCTGCCGAGCTTTATCATATCGAGGCCTTTCCTGGTCAATTCAAGGTTTTCTTCGATGGACTGTATCTTTTTGCCCTCCTCGATCCTGCTCAGTTTTACCATCTCGAGCCCCTGCTTCGTCAGCCTCGATATTCTCCTCCATCTCTTTAATCCGGAGTTTGCAGTCCTTCGTCTCCTTCAACCTGCAAAGCCTGACTTTTTCGAGACCCTTCTGGATCAATGCAATATTTCGTTCTATGTCCCCGATTTGCAGTTCTCCCATCAGGGCTTTGTCGATAAACCCGGACGTTGCAGGTACGGCTATGGTGCCGGGATCACCGGCAGTGCCGTTCATGCCCTTGATTTTAACCGTGCAGCTGCCTGGTTTCCCAGCCCCTTCGGGTGTCATTCCGGATTGTTTCTCCTTAATCTTCCGAATTGCTCTCTGGCATTGCCGTGCCTCGTCCACCCGTCCAAGCTTGACAAGTGCCATCCCCTTGTTATTCAGGATATCAACATTGTGAGGGTCTGATTTAAGACCGTTTTCATAAAAAATGAGCGCATATTCAAAGTTTCCCTGCTTGTAATTGATATTTCCCTGGATTTTCCAGGCTGTCGCCTCGTTCACCGTGGTGGAAATCCCAGCCATTCCAAACGTGCCCCCCTGATCCTGAATTCGGTTATGCATGGTTAGTCGCAGGTAACAAATAAAGTTGCGCCAAACATTTTTAATATCAGACCTTCATCCACGGTCCACCCGGCGATACCGGTCCGGGTGTTCAGGGCAGTGAAATCTGTTTTCGGGGAGATCGTTTTTACGACGGTTGTCATGGGGACTGGTTTTCGACGTGTCTCATCACAGTTCCCGTGAAGGCTCAAATATCGGCCGGGATATCACGGGGACATGGATAGTCCGGAAGAGGTGGATAATGTTCCCGAATTCAATTAGAAGGCAATATAATTATATAAACCTGGAAGGCCAATTCTCTGCATTTATCAACAGGTTTAACGGAAAGAAGAATATCACAACGGCTGGAGATGAGTTACTGACAGAAAAAACCTCTCATGGGCCCCCGGGTGAGGAGATCATCAGGGTGCGGCTGCCCCAGAAAAGAAACCGTGAAATGTTTGCCATGGCCGAACTGATGATGGGTGCAAACCATATCCGCGTAAAAAGTTTCGACGGCGTGACCCGTCTTGGAAGGATCAAGGGAAAAATCAAGAAAAAAGTCTGGATCCGCGAGGGCGACATCTTAGTCGTCGTCCCCTGGAGTTTCCAGGACGATAAGTGCGATATAATATACCGGTACACCGGGCCCCAGGTCGAATGGCTCCGGCGGAATAATTACCTGTGAAGAATCCCCTGGGGCAATACTTTTTTCAAGATGTCTGAATATCTCTATAACCTGATTGTATCAGCGGAATGACGTGTCCTACAGGCATCACGGAAGGCACTATTAATTTCTGAAAAGCAGATTCAACTGACACATGACAGTTCCTATGGGTATCAGGAATCCTGTTCGATCCTTTTCATAACCATCAGAAATTCCTTCAGCGGACTGAGGTCATGCATAAGGATTGCATGCACCTGGAGGAGATCAAGGTCCCAGTAGATATGGACCAGTACATTCCGGAACCCCGCGAGATCCGAGAGCGAACGGGCCAGTTCCTGCGTAAGGATTCCCCCGGCTGCCAGAATCCCGAAGGTCTCGCGGTAACTGGACGGACGTTTCAGTCCCTCTTCCGCGATAGTATCAGTAGCAATATCGATCGCTGACTGGATTGCAACCAGCATGCCATGGAGCACCATGTTTCGCGTATCCCTGTCATCCCTGAACTCCTCAACCGGGATGGTCTGGTATCTTTCCCAATCTTCCAGGGCCTCCGAAAGAGCATTGAGCTGAGCAATCCGCCTCAACGTGCCACCCTTGCGAGAAATGCGTGGTCCACCCGGTCGAAGAGGTAGCGCAAATCGAGGTACCGCGATATGATATCCGCTTCGTATTCTGTCCTCTGCTCCCGGTTCCGTTCGAACACAAGCCTGCCGGTTCTGATTACTTCATACTGGAATTCGACCGGAGCGTCGTTGAGGACCCTTACATCGACGGGAACTGGCGATATTCCCTTTTCTTCCACTTCCCGGGCGACCTGCATCTGCAGTTTGTACAAGGTATAAGGGTCCATATCACAGATCACCCGGGAAATGCACACTGCAAGATCGATATCCTGGAATGGTTCATGTCGTGTAAAGGACCCATAGAGCCATGCGAACAGGATTTCCGGGTGACGGCCGAGAACGATTTTTATTGCTTCAGTGACCTGTTCTTCCGAAGGGCCCTTTGAAGGAAGAAAAAGGACGATATCCTCAGCTGGTTCACCGGAGTTCATGATATATGCCTCATATGGTATATTATCCCGTGGCATAAAGGATTTTGGCTGCGGGATCGCTGTCGTCTTCCCCGGCCAGGTGTTCTCCCGGAATGTATATCCCATGGTAGATGGTGACCGATACTGGGTGAGGAGATCACCAGGGTGCGGCTCTCCCGGAAAAGAAACCGTGAATTGTTTGCCATAGCCGATCTGATGACGATCCGATTACCTGTTGCCTGGGTATTTCAACAGAGCCTGGGTTTCAATACTATGTGACTAATCACGATTAGTACTAATTATGATTAGGACATTTATTGATCGGGTTCTGCCGACTGCAATCACCCCCGGTATTTTTCCCGGGATGGCTCCTCCCCTTTTCTGTCATGATTTGTTTTAAGCTGGAGATTTGAATTGACTCCAATCCCCGGGCAGATAAGCCCGAATATGAATCCCCTCGTGTATGTTTCCTTCATGCACGCATACCAATAAAAAATAGCCTGATGTAAACCAACGCCATTTCGAGCCCGGAATCGGCTGAAAAAGGACAATATGGGCTTTGTTTCCCTATAAGGGTAATTATTGGGTATTTCCGTTATCGGGTGGGAATGCGGGCAGTATTGCATCAAATTCCGGTGTCCCAAGAATTCGAAGGAACAAAGGTATGGCAGAAATGAAGATAACGGCCTATTTTTGAGGCTAAGGGGCTGGAATGGGGTTGAATTTTTTGAAGATATCGTTCTAATAAGGTGGGTGGCAAATGAAATATCATCGGATAACGACTATATCTGGCTCTAATTGACAATTACCCTGAATTCAAGAGAGTGATCCTGTTCCCTACAATATGCACATATGAGCCTGTTTTTTGTACTTATCCCTACCTTAATTATCTCACCTCCTTCAAACTATGTGATAAGATCCTTCATCCTTGTGTTCATTGATAGGGAGGGTATATTGAGATCCTTAACATTCAAGATCCTGTCTCTTTTTTTCTACAAATTAAATAGGATACAATAGGCCTCCAAATTACAGATTTATAGATTCACTACAGGGGTGGTGGTTAAAAATAGGAGGATTTTCAAAGGTTCAATATAGTCACCGTGTAATTTTTAATGACCAATCTGTTTATGCTATTAAGAGTAATACTCGAAGGCCCCACAGTTGCTATTTTGCTAGGAAATACCCTGGTATCATTGAAGAAATTATGCCACGCCGTAGTATATCCTTCCCCGAGATCCGTGTAATTAATGACAACCTGCCCTGTTGTCGGCGGGACATCCATCGATCCAATCTCCGTCACATTCATCTGGACATCTCCCAACCCTGTTGCAGATAACGGTGAAGTGGAATTTATGTTTACAATTGTAATGACGAGAGTCCAGTTGCCATTTGAGAAATCAAGGAACCATCGTGGTTCCGAGAGCATGGATGATCCACCTGTCTGACTAAAGCCATTCGTTACCACTGCGCCATTTTGCAGAGCGATAATGTCATTGTTCGAATTCGACTGGAATTCCAGCAGACCAGTGTGACACGGCCCGTATGGAGTTCCCCCATAATTGATGTCAAAATGCGATTGCCCTTGTGATCCTGAAGAATTGCCATTGATAACCTGGAGTGTTCCGCCGCTTACCTGGAGGGAGGTCTCTTCATAAGGCACATTTTTATAAACAAGACCCTTGATATTGTTCTGGAGGACAATGAAGTTCTGCTGCATATTTAATATGTTTGCATTATCCTGCTGCTGAAGTAAGATCGGGTATCCGTATAACGTTACCAGGCCGATACCGGTAATCATGATCCCGAGAATGAGGATATAGCCGATTGCTTCCGAGACCGCCTGTTCCGTCCATTTGATTTTTTTTCTGTCCATTTCTGCTCCCTATGGATAGTTATAACTGATCTGGTTCACTCCTGCACCAGTTGTGCTCCCTCCTGCCCTTCTTGTCGCTCCGATCCCTGCAAGATAAACGGTGCTGCTCGTACCGGCCCCTGATACTACCACATTCTGAGACAAATTGAAACCCTCAATATCTACGGCATAACTTTTACCCGCGACAGTGTCGGGGATATCGTACTTCGATACGATGGAGACATTATCAAGAAAATATCCATACTGGCCATTAGAAAGTGCTGTTGCTGCATAACTATCCTCTGGGATTGCATAGACATCAACAATCCTCGTACTTACCCCGTTTGCGATGTCTGCAAAGGAATAATAGCTGAGGGTTTCCGATGGCTGCACGATCATGACATTTGGCACAACCAGCATGGTGATGACGAGAACGACCATCAGAATTCCAGAGATTGTAATATACTCGATGAGGCTGGAAACGCCGTTATCGCCCGCAAACCTCCATTTAGTAGTTTCAGGGTGTCTCAGTCTCATACAAGAACATCTCGCTATAATTTACTACGCCGTTATTATATCCAAGTTGGATCATATCCCTTGGAAGAGGGGGCCAGTTCCATGATGGTGTCATGTTACTATTCAAATCAGTAATGTAGACAATTGCGTTTTTCCTGCTGATACTCAGGTATTTGATGTCATCTATCCAGGCAGGGGGTGAAGGCGTGGTGTTTGTCTCGATACTCCTGAATACTTCGGCTCTCATGTCCTGGATATCTGATTTTGGCAGGTCCAGCACACTTTCAGCTGTCGTCTGACCTACTAGGACCGACTCATTGATGATGAGAGCGGAGAAGAAGATGCTGATGCTGATGATAAATGCGAGAAGGATCATCCACTGGGCATCATCATTCAGCCTCTCCATAACAACACCTCCATAAGAACGACTCGATCTCTTTGTGGTAAAACCGAGGGATGGGTTGAATTGTCTTCAATATGCACCCATTTTGTCACCATAACAAAATGTTCTCTTCCTGTCATTGTCTCATTTGATTGGGCAAAATTATAGCTCTTAACCGGGTTATTCGCATCATTTTCATCGTAATAATAAATTGTGGCATTCCATTGAAGTGGTCTCGAATCCGGGATATATTGCGCATTAAGGTAAGCATTAAACGTCGAGTTAAACGTTACATTATCGGAAAGTCTGACATCACGTTCAAGATCACTCTCCGGTTGACCTGATGAGTTCATCGTATCCATCATGGCCAATGTATCGGTTCCGAGCTGCTGGAGCTGCATATCCGTCACATGAGTATCGGCAGGGGTATAGAGAGTTGTTGTGTTGAGCATGATATAGGCGGTAACCAGCATGATAATTGCAGCAGCGATCCCCTCGATGGTGTATAGTTGTCCGGAATCATCTACCAAATTCTCACTTCCATCGCGTACGGGACAAGATTAACTTTTGCGGTGGAGGCATCGAAATTATAACTGCTACTGTTATATGTCACATTATTTTGGAAGTTTAAACTAAGGTAATACCACTGGTTATTCTGCAGTTGGTGAAATAATTCCGGAGAAAGATTAAGGGCTATTGTGCTATTTGGGGTGACCGGCGCCTGCAGGGTAGCCTGGTGACTTCCGTTTACCCATAATGTCACTGTATTAGTTGATATAAGCCCCGATATTGGCGTATCTCCACCCACGTTACCCAGGGGGGGGTTAGAATCGATATATAAGTTTATCCCGGTAAGAGATGTTTTCCCTTTAAGAACGGATGTAAGACTGGGGAATATAATCGTCGTGTTTTCTGTAAAAGGATCTGCATTATAGACCCTGTCCGGATGATAATAGTAGAGGTCAGGAAAGTCGAAATAGACAAATACCTGATTCAAAGGATAGTTGAGACTCTGAATATTATCAGGGGTATTCGTAAAATTCACTTGCGTGGCTTGCCGTATTTTTACGACCCGGTGGATATACCCGGTGCTGCTGGCTGAAGGGATTGCCTCCCCTATCTGGTACGTCGGAAGACTCGCACTAAGGGGGGTCATAGTAATATTGAAATGATATATCGGCGAGGATAAAGACGAAGCAGGATCTTCATCGAAAATCACTTTTTTATGATAAAGATCGTAGGGGTTGTTCGGATAATTAAGGGTATAGTTCGGATCATTAAAAAATCTGTCCACTTTCTCATTCGAGAGGACTCCCGTCTTATTCCTCGACGCCGCGAGACCGAAACGGTATATCTGGATCTGATCGGGAGGGTATTCAGGGAGTGACTCCCAGGCAGGAGTTGTATTATTAGTTGCCGGATCGTACCCGAAACCCGTGTCTTCTGCCAGGATGACACCGGTCCTGTATGCTACCGCATCATAGTCGATGTGTTTACTCTGGAGTCCGATGAGAAGACCTGAAAGGAGTGTCATTACCATGATGAATGCAATCATGAAAATGGTAAATCCTACAAGAAAATCTATCGAGAGCCTGTCCTGCCTCACCTTCATGCCGGATTACCTTCACCACCTTACGTGTGTTCCCGCTGGCTGGAAAATCGTCACGTTATTCAGATTTTACTCTGGGATATATTTAAATCTTTTATCGTCGCCATAAAGAAATTTTCTCTATTCGATGAGTTATTTAAAAAATACGCAGGTTTATTTGAAATTCCATTTAACGAAACACTGAGTATCTTTATCGGTTGAAATGATATAATTTTTTGATTATACTAATGTTTATCATGTGGTATGCACTAATGTCAACCATTGAGGCAAAGTATATGAGATGGCGAAGGGTTGGGTACCCTGCTCTGTTCCTGCTTTTTTTGATATGCGCGGCATCAGCGGTAGTCCCCGATCATATTCAGATACAAAGCGATCATGCGGGTGAGTGGTATGTTGCTAATGGTACAGATAGCGGAATAATTACCATAAGCATATCCAACCTGAGCACACCGATCAATGGGTATCAGATTACCTTTTCAGTGAATAATTCGTTGGCTTCGGTAAATCCGGTAAGTAGGATTACGGATATTAACGGGGTATCGACGACGAACTTTCTTGTCCAGAAAACAAGTGGCGATGTACTGCTTAATGCTTCAATCCAGTACCGGATAAATGATACGAATACGAGTGAGCCATTCAAATATAAATATGTGAATCTGACAGAACATATCGACCATGACACGCCCTACCGTATTTCCGTATACAACTATTCAAACGAAATGACAGTCGGTTCTACAAATCAGATCCAATTTAGTTTCGTTGATCGCTGGGGGAATCCAATCGATAACCGGCACATCGCAGAACAAGTCCAGCTCACCGTCAGTGCACCACCACCTCAGAATGGAGGTTTTTTAGTTAACTCATCTCTAACCAGCCAGACCGTTTTTTCAGTTGATCAATATGGAAATATAACAGCGAATCTCAAAATAAACAGCGCTCAAGGCTGGAACGTGGTAATGATCCATCCCTTTGGGATGACGACCCTGGATGGGCAGCAGGCCATACCCGACAAGCTCCTGATGATCGATGGAATTCCGGGCATACCTTGGAGTATTGTATCGACCGTTGATCCCCCAAATTCAGCAACATATGCAGATGGATTAAGCCAGTTCCATATCAGCTATTACCTTTGGGACCAGTATGGCAACCCCGTCCAGAACAGATCGATTCAGATAACAACTAGCATTCCAGGAGAAGACAAGATCATCGGTACAAATCAGGACGGTCTTGCGATGATGATGTACGGTCCGAAAACCAGTATTGGTGTTATTTGGATTAACGCCAGTGCTCTTGACAATAGTTCAGTGACATTAAATCAGCAGGTGAGGTTTATCAGTCAGGAACCCGTAGATATGCTTCTTACTGCATCTCCCCAGACGATGCCAAGTATTGATGCAGAACCCGGGTTCAGTGCCGACGTATTAGCAAAAGTAACAGATATTCTAGGAAATCCTGTTGAAAATCAAACAGTAACATTTGCCATCAATAATGTTCGCTACGATTCGCCGAATTATTCTGCGGCAGCGACGAGCGCACCGTACCTATCTTCGACATCTGCAGTGACCGATCAGGATGGGTACGCTACAGTGGCTTTCACTCCCGGAGGCTTCTTATTAGCGAATTCAGGCAATTCAAGTTACAACGCGACGGCAACAGGACGATGTAATGTAACGGCAACCTGGACCAACCAAAGCCATTCCATTCAACTGGTCTGGAAAAATTATCCCTATCTGTCAGTAGCTGTTTCGACCAATACGAGTACCGTCACTGTAAACGATACGGTTTTGGTGGACATACAATTGAAAGGAGATGGATGGGCGTTACAACCGAATCCCATAGATGCAGTCCTTGTGATCGACAGATCGGGCAGTATGGCAGATGACAGTCCAAGTAAAATCTCCAGTGCGAGAAATGCAGCCAAACTTTTTGTTTCGAATATGAATAATGTAAGCGATCGAGTTGCCATAGTATCCTTTGCGGGATATACTGCAGGGACGCAGACCAGAACTGATATTTCACTAACCCATAATTTCGCCAACGTGAATTCATCGATTGATTCCCTCAGTGCAAATGGGGCCACTGAAACGAGAACTGCACTGAAACAGGCAATTGACCTCATCCGAAGTAACCCGAATTCCAATCCGAGAGCAGTAAAAGCAATAGTTCTGCTCACCGATGGAAACTGGAATTTGAATGGCACACCGCTTGGGCATGGAACTGGGTGGCCTGCGAATGAAACATGGCCATCTGGAAGCTCTTATAGTTATTCGACAAGCAATCTCGAACCGAGTAATTATATGTGGTATCCAGGACTTGGAGGAACATTGACGAAAAGTAATGGAATATACAAATGCACCAATGGTGAATCTACCGACCAGAATATGACAAATTATGCAATAGATAGTGGTATCAGACTTTATATGATATCTCTCGGGTCTTCTCTGGATACCACAACCGCCATTCCAGCTATGAAGACAATGGCTAATGCTTCGGGAGGATTCTATCAGAATGCGCCCACGGGAGCAGATCTGGCAGCAATCTATACAAAGATCGCCGGTGATCTCCAGACTACCGCCGGAGTGAATACCGGTATGAACCTGAAATACGATCAAATCCAGGTGAATTACGTAATGGAACCGAATACAGGAAACAATCAAACTCTTCAATATGTTCCGGCGCCTGGTATTTCGACATTCGAGGATTCATATTGGGTCACGAATGGAACGCATTTACCCACATACCCCACTACTATTGACCAAACCGGAAACTGGTCCGGCAATCCAAGGCAACTCGTGTTTAATGCGGGAACTATCTATCTGAACCAGGTCTGGGAAGCCAAATACCTGTTAAAAGTCATGCAGACAGGAAACATCAATATTTTTGGTCCTAATTCTACTATTTCCTTTAATGCGGGATCCCAGACCATATCCTTACCGGATACGTATGTTTCAAGTGTACCGAATATGACAAATACAAATGTTACGACCTATATTCTGAAATATACCAATGTAACCCAAAGCGGCGATTCGTCTTCGGGATCGCAAAATCCGTTTATTACATTCAATATAAATTCAACCTACACGGGAACAATGAGCGTTACAGAAGATTATTACATTATCACAAGTGATCTGCAAAAGCATCAGGTCGGTTCAAGAGTTTTAACACCGGCAGAAGCGAATCAACCTAGGACATTCACCATTTTAGCAGCGGCCCTCCCGTTAGGGCCGATCCAGTTCTCAGCAGTTATGAATGTGCCGGATGCGCCAGGACCGATAAAATCCCCCCCCGTGCCAATTAATATCCCATCGTCTAATAAAGTGTATATCAATTTAACATAACATTCATTTTTATAATAATTTTTATCCTGGTCCTGAATAGTTACCCCAATATCAATTCATCTCTAATTTCCGAGGATCCATGGTATCTAAAATTCCGATAAATGTTTCCCCGTTTACGATAACAGAAATTCTAAAAACCCAATGGATTAGTATCGGGCCCATCAATCCGATGTTCATGGAATATAATAGGGGAATTATGAATTTTATTCCGAAATAAAAAAAAAAATTTAGGATGTGGTTTCCGATTCTTGAAATTTATGAATTATTAATCTGGTTCCCCGTTTTTGCATCAAACGTATAATCAGTTATTTGTCCATTACTCATTTGGGAAATCGTGTATACATTATTAACGAGTACTAACTCTACCCTGGAATTATTTTGGGATGTGGACAGGTCTTCAATGAAGCTTTTGTGATCATCCAAGAATGTCTGCGGGTCGATGATATTTCCCATATTTATGGGATTTAACTTTTGGCTTGAGATTTGTGGGAGTTCAGATAACCCTTTGCGGTCAAAAATAAGAGTCACCGTTTGGTTCTGGTATTCATTCACGTCAAACAGCCAGCTTTTTGCGGATCCATCAGCTGTTACGGTATCTGCCTGGATTTGGTATACCGAAAAATTCGAACTGCTATCCAGATAATGATCATTGACCGCCTGATAGGCATTCTGGAATGATACGCGGTCGGGGAGGTCCCTGGGAGTAACATCGGTAATCCCTCCCTGCTGTCCGGTTCCAATCGGGTTTATTATTCCTGTTCCTACCGACATTAGTAAAATTGCTATCAAAACGCAGACAGCAATAAGAATTATTACAATAACCTTGGTTCTCACAAAATCCCCTCTTTTCCAGAACACCTTAATAATATTGATCGTGTGACAATGGCATTTATCACTATTTCAGGTAACATATTCAACAATGTCCCCTTCCCCCGCCACCATCCGCGAACTCACCCCCGCCGAATTCCCGCTCGCCGCCCACGTCTGGTACCACTACCACCAGCAGACTGCCGACCCGGCGATCGACAGGGTGTTCGGAGCATTTATCGACGGAAAGCTCGTGACGGTCGCCCGTTGCAGGAGGCACAACGACGGGCTGGAGGTCGACGGGGTCTACACCCTGGATGAGTACAGGGGAAAAGGCCTGGCACTACTCGTGGTAAAGGCGCTCGTCAACGCCTGCGGACATGAAACGCTCTTCCTCCATTCGACCCTCGACCTGGTCGGCTTCTATCGTTTGTTCGGCTTCGTCCCGATATCCGAACGGGATTTACCGCCGACAATAAAAGAACGCCTCGCGTTCTGCCTCGGTAATATGCAGGGGTGTAACGCCTGTCCGATGAAGCGGATACCCGGCGTGTAAGTCAGGTGGCAGAAGACAACTATGTCAGAAGAGAATGTAGTTACCCTGATTTAAATGAAAATCCTGATGCATCTGTGGTTTTTCGATAGAATCTGTAACGTTCCCCGTGTAATTTCCTGCTGACAAGTATATCCGTTAGAGATCCCTGACTCACGACACCACAATACTGCAAACACACAATTAAGAGTATCTACGTCAATAATGGCATTAAATATGAACGCGCTCGCATTGCTCAGGAAGCACGAACCGATATTAAAAAAACGGTTTGGTGTCGAACGGATCGGCATATTCGGGTCACATGCACGTGGAGAAGAGCGTCCGGATAGTGATGTTGATGTACTGGTCGTATTCAACAAACAAGAAGAGACCTTTGATAATTATATGGACTGCAAATTTTATCTCGAAGATCTGTTCGGCAGGAAAGTGGACCTCGTTATCGAGGATACCATCAAATTCAGGTTAAAAGAACCGATCCTCAGTGAAGTGATTTATGCGTAGAACAATCCTTCAGTATCATGCACGTGATTTTTTCTTCGCATGTGCAATAACCGCTTCAAGATATTTTTCGGGATCATTTTCAAGCCACTTTTTTCTTTCTTTCGTATAATCGCCACTACCCTGGTCATATATCTGGAGGAACCGCATCGCATCGACAGGTCCAAGCTCTTTCACAAGTGCATCAATGCCCTGTTTATGGATTTCATTCAACGTCTTTGCCTCCATATGCATCCACCTCCATGAGCCATTCAACGGGATTTTTAACTTCAATAGTTATCTGCTTACGGTGCCTCTTAATAACTTTGATGATCGCATCATCAGTCGTAAGAAGAACCGCACCAGCTGCCCGAATCTTCCTTTTCAGTCGTTAATAAAGAATTGGATCTTTTTTTAATAAGGTGATTCAGATCATCTTCCAGATCCGGATGAACCCGGATACGATATGTCATCCTTTAATCGCCTTGAGGAATGAATCAACATCCTCATAATCATGGCATTTTCCATTTCCTATATCATTCTTGATTTTCTTAACTTTCGTGATGAATTCCGGTTTTATTAAATCCTCAGATGGATATGAATTTTCATCAATTTTTTCTTCAATCCTATCCAGTCTGGTGATAATTGCGGCCAACATATCCGGTATATTCCTACGGTCGATGCTCGAATCCATACGATCAACCTGTTTCTGTCATCATTTAAAATACTTCTATTTATGCGTATACCGGAAGATCCTACAGAGGCTGGCCGGGGCATTTCCTCCCTAATTCCGTATAATTATTGTTCATAATAATGAACATATGTTCAAATCTATGAACCTGCTCAAAACTCCCACCTTCGAGACTCTTGTATTCCCCGGTCGTCATTACCGGGACAGTTACCATGTTCCGCGAACGTCTGGTATCATTACCACCAGCAGACTGCAGACCCTGAGACGGACAGGGTGTTCGGAGCATTTTTGGATGAAAAGCTTGTGGCAGTCGCCCGTTGCAGGAGGCATAAGGACGGCCTGAGGTGCAACGCCTGTCCGATGAAGCGGATACCCGGCGTGTAAGTCCGGTGGCAGAAGACAACCAATTCCACTGGGGGATGTAGTGAATAGTGTTTTTGTATGAAAACCACGATGTTTTATCGATCTTTTCAAGAGAATCAGTACGTATAGGGAGACTCAGTAACATCCCTGACTGACATTAAAATATTACGCTGCACAAAAATAGATAAAATTGTGCATTATACTTTTTTAAATGCACAATATTGGAAATTTTCAAATGGACCATTGTTTCATTGGTAACTGCCTTTTAGACATAAATGACCTCGGTTAGCACATCATGCCGGATAACCGGTTTCAGTGCATCAGGAGTCACCAGGTCCACCTTCTTTCCCAGGCGCTCGGAGAGAAAATTTTCGAGGCGTATAAACGTGATAAAACCCACCGGCCTTGAGAATTCTACGAGGAGATCAATATCGCTCTGATCAGTTTGTTCATTTCGGGCAAACGATCCGAATACGCCGATATTTTTCACTGAAAACTCTTTTGTTACTTCCGCTTTAAGGAGCTTCAATGAGAGGAGAATATCCTGGCGGCTGGATTCCATGAGTACCTATGTTAGGGTGCATGCGAATCTATAAAAGATTATTTCGACTGGATAAAGAAAATCAGAAAACGAAGAAACCTAGAAAAGTCTTTGAAAATTTTTGTGATACCTGCCCCTGTAACAATAAATAAAAAAGGGTATAGTGTCATTTTAACTACCAACTCGTCAAGGAATTTACGAGAGAAAAAAGTCACTAATGTGTCGTTCCAAAATTCAGATCAAAATAGTGTTCTGATAATGGAAAAAAATACTGGCGCTCCAGGGGGCTTCGCCCCGCCGCTGTGGCGCCCCGATTGTGATGATGTTGTATTAAAGCAGGCGTTTCACAGTAATACAGAACAATCGCAAGCGCCCCCACCCCCAAAGGGGGGCAGGGCTGGCGCAAGGGGGGGGGTGTTCATCAGATAAGAAATTAGTCGCTGAAATGTGACTATACCCTAAAAAAATTCAGGGGCCATCTACTGGATGTATTGTGAATATTGGCTGCTTGCAGTCTGATATGATTATACGGAAACAGTCTCAATTCTCACGCGGCTGATGATAAACACTTCGTCATCAGGTACTAGTTCGTTATCCTCCCTTAAACAGGAGACGTGAAGTTCGATTGCCTCTTTGGTATTTGCAATCGTCTCCTCGACAGTCTCTCCCCGCGAGAAGCATCCGGAAAGCGCCGGTACTTCAGCCCAGAACCCGCCTTCTTCAGCCTTGTGAATGATAATAGTATATTCCATAATTTTCCCCTTTAGAGTAGTTTTTCGAATGCAGGCTCTGATAATCCCGCCTTTTTAATAGCAGCTTTTAAGAGCCCGATTTTTACGTCACCTGATACAGGAATGGTTATCAATTGTCCGTTTGGCATTTTAATAGTTACATGATCTTCTTTACCCTTGCGAACTAATCCGACCTCATAATGGGGGAACATTACCGATCCAATCTCCCTCTTCAAGTCGTTTGAAGCCGATACATCATTATGGTACATCAAACACACCGATCCCGTCTTTTTCGGACGCAGTAAAATTCCTCGTCTCCTTATCCATGGCATCCTCACCTGTCAGCATGGGAAAATGTGTATAGTCTCACAGATACTAAGGATGTAGTATGGAATATACGGTAGTCCTCGAACCACAGAAAGAAGGCGGGTATTTCGTTCAGTGTGTAGAGATACCTGGGGCAATAAGCCAGGGTGATTCAAAAGAGGAAGCGCTTACCAATATCAAAGAGGCAATCGAACTTGTTTTAGAAGTTCAACGCGAAAAACTCCATAAAAAGCAACATATCCTCCGTTCGGAAATTATTAAAGTTGACGTGGCAGATGTCTCGTAAACTTCCGGTAATCTCCGGAGAGAAGATGGTGAAAATCCTTGCGAGGCAGGGCTTCGAAGTCCAGCGACAAACCGCAAGCCATATCGTTATGAAGAAAGAATGGCGGGTGTTTTCAGTACCCCTTCATGCTGAATTGAAGAAAGGGACACTTATTGCAATCCTGAAACAGGCGGATATCACTGTTCATGAATTCAAAAAATTTTTCGATTAACATGATTATTAAAAATGTAACCGAATATTTTGCAAGTAAGGCACGTTGATAGACCGGGCTCCCTGCATACCCGTTTTTTCAGATCCAATCTCACCCTTCAAGTCGTTTGAAGCTGATACTTCATTATGGTACACTCCGCAGCACCAATCCCGTCCTTTTCGGATGCAATCAAATTCCACGGCCACAAATGCCCTGGCCTGGCTCTCGGCTACAGGGCAGCGGTGATCGCCCTCGAAGAACTCAGGACGGACCCGTCCCACGACGAAGAGATTGTCGCAATAGTCGAGAACGACGCCTGCGGGATCGACGCACTCCAGGTAGTGACCGGTTGCACTGCCGGAAAAGGCAACCTGGTCTTCCGCGACTATGGAAAACACGTATATACGTTAATCAACCGGAGAAACAACTACGCGGTGAGGGTAGCAACGAAACCCGATTTTTCAACCGCTTCTCTTGATCCGGCCTTTGGAAATCTCAGAAATAAGGTAATGTCGGGAAAGGCAACCGATAAAGAGACTGAAGCGTATGAAAAGCACCTGGACAATGTCTGCAACCTGATATTAACCGTACCATTCGGGGATATCTTTTCAGTGAGGCGCGTGGAAGAAAAAGTCCCTGTGGAAGCAACCATCTACAAGTCGGTCCCCTGCGAATGCTGCGGGGAGATGGTTTCAGAGCACCGGGTGCGAAAGGTCGGAGAGAAGAACCTCTGCATCCCCTGCTCGGAAATGCAAAGATGATAACAGGTGTTTGAGAGGTTGCAAGCCTGCCTCTGCAAATGTCCGGAAAATATGTGCATATGTTTTTACGGGTATCCGTTTATAATCATGAATTAATCAGGTGTATGGAATCGTATGGCAAATGACGCTCCTAAGGTCATGATTACCAGAGACGGTATTCTCAGTGAACTCAAAAGGAATAACAATGAGCTGAGATACCGATACAAAGTCAGGCAAATCGGGCTTTTCGGCTCTTATGCCCGGGGAGAACAGAATGTCGGGAGCGATATAGATTTTCTTGTTGATTTTTTGCCCGGTGCCGATCTTTTTGATCTCAGCGGGTTGAAACAGTATCTTGAGCAGGTGTTTGATCATCAGGTGGATGTGGTCCCAATACGTGCTCTGCGTGACGAATTGCGTGCTGCTGTCCTTGCAGATGTGACATACGTATGAGGAACCATCTCCTTTCAATTAAAGATATCCTTGATTCGATGGAATCGATTGATGAATTCCTTCATGGAATGTCCCTGGAAGAATTCAGGGCAGATAAAAAGACGATATCGGCAGTGAGAGACCAGATGATGGTCATTGGTGAAGCAGTAAAAAATGTTCCAGAATATATTAAAGAACGTAATCCTGAAATCCCTTGGAAAGATATTGCAGGAATGCGGGATGTCCTTATCCATTCATATTTCAGGACCGATCCGGAGATGCTCTATAATGCCGCATCGGTCAGGCTGCATCAGATAAAGCCGGTTCTGAAACAGATATACCTGAAAAATGTGAATAATGAAGGCCCTGAAAATCCAGTATCCCCAGGATAACCGCAGACTCGTTACTGATATAATGTTAACCAGATTCATTGGAACATTATTGGGAAAACAAGTCCAGTTCTGAAGGATCCTTACATCTCCAGGACATCCATCGCCACGCACGGCTCCGGGCATCCTTCAGGCCGGGTTTTTAACATCCTCATCACGTTTCTTAACCGTGCCTTCAGCCGGTTGTTCTCTGCCTCGAGCCTGCGGATTTTCTGGTACATCGGCTCCCGTCCGCCGGCACCGCAAAGGCTTGCCACGTACTGCTTGAGGAGGCGGTCCGCGGTGTTCAGTTTTCTCGGGATCCATTGTATCTCGATGGTCAGTTCGCGATTTACTATCAGTTCCTGGATTTGGACCGCTTTCTTCACAAATGACGTAGGTTTCGACCTGGTGCCGCTGGTCAGGTGCCAGACCACCGTCTGGCTGTCGGTCCTGACACGGGCGTGGGACCCGGCCGGGAGGTTTTCGAGCGCAAGGATAATGGCGTTGAATTCGGCCTCGTTGTTGGAGGCGCCTTTTTCGTACATGAAAAATACCTCGTCTCCGGGGAACAATGCCACGCTATGGCCGTCCCCGCTCCCGTCAACCATGATTTCGAGTCTTTCCGCACTATCCGGCGCATCGCTGGCAGTTGAATAAAAAACAAACCTGGAATCAGAAGTGGGAAAACAGGCCTGAATCACGGAGGAACCGTCCGAAAAAAGAGAGAGTATGGGGGGAGAAGTGTTCCCATCAGGGAATTGTACGGCGGGGATATTTTCCCGAGGCAGCAGGTTATTTCCTCCCTCTGTCTAAAAGAAGAATCTACCTGCCTCCTATTAATTGTTTTCTTTCACAGGCTCATTATTCTCTGTAACCTACCGCACAATTTTCGTAATCGGTATTTCGAGGATGTCTTCGGCGCCTGCATCCTTCAGTTTCGGTATCAGGGTATTGACCTGGTGTTTGTTCACGACCGTTTCGATGCTGAAATAATCGATCCCGTGAAGCCTGCTGACGGTCGGTTTTTTCAGGGCAGGCAGGGTCGAAACGACTGATTCGAGGACGGCAGACGGGACGTTCATCGAGAGGAGCACCTGGTTTCTTGCTTCGACCACGCCCATGAGGAGCGTAACGATTTCCTCCATCTCTTTTTTCTTAACCGGGTCTTCAAAACTCCCTTTATTGGCGATTATTACCGTGTACGACTCCATGATCTGTCCGATGATTTTCAGCCCGTTCTTACGGAGCGTCGTCCCGGTCTCGGTCAGGTCGACCACGACGTCCATGAGGTCGGGGACTTTAGCCTCGCTTGCCCCGTACCAGTGAAAGAGCTTGACCGGGATACCGAGCCTTCCGAAAAATTCTTTCGTCATTTCCGGGTATTCTGTCGTTACCCGGCTGCCCGGTGGGATCTCGTCGACGCCTGAAATCGGCATGTCCCTGTGGACCGCGATAACGATCCTGACATTCCCCTCCCCGGTTTTACTGTAATTCAGTTTTGCGAGTTCTTTAACCTGGGCGCCGGACTCGTGGACCCAGTCGTGCCCGGAAATTCCTATGTCGAAGTAGCCCATCTCCACGTATGTCGGTATTTCCTGGGGGCGGAGTATTTTGACTTTCGCGATGCGTTCATCGTCAATACTCGGGCTGTAGTCCCTGTCAGTCCTCCTGACCCCGAGGTCGGCCTCCTTAAACAATTGCAGCGTCTGTTCCTCAAGGCTGCCCTTCGGCAGTGCGATAGTGATCATACCAAGGATGAATTGCAGGAATAGAATTAAACCCTGACGGTTCAGTCAAGCATGTGGATGACAAGCCCTGAAAGGAGTTTCGGTTCGAACCAGGTCGACTTGGGTGGCATGATACACCCTTCGTCTGCGATTTCGAGTACTTTATCGACCTCAACAGGCTGCATGGAGAATGCAACGAGATAATCCCCGCTATCCACCAGTTCTTCGAGATCGCGTACTGGGCGGGCACCTCCCAGGTGCTGGAGACGGGGATCTCCCCTCGGGTCGGTAATACCGAATATGGCTTCGAGCACTTCTCTCTGGAGGACGGAAACGTCAAGGGACTCTATGGGACCGGCATCCTCGCGCCAGGGAGTTGAACATTCATACCAAATCCCCCCGATATACATGTGAAATACGTGGTGGGGCTCAAGATACAGGTCCCGGACGATAATCTGGTAGGCTCCGGGATCGATACCCGAGATTGCGGTCACACTGAATTTCCTGTTCATGCCGGCAAAAAACTTTTCAGCGGTGATTTTTTTGGATTTGAGAACCAGCCTGCTGTACCCGTGGATGGTGACATGCCGGTGGGAGAATAAAACGCCCATGAAACGAGCCGCTTCTCCACTCGAAATGCCCCGCTTTTCCGCTACGTTTACGGCAGATTTGGCCCGGTGATGACCGTCGGCTATGTAGAGATCGACGGTGGAAAACATTCCGGCCAGCCGGGAATGCACGGAAGGATCGGTAATGACGAAAATCTCATGCAGGGCACCCTGGTCGTTGAGCACCCGTTCTGCAGGAACGATTCCTGAACCGAAGAGGGATTCGACAAAGGGATATATTTCTCCGGGGTCCCGGTAGAGAAGGACAACAGGGCCTGTATTTGCATTAACGACGTTGATATGCCTTGTCCTGTCCTCTTCCTTGTCGTATCGCGTCGCCTCGTGCCGCTTTATATGGTTTTCCCGGTAGTCCTCCACATCGAGACAGCAACAGAGACCCAGGTAACAGGTAGTTCCCTGGGTAACCCGGTAGAGATACACCGCAGGTACGCTGTCGTGCAGCAGCTGCCCTCCGCGTATCATCTCCTGGAACAGCTCCCTGGCTTTCCGGTAGACCTCTTCGTCATGCTGGGAAATATCCGGAAGCAGTGCATCCGCACGGCTCACTTTCAGGAAACTTTCCGGGTTCTTCCGGATACATTCACGTGCCTCCTGTGCGCTGACAACGTCGTACGGGACCGCTGCAATGGCCTGTTCATGCCCTGCTGCGGGCCGTACGGCTGTAAAACGATACATTCTGACCATGGAAAACCGGCACTCTCTTTCTCATATAAATGCGCCCTGAATGATATATTATAGCAGTGACAATGGTACTGGAACAATGCCTGGAGAAACGTGCCGGATCAGGAGGGCAAGGATTACCGATGTCCCTGCAATCGCTTCGATTGAAAGCGAATCGTTTCCTGATCCCTGGGGCGGGGATATTTTTGCCGATGCCATTGCCTGTTTCCCGACGACCTTTTTTGTCGCCACCTGCGATGAGTGCCTTGCAGGGTTTATTGTCGGAGGTCTCGAGGACACCGGGGAGATGTTGTACAGGCCATATATGCAACCTTGCCGTAGTGTCGCCCCATAGAAACCAGGGTATCGGTCGCCAGATGGTGAAACGGATCGAACACCAGTTCGTTCTCGAATCTGCGTCGGGAATACAACTGGAAGTAAGGGTTTCAAATCTCAAAGCACAGTCTTTTTACCGGAAGCTCGGGTACCAGGACGCGTTTGTTGTATCCCGGTATTACGCGAACGGTGAAGACGCCCTGCTGATGATGAAATGGTTCAGGTATTAAAAAACTGAATTTCCCGCAGGAACCCCGCTATTTTCCCCTGCCGAGCGCCTGGTGCGCCCGTGCGAGGTGCTGTGCCGCTAACGCACCAAGCAGGGAGAGTTCACCTGCAAGGACACCGCTGGCGACGATCTCTGCAAATTTCCTCGCGTGAGTTCCCGGAGGGTCGCCACCGCCCCGGACCCCGAGCATCGACAGGCATTCAGCCTGCGTATCGATCCCGGTCCCTCCGCCAACCGTTCCCACAGGAAGGGACGGGAGTGTTACCGCCACATAGGCTCCGCCCCTGATGGTATCTACCGTCGTGATGCAGCTGCTGCCTTCGACGACATGCGCCGGGTCCTGCCCGCACGCGATGAAAACGGCCGCGACGACGTTTGCAGCCTGGGCATTGAACCCAAGGGAACCTGCACGCGCCGAACCGATAAGGTTCTTACGCACGTTTACCTCCGAAAGCGATGCGGTGTCCGTCTTGAACACCTCAGAAATAAGGGCATCGGGAAGGAATACTCCCGCGACAACTGTTTTTCCCCTGCCCCGGACGCTGTTTATTGCGGCAGGTTTTTTGTCGGTGCACATGTTCCCCGACAGGGAGACCAGCCTGGCACCGGTAGCCTCCGAAATCACGTCTGCAACCTTTGCACTGGCTATGGTGACCATATTC
The DNA here is from genome assembly GCA_963809105.1 of uncultured Methanomicrobiales archaeon. Taxonomy (GTDB): domain Archaea; phylum Halobacteriota; class Methanomicrobia; order Methanomicrobiales; family Methanospirillaceae; genus CAIKOD01. The sequence continues at coordinate 651,387 of CAWEIC010000005.1, read as the reverse complement.
ATCCCCATGGCGTCCTTGGTATCGAACTCGAGCCTCACAAAAACACTTGTCCCGGTTACCGATGTGGTTGCATCAAGGAATCTCCCGTGGGAAGTGGTGCTTTCGGCGGCTTTTGCAATAGTTTCCCTGTTCGCCGCCACCCAGTCGGCAATCTCCCTGGCGTGGATCACGTCCCTGGCTGCAAAGACGGGCGCGCGGGTCATACCGTCCCTGAAGATCCTGGCGTCCGCACCTCCGGCTTTCGTGATTGCACCGCAGCCCCTGTTCACCGAAGCCACGAGCGCACCTTCGGTCGTCGCAAGCGGAAGAAAAAAATTGCCCTGTGCATATTCGCCGCGGACAGCCAGGGGACCTGCGACCCCGACAGGCACCTGAACCGTTCCGATCATGTTTTCGCAGTTCCTTTTTACGACCTGTTCAATACCAATCGTATAGGAACCGACGCAACCGAGGTGCGCTCCGGTCTGTTCTTCGATAAAAGACCTCCTCACCCTGACTGCTTCCGGAGCAGGGAGTTCCTTCTCAAGTGAATATAATTTAAGAGACCCGTTCCTAAGTCTCTCAAGATAATCCTGCATGCAATACTATTTGGTGTCTGAATAAATGATGGGTGGTGGTGTGCACGTGGAACAATGGGCGGTAAGGGTCCCGAGGGCCATGGGGGAGGAGACCCGCCAGAAACTGATCCTTGAAGGGAAACTCGATTTTAGCCTCAAACCACGCTCAGACGAGACTTTTGTCACGTTCCCCGTCACGTCAGGGGAAGAAGGGGACTTAAGGGAAGTCTTCGAAGCTCACCGGGACCGGGGGGAGACACTTCCGAGGCACGATTTGATCGGCAGCATAGCGATACTGCAGGAACCGGATACTGCGGCTGCAGAATTGCTTCTCTCCTCCAGGAGCGGTATTACCACGGTCGTTGCCCCCGTATCCCCGGTGCGCGGTGAATACCGGGTCAGGACCCTGCAAATCCTGGCCGGTGTCCCGACCATGAAAACAATCGTCCACGAATACGGTCACCGGTTCAGGATCGATCTGGCGAGGGCATATTTCTCCCAGAGGCTTGCGACCGAACGGCAAAGGGTGGCAAATCTCACGGGAAAAGACGAGATTATCCTTGATATGTTTGCCGGAGTCGGGCCCTTTGCCATTACCCTCGCGGAGAGGGCACGGTTCGTAGTGGCTGCCGATATCAACCCCAGGGCAGTCGTCCTCCTCAGGGAAAACTGTGCCCTCAATCACGTGGGAAATGTCCTTCCTGTTCTTGCAGACTCCCCGAGGATCTCCCGGACGGTTCCATGGGTCTACGACCGGATAATCATGAATCTCCCGCTTAACGCAATCGACTTTATCGGTGATGCATTCAGGGTATGCCGCCCGGGCGGGACCATCCATCTTTACTGTCTCGTATCTGAGGAACAGGAGTATCGTGACAGGATCTTTGAGTATCCGGCAGAATCTGTTTCAGAACGCGTAGTGCGTTCCTACTCGCCGGGAAAATGGCATGTGGTCTACGATATCGGGGTTAAAAAAACTGATTGAAGATTATTCTGCAGGGACGTACTTGGTCCCGTAATAGATTACCCCGCTTGTCCCATCCGTAGCGATACGCCGGAACGCAGGTTTCACCCGCATTCCCGTCGTTACTTCCTCTGGTGAACATACGATCTGTGCCGTCATCCTCGGTCCTTCGTCGAGTTCAATAATGGCGAGGGCATAGGGGGTAAGGTCTTCGAACTGGTCGCTGGCCGTCCTGATGATCGTGTGGGTAATTACCGTTCCTGTCCCCTTGAACTTGTGATCGACAATATTACCGCTGCGCCTGCAGTCGGGGCAGAACGATCGCGGCGGGAAGAAATGTCTCCCGCACACGGTGCACCGTGTCCCGATCAGGTTATAGCGTTGTGGTATTTTTCTCCAGAATCGTGCAACCGACATCTTCACACCCCGAGAATATGGACGGCGACCGTTGCACCGGTCCCTCCGACATTGTGCGTCATCCCGATTTTCGCACCGTCGATCTGGCGTTTTCCTGCCTCTCCGCGGAGCTGCATCACGACTTCGTAAATCTGCTTGATCCCTGTCGCACCGACAGGGTGGCCGCATGCCTTCAGCCCTCCGCTCGTGTTCACCGGGATGTCCCCGTTCAGTGCAGTCGCTCCATCGCTCGTCATTTTTCCTGCCTCCCCTTTTTTACAGAACCCCAGGTCTTCGATGGCACAGATCTCCGCAATCGTGAAGCAGTCATGGACCTCGACGAGGTCGATATCGGCCCGGGTGAGTTTTGCCATGTCGAACGCCCTCTTTCCTGCAACCAGGGTTGCGTCAAGCGTCGATATGTCCCGCCGGTCATGAAGGGAGATCGTATCGCTTGCCTGTGCGCTCGCGAGCACCCTGACCGGGGTATCGGTAAATTCTTTCGCACGATCGAGCGGGGCCACGACAACTGCGGAAGCCCCGTCGGTGATTGGGGAACAGTCGAAGAGCCTGAGCGGATCTGCGACCAGTGCGGATTTCAGGACCGTATCGATGGTAATCTCCTGCTGGAACTGGGCGATGGGATTCCGCGCCCCGTTGTAATGGTTCTTTACCGCGACTTCCGCAAGCTGGTCCCTGGTCAGGGAATACTTCTGCATATAATCGTTGGCGATCATCGCGTACAATCCCGGGAACGTCGCCCCGACAAACCCTTCCCACTCCCGGTCCGCGGCTCCGGCAAGCGCATCGACACTCGCCGCCGACCCGACATCTGTCATTTTTTCGACCCCGGCCGCAACGACGATATCTTCCATGCCGCTTGCCACCGCGATAACCGCCTGGCGGAAGGAGAGACCCCCGGATGCACAGGCCGCTTCAACCCGCGTCGATGGGATATGGTTCGTCGTAAGGCCGGAATAGTCGGCAATAAGCGCACCGATATGTTCCTGCTCGATGAACCTTCCTGCGCTCATGTTCCCGACGTACATCGCATCGATCTGTTCGCCTGCGAGGTTCGCATCTTCGAGCGCCAGTGCACCTGCTTCCACAAAGAGATCGCGGAACGAGCTCCCCCATTTCTCTCCAAACTTCGTGCAACCGATTCCGATTACTGCTACGTCTCTCATTTCTGCATCACGATCTTCCCTTTGTGTTTCGCGTACTGTGCATACTGGACGTAAATCGGATTTTCCAGGAGTTTTCTTACCGAAGGAGCGGCAGTTCTGTCGAATTCCGGAGATTCGATGATGTCGGTCACATCGATGTCGAATGCATCGCTTCCGGCACCGGAGCCGAACGAGCATACGAAAATCCGATCCCCCGCCTTTGCCTCGTCAAGTGTCGCCGCAAGCCCGATCATGCTTGATCCGCTGTAGGTGTTGCCAAGGTTGGGGACGACAAGGCCAGGGGCGATCTGCTCGCGGGAGAAGCCGAGTGTTTGTGCGACTTTCTGGGGGAATTTTGCATTGGGCTGGTGGAATACTGCATAATCATAATCTTTCGCGGTTTTCCCGAGCTCCCCGAGCAGCATCCGGCTCGCACCTTCAACATGCCTGAAATAACCCGGATCGCCGGTAAAACGGCCCCCGTGGCGTGGGTAATCTTCCCCTTCCCTCCGCCAGAAGTCAGGTGTGTCCGTCGTGAACGAACAGGTACGGTTGATGACGGCGATGGGATCTTTATTACCTATGACAAACGCGGCACCACCTGCCGCAGCCGTGTATTCCAGTGCGTCACTCGGCGCACCCTGGGCGACATCGGACCCGATGGCCATGCCATACGTGATCATCTGGCTTTTTGCAAGGCCCATACAGGTCTGGATACCTGCGGTACCGGCCTTGCAGGCAAATTCATAATCTGCAGCCATCATCCTCGGGGTGGCACCTATTGCTTCGCCCACCGTGCATGCGGTTGGTTTTACGGCGTAAGGATGGGATTCGCTCCCGACATACACCGCCCCGATCTGTTCGGGGTCCAGGTTCCGCCGGGCAAGTGCATGCCGTGCGGCTTCCACGGCGATGGTGGCCGTATCCTCATCGAGGTCAGGAAGTGATTTTTCGTGAACACCGAGACCGCCCGTCACATCTGATGCATTTGCGCCCCAAACGCGGGTAATCTCTTCTATTTTAATCCGAAACCTCGGTATATACACACCGTAGGTGATAATTCCTACCATTGCTCTTTCCTCAGTACGTTTACAATTGAATCGATACTCATTCCTGTACAGAGAACGGTGATCCTGTCTTTTTCGGCCATTTTCGGCACAATGGGATGGACCTCTGCGACGTCGATTCCCTGCAGCACAACGCAACGCGGTTTGAAGGGCGTAACCCTGATGGCAACCATCGGCGATTTTCCGGTGGATACATGGGTGAAAATCAGCGCCCGTTCCGTGCTCCAGCCATAAATGCGGTTGAACTCGTTTGAAGAGAGTGTCAATATCGCGTTAAGACTGTTTACAACGGTGTATCCGAAAATCGACTGGTCCAGTGAGCCGCATAATGTCGTGCAACCGATGGCCCTCGACAGGTGCTCAAGAGAAACAGGGTTCGCATAGTCGTGAATGTCGTAAATGACATCTTCATCGAAGTCGCTGTACAGCATTTTTGCAAATTTCTGGATGTACCTGCCGCCGTTTGCTTCGTCAATCGAGAGGATCGTGTCGACGATCTTGCCGACAACAGCGGTTCCCGGGCTTTTTCTCCGGCCGCTTTCGTAGTCGCTGATTACGGAGGGGGATACTTCCAGGTGTTCGGAAAGGACACCCTGGGGGATGTTGAAACTCATCCGCCATTTCTTCAGGGCTTTTCCCGGCGAGTCCGATAGCGTAATCTCCCCCGCCATTTTTTCGGCGAGCTGATTCCGCAATCCGGATTTCATGATCAGCTCGAGTGACACCCCTGAGATATTATAATTAACGAATGCGACTTCGACATTTCACGAAGAACGGCCTCTGATTAAATAGCAGGGTATCATGCATGCATTGGTTTCTCGTCAACCGCGGACAGCCGGATCCGGGTGTATATCTGCAAAAAACTCTCCCACAGGGACATCGTGTCCGGATATGCAGACGGATTATACCCATTAGCAACCCATATATAATAAGCATCTCAAAAATGATACGTATGCTTACTGCCGGGGACCTCCAGTGCCTTAAGACAATCGCCATGATGGGCGGGTGCAGGGGACCTGTCTTTGCGTCTTCCCAGACACTCGGGACCACTCTCGGCAGCAGTCCGCAGACGGCGTCCCGGCGTCTGCAGGCCCTGGAACGCACGAGGCTGATCGACCGTTCCGTGAACCCGGACGGGCAGCACATAACCGTTACTGCCCAGGGAGAGGAAGTCCTCAGGCGCGAGTATTCCGAGTACTGCAAGATATTTGGCAGGGAAGAGACCCGTTTCACCCTCGTGGGAACCCTGATATCGGGTCTTGGGGAAGGCCGCTATTATATGAGCCTGGAACCATACAGGCAGCAGTTCCTCGAACACCTCGGGTTCGAACCGTTCCCAGGCACCCTGAATATCAGGCTCGGCCAGGCAAGTATCAGGCAGCGAAAAAGCTCGAACAGCTCGAATGGATCGAAATACAGGGGTTTACGGCTGATAACAGGACATTCGGGAGTGCACGGTGCCTGCCCTGCAAAATCGGCAAATACCCGTGCGGGATCGTCGTCCCTGTCAGGAGTCATTATCCTGAGGACATAATAGAACTCGTATCGCCGGTCGCCCTCCGGGAGGCTCTCGGGATAAAAGATGCAGATACAGTAACCGTGGAGATTTCACATGATTGAAGAAGCAATTGCAGCGTTAAGGGAAGGAAAATTTATCCTTCTGTACGATTTTGACGACCGGGAAGGGGAGACTGATTTTGCGATCCGGGCCGATGCGGTAACTCCCCGCCATATCATGCAGATGAGGAAAGACGGCGGGGGACTGATCTGCACGGCCATAGATCCGGAAGCGGCCGAACGGCTCGGACTTCCCTTTGCAAGCGACCTTCTTGCGAGCAGCGGTGTCGCCGAGAAGGAGGGGGATATCCCGTATGACAGGAAAAACCACTCCTCATTTTCGCTCTGGGTCAACCACCGGGACACGTTTACCGGCATCACCGACAACGACCGTGCCCTGACGATCAATGCAGTAGCCGAACAGGTTAAACGATCACTAAATGGCGGGGGGCCCGATTTCCATGACAGGTTCCGGACCCCCGGGCATTGTGCGCTGCTCAGGGCTGCTGAAGGGCTACTAAGCCAGCGCAGGGGGCAGACCGAGTTGTCTGTTGCCCTGGCCCGGATGGCCGGTATCGTTCCGGCGGTCACCATATGTGAAATGCTCGACGATGAATCCGGGAATGCACTCTCCAAAGCCGATGCGAAACGATATGCACGTGACCACAACCTTGTCTTCGTTGAGGGAACCGAGGTTGCCGTGGCCTGGGACCGGGAGAGAGATAACGAATAATTTTTCCTTTTTTTCCCCTTTTTCTCGACAGATTAGTTATCCGCTGGTGATCGCAATATGGCGGGGGAAACGAAAATCGCCCTTCCTCTGCCTGCCCCGGTCGTCTGGCACTGAAGAGAAGATTATCCGGGGCGGGTCATTACCGGCAGCACGTGCGATCGGTATTATTACCGTACACCGTCACGGGTTCAAAATAAGGGGCAGGCAACCTGCAGTAAAAAATTTAGAATTTCAGTTGTGCGAGGGCACCATATACCATCTTCCGGTACGCGGCGGCATCGGTACGATATTTTTCTGATGCGTTTATCGAATCAGGGGAGGAACCCGCGGCATCAAGCCGGTCCAGGGTGGCTTTTGCCGTGTCGAGGACCCAGCAATCCCTTATTTCCCGGTCGACAATCGTCACGGATTCCGCCCGGACCGAGACGAGGAAATTACCATCCGGTGTTTCGTACAATGTCGGTTTCCCTACAACTGCGACAAATGCAGGGGGTTCGATCCGTGCCATCTGCTGCATCGCCTCGGGCTGGTAACTCCCGGCCATTACGAAAAAGGTCCCGGTCGGATCGACGATGCGTGCACGGTAGAACATATTCTGTTCCCCCTGCCGCTTCTTTTCGGTGAGCGTACCGACGAGGAAGATCCTGTTGCATCGTTCCCCTGTCGGCAGGAGGACATAAGACGGGCTCTTTTCATCTGTCCCGTCCCTGAACTGCTCGCGTATTTCGCGGAGTTCAGCGGCAAACACCCGCCTCGACGGTTCCCGTTCGAACTGGGTTTCGCGCCTCGCCCCCATTTTCTGGTACTGGGAGCTCATGCCGTCTCGCCTCCCGTGCGGTTCAGGAGATCGGCGAGCAGGGCCGGGTCGAAACCTGTCCGTTCACAGGTATTGACAAGGACTCTCCGGTCTATCTCCTTCCCTTCGCAGCGGAGATAGCGCCCGAGGATCCGCTCTCTCATCCTCAGAAATACTTCATCCATCCCGAGAGGATTGTTTTCTGCCAGATCCTGTGATTCCGCGAGCGTCATCCCGGTCAGTTTTTCCACGGCTTCTTTCTGGAGAAGGATTTCATGAGTTACCTGGCCGTTATCGAGCCACCCCTTGATCCTCAGATCGTACCTGAAATCGGATTGCATTTCATGGACAGGGCAATAATTCTGGCGTGACAGCACACGGTTGCATCCTTCCTGCATGCAGCGTTTGATGATACCTGAACCAGGTGCCATATGCACGAGGACTCCCTGGATCGCTACAGAACCCGACGTTACCGTGATGTCTCCTTCTTCCGGCACAATCGTTGCGGTATTGAGGTTGAGAGAATATCGTCCGTTGAATTCGTCGACAAGTGCATAATATATATTGTAAACGCTGTCGGGGGCGAGTTTTTCCTTTCCCTCCTCCTTCCACATGACAAATTTCACCGTTCCCGATTCGTCACCGAGCAGTCCTGACTGCAGCATGCGGTCATGGGTGGCGTCCCACTCCTGGATCACCTTCACCCTGACGGACGCAACACCGGGTCCGAGTTCGGCAAGCGGTGTGATGGCCGGTATCAGTACCCCGTCGCCATCCAGTTCTTTTACCGTGGTGCCGGAGTGGATTTTCAGGTTCAGTGCACCTTTGAATTCATCGACAACCGCAGACTCGAACCTGTACCAGGTCCCTGTCTTAAGAGCCGGAACATTTGCCTTGGCCCACACGACGAACCTGATGGCCCCGGAATTATCTGCAATAATCCCTGTCGCAGCAATCGAAGGGGAGGGGGAACTGGTGAGGGCCACGATTTTTCCTTCTATCGTCACCCATTCTTCGGGACCGACCGCATTGATATCCTTCTTCTCGCCGGGTCCGGATCCACCCGCGAGCTGGATACCATAGTCCTTTGCCGTATCGAACAGGACCGTACGTTCTGCATCTGCCGGCTGGACACCGAATTCCTCGATCAGACGGCGGACTTTCTGTTCGATCTTCTGCTTGTCCGGCGCATGTCCTTTAATCTCAATCTTTTGGGAGATTCTTTCAACAATCTGGGAAATATCCATTTTTACATCTCCAGCATAGTGTTCACATAATAGCCCATATTAATGGTGATCTGATGCGGAGGGTGAAACTGACCCGGACATCAGCTCCATACCCTGCCAGGAATGGCAACTTTAAGTATCAATGTGGAGAATAATACGTCATGGAATTAACAGCAGATAGTACGATTTACGATCTTCTCAAGGCGAAACCCGAGTCGGCCGAGGTCTTATTCAAGTTCGGAATGGGCTGTGTCGGGTGTGCAATTGCCAGGGGAGAAACGGTGAGAGAAGCGGCTGAAGCACATGGCGTCCCCATCCAGGAGCTTCTCAAGGCCCTGGGAATTACCTCATAACTTTTTTTTTGGCAATTTGTCCAGTTTTTTAAGTTCTTTTAAAGAAGCCTCGGGATTCCTGCCGAGGTAATCGGCGATTTCCGGCGTATGGAGCAGCACGCACCGGCTGCAGTTCCAGACCCTGCGGCCGTTCGACCCGGTTACATACTGGCCGAGTTCCTCGTCTTCGCACGGATAAAACGGGCAATAACAGTAATCGCAGCGCTGTCCTTCGAAATGGCAGGGGTAGTACGGGCAGTTTTCAGGGGTCCATTCTGCAAAATGTCCCTCGCCGAACCTGCTGAATACGAAAAGGGAAGGGCGTTTTCCCTTTCCCGCTGCGCTGGAGTCCCGGGATATTCCAAAACGGATGCATTCCCCGATTCTTCTGCCTGCCTCAGTCCCGGGATCTGCGCCGGTATGGATTACTGCCCCCTCCGATGCAACCATTATCCTGTCCCCGGCCGAACCGGAACACCCCTGCCCTGCTTTTGACAGGGCTTCGGACTTTGCCCCGGTCCCGGTGACGATTGCACCAAGGAGGGCCCCGTCTGAAAACCCCTCTCCTGAATAAATGACGATGTGCACGATACCAAAAGCAGGTCCGGTTACTTCCGCCGCCCGTTTGAGAATAAAAACAGTGATGAAATCATATTGCAGGATACAAAGATTTTCCAGCGGGATGTCGGTAACGAGACCGAAAACCACCTGGGAAAGTCCTTCTGATGACACGCGGTTTTCAATAACCTGTTCATCGGTAATCCCTGCACTTCCTTTCACCGGGCTCAGGACCAGCGTCGGGACATCGCCGATACCGCCCCGGGGACCTGTGCTTGCCGCCCGGAAGGTTCCGCGGATAAAAAGGGTGTTATTTCGCAGATAGTATCTCATGAACGTTACGGTTATGCAACAGTATAGCGAACCCTGTCCTTTAATTCCTGCTGTTTTCCTGCATTCCAGCCTGAAACATCCTGCAGGTACCCGGTGACGCGGCTGATCTGGACCACGTCGTGCGACCCGCATTCTGGGCATATTGCGGATTTACAGAGTGGGCAGTAATCGATCCCCGATAAAATCTCGTGGGAACAGTGGCAATGGTCGAGCGGACACATAATTTCAAGCTGTGTTTCGCCACATTTCGGACAGGGTGTCTCTTCAACGATGAGATGACAGGTGTGGCACTTGTACCGCCGCTCGGCTACCGGGATATCTTCAAGACGCGTGTACTTTTCAGCAAGTTTCCTCTGTTCCTCGTTCCATTCCATACTACTAGATAGAATGCCACCCTTTTAAACTTTTAGGCAGTTCTGTGACCGATCCTGCCTCAGCAGACTCATAGGGTTCATCATTTTTTTCAGGTCCCTGTTTTTCATCATCGGCGGATCCAGTCATACTGCCGTGCAGCAGCGGCGGGATCGGCCGACTCGTAGATCGAACGCCCGACTATGATCCCGTCTGCTATTGCTGCGACTTTTTCAATTTCCCCTCCCTGCGCACCTACACCCGGGGAGAATACCTTCAGGTCCCCTGCAAGACGTTTCAGGTGTGCCAGCCTTTCAGGTCTCGTCGCAGGGGCGATAATGCCATCGGCGTCGCAGTCCACTGCAAGTCCTGTAATCTTTTCGGGCAGACCTTCGCGGAAAAATTCCGTTGCGCCGGGATGGCTCATTTCTGCGACCACGTAACATTCCCCGCCATATTCATGCGCTGTTTCAATGCACGCGACTGCCGAATCACGACCAGGGAAACCATGGCAGATAATGGCATCGTACCCCGCAGAGAACACCTGACCGGCTATCAGCCTGTTGGTATTCGGAATATCGGCCACCTTGAAATCGGCTATCAGGGGGAGCTCGAGATCCCCGAGGTCATCGGCAACTCCCAGGCCCGATGACAACACCAGAGGATACCCGATCTTGATCGCATCAATAAAGGGAGCGCACGATGCTGCGATGGCAATGGCCCGCCCTTTTTCCAGGACATCGAGCGCGAGAACCAGGCGGGTCATCACGACACCCTCTCAAGGACTGCAGCGACGACCAGGGGAAGGAGAATGGTTGCATCGCCATATACCGTTACGGCAGAGGCCTCCTCGGTAAGCTTCCCCCACGAGCGGGCCTCGTCGAGGGTTGCCCCTGACAGGCCTCCGAGATCCGGCCGGTCGCCGGTTAGCTGCACCGCATAGGAAAATCCGTTTTCGGTCATCAGCATGCTCTGGAGAATGTAATTCTTGGGGACACCGCCACCGACAAGCATCGCCCCGGCTTTCCTGGCCGAGAAGCACCGGTCAAGGAGAGCGGGCATGTCCTTGAACGCGTCGACGGTTACGCGGTGGGACTGCGAGAACAACCAGTACCTGGAGCCCGATCATCGAATCCTGGATTGCGGGGCAATAAACCGGGACCCCTCTCCTGAAGGCAGCCGAAAGAATACCGGAGTCCAGGCGGGACCCGATGTGTCCCAGCAGTTCATTTATCGAGATCGTGCTCCCTTCCGGGATCTCCGAATATATCCCCTGCATGAACTCCTCGAACCTGATGAATGCCTCGTTCGGGAGATAAACATCATAAATCCGGTTGATGTCCTCATGTCTCAGTTCGATGTCGGAACAGTCGGCCTGGCCGTGATAATGGTGGCAGCCGATCGCTTCGATGATATCATGGGTCAGGTTCGCTCCCGTCGAAACCAGCACGTCGATGCAGCCCCTCTGTATGAGGTCTTCGACGATACCGCCCATACCGGCGGGGACCATGGCCCCCGCAAGGCCGAAGAATTTTGTGGTGTCGGGATCGCGGAGCATCTTTTCATACAGGCATACCGCCCGGTAGAGGGCCCCTCCGTTATAGGCCCCCGCGAGGCCCATCTGCCCGACAAGTTCTCCGACGCTCATGCCTGGTTTCAGGTGCATCTGTACGACCGGTTCACGGCATTCATGACTCATGGCTAGTGTCTCGGGTACTAGTATTGTTCCTGCGTGAGAATAATTTGTGTGAGAATACTATCCCTCCGGGAATGGGGCGGGTTGTTTACGCTCCCCTGCAGAGGGGCTTCGCGAGATGGCGCCTGGCAACGGGAGGGACTTCGTACCATCCGGTTTGCAGGTCGCGTTCAATGCAGGTTACTTCAGGTTCCCGGGCCCGGCACCCGCAGTGCCTGCATTTGTAACCCTTTTCCTTTCCTGCGCTTGTCATCCGCTTTCCGCAGGTGCCGCAAAGGGGTGGCTTACGGATACTGGCCTCTGTCAGCCTGCGAATGTGTATTTTTTCAAGATTGATACTTCCGTTCTTGTAACTGCCCGTCACTTCCACCTCGTCCCCGGGCCATAAAGCCTCTGATAATATTCCGGAATCCCTTTGTCGGTTCATATGCCATGCATTGGATCCCGGTGCCATGGCTCGTGACGGTGATGCCGACATGTCCCCCCTTTCCGGTCCGGGCGAAAGAATCTACAACGCCCGGCAACCGGTATGAAAGGCCTTCGGTTAACCGGCCCGTGCAACCCTCGAGTAGGTGGGCGTCTGTCCCCTGGTTGGTAACGAAAATCTGTTCGAACCCGGTGGGCTCCGATACCACCATGCCCCTTGCCATGGCAACCCACGAAGGGCTCTCGCCCCTGATCCCGAAAAGGACCGGGTCCGGGGTGTGAGGGACACAGACGACGGCATCGTTCACCATATCCACGGTGTCCCAGGTACGGGGATATGTCGCCTGCTCGGCAAAAAACAGGCTATCCCTGCTGACATATCTCGGACTTCCGAACACGTCCTGCTTCCGGTAGGTCAGGTATTCATAGGTCCGGTCAGGAAACTCGCTGCAGACCGCGGCTGTTGCACCGATCAGACCCCTGCCGTTCTTGTAGCCCCGGTAAAGCGCGCCCGCAGGTTCAAGGACACTTAAGGCCTCTTCAACCGTGCAGAACCCCTGCACCGCCTGGCGGTAAAAGTGAGGGGGTGGTGGGGATTCAACCACGACGACACCGGGATTCGTATTTTCATGGTCGAAACATGCAAATTCTTCAACCGCTTCGCATGCAATACGGAAGACGTCGGCCCGGTTCCCTGTCACGTCGAGACAGATTGCAGCATTTCCCCGGGTCTTGTAAATTACGTTGGGGTTTAAGCGGAGCAGCCTGGCCTCACGTACGGGAAAATGGTTTCTTATGAGTCTCCGGGCCAGAACGACGCCGATATATGTCGTGCACATACCGCCCGGGGAGTCCGTATCGTCCAGACCGACAAGCATGCAATACCCTATTATTTATATGGGCCCTACTAAATCCATTCTTCAGGGTAAATGTCCCAGGATAGACTCCTCCAGATGGTCATGAGCGTTCTGATCACCGGGAGGTACAGGGTATCGGAACGGTTCAGCATGAGGCCGAGAAGTTTCGACCTCATCGCGAGCAACGGGAAAACCACCCTTGCCATCAAGGTCGTTTCCCATATCGACAGCGTCAGTGAAGAGACGGCTTCCGATCTCGACCTCGTCGCCCGGTATCTCAGGGGCTCCGCGCTTATTATCGGCGAGAGGGCCAGGGATACCGAACTCGAACGCGGCGCCGTTTACCTGCGGTACGGTATCTATGCAATAAGCATTGCGACATTGTACGACTTCATCGTGGAATCCAGCCCTCCCCTGATTTATGCATCTCCCGGCGGCCTGTACGTGACAATAAACGGCGAGGCATTGCGCGACCTCAGGGAAAAACGGAATATGTCGCTCGGGGACCTCGGGCACCTGCTCGGCGTGTCGCGGAGGACAATCAGCAAATATGAGAGCGGGATGGGCACGACCCTCGAAGTCGCGCAGAAAATAGAAGAGATTTTCGACAGCGGCCTTGTCCAGTCGATCGATCTCATGAGCATGCACGGGCAGGCGCCCGAAAAGGAAGAGCCCCACGATGAGGATGCACCGATGAGTTTCCTCGAGCTGATCGGGATGAGGCTCCACACCCTGCGAAGGGCACCGTTCCAGGCACTGATCACGTTTCACGACCATACGATCCTGACCGGCTACGGGACTGCCGAGCGCATGGTAAAACGTGCTCACCTGATTGGAAATATATCGCAGGTCACGGGGACCTATGCAATGTGTGTCCTCACCGATTATTACAAGCAGAAAAAAATAGGCCAGACTCTTGTGATTGGCGAAGAACGGCTCCACCGACTGGAAGACGGATCCGAGCTGATCGATATGATAAGCAAATGAGAGCTTAGATTTATGTTATTTTTTCATATACCGCCTGTGGCATCCGGTAATTTGCCTCAGGTGCCTGGACAACAGGGTATTTTTGAAGACGTGAAGTCATGCTCCTCCGATTCCTTCAGAATCTCCCTGATTTTCTGATCATTTTCCGGGTGTCATAAAAAAAAGGCCAGACCGGATTATGCGCATCCCGGTAATATACTCTCTTTTTACACCGGACCAGTCAGTGTTGGCAGGAACAATCCGACAATGGTCGTGACTATCCATATGAGAACAGCAACCAGCAGGGACTTGATCCAGCCGATTTTGTAAAGGAACTGCAGAGCGATCAGCCATGCGATCCCTGCAATGACTGCCGCTAACAATCCCTGGCCAAGCAGGGAATATACGATAGTGTAAATCACCGTGCCGATAAGGGCAGCGATAAGTGCAGTAATCAAACCTTCCTTTTCGCCCAGAAGCTTTGTTACGACGTAAATTATCACCGCTGAAATGATCAGCGCGACGATAAAGACCAGCACGCTACTGACATACGATACCATAGGGCATTCATTTCCTCAATCCTATTAAACTATTTTGATTAGGTGCAGATCGATGAAAATAATCGGTAATAAGGAATCACAACAGGCAGGGGAAAGCCATAACAAAATCTTTAAAAGCTGCGGGTGCTACAATCGAACGAGGTTCGGAATATGGGGAAGATCAACTGGGACGTGATACTCGGCTTTTGGTTAGGGATCGCAGTGATAACCCTCATCAGTATTGCAAGAACCGCTCTCAACCAGACTCTGTACCAGTATGACTGGTTTATATTGGTCTTTTCAATAATTATGTTAGTATTAACAGTAATTTTGAAAAAACGTTCATTTAACCCGTAATTTCTCTATCGCCCGACTTATAACCGCACACCGGTACTACCGAAGGCAGACAAACCATGAAGAAAAAGGTTTAATGTTCCAGGATATCATCTTCCGTTAGGATCTGACAATTATGAGAAAGGCAACCTGGAATTTGATCATTGGCTTCTGGGTCGGTGTGGCAATAGTAATAGGCCTCATGATTATTGCAAGAATTGCCACTCACCAGAATCTGTACCAATATGACTGGTACATATTCGTCATTTCAATAATCGTGTTGATTATTGCATTTATTTTGAGAAACCGTTCTGAAACCCCTTAATTTTTCAGTTCCCGGATTTTGACATGCAATCCGGTAGTGCCCGGCTCCATCAGACGCAACTGAACCCTATCGGAGGTTCTGCCAGGTTGCCGGCAGATCTTTCTCAGGAGTTTTTCTGTTAAAAATCGAGTTTTAACATTAGCTTTGTTTTATTCAGGACATTTCAAAGAAAAGTCCTGCACCTTCTATTCCTTTAAAGAACCTATTACATCCTGGCATTTTCTCGCTTCCTTGAATTTCCCGATTCTTAGATATGCCAGCCCCAGGTTATTCCAGATATCCGGGTTGGTCGAGTCAAGGTGTAATGCATTCTTATAACTTTTAATGGCATTTTTATAATTTCCCTTCTTAAAATACTCATTTCCGATATTCTTGTAGTCGACGGCCTTAATTTTTATTGCCTCGCTCAGATCCTTTCCTGCCATAATGTATCAGCGATGTTTCCATTATTGTATTGTTGAAATAATATTTGTTATATTATATCAAGATATTTCGAATACAACCACTCCACTCCTGGTCGCTCCCTGTTACCTTTCCATTATGTATTAACAGGTTTCCTTCAGTAAAACCATGATCTGAATAAAAGAGAAAATTTATTTTGCGGGAGCTGCCGGCTTTTGCCTTGCCTCACTAACAATCGACAGAATAATCGCAATAATCCCAGCAAGTATCAGGCACAACCCTGGTACATAGAGTGTACCAAGACTTGTTATGCCCGCAGCCAACAGAGCAAGCCCCATTAAAAACCATAATACTATTACTTCAATTCTCATTTTCCTACCTCTTACCTGGATAGTGATCTATAACACGATCACTAAATGGTGGTATTCAGCAACTCTCCTTAAAAGGGTTTCTTAGGTTGACACGCCGATCTTGCGCCCGGCCAACTATTAATTAGGGTAGTTGGTCTCCTTTTCTTTGGCCGAAATTAATTGATCCTGTATTTCACCCAAGATAATTAACATGCTTGAAATTCCAGTTAAACCGATAATTGACAAGCATATAACCCCAACTAACCCTAAGTATGATCCATTATCTGCGAGAGTGGATACAAATATCAACCCTACAAATATCCCCCTCCATATTATCGATGATTTTAACTCCAGCATATGATCAACCCCACTCACAAGAAATTGAAACAGTGAGTATAATGATATAATTTCCCTGCGCCACACCAACCGCGATGTAACATTTAGTGTAGAATGCATCGATCAACCTGCAGCGCACCAGTATCCCAATAGAACATCTGTTATGTCTGCGTTGGATCAACCACTTAACGGTTGATGTTGCATCGGGGTTGGTGAGGCGTGGCCAGATAAAAAAAGCTGACAAACAATAACATTTTTTCAGCAACTTTCAGCAACTTTTCAGCAACTGCTGAAAGAATTGAAAACTAAGAAAATGGGCTGAAAATCGAAATGCCCTTTATATAATAAATATATATTTAATATAAGTAATACTTTCAGCAGATTGGAATGTACAGAAATCCCGGTTCCGTCCCGAGGATTCAGGCTCTTCCTGTCACGGTAAAATGGGAAATGCTGAAAGAGTCGAAGAAAATTACTTCATTAGTCTCAGATTTTTAAACAGCCTTCAAAAATAGCTCCAATTTTTACAGCAGCAAATGAGAAGCTGCTGAAAGTGATGCAAAAACCCGGTTTTTCCTTGCGGCATAGGTTATGGAAACTCGTTATGTTAAGGATGCTCGCAAGCCTTTGAAGAAGGCGAAGGAAATTACCGGAGTCAAACCAGATGCAATGGTGACATATGGATTACCAGCATATCCTGAGGCAATCAATGCAGAGGTTCTACGGACTCGGGCGCATTCAGAACCCACACATTAAATTGAAGGATTTCGAGTCCAAGCCAAAAAAACAATATTATCAAAAAGGCTGCAGGAACATTCAGGGAGCGTACCGGGTACTGAGGAGTTTCGACATTCCCGAGGGAGTAATCGAGTTCTGTTATGGGATGCGAACTTACTATAATTTCATCAGGGAGCATCAGGGGACAGATGGGCTGATTCCAGCACAGATGGCAGGTGTACCTATTGACCTAATGGGCAACCGTTGGCAGAAAATGATCGAGTTGTTGGTAAAATAAGCATATCTTTTTTAACTTGAATTATCGATAGGATAGATTGGCAGCTTACTTCTCGGGTAGTTTACACATCTCTGAAGTTCCGGGCTGTCATATGTAGTTTGGAGGCGGTAAAATGTTAAAAGTTGTATTGTTCTTTTTAATTGGACTTTGCCTGCTCGTTGGCGGGATTACAAGTTATATGACACTTATGATCACCGGATACAGTCTTATGCTTGCCGGTATCCTGACGATTATACTGGCAATTGCAATGGCAATGATGAAAGAGAAAATGAAAGACTCCTGCGGCAGCAAAATAATCTTTTTTTTATTGCCACCACTTAAAAAATTTTGAATGTTTTCTGTCACAACGTTGATGCGCCTTACCAACCGCGATGCTCCCTTGGTTAATGTTTTTTTAATAGCAGGAAGTGAAAAATTATCATATCCCACGTGCGGATCGTCACAAAGCTCGATTTAATTCAAGAAGATAACTCTCTTTGAAAAATGTTATGGTTAAATTAGGTTATAGGGGAGATTACCGATATCGGAGCCTGTACTGCCGATGCCTGCGATGAATAACTCATCGCCTTGCTGAACTCGCTGATCAATCCGCCTGCAGTTGAAGTCTCGGAATAGACGAGATCTTCAGATTTCACAGGATTCAAACTATCCGGGTTCGAATAGGGAATTTCACGAACCGGCCCAAAACCTCCAATTTCCATTAAACCTGAAATCGTGCTTTCATTCCTTGCTTCCTGTACATGCACTTTAAGGTACGCCGATACCGATCCAATCATCGGAGAAGACTGATTGCCAAATGTAATCCCTTGTGAATTGATATCGTAATTAAGAACCGTCGGAACGGTAGGATCGGTGCCGACAAACCGGGTATCAGCAGAAGTCACCGTTGAAGTCAGGGTTGTATCAAAGGCGCTCCCTGACTGTTCTATATTACAGAAAGCAGGGATGATTCCCGGGTCAGCGTTGTCGAACGGACAGAGTATGAGGCTCGATGAATTCTGTGCCTGTGATGCTCCATCGACAAGTAAGTCTTCAGTCCGGGTAGCACGACCCGTATCTACTGCAATATACTGAATGCTGGTATCTGCTTTGATATTGCTTTGATCCGCAATTGTGTTCGCCGTAGAGATCCCCATAGATTTTGTAAAGGTCTGCTGCCCGGAAACACCTGAATACTGGTCATTATACCCCGCGGTATACTGTACCTGCCCAGGATCAAGGGTGCCGGTGTGAATGCCAGAATTTGAAGGCAATTCCTGTAAATTCCAAACTCCAGCTCCTGCACCCCCTGTTAAGTAGTCCCCCCAGGTTAAACCACTGTCACCTATTATTTGTTGGTCCATCAGCGATTCAGGTATAATAAGAGTTTTATACCAAAACAGATTGAGTCCTTCCCCTGAGGGAGGATTTGTCGGAATCGCACTCCCTCCTGCACCCTCAATCTGTTGCACATCAGCCGCTGACAGCAGAAAGTTATCCGCCCCGCCGGTTGCTATGTTCATGGTAGTAGGGTCGCTCGTTGTTGTCCATGCGCCTGAATCAGTCTCTGTCACGGTACCAACGACATCCGACGATGTTCCGGTTGTAAGCCCCTGAACCTCAGGCACTGCCGGTACACCGGTATCCGCAATTGCTATGCCGATACATACAACCATTAATACGATTGCAATGAGGAGAATAACTATAGAGTTTATTTTCATCAATTTACAACCTCGATATCTCGTTGGATACTTTGTTTTTGGGGAGTAATAAAGCATTTTAATTAAAATTAGCAGATCTATTCTGCCCGATTAACAAATTATGGTGCGCCTTTACCAACCGCTGTGCAACGCCACCCGCTCAGGCAATTGATCCACCGTGAACGCATAAGAACCCCGGGAATATATTTCTTAAAAAAAAACGGGTTGCCGTTTTCCTTTATAATCCCCCAGAATGTTAAAAATCTCTTCACCCCATTCTTTTAAGACCCTATATTTCCTGCCCTTTATCATTTCTGCCGATCTGTTTTCCATGAATGAGATTAAAAGGGAAGTTGTAATCAGAAACTGGTAGGGATAGGGTGAAAAGTAATAAAAAAATATATATCCAGATTGCCACATCTTATTTTGGTGGAATGTTGATGGATATACGGAAAAAGCCGGTAATTTTTTATTTGGGAGTGGGATTTTGGATAGGAATGGGAGTAATGGCTCTCCTCAATTTGTATAAGATTTACTTTAACCAGAATCAGTATGATTATAACTGGATTATGCTTGGTATTTCAATAGTTATCGTAATCGTGGCACTTGTTTTTAGAAAACGCTTAATAAAACAATAATTGAATTTTTTATCTGATAAGATCGGTATAATCACCACCCGCGTTTTGACACCTTGCTAGGTAGTGGCTACCACCCGAAGACTTGACAGAACCCCAATAGAGGTTCTGTTGCGTCTGCGGGACTTGACCTGAATTTTTGGGAGGTGGTGCATCGCGGGACTTTTTGATAATTTATCCCGGTAAACTTTTTTCACGCGCGATAATAATGTCATCCAATAAAGGGAATGGATCAAAATAATAGGGGTGTGTTATAGGAGGATATGTTATCCTCATTGATCCTTTTAAAAGATATTGGCGTTGTTCTGGAGTGTATTTTTTAGATTCTGTCCTTTCCAAATCGTTATTTTTTGCAAAAACATATACCCAATCATCAAATAATTGATAAAGACACACTGCAAGTAGATCAAACTCTCCGACCTGTAAGCATGTTGTTTCAACGGTATCCCCATTTGGTAATGTTACTTTACGACGATCACTTGCATCGCATTGAAAAGTAGCGGTAAAAATGTTATCTTTCTTTTTAATTAGCGTTGTTTGAAGAGATTTTACCTCAATACTAAATTGGTGATTTTTATAGGTGAGAAAGAGATCCCCTTTATGAGTTCGATCATGATCATCAAATTTATGAACATTTGAGAAGCGATTTTCAGATAAAAAATTTCTTTTAAGTTTAAATTCACTGACATATCCGAAGGTCATACCCCTAAGGCTTGGGTTCTCTCTCATTATTTCGCTTAACTCTTCTGGAGTTATTTTCCATTCTTCGAGTATCCCCATTGTTTACAACCTTTTTTCGAGGATTTTTGCCGTCTGTTTTAATAAGGACTAGGAAATATGAATGATTCTTTCTTGCATGTTCTTGTTTAAGTAATCTGCTCATGCTTGGTTTATTCGGTCTTATAACGATGAATAAATCTTTTGTGTAGAACCCCACTTTTGAATATTCATTAATTAATTCTACATGGGTAAGATTTTGAATATTTGCACTTACTTCATCTTGGCATTTTACAATAAATACTCCGAAATCTTTTAAAACTCGGTGGGCTTCTTTTCCAGCATCAAAATACATTTGGAGAACGGCTTTGTGGTATTTTGGTTTATTCACCTCATCGGTGTGTTCACCATTCGAATAAAAATCTCTAAAAGCTCCATATGTACCAGATCCTGCCATTTCCGTTCCACTTCTACGATACAATCCTTCCATATAAGGCGGATCCAAAACAACACAATCTATTGATCCATTTTCGTAAGGCAATTTACGGCAGTCCACTCCAGTTTGAATATCGGTCCCTTTTAGAATGTAATTCTCTTTTGGGACATTTTTCCAGAATATTCCTTTTCCGTAAGTAACATCTGCAACAGTTGAACCCGTTTGAACATGTAAATGTAGAACAATTGGAAATATATCTGCATTCACCCCTACATAAGCACTAAAAATCAAATCTGATGTAGTATTCCCATTTTGAACCCGTTTCTTTTTGGGTTCTTCGGAATTACCAATTAATTTTTTTTGCACGATACCACTTTTTTATCTATTTTGATCAAGAGGTTCGATCAAGTAATATTTTGACCATTTTTCCAACCCAGTCTTTTGGAAGGTAAATCCCACCTGAATTTCCCATAGATTTTACGGGGCGTTCTATTACTTCGTAAGCCCGTGTTGTAACTTCCATTGGTTCTGGCATAATTATACAATGTAATGTTAAAGTATTTATAATATTTGACTTTGTATTTGTTTTATCAATACAAAATAAAAAGTATTAAGTATATGTATGGACATAGTATATACTATACCAATACAAAGGTGTAAGGATGAGTCAATTCAACGACCCAAGAGAATTAAGAGGATTAAAAATCCTCTCGGAACCGGATACCATTAGGAATATCGACAAGAACAACTGGGAAGTCAGATCCCAATCAGGAAATGGATACTACCAGGTTAACCGTTTCTACAAGGATCGCCATGCACAGATGAGAGGGCAGGCCGTTTGGTCATGCACTTGCCCCGACCATCAGACCCGAAATGTAATCTGCAAACATATCCATGCCATTCAATTTAGCCTTAAACTTAAAGTAGAGGTAGAGGCTGATATTAAAGCTCAAAAAATTATTGGAGTTGATGATACAGTCATATGTCCAGTTTGTAAAAGCGAAAATGTCATAAAGCGCGGTATCCGTAGAACCAGCTTTGGTGAAGTCCAGCGGTACGGATGCATTAATTGCCAGCACCGGTTTGTAGTTGACAAAGGCTTCTCAAAGATGAAGCACACTCCTGAAACAATTACTCTTACCCTTGATCTCTACTTTAAGGGACTTTCAGACCGGAAGATTGTAGATCACTTGAAGCAGTTCCATAATGTTTCCGTTGTCCACTCCACGATTATCCGCTGGATTCACAAATACCTGAAACTCCTGAGGAATACGCTGAGAAGCATCAGGCAGAAGTCGGGAATATATGGCATTGTGACGAAACAACCGTATTCATCAAAAAAGAAGGAGACAAAAAATATTACCAGTGGATCTGGAACCTGATGGATGCCAAGACCCGATATCTTCTCGCATGTCAGGTTACGGAAACCCGCTTTGTTAAGGATGCGCGCAAGCCATTAAACAAGGCAAAAGAAGTCACAAACGTGCGTCCGGATGCAATTGTTACCGACGGACTACAGGCTTACAGACAGGCGATCAAGGATGAGTTTTACGATATGAGCGCATCGATTCGGAACCCGCATATCAGATTAAAGGACTTTGAGACAAAGCCGAACAACAACATCATCGAAAGATTACAAGGAACCTTCCGTGAGAGGACAAAAGTTATGAGAAGCCTTGACAACTCAATAAGTGCTGAGGACTTCGCACTTGGTATGCAGACTTATTACAATTACATCAGACCGCACCAAGGGATTAACGGTATGACTCCTGCAATGATGGCAAATATCCCACTGGATTTGACTGGAAATCGATGGGAAAAAATGATTGAACTATCAACAAAATAATATTTTATTTCCCAGTTGTTTTATTGTCGTCATTTATTTCAATTAACTTTTGATCCAAGGCATCTCTAATCTTCTCTGCCATACCTTTTTCAAAGTTCTTAATATCGCTCATACCAATGTCTAATGTCTGAAACACATCATCCTCGGCAATCCAACGAACGACCTTGTCCCCTTTCTTGTATAACACAACTAAATCAGTTTGTTCCCCCACACTGCCTCTCATTCGGTGCGCTGCTATCTTCGCTTGATAAACTCTAATAATTGCATCTGATAGAGATATAGTGGGTATATATTTTTGTTTAGTAAATTCAGGGAATGCATATAATTTGCCGTTTCCTATCATTGCCCAACCCATACTACTGAGAGAGAGCCGTTCCCCTTTTGCATTAACAGTAAAGATATGTGGCCCTGGGTCCAGTCCCAAGATAATAAAGTCCCCTTCAAAATCGTATTTAAATTCTTTAAACTCTTCTTTTAGAATCTCAAGGAAATCTTTTGATAATGTATTATAATTGTGTTGAAATATCTCATAAGTCAACCCGTATTTTGAGAGAATTTTTCTCTCCCGCTCAGATTGTAGTCTTTCCTGACATATCTTAGATAATATATCAGCAATTTCTTCGACTTTTTTCTTTTCTGGTAAATTAAGTGCTGTAATAACGTTGATAGTCTTCTCCATAATTTCCGTACTTGTTAATATATCATCTGATGCAGTCATGATAACGGCATATTCTGTTACAAACTGTGCTTTTGAAAGACCGCTGTCATAAGTTACCCAATCGGTTGAAACCATCCGATCCGCAGCAAAAACGATTTTTGGAGATCCTTTAATGTCGGCAGTTATAGCAATGCATATTGTCATCTTTTTCCCACATTTTATCATCTTTTCAAATGTAGGACTTTTACTTTTCTCTGGGAAATAGAATAAGTCGGATATATTGGATGGTAATGAGAGTGGGTTATTCACTCATACCACCTCCTGAAAAAAGTCCCGCGATGCACCATAGCGATCCAAAACGGGCAAAGTCCCGCAGACGCAACAGAACCCCAATAGACAACCTTTATATAGAACCACAAACCAATTTTATCGCTAAAAGTGGTGAAAAATATGTCACAACAGCTTGGAGGACAACCAATTCTGATTCTTAAAGAGGGAAGCACCCGCACCAGGGGCCGCGATGCCCAGGGCATGAATATCACTGCCGCAAAGGCCGTGGCAAGTGCAGTGCGGACAACCCTCGGACCGAAAGGCATGGATAAAATGCTCGTTGACACCATCGGGGACGTCGTGATCACGAACGATGGCGTAACAATCCTCAAAGAGATGGACATCGAGCACCCGGCTGCCAAGATGATGGTCGAGGTCGCGAAGACACAGGATGACGAGGTCGGCGACGGAACAACCACTGCCGTCGTCATTGCAGGAGAACTCTTAAAACGTGCAGAGGACCTCCTTGAACAGGACGTTCACCCGACGGTCATTGCCCACGGGTACCGCATGGCCGCCGAGAAGGCCCAGGAGATCCTCAAGGATATCGCCATCGATATCAAGGCAACAGATATTGCGATGCTGAAGAGGATCGCAGAGACCGCGATGACCGGAAAAGGTGCAGAGGCCTCAAAGGAGAAACTTTGTAACCTCGTCGTCAAGGCAGTCACCATGGTCGCAGATGCCGATGGATCTGTCGATACCGATAACATCAAGGTCGAGAAGAAAGTCGGCGGTTCGATCGACGACTCTGAAATTGTTGAGGGAGTCCTGATCGACAAGGAGAGAGTCCACCCGGCAATGCCGAAAAAGGTCACCAAGGCAAAGATCCTGCTCCTGAACGCAGCGGTCGAGTTCAAAAAGACCGAGGTCGATGCCGAGATTAATATCACAAGCCCCGACCAGCTCCAGGCATTCCTCGATGAAGAAGAGCGGATGATCCGGAATATCGTCGACAAGATCGCAGACAGCGGCGCAAACGTCCTCTTCTGCCAGAAAGGGATCGACGATATCGCTCAGCACTACCTTTCCAAGGCAGGCATTTTCGCCGTACGCCGTGTCAAGAAGAGCGACATGGAAAAACTTGCACGTGCGACCGGTGCAAACCTCGTATCGAGCATCGATGCGATCAGCAAGGAAGAGCTCGGGCACGCAGGACTGGTCGAAGAGCGAAAGGTTTCGGGCGAAGAGATGATCTTTGTCGAGCAGTGCAAGAACCCGAAGGCGGTCTCGATCATCATCAAGGGCGGTACCGAGCATGTCGTCGATGAACTCGACCGTGCAATGGAAGACGCCCTCCGGGTGGTCAGCGTCGTAATCGAGGATAAAAAAGCAGTCGCCGGTGGCGGTGCACCCGAGACAGAACTTTCGCTCCGTCTCCGCGAATATGCATCCACTGTCGGTGGCCGCGAGCAGCTCGCAATCGAAGCATTCGCCAATGCACTCGAAATCATCCCGAGGACCCTTGCCTGAGAACGCAGGTCTCGACCCGATCGACATGCTTGTGGAAATCCGTGCAGCGCATGAAAAGGGCAAGAAGACCGTCGGCCTCGATGTATTCGAAGGAAAGGCAGTCGACATGCAGAAAGCAGGCGTTGTCGAGCCGTTACGTGTCAAGACCCAGGCAATTGCCAGTGCAGCCGAAGCCGCGATCATGATCCTCAGGATCGACGACGTGATCGCCTCATCCAAGTCCGCAGCGCCGGAAGGCATGCCCCCCGGTGGCGGCGGCATGGGCGGTATGGGCGACATGGGCGGCATGGGCGACTATTAAGCCGGAAATCATCACCATCCACCTTTTTTATTGACCGCTCTGTAAAAACGATTCTTCAGAATCCGGATTTTTTTAATCTTCAGTGTAACTGATTTTGGAACGTGCAGACCGGCGGGATTCTTTTGGCTGTCGCCTTTTTCGACACAATGTCGGCCGAAAAAGTGCCTCGATCAAAAGAAAAGTTCATCCAGGCTGGAAATCTAATAAGGAGCAAGGGTTGCACTGATGCTTCAAAATGGTCTGTTATTACTTATCCTGGGCATCCTGGTGGCATTGACCGGTTGCATGGCACCAGGTACCGGATCGTCACAGGATAACATATCACCGACGGTTTATCAGATCACAAATGCACCACTGGTTTCTCCTTTGGCAACCTCGCCAAATCAAGCGGTTTCCGTCCCGGGGTTGCAATTTCCACGGGAACCTGCAGATCTTAATGGGACGCTGCTGACTCCCGTTCCTTTCGGTTCGTTTGAAGAAAGTTTTATCGGAACCGACCAGTGTAGTAATGCCTCGGAAACCTACACGGCAAACTACGACCTTGTCTCGGGAACGGACGGACCGCACAAAGTTCGCCTCCAGCTGGTGCCCGTCGACAATATGCAGGACCGGAAGGAAATCCCGCTGCCGGAGAGTATCATAAGTACACAAATCGAGCCGGCTGAGTTCGACGTCCTGCCGAATCACTTGTATACCGTAGGAATCAACATAACGGTCGGCCCGAATGTGACAGGAACTTCGTTTGAATTCCCGGGAGGAGGCGGTATGATTACGAACCCGGATTTCCCGTTCATTCTCCATGTTTTTATCGATGGCGAACCCGCTCCCGGTGCGGATGATCAGGTCAGCGTCCTTAAGCTATGTTACTTCACACCCTATTCCCCGAATATGCAGCCTTCGCCGGAAATCGAGATTCCGGGACCGGAAATTACGATGCATGCCGGTGAAAATAAAACCGTCAATCTCACTATCCGGAATTTCGGAGGTGGAATCAGGGAAATTCACTATAAGTTCGGGGGCAGGCTCGAAAACCAGAGTTATTCCTTCCCACTTACACCGGAAGAACAAAAACCGCTTCCCGAAGGAATGAACATAAGCATCTTCCCGGCAAACGTTATCGGTTTGAACTACAGGACCGAAAACCAGACCCTGACTGTCTCGACAAGCCCCGGCACACCGTCAGGTGAATATATCCTCCCGTTGGTTTTATGTTATCGCGATCTCGATCTGACCGATCCTGCATCGTACGATTTTCCATTTTCAAACCAGACTCTCTGCCCCACGATGGGAACGATTACCGTAAAGGTGGGTTGATTGTTAAATCGATCCCTGCAAAAAAAAAGATTGAAACGGTACGACGAAGATTCCTTGACAGAAAAGTCAAAAATAAGAAAATAATTTCCTTATTTTTCTTCCCTGACCATTATGATGGCCTTTTTCGGGCATTGGTTCGCACAAATCCCGCAGCCCTTGCAGAAATCGAGATCTATCTCCAGATCTTCATTAATCGCGAGATCGGGGCAGTACGTTGCGCACAGACCGCAGGCATTACATTTCTCCTTGTCGACGACCGGGCGGAACACACGCCAGGACCCTGTCTTTCCAGCCGCTCCTTCGCCGGGACGGCTCATGGCGAGACGGGACCTCATACGACCATCTCCGTATATGCCTCTTCTGCAGCCTGAATATTTCTTGCATCGGCAAACATCTCTGAAATGGCACTGCGGCCCGACTCCATCGTGATGATGTTCATCTTTGCCAATGCCCCGATAACCGGGGTATTCAGGATCGGGCTTCCGGCCACTACGAGTCCGACACGGAGTGCGATCCCCGTCAAATCCACGGAATATGTTTTAAAACCTTTCATCTCGGTTACTCCCGACCCGTTGAGCAGCACTTTCCCTCCCAACTTAAGTCCATGGAGCACGTCTACAACGTCCATAACACTGCTGTCGAGTACAACCACCATGTCAGGTTTCCTGATTTGGGAATACACCTTAATCGGGTTATCGTCTATCCTGACAAACGAGACTACCGGTGCACCTCTCCGTTCGGCACCATAAAACGGGCATGCGGTCGCATACTTGTGATCCCTGAAGGCGGCCAGGGCGACGAGTCGGGCCGCTGTGACACCACCCTGCCCGCCTCTCGAATGGATCCTGATCTCAAACATCAGGTGTCACCCCGAACCAGTACTCCCTGCCCGGCTTCCTGTCCCTTACAAAGCCGGCTATGTCATCGAAAGTGACTTCCTGTCCGCCAAGCCCGGCAATCACGCTATAGGGATCTACACCGCATTTGGATCGTATCGCGTCTGCAAGGATGCCGCCATAACCAAACGAATAATCCCTGTCGATGACGACAACGTCCCGTCCTTTCAGGTCGAGTTTGGGGAACGGGCGGAACCAGCGGATACGCATCGAACCTGCCCTGACTCCTTCGTCCCTTAGTGTATCAACTGCAACCTCGGCCTCTTTCCCAAGAGTGCCCATGGAAATGACAATCACCTCGGCATCGTCACAACGGTAGTCTTCTGAAAACCCGTAAGACCTGTGGAACCGTGCGGCAAATTCTTTCTGGGTTTCTGCGATGACAGAGACCGAATCCCTCATCGAACGCTCCATGTCCCAGCGGAATTTGAAATATTCATCCGGGCCGGTCAGCGTTCCATAACCCCTCGGGTTATCGGTATCGATCGCGTGCGGAAGACACATCGCCGGGAGGAAATCTGAAAGTTCCACGGTTTCAAGCGATTGTATGATATGGCTCAGTAAAAACCCATCGAGGTTAACCATCACGGGGAGCAGGACATCGTTGTGCTCGGCAATACGGAAGGCCATCAGGGTGGCATCGTAAGCCTCCTGGACCGTGCCCACGTATACCTGGAGCCAGCCGGTATCCCGTTCCTGCAATGAATCGGTGTGTTCCGCCCAGATATTCCATCCGGGTCCAAGGGCCCTGTTCACGTTGGCCATCACAACAGGAAGGCGGGCTCCGGCCGCCCAGTTGACCATTTCATGCATGTAGAGGAGACCGTGTGAGCTCGTGGCAGTAAACGTCCTGACTCCCGTGATACTTGCCCCGATGCAGGCAGCCATTGCAGAATGTTCACTCTCGACCGGGATATACTGACTATTTAGCTGGCCCGATGTCACATATTCTGCAATCTGCTCCACTATCTCGGTCTGCGGCGTAATCGGGTACGCAGCGATCACCGCAGGGGCAGCCTGCCTGACAGCTGCGGCGACCGCTTTATTCCCTGTCGCGACGGTCAGCATGTACCCTCCTCCTCAAGGATCAGGCGTTTGGCGTTCTTCCTGGCCATCGCCACCATCATGTCCCGGGATTCTTTGCTGATGCCTTTGAACCTCCCCTGGAGACCGAGATAGTCCTCAACCGGTGCCGGTTTGATCATGGCCGCCTTCGATGGGCCGTTGATGGTTACTTTGCCATATTCCCGCTCATACAGTATCCACATCCCGGTTTTAACCGCCAGCTTTCCCACTTCGATGGTCTGTTCCGTCGGATATCTCCATCCCGGCGGGCAGGGGGCAAGGATATGGATAAATGTCGGACCCCTGATCGACAGGGCCTTCTTTACTTTTAAAAACAGGTCCTGGGGGTATGCACTGCATGCCGTTGCAACATACGGTGGATCATGGGCTTCGACGATCCTGTCGATATCTTTCTTGTTCTGGGGTTTTCCTCCGGGTGTTGTGGTTGTTCTCGCCCCTGGAGGAGTTGACCCGGATCGTTGCATGCCCGTGTTGCCGTAGGCTTCGTTGTCGTAACAGATGTACAGGAAATCCGTGCCCCTTTCGAAGGCCCCGGATAATGCCTGGATTCCTATATCGACTGTTCCGCCATCCCCGGCATAGACAATCACATTGGTCTTTTTCCCGGAAGCACGAAATGCCTCACTCATACCTGATGCACAGGCTGCGGCAGCTGCAAAAGCCACGTTATAGACCGGGACCTCGACCGCGGTATTCGGATAAATTCCCTGTATTACTGCCGTGCAGCAGGCCGGCACGATGAGGACTGAATCGCTACCTGCCGCTTTAAGGATATAACGGAGCAGAAGCGATGAACTGCACCCCGCACACGCCGATGAACCCTTAAAAACAAATTCCTGTTTTGGAATTTCCGTCATTAAAATCGCATTAAATGTAGTTTGGTGATCGGTATTAATACTATTATTATTGATCAGAACCCCGGGACCTGCAGAAAATTGTTCCCGGTTCCGGCAGAAATTCTTGTTTAATCGATAAAGTAATTGTTAAGAAGCATGATGCATTCTCTCTGTTTTTTGATTTCACCGGTATATCATTCATACAATTCCACGACGAACCCGGCCTTTTCAAGGATTTCCCTGGCAAGCATGTTCCAGCGACCATCATGTTCCTCGTGCACTGGTGCAACCCGTGTGTCCCATGTATTCCGGAGGTCCGGATTGCTGGTGGTCAGGCTTCGGCGGCCCTTGACCGTTCCTTCCAGGTGTCCCCCGGGAGAAAAGATCCTCATTTTACAGCACTGGAATTTCCTGCATATCAGGGGTCTTGTCTGGTATACTGCGCAGGAATAGCCTTCAGGCATCAGGACGAGGAACGGGCATTGTTTTTCTGTCCCGGGAATTTCTCCGGAACCCTCCTTAAAAAAGGGAACGTACGGGGCATCGATATGCACGAGGGAAATATTACCCGAGATAGCATCCCGGCAGTAATAGTCCCGGGGACCGGCTTTTCTCTCTATTTTTATGGTGTTTCCAAGCGAGACACAACATGCCCCGCACCGCGTACAGGTAAATTTCACAGGGCCTGGCCCTTCAACATCATTCATCGGGACCCTCATGCCGCCGGACCGGCAAACCGGATTGTCCGGGCCTATCCTGGTTATGGGCCTGCTCTCCACAGGGATCCTGTTTAAGGAGAACCTGGGCGGGCCCCTGCTCGAAAACTTCACATATCCGGTTCATTATCCGATAATACCCCTTCCAGTCCTTTATATTCGCAACTCTCCGTTCTCCTTCAGTCATTGGTCTCCATTTGATATCATATCCTATGTCCCATAGTACGAGTCCCTCAGGAGGGGCAGGCTGAAGGCCTTTTTCATACTTACCACCGAGTCTTTGTTCGATCTCCCCGACTTCGCTGCTGCCGGTCCCTGCCTCTTCCAGGGCCTTTGCCATGCACCGGACCATGTGCCAGAGGAAGCTTTGTGCCGTAACTTCGAAGTAAACGATGCCACACTCGAGGCCTAGCGATGCTGAGAGGATGCCGCGGACGGGATTTTTATCCGAAACTTTTGCAAAACCTGAAAAATCATGCACCCCTTCAAACAGGGCAGCACCCGCCTTCATTGTCTCCAGGTCGAGACCTTCCTCCCGGAAGTAATAACGATACGTCCTCCACCGGGCATCATATCGCGGGTGAAATCCGGGAGAAACAGGCGAATAACCGACACACCAGAGATCCGGCGGGAGCTGGATATTCAGTGTCTCTATTGCACGCCCAGGATGCTCCGTTGTAAACGCCATCACCTGGCCAAGGGCATGGACCCCGCGGTCTGTTCTACCGGACGTTGCAAACCCGGCATCGCGCCAGTCTGTGAACAGGCCCAGCCTGGTGCATGCCGCAATTAATTCCCCCTCTACCGTCCTTAATTCCGGCTGAAGCTGGGAACCCATAAAATGTCCCCCGAAATAAGCGACCTGGAATGCAAGTCTCACGGGCGACGGTAAATCCTGCGCTTCAGTTTCTTCCATGTATTTCTCAACGACTGTCTTGTATAGGTGCGGAGCGGAGTCATCCTTCCGGTGGCGTAGGAATCGCCCCTTTTTATGGCTGAAAGAATCGATCCCACATCAGGGGAAGCATCCACCAGTGTCTTCCCGTACCCGATATAGCGGGCATTATGGGCGTCGCTTCCACCTACCGCAGGCTTTCCCAGTCTACGGGCAACGTTGGCAGCTTTCCTGTTCGCGGCCCCTACGATATACCTGCTGTTAAACGTTTCGACGGCATCGACCGCATTAACAGCGGCACGGAAATGGCGTGCGACGCCATGTCTCCACATGTGGTACGGGTGGGGTAAGATTAAAAGGGCCCCCTGTGCATGGGCCATGGCAATTGTATCCAGAACGTCCATTCCTGCAGGATAACGGACCATGGTGCCGAGAGCGATAAGGTGACCCTGCTTTGTGGAAATCTCGATTCCCGGAATGATAATTACGTCGGTATCCATGGCAAGCGCCAATTGCGCTCCTTCGATAGTATCATGGTCTGTTATTGCGATGGCATCGAGCCCTATTGTTTCCGCACGCCTGACAATATCCCGGATACTGCTCTCGCCATCCCTTGAGAAACAGGAATGGACATGGAGGTCGCAGACGATCATTTGATCGTACAAATGTTTGTTTCTCGGATAATAAGTAACTCTCAACAATGGAGAAAATGACACCCTCTGGCGGGTAATCTGCATGTGGTAACGAACTACCGGCAGGTTTATGTGTTAACGATGTTAACTATAAGATATGACAGGAACAACACTTCCACCGTCGTCTAAAACCGTCCTGTCCCTCCTCGAACAGGGAGGTGCAATGACCCACAAGGAAATTGTCAGGATGAGTCACCTGGCACCTCGTACAGTTCGGTATGCTCTCAAGAAATTGAAGGAAAATCATCTCATTATTGAGAAATTCAATTTCAAGGATGCCCGCCAGATTATATACCAGGGTAAAGTGCCCCAGGTGACGGCATGAGCGAAAGCCCATGCAATATAATGAAATGTGATTCAGTAGCCCGGGAGTATCTCCCGGGCATAAGGGCCGAGATGGTTTCACGCCTCGTTAACGGAAAAGGTATGAGCCAGAGTGATGCAGCCCGTCATCTTGGCGTTACTCGTGCCGCCATATCTCAATATATCAGCAGAAAACGTGGTGCTGAAATAGTATTATGCAATGAACTCGATCTCCTGATCGACCGCTGGGCATTGTCGGTTACAACCGGAGACGATTCGATAACCATTTGTGATGTCTGCAAGTGTGCTGTGAAATAATCCTGATCCTTTTCATTCAGGCTTGGATTTTTTCCGTTTTGTTCTTTGATAGGTAGCAAACATGCGACTATAGAGCTTTTTTGTCAATATAACCCGGTCTCTGACTTTCAGCCTCATAAACAAGCCCCATAACCTTTTATTATACGGATCCCAAGGGAACTTATGCGTATTCTCCTCCCTACCGGTTCTCTGACCCTCGATATAGTCCGGCATGCAGCGCGTGGGTTTGATGCCGATGTCGTCGTGACCGGGGAGGTCGCTTCCCTGCTCACACCGGGTCAGCTTGCATCTCTTATCAACCGGGGTACCTATGATATGGTTATAATATCCGGAATGGCTGCTGCATCATTTGAATCGGTCGAAAAAGCGACCGGTGTCCCCGTATACAAAGGGCCGAAACATGCCGCGGATCTTGAGCAGGGTACTGATGAGCCTCGACCGGATCCCGTTATCGAGGACAATTCCGGCCGACGAATACATTTCAGGTATAAAGCGGGAAGAAGCCATGCAGAACGTTGCCGAATGGGAACGTTCTGCGGGTTTTATATATTGCATCCGCGGGGTAAAAATCGGGGAAAATTCCCGGATAAAAATTCTTGCAGAAATTAACGATGCTCACAGGGTTCCCGATATTAGATCCGCAGTTGAAGGTGCGTTCCGCTCGGGTGCGGATATCGTCGATCTGGGATTTGGATTCGATGCCGATGAAGCCGATGTGACCCGCTGTTTCAATGATGTATCGACGTGCGATGGTCCCCTGGCGATCGACACCCAGGACCCGGCCCTTATTGCCGCCGGTCTCTTCAGAGCAGATATGGTGTTGAGCCTCCACGACGGAAACATCCCGCTGGTAGGCAGGGAAGTGGCTGATTCCGGTGCGGTTGCTGTGGTTATCCCATGCGCATCGGGTCTCCCTGAAAATATCCGCATGGCCGAGAAGGCTGGAATTTCCTGTATTATTGTCGATCCTGTGTTGAAACCCGCAGGATCGGGCCTTGTCCGATCTCTCTGCCAGTTTGCCCCGGCCCGTATCCTCTTTTTTTCGGGGCCGGAAATGTTGTCGAACTGATGGATGCAGATTCAATCGGGATAAACTGCATCATGGCAGCGTATGGCACAGGAGCTGAGATGTGCGGTAATCTACACAAGCGAACACTCGGATAAAACAAGGGGTTCAATCGGCGAAATACGAAGAGCGACAGAGATGATGGTCCTGACCGGGGATCGGCCGTATCCAAAAGATCTGGGGATCGACCTTCTGGTTCTCAAGGAAAAACGGAGGAGAAGAGAACCCCCGCTTACGTACTCTTCCGTGGCAGAGGCCGGTCCAGGCCGGCAGGAATTCGTCTATGATCCACGTGGTAATTTCAGGATCGGTATCGAAGGTGATTCAATCGTTGCAGTGCTGGATGGCCGGGCCATAAAAGGCTCTTCCTGGATGGAGGTGTTTGCGGCAATTCTTGAAGCAGGAGATGTTTCCCTGCTCGATCACGCTGCGTATCTTGGGAAAGAACTCTACAAGGCCGAGCCTCGCCATCAGGTTCGGGAGGAGTTTCGAACAGGACGGGAATTTCTGATGAAACAGAGTAAAAAGCGAGTTGCCCTGCAATGTTACAGACCTGAATGTGCCCATGGAATACCAAAAAAACGGCTGGAGGAAAAGGCTGCAGGATATCTTTTTCAGGTACTGACGATCTGAGTACTATGCATGGTACGACAGGTCCATGCAGCACATATCCTTGTTAAATCGGAGGCCCAGGCAAAGGATTTGCTGAAAAAACTGAATAATGGAGAGAGCTTTGACGAACTGGCAAAGAACTATTCTTCCTGCCCTTCCGGGAAGAACTGTGGCGACCTGGGCTGGTTTGGAAAAGGGCAGATGGTTCCGGAATTTGAAAAAGCTGCATTCGAAGGTGCTGAAGGCCAGGTCGTAGGGCCTGTCAGGACACAGTTCGGGTATCATCTCATCAAAATTCTTGGAAAAAAATAGACTGTACCCCAAGATGGCGGGACTGGTTTACCTAATCAAAGCCCCTGATTGAATCAGAGCGAATCCGGATATGGGATATGTATAGCCTAATCATCCTCCGAAACCCTGGAAAAATCAGACCGTACTTCAGGATTCCGGATGATGTATCCTTTAACTTTAATCAATATATCAGACAAATGGTACAGACAATGCAAATCCGCGGGGTCCGCCGTCTCCTGATAGACCTGATGTGCCAGGTCGCACAAGCAAATCATCCTTTGGAATTTGTCGGGGTCGTTATCGAAAAAGAAGGGATCATCGAGGAACTGAACCTGCTTCCCGGGACCATTACCGGTGAAACCAGTGCGAGCCTCCATTATGACATGATGCCCCTCGACCCCCATGTTGCAGGAAGTGCACATAGTCATCCAAGTGGTGCAATCCGGCCTTCAGAAGCAGATCTTAGTTTTTTTC
The DNA here is from genome assembly GCA_963809105.1 of uncultured Methanomicrobiales archaeon. Classification (GTDB taxonomy): domain Archaea; phylum Halobacteriota; class Methanomicrobia; order Methanomicrobiales; family Methanospirillaceae; genus CAIKOD01. The sequence goes on along the minus strand of CAWEIC010000005.1, from coordinate 616,532 downwards.
CAAGGATAGGAAGATATCATTTTATTATCGGGTATCCTTATGGACAGGATGACTGGCGCTGCTTCCATACAGACGGGACGCCGGCTGACATCGAGGTGGTACCATGACCAGGGTCGTTGCTACGGGAACATTCGATATCATTCATCCAGGACACCTGTTCTATCTCCGGGAATCAAAAAAACTGGGGGACGAATTGTTTGTTATCGTGGCAAGGGATGCAAATGTCAGGCACAAACCGAGACCGGTGATCCCCGAAGAACAGCGACGGAACATTGTAGCATCTTTAAAACCCGTGGACTTTGCAGTGCTCGGCGACCTCCAGGATATGTTCCGCCCGATAAGGGAGATACAACCCGATATCATCACGATAGGGTATAACCAGCATTTTGATATTGAACGGTTGAAACAGGACCTTGTCGTTCACCGTCTTGATGCAGATGTGGTCCGGATCGGAACCTATTCCGAAGATCAGTTCTGCAGTTCCCGCCTCATCGTCGCTGAAATCCTCAAAAGGGCAGGATGCGAACCGGATAACGACCGGTGAACCTTCGGTATCCCCGGGTTCAATCGTTTCCCTGGTGATTGAATTCCGCGACGACCCCTGATTAATTATGATTCTTTACCGGACTCAGATCAGATCCTTTAGTCTTAGTCGTCAGAACTGGAATAGTGTTAATTTTTCCAGTTTTCCGGTTCTCATTTGAATTCATGCAGGTTCTCCCTGTCCCGTGGCTGAAATCAAACATAACAACAGTGCTTTCCCGGGAGGATAAGCTGTTAATATCCGGGACAATAACTGCCTGAACGGTTACGGGATACCTGTGGATGCATGAATGGCAATAATGCCGGCCGTTTACCCCCGTAGCCTGTTGCAATTCTTAACAATCCCCACTTTCCTGCCCCGAACCTTAACAAGATATTTATATTAATACAGAAGAGTTAGCGATCACAGGGACTCTGTTCCAGGTAGTATATTCAGGAAAATGAGGTATCATTATGCCAGATTTTGCAACTGCATTTACGGTAAAAGCGAGTGACAGGATACTCACTCACAACGAGCTCGTAAGGGCTGTCCGTCTTATGATAGCGGACGAATTTGAAGCGGTCCAGGTTTATACCCAGCTTGCCGAATCGATTGAAAATGAACTTGCCCGGGAAGTGCTCCTCGATATCGCCGATGAGGAACGTGTCCATGCCGGGGAATTCCAGCGTCTTCTTTTCGAACTGGCGCCCGGAGAAAAGGAATTATATGCACAGGGTGCCGTGGAAGTCGAAGAGAAAATAACGGGCCTGGCACAGAAATCCCAGGGTTCCGCGGGGAAAGGACAGTCGAACTCCGGAGAAGTGACCGTAGGTTCATTAAAAGAATAACATAGGAGGTTTAGTATGTCGCATCATTATCTTGGAAGAGAAGAGGCACCTGTTGCGGAAAGCACCTGGAAGACCATCGATTCAGTTGTTACAGAAACGGCGAAAAGCGTATTGTCAGGGCGGAAATTGTTACCGATTGAAGGACCTTTTGGGCTGGGTGTAAAGGCAGTCCCTCTCGGTGACGCTGAAAAGGGCGGATTCGGCATCAGCGGAATGCTTCCGCTGATATCGGTCTCAAAAAGTTTCTCCCTCGGAAAACGGGATATTGCTGCTTTCGAGAGGGATAATCTGCCGGTAAACTGGGAAAAAGTTGCAATGGCAGCAATTGGTTGTGCGAAAGAGGAGGACAATATTATCTTCAGGGGAACCGGCCAGGCACCAGGGCTCCTTACCACGAAGGGCTCGGGAAGCGTCTCACTCTCGTCGTGGAATACTGTCGGAAAGGCATCCGATGACCTCATTAAGGCAGTGACACACCTTGATGAAGAGGGATTCCATGGGCCGTATTCCCTGGCCCTTGCACCGGCACGGTATAACCTGCTGCTCCGTCGTTATCCCCAGGGGGGGACCGAACTCGAACACCTGCAGGCCATCGTCGGGGACGGCGTAATCAAAGCCCCGGTGCTTGAAGACGGAGGTGTAATTATAGCATCCGGAAAACAGTACGGGTCGATCGTTATCGGCCAGGACTTAAAGACCGGATTTATCGGACCCACACTTGAGTCGCTTGAATTTTCGCTCACAGAAAGCCTTGCCCTCATGATCAGGGCTCCAAAAATGATCTGCGTTCTCAAATAACCCTGGAAACCTTTTTTTTCAGCGGTAATATTCCGATATCTTTCAAAGCGGGAGCTGTATCCGTCACCGGACTGGAAATTTCCCCAAGTATGCGGATGGTTCCCGCCTTATCCAGCGGCTTATTGTCATTTCCACATTTAGGTGAAAAAATACAGGAAGGACAACCCGATTCACAACGACAGGTGCGGACGAGGTCATATGTCGCAGCTGCAATCGTTTCGAACAGCTTATATGCATTTTCACAAAGCCCTATGCCGCCTTCATAGGCATCGTAGACAAGGACGACGGCCTCTCCGGTTCCCGGGAAGACAGGGCTTGAAAACCCCCCGATATCCCTGCGGTCACACATGACATAGAAGGGCATCATTGCAATAATTGCATGTTCTGCACCGTGCAGGCTCCCCCCGGGGTCCAGGTTGTCGGAGAGCAACGTCTGACAGGTCTCGTCAGGGGTCCGGAACCACAAGTGCCTTTGTCCGGAATTGTAGTGGCGGGAGTTCAAGCGGTTCGACGCTGATAACCGTGTCATACCGGATAATCCGGTACGCATTGACCAGTTCGGTCACGAGGACATCCCCAAATGCTAATTTGTATCCGCCCATCTGCCTGCTCTCGATTTCGTTGATGATTTCGACAGAAACAGACTGGATTGTCTTTGTGTGGTAATCGACGTCGGTATGTTCGATCCTGATAATTTTACGTTCGAGATCAAGGGACCTGACCAGGAATTTTTCACCCTGGTGATACACGATCGCGCCGGTATGTGCTTCCCGGAACGCCTGGGATCGGTCCATCGTCTCAAGGGTTTTTCCGTCCATGACGATTTTAAAGAGGTCGGAGGTGATGTTGGAAAGGCTGGTCAGTTCGGTAGGTCTCCGGGTCCCGGAATAAATCCAGCCTCGTTGTGTCCGGCTGGCCAGTTGCTCAAGGGATAGTGAACCAAGCAGGTTTTCAAGGTCGCAGCCAAAATATTCGCGATCGATCTCCACTTTAACCGGGATTTCAGCCGAAGCACAAAGTACCTGGCCGGAAAGAATGTAAGGGTTGTTCAGGTCTATTATGGCCTGTTCATGGGTCGAACCGAAGAAAATCCCGGGATGGTTCATGAAATACTGGTCGAGGGGATCAGGGTTCGACACGAGGACGGCGAGTGAACTGCCAGAGGACCTGCCGGCCCTCCCTGCCTGCTGCCAGGTAGACATGATTGTTCCCGGAAACCCGGTCATGATTACTCCGTCAAGGAAACCGATATCGACCCCGAGCTCAAGGGCATTCGTCGATACGATCCCCTTTAACTCGCCTGCTTTCATGCGATTTTCAATAGAACGGCGTTCTTCGGGAAGATAACCGGCACGATAGGCCGATACCATGGCAGGGTCCCCTTTACGTTCCTTAAGGATACGATCCCGTACCATAAGCGTGATGATTTCTGTCATCTTACGGGATCCCGTAAAACACAATGTGTTTATTTTGGCATCGAGGCATGCCTTAAGGATTTTTCCACTCTCCTTATAGGATGCGCCATCCAGCGAACCGTTCTGGAAGGGATTATAAAGGATAAACTGTTTCTCCCCGTGCGGGGATCCGTCGGTTGATATACATGTTACCGGTTTTCCAATTAATTTTTCAGCAAATGAGGCAGGATTTGCGATCGTTCCGGATGAAAGAATAAATATCGGATCTTTTCCGTAATGCCTGCAGATACGCCGAAGCCTCCTGATCAGGAATGCCATATTCGAACCGAACACTCCCCGGTACTGGTGTGCTTCATCGATGACGACGATCGTGAGGTTCCGGTAGAACGAAGCCCACTGGTGATGCCAGGGGAGCAGACAATGGAGTTCGTGGGGATTCGAGATTACGATACGCGAACGGGTCCTGATCCGCACCCGCCTCTCCCGTGGTGTATCGCCGTCATAGACCGCCGGATCCACATCGATTCCGGTTGCGCTTTCCAACTCCTTCAGGGTCTTCAACTGGTCGTGGGACAGGGCTTTCGTGGGATACAGGTACAATGCCGTGGCTTCGGGATTATTGTGAAGTAGTTCAAAAACAGGAAGATTGAAAGCAAGGGTTTTTCCGGATGCCGTTGCCGTCGTGATGATGATGTCCTTTTCATTCCGGATCAGGTCTACAGCCTCGCACTGGTGACTATATAATTTCAGTTGTCTCTGGTTGAGATAATCCTCCACCGGCCGGGGAAAAGGTTTTGAACATGCTCCAAACACTGCTTTTTTTTCAGGGATCACCTGGATATGTGCAATCTTTCCCAAAAACTCGGGGGAGGTCTTCAATACGCCGATAATGTCGTTAATTCCCAATACCGTGCCCTCCCGACAGATATGCAAGGAGTCTTGCAAGAGTAATGATATCCTCCCGGTTGTGTTCCACAACCGGAATCAATGGTCCAGGGTTCCCGGTCCTCTGGTATGCCTCATAAAACTCGGGAACAAAACTTCCCGGGATATCGACCCCGCGTTCGATATCAAGGATATGCCGTTCAATTGTACCAAGCCTGCAATCCTGGATCGTTCCCCTGAAAAACCGCCTTGATACATGGAGCAGGTCGATGTGAAGGCCTGAATATACGGGAGAGGCACCATAAAATGCACTTCTCGAGACAAGATAGGGCAGATCAAATGATTTTCCGTTAAACGAGACCAGGACCGGCTTTCGCATAATGTGCCCGATCGTCTCGGAAAGTGCCGAAAGTTCCTCTTCCATATCCCTCACGAGATATTGATGGACTACCAGTTTTTCCTCCTGAAATCCGGCAAGACCAAAAAGGATAATCGGCCTTGAGAAAAATCCGAGTGTTTCAAGGTCGACAAACAGAAAATTTTCTCTTCCGAACAGTGTCGAGGAAAGGATCACGAGGGGGTGGGAAGGAGGATACCACTGCCTGACAAGCCTGACCACCTGTCCGGGGGTCCCGTAAAGGATTATATTCGCACAGACTTCTGCATCCGCCCGGAAGGCTTTGTTATGTACAAGGTCTTCGATTGTCCGGTATCCTCTTTTTTTCAGCAATTTTGCTTTTACCGTACCTATTCCCCTGATGAGGGTGAGACTGCCCATCAGTAGTTCCCTGATGAATGGCGGTGCAGGCCAGGTAAAGTCTTCCTCAATTTCAGTTGAAATACGAAAAAACGACCCTTCTGTATTATACGCAGGATAGCCGGGGAAAACCTCATCGATTCCGTAACCCGTGTACTGTTCCTCGAGGTCGGTTTTCATCTTCTGCAGTTTATGGTACTGTTCTTCAAATATCGACGAAGTACGAAAACCTGCCCTGAATACCGAACCGTTCCTGATTATTTCATATTCGGGGGTTTCACTTGCAGATAGTTTCCAGTGCCTGCTGACCTCGCCAAAATCGGGTGCCGGGATCATTACTGGATGGAAGGTAGCAGATACGTGTTTTCAAAGATTATCCACATGGTGTGAAAGTAATGCCGTGCCGGGCAGGAAGAGCTTCATGCGCACGGTAGCCAATCGTGACTTTCAGGAATATTCACAAAAAAGTCATTACGGTAAACTATCAAAACATGTTCTGTTCATGATCACCATTTTCCAGCATGGTACAGGCGAACCGCCCGGCTATGCCCTCGACATTATAAAAAAAATGGGGCTGGAATACGAAATAATCCGGTTCTTCGCAGGTGAGCAGGTCCCGGAACGGATAACAGGTACCCATTATATTGTTCTCGGCGGCCTGATGAGTGTAAACGATGAACCACTCTATCCCTGGATTGCCGAGGAAAAAAAATTCATCAGGTACGCGGTCCAGTCCGGAGTTCCGGTTTTGGGAATATGCCTCGGCGCCCAGTTGATTGCATCGTCTCTTTCCTGTGAGGTGAGGCGATGTACTGAGGAAAAAGGATGGACCGTTATCCGGAATCCCGAAAGTTCCGGACCTGGAAAGTGCAGAAAAGAGGTAACCGTTTTCGAATGGCACGGGGAATGTTTCGACCTGCCCGAAAAGGCCTCTCTGGTCTATGCAGGGGATGTGGTACCAAACCAGATGTTCACTCTTGGATCTGCGATCGGGGTCCAGTTCCACCCTGAAGTTGATGAGACGATAATCCGGCAGTGGATCGCTGCCGAACCCCGGTCTCTGCAGGAAACGATTCTCCGGGCTATGCCCTCCTGTATAGGCCAGAGCAGGATGCTATGCGAGGAAATAATGGATCAATTCATCCGAAAAGGTGATTAAATGGATGTCAAAGGAATATTAATCGACCTGGACGGGGTCATGTATACCGGGGACAGAGTGATCCCCGGGGCGGCAGATGCCCTGGAATACCTCAAAAAAAAGGGTTACCCGATACGATATCTTTCAAACACCACGCGAAAAAACAGGAAGACTATTCAAAGGCGTCTTTCTCAATTCGGCTTTGACGTCGATACCGGTGAAATTTTCACTCCTGCCGCTGCGGCGGTTGCATTCCTGTCGGGATTAAAGTCGCAATGCTGCCATTTCCTGATCACCGGAGATGTCTCCGATGAGTTTGAAGAGGCTGGAATTCATCACATGAACGGCAATGCAGACTGGGTCGTGATCGGTGACGCCGGGGATAATTTCTCCTATGCTGCGATGACAATTGCATTTCGGCTGATCAGGGAAGGAGCGGGAATTATCGCTCTTGAAAAGGACCGTTACTGGATGGGAAATGACGGGCTTATGTTGTCTGCAGGCCCCTTCGTGGAAGCTCTCGAATATGCGACCGGGAAAACAGCGGTAGTAATGGGAAAACCATCAGCAGACTACTTCCACATGGCATTGGCTTCGATGGGCGTTGCGCCGGCGGACGCAGTTATGATAGGGGATGATGTCATCAGCGATACTGGCGGGGCAATGAATGCGGGTTTAAAGGGCATTCTTGTAAAAACAGGAAAATATGGTCAGGATTCGGTCAGGTCGGCGGTTGTGAAACCGGATACCGTTATTGAATCGATCGCGGCAATACGGGACATTCTCTGAATCAACCACCTTTCCGGGCCGGCCCTGTTTAAAAGAGGTGCGGTCGCGGTTCTTTTTCCGGGTTGTCATCTCTCCGGCCTGACTCATGGATCCTCATCAGGGCTTTTTCACAGTATTCGCGTGATATGTCAACGCCGATAAACCTCCTTCCAAGTTTCCAGGCAACCAGCGTCGTTGTGCCAACCCCGTTAAACGGGTCGAGTACGATATCCCCCCGGTAGGAAAAAAGTTTCATCAGACGTCGCGGCAGCTCCTCAGGAAACATCGCAGGATGATTGTAATCCCTCATCCGGATTTCGGGCGGGAACGTCCATTTCCCGACTACCCATTCCTTGAACTCGTTGTCGGTGATATCGATTGCATTCCTGTCCCCTGTTTTTTTATGGGTCTCCTTGTCGAACACTTCGATAAACTCCCAGGTATACTTCAGGTACGGCATGGATGGCGATTTCCAGCTCCCCCACGCAGTATACTTGGCATTATAGTTGTTTTTCTCCCAGACAATCTCTGCTTTCCAGAGAAGACCAAGTTCACGGAGCTGGTGTGAAATGATATGATGCGTCGGAATGTAATCGGAAAATAATGGCTGTATATTTACTGCTATCCTTCCGCCGGGTTTCAGGACCCGGTAGCACTGCTTCCAGACGGCCCGCAGTTTTGAAAAGTATTCATTCCATTCCCTTGTATCGTCCTGCTCGTCATGGGCATAGGCATGGCCGAAATTATAGGGCGGTGAAGTAATGATAATATCAACTGAATTTTTCGGGAGACTCCGGATCGTTTCCGCTGCATCCCCACAGATTATACTATTAAGATAATTCCGGATTGCCGGAGGTTCGGAGGAAATAATACCTTTTTTCGCAGCACAGGACCCGCCCCGGACTATTGCCTTCCCTGCTTTATCCGGAACTTTCTCCCGTTTCCGGCCGGTCGACACCATCGCAAGAATATCTCCCCTGGAAAGAGTTAAAATATCTCTCTTGAAATCCCAAGGACATTTCCTTTTCCGTGGTAGTTGGTTCCATGAGGCCTGGAGAAAGGAAGTAAAACGATATGACAGGGATTGCCATGGTTCCGTTGGGCCGCGTGAAAAATGTTTAATGTTCGAATCGCAATACACTCTTCCGGTTTGTTCATGCTTGAAATAAAAGACCTTCACGTCAATGTCGGTGAAAAAGAAGTCCTCCACGACGTGAACCTGCGGATTGGCGACGGAGAAACCCACGTCCTCATGGGACCCAACGGGTCGGGTAAGAGCACCCTCCTCATGACGATTATGGGCTTTGGTAACTATACCGTCACCAATGGGACAATCATGTTCCAGGGAGAAGATATCACGAAACTCCCCATCCACGAAAGGGCAAAGCGGGGAATGGGCCTGATGTTCCAGAGGCCCCCGACGATATCAGGCCTGAAACTTGGGAAACTGCTGCTAGCGACATCAGGGAACCGGACCGGGGATGTGCAGGAATATGCCGGTGTAATGCATATGGACCGTTTTCTCGATCGCGATATCAATAAAGGGTTTTCCGGTGGCGAGATCAAGCGAAGCGAAGTCCTCCAGCTCATGGTCCAGAACCCGTCATTTGTGATGCTCGACGAACCTGAAAGTGGTGTCGATCTCGAGAATATCTCACTGATCGGAAAGGCGATCGGGAAGCTGCTCGAAAAGGAAGTCCACATCGTCGACCGGAAAAAAAGCGGGCTTGTCATAACCCATACCGGGTACATCCTTGATTATCTTGACGCCGACAAAGGACACGTCATGTGCGATGGCGAGATCAAGTGCCACGGCAACCCGCGTGAAATACTCAAGGATATCAAGGCGCGAGGCTACAAGGAGTGCATGGAATGCCGACAGAAATGAAAGGATCCACAGAATTCTCACCTGAAGACAGGGAGCGGCTGTCCCAGTCGGGCATCGATCTCGATAATCCCGTACTTAACCGGTGCGGGAGTTACCTGCAGGTGAACCAGGATGTTGTCGATGCCACCTGCCGGGATGAGAGCATCGAAGTAATGTCCATTGGAAAAGCGCTTGCAAAATACGAATGGCTTAAGGATTATTCCTGGAAACTCGTGTCGAAGGATAAGGATGAATATACCCGGTACGTAGCCGACGTAAAAGAGCCGAAAGGCTACGTGATTATTGCCCATAAGGGGAGCAATAACATTCTTCCGATACAGGCCTGTCTCTTTCTCGACCAGGAAAAAATCCAGCATGTCCATAATATTTTAATCGCCGAAGAAGGAGCAGACCTTCACATCATTTCCGGATGTGCAAGCGGCCGGCACGTCGGGAAAGGCGGGGCCCATTACGGAGTATCCGAGTTTTACGTGGGAAAAAATGCAAAAATCAGTTTCACGATGATCCACACCTGGGGCGAGGATATCGATGTGTATCCCAGGAGCGCTGCGCGGGTCGAAGAGAATGGTGTTTTCCTCTCAAATTATATCTGCATGAAACCGGTGCATAAAGTCCAGATGTATCCCACCGCCGACCTTGTCGGGGAAAATGCCGTGGCAAGGTTCAGCAGTATTGTTATCGCCACACCGGGATCTACCCTTGATCTCGGTTCTCGTGCAATTCTCGGGGCAAAAGGAGCAAGTGCAGAACTGGTAACCCGGGCGATAACGAAAGGGGGGACAATCATTTCCCGCGGCCACATTCTCGGCTCGGTCGAAGGGACGAGAGGACATCTCGAATGCAAGGGGCTGATCCTTAAAGACGGCAGGATTTACGCCATTCCTGAAATTGAAGGGGTTGTGGTTGGGACCGAACTATCGCACGAAGCGGCTGTCGGAAAAATCGCCCGGGATGAAATCGAGTACCTCATGTCACGCGGACTCGATGAAGAAGCAGCTACGGCGACGATTATCCGGGGTTTCCTGGATGTCAAGATTGCCGGCCTTCCCGACGCCCTCCAGAAACAGATCGATGCCGCGATAGATACTGCCGAGAAGGCAGGGTTTTAAACCCGTGATGGTAACTTCCGGCTGTGACAGGATAACAAAACCCGAAAAAAAGGTGATACGGGATGAAGGACGATCCATACACTCTTGTCCGGGAACGCATGGTCCGGTACCAGATCGAGGACAGGGGCGTGCACGACCCAAGAGTCCTCGATGCGATGAGACAGGTTCCCAGGCACCTTTTCGTCCCTCCCGAACTTCGTGAAGTGGCGTATCAGGACCGGCCTTTGCCAATCGGCAGGGGTCAGACGATCTCGCAACCGTATATCGTGGCGGCGATGACCGAGCTTCTCCTCCTGAAAGAAGCGGATAAGGTCCTCGAAATAGGTACGGGAAGCGGGTACCAGGCCGCAATTCTTTCAAGGCTTGCAAAGACCGTGATTACGGTTGAACGCCTTCCGGAAATAGCGGATGAGGCGAAGAAATTGTTGGAAACCCTCGATATTACCAATGTGAAGGTAATCACCGGAGACGGGACCGAGGGATATTCACCTGAAGCACCCTATGACGGTATCATTGTAACCGCGGCCACTCCCGAGGTCCCTTCTCCCCTGATAGGCCAGCTTGCAAACGACGGAAGGCTCGTTGCGCCAGCCGGTTCACGCGATCTCCAGCAGTTGATCCGGCTCACGAGACAAGGGAGCAATATTATCAGGGAGGAATTCGGAGGCGTTGTATTTGTGCCGCTCCTTGGAAAGTACGGATGGCAGGATTGATCATCTTGAGGGAGTTTATCGATGTAACCCGGGAAATTGCCCCGGATATGATGGTTTATCCTGGCGATATCGTCCCAAAGTTTGATCAGAAGGATTTCGGGCAATACCTGATCACCGATTTCACGATGAGCACCCACTCCGGCACACACATCGATGCCCCGTCACACTATCTCAAGAACGATTCGACAATTGACAAGGTCCCGCTGGAAGCCCTTATCGGAACATGCATGGTGATCGATGTCTCCGGCGTTTCCGGGGAAATCAGGCCTGCCGACATCGGAGATCGCACAGATGGGGCAAAAAGGGTGCTGTTACGTACTGGTTACGACGGCAGCGGACACTTCAATCCCGTTTATACAAGTCCTGACCCCGACACAGCAAAGTTGTTTGCCCGGAGGGGGATCCGTTGTCTCGGGACCGATGCCCCCTCGATAGAAAAATTCGGAGGTCCGGGTGATGTACACCGGGAGCTCCTTATAAGAGGCATCGCAATTGTCGAATTTCTTAATCTGGAACGCGTCGCGGAAGGTACCTATACCATGATTGCGCTTCCTTTAAGACTTGGAGGACTGGATGGATCTCCCGCAAGAGTCCTTCTCTGCAGATGAACCGGATTACATCAGGTTAAAGGAGATTTTACGACGATTATACTAAAAAAAGCAATTCAGGAACTCGAAAGACGGATCGAAGGGTCGGGGTGTGAAGAAGGCATCATCGCTCTGTCGGTCGACCCGGAGTGCAGACCATGCCCGTATGACCAGGGAGCCTGCATGATCGCATCGTATGGCGGGCGATCGGCTGAATTCGTAACATACGAGCCTACCAGGGCGAAAACCCGGATATCGTTCATGTTCGGAGCGGCACTGGAAACCCCCGCCATGAGAGCGGCAGCCTGTGCGATCCTTAATGCTGCTACAGGGTTCCTCTGCATGAACCGGGTGCTCCGTTCCTGCAGCCCCGAATGTCACGAATCCTGTCTGATTAAACTGGAAGAGAGGCTTGAAGGGAAACGCGTGGCAATCTGGGGGTCTTCACGAAAACTTGTGGCAGGGCTGGGAAACCGACTCGTGGCGATACATGAGAACCCTGATATTATCATTGTCACAGGAGATGGAATACTATCCGGCGCAGATGATGCCCTGATAGAAAAAATGGATCAGGCCGAAACTATGTTCATCAGCCCCTCGACTTCAGGAGTCGCATCGCTCGGCGGGTATTCTCACTGGTGCCCGTACGGGAAAGGATAAATCTATTTTCTCGCTCGGTGATTTTAAACAGATAAACGGCCCATAGGGATATGTTTCGTCTTTATTCAACAGGGAAGCAGAATAAACCGGTATGGGTTCCGGCTGGATTCCATGACTGTAAATGATAAAAAACCCGGACCTGCGGTTACGATAATCGGCCCGTCGCAGAAATTTCTTTCGGGTATCAGTTATTTCACTCTCCGCCTGTCGAATGCACTTGCGGATTTTTCGAGAGTGAATGCCATCCTGTTCCGCAATATGCTCCCAAGGATTTTGTTCCCCGGCTGGAAAAGGGTCGGAAACGGGCTGATGAGGTATCGGTTCAGAAAAGACGTGGAAAACCGGGAATTGCTGGACTGGTACAACCCTGTTTCCTGGCTTCGTGGTGCCGGTATCGCAGAAAAAGGCGATATTATTATTTTCCAGTGGTGGACATCGAGCGTCGCTCATATGTACCTGGCGATAGCGCTCCTTAACTGGAAGAGGAAACCGGTAATAATAGAATTCCACGAAATTATCGATCCCCTGGAAAGTGGTTTTTTTGTTCTCAGGGCATACTCCCTGCTGATGGGGACCCTGATCAGAAGAATGGCAAGCCTGTACATTGTTCATTCGGAGGCGGACCGCCAGCTGGTGAGTTCACATTACCATATCGGACTGAACAGGATACAGGTGATCCCCCATGGCTTGTATGACCAGTATGAAAAACTGGACCGGTCTGCAGCACGGCAAATCCTTGGCATAGGCCGCAGAAATGTCATCCTTTTTTTCGGTCTCCTCCGCCCTTACAAAGGGGTAAAATACCTCATAAAGGCCTTTGAACACCTGCCCCCGGATATTCTCGGGGATTCGGAGCTCCTGATCGTAGGGGAAGCCTGGGAAGATACCGAATCCCGCGATCTTGCCCGTGTGTCGCCTGCGGGCTCACATATCACGTTTGTCGACCGTTATATAGGGGATGATGAAATCCCAGCATACTTTTCCGCGGCAGATATGCTTGTAATTCCGTATACGCGTGCCTCGCAAAGCGGTGTCGCCCATATCGGAATGGCATTCGGGCTGCCTGTGATCGCCTCCGATGTCGGAGGTCTTTCGGAAAGTCTCAGTAAATATTCCGGGACCCGGTTTGTGAGACCGGAAGATACCAGGGAACTCACCGAAGCGATACAGCTGACAATCCAAAATCCCAGGGTATTCGAACCGCCTGATGAACTGCGCTGGGAAAAAACTGCAGACCGGTGGAGGATTCTGATCGAGGGAATCCTTGGTAAATAATATCTCCGGTTCCTGCACCAAAGAGTAATTCTATATTGGTCGGCGATTTACCTTGATCATCAATAACGAGTGACAAAATCTTATCATATGGCCTCTCTAATATTAAAACAGGTTTACAATCCCACAGGATGATTTCATGGAATTTAAAAATATCAGGGAATACAGGAATTATATACTTGTAATAATTCTTGCATTATTGTCAGTCTTCGTGTTGTGGATCCGGCTTTTGCCGTTGCTGACGGCGGGAAATACCGATATCCTCAACCTTGCCGGAAGCGACGACCCGATGTATAATTTAAGACTTGTGGAAATCGTGATCAAAAATTATCCGGTGTACCCGAATTTTGATCCGATGACACTGTTCCCCACCGGGCAGCTGACCGCATGGGGTCCCCTGTTCACCCTTATCAGTGCAACGATCGTGATGCTCGCCGGTGCTGCTGCCACCCGTCCGGGAATCATAACTGTTTCTCTTATGGTTCCTCCGATTATGGCGGCGATCATGGTCCCCGTTGTCTTCCTGCTCGTCCGGAAAGTATCTGACTGGAAATCAGGAATTTTAGCAGCGGGTTTTATCTCGGTTGTATCGGGCCAGTATTTCTTCCGTTCGCTGTATGGGTATTTTGATCACCATATCGCAGAAGTATTATTTTCGACGATTTTCATCCTCGCTTATGTCTTCTGTATGTGGCTGGGAAAAGAACATCCCGCCGATATCACAAAAAAAGAAACCTTAAAGAAACCGGTAATTTTTGCACTCCTTGCAGGTGTCGCGTACATCCTCGGCTTGTTTACCATGCCGACGATGATCCTGTTTGCAATGATCATCGGAATATTCACGGTTATTCAGTTTATATGGGATTTTTACCGCCGGAAATCGTCAGATTATCTTCTTATCACGAATGTCGTTGCATTCGGATTTGCCACTATAGCTTTTTTTATCGTAGGGGTACAGAGGCCGGGCCTGCAACTTAATTTTTACACGATAGCTCACCCGCTGGCATATGTCCTCCTTATCCTCGGGACGATATTCCTGTACATTTTATCGAGATATCTCAAAGGGAAGAAATTTATTTATTATCCGGCAGCCCTGCTGGGCTTTATAATTCTCGTATTGCTCTTTTTCGTCGTTGTTGCCCCGGATATCTATGGCTCGTTTATTTCAGGTCTCGTTGATTTCTTTGGCCAGAACTCCTATTATCTTACCATTCAGGAGGCACGATCCTGGACTCTCGGTGAAGCCTGGAATACGTTTAATTACGGGCTTATATTGACAATAGGGGGCTTTTTTGTCCTTTTATATCGTTCCTGGAAGGAAGAGCGTCCCGATCAGCACGTTATCCTGATCTGGTCGGTCATCGTGTTAATCTCGGCATGGCAGCATATCAGGTATGAATATTACCTGGCGGCCAATGTTGCCATCCTTTCCGGGCTCTGCGTAGGGTATGTCTTAAATATCGGCTGGAAGGATGTCATGGCACTGGTAAGACCCAGGGCAGCACCTGACAAGCCAAAAGATTCAACTGCCAGCGCACAGGCCGCTGTCCAGAAGGGTAAAAAATCCCAGCAGAAATCCAAAACTACAACGAAGAAAGGTCCCAACTATATCAAGGTCGGCTTGGTCGGCCTTGTGATCCTGTTCAGTATCCTGTTTGTTGCTGCCGCGCTCCCTGATGAGTATGCAGTGGCGACATCAGGCGGTCTCATGATGAACGCCGACTGGAAAGAGGCGCTCCAATGGATGGGTGCGCACACTCCCGACACTGGTGTGGACTATTACAAGATCTATGATAATGCTACGTTCACCTATCCTCCCCAGGCATATGGCGTCATGTCCTGGTGGGACTATGGCCACCTGATCACGTATATTGCGAAAAGAATTCCAAATGCCAACCCCTTCCAGGCGGGTGTCGCCGGACCAAATGGAGCGGCAGCGTATTTCATGTCGCAGTCCGAACCGGATGCGAACCAGGTCCTGAAAAATGACGGAACCCGGTACATCGTGACCGATATCGAAATGGATACAGCGAAATTCTGGGCCATGGCCACCTGGAATAATACGGCAATCGGGGTTACTCCCTACCAGCCCACATTCCTGATGCCGAGCCAGAGCGATCCTAACCAGGTGCAGGGCATAACGGTCTTGGCGGAACCGTATTACCAGACGATGGTATCGAAACTCCATAATTTCGACGGGTCAATGACGGAACCTTCCAAGGTCGTCTACATCGAATACAAAGATCCAACCGGATCAGTTCCTTACCCGGTCATTACCGCTGCGAGCCCGATGGACTATGCGAATGCAACAGCGGCTGTCGCCAGTTACAACAGTAAGGCCCAGACGGGAACCCACGCGACTCTCGTAAACACAATGGACAACATATACGAGCCTTTGTCAACAATTCCTGCGCTTCAGCATTACCGGTTGGTACATGAATCCCCGACAAACGTCTACGGTTCGACACCGCCAGACATCAAGTATGTGAAGGTTTTCGAATTCGTGCCCGGGGCCGTGATAAAAGGAGACGGTGTTATTGAAGTTCCGGTTATCACCGATACCGGGAGGCAGTTTACCTATCGCCAGGCAAGTATTAACGGGACGTTTGTCGTACCCTATTCAACGACTGGGAACCCGTACGACGTAAAAGCTACGGGCAAATACAGTATCATCGGAACCAGCCAGCAATTCGACGTACCTGAAGATGCAGTTATGCAGGGGAAACAGATTAATTAACGTATGATGAATTTCAGGTGTTCGGCAGTAACCGGAAAGATATTCGAAAAGCATGACATGAACGGGCATAATGAACGCAAGGCCCGCCTTAAAGAGGCAGTCCTTGGCATTCCCCCTGGTGTGGAGATAATCTCCCCCCGGGCTGCCACCGTTTCTGACCTCGGGAGGGTTCACACTCCCGATTACATACAACAGATCAGAGATCTCTGTACCGGTAATGAAAAACGGTACATCGACATGAACACGTATCTCACTGCCGATACGTTCGAAGTCGCCTCGTTTGCGGCTGGCTCCGCGATGGAAACGATTGACAGGGTACTTCTTGGCGAACATTGTTTCGCACTCGTCAGACCCCCGGGACACCACGCCGAGCCCGACAGGGCTATGGGATTCTGCATCTTTAATAACGCAGCGGTCGCTGCCGTATATGCAGTGGCATCCGGCAAAAGAGTAGCAATTATCGACTGGGACGTTCACCACGGGAACGGCACCCAGAAAATGTTTTATTCAACTGACAAAGTGCTGTTCTGTTCAATTCACCAGGTGGACCTTTTTCCGAAAACAGGGTGGATTGATGAGATCGGCGATGGCGCGGGGAAGGGATATACACTTAATATTCCTATAAGGGGCGGTTCGACTGTTGCGGAGTATGTCTATATTTTCAATCAGGTCATCATCCCGGCAGTCAGCCGGTTCATACCGGATATCGTAATCATTTCCGCAGGCCAGGACCCGCTGAAGGATGACCCTGTGGGAGATATGAACCTGGAACCTTCCGATTTCGGAATTCTTACCGGGCTTATTGCCAAACATTTCAAAAATCCACTGGCCCTCGTCCTCGAAGGTGGTTATGGTCCTTCGGTCAGACCGGCAGTCCACGCGATATTCCGTGCCCTCCAGGGAGAGGTCCCTGCATACCGGGAGGCTGCTCCCAGGGATAGTACCATGCGGGTAGTATCACAGACTCAGGAAACTGGTTAACTAATGTCATTCACGGGATTCGTTTTTGTCGATGACCCGGTGATCCCGTTATAAAATTCCCCCGGTTATCGGATGGGCACCATCAAAACATTGATAGGATCCGTTGGTCACATTGTATCAGGTAAGGCCCTATGCTCGTCGATGAAATGGTAATCGGAATGCGGGTGAGATACCCGGGGACCGGTACGACAGGTAACGTAGTCCGGATAGAAAATGAACAGGGCAACGTATTTGCAGAACTTGACAGCACCCATCTCCTGTATCGCATCGATCAGCTTGTACCGGTGGAAGCAGCAGGCGAAAAGAAGCACGAAAAGCATGTTGAAGACATAAAAAAGACCCTGGAAGAAGAAAGGAAGTTTGCTGGCCAGGAATTCCAGGAAGCGATCAGGAACCTCGATCAGAGCTGTGAAGGCGGGGGCTAGTAGTTCCGGGATTAAACCGGGAAAGAAATTTACCGGGTTTAACGGGAAACGATGGGAAAACGGCTGCCGAGCAGGAAAATATATCTTCAAAGTAACGGCATTTTCCGGGCAGAACAGAGAAATTCTAATTTTACCGATTACGTATAAGTAGGATCATTATAAATTCAATAGGGAGGTTTGATCGCTTTTGCGTGATGTAACTATTCCAGGTGTCAATATCGGTGTCGTCGGGCATGTTGACCATGGGAAGACGACTCTTGTCTATGGACTTACTGATACCTGGACAGATCGACATAGCGAGGAGATAAAGCGGGGGATCTCTATCCGCCTTGGATACGCAGATGCGACGTTTTATAAATGTCCGTCCTGCGAAGGATCTGATGCATATTCTACGAAACCGGTCTGTCCCGTCTGCGGGGGAAAAGGTATTCCCTATCGTTCGATCTCTTTTGTCGATGCCCCCGGACATGAAACGCTGATGGCGACCATGCTGTCCGGATCGGCGCTCATGGACGGTGCGATGCTGGTTATTGCCGCGAACGAGACATGCCCCCAGCCGCAGACCAAGGAACATCTCATGGCTCTCGAACTTGTCGGGATCCGGAATATCGTAATCGTCCAGAATAAAATAGATGTGGTCAGCCAGAAAGAGGCAATGGCGCATTACGAGCAGATAAAGAAATTCATAAAAGGCACAATCGCTGAAAATGCACCGATTGTTCCTGTTTCTGCCCAGAAGGGAATAAATATCGGCGCGCTCGTAGAGGCGCTCGACAGGACGATCCCGGAGCCGGAACGAGACCCTGGGGCCAAACCGATGATGCTGATCGCCAGGTCGTTTGATATCAACAAGCCGGGGTGTAACTGGAAGGAAGTCAAAGGCGGGGTAATAGGGGGATCATTGATACGGGGCATTCTCAAAGAAGGCGAAGATATCGAGATCCGTCCGGGCCGCCAGAAACAGGTCGAGAACCGGATACGATGGGACCCGATCGAAACGAAAATCACTTCAATCAATGCCGGATCCAAAAAGGTTTTGGAAGCGGCGCCAGGAGGCCTGCTTGGCATAGGAACAAAGCTCGACCCTTCACTGACAAAGAGCGACGCCCTCGCCGGACAGGTCGCAGGGCATGTCGGCTCCCTTCCTCCTGTCTGGGACAAGCTGAAATTTCACGTCATGCTCATGGAACGTGTTGTCGGTGCCAGCAATGAATTAACGATCGAGCCCCTGAAACACAACGAACCGCTGATGCTTTCGGTTGGAACAGCGGTAACCGTAGGCATAGTCACCAATACCAGGAAGGATCTTGTGGAAGTAACGCTGAAAAGACCTGTATGTGCAGAACTTGGCGCACGGATAGCCATCAGTCGCCAGGTGGGGGCGAGATGGCGCCTGATCGGGATGGGCGTGCTGACCGAATAATGATACAATTCGATGCGAATGCCTTTATGATGGCGTCACAATTCCGGATCGACCTGTTCGGGGAGCTCAGGGAATTGATCGGATCGTTTGAGCCGGTCGTCCTTGGGGATGTTGTCAGGGAACTCATGGGAATCGCACAGGGAAACGGGAGGCACGCAGCTGCAGCCAGGTTCGGGCTCTCCATTTCAGACCAGTGCAGGATTGTTGAAGGCGGAAATACTTCGGGTTCTGTCGATGAACGCATTGCATCATACGCAGAGTGTCACGGTGGCATGGTAGTGACCAATGACAGGGAATTACGGGATCTCCTGTTGTCAAAAAATATTCCCGTGATTTCGTTGAAAAACAAGAAAAGATTGGATATTTTCAGGAGTTAGGCAATCATGTATTATCGGATGAAATTGAGCGACAAAGTACGGGTTCCTCCTCACCGCCTTGGTGAAGCACTGGAAAAGGTAATTCTCGATGTCCTCCAGGAACTTCTTGAAGGGAGCATCGATAAAGAGATCGGGGTCTTCATATCGGTTACGAAGGTCCTGAATATCGGCGAGGGCGAGCTGATCCCCGGTGATGGCGCGGTGTATTATGACGTCGATTTCGAGGCGCTGGTCCTGCGTTTATCCCTGCAGGAGGTCATCGAAGGGCTTGTCGTGGAAACCACGAGCTTCGGTGCATTTGTAAGTCTTGGTCCGATCGATGCGATGCTCCATGTCAGCCAGATATCTGACGAATACATCAGTTTCGATGAGAAAAATTCGAGACTGATCTGCCAGGAATCCAAGCGGTTCATCGGTGTGGGGGAGCCCGTACGGACTCGTGTGGTGACCCTCAGCCTCAACGAGAGGGAGCCAAGAGACAGTAAGATCGGTCTCACCATGCGTCAGACCGGCCTCGGAACAACAATATGGCTTGACGAGGACATGGCCAAAGAAAAAGAGCGGGAAAAACAGGAAAAAGGAGAAAAGGGTGGAGAACGTGCCAGCAGGTAGCCGGAAAAAACAGGGTACGGTATGTCGCGACTGCCACAGGGTCGTCGAAGGAGAGGCATGCACAGTCTGCGGGTCCGGGAATCTCAGGTACCGACTGGGCCGGGTATCTGGTAATAATCGACCCCGAGCGATCCGAAATAGCGAAAAAAATGAATATCAAACTCCCCGGAAAATATGCCCTCAAGGTTCGCTGATGCTGTACCTTCCCGAGGAGAAAAGAAACCATTTTAAAGTGCCTTTCGGGACGCTATATCCCGATATTTCAGATGTTATTCCCCTGATCAGGGGATCCCTGATCTACAGTGTCGGGGATGTCGTCACCTACCGGCTCCTCGAACATGGGATTAAACCTGATATCGCGGTAATTGACGGGCATACCATGAGATCTCCCTGCGACAGAAGCCCCATTTTGAATGCCCGGCGGTTCATGGTAAAAAATCCGCCGGGTACTCTCAGCGGGGAGCTGCTGGAAGGGCTTAAGGATGCGGTGAATCATATGCCAGCCCTTATCTGCGTTGACGGAGAAGAGGACCTGGCAGTCATTCCTCTCGTCATGATGGCACCCGAGGGGGCAATTGTCCTTTACGGACAACCCGGCGAAGGTGTCGTATTGCGGATCGTTGATTCCATGGCAAAACAAAAAGCCGGCGAAATGTTCCGGTGCTTTGAAGATCGCTCCTGAATACCGGGATAGAGAACGGCTGCCGGGATAAAAACCTGTCAGGATATTACAGGGGTTAACCCATGATCATTTTAATAAGAAGTCATTACCTATAATTAGAGGATACCGATGGATTTTGAGATCACCAATGAAAAGAGGAATGAGCTTCTCAAGCGGAGAGAACTCAGTTTTATCCTCCGTTATGATGGTGCTACCCCTTCAAGGATGCAGATTGCCGGTAAACTGGCAGCCACGATCAATACCAATGAAAAAATGCTTGTAGTCGATTCGTTAAAGACCAGTTTCGGGAAGATGGAACTGACGGGAACCGCCCGTGTCTACGACAGCGAGGAAACGAGACAAAAAACGGAACGGGCATATCTTATGACACGCGGCGTTCCCAAACCCAAGGAAGAGGCCGCATAATCATGGCAGCAAAAAAAGGAAAACCATCCAAGGCGGCAAAGCGAAGCTCTTATTACAAAATCGAGGGCACAAAAGTCACAATGACGAAGAAATACTGCCCCCGCTGTGGTCCCGGGATGGCCATGGCCGATCATAAGGATCGCACCGCGTGTGGCAAGTGCGGTTATACCGAATTTAAAAAATAACAGCCGATGCAGTTTTGCGGCCCGGTTCTGGGAATAGAAGGGACAGCCTGGAACCTAAGTGCTGCCGTTTTTGACGATTCCGGGTTACGGGCAATGTATTCCCGTCCGTACCAGCCTGAAAAAGGCGGGATACATCCTCGTGAAGCAGCCCAGCACCATGCTTCGGAGATGAGTGCCGTACTATCCCGGGTGATAAGAGACTATGGATCCCCGGAAGATATTTCGGGAATCGCTTTTTCTGTAGGACCCGGGCTCGGCCCCTGCCTTCGCACGGTTGCAACAGCTGCACGTTCTCTGGCACTGGCGTACAATGTTCCCCTGGTCGGGGTAAACCATTGTGTAGCCCATATCGAGATTGGCAGGTTCGCTACTGGTTGTGAAGACCCGGTGACGCTGTATGCAAGCGGTGCAAATACCCAGGTGATCGGGTATCTCAAGTCCCGTTACCGGATCTTCGGGGAAACACTGGATATAGGGCTTGGTAATGCTCTCGATAAATTTGCGCGGAGCAGGGGCCTGCCCCACCCGGGAGGTCCGGCTATCGAGGCAATGGCTGCCAGCGGGAGCTGATTTTGATCTGCCTTACACGGTAAAGGGTATGGACCTCGCTTTTTCAGGGCTTGTCAGTGCCGCAAAAGAGAGCGGGAAACCGATTGAGGACGTATGTCATAGTTTCCAGGAAACAGCCTTTGCAATGTGTGTGGAAGTCACCGAACGCGCTCTTGCCCATAGCGGAAAGGACGAAGTCCTCCTGGTCGGGGGAGTCGGAGCAAATGCCCGGCTCGCGGAGATGCTCGAGACGATGGCCAGCGATCGCGGTGCAACGTTCTATGTGCCTGAACGGCAGTTCCTGGGCGATAACGGGGGAATGATCGCGTATACAGGAAAAATAATGCTTGAACATGGTATCAGCACCCCTGTCAACAGGTCTCATATCAATCCATCATTCCGGTCTGACCAGGTCGATGTAACGTGGCGGGTCGATCCCCCGGAGGCAGATCCGTTTGTTGTCAAGAACGAGGTTATGACGGCCGTTGGTGCCGAGGCCGTGGTCAGTATCGGTGAAAAGGAGGTCATCAAAACACGTTGCAGCAAGAACTATCGTGTCGGACCGCTTGACAGGCGCCTTATTTATGAAAGGACCCGATCAGAGGCACGCCTGATCGCCATGGCACGCAAGGCGGGTGTACCTACCCCTGTAATCAGGGATGTGACAGAAAATGCGCTGGTGCTTGAACGTATTCAGGGTCCGATGCTAAAAGAAGTACTTACTCCGGAAATGGCCCGAGAAGCCGGTATTACCGTTGGAAGGCTGCATGGAGCAGGGATTATTCACGGAGATCTGACGACGAGCAATATTCTTGTGAGAAATAACCGGTGCGTGCTGATAGATTTCGGACTTTCGCACGTTTCGTCCGAAGTCGAACCCCGTGGCGTCGATATCCACGTATTTTTCCAGACGCTCGAAAGTACGGTAGAAAACCATGAGGAATTACGCTCATGGTTCATCAGGGGTTATGAGAGCGAATTCCCGCAGGCAGATGAGGCCCTCATACGGGAGAAGGAAATCCTTGGGAGGGGGCGATACCTTTGAAACTCTTTGTCGTGACAAGTAACCCTCATAAAGCCGAAGAGATCAGGTCGTATTTTCAGGACCTTGTCGATATCGAGCACATTTCCATCGAATGCCCGGAATACCGGCATGACGATGTCGGAGAAATCGCACGGAATAAAGCTTCATATGCTTTTTCACAGGTGAAACAACCCCTTATCGTTGATGATACCGCATTTTGTATTCATGCCCTGGACGGGTTCCCGGGTCCTTATGCAGCGTACGTCTTCCAGAAACTCGGAAACAAGGGGATCCTGAAACTTATGGAGGACGAAAAGGACAGGGATGCACACTTCGAGACGGCAATCGCCTACGCAGACATATCCGGCATCAGGGTCTTCCGTGGAACGATGCACGGGACGATCGTGACTCCCCGGGGAAGAGACGGGTTTGGGTATGACCCGATATTTGAATACCAGGGAAAAACCCTTGCAGAAATTCCCCTTATTGAAAAAAGCCGGATTTCACACCGGGCCATGGCACTCGCAAACCTGCGGGAATGGCTGAGATCGTAAAACCCCCGGAACCTGGTGCAACTGCACAACTGTTAATAGGTTAGAGAACATTGTTTTTAAGACAGGACAATTCAGGAATAAGGTGTTAATAAATGGCAAGATTCCCTGAAGCGGAAGCCCGCTTACTCAACGTAAAAATATGCATGCGCTGTAATGCAAGAAACGCGATACGTGCCACCCAGTGCAGGAAATGCGGGTACCCCAATCTCCGTCCGAAAAACAAGGAAAGGAAAGCCTGATCAGGCACTATAATAGGTTACTCTTTTACCTTTCTGGGCATATTCTCCCTTAAAGGTCTCAATATTTCTTTTATAACCGATCCTGTCGGTGAATCCCAGTTCTCTCAGTCGTTCCCTGACCCGCATGACTTCAGCTTCGTCCTGCCAGTCTGCGGTATACACATAAATCACTTTCATCTGGTCTCTGGAATCCGGGTTTGGCTTTGCCGTGCTGACTTTTGCAGAAATCCCGAGTGTCCTGGCACACGTGGCATCCCTGACATGACGCCACGCTTCATCAACTTTGTCCGCAGTGAGAAAAATGAGCCATTTCCCTGCAAGTTCGTCGTCGATCGCATCCGGCCTGGTATCCGGGGCATCCTGGATGATCCAGTACATCTGGGTCGTTTTCGACGGTATCACACCCTCTCCTCCGGATATCATCTCGTAAATTGCATCGACGCTTCCGAATTTCGCAAGCAGCGATCCAGCCAGCTGGGGATATTTCTCCATGAACCGGGAAAAAATCGCGGAAAACTGTTCCTTGAAGTCGGCATGATGTTCGACGAGCTGAAAGAGGTAATGACCCCCCGCGCGGAGGCTCTTCGTTCAGGGAGAGCTCAAACAGGCCATATGCCACATCAGCCAAAGCTTCAGGTTCGACTTCAGCCATAATTACCCATCCGATGCCGGCCTGAAAAAAGCTTCTGTTTATTCCCGGCCGGAACTACCGGCACGAACCGCTCCCATGGTCATGTCGCACCTGTCCCGACAGAAAAAAAGCCGGATATATCGCGATTTTTTTTGCATTTTGCGAATAATTTAAGAATGGCCATAGCGAATCGGTACTGAAGTATGAAATGGAAACGCGACTGGGGACTGACGAGCAGGGTCATGCTGACAATGTTCCTGCTCCTCATTGTATACCTCGTCTTTATTGCCGTGCTCTGGTACCTCGGGCTCGGGCTGAATTTCCTGATCGTCATCGTCGTACTGATGGCCTTGGTCCAGGACTTCTTCTCTGACCGGCTTGTATTGTGGAGCACAGGGTCGAGGATTATACAGGACGATGAATATCCGGAACTGCACCAGATGGTTGAGAAGCTCTGCAAAGAAGCGGATCTCCCGAAACCGAGGATCGCGATTATGCAGAGCCCGGTCCCGAATGCCTTTGCAACGGGCCGGAGCCCTAAGCATGCGGTAGTCGCATGCACCGACTCTATCATGAGGGTGCTCAACAGGGACGAGCTTGAAGCGGTTCTTGCACATGAGTTGTCGCACGTAAAAAACCGGGACGTCCTGACAATGACTATTGCGAGTTTCATCGCGATGATTGCAGCAGTCATCATGCAGAACTTCCTGTTTGCATCGCTGTTTGGGAGACGCGACCAGGGAGGCGCCTGGATCATTGCCGGGCTTGTGGCAGTGGTCGTATGGTTTGTCTCGCAAATCCTGATCATGGCCCTTTCCCGGTACCGGGAATTCGCAGCAGACCGGGGGAGTGCGTATATCACCGGCAATCCCCGGGCCCTCATGTCAGCTCTGACCAAGATCAGCGGGAGGATGGAAACGGTTCCGGCAGCAGCGAAGGCAAAAGTTGAAGGGTCGAATGCATTTTTCATCATTCCTGCACTCAGCGGGAACACCCTGCTCGAGCTCTTCTCTACCCATCCCCCGCTTGAAAAGAGGCTTGCAGCTCTCGAGCAGGTGGAAGCGGAAATAAAGGGATACTAACCACCCCCCCGGGAAAATATTTTTTACCCGGATGCGGAAAGCCCGCGTAGCGCAGAACAAAAATATTAATGTGCATTATCTCAATAGTTAAGAGGCATATTCTCCGTGCATCGATGGTCTAGAGGCATGACTTAGGCCTTCCAAGCCTATAGCCCGGGTTCGATTCCCGGTCGATGCATACGGGCTCGTGGTCTAGCTGGTTATGACGTCGCCTTCACACGGCGAAGATCTCGTGTTCGAATCACGACGAGCCCATTTGGTTTTCGTTCGCCCACTAACGCAGCCTCAAGACGAGTTATGCGTTTTTCGAGTGCCTTTATCGAATTGCTCTCAATTGTTGGGTCTTTCATGGTATCTTGTTGTGCAACATGTTGTGCAACATCCGTATCGAACACTAGGGTAATGGCTTGGCGTCCTTGATATTGATGTGTTATAAAGTGCGACAGACTGTCCCACAAGGTCACTGTACTCGTGTGGAAGCCTTATGAGTGGGTACGATATCCCCGGGTCTGGATGTTTGTTTTCCAATCTTGGTCGAACCTATAGATTTCATTGTGCTCTGATTGGCGAAGGTCATATTTTTAAGAATCATTCCATCCTCATATTATTTTGCCTCACAGGTCCACTAGACTGTGGATTTGGGGTGCATATCCTAGAAAGTTTTATTTTATCCCACTCTGACCATCCATGCATTAATTATTTAATTAAGTCTTACTCGGCAATCGGGGGTTTAACAAAATGAGAAAAGGACAAATCAGGGTTGTTTCGTTTATTACAGTCATATTAATGATCGCATTCATAGGAATGGTTTATGCCGACACCGGAGTACCAGCAGTCCCTGAGGTTCAGGGATTATCTACAGGTACATCATCTAATGTTGTTGGAACGGTGACGGAAACAGATTCAGGGGCATGGACAACAACGAATGATCCATTCGTGATTTATGCTTATGTTCCTACAGAAGCCATTCCCTTTTATCCTTTTGCAATATATCAACTTCAAGCGGCAGGGGGTTCCACATACTATGATCCAAATATAGGAAACCTGATTTTTAACGTTCCAGAATCGTTATTATCTACCCCTGTTGCAGGAGATCCCTCTGGCGAATCTTGGGCCACATATTTGAAAGATAATCATTTTACTCTGTTAAGCGTTACAGATAATGGCATTCACTCTGGTGTTCTGGATCCAGAGCAGGTGCAATACACAACAGGTTACAACGATCAATATACCGGTGTTTCCGGGCAGCAGACTTTTACTAAATCAATGGCAGTTTCAACTGCAAATACAATCGCCGACCAAAGCAACATTAAGGCAAATACCAATGTTCAATTCATTGCAATAGACACAGGCCGTGCGACCAATTCCGAAGACCTACTCGTAGACGGTGCCTCGCAGGCACAAAATTCATCTGGCCTGATCCTCTGCCCATTTGCAAATGCGAATCCGGGAATAATACCGGCATTCTGTAACATAGTGCAGGCTGGGAGTGCATTTGATACAACCCTGACATCTACTGTTACTTCGGCTGATACCCGATTTGTGGGAACAGATGCAACTATTCCAACAGTCCTGAACTACAATATCAATGCACAAGGAATTACACTGAGTGATGGGACATCATCACCGATGATTGGATCCGTATCAGCGTATCTGAAGGTGCATGTGCAAGAAGCCCGTAATGAGAGCACAATTTCAGGGGTAATAGGAATACCAGGTACATTTGGACAGGGAAGAGATTACTATTCGTTCCCGAATGCTGTAGACCCGACGAAATCTGAAGATCTCGTATATTCAGAAACTTCAACAGCAAGTGGATTGATTAGTAAGTTCAGCAAGTCAATGAGTTATTCCTCACAGGCATCAGCGGTTTTACAACCGCCCACGGTTTTACCTGCAGTAGTATAAAACTACACAATATTTTTCGTAATCATACTTATTTTAAAGAATATTTTGTTTGAATTCAATCCAATAAAATCTGAAGATCTTGCATATTCAATATTCTTGGGGTTTACATTCCTATGTGGGATCACTCCAGTATTTCATGTAGTTATCATACACATGCTCTGGTAAGGGATGCTTGTAATCCGGTAATGTCTCAGGAAAGGGTGATCCTGATTTCGGAAGATATATTCATGATCGGTTAAGCACAATTTTCCTTTTCATTTTCGGATTCACTCTGTTTCCGAATATCACTCCTCTGAAATACCCGCTTCTCTCTGCCACCATACAAATTGATAATATTCATAAGAACAGAAGCAACTTAATGCATATGAAGGTCTGGCGGGTTATCCGGGTAATGCTTCCCGTAGTGCTGCTCCTTATTACCCTCTTACCCGTATTCGCCGACACGCCCTTTGATATGGCCGTCTCATGGGCACAGAAAGGAGACCTGTTGTATAGCCAGGGACAATACGAGCAGGCACTCGATGCCTACAATACGTCGGTATCAATGGACCCGTACAACAGCATCGCATGGAACAAGCTGGGTGAGACGCAGGCCCGGCTTGGAGATACTGCGGATGCAATACAATCCTTTGGGGAAGCGACACGGCTTGATCCGTTTTTCGGGACGGCATGGGTAAACAAGGGAGATGAATTGCTCATCGCAGGGAATGCAACCGATGCACTCGACGCCTATAACAGGGCGATATCCATCAACCCAAACGACATGCATGCCTATATCAGCAAGGGATTATTGTTTAAAAGCGAGGGAAAACTCGAGGATTCAAGGACCGCGTTCACCGAGGTTCTGACAATTTCCGACCGGGAAATCCGGGTGCACCCGGATGATGCAAAATATGATGCAGACCTGTGGGATTACCGGGCAAGGGCTCTTGCCGAACTTGGCAGATACCAGGAGGCGCTCCAGGCATACGACAGTGCCATCGCGATCAACCCGAAGCATGAGGATGCAATAAAAAACAAGAGAGATCTTCTTAATGCCCTTGATGCACAGGGAAATATTTCCATTGTAAACAATCCTCCTCCTACCACCATACCGACGACAAAACCGACTACGAAACCCCTTTCTCTCCCGATTATTGTTCCGCTCGCTGCGGTGCCGTTTATTTTCCTCTGTTACAGGGTACGAAGACGCCCGTAAGACCGGGTTACCCGATAGCATCATGGTGATGAGTAATCCAATATTTTAAGGAATTCATAAGAACCGGATCATGGTATATTTTCATCTCATCCTTACCGATGACTGCAATCTCTGCTGTCGCTACTGTCGTGGAAAGGCATTCCTCCCGGGCGTCTCCGATAGGTCAGGTGATCTGAACGTTCCAAAAGAGGATACCCATAACACACGGCTCCCGATCGAAAACCCGGCTGGTCTCATGATTGACACGGAACTGCCTGCCGACTTTGACATAGAACCCGGTATGCTCTACCGGTTCCTTTCATCTGACCCCGATCCGGTCCTGACATTCTATGGCGGGGAACCCCTTCTCAGATCGGAGCTTATTCGCCGGATTGTCAGGGAGGCCCCGGTAAAGCGATTCATGCTGCAGACGAACGGGACCCTGCTTCACCGGATCGAACCCGATGTCCTCAGGAAATTCGAGACAATACTCGTATCGATCGACGGCCCCGAGGACCTCACCGATGCGAACCGGGGGACTGGTACGTACGAAAAAGTCATCGAAAATCTTCACCGGGTGGTTGACAGCGGATACGATGGAGAGATTATTGCCCGCATGACTGTTACCGAAGAGACGGATATCCACGATTCAGTAACATACCTCTCCCGGAACCCGGATTTCTCTTTTTCTTCGATACACTGGCAGATGGATGCAAACTTCTGGGATGATTTCCTGTATCGTGATTTCGAGCGGTGGGTAAAAACCAGCTACAACCCTGGTATCACACGGCTCGTGGATGAATGGGTGAAGATGTTGGCCAAGACGGGAATGGTACCAAAATGGTACCCGTTTCTCGACCCGATGGAAGACCTCCTGTACTCCAGGGGGAGCCGCCTGCGATGCGGTGCGGGACATATGAACTATAGTATTATGACCGACGGCAGCATTGCACCCTGTCCGGTCATGGTCGGCATGAAAGACTATTATGTCGGGCATATCGGTACATCGGACCCTGTGCATCTCCCGTCAGTCCAGGTAAACGGCCAGTGCAGGGACTGCGATATAGGTTCATTATGCGGGGGCCGGTGCCTGTATTCGTCGATAGTGAAACCATGGACAGAAGCAGAAAGTAATATCGTATGTAGTACCGTCCGCCACCTGATCGGATCGCTTCAGGACGCCCTTCCGGTTGTCACGGGGCTCATTGAGGACGGATCGATCACGCGGGACTCGTTCTCGCACACGAAATTCAATGGGTGCGAGATCATTCCCTGAAAATAAACAGGGCCGGTTAATTTGTTATATGTCCGGTTCGTATAACACCGTTATATGCAGATCAACCTCAGGCGCTATGGTCTTTACCTCCTGCGCTGGCAGGCGAGCACTCCCCTCCTCGCAGCGGTTGAAATTGTCCTGTTCATGACCGGCCCTCTGGTCGCCGCAGTCGCGGCGAATTTCATTGGAGGGCTGATATTTTTCTGGGTGGACCAGTACATTTTCACGTCTCAGCGGCTGGCTGCCGGCTGGCAGGTGAAGGATGCGGTAACCTGTACGGATTGCGGGAAAGTCGCCAGGGGTTACCGGCTTGTCCAGACGAGCAATTATGACCGTACGAACGATCCAGCTCCCGAGTTCAGGTGCGAACAGTGTTCGGGACGGAAAATCGAGGAGCTGAAATCGAAAGGCGTCAGGCTGGAATGATGTGGCCGCAGGATTCCCGGATCAGCCGGAGTACTTGATGACCTGCGCCCCCCATGAAAACCCGATCCCGCTGCTCGCGAGCACGACGAGATCTCCTGGGGTGATCCGGCGTTCCTCGAGCTGCAATGCGAGCGAGAAGAGCGTGTCCCCAGGGCCGATGCTGCCATAATTCCTCATCGTGAACCTGGTGTTGTCTTCGTTCAGTCCAAGAGCGTGGAGAATGTCCAGGACCCTCGTCTTTTTTATCTGGTTTGTGAGGAGCCATCTTATCTGACCGGGTTCATACCCGCTCTGCCGGACCGCGCTCCTGATAACCTCGATAAAATTTCCGAGAAAGACCTCGGGCAGTATGTCTGCGAGGGCTTTCGTGGGGTCAACACTAAAGTGCCGCTGATCGTGGGGATGACCGGCATTCGACAGCGTCTTAGTCCCTCCGAACGAGACCCTGACGTAATCATCAAGCGTACCGTCGGTAATTCCTGCATATGAGAGCAGGGTGTTTGTCGGTTCATCTTTCCTGAGTATTGCGGCGGATGCACCGTCGGCAAGCGCGAAGAAAGGAAGATTGTCCTTGTTATGGTAGTCGAGCACCGGGGACAATTTATCGCTGCAGATAACAAGTGCGGTTCTTTTTGAAGGATCTCCGGCGAGCAGCATCGTCGATACCCTTATACCCAGATTACCGCCGTTGCAGGCATTCTTTAAATCGAAAGCATACGCATTGTGTGCACCAAGGACATGCTGGATGCTTGCCGCAGGCGACCAGAACTGGTAATCATAGTATCCCGACCCGCAGTACGTGATGAGGTCGATCTCCTCCGGGTCTGTATTTCCGATCCTAAGGGCATTTTCGGCTGCTTTGAGGCCCATTGATGTCGGATGTTCATCGGCGGGTGCGATATGTTTGCAATCGATGCCGAATTTATCGGTCAGGAGAGCGAGTGGTAACCCCGATTCCCTGGCCATCTCGGTACTCGTTATAATCCCGTCCGGGATAAAATAACCCGCTGATACGACGCCTGTTTTCATATCGGAAGAACGGTACTCCATCGTATCAGCCTTATGTATTGCAAACCGTGAATCCCGTATAAAGGTTACTATTGCGACCGGTTAGGGATATTTCCTTCCGGAAGGGCATCGGTTC
The DNA here is from genome assembly GCA_963809105.1 of uncultured Methanomicrobiales archaeon. Classification (GTDB taxonomy): domain Archaea; phylum Halobacteriota; class Methanomicrobia; order Methanomicrobiales; family Methanospirillaceae; genus CAIKOD01. The sequence continues at coordinate 585,334 of CAWEIC010000005.1, read as the reverse complement.
ATCTGGGACAAGGCAGTAAAAGAAAAGATCCAGGTATCGAAAGCACAGGATCTCGTGCATTTTTTTCAGTTCATTCAGGCTAGTACGATTACTTTCACGCCGCACAGTGGTTCTCTTTATTAAGGGAACTATCGGATTGTAACATGCAGCGGCGATTCAGCCCGGTCAGCCGGGTGAGAATTCCGCGTGCACCCCCAACCTTGATCGGAGAAATCCTGGTAACCCCCTGTTTTGGGTTTCTCCACCACTCTTTTCAAATGCCGGAACATTGGACCGCCCGGTGATACTCTTCTTTCCGGAATTATGGAACCGGGAAATATTTTTCAGAATGATAATATATTTTTACATCGTTTCTCATACGAGATCTATGGCACTCCGGTCGATCAACCTTCCCGGCATCGGAACAAAATACGAACTTGTTACCGATAAGAACGATACTATAGCGATTTTTTTCTTAAAAAACGGCAATATCCAGATGTATACCCTGCCCCACGAAGGCCAGACCCCCTGTGTTGCGGAGCTGACCGCGACCGAGGCACGGAGACTGGGTGCGATTATGACCGGGGCTATAATGGAGAGTGACCAGGAGAGTGTGGAAATTGCATTTTCGGCCCTTTCAGACCTGAGGATCAGCATTCACACGTATGTCATCGGTAAATCGATGGCAGGAAGGGGGATCGAAGACCTCCAGATCCGGGCAAAAACCGGGGTTACGATCATCGCGGTATCGAGAGGAGATAAAAATATCGTCAACCCATCTCCGGATTTCAAATTTATGAAAGGAGATGCGGTCGTTGCAATAGGGGAAACGGATCAGCTCAGGAATTTCGAGCGCGAATATATGGTGGAGTAATGGAAGGACTCGTAATCGCGCTTTTTGTCTGCCTGGTACTCCTCATCATCACGAAGTATTGTTCCTGGCCGGTAATACCCTTTTACATCCTTGCGGGTATCGCTCTCGGGACATCAGGCCTGAAACTTGTCACACCCGATGCGATTTCTGCATTCCTGTCGGAGCTCGGGCTTATCTTCCTGCTGTTTTACATGGGTCTCGAGATTAAACCCGATCGCATCCTCTCCAACCAGAAGACCTTTTTCCTTTCCGGGATAATCGACCTCAATATCAACCTGATAATAGGCTTCGTAGCAGCCTACGCCCTTGGCTTTTCCCTCCAGGAATCGCTCGTCATTGCCTCTGCGTTCTTTATCAGCAGCACCGCGATGACCGTGACTTCACTGATTGATAATAAAAAATTGTTAATGAGGGAATCGGAAACAATCGTCTGGATGATGGTTTTTGAGGATATAGTCCTGATTATTTTCCTCACGCTCCTCTCGACATCGATGACCAATCCCCTTATCCTGATCGCCAAAGTTGCTGCCGTCCTGTTCCTGTTTTACCTTATCACGCGCTATGGAAAACGGTGGATCCTGAAGGTGGTCAACAGGGAGGATGAACTACCTGTATTTCTCACATTTTCCGCTGTTATCTGTATTGCATTCATATCGCAGGCAATCGGTCTGCCCGAGACCCTCATGGTGATCGCCTTCGGCGCCGCACTCGCGTCAACCGATCCCTTCTCCTTCGAGCTGCAGGCCCGACCATTCAAAGACGTATTCCTGATTATATTCTTTGTATTTTTTGGTATCGGGGTCGACTTTTCCGGAGGTTTCCCGCTCGTCGTCGTTATTGCGATCAGCAGCCTTGCCATCGTTTCAAAGCTGGTGTCAGGCCTGATCATCGGCCGTGTTGTTCACGGACAGGCACGTTCCGGGATAGAGATTTGGGCAAATACCATCGGCAGGGGAGAATTTTCCATTGCCCTCGCAGCACTATACGGGTCGGCGGTGGTCTCGGCCGCGATAGCCGCTATGGTCATTATCACCTCGGTGATCGGATCTTTTGCTGCAAAATACAGCAGTATGTTCGGCCGCTTGTTCGACAAAGCACGGAATAAAAATAAACCCTTAACCGGGGGAGCAATTAACTGACCGGAGACAGGTGTCCTTGTGTCATGACCGGCCCGCCACACCGGGTTCTGAAAAGAAAGGGACCAGATCCCTGTGGATCCTGACTTCCTTATTTCCGTTCTTCGGCAATTTCCGACCGTATTGTCAGGAAAACAGGGCCCCGGAGATCGATTTTTTTCTTATTATCGGTAATGGTACGCATTGCATAGTCCCCTACCTGGACATTGATGTCACTTGGCAGCTTCGCCATTTTGACCTGGACGGTTTCTGGAAGGCCACAACGGGTTTTTTGTTCGATTCGTGCCGCTGCGAGCGATGCAACGGCATCTAAATAAGTGATTCCCGTTGAGACACCCCCTGAATGGACATCCTTCCACTTATCGGTATCGGGCACTCCGAGTATCGATCCCTGGTAGGCATAGATCATGTTGAAACAGGCCGGGCCGCATAATTTTGTGTTCGATTCCTGCTCCTCGACAAATAGTTTCACCAGATATCCCGCGTATTCATCTTCCCATGCCAAAAATGAGCATGGTCCGGGTTCCGCTGCATGGATGGCTGCGGTTTTCCTGATTGCGGCCGCCATCAGCCGCCCTTTTGGGGTCTCCGGCCGTTCCTTTAATCCGACTGCACGGGCGATCTGCCGGTCTGTGAGCATTCCGGGGAAGAACTGGGGATGGGTGAGCTGCCTCACGTCGTCGGAACGGTAAAGAATCATCGCCAGTCTTTCGACACCGAGACCGAGGTTCATGACCGGTATTTCGATGCCATATTCGGCAAGGGCGGACGGCGAATACATACCGAACGTCGCGACTTCCACCCAGTCGTAAACCGGGTGGCGGGCATAGACCTCGGTCTGCGTATCGGGCATATAGTACTTGGAGCGTTTTTCATCAGGCCTGAACTGGAAATCGGTAAACCCGAAGGCTGAAAGCAGCGCTTCGCTGACTGCCATGCCGTCTTCATTGGTGACATCGTCACCTGCGATGACGCACGATGCAGAATGGTAGCTCATCAGGCGTGTCGGCCCCTCCTCCTGTTCACGCCGGAAACAGCGGTCGACAGAGAAAAGCCTGATGGGAAGCGGGGAGCGGTTCCACATCGAACCGAGTGTCATGAACCAGCCGCTCGTCATGTGGCTCCTGAGGGTATTCCTTGAACTTTCCGGGCTTAGTGCCCTGAACTCGGGAAAAACGGAATCGAGGATGTGTACGACAACTGCATCGTCGACTGACAGGACTTTTGCCAGCTCGGAGGTAAGTTCATCCCCGTCAATTTCCGATTTTTTATAGGCGTGAAGCGTTTCCCTGAGTCTCTCCTCGGTCTCGGCAGACACCGGATGGAATTCTTTTCTTACCTGACTTTCTCCTGCCTCTATTTCGTCGTGGTGGGTAAGCGGATGTGCATGGCTCCTCAACAGGTCGTTGATTTCGTCGAGTTGTTTTCTGGCAATCCCTACATTCGGCCGTGGCAGGCCGCCGAGATAGAAAACACGGTCGAGCACGGCGGATGCTTCGGGTCCGAACTGCCGGTATATGTCCTGGTCCTCGATAATGACCGGGTTAGCCGCTTCATCAAATCCCAGTGCAAGATAGGTTTCACGAAGCCTGTTAACCGTCTCGAAGACAGGGTGCGGGAGTGCCCTCCTGTATTCGAGCCTTGGATACCGCCTGTCTGCAGATGGTGGCGAAAGGGTCGACGGACCATCGTGCCATGCCTGCTCGAAATTTTCCTTTGCCCGTTTCCGGAATGATGATGCATCGAATCTCATCCTTCACGCTCCATACAGACAACCCTCGAAAGGGGATTTTCTCCGGTTATCCGGTATCCCGAAAATGCTCCGATCTCGCCGGCGAACCGTTTGATGAATTCATACTCTGGCATATTACTCCGTTGCAATCGTTTTCTACTATATCCAAGATACATATATCCCTTTACCTCTACGAACGTGGCCCCCGAATCGCCGATGATGCGGCCATATCGTTCCGGGTGCGAGTCGTTTAGTCCTTCCACAAGAGTGACCCTGACCGCTGAACGGCCTGACCCGAGACCGGCGATGCTCTCCTGTACGGCCTCCCATGTGTCTTCCCGCGGGCGGCATACTCTGAGATATGTTTCTTCATCGGGAGAGACCAGTGAGACGTATTTCTGAAAAGGATGGCAATTCCGGAGGATTTCAGGTCGTGTCCCGTTGCTGACGAGAAATGTCGTATAACCTCCGGCATTAATCATGTCGATAAGTTCCGGGAGATCTTCGGTACAGGGTCGGCTCTCCTGAAAGGGAAATTGCCACATGTTTCGGGTCGAGGGCTTCGGAAAACCTGGTCTCTGTGACATACGGGGATACCTTGTACCCCGAAAGGGCCTTTTTCTGGAGTGCCTTAAGTCCGTCGACAATGGCAGAAGGCCGGATCGGCACATCTTCCGTGATCTCGTGTTCGAATGAACGCCAGCAGAACAGGCACCGGTGGTTGCACCGCAGGGTTGGTGTCATCTGTACGCACCGGTGACTCTCTATACCGTAAAACTGGTGTTTATAGCACTTTTCTCCGCCCCGCAGTGAACGTTTGCACCACATACAGGGCTTTACGGCCGCCGACGACCGGCCGGAAAAAAACTGGTACCCCTGCTTTTTAAGCGCATCACATGGTGCAGAGTGCATCGATACCAAGCGTTTCCAGGGATTCTTTCAACGTATTTTTCGCCGCTTTTACCAGGGTGAGCCTGCTCTGCCGTGTTATTCCCTCGCTTTTCAGCACAGGCTCGTAATGATAGAACGCATTGAAAAGGTCGGCAAGTTCACGGGCGTACATGGCAAGGACGTGTGGTTTCAGTTCGGTGATAACTTCCTCCACCACAGCCGGGAACCGGGCTATATGTTTTGCCAGTGCAATACCGTGCGGGTCGGCAAGGAGATATGCCTCTTCGAACTCCCCTGCTTTTTCCAGGATACTTGAGGCCCTTGCATGGGCATACTGTATGTAGGGTCCGCTTTGCCGTTCGAAATCGAGCGCCTCCTTCCAGTCGAAGACCGTGCTCTTCTCAGGGGACACCTTAACGATGTCATACCGAATCGCACCAAGTGCGACCGATCGGGCAATTTCTCGCCTCTGGGATTCATCGAGTTCCGGACGCCGTTCGGTTACTTCAAAAAACGCCTGCCCTGATACTTCGTCGAGGAGTTCGTCGGCCGACACAAATTTCCCTGCCCTGGTACTCATCGATCCCTCGGGCAGAGAGACAAATTCAAAGTAGACGATATCGGGTGCTTTTTCTCCGACAAGCCTGAGGGTGGCCCGGAGCTGGGCGCCGATAAGTTTGTGATCGGCACCGAGCACGTCGATGATGCGGTCAAAATTCCGCCCTTTCCACACGTGATAGGCGAGATCCCGGGCTGCGTACACCGATGTCCCGTCGCTCCGGCGCAGCACATACTCCTTGTCAAAACCGAATTCAGACAGGTCCAGCCAGACTTTGTCATCGTCGTGGTATTCAGGCAGCCGGTAAACTTTTGAAAGGAATCGTTCGGTATCCCCGTTCCTGACAAAATCGCTCTCCCATACAAAACGGTCATGACATACATTCAACCGGGCCATCGTGGTATAAAATCCGTCGAGACATGTCGAAACAGCGGACCGGAATTTTTTAACCGTGGCAGTATCGTTTTTCTCGACCTCCTGCATCAGGTGATCCACTTCCGCAACTATCTCCTTATCCTTTTCCAGCTCCCTGTTGGCCGCGATATAGATCCTTGCTACGTAATGATCTGATTTTTCCCCTTCCTGTGATCCGGTATCGATGTGGTCAAACCCCCAGACAACGATCGCGATCTGCCGGCCCATATCATTTACATAATACTGGACCTCGAGTTTATAACCCGCTTTCCGGAAACAGCGGGCCAATGTATCGCCGATAATCGAATTCCGGATATGGCCGACATGGAGCGGGCCGTTCGGGTTGGCGCTCGTATGTTCCAAAACCACCCGTTCCCTTTTCGCAGCACCGTTTCCGTACCCAGGCTTTGATGCCATTTTAAGAGTCCGGCTCACATAATCCGGTCCGAACAGGAAGTTAATGTAGGGACCTTTAGCTTCGATGGTCGTTCCTGAAAGTTGAGGATCTGATCTCAGCTCGTCAACAAGCGATGCTGCGATTGCAGCCGGGTTCTTTTTCTGGTCCTTTGCCAGCACAAATGCAACAGTCGTTGCGAGATCCGCATGCTCGCCACCGTCACCGAGCAATACATCGCAAAGCCCGGTCTTTGATTTCAGTGCCCGCTCAATTCCTGCATACATCTCGAGGAACATCAGTAACCCGTCCTGTACCGCAGGATAGGCTGCGATGCCACCGAACGCGGTATAAAGTATAGAACCCTCTTCAAAGTCGTCCGAAATAATTTCCACCTTCGCACTGCTCTGGTCTGCAAGGCTTGTCAGTTCTTCGATTATGTCTGTTTCGCTGCCAAGGACCATCGGGGCCGTGCAGGTCGGACAGTTACCAAATTCAATATCAGAAACAGATTTGCCGGATTCGAGTTTAACGGTATAATCTTTCGTATGGCCACAACTCGGGCACTTGATTGTGAGCCTCGATTTTCGCAGGCTCGATGAAAGCAGCAGCGTTTCCACTGCGCCAATCCCGAGATTCTTCCTGATATTTTCCTCGCCATAGGACGCAAGCCCGTTGTCCTTGACGAGTTCCTTCAGGAACCGCTGCATGACGGCCTTTTCCTTGACGACTTCCATCCCCTTCAGGACGTCCTGTGCCGCATCGACCAGCTCGTCGAGACCGCTCTCGTTGGTGTAAGCAACGTCGAAAATACCGATAATCCTCTTCTGGATTTCATGGTGGAGGTAATTTCCGGCCTCAAATTCTTCCTTGGTGGGGCTCGGTCCCCCGATCAGGACGCCCTTGAAGCGTTCGAAGAAATCCTTCTCGGCGAGGAATATTGCACTGGAACGCTCCCCTATTTTTGTGTAGAACTCGTTGATTGCAATCTCCCGGAGCCTTTGGAAACGGGCGCTGGATTGCCCTCCTTTACGCTGTTTTCCAGGCACCGTTGAAGTTACCCCGCCGATTGGTTCGATACGGTTACCCCTGAGAAATCCCCAGTACGCCTCCCTGCGGTCGAGGACGAGGAGACCGTAGACACTCTTTTCCTCGAGCATCTGCCGTAACGGTTCCAGCTCGAACTGCGAGCTGCAGCGGTACATATAGAGATTGAGAGATTCAGGGGGCTCGATTATGGTGCATTCGAGGTCGGTCCGGTCACCGCCGAGAAGGATCGTTCCGCAGAATACCGCGAGACCATTGGCAGGGGGCCGCTTATAATATTTGAGACGTGAAAGGACCGATGAGATGGCACTCTGGACGTTTGTCCGGGTCTGTTTGCTCTTGATATTCGCGCACTGGCCGAATTCATCCTTCAGCTGGGCCGTCACATCATAGATCTGTTTATCGGGGGGAATGTAAATCGTAATAAGTTCGGTCCCGCTTCCCTGCTTGGCTTCGAGCTTCTCCAGTGTCTTTTTGAATTCATACCGGCGTCGCGCCTCATCCACTTCTAAAACCTGTCCGACTTCTGCCATAATCCCTGCGCTCCCGGTACCGGGTCAGTATCTATTTTCCCCGGTCAGCCATAAATTTGAGCATATTCACGAAATAGTATCTGGTCGACTTCGCCGTTCACTCCATGGGTGCCATTGAAGGAAAAGAATTTTTTGGGCTCGGATGCCCTGTCGAATAATTCCTTCCCTTCGGCAAACGGAATTATCGGATCTGCCGGGGCATGGAAAATATACACCGGCCTCGGCGCTATCATTCCGACATACAGATCGGGATCGATTGAGAGCAGGAATTTCCTGGCATCGGCGGTATAATTGGGATTGTCTCCTGCCATCCCGAAGCCTGATGTCGAGATCCCGATATAACCGGCAGACCCGGGGTCGATAGCAGCAGCCAGCGCAGCGTACCTGCCGCCGTTACTCTCACCGGAAAAATAAACCGGCACGTTGTATTTCGAGGACAGGTACTGCCGTGCGTTGATCATATCGCCGACGATATCGTAATACTCCGGGATCCCGCCCCGTTCGAACAGGGTGTAATCCTTCTCGATATCCATCGGGTACCCGGCGGTTTCCCCACCGTTTCCCCTGATATCGAGGACGAGATATGCATAACCTTGTGATGCATAAGCAATTGCCCGGTCTTCGTGCCCTTCCTTTGTATTGCCGGCACCCGGTGCATGAACGAATGCGGCCTTCGGCTGCGGGGGGGTGGCCAGCAACCCATATACGTCGCCGTCGGGGGTATGGAAAACGAGCCTGCTTACCGTAATGTTCGATGGTGTTTCAAGGATATTTTCACTCACTGCTGCAGGAGGGACCTCGAGAGAGAGGATACCTGATGAATTTACCGAGTACCGACCGTGTTGCCTGCCCGGGACCCTGTGTCGTCGTGCAGCCTGAAAACACCAAAGCCGCAACAACCAGGACTCCGGCGACGATCCAGATGGGCTTCATAGTGCAGCCCCGAGGCACCGGAAGACCGCGCTGATGGTCTTTGCATCGGTTATCCTGCCATCCCTGCACATCTTAATGAGATCGGGGCCGGAAACCCGGATGAGTTCGATATATTCGTCCTCGTCCCGCGAATACCGGTCTGAGGGTTTCAGGTCGCCCGCCTCGAACAGGTGGATCTTTTCGTCGGTGAACCCGGGAGTTGTGTAGATAAATCCCCTTCCGGTAAGAGTCCCGGCTTCGAACCCGGTCTCTTCGATCAGTTCACGCCGTGCGGTTTCTTCCGGCAATTCTCCTGGTTCCATCGTTCCTGCCGGGGCTTCAAGGATACAGGAATCGATTGCAAAACGGTACTGTCTGATCAGGAGCCACGAGGAATCCCAGCAAGCGGGCAGTATTAATACTGCATCTCCCGGGTGGACGAGTACACCATCCCCCCTGCGACCATCAGGATATGTTATCTCCTTTTTCTCCACGGACAGCCGCCTGTTCCTGTAAATCTCCATACATCACTTCCTTTTGTACGGTATCGGGTCCTTTATCCCGACCGTCCTGAATGCTTCCTGCCTGAAATGGCATGAACCGCAGACACCGCAGGCTTCATCCTCCTGCTGGTAACAGGACCAGGTATACTCGTACGGCACGCCGAGTTCCAGTCCAAGCTTGAGAATATCTGTCTTTGTTTTCGAAATAAACGGTGTAACCAGTTGAATATTCGTCCCGTCCCTCGTTCCTGTGTTTATCACCTGCTGGAATGCCTCGATGAACCTGGGGCGGCAGTCAGGGTAACCGCTGTAGTCCAGTGCCTGGACTCCGATATATATCGCATCTGCCCTCCGGGACTCGGCAAAGCTGGTCGCAATTGAAAGAAGATTGGCATTCCTGAATGGAACGTAGGTATTTGGCAGGCTGGCCCGATACTCGTCAAATACTTCGACTTTTATCGACGGATCGGTAAGACTACTGTCACCGAACTGTCGTAAATAATCGAGGCTTATCCCGATGAATTCCCTGACTCCGAGAAGGGCCGCTATCTTCTTTGCAGAGGCCAGTTCCCGGCGTTCGGTCCTCTGTCCGTAATTGACGTGCAATGCATAGATATCGTATCCCGAATCCCTGGCCAGGTAAGCGAGGGTAGTGGAATCCATGCCTCCTGATAACAGGCATACTGCTTTCATTTAAGAAACCCCGAGAATTTTATGAAGTTGCACCTGAACCCTGACCGGCAGGGCGTGTTCGAGAACAAACTGTGCTACAGCACGAGCATCTGATCCGGAGACCGGTGAGAAAAAGATCTGTCCCCGGATCGTACAGGACATTATCACTTCTTCGGCGTACCGGCAATCCCGTTCATCGCCGACAACAAATTTCACACTGTCCCGCTCTGTAATCCTGCCAAGCAGGGAAAGGGTACTTTCCTCGCCGGACGACGGGCACTTTATATCCATGCAGATTGATGCAAACTCCTGGCATCCCGAGAAATCAACAGTCCCGTTCGTTTCAATTTCGATATGATAACCGAGACCCGACAATAGTCTCAGAAGGTCGGCCAGTTCATCTGCCTGGAGAAGTGGCTCGCCACCGGTAATACAGATCTCGCGGCACCTGAAATCCCTTACTTTTCCGATGACTTGACTGACATTCAGTGGAAAACCCTGGTCGTGTGCGCCCGGCGTATCGCACCACCGGCACATGAGGTTGCATCCGGCAAGCCTGACAAAAATGGTGGGTTTACCCTGGTTTGTTCCCTCGCCCTGGATACTGTAAAAAATTTCAAGGATATTCATGCAGTTATCTCGGCAAAACAGGTCGGGGATTCCCAGACCCTGATCTTTACGACCGATGCATCGAGTCCCGCCGATTTACAGGCCTGGTCAATTCTTTTTCTTATGATATCAGCAAGAACTTCGCTTGTCGGGTCTCCCGGGGTTGTAATAACTGGCTGGAATTGTGTGAGACAGGCGACCATCGGATCGTTTTCATTGAGGATTACCTGGTGATCGTAAGTCTCTATCGTCTCTCTGATCATATTATAATCAGCAAGTATCCCGGTTACCGGGTCGACCTGGCCGTCCACCCAGACCTCCACTTTCCAACGGTGACCATGGAGAGAGGCGCATTTACCCTGGTAATGGAGGAGACGGTGACTTGCGTCGAAATACGCATTCTTGTAAATCCGGGAATTCATTATAGACGGTATGAGAGTTGGAGATATAATATTATTATGAATAAACCCGAATAGATACAAGCAAGCGGACGTGAAGGGACAATGTATAAATTTGTTCCGCGCGTTTGTATATATCTCAGTTGAGACATTATTGCATCCATAAAAACCATATTTACGAGGGTATTTAATGGGACAGGGCAAATTCGCAGCGAGAAAACTCACACGCGACTCAAAAAAATTCAGGTGGAGCGATCCCACCTATGCACGGCGTATGGACCAGTTGGACCTGAAATCCGACCCCCTTGAGGGAGCACCGCAGGGAAGGGGCATTGTTCTTGAAAAGATAGGCGTGGAAGCAAAACAGCCAAACTCCGCCATCAGGAAATGCGTCCGTGTCCAGCTCATTAAGAACGGCCGGCAGATCACCGCATTCGCGGTCGGCGACGGGGCTATTAACTTTATCGACGAGCATGACGAGGTGGAAGTCGAGGGAATCGGGGGCCGGCTGGGCCGTTCGATGGGAGATATCCCCGGGGTCAGGTACGTGGTGACAAAGGTGAATAACGTCTGCCTTCATGAAATGGTAATCGGCAGGAAGGAGAAGCCACGCAGGTGATTGGTATGGCAGAGACCGAGAAAAAGGAACAAAAAGAGATAAAAGAAGTCAAGGAAGCAAAAGAAGCAAAAGGTGTGAAAGAGACCTCCGGAAGTCAGAAGCTTCTTTTCAACCAGTGGGACATGGGGGAAGTCCAGATCAACGATCCCGCCCTTGTCCGCTATATCAACCTCCATTCCATGATTGTCCCCCATTCCTGCGGGAAATTCACGCGGCAGGAATTCAATAAGAGCAATATGCTTATCGTGGAACGGCTCATCAACCGCCTCATGCAGTCGCAGATGAATACGGGAAATAAGACCCTGGCCATACGGATAGTGAAGGATGCATTCAATATCATCAACAAGAAGACCAAGAAGAACCCTGTCCAGGTGCTTGTTGAGGCAGTGGCCAATACCGGTCCGCGTGAAGAGACCGTACGTCTCAAGTACGGGGGTATCAATGTCCCGAAATCAGTTGATACAGCACCGCTGCGCCGGGTCAATACATCGCTCTTCTTTATCGCCGAAGGAGTCTACAAGGCTTCGCACAAAGGTAAAAAGCCTGTCAGCCAGTGCCTTGCCGATGAACTGATTGCTGCGTCGAAAGGCGATGTGAAGTGTTATTCTGTGAACAAGAAAGAAGAACGTGAAAGGATTGCAAAATCCGCCCGTTAATTTTTTGTATCTTTTTTAAGGTGTTTTGAATGGTTCGTGGCAAAAAAAATGTCGAGCGCGTGACAGAGCTCATGAATGAACCGGTACATATCCGGAATATCGGTATCGTTGCACATATCGACCATGGAAAGACGACCCTTTCCGATAACCTGCTTGCCGGCGCCGGCATTATCAGCGAGGAACTCGCAGGCAAACGACTCTTCATGGATTCGGACGAGGAAGAACAGGCCCGTGGCATAACCATCGATGCAAGCAACGTCTCGATGGTCCATGAATATGAAGGCCAGGAATTCCTGATCAACATGATCGACACGCCGGGTCACGTGGATTTCGGTGGCGACGTTACCCGTGCCATGCGAGCCGTGGACGGCGCCGTCGTCCTCGTCGATGCGGTCGAAGGCACCATGCCCCAGACGGAGACGGTGCTCCGCCAGGCCTTAAAAGAACAGGTCCGTCCTGTCCTCTTCATCAACAAGGTCGACCGTCTGATTAACGAGCTGAAAGTCGATGAAATGGAGATGCAGATCCGTCTCGGCAGGGTCATCGACAAGGTTAATAAGCTGATCAAGGGAATGAACGAGGAGAGCTATAACAGCGGCTGGAAACTTGACGCCTCCCAGGGGACCGTTGCATTCGGTTCAGCACTCTATAACTGGGCTGTATCGGCACCTTATATGAAAAAGAGCGGCGTGTCATTCAAGGAAGTCTACGATCGCTGCAAGGCCGGAGACATGAAGTCTCTTGCCCAGCGAAGCCCGCTGTACGAAGTCGTCCTCGACATGGTGGTAAAACACCTGCCAAACCCGCTTGACGCCCAGAAACGCCGTATCGGGGTAATCTGGCATGGCGACAAGGAAAGCGCCGAAGGTCAGGCAATGCTGAAATGCGATCCGTTGGGACCGATCTCCCTGATGGTCACCGATATCTCCTTCGATCCCCATGCCGGCGAAGTGGCGACCGGGCGTCTCTTCTCAGGGAAGCTGAAACGCGGAGAAGAAGTATTTGTGATGGGAACGGCCGGGAAATCCAACCGCCTCCAGCAGGTCGGGATTTTCATGGGCCCGAAACGGGTCGAAGTGGAAGAGCTCGCCTGCGGGAAATATCGCCGCGGTCACGGGGTTAAAAGATGCAATCGTAGGTTCCACGGTTACTTCCCTTCAGCAGATGACACCGTTCGAGTCACTCAAGCACTACAGTGAACCGGTCATGACGGTCGCGGTGGAGGCGAAAAACATGAAGGACCTCCCGAAACTTGTTGAAGTGTTGAGGCAGGTTGGAAAAGAGGACCCGACCCTTCAGGTCATGATCAACGAAGAGACCGGGGAACACCTGATCGCAGGGATGGGAGAACTTCACCTCGAGATTATCACGGGCCGTATCAAGCGCGATAAAGGAGTGGAAATTATCACATCAGAGCCGATCGTGGTATACCGCGAGACCGCCGTCCAGAAGGCGGGACCTGTCGAAGGGAAATCCCCGAACAGGCACAACCGGTTCTATGTCGAGCTCGAACCATTACCCGATGAGATCGTCAATCTAATCAAGAATAACGAGGTATCGATGAACATGACCGCCCTCGAACGGCGTGATGTTCTTATCGCTCATGGCATAGAGAAGGACGAGGCCAAGAGTGTGAAGGATATCCATGGGACGAACATGTTTTTCGACATGACCAAAGGTATCCAATATCTGAACGAGACAATGGAGTTGATCCTCGAAGGACTCCATGAAGCCCTTGCAGGCGGTCCGCTTGCGGATGAGCCCGTCCAGAACCTGAAGATCCGCCTCGTCGATGTCAAACTCCATGAGGATGCGATCCACCGGGGTCCCGCACAGGTAATCCCGGCTGTAAGGAGTGCCATAAAAGCAGGTCTTCTGCTCGCTGGTGATTCCCTCCTCGAACCGGTCCAGAAGATCCAGATAACCGTGCCTACCGACCAGATGGGTAACGCGACCTCACAGATCCAGGGCCGGAGAGGAACGATATTCGATATCCAGAGTGAAGGCGACACTGTTACGGTAATCGGGAAGGCACCCGTCGCAGAGCCTCTTTGGATTTGCCGGAGATATCAGGTCCGCAACTGAAGGCCGTGCGATGTGGAGCACGGAATTTATCGGCTTCGAACTGGTCCCGAACAACATGGTTAAGGAAGTAGTGCTTGGGATCAGGAAAAGGAAAGGCCTTAAAGAGAGCGTTCCGACACCTGCAGACTATCTTGCATAACCATTTTTTTATATAGCATCCGGAATTATCCGGCTGTGACTTACAATACTCTGTATGACAGGGATACTACTATCAGTGCGACCCTGATTTATGGCGATTTGGCTTTAAAAAAAGCCTCAAACTATACCTCCCTGTAAAATTAAGACAAAACTTTTATAGGTTTTCCAGAGAGAGGTTATTTCTGAATGGATTCAGGAAAAAAACAGAATTATCCCGGGGTATAACATATGAAGAAAAAAACAGGATTTTTATCATTAACAATTGTCACCCTGTGCATTGCAATTCTTTTTGCCGGGTGCACGGGAACGGCACCAGCCGGCCAGAACACAGGAAACGGCACAGCAGCCGGCATACAGGTAAAAACGCCTGATCTCATTGTACCTGCAACGGTCCCCGGCTTTGTCCTCGAACTGAAGGACACCAACAATACAATGCTCTACCCGGATGAAGTGAACTCCGCCGCAACTCTTTACAAACCTGCACTGAATTCCACCTATGAAGGAAACGTTGCGTATCTCACTATCTATGTCGACCAGTTTACCAACTCAACCGCGGCCGCCACAATATACAACTCACAGAATGGGAGCGCAATAGCTGTAGCGGGATATACGGCAAAATACAATTATGACCCTGAGGCAGGTGACAGCTCTTTTAGTGTCAATAATGCAGACGTGATCATTCAGAGCCATGCCCTTGCCCCGGAAAATTCAACAATCAACCAGGTGATATTAAAGGATGCGGCACAAAAGGGCATGGAATCTGCCCTCAACAATATCTGATTATCCAATCAGTTTTTTACCGCGTTAAGAGAAGGACGTTCCGGGAAGGAATCTTATCTGGTCGTCTGTTTTTCTTTCAGATTCACAATGTTCTTTTTTTTAACCGCTATCCTTTCCTTTGACATCTGGCCCAATAAATTCCGGTTTATTAAAATCCTGTTTCCCGGAAATATTCTTCATGAGCCGATAACCAGGGAGTCTCTTATTATACCTGGTTGGTTCGGACAAACCGATATTTCCAGGTTTGTTCATTCGCACAGCGATACATTCGGAATAAGTCTGTTTCGGAACAACGATTGATTCCTGTTTCCCTGTAATAGTTTCCGGGAGTTATCCTAATGAGGAGGTCGGGGAGGAGGCAAAAACCACTCCCGGGATTGCGTGCGTAATACAGACGAAAAATTAAAACGGCCTGTTGTCCGGTCAAGATCGGAAAAAATAAATCCTGGTGCAACATCCGGCACCAGGTATGGTATCTTCAACCGGATATTGACTTCATCTGGAAAGCGAGAACGATCATGATAATTCCGCCAACGATACCGAATGCTCCAAGGACGAATGGCAAAATTGCTGCAGAAATCAATGGATACACAATCAGGAGTATGCCGAAAATGATCGCAACGATCCCTATGAAGCCCATCGACCAGTCTTTTGTCCCGAATGCAGCTGCCAGGTGGGTTCCGCCGATGATAAGGCCCCAGACTCCGATGAAGAGCATGAGGAGCGTCGGGAGCAGGATTGTGCTGTATACGGGATAGACCATTATTACAAGGCCTGCGATAATACCTAAAATACCGACAAGGATTTTCCAGCCTATATTTGTCTTATCCATAGTGATGCTTATAATGCTGAAAATACCCGAAACAAACCAGTATGCTCCAATGAAAATTACCACGACCATGAGGGTCAGGTATGGGTATGAGAGGAAAGCGATACCGAGGATAAGGGCAGCAAGACCCTGGATAAGGACGAGCCACCAGGGATATACGGGCATAAAGCCGGGTTTTTCAGTTCCTGTTGCAGTTACTTCTGTCATATAATAATCACCAGTTTTTGAGAATTATCCTGTTTTCTGAACACTATAATTTCATTCCTGTGAGTCATCGACCCGGTTAACAATATCCCGTGCCAGCACTTATAACAGACTCATTTTTTTCAGATATAACAATTTGAGTCTTGCTTTCCGGTCCGGGGTTATTCCGGACGGAAAAACCGGGCATTCGTTGTTATCGGTGATAAAAAAAAGAAATTATTAATAATTTTACGGTGCAATCAGGCTTTTTTCGCCATCATGATCATACCGCCCATAATGACGCTGATGATCCCCCATATGACGAAATATGCCCCTATGATGATTACCAGTAATGCAGCTCCGATGATTGGACCGGCCATGATCAGGATACCCAGGATCAGCGACAGAAGTGCCTGGAGTGCAAACAGTCCGCGATGTGTCATTTGTTTTTCCGAGATGGCCAGGACTATCCCGATGATACCGCCAATGAAAAGGGCAATACCGGCGAGGAAGAAGATGACCCTGCCCATTACGTAAGGCGAAAGAATCGTGGCGATCCCGAAGAAGAAACCGATCACACCAAGAATTGCGAGAAGGATTGACCCTTTAAGCCCCCCGGGTGCCACTGCCGACATCATAATGACTCCGAATGAGAGAATTATGATGAATATCCCGATCAGTTCGATCAATACCGTGGTTGAAATTCCGGGAAACATCGCGATGAGTAACCCGAACACAATTGCTAATAAACCGAGGAGGACCAGCGACCCCCACCTGATATCAGCAGTCTGACCTTGCATTGCTACGTCTGCCATACAATTACCAGCTATATCCTCTGAAATTTGACTATTTATGTATTGTGTTCAGTATTTTGGCCGCTCGGGCTTTTTCAGGCGTACTGTGAAGGGATTACCGGGAAATTCCTCCGTCCCGGAAAACCGGTTTCCAAAGAAACTGATCTCATGCGGACCCGGCTTTCAAGAGATCGCCTGGTTCTTCCAAACCCCTGAAAAAATCCCGGAACAATCAGAAGAATATAATCAGGGATCAACAAAAAGGAAATAAAGAATGAGATCCATAAGGTCAGGACTTTGCTCCAATGAGTTTTGCTATCCCGTTGCATGAATTGCACAGATAATAATCCTTCGTCCAGCAGTTGCTGCATGCCCACCTTCCACAGATACTGCACTGGCGGAGGTCTTCTGCCGGGAACTGCGAGTTGCAGAGGTCGCAAAAGTACCGCCCGAAACTTGCCGGTACCTTTGCCGGCGGTTCGCCCTGTTTCCGTAACGGAGTAATTTCCTTTTTTAAACAAATAAAAAGGCTGGGTTTTTCCGTTTGCTGACCTGCAGGCGGAGAATTATCTGGTTTGGGTGAGCTCTTTTTCCAGATGGTCAAGCCGGTCCTCCATTCTTGACAGCGTGTTGTTAATCTCGCGTTCAAATGTTTGTATTTCTGATATTTTTGCCTCGTCCTGGTCGAGGACTGGTTCATGCTGATCCTTGAACCGGTTGACGGCCGGTGTCCTTACCAGCGCCCATTCGGTTGCAAGGGATTCGAAGCGCCGGTCGAGGTATTCATCGACACGGCTCTCGACAGGGCTCGTTATCGATAACTTTCCTTTTGAACCCTTGAAATAAAAATACAGGGCAATAACAATAACGACGATCAGCAGGATTGCAAGAATTACCTCAAGGACTGTCATTTCTTCTTCGCCTCCAGTTCCCGGGCCCGCCGTTCAAGCGAAGTGAGGTTCGTGTCAATAATTTTCTCGACTCCCGCAAGCCTTGTCGCTTCGTTGGAAAGTTTGGTAATACGTCGCTGGAAATCGGCAATGTCGTTTCTCGTCGCGAGCTGCCATTCCCCGACAATATCCTTCATCCGCCTGTCGACGTAGGTGTTCAGATACCGGTCAAACATCTTACGTTCCCTCCAGTTTTGAGATCAGGGCATCGAGTTTTGTGACACGGTCGTTTAGCACATTTTTCTGGTTATATAGTTGATTGACCAGGTCGGTGACTTTATTCAGCCGTCGCTCGAGATCCAGCAGGTCGTCTTCGACGAGAAGCCCCCATTCCTGGATAATTGCCTCCATATTTTTATCGAAATATGTATCGAGGGATTTATCCATCGTCGGGAGCTTTTCATTGAGGTACCCGCCGATATCCGGTAAATTTCCCCAGAATGATTCCTGTTCTCCAACGGTTCCTTCTGCGTATTCAGACATTATTTCACCTTCTTTTCTTCAAGGTCCAGTTTAAGGATCATCCGTTCAAGTTTTGCTTCCCGGACTAGGTTCTCAAGTTTCCGGAGCCTCGCTTCAACGACTTTCTCCTTGTGATAGTTGTTCAGTTCCAGGAGCTCGTTTTCATCTTCGAGAGTCCTGATTGACTGGATCTGGTCTGTTGAGAGCTTTGTAAACGGGTGTTCTTTTGCTCTCGTGTCCAGGTCCTTTGCAAGAAGGTCGAGTTTTTGTTTCTCGATTTCGATCTCCATTTTCCGGACAGAATGGTGACTACGGCGGATCGCCCAGACGACGATCAGTACCAGGATCAGTGCAATGATCAGGATGACAGCGATAACGAACCAGTCAGGAAAAGTGTAACCAGCCAGGTCCATCTTATCCTCCGATCTTCTTGGCTGCCTCATCGAGGAGGCTGATCTCTCCCACGAGGTATACGATATCGCCGGTCAGGAGGAGGAATGAGGGATCAGTCGTCTGGATTGAGTTACCCCGCTGGACTGCAGCGAGCACAACTCCTTTCGGCAAAACAATCGATGAAAGTGCACGGATTTCTTTTCCCGCGGGTACCGTCACCGCCCGTACTTCGCCCTTATTCGCCCTGAGTGTTTTATCGAGAGTCACGGCGTCGGAAGGTTTCAATGCCTTCATTGCCTGTTCGACAGCCTGCCCGAATGCCGCACTGACTTCTGCAGCGGCACCGGCAGCCCCGGCCCTGATTGACTCTGGAGAGGCCGACTTGATTGTATCGCCTGCTTTCCCTACACTTGCCGACACACTTTCGGCTGCACCCTGGAATTTCGCCTGGATGTGCTCGGTCAACGGAGTCTTTCTCCTGATACGAAGTTTTGCGCCTTCCTCGGTACCCAGGTCCTTCAAATCTTCCTCGCTGAGCCGTATATGGCCTGATTCGACAAGAGAATCCGCGAATGCAGTGGCAGATATCCATTTACCGGTACCGGGAAGACTGATTTCGATATCAGCTCCCGCCTCGATTCCGACCTTTTCGAGGACTTCTGCATTAATCCGGGCCCTTCCGCGGCTTGGAAAAGCCCTTTTTTGCGCTACTAGTTCAATCTCGTCCATGGGGAAAATAACACGTTAGGAGGGTATATAACTTGTGTAATCCTGCTCATTATCCAAGTCCCAAAATTATCCTCGAAACAGGCAAATGGGGTAATTAATATCGTATTTTGTTCGCTCGAGGCGGCAGGTTTATTAAAGGAAAAATTGATCTATTTGTTCATGAATAAGCTGCTTGCGCTGTTAAGCGCTATTCTGCTATGTGCTATAATCTCAACCGGTTGTACGAACCAGCCTGCACAGACCACCCCGACACCGGTGCAGACTCAGGGCCCCGCAACCGTTTCAATAACCCCGGTGGAGTCGATGACAACTTCGCCGGTTTCATCTGCGTTCCCTACAGGTATAACCTGGCGATTGTTTTCGTATAGTAACGGGAAAGGAGGTACGACAAATGTTATTGGTGACCAGCCGGTCACGGCCCTGTTCAGGACGGACGGGCAGGTCACCGGTTCTTCAGGGTGTAACCAGTATACTGCCACGTACAAATCGACGGGAACGTCCGTAAAAATTACGCCAGGGATGTCGACCCTGATGGCATGTTCCCCGCCTGTTATGGACCAGGAGACGACGTATCTTACCTTGCTTTCCATGGCGGCGACCTATAACGTATCCGGCGATACGATGCTCTTTTATGATTCTATGGGCAACCTGGTGCTTGCTTACAAAAACCCGGTAACGACCACGGTTACCCCCCCATCATCGCAGCCTCCGATAATCGGCTCATGGGATCTTGTCACCTACAACAACGGCAATAACGGTCTCGGGTCTGTTCTTCCAGGGAGTTCCATCGACGCGGCCTTTACCCCCGATGGCAGAGTTGCAGGCTCTTCGGGCTGCAACCCGTATTCTGCAATTTATACCCTCAATGGTCAGAATATCGGGATATCCCTCGTGACCGGTAACAAAACTGCATGCAACGCCGACCTGATGGCACAGGAGACCCAGTACCAGGCCCTCATTACCAGGGCAAACAGTTACGTGATCGATGGCAATCAGCTGACGATTTTTAATGCACTCGGCGACAAAATTTTGATCTTCAACAGGGGAACCATAACGGTTACGGTTGCACCGACCGGCACACCGGTCTCCACCCCGAAATCAATCGTCGGATCCTGGCAATTAACCTCATTTTCGGATGGTATGGGCGGTACGACACCCGTCCTGGCAACTGCACCGATTACCGCACAATTTACCAATTCCGGGAATCTTTCCGGTTCTTCAGGATGCAACCAGTATGTTACATCTTACTCTGTTACCGGTTTGAGCATGACCGTGAGTCCCGTTTCGACAACGAAAATAGTCTGTGAACCTGATGCCATGGCCCAGGAAACCGCATATCTCGCACTCCTGCAAAAAGCAGGAAGATTTATCCTTTACGGCGATTCGATGACAATTTCAGATTCATCGGGTAATACCTTACTCAATTTCAAAGCAACATCATAAGATATCGATAATTTTTTATTAATAACCCCTTGTTCATTTCGTTTGGGAAAAATGTACATTCGAAAATTTTTCCCATTTTTTTAATGACCGGTAACGGGTTTGATTCTATCCCACGACCGCATCATAATTCGTGCGGAAGGAGCATTATCGTGATATTCCCATTAAACAGTCCCTGTGGGACAGGGAGTCGATTCTTTTTTATATTCTCTTATTGAGTTATGAATTACCGTGAATATCATGAAAAAAATGCTTTTCCTGCTGGTTATCATTATGATTGCCGGCACCGGCTTTGTGTATGCTGCTGACGACCTGTCCGCTTCCCAGCAGGTAGTAGGTGGGGACCAGGGATATTATGACATTACTTCGACTCCAATCGGGGCGAATGCGGCGTTGGATTCAACTCCGGTGGGGATAACACCGACTACCGCTTCAGTGTATGTCACCAGTCCCCCGGGTCATACTATCACGATAACCAAAGCAGGGTACCAGACATGGAGCCAGTATTACCAGGGCAATCCATCCGCAGGACAACATATCCCGGTTGTAGCCGTTCTTAACCCAATCCCTGTAACCCTGCCGGTTACGACATCGATAGGCGGCGACATGGGATACTATTACATCAATACCGATCAGTCGGGGGCCACTGTCTCATTCGATAATCAGAACTACGGGACTGCCCCGGTAACGGTAACGGTAAACTCCACCGGGACACCCGGCCACACCATCAGTGCAGCCAAACCCGGTTACCAGACATGGACGCAGTTCTACCCGGGAAATCCACAGGCCGGCCAGACAATCAACGTCTATGCAACGCTGACCCCTGTTGTCCAGACCGGGAATATCTATGTGACTTCCAGTCCCACGGGCGCATCTGCCGTTCTCGATAATGGATATGACCAGCTCACTACTCCGGGGACATTTTATACCGTATCCACCGGGTGGCATACCGTTCAGGTCTCGGCTGCCGGGTACCAGCCTTATTCGACAAATATCCAGGTCACTTCCAGCGGTACCACCAATGTTTATGCATCTCTGGCTCCCAGCACCCAGGTTGGTGCAATATCCATCTCATCGATCCCAAAGGGTGCCAGCGTATACGTGGACGGTATCTTTAAAGGCATGTCCAATATCATAGTCGGGGACCTCTCTGTCGGGACTCACGCGGTAAGTATCAGGGAAGCGGGTTACCAGACCTGGACAAGTAATATTGCAGTAAACTACGGTCAGACCACGTACCTGACAGCCACCCTTACCCCTGTTTCAAACCCGACAACCGGAGATCTCGAGGTCAGTTCATCTCCTTCAGGGGCCGCCGCCTATCTGAATGGAGACTATCAGGGGACTACGACAAGCACCGGGCCGCTGGATATTACAGGACTGGCACCCGGGACTTATTCGCTGGTCCTTAAAAAATCCGGGTACCAGGACTATACGATAACGACTAAAATCGTTGCAGGAACAACTGCACAGGTATCGGCAGTTCTGCAGCCCTCGGGGAACCCGGTTCAGACTGCAAGCGCCGAGATTACTTCGGACCCGAGCGGGGCGGACGTTTACATTAATAACGTCTACAAAGGAATCACCCCGATATCCTTCCAGAATGTACCGATCGATACTTCACAGACCTACACTATCCTGATCAAGCTCGATGGATACCAGACCTATACTACATCCGGAAGGGTAACTGCCGGTCAGGATATCCAGGTTAACGCCGCTCTGACACCGGTTTCCCAGCCATCAGGATTCGGGATCAGCAGTACATGGCTGATTGTTGGAGGAATTGCTTTAATCGGCGTGATCATTGTAATCGCATTTGTAGTAATGCAGCAAAGGAAAGGCCAGGAGCCACCGAAAACAACCTGATGAGGGAAAATTTTCCCCACGCAGCTCCTCACTTTTCTTAGTGAATAAAAGTATTCCGATACAGAATATTGCAGGATATTCACTAATTTTTAAATTTTTTCATCAGGATGGTCGGATTGTCTTTTCATCCCCGGTCAGGCAGGTAATATATAACAATCCTGCGATACCTGAGCTGTACAATCGCGAAACAACCTCCGCAACAGGAATGGGACAGGAGCATGAGACTATACCGGGAAAAAAAGATGTGCCTACCACCAGCCGATAATGCCAAAAAATACCATTCCGGAAGTGATCACCATGATAGCGAGGATAACAACGCCGATTTTCACCTGGCACTTATGGCATATGCCACTCGGGGTCTCTTCATGGGGATATTTCTCTTTACAAAAAGGGCATACAGGTGAAGGTGCCGATTCATGGTGCTTCGAGTTCATCAGTTAATAATATGCTAATAATAGAATATGAACATGGGCCTCAACGGGGTTGATATGGGCCGAAGGTAGGTCCTTCCCATATTATTGCTGATTTCTTAAAAATATGTCCTATTGGCGGGAATATTAGTAATAATACGTTATTGTTATCTGGAAGGGGATTAAGAGAGGCTTGTTCCAAAGAGTAAGATAATAAAATTAATGGGTATAGTCACATTTCAGCGACTAATTTCTTATCTGATGAACACCCCCCCTTGCGCCAGCCCTGCCCCCCTTTGGGGGCGGGGGCGCTTGCGATTGTTCTGTATTACTGTGAAACGCCTGCTTTAATACAACATCATCACAATCGGGGCGCCACAGCGGCGGGGCGAAGCCCCCTGGAGCGTCAGTATTTTTCCCCATTATCAGAACACTATTTTGATCTGAATTTTGGAACGACACATTCACTACTTTTTTCTCTCGTAAATTCCTTGACGAGTTGGTAGTTAAAATGACACTATACCCAAATTAATTATCGCCGGGCGTTGTATCCGAGCGTCTGGGCTAGAGTTAGAATCTCCCTGACCTGTTCCTGCTGGCTCTTTGTCAGTTTCCTGTCTTTGTGGATGAGCCTCCCCATCCTGATAATTTTCACCCGCTGATCTTCTGACAAGGCTTCCGAATGATGTGCCCACCTGAAAAGATCGAGCCATTGGCTGCTGTTGAATGAGACGTCACCGGCCGGAACTTTCCCCTTGGTTTCCGCCTGGATCTCATCATGAGGACTACCGGATCGCGGGTCGTTGCCGGGGCTGTCTTTTTTTCCTTCCATTCCCTGTTGTCCTTCTGTACCGTCAAAAAAAGCCGGCCGATCTATCCGGTTATCTTTGGCGTGGAATTCTTCCGCCTGGATCTCCTGTTGTACGATCATGGGCAGTTGCGGCTCTCCTGAAATGACGAGGCCCTGGTTCTCTTTTTTGGTATGTCCCTCATCTGACAAAAGAAGGGCCTGCTGCACTTCATGCCGTTCTTTGACTGCATCAGGCCGGTCCTCATCAGCCTCCGGCCGGCTCCTGTGACTGTCGACGAGTAGGGTTCGCGTGCGTTCGAGTTCAGCAGTAAGTCTTGTCAGTTCCTGTTCTGTCTGATATTTTTCTCTGGTAAAATTGCCGAGATCGGCTTCGAAAGACCGTACCCGAAGACCTGAAGCCTCGAGTTCTTCTTTCAGGTTCTCAATAATTGCAGCCTGATCCGTTTTTGTCTGTTCCAGTTCGTCATTCATCATGCGGGTCCGGTTTTCCAGGTCCTGACGCTGCTCAATCAGGGCGTTCATTTTTTCTTCGGAGGTTCTTCGCAGTTCCCGCTCGGTTTCGATTGCCGAAACCGATGCGGCAAGTGATGCCTCCAGTTCACCAACCCGCATTTTTAACGCCTCCGCTCCGGAACGACTCGTATTCATGAGCTGTTCAAATTCCCGTTGAATTGAGACGGCCTGGTTTTCTGCCGAGATCCGGCGGCTGTTTTCCGCCTCCATCTCACTCTTCATGCGGGTCAGTTCGGTATCGCGTTGGTTTAGGGTTATATTGAGTCCGGAGATTATCTGATTCAGATCGTGTTCCGACTGCTTTTTTACCTGTATTAAACTATTTATTTCCTGTTCTGCCGTGTCTGACCGGTTTTTCTCGGCTATCAGTGCGGATTTTTGTTGTTCCAGTTCGAACGTGAGATTGTGGAGGGCCGTTTCAAGCGAGACGTTACGGACTTTCTCTTCATTAAGGGCATTTTCCATGCCGATAAGACGTGCTTTGTCGTTATCTGATTCGTCCTTCAGCCCCTGGATCTCATCCGCGTTTTGTGACAGGATCTTGTTCAAATTGTCAGATTCCCGGGACAGTAGAGTAATTTCCTGGTCTTTTTGCAGAATGTCAGCGTTAAGCGACTCGATATCACGCGATTTGGCCGTTAATGTTTGTCCCAGGTTATGTACCGATTCAGAGGCTTCCCTGAGTTTTAATTCACACGAAGACAACTCTGATGATTTTCCGGTCAGGATTTCAAAGGATGAGAGAAGATATTCAAGGAATTTTCTGCTTGAGGCACCAACAACGTAGGTATGGTCATCGTGACGGACATTAAACTGCTTCTTAATTTCATCCTCTGTCCGGCGCCCGACAGGAGCTGCAAGCATACTTTCAATCAGTGAAAGATTATCCGGGTTATTGTAAGGTGGTGCGATAAAATTGTCGGCATTACTTTCTATGATTGTTAACAGGTCCTCCATGGTCGATGCGTTGGTGAGAATAAGAACCGGAATAAACCCCAGATTTTCATCGGCCTTGATCTTGCGAATGACGTCATAACCATCCAGTCCACCTGTTTTGCCGTCATAAATAAGAAGCTTATGGGTTCCTGCAGAAAGGGTATCCATAAGCGAAGCTTCACCAGATACAATAGTAACCCGGTAGCCATTGTTTTCCAGGCTCTCCTTAAGCAGAACCGTTGCGGTTTCGTCGGTACTAACCATGGCGATACCGGCAGCATTCTCATTCCCGTCTGAAGGTGGATCGTCCATCGCAATCACTCCTCATACGATTAAAAACCTCATGAAATGATATACCTACTCAATTAATCCTGTATTCTTTTTTCCAGAGTATCATGATTCCGATAAAGAATGGTCAGTTGATGTATCAATCCTGTCAGCCTGACGATTACGACACAAACAGGTAATCCGGGACTTATGAAGGGGAGGCATACGGGGCATAAGATAACCTCATGCATTCAAATCAATTCGTTGATTGCCGTATCCCGACTGGGAATACTCCGGAAAAAGATCAAAATGGTTAAATCAGACAGAACCAACTTTTACCCGAGGTACATGAATCCGGATACATCAGAGACACCTGCTACTTTAGGCGGATCAGGCAAAGGAAGTCCGGAAAGTGGAGGTATTAATTCCATTATCTTATCATTTGCCGAAAAAAGCAGATATCTTTTTACTCTTGCGGTCATTGGAACAGGTCTTATCGCCATTGTGCTTTTTATCTACGGCTTCCTCTTCAGCATTATTGGTGTGGTTCAGGCAATCCCGTTTATATTACACTCAGTCTCCCTTTCAGGTCTTGATATGGCTGTTATCAGGGAATACCTGGCCCAGTCGGTCGAAATTATCGATATTTTTCTTATTGCCACCGTTTTTTACCTGATATCGATGGGACTTTTTGAACTTTTTATTGCCAAAGCCCCTCTTCCCGGATGGGTGGCAATAAACAATCTCGACGACCTGAAAACAAAACTGCTTGCTCTTGCAGTTATCGCCCTCACGGTGATCTTCCTCGGGACTGCCCTTACTATGAAGGGTACGACAAATATCATGGAATACGGCATTGCAATAGCAGCGATGATTGCAGCCGTCTCTTTTTATGTGTGGGTAAGACCCCACTGAACCACTGTTTTTCCAACGGCCTGAAATTGCAGGCAGGCCCAGTCTCGTGTTGATTAAAAGTACCCTTATTAACCCGGTATTCAACGGTTTTTTTCTGTCACTGTGACCGGATTCAGGGTGCCGTCAATCAGCAGGTTGAAATTGACCTTTCAAGCCATCCTGATTTTTCAGACATGCCCGTAAAACATACACCTATAACGATAACGTCCGGGTGATGCCGATAATGTATTTCACCTGCTCCTTAGTGACGGTCATAAATGGCATCGCGAGACTGCTCATGAAAACAAGGACCCTGGGCTTTAATTGTGCTGCGGTGACACTGACCTGCGTCCCGGCATCGGGACTTCATGGAGGATTTTTGCCTTCATTTCATCGAGGACCGGGACATAAACCTGTTCATAGTGGTTTCCCCTGACTGCGATAGCAAGGAGCTCGACAAACGGAGTGCATGTGCCGACGCAACCGTAGTAAACGATCTGATCGCCGCTTTTTAGTCCCATTTCTGAGAGATATTCTTTGAAGGGACGTAAAATTCCTGTTATCCCCGTGATATACCATTGTCTGTTACATGCTAATGAATGTCCGGGAGAACCGTTAATTAATAATTGGGTTTTGGGAAAGAGTATTATTTGTCAATTCCCTGTTTGTTGTTTTACGGTCTAATCAAGAACGGGGACATTGCTGTTGTATTCTTATAATGCCGGTTTCTTCTCCCCTGGCGATCTGGCTATGCCTGAAGCCTTTAAATAGAGCCTCCTCCCTCAATTAGACCAATGGAAATGATGGTTGTGCCCTGCCTGGCTGAAACTATGCAGATGGGAGAGTGATCAATTATGATTCAGGACAGGATCAGGAAAAAGCTCCTGGTAAAACCAGGAAAACGCGTAAAACTCAGTGAATTCATCACCGGATGGGAAGCGGGCGGGGAACTCTCGGAAGCAGGAAAAGATTTGGCGAGGGAGAGAGATGCTGATCTGCTCGAAACAAGTCGTGCAAGCCTCTCCAAAGCCCAGGAGCTTCTTTGGGCGGGTAACACCTGGTCGGTGCTTGTAATCCTCCAGGGAATGGATACAGCCGGTAAAGACGGCACAATAAAACATGTAATGTCAGGGGTCAACCCCCAGGGGTGCAGGGTCATCAGTTTTAAGGTGCCTACACCGGAGGAGACCGATCACGATTTTTTGTGGCGATATTGCCTGAAATTACCGGAGAGAGGTGAGATCGGGGTATTCAACCGGTCATATTACGAAGATGTCCTCGTTGTGAAAGTTCATCCCGGCCTGCTGGAAAACGGGCAGTTACCACCGGGAAAACGGGGGAAAAGTTTCTGGAACCAGCGGTACGAAGATATCAACGGGTTTGAACAGCACCTCGTCAGGAGTGGTACTCTTATCCTGAAATTTTTCCTTCACATTTCGAAGGATGAGCAGAAGAAGCGATTGCTGGAGAGACTGGATAACCATGAAAAATACTGGAAATTTTCGCTGTCCGACCTGGCCGAACGGCAGTACTGGGAGAAATACCGGAAGGCGTATGAACTGATGATCAGCAAGACGAGCACAGACTACGCGCCATGGTATATTATCCCGGCCGACTACAAGTGGGCGGCCAGGACTCTTGTTTCCGATATCATCGCAACGAAAATAGAATCCCTTCCACTCAGCTATCCAAAGGTATCCGATGAGCAGATGGAATTAATAGACAAGGCACGTGACCAGCTGATGCATGAATAGGACGATCATTCGATGCGTATTGTAATTGCACTCGGTGGGAATGCGCTCCTGAGGCGCGGACAACCATTAACTGCCAAAATCCAGCGCGAGAATATCAGGACTGCCGCAGCAGCACTAGCCCCGGTAGCGAGAGACCACCAGATTATCCTCACTCATGGCAACGGGCCCCAGATAGGACTGCTTGCACTTGAACAGGCCGCATACCTGGGTGGTCTTAAGAAGATGGGAACCCGGGAAACACCCATGTACCCGTTTGACGTCCTTGGCGCGGAGACTGAAGGAATGATCGGATATATGATTGAACAGGAGCTTGGTAACCTGCTCGGCGGAGAACCTCCCGTTGCTACGATACTCACCATGGTAGACGTCGATCCAATGGATCCTGCATTTAAAAAACCGACAAAATTTATCGGGCCCGGATATTCAAGAGAAGAAGCGGAAACAATCGGGGAATCGAGGGGATGGAAGTTCAGACCAGACAATGATATCTGGCGCAGGGTTGTGCCATCGCCAAAACCGCTCTGTATTCGTGAGATCAGGCCTATAGAATGGCTTCTTGAAAAAGGGACCCTGGTAATCTGCGCCGGCGGAGGGGGAATTCCCGTAGTCCGTGGCCCGGGAGGCCGTACGGTAAGCGGCGTCGAAGCAGTCATTGACAAGGACCTGGCAAGCGGGCTGCTGGCCAGGGATCTCGCTGCGGACCGGTTTATTATGGTTACCGATGTCGGCGGGGTTTACCTTGACTATGGGAAACCTGGTGCACGTATTCTGGAGGCAACGAATCCGGGAGAACTCAGGGAATACCGGCATCATTTCCCTCCCGGATCGATGGGACCGAAGGTGGATGCAGCCTGTGAATTTGTTGAAAAAACAGGGAGGGAAGCAGTGATTGGAGCTCTGGAAGACATCGGGCTGATTTTTGCAGGCCGGGCGGGTACAACGATCAGGCCTGATTCCATGGGTGACGACCGCGCACAATCAGGCAGGGGGATAAGATGAAATACGGGGTGTATTCGGAGGTCGGAAAGCTTCGGAAGGTGATAGTATGCCGCCCGGGACTCGCCCATATGCGGCTTACACCGGAAAACAGCAGGGAATTTCTTTTCGATGAAATTATCTGGGTTGCAAGGGCAAAGGCCGAGCATTATAACCTCGTCGAAGTGATGAAAGAACACGGCGTCGAAGTTCTCGAATTCCATGACCTCCTGGCAAAGACCCTGGAACAACCCGGAGCCCGCAAATGGGTCCTCGACAGGAAAATCACTGCAGATACTATCGGTCTTGTCGGGCTCGAACGCCTCCGGGAATGGCTGATGGAAATGTCTTCAGGCGAGCTCGCAGAGCGCCTGATAGGTGGAATAACTGCAGGGGAGATACCATTTCCCGAATTTAAAATACTGAAAAAAATTACCGGCATTCATGGGATGCTCGTGCCGCCCCTGCCGAACATGATGTTCACCCGCGATCCCAGCTCGTGGATATATAACGGTGTTTCTCTGAATCCCATGCACCGCCCGGTCCGCCTCCCGGAGACGCTTCTTATGGCTGCAGTATACCGGTACCATCCCGATTTCAGGGAGGCTGTGTTTAATACATGGTTTGGAGACCCGGATCATAATCACGGACCTGCGACGATCGAGGGAGGGGATGTGATGCCGATCGGTAACAGGACGGTCCTTGTCGGGATGGGCGAAAGGACTCTCGGGCAGTCGGTTATGCAGGTTGCCCATGCTCTCTTTGAAAAAAGCGCCGCTGATCGCGTGGTCGCCTGCTCCTTCCCGAAGACCCGGGCTACGATGCATCTCGATACCGTATTTACCCTGTGCGATGCCGATTTAGCGACTGTTTACAAAGAAGTTACCCACCGGATAAAATGCTTCACCTTCTATCCGGGTGAAACCGGAGCCTTAAAAATCGAGGAAGAACACGGTTCATTCCAGGAAGTTGTAGCCAAAGCAATGGACATTCCGAAACTCAGGATGTTAACAACCGGGGGGGACTGGTTCGAGCAGGAACGTGAACAGTGGGACGATGGCAATAACGTCCTCGCCCTCGAACCGGGCCTGGTAATCGGGTATGACAGGAACGTGTATACTAACACAAAACTCCGTAAGGAAGGTGTTGAGGTAATTACCATACCGGGTTCAGAGCTTGGACGGGGACGAGGCGGGGGTCATTGCCTGACGTGTCCCGTGGTCCGTGACCCATTGTGAATTAATCGAAAACAAATCCCAGGCCATCCGTCGGACATTAATGTCCGGGACCATTTCATAAATCCACATAAGGGTTACGGAAGGACCTTGAATAGAGAAGATTTGTTCTAAGATGACCTCAAAATTGTGCCAGATGGCCCCGACCCTGAAACTATGAATTGGGCTCTGTAACAACCTTTTTTTAAAAAACAACACATAATCAATTGTAATAAAAATAAAAAAAGAAAATTATCTCATACAACTACATTAAGAAACGAGAGATTAACAAGAGGCTGTTTATCAGCGTTAGCCTGGCATTTCAGTTTTTTTGTCGGCACCTTTAAGGACACCATCAAGATCTTCAAGCAGTTGACGAAGCTTGGCGGGGTCCATTCCCATTGGCTGGGACAACCCATTACCGACTATATCGCGATCAAGATAGTTTACTCCCCATATACCGAGAACCAACAAAACCGGGATCAGTTTTTCGCCAGATTGCGTAAGCGAATATTCTACCTTCGCGGGAACCACCGGGTAGACGGTCCTTGTGATAATACCGTCGTGCTCCATCTCGCGGAGCTGTTTTACCAGCATCCTCTCGCTGATTGTCGGCAGCTTATGTGAGATCTCGTTATACCGCTGTGTCCCGTCCTTTAATGCAATAACGATCAGCAGTTTCCACTTCCCACCAATCACATTAAGTGCAGCCTCGATCCATCGCCAAAAATCCTTGTTCTTCGACATCGCAGTCACTATATTTTTTGTTAGCACAGGCTAAAATTGTTAGTATCCGCTATAAATTGATATACGTCGGATATTTGTAGCACACGGGGAACGGCTGCAAATGCGGTCGGCCGATTTTATGAAGAAGAAGGCCTTAAAAATACTCGAAAAATGGATTCCCGGGAAAATGAAAAGGAAGACCATAAGAATATTTGAAGAGTGTATAGAAAATTTAAATGGGACAACCGTACCATGCCTGTCGCAATACATATAGATCAGCTGACAAAGCGTTTTAACAACCTTGTGGCGGTAGATAACGTTTCATTTGATATAGAACATGGGGAGATCTTTGGACTCCTCGGGCCAAATGGAGCCGGCAAAACGACGATACTATCGATGCTCGCCACTATGCTGAAACCAACGTCAGGGTCTGCCACCGTGAATGGAAAGGATATCGAACGTGAACAGGACGGTGTCAGGAAGTCAATAGGATTTGTTTTCCAGACCCAGAGCCTCGACGATGAGCTGACCGCATGGGAAAATATGGATTTCCACAGCCGTCTGTACCAGATCCCCTCCGCACAGAGAAATCAGAGAATTACTGAACTCCTGGGACTTGTAGAGCTTACAGACAGAAAGGATGATTTCGTCAAGACATTTTCCGGAGGGATGCGAAGGCGTCTCGAGATCGCGAGGGGGCTGCTCCACCATCCCGTCGTCCTCTTCCTCGACGAGCCAACCCTCGGTCTCGATCCCCAGACCCGAAACCACCTCTGGCAGTACATCGCGACCCTCGCCCGGGAGAAGGGGATTACGATCATTCTCACCACGCATTACATGGAAGAAGCGGACCACCTCTGCAATCGTGTCGCCATTATCGACCATGGGAAGGTAATTGCCCTCGACACTCCAAAGAACCTGAAAGATGGAATTGGAGGGGATGTAGTAACTATCCGGTCCCCGAAGCCGGAAGCGATTGTCGAGGCATTGAAAGAGTCATGGGTATCCCATATGGAGCAACAAAACGGGGAAGTAACCATTAGCCTTCAGAATGCCGAACTTCATGTCAGCGCTATTGTAACGTTGTTGAACGAAAAACGGATACCGATCGATTCCCTCGCAATTAACAAACCTACACTCGAGGATGTATTCCTCTCGTTTACCGGCAGGACAATCCGCGAACAGGAGGCGGATACTAAGGGGAATATGCAGAATATGCAAATCTATGAGAGGATGAGGTATCGATGATACTGGACGTTATCTATACCATCTGGTTACGGACCATGAAGAGGTACCTCCGTTTGAAGAGTAGAATCATCGGGAGTGTTGGCATGCCTCTCTTCTTTCTGCTCTTCCTTGGTCTTGGTCTGAATTCCGTCGTAACCATCCCCGGGCTCGGTCAGGACTATACACAGTTCATTATTCCGGGAATAGTTTGCTTCATGGTGGTGTACACATCCTTTCAATCGGGCATCCAGATATTATGGGATAAACAATTCGGTTTCCTTAAAGAGATTCTTGTCGCCCCCGTTTCAAGGCTTGCAATCGTGTTTGGACAGACGCTTGGAGGCGCAACAACGGCGTTTCTGCAAGGTATCATCATCCTGGTGATATCACTTTTCATCGGGCTTCATATAGTAAACTTCATTGGTTTTCTCATTGCGTTCGGATTTATGGTATTAATCGGCATCGCATTTACCGCATTCGGGATAGCGATCGCTTCGAGAATGGAAGACCCGACCGGGTACCAGTTCATCATGAGTTTTGTCGTTTTACCGATATTCGGCTTGTCAGGGGCGTTATTTCCGATCAGCAGTCTTCCAGCGTGGATTGTTCCAGTTACGCTTTTTGATCCACTTACCTATGGTGTTGAAGGGATCAGGTACGGATTAACAGGAATATCTCAGATCAACCCGATTTTATGCCTGGCAGTACTGGGGTTTTTCACGATAGTAATGACGATATTGGGGGCATTCTTATTCAGGAAGATGAATTATTAAAAAAACGGAATTGAAGAAAAACAAAAAAAATGGAGTTGAATGATTATGGAGATAGTACCGGGAATTCACCGGGTCGATGGTGTAAATGCTAATTGTTTTATTATTGTTCGGGATGGACTGACACTTATCGATACGGGAATGCCCCGAAATAGCGCAAAAATAGTAATATATATTCAGGATGTTCTTAAACGCAAACCTTCAGAAATCAGAACTATCGTCCTGACGCACTTCCATGTCGATCACGTGGGCAACGCTTACGATCTCAAAAAGCTTAGCGGTGCGAAGGTGGCCATTCATGAAGCGGATGCGGACTACGTTGCCGGTAGAAAAACCCAGCCCGTACCGAGAAGCGGTATGGGAATGATCACGGGAATAATATTTAAAGTCCTCCTGGGCTTGTTTTTCAGATCAAAGCCTGTTGAACCGGATATAAAGCTCCGCGACCGTGACACTGTCGCTGGTCTCACCACCATTCATGCACCAGGACATACGCCGGGGAGTATTTGTCTTTTTGATCCGGCATCAAAAATTCTGTTTGTAGGGGATCTATTGAAGTTTAACGGCACTGATATCGGAATGGGACCGCTCGCATTTGACACAGGTGTGGTACAACAATCAATCAATAAAATCGCCGCAATTGATTTTGATATCATGCTGCCGGGGCATGGAGTACCTCTTAGACCGGATGCATCGGTAAAGGTCCGGGAGTTCGCAAAGTCATTACCCTGAGTTCGAAAAGATGCAATCTGGGAATTTCATTAAATTTTATTTTTCCCATTTTTAACAGTTAACTGTGTATTATTTTAAAAAAAATTAGATTGAACAGGCCGAAAGCTCTGATATACCGGATCGCCTGAAGATTTTATGCTGATGAAGGTTGCAACGTTTTCACTCGGGACCACCTTGGTCATCGTAAACCCGGGAAGAGGTTATTTCAGGGGAAAACGGGGACTTTTAGAAGCCCCGAAAAAGACGAGACGCAAAGGAGGGGATATTATTGGGATAATTGGTAGAAAATCGCTGCAAATAGCCTCATTCAGAGGTGGAGAGAAAAGGAGGGAAAAAAGGGCGATTTAAACGAACAGGGGCGTGTTCAACCGGATGGGCAAGGAATAACACTACCCTGTATGGAAATGGGTCTGATAATTCGGGCGTATTTTGAGTTATTTTGGGGGTTTCAGGCAACGTGAAAACCAAGGTACCTGAATATTCTTTGGAGCATATGACCAGGGATTAAATAACGTACGTTTAGGCATTCTACTAAGTAATACCCTCCATTCAGATCAATTAACAATCTATCGTGTGATCAACCATACGAAAGCTTGTCGCTTGCCGGAGAGCTATCTCGTCCAAATCCTGATTAAAAGTAAATCTATTTAATTGCCGCAGAATTAAGGTTTAAAGCAGAGTACTATGCCTGATAATGATGAGTTCCAGGATATGAAGGATCCAGGCTATGAAATTTTTATTGCCATGATCTCGATCCTATCCGTGATCAACCTGTTCATCGAATTTTTCCCGGTTATCAATGTAAATGCCCGGAATGTTATTGAAATTATTAATGTCGGGCTGACGATAATCTTTATAGGAGATTTCTCCTACCGCATGATAACAGCAAAATCCCGTTCATACTATTTTATCAGGGACTGGGGGTGGGCCGATCTCCTGGCCTGCGTCCCCCTCTTTAGGATTTTCCGGCTGTTCAGGATCGTCAAGGCATATAAAAACATCAAAAAGCTTGGACCTGAGAATATCGTAAAACACTCTCCAGGAAAAGGGCGGAATTTGCGTTATATATCCTCGTTTTTTCCGTTATCCTGATCCTGGAAATGGGATCGGCATGGGTGCTGATTGCAGAGAGCTCATCACCTGAAGCCAATATAACGAATGCGAATGACGCGATCTGGTGGGCGTACGTAACGATTACCACGGTGGGTTATGGAGATCGGTACCCGGTGACAACCCTGGGCCGGATCGTGGGAATCATCGTCATGACTACCGGGGTGGGTATATTTGCGACATTTGCCGGTTATCTGTCCAGTAAACTCCTTTCACCCCCCGAAGAACTGGAGAAAATGGAAACCGGGGAACATGATTTTGAAAAGGAGATGATCGCCCGGATTGATGAACTGAAACAACTTATAAAAAACCAGGATAACAGTGATAGAGAGATCCGGAACAGGCTTAAAAATATCGAAATACTCCTCTCAACTGAACGATCTGAAAAACAAC
The DNA here is from genome assembly GCA_963809105.1 of uncultured Methanomicrobiales archaeon. Classification (GTDB taxonomy): domain Archaea; phylum Halobacteriota; class Methanomicrobia; order Methanomicrobiales; family Methanospirillaceae; genus CAIKOD01. The sequence continues at coordinate 550,025 of CAWEIC010000005.1, read as the reverse complement.
CTGATCCGGTAACAATTACCAATGATGAACCAACAGGCCGGAGTCGCTCCGGGAAATCGTCTGGGCAACAGGATTACCGGTCTAAGTTCTGGAAAAACGTTTCATCCTGGTAATATACCGGGGGTCCCAACGTGATACTAGCAGGCTCAGCATCAGGGGGAAAAATTGATGGCAGACATTGATCAGCAGCAGGGGCCTTTCAACCAGAAAATCTGGCAGATCGTTTTAATCGGGTTCATAGCCATTGCCTTCACCACGATATGGCTCATAACCTATGAAAACCTCAATTCCCTCATATGGATGAATGACTTTGTGAAGACCAACCAGTGGACAATTCCTGCAGGGGTTCTTATTTTTTCCTTCCTGGTAGGGCTTTCCGAAAAGTATCTCGATGCCCCGACTGTCATAGGGGGTGGGTTCGCGGAGTCGATGCAGGGAGGGGGTTCCCATGGGAATTACAGGCTATTTCCCGGGACACTCGTCTCCTCGTTTCTCTCTCTTTTTTCAGGTGCGAGCGTAGGTCCCGAGGGGCCGCTGGCCTTTCTTATCACGGAAATTTCCGCATGGGTACGGGAGAAGTTAAAGGTCGCCAAAGAATCGGCACTCGGTTTCGATGTGGCGGCGCTCTCTTCGGCCTATAACGGGATTATCGGGAGCCCTCTGTTCACCGCTGTTTTTGCGACCGAATTCAATGTCGGCAAGAAAGATGGCCTGAAATTCCTCGCCTGGAACCTCGTGGCCGGTATAATCGGGTTCCTGTTTATCTACTTTATCGGTCTGAAATCGTTTGCCAACTTCCTCTCGTTCCCTCCCATAAAGGAAATCACAGGTATCGATGTGATGTGGGCAGTTATTCTTGGCCTGCTTGGTTCGTTCGTTGCCGTGCTGATGGGCCTTGCAATGAAGGGGTCAGGGGTCCTGATAGAAAAAACATTCAAAGACCGGATCATGGCAAGAATAATGTTTGCAGGGGTTATCATTGCGATTGTCTGTTATTTTATCCCTGATCTCATGTTCTCCGGCGAGACGCAGATCCATTCTATTATGGTAGGAGCTGCCGGTATCGGCATCTCGATGCTGATTCTTATGGCGGTCCTGAAAGCATTGCTCCTGGCTTTGTCATTCAAGAGTGGATACCTTGGCGGACCCATATTTCCCACAATATTCACCTGTACGATGATCGGCCTTGCATTAAGCCTGGCATTCCCCGGCGTGCCATCGGGTATTCTCGTTTTATGCCTTATGGTTGCCGTCGTCACCCTTGCTCTCGGGGTACCGCTGACTGCAATTCTCCTGGTAGCTGTGGTTGGGACGGCAGATCCGAATATGACGGTACTGCTTGTCCTTTCTTCGGCTGTGGCATTAATTCTCGGAATAATTATCAGGGAGATGAAGGCACTACGTGCCGATAAAGAAGGGATAAAACCAGAGACAGAACCAGTTCCCGGCCCGGAATAACAACATCCCAATTTTTCGATGCATAGTATCAGAAACAGGCTTTCCTGTCTGCCAATATGTTCACACTCAGGAAAATGTTATTTCCATTCCGCACTGGTCCCGGAGAATTTATGGGCAGACTTTTTGCCGGTTATTTCATGTCCGGCATACCGTCCGGTCTTACAGCCGCCTTTTCAACCCTGACCGTACTGGTGACGACCCTTTTCACTCCGATCCGGATTGTTCCCTTGCTGATGAGGTAATGATGGAGGAACAGATCAATCGGGTCCCAGAGGGCCACCCAGCAGAAAATTACGATCGCACCAATAATAATCGCCCCCCATATGTCCTGGGTATGCCAGGAAAAAGCGTAGAAACCAATCAGGATAAGAACGGCCGAGATGCTAAGGCCGATAAGGAGACCATATTTGATTCTTTTCCGAAGGACGCGCAGATGTCTCTTCGCGCCTTCACAACGATATTTAAAATACGCCCTGAAGGCCAGGGGGAGGCCGGTTTCAACCTCTTCCGTTACCTCCGGTGCAGGGAACCGGATAACATATTCCACGGGTTTCTTCGGCTCCCTGTCAACAATCGCATAGAGAGCTGCATCTTCTGCTTCGCCTGACAGGTCACGCATGCTGATTGGGGACGGATCATCGGGATCGAAAAACTGGTCAACACGTTTGAAACCGAGCTCGACGACCAGCCTGTCGTCCAGTTCCAGTATTTTTTCTACGTAGTTCGTCATGATAAGACTGCACATATAAAGACCGGATTCCTGCCGGTCTCGTCCGGTTGTTCTTAGAGAAATCCTCTGTTTATGTTCTTAATATAATTTCGATGGGGAAAAATATCCCGGATTCATGAGGACCCATCCTCGCAAAGTGCCGCGATACTGACTTTTCGGAAAAAATACCAATAATTCCGGTATGAGCCGGTTCTCGAAAATAGGATCAATGGTACTCCTGCAAGAGAAATGAAGCGGGATATCGGGTCGGAAAAAAAGAAAATTCAGATAAATCAGGCTGGCGTAGCAGCCATGGGGTGCCCTTTAAGATAAATCGATCCGATTATTGCGGCAATTCCCCCGATAATTCCGAATACCCCGAGGACAAACGGCAACAGGACCGTGGTTACAACCGGGTTTGCGAGGATCAGGCAACCGAAAATAATGAGGATGATCCCGATGATGCCGGCACCCCATCCGCCGCCTTTGAAAGCTGCAAAAAGGCTTGTGAACCCCATAATCAATCCCCATACGCCGACAAAGATAATGAATATGAACGGTACGACAAAGGCCGAATAAAATGGATAGGCCAGAATAGCGATTCCTGCTATAATTCCGAGGATCCCATACAGGACCTTCCAGGCAGCGTTCGTCTTGTCCACGGCGAGGCTGAAAAGACCGATTAATCCGCTGATGAACCAGTACACACCGAGGAAGGTCACGAGCACGAGCAGGGTCCCGTACGGATATGCCAGGAAAAATATACCAAGGATCAGGGTTACAATCCCCTGGATGAGAACGAGCCACCAGGGAAAGACAGGCAATACAAGGGCTGCGGTCATTGGTGGAGTTGTTGTTTCAGTCATGATAATTCCGATGTTTAGATTCACCACAAAGAATATATATTTTATTATTTTCTGCCGGAAATCAAGTGATTAATCGGAGTTAATACCTTGTCTGGTTCTTGTTTTTCGCGGCATTTTAAAAATTTGTGGAGACGACAATTTGTAAAGGCGGCTATGGTATAGCCGGATGCAGGTAAATACTAAAACGTTTGGCCGGATCCCGAAAAAAATGCACAAAAAAAAACGAATGACAGTTTGATCTTAGTTCCTTTTACGATGAAAATAAGAAAGATATAAGTAGTCACCGGCAAGAGCCTCTCGTTAGTGTGTAACCAGGGGTAACGGGCCGGTTCATGCATCCTGCAAAACCGGATTCGATTCTCCTGCTCACGGGAAATCCTGGGAAAACAGTACCGTATGCTTTGGAATCCGGTACTGTTTTTCAGGAGGGGACAGCATGCTGATATTACTGCTTTTAGGGGGCCGGAAGTTATAATGGCGGCCGGATCCATGATACATGGTCTAAGGAGGGATACATGAATCCCGAAGACAAGCTCGCCGTCGTTATTATCGATGATGCGTTGAACGAGGACTCTCCACACGGGAGGACCATAAAAAGAATTGCAACCGGACTTTCTGCTTTTAATATCGATGTTTTCACTATCGCATCGGTTGAAGATGCCCGTTCGGCATATGCAAACCTTCCGGAAGCGGACTGTATCCTGATCAGCTGGAATATCGGCAGCAGGAAGTCAAAAAATCATAATGATGCAAAACGAGCTCATCAGGGAGATCAGAAAACGCAACGAGGATATACCCATTTTCCTGATGGCCGAACCTTATGGCGAGGGACCGCTAGCTCTGACGGTGGATATCGTCAGGGAAGTCAATGAATATATCTATATTATGGATGATACGCCTGAGTTTATTGCGGGGCGTATCACTGCGGCGGCAAACCGCTATAAAGACGGCCTTTTACCCCCTTTTTTTGGAGCTCTCGTGAAATTCTCAAAGGACTTTGAATATTCCTGGCATACCCCGGGACATGCGGGTGGCACGGCATTCCGTAAATCTCCGTCAGGGAGGTTGTTCTATAAATTTTTCGGCGAACAACTCTTCAGATCGGATCTTTCCATATCTGTCGGCGAACTCGGGTCTCTGCTCGACCATTCCGGGCCGATCGGCGAAGCCGAACGCTACGCGGCAAAGGTTTTCGGCGCAGACATGACGTATTTCGTCACCAACGGGACTTCGACTGCAAACAAAATCGTATTTTTCGGCCGGGTTACGAAGGATGACGTGGTGCTGGTCGACAGGAACTGCCACAAATCGGCTGAGCACGCACTCACCATGACGCATTCCTATGCGGTCTTCATGATTCCGACGAGGAACCGGTACGGGATTATCGGTCCGATCCCACCGTCAGAAATGACACAAAAGGCTGTCGTGGCAAAAATCGATGCAAATCCCTTAACCCGGGGGCTGGAGAACAAGAAACCGGTCCACGCCATCATCACCAACTCCACTTATGACGGGTTATGTTATCACGCGACCGAGGTCGAGGACTTACTTGGGAAGAGCGTAGACAGCATCCATTTCGATGAGGCATGGTACGGCTATGCCCGGTTCAATCCACTCTACTGTGAACGATTCGCCATGAGAGACGGAGACAGGAATCCGAAGGGACCCACTGTTTTCGCAACCCAGTCGACACATAAACTCCTTGCAGCCCTGTCCCAGGCATCAATGGTTCATGTAAAAAACGGGCGGGTCCCGATTGAACATTCAAGGTTTAACGAAGGATTCATGATGCACAGTTCGACATCCCCGCTCTATACCATCATGGCATCCCTCGACGTATCTTCGAAAATGATGGAGGGAGCGGCAGGGCGTGTACTGACGACCGAATCGATCGAGGAGGCGATCAGGTTCAGGCATGCGATGGCAAGGATATACCGCGAGGTCTGCGGGACCGGGAAACCGAAAGACTGGTGGTTCGGAATGTGGCAACCGGACGAGATTACCGATCCTAAGACGGGAAGGAATGTTGCTTTTGCGGATGCGAAGATTGAAACGCTGCGGGATACCCCTTCAGCATGGGTACTGCACCCCGGTGAACCATGGCACGGATTTAATGATCTCCCTGACGGGTACTGCATGCTTGACCCGATCAAAGTCACCGTCACGATGCCGGGGGTTAAAGAAGACGGGACGCTTGGAAACTGGGGAATACCGGCAGCAGTGGTGGTAAAATTCCTCGATACCCGTGGGATAGTGAATGAAAAGTCAGGTGATTATATCATCCTTTTCCTGTTCTCGATGGGTAACACAAAGGGGAAATGGGGGACCCTGATTACGGAATTGTTTGAGTTCAAACGACATTACGATGAGGGGACCCCACTCGAGGAAATATTCCCCGACCTGGCTGCAGCATGGCCTGAACGCTACCAGGGTATGACATTAAGGAGCCTGACAGATGAGATGCATGCATTTAAAAAAGAACATAAAATGTGTGAACTTCTCCAGGAAGCCTACTCAATTCTGCCGGAACCTGCCGTAACGTACGCTGAAGCCTATAAGAACCTTGTGCGGGACGATGTCGAACATATACCTGTTTCGAAAGCCGGAAACAGAATAGCTGCTACAGGAATTTTTCCCTACCCTCCAGGGATCCCGCTATTTGCACCGGGTGAAAGGACCGGTAAACAAAACGGACCTTTGCTCAGGTATCTCAAATCCCTGCAGGACTTCGATAACCGGTTCCCGGGGTTCGAACACGATATTCACGGAGTTGAGAATATTAAAGGAGAATATATGATGTATTGTATGAAGGAGGATAAACGTTGAGTGAAGAGACCAGCGCACAACAGAACACCGGCGTTGTACCGGTAAAAGTTCTCGGGGTTTTCGCACTTGCGATGATCAATGTCGCTGCAGTGTTAAGCATCAGGAATTATCCATCGATGGCCATGTACGGCTGGTCGTGCATCGGCTGGTATATTATCGGAACGGTCCTGTTTCTTATTCCCCTGTCTCTCGCCGGGGCGGAGCTTGCGACGATGCTCTCTGATAAAGGAGGAGGCGTTTATGCCTGGTGCCGGGAAGCCTTTGGTACGAAAGGTGGATTTGTTGCAATCTTCTGCGAATGGTCGAACAACCTGGTCTGGTTCCCTACCGTACTTGCATTTATTGCGTCGACCCTGGCATTTGCTCTCTCGCCGGCGCTCGGAAACAACGCTCTTTACCTTTTTGTGGTAATGATGATCGCGTTCTGGGGGACGACGGTGATTGCGTATTTTGGTGAGAACATTTCATCAAAGTTCCAGAATTATGGAGTTATCCTCGGGAGTATCATTCCGTCCGTCATGATCATCGGGCTCGGTGTATACTGGGCCATCTCCGGGGCTGCAATAGTCCTTCCCCCGTTCTCCCTGAGCCAGATCATTCCGACCATGAACCTCTCGACGCTGCCGTACTTCGCTACAGTCATCCTGCTCTTTGCCGGCATGGAGATGGCGGGCTTCCATGCCCTCGAGACCCGCAATCCCAAGACTGACTACCCAAAGGCGATGGCCATTTCGGCAGTTATTATATTCCTCTGTACTGTCCTTGCAACGCTTGCCATTGCGTTCGTTATTCCGGCAGGGAATATTAACCTGGCAGGCGGAGTAATGCAGGCAATCCAGTACTTCTTCAATGCCCTTCATATTCCCGGGGCGGTCGCACCAATGGCGGTCCTAATCACCATCGGTGGGGTCGTATCGCTCGCGGCATGGCTTATCGGACCGGCAAAAGGTCTCGGCGTCGTCGCGGAAGAAGGGAACCTCCCGCCAATTTTTAATAAGACTAACAAATACGGCTCTCCAGTTGCCGTGCTCGTTATCCAGGCCCTTATCGGGACATTTGTCTCCCTCTTATACGTGTTCCTGCCATCAGTTAACCAGGCCTACTGGTTATTGTCTGCGATGACCGTAGAACTGTTATGTATCGTTTATTTCCTTGTTTTCGCCTCGCTGATCAAGCTGAGGTACACCAAACCCGAAGCGCCGAGGCCCTTTAAAATTCCCGGTGGCATGCCGGGCATATGGATAACCGGAGGGATGGGTGCATTTGGTGTAGCATTCTCGTTTATTGTTGGACTGATGCCTACGGGTGCATTTTCGGAAGCTGAGACCTTGTTTTACCTGGGTGGAGTATTGCTCGGTACATTCCTCCTTGCCGTGCCACCGCTGCTCTTCCTGAAACTGAAAAAACCAGACTGGGCAGAAACCGGGACAGGGAGGCCAGGGGAATGAACCAGATACTTTTTTCAGAATATTCCGTTTTACGGGAGGCCTGAAATGAGCAAAACAGATAATGTAGCCCTTACGATACTGATCATACTGATCCTGATATTCCTGTTGCCCCTTGGATGGCTTATGGTCGCATTTCCCGCCGAACCGTACCGGGCTATCGTGGGTGAACCCATCTCCGAAGCAGCCCAGAATGCAGGACTAACTATTGTAAATACAACGAATGTCACGTGGAATTTTCCGGGCGCTCTCGGAGGTAAGATCCACGTTCTGAAAGACAAATCAGGGAACATGCTGACAATCCAGACCCAGTCATTCGACAGCCCTGGATCAAGGGATGCAGCGATCCAGGCACATTCGGCACAAACCGTGGGGAAAGGGAAACCCATAGGGACTATTGTGGTTATCGGTCAGGAGATTGTTTACATCCCCCCGGATCAGGGAGGGATTCTTGTTAACCTCACACCAGAGTTATTAAAGCAGAAGGCCGGCAGATAGCTGGCAATTTCCATTTTTCGGTTTTGACGACCAGTAGCGAAAACAAAGAGTCCTGTTAAATTTCTTTTCTCGCAAAATATACTCGCAGGATTCCTACAGGTGGGATAGTTACCCTTTCTCTGCCCCACCTAAGTCAGGACAGCCCATTGAGAGGGTTAACCGGAAATAAGGAGGTAACCCTGCTCCCGGCACATCCCCCGGCGCGACCGGATTACCACAGCGGCGTGACGGAGCGCCGGGAGCGCTGGATCATATGAATTATCTAAAATATAAGGAAAAAAATTTTTCAGTAAGCATCGTGAAAATGGAAAGACTGGATATTAATTAAACTAAAAAAAGAAAGCGGGAATATTGTCGGTATTATTTTTCTGTTCCCTGAACAGGGTCTGTACACGGTCAGGACTCTTCGGCGGTCTCCCCGCAGCACGCATTGTCTCCGCAGGTGACTTCCTTACTCCCGGTAAGTGCGGCACGGATTATTGCCCACGCACATCCGACACCTGCCTGGACACTGATTGCGCCTTCCGGGCAGTTTCTTGCGCATGCACCGCATTCCATGCATTTTTCAGGTCGCTGCAGTGATGCCAGGTTCCCGTGCATCGAGAAAACCCCGTGGGGGCAGACTTCAGTACATCGTTCACAACCGACACATTTTTCCGGGTAGAACCGGATTGATGTTTCTGTATAGGAATTAAAAATCGGCACTTTACCACACCCCGAGGAAATAGGTTAACCCAACGACAAGGGCAAACGTGGAACCGATCAGCCCGGCACCGGTCATTACCGGTATATACGAATAAATTTCCTTGCGGACTCCCGACCTCGATGTATAGGGCGTGGACCCGGTGAAATTAAGGGCCAGATAGGCGGTCAGGGCGGGAATTACGAGCAGCAACGAGATCACGGACGTGATACTGGCCCAGAGCGGTGCTATGGAAATGCCGGAAAGAAATGCAACAATAGCAAAGGGAATGGCCACAATAAACCCGAGGAAAAAGCCTTTCGTGCTGAAATCGACTGTCGGAAGGAACGGGAGGATTGCCGGAAACACCACGGTGCCGGCTAAGACGGTTATGATCAATGCGGACGCCGGTATCCACCCGCCAATGAGCCACAGAACAATCGTCCCGATTATTGCCGGGATGAGGACGCTTCTCAATTCCACAGGGACCAGCACGATCCTGTCGCGGGCGGGGAACTGTACGGTCCTCATTTCTGGTGTCGCTACCCCGTTTTTCAGGAACCGGGGAAGATCACTGGCCCTGACCGGTCCGTATTCCACGTGGAACCCTGAGAATTTATGTACGTCGTTGGCCGATACGCCCGGAGCACCCAGCTGGGGCAGGATGAGACGGCGGTGATGCACTACCGAGGAAAGTCCGGTCTGGTGGATCCGGTGTACGAGTTCAGATGTTCCGAATGTTCCCTTTCCGGCTGCGCACCAGACGTTGATCCCTTTCGTATCGAGAACCAGTATGAAGGCGTCGATTCCTTCGAGGGCTGAACGGACAGCATCGAAACTGAGTGTGTAATTTGCCGTAACTATAACCGGGGATGCAGGTCCGGGGGTTCCGAGAGAATAGAGCCCCGGGGAGACCCGGTGACCGTTCCTGTTCTGGCCAAGCCTCGCAAGCAGGTGATCGCGCCTGGCCTGCCCGTCAAGCACTGACGACACTGGTCTAATCCCTGCATTACCGGCATTATCGGGTTCTGCCTCCCGGGGCGATTCACCTCCGCATTCACAAGGTGCATCGGTACAACTAATTATTGCTTCATTTTCTGACATCTTCCGTGACCTCATTCCCCAACACGATATTCTTCATTACAGGTGACAGCACGGTCTTTACCATTTCGGTGAGCCTGTCGTTATGAATGAGCATAAGACAGCTGATCCCCCCATTCCCCCGGCAACTGACCAGTGCAAGCCTGTCTCCGGGCCTGATTTGTGCCAGGTCCCGGACTTCTTTGGGAATGACCATCTGGCCACGCTCATCTATTGCAAGAATTGCTTCTACCCTGCAACACCCCGATGAGGAATCAGACGCACAGAGATCACGCTGCTGGTTCTTACGTCTCATATCATTCTGAAAAATATGATAATTCTGAATTTATAAATATTTCTGAACAGTAAGATAGAATACCTGTATCTGCAAATCCCGGGTAATGTTACTTATCTGGACCGGAAGCCTCATTTCGTATCAGTAATGTTAATCAGCATGTCTGCCATCTTTTTATTTAAAGTCATAAACAGGATTTACAGGAAATGATCTCTCCTGGATCCCCGGGGGCAATGGTGGTTTGATGAAGATAACATCCTTTATTCTGATGCTGCTGGTGCTTGTTTCTCTTGTTACAGGAATATCCAGTGCTACGGCTGGTCCGGCGATATCGATCAGCCCTCCTGCGGTGACCCTTACATCAGGGTCATCGGTAACATATAATTTCCGTATCAGCGGCCTTGAAGCAGGTCTTGCCGGGTACCGGATGCAGGTGAAAGTAACGAATCCGGTTGCCGGCCAGATTACCGCCGTAACATTTCCGGATTGGGCCACGGGTCCGAAAGCGAGTGCCCTGCCTTCGGATAACGTGACGATAAGCGCAACTGACCTTTCCCAGCAGGTGGAGGACGGTGCCAGCGGCGTGACGCTCGTGAGTGTCAAGGTTGTTGCCACAGGCGCAGGTACATCAAACATTAAAATTCAGAACCTTACCATGCAGGACGATCACAACGGGGTATTCACGCCTGACCTCGTTACTGCACGCCTGACTACACTTGCAGGAAACGAGTCTGTTGCACAGTCCGATGCAGGCATGGCCACTCCGTCCCCCTCGCCGACACTGCAAATTGGGGCGAATCAGACGATTAACCAGTCAATCCAGACATTTATTCCCACAAATACCCCTGCCGGAGCTCCCCAGGTCAGTTCACCGGCCACAACAATCCCTGTCATTGCCCCATCCGGCGACCAGCCTCTGCAGGATACCCCGGTTCCGATGCCGTTTTATCAGAGAATTCCAAGGCTGGCACTCTACGGCTTCGGTCTGATCGCAATTATTGCAGCTATTGCCCTCCTGTATCTCGGCACCACAAGGAAGATCTGAAAATAACAACCTCTTTTGAGAGTTAAAATAATAAAAAGCGAATTTCATGTATTAATTCCTGACCGAATTTAACCTGATACCGGGTTTGGATTTGGTTATTTGATCCTTTTTCAGGACCCTTGAGAGAATTACATATGGCAGATGGGGTAATTATAATATAAAACAAAGTTGGAAAGGAGTATAGTTTGGCAGATTCTTATCCATTTCTGATATCGGTACCCCACGGGGGATTTCTGGTCCCCGATGAGATCAGAGATATAATTGCATTAAGTCCTGACGAACTCCGGTATTACAGCGACCCTGCAGTGCGGGAACTTTATGATTTTGGTTCAAAAGTATCAGGATTTATTGATACGGAGATATCACGGATGGCAGTTGACCTGAACAGGCCACCTTATCATCTTGCACCACAATATCCGGACGGTGCGATAAAATCCCAAACGGGCCATAAAACTCCTGTCTACAAAGAGGGAACATTTCCTGGAATCGATACGGTCCACCACCTGATGGTCGATCATTATTTCCCGTACCAGGAAGCGGCAGACCGGATCATTGACGATAAGGGAATACAGGTCGCATTCGACTGCCATAGCATGCTTCCGTACGGGCTTCCAAGCCAGCCAGACGCAGGGAAGAAGAGGCCTGCCATTTGCCTGAGTAATAATGGTGACATATCGGGAAAAGAAAAACCGGGAGTCCTGGCAACTTGCAGTGGTGACCTGATGCGGGTGCTCGGGAACCATTTTTCCGATCAGTTTTCCGGAGACGGGGATGTATTGTTCAACACACCGTTCGGAGGAGGGTTTATTTCGATGAGCTCATCACTGGCACAGAAGAACGCCATGGATCCAGATCGAGGTCAACCGGGCCCTGTATGAACAACAGGCGGAAAAGCCCGGTGTCCCCGGTAACATTGATTTTGAAAAGGTCTCCACTCTCAACAAAAGGATCTGGACAGCGATGAGCGGGTTCTGGGATGAAGTGCAGTGACGAATGAGATTTCTCTCTTTTTTTATGAAATACCCATACTGATTAAAACGGGTTGTTTGAAACCAATCGTGCAGTAAGCATTGTAATAATCAATCGGGACAGTTCACTTTCACCCTCCGGGGTGCTGGTGTCTTATCTGTTGAAGCAGAATAAATAATACAAGATGTCAGCGGGAAAGGGTGCATATCTGAGAAAAATCACCTCGAGTCTCTCTGTCCATGCAAAATCCGTAGATGTAGGCCGGGAACTCGAGGGGAGTTCACCCCCGTCTGTTTTTATCGGGAGCTATGATTATCCCCATGTTTTTGCCGGACCGATGCTCGCTCCGGTACACGGCGACACCAGCATTATGGACACCCCGGAATCGTGGATCCCGGCCCGTATGACCCAGGAAGAGATCATAGAATTCCGGCTGTCGCTTGTCAGGGGAAAACACCGCGTCCATGCTGCGGATCTGGGTAACCGGTTTGTCGGGAAGCTTCAGGAAATCGCCCTTTCATCCGGATCGATCGAAAGCGAAGTGACGTTCAGCGAAGTACCATCGGGTCTGATGTTCTCCGATGAATCCGCACCGCATGGCCCCAGTGCACGGATCGAGCACCTGGACATCGAGGGGACAGGATGGGACAGGAATCTCGAAAAAATATATTATGACACCGACCTCCCGGCCGTAGAAGGTGTAATTGCACTTCATGAAAAGGGGATCCCTTTTTCCCAGATACAGAAGGCATTTTCTGTCGGGGCATTGGGGACCGGCCGGAAACGGAAACTGGTCCCCACGAGGTGGTCCATCACTGCCTGTGATACGATGATAGGAAATGACCTTCTCACAAATGTAAGACGTTGCCCGGTGATCGACAGACTACCGGGTCCAGGAGTTTGACAGTCTTAACAATCACTATGCCGTTATCCTAACCCCGACACCGTGGCAGTACCGAATGGATCGAAGCGTTTCTTCACGTGCTTGGCCGGGATGAAATGGTATTTGCCGATCACGAGGGAAACAGGGGAAAAAAGGGTTATTCGACTGTAGGGGGCTGCTATTATTCCTGCAGAATGGCAGTCCTCGATGCGCTTGCATCGGAAGGGGTCCAGGCCGGGGCAATAATTCTCCGGGAGGCACGAAAGGGGTATATCCCGCTCGGGGTGTTTAATGTGAGGGAAAATGTCAGGCATGCAATGGCATCTCCCTGCAGGGAATTTGAGAGTCTCAGTGATGCCCTTTCGCATGTATCGGGGAATTTTTCCCTTCCTGTCTCACGGTTTTCCAGCGAGAGCACCCTTCTTAAGAACATGAAAAAGGAACGCCAAATGGTGCTTTCATCGTTCTGATAATCGAAAGACTTCCCTTACTGCTGTCTTTTCCTGTCATCAGGCTTTAGGATGTGCATCGTGAAAGGAAATCTTTTTTCTGCAATATCCGGGAACTGACCCCGAAGTCCGGTAATTCCCGAATCATGATAGTTGCAAGTTATTTTGCAATGTCAGGTTCAACCTGTACAAAGTAATCACCTGGGTCGTAGGCACGATGCGTAAAAAATCAAAGATGTTCCTCTGGGAGTCTGTAGTAGGCCTTGGTTTTCTTTCGGGACTATGGACCGCGATAGGGATTAACCCCCAGTCAGTTATTATAGGTCTCATCGGACAATCTGCATCCGGAATTTATCCTGATCCTGCAATCAGGGCTCTTTTTCTCATTCTCCCTACAATTTTCCTTGTTATTTCCGTCATCTCAGCATACAGGAGGGGTAAAATTCCCGGGCTCTTTTCCGTAATAATTGCATATACCGGGGGGCTCCTGATCCTCGTATCACCAGTTTTGGCCATGATACTCCTGATTGCAGCCGTGGTAATCGGCATACTGGCCACCCGGTGATCCTTATCAGAGGGTTCGATGAAAATCCGGTAAAGTAACTGCAGGGGCGGGGAAAGCCCCCGGGATGTCGTGTAACGTCTCAAATCTGAATTTCACCTATATAGGCGAAACACATAGGGACTTACGAAACTATCACCAAAGTGTATACGGGAGTGCAGCACCCCGGAATGCGGGAAATAATGATCTCTTTTCCGTCCGTTAAAATCACCAGATGAACGCTCCTGTTAAATCCGGATAAAAGTAATTCGGAGGTGAAGTGAATAGTAAACGCCGGGAATCACAGTTTTAGGGCTGAGAAAGGCCATATAGAAAAATTTTTTTAGTATCCGGCATCTGTTGCCTGCTTTTGTAGGAGATCCTGGAGAGGTCCCAGATTTGTTCGTATCTGGTTGATAATCGCACGTTGCTCTGGCAATTGAACATTTCTGACAACGCCGAGATCATTCTGTGCATTTGCAAAATACTGTCCTGCCACGGAATACTGGCGTTTCTGGGCCACTCCTCCCCCTGCTTCTATATTTCCCGCGAACGGTAAAAGGGCAGAGAGATAGGAGACGTACTGGTCGCGAAGGGCTTCATTTGCCGGGTCGTCATACTGCCTGAACTTCTGCATACTCTGGATTTCAGAAGTTACCGTCGCGCCCAACTGGCGACCGTAGCTCCCAAGGGCAGTATAATCGGGAATTGTGGCATTTGGATTTCCGTCCTTCACAACCTCAGTATTGATGTTCGTAAGTATCACGAGAATTTTTGCCTGAGAATCAGAATAAGCGGTGAGGAATGCTCCGTCGACAGCCGGGGCCGTGGTTGCGGGAGTCTGGGATATTGTTGAAACAGGAGTTAATGGTGCAATGGTTGGGGGGATTGTCTGCAATTCGGTTGGAGTCACCGGTACCCGGGTCGTAACTACGGGAGTCTGTGGCGCAGGAGTTCCCGGCAGGGATGTGCACCCTGCAAGGAGTATACCTGAAGTGACCGACAGGAAGCAAAGGAGGATCAGTAGGTGCTGATAAGATTGGCGCATACATAACGAATGATCGGCCCGCGATTATAATCTTGTCCCCGGCTACCATGGCGGTGGTTTTCTCCTTAGATGAAGATCTCAACCGGGCAGGCCGGCAGAGGACATTCCACCATAATTAAATAAGGGTAAAGTGCCATTCCCGCCCCTAAATATTTGTCATTAACTGGCTGATTTTCGGCATTTTTGATTATGTAAAAACCGTCTCTTGTATAATGTTAAAACATTTGACAGGAGGGGGTTTCACCCCCTCCCTGTCCCACCCCCGTCAGGATAACCAGTGGACAGGGTTATTCTGCCAACCGGGAATTCACCATGTAAGGTACAGTCCCTATCCTGACCGGGTCGCCACAGCGGCGGGACGGAGCCCCGGGAGCGTCTGATTATCTGGATCACTCTAAAATCATAAGTGTAAAATGAAGAGGGTTGATATGAGGAAAAAAGTCATCCGTATAATGAGCACATTATTTCCTGCTTCCCCTCATTTTTGCATAACTTTTTTCCATCACATTTTGGGTTAGTTATTTTTACCATTCTTCCGTCGTAACTCGTTAATGGAAGCAGGGGATAAAATGACACTTTACCCTAAATAATTCCTGCCGCCCTTAACAGGGCTTTTCTGAACAGCAGTTCGGGAGCGCTGGTATAGAACCTGTTATTTACGGAAACCTTAGGGAACGAAATAGGAAGGGACATTTCCCACCTGCGCCCTTCACACCGGCGTTGTTCTTCGGCGACCTCGAGAAGAACATCATCAAAAAGATGTCCGTTAATTAAAAGCCTCGGTTTTGACTGGGAACCAGGTTCAATGACAGACTCACGGAATGAAAGGGCAATGCATTCCTGTTCGAATGCCGGACGAAGTTCTTCCAGCAATTGGGACAGCACTTTTCCCGTATCAGAAGAAATGAAAGGAAGATCGCCGTCGACGCGGTAATGTTCCCACAGGATATCGAGGTTTACAACCATAAAGCACGTCCCGTGCAAGAATCCGGATTATTCGGAGTGTCATGCAATTCATCACGTTCATACCTATTTAATATTCTTCTGTGAATGTCTCTCCAACAGGATCGAATCAAATTTCGCATACTGTCCCTCTGCGCAATAAATGTCAGGACGCTTATCCGCAGTCACAATCGAAAATTTATTAGAAATATGAAACAACATGAAAATACTTTAATGTATAATTTTATACCATAATGTATTTATTATAACAAAATATATGGTACACTATATGAAAGCCAACGCTTTAACAGTCCAGGCATTCAGAAACCGGCAGGAAAGGATCCTCCTCCACGAATCCTGCCAGAAGAAGGTGATGCCGGTGGAATGGAAATACCCCTGAATGGCTGCAGCAGTCCGAACCTTAACAAAGAAGGATACCTGGATCTTGCCAAAAGCCATCCCGAACCCTGTATTATTCCTCTCTTCATCAGGATCCCCGTTCCTCCATTTTCTCCGGTGGAGCTCTACAGAGGCCTGACCAGGGAACATTCCGGGAAACAAAGAGGACCTGGCGGCGGATTCCTGCTCGAATCCATGGATGGCGACAGCAAAACAGCAGCATATTCATTTTTTGGGATTAATCCGGTGTTGAGGGCAACCTGTTATCCTGCCGATATGGAGGTTTCCGGAGATGCCGTTTTCCTCGAGGACGTCAGGGTTCCGGCCGGAAGGGATGCGATCGAAACGATTGAAACCCTGATCAATGTGTTCAGTGCTGTACCATCCCGGGTTCCCAGGTTCTCGGGCGGTCTCGTAGGCTATTTTTCCTATGACCTCGTATATTCCCTGCTCCCAGAATCTGCCCGGATTCGCCACAAATATGATATTACCAGTCCTGTTGCGGAATTCATGCTCTGTCTCGATTGCATGGTTCTCGACCACCACCGGTCGGATCTCTGGATTATTCGAAACGTAGTGACGGGAAATGGCAGGGATCCGGACGAGCTGTATGATAAGGGCCTTGAAGTCCTCATGATGAGATACCGTGCCGTCAGGAAATTTTTGGAAGAAAACCCGTCCCGGCGGGGTGAACAACCGGATACTGACATCGCTGTAGTAACAGAACGGCCGCAGTATGGCAGGAAAGACATTGCAAGGGTAAAAGAACCTGATGACGGCAATAGTGCACCTGGTTGTAAAGATGCTGCAACTGGTCCGGATGAAGAAGAAACCGAGAAACAGACGTTCACCTCCTCAGTGAGGCAGGTAAGGGATCTAATTCACTCAGGTGAGATTGTCCAGGCAGTAATTTCGAGAAAAGAGGAATATTCGTTCAGGGAAAATCCCCTGCTATTGTATCAGGCACTCAGAAGCATCAACCCGAGTCCCTACATGTATTATCTCGATTTTTCCGATTATTCGATAGTCGGCGCCAGTCCGGAAATGCTTGTCAGAGTCGAAGGGCGAAATGTTACAACAGTACCCGATCGCCGGGACAAGAAAACGGGGAACCGATAGAGTGGAGGACATGAAGCTCGAAAAAGAATTGTTGTCCGACCAGAAAGAACGGGCTGAGCATGTTATGCTCGTTGATCTTGCAAGAAATGACATCGGCAGCGTATGCTCATTCGGATCTGTCCGTGTACCCCAGTTCATGCAGGTCGGGAAATACTCCCATGTCCAGCATATCATTTCAACGGTGACCGGGGAGATTGCAAAAGGTTACGACAGATTTGATGTTTTCAGGGCATGTTTTCCTGCAGGAACCGTGTCAGGCGCCCCGAAAATCAGGGCAATCGAGATCATCGACGAACAGGAACCTGGGCCGCGGGGACTTTATGCAGGTGCCGTGGGTTACATCGGGTTTGACGGAGGACTGGAATTTGCCATCGCAATACGGACAGCGGTTGTGAAAGACGGGATTGCATCGGTTCAGGCAGGTGCCGGGATTGTCGCCGACTCAGATCCCGACCGCGAATGGATTGAAACCAATCAGAAGCTTGCCGCAATGAAGCAGGCGGTAAAACTTGCCGGGGGAAGCATATGAAAGTGCTCGTTATCGACTGCTACGACAGCTTTACCTACAACCTCTGCCAGGTTGTCGGATCCCAGGGATGTACCCCAGTTGTTGTAAAGTCCGATGAAAACCCTGTGGTGCTCGATGAAATCGAACCCGATCGGATCATACTCTCTCCCGGCCCGGGGCATCCGGCAGATTCAGGGCTCGCCCTGCACGCCATTAATACCCTGTCGCGGGAGGTACCCACTCTCGGGGTATGTCTCGGCCACCAGGCCATTTACTTTATGTCAGGAGGGCACATTATCAGGGGAACTCACCTGATGCACGGGAAGACGTCACCGGTTTCACACAACGGGACCGGACTGTATTCCGGTCTTAAAAACCCGTTCCCTGCGACACGGTACCATTCGCTTATAGCAGACCGGGAAACGTTACCTGAAACACTCGAAGTCACTGCAACAAGCCTTGACGACAATTACATCATGGGAGTACGGCACCGGGATTACCCGATTGAGGGAATCCAGTTCCATCCTGAAAGCATTTTATGCCAGGAAGGTCCAAAACTGCTCAGGAATTTTCTCTTTAACGGGGTGACGTCCCGATGATCAGGGATGCAATCGCCGTGGCCCTTGGCGGTGCCGATCTATCCTGTTCCCAGGCTGAAAGGGTCATACATGAAATAATGTCAGGAGAGGCGACAGAAAGCCAGATAGGCGCTTTTCTTACCGCATTACAGGTGAAAGGTCCGGCAGCGGATGAGATTACGGCATTTGCACGGACAATGAGGGCATCGGCGATCCCGTTTTGCCCTCCGGTTCCCGGAATGGCCATCGATACATGCGGAACGGGGGGAGACAATTCACGCAGCTTCAATATCAGTACGACTGCCGCATTTGTAGTTGCCGGTGCAGGGGTGCCTGTTGTCAAACACGGGAACCGGAGTGCATCCGGAAGGTGTGGATCGGCCGATGTGCTTGAAGCACTTGGCATAAATATTGCACTTTCCCCGGCCCGGAACACAGAAATCATGAAAAGGACCGGTATCGTTTTCCTGTTTGCTCCTTTATACCACCCTGCGATGGGGCGTGTCTCGGGAGTCAGACGTGAAATCGGTATCAGGACCGTATTCAACCTTCTTGGCCCGCTTACAAACCCTGCATGCACAGGAGCGCAACTGATCGGTGTATACAGCCCGGAACTGACAGGGACGTTTTGTGAAGTGCTGCGGAGACTTGGGACCGTGCGGGGCATGGTTGTCCATGGCAACGGTATGGATGAGATAACGACGATAGGGATGACAAACATTGCCGAACTGAAAAACGGGATGCTGAACCATGGAGCCATCAGTTGTCTCGACTACGGAATTCCCGAAGCTCTCCCGGAAGACCTCGCCGGAGGGGATACGAGGCAGAATGCCCGAATTCTTACCGATGTACTCGAAGGGGAAAAAGGCGCCTGCCGTGACATCGTCATCATGAATGCAGGCGCGGCGGTGTATACCGCGGGGAAAGCCGGTTCTATCCGTGATGGCATTGATGCTGCTGCACTGTCAATAGATACCGGGAACGCGATGGATAAGCTTGGATCCCTGATTGAAATGGCAGGTGAAATGCGATGATTTTAAACGATATTGTCTGCAGGACCCGGGAACGCATAGCGGATCTTCCGGAATATGTACAATTGCAGGAATCCGACCCTGGTGCGGTTAAAAGTCTCCGGCATGCCATTCTCTCTAAATGTAGGAAAAATGCAATTATTGCCGAAATAAAGTATGCATCACCTTCGGCCGGGACCATCCGTAGCCATGAAGACCCTGCAAAGCTGGCGAAAATGATGACCCGCGGAGGAGCGGCGGCTCTTTCGGTCCTGACGGAGCCCTTCTTTTTCCAGGGCGACCCAGGGAATATCAGGCTGGTAAAAGCAGCAACCGATCTTCCCGTACTCCGGAAGGACTTCATCATTGACAAACGGCAGGTTTGCGAGAGCCGGGTCCTCGGTGCCGATGCGGTTCTCCTGATTGCGGGGCTACTTGGCGACCAGCTCCCCTCCTTTGTTCAAGAATGTCACCGGTTCGCTCTTGAACCGCTCGTCGAAATTCATTCGGCAGAAGAAGTACCGGCAGCGGCAGAGTCAGGGACCCGGCTGATCGGCATTAATAACCGCGACCTTAAAACGATGAAAACATGCCTGAAGACAACCCGGCTTATCGCTGAAACGATCGCGAGGGAACAGATTACCATCGTATCTGAAAGCGGCATTTTCTGGCCATGCGACATCAGGTACCTGAAAAATTATTGTGATGCCTACCTCATAGGGAGTTCTCTTATGAGATCAGCAGACCCGGAGAAAGCACTGGAGGGATTGACATGCGCGTGAAAATTTGCGGGGTAACAACGATCGGTGATGCGTTGCACGCCGAATCGTCAGGGGCGGATGCAATCGGGATCGTCGTGTGCAGCCAGTCACCAAGAAATGTCCCGCTGTCCGTGGCGAAGCAGATACTTGCCGTGCTCAGGCCTGAAACCTGTGGGGTACTCGTCAGCCATACCCGTTCCGAACGAGATTTTTCAGATATACTCAGCCTGAAGCCCTCTGCAGTACAGGTATCACACAGTTTCAGGCCTGGAGAAAGAAATAATGTGAAATTAATCCGGGTCATCAGGCCTGGCGACGAAATACCGTGCGATTGCGATGCAATTGTGATAGACGAAAGCCTTGGGAGCGGAAGGCCCTATAATCCGGAATTTGCGGTACATGCGGTAAAAAATTCTCCAGTTCCGGTAATTCTCGCAGGTGGCTTAAACCCAGGCAATGTCAGGGATGCAGTCCGGAAAATACGGCCATATGCAGTGGATGTAGCATCCGGGGTCGAATCCTCGCCGGGAATAAAAGATCCCGTACTGGTCAGGGACTTTATCCTGGCCTCGAAGGAGTGTGAACAATGAACATGGCGACAGGGAAGGGGAGGTTCGGGGAATTCGGGGGGCAGTATGTGCCTGAAGCCCTGATGGCAGCGTTAATCGAACTTGAATCTTCGTACAGGTCCCTTTCGGGCGACCCCTTGTTCATGTATGAACTCGGGAAGTATCTGGC
This sequence comes from uncultured Methanomicrobiales archaeon, assembly GCA_963809105.1. Classification (GTDB taxonomy): domain Archaea; phylum Halobacteriota; class Methanomicrobia; order Methanomicrobiales; family Methanospirillaceae; genus CAIKOD01. The sequence continues at coordinate 529,176 of CAWEIC010000005.1, read as the reverse complement.
AGATTATGCAGGCCGTCCAACGCCCCTCACCTTCTGCCCCCATATGTCGGAAGACACCGGGGCGAGAATTTATCTTAAGCGGGAGGACCTTCTCCACGGCGGGGCCCATAAGTTAAATAACACACTGGGACAGGCGCTCCTTGCAAAACATATGGGTAAAAAGAGGTTGATTGCGGAGACCGGCGCAGGGCAGCATGGCGTAGCCACGGCAATTGCAGGTGCAATGCTTGGGATTCCGGTTGAGGTATACATGGGCGAGGTTGATATGAACCGTCAGCGCCTGAATGTTTTCCGGATGGAGTTGCTGGGTGCCAGGGTGATCCCCGTGCATTCGGGGACAAAAACACTGAAAGACGCGGTTAATGAGGCTTTGAGGGACTGGGTGACCAATGTATCTGATACTCACTACCTTATCGGTTCGGTTGTCGGCCCGCATCCGTTTCCGATGATTGTCCGGGACTTCCAGGTGGTAATCGGACAGGAAGTGAGAATGCAGGCTGCCAAAAGCGAGGGCCGGCTCCCTGATATCCTCGTCGCCTGCGTGGGCGGAGGTTCCAATGCAATCGGTTTGTTTCATCCGTTCCTCGCTGACCGTGTGACCATGATCGGAGCGGAGGCAGGTGGGCTTGGGCTGGGCACCGCGGCACACGGCGCCACCCTGTGCGGGGGAAGCCCCGGAGTCCTGCACGGTTCGTTTTCCTATCTCCTCCAGGACTGCGAAGGGCAGGTCCTCGATACCCACAGCATTTCTGCGGGTCTTGACTATCCGGGAGTAGGCCCGGAACACAGCATGTTGAAAGATTCGGGCCGTGTCGAATATACCGCGGTAACCGATGAGGAAGCCGTATCAGCCTTCCGGTATCTATCTGCCCGGGAAGGAATTATCCCGGCCCTGGAATCGGCCCACGCGATTGCTGCAGTGAGAAGAATGGCTGGATCGCTATCCCGGGATGATATTGTCGTAATCAACCTTTCGGGGAGGGGGGATAAAGATGTCTCCGATATCGCAGCCCTGCAGGGGGTAGTGGCGTGAGCAGGATTGAAAATGCCTTTAAATCGGCAAAAAGGCCACTCCTCATTGCATTTGCTGTTGCAGGGGACCCTGATCATGGGACGTCGGTGGCAATAGCCAAAACCCTGGCCGGGTCTGGTGCCGATATTCTCGAACTCGGGGTACCGTTCTCTGATCCACTGGCTGACGGTCCCGTTATCCAGAGGGCCGATGTCAGATCTCTCAAAGCCGGAACGAATCCCGCCAGGGTATTTGAGATCGTCAAGGAAGTCAGGAAAGGTTCTGATATCCCCCTCGTTCTTCTCACGTATTATAATTCTGTTTACCATCGCGGAATAAGTAATTTTTACCGGGAAGCTGCTTCGGCCGGTGCGGATGGCATCCTTATTGCCGATATGCCTGTCGAGGAATCTGATGATGCCGTCAGCGCTGCCCGCGATGCCGGGATTGATCAGATCTTCATGGTCAGCGAGACGACATCTGAAATCCGCCTTGATAAAATTATACGCAGGGCGGGGGGTTTTCTCTACCTGGTTTCCCGGCTTGGTGTAACGGGTGCTAGAAAAGACCTCTCTCCGGGTATCACGTCCCTGATCTCAAAGGTTAAGAACCGGACCACGATACCCGTTGCCGTCGGCTTTGGGATATCGTCCCCCAGGCACGTCATAATATTATCCGCCGCCGGTGCTGATGCCGTTATCGTGGGAAGTGCCATTGTCGCCCGTGTTGAAGAGCATATTGGAAGATCCCGGGAAATGCAGGACGCCATCGGGTACTACGTCAGTTCTATGCAGAAAGCGACACTTACCCAAAATGAGAAATGAATACAGGCATTTTAAAAGATCTTCAATACCCTATTTTGTAAATGCAGCCGAAAAAAACCATGCACCGAATATAACAAGAAAGATCCCGCAGAGGGCAATAACAAGCTGGTAACTCCTGTCTGAGAGGACGGATTTTCCCCGGTGGATCGTCACCGATACTATCGTGTACCATGAGATATCGGCACACCAATGACCGATCATGAAAGCACAGCCTAAAATCAAACCGCTTTTAAGACCATCAATTACCATCGCACTTCCGATGGACGCCCACCAGATCCAGAAATAGGGATTCGAAACACTCGTCAGAACTCCTGCAAGGAATACTCCGGATAGCCCCCCTGTGGAAATGCGGGACCTGCCGCAATCCGACCCTGATGCTTCCCCCGGTTCATCTGCAAGCACCCCGGACAGGGTAACCTTGCGTGATTCCGCAATTGTCATAATTCCGAATATCACAAGGACAATTCCCCCTGCTCCTGCAATCAGCCATGAATATTCTCCAGCTGCCGAAGCAAGACCGATGATAATCAGGATAAAAATTCCAAATTCAACAAGTACATGACCGGTTACAATAGCCGGGCCGGCTTTCCAGCCGTACCGTAATGAAGAACGGATCGTGGCAATAAGCGTCGGGCCCGGGCTCAGGGCCCCGGTAAGACCAATTGCGAATGCTATTGTGATTATTTCAGGGAGAGTGTACATCGGGACCTGCCTGACCCGGAATTTGTATTTCCGGGATCATGGTAATGTTCGGGGTGTCAATACCTGTAATGCCGGGATCGCAACCCCGGGCGGGGCCCGGGGGAATAAAATGGTTCAGACTACCAGTCTCCTCTTCATAAGGTTTATTGATAAGATAAACAGGGCGGCAGTGACAACAAGGACCCAGAAGAAGTTGAACACTAGTGCGGTCTGAAATGTGGCCAGGGTGATCCCCCTGCAAATATTAACGACAGGTGTCAGGGGCAGTACAACATTTGCAAAGACCTGGAGCCCGGGTGGAAGAATGGACAAGGGAAAAAACGTCCCGGAAAATAACAACATCGGCGTAATAAACAGGAACGATGGATAGTTCAGCGCATCGATACTCGGGGTTATCGAAGTAAAACACATTGCTACCGAGGCAAACAGAAGCCCCCCGAGGAACGCAAAGGGTATGAGCAGGAACGAAGAAGGCAGGCTGAATACCCCGAACAGGATCAGGACAGGGAACATAAGAGCTGTATAAATCACGCTTTTTGTCGCTCCCCAGAGGAGTTCCCCGGCAATTACCTCTTCGAGTGATACGGGGGTTGCGATAATTGCATCGAAGGTCTTCCCGTAGGACATTCTCACATAAGATCCATATGTGCATTCGAAGAATCCGGAATTCATAATCGAGATAGCGACGATGGCGGGGGCGATAAATACGATATAGGAGATCCCGCCAATCTGGCCGATGAATCCCCCAAGGCCGAATCCAAGGGCAAGGAGATAGAGAAAGGGCTCAATAAAGGGCGGTATGAGGTTTACCGTCCATGTTTTACGGAAAACGTCGGCATTCCTTAACCACACTGTCCATACATTTCCGGAAATGGAGGGAACAGATAAAAGGCCGTCTTTCATTCTTTAAGCCCCCTGCCTGTAAGTTTAAGGAACACGTCTTCAAGGGTCGCAACCCGCGACAGGACCCTTTTTGCATTACACCCTGACAAGAGCCGCGCTGCAACAGCCCTTGGATCGTCTGTAATGACTTGTATCGTATCCCCGGCCAGCTCGTACCTGATGCCCATGCCATCAAGGCAGGCGATAACGTCAGGGGAGGATTCTGCCTCGACTATCCCGAATCCTACCTGGTCCCTCACGAGGGCGGCAGGAGTCCCTTCCACGAGGATTTTACCGTTATCCATGATGACGAGACGGTCGCACAGGCGTTCTGCCTCCTCGAGATAATGGGTGGTAAGGACGATGGTATTGCCCTGCGAGCTGAGCAGTTTCAGTTTGTCCCAAATAAGGTGACGGGCCTGGGGGTCGAGACCGATGGTCGGCTCGTCAAGAATAAGCAATTTCGGCTGGTTGATGAGGGCCCTGGCGAGCAGCAGCCGACGCTTCATACCCCCGGAAAGTTTCTCTATGTTGACATCTTTTTTTTCGGTGAGCTGGACAAAATCAAGGAGATCGATACCCTTGGTTCTGCAACTTCCCGCGGAATACCGAAATAACGGGAATATACGAGGAGGTTATCATAGGTGGTGAATTCAGTATCCAGGTTTGTTTCCTGAGGGACTACACCGATCATCGCCTTGATCTCGCGTGGGAACCGGTCCACGTCCATGCCGAGGACCGTGAGCGATCCCGAGGTTTTCGGCGACGCACACATGATCATCCTCATTGTTGTGGTTTTTCCTGCGCCGTTGGGGCCGAGGAAACCGAATACCTCGCCCCGGCGCACCGAAAATTCGATGGAATCTACCGCGGTGAACGAGCCATATTGTTTTTTCAGATTGACTGCGGCAATAACTGGTTCCATTGGTCAAGTACAATATTGGGGAGACTCCCGGTATATCTCCTCCGGAAATGTGGCATCCGGAGGATTTTAAATTCCCATACCCTTGAGGCGTTGGATCAGGCCCTTCCGGGAAGCAGTTCGAACGTCGTGCTGTCTTCGACATTCACGGAAAGGCCCAAAACTGTCACAATGTATGTATCAGGGTTGAAACCGGCGGTCGGAAATGAAAACGACCACGTATTCGGTCCCCCAGGCGGGCCCTGTTCCACATGCACCACTCCCGATACTCCGGTAAAGGCCTGGTTGCTGGTTTTGACGGTCGGTCCGAACGATGATGATACGACCTCGACAAGGAGCGGGTCGCCGGCCGCCAGGATCGTCGTCCCATGGAGTGTTATGACATCCCCTTCATAATAGCGGCCATTTAGAGGAGTGATTAAAAAAAGGTCATTTGCAGAAGAAGAAATCGTGACGTTACCACTGCCGGTTCCATTGGTAGGGCTATTTGCGACTGTCTGGTTCACGGACATTGCCGGTATTGTCGTCGTAGGGGGTTGACTGGTGTTCCCTGGAACTGCCGTGCCGGTTTGACCCGGATGCGGGATATTGGAAACGGGCATTGCACATCCGGCGAAGAGCAACGTGATAATAACCAGGGAAGCAAAGGCAAATCGTTTCATTATCCTCTCTCTGTAATGGCCGGCATTATACATTTCACTGCGCCGGATCTGAACAGGAGGGAATTATATACCCGATAAATAATAACAATTCCTGATAGAATTCATGGAATTTTCAATAGTATATCTCTATACTGCCCTGATTGTTGCGGGAGCCATTATCAACCTGATAGCGTGGAGACATGAATTATCGGGTGGAAAAGCAATGGAAACGGTCCTATTCTGGTGTCTCGTAATCGGTGTGGGATTAACAGGAATAACGGTATTTTCGAGTCTCCTGCTTTTCCCGGGGACTCCGCTGGACCCTTCCGGATGGCCCGGTGGCGGAGCGTTTCGCTGGGAATCAGGGCCTGCATGGCTTGCAATCGGACTGGCTGGTCTGGCATCTGCAAAATGGAGAGGCGGATTCTGGGGAGCAACCGTATTAATCGCGTCGGTTGTTTTCCTCGGAAATTTCGCAGGACAGCTCACAAACGCTCTTGGGAACAGTAACGCAGGAGCGATCCTGTCGGGTCCGGTATTCTGGTTCGAGCTTGCTCTCCCTATGGTAATGATATTGCTGTGGGCGGGCATCTGGACATGTCGCCGCAACCGTGATGTCTGGTTGCGGCCCCTCGGACGAAAACCTTCATAATTTCCCGGCACTGTTTTCCCGACAGTTAATCTGTCAACGCTTGCTGAAAGCATGGCGTATCTTATCGTAGCGCTTTTTATTTTTCCCGTCTCTATAGTAGATGTGTCGTTCGCCCGGGGTCTCTATCGCAGGCTTATCGATATCGGTCCCGTGCGCCGCCAGAGCCTTATGGTATTCGGGTCATCGATCGGCGTGGCCGTTATCGGGTTTTTTGCGACAATTTATATTGCGCACACGGCAGGAGCCGCGGCTCTGGGAGGACTTTTCCTCCTCCTTGCATACATTGGTATCATCGGATTATTCACCGATGGCGGGATCAGCGGGGCCGCAACCCAGCGGATCAGCGAAGGAGCAGAGCAGGATGAGTTCTTTTCCGCCCATGCTGTAATCCGCACGATCCTCCTTGCCGTGACGATCTCCGTCCTGTTCGTGATCAGGCCGGTGTTTGTAGATCTAAACGCGGCAGGTCTCTTTTTATGGATGGTCATCGCCATCATTGTTTCAGCTGTAGCGGGAATTGTTTCAGCGGGTGTGTATGGAAGTGGAAAAGTCGGGATCATTCAGATAGCGGATTTTCTCAACAACCTCGTGCGGGTGCTGGTTCAGGTCGTTACCGTTTATCTGGGATACTCACTGGCAGGGTTAGCCGGTGGAGTGGTCGCCGGGGTTACAACAGGGCTCCTTGTAAACCTGAAATTTTTAAACCTGCATGGTACCAGGTTTGACAGGAACCATATCCGTAGTCTCCTGGCATTTTCAGGGTGGAGTTTTGTCACGGGCCTAACCGCCACTCTGATGGCTTATGCAGACACTATATTAATCGGCTATTTCCTCTCCAATACTGAAGTAGGCCTGTACCGAACTGCATTTCAGCTCACATTACTGGCCCTCTTTTCAATGACTGCCCTCCGGACCTCTCTCTACCCAAAAGTTGCTTCGTGGTGGAAACAGGGCGATGTGTTTTCTGTTGAAACCTCCCTCGCCAAAGCATTCAGTTTCTCCCTCGCCCTTGCGGTCCCCGCTGCCGCCGGTGCATGGATCCTCGGCGGACCTCTCCTGTACTACCTCTACGGTTCTCCATTTGCCGCAGCCGGCACGGCCATGGCGATATTGTTTGCAGTTCAGATCGTCGTGGTGGTGCTTACTCTCGAGACCATGTATCTCTCGGCGCTGAACCGGCCCGGGGCAGTGTTCAGGAGTACCGCCATTGGCGCCGTTGTTACCGTTATCCTCGATATCCTCCTGATCCCCTTGTACGGGATCAACGGGGCAGCAATTTCACTGTTCATCGGAACGTTGTGCTACTCGGTAGCTGCTCACATCAGCCTGGCCGGGTTAATCAAGGTCACTACCGAACCGTGGACGATTGTAGCCATAGCAGGCGCTTCGACGATTATGGCATTAACGGTGACTGTTTATCGTTTTTTCATACCCCTGACAAACGTGTTTCTTACTGCCGGGGCAGTTCTTCTGGGTATGGTGATCTATGCATGCCTTCTTCTCGGGTTCGATAAAAATATCCGGGACGAGGTGCGGGACCTCGCCAGGGGCATTGGCCTGCCCTGGACCGGTTGATCCCGTATACCTGAATCAGGGGACCTGTGGCCCCGGGTTAATCCCTGCGGTATCCATCGTTTACGAGTCTCGTCAACCACTGGTCGAGAAAGTCCACCAGTTCATTCTTCACCGCAAGGTTGACCCTGCCAGGTTCAGGATATACCACCTTTCTGCCCCCTGCATCCTGAAATGTCAGGGGCTCGGCTGATTTTCCTGCATGGTCGACCCTGATTTCCATATCAGGGTCCGGGACCAGGATCCCATCGACCTCGCGGTTATGGGCTATGGCGTAATGATCGGGTCCGAGCCGGTCGATATAGAGCGGGAGAAGAGGGTCGTTTTTTATGACGTCGTACCGGGAAACCGATAATATTCCGACAATTTCAAGCTTATGGTAGATCGAGTGGTAAATATCATTCATGAAAACCAGCCCCGGTTGTCATACCAGTAGCTGATCGAAGGACTGGATCATAAAGGTTATGATTGCATCATACCATGAAACCCATAAACTGAACAGATCTCCAAAACAGGGAAGTTCCGGTGCAGTGAAGTAGCAGTAAAAAAAAAAAGAGAATACCTGTAATTCACAAGATTATTTGTGGCTAACGGGCATGAAACAGGAAAATGGCTGTCAGGCAGAGAAAAACGATCAGCAGGGTGAAAATGTGGAGACTGAACGCTGCAATCATTGCCCGTTTCATCAGTTTTATCCCTCTTTTCCTTGCCGCCAGCGCCTGTTCATGCCATGGTTTGTATAATGTCATTTCTTTCACCTAGTGTTCACGGACCAGCGTTCCCGGTGTGGCCATATCCGGGACCTGGTCCTGAACACCCGTCTGCCTTTCGGCGGATATATTAAGATGATGCCCACGATACTTTCATTTTCCGGCTTGCAGTCTGTCAGGTAACCGGTATTTTCATGATCCCGTGCTCGCGGTTCAGGTCGCTAACCGGCACTCTGTTTGATCCAACCCATCAGGCAGACAATCAAACCCACGACGATAAAAAAGGTTATGATTAATCCGGCTTCCGGAATCGAAGCTTTCGTAGGCGCAGGGGACTGCGTCGGTGCCGGGGCAAGGGCGGCTGAAATCAGGGCACTCTGGCCGGGATTAAGATCGAAACTGGTATTGTAATCCTCATACCCGTTCATCCTGATAAGAATCGTGTGAAGGCCCGATGGAACGGTCCTGGCCGCAACCGGTGTCTGGCCGATAAAGACATTGTCTACGAACGCCGATGCGCCCGAAGGAGAAGAACTGATCTCGATATATGCGAAAGGAACGGGCGCAGGACCCGGCGTGAGAACGGCACTGACGCTTACATTCTGCCCCGCCACTATTTCGAATTGTTTCGAGTATTCCTGATAGTTGGCCAGTTTGAGAGTTATCCCATGCTCTCCGGGAATGATACCGGTAAATATTACAGGACCTTCTGATCGCGTGAGTCCTCTATATTCGTCATCGAGGTATATACCCGCGCCCGGCGGGTACGAAGAAACGGTAACGATCCCTGATTGCGGGCCGCTGTTTGGTGTCATGACAAGGGATAGTATCGTAGTCTGCCCCTGTTCGACCGTTGTTTTTCCGGTGAGATCCTGGTAACCGAATAATTTCAGGACTACCGTGTGATTTCCGGAAGCGAGGTTTCCCACCGTCAGGGATGTCTTCCCTTTATATACATCGTCGACATAAAGGTCGGCACCGCCCGGAGAACTGATCACCTGGAGGGTACCGACGCTTCCTAAGGGTATTAAACCGGCCTCGACATTCGAAGTCTGGCCGGGTTCGACCGAAACCTGGGTAGTATACGGGCTGTAACCGGACAGGTATGCCTGGACCATGTGAATACCCACGGGGACGTCCCCGTATATCCATGGGGCCATCTGGCCGTTCTGGCCGTCAAGGCTTACCAATGCGCCGTTCGGGATGGATGATACCCTGATTGAGCCTGTCAGTTCTGACTTCTGGAGCGGGGCGAATATCAAAATGGTCTGACCGGGTTCGGGATTGAGCGAATAGGACTGGATCCAGGTGATGTAACCGATTTTTGATACCTCGATACTGTGACCCGGGCTGCCACCGGAAAAAACCGGAATTGTTACAGGGGATTCCCCGACAAACGTCCCGTCGAATACGACATCTGCACCCGGGGGATCTGAACTAACCCGGTAATAACCATAATCCCCAGACGGAGAGGGGCTGGGCTGGAATACATTGGCGGCTGCAACGGGTGTGAACACAATAACCATCGCTGTGATGAGGAACCCGATGATACCGGTTACAGCCACTGCCTTCATGGATTATCCTGTTAAAAGGCAATTTCCGGCTAACCTGATAAAAGAACCGGCTGGTTGAAGGCCGGGATCCTCACGGGTGATATTTCCTGTCATGATCGGGATTATCAGCCAACGGGTGGACCGTTGGGCACCGGATGGCGGTTGAGACCCCTTTGCCAGATAATAAAATAAACACGGCGGTTTTCCGCTGGTTCCGGGATTGGTAAGATTCGAATTATAGTGTGCCCCTCCAGGTAAACAAAAAGACCGGGAACGTTCGAATAAACTGCGCGTATAGGTAAGAAGTGTTCTTGAAATATGGTTTCGGACCGCGGGAAGATGGTTGGAAAAAAAAGGTTTTTTCTTATCGTTTGCTTCTCCGAGCGATTATTATCATTTTTTATTCTTAACAGATGCAATAAATTATATGTTTGAAATAACTTTAATAATAATTTTGTTTAAACTAAAAATTATATTTTAAATAATTAAAATAATTCTTATTTCAGATACATTTATCATATATAATATAATATTTACATTTGTGGCAAAGACTGTCTCGGTGACAGATGAGGCGTATGATGCCCTTGTCTCCATCAAACGGGGTAAGATGACTTTCTCCGATGTGATCATGAGCATGTACAATGATCTGTACGGGACGGTGGACGAAGAGGAAGAAGAAAAAGAAGTGAAGTCGAAAACTGGGAGATTGCGATGAATGCAGAGTTTGACATCTCGGATATCAGCACCCTCCTGCATGAACTCGCCGCTTCCGGGGAGATAACTCGGAGCAAGGCAGACGATTTCATCTGGTTGATGAAGATGAGAATTGCCCTCCTCGAGATTGAATTCGACGAGTTTGATGCTGGTCTCTCCTCTCACGCCGGCCCCAGTTGGCAACACTACCGTCCAAAGTCTGAGGTATCAGGGAAAACCCCAGTCTGACCACCCGCTCACCAACCACCAAACGATCGGTAAGCACAAGTAAGCAAGAAGACCTTTCCTCAAATCGGGGTAATGGCCCGCGGAAGAGCGGTCCCGGGCCCATAACCCTTTAAAATTCTTCGACCGGTTATAACCTCATCCTGCAGGCAACCTGATGGATCAATTCTGAACGATTCGTGTGGAATTTTGGACTATGAATCCTATAGACCTCCTGTATTTTCGGGGATCCTTGTCACGGACTCTCTCGGTTGTTGTTATCACGATACAACACCGGTACTATTAGACTGCCCTCGGTCTATGACCCCGTATCGGTAACTCTCTCCTGGTTGTGACAGTAAAGTACCTCAGAGAATATCCTCTTCCCGGCTCTCATGGAAATCTGTTTGCAGTCATCCTAAACGGATGATGTCAAGGGGGGATGATTTACGGGACTTTCCAGGCACCTGGAAATTGAGGAATCCGACAGATCAAAAAAAATTATGTTCCTTTGTTTTCAGGGAGTACATCCGTCGATCCTGTCTTGCTATCTGGTCTTACCGGTTTTTGATAGGTGATGTGGAACAATTCAAGACCGGAATGCACAGACATCGCTGGGAAATACTGGTTATCCATAGAAAGACATTTGACGGGGCATACTTCCACACAGGAATTACACACGACACACCTGAGACGGTCAATCTCCCATGTTTTCTCCTTAGGCTCGACACAAATGGCCTGTGCCGGGCACTTTTTCATGCAAATCTTGCAGGAAATACATTTACTGACATCAATCACGACATGCCCACGGGAGATGGGTGTCTTTTTTGCCGTCTTTACGGGGTACATGAGTGTTGCAGGTCCGTGGATAATGCTTTTTGTCACGGTTTTCGCCATTTCAAACAATCCCATCTGTATCACCTCTCCGAGCACCCGATACACGGGTCTATCGAATGGACGATCACCGGTACATCGGCAAGCTCACATCCTTTCAGCATGACGATCAGGGGGGGAATATTGGTGAATGTCGGCGTCCTTACCCTGGAACGGACAAGATTCTTCGTGCCGTTTCCTTTTACATAGTGGACAAGTTCGCCACGGGGCTGCTCAACCCTCGTGAAGTATTCACCATCAGGAGCACCTGTCACCTTCATGTCAACAGGTCCGTCAGGGATCTTGTCTACGGCCTGACGAATAAGATCGATGGAAACCAGGAGTTCTTTAGCCCTGACCGCTGTTCTCGCATAGCAGTCCCCTCCCGTTTCGACCGTAGGTTCGAACCTGAAATCACGGTACGCAGCATAACCCAGTTCTCTCATATCTATCGACCAGCCGCTACCTCTCAGCGTAGGCCCGACCGCCCCATATTCATAGGCGTCTTTTTTCGGAAGCACCCCGATGCCGTGAAGCCGGGACCTGATAGTGCTGTCGTGGAGAAATACGTGGGCAAAGTCCCTTATTTCTTTCTCAAGTTCATTGAGCCCGTCTACCATCTGGCCAAGTTTTTCATTGCTGATATCCCTTCGCACTCCGCCGACCTTGCAGGCGCCCTGTATGACACGACCTCCGGTTGTCGCTTCCATGTCATCGAGGATGTGCTCGCGAAGCTTCCAGGCGTTCATGAAGAGGTTCTCGAACCCGAGGGCATCGGCAAATAACCCAAGAGTGAGCAGATGAGAATGCATCCTCGAATATTCCGACCATATCGACCTCAGGTATTTAGCACGTCCCGGTACCTCCAGGTTCATGATAGCTTCAATTCCCTGGACGTATGCAAGGCCGTGGATAAATGAACATATTCCGCAGATGCGTTCTGCTATATAGACATATTCTGTATATTCTCTCTTCTCCACGAGTTTCTCGAGTCCCCGGTGCACGTATCCGATCGACGGGATGGCGTCGATAACCTTCTCATCTTCGAGCACAAGGTCGAGGTGGATAGGCTCAGGGAGGACCGGGTGCTGGGGGCCGAACGGGATGATTATCTGTTTTGACATGTGTCATCCTCCTTACTGGTATCGACAACAAACGGATATTTAACACGGGTCCTGAAGAGGGTCCCCTTAAAATCGATATTGATACCGGTCACGGTAATGCCAAACAGGTCATGCATCTCGTTCTCATAGATGAACGCACCAAAATAAACGGCTGAAACGCTCTGGAGGATTCCATCTTTCGGAAGGATAAGACGCAGAGTGGTGAACTGGTAATCCTTGTCAAACGAGTAATTAATCTCAAAAGAGTCGCCGAGGAGGGTGCACCCGATCTGAACAAGCCGGCATCCCTCACGAAACATAGCGCCTGTCTTTTCTACAAGATTCCCTGTTGTGACCGGAATGATGGATTGTTCTTCGTATTTCATTGCTGCCCGCCTCCTGAAGCGGTTCCGGCATTAACAGTAACCGGAATGTTCCCTGAGATCATCTTCTTCCTTTTTTCCTCGAGGATTCCGAGTGATTTAACGATTCCGTCGATGATTGATTCGGGTCTTGCAGCGCAACCCGGGACGTACACATCGACGGGGATAAGCTTGTCTGTCCCGCCAAGCACGTTATAGCATTCGCGAAAGACACCTCCCGAGGTAGCGCAGATTCCGACTGCCACCACTACCTTCGGGTCAGGTATCTGCTCGTAAAGATTTTTGAGGACGTCCCTGTTCTCTTCGTTGATGCTTCCGGTGACAACAAGAATATCTGCATGTTTCGGGTTTCCGGTGTTGATAATTCCGAACCGTTCCACGTCGTACATCGGGGTCAGACAGGCAAGTATCTCAATATCGCAGCCATTACAGCTCGAGGCATTGTAATGAAGGAGCCAGGGAGATTTGGAAAGGTAGGTCATTTCAGGTACGCTCCTGCAATAATATAGAGGACTGCAAGGTTCAGCAGTCCGGCAACCACGGTTACGAGCCAGCTGCTTTTCAGGGCGAGAGGCCATTTTACCCGGGCGAATGTGTTGTCGATTATCATTTCCAGGAGATAGATAACGATGATGGCGATAACGGCAATCAGCGGACTCCACGAGAAGAAGAGGTAGATAAACCCGATCAAAAAAATCAGCTCATACCAATGTGCAATCTCTATATTTCCAAGGGTCGATCCTGAAAACTCCGTAGTGACCCCCTTTACAATTTCCTGGTGGGCATGATGCGAAGTTGCGATATCGAACGGTGATTTCCGGAGTTTCATAGTCAGTATATAGATAAAACCGATAAACAAACCCGGCAGCAGTACGATCAACGGGATCGTGGATGCTGCAATATCCTGAACGTAGAAACTTTTTGTCACCATATACATGCCGACCGCGGAGAGGATTATCACCGGCTCGCATGCCATCAGCTGGATTCACTCCCTTTCCGCTCCGATGTAGCTGATACGGAGAATTGGATGCGTACGCCCCGAGGATCAGGAAGACATGCGCCAGAGTGAAAGCAAATATGATGAGCAGCAGGTCTTCTCCTGCGAAGAAAAATGCCCCCGATAGTGCGATGAAAACGAGGTAACACAGGACGTAAACGTTCTGCGATGAATCGACCACAACTTTCTCTTTTTCGAACAGTTTTCCGACATCGTAAAACGGCTGGAGCACCGGAGGGCCGACACGGCCCTGCATCCTGGCGCTGATTTTCCTGTCGAGGCCGACGATAAGACCTCCTGCGAAGGGAGCGACAAGGATAAACACAACTGCATAAAGGAGATTCATCCGTGGAGCACCCCCGCAATCACAACACCGGCGAACATCACGATCAGGAAAATGATACAGAGCGGAATGACTATCTTCGTCAATTTCTTCTCCCCGAAATAGTATTCCATGTAATAGTTACCAAGCGTCACTTCGCGATCGATACCAATCGCCCCGGTATAATGCATACGGTCCCTCGTGGTTATTCCGGCCATGTAAGGTCCGACTCTTCTCCTCCCTTTCCGGTAATACAGCAGGGAGAAGGGAAGCACGACAACCAGGAACAGCATGAGGAGCATGATGCTGATATTTTCCTGCGCCAGCCTGGTTGTGGTACCGTATATTCCAAAGACCCATGGCTCGACGAGATAACCCGATATTAACGGGAACAGGAATGTCACCAGCACGGTCAGCGCCGAGAGAATATATAATGCTACCCACTCCTGGATGTTAACGGTCTTTTCAACCTGCTCTTGCGGCGCTGTGACCATGATGATCTTTCCCATCCATTTGGTCCAGAAAAATAATGTCAATGCACTGCCGAATGCAAGTATCGCAACAAAGACAATACCGTACGGGGCATCGATAAATGCCTTGATTGCTGCCCACTTCGAGATAAGCATCCCGAATGGGGCAAGAAACATCCCGGCCATACCTATCAGCATCATAACGGATACCTTCGGCATCCGGACGATAAGTCCGTGCATATCCTCGATATCCCTGCTCCCGATCCTGTGTTCGATGGTTCCCGTTCCAAGGAAAAGGAGGCATTTCGAGACCGCATGAAATATGATAAGGAGAATCGCTGCCCAAATCGCTTCATACGTCCCGATTCCTGCGCAGGCGACGATCAGCCCGAGATTTGCTATGGTTGAATAGGCAAGAACAATTTTCGCGTTGCTCTTCGATATTGCAATTGCAGAAGCAAAAAGGAACGTAAACCCCCCGACGAGGGCAATCATGTAACCGGGTGTCGTGTTCTGCAGCACCGGTGCAAACCTGATGATGACGTATACCCCGGCCTTTACCATTGTGCTCGAATGCAGGAGTGCAGACACCGGTGTCGGGGCAACCATTGCCCCCAGGAGCCAGGATGAAAACGGCATCTGGGCAGATTTTGTCAGGCCAGCAAAACTGATGAGAACAGCCGGGATTAGGGCGACGATACCACCGGTCATGATGAGTTTATCAAGTTCCAGCGTTCCCCCGGGCTGGGCTACGAGCCAGATAATCGCCGACGCAAACGCGACAGAACCGAGGAGGTTCAGGTTTAAGGCCAGGAATGAATTTTTTATTGCTTCTCCGGTCCCGGAATACCCTATCAGGAGGAATGAACACAATGTTGTTATCTCCCAGAAGAAATAAAGCCAGTTCAGGTTGTTTGAGAAAACAAGGCCGAACATGGCTGCAATAAACACGAACATTACGAAGAAAAAGGATCTCCTCCGGTCCTTCACTTCAGGGTGGTGCTGGTGGTATTCCTTCATGTAACTTACCGCATAGACACAGATGAGACTCCCGACAATCCCGATTACCAACGCCATGATAATCGAGAGCTGGTCCACGAACAGGTTATTCTGCGGGAGTGTTGGATGTGCTATCCCGAATTCGTAGAAAATCCTTAATCCGGCCAGAATAAGGATGAATACAATGGCGATATAATTCCGGTACTTATATCCCATGTACAGGATGAATACAGCAACCGCCACTTCGGTCAGGAACATCAGTTCTCCCCATAAATCGGGAGAAATGGGGAAAAAGACCGTACCCTTCATCGCATAGGCAACAAGCAGCCATAGCGAGACTGCACCGATGATCAGCGCCGAGATGCCTGTCACCATGCTCCTGAGACTGTCTTTTTTCAGGAGCAGGAGGATTATCGCTGCAATAAAGGGAAAAATAACAAGGAAAAACACTAAATCCAACCAGAATCCCTCTCAAACCTCTGTACTTTATTTATCATTATTAATCATCGTAAACTTTGTTATCTGTATTCGATAAGGAGACCTCATCATTTACCGATGCACGACCTGTTTTATCGTAAGTATCTTCAGGTCCACACGAATGAATGATGTGTGTGAAGGCACTGGTAATAAAAAATAACAGGCACGAGGGTCCTGGCCTGATAGAATTGGTGCTGAAGAAAAAGGGATGGCTATCCGATACGGTCGAGTGCTGGATTCCGGGGAAAAAATTCCCAAACTCTCCTCCTATTCGTGCGTCATCGTACTTGGCGGACCGGACAGTGCAAATGATAATTCCAGGAAGATGAAATATGAAATATCATTTGTGCGGAGGGTCCTTGACCTTGGAATTCCCTATCTCGGCATATGCCTTGGGATGCAGGTCCTTGTAAAAGCTGCGGGAGGGAACGTCGTTGTATCCCCCGAGCGTGAGATTGGCTGGAAGAACAGCCAGGGAGTTCGTTATCATATGTTCCTTACCGGAAAGGGCAGGAAGGATACCCTTTGCACGGGGATACCTGATGAGATTCCGGTGTTCCAGTTACACGGGGAGATGGTCGTGCCGTCCGGCAACGGCAGGGTGCTCGCAACCGGGTACCCCTGTCCTGTCCAGATGGTTAAAGAAGGGAATTATGCATATGGTATCCAGGGGCATGTCGAACTGACAGAAGAACTAATCAGGGTGTGGCTTAAGACCGATGCCGATCTCTCGTTGATGGACGGCGGATCGATTATTACAGATTTGAACCGGACTGAACAGGAATACCGGGAAATCGGCATAAGGATCCTGTCAAACTTTTTTGAGAAAGCGGAGAGGGCACAAAAAAATTAACTCCATGAAGATACAGGTTAGATATGGCTGGAAATTCCCTTGAACGTCTCCACAGACTCCTGAACAAGTACACTTTATTTCCAGCGGTCCCTGATATCGATCACTACCGCAGGATTGCAAAACCCAGGGTTGGAAACTGTATGTTCCGCGGGTGCACCGAACCCATTGCATGGGAAGATGCCGGGGGAGGAAATTTTCTCTGTGAAGGCCATTACCTGACGGTCAGGAAATGGATCGACGAAGCGCGCACAGGTCTGTTGCGGTAATAATGGCATTGAAATCCGGCTGACATTTCTTAAACGTTGGGCGGAAGCTCAGGGGCAGGAATTACGGATAATATGATCCATGTAATAGCGCGCGCAAAGAAACTATCTCTAAGATAACCAGCCTTGTCGTGGATGATCTAAATAAAATTATAAATACTATGAGTAACAATACGGGTGTGCCTCAGGAAGGAGCATAAGGGAATGCTCAACAGGTGCAGGCACCTCCTGACAACCGAAAAACCGGATTCTTGGGAGAATGTGTGCCTGAAGAATGGGGTGGAATGTATTCGTTCCGGTATCACCGTGCGGCACGAAGATGAGCGGCACACCCAAAACGGCAGTAAGGGAAGAGCACGCGTCCCAGGACATCCCGTGCCGGGCCGGTCAGGTGAATCCTGACGGATTATCCGGCCAGTTTCCATAAGTTCATAGTAAGCAGAAGAACAGTGGACGAAAAAAGCCGGAACAACTCACCCCCTGAGCGTTCAGAACAGATCTTTCCTGCGGCAAATCCTCCTTAGCAGTCCATGCGTCAGCGAAGCCGGGGGCGGTCCGCCGTTTGTCGGGGTTTCAGGACCGTCCATATCAAAAACCTTACCTGATGGACGGTCATGAGATCGGATTGAAACCAGTTCAGCATTTTCTCCTGCTTATCATCAGCGTCCCTGCAAGAAGAGCGATTATCAGGGCGACAATCGGAAAATCAAGTTTTGTCCTGGTCGGGGTAGGTGTAATTGTTTCGATAGAAAGTGGAAACAACCTCGCAGTCACCGGAATGGTTATGTCAGGCGTCGAAAGGACCACTGCATTCCATTCCTGATAACCATCAAGGGTGATCCTGGCTTCGTGTGCCCCGTCCGAAATATTTTCGACGTGAACCGGCGTCATCCCTATATACTTGCCATCGAGAAAAACGAGAGCACCCCGCGGAAAAGAAATGAAATCAATTCCCCCGGTTGTGCTTTGATTGAGAATGATATTTAAGGTAGTTTCAACCCCTGGAGGAACGACAAAGTTTTCCGAATATGTCTGGTATCCTCCAAGTCTTAGTTCGATACGGTAATTACCCGGCAGATATCTCGGAAATTGCAGCACGCCCGATGTGGGAATCGTTCCGGTAAAAGAACCGTTTATATACACCATAGCCCCCGGAGGATCTGCAATAATGGTCAGGCTGCCTGTTTTATCAACTGATTGAGGGGTGAGATCGGCACTCAGGATGATGGTTTTCCCCGGAAGCGGGGTTTCGGCAAGGTATCCATGAAGTTCATCCCCGCCGGGTGTCCGGAGAGTATAAGTCTGGAAGTGAGTCGCAGTGAGATCAACAGGCACAATAATTTCTCCGTCGCGGATCTGCCCCTGGTAAATCGAATCAAAATAAACATCGGAGCCTTCGGCATTGGAAAGGAGCCTGTAATACCCTGTACTTCCCGATGGAGGAAACGGATCGGCGCAGGCGATATATCCTCCCGCCAGGGTCGCACAAAGCAGGATAATGAATAACATGGATGTTGCCTTCATTTCATGCACCTCGTGAATGTACCGGCTATTGACGGTCCCAGAAAAACTGCATCACCTGTAAAGCTATATCGGTGTTTACCGGCAAAAGGCTTCTCCAGCCTCCTGGTTCCTGTCAGGCACCGACAGGTGGAGGTGGGTTATGAGCCATTCATGGCCGGTTCCTTTCAGTACAAATGTGGCACGCATAACGGTTGCCGAGCTTCTTTTCCCTATCCCGGCTGTTATCGTGGCACCGCACGACACCCATGCCACAGTCCCTTCAGCAGAAATATTCACATCGGAGAATTCGATTGATACTATATCGCATTGCGACATATCCCGGTCTAAAAATTTCCGGTATTCATCGATGCCGATTGCCTTTTCATCGGCTCCTGCCCCGAACCCCGTAATGGACGGGTCAATCAGTGAAAGGACCATCTCCTTATCCTTCCGGCTGTAATACTGTGTAAATCGATCGAGTGTGTCCTGTATCTGGATCCTTGTCTGCTGGGTGATAATCATATCGTTCTGAATTATTATCCGGTATAGTATTTAGCGGATTATGTATCCCCTGAAGAGAAACTAATAAGAAATAAAAAGTAATTAGGAATGAGGACCCAATCCCGTTATATTTATATTATTGCAATATAACTTTGTCAGGACCATATGGTGTCTGGCCATGAAAACGCCGGTGAGCCCTGAACAGGAAGAAAAGGAAAGAGAGATAGCAGTCAGATTTTTCAGCCTGTTAAATCCGGGACAAATACCAGAAGCAGGAAGTCTTTTCACACCCGGATGCAGGCACCATAATCCTTATACTGCTCCCGGGATGCATGCACTGCTCGAGGAAATCAGGAGGGTACAGCAGGAAAAAAGAGACGATATGCCCGGAGATGGGATTTTTTCAATGAGACATATTCTCGCAGATGGAGACCTTGTCGCTGTTCATACGACATTACAATCAAAGTCAGACAGGTCGATCGGGATAAGACAGGTTCATCTTTTCCGTTTCGAGGGTGAAAAAATTGCGGAATACTGGGACATAACGCAAAGTGCACCGGCACACGCCCCTTACGCATCCAATATGTTCTGAACAGGACAACATTTCAAAACTCTATTATAATCGAACAGACGACCAGTCTTTAGAGGAAAACGGGATCGGGATTATGGATACATTTATCGCGAAATTCGAGAAGCTCGTTTATCTCATACTCATCATACTCCTCGGCGTCGTAATTCTGTTCTCGATTTCGGAACTTATCGGACTTATATACTCCGGATTGTTCGTCGAATCCATTTATCGCCTCGATAACCATGAGCTCGTCAACCTTTTCGGTTTTTTCCTCCTCGTCATTATCGGGATCGAACTCCTCGAGACCCTGAAAACGTACCTCCAGGAAAACACGATTCATTTCGAAATTGTCATCCTCGTGGCACTGATTGCTATTGCAAGGAAAGTGATCCTGCTCGAACCTGATAACAATTCAAACGGCTTCGTCATGGTAGGGATAGGGGTAATCATTCTCTCCCTTGGCGCAACATATCTCCTCATCAAAAAAGCAAAATCCATTAAAAGCCAGGAACCGGACGTTCCCTGAAATGATTGTCATATAGTTCTTATTTCAGGATTCACTGCGACCTTCCGGCATTTCTTTTATTAAATTGCCTGAACGAAGAATCATTAGGATCCACGTAAATATTCCCCTGGATCGAGGAGACCCTCTGGTTTTCCCGCACCAAACCAGTTGCCGCCGCTATAAGCCCTCATATACCCCGGCCTGACCCTGTACACTCGAAATGGAGCATCGAAATGTTACCCGCCATTTTCAAGCGCTGGATGTAGAGCGGGGAACACCCGTCCACCAAATGCGGTCTGATAACAGACCCGATAGTACCGATGACCTCTCCCTCAAGCACCCTGTCGCCAATCCTCGTCATGGTGCCGGCGAGTTCGGCGTACTTGCAATAAAGATTGGACCGGGTTTTTATCAGGACATAGAGTGTTGGATTCCCGTACGAGACGAGGTCAGGGGATGTCTGTATCCCGGTGTCTATTACCTCCCCCTGTTCGCAGGAGAGCACTTCGCAACCTTCCGGCGCATAGATGTCGATGCCACAATGGTTCCTGTCGCCCCTGTCTTCCCAGAAAGAACCGGGTTCCCCGGTCCCGGGTACATCGCGTGAAAAGTCTCCGTGGGACGGGCCACGTCGTCATTAATGGATGATATGCACGTCTGAGGTTTATGCTTTCCCAAAAAAACAGGGAACCCCGGAACGGCTTTCGACAGGTTTCTTCCGTTCCGGCGTCCGTTCCGGAGTCTGTAAGCTCGTTGTTTGGGCTAAATCTGCGGCCCGCTGCAAGGATCCCATCCGGCAATGGCGCCCGGCTTTTGTTGGGGCCTTTGGAAACCTTTGCCGCACACCGGTATCGCCAGATATGCGAAGCCATTATCATCCATGAAAAAGGAGATTGTTTCATGCCGATAACCTCGATCGCGGTTACCAATTTCAAGAGTTTTCGTGACATGGTTTTCGAACCGGCTTCATTCAATATCATTATCGGGTCGAATGCCTCCGGGAAATCAAACCTTATCCAGGTCTTCAAATTTCTCAGGGATATCGCAAAGTACGGGCTTCCCAATGCAGTATCCCTGCAGGGCGGTGTCGAATACATGAGAAATACCATTATCGGGGCATCCGAGGATTTTTCATTCCGTATTGTATACCTTCTTGATGAGGTGAAGCAGGACATCATAGGTGTAAAGGACCGCAAATCCGTCTATTTTGCATCAAAAGAGCTTGTATATGAATTCACACTGCATTTCACGGATACAACCGCAGGATACGAAGTGGTCCGGGATTACCTGGTTATTTCCGGTGATTTTCTCTTGCAGTCCGGAGAGGAGCTGCAGATCACCGGAAGCGGCACGCTCGGGCTCTCCCAGGTAAGCGGGGAAATCAGGTACCTTATAGGCCCTCCCGAAGGATTTATTCTCCGTGACGAGGATCTATTTCCCCACCTGTTCCAGCGGCAGGAAATCCCGACGACACGGCTCATAGCAAACAATCCTGTTACCGTTCCGGGAGTGCCCCCGCTAGAATGGATTTTCCGGGGTATCAAGGTGTACGATTTTGATCCCAGGCTCCTGAAAATGGCGGCTCCGATGGCCGGCAAGACTGAACTCGAAAAAGACGGCAGCAACCTTGCGATCGTGGTCAAAGGAATCACCGAAGACGCACGGAAAAAAACGGCTTTCTTAAACCTCATGCGTGACATGCTTCCGTTTGTAGATGATATGGCAGTGGAGAAACTCCTCGATATGTCGCTTTTTCTCAAACTGAAGGAGGTATTTGGCCCCGATAAATATATACCTGCATCGCTTGTCTCCGACGGGACCATTAATATTGCCGCCCTTATCATCGCCTTGTATTTCGAGGAACGCCGGGTGACGATTATAGAAGAACCGGAAAAAAATATCCATCCCGCTCTCATTGCCAAGTTAGTTTCCATGCTCAAGGATGCATCAGAGAGGAAACAGATTATCGTGACAACCCATAACCCCGAAATGGTAAAACACGTTGCCATCGAGGATATTGTCCTGATCAGCCGTGACAAGGACGGTTTTTCACGGTTATCGAGGCCCAGGGAAAAGGAAGAAATCCGGTCTTTTCTCGAACACGAAATAGGTATCGACGAGTTGTTTATTCAGGGTCTTCTGAATTCCGGATGAGAACGCATGGAAAGAAAGAGACTTTACATCTTTCTCGAAGGGACCGACGACGTCAGGTTTTTCGAGCACGTTGTGAGACCAAGATTCCTTCACGCGTACGAATCGGTAGACCTGATTACCTATGCCTGCACGAAATCGGTAAAAGTAGACCGGTTCATCAGGAGCATCCACGCGATGCATCATGATTATATCATTGTGGCCGATATAGACCAGGAATCGGGAGTAGCGGCTAAGAAGAAGATCATTCTCTCCCGGTTTCCCGAGGCCGATTATCACCGGATCATGATCATTATCATTGAGATCGAGAGCTGGTATCTTGCCGGGCTTGACAGTAGCGCAGCGGCGTCAATTGGAATCCATAATCATGAAACGACAGACTCCGTCACCAAGGAACTATTCAACAGTTGGATCCCCCGGAAATATCCGTCCAGGATCGCATTCATGATCGAAATCATGAAGCATTTCTCCCTGACCACTGCGAAGGAAAAGAACAAATCGTTCAGATTTTTTCTCGAACATTTCCTCCTTGCAGAGACCGGTGAATATACCAATCCCGGGAATGCAGTACAACCGGTCGGTGAGTGATGATGAGGTGAATGATAAACCTCTTTACTGATTCGGGAAGAGAGTGCCAGGAATCCTGCTTTAATTCGCCATGATATTTGCAAATAAATCTTCGTCGATACAGGGCCTTTAATAAGCGGATCGGGCGGAATCCACCCTAACCTGACCCTCCTGACAATAAGGGGCGCTTGTCGCCGCATGCCGGGATCAAAGGTACAAGACTTATCTTTTGTGCCGTTCTACGTATCAACAGGTGAATTTGTGCAGGTATCGATGAAGCTTGAGATGAAGGACTCTCCTGGTCAGCTGGTCTCTGCGCTCCAACCAATATCCGATGTGGGAGGAAATATTGTTGCAGTCATCCACCAGCACGACCTTACATCGCGGGAAGGAACGCTAGGCGTCCAGATCGTCCTTGAAATTGCTGAATCAAGATTTAATGATCTTGTCTCGCTTATAAAAGAAAAAGGAGTAAATATCCTTCGAATTGGTAAAGAACGGCTCCTTTATAAACAGACGGTGATTATCATCGGTCACCTGATGCACACGGATATTTCAGACACAGTGGACAGGATCGACTGTACAGGCTTTGCAGAAGTCACGGCACTTGATCTCGTGATGCCTGCGATTCATGAAAGGTCCTCTGCACGGCTCACTATAAAATCGGTTTCAATAGCCGATATGGAGGCGGCACTCGGTATCCTCCGGGATGTTGCCAGGACCAAAAACCTGCTCATCATCGAACCTCTCGAAGGTGAAATCGTATGACCGTGACTATCGCTGTCCTTGGTCTTGGATCGGTCGGCAGGGGAATTCTTGAGGTGGTACGACAAAAACCAGAGCTGGGTATCGTTATAACTGCGGTGGCAGATTCGAAAAGCGGGGTCATTAACAGGGGAGGACTCGATATTGGAGACATCCTCGAACGAAAAAACACACACCAATCCTGCGGGGGCCCGGATGTAACAGCAGTAGATGTCGTATCACGGGCTGACTATGATATCCTCGTAGAGGTGACGCCCACGAATGCCGATACGGGTGAACCTGCCCTATCGTATATGAAAACAGCTATTAAAAGGGGTAAGCATGTGGTCACCTCCAACAAAGGTCCGGTTTCACGCCACCTTTCGGAATTAAAAAAGATGGCCCTCGAAAATGGAGTCCGGATACGGTATGAGGCGACCGTTGGAGGAGCTATTCCAATCATGCATACGCTCGGCGAAGGACTTCGGGGAAACGATGTGCTTGCACTGTACGGGGTCCTGAACGGGACCTGCAACTTCATTCTCACCCGGATGGCAGCGGAGGGTCTTACTTACGATCAGGCACTTGCAGAGGCGAGGGAACTCGGGTATGCGGAGGCCGATCCTACCTATGATGTGAAGGGGATCGATGCCGCGATCAAACTTGTAATTCTCGCAAATACCATATGGGACAGGCAGGTATCACTTCGCGATGTTGATATCACCGGGATTGATCTTCTTACGACAGATGCCCTGCGTCTTGCTGAAGAACAGGATTGCACAATACGATTAATCGCCGAGGCCCTGCCGGAAAAGGGGCTTCTCCGTGTTTCACCACGACTGATACGTAAAGATCATCCCCTCGTTTTCGAAGGAACACTCAATGCCATTAGTATCAAGACCGATATGGCAGGTGAGATCACACTTATCGGAAAAGGAGCCGGATCTATCGAAACTGCTAGCGCGGTAATCGGCGATATTCTTTCCATCGCTTCCTGATATGTACGGCGTCATTGAGAAAAGGAGACAATATCTGCACCTGATGAGGCAGATTACCCTTGAAAAGGGACATTTTACCGTTACCGATATCCAGGGAACTCGGCATGTTCCGAGGAGCACTGCCCAGGACTGGATCAACCGTCTCGTCTCTGAAGGATGTGTCATCGTTAAGGAAAAGAAGCAGGGACGGCTGCCGGCAAGATATGTTGCAGTAAGTGCCGTGCCTGCATCTGCCTGCCGCAGGATCTTTACCACGGTCGATGGTGACTGGGTCGAGATATATCACGATTGCATGAGCGGCGCATGTGCAGCATTCTGTGGTTATCATCACCGCCGGGCCGGGGGGGTGCTTACGCATATCCAGAGAGAAGGTCCTCTTCTCAGGGAATGCGCACGCATTGGAAAAAGTGCTATCTCCATAGGACTCTATCCAGACGCCGCCGTCGGAGTTACCGGAGTCAGGCGCGAAGGCGATACGGTCGTCCAGGAGATCCGTTGCATCGGTGGGCCCGCATATTCGCTTTCCGATATGATGTCCGGGGCCCAGGGGGTAGAACTGGTCAAAATCAGGAAAAAAGGTGCATTGGTTGAAGGAGAAGTCTACACTCGGGCTCTAACCCACGTAATCATCGGTATCGACGACACGGACAGCTCCTCCGGTGGAGCGACATTTGCCATAGCACTCGCATTGCTCCAGCATATATCCGGTATAGACGGGGTAATTCCCATCGGTCATCACATCGCAATGCTTTATCCATCCCTGCCTGGAAAAACAGCTGGCAACTCCTGTAGTTTCATAGATATTGCTGTCGGGCCGTCGAAAGTCGACACGGTAAAGGAACGGGCTATAAAATTCGTACGAGACGAAGCAATCTCACCGGAATGGGGCATAGCCTTAATGACAGGGTTCCGGATCCCTGCAGACCTCAGGAATTTCGGGGACCATGCAAGGTCCGGTGTTGTAACCCTGGACTCCGCAGTCCGCCTTGCAAAGGAACACAATATCACTCTGCATGGTGGCAGGGGAGTTATCGGAGCCCTGGCAGGAGTGTCACTCTGGGGCCTTGATAATGCAGTCCTTCTCAATGCAAATGCTGATATAGGGACATGAGATCCGGCGATGCCATGTGTGAACGGACGAAAAAATATTTTTCATGAAACCGGATGGGAAAGCGGCTTCAAAGCATCACAAGGAACAACTATACGTCTTCATGTTATTTTCAGCACTACGAATCGGTTGGAATCTTACGTCTTCTGATTGTTCCAGTACCAAAAGATGATGGAAAAGAGGATTACCAGGCTTCAGGATAGGCCATGTTGGTATAAATATCTTCCAGCCGGTTTTTGTGTCCCTTCTCCATTGTTGCGAGTTCCGTAAACATCTTTTTCTGGTCTGCATCGGTACTTGAATTCGCGAGCTGGTTATACATCTGCATGGCTTCGAGTTCCTTCTTGATGGCGAGAAGCAGCCCGTCGATTGGTTTCATATCAGCCGAAAGTTTTGGTGACGGCATCGAATCGGTGACCTTGTAGTCCTTATGAGTATCGAAGTGAAACGAGGTCGTTCCTTTCGACAAAAGGCCTTCAAGAAATTCCCTGTGCTTTGTTTCTTCTCCGGCAAGTTCGTTGAATATTCTCTTCAGGCCGGCATCTTTTACCTTGTCCGAGATTGTCCGGTAAAACGTATATGATTCAACTTCACGGTCGATTGCAAGTGATATGATTCTTTTATAATCGTCAGCATTCATTGGAATTCGTTCCTCTGTTTATTTTAATATAGAAGGTTACTATATAAGAACATTGGTTTTGCCGCTACAGGGCCTGAATTCAATTGATAACCGGAAATTGCAGGTTTTTCATTACATGAGTCCCCTATGTACCTCACTTCACCTGCCTATAACCTGGTAAAATTTTTGTATGAGATCCGGGCTGAACTTCTGCTCAGTACCTAATAGTAAACGAATGAAATTTTCCGGTAGAAGTCTCCTCGTTAAGGTCGACAGAGTCAACCCTGGAATATAACGGGCTTTTACGGCAGTAATCGATAACGCGGTCAAGTGCAGGGGAATTCCCTTCAAAGACCGCCTCGACGGTACCATCACAGCAGTTTCTCACCCAGCCGGATACCCCTTCCAATTCAGCCTTATCCCTGACAGCTGAACGGAAGCAGACCCCCTGTACGTGGCCATGAACCACGATGTGGACCCGCCGTTTCATGGGGAAGAGATGCTCCCGGGTTATAAAAATAGTTTTGCCGACGATGAATACGAAACAATAAGGAAGGTTCATCGGGCGGTGAGCCCATCCCCAACTTAAAAAAATCCTCTCCGAAGTAAAAAGTATCCTTAAAAATCTATAAAATAATTTATTTTTGGGTATAGTGGCATTGTTACCACCTGTTCTTCACATAAATCACGTCGAAGGTTCAGAAAATTTCAGTCACTAAAATGTAAATAAAAAAAGTATAGGCTATCACACCGGTATCTCGTATTGCGATTGACCCCGCCGCCTTCGAAGGACACCCCGGCGGCGGTTCAAAATACTGTTAAAAATGACGCTACCGTATAAATTGAACATTTTGGTATTCGAAAGGGGGGGCTAATTGTGTCAATGTAAAGGGAAGCAGTATCCCCCTTGTTCGAAAAATATCGGTGGTTAAATTGACACTTTACCCTTTATTTTTTTATGGCATCTTTCAGCCGATTATATTCCTCAAGCGAGATTTCTCCTTTGGCGAGCCTGAGGTTTAATACCGAGAGGGCGGACTCGCTGTTTTTTCCCGTGCCCTGGTACGTGGCGGGTCCCTGTTTCATTCGCCCGAACGTGTTGGAAAGCCGCGATATCCAGTCTTCGGTAAGATCGGTCCGTATTGACCGTGCCTGCCACAATGCAAGGAGCGTGGAAATAATCGCCGCTAAGATAACTACAATCGCTGTTCCAGAAGCTTCCTGGGTCTCTGACAGGAACAGGGCGGCTGGCCCGGTAAGCAACACCACAACCCCTGTTATCATATGGGCTTTCATGGTCCAGCGGAACGCCTTTGAAATAAGGGAGCCCACCGCGACGATGAATGCCGAGATCGCGAAATATGACATCAGGAACAGGACTACCAGCAGCAATATGGAATTCAGGTCGGTTCCCTTCAGGGCCAGCGTTAGGTATGCAGACTGAAGCACGAAAAGTCCTGTCAGCATTCCGATTCCACACAGGATATGGATGACAGCTATTCCAGCCCGTAGTCCTGGTGCCTGGGGAAATCTGGTGGGTGAAATTGCGAAATAATCATGGGAAACGAGGAATGCAAGTGGAATAATCGCGAGCAGGAGTACGATTGCCGCCAGGATGTCAAGAGGTACAGCAAGGGACTGGGAGGATGGACCCACTGGAGTTGATTTTACGGGAATCGCCACTGTAGTCCCCACCGTTGTCGGGATCGATGTAATTTGTCCGGTTCCCGACTGGTTGAGGGGACTTCCCGGGACGATGACATTTGCAACCCTGGTTACGTCCAGTGACGGATTGACATCAAATCCCCCGTTGATTTCTTTGACTGAAAGGAGCGTTTTCTGGCCGGATGTCGTCATCTGAGGGACATCTCCCGAGAAATTGGCAGATAATGCAAGGGTTCTTCTTGACGAATACGACAGCAGCCAGCCTCCGATATCGACGGTTTTTCCATTCACGTACGTTGGTGGATTTTCATTGCCATCGATGACGAGAGTATAATCCCATGTCGCATTATCGAGGTCTGATTGAAACGTGAGGTCGTTTCCGCTGTCAAAGGTCAGACCCCCTTCGGGTATGAAATCAATAGTTAACGATCCGGAAACCCTCTGTGGGGGGTTCAATCCTGAAATCAGGTTACCTGATGGGGTAATAACGATATTGTGGACACTAATCGCTCCCGATACGGACGATATGGTAAAGATCAGGAGAAGTGTCAGAGCAATGCACCATTTTAACGCAGCCATATCTGATCCCTATTGAATTCGGCGCATTATACCATTAAAAGCTTTTGAGATCCTGCTCCCGATCGTTCCGTCGCAATTGCTCCATACCTGGTTATCTGGACGGCACGGGACAGAAGGACACTGGTGACCGATTGGTAATAACAGACGAAAACATTTACCCGCAATAATCTGAAAAGGAATAGTTAGGTGAGATCTTTCAGATCGGCAATTATTTCCTGACATTTTATATCGGCTACTTACCGGTTAAAAAATTATGGTGGGAGTATTACTACGGTCGGTATAATTGTTGTCGGTGGCGTTACCGCTGATGCCTGTGATGAATAACTCATCGACTTACTGAACGTGCTAATCAAGCCGCTTGCCGATGAAGTCTCCGAATAGACAAGATCTTCAGATTTCAGGGGATTCGAACCGTCAGGGAAGGAATAGAAACCGGTAAGGCCCGGGGGAATCAATGTGCCTGAAAGGGTGCTTTCATTCCTTGCTTCCTGCACGTGCACTTTCAAGTAAGCAGAAACCGATCCGATCATCGGTGAAGATGTTCCATCACTAAGTGTAATCCCCTGTGCATTGATGTTATAGTTCAGAACTGTTGGAATTGTAGCATCCGTGCCCACAAACCGGGTATCTGCTGATGTTACCGTCGAGGTGAGAGTCGTGTCAAATGTGCTTCCGGCCTGCTCGATATTACAGAAGGCGGGAATAATTCCTGGATCTGTATTTGCGAAGGGACAGAGAATTAAACCCGATGAATTTTGTGCCTGGGCAGCGCCATCAAGCAGAATATCTTCAGTTCTGGTTGCGCGACCCGTATCGACGGCGATGTATTGAATGTTAGTAGTTGCTTTGATGTTGCTTTGATCTGCAATCGTGTTTGCTGTAGAAACGGCCATCGACTTTGCAAAGGTCTGTTGACCGGAAACCCCTGCATATTGGTCATTATAACCGGCTGTGTACTGGGCCTGACCGGGGTCGAGGACACCGGAATGAATGCCATTGGCCGAAACAACAGGGCCCTGAAGATTAGGATCCGCTGCCCCGAGATTCAATAGTTGTTGCCATGTAATTGTAACCGGATCTCCGGCGATTTGCTGATTTAACACCGATTGAGGGATACTTATTTGCGTTACAATTACATGGTTCGCCATAGTTTTATAATAAACAACGGACCCCCCTGCAGACTGCAACTGTGCGAGCGCAATTTTCAAGTTGTTATTTGTTATCCCTCCAAAAGCCGAAACATCAATTCCCACGGCGTCGGTCCATGAATAGAGTGCCAGGGGATCATTTGTCAATGTCCAGGCTCCTGAATCAGTTTCCGTGACGGTTCCGATTACATTCGACGATGTCCCGGTAGTGATGCCCTGGGCCTCCGGAACCGCAGGTACACCGGTGTCTGCATAAACAATACACGTGAATGCGATCAATAGCATTACCACAAGAAATGAAACAACTCCGATTGGTATTTTTCTCATTTCGATCACCTTAACCAGACGAGCTCATTCTTTTCTCATTGCCCGATGCATGGAAGATCAGAATAAGCTTTAATAAACCTATCGGGATAAAAAAAATTCATTCACCTTCCGTCGGGTCAATCGTGTCTACCGCCGGCCAGAGGGTGAATCAGCCGAATTAATGGTGAGAATTTTCAAAACAGGGATGCGAGGGAGGTGATTCGAACACCTGAACTCCTTCGAGAATGGACCCTAAATCCATCGCCTTTGACCGGGCTCGGCAACCCTCGCGTGAGATAATATATTAAGTCAGGTTGGTATAAGGTTTTTAGTTCCCCAGGGAATCCAATCCGGGATCCGCTAAAGGGATGTTCGTTGCGTTTCATGTATTTCTGGTCAGACTATTCCTGATCGCCGGCCGCAAGCCGAACAACCGAATAAAAATGAGCTGGCCCTTTTGCAATCAGAAAAAAACACGCGTATTTATTCCTGAATATGCATACCGGACTATTTCATCCCGTTCCTTCCTTTCCTAGTTCGCACACGGTACGATCTTCTTTCATGACGTGGTACCCATTGATCAGGAGCGAGAGGATCAGAGGCCCAAGGACGAATCCAACGAGTCCCATAGTGAAAAGTCCGCCGAAAAACCCGATCCACATGATTACCGGGTGAATGCAGGTGCGTCTCCCCATTAGTACGGGACGGATAAAAAGATCGGGAACTGCACATACGATTGGATAACCGACGAAGATAATAAGGAGAAGTCCCCGGACGTCCGAAACCGAGACGGCATAAACTCCGAGGAATGCCATGAGCAGGGACGGACCAAGGACAGGGACAATTTTCAACAGCCCCGCGAGCGAGCTGAAAAACAGGACATGCCCGTAACCGAGGAACAGGAAAAAAGGCACGGCAATAAATGCCGTAATTATGACGATAATCACCTGGACGACATAAATTGCATACAGCATGTCGACAGAGCTGACCGTGAGCTTTTGGTACTGCATGGTTCAGGCTTCCTGGGATGATGGCAAGTGCTGAACGATAGAATTCTTCCCCCTTGTAGATGAATAGTGAGAAACTGAGGAAGAAGAAGACCAGCTTGAACCCCACCGCCTGGGCATTCTGGATAATTGTGTTCCTCCACTGATCAATGAATGCATCGCGACCCCCGAAAATACCTGAAATCTGGGTCGCATTGATATGGAGGATCGATGTCAGAGGACCGTCCTGAACCGGCGTGACCCAGGCAAGTATTGACGACACGAGACCAGCTATGAATTCCTGGTTCTCATACAAAAGGAACCCTGCGAAGGCGATCAACCCGGTAAAAACGAGTATTGCAAGGATCGTTATCAATGCCGCCGAGAGGCTTTCCCCGATTTTTCCGGAAAAGCGCCGGTGGACCGGCATCACGACAACGGCAATGGTAACGGAAAAGACCAGTGCATCGAGAAACTGCCAGAAAACGATTAAGGCAATGATTGCTATAGCTACAAAAAGATACAGGATGTAACGGTCGGGAATGTGCGGGTCCGGGGGCACATACGTACTATCTGTATTCCGGGTTTTGATAAACTATCTCCCCTGAAAAAACTTCGTCTCCTGGAATGAAAACCATTCTCTTATTGAAATCAAATACCGAATTACCGGTAAGTGATCGAAACGGGTATCCGGGACTGCAGGAGAGCAATTATTGCACTCGGAATCATTGCGTGTATCCTCTTTGCGGGGGTCCTCATTACAGGGGCGATGGCTGTAATCGGGGAAGAAAAATCCGGTGAAATCAGTGCCGACGACGCGATGCTGAATGCGCTTGGCGTGGCTCAGGGAACTATCCAGAAGGATTTGTCGGGAATAGACCGTATCGTGACGAACGGGGCGACAGGAATCGGTCAGAGTGGACCGGATGGGAATCAGGCCCTTGAAATCCTGGCTGGCATGAGCAGTTCCGGTCCTGCTGCAATAGACGCAGTAACGACGAATCTGAACGGGACGATAGTTGCCGTCAGGCCGGATCAGGTACATGTCGGTGACAGGAACCTGCATTTACAACCAGACTCATATAAAACGATTATTCGAACAGAAAATCCCGGTGATGAGCGACCTCTTTGTGAGCGTGGAAGGGTTCCCGGCAATAGACGTCGCATCCCCCGTATTCTCATCTGACGGGAAGCTTATAGGCGCAACCACGCTTCTTATCAACCCGGAAGTGCTCATCGGGAGGGACCTGCCTGCAATGAATAGCCGCGTTCCCTGGGATGTGTGGGTAGTGCAGAAGGATGGAACAATTCTCTATGCTACGGCAGGTGTGCAGGCTGGCAACAGTATCTTTAATTAGCACCAGTGTATTGAAATATCCCGAAATTGGCGATCTGTCATGCAATATCACAAAACAATGGCAGGGAAATACCGTTGACACAGTTACGGATAGGGAGGGAAAAATAGTGACAAAACATATAGTCTGGACAACGGCAGGAGTCAGGGGGACGGAATGGCGGCTCGTTTTCAGCCGGACAGTTACAAATCCCCCCGAAATAAACGATATTTTTAATCAAACTATTATTTAAAACGGGGACCCTGCCAGAGGTTTTATACTTCTTTCGCTGCAATCCGTACGAAATCCCTGAAGAAAGAGAAATCTATTAAAATTTGATCCTCGGAACAGTCCCTTCTTTCTGGTTATCGGCAATTGTCCAGAAATATGCTTCACCATGGGTAATCCTGAATATGATCAGGTCAGGAACTGTTGGATCGGGACCCATATCGCGGATATATGGACGTTCTTCAAGGAGCTGATTTTTCAGGCGATCATCATTAATGAATTCAGAAATCCCCGCTACCCGGAGCATTTTCATTTCAACCCCCTCACGGTTGTTAAAAAAACAGATCTCGACGTGAGGGTTTTTTACGAGCTGATGATACAGGTTCTTCTTATTGGAAGTGTGATAATAGAACCCATCGCGATTGGCAAACCACATCATCATTCCCCGTACCCTGGGTTGGATACCGTCAATAGTCGCAAGGTATGATACGGGGTTTGCATTGGCAAAGTCAGTACATTTCTTTAATGTCATGGCACTTCACTCAGCCAGATAAAAGCGCATCCTCCTATATTAATAATACGGCAACCGGCACCTTTACCGCAGTTATGTAAGCCCATGCTAAAAGAAATATGTCATCCCGGCTATAACAGCCGGGTTACTCGATTGACTTCAGGATTTAAAGTTCTTCAACATCTTCGGACTGGCAGCTCGGGCAGATTGGTTTTTTTCCGATACCTTTAAATTTTTCACCGCATTCCCTGCAGCGGTAATTTTTAGCTTTTACCCGGTCCGGGGGGATGTCGATGTCCATGGGCCCTCCGACGGAACACATCTTATGATCGCCTCAGAAGCCGTTGAGTGGGCTGACGAGATAAACATTTAGTTAATGTGGTATCGGCAAACCGACCGGATCACGATTAAACCTTTCACCAATCTTGGCATTGATTGGTTCGGTACGCTAGCGCCATTGATTTTTACGGATAGTATTTTTCCAAATCAGGTATGCCCGGAAAAAGTTCCCATGAAGGGAGCCTGTCTTCGCATAGCGATCAAACAGGGCAGTTTTCTTATTTTCCATATTCGTTTTCTATTCACTCCCTGGACAATATATGAAGGATTTCATCGTTTCCCGTCCGGATTCATCCCCAAAGCCTTGTCAGGCTGAAACGGGACCGGGAACCATACACAGTCTATCGTAACAAAAAGGAGGACATAATGTTACCGGTGGAGGAGCAGGGAGCAGGATATGAAATGACAACATCAATATGACCCGGCTCTAAGTCTATTGTGTTCGTGATTACTGACAACTATGGTGGACCGGGATGTTTGAACGGTGCAATCTGGACAGGAAAATAGATAATCAGGCCTTTGAAAAGATGATCCCGGATCTCCGGGATAATCTGGGCAGGCTCCAGCGTGCCTGCCGTGATCAGGGTATCCCGGTTGTTATCGTAATCGAAGGATGGAATGCATCGGGAATAACTCACGTCACCGGGGAGATAGTACGGGCGATCGATCCCCGTGGGTTCGATCTCTATGCAACCGGAAAACCAACGGATCTCGAAGAGGCACATCACCTGCTCTGGCGGTTTTTTATAAAAACTCCCCGAACCGGGAGAATTGCGATATTTGCGAGGAGCTGGTACAGCCGCGCCCTCGCAGAGGAACTATCAGGGATTGAACTGAAACAGTCGATAAAAAATGCTACCTCGTGGATCCGGGTTTTCGAGCGGCAACTTAGTGACGACGGGGTAGTGGTCCTCAAATTTTTCCTTCATATCAGCAAAGAGGAGCAGAGAAAACGACTTCTCGAACGTGAGAAAGATACACTGACTTCATGGATGATCACCCGGGGTGACTGGGACTTTCATAACCAGTATGACGGTTATCTCCCCATCATCGAACAGTTTATTGAGGAAACCGATACCCCGTACGCACCGTGGAAGGTTGTTGAAGCCACCGATGCAGATTACGCTACGGTTACCATTCTTAACGCTATAACCCGGGCCATGCAGCGAAGGCTCGATGGTAAGGACATTCCGAAAGCCAGTAGCGATAAGGACATGACCAATTCGAAAAAAAAGCATATCCCTCTTGATCCCAACCCGGGTACACAGGTTTCGAGGGCAGAATATGCTCCTCTCCTGAAAGAATATCAGCAAAAAGTCAGGGACGCCCAGTATCTCCTGTATAAACGTAAAATTCCTCTTATTATTGTCTACGAAGGCTGGGATGCCGCCGGGAAAGGGGGCAATATCCTGCGGCTGATAGGTACCATGAACCCAAGGGGCTATAAAGTGGTCCCGGTCTCCCGTCCCAACGATTATGAACTCGAACATCATTATCTCTGGCGGTTTTACGCGAGGTTTCCGAAATCAGGACATATTACTGTCTTCGACAGGAGCTGGTACGGGCGTGTCCTCGTCGAACGGGTGGAACGTTATTGCCGGGAGGAAGAATGGAAACGGGCATACCGGGAAATCAATGAAACCGAGGAGATCTTCAGGAAAAACGGTGGAGGACTTGTTAAATTCTGGCTTGAGATCGACAAGGACGAACAGCTGAAAAGGTTCCGCCAGCGCGAGGATGACAGCAGCA
This sequence comes from uncultured Methanomicrobiales archaeon, assembly GCA_963809105.1. Classification (GTDB taxonomy): domain Archaea; phylum Halobacteriota; class Methanomicrobia; order Methanomicrobiales; family Methanospirillaceae; genus CAIKOD01. Next base: position 493,936 of record CAWEIC010000005.1, on the reverse strand, counting down.
AACAATGGAAAATGACAGGGGAAGACTGGCGGAACCGCGAGAAATGGGACCTGTACCAAGAGGCACTTGCGGATATGCTTAATAAAACAAATACATCGTATGCTCCCTGGACCATTATTGAATCGAATGACAAGTATCACTCACGCTTAAAGACCTTGAAAACTGTCATCGATTATATCGGGGACCTCCTCTGACACGAGGTTACCGCACAACAGGATCCGCGGTATCAATCAAATAACTCTGCATGATACCGTGATTTCCTCTCGCGTATCTCTTTTCTGACGGCATCAGCCTTTCTACCGGGGGAATTTTCCGTTCCCGGTACTACGGGAGCTGATAAACCTGTATTCTGGATGAAGACAAGACCACAATGGCCATCTTCACGAAATGCCATGCATAGTTCACCTGCACACTCAATTTTATCAAAAGGACATAATTTTTTCTTCATATGCACACCGGAAATTTCCGCTAAACTGTAAAGCGGTCCGGATATTAAATGTATCCGGGAGGAATCCGATACCCGGTGGCCGGACAATGCCCGGGTCTCACTAAGAAAGAGTGAAGTTCAGCTGGGATCTATGATACGGTATCGGGAAAAGTGATTGTGCGAGACTTTTCCGGTGCAGATATCAGGAACAGGAGGAGATATTATTATCGACAATTCAGACGAGACCTCCAGAAACATCGGGTTTGGGAAAAACCGCATCGAAACACTCACCGATGGAATTTTCGCTTTTTCAATGACTCTTCTCGTCACCAGTATCAATATCCCCCAGGTTCAGGAGGAGTTTAATGCGACGAGCGCTTACCAGGTAATCCACGACGTGTATCCCGATTTAATTCATTATTTTCTTTCTTTCGTCATAATAGCGGTATTCTGGTATATTCACCATACCCAGTTTCATAAAGTCCGCTCTGTCGATCTCAAGCTCCTGTGGATAAATGTCCTTACCCTGCTGTTTGTCGCGCTGATACCGTTTTCAACATCACTTGTAGGCGATTACCCCAACTCGAACCTTGCGCATATCGTATTTGAGTCTAATATGCTCGTCACCGGGGTTTTTATCTATTGGCAATGGAGTTATGCGACTGCGAACCGGCACCTGATCGATCCGACGACCAGCCCGGAACAGGTAAGGAACGGAAAACAAAGGGCTCTTATCGTCCCCGGGGTATCGGCAGTCGCAATCGCTCTCGCGCTGCTACACACTCCCATGAGCACCGTCGTCTATGTTATTGCACCGGTATTGCTCGTGTTCCTTTACATGAAGGAGGAACGCATTCATTTTGTGTCAGAATAAAAGCTGGAATAAGCCGGGAACAGGTTAAAGTACGAATTACGGAGCATAAGGTTCATCAGCGCCTGACAAATCTCAGGGAAGCCGAATTCATGCAGTAACGTTTATTGGTCGGCGGGGGCCCGTCATCGAATACATGACCGAGGTGGGCGCCGCATCGGGTACAGAGGACTTCCGATCTTACCATGCCGAGCGATCTGTCCGTCTCGATCCGTACATTCAGTTCAGAGATCGGGGCAAAAAAACTCGGCCAGCCTGTACCTGACCTGAATTTGGCATCCGAAGAGAAGAGATCGGTCCCGCAGCATATGCATACATAGGTCCCTTTTTCATGGAAATCAGAATACTTATTGGCAAATGCAGGTTCGGTGCCTTTTTTCCGTGCGACTTCGAACTGTTCTTTGGTAAGCTGTTTCTGCCATTCCTCATCACTTTTCACAATCCGGTCGACAAGTTCCACACGCCCGGTCTTTTCGACAAAAATCGGGACTTTATTATCCATTGCCTCGGTCTGATGAACCATTATCTCTCCTCTGGTGAAGAGCAGTAGTCCAGCGCATTATTAAAACTTTGTTATCTTAAACAGGGAGAAAGAAACATATTATTATGATTTTGCCCGGAGGTCTGCCCTGTGTAGTTGGAGAGTCCCCCCGGGTACTAATACTCGGGAGTTTTCCGGGAACCAAATCACTTGCGAGAGCGCAGTACTACGGAAACCCGAAAAACCAGTTCTGGATGATAATCGGGAGTCTGCTCGGAATACCGGAATCGCTTCCTTATGCCGAAAGGACGAAAATGATCAGAGATGCGGGAATAGCCTTGTGGGATATCGTCCGATCATGTGAACGGACAGGCTCGATGGATGATAAAATAAGGAATGTCCGGATAAACAATATACCGGCTGTGCTGGAACAATGCCCCTCGATTAATCTGATTGCTTTGAATGGCGGGACCGCCGGAAAATATTTCACCAGGGCGTGGCCGGGAGGATTTCCTGGTGTCAGGGTTGTTATCCTTCCGTCAACGAGTCCTGCCAATGCACGGATGGGGTTAGAAGAAAAAGTCCGTTCGTGGCGCTGTATTATCGAGAAACAGGTACCCAGGTACATCTTCAGATCGGGAGCAACCCGATGACTGACAATTGAGCAGAAATCCCCACTAAATCCATTTACTATTGGAAATGAGGGCATGAGTGCCAGGGCCCGTATCATAACAAAATTATAAATCAGGTTCGGTCCGACCTTTCTTTTTATGGTTTTATGTCTTATTTATAGATCAGCAAAGTTGGATGACCTGTGATTAAATCTTCTTTTCCAGGAAAAGGATATCGGGTAAACGATTTATGGATGCTGCTGATGCAGTAATTGATACGGGTTAAAAAGATAATATCATATTAAATCACCAGCTGGCACCTACAATTCTGGGAGGGGCGGAGGCTGAAAGGTAATTGGAACCACTGAGGTATGGTCCGAAACCGGGTAACCAGTTGGAATCCATAATCTCCGGAGAGACCGCACTTGAAAGGTAATTGGAATCACTGAGGTACGGACCGGAACCGGGTAGCCAGTTGGAACCCGTAATCGCCGGAGAAATCGCAGTTGAGAGGTAATTGGAACCACTGAGGTACGGGCCGGAACCGGGTAGCCAGTTGGAACCCGTAATCGCCGGAGAGACCGCAGTTGAAAGGTAACCGGAGGCTCCGACAGGGTACCAGGTATTCATCGCTACAGGAACCGATGTAATAATAATCTCATTGTCGGCGCAGGATATTCCAACACACGAGACTATCAATACAAATGCCACAAGGAACATAATATCGACGTTTTTTTCCCCCATTCTTAAAACTCCGTATAAACTAAATAGCCAAAAGTGACAATAGGCTTTAAATATTTGCCTTCAAATCCAGAATCGGGGCAAGTATTTCCTATCCTCAGGCTCCGAATTTACAATAGCACTGATATAGGCGAATCTTTACGAAGGTGATAATTTGAACCTATTCAATTATTAATAATTTTAATTCCAGAATAGAATCAGATTGTTGTCAGAAGGCCAGGGCCGAGACTCGAACCCGGGTCGGGGGATCCACAGTCCCCTAGGATAACCAACTACCCCACCCTGGCAAAATATCCCTCTTACCTTTGTAATCTGGATTAATTAAGGTAGCTGTTTGAATCGGGCAATAATCGGTCTCCGTTGCATATATGCCCGGTACAGGAGAACCACCGGAAACAGACACACCGGCATCTGATGTGATTATTTAATAATTCAACTGCGCTATTACATATCCAGTGAGTGATGGATTATCGTCCATAGATGAGTGAGGGGTGCGGGGGGATCATTGTGCACTCCCCGGCTGTCATCGAAGTTCTGATCGATCACAACCATACGTTCGGTCGCTTCACGCGGGTGGTGGATATGTCAATAAAACAGAAGATCAGGACACCTATCGTTTGTGTACTCGGGCACGTTGACCATGGAAAGACATCTCTGCTTGACAGGATCCGGGGGTCGGCTGTAGTAAAAACAGAAGTGGGTGCGATTACCCAGCATATCGGGGCGACTCTCGTACCGATAGAGGCCATCAGGGCAATGAGCCTCTCCATGGGGAGCCTGGATACCAATGTTCCCGGGCTTCTTTTTATCGATACTCCCGGCCACCAGGCATTTACAACGCTCCGGGCACGGGGAGGCGCCCTGGCCGATATGGCCATCGTCGTGGTGGACATTAACCAGGGATTCCAGCCCCAGACCATCGAGGCCCTCCAGATCCTCAGGTCGTATAAAACCCCGTTTGTCGTCGTTGCAACAAAGATCGACCGGTTGCACGGGTGGAGGGCTTCAGAAGGCGAACCTTTTTCACAATCGTTTTTAAAGCAAAATGACCGGGTTCGTGAATTCCTCGAAAAAAAGGTGTATGAAATAGTAGGGGCGTTGTCCGAGATCGGGTTTTCAGCCGAACGGTTCGACCGGGTAAGCGATTTCCAGCGAAACCTGGCAATTGTCCCTGTCAGTGCGCACACCGGGGAAGGGATAGCTGAACTCCTGATGGTAATGATCGGGCTTGCGCAGCGTTACATGGAAAACGATCTTGCTTTGAGCGTGGAAGGCCCGGGAAAAGGTACAGTTCTTGAGGTGAAAGAAGAACGTGGTCTCGGGACGACTCTTGACGTAATCCTGTACGACGGTACGCTTTCTGTCGGGGATGACATTGCGGCAGCAACTCAGGAAGGCCCTATCGTTACGAAAGTCAGGTCCCTTCTGAAACCGAGACCGATGAAGGAGATCCTGATCGAAGACCGGTTCGAACGGGTTAAATCGGTCACTGCCGCAGCAGGGATCAAATTAACCGCCCCCGATCTGGAGGAAGTTATTGCCGGATCCCCGGTCCGTGTTATACGGGGTGATCCCTCTGCGATTTTGGAAGAGATCAGACGTGAAATGGAAGACATCCATGTCCAACTCAGTCCGGAAGGGCTCGTGATCAAGGCAGATACTATCGGGGCTCTCGAGGCGATCTGCAAAGAGCTCGACAGAGAAGGAGATCGAGGTGATGCGTGCGGGAGTAGGTGCGGTGAGCAGGCACGATATCATCGAAACAGGGACGATAAAAAATCCATACTACCGGGTTCTTCTGTCGTTCAACACCACTATCCTTCCCGATGCAGCAGATATGATTAAGGACTCTTCATATTCCCATATCAGGGTCTTCTCGGGGAGGGTTATATACCAGCTCGTCGATGAGTACGTCGCATGGCGGGACGAGATAAAACGGAAGCTGGAAAAACAGCGGTTCGAGCAGATCGTAATGCCTGCAAAGATCCGGGTTCTACCCAACTGTATTTTCCGGCAGAGCAATCCTGCGGTGGTTGGCGTCCGTGGTACTTGGCGGGACGCTCCGCACCGACGTAAACCTGATCCAGAGGGACGGCAAAAAAGTAGGTCATCTCAAATCGATCCAGTATAACCAGGAAGCGATCAGGGAAGCGGAAGCAGGGAAGGAGGTTGCCATATCGATTGAAGGGGCGGCGGTCGGAAGACAACTGGATGTGGATGACGACCTCTTTGTCGATATACCTGAACATCACGTCAAAGTCCTAGAGCGGGAGATGGTTTCCCACCTACCTGCACCCACCCAGGAAGTATTAGGAGAATTTACGAGTATGAAGCGCCGGGCCGAACCGTTCTGGGGAAAGTAGTATTTAATATTCAGTCGTCCAATGTAACTTGGTACTTCCCGGACGGTTCCATTGGTGCGGATATGCACAACAACCGTGATATTAATGCCTGTATATCCGGGCTTCTATCTATATCTGGTGTGATTCGGGATTGCAGTGTCCATTGCGGATACGACGAATGGAGTTGAATGAATGGTCGAGTTTAAAATAGTCTTATCAGATCCAAAAAATGGAAAATCATACAAGGTCGATGTAAGCGGCGGCGCTGCTGCATTCCTTATGGGAAAACACGTTGGTGACGAGGTTGATGCATCCCCTGTTGGTGTGGCAGGATACCGTATGAAAATTACAGGGGCATCAGACAGAAACGGGACCCCCGCCAGGCAAAATCTGCCCATGGCAGGCCGGAAAAAACTTCTGCTTTCCGGTGGTGTAGGATATCATCCGGTAATGGATGGGGAGCGTAGGAGAAAACCGGTCCGAGGCAATGAGATAACTGCCGATTTCGTCCAGATCAATGCAAAGATCATATCGTACGGGGAAAAGTCTCTCGATGAGTTATTCCCGAAAGCTGCACCGGCAGAAAAAGCAGCATAATATCACTTTTTTAACAGGTGTTCTTTCAGATCGGGCAGGAGGTCTGAAAAACGGGTGTTGTACCGTTTGGCGAGAATGATCACGGCAGCTTCAGGCATCAGGAGATTATCAAACTCGCCGGATGTCATCAGGTTCATTTCCGAGATAAGTTCGGTTTCTTTTTTTCCGCTTTCCTTCACAATCCTGTCTACCAGAGATGAGACCGGGTCATGGACTTCAAAAACGGCGGATGATGGTTTAAAGCCGATAGGGATCTCCACAGTCGCAAAATCAAATTTTGGGGCGAGCATATCCCCATCATATGCAATCAGCCCTTCGTCAAGAGCCCGTTTCAGGATTGTATTTGCCTGTTCGATACTCATCCATTTACGGTCAAATGCAAGATAATATACGATTTCATTTTTCTTGAGCCGGTCTTTTCTCGTATGCCGAAATGGTGCGGCAATTGTAACAATGAGGCTCATCCGGTTTTGTCCACTCCTGTACCTGTTTTAAAACCCGTATTACAGGGATCCTTTTCTGCACACGGGTAAATACTATATTCTCGTCACGGGGCGCTATCAAATAATTGGTTCATCGCGGATAAAGTGTGAACAGGATCTGTTGTGAAGGCTTCCCAGAATTTTTCATAGGCTTGAGAGAAGAAGAGAGAATTAAAACAATTCCTGAATTATTTTGGAATGATAACAAATCAGAAAAACTTTATTCGATAAGAACGGCGTTAATAACACCGTTCTGACCGGGCCTGCTTACAATTCGGGCGCTTCCAAGTTCTGTATGAATTATTGCGCCCTTTGTGAGAAGATTTCGCCGCACATAGTTTGGATTTGCGTCGTTTTTCTCGACTCTGTCTATCTTTACTTTCTGCGCTTTGCCGGTCGAAGTTGACGAGACCGTTGCATACATGGCGCGGAGTGCCCTGATCTTATGGTTGCCGCCATATGTACGGACAATTCTGCTCCGGTCCTCACCAATGTGGGTATCTGCCGGTCCTGAACCGATCTCAGCTCTTCGTTTTCCCTGTGCCAGCCGGTAGCGTCCACCGGTTACCTGTCTGACTGATTTTCCCTGCCAAAGCATAGTATTTCCCCTTTATGGTATCCTTCATCGGGACAGATGCCCTCCGAGAGTTCTGTAATATTTGAAGTGGATGCTATATATTTTCACTGATCACCGGAGTATGGCATCGAGGAGCGGGACAACCCCTTCACCGGTCTTCAGGTTTGTACGGAATACCGCCATACCGGGATTGTACCGGTGCATGTCCCGTTCCATGCGGTCGAGATCGGCCCCGACAAGGGGGGCCAGATCGACCTTGTTGATAACTCCGATTTCACACCCGCGGAACATCATAGGGTGCTTATTGACAACATCGTCGCCTTCCGTTGAGTCTACGACAACGATCCGTTTCTCAGCTCCGAGTCGGAAATCTGTAGGGCAGACCATGTTCCCGACATTTTCAATAAAAAGAATATTGATACGGTCGAGGGGGAGGTGATCGATCGCATGTTCCACGATATGTGCATCGAGATGGCATTCTTTTCCAGTGTTTGCATTAACTGCAGGAATGCCCAGGGCTTTAATCCTCTGGAAATCGTCATCCCCATATACGTCTCCGGCAATAGCTCCGGCAACCAGGCCCCGCTCCGCCAATACAGGAGCAATACGTTCGATAAGAGCCGTCTTTCCTGATCCGATCGCCCCGAGAAGGTCGAATGCCCGAATCCCGTGTTCCTTCAAAAGTGCCGAATTCTTGTCGGCAATAGTATTATTGACGTCGTATACATCTTTTTCAATCCTGACGTCGATGTGGTGCATGTATAATGATTTTCTCGGACATTGTTTATAGGTTCACCCCCAAACATTAGGAAGAATGAAAGGAGAGAGAATTCTTTACCCCTGCTACTTTGATGCAACGCTCAAGCGCCGGGAAGGGAGAAAAGTACCTCTCTCAAAAGCGGTCAGGAACCCGGGCCTTGCCGAAATAGAATCAGCATTGAAAAAGAACGGTCTGAAATATCGCACCGAGATGAAATCACATCCGGGACACTGGGCCGGGCGGGAAGGGCGGATTTTCGCGGTGTGGGATAAACCTAAAGGTGAACTGCTGAAACGGATCTGTTCAAAACTTGAGGTAAAAAAATGACAGGGATGTACGATCTTCACACCCATACAATCCTTAGTGACGGTGAATTGCTCCCGATCGAACTCATAAGGCGTATGTCCGTCCTGGGGTATGAAACGGTTGCCATAACAGACCATGTCGATGCTACGAATACGGTTTCTGTAATTAAAACTATCCGGCTGCTAAGGGCATCTGCCCGGTTATATGACGTGTCCCTCCTGTGCGGGGTGGAAATAACCCATGTTCCTCCTTCCGAAATTCCGATTCTCGCGGAGGAGGCGAAAGTGGCAGGAGCAGATATTGTACTGGTTCATGGAGAATCCCTCGTAGAGCCCGTAGCCCCGGGAACGAATCATGCCGCCTGTTCCTGCTCCTTTGTCGATGTGCTTGCGCACCCGGGTCTCATCGATCCTGCCGATGCAAAGGAAGCGGCCAGGACCGGTGTTGCGCTGGAGTTGACATCAAGGGGAGGTCATAACAGGGCAAATGGATATGTTGCAAGGGTGGCGCTTGCGTCAGGGTGTACTCTTGTTGTAGATTCGGATGCCCATGCACCGCATGATCTTCTTGATGAACGCGCACGAAATTCAATAGCAAGGGGTGCAGGGCTCGATACTGAAGAATGCAGGCAGGTATTGTCTTTAAATATCAAACAATGGTTATCCCGCTGAAATTTACAAATTTAATATTTATACCTTTACTACATATTTATATACTTCTACTTACAATATTTATAGATTGCTAAATCATCCAGCTGTACGTTCAGCTGCCCTTGATTCTTGCGAGGTATCATTGGTGAGAGCGTATTGGTCGCGCTCTGAACAGATATGGCAGACGTATGCTGATCGTGCAGTGTGATGCTGCACAACTCCCGCGTTTATACAGTGAAGTTGTCGACAGGCGGATGAAAACCGTTGGAAAAATTATGGACGTCTTTGGAAAGGTCTCGTCCCCGTACGCGGTTGTTCTCTGTCGGAACCAGTGTGAGACGGTGGTTGGTGAAAAACTGTTTACCAGGTAACAGAGGTGAGTCGGAATGCAGGAAGTTGAAAAGTTAAAAATACTCCAAAATGAACGTGAAACCCTTAAAAACCGCGTGAAAGAGCGTGTTAAGGAGCACGAAAAGAAAGCGGAGGATCATACCGAAACGGTATGTCCGGAATGTGGCAGCAGGCAACTGGTCCACGACTATGAGCGTGCGGAACTTGTCTGTCAGAACTGTGGTCTTGTAATCGATGACGATTTCATCGACCGGGGTCCGGAGTGGCGGGCATTCGACCATGACCAGAGGATGAAGAGGTCAAGAGTAGGTGCACCGATGACCTTCACTATCCATGACAAGGGCCTTTCGACGATGATCGACTGGAGAAACCGCGACAGCTACGGCAGGGCGATCTCTTCGAAGAACCGTGCCCAGCTTTACAGGCTCAGGAAATGGCAGCGCAGGATCAGGGTTTCGAATGCAACCGAGAGAAACCTTGCTTTTGCACTCTCTGAACTCGACCGGATGGCATCAGCTCTGGGTCTCCCGAGAAATGTGCGTGAAACGGCGGCAGTTGTCTACCGCGATGCCGTTGACAAGAATCTCATTCGCGGAAGGAGCATAGAGGGTGTTGCGGCTGCAGCATTATACGCGGCCTGCAGGCAATGCAGCGTCCCGAGAACCCTTGATGAGATTGCCGAGGTATCGCGTGTTTCGAGGAAGGAAATAGGCAGGACATATAGGTTTATATCCCGTGAGCTCGGACTTAAACTGCTCCCAACATCGCCGATTGACTATGTGCCACGGTTCTGTTCAGGATTGACGCTCAAGGGAGAGGTCCAGAGCCGTGCCGTGGAAATTCTCAGGCAGGCCGGGGAAAGAGAGCTTACCAGCGGCCGCGGGCCGACCGGTGTAGCTGCTGCAGCGATTTATATATCCTCGATCCTTGGCGGGGAACGCCGTACCCAGAGGGAAGTTGCGGAAGTGGCAGGCGTTACCGAAGTCACCATCAGGAACAGATATAAAGAACTGGCAGAAAAACTGGATATCGAAATTATCCTCTGATTAATTTTTATTTCCCCAAGGGCTTGTAGATCAGGGGTAGATCGTTACGTTCGCAACGTAAAGGCCGCGGGTTCAAATCCCGCCAAGTCCACATCTGAATGATACGCTTCGAAAGTCATTCAAGGCCAACTCTCTTTGCCGGTGTTATAATATCTGGCTGTTCTTCGGCTATGTACGAAATTCAGGTCGATTAAAGGCTGCGCGAAACCGCAATTTAGCCAACAATCAGCAAGAGATATAAGCCACCACATGAAACTAATATAGCGCAATTTCTGTGGGCTCGTAGATCAGGGGTAGATCGTCACGTTTGCAACGTGAAGGCCACGGGTTCAAATCCCGTCGAGTCCATTGTTCTCTATTAATTTCCGGCTATTTATGAAAAGATGACCGTAAGGTCATGACGGGATCGAAGGGACGGGCAGATTCTATACGGATCAGTCCAGCCAGTCGAGTAGCTGTGATGGATCTCCTGAAGTTGTTTTTCTCGTAACTGGTTTGTCATGAGGGGTTGATCTGACAGGATGTGACTCATTTGTGCCGGATAAACTCCCTATATCGCCATATTCTGGATAATCAGCGAGAATATCGTCACCTGAAGCCCCGGATGATTCATGATTGTGCCCAAAGAGGGTGTCTTTCTTAAAATCAGAAAAATCTCTGATTTCTGAATGACTTCCGCTATTCCCGGAAGAAACAAATTGACCAGGATTCTTGTCACGCGACATCAGAAAATCTATAAAATCCTCTACTTCGCGGCGTTGTTCCTCTGTAAGGCGGAGTAATTTGTCTTCGATCAAACTGACTTTTTCTCCCCTGCGGGTTGCTGCATCATGTAATTTCCTTTTGGAGGATATTAACCTGCAGTAATCATATTGCGGACAATAACATGGATAAATAGTAAGATTCGTTCCAGATAACTACCCGGTTCCGGCCCGTTACCGGTTGAAGGGATCAGGTCTTCTGTTTTTTACTGACCGATCGGATCATGTTTATAATAACCGATCCAACACCCAGCAGGGAAAGCCCAATAATAACCAGCACAACGAGGCTGAAATTATCCTGGACGATGGGAAGATTTCCGAAGAAATATCCGCCTAATACAAATGCGGATACCCATAAAACTGCCCCGAGGATGTTGTATATAAAAAAATGGCAAAAGTTCATCTGTCCTATTCCTGCAAAAAAAGGTGCAAAACTCCTTACAAACGGGATGAACCGGGCGATGACAATGGTAAACCCGCCATATTTTTCAAAAAATGAGTGTGTCTTCTCGACATGTTCCTTCCTGATAAGACTCCACTTGTGGATAAGAATTTCATGGCCGAGGAAATAACCAATAGCATAATTGACCGCACCTCCGATAATCGCCGCTACTATCAGGAGTGTCAGGAGCAGTTCCAGACTGAGCATTCCTGACCCCGCAAGTGCTCCTGTAATAAAGAGAAGAGAATCACCCGGGAGATAGGGAAAAATTACGAGAGCCGATTCGAGAAAGATCATAATGAACAGGAAAATATAGGTCCAGACCCCGTAGGTTGCAATTATCTGGGGAAGATAATGATCAAAATGCAGAATGAGATCGATAAACGGGATCATGTGTTATCAATACTATGATGCGATTCTATATAGGCATCAACCCCTGACCCTGTTATTCCAGTCAGTTCCTATCAGTTCTCTTATATATTAATTCCATAATTCCGATAGGTCTTTTTGAACATACCTATGGTCAATGGAGGTTTGTAAGGAAGATTAGGACCGTACATGCATGTTCGCCGAGCGAAGTAAAGAGATACGCCTCGTCAAGAGACTTACCTGCTGCGAATGTTCCGTGTCCCGACGCAATGGACAGTTTCGAAAGGCGTAATGCATCGGAAACTGTCAATGCCAGCTCATCGGAACCGGGCTTTCCTCCGACAACGGGTATAACAGGACAAAGGAGTTCTCCCTCACTGTCACGGGGTATGATTTCATCGAGGATAAGGGACAGTGCCACTGCATGTGCCGGATGGGCATGTATAATCGCCTTATGCCGGGTTTTTTTATAAATTTCCCTGTGTACGCGGTATTCACTTGACGCATCCGCCGGGACCGGCCCTTCAAGAGGAACAAAAACCAGTTCTCCCGGGTCATCGAGATAAGAACCGGTTCGTGTTATTAAAAAACCATTCCCTGAACGGACACTCATATTACCAAAGTTTCCCCCGACAAGGCCTTCTGAAAAAAGCCTTTTTCCTATTCGACTGAATTCTTCAGAATACATTCATTACACCTGTTTTTTCCGCAAAATTCCTTTGCAAACTCCACGATATGCGCATGGGTCTGTCGGTATACCATATTGTCTTCCGGGAGGATGCGTTCGAAAAGATCCTTCAGTTCAGGACCCTTTTCAATGATTCCTGCACAGGAACAAATCCTGTGGGTATATGCATCTATAACAAAACTTGCACGGTTAAATCCATAACACAGGATGCTGTCCGCTGTTTCCGCACCAATTCCATTCACGCCTAGGAGACCGCGGCGAAGCTCCGGAGTCGGGCGATCGTTCATTTTCTGCACACCGCCATATTGTCCGATAATGTAGCGTGCAACTTCTTTCAGGCGTTTTGTTTTGACCCGGTAAAATCCGGTACAGCGGATGGCATCCTGAATGATTTCCGGTTCTGCATCGAGTATCGCAGCAAGGGTGCATATCTTTCGTTCTTTTAAAATATGAAGTGCCTGCTCCACATTCTCCCAGCGTGTCTGCTGGGTAAGGATCGAGCCTATAAGCACCTCATCGGTGTCTCCGGGCCACCAGGGTATGTTCCCGTAGTGGTCCGTAAGAAGCCTGACTATTCTTTCACACTCAGACGAACCTGATACCGACATCCTTCATCTTGTTATATCGTGCAATGTTGAGGAGCAGCGGTGTCAGGCTTTCAATCATGGCGGATACTGCCAGCGGCCCCGCATCGTAAGCCCTGATCTTCGAGATGCCGTTCGCAAGGTCTATAACAATTTTTTTAGCCTCCTGGTCGTCGCTGGAAACCGGTACTGCGACTTCGATCTCTTCATCGATTGCTTTCCAGCGGTTCGCAGCAATGGTGTTGAAGGCCGTGACGACCCTGGCCCCCGGAAGAAGCTTTTTCACGAGAAGTGCTGCAGATCCTTCAGGCGGCGGAACAAAGGAAAAATAATCCCTTTTTTCCATCGGGTTCACCGGAGACACAACAATTTTTCCCTCAAAACCGGTCAGTCCGCGTAGGGTATTTTCCAGGTGTGCAAACGGGACTGCAAGGATTATTACATCTACGCCGGAAATTGCATCCTGGTTACACACACCCGTACAACTGCAGGAAATACCCCGCTCCGTCAGTAGATCGATTGTGCATTTACTTGTTACGAACGCCTTCTCGGCGTCACGCGAGCCCAGCACTACCTCATGGAGAGGAGAAAGTCGGCGGGACATACCCTCCCCGATATCTCCTGTTCCTCCGATTATCCCGATTTTCATACAGCATCACCAGTTCATTCAGTTAATGAGTGTTATCAGCAGGGCTTCAAGTGTCTCGGCACTTGTCACGCCTTCGAAGGTCCTGACGACTTTCCCGTCTTTCTCGACGATGAGAGTAGGGACAACCTGGATTCCGTATTTCTGGGCAAGGTCCAGATGCTGGTCGACATCGATTTTTTGCAGATCTATGGCATCACCCATCTTCTTTTTCAGTTCTTCCAGGATAGGTGTCTGGCGTTTGCAGGGTCCGCACCATTCGGCAAAAAAATCCATCAAAACCGGTTTTGTCATGGTCAAATTACCTTCATCAGATGTCGTGAAATGCGCAGATAAAGGTTGTTATGCTTGTAATTTTTTTTTAAAAATGAAGAGGCCAACCGCCAGAGCATTGGACTTGTAATAAAAATTACTGGGGTTTGGAAAGGATTGCCATGATTATCCGGCCGTAGGCCGGTCTTGTTATCGTTACACCAATGAGTACACCAAGGATAGTAATTATCGCAAAACCTCTCAGCGTGGAGAGGTCCATCAGTGCAAGCGGAAGCATTGCTATGACCACGGTTGCCGCCGAGGCAACGATAATACTAAGTGCCCGGGAAAGGCGTTTCTGGTATATGTTTGGCGACGGTACTTTACCTTCATGGAGGATTTCATCGGTGATAATGACAAGTTGGTCGATACCGGTCCCGAGCACGGCAATAAGACCTGCAATTGTTGCAAGGTCGAGCTGGATAGTATAGACCGAGATACCAAGGAGGATGATGATCTCTGAGGCATTGATGCACACCATGGGCAGCACGATGGCAGGTTCCCTGTAACGGTAGAATATAACCAGACCCACCGTTATCAGCGCGAGAATGCCTGCGAGGAGCGCCATGTTCTTGAAATGATCTCCTAAAACAGCGGATACCGATCCCGACCCGGCAATTGAAACATCAACGGGCAACGCACCGGCTCTCAGGTGGATCTCGAGGTTATTCGCGGCATCGAGGCCGCTGCTACCGGCTCCTGTCGAAGCGAACAGGGACTTCACCTGCTGGCTCTGGAGATTACCAGCAAGTTCCGGGGAAAGGGGTGCGCTGTAGACCGTCTGGTTGTCGAGGAGCATCTGGACATTATGATTATTGGGATCTGTTGTAGCACCATAATTTATTGCTGCCTGCTGGAATGCCAATGCACCGGCATCGTTTAAGTTAAATGCCACGCCCCATTTCCCGCTTCCGGGGGGCTCCTGGCTCGGATTGCCGACTCCCGTTATTGTATCGCCAAACAAGACATGCTCGGTCTCGTTTCCCGTGGTTACAATTCGTATCTCGAATTTTCCCTGGCGCCCAACGATATTCTGGGCCTCGCTCATGGAGACACCTGCAAGCTCCACCCGTATGTACCGGGTTACACCGTCCAATCCAGTCAGTGTGTTAACCCTGAAATCACGGGTTCCCAGGCTGTTGATCTTATTGTCGAGAATACGTTTGACATCATCGGCAGTGGCTTTGGAAACGCCCGGTTCAAACGATGTGATGGTTCCTCCCGCTTTCTGGAAGATGGGCGTCAGTTCATCCTGGGTATACAGCTTACGTATCTCGATTTTGTTATTATCGAGGACCTCTATATCTGCTCCTGTCAGGTTCTTTAGGTCTCCGGTAAAATCGGCCACTGGACGATCTGTCTGGTAGCCAACAACCTCGGATTTAAATTCCAGCTGGAGCCAAGCCCCCTTCTGGAGGTCAAGGCCATACTGCAGGTTGGTTGTAAGCTGCCCATTTTCGAAGTGTGGATAGATAGCAATGAGGGACGCGGCGACCAGAATGATCAGAAGGGCTACCCGCCAGTCTTTGATAAGGTCGATAAACTCTTTTGAATTCATTTTCCACCCTTCTTTTTCGGTTCGGTTTTTGCCAGCCCGCCACCGGTCAACAGGGCACCGCCTTTCTTGGTGATGTACCACTTGATGATCCCGGCATTGGTAAGCCATGTATTCAGAATATCAAAAACAAGCCCGATTAGCAGGACTGTCGCAATCTGGTTGATGGTGTCGACCTGTCCCCACCAGGAGACTACCCACATGGCGGCAACTGCTGCGATTGCGGTACTTGTCATGATAATCCCGGTCCGGAACGCACCGCTTAGCTTGTC
This sequence comes from uncultured Methanomicrobiales archaeon, assembly GCA_963809105.1. GTDB lineage: Archaea > Halobacteriota > Methanomicrobia > Methanomicrobiales > Methanospirillaceae > CAIKOD01. The sequence goes on along the minus strand of CAWEIC010000005.1, from coordinate 478,065 downwards.
TTCAAGTTTCCCCTGGCGTTTCAGCGTTCTCATTGTCAGCAGAATATCGCTGTCCACCGAGTACCCTATGAGCATCAGGAGTGCCGCGACCGTGTTCAGCGTCAGAGAAATACCGATGACGTTCATAAACCCTGCAGTCATCACGATATCTGCAAAAGCAGACAGCACCACGGCGACAGATGGCACGAACGTCCTGAAGGCAATGAAGACGACAATAGCCATCCCGATAAACGAAAAGATCAGGGCCAGGACCGCCTGTTCCTGGAGAGTTTTACCAAATGATTCTCCTATCTGGTCGATTTTTGCGTCAGGATACTTATCGGTAATTAACTGGTTAAGCGACTGCAGCTGGGCATCTGGCATATTTCCAAACTTCAGGTAATATCCGTTATTGATCCCTGGTTCGATCCCCTCGAGCGGATATCCTGCAAAATATGCAGATATCTGTTGCTGTGTATCGGTAGTAAAAACCGTTACCGCAGTCCCACCGGAAAAATCAATTCCCGGGTGGACAGGCAGTCCTGTCGTGTACATCGAGTAACCGACAGAAATCAGGGCAAGTGCGAGGAGGATCAGCGGGATGATCACCATCTGTTTTGGAGTATAGCGATTTACATCATAGCTGAAGAATCCCATATCATTATAATTCGGTCATGAACGGATAAATAGTTCCTGTCACTCAATCTTCCGGATAATTAAAAAACGGCATTAATCACGACTTTTTGTGATTTCTTAAGATTTTAACCTTGTTTAACGCGCAGGCCAGAAATAAAAAACAAAAGAAATATATCGCCAAGGGAGGTAGTGATCACGTATGAGGGCCAAGGCTGAGATCCGGAAGGTAATTGAAACACGCCTTAAAAATTATGTTTCAAGAGACAGGACCGGCATAAGGCGCGAAATGATCAGGTTGTTCCTTAAAATCAAGTCGTTTACTATTCAGGACGTCTACCATTATCTCGAGAAAAAATTTTCCATCAGCTATCATTCTGTTGCTGCAATGGTCGGCATTGTTGCATCACGTCTCGGTATTCTTCGTGTCAGCCGGAACAGGGACGGCACAACAAGTTTGTATGAAGTCAGGGAACAGTACCTGGAAATGGTTACGAGGATTATCGGCCCTGTCTGAACAGCAAACCGCCCGGGGACAACCAACATCCTTTTTATAAGAAGTATCCTAACTATTGAAGAACATGGATGCCCATTATCCCAGACCGTCGTACCCGGAGCACATTGTCGTAACCGAGGAAGTTATCGACTATATCAACCAGCGGAAATGCGATTTCCGGATATGTACGTCATGCGGAGGTCCTATCCTTCTCCCTGTCTCCATGAAATCACCGAAACCCAATGATTTCCAGGTCAAAGCCGGGGATTATACGATTTTTATCTCGGTACACCAGGTACGGTACCTTCATGCAATCGATATGGGGATGGTCCCATTCTATTTCGATCATGAATATTCGCGTGGCATATGAGTTATATCGAACTTCCCCACACCGCCGATATAAAGATCCGGGTTACATCCGAAAGCCTGGAGGGCCTCTTTTCAGAAACTGCAGCTGCCATGATGATTATAATGTATGGGCGGACCGATCCCGGGACTGTGCATCGGACTATTTCTGTCGAATCTGGCAACCCTGAAGACCTGATGATGGATTTTCTTTCCGAGGTCCTGTATGTATCTGAAGTCGATGGGCTTGTGTTTTCATCGTTCGCCGTTTTGCTTACAGGGAACAGGTTGACGGCAACGCTTACCGGCGAACCCTTCGACCCCTCCAAACACCGGGGAGGAACAGAAATCAAAGGTGTTTCGGTACTCGGGACTCCGAATTCTTAAAGAGGATGCCGCCTATGTACTGGACATACTCTTTGATGTGTAGGTGAAAGATGATCAGTGGGATATCACGGGTCGGGGAATATGAATGGGAAGTCCCGGTAGGGTTTACCCCGGGGATGCGTGTACCTGGCCATTATTTTCTTTCCGATGCACTCGACAGGACCCTCGAAGCGGGTGCCATCCAGCAGCTTGCCAATGTTGCGACATTACCCGGAATCATCAGGTATTCGCTTGCCATGCCAGATATCCACTGGGGGTATGGGTTTCCTATTGGTGGAGTCAGCTGCATTTAACAGGGAAACCGGGGTTGTTTCCCCGGGAGGAGTAGGGTTCGACATAAATTGCGGAGTCCGGCTTCTCGGCACACCTCTTACCGTTGCCGATCTGACACGGCGCCGGGAACTGGTGGAAACACTGTATAAATCGGTCCCGACTGGCATCGGTGCAAAAGGGAATGTCAGGATATCCGGAAAAGAACTTGACGGGATGATGATAAAAGGGGCCGGTTGGGCCATATCACAGGGATATGGTATCCAGGAGGACCAGGAACGATGCGAAGAACACGGCAGCATGGCGCAGGCAGATGCCGGATCGGTTTCAGCCAAAGCGAAACAGAGAGGAACCCCTCAGGGGGGACGCTTGGAGCCGGGAACCATTTTCTCGAGATACAGGCGGTAAAAGAGATCTATGATCCGGGAGCTGCGGAGGTATTCGGGTTGAAACCAGGCCAAATCGTTGTAATGATCCACTGCGGCTCCCGGGGCCTGGGTCATCAGACCTGTACAGACCATTTAAAAATTCTTGAAAGTGCCGTTAAAAAATACCATATCTCTGTTCCCGATCGCCAGTTAGCATGCGCGCCTGTTGAATCTCATGAAGGAAGGGCGTACTTTTCAGCGATGGCGGCGGCCGCGAATTATGCATGGGCCAACAGGCAGATCATCATGCATACCGTCCGTACGGTGTTTGAGAAGATGTACGGGATCGAGTATGACAGTATGCACCACATATACGATGTCGCCCATAACGTGGCAAAAATGGAGGAACATATCGTTGACGGCAGAAAGGTGTCTGCTTGTGTCCACCGGAAGGGTGCAACCCGTGCGTTCGGTCCGGGTCACCCCGACCTCCCTGCCAGGTTTGCGGTAACCGGCCAGCCGGTTATTATTCCCGGAAGCATGGGGACATCGTCGTTCCTGTTGAGGGGAACGGCGACGGCAATGGAACGCACGTTCGGTTCGACATGCCACGGCGCAGGGAGGGTTCTGTCCCGGTCCTCTGCAAAGAAGAATATCAGCGGTACCGGCGTTAAAAATAGTCTTGCGAAGGAAGGCATTATAGTCTGTGCGCCTAACGATGCCGCAATCGCGGAGGAGGCACCTGCTGTCTATAAACCAAGCGGCGAGGTGGTCAGGGTAGTTGATGCCGTCGGGTTATCCCGTCTTGTCGCACGGCTGGAACCGTTAGGGGTGATCAAAGGTTGAAACCCCGTGTAGGACTTATATGGGATGAAAACCTCGTATTCGGACGGTTCCTTGAAGAATGCGGTGTAGTTGCGGTTCCGGTAACACCACACCTTCTTGCAGCCCCGTTTTTCAGGGGCCAGTATTCTGTGTTTATCGTGCCGACGGGGTTTGCGAATCCAGCGTATTCGCGGCTGATGCCTGCACTTCGTGCAAGCTCGGCAAGGATCAAACGGTTTGTAGAAGCCGGAGGTAACCTCCTTGTGTACGGTGCGGCAGATCAACGGGATAACGTCTATGACTGGCTGCCTTTCAGGATTTCATACCGGTATGAACCGGTGAACGGAAAGATTGATATTGATTCATCCAGTCCATGGGCGGTAATAGTCAGCGACTATGAACCCGATCATATCGAGTACTGACGGATTTTTTCCGGAAACAGACGGCGCCGTTATCGGCAGAATGAACGGAAAAGCGGTAATGGTTGAGAAGATCATCGGAAAGGGTACTATCCTGGTGACAACCATCCACGAATATCCCTCAAGGTGCTTTATTGCCGGCTTTTCTGTCAAAGCAGGGGAAACCTTTTTTTAGATAAAAACGAGGGAATTATGAGGTAGATCCTATGGACCGGTATATTATTTCTGCAGACTCTGTTTCCACCGATATGATCCCGGTCGGGCTTGCGCTCCACGAGCTTCTCAACCATCTCCCTGTCACCATCAGGTCACTGAATAGTCCCGGCATACGCATCGAGGAGGGCCGGGTGGTCGATAACGCCTATGACGGGCCCGTCCTGAAAGAGGCACTGAAGGAAAATAAAACATTGAAGAAAACCCCTGACAAGGGGCCATACCGCGGGGTCCCGGTGATAGTAAGTCCGATAAGGGATGACGACGGTAATGCCGTATGGGTAATTGGTGTTGTCGATATCACCGGAATATTTGACCTGGCAACCCTGATGGAGCACCAGTCTGCAATCCTCCAGCAGGTCTGCGGAAAGGATCCGTGCCCCCTCCCACGGGAGCAGATAAATTCTAAAAGGTAGGAGACATGGAAGCGGCATTCAGAGTCCTTGAAATTCTCGAGAAATCCGATGGACCCGTTTCGGGCGAATATATCAGCGATATTTTATCCGTCTCCCGGTCCGCCGTCTGGAAACATGTCAAGGAGCTGAAGGCGATGGGATACGATATCTCTGCCTCCCAGACAGAAGGATACCAGCTGACCAAGAAGAGCAACCGACTCCTTCCTTACGAAGTGCATAAAAATCTCAGGACGAGACTGATCGGGAAAAAGATGCGGTATTTTGAAACAACCCCGTCTACCATCTCAGTTGCCAGAGAAATCCTTACGCAGGAATCACCGGAGAAACTGAACGGCCTGGTCATTATTGCAGAAGAACAGACCGGTGGAGTCGGCCGCATGGGGCGTTCATGGATATCGCCGACCGGTGGGATCTGGGTAACGCTTGTCTTAAAACCCGAGATCCCTGTTGATCATGTATTCATGCTGACCATGGCGGGAGCGGTGGCTGTCGCAAGGGCAATCAGGAAGGAATATGATCTCGGGGCATTGATCAAATGGCCGAATGATATTTATATCGGAGACAAAAAAGTTGCCGGACTGCTCCTTGAGTTGTCTGCCGAGGCGGACACGATTCATTATTGCCTCCTGGGAATTGGCGTTGACGCGAATATATCGCCAAAAGAGCTCGTAACGACTGTCCAGGGCAGCGTTACGTCGATAAGCGCAGAAATCGGTCATGATGTCGACAGGGCCGCGCTCCTTGCCCGGATTCTTAAAGAATTTGAGAGCCGTTACCTCTTGATCGAAAGCCAGGAATATGACCCCGTCATAAGGGAATGGAAAAGCCTTTCCTGCACGATCGACCAGCGGGTCAGGATCAGCACTCTTAAAAATACCTTCGAGGGCGAGGCCATCGATATCGATGAATATGGCGCTCTCGTGATCAGGAAAGACAACGGCCGGGTCGAGCACGTCATTGCCGGAGACTGCGTACATACATAACCATGAAATCTCGTCAACCCGATAGTTAATGAAGGTTGACGAATGAAGGGAGATCGGCGTCGCGCACTGATTATTGCAGAAACAGCCGCTTTTATCGGTCTGATCGCAATCGGGAGCTGGATCTCTATCCCTTTTGTACCTATTCCTTTTACGCTTCAGACGCTGTTCGTGCTCCTTGCCGGTATCGTGATGAAACGATATGCAATAATCCCGACATCGCTTATCGTCCTTTTCGGTGCGATGAACCTCCCTGTATTTCATAATGGGGCATCGGGAATCGGTATCCTACTCGGGCCGACCGGGGGCTACCTTATCGGGTTCATCCCTGCATCTCTGATCACCGGCCTCGCATATGAAGGGGAGACCAGGTCCCTACATGCTGCAGGAATTATCCTCGGTGAGGTCGCGCTTTTTACTGCGGGTGTAGGGTGGCTGTCGCTGTCGACCGGTATGACCCTTATCCAGGCATCACTCATCGGCCTTGTCCCGTTTATTCCTGGCGACATCGTCAAGGGATCTGCTGCTTATCTCATTGGAAAAAGAATAAAGAATTCAGATAGGCAATACCTGCCCCGGACAGAAAAGAGGTGCAGTAAACCGTGATTGAACTACGGGGAATCAGGCATGGAATCCTCGAAATTCCCACACTTGATATCAGCCCGGGGTCCACGGCAATAATCGGGAAGAACGGCTCGGGAAAAACAACACTTCTGAAAATCCTTGCGGGAATAACAGAACCCGAATCAGGGACCGTGTCAGTTGACGGAAGGTCACCCGAAACTGTCGATATCGGATGGCTCAATGAGTACCCGGACAAAAATATGCTTTTTGGACGTGTTTTAGACGAAATAGCGGCACCTCTTCGCTTTTCCGGAGTTTCCTGTGAATTGGTACGAAGCAGGGTCAGGGCGCTCTCTGATCAACTTGGGATTACGCCGCTCCTCAACAGGAATACCCGCGATCTTTCGGGTGGCGAAAAAGTCATGGCGGCCCTGGCAACCGCGTTGATAACCGGGCCTTCGATCCTGGTGCTCGATGAAGCAGATTCCCACCTTGACGAATATTCGACCCGTATTATCATGTCCCTCCCCGTTAATCCGCCCCCGAAATATCATCTGTTGTGTACGCAGGACATGGAGCTCGCTGCACGTTCCGATCACGTCCTCCTCCTCGAAGATGGTACAGTAACTCGTTTCGGGTCACCGGAATCGATTTTTCCCGGCCTTGCAGGAGGCTGCCTCTATCCATTTTCCTGGAGGTGCGCGGATGAAAACTCTCACATTTAAAAGAGTTTCCTTTACCAGGAGCGGATTCCGGCTGGATATCGACGGTGTCTTCGGACCGGGCATTCACCTGGTAAGCGGCAGGGTAGGCAGTGGGAAATCATCGTTTTCCCTCCTTGCAGCGGGTCTCGTATCCCCGGCAGCCGGAGAGATCCACCGGGAGGAATTGTCCAGGTCCGTCCTTTCGATGCAGTTTCCCGAATACCACGTGACGGGCATAAGCATCGGTGACGAGATCAGATCCTGGGGGCTGGCAGTCCCAGGGGTCCTTGACCGGGTCAGGCTTACCAGGAGGGAAAACGATGATATAGCCACATTATCGAGGGGCGAACTGAAACGCCTTCATCTCTCCTGTGTTCTTTCGGCGGGCGCTGACCTCCTGATCCTTGATGAACCGTTCAGTGCCCTTGACTGTTCCGAAAAACAATCTTTATCAGACGCGATAGCGGGGTATGGTAAGGGTATCGTTATCATCTGCACGCATGAGCCACTCTGGCTTCCGGATGTGGACTATATCTGGGAAATACGGAATGGATCGATGAAATTATGTGGGAAGGTTCCGGAGGCGATCTCCCGGTGGAGTATCGCACCCGAACATATCAGGAACATTCTCGCGAATGATATAATCCCGGAAAACATCTCGCCCCGGGCATTGCTGGAGGCCCAATGCAGGACCCGAGGATAAGGATATTTGTTGTGATTATTCTCTCAGTTGCTGCTTTTGTCAGTGTCAGCGGGGCATTTTTAGCATTTCTGTACTGGCTGTTCTTCACCCCACGGCTCGCGGTGCTGACGAAACGACCGTCGACTGCCATATTTTTCCTGATGATCGTCATTGTTTCTGTTTTTACCCAGATCACAGGAGGCAGTGGGCTTTCCTATTTTATACGCCTGACCGTGGTTCTGCTGCTCGCGCTGTATGCATATTATGAATACCGCCCCGGGGAATTTCTTGCAGTTTCTGTCTGGGCCTTCGGTAAACGGTATGGTTTTGATCCCGGAATAATCGCTGAAATGAGCATGCAGAGTATTCATGACCTTGAATTCGATCTTTCCAGGATCAGGGTGGCCATACGGCAGAAAGGGAAAAAATTCAGTTTCGGGAATTTAATCCCGGTTGCAGGGATGCTTGTCCTGAACCAGATAAGGCGGGCATACGACCAGGCAGATCTCCTCGCTGTGAGGGGATATAGCCGGGGAGGGACCTTCTGTCCCCGTTTCCACCATCAGTTCCGGGATTACCTGTCGGCAATTATTGCAGTTATCATTGTTATTTTTGCATTTTTGCCGGTTCGTGATATTTTTATACTTCCACAATGAATTTTTGTGAGGCTTTAGCTTTCGAATGTGCACAATATAAGTCCCTCTCCGATTGAGGTGTATGATGAGTGTTGCCGGTCCACAAAAATTACTAATAACTGATACTACGCTTCGGGATGCACATCAGTCGTTAATCGCAACGCGGATGCGGACCGATGACATGCTTCCCCTTGCTCACCTGATCGACTCGGTAGGTTTTTTTTCAGTCGAGGCATGGGGTGGTGCTACCTTTGATACGGCGATACGGTTCCTTGCCGAGGATCCCTGGGAACGCCTCAGGCTCCTGAAACAGGAGCTCGGTCATACACCGATACAGATGCTTCTCAGGGGCCAGAACCTCGTGGGTTACCGGCATTATTCAGACGATGTCGTCGATAAATTCGTGGAAATGTCTTATAAAAACGGCGTGGATATCTTCCGTGTTTTCGATGCGCTCAACGATATCAGGAACATGGACCGGTCGATGAAAAAGGTCAAGGATGTCGGTGCGCACCTCCAGGGGACCATCTGCTACACGACGAGCCCGGTACATAACAATAAAAAATTTATCGAAATGGCCAGGGAGCTCTATTCCCAGGAGTGCGATTCGATCTGCATCAAGGATATGGCCGGGCTCATCATGCCCGCAGCGGCTTACGACCTGGTCCGGGGAATGAAGGACGAGATCGATATCATGGTCGATTTGCACAGCCATTCAACGAGTGGAATATCCACGATGAGTTACCAGACTGCGATCGAGGCCGGCGTGGATATCCTCGATACGGCGATGTCGCCATTCGCCCTTGGGACCTCGCAACCTCCGACGGAGAGTATCGTGGCTTCACTGAAAGGGACTCCGAGAGACACCGGTATCGATCTCATTGCGCTCCGCGAAGTGAGAAATATCTGCCTGAAAATCAGGGAACGATATGACGGTCTCGTCAACCCTATCTCGGAACGAGTTGATAGCGATGTCCTGATATACCAACTTCCCGGCGGGATGATCTCAAACCTGGTATCGCAATTGCAGGAACAGGATGCACTTGACCGGCTGAACGATGTCTTTGCCGAGATCCCGAACGTCAGAAAAGATCTCGGGTATCCTCCTCTTGTCACTCCTACGTCCCAAATAGTCGGAACTCAGGCCGTGATGAATGTCCTTCTTGGCGGGGAGCGATACAGGAACGTGACAAAGGAAGTGAAGGATTACGTCCGTGGGCTTTACGGGCGACCACCGGCTCCGATCAGCGACAAGATCAGGAATCTGATCATCGATGGCGAAGAGATGATCACTGTCCGTCCTGCCGATCTCCTTGAACCGTCTTATGAGAAGATGAAGAAGCAGGCAGTGGCAGCAGGGCTTGTGAAGAAAGAAGAGGACATCCTTACCTATATCCTATACCCGGCAATCGCACCGTCGTTCCTGAAGGGAGAACGGAAAGTAGAGGAGATCCCGACGAAAAAGACTCCGGCAACTGTCCAGGCCGATATGCCTAGTTCCATGGAAGTCGAGGTCGACGGTGAGATCTTTTCCGTCCGGATAGTTTCCGTCGAAGGGAGCACGGTCACAACCTCAAGTTCTGTCGCGCCCAAGATTCCACGCGGTGATATCCAGGGCGGGATCAAGAGTAACATGCAGGGGATGGTGCTGGAAGTTGCCGTCGGCAGGGGCACGGTGGTGAAAAAGGGCGATCTGCTCGTCGTCCTTGAGGCGATGAAGATGGAAAATCCGATCCACAGCCCCGTGGATGGCCGGGTCGCCGAAATATTTGTTGATACCGGGGATGTGGTCCAGAGCGGCGATATCCTCCTGGTGGTCGAATGAAATTTTTCGACAAAATCCTGATCGCAAACCGCGGAGAGATTGCGATACGTGTCATGAGGGCCTGTCGTGAGCTCGGCGTGGAAACGGTTGCTGTCTATTCGACCGCTGATGAAAACGCCCTGCACGTAAAATATGCCGACGAGGCATTTCTCGTAGGTGCTGCCCCTCCGTCGAAAAGTTATCTCAACATGGAGCGGATCATCGAAGTGGCGAAACGGTCGGGAGCCGAGGCAATCCATCCCGGTTATGGCTTTCTCGCCGAGAATTACCACTTTGCAAAACGCTGTTCCGAAGAAGGGGTCATGTTCATCGGACCGTCGTGGCGAACGATCGAGATGATGGGGTCAAAAATCGAGTCCAAGGCCACCATGAAAAGCGTGGGTGTTCCCGTCGTCCCCGGTACGGAAGGCAGGGTGACCGATATCGAAGATGCGAAAGAAATTGCCGCAGAGATCGGGTATCCCGTCATTGTAAAGGCAAGTGCCGGCGGTGGTGGTATCGGGATGCAGATAGTCTCCGAAGAGAAAGCGCTCGAAGAAGCGATTAGCATGGGGATGCGGGTCGCAGAATCGGCTTTTGGTGATTCTACGGTTTTTATCGAGAAATACCTCGTGAAACCCCGCCATATCGAGTTCCAGATCCTCGGGGACGAGCACAACCAGACGGTCCACCTCTTCGAGAGGGAATGCTCCATCCAGAGGAGGCACCAGAAACTCGTCGAGGAATCTCCCTGCCCCATCATGACCGACGACCTTCGGGAACGGATGTCGAAGTCTGCGATAGCCGTTGCGAAGGCTTCGAATTACACGAATGCGGGTACCGTGGAATTCCTTTATAGTGAAGGCAATTACTACTTTATGGAGATGAACACGCGTCTCCAGGTGGAGCATACGATCACGGAACTTGTGACCGGGATCGATATCGTCAAGCAGCAGCTTGCGATTGCTGCCGGAGAGCCATTACCTTTCGGACAGGAAGAGATCTCTATCAGAGGGCATGCGATCGAGTGCCGGATCAATGCCGAGGACCCGCTGAATAATTTTGCTGCCGACCCCGGTAAAATTGTCCGCTACCGTTCTCCAGGCGGCCCCGGTATCAGGCTGGATTCCGGAATCCATGTAGGATATGCCATTCCGACAAATTATGACTCCCTGATCTCGAAACTGTGTGCGTACGGGTATAACCGGATGGAAGCAATCCAGCGGATGCGCCGTGCAATCTTCGAATACGTGATCATCGGGGTGAAAACAACCCTGCCGCTTCACCATGCGATCATGAACAATACCCAGTTTGTCGAAGGTAACACTCATACCGGTTTCCTCCAGGAAGAACATATTGCCAAAACCCTGAACCGCTATGTACGCGAGGAAGAAACCCGTATCCAGACCCTTGGGGCATCGCTCCGGCAGGGAAAGGAAGTGGCTGCGATTACGGCGGCAGTCAACGTTTATTTCCAGCATAAGAAGGCGTCACGGTAACGTTCCAGGGATACTACAATTTTTTTAAGAACTCAGACGGACAGGATACCTTTCAGGAGCTTTTAATGGAGTCGGATCATTTTTTGTTTTGAAACCAGTACCTTTAATATTCCAAAAAACCTTCTTGTTATGCACTTTTGTGCGCTGCAGTGGCCTAGCTGGTTAGGGCGCCAGACTCATAGGGTTTTCGTGCAGATCCAGGCGCCATCATCTGAGATATCTGGAGGTCGCGGGTTCGGATCCCGTCTGCAGCATCTGTTTTCGTGGTTAATATCCCCCGAATGTTCCCGGTCGGATACGAGTATGTGCCTCATATCCTCCAACAAGTGAAAACTACCGATGGACTCGTGATAATACCGGCATACCTGCAATGCCAAATGGGAGTGGGATATCCAAACGCTCCTTTTTCTATCGCATTCGGAATTTTTTATATCCCCTTGATCAGGTTCTTCCCGAGGATGAATTTCGTCCCCCCGATAAAAAGGAGAATTATAGCGATAAGCACGATAGAATCTACGTAGACAGGATATACTGCATTTCCGAGCAGGGCTGCATGGAACAGGTCGACGAGATAGGTTAAGGGAGAAAGCGAGGTCAGGAACCATTCCCAGCCCTGCAACTGGTTTAAAGGGATAAAGATCCCGCTCACGAAGATCAGGGGCAACCTCACAAGGCTCGAGAGCATCATAATATTCGAGGGGTTGTTCGTTGTCGGCGACGCAAGGAGTGTCCCGAGGGCGGCAAATGCCGTTGAACCGAGTACAAACCCGATGACCAGTACCTGCGGCATTCATGAGGGGCAGGTGGAGCAGTAATACGCTCACGATCCAGACTATCGTCGTGATCATGATGCCGAAGATCGCCCCGGCCATGAGATCGCCAAGGATAATGCTCTCGAGCACGACGGGAAGCGAGAGGAGCCGTTCATATGTTTTTTCCCTTTTTTCCCAGGGAGTGATTAGCGGGCCGACTGAGGAGGCCGTGAAAAACAGCATCATACCGAGGAACCCGGGGTAAAAACTGATAATATCAAGGTTCCTCCCGATAAAAAAGGTGAAAAACATCAGGAGGGGAAAGAGCAGCCCGAAGACGACAACCGGGCCTTTGAAATAGTAGATCCGCATGTCTTTTTCCGCGACCCGCCAGATGCTCCTAACAAACATTTCCGGTCTCATGTCTCACTCCCGGTAAGCCTGACGAATGCCTCTTCCAGGGAAGGGGCAGACGTCGCTATTGAAAGGATCCGAATATTCTCCTGCCCTGCCTGGCTGACCACCTGTTTGATCGTCCGGTCAGGATCATCGGTATAGACCCGCCACTTGTCCCCCCAGTTTTCGGCGTGGCTGCGCTCATCCGTTTTAAAAAAAGAGGGCTTAACTACCCCTTCAAACGAGATCTCCACGTATTTCGAAATATCGAAGGTGCTCTTCAGTTTCTCGGGACTCCCGCCGGCCACGATCGATCCCCTGTTGATAATGCTGATGTTCGAACAGAGGGCATTTGCCTCCTCGATGTTATGAGTTGTCAGGAGGATCGTGCTGCCCGAGTTGTTCATATGGCGGATCGTGTCGATCACGAGCCGGCGGCTGTAGACATCGAGCCCGGTCGTGGGCTCGTCAAGGAGAAGGACCGGCGGAGAGTGGACGATGGCACAGGCGATACTGACCCGCTGCCGCATTCCTTTCGAAAACGTGCGGACGATGTCGGTTTTTCGTTCAGTCAGACCGAGACGGGCGAGGATCTCACGCGCACGCGCCTTTCGGGAAGGACTATCCATACCATAGCATTTCGCCGTCCAGAGAATGTTCTGCTCCGCGGTCAGGTCGCTGTATACCGTCCCGTTCTCGGGGATCACTCCCATCATCATCTTGGCTTCAAGCGGGTCCTTCTGAATATCTACCCCGCAAATCCTCACATTACCGGTATCGGGAGTCAGGACTCCTGTCAGCATACGGATCGTAGTTGTTTTCCCGGCGCCGTTCGGGCCGAGGAAACCAAACACCCCTCTCTCCTCAACCCTGATAGTGACGTCCTTTACCGCCGCAACGATTCCAAATGACTTGTAAAGATGGTCCCCTTCAATTGCATTCATGAATGCATGTGCCTTTCATAGTATTGTCCGGGTGACATGAGTGCATTTCGGTTGTGACGTAAAGGTCCGGGTGGCAAGGAGTTCTTTTTTACATCTTTGTAAAGCAGACGATATATGAAATGCACCAATCATATTGGAAATAACAAGTCCTGAATGTATATTAAAACAATGGACTTATATATCAGGGTATTTCTCTTTCCGGCACCGAAATCCCAAAGGGGGGATCCTGCAGGTTTTTTTTCACCTACAGCCGTACGAGGAAGATAATTCCTATTATGAGGCCGATCACAACAACGGTCCATTTGAGAATGCCGGCATCGATCCTTCCCGCTACACGTCCCCCGACAGCACCACCGGCAAAGGCCCCGACGGCCATCACGATTGCAGCCGGCCATATAATCATTCCTGAGAACAGGAACAAAACCGCTGCTGCGATATTTGCGGCAAAGGATATGCCCTGTTTAAGGGCATTCAGTCTCCGAAGGTCATCTTCGATAAAGAGACCGAGTATTGCCAGCGTCAGAACGCTCAATCCGGCTCCAAAATAGCCGCCATAGACAGCAGCCAGACCGACAGGAAGTACAGATTTTTCAATCCCTGCACACCCGGATTTCCGGTCTCCTGACTTTTTCACGATCCATTTCCTAACACGGTCCTGCAGGGCAAGGAGTAGCGACGAGCCCAGTATTAGGAAAGGAATAAGAACACGGAATACCTGTGGACTGGCAACCAGAAGTAGGACTGCGCCGATCACCCCACCGATGATGCCGGTTGGAACCAAAAGCCGGAGCCTTTGTTTCTGCCCGGAAAGATCGTTTTTTTGGGCCAATGCTCCGCCGAGGTAACCAGGACTCATGGCTACGGTACTGGTGACGTTGGCTGCAATTTCCGGAATGCCCAGGGCAACAAGGGCGGGAAATGATATCAGGGTGCCGCCGCCGGCAAATGCATTGACCATACCGGCTGCAATTGCCGCCAGTCCCGCGACGACAAGATCGGTTCCTGAAAGTATCATGTTCAGTCACTCACCGGGCAATAGGGAGATCTAATCCGATCCTTTGTTCTTGTCAGATAAAAGGGGAACAGGTATAAAATCCGGGAGGCAAAGTGCCCGTATTCCCGAAAGGATAAAAATTTGTTGGAGTAATTATTATGTGCGGCCGATAATGCTGCAGATTATTTCCTGGACAGTCCCTTCGTGGACAGTGAGACACTCCGGGCCCCCGTGGACCGCGACCCAGTTGTTGAGGGCCAGTGCGACAGCCAGGATTTCGCGATGGTTCCGGGTCGCCCGGGAGATGGCCCGGCATATCCCGTCCTTATTAGTAATTGATATTCCATAGCATTGCTCAATCATCAGCAACTGATTCGTTACCAGTCTGTTTGTATCGTTTTTCATGCAGAACCTCCTCGTGGCGGATCGACAGCCCCTTAATCCGGTACAATGTAGCAAGTTATCGGATTTTATTTTGATCTGGCGATTGATGCAATAACGATAATTCCGTGTTATCTGAATGGGTGAAACCTGGGGGTACTCTATTACTTTCACACCGCCTGGAGCCAGACCGTTTATACCCCTTCGTCCAAGTCTCTCATGTGTGCCGGGTTTGCATGCCAGACCCCCTAATCGCGGGCCTGCCCGGACCTCCCTCTCGTGGTGACTATTCACCATGCTGTGGTGGCGGATTGTCCGGGGATCCCGGCACACGTATCAGGATGTGCGGAGCATGGTTCAAGATTATGAAGCGGTCATAGAAGACGAGACAGGTCAGAATTCCGAAGGGGACTCGTGCCACCGGTTACCCCCGGAGTCTGCACGATATGATCGTTCCATTTCATCCGGTTGCCGGATGGTTCATGGTAACCGCCTGGTTATTCCGCTCCGCAGGGTATTGATCGGAAGAAGGACCCGGAAAGCGGGAATAAAAAGGAGGGATGTCCAGCAGTCACCTTTACAGCCAGAAACCACCTTGATATAAATGTACAATATCGGCACTATCCGTCTTGAGCAACGCGATGGTGTTTCAATGGTAGATCTGCAGGGTATACGCGAATAAAAGATTCCGTATACTCATATTCCCTTTTGAAACATTAATTCCAAAACCCGATTTTAAAGGAATGGATTAGAAGAATATAATCAGCACAATAGTCTCTGTTGCCTTAAGGCAGGTTAAATTGGCAGAAAATAGGGTTGCTGCTGTGTTACACAATGGAATGCACCGTGCCCCTCGACTAGTGCATTTGCCTCAATTCCCACGACGTTCCGCCCTGGGAACTCTTTCCGTAGTATTTTCAGTGCCTCCTCGTCATGGGAGTCACCGAAAACCGGAACAATCACCACGGTATTCCCGATATAAAAATTCGTGTACGATGCCGGATAACGCCCGAAAGTGCCTGAAATCTCTGACGGCATTGGAAGTTTCACTACACGCAGTTTCCGGTGGTCCTGATCACGGGACCGTTTCAGGATCCCGAAATTATTCATAAGGACGTCATAGTTCTCATCTGATTTATCGTCTTCCCATGCGCAGACGATAGTATGCGGGCCGGTAAACCGTGCAATATCATCGATATGACCATCGGTATCGTCGCCGGCAATTCCCTCGTCCAGCCATATAACATGGGTCCCGCCAAGATAATTCAGGAGACACTCCTCAATTTCTTCCGGGGTATGTCCCGGGTTCCGGTTCGGGTTCAGGAGGCACGAGCGGGTAGTCATTATAGTCCCCAGGCCGTTGACATCCACCGAGCCGCCTTCAAGAACGATTCCCGGATTGAATACCGGCATATGCAGCCATTTACTGAGAAAACCAGGGATCTCACCGTCCCTGAAAAGATCCTCATATTTTCCGCCCCATGCGTTGAACATCCAGCGTACCATGGCTGTCTCGGACGTAGCCGGGTTCGTCACAAAAGTGGGGCCATAATCCCGGATCCAGACATCGGCATAATCCGCTGTCCTGTATGTCAGGTGAGATCCATCGACGCCTCCCAGGTTCAACCGCTTCCTGATTGCCGCTCTTACGGCGGTGTTACGGGCGAGCAGTTCCACCCGCTCCGAACCGCTAAGTGCAGCGATAAATGAAGTATATGCGGTTCTGACTTCCTCCAGGTGAGGAAATGTATCATTATTATCGGGCCATGCAAGCCAGACCGCTACATGGGGTTCCCATTCGGCAGGCATCCCGAATCCCCAGTTCCTTGGTGTCCCGGCCTGAATCAACGTATTTTTCCTGTAAGGCCTGACAGTCGCCTCTCCGGCTGCCAGGTTATGAGTCCTTGTGCAAACCCTGCCATAGGTATCGGGTCTCCGGTTGCGGAAGAATCCCCACGAATCCCTGACTATATCGTTCATAGTGAAATCAACGGGCGAAATAGCGATTTCTTCCGATGCCCCGGCCTGTATAAGTATATTACCAAACGCATCGCTGATAAACGAACCTCCGAAAAATTCGATCTCTCCTTCGATGCCGGTCCTGTTGACAGCGGCGACGTGGATGCTGTTGGCAATCGCATGGCTCCGCTGGATGACTTCCCAGGCCTCGTGCCAGGCACCTTCCACAGGAGTATCGCCTTTCGGCTGGCCGATTGCAGTAGGGTAAAAAATAATATCCGCACCCTGCAGGGCCACAGATCTTGCGGCTTCAGGGAACCACTGGTCGTAACAGATCAATACACCGATCCGTCCGAACATAGTATCACAGACATTAAAACCGTCCCCGGGATAGAAATACACCTTTTCAAAAAACCCGGGGTCCTGGGGGATATGTACTTTGTGATACGGCGTATGGAGACTACCGTCCCCATCGATCACTACTGCAGTATTGTAAAACCTGCAATCGGCCGCTCGTTCGAATAGCGGGACGATAATAACCACCCCGCATTCTTTTGCAATCCGTGAAAATAATCCCGTTATCTTTCCCGGGATAGTATCTGATATCCCTGAAGGATCCGACCTTATGTGCTGGGGAAAATACCGGGTATGGAACAGTTCGGGGAGGCAGATAATCCTGGCTCCCCGGGCAGTCTGCTTCCCTGACTTTTAATTCCGATGATTTGAGATTTTTTCGGGGGTCAGCGCTCACCGTCATCTGGATAAGGGCAATAGTCACATGCCTGTCAGGGAGAGTCTCTCTCGGATCCATCAGTTCCTGACTTTATATGATCCTATTCAAAGATATTCCCATTGGTGTCCCGGGCGGGGAGGATAAATCATTGGAGAATCTCATGCCGTTATTTGAACAATGAAATGTTCCCTGTCGTATATATTTTATCGGCTGATTACTCCGGCCTGTGTTCTTTTAAGTAACCGGACGCATACCGGATAAGTCCGTATACCCCGTCTGTTTCCGGATGGATTTCAAGAAAGTCGTCAAAATCGTCGGCTATGACTCCTTTTTGCATTAAAAATGAGATATAACTGGTAATGATCCCGGCTCCAGGCCCGGAAGTGGATATACCTGCAATAGACCTGTCGTCAGGGTCGATACTGATGCGTGCGAGTCCGGTCATACCGAACGGAACTTTCCAAAAAGTACCCGGGGCCTGCCGGACCGGGAATACCCATTGTCACACAATCTGCAGCAGAAGGGTTACAGAATGCATGTTCGTTCTCGAGGTTTACCGACTGGGGAAAATAACGGTAGTCGATTTTTCGTTCTCGCCCGAGAATATGTTCAGCCGCGACGATCCCTTCGTGGCGGGCGACAGGGGTCAGGTAAGGAGGACCTGTCACATCGCCCGCTGCGTAAACTCCCTTTACGCTCGTCTCCATGTAAGGACCAACAAGCACCTCCCCTGACGGTCCTTTTTCGATACCGTGAATGTTCTCTGATCTTGGCCTGAGGCCTGTAGCAATGAAAACAGAATCGCAGGGAATTTCTTCAGTGGAATTTGTGCTTCTACAGGTCATAACGGATGTAACATGTTCTTCACCGAGAATTTCAGGCACCCCTGTATGCTCGTACACATGGACATTCCCGAGTTCCTTCCTTGCGACTGCCTGTTGTTTTGGGTCCAGTTGCTTCAGCAGGCCACTCCGTGCAACGAGGTGGACTTCAGATCCGAACGAGGAAAAAATATAGGCAAATTCGGTAGCCATCACGCCTCCACCGAGAATCACTATACGTCCGGGAAGGTCCTTCATGGAAGAGAGGGTATGAGGGTTATATATCCCTTGTTTATGGATCCCCGGGATTCCGGGAATTGCCGGGACTGATCCGGTCGCCGCAATTATGGAATCGGGATTAATTGTTTCATTGCCAATGTGTACGGTCTTTTTCTCAAGAACGACATCGGCGCCATACATTATTTCGACGCCCGCCGCTCTCGTTTCGGAATCGAGGATCTTGCGGATGGTCTCCTGAACGGCCTGCATTTCCTGCAGAAGAACAGGAAACCTGACCTTGGGACACGTATCGGTGATGCCGAGTCTGAAAAGATCGCATGCTCCTGAGACGCTGCGTGCGGCATCGTTCAGGGCGCATACAACCATGCAGCCGAAATTGAGACAGGTGCCGCCGATAGAGTCCCGTTCCACGAGAAGAACGTCTTTCCCCGCATGGGAAAGGTGCATTGCGGCCAGCCGCCCGGCCGGGCCTCCGCCGATAACAACGATCATGCGATCAGAGGATCTCTACGCCTTCATCCATCGGCTCGGAAAGAATTTCCCCGGTAAATGCGTTAACCTCGACAATTTTTTTGCCCCGGATCTGCCAGACAGGAAAATGGACAAGGTCGATATCGATACTGATGTTCTTCTTTTCCGGCTTCATGACCTTCTCCTCGTAGAAAATGGTGTCCCCTTTCACCTGTTTAATCCTGACCCGCTGGGTCAGTTGTTCAACAATTTCAGAAAAGATCCGTGTATTTGCGTCATCTTTGGAGATACGGGGCTGCACTATCTCAGACTCCGCGGGAATATCTCCTTTTTCAATTGCCTTGGTATCGATCTCCACTTTCATACCATTTATCGCGTTCAGCGAACCCCATCCCTCGGAATCGAAGGGAATATGGTGGTCCTGGTAGACCTGCTCACCGCTGCTCATGAAATGGTATACCCAGTGTGGCATGAAGCGCAGGTTTGCTGTGCCCTGGGTTCCGGAAATGCGTTCTGCCTGTTGTTTGCTGACTTTTACCGGCAGGTGGGGGATGCTGATCCCGGACGATTCCTGCCCGGCATTATCGACTGGCACGGACTCTTTTCCCGGTTTACCACCTGTTCCGGGGACAAGTGAAAGAGAGAGCTCGCCGATCAAGGATTACCGCTAGTGTCGACTCTCCGGAATACCTGACAAATTCGTTAACTCCCCATACCACGCAATGTTCCGTGCCGATACCGGTATCGAGTGTGAAAAGGAGTTTAGTGCATGCAGCCTGGGTTTCGCCTTCTACCATGCTGTAATTGGTACGGTCGAACTCCCCGATTTTCTCCGGATCGTTCGAACACAGGTACTGCAACGCATTCAGTACCCTCGTGATGCCGACAGGTCGAGGGGGTCATCCACCTCGGAAACCTCGAACCCCGCTGCTTCGAGGATATTTTTTATGGCATTTTTTGCCTTTTCCCGCGTCTCGTGTTCCATCGTGATATATTTCCCTTGTATTATAGAACAATTTTTCTCTTTATGATGGATAGTCTGTACAATGTCAGGTCTCCTGAAATTTGTCAGTCACCGCATCGAAGAATATGCGCTGCAGGTCAGCTATAATCCTGAAGAAAGGACGGGGAGCGTCGTCTATAACCTTTCCCTTGTCAGGAGTGAGGACCTCGAGTTCGCGATTAAAATCTTTAAAGACTCGTTCAGGGCAGGAATTAGTGTAAGTGGTCTTGTCCGGTTTCTTCAGCCCGGTGCAAAACTCGACGAATATACGGTCCCCGAAGGGTGCACAGGTATAGTCTCCGTGTGCAGTTCGACACTGGACGGGCTTCTTCTCAGGCGCGGCATTCCCATGAAACCAATAGGCGGCGGGATTGTCGAAATCGATCACATGGTCCCGCGAAGATTTATTCATATGATCCTCTACGAGCATACAACAATCGATCCCCTGCAGGTGCTCATCTCGCAGGAACTGACTTCGGTGAATGCGGTTATGCGGAGGGGTAGCGGGAACCTGCTTGCCAACATCAGGGAATGCCATATGGAAGCGGAGCCGGTAGTCGGGGAAGTCCTGGACAGTCTTGCAGGAAGCGATATTTCAGGTATCCTCGAAGTCGGAATGCCGAACACCCCGGCATTGGGCGTGGCGGTTGACCCCCAGTATATGGGGATCGTGGCGCTGGGAGGAACAAATCCCATGGCGGCGATAAGGGAGGAGGGCCGGTGGGAAGTTATCAAGGCAATGAAAGGTCTCGTGGATGTTGCCGGCCTTAGCAGCATAAAGGACTTCTAGAAGACCTTGGCAGCTTGAAGGACTTCCGGAAACATACTTGTAAATAAAATATTTCAGTTACCATTTCCGGTCAGGAAACAACGATTCCCGTGTGGATACAAAAAAAATTTATCAGCTTTTTGCCCAATCCTTGAAAAAACGCCAGTATGTTGTAAAGAACCTGACGAAACCTTCAGATTCTGAATAAAGTGCAGTCAGACCTTCGTCCATCTGACCCATCACCACCATCACCCGGCGGCAATCGAATAAAAACACCCCTCCGGCAATTCCCTTATGAGACAGATGCCCGGGATTTATTTGTTTTACAAAAATCCTGACATTGTCCATCCTGGGGAAATCCCATTCATTTGCCACGATTTCCACGGGAATGCTATTAGTGGCTGCAATTCTGAGGGATTCCACCAGATCGCCGGTAATCACAGTCCTGTTGGTGAAAATATTAACACTCTTACCGGCATGCCTGATGAGGTCGTTTATCCGGAGATAAATGTTCTCGCGGCCTGCGATACTCCAAATCAGTTCCTCGGTCCCCCGCTCGGCACCGATGCGGTGTGAAAAAATCTCGTTCAGGATTTTTTTTGCTTCGTCGGCATTGCTCTCTATATGGGTCAGGAGGTTCGTGATCCCTTCGTCGGGCGCTATTGCGTCAAACCGTTTCGGTGAAGTATTGGAAACGGATACTAGGTTTTTCTGGGTGAGCCGGTCGAGTACCGGGTAGACTGATGCGCGAGGCACTCCTGATATTTCATGGATCTCTGTTGCCGTTGCTCCGGCGACTTTTAGTAATGCAATATAGACAAGGGCTTCATATTTGGTTAATCCGAGAGATTTAAGAGATTCTGCGATATTTAAAGATTCTTCCGGTGATTCCGCCATTGAATATCTATATATACGGTTGAGTAATAAATGTTGTTATAACAATAACAACAAGTGATTCTGAATGAATGCACGGTATTTTCTTATATCAGCCATTTTATTGACATTTTTTTTGACACCTGTAATGGCAGGGACCTTATACATGTCGGACGGACCTTCCTTTTCTGCCGCAATAACAGGGACTAACGAATTCTCTCCGGGGGGTGATATAGTACTTCCGGTTAAACTTGAAAACAGGGGCCTTGTCAATTTACTATTTGTACAACCCGGGTACATGGAGAGGGATGACAAACCGAATACCGCAAAGTTTGTGACCGTTACCCTCGAACAGGGGAATACACCCTTCGTCATTAAGTCCGATCCCCAGATGGTCGGGGATATTCAGGGAGGGAAAAACGTTCCTTTTTCTTTTAATATAAAGATTCCAAAGGATACACCCTCGGGCAATTATGTCCTTCCCATGGATGTAACGTACCAGTACCTGGCATCGGCAGAACAGAATGGGCAGGATGTAATCCAGTTCATCTACAAAAACAAGACAGTCACACTTCCTCTGAGCCTGAACATATCTTCAGAGGTCATTCTCGCAGCTCTCCCTGCAGATGGAGAAACCCTTGATGCAGGTACTGAAGGATATCTCGACCTCGTCGTAACAAATACCGGCGAAGAAAATGCAACAGATGCTGTTGTCAGGATCGCGAGAAACGGTAACAGCCCCCTGATGCCAACTGACAGCAATGTCTACGTCGGTGATTTTTCTTCGGGAATGAATAAATCGTGCCGGTTTAAGATCGCAGTGTCACGTGATGCGGACAGCCAGACGTACCCGCTGGATGTATTCGCAGTCTATAAAAACCATAACGGGGATACCGTAACCTCAGGAACAACGACTATTGGGGTTCCGGTCCAGGGAAAAATTCAATTTGAAGTGACTCCTGCCGATTCAGACATCCATCCCGGGACAAAAAAAGTTATCCAGGTTGTATACAGGAATAACGGATATAGTACTGCCTATGACGCACAGGCCCGGGTAAGCGCCGTAGACCCGTTTACGAGCAGTGACGATACCTCATACCTGGGCGATGTGGCCCCTGGGCAGTCAGTCGTGGCAAAATATGAAATAAGTGCGACCGGCGGAGCAATTGCAAAGGATTATGCCATCGATTCGGAAGTACGGTACCGGGATTCCCTGGGCAACAGCCAGATGTCTGATACCATAAAAATTCCCGTAGCGATTACCGACCTCTCACCGGTGGAGAAGATAGTATCGGTTCTGCCTGTGGTAATCGTTGTGTTGGTAGTGATCGGCCTGGCCGGGTATTATGTTGTTGTAGTGCGAAAGAAAAAGTGATGTTTTCCTGGCCAGGCCCGCTTCCCGATCCCCAGGTGCGGACGATACAGGACCTTCGTGGGGTTCTCGCTAATGAATTCTGCGAAGAAAATGGTCCTGCCTATATGATGTACCGCAATCTGGCGCAATCGGAGTCCGATCGATCCTGGCTCAGGAGGCTACGGCTGAGGTATGATATTACCGTCATACCGCCGGCTGTTATTTGCGGGGAGTTCGTCAAGACAAAGGGTCACTATCATCCGGAAAACCAGGCTGGATATGGATATCCGGAAATTTACGGAATAATTGAAGGAAGTGCCGAATACCTGCTCCAAGAGAACCAGCTTCGTGATGCGGTAATGGTTAAGGCCGGGAAAGGCAGTACAGTCCTGATACCGCCCGGGTATGGGCATGTCACGATAAATAGGGGCAATAAAGAGCTTGTAATGGCAAATATCGTCTCGACTGCCTTTGAAAGTTGTTACGGCGAATATGAATCCCGCCACGGGGCCGTGTACTATTGTATGAGCGACGGGATGTACCGGCCGAACCCCCGTTATCAGGAAATACCCCTGTTACGTCACCTTGAAACATGTAATTTCCAGGATTTTTCTTACCTCCGGAATGACTGTCTTTACGATCTCATAGGTGACAGCGAGGCGCTGAAGTTCCTGAATTATCCGGAGCATTTTGATTTCGGACAGGTCCTTACCGGTTAAAGAAGGCTTTGTGTCTTCCTTTTGTGTTCGCTCTTCTTCACCAGTGCCAGAACTTTCTCTTCTACCGGGGTTTTAGCCAGCCAGCCGTTTCGTTCAAGGGATTCAAGGGCGTCATCGATTTCACTATAGGGTATCCCGATCTCGTCCTCGTCCTTCTGGCCCTGCCATAATCCCGCCGACGGGGCCTTCGATATAATGGAACCGGGTATACCGAGGTCGCGGGCGGCCTCGAACACCCCTGACTTATAGAGATGAATAATTGGCTGGAAATCTGCAGCATTATCCCCGAATTTTGTTGTATAGCCAAGCAGGTACTCGGTGCGGTTCGAAGTCCCGCAGACGAGGCGGTTTTCCCGGTTTGCGTAATAATACAACAGGGTCATCCTGGTCCGCGCCATGATGTTCCCGATAAGGACCGGCGACTCGGAAAAACCCGGGATAGACCTGTATGCATCAAGAATCGGTTCGATGTCGATTATTTCATGCCTGATGCCGAAAAGGGCCGAAAGGGCCTGTGCATCCCTGATGTCATCTTCATTGGTCACTTTCGTCGGGAGAGTCAGTCCGAGCACATTCTCCCTGCTTATTGCCCTACAACACATCGCCGCCGCAACGGCTGAATCCACGCCGCCACTGAGACCTATGACAATCCCCCGGGCACCGCTGCTCCACACGATATACCGTATCATCTGTTCGATCCGGCCGAGTGCACACCCCCTGTCATTGATCATATCATCACAACCTCATTAACAAAGCCGGATAAATTTTTTCAGCTCGCTGATCGTGCCCGTTGCGATAAGAAAATCCCCTTCCAGTATTATCTCTTCAGGCAGGGGCTTAACAATTGCCTTTGCTCCTCCCTCCATGCCGATAATCTTCGCCCCGGTCTTCTTTTCAAGCCATTCGATAGTCATCCCGGAATTTTTCATCATGTGCTTTTTCACTACCTTGTGATCGGAAGGCAGGTCGAGGATCACCTGGACAATATCCGAGAGGACCACGCGGCCGA
Source organism: uncultured Methanomicrobiales archaeon (assembly GCA_963809105.1). GTDB lineage: Archaea > Halobacteriota > Methanomicrobia > Methanomicrobiales > Methanospirillaceae > CAIKOD01. Next base: position 453,428 of record CAWEIC010000005.1, on the reverse strand, counting down.
TTACCTGGCCCCCAATCGTCGGGAGAAGGGCGACGTAATCGGCTCCGGCCCGGTAGAGTTTCTCAACGGAAACCGGCTCGTTCGCACGTGCAAGGATCCTGATTGAAGGGTTCATGTCCCGGGCCATCAGGGTGGTAAATATATTGATGTCATCGTCATTCAGCGCGATAAGGCAGTAACGTGCCTCGCTGATTTTAGCTTCAAGGAGGACATCCTCATCTTCCGCATTGCCTACTACGCCTTCGGCTTTCTGTTTTTTCTGGTCTATCACGATGCAGGAAATACCCCTGCTGGTCAGTTCCTGGTAGGCAGCCCGGCCGACGTCCCCATAACCAGCTATAACCGCGATGTCTTTCCCGTTATCTCCGGAAACAAACTCGTTTTCCACCATTTCAGAGATCCTGTCGATCCGTCCGATCAGGAACAGGCCGCTCGAATAATCAATCAGCTCTTCGTCCCCGGGGTGAAACACGAATTTCCCGCCCCTCGCCAGAAATAACGTATAAAACCCGTATCTGTTAAAAAGGTCGAGTTCTTTAAGAGTTTTTCCGGCTGCCTTTGTCCCGGGCATTATGGGAATATGAATGATCCTGAGCGTCCCTTCATAGGAACTGATGCTGTCGAGAAGCATCTGTTCGGTACCGCTCAGGTCTATCGGGATGACATGGTGTGCTGTAAGCTCGGCGTGGCGGGCCAGTATCCGGCCTGTTATGTGCTTTGGGGATAGGACATATTCTGCACCTGCGTCCCGAAGATACCGGTCAAACGAAAGCTTATCAACCACGGCAATGATCCTGCCTGGCGTCTGTTCTCTGATACCGAGGATGATCGTTGCAGCCGTCCTTTCATCCTCGCACACTATGATATTGCTTGCATACTGCAGCCAGCCGCCAGACCATGTTGCCGGGTTGCTGTAATCCCCCCAGACGGTAAATACCTGGTTGCGATGCCGCTTTGCAGCCTCCGTGATGGTATGTTCGTCATCATCAATGACGACGATCTCGAGGTCAGATACCATCAGGCTGTCGATGAGCGCCTTTGCCAGTTCTCCATACCCCACGATTACGACGTGATCTTTTAATTTATGCGGGATCTTCTGGGGCGGAGAAGTCTGGAGGATCGAAGAGAGGTATGGCGCGATCAGGAGCGGAACGATCATGAAAATAATTGTTATGCCGGTGATCATCATGACGATTGTGAAAATGACGGTAAGATCGTTCTGGAAGGGCATGAGTTCCCCGTACCCGGTGGTCGTGATAGTCTCAAGGACAAATAACAGGGCTTTAGGCCACGTAATTGATTTTCCTTCAAGAATGGGATAGAGATAATGAAATAGAACGGTATATGCCGCCATTTCCAGGAAAAAAAGGAGAAAGAATACCCGGATTTTAAATTCTGCCGGGCTGTGGATCAACCTGTATATGAAACCTTTCCTGCTCTGGACCATGCCTATCTCTCCCCGGTAGCCTTTTCACAAGCTGCCTGCATGGCTGACCTGACAAGATCGTCCCAGATGTTCACGAGCGCAAACTGAGCTGACGGGTGAACGCGTCCGAACTCCGTGAGTAACCTACTGATTAGCGATCCTTCCTGCACGTACGGAATATACTTCGGGGTGCCCGGATAATAGTCTCCTTCAATCGCCCGGCCATAAATGATGAGTTCCTCTGCCGGTACATGCATGAACGGACGAATTATCCTGAATTTATATCCGGTTTTCTGATTGTTTTTCGTTGACCCTGGAACTTCACCGTTTAAAACCTTCCACAATGCCCATTCGGCATGATCCAGGAGCGAATACGGCATTGCAAGCGCCGTCGCTTTGTTTTCCTTTGCAACCGAAGCAAAAAATCGTTCTGTTTCATTCCTGGTCCCGAAGGGGTGGGATGATCCCGGCCTCCCCTCCGGGAAACGTTCTTCTTCGGGAATGGTCCCGCCGTTACCGGGAGGGAATATACAGGAAATTCCGAAAGATGGATCCATTCCCTGGTAATTTCCCGGCATGATTGCAAAGATGCTGACGTCCTTTCTTCCATCAACGAGAACTCTCATGAAATCGAGAAGGGCAATACTCTGGAGATCTCCGGGCACCGCAATTGCAATTCTGTCCCCGGGCCTGAGCCACGAATGCGACCGTACTGTTTTCTTTCCTTTTCTCCGGATGTCTTCTATCAGGTGACGTGTGCACAGTGAAAGACCGGAATATGGCTGGGAAATTATGGCCGGTCTGCCGCACCTGTCGCAATCCATGTCTGCTACCAGATTAACCTTTATCATCCGGATAGATAAAATGTGTAGAACGATGGTAATTTCCGCCGATCACATCAGGACTCTCCATTCATATGAACTATCCATACTCAGGGCGCTGGAGCGTTTTATGAGACGATACCAGTGGGTCCCCCTTGATGTTATCCAGCGGTCGGTGGGGTTATCAGAGTCTGAGGTGATGTTCAGGCTTGGAAGGCTCATGGAAAAAGGGATGGTAAGGTACGATACCGTCCCCTATGAAGGCTACTCCCTCATCTTCGGGGGGTATGATTCGCTTGCCCTGGCATCCCTTGCTACGAAGGGGTCAGTCAGTGCCCTCGGTTGCAAGATCGGTGAGGGCAAGGAATCAGTAGTCTATGAAGGGCTCGGGCTCGGGACCGTTGCCCTCAAATTCCATCATGTCGGCCAGCGGTCGTTTCAGTCGGCACGGCTGAACCGTGAATACATGCCCGAACATGTCCACTGCCCGTGGATTTTTGCCTCGAAACACTCAGCCGAACGTGAATTTCTCGCTCTCAAGACACTTCACCCCCATGTGCATGTCCCTTTGCCTGTCGACATGAACCGGCATGTGGTAGTAATGGAATTCATTGAGGGTGTTACCCTGAACCAGGCCGTTGTTGAGGAGCCTGAAGAGCTGAAGGATGAGATTATTCAGGAGATACGGAACGCCTACAGACAGGGTGTTATACATGCAGATTTCTCAGAATTTAACGTTATGGCAAGCGAACATGGTTGCACAATAATCGACTGGCCTCAATGGGTAGGAACGGATCACCCGAACGCCGGTGCAATCCTTGAACACGACCTCGAAACCATTCTCGGGTATTTTTTACGTAAATATAAATTATCGTATAACCTCGGTGATATACTGGAATGCGTGACCAGCTGACGGTTTTTGGGATAGATATTATCAGGGGCTCGGTGCGATCGAAATCACAGAGGCCCCTCTACGCTCTTGTCCGGATGTCAGGCGATGCGATTACCGCGGAAGGCGAGGTAAGGGCATTCCGTCTGTTCAGGATGCTCGCCACTGCACAGCCCGACATACTCGCCGTTGACAGCATCCAGGAGATTTCCGCAGATCAGCGCGAGTTATTTGCTTTTATGCAGGCTCTTCCGCCGGCGACCAGGCTCGTCCAGGTGACCGGAGGCGATCGAAAAGAATCGCTAATGAAGGTCGCAAGCCGCTATAATATCAGTTTTAACCGTCTTGACCCATTCGATGAGGCCAGGACTATTGCGCGGGTAGCATCGCTCGGTGCCGGGGCCGAAGTGATCGCATTCGAAAACAGCTGCGATGTTATCGTGACTCGTCACCGGTCGCCTGGGAAAGGGGGATGGAGCCAGAACCGGTACGTACGAAAAATTCACGGTGCGGTACAGCAGCGGGGCCGGGAGATAGAGATGGACCTTACGGCGGCAGGAATACGGTACGAGAAGAAGGAAATAAAGGCATTTGGCGGAAACAGCAAGGTTTCGTTCAGGGTATATACCGCACGTGAAAAACTGCCGGTAACGACATACCGGGGTGCAGATGTCCAGGTCAGGATTAGCGGGAGGAAGCTCGACCGGATCACATTCCGGCCTGTATCGGCGCGACCTAAGTACCTTATTGTCGGTATCGATCCGGGGACAACCACAGCAGTGGCTGCCCTGGACCTCGAGGGAAACCTCCTGCATCTCAATACTCCAGACAGACCTCCCTGTCCGATGTAACCGGGTCGTTGTACAAGATCGGAAAACCTCTTGTTGTGGCCACCGATGTCAGGGATATGCCATTTTCAGTCGAGAAAATCCGGCGGACCTTCAATGCAATCGGGTACTCCCCACGACAGGATGTGCTTGTTGGGGAAAAGATGGAATACACCGCACCGTATCGCTATGCGAACGATCATGAGCGGGATGCACTGTCTGCAGCGCTTGAAGCATATAGGCATTATAAAAATAAATTCCAGCACGTCATACGACGGGTCCCGCCCGGACATGACCTCGACGAAGTGAAAGCAGGGCTGATCAGGGGACTTTCCCTGGAACAAATCCTCGGCGAGATCAAAGTTACAATACCGAAAATTCCCCTGCCGGAGACTCCCGTGAGACCGGACCCGAAAACTGATGAGCGTGTGAGAGTTCTCGATGGTATGGTGAAGCGTCTCAGGAATTATGTGCAGGAACTTCAGGAAGCCCTCCAGGAAAAAGATCATGAAATTGTCAAGTTACAGTCCCGGATCCGTAAGATACGATCGATACGGGACGCGGAGGCATTGAAGGATACCGAGGTTCTGAAAAGGGATACTGTCATTAAAAGCCTGAAAAAGAGGCTCCATCGGGAAGAACGATCAAACAGGACCCTCAAAAAAAGGATAGAACAACAGAAAAGAATCGCGGAGATAACCGTTTCCGGAGATTCGGTACCGGTGAAAATCCTTTCGGCCTTCACGAAGGATGCGATCAGAGTTTTATCCGAAGACCCCGGGATCGCGGGCGGCGACGTATTGTATCTCATCAGGACCGATGGATGGGGGAGCAGCATCATACGGGAGCTTCAGGAGCTTGAGGTCAGGGCCGTGATATCGGGTCCGGGCAATCCATCCCGACGAGACCCTCAACTGTATCGGGCATGCCTCGAACATCGTATTCCATTTCTCAACGGACTTGATATCCCGGTCCTGATCAGAGGGAGGATCGGTATCGCGGAGAGCCTGACACTTGAGAGATGCCTGCAACAGTGGAATAAGGAATATAATGCCTTTGAAATGGAAAAAAATGCGCAACAGATCGAAGATCTCCTGAAGCGTTACCAGACGGAACGGGGTAAGGAGATGAGAAAAATTGGATGACAGGGCACTACTTGGTGTCATCAAAGGCATTATCGGAGAAGAATGCTGCCTGGACGATTGCGCAATATTTTCATGTGCAGGGCATGAACTGGTAGCTACAACCGACATGCTCCATACAACGGCTGATTTTCCGGAAGGCATGACGGACTGGCAGATCGGATGGATGAGTGCCGCCGTTACGCTATCGGATGTTGCCGCAATGGGGGCAGAGCCCCTAATGCTTCTCCTGGCGATCGGGCTTGACCGGCCTGAACGGCTGCACGACATCATGAGGGGTGCTGAAGACTGCTGCGTCTCTGTTGGAACCCATGTTGCCGGGGGGGATATCGATCGTCACCAGGAACTCACCATTGTAAGCAGCGGCATTGGTTACGGTAAAACGGGGCGGGTGGTACGGCGTCGTGGTTCAACGCCTGGCGATAGTATCGGTATTACAGGAATTCCTGGTCGTGCACAGGCAGCCTTGTCTGGTTACAGGGAATTTGACAGGGCCCTCATGGAGCCAAAACCCAGAATAGGTGAGGGAATGGTCCTTGCAGCGGCTGGTGTGACGTCCATGATGGATATAAGTGACGGTCTGTCTCTCTCCCTTTATGATATGGTCGCTGCGAATTCATGTGGCTATGCGATATGGTCATCAGAAATACCACTTCCTCCTGGTATCGCAAAGGAGCATGCCCTCACAATGGCACTGTACGGTGGGGGGGATTTCGAGCTGCTCTTTACTATTCCTGCCGGTTTGCTTCCCGTAACCGGGGTTGGATACACCATAATCGGCGAGGTTATATCACAACATGAGGTGCTCCTTGATGGGACAACCATGGATAAGCGTGGTTATGAACACACCTGGGATGAATAAACAATATCTGTCGTAAACAGAGGGGCCCGAATATTGCTATTGCGGGAATATTCGTGAAAAAAAAGTTTTATCGAACGGTCAATTCACAGGGAATCGTCACCTCTGAACGTCGAACCTGCATTACGGGATATGTATTCCCCAAAAATCCTTCTTTTAGGTGGATAACCAATGTCCCACCTTTCCCTAAAGTCAGGGACGGACTCTACACAATTACCCTAATTTTTTGATTGTCTCCTGATGAGGGATCCTGATTAGGTTCAACCTTGGAAAATGATCGGGTTTGGAAATGTTCAATAATGGAACAACATTTCCGTTTCGAAGTATTCACTTTACAGTAAGAAAATTAAAAACGTATTGAAAAATAGGAAAGTCTCCCGACTTCCCTATCGACATTGGATTTGGTTCAGCTGTTAGATGGGGACGACGTGTAACTCACGGACTTTGCGAGGTCGAACAGGCCATCAACCGAAGTGACCTCATGATATTCGACTGTTGAGCTCGGGGCCGTCGAGTTGTCGTTTCCTCCCTGGATATTGGCATCGACATATGCAGTTGCACTGCCGACTGCTGCGGTGGACATATCACCCGGTGTCTGGTTGATACCCTGGGCAGCGATCGAATAATCAAGCTGGACAGGTGTTCCGGGTGTATCGGATATTACTCTGGCGTCGTTAGTGGTGTGAGCCGATACCTGGCTGACATCAAGTGTGCTCCCTGCCTGTACTATCTCATTGGAGGCAGGTGTTATCGAGGCTGGGTCCGATGAGCCAAGGGCGCAGCAATTGGGATCGGTTGCATTTGTAGACATTGAAGCAACAACGACATCCTCACTGGATGTCATCCGGCCGCCACTACCGTCAGGGGTCGCATTAAACTCGATAATCTTATCGGTGTGCAGGTTATCACCCGCTACATTCTTGTTGTTGGTATCAACAGTCTGACTTTTTACATACGTAGTAGTCCCGTGCACCGCCATGGTATCTTCAGTTGCCCCGATGACACCAACCGTCTGGGCTGCCGAAAGCGGCGGAGAAAGGTTCTGACCGTTTGTCTGCTCGAGAGCGAGTGACTGATGGTCCTGGAAATTCCCCACAGAAGCCGCGGAGGTCTGCACAGTAATTACTGAAGTCTGATTTCCAGCCGCAACAGGAATTGCAGCCATGGCAGATGTGCCGGCTGCGAGTACGATCACCAATACTGTGATGATCACTATCGATAGTCTCATCTTCATTTTCGCCACCTTAATCGATAATGTTGTAAGCATCGAAATTTTGACGTTGAAGTATTTAAAACTTATTAGTACCATTCACCATCAATCCTATACATTCAGGGATTTTTTGCGCAAAAAGAGAAGAATTTCGCATTATTAGTATAACCATCCGGATCAATCGATTACACATTAAGCTAAAGCAATTGCGTTAATGTAATGCACTCGTTTCCTGGTAATAATCAAATGAGATTCGCTTTGATTATCTCCCCATCGGTATGGTAGGAAATATTCGACCCTTACGAATCATAAAAAAAAGATTGTCTATATTAGAACGTGACAGAAATAGTTTTACTGAACCCGGTGATGAAGCCGGATGCACTGGCAGATTCCGAATATGCAAAGTTCGATGATGGTGTCATACTATTGTACTTGAGAAATGCGCTCATCGTCCCCTGTGCAGGGGTAATTCCAAACCCGCTACCCGATATCTTGTAGAGCAATGCGGACGGACTTGCGTAAGTCCCAAGCGTTGACGCTCCGACGCTGGATGTAAATGAAACCCCGCTTACATCCAGCGAGCTGCCCGAAGTTGAATATCCCAGAAAGGAATCTGCAGACGCTATCCCGGTGAGGGCCAGCATGGCTACAAGGATTCCTGCAATACCAATTGTTTTTATCGAAGTCATAAACTATCTCCGGATTATTTTATTACATGAACACTTCAGTTGCTTCCGATAAAAACTTTCTTATAGGGCCAGTGACGCATGTGATTCACTGGAAAAGTGCTTTTATTTTGTTTTCCCGGGTCCCGAATATTCGTCAATTGGTCTACCTTTATAATGATATACATTGAAAATTTACTATGAAAACCGGCTGGACCCTGGTCTTTATAGTCCTGATTATAGCAGCATGTTTTTCGGGTTGTATAGGGACAAAAGACAACGTTTTTACTGGCGATCAGGCAGCGCAGCTCCAGACACAGGCTGAACAACTGGCCCTGCAGGGAAAATTCAACGAATCCCTGGCGTTATATAAAAATATCACCGCCGGACATCCTGGAGATGTCAATGCATGGATTGGGGAAGGAAATGTCCTCTATCAGGCCGGCAGGCTGAATGATTCCGCTTCCTCCTATACACAGGCGTTGAAGATTGATGCAAACAGACTCCCTTGCCTGGAAAGGCCTCGGAAATGTTATGTCGGCGATGCAGAATTATAACGAATCCTTAAAAGATTATGATAAAGCCCTGTTTCTGGACCCCGGCAATGCAGTGATCCTTGTTTCCCGGGGGGATACCCTGCGGAATCTATCGCGCCTGAATGAGAGCATTTCGGCGTATGATGAGGCTCTTGCATTAAATGCGAGCCTTGTCGAGGCGTATATGGGAAAAGGGAAAGACCTGGCCATGATCGGGCGCAATAACGATGCTTTCAGCGCGTATGACGCGGCACTGAATGCCGGCCAGAGTCCCGCAGATGTCTGGAAGGCGAAAGGTGATATCCTGCTGGGACTTGGCCGTTACAACGATGCTCTCGTTGCGTATAACAATTCGATCACAACGAACCCGTCAGATCCTGCCGTATGGAGTTCAGTTGGGTACGCCCTTAATTCCGTAGGGAGGTATAAAGAAGCAATCGCAGCCTATAACAATTCGATCGCATTGTCCCCCAATGATTCTGTGGCATGGGGTTACCGGGCGTTTGCAGAGAACAGCCTTGGAAACTTCAACGATGCCCTCAACTCAACGGATATGGCAACTGCGCTTGACAAGAACAACAGCCTTGCCTGGAATAACAGGGGTTTTGCCCTGAACAGCCTTGGCAGGTTTTCCGATGCAGTCCAGGCCTATGACACTGCGATCAATATCTCACCGAACCTGTCTGTCTCATGGACGAACAAGGGATATGCCCTGAGCGGGCAGGGAAAATATATTGAAGCGCTCGATGCCTATAATGCCGCGTTGAAGATCGACCCGAATCTTTCCCTGGTCTGGGGATATGAAGCAAGTGCATACAACAGGTTAGGAAAGTTTAGCGATGCTGTTGATGCTGCAGATGAGGCGGTTGCAATCGACCCCGGAAATGTCCTTGCATGGACGAGCAAGGGAACTGCCGAAACGAATCTTGGTAATTTTGGGGAAGCGGTCAGCGCTTATGATCAAGCGCTTAAGATCTCTCCCAATTCCAGCACCTTATGGTTCAACAAGGGATACGCGCTTCACAGCATGAACCAGTTTAACGAAGCATTGGACGCCTACAAAAAAGCACTTGAACTGGATCCCCAAAACAGTTTAGCCTGGATTTACGAGGTTTATGTCCTGAAAAACCTCGGAAGGCAGGAAGAGAGCGTCCACGTATACGATAGTACCCTGGAGACGAACCCCAATAATACGGTGGCGTGGATGAACAAAGGGTACGCCCTGTTCCTTCTGAACCGGCAGGATGAAGCGATATCGGCCTATGACCATGCCATTGCTATCGAACCGAACAATACCCTTGCCCTGAATAACAAGGGCTTTGCTGAACTTGCCATGGGAAGTTTCATCGAGGCTGAAAAGACCTACGACCAGACCCTTGCAATTGAACCGAATAATACTGATGCCCTTATCTACCGGGGTGTGGCTATGACGAGGCTGGAACAATATGATGACGCACTTAAATCGTTTGACAGCGCGACAGAAATTGACCCGAATAATGTAAAGGCATGGACGAACAAAGGGTATGCCTACTATAAGCTGGGTGATATTACCGATGCGATCAAGTCATATGATACAGCCCTGAATATAGATCCACATAACAGCGATGCTCTCAGTGGGCGTAGTGAGGTAATCAAGATCATCTGGCCTCACTACTATGGATAGGATAACCCGGACAGACCCCATCAGCCCTGGAACCTTTTACCATTTTTAAACACTCCTTAGTTCAGTTCTCCGGAGAAGGCACGCATTTTACGAACCGTGTTGACTGTACTTCCGGTTGCTAACAACCGGCCTTTGTAAATTATTCGGGTCGTTTGCCAGAGTTGAATGAGATTTACGGATTTCAGGGCTATTTTAAACAGAGACAGAAAATGGAGAGGACCGCCCGAATGAATTTTTTTACCGGGAGAAAATGCGGATGCAACGAGGCATTTGCTAGTTTATCAGGCTTGTTATAGGCCTGGCTATCGAGAGATATCCATCGCGTTGTAATGCAGCATAATCTGAATGATTTACCAGGGATTTACACAATCTCACCACTACGGTCTCCTCGAGGTTGTTATCCCACGGGCGCCCGGCCCTGGACGTATAATTACTGGAGGCAACTCGTTCTTCGTTTACGATCGACTTTCAACAAGGAATTGATGAAAGAGGACAGGAATAGCGTCAATCCCTTACAATCTAACATGTTCAAAAATAAATTCAGGGCACGGAATTACAAAAAAAGATTTTTATGTAATCCGGGACTCTGTAACCAATTCGTGAATTTAATCAGTTACTCAAACATGTTAAAATGATTTGCCACGCGACACTTCCTGAATGGGAAAAACACGGACTATTTATTTATGTAAAAATATGTTCTCAACGGGGTTTGACAAACCCATATGTTTGATGAAGATCCGTTTCACTCCGGCGACTTATAAGCGGATCGGACTTTGGACCGGGATAACAATTTGTATGCCCTCTCCTGCATCACTGGTAACTTAGAAAGTATTCTCAACCAGTTAATATCCAGTTAATAAACTGCAGTAATTGATATATGCAAGCACCTGGGAAGATCCTGACTGACTAAATACCTGTCGGATTGCCAAATCCGGGATTGTTTGAATGTATATAGCCGTAAGAAGTTCCGGTGACGAGCCGTCAATCCAGATATAATAAACCAAAACAAAACTGTTTTTTTAAATCTTCGAAAAGAATCAAGGGATGTTAGGAGGAATCTCCTTTTATCCCCTTATTCTATTTCCCTGAGTTTATAACAGGTTGAAGCCGCTCTGGTAAGCGATGGATTTTCCGAAGCTGCTGATCAGGCCACTTGCGGTTGAGGTCTCAGAGTAGACGAGGTCCTCAGACTTGGTTGTGGTCGAGTTGCGTGCTTCCTGGACATGGACCTTCACGTATGCTGCTGCTGAACCGATCATCGGTGATGAGGTTCCGTCAGAGAGGGTGATGCCCTTGGATGCTACGTTGTAGTTCAGGACTACCGGGAAGGTCGAGTCGGTTCCGACAAACCTGTCATTTGCGTTGGTAACTGTTGAGGTCAGGGTCGAGTCGAACGAGCTGCCTGCCTGGACGATGTTACAGTACGGCGGGATGACGGTCTGGACTGAGGTTGCGAACGGACAGAGGATTGCAGATGCAGTCGCTGTCGAGTTTGCTACTCCGTCAAGGAGAATGTCCTCAGAGTTGGTTGCACGGCCGGTGTCGATTGCAATGAACTGGACATCAGTGTGTGCAGCGACATTGCTACCGTCGGCGATCTTGTTGCCAGTGCCGATTGCCATCGACTTTACAAAGGTTGTCTGACCTGAGACACCAGAGTATGCTGCGTTGTAGCCGGTGGTGTACTGAACCTGCGAGTCTGCAAGCGGTGCACCTGGTGCAATTGCCATCTGGGTGCTGTCATTGCTGGCTGTTGTCCATGCGAGTGAATCAGTCTCGGTCACAGTTCCCTGTGCCGAGATTGAAGTCGAAGTGGAGATGCCCTGGATTTCAGGTACTGCAGGAACGTTCCTGTCTGCAAGAACCACTCCGGTCAGTGCAACAAGTACCATTGCAGCGACTATGATTCCGATTGTCTTCATTTTTTTCCTCCTACATTTTATGCTGATACTCTCAGCATCAACCAATGTTTTTAGCTACCGATACTTAATAACCTTTCTCTATTATTGCCCCGGAGAGCAGGTATTCTCACCGAACCGGTTCATTTAACCAGACATTTGGTACATATAACCAGATGGTTAGACTTATAATCAATATATATACTTGTTGGTTATGTTCTTATGTTTCCCCCCTGATATTCCCCTAATCGGGGAGTATGTGTATTTACTGCTGGATAGATCGAATCCATTTTCCATTCATCGGTATTTTCAGGAAAAAAGGCTTTAGGTGCTTTATTCATCTCAAAAATATTCGGGGTCGGTCCTGGGTTCATCTTTCTTTTAAAATAATTCAATGACTCCTGCAGGTCATTTTCGCGCATGTCACGGGATGCTCCGGGGAATGAAGTCCGTGAAATAAGGATTTGTCCCTGAATGAACCTAAAATTGCGGTTATTTTCTCGCGATTGTAATGTAACCACTGTGGGACACGCTGGTCGAGGGACGTGTTCCCCGTTTTGTCCGGGTCATCTCACGTTCGATAAGCTCATAGGAATGGACTTCAGGGAAAACTTCGGTCATGGAATCAAACACCGTGAACATGTGCTCGAGGAATGGGGTATAACAGGCCAGATAGCCTCCCGGGCTGATGAGGGTCCATGCATGATGCACGTGTTCGGAGGTCAGTGTCATATCGAGGTGGACAACATCGAACCTGCCATCCGCCTCCAGGACGTCACCGGCAATGACTGTAACATTCGAAAGTCCTGCGTCCTGTATGTTTGCACCCGCAAGTTTTGCAAACTCCGGGCGATGTTCAAAGGTCGTTACCGTGCGGGCAATGTTGCCAAAATAAATTGCCGATATACCACTTCCGGTCCCGGCATCCAATACTTGATCGTTCCGGTTCATCCCGGTCCTCGCGATGACAAGCCCGATGTCCTTCGGGAGCATTGGGGCTCCGCTCCTTTTTGCATGTTCAAAAAAATCTGTCGGGCGGGGAATTTTTATAAGGAATTCAAATCCCTTGTGAGTCCCGATGCACGTGCCAGGCTCTTTTCCGGTAAGCCCGTTCAGATCAATATAGCCAAGGTCGGTAGATAAGCGGCCTTCACCGGCCCTGATAAAATAGGTGCGGTCGTGCCCGACCAGGAGGACCCTGTCTCCGGCCTCAATCATGCGCTGAAAGCCTCATTATTGCGCCGGCAATGTCACCTTTCGTTTCGATAAGTGCAGTTCTTGCCGCCTCCTCAGTTGCCCCGGTCTGGCTGGTGACGAGACTTATATCTTCCTTCGGGATTTCCGGCGCCGATTCTTCAAATCTCGGCTGTCCTACTACCTGATAGGTGGTTACTCCCTGCATGGTCATCGCCGATACTTCCGGATTATCAAAGATGTATTTACCTTTCGGCGTTGTGATGACGATCTCCCGGACATCTTCTATTTGTTCGACCTGCATTCCGAGCTTTTTCATCATCTGCTTCATCTGTTTTGGGTTTATTCCTCCTGGTAACATGGTGATGACCTCCCTTGTCTGTACTTTTACTGCTAATCCGTAATTAAATACCAGCATCTCGGCCCCTGAAATCATTGCAGTGCCCGTTCCAAGGAGAAGATCACCTGTTTTCACTACCAGCACTTCATCTCCCGCCCTGATCCCCGGGTCGGCTGATATGACATGCTTTGAAAAGGCATTTTTACCGGACATAATAAATTCAGCCACATCTTCAAGAATTTCAACACGGTAACCCGGTGGAGGGAGGGAGAGATGCAGACGTTCAGCTCCTGCGATGCCGAGGGTAAGGCGGCCGTCTCCGGCACGTACCGTCGCCAGCCTTTTCTTATCATGGAAAACCTGACGGACCCTCCCGGTTGTCGAAAATGTAAATTCGCAGCCTTCAGGAAAGAGATCCCGTCCAATCCCCTTCCCGAACTGGTAATCAGCGATGACCTGTATTCTCCGGAGCGTACTGTTCTCCGAGCAGTTCATTGACACGGATGATAAACCTCTCTTCACTTTCCCGTGGTATATATGCACCTGCCGCTATCTTATGCCCTCCCCCGGCGCCACCCGTTTCTTCTGCAGCTCTTGTCATTATATACTGGAGGTCAATTCCGCGGTTGACCACCTTCTCAGTTGTCCTCATTGAAGCTTTTGTCAGCGTCGGATCTTCAGGCAGTTCGCACATAATAAGGATCGGTTTCTGCCGGTTAAGTTTCGACAGGGCCATCCCACTCCAATCCCGATTATTGTGTCAGGATACTTGTTTCCCACGTGAATATGCTGAAGAAAGGGTCTCTCCCTGACCCCTGTATCGAGAATGTACTGCAGGAGCTCCCTAATCACGGACCGGTGATTAAGAAGCATTTTTTCGGCATCCCGGTACGCAGCCCCACGGTCGCCGCGGCAGATGAGTCCACCTGTATGCGGTTTCATCCACCTGCCGCATGCATTAAGAAGCGTTGCAAATTCCTGAGCATTTCGGAGAGGAGTCCTTTTAGGTTCTGATGGGAAGATGTAGGACTCACAAAACAGCCTGTCCGGGGATTCCCTGTTTACGATCGTCTGCTCGACCAGTGCACTCATGATTTTTTTCCGGTCGTCATGGGGCAGCTCTTCCCAGATGATCCGGTCCCATCCATCTGATCCCTTCCGGATATTTATTCTTTTAAGGAATCTCAAAGCGCCGTTTGCGTCATTAGTTATACCGGGTATGTAAGGGTCGTCATTATATGCAAGGCAGATATGGAGCGGTCTCGTCGAAGTCCCGTAGCAATTCAGGTCTTTTTCACAAAGACTTATACTTCCGTGATTGATCCCGTCCGTCACAATTTCTCTTGCCGGACCTCTAAGACAACCGGTCTCCCGTGCCATCATGTCGCCGACATTCCCCACCACTCCGATATGAGCAAGGTCCTTATTTACCGGATCAATTTCTCTTGCAAGGAAATAGGCCAGACCTGCAGCACTCATCTTCATAATGCCATGGTTAAGGCAATTCAACTGGTGGTATGCGATGTCACACGGCTGGCTTATATGATGATCGATTATCAACAGTTCATTTTCACCAAATCCATGGTCCATAAAAAGGTTTTGCTGACCAGCGCCGAGATCTGAAAAAATCTTGAACGAGTCATCGTCAGGCACCTGATGGATTGTCAGTGGCTCGAGCTGACGGACGAATACAGAATTTACTATGATTTTTTTTCGTTCAAGTGCTCTTGACAGAATAGTCTCGCTTGCGATACCATCTGCATCGATATGGGATATGATAGTAACCCGTCGGTGATTTAAAATTTCATCTGCGGCCTGTTGAATATCACCTGATAGACCCATTCGTTCATATATATGCCATGCAAATTAAAAAGCCTGCCATCTGGACCGGCAATCGCAGGTAGCGGCAGTGGATAGAAGCCTGGTTTTTACCTGCCGGTTTTCGTGGCGATCATTTCATAGTCACATGGTGAACATTCTCTTCATAACTATGGACGCGGAGCACAGGAAGGGATTTTCCCGGTTTCTGGATAACGACCTGGTCGGTCCGGTGCGGATGAGAATTATTGAAGCCAATGCAACGGCTCTCGGTCTCTCTGCCGGGAGCATGATGGAAAGTGCGGGAAGAGCCCTCGCAGGGTACACAATCGATAAATCCCCCGTAAAAGTTGTTGTGCTCTGTGGAAAAGGGAATAACGGCGCTGATGGGATGGTGGCGGCCCGCTATCTCGGTAAATCAACGATGACAGAAGTCTGGTACCTCGACGGAGATCAGCCTTCACCCGCACGGGAAGAGCAGGAAAAGATCCTTTCACATTGCGACATCCCCATGTATCCCTTCCGCTGTGCCCGTGACCTTGCCCCGCTGGAACAACATCTTGGTGGATGCGATCTTATTATCGATGCCCTTCTTGGGACAGGCAGTTCTCCTCTGCTGCGGGAACCCCTCGATGAATGTGTCAGGATTGCAAATTGTTCGGGTGTGCCTATCATTTCCGCCGATGTTCCGACTCCCGGTATCAACCCGGGATGGATTTGTGCGTTTCACCGCCCGAAAGTTGAGGGATCGGTCGTGATCGATATAGGGATCCCCATAGAGGCAGAGGTATTTACCGGCCCGGGAGAAGTCCTGATGGTGCCCGGGAAAGAAAAAAACGCCCACAAGGGTGCTGGCGGCCGTGTTCTGGTAATCGGTGGAGGGCCTTACCAGGGAGCACCGTATTTGGCGGGACTGGGAGCTCGTACGGGCCGGGGCCGATATTGTGAGAATTGCATCGCCCATGTTCGAACCTGTCCCAGACCTTATTTATGAACGACTATCCGGGGAGATAATCGGCGAGGGACATATTCCGCGCCTGATCGATCTCGCTAAAAATTCGGATGTTATTGTGTGCGGAAACGGACTTGGCGAGGCCAGCCATGATGTCGTAATGGCCGTTGCACCGCATTGCCGGAAAGCGGTGTTTGATGCCGACGCTCTCCGTCTGCCGTTGCCGGTTGCAAAAGACACTATTTATACACCACATGCAGGTGAATTTGCCCGTATTTCCGGGAAGAAACTGCCGGAAAATGTTATAGATCGTGCGGATGCTGTGCAGGATTTTGCCGGCGGGCGGACCTTCCTGCTTAAGGGATCGGTCGATATTATCTCGGATGGCACCCGGGTCCGTTTCAACAGGACGGGCACACCTGCAATGACCGTCGGAGGGACCGGAGATGTCCTTGCGGGAGTAACCGCTGCACTGTTCTGTCACCTTGATGCATTTGATGCGGCCGTAATTGCCGCGTATGTAAACGGAAAAGCCGGAATGAGCGCCGAATCCATTTTTGGAGGCGGATTGCTTGCAAGTGATATTATAGATCATATCCCCGGTGAACTATTTGGAAGGAGCAGTAAACAATGACAGAATTTTCCCACATAAGGGACTCTCATGCGGAAATGGTGGATATTACCGGCAAGGAAGACGTAAACCGGGAAGCGGTGGCAAGAGGAAAGATCTTTCTCAGAAATGAAACTCTCCGTGCGATCAGGGAAGGGACCGTAGTAAAGGGAAATGTGCTTGCAACGGCAAGGGTCGCTGCGACACTCGCAATAAAGGATACGCCACGGATTATTCCAATGTGCCATACCCTTCCCGTGGGAGCGATATCCATTGATTTTTCAGACGATGAGGAATGTATCGAAGTAACCGTACGGGTAAAGACTACGGGAAAAACCGGAGTGGAAATGGAAGCGCTGACCGGCGTCTCCGTGGCGCTTCTTACCGTCTGGGACATGGTCAAGTCGGCCGAAAAGGATTCCCTGGGGCAGTACCCCGTGACAAGGATTTCCGATATTTACGTCGTTGAAAAGAAGAAAAACTGAAAATAGTTCCCCGGCATGGCGAATAAACCTGGTTTCGCATCTTCTGTCTCAGTTAAAGAACTGTCTGTATAGTCCGGTGTACCTGAACACCTGCTGCATCGCGTGCATGAACCGGCAGGCGATGATGGCAAAACCCGGTATGCATGTATTTTAATAACCATCCCGTTGAAGTATATAGGAATGCGGGATCCGTCCCGTGAAGGAATGTAGCTCGTTATGAGCTGAACCTTGGTGAATAATTATGGCAAAATCAATGTATGCGTACGTAAGGGACGCATGGAAGAACCCCGACGAATCAGCCGTCAGTTCCCTCCAATGGGAAAGGATGCAGGTCTGGAGACGTGAGGGAAGCGTTGTCAGGATCGAGCACCCGACAAGAATTGACCGGGCAAGAACTCTTGGTTTCAAGGCAAAACAGGGCATCATCGTTGTCCGTGTTACCGTCCGTCGCGGTGGCAGGAGAAAGGCACGCTATATCAGGGCCCGCCGCACGGCACGGATGGGTGTCAACCGTATCACGGCCGGGAAAAGTATCAGAAGGATTGCAGAGGAACGGGCGTCGAAACGATACCCGAACATGGAAGTTCTTAATTCGTACTGGGTCGGGCAGGATGGACGGCACAAATGGTACGAAGTCATCCTTGTTGACGGCCATCACCCGTCAGTCCTCGCTGATAAAAACCTCTCATGGATTGGAAATCCGGTCCACCGTGGGCGTGCAGAGCGTGGTAAATCGAGTGCCGGGAGAAAAGGCCGTGGCATGCAGACACGTGGAAAGGGAACAGAAAAGACCCGTCCAAGTATCCGGTCCCATGCCAACCAGGGTAAGTAATTTATCACCTTTTTTGACAGCAGGCTTGCCAGGCATCACCGATTCGACGGTGTTTTCCCTGCCTTCGGGGACTGCCTCCTTAAAAAGGATGGCTGTCGAGGCAGGAGATCTCGGCTTTGAAGGAATTATCGCGATTGATCAGAAAAATTCAGCAACCGGAGATCTACAGGTTATCGGGGGCAGACTTATTCGCGTACAGCAAATCAAACCGGTGATCCAGGCGGCACGAAACAGTATGAATGACCAGACCATCCTTATCGTAAATGCAGGGGATAATGGCTTTAACAGAGCAGTCCTCCAGGTACGAGGCGTTCACATACTAAGGCACCTGCATAAAACAGAGAAAAATTCTTTCGACCATATCACCGCAAGGATGGCAGCAGAACGCGGGGTGGCAGTAGACCTTGACGTAAGGCCGATTGCGATGGCCCGGGGAGGGCCCCGACAGAAAGCAATCCAGCGATACAGGGATATTTTACGGCTCAGGAGGAGATTCAGGTTTCCGATTACAGTGTCGAGTAACGCAAGGAATCCCGCCGAGCTGAAATCTGTCAGGGAAATGATCAGCCTGCTTTCAATGGCCGGCATGGAAGAAACCGAAGTGATGGAGGGATTAAAAACACCAGGAATATTATTATCCCCGAAAGGACCCGTGAGCGTGGTGAGATGAAGCCAAGGCCTCCCTCCCTGAGAGATAAACGAAGGTACATCCTCGTGAGGATATTCCCTCCCTGGAACAATCGGGGAACAAAAGACCTGTTTCTGGCAATTCATGAGGCGGTGACTTCCGCGTCCGGGGATGCAACAGCCTCGGAAGTCCAGATGGCGGTAGTATATGCATCGGGGGAGTTCGCTATCGTCCGGTGCAACCGTGGAACAGAGAAAGTCCTAGAACAGGCACTCGCCACTGTATTCTGTATCGGCGTCTGCCCCGTCTCGCTGCGCCCGGTTGCGACTTCAGGAACGATTCTTTCACTTAAGGAAAGAATTGAAAAAATAAACCGTGGGCCCCTATCTGAAAAAAAAACAGTACATTACAATGGAAAAATATATGACGCTTATTGTTATCCCGGTCAAAAAATTGATTTATTAGAAAAGGGATTTAAAAGCCGGGAGCTATTGTTTCTCACAGAAGAGGATATAGAGGATAAATAATGCAGCCACAGTATCAGATGGGTTATGACAGGGCAATAACGGTTTTCAGCCCGGATGGCAGGTTATACCAGGTCGAGTATGCCAGGGAGGCAGTAAAACGCGGAACTACCGCAGTAGGGATCAAGTGTGGGGAAGGCGTCGTATTGATCGTCGATAAGAGGGTCAGTTCCCGGCTCCTTGAGGCCTCATCCATAGAGAAAATTTTCAAAATCGACGAGCATATAGGAGTTGCCTCTTCCGGACTTGTGGGGGATGCCAGATCGCTTGTCGATCGTGCGCGGATTGAATGCCAGATCAACCGCGTAACATACGATGAAAAAATTGACGTAGAAGCACTTGCAAAGCGGCTTTGCGACCATATGCAGACCTATACGCAGTTCGGCGGTGCAAGACCCTACGGAACCGCTCTCCTGATTGCCGGAATAAGCGATGGAGAATGCAGGCTTTTCGAGACCGATCCCAGCGGTACGCTCCTCGAATACAAGGCGACCGGAATCGGGATAGGACGTCCTGCAGCTATGAAGTTGTTCGAAGAAGAATACAATTACGATGCCGCAATTCCCGAAGCCATAATGCTCGGATTAAAAGCTCTTCACGATGCGACCGAAGGCAAATTCGACGTAAATACCGTAGAGATCGGAGTCATCGAGAGCAAGAACCCCATCTTCCGGAAGATGAGCAAGGAAGAAGTAGCATCATTCGTAGAAAAGTTTGAAAAATAAAGGAGTAGTTCCATGGTACCACTTGACCAGGCAGTGGTAGCGAGGCTTGAGAGCCACGGAGAAAAATTCGAACTGTTAGTAGACCCTGATGAGGCGGTCAGGTTCAGACAGGGAGAGCAGACCGATATAGAAGCGGTCGTGGCAGCGCTCCACGTGTTTGAGAACGCGTCACACGGGAAGCGGGCATCTGATGAAGCCCTGACGAAGGTGTTTCACACCACGGAATTCCCGGTGATTGCAAAAAAAATTATTGAGAAAGGAGAAATCCATCTCACTGCCGATCAAAAAAGGCAAATGACTGCAGATAAAAGGAAACAGGTCGTTACTTTTATCAGCCGGAATTCCATTAACCCGCAGACCGGGCTACCTCACCCTCCCCAGAGAATAGAGATGGCAATGGATGAGGCGCGGGTCAATATAGACCCGTTCAGGCATCTTGATGAGTTGGTAAAAGATACGGTGAAGGCACTGCGTCCGCTTATACCGATCAGGTTCGAGGAATTACGAATTGCCGTTAAAATTCCCGCAGATTATGCCCACCGGTCTTACGGGGATATCCACGCTGGTGGTGTCCTGGAAAAAGAAGAATGGCAAAAAGACGGCTCTTGGATCGGTGTCCTGCGAATTCCTGCAGGGATCCAGGGAGATTTTTATGATATGATCAACCGCCTCACAAAAGGGGAAGCTGAGGTCAAGGTACCTGATCAAATATATTAATCGAGATGACAAATAGTAGAAGACATATATTGAGGAATATCATATGAGCAAGGCGAACCAGAGAGCCAAAGGGAGAGTTACCGGGAGTGCAGGCCGTTTAGGTTGCAGATACGGTAGATTTGTTCGTAAAAGAGTCGCAGAGATGGAGCAGGTCTCCAGGGCTTACCACCGTTGCCCAAAGTGCGACGTCATGGGGGTCCACAGGAAAGGGAGCGGTATATGGGAATGCAGGAAATGCGGTTTCAAATTCGCCGGGGGAGCCTATGTCCCGCAGACTCCAATCCTCCGTGTCGCGCTCCGGACAACGGAACGCTCCATCCAGAAGGAGGAATGAAGTCTTTTGCCTGGCTCGTACAAATGTGCACGGTGTAAGCAGAAAGTGGAAATCGACGTAAATGTCCGGTGTCCTTACTGTGGTCACCGCATCCTCTTCAAAGAACGGGGAGCGGCAATTAAGGAACTGAAAGCACGATAGGTCCTGCAACCAGCGGTCGGCTGAACCAATTTTTCCGGCATTTGCATTCTTTTTAACACGATTTTTCGTGTCAGGACAGCATATCAGGGTAAAGAACCGGTTTTTTTTCTTTAATGGGCCTGAGTTGTTTCGATTTGGCCTGTTTCCGCTGTTTTTCTTTCCAGTCCGCGATTCCCATCTGTCTGGCAGGAAAAATTTCGGGATTTCTTCCTGGAGCAGACGACCAATCTGTTTATGCACTATAAATTCAAATAATCAAGGGTATTGAGCAGAAGAGAGAACCCTATGACCTGCAGGTCGATGGGGCAGGTGCTCCTGCATGGGCCGACGACATATGGAACACCGGGCAATATTCCGTTTTAAAGACCGGAATGCCAGAAAGATATATTGTGCCATCGCTCCTGAAATGGCAGGTGAGGTTAATACCCGTTCCGATGCCGGATGCTGGCTTGAACAAGACGATATCCTGGTTCTCCAGGTCTTCGCATCGGATTTGGGGGCACTCAGGGCGTCTCTTAACATGTGGCTCAGGCTCGTGAATGTTGCAAAAGAAATGCAGGAACTAGGAATCCAGAAAGGCGGTTAACGAAATGAACCAGATTTCACCGAAAGTACAGAACCAGCTCGCGATGCTGCAACAGATCCAGCAGCAGATGCAGACGATAGTCGCACAGAAGACCCAGTATGAAATGGCTCTCCGCGAGGCGAAACGTGCGAGCGAAGAGATCAAAGACCTGCCCGGCGAAGCGCATGTATACATGAGCGTAGGGACGGTCATGATGGAGAAAAGCAGGGAATCTGTTACCAAAAACCTGGAAGAGAAGCAGGAAACGCTTGATTTAAGGATCAAGTCGCTCGAGAAGCAGGAGAAGATGCTCCAGGGAAAATTCGAACAATTACAGGCCCAGATAAAACAGGCGATAGAAGGAACCGGCACCCCTACGGCTACTTAGGTGGCAATACTTTCTCATCAGGTTATCAATCGATTCAAGCCACGTTATAGTCAGGCCGGTTTTTAGAGGGTACTAAAATCCCGACTCTTTTTTTAAAAGAAAAAATGTTTTCATCCTGACTATCCATTTTCCTTTAAATCTTTCTCATGCGGTGCAACAGGTTGACAGCATTCAGCATTGCCTCAGCCGAGGCAATTACTACATCGTCCCCGGATGCACTTGCATCGAAAACCTGACCGTGTTCGTCCTCGACAGCGATTGTAACGTTGCCTATCGCGTCCGAACCACCTGATATGGCCTCGATATTAAACTCTTTCAACTGGATGGGCGTCGTTACAAGGCCGAGGATCGCATTCAGTGCTGCATCGACCGGCCCTGTCCCGACGGCGGCATTGACACGTTCCACGCCGTTCACCTGCGCCCTGATGCTTGCCGTAGGGATTGCATGGTTCCCGGTCATAATAGCGATGTCTATGAGATCGATGATCTTTTCCCCGGTCCCGGTACCCGTGACACTCCCGGCAATTTCATAGAGATCTGCGTCCGTTACCCTCTTCCCTTTACCTGAAATAAACTTGATCCGGTCGACGATCTCATCGAGCTGGGTGTCGCTCGGAACAACATGGGCATCGACGAGCATCTGACGTACAGCGTGACGTCCTACATGCTTTCCGAGCGTCAGTCTGCGCCGGTGACCTACCATTTCTGGCGTCATGATCCCTGGCTCGAATGTGGCGGAACAGGCGATAACGCCGTGAGAATGAATGCCGCTCTCGTGGGAGAATGCATTGTCCCCGACAACCGGCTGGGTCGGCGGGACGCCGAATCCCCCGTATCTCGAGACCAGACGGGAGGTCTCGACCAGTTTCTCCCTGGCAATCCCCGTCCTGATACCGAATATGGCTTCCATGACCATGACCGTCTGGGCGAGGTCCGCATTGCCTGCCCGTTCCCCAAGCCCGTTTACCGTGACCTGAACCTGAGAGGCCCCCGATTCTACGGCTGCGATGGTGTTGGCAACGGCGAGACCGAAATCGTTGTGACAATGGACATCGATCGGGCAGTTTACCTCCTTAGCGATCCGGCGTATCAGGACTTTCATGGCGGATGGGGTGATTACTCCCACAGTGTCCGGCACGTTGATGACCGTTGCTCCTGCTTCAGCGGCAGCCTGGAATACCTTCACAAGATAATCCCAGTCTGTTCTCGTCGCATCCATTGCCGAGAACATACAACGGTCGCTATGGTCTCTGACATATCCGACGATTTCGCGGGTAATGTCGAGCACCTCTTCGGGACTTTTGTGGATCGTGTGCGTCCGTTGGACTTCAGACGTTGGAATGAAGACGTGGACCATATCTACATCGCAATCAAGACAGGCATCCACGTCCTCCTTTTTCGATCGTGCAAGCCCACAAATAAGCGATGACAGGCCAAGCCCGGAAACAGCCTTTACCGTTTCGTGTTCGGCTTCAGAAGACGCAGGAAAACCTGCTTCGATAGTGTGTACACCGATTGCAGAAAGACTGCCTGGCAATTTCAAGTTTCTGATCGAATTTGAAAGAAAGACCCGGTGTTTGTTCACCATCACGTAGCGTGGTGTCGAAAACGAGCTATAGTTTTGTTCGCATGGCTATCGACAAAGAAGACAATTCCCCGCAGGGGCTGTTTGTTTCGTCATATCCATTAATATGGGGGCCTACAATATAAAACAAACTCCCGAAACGGGAAATGCCCTGCTCTGCATATCGATACGTTTAATACCGATATTTCCCCTATATTATGAGCGCAACACCCCGCCTTAACTCAGCCTGGTAGAGTGCGCGGCTGTAGTATGGTTTGCCGTCTGAGGCAACTGCGCGGCTACCGCGATGTCCCCGGTTCGACTCCGGGAGGCGGGATAATTGTGCGAACGGAGCCCAGGTAGTGTAGCGGCCCATCATGTCTGCCTGTCACGCAGACGACTCGGATTCGAATTCCGACCTGGGCGTTAATATTTTGTGTTTTTATTTTTCATTATGTGAAATTAAAAAAATCCGTTTTTCAGACGTCTCACGCTTATTTTATACGATTCAATCCAGGGATATCAAAAAAAGATGAATATTTTAAGCCTGGCATGCAAGTAATTAACAGAAGTTGAGTCCTTATGAAACCGGCATATACGTGCAATACAATGATTACGATACTGGTTTTTGTTATAACTTCGAGTCTCCTTATTGGAATTGCTTTTGCTGATTGCAGCGGAATTCCCTGTCCTTTCTCGCCATTTATCAGTAATTCTTCATGCGGGTCATGCGAATGCGGGAATAATATTTCGATATGTTCGGTGGCGGGTACGTGCGCATTGAACGAATTGCCCGTCTATATCGGATCGATGACTCCTGGCATTGCAGCATCGACTGTTTCGGGGCCGGCGCCTTTAAGTGTACAGTTCAGGGATACCGCAGGCGCAAATGAAGGAACAGCAACATGGACCTGGGATTTTGGTGATGGTTCCACTGGAACGGGAATAAGCCCTGTGCACGTGTTCCAGGTGCCGGGCAGGTATAACGTAACCCTGACTGTCAGCCGCGGGGAGAAGAATGCAAATCTTGAGTGGGGTCTCTCAGCGACAACCCAGAGCACGACCGTTATAACCGTGACTCCCGGTGCAACTGTGCAGCTGCAGGGAGATTCGCCGACAATTGTCCAGGAACCGGCAGGAGCAAAAAATTCGCTGGCAAGTGTTTATAATCCTCCGGCCGGTTTTCTGGTTCCGGACATCTCCCGGTACGAGGGAGGATTTACGAAATCTGCCGCACAGTCAGGCGCAGCAATTCATGTTCCTGCACAAAAAGGAATATATGGGTATTAATAACTGAGCAATCCGGGTGTCAGGCATTTATGAAAGCGATAGTAGACAGGATTGAAAACAATCTGGCAGTCCTGTTCCTTGAACCCGGTGAGGACCTCCGGTTCACACTTCCATCTGAAATTCTTCCGGGGATCAGGGAGGGCGACATTGTCGAAATAATAATTACCAGGGATGAAAATGCGACCCGGGAGTCTAGAAACAGGAGCATTGAACTGATAGAGAATCTCAAAGCCCATTAAATCCGGATTGTTCCTAACCAACTATAGTCCAATCGCTCCACTTGACATTCCACTGCCATCAAATCCAGGAGCCTTGGTTGTGGTTTGGAAACAATTGCCGGATTGGCGCGTACTTCAGGTTATGTGCTGGTTCAGCCGAAAGAAAAGGTATATACTTATGTGACACATTTTTCACTGACTCAGTAGACAAAAGGAAAGTGCAGGTATCCGGGTACTTCACGGTAAAGGTTAGTATGGAATACCCTGATTCTATACATGCAGAGTTCACTCATCTCGGAGGGATATCAGCGATGAAAACAACCTTGATACACTTTAAAATTACTATTGCATTGACGATAATCGTGGTTTGTTGCCTTACTATTTGTGCGGTTTCGGCTTCGGAAAGCAGCACCACCGGGTTCAGCAGCGTGGTGTGGACGCCGAGAATACTTACACCAGTTACCTACCCTGTATCCAATTCAGATCTTATTCAGGCAGCTCAGGCCAGAACAGGCAGTGTTGCTTTGGCTACACAAGGGGTCAGCCCCGGCACGGCGAATACAGAATCTACCGGGGGTCCCTCCCAGGAAGCGTATCATGTCGGAATCCTGCCTTTGACCTCTCCCTGGCTTACCCCCGGGATATCGCCCGTGAAATTGCCTTCGTTAAATTCAATTTCGACAATACCGAATTCGACATTTACTATACCGACCTGGATTCCTCTTGCCCCGACAGACTCTAATCAGACAGGTTCGGGACAGACAAGTTCAGGAAAAGGAAGCCTGGTTATTCTCGGTCCGGGAGGGGCACAAGGGTATATTATCAACCTGAAGTCCAACTTCTACGATCCCCAGGCGATTCTCGGTGCCGACGGTCTGTGGCATACCGGCATGGGAGTAACACCTGAGTACTGGATGAATTTATTTCCCCCTGGTTCCTACTCGGTCCAGATCGTCGATCCAACGACCGGGAAATCCGTATACTGCACTACAGTAACCATCGTCGCAGGGCAGACAACAACCGTCGATCCAAGCAGCGATCCCTGCCCATTCTGTTCCTGCTGAACCAGGAATATTTATTTTTCGCGGAATTATTGCTAAGAATCAACGGATCATCGTTGTTATCTTCCGTTTATGAAAAAAATGGATTAATATAACCCTTTGGTTATATTACCCGACCCGAGCGTTATTTTTTCGGTTTCTTTTTATAACTAAAAAGCAAATAATTCATCGATACCGGGTGTATCACCAAATGTAGGCGCGTACTATGAAAAAACTCGGATTTTTAATCATTACACTGGCAATGCTCATTGCCATGGTCGGATTTGTTGCGGCAGATCGTAACGATCCGGCAGTCCCTGAAATCCAGGGTATCTCCACGGCAACCGGCATAAGTGCCCAGGGAACCGTTACAGAAGCTGATTCTCTTGCCTGGACTATTGCAAGCAACGACAGCACCCAGCTTCCCATTGGAACCGGAGCACCTCTCGCAGATTCACAGGTCCAGTACACCACCGGATACAATGCGGCATACTCAGGTGTATCAGGTCAGACCAGCTATGCAAAGACGATGGCGATTTCAACAGGCAACAAGATTGCCGATCAGAGTAATGTTGCGGCCTCAACCAGCATCCAGTATATTGCAATCGACACCGGAAGGGCAACCAACTCTGAGGATCTTCTCCTTGATGGCGTCGCAAACTCGACATCGACTGCTAATGCAATCCTCTGTCCGTTTGCTTCATCCGCTTCGGTAGTCATCCCGCCATACTGTAATATCGAACAGGCAGGCAGCTCGTTCGACTCGACCCTGACGTCAACTGTCACTAATGCGAATGAAAGGTTTGTTGGAACCGACTCTGGCGCCCCTGTAGTCCTGAACTACAATGTAGCATCCAAGGGTATCACCCTCTCTGACGGGACCTCATCACCGATGATCGGTTCAGCTGCGGCATACCTGAAAGTACACATACAGGAAGCACGCAACAGCAGCACAACCAAGTCTGAAGATCTTGTCTACTCCGAGACATCAACTGCGAGTGGCCTGATCAGCAGTTTCGGCAAGAGTTTCTCTTACCAGACCGGCTTCAACCTGATTTAAGGCAGGTAATGGCTGAAAAAGGGGATTTCCCCAGAAATCTCTTTTTGATAAAAAATACTCTTCAGATGGTTTCCAGAGCTTCTGATCGTTTTTTTACCTGGCGTTATGAATTCTGTTCATAATTGTCGGGATCATGCAATATTAAGGATAGCAGGATACCATCAGTTCCTGATCCTGCCGTTAGCAGTCCTCGTTTCCTATATGACGGGATTGAAAGATAATATACTGAATATCGTTTTGCACTAGTGGTATTTCCGGTAGGACCGACGACGATTGGGCTCTTTTTTTTTGTCGAACCTTTACCATTCCCTTCATCGGAAGGAATAAAAGGAAATTATCGTTAACCCTTATTTTAAATAATAAAATATCCTTTTGCTGGATTTCACGCTAGTTTTTTACATATTACAGGACAGAAGGTGTGATATCTTTTTAAGCCCGTTCCATTTAAAGGACCGTCACCGGAACAGGATCCGGGAAAGCGAAAATATAGAGCCATTATTCACGTTGTCCAGCACTTCTGACCGGTAACACCACTGCCCCGGGGCAGTGCTAAGGAATATCGGATGACACAAAGGATAGACAATATAGCAAAATTTGGAGGTGTATCATTTCACCCACGGCATTAACATTTTTTTGATACTGCGGGGACATTGGACCGGTGGGAAGTACGATGTTGGAATTCCTGGACTCTGTTGGAAAGTTTCAGCGCCAGTTTGTGTTTGAATACCAACGAGCCGGTTATCTCTACCATCTGAAATACCCTGATTCCTCCGGGATTGAGTCGTTATCGACTTGTATTGGGAATATCGATAGAATCTCCCCCAAATATCTATAAACCATATATTGCTATATTTCAGGTGGGCTATTTGGAATGGATACAAGAACCTCTGGAGATCCCTGATTCAACCAATCCTGTCGGATTCATCGGCTTACCCGTAGTAAGCGACCTTGTGGAGATACCGGATCCCAACCGTTGAAACTGAATTAAGTTTTCTTCCGATCAAAAAGAGGAGTATCTAAACATCAGAGGTCAAATTACATAGAGAAACAACTTACTTCGTGATACCATGACAGGAACCGGCAAATCTCAAGAGAAAGCATCAAAACTCCCTGCCGCAGATGACGGCAAAAAAGCATTGTTTGGGTCAATAAAAAGCAGCACCGACCCGCATGTGCGAAGATATGCCACATTTTTCCTTGGTCAGCTGGAAGATAAGGAAGAGATCGGGTCTCTGGCGGCATTATTGCGTGATTCTGATAAAGGAGTCCGGGAACAGGCCACGGCAGCGCTTGCAAGGTCGGGGCAGCAGGGGTTTGCTATTATATCAGGCCTAATCACGGATACAGACTGGAAGGTCAGGTACAGAGCCTGTGAAGCGCTTGGACTGATGCACGAAATGAATGCTGTGCCATTTCTAATTAGGGCCCTGGATGACGAAAAAGATCATGTCAGGTATATGGCTGCGAAATCACTGGGCCTGATCGGCGACCACCATGCGATACGAGCCCTGATTGGCAGGATCAATGATGAAAATAAATTTGTGAGGAAAATTATCGCCGGATCGCTTGGAAAACTGGGAGGAAATGCATCTGTTGAGGCGCTCCAAAAACAACTAGGCATTGAACA
This sequence comes from uncultured Methanomicrobiales archaeon, assembly GCA_963809105.1. Lineage (GTDB taxonomy): Archaea > Halobacteriota > Methanomicrobia > Methanomicrobiales > Methanospirillaceae > CAIKOD01. Next base: position 424,440 of record CAWEIC010000005.1, on the reverse strand, counting down.
GTCCGATGAGGTAAAAAAAAGCAATTCGTGAATCAATTTCCCGGATCCAGGAATAAAACGTGGGGAATATCATCTGATTTTTGTACCTGGTTCCACGTGGGTTTCGGGGACCAGCAGCGAGGCGTTATCCCCGGCGGCGAGGATCATCCCCTTACTTTCAATACCGAATATTTTGGCAGTTTTCAGATTGACAAGAACGATGACCGATTTCCCCATGAGGTCATCAGGCCGGTAAAACTGTGCGATGCCGCTTACAATCTGGCGTTTTTCAGAACCGATATCGACGATTAACTTCAGCAGTTTGGTGGATTTAGGCACGGGCTCTGCCGACACAATTTTCCCGGTCCTGATATCCATCCCACAAAAGTCCTCAATTGTTATTTCAGGCATTTTGTCTCCTTTTTTACCTGCTTCAGATACTCTTTGTGCCAGTAAGACATCAAGTTCTTTCACGAGATCGTCTTCAATCTTCTCAAACAGGGGTTTTGGCGGTACCAGGTCAACCGGTTCAATCCCAAGAAGACCTTCTTTGACTGGATGAATCCCGACTGAATCGGTATAACCGAGGCCCTTCCAGATGGCGTCGGCTTTGCCGGGGATTACGGGTTCAATGACGAGGGAAAGGGCTTTCACGATCTGCAGGCAGTTCAGGATTATTCTCCGGGCCGCCTCCCTGTCCGTTTTAATGAGTTTCCACGGTGCATTCGTCTGGATGTAGTTGTTCCCGAATGCTGCGAGTGCCATCATCGTATCGACAGCCGCCTTAAAATCATATTCACGTACCGCGGAATCGACCCCGGCGAGGCTCTTTTCGATTTCTTCAAGGATATCGGTCCCAGGCATTCCCTCCGGTATCCCGCCGTATTCCCGGTGGGCAAAGTAAAGGGTGCGGTAAACAAAATTACCGAGAGTATTTACGAGTTCGTTGTTCACCCTTTCCTGGAATACTTTCCATGAAAAATTGAGTTCTTTTGTGTGGTTGGTATAGGAAAGAAGGTAGTACCGAAGATAATCAGGTGAAAGCCCACGGTCAAGGTAATCTTCATTTGTCCAGACAACGTACCCGCGTGATTTGGAAAATTTATGGTCATCTACCTTCACCATCCCACTCGCTACGACCGAATAGGGGATAGTATACCCGGCTCCCTTCAGAAGGGCCGGCCAGAATATGCAATGGTGATAGATTATGTCTCCGCCGATGAAATGGGTGATCCTTGTATCGTTATCGCACCAGAACTGTTTCCAGTCGTGTCCTGTTTTCTCCGCCCATTCTTCGGTAAATGCAATATAGCCTACAGGGGCATCGACCCAGACATACACCACGAGATCGTCCCGTCCAGGAAATTTTATTCCCCAGTCGAGAGTCCTCGTAACGCACCAGTCACGGAGTTCATCCTTTACCCATCCGATTGAATAATTCCGGGCATTTGAAGTACCTTTGAGGTCCCCCAGATAGTCGAGAAGAAAATCCCTGAACTCGCTAAGTTTAAAAAAATAATGCTCCTGCTCTCTTGATTCAGCAGGGGTGCCACATATCATGCAGGATGGTTCCCTGATCTCTCCGGGCTCCAGGTGCCGTCCGCAGCCCTGGTCACATTCGTCCCCCCGTGCAGGAGTCCCGCAAAACGGACATGTGCCTTCAACATACCTGTCGGGAAGGAAACGCCTGCATTTCGTGCAATAACTCTGGGATACTGTTTGAGGATAAATATACCCCTTATCAAGCAGCGACTGCATTATGGATCGCGTGCGGTGATGGTTCTCGGGGTCGTCGGTCATGCCGAAGTGATCGAATATGACATCCATCCGCCTGAATGTTTCAAAAAAATGAGTATGATATTTCTCTGCCAGGCTCCGGGGAGAAACACCTGCTTCTTCGGCGCTGACAACTACCGGAGTTCCGTGGTTATCGCTGCCACAGACGAATACAACATTTTCTCCCGTTCTCCGGAGATACCTGACATAAAAATCACCCGGTACATAGGTTCTGAGATGGCCTAGGTGACAGGGGCCATTGGTATAGGGTAGTCCGCATGTAACCAGCACCGTTTTATTACTCATCACAACTATTTTTGAAGGTGATGCTATAAATAGGATGTATAATGAAAAAAACCATAAAATTTCATACCGTTTCCCTTGGATCCGACCTCTCCGGAGAGCCCGATATGGATGCATTAAAGGAATGGATCCGGGGTCGTCACCACAAGGGAGGTGACCTCCTTCTTTTTCATCTTCTCCACCAGACGGGCGTCCAGAAGGCAGCCGGTTTGGAAGTCCTCTGTGCAGGCGGGCCGTTCTACGGTGACCGCATCATGAATTGCCTGAATGGTGTCCGGAAAAGAGATATCACCGGCGAACTCGATATAGATGAAAATCCTGTTATATCCGATATGCACGAACTACTCAACGCAGGGTACCGGTTCCGTCTGGCTGTTCCGGCTCCCCATGAATACCGGCTGGAAGACCAATATTATGGGGATCCCGAAGAAGCTCTTATGGCCCTGATCTCCCTGTACAGACGCCTCCTCCGTGAAATAAGAGATGCAGGCGTGCTCGGACACGTGGTAATCTATCAGGAACCGGTTATTGAGGAATTCGAGTCGATGACCGGGAAAAAAGTTTTTTTCTTCAACCCGACCCATACGAGATCGGACCTTGAACTACTTCTCGAATACCAGGACATGGTGGCAGTTCCTCCCACAGGGCTCGACATGGTCATCGAAATGATGGGTGAGTATAAGGTAAGGAACCTGATCCTCATTGATCCGACGGCAGAATCGATCACCCATGCACTGCGTCATTGGGATCCAGGGAACATTACGGTTGGTGGCTATTGTCGTGGACAACCCGACGGATACTGGGAAACCATTGTCGCGGCCTCTACACACACCGTCAGCCTTTCAGAGTGAGTCTGCAACGGCAACTAACCGGTCAAAATGTTCGTTTTTCCGAAAGAAAAAGAATAATATCCGGTCTTTTAAACTAAAATCAAAATTCCCGCCCGCTGCATGGGGATGCCCTCCTCCATGGAATTCCCGGGCAACGAGATGGCTGATAGGCGGGACTGACCTGACGGAAAATCTTCCACCTGAAGAAATGATCACCTCTATGTCTGTCCCGAGTGATTTGCGAAGATGAGCTGCAGTTTCGCTCGGATACCCATAGAGCGGGGCAAAAACGATATGGTATTTCCCGTTCGTTATTATCGCTTTTTTCCTGCTTTTTTCCATCGAACGTTGCATCTCGGCATGGATTTCAGTGTATTCTTTCTCGATGACCATGTCTGAGAAAATACCGAGGGACAGGCAGTCCCTGACATGCTCCAGGTTCTTTCTCCTCTGGAGTATTTCACCGAGCACTGCAGACCTGGGGTCCTCGTGTTTCCAGAGATCGTAATCGCAGACTACCCGTGCCACTTCCGTTGCGACCTGGTTACCTGGCTGCAGGTCTTTCGCGCAGATACCGCATCCGCAGAGGGATGTGTCAATATGGAGCAGATCAACGATATTTCTGACACATTTCGCCTCTTCATCGGTCCACCGGTGGTGGTCCCTCCATTCGATGACCCACCCGTTGGATTTCATTTTTTTGAGGATCCGCTCCGCATTCCTCGGGAATCCGAGGTCACTGATACTAATAATATCTCCGTTACCGGGCAGGTCAGCGATTCCATCGAGTAAATAGGGGAATTTTCCAACCGATGAAAACACCGAGACGACTTTTCCATAGGCCATCCTGTGTATTGCATCCGCTCCGGCGGCATCGAGGTCGTTGTGGGTGATATGGACTACCTTCGAGCTTCTCTCGCTGATCGCTTCTAGTTCGGGTGATTCATCTTTTTTATGTTTCGGCAGCCGGATACCCATCCTCAATGGATCCGTGCCAGTGATATAAAATGATGATCCTATATCGTCAGCAAAATGTATCGTTTAAATTGATTTTTCCCCGAAGAAACAGCAATAAGGTCTATACTCTTGAATTCAGTTAAAATAGCACGGTTTATTGTTTTGCCGGTTATCAGAAAGCGCAATCTGTGAACCGAAAATTCAAATCACAATTCTTTTTAACTTTGTTCTCCAGAAAACAAGTCTATAGTGTGAATCCTTATGCCCCGTAAATCGAAACAAATTCATCTGCTGGTCCCTGTATTGATCATGATCCTGTTTGTATTGGGTTATCCTGTATCGGCATCAGTCCCTCCGGAAAATACCCCTGAAATCCAGAACCTGGTAACGACGACCGGGGTGAATGCAGTAGGGACGGTCACGCAGAACGATAACCTCGCCTGGCGGCTGAGTAGCGAAGAACTTGATGCCAACCTGAATTACGGTGTAAACCAGGCGATTTTTGACCCAGGGAGTGGTTACTGGAATCCGATTCCGGATCCTGATAATCCCGATGTTTATATCGGCTGGGATTATGATCCGACCGGAACCGGACTTTTTAATTCCGCCCCATACCCTGATCAGCCTCCGGGATATGAGGTACTGGACCACAACTGCTGAACCACCTCTCAACCCCCTCGGGGAAGTCCAGATGGCGAGCTATTACAACGAAAACACCGTGGCGGTAAATGGGGCAACGGTATACAACAAGAATATGGGAATCGCCACGTCCCCACAGACGGCAGACAAATTCAATGTCCAGGCAGAGAAAACCGTGACCTTCTCTGCTCTTGATGCGGGCCGCATGACCTCCGGCGAAGAACTCCTGCAAGATAATGTCGGAAACGCCACCTCCCTCGTGGCTTATATTTCTGATTGCCCCTTCGCCCACGCAGCGATTGGGAATTGTGCGCCTCCCTTCTGCAACATTGTCAAATCAGGGAGCGATCTTGACGTATCCCAGGCATCAGTTGTGACCAGTGCCATGGTGAGGAGTGTAACTGAAAACGCTGCCGGCGATGGCTCTGAATTCTGGCCGCCCAAACCAGTCGTTGATGGTCCTCCGGTGGAACTTGATTACTCGATAAGCCTGCACGGGATTAGTGCCAATCCCGCGGTTGGCGATGTTTCAGCGTACATCAATATCCACAAGCAAGAAGCTGGGCCGGGATGCCCGGGTGGTGGAGGGAGAAAGGAGCTGGACCTCCAGTATAACGAATTATCGACGGCCAGCGGATTGATAGAGAACTTCCAGAAGACTGTGGCATACCAGTCGGGGTATAAAATTACTATCTGAATTTAAATTTTTCCGGCTGCAGAAATCCTATTCGCAAGAAATTGAAGAAAAATAACTCAACGAAACATTTTATAATGAAATTTGCTGACAAAATCCCCATCATTTTTTTAGGTATTTTTAATTTATATCGCGGGAAAAACAGCATAAAAACTCTTGAAAGAAAGATTTTATTCCTATTATTGTCAGATCTTGTCTCATTGAATAATCATTACGAGACAAAAGGGGGCCAGGGCACTATTTAAACAGACTATTTTGCTCAATGGCAACCCCTTTCCACCAAATATGATAATGGCCCGTTTGAAAGTCATGGAAAATTATATATGTAAATAAAAAATTCTACTGTTAAATTTATTTAATGGTGAAACATGGAAAAAATCAGATGTTACCAGTTAATTATTACATTATCTATTCTGGTTTTGTTTGCTTTGATAGTTCCAATCCATGCTGCGAACATATCAGGGCTAAAATATAACGATTTCAACCAGAATGGGATATTTGATCCGCAGAGCGATCCCGACGATCCTGAAGTTGGGCTGGCCGGCTGGAACTTTTCTGTATACTATTTGAATGACACCTACACTGGAATCTCCCAGCTGACAAACAGCCAGGGAAATTTCTTTTTTTCCGGGCTTGATGGAAATACAATTTATATAGTAAAAGAAGATCTCGCTTCGCATCCGGGATGGTACAATAATACACCCACCGAACTTGTTGCTGATTTCAAAAATACAACCGAATATCCAATCGAATCGAAACCAACCGGGGCAGTTGCTGCCCAAATACTCCCCAACCAGAATATTGCGTTCGCAGCCCGATCCTTGTGGGGAGCCAACAATGGCAGTTATCACCAGGATATCGAATGGAACCCTTTTGCATCATCAACCCCCAGTCCATTAAACCAGACAAGGAACGGCACCAATCCATACTGGCAGAATAATACTGCATACACATTCATATTGACATATGATCCATCTGACCCTGCGAATGCGATCAATTACACTGTAATCGGTCCCGAAAGTGATACTAATTCAACCATAATAGCCACATCGATTACCGGTCCTGCGAACCTGACGGGATCACGCAGTCCGATTGACACCATTGATATTTTTACACGGGCGAATACCCCTACCGGGACGTCATACACCTCTGCAGAAATGTCAAATCTCGTACTAACTTCAGGCACCAATACTTACCCAATTGTTAACAACTCCGTCTCAATCAATCAAATCTCCCCTGCCCAGGAACATCTCCTGATCAGGGCAGACCGTGCCTTAAGTACTGACATTTCACTAAATGGATTCACTCTTACCGGGACTCAAAAATTTACATTTAATACCTCAATCGGGATTGGAGCCTCAGATTTTGCAGTTCAGATAAATGTTGGAAAAGATAATCTTTCGCCACTTGATGTTATCCAGGAATATGGTAACTTTCAGCATGTTGGTGAGATTGAGGGAACAAAATACAGTGATGACAACGGGAACGGAGTTTGGGACACGGCACTTAATGAAACTGTTCTCAAGGGGTGGACAATAAAAATTAGTAACAATACCTGGTCGGAAACACAGGTTACAGATGAAGACGGTGAGTACGAGTTTTACATACCTTATGGTACTTTCCATGTGGAGGAGATCCCCCAACCGGGTTTTAGCCAGACACAAGGTTCAGTTGGTTACGACATCACCCTGAGTGATGGTCATGCACATATTACTGACATAAATTTTGGCAATCAGCAGATACTCAAATTCAATGTTACAGGTTTCAAATGGGACGACCTGAACGGAAACGGGATAAGAGATCCCGGCGAACCCGGACTTTCAGGTTGGACTATAGGAATTGGAAATGATACGATTCCTTACTATGCCACGACAACAACTGACGGCACCGGGAATTATAGTTTTGAGAATGTTCCCAAGGGCATCTATCATTTGAACGAGACTTTACAACCGGGATGGAAAAATACGACCTATATTAACCAGACGATCTGTGTCCCTCAGTTCCCCTATCTCCCCCCTGTTTCAGGGCCACCTGAACCTGATATGGAAGTTTTTTACCAATCTGGTGGGACCCCTATCCCTGGAACCTCCCCGACTGATTATGCATATTTCGGGACACAAATCACTCATATTAATCCTACGATGGGATTTGATATCGGGAATACCGAATATCCGGGATGGTGCGCTGATACTTCGAATACCATTAATCCTGGAGTTATTTTCGGGCCTACCTATTTTGTAGACACAACTCCGCCATTTCCACCCCAGCTTGTCAGTAAATATCCGGCTATTACGAGCGTTCCATGGAATAAAGTCAATTATGTCCTCAATATAAGGAAGTCATACTCTGCCGTTTGGGGGGCCCAAAATATGTCAAATGTTGTCCAGGCTGTGCTTTGGAATTTCACCAATAATGTTCCGGTAAATGTCCCAACTGGAGGAATAACTCTGAACGGGCCCCAGCAAGCTGGTGCACTTGCTCTTATTGCTGATGCAAATGCCAACGGCATTAGTTATACACCTCCTTGTAATGGAGTCAAAGCCATTCTCGTTAATATCAGTTTAAGTCCCACAAAGCAGCTCACGATGATTGAAGTACCAGTCAGATGTTGCGGTTTACCGGTCAACTTCGGAAACCAGCATCTCGGAAACGTAACCGGATACAAGAACGAATCAGTAAGCGGGGCAGGGCTTTCCGGCTGGAATATTACACTCACAAACAGTACTACAGGGTATTTTGCATACAACATCACGAATAATACTGGCGGTTATAATTTTACCAGCGTACCGTATGGGCTCTATTGGCTGAACGAAACACCGCAGAATGGATTTATTCAATCCGAACATACTCCGAACAAAACAGTTACGATTGACGGAAATAATCTGACAGTATACTACAATTTCACAAACATCCGGCAGCTCGGGAACCTGAGCGGGTACAAGGTAAATGGTACGGGAACCGGGCTTGAAGGGTGGACAATTACCCTTAATAATCAGACCCTAGGATCGTTTATCAATCAGACAAATAGTAGTGGAGCCTTCAGTTTCACGGATATTCCGTGGGGAATCTACCAGTTGAATGAAACCCCGCAGGCGGGATGGACGCAGGTTACCGCGAACCAGACGATAGAAATAAACGGGACATCGATGACCCTGGTAAACCAGAACTTCACAAACATCCAGCAGTTGGGAACCTGAGCGGGTACAAGGTAAATGGTACGGGAACCGGGCTTGAAGGGTGGACAATTACCCTTAATAATCAGACCCTAGGATCGTTTATCAATCAGACAAATAATAGTGGAGCTTTCAGTTTCACGGATATTCCATGGGGAATCTACCAGTTGAATGAAACATCGCAGGCGGGATGGACGCAGGTTACCGCGAACCAGACGATAGAAATAAACGGGACATCGCTGACCCTGGTGAACCAGAACTTCACAAACACACAGCAGCTCGGGAACCTGAGCGGGTACAAGGTAAATGGTACGGGAACCGGGCTTGAAGGGTGGACAATTACCCTTAATAATCAGACCCTAGGATCGTTTATCAATCAGACAAATAATAGTGGAGCTTTCAGTTTCACGGATATTCCATGGGGAATCTACCAGTTGAATGAAACCCCGCAGGCGGGATGGACGCAGGTTACCGCGAACCAGACGATAGAAATAAACGGGACATCGCTGACCCTGGTGAACCAGAACTTCACAAACACACAGCAACTTGGGAATGTTACCGGAGATAAGGTTGACTTCAATGGAACAGGTCTCGGCGGATGGACAATTACCCTTAATAATCAGACCCTAGGATCGTTTATCAATCAGACAAATAGTAGTGGAGCTTTCAGTTTCACGGATATTCCATGGGGAATCTACCAGTTGAATGAAACCCCGCAGGCGGGATGGACGCAGGTTACCGCGAACCAGACGATAGAAATAAACGGGACATCGATGACCCTGGTAAACCAGAACTTCACAAACATCCAGCAGCTTGGGAACCTGAGCGGGTACAAGGTAAATGGTACGGGAACCGGGCTTGAAGGGTGGACAATTACCCTTAATAATCAGACCCTAGGATCGTTTATCAATCAGACAAATAGTAGTGGAGCCTTCAGTTTCACGGATATTCCGTGGGGAATCTACCAGTTGAATGAAACCCCGCAGGTGGGATGGACGCAGGTCACCGCGAACCAGACGATAGAAATAAACGGGACATCGATGACCCTTGTAAACCAGAACTTCACAAACATTCAGCAGCTTGGGAACCTGAGCGGTACAAGGTAAATGGTACGGGAACCGGGCTTGAAGGGTGGACTATCACTCTTCAGAACCTGACCCTCGGTTCGCCCCTCTTCACAAACATTACTGATCCGAGCGGAGCCTTTGCCTTCCAGGATGTACCATGGGGATTGTATTGGCTGAATGAGACCCCGCAGGCCGGTTGGGACCAATCCCCCCTGACACCGAACAGGACAATAGAGATAAATGGGACCTCCCTGTTCATCACAACTCAATATTTCAATAATACCCAGCAGCTCGGGAACCTGAGCGGGTACAAAGTAAACGGAACAGGATCGGGACTGAGCGGCTGGACAATTGTGTTAGACAACCAGACGCTTGGTACGTTCACGAATGTAACAAATGATACCGGAGGGTATAGTTTCACGGATATTCCGTGGGGAATCTACCAGTTGAATGAAACCCCGCAGGTGGGATGGACGCAGGTCACCGCGAACCAGACGATAGAAATAAACGGGACATCGCTGACCCTTGTAAACCAGAACTTCACAAACATTCAGCAGCTTGGGAACCTGAGCGGGTACAAGGTAAATGGTACGGGAACCGGGCTTGAAGGGTGGACTATCACTCTTCAGAACCTGACCCTCGGTTCGCCCCTCTTCACAAACATTACTGATCCGAGCGGAGCCTTTGCCTTCCAGGATGTACCATGGGGATTATATTGGCTGAATGAGACCCCGCAGGCCGGTTGGGATCAATCCCCCCTGACACCGAACAGGACAATAGAGATAAATGGGACCTCCCTGTTCATCACAACTCAATATTTCAATAATACCCAGCAGCTCGGGAACCTGAGCGGTACAAAGTAAACGGAACAGGATCGGGACTGAGTGGCTGGACAATTGTGTTAGACAACCAGACGCTTGGTACGTTCACGAATGTAACAAATGATACCGGAGGGTATAGTTTCAGCGGGATTCCGTGGGGAATCTACCAGTTGAATGAAACCCCGCAGGTGGGATGGACGCAGGTTACCGCGAACCAGACGATAGAAATAAACGGGACATCGCTGACCCTGGTGAACCAGAACTTCACAAACACACAGCAGCTTGGGAATGTTACCGGAGACAAGGTTGACTTCAATGGAACAGGTCTCGGCGGATGGACAATCACCCTTCAGAACCTGACCCTTGGTTCGCCCCTCTTCACAAACATTACTGATCCGAGCGGAGCTTTCGCCTTCCAGGATGTACCATGGGGATTATATTGGCTGAATGAGACCCCGCAGGCCGGTTGGGACCAATCCCCCCTGACACCGAACAGGACAATAGAGATAAATGGGACCTCCCTGTTCATCACAACTCAATATTTCAATAATACCCAGCAGTCGGGAACCTGAGCGGGTACAAGGTAAACGGAACAGGATCGGGACTGAGCGGCTGGACAATTGTGTTAGGCAACCAGACGCTTGGTACTTTCACAAATGTAACAAATGATACCGGAGGGTATAGTTTCAGTGGGATTCCGTGGGGAATCTTTAGCCTTGGTGAAGTGAACCAGCCTGGCTGGACACAGGTCACCGTAAACCAGACCGTAGAAATAAACGGGACATCGCTGACCCTGGTAAACCAGAACTTCACGAATACCCAGCAGTTGGGAAATGTCAGTGGTTTCAAAGTGAACGGTACAGGAACAGGCCTTAGTGGCTGGACGATCAATCTTATCAACCTTACACAAGGTTCACCTGCATATAACACAACTACCGCTGGTGATGGCTCTTTCAATTTCACCAACATTCCATGGGGAATGTACTGGTTAAATGAAACATCCCAGGCTGGATGGATTCAGGCGCCAATGACTCCGAATCGAACGATAGAGATTAACGGAACTTCATTGCTGATAACAAGCCAGTATTTCAACAACACCCAACAGACCGGAAACATCATCGGGTATAAGAATAACTCCGTGAATGGAGTCGGGCTCGCCGGATGGAATATTACACTGAGTAACAGTACCACTAAATTCCTGGCCTGGAATGTGACAAACAGCTCCGGTGGCTACAACATTACCGGGATACCATATGGGACATACTGCCTGAACGAAACCCCGCAGGCCGGCTGGGCCCAGTCTGGGTTGACCCCGAACAGGACCGTCACGATAAACGGCAATAACCTAGTATTGTTCTATAATTTCACGAACACCCAGCTTGGGAATATCATCGGGTATAAGAATAACTCAGTGAACGGGGCTGGTCTGTCAGGATGGAACATTACACTGAGCAATCAGTACCTTAGGATTTCTGGCCTGGAATATAACAAACAGCTCCGGTGGCTATAATATTACCGGGATACCGTATGGGACATACTGCCTGAACGAAACCCCGCAGGCCGGCTGGGCCCAGTCTGGGTTGACCCCGAACAGGACCGTCACGATAAACGGCAATAACCTTGTATTGTTCTATAATTTCACGAACACCCAACTTGGGAGCATCACCGGGTATAAGAACAACTCTGTGAACGGGGCTGGACTGCCAGGATGGAATATTACACTAAGTAACAGTACCACTAAATTCCTGGCCTGGAATGTTACAAACAGCTCCGGTGGCTACAACATTACCGGGATACCGTATGGGACATATTGCCTGAACGAAACCCCGCAGGCCGGCTGGAGCCAGTCTGCGCTGACCCCGAACAGGACAGTTACGATAAACGGCAATAACCTTGTATTGTTCTATAATTTCACGAACACCCAACTTGGGAGCATCATCGGGTATAAGAACAACTCTGTGAACGGGGCTGGTCTGCCAGGATGGAATATTACACTGAGCAACAGTACCACTAAATTCCTGGCCTGGAATATGACAAACAGCTCGGGTGGCTACAGTATTACCGGGATACCGTATGGGATATACTCGCTGAACGAAACCCCACAGGCCGGATGGGCCCAGTCTGCGCTGACCCCGAACAGGACAGTTACGATAAACGGCAATAACCTGGTATTGTTTTATAATTTCACGAACACCCAGCTTGGGAACATCTCTGGAATAAAATACAACGATCTTAATGGAAATGGAATTCGAGACATCAATGATGTTGTGATACCCGGGGTAACTATCAAGCTGTACTACCAGAACGGGACCTTGTTTGGAACAAAGGTAACTGACGGGAATGGAGCATATGTTTTCAATTCCGTTCCATTTGGCGGGTACATACTAAATGAGACAGTTCCTTCAGGCTATAAACTAACACAACCCGCTGCCGGGAATTACACTGTTCAGGTAACTACAACGAACCTGAATTTCACACTGCTCTTTGGGAACCAGCTGATACCCAACCCGTGTTCCTGCCCGACAAATGCCTATTTCACCTGGAGCGTAGTCCCCTCCAAACCACACACTATCCAGTTCACTGATGCCACTTCAGGAAACCCCGTATACTGGTATTACGATTTCGGGAATGGGAAATTCTCCTTATCGAGAAGTCCTCTCATAACCTATTCGAGTGCAGGAATCTATACTGTCAAGCTAAGTGCTAAAGGATGTGATTGTTCTGGCAACACGTACTGGACGTATTATTCAACCCAGGTAAAGGTTCCATAACTTTATTTTTTCCTGGCATGACCCGAAATGAGATAAATGCCAAAGTTTTACACAGTATTTCAAAAAAATCAGATCATTTATTAATTCTGACATCTAATATGGTATCCCACGCCTCAGTAAGCTCAGTTTGGGAGAGCGCCAGACTGAAGATCTGGTTGTCCCCGGTTCAAATCCGGGCTGAGGCATTCTTTTTAAATCTTGATCAAATCGATTATTCCTGCATTTGAGCCATTATTTCAATTATTTTACGAATAAAGGAGTATCAAATCCGTTACACTGAAAGTCAAGTTGCCTCACATTAATGTCCAGCTAAATCATGATGAAATACTAGAACTCACCCCTTTTGGACATCAAATTTCCTCACCAATGGCCGAGGCGATAGACCTGTTTTCAGATTATTTTGTGTTAGTCCTCATCGTAACGGAGTAGTCTGCGAACCTCACTTCGATACCTTCATATGAGGTGTCCTATTCACTCTGATCTATGGAACAGCACCGCTCCTTTCCCTGGGGCGTCCTCCTCATTGTCAGCCTGGCTGTATTCATCCTGGTCATTGACACTACCACCATGGAAGTCTCCATCAATGCCCTGATGCATGACCTGAACACCAGTGCCTCAACCATCCAGACAATCATCGCCCTCTGTACCCTGGTGAAGGCTGCATTCATGCTTATCGGTGCGAAGCTTCAGGACTTCATCGGGAGGAAGCAGGCATTCCTGTTGGGTGTTGCGATTTATGGCGTCGGGAATATCACGGCCGTAATCAGCCAGAATGCATCCATGCTCCTCGTAGGCTGGTCGATACTTGAAGGGATCGGCACGGTGCTGATGCTCCCGGCAACGGTAACATTCATTACCGGGACCTACGAGGGGAAAGAACGGGCATTTGCCTTTGGTGTCTGGGGTGGGATCGCCGCGGCTGCCAGCATCTTTGGCCTTATTTTCGGCGGATACCTGGTCACCGTCTATTCCTGGCGGTGGGCGTTTGCCCTTGAGCTGGTCATCATCCTCATCATCTTTGCTCTCCACCGGATGCTGAAGGAGACCCGCCCGACAGCATCCTGGAAGAGCTTTGATCTTGGAGGGGCGCTGTTGTCCGTTCTCGGCCTTATTGCCCTGGTTTTGGGGATCCTCCTGGTAAAAGATCCGGCGGAATGGGTGATAGTTCCCCTCCTCATCACTGGAGGGATCATCCTTCTCTTCATGTTTTATTTCTGGGAGCAGCGGCAGATCAGGATGGCCAATGGCGTCCTTGTAGACGTGACCTTCGTTTCTGAAAGGTCCTTTTTTGCAGGGAATGTAGTCGCCATCGGCCAGAAATTTATTAGTGCAGGGTTCATCTTCATCTTCCCTTTGTTCTCCGAGATGGTCACGGGTGCCACCGCATATGAAACCGGCGTCGCCCTTCTTCCTATGTCTCTTGCGATCGTAGTTTTCTCCATCCTCGGCGCCCGGCTCGCATCGTGGTTCGAACCAAAATACGTTCTCCTCGGAGGAATTATCCTCACCGGAGCAGGACTGGCAGCCCTCAGGGATGTCTTCTCCCTTACCACCACCGCCCATGACATCACCCCCGGAAGTCTTCTGTTCGGTGTCGGGCTTGGCATCGTCCTTTCCCAGGTGACCAACCTCACCCTCTATTCCATCCCCGACGAGCGCCAGACCGATGCGTCAGGTCTCTATAACACCACCAGGCAGCTGGGAAGTTCTCTGGGAACGGCAATTATCGGGATTATCCTGGCCCTGGGGTTCGTTCATGGTCTGTTTTCCGGTCAACCATCGCCCCTCTTTCACGGCCAGCCCCTGTTGTCAATCGGGATTAGCGAGGCAGCGGTCAACCAGGGAATGGAATGGGCGTTTGTGGCAATGATCCTCGTGGTCATCGGCATGTTTATTGCAGGCCTGTTCATCCGGAAGACGGGGAAGATCATGTGAAGGGGATGAAGGGAGAGGTGAGAAAACCCAGGGAATGGGCGCGGCTCACCGATATTGCTTCCTGACGTGGGATGAATTAAAAAAATGAAGAAGGGGTTTACAAGTCAAAGCCCGATTTGGGTTCAGTTTATCATTTGCCTGCAGCGGCTGCCAAAAGAGGAAAATGGGTATCGCATCTATTCAGGATGGAAAGGCAAATGAACCAATATACTTAAAATCCGGGCTGAATCACTTTGCGATTTAAAGATCGTTTAAGCTCATGTTAAATTTAATTGATACCTTAAGATTTTTTTTTAGCAACTCAGTTATGAAAGGTTATCGTCACCCGCGTCCGATTCAAAAAATTGAAGTGGTTATTTGCCCCGTACGACAATGAAATCCTTTCGGACAGATGAATTACTAACCATTGAACCGTTCGCGATGTCATTTTTCATTACCGTTAACGTAACCGTGTAGGTACCGGGATTTAGGTATGTATGGACCGGATTAGGCCCTGTCAAATTGATCCCGTCTCCAAAATTATAACTATAAAATGTGGGATTCCCTCCCGACTGATCCATGAACCTTACCGTTAATGGTGCTGTACCGTTCAGTGGGTTCGCTCTGAAGCTCGCCACCGGGAAGGTGAACGGTATTTTTGTAACGGTGACGATATTCCTCTTCGTGGTACTGTTGCTAATCATCGTCGCGAAGGTCTTATCGAATTTCGAGACCGTCATTGTGATGTTGTAACTACCCTGGAACCGGTACGTATGACTTGGGTTTGGCCCGGACATATTAAACCCGTCTCCGAAATCATAATTATACCGTGTCGGGTTGCCGACGGACTGGTCAATGCATTTAACCGTCAGAGGGGCCACCCCACTCGCGGGCGAAACGGTGAAATCCGCAAAAAATTGGGGTTGGGGACCAGGTCCGTAATGGATACGAATCGGGCCCATGATTGAATTGAAAAGCAGATCTCCATTATTAAGGTACTGCAGGATTGCATATGCACCGTTACCGAAGTTCTCTTTACCGAAGATCGTCTGATGCACGGTCTCGCCCGTATTCCAGTCGAGTCCGAGAACTTCCCAGCCGTTTGGCTCCCTGTACCCGTTTATAAGGGCCATATTACCTGACTGGCTGTGGACCGGAATCATGCTCGTCGATGAGACATCCGATCGTCCCCATACGGAAGACCACTCGTCAGTTGAAGGGTTCCATTGAAAGCGCTCGACGCCAAACGAAGCGGGATATGCCGGCCCCATCAGCGAGACCTGGAGGATCTGGTTTTTGTTTTGAATAGCAGGGTCGACAGTCTCCGGGATATTATTCACAACAAAGGCCCCATACCCATCCACCACGACGGACTGCTCCGATTGTATCCATTCGGGGAGTGTTGTAAAACCGCAGGTTACCTGGACCTGCCCCGCTATGCGCCTTGATTTCGTACCGGGTTTCTGGACGAAGCCTTCAGGGATGCTGTCCCGCCAGAAGGCCACCAGTTTCATCTGTTGTGCGCCATCGGTTATGACAACAAGTTTGTCAGGGTCATCGCCAAAGCCCATGAGCGTCGGAGTAGATCCGGTTCCGTTGCTGAAACTGATTATAGGGGGTTTTTGCACCGAGTTGTCGTACGGACTCGCCCACGCACCGTCGCTTTCATTGGCAGAGAGGGTCGTGCCGGTCCAGACGAGCTTATGCATGATGCTATTGGATGCCACATAGATGCCGTTGTTTTCATCCACTGCAATCGAATTACTTACGTACTCGCTATCGGGAAACCGGTAAAAGGATTTTGAGGCGATATCGAGGTCGCGATTGAGGACTGCCACGCCATTGCTGAACGTGACAATAATATGACCGTCATAGGTCATGGAAAGACCAAAAAGCCGTGTGCCCGGTGGTGGCGCAGGGTCATTGCCCTGAATCGTGGCGACCATATGGTCTATTTTATAACGGACCGTTATGCCTGCGGAAGGATGACCCGGATCCTTTAATGCAAATGCATAGAGCGTGTCGCCATAATTGGTGTAGAGCACGTTATTGTTATCGACTACCGAGTACGACCCGTGCCCTCCGCGGTTTTGGTAATTGTCACCAAAAAGGCTTTTTAAGAAACTGTCCATCGATGTCACGTTCATACCTACGGCAGACGACTCGCCGAAGGCGCGAAAATTCTCGTCCGGAATAGCGGGCAGAACATTGTCAGTGGCATTGGCAAGGGCCTCAAATTTCGCCACCTCGGTCCAGTTGTTGCCGCCCGTGAAAACGTGAGCTTACGCGATTGGAACCCACCGCCCACATGTAGTTCTTGTCGGTAGAAGCCAACGTAATGATGTTTATCGGACCGCCATAGGAAATCGGTTTTGTCGCCGGATCCGCGGTGAAAAAACCGTGGGGAGGCCCGTATGGCGTAGAATCACTCTGGGAAGAATCAAAATGGGTAATAGCATAAACAGGGGATGCCAGGTAGGGATTGACAACAGGTCCGGTCGTGATCTCATTGGCGCCTGCGCCGGGGATGATACCTGACAGTGCGATAACGCAAATTGAGAAGACAGCCGCTAAAACTAATCTTCTGTTCGAGTTCATCGTGCATCAATGGTCTTCATGAGTTGCTCCCTTAAATATATAGTCAATTATATTCCAGGTATTTTTCCCAATTCATGACATGGAAACGTCACGCCAGGAACTGAATCCGAAAGTATGTGGAATCGGAAACCGGGCCTGGAATGAAAATGGATTTTGGTGGGAAGGAACCCGATCCCGTCCACCTCTATGCCTTTATAGTTTCAACACCAAACTCGTTATATTTGTGGAAGCTTCTGAACATTCCCCCGCCCTTGCGCATATCAAGGAACAAACGTCTGGAACGTGCATACAACCTGCAATAACGACTATCTGGTGACCTCATGTACTCTGTTTTGTATGTTGATGATGAGCCACATCTTCTTGCGCTCGGGAAACTGTTCCTTGAAAAATCAGGGGAATTCGCAGTTGATACGAAGGAATCGGCACAGGATGGGCTTGCTCTTTTTGGATCCCGGCATTTCGACGCAATTATTTCCGATTACCAGATGCCGGATAAGGATGGTATCGAGTTCCTCAAGGAGGTCAGATCCGATTATGGGGATGTTCCATTTATCCTCTTTACCGGGAGAGGGAGAGAAGAAGTGGTTATCGAGGCGATCAATAGCGGGGCCGATTTCTACCTTCAAAAAGGCGGGGATCCAAAATCACAATTTGCCGAACTCGCCCATAAGATCAAACAGGCGGTCCGGAAAAAGCATGCAGAGGCTTCGCTCCGGACGTCAGAACGGATGATCTCGGATATCATCAGTTTCCTGCCGGATGCGACGTTTGCGATCGATCGCGAAGGAACCGTGGTCTCGTGGAACTGGGCGATTGAGGAGATGACCGGTGTAAAAGCCAGGGATATAATCGGGAGTACGAATTATGCGTATGCGGTACCCTTCTTCGGTGTAAGACGGCAGATGCTGGTCGATATGATCATCAAACCTGACGAGTTACGGCAGCAACAGTTTTACCCGGACATCAAGAAAAACGGGAATGTGCTGATTGCCGACAGTGAGGAAGCACGACCGAAAGGAAAATCTGCTATTCTCTGGGCAAGAGCGACGCCACTCTATGACGCAGGGGGTAACATTATAGGTGCCATTGAGTCACTCCGGGATATCACGGAGTTCAGGCGCCTCTACCGGGCTCACCAGCAGGAGAAGGAGGAACTCAGGAAGGCCGGGATTGAAGTCAGATATACGCCCGGTCTTTTCGACAAGCTTGTGGGGAAATCGGCGAATTCATGGCTGAAACGGGGAATCGACTATTATTATAAATACGGCAACTTTGAGGAGGCCGTCCAATGCTTCGACCGGGTGATCGAGATCGACCCGAAGAACTGGCGTGCCTGGAACAGTCGCGGTATCTGCCTGAAAGAACTTGGGAGATATGAAGAGGCGCTCCAGTGTTTTGACCGGGTGATCGAATCGGAAGATGAGGAAGTCTTCTACAACAAGGGAGAGACGCTCGAAAAGATGGGTGAAGCAAATGGCGATTACAGACTTTTTCTCGAGGCAATCACGTATTTCGACCGGGTTATTTCGAAGAACCCGGGTCATGTCTATGCTCTGAATTACAAGGGGGTCTGTCTGAAGGAACTGGGAAGGTCGGAAGAAGCAAAGATTTACTTCGACCATGCCCAGCTTATTATCAGGCGTGGTGAGAATAAGGCGAAGCCAAGGATGACGGTGAGTCACCGGAATACGCCCCATCTTGGAGTTCCGGACCTGAATCGGCGTGTGAAAATGCAACGTAAAACATCAGACCAAGACCATGTGACCCACAAGTCCGATAAAGAGCAGGATATATGATGTTCTTTGCCTGAAAAAATTAAAAAAGTAACGATTAAGATTTGTCCGGAAGATATTGAATGGATCTGTCTGAAAAAGGGATGAGGCATGTTTCCGGGTTGGATTCCATGAGGGCAAGATAATGCGCCTTTACCATACGATCAATAGGTTCCTTGGGTTGTGTGTGTTTTTTTCCGGCTGCTTTCTGATAATAATCAGGCCGGAATAGAAGAAATAAGGCAAGAAATTGGTAATCGCATTCTATTCGGGGAGATCATCAGAACCTGGCAACCCGGCTCGGAGCAGGTACAAAAGGTAATTCTTTTTTAAAACGTCTTGCACCATAATCACGTAAGCTCTCAAACAATCCAAATTTTAATTATGAGAAAAGATGACGAGCGATCTCTTCATTATAAAGATGAATCAAGATTTTGTATCATGTCTGTTGCCATATCAGCCGAACGCGAAATAGAACCGGATACCCTGCAGAAAATTTTCCGGCGTCCGTTCTTCTTAAGTTTCACTATCGGAATCCCATTTTGTATTTTTAAATTATTGTTTGGTATAACTGCAATCCGAATCGGTGCGCCAAATAATCTTTTTCTCGACATCTTTGGCTGGATTGTTGTTTTCTGGGCTTTGGGAGATTTATTGATAAACATCAGCCGGGGCATACTGGATCTTATGCACCGCCCCATATCGTTTGAATATTGTATTATTGCTCAGCTGGGGAATTTTTTACGAAAACCGATGCTTTTTCTCTCTGTCGATACTCTGCTTGCATTTTCCATTGTCTGTTTCATGCTCTGGTCGTTTTGGATTGTCAGACTTTCGCTCTTCGAATTGTACCTGTGGTTTTTTGCAACAACTTTGAATCTGATCAGCCTTTCCCTGGCGAATGTGTATAATGAGATGGTATTCTCCAGGGTGCCTGAACCCGGGGGCCTTAAATCCGGTTGAGGCAATTTTAAACAAAATATACTGAAAATACTTTTCCTCTGTGAATACTCTGCAGGAGAGATTAAGAAAAACCTATCAATTCTTTTTTCATCTGAAAAAAAATGTTGGTTTCAAATCAGTTTGAATCCCGATTGGTAAGATATCGACTTTGTGAAACTGCTGATAAGTCCGCTTGCAGATGAAGTCTCTGAATAGACGACGTCCTCGGATTTAGTACTGCTGCTATTTCTTGCTTCTTGCACATGGGCTTTGATATATGCCGACACTGAGCCGATCATTGGAGTGGTCTGATTACCCAGTGTAATACCCTCGGCAGCAATATTGTAGTTCAACATTACAGGGATTGTTCCATCTGTTCCGATGAACCTCGTATTCGCATTTGTTACCACCGAAGCAAGGTTCGTATCGATGGAGCTTCCTGCCTGGACAATGTTACAGAACGGCGGGATCGAGTCCGACTCAGACGAAGCGAACGGGCAGAGAATGCTGTCGGCAGTGTTCGTACTCTGGCCTGAGCCGTCAATAAGGAGATCCTCGTCACGGGTAGCACGTCCGCCATCGATCCCTATAAACTGGAGGTACGTGGAGGCCTTGATATTACTCTGATCTGCAATGGTATTGGCTGTCGAGATCTGCATCGATTTGACAAATGTTGTTTGACCGTTGACGGCCATGAGGTTGTCATTATATCCTGCAGTATATTCATCCTGTCCTGAATTCAGTGGCGGGTCGCTGACTGTGCCGGTATTTGTTGAAGTCATCGCCAGAGAATCTGATTCCGTGACGGTACCCACGCAATCGATGCTTGTAGATGTGGTAATCCCCTGAACTTCAGGCGTTGCATTAATACCCGGATCGGCAAGGGCAGCTGTACTTAAAACGATAAGTAAAGACATCCCGATGATCAGGTTTGTAACCATTCTCATGAACATTAAAACCTCCTGATATATGTGATGCAACAGGCTCAAGTCAAATGTACATTACTTATTGTTAAATAACCTTTACTTTTATCCGGGATCTTGCTGTCTCTCTATTAAATTTTCAAAGCATGAATCTCGCAAAACAAAGGATTTGTAAAAGGAACGGTAGTGGAAATTATATTAAGGATAATGTAA
Organism: uncultured Methanomicrobiales archaeon; assembly: GCA_963809105.1. GTDB lineage: Archaea > Halobacteriota > Methanomicrobia > Methanomicrobiales > Methanospirillaceae > CAIKOD01. The sequence goes on along the minus strand of CAWEIC010000005.1, from coordinate 403,068 downwards.
AGTTTATTATACATAATGTTAAATATTGTATACAAATTTCGGGCAGGATACCTGATTGGATCTGATCGAATGGTCAGGGAGATGTAACATTTGTGGATGCCCCAACATGACCCGGCAACAGATAAATTTCATGGAGATCGCAGAAACCATGCATATAAAAAATAAAACGAAGAATATTCCCGTTTCGAAAAAGTCTGGTTCCTTTCTGTTGATACTATGCATGACACTTTTCCTGATCACCGGTGTTTTACAACCGGTTAGTGCCGCCAATACAACGACAACGGCAACTCCTACATCTGTTGCAACCACTATAGCGACTACCATTGCAACTGTATCCCCGACACATACGCTAACCCCGACACAGACCGTCACAACCTCAGCGACTACAGTTCAGGCAACCGTAACAGTAACAACAATGTCAACAACCGTACCAACGACAGCAGTCACGACGCTTCCCGCACAGAACACCACCACTGTTCAGACTACAACAACGACAGCGGTGCCAACAACCGCACAGACAACAACAGCCACAACAGCGCCGACTGCAACCACCACCGTCGCTGCAACTTCCGTGGCTCAGGTGTCGGAGGTACCAGGATTCAGCGGTTCGCCACCGTCCGGCCCTGCACCCCTGACGGTTCAGTTTACCGATTTATCATCAGGTGCTCCTACCTCATGGAGTTGGAATTTTGGTGACGGGGAAACAGATACGACACAAAACCCATCCCATACCTACTCCACCCCTGGCACCTATACCGTCTCATTAACCGTCACCGTCGAAGGAATCAGCTATACAGCCACTGAGGCGGGGTACGTATCCGTTGATGAAACAACGACAACGCCGACACCGACCGAGTCCGCAGCATCATCGACAGAGGCCGGATTTAGTGGATCCCCTACAACAGGCACTGCTCCACTTACCGTAACGTTTACCGATAGTTCTACCGGATCACCTACTTCATGGAGCTGGAATTTTGGTGACGGGGAAACAGATACAACGCAAAACCCATCCCATACGTATACTATTCCCGGCAGTTATACCGTGACGTTAACTGCAAATGGCGGAGAAGGTTCCAGTGTCAAAACGCTTACTGATTATATCACGGTTGCAGGATTAGCGACGCCGGTTCCTACACTATCGCCAGCACAGATGACGAGTAACGATAATGAGGTGACAATACCGACAATTGCGGCATATCATGCAACTTCACCACAGGCAACCACTGTGGAAATACCACCTCCCACAGAACAGAATGATAATTCCGGGATACTGGCCTATATTGTCATAATTATAGCCATTACGATTATAGCGGTGGTATCTGTAATCGTTTATCGGCGGAAAAGTGAACCCGACCTGCTTGGATAAATAAATTATTGTATCCGGACTACCGATGCCCTTGCGAGGATTCGGTGCCGGCATCAAATACCGGGTAATCGGTATAGCCATGTTCTCCGCCGTCGTAATATGTCGCGATATCTGCAGGATTCAGGGGGGCATTTATTTTAAAACGAAGCGGCAGATCAGGGTTGGCCAGGAACGGGGCACCGAATGAAACCAGATCTGCGGATCCTGTCCGGATCGCTTCGTTACCGGTCGAGGCATCGTATCCGCCATTGACAATAAGCGTACCATTGTATAGTTTCCGGATTGCCGGGGCGAGACGAGCGGACAGGGGAGTCGCACCGAGCCTTCCTCCGACAGCCTCTACGACATGAATATATCCGATACCCAGATGTTCCAGCCCTTTTGCGAGACACGTGAAGGTATTGTAAGGGTTCGAATCGGACATCGAGTTGTTGGAAAAATGGGGCGATATCCGGTAACCTACCCTCCCCCCACCCCAGACACCGGCAACTGCATCTGCCACTTCGAGCGGGAAACGGGCACGGTTACGCGCATTGCCACCATATATATCGGTCCTCCGGTTGGAGCCGTCCCGTAAAAACTGGTCGAGCAGATAACCGTTCGCTCCATGGATCTCGACGCCGTCAAAGCCGGCAAGTTTTGCATTTTCGGCTGATGCCCGAAACCGTTCAACGATTTCGGGGATTTCCTTGGTTTCCAGGGCCCTGGGAATCAAAACCGGTTTTTTTCCTGATGCCGTATGGACAAACCCATCGACAGGTAACGCCGATGGAGCGACAGGCAGTTCACCGTTAAGAAAATCGGGATGAGACACTCTTCCTACATGCCAGAGCTGGAGAAAAATCATCCCCTCCTTTTCATGCACGGCACGTGCGATCTGTTTCCACCCATCAACCTGTTCGGGAGAATATATGCCGGGTGTGCGAACAAAACCGATACCCTGTGGGCTCACCTGGGACCCTTCGGTTATGATAAGCCCGGCAGATGCCCGCTGTGTATAATAGGTAACAGCGAGTGGGTTCGGGACATTGCCTGCGACCGCCCTGCACCTGGTCATCGGAGCCATTACAATACGGTTGCGCAGCTCGAGGCCGGCCAGGCAGTAAGGAGAAAACAGGTCGACATGGCTTTCCATATATACAAGACGATCCGACCTTCTTAAAAAATTTCCGGCAACACATATTCTCCCGGTTATCTGAAAAGTCCATAACCCTTCGTAACACTCTTATGCCCGGCAATTCAAATTCAAGGGTATGGAAACAGGCCCGGCCGGCACATACCAGACAGGGTTTACCCTCCTCATCATTTCCATATCCCTTGCGACATTTATGTCGGCACTCGACGGAACAATCGTTAATATTGCGCTCCCTACAATTTCCTCCGCGTTCGATATCTCTACGAGCATGGTGAGCTGGGTATCGACGGTATACCTGCTCGTGATGGCAGGGTGCGTCCTGATCTTCGGCAAAATCTCGGACGTTATCGGATTTAAGAAGGTGTTCCTGTCAGGTTTCCTTATTTTCACGGTCGGATCCTTTGGTTGCGGGTTCCTCCCGGACTTTGTTCATTCGTTCCCCACGCTTATCGGATCGCGGGCATTCCAGGCAGTTGGCGGCGCCATGATCACGGCAATCGGACCTGCGATGGTCACGGCATACCTCCCGATGGAGCAGAAAGGAAAGGCCATGGCAATCGTCCTGACATTTGCCGGCCTTGGAACGGCAATCGGGCCGACAATCGGGGGTTTACTCACTCAGTTCCTTTCCTGGAACTGGATCTTTTTTATCAATGTCCCGGTCGGAATTGTTGCAATTCTCCTTGGTGCGAAAGTCATCCCCGCAATGAAAGCCCATGAACGAACCGGGGAATTCGACAGGACTGGTGCTGTCCTGATATTCACCGGGCTTGCATCCCTCCTCTTTGCCCTTTCGGAGGGGCAGACACTGGGATGGACCGATCCCGTAATAATGGGGACCCTGGTGCTTGCAGTTTTCACACTTGGCTGTTTCGTATGGTGCGAACTGAAAGCCCGCGACCCGCTGTTGGAGCTGCGATTGTTCAAACGGAGGAATTTCCTCCTGATCAACCTGGAGATGTGTTTGTTGTTCTTCAGCTTTGCCGGAATCAGTTACCTGCTCCCCTTCTATCTCGAATACGTACAAGGATACACCCCCTCAATATCCGGGCTGATACTGACTTCTCTGTCGTTTGCCATGATGGTGGGTGGCATTCTTGCAGGAATTCTCTATAACAGGACCGGAGGCAGGTGGCTCAGTATCGCTGCCGGACTTTCGATTATCGCCGGATATTTCCTGCTGACCCGTATCCGCGTTGGAACGACCACCGGATTCGTGATCCTCTGCCTGGTCCTGATTGGGTTCGGGCTTGGCCTGATGCTGACCCCGGCGGCGAACATGATCATGAACTCAGTTTCAAAGAAATACCAGGGGATGGTCTCAAGCCTTACAAGCCTCGAACGGTTTGCACCGATGACGATCGGGATCGCCATCTTCAACCTGGTATTCATCGGGGGCATTAATGCCATTGCGACCCATAACCGCATAACCATAAGTCCGCCGGCAGACATCAGGGTCGAAGTTCTGACCGGAGGATTCGACCTGGCATTTTTATTCGCATTTATTGTAGGTATTTTCATTCTTATACTGGCAATCGCTGCTCGCCAGGAGACTCACCCCGACTACCAGACAGGAAAGGAAGAAGAACCGGCAGCACCGGTTATGTGAAAACAGGATAACCGCTTACCGTAAAAGGGCAAGGATCCTGCCCCCAAGCGATTATCCTTTCGTAACCCGCTGTGCCTCACCGGGATTAATTCACAAGCCTTTTTATGCCAAAAAAAATCTTTTTTTTTATGAATATCCGGGATTATTTCATTGTCATCGCCATCCTTGTTGCAGCAGGATTGATAGCAGGCTGTACGCAGGTCCCCCAGTCGGTGCCCGCCACACCGTCACAGACCGTGTCCACGGTGATGCCTTCACCAACTTTGCCTGCAGCCAGGGGTTTGCAGGTAGTGTCCGGGAATATCACGACAACAAAGGATCTTATCACCTTCGTCAAAGAGGCAGCGGCATACGCACGTGAAAACGGACGTGAAAAGGCAATTGCAACGTTCAATGACCCGAACGGTCCATTCGTGAAAGACAACCTCTATGTCTTTGCCGAGAGCTTTAACGGCACGGCTCTTGCAGAACCATTCAGCCACGACATTGTCGGATCGAATATCCTGAATATGACCGATTCTTTCGGAGTCCCCATTGTGCGGAACCTGATTGAAACTGCACATTTCGGTATTGGCTATGTCAGTTATAACTATCCTGATCCGGCGAGTAACCATACGATCGATTCGAAACTGTCGGTAGTCGAAAACATCGATGGGGATTACTATATCGGGGCAGGTCTCTATTCGTCACAGGGCGATATTTATCCATCAGTTAAAACGAACCGGTCCGGGCCGCCTCATAATGTGGAAGATCTCGTTGCATATGTAAAGGACGCAGTGGCGTACGCAAGGGCGAATGGCAAAGAAAAAGCAGTAACAGTCTTCAATGATCCAAAAAGTCCGTTCAATCAGGGTGAACTGGTCATAATGGCATTCGACTACAACGGGACCAACCTCGTCAGTCCGCCGTACTCCCCTGAAGTATCGGCAAATCATATCAACCTCATAAATTACCATGACCCCGATGGTGTTGCAACCATTCGCGGGATGCGTGATCTTTCCCGGAACAGTGGGGGCTTTTTGTATACCGTTGCGAAAGTGACCGTTAACGGCACCGATATCTATGTCCCGAAGATCGACTATGCCGAACCGGTCGACGAAACCTGGTGGCTCTTCTCGGGAATAACTGACCCTGATTATTCACAGACCGTTCAGGGAAACCTGACGGGTATCCCGGTCCGGAATCATACGAGAGCCGAGCTGTACGATCTCGTTAACAGGGTTGTTACGTATGCGAAAACGAACGGGAAGGAAAAGACGCTGGCAGCAATAAATGATCCGCAAGGGCCGTTTGTCAACGGCGACCTTTTCGTATGGGGAGAATCGACGGATGGGGTTCTTCTTGCCGATCCCTTCTTTAAAGCAGGTATAGGTCAGAATTTTATTAATTATACCGATTCACACGGCCTGAAGGCTACGCAGGCAGGAATTCTCGCGATGCAGAACGGTACCGGATTCTCACACGGAATGTTCCCGGACATCGCCTTCAACGGGACCAGGGAAATTCCGAAACTGATCTACCAGAAGGCTGTCGATGATACCTGGTGGATTGGGAGCGGAGTATACGGACTGGAAATAACCGACAGCCAATGATCATTGGCATTGGAACATCAACTATCCGGCACCTCACCCCTTTTTTATATATTGACATTCCCTATTCCCTGAACCAAACCATTAACATCGGCTGGCGGGATCTTACTCTAACGTTCTAGACGGGGTGAAGACGATCGCACTCGTTCCGGTTTCCTACAGGATTGCCGCATTAATACGGGAACGGAACAGTCTTTTTGAATATCCTGCAGACAAGCTGGCCGGGATTATCAGGGAAGTCGGTTTCCGGTGCGATTGCTGCGCCAGGTGCTGTACCACGGGCATTCAACGGCCATGTATTCCTGCTCGACCGCGATGTCGCAGTTGTACGGGAAATCGACCCTGACGCTATTGAACCAGCCCCTGATCCGGAATTCTGCGACCAGAACGGTACATTTTATGTATCAGGGTATGCCTTGCGGGCAAAAAACGACAAAGAAGGGTCCTGCTGGTTCCTGGATGGCGGCAGGTGCAGGATCTATGACAGGAGATTTTCCATATGTCGCATTTACCCGTACATGCTCCATCGCGAGTCTGATGAAGAGGGTAATGTGGACTGGCGCCAAATATCCGGACTTAACCTGCACGGCAGGTACCATGAAGAGATCCCTGATGAAGAATGCCTGTCGGCTGCACGGTTAACCAGGGAATATGAAGATGCATTCCTTTCTCAGGAGATCCAGTTTCTTGAATGCATCAGGGACTATTTTGCGAAAAATGGTCTTAAACACGTGCAGAAGGTTTACGATGACTGTAGGAGGCAGCATTTAAAAGGCAACCCGATCACCGTCATGGTGTATTACGACGGTCAGTTTAAGGAACATGTAATCGGCTGAGTCAGACCCCGGTGAATATTTTTCCATTAAATACCGTTCCGGCTTACATCCTGTCCGGTACAAGGTGCGGGCACCGGCTTTTTTATATAGACCTGTGCCATTAATCACTGACTATGGCCCTTGAGGAAAAGATCCTGGCGGTGACTGCAGGCCCGCATGTGGCGGCGGTTGCGACGATTGATAATGGAAAACCCGCTGTGCGGTTTATGGTAATGAATGGCTTCGAAGATATGACATTTGTCGGCGGTACGATGAAGACTACCCGTAAGGTAGCCCAGTTGAAAAAGAATCCTGATGCAGCGGTTTCGATCTGGTCAGGAAAGGAATTCACGGACCCCTATGTCGTAATGAAAGGGAAGGGAGAAGTCCACGAGGACCTCGCCACCAAAAAGAAATACTGGAATCCTATGTTTGAACAGTATTTCAAGACTGTTGATAATCCCGATTTTGTGGTGTTGAAGTTCATCACGAGTGAAATCGAGTATATCGCAGAGGGTATGACAGGGATGGAAGTCTGGAAACGATAGGCAGTGTCAAAATAAAAAAAAATTTCTATTTTTTCCTTAATGACGGCGGGTATCTATCTGTTTTCAGGGAGTATAATCCTGGATCCCGATACCGACAGCGGGCAATCCGTTGGATATTTTCAAACCCGATAACCTGTAGTACGGAGGGGCAGGCATGAGATTCTCTCTATCCTGCTGTATATACTCCGAAAGAATATGATCTGACAAATATCCTGACCCCTGCTTCCTTAAACGTTTTAATTTTTTTTAAAACAGCAATTCTCTTCAGGTTGGCTCTGACTGACTTGTATTGGCTCATAAAGAGAATTCTTTCAATTGGCTTTTGTCTCTCCCGGTGTCATGATGGCTTAAAATAGTCTGCGATTAATAAGAATGGATCTGATCAATGACCGATATTGAACTGGTCCCAAAGATGCCTTACAATTTTCCCCTCTGTGCAGCGATATTTTCCGGTGGCGATCCTGCAATCCGGACCTACGAGCATGGTGTATATCGCCAGGCACTGGAAATTGACGGGCAGCCATTCGGGATACGGTTGCGGCCTGATGCGGAAAAACACTCTTCCTGTCTGATCTTGTCTGTGTTCCCGGATCCCACTGGCACCGGCGTCGGGGAGGCAGACTGTCCGTGAGGCCGTTATTTCGATGTTCAATATCTATGACGATCTAATCCCGTTTTACCGGGTCGTCAGGAATGATCGCATCATTAACAGCATCGTCCATAAGCTGGAGGGACTGAAAGCACCTACTACACCGACGGTCTTCGAAGCGTTGACAGATTCGGTAATTGAACAACAAATCTCCCTGAATGTGGCACACGTGCTCCAGAACAGGCTCATCAGGGCGGTCGGGACACAGCTGCACGATGGAAGCTCGACGTATTACTGCTATCCGACTCCCGGAATTCTCGCCACGACACCGCCTGAACTGTTCAGGGAGTGCGGGATGAGTGCCAGGAAAGGGGAATATATACGGGAAATTTCTGCGGCAATCGTATCAGGAGATCTAGACATGGAGGCGTTCAGGGGCTATCCGGATACGGAAAAGATCGTTGAGGAAATGATTAAAATACGTGGTATTGGAAAGTGGACAGCAGAATTAACGATTCTCAGGGGAATTCATCACCTCGATGCGTTTCCTGCCGATGATGTCGCACTGAGGAGAATTATAGCAGGGTTCTATAAAAACGGTCAGAAACTGTCAGCAGGTGAAGCAAGAGGAATAGCTGAAAACTGGGGGAGGTTTAAAGGCCTTGCAGCATTCTACCTTGAAATTGCCGATCGCTTTGGCATTACTCCTTAATACCGGAGCAGTCAGGTTCTAATATATTCATAAAAAGGATAATATGAGAAATACCAGGAGGAATTATGAGCCGTCCCGCACTTCTTGTTATCGATATGCAGAATGATTTTCTGCTCGATGGAGCCCCGATGCAGATGAAGGGGGCCAGAAGTATTGTTGCCAATGTCCGAAAGGTTCTTGAAATTTTCCGTCATCATAAATATCCGGTTTTCCATGTCGTAAGGGTCCACCGGGAGGATGGATCGGATGTAGAACTGTTCAGGAGAGACCAGTTCAGCCAGACCCCGTTCGTTGTCGAAGGATCGCAAGGGTCAGAGATTATTGCCGAGCTTGCTCCGCTGCCGGGTGAGTATATTATAAGAAAAAACCGCATGAGTGCTTTTATGAATACAGATCTCGACCTGATCCTACGATCCCTTGGAACCGATGCCATCGTTATCACGGGGATCCAGACACCGAACTGCATCAGGACTTCTGCATTCGATGCTGCAGCGCATAATTACCAGACATTTCTCGTTGAGGATGCAATCGCTGCGAAAACTGATGAGGTCCACCAGGCGAACCTCAACGACATGGCAAACATCGGGATCCGGATTATCAGGGCCCGTGAGGTAGGGCCGCTTGTCAGCAGGTGACACCGGACATTGCCAGGCCACGAAGAATCACAAATATCTTTTTTCCCTAATCAGGTTCCGACTTCTGCACCTCCGCACAAAGTATACCTGCTGTAGTTGAACGGAAAATCTATAAGAGCCCGGCCGATAACCGGAGGATGTATTCGTATGACAAACAGCGATCGACAATACCGATGGTTTTTCCTTGTAATTATACTGGGAATATGTATCGCCTGCCCCTGCAGTGCTGCAGACATCAACGCGGCAATCGGGGACAAGATCACCATATCAGGCACATCGGTCGGGACCGACTGGATATACCTGTTCGTTACCGGTCCGGGCCTGCCGCAGAACGGCGTCAACCCGAGCCGGATGCAGATCGCTTCCGTAACCGGCCAGCCTGATACGTTCTCGATGGTGGATGCGTCCAGCGATCATTGGACGTTCATCTGGAATACCGCCCGGCAGGGTTTCGAGCTGAAAGAAGGGATTTACACAATGTACGCGGTGAAGCAGCCGGTCAATTATGCAGATCTCGGTAGCGCGACGTACGGGTAGTACTACGGTCGCCCTGACCTATGGCGGGGCACCGCTTGTGACTACCGGAAAAGTCCTTGTAAACAGCACGCCAGTTAAGGCTGAGGTATACCTTAATAACCAGCTGTATGGAATAACTCCGCAGAACCTCGACATTCCTCCCGGCACCTACACCGTGCAGTTGATGAGCGGAGGTTACAAACCGTTCAGCCAGGTGGTCGCAGTCACTGCAGGATCGATGACGGAAATTAACGGAATTATGGTACCTCTTGAAGTGCCCGTATCTCCGAGTGCAACAAAGACTACAGAACAGGCACAGGTTGTTACTAGTCCTCCTGCGACCGTCCCGGGTACGCCCTCACCTACAAAATCGGCTTTAGAGCCCGGAATCATGGTGTTGGCTACTTTTATTGGCTCCGTATTGTTCATCGTGCGGCTGGAACGAGAGTAAATTCCGTCTCACGTAAATATTATTTTCTTAATGAATTAACGAAATATAATCAGGCATGGTTCAGGTTGCCCTCAACCAACCCGTTTTTCATGTTCCGGGAATTGATTATTTCCCGATAATTTTTTATGACAAACCTCGATCAAGGTCACCGCCGAAATCCCACGAGGAATTTACCTGAAACACTCTGAATACAGATTGTCCCGCTTAAGAATACATAGGAGAAATTTTATCGCCCGGTAGCATAATTTCCTCACAGTGGTTTATAACAGAAACGAGACCTGATTGCCTGACCAACGATAATATTCAGAGGAATTAAATGGATAAAAATGATGAACTAGGATTAAGCGATATGGAAGCCCGCGAAATTCTTGCAAAAAACGGGCCGAATGAGATCTTCCGCCGCAAGAAAATCAGTTTCCTCGGGATTGCCCGTCACGAAGTAACCGAACCTATGATCCTCCTCCTCCTTTTTGTGGGAGTCGTCTACAGTATCTGGGGCGGGCTCTTTGACGCCGTTACCATTTTCGTGATCATTGCCCTGCTCGTTATTGCCGAGGTATACAATGAATACAGGGCGAAAAATGCGATTGCGGCCCTTGAACTGATAGCGGCCCCCGGGACCCGGGTTATCAGGGGCGGACGGCTCGTAACGATTGATTCCCGGGAAGTTGTCCCTGGTGACCTGCTGGTCCTCGTTACCGGTACAAAAATTGCCGCCGATTCGGAAGTTATTCGCTCGACCAATCTTCAGTGTGATGAATCCACACTGACCGGGGAGTCATTTCCCGTTGAAAAGAAATCTTCCGAAACCCTGTATGCCGGGACAAACATAGTGTCTGGGGAAGGAACGGCTAAAGTTCTGTTTACTGGCAAGAAGACCCGTCTCGGTCAGATTGCTGCTACTGCAGAGGAGATCCGCCCCCCGAAAACCGCCCTGCAGCTCGCCATGAAAGATCTGGCCGGAAAGACTTGTGTACATCGCAGTGTTCTTCTCTGTCGCTATTACCCTGATCGGTATTATCCGCGGCCAGGATATCAGGACAATGATTCTGACCGGGCTTTCGCTTTCCTTTGCAACAATACCCGAAGAGCTTCCGATTATTATCACCATGGTGCTCGGGATTGGAGCGTACCAGCTTTCCAGAAAAAAATTTCTTGTTAAAAAACTGAAAGCTGCCGAAACTCTTGGGAATGCGACGGTAATCGTTACCGATAAGACAGGCACTATTACTGAAAACCAGATGAAGATAGTCCGTATTTACCCGGGAAACGAGCGTGACATACTTGGGATTGCCTATGCAAGCCTGCCGGAATTCCCGACATCACCTCTCGATCGCGCAATTCTGGAGAGAGCAAAAGAACTGGGCATCACCGGGAATGATACGTCCCCGGTTAGTGAAAGGGATTTTTTTGATGGAAAAAAGACACGGGCTGTCGTAAGGAGGGTACCCGGAGGGGACGTTCTCTACCTGAGCGGGGCTCCGGAAGAGGTTTTTTTGGCGTGTTCCGATCTACCTGCGGATATCCTGGAACAGCTCAAATCGGAGACTGCAAACGGCAGGAGGGTAATTGCCGTCTCCAAAAGACGCATTATGCCGGGTGAGCCTGCCGTTGGTACATTGTATAAAGAGCAGGACCTCCGGTTCGGCGGACTTATTTCGTTTGAAGATCCACCAAGGGCCGGTGTCAGGGCAACTGTCGAACGCGCCCGTGAAGCCGGGATCAGGACAATCATGGTTACCGGTGACCATCCACTTACAGCCGGGTCGATAGCCCGTTCGGTAGGGATTATCGGTCAGGACGGAAACGTAATGTCAGGGGATGATCTCGATGCAATTTCAGATTCCGATCTCTCCAAAACAGTGATGAATACCAGTGTGTTCGCCCGTACCACTCCCGAACACAAATACCGGATCGTAAAAGCCCTCCAGGAAAATGGGGAGGTCGTTGCCGTTACCGGTGACGGGATTAACGATACTCTCGCTCTCCGCGGAGCAGATATCGGCATCGCCATGGGCATCCGGGGTACCGATGTCGCCCGGGATACGGCGGAAGTGGTCCTTGCCGACGATAATTACATTACGATTACTCAGGGAATTTTCGAGGGACGAAAATTCTTCGATAACCTGCAAAAAGGGATCAAATATTACCTGTCGATAAAATCAGCGCTGATTGCAATCTTTCTTCTTCCGGTGCTTTTCGGGATTGGACTTCCGTTTGCCCCTATACAGATAATCCTTCTTGAACTCTTTATGGACCTCGGTGCATCGGCCGGATTTGTCAGTGAGCCACCTGAACGGAATATCTATACCCGGCCGCCCGGCGATCCCAAAAAACCGGTTTTTGACAGGAAGATGGTAAAGGATATCGGAATAAGAGGTGCATTTCTGTTTACTGCAGTGATGGCGGTCTATCTCATTGCTGGAGCGTACGGGCTTGGCACGGTAACAACACAGACCTATGCATTCACGGCATGGATTTTCGGACATATTGCTCTCGCATATACATCAAGATCTGAGAAAGAGCTTCTCTTTCCCAGACACCTGTTTGAAAACCGCGTCATCAATATCTGGGCACTGAGTGCCGTTGTATTCCTGCTTGCCGGGATTTACATTCCGGTATTGAACAAGGCATTCATGCTCACGCCGCTTCCTCTTTCTATGGTTGCAGCTGTTGCGATTGCCGTAACATTGCTGGTAGGGTTGCTCGAATTGAGAAAACTAGTCCCGTCCGGGAGAAGATGACATCACCCCGCTTTTTTTCCAGACCCGTTTTTGCCCTTTTTATATCATCTTCCGGCAGATTTCCGGGTAACAAATAACTAATAGGAACATGGCGAACCGATATATATGCGTCCGTACGTAACCGTGAATTTTGCCATGAGTGCGGACGGGAAGTTGTCCACAAGGGAAAGGCGTCAGGTCAAAATATCCGGGCCTGAAGATTTTCTTCGGGTCGATAGGCTGAAGGCGCAGAATGATGCAATTATGGTGGGTATCGGGACCGTCCTTGCCGATGACCCCTCCCTTACTGTTAAATCAGAAGACCTGAGAGTGTGGAGAAGGAACCTTGGAATGGATGAAAACCCGGTCAGGGTTGTAGTCGACAGCAAAGCAAGAACGCCTCTAAATGCCTCTGTTCTCCATAAAGGTCCTGGAAGGCGTGTTATCGGGTGTTCAAGGCTCGCAGACCCTGAAGCAACCGGGCGGTTGCATCCATTTGCGGAAATCCTTATCAGAGGTGATAAAAAGGTCGATCTGCCTGGATTACTCGGTGAACTCTCGCGAATGGGTATAAAAACACTGATGGTGGAGGGAGGCGGAACCCTCCTCTGGTCGATGTTCGAACACCGGCTTGTGGATGAAGTGTTCCAGTTTGTCGGGAATATCATCGTAGGTGGTGAAGAATCACCGACGCCGGCAGATGGTGACGGCTTCATTAAGGAATCGCAATTCACGAGGATGGACCTGGTCACGGCGACCCCTCTGGATGAAGGGGTCCTGCTCCACTGGAGAGTGAAGCACGATTAAGTATTCCGGCCGATAAGGACATCATCTCAACCAGCAGCAGGCTTATGGGTAATTATGGGTTAACGCGAAGTATTCCGGGATTGATATCACCCGTATCCCGGTTATGTGAACCTGCGATTATGAATAACAATTTCTGAGTTCATAATGGAACCCGCCCTCATCGTTCTCCTGATCGTTTTTGCTCTCATCGCCATACGGCAGGTCGGACGGTTAAGGTTCAGGATCTGGCAGATCATGCTCATGGGAGCCCTGGCTGTCCTCCTGACCGGCCAGATCACGATACCTGAAGCGGTCCGTGCCGTAAATCCCGATATTATGATTTTTTTACTGGCGATGTTTGTTGTTGGCGAGGCCCTGATTCAGAGCGGGTACATCGTTTCACTCTCATCGCGTGTTATAAAAAAATGTCCCGACGCTGACCATTTCCTGGGTATATTTGTCGTCCTGATGGGATTATTTTCTGCAATCCTCATGAACGATACAATGGCGGTGATTTGCACCCCGCTCGCGCTGTTCTGGTCACGAAGACTCGGATTAAACCCCAAGGTTCTCCTCCTCGCATTATGCTTTGCAATTACCACCGGGAGTGTTTTGAGTCCCATAGGGAATCCACAGAACCTGCTCGTTGCGACAGAAACCGGGTTTCCGAATCCGTTCATTACATTTTTCATCTACCTGGGTGTCCCGACACTGGCGTCGCTGTTCCTGGTGTACCTGTTCATACGGGTAGTATACCGCCACGAGCCGTGGGACAGGCCCGTTCCTCCGGGAGAGATCGATCCGACAGATCGAGGACTTGCAAATATCTCAAAAATTTCACTCGTAATACTGGTGACCGGTATTGCTCTTGAAATAGCTCTTTCATCAGGACTGTTTTGCAGCGGTAGCAACATCCATGCCCCGCTTGTCCTCATTGCCATCGCTGCCGCTCTGCCCGTTATCGTGCTTTCGAAGAAAAGAATGGAAATAATAAGAGGAATTGACTGGAGAACCCTTGTATTTTTTGCGTCGATGTTCATTCTCATGGCTGCCGTTTATGCAACCGGGTATTTCCAGGCCCTCGTCCCCTCCGAAGGAAACCGCCAGGTCCCTGTGCTTTTCATTACGGGGGTGTTGATAAGCCAGTTTATCTCAAATGTGCCATTTGTCGCTCTTTTTTCACCGGTGATGATACAGTCGGGGATTTCCGTAAACCAGGCAGCCGCCCTGGCCGCAGGGAGCACTATTGCAGGCAACCTGACAATCCTTGGCGCTGCAAGCAATGTTATTGTAATCCAGCATGCAGAACGGCATGGGGAAACACTTACATTTGCCGAATTTTTAAAAATCGGTCTTCCGTTAACCGCGTTGATATCGGTGCTGTATATAACATGGCTCGCCATCATTTGATAAGGATCCGGACCGGTCCATGGCTATTGGCTATTAAAAACTGTCGGAACGGTTCAATATCCGGCCCCGACTGACCATATACTACAATATATATACAAAACGTCAGAATCTTTTGTATCACTATGGGTACCATCGTATCAACTCTCCTGGGACTCGGTTCGGTAATTTCAGGATCGTATGGGGTGTTTAATATCCTGAATGGGATTATCGATTTCGTGTACCAGGTCAGGGATTTTGGACAGGGAATTGTCCCTATGATCGTCTCTATGATAACCACGTTCCTGCTTCCCGTCTTTGCGATTGTGCTCGCATACCTGCTCGCACGAAGGCTTTCGAAGGGAGGAAAGGCAATTGTGGTTGTTCTTATCATGCTCACCGGGTTTGCCGGACTGCTGTTGTTCTCAAACTACCATCTTGTTCTTCAATAGGAGTCCTGATTCCCCGTCAATTTTTGTTCCCTGGTTTTATCCTCCCCGAAGCGTAATCTATCATAGTATCGCGACTCTTCCGTTCCGCCGATAGTTGGGAAGGGGAAAAATTGTCAGGGTTAGAACCGTTTGACTTAGAACCTTTTTGGATCGGTGTCGATGTCAATAATAACAGGCCGGTCGATTTTTATTGCTTTCCTGACGGCTTCGGCAAGATCCGCGGGACGGGTTACTTTCATGCCGGTACCGCCAGAATTTTCGGCGTATGCGGCGAAATCGGTATTAACCAGGTCGGTCCCGAAGTTCGGATAGTTCTCCATCTTTTGTTCGACCTGGATCATCCCAAGCTGCCTGTTGTTCAGGATCACGACAACCATGGACAGGTTGTATTTCACCGCAGTCATGAAATCTGCCATGGCCATAGAAAACCCCCCGTCACCGGTAATACATACGACAGTTTTTTCAGGGAAGGCGAGTTTTGCGGCGATAGCTGCCGGGAATCCAAACCCCATTGTCGCCAGGTATCCCGACATCGCCATGCGTTGCCGTTTCATCCTGAAATTCCGTCCGAACCACCAGCCGTTTTCACCTACGTCGATAGTGATGACGGCATCTTCGGGGACCGTTTCCGAGAGCACCTTCATAATGTAAGGTGGACGGAGAGGTATCGAATCGGGATTGGCTTCGCGGTCACGCTGGGTATCCCATTCCTGTTTCAGGGCCGCAATCTTTGGCAGCACCGAATCATCAGGCCTGGAATTCAGCCGCTTTTTTAATTCAGGCAGAACAAGTGCACAGTTTCCCCACAGTGCCACCGAGAAAGGATGCTTGCCAAGCTTAACCGGGTCGAGATCGACCTGAACAAGTGGTTTGTCTTCCGGGACCGCGGTCATTTTTGAGAACCCGACACCGAATGTGATCAAAAGGTCGGCATCCCGTACGAGATCCCTCGCCTGGAGAGATCCGACCGTCCCGAGGATTCCCATCAGCCAGGGATTGTCATCCGGAATTATTCCTTTCGCCCTGAATGTCGTAAGAATCGGTGCCCTGATCGTTTCAGCGATGGCGAGGACTTCGGAAGGAACCTGCCAGGCACCCCATCCTGCAATAATTACCGGTTTCTTAGCAGAATTGATCAGGTCTGCAGCCATGTCGAGGTCACCAAGGCCGGGCAGGATATTGAAATTCGTGAGCAGACTCCCTACCGGGTGATAGGTTGCGTTCAGAGGCTCTTTCTGGATATCGTTCGGAACGGAAATCTGGGAGACTCCGCGGCGGACTATCGCGCAACGGAGTGCCGCCGTCATGAGCCTGACGGTCATGGTCTTGTCGTAGATGGTGTTATTCCAGACAGTAACCGGCCTGAAAAATGCGTCCTGGTCGATTTCCTGGAAACCTCCCGGTCCCGAGTACTGCATCTCCACCTGGCCGTTAATCGATATGAGCGAGGCATTGTCTTCTTTTGCATCGTACAGGCCGGTCGAGAGGTTGGTCGCTCCCGGACCTGCGATGGTGACGCATGCTGCGATACCCCCGGTGAGCTTATTATATGCAGATGCAGCCATTGCCGCATTTTCTTCATGCCTGACAATAATCAACCGGATTTTTGTTGATTTGCGCAGGGCATCGATAATGCCGAGAGATGATGTACCTGGCAGGGCAAATGCGACCTTCACTCCCCAGTTCTCAAGCACCGTGATAATGACATCCGAAACAGTGGTCGATGAGGTTTTGTGGATTTCCTCCACCGGAACCAATTCGAACGCATCCTTGCCTGCCTGGCAGACAGGGCACCGCCAGCCGTCAGGCAACCGTTCGAAAGGCGTGCCAGGAGGGGTTCCCGTGTCCGGTTCTCCAATTTCCTCGTCGTACACATATCCGCAGACCCTGCATTTCCATGCTCTCATGCTACAATCTCCAGATCAGGATAACCCAGTGAGGTATCTGTAACTATATCTGCCTTACTCATGTCCCCGGCTACCCGTTCGCAATAAGCAGGAATTTATATAATAGACATTTTAACATCCTATAACATGCCGGACGATCCCAAGAAAAAGGCAGAATTAAAGATTTCAGGGATGACATGTGCCACCTGTGCGATCAATATCGAAGAATCCCTCGAAAAAGTGCCTGAGGTATCAAAAGCATCGGTAAATTTCGGAACAGATACGGCACACGTTGAATTTGACCCGGCTAAGGTGAAACTAACCGATCTGGAACATGCCGTCAGGGAGGCAGGGTACGAGGTAATAAATAAGGAAGTTGTTATAAAAGTCGGGGGGATGGTCTGTGCGACTTGTGTCCAGACTATTGAATCTGCATTGAGGGCGTTACCAGGAGTCGTCTCGGCTTCGGTAAACCTTGCCACTGAGAAAGCATATGTCACCTACAATCCGTCGGTCTCCGGCATCAACGATATGAAATCGGCGATTGAAGATGCAGGATATCAGTACCTTGGCCTTGCCGATGAAGTAAGCGGCGACACCGAGAAGAAGGCGAGGGAAAAAGACCTTCACGATAAATTTCTTCGTTTCACTCTTGGGTTTGCGGTCAGTATTCCCCTTTTGATCGCCTCGTTTGTTGTTCCCCCTATATACCTGCAGACACTGGCCTATACCATGTTTGTTATTGCGACGCCGGTCTTTATTTTCATCTCATACCCGATTTTTAAGGCCGCCCGAATGTCTCTTCGCAACAGGACGCTCAATATGGATGTGATGTATGCGATGGGGATCGGCGTCGCGTATGGATCGAGCGTCTTAGGGACGTTCAATCTCGTCCTGACACCGGAATTTATGTTCTACGATGCCGCCATCATGCTGGCGTCGTTCCTCGTTCTCGGACGCTATCTTGAGGCCCGGGCGAAGGTAAGGACTTCCGATGCAATCAGAAAACTTGCAGGCTTGCGGCCGAAAACTGCAACCCTCATCAGGGATGGCAGGGAAATGGAAGTACCCGTCGAGGATATCGTAGTCGGGGATATCGTCAGGGTCCGGCCTGGGGAGAATATTGCGGTTGACGGGGAAGTTCTTGACGGCGAGAGTTATGTCGACGAATCGATGATCACGGGTGAACCCGTTCCACCCTTTAAAATCGCGGGTAGCAGTGTTGTGGGAGGGACAATTAACCAGGACGGCGTACTCTCGGTAAAAGCGTTAAAGGTGGGAAAAGATACGGTCCTCGCCCAGATTATAAAACTCGTCGAGGATGCGCAGGGGTCGAAGCCGCCGGTTCAGAAGATTGCCGATGTCGCTGTTTCGTATTTTATTCCTGTCGTTCTGATTATTGCACTTGCAGCATTTATCAGCTGGTATTTCATCGCCGGATCCAGCCTCTTGTTCGCCCTGACGGCGTTTATTTCTGTCCTCGTAGTTGCCTGCCCTTGTGCCCTCGGTCTGGCAACGCCGACTGCAGTCACCGTGGGCGTTGGGCGGGGTGCAGAACTTGGCATCCTCATAAAAAACGGCGAAGCACTTGAAGTAGCTGAAAAAGTCACCACGGTTGTGTTTGATAAGACCGGAACTCTTACCCGCGGCAGGCCTGAAGTAACCGATGTAATTCCGGCAGGAATCCCCGAAACCACGCTTCTTTCCCTCATACTCGCTGTAGAGAAAAATTCGGAACATCCCCTGGCCCGGGCCGTGACCCGGTATGCGGAGGAACGTGGTGTACCCGTTGAACAGGTTTCGCATTTCCAGTCGTTCGGGGGAAAAGGCGTCGTAGCCGATATTCTCGGCGAGCAGGTCGCTGTCGGGAACCGGGTGCTGATGGCTGAACGCGGCGTAATGGTAACGCCTGAACTTGAATCCCGGATTACGGATCTTGAAGAGGCCGGAAAAACATCGATTCTCATCGCAGCCGGCAACCAGATTGCCGGGGTGGTCGCAATAGCCGACACCCTGAAGGAAACTGCGGGAAGTGCTATCGACAGTCTGAAATTGATGGGGACCAGGGTTGTTATGATCACGGGAGATAACCAGCGGACAGCGAGGGCGATCGCAGTCCAGGCAGGGATCGATGAAGTAATATCGGAAGTCCTGCCCGGGGACAAGGCGCGGGAAGTCAAATCGCTGCAGGATGAAGGTGAAACCGTTGCATTTGTCGGCGACGGGATTAACGACGCACCGGCGCTGGCGCAGGCTGATGTAGGGATCGCAATCGGGAGCGGCACTGATATCGCAATAGAGACCGGCGATATTGTTCTCATAAAAGACGACCTGGTCGATTCCGTAGCGGCAATCCAGCTTTCGAAAAAAGTGATGGGGCGGATCCGGGGTAATATTTTCTGGGCATTTGCATATAACGCTGCGCTCATACCTGTTGCAGCGGGAGGTACTTTATCCTTCGTTCGGAATCATTTTCCGTCCTGAACTTTCGGCGTTTGCAATGGCTATCAGCTCGGTAACCGTAGTGAGCCTTTCTCTTCTCCTGAAGACTTATATTCCAGAAGTGAAACATGGAATATATGAGGTGATCTGATGGCTGTCGACCCCATATGCAAAATGACCGTGGATGAAAAAACAGCAAAATTCAAGAGCGAATATAACGGTAAAACCTATTATTTCTGCGCACCCGGCTGCAAGAAGAAATTTGACGCTGATCCCGGGAAGTATGCGTAAGGACGAACCCATTTTTTGATAGTAGCTATTCCCGGATATCACGAAATAAACCGGATCATCTGTTTAAATAACAAAAAAACACAGGTTCCGTGGCCGGGTATGTATAACGTTTTCATTCCTGATACGGGTCGATGCAAATCTCGGGAAGGTCCGAAAAACCAGGTTGCTGATATCATTATGCATAGCACACCAACTGCCGGATGTCATGGTATAGCACAAGAAATCATGTAACCGTGAGATGCAGGTGTCCGGTAACATCTGCCTGGAAAATGTTTTGAGAATTATTTAGCCGCATTGTCCGCGATATCGCCGACAACCGGGAGTTTGAATTTTTCTCCCTGGTAAGCTTTGATCATCAGGACAATCCACAGGATGAACATAAGAATCCCGATCAGCAGGGCGATGATATAGGCGATATCGCTCCACCAGAATACGTACCATGCAATCCAGTATATGATGTTTAACGGAAGAAATGTGAAGACCGACTGTAATGCATGGAATTTTACCATCTTGTTATCCTTTTCGACCAGGTAAAAGATGATCCCCGTTACCCAGATGAGGAGATAACATAACAAAGACGCGACATTTTCATCCAGTCCGAAGCTGGCTGTTTGCTTTTGAGTATCTGCCATCAGTATCACAACTCGTTTTCAGGTTAAAACCATCATTTTGCAATATTTAAAATTTTCTCCAAATTTCATTTAGTATAACATTCTGAATTCTTTTCCGCCATTGTCCCCGGTAAACCGGGTTTGCCGGAATCAGACAGTGACGACAGCTTGTAACTACCCGCAGATGCCTGGGTTTTCTGGTTCAGATCTAACTGTTAACGTGCCCGGATCTAACAATCTCCGGAATTTTTGACCCATAAAAAGCCCGGAATCCTTATGACCTGATCACAGGCTCCAGAATCTTCGAAAACCTTAATTGAGAGGAGATCAAGTATTCCCCTGCGGGAGTTTCCCCTATGATCAGTAAAACAATGGAAGATGCCCTTAACAGGCAGATAAACCGGGAATTATACTCTGCATACCTTTACTTATCGATGTCGGCATATTTTGAAGCGATACCGCTCCGGGGGTTTGCACACTGGCTCAGAGTACAGGTGAGGGAAGAAACAACCCATGCAGAAAAAATGTATTCCTACCTGATCCAGTCAGGCGGTCGTGCGAAAATGGCTGCAATAGAAGAACCGAAGGGAGAATGGAAATCGCCGCTGGATGTATTTTTACAGGTGGCTGCGCACGAGAAGGCCGTGACCGGGCTGATCAATAACCTGGTTTCCCTGTCGGTCAGGGAAAACGACCAGGTGACCAATGCCATGCTCCAGTGGTTCGTGAAAGAACAGGTGGAAGAGGAAGAGAATGCCGGCGATGTCGTAGCGAAGATACGGATGATCGGCGATACACCCGCGGAGCTGATCATGCTCGATCACCACCTCGGCAAACGCGTCTGAATTTTTTTACCCCCATCAAAGAAATTTTTTTCAGATCTTTACTAGCCATCCCCGTACTAGTCCGGTGATACATTCGGATCGGACTTATTTTAAATAAAGCATCCTCCTTTTTCTTTTAAAATCGGAAACTGAATGTATAATATTGAACATTTACTATCATATTAATTTAATATAGATGACTTCATAGTACCAGTTGGTAGTGGGGGGGCATTAGTGTAACTCAAGTGGTCCCCGCATGCCTTATGGCGGGGGGTGCATGACAATCGTATTCCTGCGGTTTCCTCTCCCAGTATAGCAAAAGACAACATGAGGGAATAATATGAAGTCACATAACAATCTCAACCGGCATATCTTCATTATTTTAATTATCCTTTGGCTGTTGTTGATTTCCGGTAATCCTGTCGCTGCGGCCGGCACGTCATCGCCCCTGCTTGGTGCCCTGCAGGTCAGCTCGACACCATCCGGTGCAACGCTAGTGTTCGACAATGTCAACGAAGGCACTACACCGGTCACGGTGCAGAATATTCTGGCGGGAAGCCATATGATCTCGCTGAGAAAGGAGGGATATTATTATTATAATGCAGATGTTGCTATAGCAGCCGGGAAAACAACAACGGTATCAGCCAAGCTTGTACCGATACCCCTGCCGGCAAACGGGACGCTTTTTATCAATTCCACACCGTCGGGGGCAAAGATAATTATTGACGATATTGTCGCAGGTTCTACTCCCGGGACATTCAAAAATATTACCCCGGGAGATCATATCGTCGTCCTTAACCTGTCGGGCTACGACGACTATACAGAAACGGTATCGGTAATGAGCGACACGACATCGACAGTTGATGTCGATCTCGCAAGGATTATCGTGCCACCGGGATCAATCCTGGTCAAATCCACACCTTCCCTTGCAACAGTATACCTAGATAACATCTACAAAGGAATAACGCCTCTTTCGCTTGACAACATCGGGCCGGGAAGTCACGTGATAGTCCTGAGGAAAACGGGTTATAACGATTACAGAACAAGCATCAACGTCGTTTCGGGGAAGACCGTAACGGTGAGTGCGACCCTGGTCCCCGTAGGTCAAAAATCGGGGGCTCTGAACATTAAGTCGACTCCGTCGGGTGCGGTGATATACCTGGATACGGTGAACAAGGGATCGACACCGATGACCATCAGCAATATCCAGGCCGGCACCCATACTCTTACCCTGAAAAAGACGGGTTACAAAGATTATACTACGATTGTCGGGATCATAGCAGGCAGAACCACAAACCTCAGCCTGTCTATGACGAAGCTCCCTGCGACGACCGGATCCATTGCCGTCAATTCCATCCCCCAGGGAGCGACAATCCTCCTCGACGGCGTCAATAAGGGAACCACGAACCTGTACTCTTGAGGAAATCGCCCCCGGAAACCACGCGATCGAAGTGAAAAATGCAGGGTACGTCACCAATACGACGAATGTAACGGTTGCGGCAGGCAAGACGGTTACATATACGGCGAAAATGCTCCCGATCCAGGCAGTCACCGGAACAATCGTCATTAAATCCCGGCCTTCGGGAGCAACGGTGTTCCTCGATTCGGTGGACAAAGGGTATTCACCGATCACCCTCGACAATATTTCTCCGGGAATACATTCCATTATCCTGCGGGCATTTAATTATAAACCGTACCAGACAAACGTGAACGTCTCCGCAGGAAAAACAATAGTTCTCAACATCACTATGACCAAAAATTAATTTTTTGTCTGACCAGTTCGTTTTGAATTCATAACCCGACAGCCTGTTCAACATTTTGGAACGGTCAAACGGGATTTTCTCTCTCCATCTATTTCCCGGAACGGGAATGCCGGGAGAAATGCCCTGCCATGAACCCTGCTACCGGCATAAAAATTTTAGGCTTGCGAGGAAGCTTATGGATCGAGAGGCTTTAAAGGGTTTGCTGGTATATCCTGTGTCAGCAGGAACATGGTCATGACAAAAGCGGAAGTCTATTTTGCCAATCTGAGAGCAAGGAACCCGTATGACAGTACGGTTTCGAAAGTGGGACGCCTGTTCGATGCAGCCGGGTTCGATGAGTGCATCAGGAAAAATGCCCTGACTGCTATAAAACTTCATTTTGGGGAGATGGGGAATGATTCCTATATCAATCCCGTATTCGTTCGGGAAGTTGTCGACCGGGTGAGAAAATGCGGAGGGAAACCCTTCCTGACGGATTCAAATACGCTTTATCTCGGAAGCAGGGCAAATGCAGTCGATCACATCGAAACGGCCATCAGGCATGGGTTCGATTATGCCGTTGCAGGTGCTCCCCTGATTATCGCAGATGGACTTTCGGGGGGCAATACCCGCTCAGTAACAATCGATAAGAAACATTTCAGGGATGTAATTATTTCCGGCGATATTGTCGCTTCGGAGAGCCTGGTTGTCCTTTCCCATTTCAAGGGCCATGAAGTCGCGGGGTTTGGGGGAGCTATTAAAAATCTCGCTATGGGTTGTGCATCAGCCAGGGGCAAACAGGAACAGCATTCGGCCAGGCCACTGGTAATTGAAGCACATTGCATCGGCTGCGGAAAATGCAAAGATGTCTGCCCGAAGTCTGCGATTTCCCTGAAACGCAAACGGTCACATATCGACCGTGACCTGTGTATCGGTTGCTTCGAGTGTATGACTGTCTGCCCCGAACATGCCATCGATATCGACTGGGAAACAGAAATTCCCCGCTTCGTGGAACGGCTCGTTGAATATGCATTCGGTGCTGTAAAGGGAAAGGCACACAGGACCTGCTTCATGAATTTCCTCACCCGCATAACCCCGGATTGCGATTGTGTCCCCTGGAGCGATGCACCTATTGTGCCAGACATCGGTATCCTCGCGTCAAAAGACCCGGTGGCAATCGATGCAGCAAGCTTCGACCTCGTCAATCGACAGGAAGGTATTAGGGGCTCCGGACTCGGCCACAACTTCAGGAAAGGAGCAGATAAATTTAAGGGAATGCGGGCAGGGACCGATGCTCTCCGGCAGGTATCGTACGGGCGGGAAATCGGTCTTGGTTCGTCTGAATATGAGCTTATCAATATACAGGGCGAAATTCAAAAATAAATCAATTCAGGAAAGTATTCCGGTGAATGGCAAACAAGTAGAACATGATCCGTGCTCTCTCAAAAACAAAAAACTCTCTGTGCGATCAGCTCGGTGCTTACTTTTCCCGGCAATCAGTTCTCTTTTGGAAGACCTGAAAGGTCATGGGTGTTCCCATTGCCGTTTCCGTTCTCAGGGGAGAACGTCGAAAGTATCTGGTGCGTAATCCTTGAGCCGAGCGTCGGGGGCAGGGATTCCAGCCAGAGGAAAAATCCGACTTTCGGAGGGGTACGGCGTTCGAATTTGAAATTTCCTTCCTTGTCTTGCACCATCTTCAGGTATTCACGTTTCGATTTAGACCTCAGGTACACCAGGGGTTCATATCCCGGGAGGTCTGTTGCCAGAATTACCTTGGAGAAATTGTTCATCAGATTATTGAATTCCAGTTTCTCCCCCCTGATCAGGAAATCGCGTTCCCGGCACAGTGATTTTATTGCTGATGGATAAAGACCCCCGTAGAGAATTTTTTTGACGAGAAGGGATGTCTCTTCGGAAAAACAATCATTTCTGATGTCGATGTTCCTTGAAATCTGCGAAAAAACCTTGTTACGCTCTGAATCATGATATTTTTCATAATCAAACGGGACTTTCTGATCGATTTCCGTAACCCTGAATGTCTTGCGGTGTTCCCTGTGTTTTTTTGTGACCGAAAAGAACCTTGCACCCTGGTGTTTTACAAGCCCCTTGATTTGTTCGCACGAGATCGTGCTTATATTGATATTGTCTTTTGATTTCATCAGTCGCCTGACAACGGAATAATGGGATATATCGAATGACGAAACCAGGAGGAACGGGACATGCTGCTGGCCGAAGAGGTAGCCTAACAGCCTCTTTTTATATTCCACCTCTTTTTCAAATTCCTTTAAATCAGACGGGGATGTCACCACCTCGCCAAATGCGATCCCACCATTCCGGTCGAGCAGTACGAGGTCGAACTCGGCCAGGTCCTGTCCGTTCCCCCGGATAGTGATATCCCCATTCCGCGAGTAAAAAAAACCGTTCTGCCCGAGTCGAACGCTCCGGAGCCCTTTCGGAGCATCAGCACCTTTGAGAGCGACGGCACGTATCTCATCGGTCCTTTCGGCAATATCGAGAAACATCTCGTAGACAATTGCTTCGTACCATCGCCCCTCAGCCGTCCTCATATGTTCGATTTCAGGGGAAAATAGTTTATTTCGCTCGATCCTGCTTAAATGCCTGGTTGCCTGGGCAGCAAATTTCTCATCCGGCTGAAATGCAGTGATATTGTTGTTGAGCCAGCTGATAAGTTCTGCCATTTATATTATTTTATTTAATCTTTGTGGTTAAAAATCCTCTCCTGAATGCACATTACAGGAATGTTGGGCAACATCGGTGAACCTAGCAGGTCCGGAAAAAAATACCATAAAATTGAAGATGCCCGGATGCTCTGGTTATTTTTCCGGATATACAGCAATCCGTGAAACGATCCTAAATTACGGAAGGATTGCAGCGGAGAAAAACGGATGGTTCCATGCGTGATTAGCTGCTGTCCAAGCAATATCGGCTGCAAGGACAATAAAAGAAACCGCGTAAAATCTTCCTTTGTCTGAATTAACAAGGTTATGTGGGAATGTTTATATACTTTTCTTACCTTGTAATAATGCTGTGTGGCAAGTACCTGTGGGTTCGTAGTCTCAGTTAGGTAGAGCGCCTGGCTTTTAACCAGGTGGTCGGGGGTTCAAATCCCTCCGGGCCCGCTGCCACGGTACAGCCGTAGGTTTTTATCAGGTAATCCATCTGGAGGAGACACAATTGGTCAAGAAGGGGGTTTTTCATTGAGCACCAAACTGAATGTGCTGGAACATGTCATGGTGCCCGACCATCAGATCATGAGCGAGGAGGAGGTCGGCACCCTGTACTCCACTTACAATATAACGAGTGAACATCTGCCCAAAGTTTATCACGACGATCCTGCAGTGAAAATAATAGGGGCAAAAGTCGGCGATGTGATCCGTATAATCAGGATAAGTCATACCGCAGGAAGAGCTGAATCATACCGGCAGGTAATCAAGAGACCAAAGAAATAGGGAGTTGAGATTCTGATTGAAAGAAGCGTATTATCGAGAGCCTATTTTTCGCGGGAGCATGTGGCGCGTCACCAGCTTGACTCTTTTAACAATTTTCTCCTGCACAATCTTCAGAAAGTAGTGAATGAGCAGAGGGTAATCGAGACCGATATCGAGATCCGCGGTAAAAGCAACAGCCCTGTATGGGTGGAGTCGGGAAAGTTGAGGTAAAAAAACCGCTCGTAAGGGAAGCGGATGGTTCACAGGGAGATCTCTTCCCGAGCGAGGCACGACTGCGGAATCTCACCTATGCTGCACCAATCCAGCTCGAGCTCACCCTTGTCCAGGGGGAAGACCGGCAGGAACCTATCATGACAACAATCGGGCAGCTCCCGATCATGGTCGGTTCGGCCTCATGCAACCTGTACGGGATGAGCGATGACGAGCGCATACGCCACGGTGAAGACCCGTACGACCCCGGCGGATATTTCATCGTCAACGGGACCGAACGCGTCCTGATGACGCTTGAAGACCTTGCCTCGAACAAGATCATGACGGAGTTCACCGAGCGGTACAACGAGAGGATTTATGTCGCGAAGGTGTTCTCCCAGTACCGCGGCTACCGTGCGCTGGTTGTCGTGGAACGGAACCGGAAAAACCTGCTTGAAGTTTCCTTTCCGTCCGTGGCAGGCCATTTGAAGTTCACTGACCTCATGAGAGCGCTCGGCATGGTGAGCGACCACGATGTCGTCAATGCGGTCTCGACCGACGAGGACATCCTTACCTTCATGATGCAGAACCTCGAAGAGAGCGAGTGCGACAGCATCGAGAGCGGCATCATGTACGTCGGTAAGAAACTCGCACCCAACCAGACCCGTGATTACCAGCGGAAACGGGCTGAATTCGTGCTCGACAATTACCTGCTGCCCCATCTCAATTACCTGATGCCTATAGGGATGAAGGAAGAGGACGAAGGGTACCGCGAGACCGTCGAGAGTGTGAGGCTTGCAAAGGCCCATTTCCTCGGAAGGATGGCCGAAGCCTGTTTCGACCTCGTCCTTAACAAGCGGCGTATCGATGACAAAGACCACTACTCGAACAAACGGCTCAAACTTGCCGGGGACCTCATGGAAGACCTCTTTCGTATCTCCTTAAACCGGCTGACCAGGGACATCAAATACCAGCTCGAGCGTGCGAGCATGAGGCACCGTGACCTCTCGATCGGGACCGCAGTAAGGGCCGATGTCCTTACCGAACGTCTCCTCCACCCCCTGGCTACAGGTAACTGGGTCGGGGGAAGGACCGGGGTATCCCAACTCCTTGACCGCGTCGACCACATGAGTGTCCTTTCCCATCTCAGGAGAGTAATCTCTCCTCTCTCGCGTTCCCAACCGCACTTCGAGGCCAGGGACCTGCACCCGACCCAGTGGGGCAGGATATGTCCGAGCGAGACCCCGGAAGGACCGAACTGCGGTCTCGTGAAAAATTTTGCCCAGATGGTCGAGATCAGCAGGGGCGTCCCTGACGAAGATGAAGTGATCAGGACGCTTTACAACCTTGGCGTAAGCCAGATCAGGAGTGATATCAGATGAAGCAGTCAAGAGTATTCGTCGACGGTGCACTGATCGGGCTCGCCGACGATCCGTCGGCACTCGTATCTCAGATCCGGGAGATGAGGAGGCAGGGAGCAATATCGACGGAAGTGAATGTCTCCTACAAGCAATTCAATAATGACGTGGTGATCCACACGGACCGGGGCAGGGCAAGGAGACCCCTGATCGTCCTCGCCAACGGAAAACCCCTTATCAACGATGAAGAAATCGAAAAACTCAAGAAAAAGGAGATCGATTTTAATTATTTTGTTCAGAAAGGATATATCGAGTTGATTGATGCGGAAGAGGAAGAAGACCTCTATATCGCCATCAATCCCGAAGATATCACCGCCGAACACACGCATCTCGAGATCGACCCGTCCCTGATCCTCGGTATCGGGGCCGCCCATGTCCCGTTTCCCGAGCATAACGCAAGTCCCCGCGTTACCATGGGTGCCGGCATGGTCAAGCAGGCGCTTGGGTTTGCCGACGCAAATATGAAGCTCCGGCCCGACACGAGGGGGCACCTGCTCCATTATACCCAGAAGCCCCTTACTCATACACAGGCGTCCGAATTGATCGGGTCCGATGACCGTCCGGCAGGCCAGAACTTTGTCGTGGCTATCCTTTCCTATGAAGGGTACAATATTGAAGATGCACTTATCTTCAACAAAGCATCTATCGAGCGGGGTCTCGGTCGTTCACACTTTTTCAGGACCTACGAGGGAGAAGAACGCCGGTATCCGGGCGGCCAGATCGACCGTATCGAAGTGCCTGACGAAGAGGTAACCGGTGCTCATGGCGCCGAGTCCTACAAAAACCTGGACGAGGACGGCGTGATTAACCCTGAAACAGTGGTAGCCGAAAAAGATGTCCTGATCGGCAAAACATCGCCGCCACGATTCCTTGAGGAACCGACCAGCGACCTCATTACCGTTGAGAAACGCCGTGATACTTCGGTCACCATGCGGAGTAACGAGCATGGAATCGTCGATACAGTCATAATAACCGAGGGCGAAAACGACTCCCGGCTCGTCAAGGTCCGTACCCGTGATCTCAGGATCCCCGAAGTCGGTGACAAGTTCGCATCGCGTCACGGGCAGAAAGGTGTTATCGGCCTGATTTCCGCGCAGGAAAACATGCCGTTTACAGAGGCAGGGGTAGCACCCGATCTTGTGATCAACCCCCATGCGATCCCAAGTCGGATGACTGTCGGTCACATGCTCGAAATGATCGGGGGCAAGGTTGGGGCGCTCGAAGGGAGACGCATCAGAGGAACAGCGTTTTCCGGTGAAATCGAAACCGACATCAGAAGCTCCCTCAAGAAACTCGGCTTTTCGCCGACCGGCCGTGAAGTAATGTATGACGGTATCACCGGGAAGAAATTCATGGCCGATATTTATATCGGTGTCATTTACTACCAGAAACTCTACCATATGGTCTCTTCTAAGATGCACGCACGCTCACGGGGGCCGGTCCAGGTCCTTACCCGGCAGCCGACCGAAGGAAGGGCCCGTGAGGGTGGTCTCCGGTTCGGTGAGATGGAACGTGATGTGATGATCGGTCACGGAGCCGCCATGGCGCTCAAGGAACGCCTACTCGACGAGTCCGACAAGGTTCAGGAATATGTGTGTGCGCATTGCGGTATGATAGCAATGCTCGACCGGAAATCGAATTCTACCCGCTGCCTGGCCTGCGGGAGCGAGACGGACATATATCCTGTCGAGATGAGTTATGCGTTCAAACTATTGCTCGATGAGATGAAGAGTATGGGAATTGCCCCGAGACTGAAACTCGAGGATGTTGTATAGGAGGGAATTATGCCAAGCCCGAAACGAATAGGACAAATAGAATTCGGACTGCTCTCCCCGAAAGAGATCAGGACAATGAGTGTCAGGAAAATCATCTGGGCAGATACCTACGATGACGACGGTTTCCCGTACCCGCAGGGACTGATGGACCTCAACCTCGGGGTGATAGACCCAGGCCTGAGGTGCAAGACCTGCGACCAGAAAGCAAGTGAATGCCCGGGACATTTCGGCCATATCGAACTTGCCAAACCGGTGATCCATGTCGGGTATACCCGCCTGATCAGGAAACTCCTCAGGGTTACCTGTCGCAACTGCAGCCGCCTGCTCCTCTCCCCCGAAGAGATTGAAAAGGTTGTCGGGACAGAAGAGGATGCAACGGGAGACGTGCTTTCCGAGAAGGATATCAAGAAAGAGCGGGTATGTCCGCACTGTGCCGAGCAGCAACTCAAGATCAATTTTGAGAAGCCTACTACATTCTCCGAGGTTCTTGTCGAGGAGGGGAAAAAGATCGAACATAAACTGACCCCTGCAGATATCAGGGCACGCCTCGAGAAGATCACGGACGAAGACCTCAGGCACCTCGGTATCAATCCTGATGTGGCGAGGCCGGAATGGACAATCCTGACGGTATTACCTGTTCCTCCGGTTACTATGAGGCCTTCCATCATCCTCGAAAACGGCCAGAGGTCTGAAGATGACCTCACCCATAAACTGGTGGACATCATCAGGATCAACCAGAGGTTCAAGGAAAACCAGGACGCCGGGGCACCTCAGACTGATCATCGAAGACCTGTGGGAACTCCTCCAGTATCACGTCACGACGTACCTGGACAATGAAGTCGCCGGTTGCCCCCCTGCCAGACACCGCAGCGGCCGCCCGCTGAAAACATTATCCCAGAGGCTGAAAGGGAAAGACGGCCGGTTCAGAGGCTCCCTGTCAGGAAAGCGAGTGAATTTCTCCGCCCGTACGGTCATCTCTCCCGACCCGAACATCAGTGTTGTCCAGGTGGGAATCCCCCTGGCAATCGCCAATGAAATGTCGATCCCCGTCCATGTAAGCCCGGGGAATATCGACGAGCTCAGGGCCATGGTCAGGAACGGGCCGGTAAGGCCTACATTGAACCACCCCTGCGGCGCGAATTATGTGATCAGGCCCGATAAACGAAGACTGCGTCTTGCCGAAGGTAACCTCGATACGGTAGCCGACATGATCGAACCCGGGTGGACGGTCGAACGGCAGATACGTGACGACGATATCGTCCTCTTCAACCGGCAGCCGTCGCTTCACCGCATGAGTATCATGTCTCACCGGGTCAAGGTCATGGATGGAAGGACGTTCCGGCTGAACCCTGCAGTATGCCCGCCATACAACGCAGATTTTGACGGGGACGAAATGAACCTCCACATCCCCCAGACCGAGGAGGCACGGGCAGAAGCTGCAATACTCGTCGCGGTGCAGGAAAATATTCTGTCCCCGAGATTCGGCGGACCTATTATCGGCGGCATCCACGACCATATTTCCGGAGTATTCATGCTTACGAACCAGCTCCGCTGGTTCACCAGGGATGAAATATTGTATCTCCTGAAGAGCACCGAGGTCGAACACCTGCCTGAACCTGCCAAAAATGATGACGGGGTGTTGATGTGGTCGAACAAGCAGGCGTTTTCCACGATCCTGCCGAAAGGCCTGAACATGGTCTTCAAGGCAAGCTCCTGTGCAAACTGCGATACCTGCAAGAAGGAGGGATGCGAGCGGGACGCATACGTCAGGATCATCGATGGGAACCTGGAGTCCGGGACCATCGATAAAAAGGCAATAGGAGCGTTCGATGGCCAGATCGTTCACCGGATCATCAGGCAGTACGGGATGAAGAGGGCGGCGGATTTCATCGATGACATGACGAAACTTTCCATACGGTCGATTATGTTCGACGGATTCTCGTTCGGGATTGATGACGAAGACCTCTCGAAGACCGAATACGGCCAGATCGCAGAAGTCCTCGACGGAGCGGTTATGGACGTCCAGAGGCGTATCCGCATCTACGAAGACGGGCAGCTCGAACCGATGCCCGGCAGGACACCGGAAGAGACCCTTGAGATGCAGATCATGCAGGTGCTTGGCAAGGCCCGTGACCGGACCGGTGAGATTGCCGGCCGGCACCTTGGTCTCGGCAACAGTGCGGTGGTCATGGCTGTGAGCGGAGCAAGAGGCTCGATGCTCAACCTGACACAGATGGCCGGTTGTGTAGGCCAGCAGTCTGTGAGAGGAGAGCGGATCATGCGTGGGTACGACGACCGTACACTTCCGCATTTCAAGAAAGGAGACCGGGGTTCGGATGCGCACGGCTTCATCAAGCACAGCTACAAGGGAGGGCTGAACCCGACCGAGTTCTTCTTCCATGCGATCGGCGGACGTGAAGGCCTGGTGGATACGGCAGTCAGGACTTCCCAGAGCGGGTACCTGCAGAGGCGTATGATCAACGCACTCCAGGACCTGAAAGTTGCATATGACGGTACTGTCAGGACAACCGGCGGCCGGATCATCCAGTTCAGGTACGGGGAGGACGGTACCGACCCGATGAAGAGCAGTTTCGGTGACCCGGTCGATGTGAAGGGGATCGTCGAGAGCGTCCTTAAGGAGGAGGTATAAAATGACCCCGGAACAGGAGCAGGTTATCGATGATGCCGATATCCCGGTAAAAACAAAGGAGCAGCTGAAAAAATTCCTCGAAGAAAAGACCATCAGCGACGCTCATTTTAAGGAAATAATCGAACGGGTGAACACTGAATACCAGAGTACCCGGATCGAGGCATGCGAAGCGGTAGGTGTCATCGCTGCCCAGTCGATCGGCGAACCCGGCACGCAGATGACGATGCGGACGTTCCACTACGCCGGAGTGGCCGAGATTAACGTAACCCTCGGGCTCCCCCGCCTGATCGAGATCATGGACGCGAGGAAGGAACCGAGCACCCCGACCATGACCATCTTCCTCGAACCGGAATTCGGGGCGGACAGGGACCGTGCGAGGGAAGTCAGCTGGCAGATAGAGGCGGCAAGCCTGCAGGAATTCGGGGACATCACGATCGACATGGAAAACATGCAGATCGTGGTACACTTAAATGTCGCAGTCAGCGAAAAGAGAAAAATCCCGGTTTCATCAATTATCGAGACGGCCCCGAGAAAAATTAAGGAACGGCGTCATTACAGGGATTTCGAATTCGAAGTGGATGAAAAGGAAGCAATAATCAACTTCATGCCGAAGAACAGGGAGAGTTACCAGAACCTCTTCCAGCTCGCGGAACACGTCCGCAACGTGATCGTTCAGGGTATCGATGACATCGAACGCGTAGTTGTCAGGAAGGAGAGCGGAGAGTATATACTTTATACTGAAGGTTCAAATCTTAAGGATGTATTTGATGTTGAGGGAGTGGATACGCGACGTACCCGCACCAACAACATCAGTGAAATTTCCCAGGTGCTCGGCATCGAAGCCGCACGCAATGCGATCATCCATGAAGCCCTTTCCACCCTGAACGAGCAGGGTATCCTCGTCGACGTCCGTCATATCATGCTTGTTGCCGATATGATGTGCATGGAAGGTGAGGTCAAGCAGATTGGGCGTCACGGGATCGCGGGCGAAAAGGAGAGCGTACTTTCCCGAGCGGCATTCGAAGTAACGGTCAACCACCTGCTTGACGCTGCAGTTGCGAACGAGATCGATGAATTATCCGGGGTCACCGAGAATGTCATTGTCGGACAACCGATCCAGCTCGGAACCGGGGATGTAAAATTAATAGCCAAACCTATGAATTAGGAGAATTGTAATGGATTTTAATGCTTCATTAAGAAGGGCAATCAAAACAGGAGATGTCCTTCTCGGTCAGAACAAAACTGAAGAATGTATAGAGTCAGGGAAAGCCCGGATGGTCGTAGTGGCGGCAAATTGCCCGGCGGAGTTCACGCAGTCACTGAAGACACGGGAGGGTCTGTTTGTCCACACCTTCGAGGGATCGAGTGTTGCCCTCGGAAAAGCCTGTGGAAAACCGTTCATGGTCAGTGCACTTGCCGTACTGGATCCCGGTGAGTCGGACATTCTATCCCTGAAGAGGGCCTGATATGGTCGAAATCAAACTGACAGAAGACTGCATGGGCCTGATATCCCAGTTCGAACGACTTACGGGTGCCGGCAGCAGGGACTGCATCATTGACGATCGGAACAACCGTATCATCTTCGTGGTAAACCCGGGTGAAATGGGCCTTGCAATCGGGAAAAAGGGCGCAAGCATCAAAAAAGCCTCGGAAGTAATGGGAAAGAAGATAGAGGTTGTCGAGTATTCGACTGATGTCACCCAGTTCCTGAAAAACTGTTTCCTCCCGGCACAGGTTACCTCAGTCGAGTTTGAAGACGACGAGTCGGGTGAGCCGATAGCCCACATAGAAGTCCGGGACGAAGACCGGGGGATAGCAATCGGGAAGGAAGGAAAAAATATTTTCAAGGCTAAGAAACTTGCACAGCGGCAGCACAACATCGCCGATGTCCAGCTGGTCTCGAACGAAGACCAGCAGTAAATGCTTTTTTATATTCATTATAATTAATGTATAAACCCATTTTTTTTTTACAAAAACAAAGGCACTAATCCCCCATTCGTTCTCGTTCTTTTTTCATCAATTACCTGCCGGTTTATTATGTTCCAGAACTTTTATCGTCAGTTCAAGGTTGTAGTGGGCGTCTGCATTGTTTGGGTCGATTTCAACGGCGTTCTCATAGCACTGAAGGGCGTGCATTAAATCCATCTCTTTAAAAAAGGTATTCCCCATCGTACTCCACGTATTCGAATCATCAGGTCTCGGAGAGTAATTATCGTCTTTCAAATAAGTCCTCAGGCGTTCATAGTGTTTTGGTTCCAGCATCCCTCTTTTGAACCGGTCCAGTATGAGTTGATATAATTCTTCGCCCCCTGATGCCATATATCGGACATTGATTTTTATAAAATGATTAACCTGCCGGAATTCCAGTTATCCTCCGATACTTTTGATAAGAATGTACGGAACTACCCTGGATGCATCCCGGGTATGCTGTTGATTTTAACTGTGTCAGCTGGCACTATTATCGTTTTAATAATAGACGGTTTGTTTTTAATCCTGAATAAACGCCAGGATTGTATGGTTGATCTATTCAGTGTGAATACCGTTAAAACTTTATAGCCGTATGATAATTTGAGTTCTCATGGCAGAACCTGTCGATGCAATACGGGCAGTTCACAATGCATTCAGGAACGATATAGGGCGTATCGATATTGCTGCCCTGGATTCGGCGAGGGGGAAACAAGGGCTCGATCCCATCATCGGGCGTTTCTTGTTCCTCAATGAAATACTGGTATGGCATGCCAGGGGGGAAGAACTGGCAATATTTCCTGCCATCGAGAGGGTGGCCCCCCTGGTTGCAGAAGCATACGAGAAAGATCACCGGGGCCTGGATGCCGCATTCGATGAACTGAACAGGTCATATACCGAACGGGACCCCCTGAAAACAGCTCGTGCCACTGCGGCATTCAGGTTTCATCTGAATTTACATCTCGGCAAAGAAGACACACACCTCTACCGGATTTTCAGGGAGAGGATCCCGTTGCCCGACCAATTCAGGGCAGCAGGTTTGATGTCAAGTACAATTCCGGGGGAGCGGTTCCCTGAATTCGTAGCATGGATGTTCCCTCTGGTCGGTCACGACGACCGTGAGAATATGACCCGTATCTGGCAGATGGTGATGCCTCCGCCTGTTTTCGACGGTGCAAAGGGACTTATTAAGAATGCTGTCGGCAGTGACTGGGCCGATCTGAGTCGTCGCATCCCGGACCTGTAATTCTGTAGCAGTGTTGAAATACGTGAAAGCAAGGTGGAAAAACGGACCGAATGAATAAGAGAATGTGAGGAATCACTCCCATCTTAATCTTCGCATTCTGGCAGAGTCCCGGCCTCCCTCGGTTACAAATAATAGTTGCGTCATATGGTTTGGTATGTGCCAGTTCGATAATTCAGCCAACCAGGTCCTTGACGATGTCATTGCTGCCAGGAGGACAAACCGGATGTTCCTCTCCGATATTCCGCCAAAGGAACAGATATCTGAAATAATCAAGGCGGGACTTGCTGCACCGTTCGCAGCCGCAGCTGCCGGCGGTGGAGGCTCCAAATATTTCCGCCAGTTTTTCGTTTTTACCAATGAAAGCCGGAGCATAAGCATTGCAGGAGGTCTTCTCTTCGAAAAAATTATCGAGATGTCCAAAGACCTTTCAGAACAAATGACCGGCAACCCTGGATTGAGTATGAAAGCGGGTTCCTTTGCTGCCCGTCTTGAAATGATCAAAAAGATGGATTTCGTTCCCGGAGTCGGCAATGCCCCGTATTTTATCGTAGTTGCCGAACGCAAAGGGTTTCCACCGGTTGAACAGCAATCGATTGCGCACTGTCTCGAGAATATGTGGCTCAAGGCGACGGCGCTTAACCTTGGTTTCCAGCTGGTTTCCCTGACGGCACAAATGGAATCGGACCCAGAATTCTGCAGGCTTCTCGGGATAGATCCTGGTGCATTCGGACTGAACGGGTGTGCCGTGGGATATCCGCAGGAAAAACTTCCGCCGTCTGTCAGGCCTCCGGCAGTGGATGTTACGAAGTGGCTGGAGTGAATGGGTAGACATGGTCTGATATAAATATGGTTTTGTTTTAAAAGCGTTACAAAAAGGTGGATTTTAAAATACAGATGAAATACGAATGCAGTTATGGAATATTCAAGGAAACAATAGCTCAGCGGGCCTGGGGGGATTCGAACCCCCGACATCCGGGTTAGAAGCCCGGCGCTCTATCCAAGACTAAGCCACAAGCCCAGTTTGTTCTAAACTATTTGTCGACAACTCCCTATGTAACTATCGCCTTAACTATCGTCCGATACGGTCCGAAACGATACCTGGATACGCAAAAAAGTGAAAAAAAATTATCCCGATTATATTGCATGGTATGGACAGGACTTCACAACGTCCACCTGTACAGGGTCGAACATACCTTCATGAATGGTCGACTTTACCGTTGTATTGCCGCAATATTTTACCTTCACCCGTGCGGACATCCTCTCGCGTTCTTCAAAGATATATCCCTGTGTATATTCCACCGTCCGTTTCATGCTGATGGTAACGGAGAGGGTTTCGGCTATGATACCCGGGTCTCCCGTCCCAAGGTCCTCGATGTTGACCGAGGTCAGGAATACCGGCATGCCGGGTTCTACGGTGCCTGCCGTCACGACATTGTGGGTGCTCTGGAGTTCGAGTGTCCTTGATTTTCCCTGTTTGAGTTCCTTGATGACATCCGGGGAGATACCTGTTAACGCTGCGCATTGCATCTGGATCACCCGTACATCGGCAGGTCTTTCTTCGGCAGGGTCTCCTGGGACTGGACCTCTTCAGAAAGCTTGTGCATGGTTGCTTCGATCTCCTCTGCCTGTTCCAGGAGCGGCTTAACGTCGAGGTTCAGGTCGTACATCTTATTCAGGACTCCGATGGCCGATGCCGAAGCCCTGGGATCCGGTGAATTGACGGTCTCCCCGAGAAGCCCGTAGGCCGGGATGCCCCGTATCTTGCATTCCGTGAGAAGGCTGCTTGCGATACCGGAGATGCTCCCCATCGGGAGGATTATGGTGCTGTCCTGGATCCGGTCGAGAGTAGCATCCGAAGTCGTTACACCGAATACTCTTTTTTCCATCTCGTTCGTGATAATGCCGGCGATCGTAACAACTTCCCTGATCTTGAAGGGAGCAAGCCAGTCCAGTATCCCGTTCGCTACCTCGTAACAGATCATCGGGTGTATCGGGATATCCGCGACCACCACCGAGATTTTTTCCTTCTCGTAGATGCGCACGGGGACGTTGATGACCCCCTTGCTCATCATGGCAAGCGGTGGGAAAAACTTGCTCGTCATGCTCCCTATGAGGTCGAACTCGAGCTGGTCTACCAAGTACTGGAGGGCGATACTACCGACAAGACCGCTTCCGGGAAAACCCATCAGTACCGAGGAGCCTTCGCTGCTCAAAGGTTTTGAGAATATCCTGATATCATATGCTGTATCTGGTGACATTAGATTAACATACACGACAAGACTAAAAAGTATTATGCAACAGTATCCGGTGAAAAGGGGCTTTACGAAAGATCTCGAATCAACTATGATAACAAGCCTCCAGGTCTGTTTCGGTGTCGAGCCGAAGCATGCGAACGGTCACTACACAATACAATACGGTGCGCTGAAAGTACTCGATGTCTCGGTCGGGAGTGACGGGAAATCGGTTGTCGTCAGAACAGAGTCTGACACAAGCGTCTCCGATGACTCAATACTGGATACGAACAAGCGGTTCCGCCGGTATCTCGACCACGTGACCGGCTACAATACAAAAGAACGGGTAAAAAAAGCAAAGACAGTTGAATAGTTTATTTTAAATTTCAGGTTCTGCTATCCCCTGATGCTGACCGATCAGAACCCACGACTCTGCTGTCGACTTAAATATACACTGGTTTTTGGCTGTGGAGAAATCCTATTTTCCAGCTATGTGAAAACAGGACCGATCGATTTCAGGGACGGAATCTCCTTGAATCTTTGTACAAAAGAAACACAAGGGGCGAAATAATTGTCAATGAACACGTATATCAGGTTTGTTGACATTTGCGAACCAGATGATTAAGGAAATCCCTGATACTTATACCTGCTATCGGAAGTCAGGATTACTATTTCCAGCGATGGTTCCGGAGAGATATAAGGAATTACAGGAAAACTGCCCGATCGATCGAATCGCAGGATTGAAACAACGCATTTCCGGGTCTGGAACCGGCTGGAAAAAGGCTGTACAGGCTTTATTTCTGTATAAAGATAATTATGGGGTATTTCCGTTAACGGGCGAGAATTCCGGCAGTGTTGCACCAAATTCCGGTATTGCCAGGAATACGGATGAACACAAGGATGGTAATATTAAGTACCCCGGTCTATTTTTGAAATAGAGAGGCCGGAATGGGGTTGGATTTTTAAGAGGTATCGTAGAGAAACCCGGGGTTCAAACGGGATATTCCTCAATAATGGTTAATTCAGGTTTAATGGACGATATAGTTTAAATCTGGGAAAATAACCGTCGGCAGAAAATTCCCCCGGAACAGAATGTTTCAAAAGAGATTGTTTTTTGATTCCGTTATGCTTTACTACATAACAGGACGTTCTTCTTTACTCGATAACAATTGCCGGTTTGAAGGGCAGCGCCATCGCGGCCTTGGCATGGACGGCAGGGTCAGCAGGAACTACATTGACCTGTAACCCGAATTCCTTCTCCAGGAACTCTTTTGCCTCTTCAAAGATCTTCAGTTCGTCGAGTTTCTCAAACACCAGTGCATCGACGATCTGGGGCGGGAGACGGTGGATCAGGGTGGTGCATTGTTTCGCTGTATCTGTCGCTTCTTTCCCGCGTGCCTTCATCGTCTCGTCCTTCATGATCTCTTTGATCACCTGGCTCCGGTCGCCGGACTTGGCAATGGTTGTAAAGACTTCGTGTTTCCATGCAGGAGAAACACAGATAGTCAGGGACGAGGGGGTGATCTGCAGGAGTTTCACAATGGACTCCACATCCTCAACCGTCCTCGACAGGAGTTCTTCTGAGAGCTCGAGCCTGGTATCGATTCGTGCTGCATCGGGGACCGGCCAATCTGCGAACGACACCAGGCCCTCTCCCCCGAGGTCGCTCCAGAGCCGTTCAGCCGTATTCGGGATCGTGGGTGCCATGAGCCTGACCCAGACGGAACAGAGACTCCATGAGAGGCGCATGGCCTGCCGAGCCCCCGGAAAGACGGCGGCGGTACCACTTAAGGTCCGCTTCTATTCCATTAAACGCCTCCTGGAGCGCCTGGCGGGTCTGGAAACGCAGGAGCGCTTCGGTAGTCTTTTCGATATGCCGCTGGAGCCTCGATATCAGCCACCGGTCGATCGGACTTCCGGGTTCCTTAAGGCCTGCCGATTCCTCGACAACGTTGTAAAAGCGCTCGATCTGCTTTCTCGTGGAAATGACCAGCTCGTTTCTCCAGTCAAAGTCCTGCCACGGTTCGGCACTGCCGACGAGGAACATCCTGACCGTATCTGCACCAAACTCTTCGACCGCATCCTCGAGTAAAAATACGTTTCCTTTGCTTGACGACATCTTGGCCCCGTTCAGGAGGCCCATGCCGAAAACGACCATCCCCTTCGGGAGCAGCGGTTTCGGGAATATCGCGACATGATGGAAGATCTGGAACGTCAGGTGGTTCGAGATCAGGTCTTTTGCGGAAAACCGGTAATCGTACGGGTACCAGTAGAGGAATTCCTTACGTAACTCGTCCAGTTTTTGTTTAGCGGGAAGGCCTGCCGATTCCTTACCGAGGAAAATGTAATCGAATACCTCCGGGGTGAGCACATCGGGTGAAAATTCCCGTATCCGATGTGCAATGGTATAGTAGGACATGTAAATGGTCGAATCCGAGAGGGGCTCTATCAGCCATTCCTTGTCCCACGGCAGCCGTGTACCGAGCCCGACTTTTCTTGTACAGGCCCAGTCTTTCAGCCATCCGACGGTCCTGTCGAATTCGGTCCTGACCTCGGGGGGGACCAGTTCCATGTCCTTTAAGTGGGCTCTCACCTCTTCTTTCCAGGCCGGGTCGCTGTACTTGAGGAACCACTGGTCGTGGAGGATCTTCACGTACACCCGGCTCCCGCAACGGCAGATGACCGGCCTTGTGTCGAACTCGTACATGACGGTCGAGTCATAGGTGTTGATCATCAGTGCGGCTACTTCTTCCCGCGCTATTTTTACAGGTTTGCCGCCGTATTTTTCGAACAGCCTGCCCTGGGAGAATTCCGCTGTATACAGTTCCTGGGTAAGGACATCCAGGCGGGAATCGAGCTGGTTTTTTACCCCTGCCCGGACAACTGCATCCATTGCGGGGATCTGGCCGTAGCCCTTGACGGTAATAAGGGGAATTGCCGCAATATCCTTGTATTTTCCCTTCTCCTGGAGGTCACGAAGGGCTATGTAATCAAATGGTGCATGAGCAGGGACACTCATTACAACACCGGTAGCCATGTCCGGATCGACGAATGATGCGGGCAGAACCGGAACTTCACCCGAGAGCGGATGGGAAACCGTTTTATCGATAAGATCCTTTCCTTCAACCCGGCCTGTTACCAGCACCGTGTGGTCCTGCAGGGTTATTTTGTCGGCCGCTTCCTGGCTGACAATCCATTCTTTTCCGTCAACCATTACTTTGACATCACTGATATCCGGGTTGACCCAGAGATTCGTGACCCCGTAAATGGTTTCCGGGCGAAGTGTCGCGGTCGGAATGAACGAATCTCCGTACCTGAACATCACGAGCGTAAATTTCAGTATTTCGGCCTTGTCTCCCTCGAGAAGGTCATGATCCCCCACCGGGTTCTCGCACTGGGGGCAATACCGTACGGGGTGGGCACCCTTCAGGACATGGTTCTTTTCATGCAGGTGCTTCCACTGCCATTCGATGAACCGGCTGTAGGTCGGGTCGACGGTGGTAAACCTCCGCCTCCAGTCGATAGAGAGCCCGCAGCTCCTCATGACCCGCTGGTATTCTTCACTGAAGTGCCTGACGATCTCGAGCGGGTTGGTGAAATTGTCGAGGACATGTTGAGGGACTTTATAAAGGTCCCGGTAGAGATAAATCGCCTTTTCATCTTTATTTGCAATTCTCTTGGAGATCCCGATAACCGGTGCTCCTGTAACGTGGAATGCCATCGGGTAGAGTACATCGTTACCCTCTCATACGCCAGAAACGGGCGATGACATCGGGGACGATATAGGTACGGCCATGTCCTACGTGCATGGCACCACTCGGATAGGGGTAGGCGACCGTGATATACAGTTTCTTTTTGTCGGAGGGATTTACTTCAAATACGTGCTCCCATTTCTTATCGGCATCCCGTTCAAATTCCTGCAAGTCAAATTCGTTCAAGGATTAACACTCCGATTGAAAATTTTATGGGGTGGGGAATCATACCGGTCTCAGCCGGATTGTGTCCCCTTCGTTGTATCGCTTTAACATTTCCTGCGCAATCGTGCTGTTCTTTCCCAGGTGTATTTCACCCGATTCGTTAACGGTTGCGGTAAAAAGATACTCTTTGCCGGCAAACACATCGACTATTTTTCCTGCCTGGTCGGGAGATATAATAGCGAGCTGTTTCTTATCGACCCGGATCCTGATCCCGCCCCCGAGCTGAAACTCCTCTTCTGCATGAATTTTTTCAGGCTGGAGCTTTTCTGCCTCGCTCCTCGGGCGGATATCGATCCCGATGCCTACTTTGTTCACAATGGCAGCAATATTTTTTCCACCCTTCCCGATTGCCGCCGGGACGTCTTTGTCGTCTATATAGACAACCGCCTTCGAATCCGAAAGCATCCTGACATCGACCTGACCGTCGGTATAACGGCCGATTTCTCTTTGGATCTCTCTCTCGGTCACTTTCCATCCCGTATTCTCTTCCACAGCTTTCTCGGGAGATAGAACCTGGGGTGATGTTAATGAGACCTCGGGGACTGCCGGGGGTCCCCGGGACGAGATGACGATGGTCTCCCCTTCATACTTGAAGATCTCGAAGGAAAGTTCTCCGGTCTCATAGTTCCTGACCATGGTCACGGGACGCGGATGCATTTCCATTGGCATCCCTTCGGGTACCTTGATCGTAAATTCCACGTCGTAGAGATTCACGATTTCTCCCTTATCAACGTATATGATGGTATTTACTATCTGGGGAAGGACCCCGAACTCAACCCGTTCGGAAAAGCGCTGGAGTGCATCATGGGGTCCGGTCGCGTGAACGACTCCCACCATCCCGATGCCACCGAGGCGCATATCGGAAAAAACACGGAAATCTTCATTTTTCCGAAGCTCGTCGAATATTACGTAATCGGGCCGGACCAGCAGCAGTACATCGGCGGTATTTTCCATGCTGCCTTCAAGCGTTGTATACTGTGTGATATGATCGGGCACCTGAAGTTCTCTCGGGGCTTCCATGGTCTTTACGATAAACCCGTTGTCTGCGAGGTATGTTGCAAGACTCTGTGCAAGGGTTGTTTTCCCCGTCCCCGGAGGGCCTGCGATCAGGATACCGCGTTTTTCACCGGTTATCCGGTTTTTCAGGACGCCGGCTTTCCGGTAGTTATCGAGGACGATATCCACGACCGGACGGACGGCTGTGATTTCCATGCCGTCGGAAAAAGGCCTTCGGGCAATGGCAATCCGCATCGACCCTATCTGGACCACGGAAATTCCCCGTTTTTCTACTTCGATAAAACCGTCCGGGTCGCGTTTTGCCCTCTCCAGGATCTCCTGTGCGAGAACCCGTAACTCGTACTCCGTCGACGGCTGGTCCCTGATCCGGACAAGGTGCATATCGTTGATGGATCCTTTCTTTGCCACGGGAGGGACCCGTTCCTTGAGGTAGACCGCGATAGTATGCTCATCGAAAAACTGGTCGATGCCGAGGGCCCCGAATTCTTCCATCTGGGGCTTTAAGTACACGACGTCGAGTCCTTTTGCCCGCGCCACTTCGGCCTGGACAATATCACTCGTAATAAAACGGGCACTGTTTTCTATTGCCACGTTCCTGATAAGGGCGTCGATCTCTCCGCCGCTGGCGAGTTTGACCTGTTCGAGACTCGGTCTTACCCCGACAAATTTCAATTCGATGGTATTTTCTTCGGCGAGTTTGCAGAGGGCCTGTAATTCGGTGAGACCTGAAAACCCTATTTCCCTGCCCTGGTTTGCCTGTGCTTCAAGTTCCGCAACCACTGCTTCCGGTATAATTATTGTCGCACCGTTATATTCTCCGGTTTTTATCATGGAGGTGATGCGACCATCTATTACGACACTCGTATCTGGTACTGAATTTCAAAAAATATCACCGCTTA
This sequence comes from uncultured Methanomicrobiales archaeon, assembly GCA_963809105.1. Taxonomy (GTDB): domain Archaea; phylum Halobacteriota; class Methanomicrobia; order Methanomicrobiales; family Methanospirillaceae; genus CAIKOD01. Next base: position 359,123 of record CAWEIC010000005.1, on the reverse strand, counting down.
GGTACTAGGCAATTGATCTTTATTAGCATATACCCTGACGGGATCAAAAATTTTCCCCGAAATCTCTTCTCCATCGATGGTTCGGAAAAAGCAGGTCCAATGCCCCGTATGACAGGCTGCTCCATCCTGGTCTACTTCATAAAGGAGGCAGTCCTCATCGCAATCGACAAGTACCCTGCTGACATGCTGGAAATGACCGCTTTCCTCTCCTTTTTTCCAGATTTTTTTCCGGCTGCGGGAAAAATAATGGGCAAATCCGGTTTTAACCGTCAGTTCCACTGCTTCACTGGTGGCATATGCGACCATCAGTACATCTCTCGTCTTCCGGTCCTGCACCACAACAGGGATCAGCCCGTCCTGGTAATGTAAGGCAATCATTTTTTTAAACACTTCCTGTCAATTTCAGAAAAATCGTGACGATATCGCCGATAAAAAGGCCGAAAAGCAGCCCGGCGGTAATCGGTACGATAAATGGAACACCATACGATATCCAGACCGTTCCTGCCTTTTTGTACCATCCTAACTCTTTTGAATATTTTTCCGGTGTTATCCTAAGATCTTTGGTATATATCCTCCGGTGTCCCCTGACCATTGATCCAAGTGTTTCCCGTACTTTTAAAAATCTCCTTGTAAGGACACCGTCGCGTTCTTCAAATTCCTCCATAACGAATCCGAACGATGTCCCGATGACCTTGCCGTCAACGGGATAGCCAAGGAAAAGGTACGGCCATGGCGCACTGTTTCCTTTTATGATATTCTGAATAAACAGGCCGGCAGGAGCGACCAGGTTAAATATCACTGCATTAATGAGCACGGTGAAGGGAAAAAACGGTACTGCCGGGTAACCTGACAGGGGTTCGAAGGGGAAGAGGGGTATAATCAGTGTAATGAACATGAGAGCCCATGCGTCGGCGCCTCCAAAGAGCTGCAATATCCCGAAAAGATAGAAAATAAGGCAGAACATCGCCATCATCCCGAGGTAAAGGAACACGATCCCGGCACCCGATAATGAATAATAGGACCAGCAGACAGCACCGGTGAGGAAGTACAGGAGGGGCCAGGCATTCGAGAACATTGTTTCGGTGTTCCTGGCCTCAAGCCAGGTTGCATAGGCCGTGATCAGGAGCGTGGTCACCGAGAGGAGAACGCCAGGCGTTGCGTGAATCCCGGTGAAATACCAGACAGAATACAATTGCACAAGCACAACCGGGGTTGCAAACATTACGTTTAGCGGTGTTTGATCGTCCCTGTTGCCGAGATATGCAATGTAGAGAACGACCGAGATCATCTGAATGTAACCGGTAAGAAGCGAAACGCCATCATAGAGAGAAAGAAATGCGACTCCGGCCATCGGGAGGCCCACGACAAGCATCGGCCACCATGTGACGAACGGCACCCTCCTGTCGAGGATGTCGAGCCAGGAGGCGTAACATAAGGTTATCATCACCGCCAGTGCGCCGATAACGAGTGGGACAATAATCATAATCTGAACAATATCGGTATGAGGATACATTAATGATGGTATCAATGGGGCACGCGTCTCTGTCAGAGGTCTGTATTCGCTCCATATGAACGTAATAATGATTCCTCTTCATAGTTGCCGACCAGAACATGGGCTTGTGGTTTTTCCAGTGGCTATTTATTGTCAGCCAAAGAACTGGGATATATCGGATCCGATGATCCTTCATTGAGTGCAGCGGGTTAGATTCGAAAAAAATTGGGTGTCCGGCCTTATTAACGTTGGATTGCCTGATTTTTCAGGATATAACCTGTTGTGCGGGAGGGTATACCTGAATGGAGATGGAAGAATTCATCAGCAGCAATATAAAGGAGAGAATAGCCGAGGGTCCATTCGGAATGAATGATCTGAAAACATTCGTGATGGATGAGAAAAAAAGCGGGATTGCTGTAGCGGTTATTGAAAGGGGAACTGTGTATATTCTGTTCGTATCGGGTGAACCGCAGGGAGCGGTCGAAATCGATAAGACCGGGATGCTTATCGGCGACAAGGCCGTGTTTCTCCTGAAGGGAAATGAAATGTTTTCCTTCTACAGGGCAGACCGTGAAGTCGTTGAACAGCGGGTCCTTACCTGTAGAATATTCAATAAAAGTCACCTCAATTCGAACCTCTCCCCGAATATTCCTATCATAGAGCGAAAAAACGAAGGGATGGGTTCTTTTGGGATACGTGTTATGAAGGACAATATCCCCCAGCCCGGGCTCCATGTATCAATAAGAAAACAGGGACGGGTCCTCGGAAGCGACGTCACGACAGGGGAGGGAAAAGCGTATTTCAAAGTCCTGTTCGGCGACTACGATATCGTGGTCATGGACAGGGAAAAGAAAATACAGATCTTTCCTGTCAAGGTGCATTCCGGGGGCCGGGAAGAGCATATTTCATTGAAATAACAGGTGAAGTTTCCATTCGTTGATCCCGTGACATAATTGGTTCCCGCCTGAAAACGGAGGGGACGCAGGGGACCTCGAATTTCTGTCTTTTATGATGTCCTGTTTTCTTTAAAAAAACTGTTCTCACGAATTTATTACCAGAAACGGATAACAAATCATTTAAATAACCGGAATTCAGTCCGTACAATATGAAAGAAAGAAAACGACTGAACGAACCCGGATAAAATACTTTATTCCCTGTAAAAACCCTTCTATGGAAGCCCTTCCAAAAAATTCTCTGCTCCGGGGAGAAAGAAATTCCTTACTACTAAATCTTGTGCTTTTTGAATTCTTCCACGTTTTTCGCAAGCGCTTCCAGTTCGCTGTCGGAGATCTCGATATCGCCACCGATCCGGCTCTGTTCATTCAATAATTGTTGTATCCTGACGGACATGAGATACATGAAAAAACACTGAAGCACTATAATAAGCCCGAAACAGAAGATAAGGAACTCCTCGATCGTCATCATTTCCCCCGGAACAGGACTTTTGCAAACCGGTCGATGAATCCTTCTTTCGAAGCTTCGGGTGTCTCCTTGAAAGGAAGCCCTGCCATACCGGCAGCTATTTTCTTGAATGCCTGCGACGCCCCAGAATCCGGATACTTAATCACGATTGGGGTTTTGAACGATGCCGCCTTCCTGATGTTCGGATCCTCGGGAATGGTTCCGATAACCTTTACACCCAGTACTTTTTCCATCTTCTGGCTTACAACCTCAGTCTTTTCAATGCCGGCCCTGTTAAGGATTGCTCCCAGAACATGGCCACCCACGACCTCGGTGAGGATCTTAGTTTTCAGGGCATCGACGATGGATGAAAGCTCCGGGTTAACGACCAGTATCACCTCATCGGCAATGGCTAACGGAATTACACCGTCACGGCTTATCCCTGCCGGAGCATCGATAAGGAGGTAATCACAGCGATCGATGAGATCTTTTAATACATCTTTCAATTTTTCCGGATCGGCCTGCTGAAAACCCTGGAGGGAAATGCCGCTCGGTACTACCTTAACGCCCCCGGGACCTTCATATATCGCATCTTTAATACTCGCCTTACCGGCGAGTACTTCGTGAAGCGTAATGGGAACGTCTTCAAGCCCGATGACCAGCCCGAGGTTCGCCATGCCAATATCAGCATCCATTATAAAAGTTTCTTTACCGAGCTGTGCCAGGCTGGTTCCCAGGTTCACGGTAACCGTGGTCTTTCCTGTGCCACCTTTCCCGGAAGCCAACGTGTATACCCTGACCATAAAACACCCTTGGAGACTTGCTTTAATGTAAATTTATATACTGGTAATTAAATCCTATCCCCGGAATGCATTACAAACCCCATTTCAGTATGTTGTTTGCATCGATTTCAATTTCGGTGGGAACAGGACTCCGGACCGGATGACTGCTCTTTATTATACCTATAATTGTCGAACCCCGGTGGTTCATTCCGAAAATCAGTATACCCGGCTCAGGGTATTGTATGCCTGCCCTGAACGACTGGCTGCAGTTCGCGGCGTCACGCTGACCGTCTTCCGACGTTGAAGCAATGACGAGACCGTCATCGCTTGACAAGGTGAATGAATCGAACCCATATTTTTCCACAAAAGCCTGCATGTTCTTTGAAATATCCCCCTGGTCCCGGAGTTCCATGCCGTACCACGGTTCCGGTCCTGCCGGAGATGGTCCCTGTGCCGCTGTTTTTAGTCCCTGTGATGTAGCAGGTGAAACAGGTAGAACCACGTCCTTCATCAGCGTGCTTCCTATCCCAGGTTTCGCCCGTGCCGCACTTTTAACCTGGTATAATTTCAGGAGGATTAAAATCAGAATTATTGCGACTATCGCAATGACGAGAACAATACCTGTAATCGAAAAGAGTAAATTCATTGCCGGAATCTGGAAGGGCATTCTTTATCTCCTGGTGTGATTTCTATGGGTTAACTCGTTTTCTGGATCAGGTGCTCGAGGTGGAGTTTCTCCACAGTCACCATACAATTTTCCCTTATCTTTTTTGTCATCTCATCCAGATTCATGTCATCAAGTGAGCCCAAATCCCTGGTGAGCATTTCCACTTCATCACTTTCGCCAGGCTGCTTTTTCAGGGCGATTTCCTGGGATTTTTCTCCTGATCTCACGGGAATTCCCGTAGCATGTCCACGGTTTTCCGGAATTTTCGCATGGCGTGTCTCCGGCCTGACCATGGCCTCTGACCGGACTTGAGGCGAGGCGGGTTTCACATGATGACGGACCCGTTTCACCGGTTCAAGAAGTTCGGCCCGTGGATTGAACTCGATGGATAATTTCAGCTGGGCATCAGAAAGTCCGGTCAGAGCGGCATCTACTTTTTTCGACTGCAAATCAAGTATTTTCAGCCATGCCGGATCCCCTTCGTTTTTTCCACATTCGGCCAGGATATAATTACCCGAATGGAGAACGAGTGTGCAGTTCACTGCATCGTAACTGATTGTACAGTATCCTGAAAATCCCGACCTTTCCATCTCATCGAGGAGCGAATGAAGAACGATCCCGCGTTTAATGGAATGGAAGGAGCCGCGTGGGAGTTGCATCAATAAGAATAAGGTGTCTCGCTATTACATAATTCTTTGTGTAATCTCAATTAAAGCCTGAATGGACGTTATTAAGCAGGGGTTGCATTCCGGTCTACAAGAAAAAAGCGCCGGATATTGGCTCCATTGCATACTAATAATATAAAAAAATATGTATGCAAACATATTTATCATTGTATTATAAGAATCTGACGTACTATAAATGGGTTATTTCGGGGAGATTTGATATGCTCAAACAAATCCTGGGTGAATTTCTTAAGGTGGAAGGTGTTACGGCAGCGGTCGTGGTCGGGAGGGACGGGTTCGTAATCGAAAGCGCAGTATCGGGAAAAGTGGATATTGATGCGCTCGGTGCAATGGCATCGACCGGTATGGGGACTTCAGAAGCGATGGGAAACGAACTCGGTAAAGGCCAGCTCGACCAGATGCTTGTTGAGCTTGATAAGGGACCAATCATCCTCTCCCCTCTCTCATCAGATGAATTAATAGCGATCGTTGCAGATTCGGTGGCAAATGTCGGGCGCATAAGGTACGAGCTGAAAAAGAATAAAGAGCGACTGATGGCTGCCCTCTGATATGAATCTGCCGGAAGGAACGCACATCGGGTACATTGCGAACCCGCTCAAGGAAGAGGACGTCCAGCAAATTATCGGCCTGGTGGGCGTGATCCGTATATCGACCAGCCATGGCCAGGGCTTCATACTGATCGATCAGGGGAAACTGATCGGGGCAATGTTTTCAACAACTATCAAGGACTACAGGGGGAAACATGCCCTGGAGATAATCAACGCCGGGGCACCGGAAACGATGGAGCTCCGGCGGTACGATGAAGCCGAGTTTAAAACCGCTGCTGATGTATGCAGGACCGAGGGTCTCATGCTTGAGGAGGGTGGGAGCCGGCCTGATATACCCAACCTTCTCGATGAGACTAAACTCAAAAAGATTCTGAAACAACCAGGGGTAATAGCGGTTTCCGCATTTTCAGAGGGATTTGCTGTTTATTCCCTGGGGGAGGCCGACTTTGACCAGGTTGCGGCGATGGCAGAGGACCTGTTAAGGGCAGGTATGAAAATTGCGGCAGATATCAGGATGGGAAACATAGACCAGATCATTCTTGAAACGGGGCTGGGAAAACTGATTATCGCGCCGTACGGAGACCTCTACCTCTGTGTGTATACGGCTCCGGATGCAAACATCGGTCTTATCAGGATGACGCTAAAGATCCTGCAGGAAGAAGCATGAAGGTTGATATTGACCGGGAACCTAACCCCTCTGTGACGAAGGAAATATATTTGAGGCAAAGAGCCATAGCTTTCATAGTCATATACCGAGAACATAACCTGTTGATGTAGTACGACAATGAATGACAATTCAGATGATGAATCCGGATTCCTGAAAAAAATTCTGGCTGCCAGGAAAGATGGCGAAAATACGGAACCGGCTCCAGGGCTCTCGTCAGGTAAAAAGACATCAGAGAATGCCGACATCGACAGTCTGCTGAAACGTATCGGTCTTCCGGATGCCGGTATCGTCAACAGTCAGGGAACCGGGGGAATTTCTTCTGCTCCACCTGCCGGAAAGTCAGGAGAGGCGGACGCTCCCCCGGAACCTCCGGCGGGCGAACCTGCACCGGAACTTCCTCAGGACGGTCTTCCCGACCTGTCCGATTCAGAGGAATTCAATAATGACATACAGGATATGGGACGCCCTGCCACCGCACCTTTCAGCTTTTCTGAGAAAGATGCCGGGACCACGGTAGCGGCCGCAAGAACCAGGTGGTCCGATAATGTCACCGAAAAGGACGAAAAAATTGTGAGTGTCGACAAGCTCCAGAGCATCACCGGGCTTATCCTGCCAAAAGGAGCGACATTTACCGTTGACGAGGTGCAGCTGAAAAACCGCCCCAGTCCCTTTACCAGGCCGGATGGCACGGTGCCCGAGGAAATTGAGAAACTGTGGGAGGCCGGTCTGCCGTCCGGAGGACTTTCCGGCATATCGGCGGACCAGCTTGCGGACTCCTCGGCAAGTGTGGAAAAAGGAAGCGTGCTTGATAAAATCAACCTGTTCAGGATGATAAGGCACGAGACCGAGGAGTACGATCCGAAAATTCATGGGCCGGTGGTTGACCTCAACCTGAGACAAAGGGCCGGTGTCGAAGAGATAGAATTGTACGCCGTGAACGAACCATACGCATACGTCCGTGTCATCTACGATAACAATACCCATGAATATACGTATATGGTCCTCGAACCTGTACTGTCTCCTGCTGAAACAGACCTCTTTTCAGAATTAAAAGATCGGATTTTCGAAAGACTGGATATCAATTCAAGGGATATTGTACCGGAATTTGCGAAAAAAACCCTTCGCAAAATAACAGACGAAATCATCGCGGATTATGGCCTCTCGCTGACACCGATCCAGCGGGCGAAGATCCTGTATAACATGGAGAAGGAGTTCCTTGGCCAGAGCCTTATAGACCCGATCATGCATGACAAGTATATCGAGGATATCTCCTGCGATGGAGTTAATTCCGCCATATTTGTATATCATGCACGTTTTGAGTCGATGAAAACAAACCTGATGTTCACCAATGCAGAGGATCTCGATTCATTCGTAACGAAACTCGCACAGCGTGCAGGAAAATACATCTCAATCGCAGAACCGATGCTTGATGCGACGATGAGTGACGGGTCCCGTATCCAGATGACGCTCGGACAGGAAGTGACTGCCCATGGCTCGACATTCACTGTGCGTAAGTTCAGGGATGAACCGATTACCCCCACAGACCTGATAGACTGGCATACATTCTCTCCCCTTTCGATCGCTTTCCTCTGGCTTGCTGTCGAAACCGGCAAATCGCTGATCCTTGCCGGCGGGACCGCATCGGGCAAGACCACCGCCCTGAACGCGATTGCCCTGTTCATACCCCCGCTCGCAAAGATTGTTACTCTTGAAGATACGCGTGAACTGAAACTTCCGCACCCCAACTGGATACCGAGCATTACCCGGCAGTCTTTCGACTCCGCAGGGAAAGGGGAGATCGATATGTACGAGCTTCTCAGGGCTGCCCTCCGTCAGCGTCCTGAGTATATCCTTGTGGGCGAAGTCCGTGGCAAGGAGGCCCAGACCCTGTTCCAGGCAATGAGCACCGGGCACGTAACGTATTCGACGATACATGCGGATTCTGTGGCGAGTGTGGTGCACAGGATTGAAAATCCCCCGCTTGATGTCCCGAGGAACATGCTGTCGGCTCTCGATATCGTCTGTGTCCAGGTCCAGGCACGCGTCGGGGGGCAGAGGATCAGGAGAAATAAGCAGATCATCGAGATACTCGATATCGATCCCCGTACGAATGAATTAATCACCAATGAGGTGTTCAAGTGGCGCCAGGCGACAGATGAGATCCAGTATTCGGGAAAATCCTTTATTCTCGAAGAGATCATGGAAGAGCGTGGCTGGAATGAAGAAAGGATCCGGGAAGAGCTGAAACGAAGACAGGAAGTGCTCGAATGGATGAGGATCAAAAAAATCAGGCATTTCCGGGATGTTTCGAATATTCTCGTCTCCTACTTCAGGGATCCTGAGGCAGTCATACAGAAAGTGAGGTCCGACCTGTATGAATAGTTACGAGCGGTTTTGTTTCAACCTGCTCGGACAGCGGGTGAAAAGCCAGAGGGAAAAGTACGCAGAACTCAGAAAAGACCTTCTCTCGGCCCGGATGGCCATCCCTTTCGAGGTGTACCTTTCGACGGCGATCTTCACGTCAGTCCTCGTCGGCCTGTTGGCTGCGGTAGGAATAGGCACGATAACCTTTCTGTTCCAGCTGACAAAACTCGTAACCTACCGGGGATCAGTCCCTGATGCTTTCACCTTCATCGCAAAATACAGTCTTGTTTTCGGTACAATCACCGTTACCATCATATCCCTCCTCGTATTCGGGGGCCTCACGTACCTTGTTTACAACCTTTATCCTTCGATCGAGGCGGGAAACAGGCGACGCAACATCGATGCCACTCTGCCGTATGCCATCAATTACATTACCGCGATGTCGACAGCCGGTATCCCTCCCGCCGAGATCTTCCGGCAGCTTGCAGACAGCCCGATTTATGGGGAAAGTTCTGTTGAAGCCCGGTATATCGTCCGGGAGATCGATATGTTCGGAAAAGACCTGATCGATGCGCTTCGCATTACCTCTGTTTCTACGCCGAGCCTTCGTATGAAAGAATTCATTCAGGGGGCAATGGGCAGCATCGCCAGCGGAAGCAACCTGACCGTATATTTCCGGACGAAAGCCGATCAGTATGCCATTGAGAACAGGCAGACGCAGAAACTGTTCCTGGACACGCTCGGCCTGATCGCAGAATCATATGTGACCGCGATGGTAGCAGGGCCGCTTTTCCTGATTATTCTCCAGTCTATCATGTCGGTCATCGGCAACAATGCAAATCCGATCTTCCTCTATGTGATCATTTACATGATGATCCCGTTCGGGAGTATCATGTTCGTCATCATGATCAGTTCGATGACCCCGGAGGGCTAGCATGGGAATTTTCGACAAAATCCGGTTACCCGGCTCAAAACAATCCATACCTGAAGTGATTCCCGGTATCAGGATGCCGAAAGGGAATACCGCAGAACGGGAGATCGAGGATAAACTCGCCTACGACCGGGCCCATCGCCAGGGATTCGGACGTTTTATCAGGCATCCTGTTGCTGTCCTGACAGACAAACCCATCAACATCCTGATCGTATGCCTGCCTGCAGCACTGCTTTTCTTCCTTATCGGAACCGTCGCCATGATACGGCAGTACGGTATGGCGGTTCTGTTTACCACTACCATCGTTGATGACATCACCGTGATAACGATCTTTATTGCCATAGGCCCCCTCGCTCTACTCGACGTCAGGGAATCGAGAAGGATCAGGAATCTCGAGGAAGCCCTTCCAAACTTCTTCCGGGACCTTGCCGGAATGAACGACAGCGGCATGACTCTCCCCAACGCAGTCCACCTCGTGTCGGCCGGTGAATACAGTACCCTTACTCCGTTTATCAGGAAAATGGACAGTGAAATGTCCTGGAATGTCCCGTTTGTCACTGCAATGTACCGGTTTGGGCAGCGACTGCGAACTCCGCTTGCCGACCGAAGTGTCGATTTAATTGCCAAGGCAAGCAGGGCCGGTGGCGATGCCAGCGAAGTGCTCCGTGCGGCGGCAAACGACACCTACGAGTTCGTGAAACTCAAGACAGAACGCAGGAACAACATGATGATTTATGTGATCATCGTGCTGATCTCGTTCCTGGTCTTCCTGTTCGTGATATTTGTCCTTGTGACGACATTCCTGACCACGATGGCGACGGCTGCATCGGCATCGACCCATGCAGGATCGAGCGCCCAGTTTATCAAGAATCTGGATATCTTTTTCTATAAACGGCTGTTCGCCCATGCGGCAATGATCCAGGGAATATTTTCAGGACTCGTCGCCGGCCAGATGGGTGAAGGGAGCGCTATTGCAGGTCTTAAATATTCAGTAATCATGCTCCTGATTGCCTGGCTCGCCTTCAGGTTCTTCGTGTAAATGCGCAGGGACGAAAAGAGCAGAGAGAGATCATTATTTTTGGGGTTCTGATTAAACAATTATTTTGCCAGGATAGCAGGCAGCCCGATTCTTTAACCAGACTACCTCCGGCTCAGATGATCCCCATTTCCGAAAGCCGGGCAGGCAGGTATTCCTTTGTCACGAAGTCAAGTCCCCGGGCCGCAAATGCCTGCTGTTCTGACTTCAGGCCCATTTTGAGCTGCAGGTTGATCTGCTCGCGCCAGTAGTTCGAAGCAAACCTCGGGTCTGAAAGCTCGCTTTTCAGGGCGACGATATCCCGTTCGTTCAGGTGGTCCGAAGGAAGGTTGTAGTCCCTGATATCACTAGGCTGTACACCGATGAACTGGGCCTGCGGGGTCGCAAGAATTTCCGACATATGGGCACTTTTTATCGCTCCATATGCTACACTCGCGTAGATTCGGTAAGACCAGGGATCACCGTCGGTGAATACAACTACGGGGAGTTTGAACTGCTCGTTGATGCGGTTCAAAACACGTCGCGTGGACCGGGCCGGTTGGCCTTTCAGGTGGACGAGGATGGCCTTGTAATCCTCATCAAACCCATTCTCAATGAGGCGGGCGTACATACCGCCCGTTTCAAGAGCAATGACGAGTTTCGCGTCGTGTTTCAGGAAATCGATCGTATCGACGTTGGTCGGGATTTGGTACCCAGCCTCGCCGACGTCGTCCCTGCAGTGAATCCGGCGTTCACCCCTCCTGGTTACTTCTTTAAGTTCAATGGGGCCGAAAATTGTCGCCCCGTCCTCCTCGGGCCTCAGGTGAAATGCCTCCCTCTGCATATCCGTGAGGATCTCGAGGTCTTCGATCAGGAAATTGCTCTCGTCCTGGGCAGCGAATTTTGCTTTTTTCCAGCCTTCCGAGATGTAATACAATTCTCTCAGGGTCGACGACCGGTTTTCCCTGATCTGCTTTTTTAAGAACCAGATCACAAAGGCCATCTTAAGGATATGCAACGCACTTTTTGCCGAACCGGCGTGGCGCACGCTTTCCTTATCGCCGTATTTCCAGACCTCGCTTCCGTCGTCGTATTCGATATTGTGTTTCGTCCTTGTCGGCAGTGAGATGGAGGGGATCTCACCCTGCTTCATCTGGCCGTACCAGTTTATGGCAATTTTCAGGAGTCTCTCGACTGCCAGTTTATCGTGATCGGGTTTAGGCATTCATATCCACCACGACAAGTTTTCCCTCTTCGATACCACGGATATCGAGATTTCCGCCGCCGTTGCCATGGTATGTCGCTTTCCATGATGTGCCCGGGAGAACAGGTACCTTCCATACCCGTGTATATTCTTCATCGAGGGTCGATACAAACTCCGGCGGAGGATTCGCGTCCTCTGCTTTCTCACGGGAGGTTTCATAGATGCTGACGGTCCCCCTGAAATCCGTATAGTTATTCAGCTGGATGGTAACGGTTCCGTCGGTTACTCTCCTCTTCGCAACAAGTTTTTTCATAATTCGTCCTTCGATCGGGGAAATATCGGGCGGAGGCAATTCGACGATCTCGCTCACCTTCATGGCAATTTCCGGGATGATTGCACATACTGCGCGTGCCCTGTCTTCGGCAAGCCGGTTTTTGTCCCTGCGCGACAGGTATAGTTTGAGTTCCCGCCCGAGTTCCTGGAGAGAAAGGGTAATTTCCCTCTCGATTTCCGGTATCGAGGCGATGGCATCCTTGCTTTCGCTGGTAAAAGGGACATTTGTGGACGCGATATGAACAAGGATCAACAGAGGGCCGACCGGGAGGCCTGCCTGTGTAATACCATATGTTTTCCAGGTTATACCGGCGATGCAGGACGTAATCGCACATGCGCCCTGCTGGTACATCAGCGGGACACGGTTGGCAAAACGCAGGATTTGGGCATTCCCCTCTGCCGGTAATTTTCCACCATACCCTATCGCAGCTTCGACCATGAACGGGTGCCCGGAAAAGACAGAGTTCGGCCGTGTCCGTGCCCTGACGAAATCCATCTGGAACTCTTTTTCCAGGCCCCTGACGATCAGGGCTTCACCGATGGGTGAAAGACAGACCGATGCGGGTGGTGCCGGGACGCTTACCTGTTGCATCGCATCGAGGAGTCGTTTTTGTTCGTCTTTCGTAAGTTTTGCCGCTTTTTTCTGCGGGCTGATTCCGGCGAGGGTGCACATTTCTTCTGCAGTTTTCTTGCCGACCCTGGAAAATCCCTGTACGAGGAAATTCTCAAGAATTTCGGAACTTGTAGCGACCATTCGTGAAAACTGGCCGATCTCGATCCCGTGCGGGTGCGGCTGGATCGCTTTCGGGCACACGATTACTTCGGCACTGACCCGTTCGAATAATGTTGTTTCGTCATCCAGCTCGACCATGAGACGGGCGTGAGGGTTGACTATGGCAGTATAGCGGAGATATTCGAGCAGCCTTTTCTTTGCAGTGAGATTACTTTTAAACTCGATCTGTACACGGGTCCCGTGTGTCCGGTCCCACTCGATCTCCTCGTGGCTGATGATCTCGGGTTCATTGTGCTCGATGTGTATCTGGAGAAGGAACCGGTGAGCCCTGGACCCGGCTCCCGTCCTCGAAATAACCATTGTAGGTGTCCCTGTTGTGAGCTGGGCATACAGGACGGCGGCACTGATACCTATCCCCTGCTGGCCCCTGCTTTGTTTGATCTGGTGGAACCGCGAACCATAAAGGAGCTTCCCGAATACAAACGGCACCTGTTCCGGAACGATCCCGGGCCCGTTGTCTTCGACAACGATGCGGAAGACATCGCCCGATATCTTCTTGATCCCGACATAGATATCCGGGAGGACTTCCGCCTCTTCGCATGCGTCGAGAGCGTTATCGACCGCCTCCTTGACGGTCGTAATAATTCCCCGGGTCGGCGAATCGAAGCCGAGAAGGTGTTTGTTTTTCTCGAAAAATTCTGCAACACTGATGCTGCGCTGTGATTTTGCAAGTTCGTCAGCGAGGACCAAGCGTTTCCACCTCATGCACGGCATCGGAAACAGAAAGTTCCGCCTGGTTACCTGTCCTGAGATCCTTAAGGGTCACGGTACCTGACTTCACTTCACGCTCACCGACAATGACAATATCATTCACAGATTTTGAGGCATGGGTGATTTGGGCACCGATACCCCGTCCCATGACATCGAGTTCCGCACGTATGCCGCGGGCCCTGAACTCCTGTGCGACACGGACCGCGTGCGCCCTGGCCTGCCGGGTATAGATTATTCCAACCGCCATCCCCGGCTTTGCCGCGGGCTCCCCAAGTGCAACCATCACCCGGTCGAAACCGACGGCAAATCCACACGAAGGGACATCATCTCCCCCGAGGACCTGGCCAAGGCGATAGGCACCGCCCCCGAGAATTTGATTTTCTGCCCCGAGATTTTCCGCGAATGCCTCAAAAACCGTCCCCGTGTAATAATCGAGGCCCCTGGCAATGCCGGGGTCCAGGATATAATCCGTACCGGCTTCTTCGAGTATCTCCAGTGTTTCGGCGATCCTTCCTGTTTCCGGGATGTCTCCGGTAATGGCGGTGATATCATCAAGTGTCCTGCAGCCCGGGAGTATGCTCAGTGGTTCGTAGAGATCGGTCTTTCCCGAGAGGTCAAAATAGTTTTTAAGACCAGGAAAATCTTTTTTATCGAGGTAACGCATGGCGTCCCGCTGTTCATCCGGTGGCAGGCCGGAAAGAAGCGACTTCATAAAACTCAGGTGCCCGACATGAAGTGTAAAGCCGATACCTGTAGATTTCAGGATCTCGTCGGCGAGCATAACAACTTCGGCATCGCCTATCGCGGTGTCGGAGCCGATAAGTTCAATCCCGAACTGCCAGAACTGCCGGTACCTCCCTTTCTGGGGGCGTTCGTACCGGAAACAGTCTGCAAAGTAAAACCACCGAAGAGGTTTCGGCGCCACTCTCGCCTCGTTAAGGTACATTCGCTGGACGGCTGCGGTGATTTCGGGCCGCATTGCAAGCATCCGGCCTCCCTTATCTTCGAACACATACATCTCATCGATGATGCCCTGGCCGGAACGTGCAGTGAACAGCTCGAGTTCCTCGAATTCCGGGGTGCATACCTCGCGGTAACCCCATAGCGATGCCTTATCCCGCATGTGCTGTTCCACGGTCCTCCTGTGCTCCATTTCGGGAGGAAGAAAATCCCTGGTCCCTCTCGGTCGCTGAATCATTGCCCTTCTCCCGTTCCTTCACCCGGTGCCGGGGTTACTTCTTCTTTACCGGCCTGACCGAACCGGTAAACCGTTCCCACGTAGTTTCGTCCTTCCATATCTTTTCCTTTTTATTTCTCTCCTGGAGGAAGAGTGCAGCCATGACCACTCCTATTCCCACAACTTCGATCCCGGCGTCCGCGAGTGCGATGAGTAACCCGAATGTTGCGAGAGCGCCATACAGGACCCCGTAATACGCCGCTTTCCTGTAACCGGGAAGTCCGGTCAGGTAGAATATCCGGATATCACGTAACCACAGGAAAATTACTGTGATTTCCCCGAATAATGCGACGTATAACAGATAGACTCATATGGATGCAGGTATATTATACGCAAGACCATATCTTTATTATCGAACCATGCAACCGAATCACATGATACGGGAGGTCCTCAACAATTTAAACGACGGTACGATCTCTCTTGAAGAGGCGGTAAAAGAGATAGAAGGGCTCCGGATCGATACGGTCGGCGAGATTGCCAGGCTCGATACCGGCCGGGCTGTCAGGTGCGGTATTCCCGAAGTGATCCTTGCCGAAGGGAAAGAACCTGCCTATCTCATTGAGATCGCAAAAAAACAGGTCGAATCGGGGGGCAGATGTATTATTTCTCGGCTGCAACCTGAACATGCAGTGGCAGTCAGATCGCTTTGTAACCTGAACGGCATAAGGTCCACCTTTCATGAATCGGCGAATATGCTGGTCCTTACACGTGAACAGGACCCGGAACCGGTTAAAACCGGGGGAGTCGTGGGAATTGTCACTGCCGGGACTTCCGATATCCGGGTCGCCGAAGAGGCAAGGGTTATTGCCGAAGAGATGGGGTGCACGGTCCTGACCGCCTATGATGTCGGGGCTGCCGGAATACACCGTCTCTTCCCAGCGATAAAGGACCTTCTCGGCGCTCATGTATTTGTCGTGGCGGCAGGTCGGGAAGGGACGCTCCCTGCCGTAGTCGCCGGGCTTGTTAACAGGCCGGTGATTGGAGTACCGGTTAGCAGCGGGTATGGATATATGGGGCAGGGGAGGGCGGCCCTTGCAAGCATGCTCCAGTCGTGCTCTGTTATTGCGGTCGTAAATATTGATGCCGGATTTACTGCCGGTGCATTTGCAGCGAGAATTGCGAATATGGTCGTGGCACCATGAGCAGGGCGTTTTATATCGGAAGGTTCCAGCCCTATCATAACGGACACCAGACAGTGCTCGAACATATCGCAGGCGAGGCCGACGAGATAGTGATAGGGGTCGGCACAGCCCAGCTGAGCCACGAGCTTGAAAATCCGTTCACTGCAGGTGAACGGGTGCTCATGATCACGACAGCCCTTGACGGCCTGGGATGCCCCTTCTATGTAATTCCTATCGAAGACATCAGGCGGAATGCCCTGTGGGTTGCCCATGTTCGTGCAATGACACCTCCCTTCGATATCGTATATTCGAGCAACCCCCTTGTCGTCAGGTTATTCGGCGAAGCAGGAATTCCGGTCAACTCCCCGTCAATGTATGAACGGGCAACCCACAGCGGTACAGAAATCCGGAGAAGGATGCTGTCGGGAGAGCCGTGGGAATCCCTCGTCCCACCAAAAGTTGTCAGGGTAATCCGGGAAATAGACGGGGTCGGACGTCTCCGCGAGATAGCGAGGGATGATTAAAAACCGAATCCAGGGTCCGTGGATCCGCCGGCAACCGGTCGCCGGCGTTCTCATCCGGGAGAAAAGATGTCTTTTATAACAGCAGAACGTGGTATGAATGTTTAAAAAAATCAGGGACCTCTTCTCGAAAGAGGAGCAGCAGCCGAGAGAGATGGATTTTGCTGACGTCCCCGGCTGGCTCGATACCGAAATGAAAAAAATCAGGGAGAAAGAAGAGACAAAGGTCTCCGGCTCGAGGGAACCGGTTATGAGGGCCATCTCTGAACTGAAGGTGCTCGTACCGGCACTCGGTTCCGGTGATCATGAAGGCACCGGGTTCGTGAAGCTCGAGAAAGTTGCGGAAAATTCCCTTCCTCTCTATAAAAGATCGATGATGGCTGCATTGTCCAGGCCATTTCCGGAAAAGACTGAAGAATTTTACCATGCGGTGGCCGAATGCCTCAAAGGATGCATCAAATCCTCCCAGGGCCCCGGGCGATACCTGGTGCGTGTATTTCCTGAAGAAATGAAAATAATCCAGTCGGAAGTGTCCCGCCTCGGAAAAGAAGTCAATGTAATGAACCCGGTGTTCGCGGATTCCAGGTCCAAACATACCTCTCTTGAAAAAATCAGGACCATTCACCATTCATTGATCAGGGTGCTCAGGGAGCATGACGAAGCGGCGAAAAATCTGCCAAATCTCGTGAATGAATCAAAAAAACTGGGCCAGGAACAGGAAGACCTCTCCTGCGAGGTGGCGACCGCCGGAAAAGACCCGCGTTTCGTCCGTTATACTGACCTTACACGGAAGGAGTGGGAATTTCTTGAAGACCGCGAGAAGTGGACCGGTGAAATGGAAGTCCTTTCAGGGATGGTAGTCCATGTCATGAGGAGGGCTGAAAAAGTTGCCCATAAGGACCGGAACGATGTCATTGGGAAAAAAATACATGTCCTGGCGGAAACCCTGTCCAAAAGTGAAATGCCCGCCGCTGATGATCTTCTCCCCATGATATCAGGCATAATTCCGGCGGTTATTGAAATGGTTAAATCCGGTGAAATCACGCTCAAGAACCGGGACGAGCAGGAATGTTTTGCCGACATACACGCATTACCCTCCCGGTTCGAGGAAGCGTACCGGAAGTCTGGAGAAATCAACCGCCTGATCAGGGAGGTCAGGGAAGAGATCGGGAATGACGCGTTCATTCGCGAGAAAGAAGCCCTTGAAAAAAGATACAGGCAGAAAAAATCGGAATTCCATGAAAGCGAACGAAATATAATCGATTTACGCCAAAAAGTAGAAACGACTGCAAAGGAAATCCCAAAACTCATCCAGCAACTGGAAGAGCATCTGACCGGGTATTCAGGTGAACACATTAGTATTTCTGTTCCCGGTACCAGGCAGGATGATGTGTCCGATGTGTCCATATAAGGAAAGACATCAATTGTTATTCGCCCGGGCATCAGGCCTTTACTGTGGGGCACCGGTTCTCTCGTTGAATATCCTGAGCAGGGCCTCCATGTCAATATGGCGTTCGAAAAGGTTTGCCAGCTCGTCATAGCGATCGTACCTGCCGTTTATCTCCACCGGTGTAAAATGTTCCCCTTTTTTGTTATACAGGAAGGAAAGGAGAGCATTAATGGCAGCGGGATTCATCAGGAGTCCGTGCATGTAGGTACCGATAACGAGGCCGTCGTCAGAGACAGCTCCGTCGGATCCGAATGCAGGCCGGTCCCTCCCTCTCTCCGTCGTGCCCATATGGATTTCATAGCCCTTGACCGTTCCTATTCCGGATAATATCGGTGGATGAGCGCTTGCCAGGTGTACGACCTGGACCGTATGTTTCTCATAACCGGAAAAACTGGTAATGACGTCGAGAAGTCCAAGCCCCGGGTACCTGCCTTCTCTCGATTCAACACCCGAATCATAAATTTCTCTCCCGAGCATCTGGTAACCCCCGCAGATGCCGATGACCGGGACCCCGGATTCCCGTGCACGGATAATGTCGGTGGCGGTCGAATGACGATATAGCTCTTCAAGATCTTCAATGGTATTTTTCGTGCCGGGAATAATGATACAGTCGTACCCGGCAAGATCCCCTCCGGGTGGTACGTAAGATACCGAACAATACTGTTCGAGGAGTTCGAAATCAGTAAAATTTGCTATGTGCGGAAGCCTGATAACTGCGATCCTGACAGGATGTTCACAGGTTTTTTTATCTCCGAGCGAAAGGGAGTCCTCGCTCGGAAGGGGGATGTCAAAATATGGCAGCACGCCGAGAACCGGTATCCCGTAAGCTGTTCGATCATGTCGCCCCCTGGTGAAAAAATATCAGGATCTCCCCTGAACTTGTTTATTATGATGCCCTTCACCTGTTTCCGGATCTCCGGAGGCAGGAGTTCTATAGTGCCGTAAACAGACGCGAACACTCCTCCCCGTTCAATGTCGGCAACGAGAACAATAGGAAGATTAAGGGCTGATGAGAGCCTGATGTTGGCAATATCGCGGGAATAGAGATTAATTTCAGCCGCTCCTCCCGCACCCTCTACGACGATGTTCCCGTATTGCCTGCAAAGCCGGGCAGCGGCATCGAGAGCGACCTTGAGCAGATGATCTGTCTCCTTATAATATTCGCTGATAACCACGTCCTTGTATGGATGACCGAGGAGGACGACCTGGGAAACCATCCCGCCCTTTGGTTTCAGGAGGATTGGGTTCATATCGGCAGCAGGGATGGTTTTTGCGGCAAATGCCTGCATTGCCTGGGCAATCCCGATTTCACAGCCGTCAGGAGTGACGTACGAGTTGAGACTCATATTCTGGGACTTGAACGGTGCGACCGTGATTCCCCTGTTTACAAGGGCCCTGCAGAGTGCGGCTACAACCGTGCTTTTACCGGTATGCGAAGCTGTACCAAGGACGATTACTGACATCTGAACACTATAGATGTATGTGTGAATTTTAAATAAAATGGCAGTCCTGTATCGGTCAATGATTCTTAGCGAGAACGCCCGGATGCTCCTGTCATCGAGATACACCCTTCCGGGTGAAGGGCCCGGTGATGTTTTTTTGCGTGCGGCACGCGTTGTGGGAACACCTGAACGCAGCCGGTTTTACAGGATGATGAAAGACCTTGAATTCCTTCCGAATTCTCCGACATTGATGAATGCCGGTCTGCCTGGGGGACAGCTTGCGGCATGTTTTGTCCTGCCGGTACAGGATTCTATTGAAGGGATATTCAGGACGCTTGGTATGATGGCACAGATCCACAAGACGGGAGGAGGCACCGGCTTTTCTTTTTCCGGCCTTCGTCCGTCAGGTGATCAGGTCGGCGGCAGACCGGGGATTGCCGGAGGGCCCCTGCCGTTCATCCATGTTTTTGACGAGGCGACCAATGCCCTCAGACAGGGGGGGAGAAGAAGGGGGGCGAATATGGGAGTGCTTGCAAGTTCGCACCCTGATATTCTTGCCTTTATCGGTGCCAAACAAAAGGGCGGTCTCGATAATTTCAATCTCTCTGTCGGATTTGACGGGATCTTTTTCGATTGCCTGTTAAAAGGTAAAGAATACGGGCTTATCAACCCGAGGAACCACGAAATACGCGAGACGATCATGCCTGGCGATCTCTGGGATGCGGTGGCCGGGGCCGCGTGGGGATCGGGCGACCCGGGGATGCTGTTTTTCGACCGGATCAATGAAACAAATACAGTCCCCGGCCTTGGACAGCTGGAAGCAACAAATCCATGCGGGGAGCAGCCGCTGTTGCCGTTTGAAAGCTGCAACCTCGGTAGCATCAACCTCTCTGCATTCGTGAGGAAAGGGGATATAAACGAGGAACGGCTGAGGAATGCTGCAAGGCTTTCTGTCGGGTTCCTTGATGCCGTAATCGATGTAACCTGTTTTCCCAACAGGGAGATCGAAGAAGCGACGCTTCGCACGAGAAAGATCGGGCTTG
The DNA here is from genome assembly GCA_963809105.1 of uncultured Methanomicrobiales archaeon. GTDB lineage: Archaea > Halobacteriota > Methanomicrobia > Methanomicrobiales > Methanospirillaceae > CAIKOD01. The sequence goes on along the minus strand of CAWEIC010000005.1, from coordinate 338,715 downwards.
GCGTGATGGGACTCGCAGATTTACTGATCCAGCTATCGGTTCCTTATTCGTCCGGCGATGCGATCACACTTACCGGACGGATCATGTCGATGATCCAGGAAGAAGCAAAACAGGCCTCGCATGACCTTGGAACGGAAAAAGGATCGTTTCCTGCAATTGACCTGAGCATATATGAAAAGGAGATGCGCAATGCCACGGTTACCACAGTGGCCCCGACCGGGTCGCTTCACCTTATCGCTGATACAAGCAGCGGTATCGAACCGTTTTTTTCGCTCACCATGCGGAGGTCCATACAGGGAAAGACAACCGTAATGACCCCAAAAGTTGTTACTGATCTGTTGTCGGAAGTAAGATCGGGAACAGATATACTTGCAAAAGTACGGCTTACCGGGAGTGTCCAGGGGCTGCCGGTCCCCGAACATATCAGGGACGTCCTCAGGACAGCATATGAAATCCCACCTGAACACCATGTGAAAATGCAGGCGGAAGTTCAGAAATACGTCGATAATGCCGTATCAAAGACCGTCAACCTGCCTGAATCTGCCACTCCCGGCCAGATCTCCCGGATATTTTCTCTCGCAAGGGAGTCCGGGTGCAAAGGGATCACAGTGTACCGGGGAAACAGCAAGGAGCGGCAGGTAATTCTCGCTGGAACGGGCTCCTGCCAGGCCTGTGATTAATCACCAGGGGTCCTTGAAGACTATTTCCGAGGCCATTTTATGATTGATCCATGAGCGTATTTTGCCTGTTCCTTCACAGACTATTAATGGTATATCGAAGATGCATCCCTAAGGTGTGAACGACAGATTCCTGGTTTACTCAGGGGGCGGTATATTGAGGGCCCTTCCAAAGTCTGTGAGCAGGCTGCCAGAGGTCTGACTAATTCCATGCCTGGATCTTTTTACAATAAATTATGATATAACCGGCCTTGCAGAGGATTACCTGATAAGACCCGGTTAATCATGCCAAGAAATAAATAACGAAACCTTTAAAGGTACATGTAATGAATGGTGGGATTTGTCCAACCTGCGGACTACCTAAAGAACTATGTATTTGTGAGGAGGTAGCAAAAGAACAGCAAAGGATCAATGTCAAGGTTAATAAAAGACGTTATGGAAAAGAAGTCACCGTGATTGAGGGGCTCGATCCGACCGACATTGATCTGGAAGACCTTTCAAAATTTATGAAGGGTAAGCTTGCCTGCGGCGGAACAGTGAAGGGGAATTCCATTGAACTGCAGGGAAATCATCGCGACCGGGTAAAGGAACTCCTGGCCGGCAAAGGATACAGTGTTGACAATATAAGCTGAAATACCATGATATCGACGGTTTACCAGCCGTAAAGGGCAGACAGATCCGGCAAATTCTCCATAAAACAGAAGCCTGATACTTCGGCCTATCAGCGTTTAACTTTTTTCTCTTTCTTTGGCTTGTCTTTCCGGGATTTCGCCATGGAATGGAGGTCTACTACATAGTTGCCTTCCGTTCCTATCGATACGACCCTTTCATCGCTGTCTGCAAGCTTTTCGATATTCAGCTCATAGGTGCCCGGTGCGACAATCCTGATGCTTTCGACGCGGGTGCCGAAATCTTTCTCCCCGGCAGGATCGGGCTGGACTTCGAGCACTTTCGCAAACGACTCTTCAGCGAGGGTAACAGTCGATTTTTCCTGGAGGACGTCGCGGTTTCTGTCTTTATCGCCTACGAAGAGGAATTTTCTCCCTCCACAACTCTCACAACCCTTAAGTATGGCCGGGGACGCATCTTTGTATTCCCTCCCGCATTGCATACACTTATGGGGCATTATGAGGTCACCGGGTTGATATCCAGGCACTTATCTGGTCTTTATCCTTTTTGATCATCCTGATCTGGTTTGCAGGACCAATAACAGTCAGCCGGGCCGATCCGGTATGTTTCCCTTTCCCTAGTAACCGCGAGAGAAATGAATTGTCTTCCTTCGCTGGATAGGTCTCCATTTCGATGCCGTTAAAATCGTCGGGCAGTATCTCTTTCATGGTCATTTCGATGAGTTTACTCTGCTCTTCAGGTTCAAGTCCTTTCTCGAGAATTACAATTGTTCCCTGGCGGACCTTGTCAAGGATCAGGTGGATCTTTTCCATCGATGTCAGGTTATTGAGGCTGTCCTCAGAGATAAGGTCAATCTGGACACCTTGTATCATAATGGGACCTCGTATGTCATTGCAATCACCTGAACGTATGTACCATCTGTTCGTAGAGTTCTTCAACGTTTTTTCCTTCGAGACAGGAGACAGGTACTACCGGGTGCTGGGGAAAGGCACTCCGTATCCTCTGCGGCGATGCATCGGGGAGATCAATTTTATTCGCCGCAATGATCACCGGAAGGTTCCTGCTCTCGATGATCCCGATCATCATAATGTTTACCTGCAAAAACGGGTCAACCGTGCTGTCAAGCATATAGACAACACCGTCGATATCCTCTCGGAGCCAGTGCATCGCCTCTGCCACACCTTCTGTCGCTTCCCTTGCCCGGATGATGGCCTCGTCCTTATCCATGCCGTATTCGAGGAACTCCTTATAATCGATCTTTGTAGTCACTCCCGGGGTATCGACAATATCGATAGTAATCATATGGCCGTCTGCACCCGTTATCCGGATATCCTGTTTTCTCGAAGCTCTCCGGGTCTCATGGGGAATTTCGCTGACCGCCCCGACCGAATCCCCGGCCCAGTCACGGGCTATCCTGTTTGCAAGGGTTGTTTTTCCCGCGTTGGGCGGTCCGTATATCCCGATGCGTGAGCGCTTTTTCGTAAAAAAAGCAGATAGAAACCGTGAGAACCTGTTCCGAGTCTGCACAAATATATCCATCAGACACTCCGTAATTTTATTTCTGTTCCTGCCATGGAATAATCCTATGTAAAATCACCGGCAGAACATATTATCATATGCAATTCTCGGTTTATTATTTTTCTTAATGGATTTATTGGCCTTAAACGCCCCCGGACGTGTTCTGTGCGCACCAATTCTTTTATATCGATGGCTTGCAGTAATGGTAAACTGTAGTTATCATATGGAGGTGAACTCTTGAAAAATGCAAAAGACCAGATCCATTTCGAAACCCGCGTACCGCTGACTGAAATCATGCAAAATGAGCCGACTACGATAGGAATAGAGGCAAATGTTGCAAATGCAGCCAAGGCGATGTGCAGGGATGAAGTGGGGAGTTGCATTGTTCTCCAGAACAACATGCCGATCGGCATTGTCACGGAGGAGGATATAAACTGCAAGGTCGTGGCTAAAGACAAGAGACCCGGCACCGTGCTGGTCAGCGAGATCATGAGCACGCCTCTGATCACGGTGTCCTCCGGAAAGACTGTAGGTGATGCTGCTCACATGATGATCAGGCACAAGGTAAGACGGCTTCCTGTCGTCGACGAGCACAAGAAAGTTATTGGCATCATCACGGTGAGAGACCTCCTGACGGTTTCAACGGAAATGAATGACCTCATGACCGATCTTATCGAGATCAACCGGGTCGACGAGTCCTATATCGGCACCTGTAACAGGTGCGGCAAGATGTCAGATGAACTTAAACGGATTGATAATGTCATGCTCTGTTCATCCTGCCGGGAGGAGGAATTTCTCTGATGAAGCTCGTCGCTGACTTCATGGTTGACGTGCCACAATTAAAATTATCCGAGACGGTAACCAAGGCCCGGCAGATGCTGCGGGATGACATTTTCCGGGAGGTATATATCCATGACGACCGGAAAAAACTGGCCGGATATATCGATCTCACCGATGTCCTCCGTGTGACGGCAACAAAATCAAATGTTACCGTTGAAGGGTATCTTAAGGAGGCGGCATCGGTTGCCAGCGATACCCCGATCGAGGAAGCTGTCCGGGCCATAAAGAAATACAGGACCGACAGCGCCTGCGTTGTCAGCGGGCAGAGGATTATAAAAGGAGGTGTACTCCTGTCAGATCTATTCCCAATTATTATTACACGGCATGAGCTCCATGGTTCAGTGTCCGAATACATGACGAAGAAGGTGGTGACCAGTGCACCAGAAGACCCGGTACAGAAGATCTACAGCCTTATCGTTGAAAGCAGTTTTACGGCATTTCCCGTGGTCAAAAAGAACAGGATAGTCGGTATCATATCAAGGAGGGACATTCTCAAAGCCGGCAGGATCAGGGCCTCCCTTGAGAGCGGGGCGGCGGTCCCCGTTGAAACACTGATGACAAAGGACGTGATCACGGTGTCGCCCGATGAACCAATCCAGGGTGCGGCTGCATTAATGGTCCGCCATGACATCAGCAGGGTACCTGTAGTGGACTCGGACCGTATCAGGGGAATACTTGATCGCCACGATGTACTGAAAGGACTTACAATATCGTAGAATTCTGTATTTATCGTTCCATATCGATTGGGATCTTGCTATTAAGGAATAATCGGGACTGAAAAGAAAAGGTTGTGAATACATGAGCCAGCATGATCGATCAATAAAAAAAACTGAAAAAGCACCGAGGACTCCAGGTTCTCTCGACCGGGGGCCGGTTGAATTTAAATCGCATATTGCATCCCATGAAGGGGAAATCATGGCTATTGCGACACGGGATGTCATTTCTGTCCCACCCACGATGAGGATCTTGTCTGCGGTTGAAACAATGACAAAATGTGGTTTCCGGAGGTTGCCGGTGATCGATCCGGGAAGCCGGAAGCTCCGGGGGATTGTTACATCCGGTGATATCATTAATTTCCTTGGTGGCGGCGACAAATTCAACCTCGTCAAGGTCAGGCATGGGGGCAACCTGCTGGCCGCCGTCAATGAGAGCATCAGGACGATCATGACGACCCAGATGACCACCCTTCCGGAATCCGCGGGCGTCGCAGATGCCCTGGAGATTATCATGAACCGCATGATAGGAGGGCTCCCCATAATAGGGGAAGGGGACCGTGTAACAGGGATCGTTACAGAAAGGGACGTCATGAAAACACTTGCCGGTGAAAACATTGATAAGACGGTTGAGGACATCATGTCCACCGCCCTCCGGGTCACGAACCCGGACGCCACAATCGGTGAAGTCACCCGGGACATGACGAAACACCGGTTCAGGAGACTCCCGGTCGTATCCGATGACGTACTGTTTGGCATTATCACAACATCTGATATTCTCCGGTATTTTGGCGATCGGAAGTTATTCTCCCGCATGGAAACAGGCAACGTAAAGGAACTGATGACAATGCCCGTAAGAAACCTGGTCTCGGGAAACCTGTTCACGACCACGCCAGACAGGAACATCAACGACGTCGCACGAGAAATGGTCGAACGAAGTGTCGGGGCACTTCCCGTCATAGAGAATGCACGACTTATCGGCCTCGTGACCGAATTCGACCTGGTGAAAGCATTTGCCCGGGAGTCGTACCATGATCGCCTCTGATGTGATGACAAGCCCGGTATACGTAGTTTCGTTAGCGGAGACTGTGGCACATGCAAGGAACCTGATGATAAGTCACAAAATTTCCAGGCTTCCTGTGATGGATGGACCTGCGATGGCAGGGATTATTACGAAAAAGGATATCGGGTACAGGCTTCGCCAGACAGAGCCGCTCTGGAAACGGAGACCGGTTGACCATGTTCCTGTATCTGTCCTGATGACGCCGGACCCCTGCTATGCAGGACCCGATGCACCCGTCAAGGCCCTCGCCGGCCTGATGGTGGAACATTCCATCAGCGGCATTCCGATACTGGATGATGCAGTGCTCGCAGGCATCGTGACCAAGTCGGACCTGCTTAAATCGTCAATGGCAGGAAACCTGAAAGAATCGGTGAGCGACCTGATGGAAGATGCGGTCCAGATGAGCAGGTATCATTCTCTCGACCACGTCATAGACACGATGTGTGAACGGAATGACACGCTTGTAGTCGTAAATAACGACGGGTCGCTTGCCGGGGTTATCAGCGAAAGCAACCTTGCTTTTTTCAGGTATCCCGAAGGGAGAAGCAACGGGGTCCCCGAAAAAGAAATTACGATGCTCCGCAAAGAAGAATCGGCGGGAAGAAAACATTACCGGGATGTCATTTCGCTGTCAGCAATCGCTGAAGATGTTATGTCCGGCCCTGTCATTACCATAGCCCCGGACGCACCGGTCAGGGAGGCTGTTGAAAAGATGCGCGTAGGTCATATCAGCAGCCTCATTGTTGTCGATGGAAACGAGATCAAAGGAATCCTTAAAAGAGATGATATCATAAAGGAAGTGGCAAAATGAGCGAAGATGTAGTTATCAGGGATATAATGGCAAAGCCCGTGACAATTGCGAAATCCGCTGCAATCACCGAGGCACTTGATAAAATGCTTGACGAATCTGTCGACCCCCTCATCGTCGTGAACAATAATACGGTCGTCGGAACTATATCAAGGAGGACGATTGCGGGAACCCTCGGGAGCAAGAAGAATTCTTCCCTTTCACCCTCTTCGATCCATGTCGCGAACTCGCTGGAAGAAGACTTCACTACTGTGTACCCGGACCAGGATGTTGACGTGCTCGTACCCCTTCTCCAGCATTACAAGCTTGTCGTTGTGTACGACAATGAGCACAGGCTCATCGGCCAGGTGACAGCAGAAAACCTTATCAGGGTCTTCCGGCCTGACGGGAATTTAAGCGAAGTACTCGAACCTGCCTGGACAATTGATGCCGAAGAACGGGTCGTCCATATGAGAAGGAGAATGATGGACGACAATATTCATCGTTTTATCGTAACCCAGGATGACAAGGTCGTCGGCATTGTCACCGAAACCGATGTTGCGACTGCGATGAGGAAATTCCGCAAAGTCGTAGAGGACCGTCACCAGGACCACCGGATACGGAACCTTCTTGTGCGGGACATCATGAGCACCTCACTAATCTCTGTCGCCAGCGGGGCAACAATTTCGCAGGCAATCGACCTGATGGTTCAGAAAAATATCAGTACCATCCCTGTCATTGAAAATGGAGATTTAAAGGGACTGATTACAAGGAATTCATTAATCAAAGCGTTATAACCGCAGACTATCCCCGCACACTTTTTACTGACTTTGGAACTGGGTCGTTTCAACCGGAATTTATGGTTTTTCCGGTCAGTCGTGCCAAATTTGGGAAGCATTAATAGGAACCGGCTGCAATAACTACACCGGATGGCCATGAAACCGAATGAACCCGTCACCCCAACCGGGGATATCGCAAGGCTCCTCGAAGGTATGAGTCATACGGGGTTCCAGGGGCGGAAACTTGGTGAATCGGTTGCAGTATGGGCCGACATGATCGGGGACCCGGAATGTACGATATTCCTGGGCCTGTCAGGAGCGATGATCCCTGCCGGAATGCAGAAATGCATCATCGAACTGGTGGAACGCCGCTATATTGATGTCCTCGTATCCACGGGCGCAAATATTTTTCATGATGCCTGCGAACATCTGGGAATTCGGCATTATATCGGTCATCATCACGTGGATGACGGGCACCTCTTCTCAAAAGGGATAGATCGGATTTACGACGTATTTGCGTATGAAGAACAGTTCCGCAGTATCGACCGGCAGTTTGCAGATTTTGCGAAGGAAATAGAACCTTTCAGGGGATCTTCAAGGGAGTTTATCAGGCAGTGGGGGGAATGGATGGTCAGGCAGAAACCCGGTGGCAGGTCGGTCATCGCAAGTGCCGTGGAACATGATGTCCCGATATTTATTCCGGCCCTCTGCGATTCATCCATCGGTATCGGTCTCCTGATGGCCAGACGCGCCGGCACCAGCATCGATATCGACCAGCTTGCCGATGTGGATGAAATCGCAGGAATTGTGGAACGTTCTAAAAAAACAGGTGTCGTGTATATCGGAGGGGGTGTGCCGAAAAATTTTATCCAGCAGACACAAGTCATCGCCGACGTGTACGGAAGTACCCAGGGTGGTCATGCCTATGCGGTACAGTACACCACCGATGCGCCTCACTGGGGAGGTCTTTCAGGATGCACGTTTGAAGAGGCGATATCCTGGGGCAAGGAATCCGTCCATTCGCCCCGGGTCCAGTGCTTCTGTGATGCAACGATTGCCCTGCCGCTCGTCACATCTGCCCTCATAGCAGGCAACGTCAGGCGTGCGAAAAAAACAGCCTCTTCATGTTAAGGAACCTGGTTTTCTGAGACAGATTGCAAGGGTTTTGTCCATGGGCTCTCATCATGGCCTGAAAAGAAATCCTGAGGGAATTCTGAAATAGTCTAAAAGAGTCCCAGCCGGAACCACGCCGGGTATCATATCGATCATGAGACACCCAAAGAGTTATTAACCGTTCTGATCCATATTTAGAAGCACCATTCATGGAGCAGCCTGTCGGCTGCGAGTGTCGAAAGATGCGAGATTCGCTGTTGAGGTAGCCAAGCCTGGTATGGCGCAGGTTTGCTAAACCTGTGTCCCCCTGGGACTCGAGGGTTCAAATCCCTCCCTCAGCGTTCAGAGCAAATCTCAGTAAAGAGGGATTGGATGGCTCAGGAAGAGGAAATAAAATACTTTGTACGGATCAGCAACACTGATCTCGACGGGACGAAACAGGTCAAAGTCGCACTGACCGGCATAAAGGGTGTGGGGAGACATACCGCCTCAGTGATAACGAGACTTGCCGGGGTAAACGGCCATGATATCATGGGACGTCTCAAGGATGAGGAAGTAGACCGACTCAGAAGTGTCACCGAAAGCTACGGCGAACATGTCCCGGTGTGGATGGTAAACCGTCCCAAGGACGTCTATACGGGAGAGAGCCGCCATCTTTTCGGGTCGGACGTGACAACAACCCTCGATGAAGACATTAACATCATGAGGAAGATACGCTGCTACCGTGGGATCAGGCACGAGACCGGCCAGAAGGTCCGGGGTCAGCGCACGAAGTCCACGGGTCGTACAGGTACGACTGTCGGTGTCAAGAGGAAGAAGGAGTAGGCGGTGCTACATGGGATATCCCGGAAAGAACCATAAACAATACCAGACCCCGAAAAGGCCATTTGAAAAGACAAGGATCCAGGAAGAGACCAAGCTCGTAATCGAATACGGGCTCCGGAACAAGCGGGAAGTATGGAAAGCGCAGGAGCACCTTCGCAGGTACAGAAGGGCAGCCCGTGACCTCCTCTCTCTCATGTCTGCAGGAACTTCGGAAGATGTATTCAACGAGAAGAAATCCATCCTGATCGACCATATGCAGCGGGTCGGGCTTCTCGGACCTGATGCAGATATCGACAATGTCCTGTCGTTAAAGGTCCCGGCACAGCTCGAACGGCGGCTCCAGACGGTCGTTTACCGCCAGGGACTGGCACGATCCCCCAAACAGGCCCGCCAGTTCATCACCCACGGTCACATTGCAATTAACGGGAAAAGAGTGACCATTCCCGGATATCGCGTCAACCGTGCAGAGGAGACCCAGATATCCTACTATGGGAAATCACCGCTTACCCTGCCAGACCATGCTGAAAGAGCAAGGATCGCGAAGACCGGGAGGGCATAACCATGGCGGATAAAGAAAAATGGGGTGTCGCCCACATCTTTGCATCCTTTAACAATACTATTATCACCGTGACCGACCTCTCCGGTGCAGAGACGGTCACAAAAAGCAGCGGCGGGATGGTTGTCAAGCAGGACAGAAACGAAAGCTCGCCTTATGCAGCAATGCAGATGGCAGCCAATGTAGCCCAAATCGCACGGGAAAAGGGAATTACCGGTGTCCATGTGAAGGTCAGGGCGCCGGGTCGCGGGAAACAGAGAAGCCCGGGTCCGGGTGCGCAGGCGGCAATCCGTGCACTTGCACGGGCAGGTATGCGGATTGGAAGGATCGAAGATGTTACCCCGATCCCCCATGATTCTATCCGGGCAAAGGGTGGCAGGCGCGGACGGAGAGTGTAATGGAGATTACGTTCACGAAGCTCGATGACGATTCCTGCCGGTTCCATATCGGACCTGTTACGCCATCCTTTGCAAACACCCTGCGGAGGGCGATGATCGGGGAAGTCCCCACGCTGGCCATCGAAGATGTGCGCATATACGATAATACCAGCGCACTCTTCGACGAGATGCTGGCTCACCGCCTCGGCCTCATCCCGATAAGGACCGATTTATCGGCTTATGTTAAATCAGAAGAATGTTCCTGCGGCGGAGAAGGTTGTGGGGCCTGCACTGCCACGTTCACCATGAGCGTGGAAGGGCCGGGGATGGTCTATTCAAGGGACCTGATTCCCCAGGACCCTTCGACGGCACCCGCCTACGACACCATCCCGATTGTCAAGCTTACGAAGGATCAGAAAGTGGTCGTCGAGGCACATGCCGTCCTCTCGACTGGTAAGGAACATGCCAAGTGGCAGCCCGTATCGGCATGCGGCTATAAAAATTATCCCCTTATCACTATCGGGGATACGTGTGACGGATGCGGACAGTGTGTCGATGAATGTCCGAGAACAATTCTTGAAACCGAAGCCGGGCGTGTCAGGGTAATCGAAGGGCGTCTTGAAGAATGTTCGCTCTGCGGTCTTTGCGAGCGGGCTTGCCTTGGGACAGGCATCGGCGAAGAATCGGCTATTAAGGTTACTTTCGAGAAAGACACCTTCATTTTCGTTGTTGAAGGTGACGGCTCCCTGAAGGTCAGGGAGGTCATACTACAGGGACTCACCTATATAAAGAACCGTTCCGGGGAAATGATTGAAAAGATAAATGAAATATCGGGAGGAACAGGAAATGAAAAGCAGGATTAAGTCCAATCCACGCCTGGTTAACCTCATATCACTGCTGAAGACCACTTCACGTGAGAACGGGGTGAACGTCTGGCGGGATATCGCCATAAAAATTGAAGGATCCAGTACCAGGTACGCGGAGGTTAACCTGAGCAAGATCAACCGTTATGCAAACGACGGGGAGATCATCCTGGTTCCCGGCAAGGTGCTCGGTGGCGGAATGATTGAAACATCGGTTAAAGTGGCGGCCCTGAATTTTTCACAAACGGCTGCCGATAAGATCAACGGCGCAAAAGGTCAGTGCATGAGCATCGAAGAGCTTGTCAGGGAACACCCGAAAGGGAGCCATATACGGATTCTGAGGTGAAATAAATGGTTACAATCATCAATGGCGACGGACTGCTCCTCGGAAGGCTCGCAAGCCTCGTGGCACGGCGTGCCCTGAATGGAGAGACGGTTGCAATAGTTAATGCTGAAAAAGTAATCATTTCAGGAAGCCGTGCACGCGTCCTCCATAATTATAATCATAAAAGGCAGCGCGGATCGACAGAAGGGGGTCCATATTTCCCGAGAAGACCCGACCATATTGTGAAACGGACGATACGCGGTATGCTGCCATACAAGAGGGAACGGGGTGTAGAGGCATTCAGGCGTATTAAGACGTACGTGGGTGTCCCGCAGGAATTCCAGGGACAAGAAATGGAGATTCTTGAAGAGGCCCACATGGACCGCCTGAACAATGCGCAGTTCGTCACGCTTGGGGCTGTCAGTACGTTCCTCGGGGCGAAATACTAGAGGTGGATCCAATGGTAAAAATTATTAATACTAGCGGTAAAAGAAAAACGGCAATTGCCCGGGCGACAATGAAAACCGGAAAGGGCAGAGTCAGGATTAATTCAGTCCCGCTCGAGATCTACGGAACAGAGCTCGTCAGGATGAAAATATCCGAACCCCTGCTCCTTGTCCCGCACGCCATCGAAGGTGTCGATGTCGCAATCGATGTTCAGGGTGGAGGTATGATGGGCCAGGCCGAGGCAATCAGGACTGCGCTCGCACGAAGCATCCTCAAGTGGTCGAACGACCCCCAGATCAAGGATGCGTACCTTGCCTACGACAGGACCCTCCTCGTCAACGACTCACGGCAAAAAGAGTCAAAGAAGCCGCACGGCCGCGGAGCACGAAAGAAATTCCAGAAATCGTATCGTTGAACAGCCAAAAGAGAAGAAAGAGATCGAACTGATATGATACCTGTCCGATGTTTCACCTGCGGAAAAGTTATTTCCCCAGCATATGAAGAGTTTAAGCAACGCCGCGATGCAGGCGAGGATCCTGAAAAAGATCCTCGACGATCTCGGCATGAACCGTTATTGCTGCCGGCGGATGCTGCTGACGCATAAGGAGATTATTGACGATCTTAATCCGTACCAGTAAGGAGTGAGGGGTCGTAGGGTAGCCTGGACCATCCTATTGCGTTCGGGACGCAGTGACCTGAGTTCGAATCTCAGCGACCCCATTTATTATTATAACATTTTGAGGATAGAAGATGCAATCGTATACCCGGTATGAAAGAGCCCGGATCATTGGAGCCCGGGCCCTCCAAATATCGATGGGTGCTCCGCTTCTGATCAATACTGCAAAAACAGACCCGCTCGAGATCGCTATCGAGGAATTCCAGCACAACATCATCCCCATCACCGTAAAGAGGAAGTAGGAATGTCGATTATCCAGGAAATCCGGTTACGGACGATACTCGATAGCCGGGGCAACCCGACCGTCGAGGCAGAGGTATTTACCGACAGTGGGTTCGGAAGATCCGCGACTCCCGGTGGTGCGAGTACCGGCCGGTTCGAGGCGAAGGTGAAGCCCCCTGAGGAAGCGGTACTATTTGCCAGGGAGCACGTGATCCCTAAACTGATCGGTGAGGACTCCCGCGAGCAGATGAATATCGATTTCCTGCTCAGGGAAATTGACGGCACTTCAGATTTCGGTATGATCGGTGCGAATGTAGCCGTTGCCCTTTCCCTTGCAAACGCAAAAGCAGCGGCATCATCGATCGGCATGGAACTTTTCAGTTACCTGGGTGGTGCATTTGTCCAGACAACACCACTGCCCCTTGGCAATGTGATCGGCGGAGGTGCCCATGCAGCGAATGCTACAGAAATCCAGGAATTCCTGGTCGTTCCTGTAGGTGCGTCCGGAGCGCATGAGGCAGTATTTACCAATGCCTTAGTCCACCGGAAAGTCAGGGAGCCTGCTCCTGAATCGTGACCAGCCTTGCGGGAAGGGAGATGAAGGTGCATGGGCCCCCTCGATATCGGACGAGGTGGCATTTGAAGTCGTGAAAGAGGCAACAGGCGCAGTCTCTGATGAGACAGGGATAAGGATAGGAATGGGAATTGATGTCGCTGCAAGCGGGTTATGGCAGGAAGGCGACAGCAGGTACCATTACCGGGAGAAAGTCCTGACATCCGAGGACCAGATTGCCTATATCAGCGAGCTCGTGGACCGGTATGAACTCATGTACGTGGAAGACCCTCTTCACGAAGAGGACTTTACAGGGTTTGCCGCCCTTACCGAGCAAGTCGGTGACCGGTGCCTGGTCTGCGGCGATGACCTGTTCGTCACGAACCCCGGCCGGATCGCCGACGGTATCAGCAACAATTCGGCGAACTGTGTCCTGATCAAACCTAACCAGGTCGGGACGCTCACCGATACGTTCGAAGCGATCAGGCTCGCTCACAGTACGGGTATGGACACAGTGATGAGCCACCGTTCGGGTGAGACCACCGATACGACTATTTCCCATCTTGCGACCGCCTTTACCTGTATTTTCTTAAAGACTGGCGTGGTCGGCGGGGAGAGGGTTGCAAAACTGAATGAACTGATTCGGATTGAGGAGATTTTGGAATGACAGAAACAGAAATGGAAATCGAGTTAAAAGAACCACTGGTTCCCGTAGAAGAGTACCTCGCAGCAGGGATACACATCGGGACCCAGCAGAAAAGCAAGGATATGAAAAAATTTATCTACCGGGTACGAGGCGATGGCCTGTATATTCTCGATATCAGGGAGACGGATGAACGGATCAAGACCGCGGCAAAGTTCTTAAACCAGTTTGAACCACCGCGAATCCTCGTCGTCACATCCCGCCAGTACGGGCAGTACCCGGCAAAAAAGTTCGCAGAAGCAATTGGCGGAACGGCTGTAACCGGAAGGTTTATCCCGGGTATGCTGACCAACCAGAACCTTCACAATTATATCGAACCTGAAGTCGTAGTTGTCACGGACCCGATTGGCGATGCCCAGGTGGTCAAGGAAGCCGTACAAAGCGGTATACCCATCGTTGCCCTGTGCGATACCAATAACATGACGAGTTTTGTGGATCTTGTCATCCCGACCAATAACAAGGGAAGAAAAGCTCTTAGTATGATATACTATCTCCTCACACGAGAAATCCTTCATCTCCGCGGGATTGCCACATCGCTTACCCCCGAGGATTTCGAGACCGAGTTCTAATATACCATCCGGCTAAGAGGTCTACTCCGATGAAGAACCGTCCGTGTGCAGTATCGGGGATGTTCTACCCGAAGGATCCGGACCACCTCGAACAGCTGATGGCAACATTGTTTAAGAATGCCGGCCCGTCACTTGATGCGGCCGGCATTGTCGCACCCCATGCGGGATACATTTACTCGGGGGCTGTTGCCGCCCGGGCCTACGCTTCCATCGACCGGAATTTTACCGGGACATTTATCATTATCGGGCCGAGTCACCGGGGTTTTGAAACATGCGTTTCAGCCGTGCCGTGGGAAACACCGCTTGGTATCGTTGATAACGACACCGAACTGGTCGGGGCACTGAATATCGAGGTAGACGAGGTATCCCATAGTGAAGAGCATTCAATCGAGGCCCAGGTGCCTTTTATCAAGTACCGCTTCCCGAGAGCGAGGATCGCACCGATCATGATGGGGAGGCAGGACTACAGGAGTGCCGTGCTGCTCTCCCAGGAGCTGACGAGTGCTATCAGGAGAACCGGCAGAAATACCAGGATCGTAGCGTCGAGTGATTTCTCGCATTACGTCCGGGCTGATGCCGCCCGCCACAACGACCTTTATGCGATAGAGGCACTCGTCAGGTTTGATATTTTGGAATTCTACCGGCGAATCAGGGAACTGGGGATTACAGCGTGTGGATATGGCCCCATTTCGGCTATGGAACTCGCATGCAGTGAAATGGGAGGAAAAAAAGCAGAACTCCTGCAGTACGCAACCAGCGGTGACGTCACCGGTGACGATTCTGAAGTCGTGGGTTACGCTGCCATTGCGGTGATATAGGTGGTCACCTGGAGTGCGCCCGGAAAGGTGTTCCTTTTTGGTGAACATGCCGTGGTATATGGAAAACCGGCAATTGCGATGGCGATCAGGCCCCGGGTATTTGTCACGGTAAGGAAAAGCCGTTCGGCGCATCCCGCAAAATCTCCCTATATCGATAGTTGTTTCGAGCAGCTCGGGGTGAAAGGCAGCGTATATATCAATTCCCAGCTTCCCAGTTCATCGGGGCTCGGATCGTCGGCTGCGGTAACGGTTGCTACACTGTCCGCGATCAACGATGAGTTCGGATTGGGTCACACCAGGGAGGAAATTGCAGACATTGCATTCGGAATAGAGAAAAAAGTGCAGAAGGGAAGGGCGAGCCCGACTGATACGACGGTATCCACATACGGCGGGCTTGTATTCATCCTCGGGGCTTCCCGGAGGAGGCTCCCGCCCGAAGGCTTCCAGCTGGTGATCGGCAACTCCATGGTTTCCCACAGCACGGCGAAAATGGTTGAATTGGTTTCGGAAAGAAAAAAAGCGAACCCCGAAATCTATAACCCGGTAATCGATGCCATCGCCGGACTGACGATCCGGGCCATGCATCATATGAACGACCCGGCTGAACTGGGAGAGCTCATGAATATGAACCACTCGCTGCTCGAGGTACTAGGGGTGGGTCACCCGGCGCTCTGCCGCCTGGTGCTTGCGGCACGCGAGGCCGGGGCGTACGGTGCAAAACTTACCGGGGCCGGAGGAGGAGGATGTATCGTGGCAATCTGTCCAAAACATCTTAAAAGCAGGATTGCCGGGGCCATCGAAGCCTGCGATGCCCGGGCATTTATTACCAGTATCGATGTGGATGGAGTAAGGAGGGAAAAAGATGTCTGAACGGGTGCTCCTGAAGATTGGCGGAAGCGTCATCACCGATAAATCTGTCCAGGGCTACATCAGGTATGATGAAATCGGGAAGATATCGGGTGTAATTGCCGCCAGGCAGGGGCTGTCCCTCCTTCTCGTGCATGGCGCAGGATCCTGCGGTCATCCGGAAGCGAGCAGATTTCACCTGTCGGATGGTG
The DNA here is from genome assembly GCA_963809105.1 of uncultured Methanomicrobiales archaeon. Classification (GTDB taxonomy): domain Archaea; phylum Halobacteriota; class Methanomicrobia; order Methanomicrobiales; family Methanospirillaceae; genus CAIKOD01. The sequence goes on along the minus strand of CAWEIC010000005.1, from coordinate 322,603 downwards.
TTTCCGAGGCGAACCGGGCGGGAATATTCGAAACTCACCAGGCCGTGGCGCGTCTGAATGCCGGAGTCGTCAGGTCACTTCGGGAGGCCGGTGCAGAGGCAGTCGGTATCAACCCCCTGTCTGCAGGGTTTGCGGATAACGGGCGATTAATTTCCTGCGAGTTCCCGCAGGTCGATAAAATGATTGACCTTGGCATTATCCCGGTCCTCCATGGCGATGTTGTCATGGACTGCACGAAGGGGGCCTGCATCATCTCGGGAGACCAACTGGTGAACCTCCTGTCAGAACCCTTGGGAATGGCACGCGTGGGTGTCGCAACCGACGTTCCGGGGGTGCTCTATGAGGGGGAAGTGATTCCGGAAATCACGCCGGAAACCAAGGAAATGCTGGAAATAGGATCTTCAGGCCATACGGATGTAACAGGTGGGATGTCGGGAAAGGTCCATGAACTACTCCTCCTTGCGGAACGTGGGATATCATCTGATATCTTCCATGCATCGAGGATCGGAGATTTTCTTGATGGCAGGCCCCATGGCGGGACCAGAGTGAGGGGGTATTAGCAATTGTCAGATAACGTGGCAGGACCTACGTCTTCGAGAAAACTCGATCATATGCGGATATGTCTGGAAGAATCAGTTGAGCGGGGCTTTACCGGTTTTGAAGATGTCAGGCTGATCCACAACGCCCTTCCCGAATGCGACCTGGACAGGATTGATACAAGAACCCGTTTCCTCGGGTTCAGGTTTATGTCTCCTCTCTTCATCGCCGGAATGACGGGTGGTCATTGCGATACGGGAGTGGTCAACGAGAGACTTGCAAAAGCTGCGCACCATTTCGGGATCGGGATGGGTGTAGGCTCGCAGCGGGCAGCGCTTGAAAACCGTGATCTTGAAGGAACGTTTTCAATTGTACGTGACGAGGCGCCGGACGCATTTATCGTAGCAAATCTCGGTATAGTCCAGCTCCGTGAACACGGCATCGAATGGGCCGACCGGGCAGTTTCGATGATCGATGCCGATGCCATTGCGATCCACCTGAACTTCCTGCAGGAAGCAATACAGCCGGAAGGGGACCATGATGCAACAGGCTGCCTGGCTGCTGTCAGGGATTTATGTGAAGACTTTAAGTACCCGGTAATCATAAAAGAAACTGGGAGTGGAATATCCGCACAGGCTGCCCAGGCAGTATTTGGAGCAGGAGTAAAAGCAATCGATATTGGTGGCTGGGGTGGAACATCCTGGGCTGCCATCGAAAGTATCAGGGCAGACGAAAGTCCGAGTGCTGATGATAAACGACTGATCAGCCTTGGCCGGGAGTTTATTGACTGGGGTATACCGACTGTCGTGAGTCTCTGCGATGTTGCAAGGACAGGAGGGCCTGTAATAGCCACAGGGGGCCTCCGGAGTGGCATGGATATCGCCAAGTCGGTGATACTCGGGGCAGACCTCGCGGGAATGGCATTGCCACTCTTAAAGCCGGCAATAGAAGGAGAAGAGTCGTTATTCAAAGCAATAGATACCATCGCAAACCAGCTGAAGGTCGCCATGTTCCTAACCGGGTCGGGCACCATCGCGGGACTGAAATCAAAACATGCGATGATTACGGGAATTACCCGGGAAATGATAGACAGTATACGTGAGGAATACAATGGATATTGAAATTATTGCCGTAGGCGGGTATGACGAGGTCGGGAGAAATATGACCGCCGTCCGCTGCGGAAAGGAAATCGTTATCTTCGATATGGGTCTCCGCCTCGACCAGGTCATGATCCACGAGGATGCAGAGGTGGAAAATATGCATTCTCTGGACCTGATCCAGATGAAGGCGATACCTGACGATACGATGATGAACACCGTCGAGGGGAGTGTCAAGGCGATTGTCTGTTCCCACGGGCACCTTGACCATATCGGGGCCATCCCGAAGCTTGCCCACCGGTATAATGCGCCCATCATCAGCACACCCTATACTACCGAGCTGATACGGCAGCAGATCGCAGGAGAACAAAAATTTGGGGTAAATAATAAGCTTTTTGCCTTGAAATCAGGGCAGAAGTATACCCTTTCCCAGAACCTGGTCCTCGAATTCGTGAGAATGCAGCACAGTATCATAGACACGGTCACCCCGGTACTTCATACACCCTACGGGGCAGTTGTGTATGCATGTGATTTCAAGCTCGACCGGACCCCTGTCATCGGGGAGCCTCCGGATTTCGGAAGACTGGCCCAGATCGGAAAGGAAGGGGTAGCGGCGCTGATTGTCGAAAGTACCTATGTCGACCTGAGGGGAAGAGCGCCAAGCGAACGGATAGCACGAGACCTCGTCCGGGATACGATCACAAGTTATGAAGATGATAAAAACGCGATACTTGTTTCCACATTTTCTTCCCATATTGCGCGTGTCAAGACCATTGCAGAATGTGCACACGAAATCGGAAGGAAGCCCATTCTTCTTGGACGTTCAATGGAACGGTATTCTTCGACAGCAGAGCAGATGAAACTTGTAGCGTTTCCTGAAACAATGAGCATGTTCGGGAACCGCCGGACCGTTGACCGGACAATGAGACGCATGATGAAGGCGGGAAAGGAAAAGTTCCTGCCCATTGTCACCGGTCACCAGGGAGAACCCGGATCGATTCTGACACGTGTGGTCCTCGGCGACACGCCTTACAAAGTCGAAAAAGGCGATAAGGTAATATTTTCTGCCAAAGTCATCCCGAACCCGATGAACCGTGGTCAGCGGTACATGGTGGAGGCCCACCTTGGAATGTGCGGGGCCAGGCTGTTCGAAGACCTCCATGTCAGCGGCCATGCATACCGTGAAGACCATTACGAATTCATACACCTCCTGAATCCGCAGCATATTATCCCGGCGCACGGAAATATCAGGATGACATCAGCATACACCGAATTTGCAAGTGAAATTGGCTATACGCTTCATAATGATGCCCATATCATGTCTAATGGGCACCGGCTGAAGCTCACCTGAAGAGGTACAGGCGGGTACCATGGATTTGAAGCAGTATCTGGAATTCACGGCGAGGCAGGTCGATCTGATGATCGACAGGCATTTTGGGAGCGAATTTGAGGAACTTGGGAAAGCCAGCGCTCACATCCTCATGGCCGGGGGAAAACGACTACGGCCTGCAGTTGTTATGCTCGCAGCAGATGCCATCAGGAAAGGAAGTTCCGACGAAGTGATGCAGGCGGCACTCGCGCTGGAACTGACCCATTGTTTCACCCTGATACACGACGATATCATGGACGGGGATGCCTTCCGCAGGGGAGTGCCGACCGTGCACACCAAATGGGACGAACCGACCGCGATCCTGGCCGGAGACGTTCTTTACGCCCGTTCTTTTGATTTTATCTGCAAATCGCACGCCCCCGATCCGGCAAAAGTCCGGGCGGTATCCATGCTTGCCGAAGCCTGCGTGGACATCTGCAGGGGGCAGCACATGGACATGTCCTTCGAAAAACGGAACGATGTTGACGAAGGAGAATACCTCGAAATGGTTTCAAAAAAGACTGGTGCTCTCTATGCTGCGGCTGCAGGCATCGGGAGCATCCTTGCAGGAGGCCATGCGGTGAGGACCCGTGCATTGTACCAGTATGGTCTCTACACCGGGATGGCATTCCAGATACAGGACGATGTAATCGACATCCTGGCAAGTGCGGAAAAGAGCGGTAAAGACAGGGCGTCAGATATCCGTGAAGGTAAGCAGACACTAATCACAATCAGGGCACGGGAAAAAGGGCTGGATCTTTCACCCTATCGCAGGGACCTGGCTGATCACGAGATCGAGGAGGTTATAACGCTCCTGAACGGTGCCGGCGTTATAGAAGGTGTGAAGGGCACGGCACGCGAACTCGTCAGCAAGGGAAAACAAATTATTTCAATATTACCTGATTCACCCGAGAAGCAGCTCCTTAACGAGCTTGGGGATTATTTTGTGACCCGAGGCCACTGAAATGGATATCGATCCAAAATCAGTCCTTTACATTTTTGCCCTCCAGAATGCAGTAAAATACGATAATGTTCCTAAAAGCGGAACGGTTATCGGAATGGTCATGGGGAAATATCCCGGCCTGAAACCGATGGCAAGGGAAATAGCCGCTCTTTCAAAGGAAGTTCTTGCAGACGTTGAGGCACTGACACCCGAAGAGAGACGGGTGAAGCTGGAGGAACTGGCCCCCGGGCTGATAAGGGAGATGAATGTACCCCGTCAACACATGCATTCATTACCCGCTCTCGAATCTGCGGAGAACGGGGTCGTCATGAGGTTCGCTCCCAATCCGAGCGGGCCACTCCATCTCGGACATGCCCGGGCAGCCGTCCTGAACGATGAATATGTCAGCAGGTACGGCGGGAAATACATCCTCAGGATCGAAGACACCGATCCGAAGAGAGTCGACCCCGATGCATACCGGATGGTGCCTGAAGATATCGAATGGATGGGACTTGGGATTACCGATATATTCTACCAGAGCGATCGGTTCGACCTGTATTACGAAACCGGGAAGCAGCTGATCGGGCTCGGAGGGGCGTACGTTCTGTACCTGCGATAATGCCCGGTTCCGCGACATGAAAATGACAGGAAAGGCCTGTCCGTGCCGGGGTCATTCGATAGAAGAAAACCTTGCAAACTGGGAAAAGATGCTCGAAGGAGGTTACTACGAGGGTGAAGCATCAGTCCGGATTCGGACCACCCTCGATCATCCCGATCCGGCGATGCGGGACTTTCCTGCGTTCCGGATCCTGAATAACCCGCCTCATCCGAGGATTGAGGTCCTTATATATCCGCTGATGAATTTTACCGTTGCCGTCGACGACCACTTTATGGGGATCACCCATGTCATCCGGGGTAAGGACCACATCGCAAATACCCGGAGGCAGAAATATATCTTCGATTATTTCGGCTGGACTGTCCCGGTGTACCGCCATTATGGAAGGATGGGAATCGAAGGGGTCGTACTTTCGACTTCGCAGATGAGAGCCGGCATCAACTCAGGGCTGTACACCGGATGGGATGACATCAGGCTCGGGACACTCAGGGCGCTTGCCCGCCGGGGAATTCAGCCCGGAGCAGTCAGGCAGGCGGTGCTCGACATCGGGATAGGAGAGACCGATATCTCGTTCTCCTGGGATAATCTCTTTGCCAAGAACCGTGATATAGTGGACCCGATCGCAGACCGGTTTTTCTTCGTGCCTGGCGCACTAAAGGTCACGATAGCAGGTGCATCTCCCAGGGAGGCCCGGGCAATGCTCCATCCCGGTAACGAATCAAGAGGCTACCGGATATTAAAATTCGAAGGAGATGTTTATATTCCCGGCCGGGAATTAAAACCCGGGATCGGTATGATCAGGTTAAAAGACCTGTTCAATGCCAGTGTCGCCTGGAACGAAGGAAAGCCGGAACTGGAATATGCGGGGGAATCACTCGCAGAGGCACGTTCAAACAAAGCCCCCATCATCCAGTGGCTCCCCGCCGGGGGATCGGCGATGTGTACACTGCACACGCCTGAGGGTGATATCCCGGGGCACTGCGAACCTGCAGTCAGGGAAATGACAGGGCGGGTCATCCAGTTTGAGAGGATAGGGTTTGCGAGGATTGACGGGGTTGAAGACGGCAGGGTAACTGCATATTACAGCCACCGGTAAACGGATAAACAGACTCTCACAGGATTATATATTCCGGAGGAAAAAAATGGTCACACGATTCAGGCGGTACGGCCAGATTGCAGATGTGCTCGTTAAATATGGTTTCGGGGTAGTCGTCGAAACACTCTTTCCCGGAGTGCGCCGTTTCAGGCTGAGGGCCCCCACTGCCGAAGAAAAGCTTTCGGTTTATGTCCGTATCCGTCTTGCAATTGAGGAACTGGGCCCGACATTCGTCAAATTCGGCCAGATCATGAGTACCAGGGCCGAGTTACTCCCTCCGCCCCTGATAGAGGAACTTGAAAAACTCCAGGATCATACTAATCCTCTCCCTTATTCCCAGATCCTGCCGGTGATTGCCGAAGCATGCCCGGACTATGAAGAGATATTCCGAAAGATTGAAGAAGAACCTGTTGCCTCGGCATCGATTGCACAGGTCCACCGTGCCTGGCTCAACGATGGTTCCGAAGTGGCGCTCAAAGTCCAGCGCCCGGGTATCGAGGCTATTATCGAGACAGATATAGCCATTCTTAAGTCACTGGCCGCCCGGCTTGAACGGGCGATGCCTGAATCAAGGATCTACAACCCCACCGGGATGGTCGATGATTTTGCAGGACAGATCGAGAAAGAGCTCGATTTTGTCAAGGACGGAAGAAACGCCGACCGCCTGCGAAAAAACTTTGAAGGGGTCAGGGGAGTGCGGTTTCCGAAGATCTTCTGGGAATACAGCAGCAGGCACCTTCTCGTGATGGAATTTATCGATGGCACAAAGGTAACAAATCTCACCGAATTACACCAGATGGGGATCGACCTGAGAAAAATAGCGAAAACCGGGTTTAATGCCTATCTTAAACAGATATTCGAGGATGGGTTTTTCCATGGCGACCCGCATCCCGGAAACCTGTTTGTAACCAGTGACGGGGATCTTGTATTTCTGGACTTCGGGATAGTCGGTGTACTGAGACCAGAAAAGAGGTTCCTGTTCGTACGGCTCCTCCATGGCATCATCCATACGGATGTCGGGATGATCCTCAACGCATTTGAAGGACTCGGCGTCGTAATCAGGGAAGAGGACCGGGAAGCGATAAAAGACGAGCTTTACATCGCGTTACTCGACTCCCAGGGGTACTCTCTCGGGGAGAATAATTTCTCGACGGTTGTCGGCGACCTGACCGAGGTGCTCCGCCGGTATCAGTTAAAGGTCCCGACAAGCCTTATGCTGATGCTCAAGGTCATCGTCATGATCCTCGATATCGGGATCAAACTGGACCCGCAGTTCCAGTTCGAAAAAGAAGTGCATCCCTTCCTTGAGCATATCATCGACAGGATGAACCTTCCCCAGCATCTGATCAGAGAGGCAAGCCGTTCCCTGCTTGAGGCAACGGACGGGTTATTCGACCTCCCAAGGAATGTCAACCAGACCCTGAAGAGACTTTCAACCGGAACGGTGAAGGTCGAGATCGTGGAGAACGATATCCAGAAACTACAGCTTTCGCTTGACCGGCTGAGCGATAAACTCCTCATCGGCCTCGTCACGGCGGCAGTGGTTGTGGGTTCGTCTCTTGTCCTGCTGTCATCAAACCTGAAGCTTCCCGACTTCGTCTGGGTGCTTGCCGTCCTCGGTTACAGTGCTGCGACAATCGTAGGATTTTATGCGATATATCATGTGATCGCAACAAGCCTGAAATAACGGAAAACAAGGCTTGTGGAGGATTTCAGGCCACCCGTTGATTCTGTAACTGCATATTTCCCGCAGGTAGAATCCTTTCGGCCCGCCCGGAGTTTCTTTAAAAAAAATTTGCGGTGTAGAAAACCTCAATGACAAGAAATTTAAGAATCGTGAATGTTACAGACAATCAATCATTCTTTCTTAAAATAAAGATTGCAGTGGCAACTCCCCTGCTCCTGGATTTCTTTTTCATGAAATATGCACGGGCAGATGATCTGCTTGTCTTTTTCTGTATCCCCTGATCGTATCCGGCATGGGCAGTATTGTTGTCCGAACTTCTGCACATTCCTGGCAAGACCTTTAATGACATTTTCTAGTTTTTTATCTTCGGGGTTCAACAGGTAGCCGTGTTTTTTGGCGTATTCCGTTACCGAATCCAGCAATTCTTTTTCTTCTTCTGAGTATGCCATTTCCCGTTTCATCCCCTGAATATGGTATCTGCGTTATCTGTTACTATTATTTGGGTTTTTGCATAACGTTAAAATTGTAAATCTGAATAAATATCCCTTCGTTGCGGGAGTTCCCGGTGTAATGTATCATCGGCTTCGGATCATCTGCCTGCCTGCCGACCCCGGGATTTCTCCAGAAACACTGCCGGAAACTGCATTCCGGTAGCATCAGGATTGTCCTCATCCCTCGCCGATAATCCGGGCCGCTACGCGGCGGTAACTCTCCATGACATCTCCTTTCGAGAAGCGGTATACGTCTTTATCGAGAGATTCCCCGGTTTTTTTATCCCAGAGCCGCATGGAATCCATGCTGATCTCGTCACCCACGTACAGGGTCCCGTTCTTTTTCCCGAATTCAAGTTTAAAGTCCACAAGATCGATACCGATATTCCCGAGGTACCTGCTGAGCACTTCGTTCACCCTGAGGGCCATCTGTTTGATTTCGGCGAGCTCCTCTGCGGTCACGATATTCAACGCCCTGATTATGTCGTCGTTTAACATAGGATCGTGTCGCGAATCGTCCTTATAATCGATCACGATGACAGGAGGCTCGAGTTTTGTTCCTTCTTTGACAGGATAGGTCCGTGCCATCGACCCGGCAGCAATGTTCCGGACGATCACTTCGAGTGGGATCATCGTGAGCTCCCGGGCAACGATGCTGTCCCTGCCAAGAGGTACTGATGTAATGGGTGGGAATTCCTGATTTTTCCAGCATACGGAAAAAAAAAGCAGAGACTTCCAGGTTCAGGTGTCCTTTTTCCTTAAGATTATCTTTTTTTCCGCCGTCGAATGCAGTAATGTCGTCCCGGAACGTAATTACCAGTTCACCAGGTTGATCGGTGCTGTATACCGATTTTGCTTTTCCCGAGGTACAGCAGCCCTAGTTGCTTCATGCGATGTTCTCCTGTTGTGATAATTGTTCGGTAAGGCGCCTTATAAGTGGTTCCAATTCGTCTGAAAACCATCTCATCCTGATGTACTTCGGGTAGATGCACAACCTTTCTTTCAGAACTGTGTCACCAAGGGAATTTCGCAGATTCTCCACTTCAGGCCATGGGTGTTCTGGGTTGACATAATCGATGGTCAAAGGCGATATTCCCCCAAGATCGTCGACCCCGCACATGACAAGCGATGGTGCATCGGCGAGGTTTGGTGCGACCTGGATTGCTACGTCGTCCGGAAGGATATCCCGGGCAATCCTGATGATGACACAGAACTCATCGAAACTTATCGGCGGCTGGTGCGCCATCGGCGTTCCGGGTTTCGGGCAAAAATTCTGAATAATTACCTCCTGTATGTGATCATATCTCCGGTGGAGGTCCCTGATGAGGGTTAGGGAATCCTCCCGGTCTTCCATAGTTTCACCGATGCCGAGGAGGAGCCCGGTTGTAAATGGTATTTTCAATTTGCCGGCATTTTCAATCGTCTCGATACGGGCTTCCGGTACCTTACCCGGAGAATTTCTGTGCGCAGGAAGGCGGGCTGTTGTCTCGAGCATGAGGCCCATGCTGGCGTTCACGGGTTTTAGCCAGGCAAGCTCGTTAAAGTCAAGAATCCCGGCATTTGTATGGGGCAGCAGTCCGGTCATGATACTTTCCCGGCAAAGGGCATAGCAGTATTCAAGTATGGATTCAAAACCTATTTTCCGGATATACTTCCGGAATCCCGGTTCATTCTCCGGTTTCTCCCCGAATGTAAATAAGGCCTCAGTGCAGCCGAGTGTTGCCCCGCGGTTAAGTATATCCGAAACCGTCCCCGGCGTCATGATGCAATTATCGCCGACTGGTGTTCGAAAAATGCAATAACCGCAACGGTTCCGGCAAACAGCCGTAAGAGGAAGGAATACGTTTTTCGAAAATGTGATCGTGCGGGACGTCATGGCCTTACTTCCGGGATTTATTACTGATATGGTGCTTCTTTGGTCATTTACTGATCGATCGGTAAAAACGATGACTTTTTGACGTTCGTAGTGCTATTCGTATGAAATGTCCGTGCCGGCAGTGGTCCCTTTCAGGCCTGTAAATCCCAAAAGTCGTCTTTCTTCAGTCCTTTCAAAGGACGAACGCCAGGGATTTGCGGAAGCAATGTTAACTGATGTCGTTATGGCCTTAAGGGACGCCGGCTGCAGCCCTTTTATTCTCTCGACCGTACCGCTTCAGTGCTCCTGTGCGGAAGTCCGGGTCTCCGGCGAGGAACTGAACCCTGCCCTCAACAACCTCCTAAAGACTATTTCGGGTCCTCTCCTCATTATCATGGCCGACCTGCCGCTGGTTAATCCGGAAGTAATCGGGCGCATTATTTCCACACCCTCGGATATCGCATTCGGCCCGGGAAGGGGGGGCGGCACCAATGCGATATTTATCAAAGACTGCTCCCTGTTTCACGTCGACTATTATGGTGCGAGTTTCCTTAAACATAAGAAAATTGCTGAAGAATCCGGGCTGTCCTGTGATATTGTCGATTCGTTCCGGCTTCATACCGATGTGGACGAGGAAGAAGACCTTGTCGAGCTCCTCATCCATGGCACAGGGCGTGCAGGAAATTTTCTCAGGGCATGCGGGATCGAACTTTCGATCGAGAAAGGAAGAGTCGGAATTATTAAAAAACCAGGAAAGTAATATTCATCTTCTCAAAGCCGGAAGGTTCATGGCAATAAAAATTCTCTTAATGGTAAAAGCGAAATGATGGTAGTTATGTCAGAACCTTCCGAACAGGGACCTGTTGTGAGACCCGGCGATACCGGAAAAAATTTTTCTTTAAAAGATCAGAATGACAAGACCTTCGATCTCCTTGAAAATTCCGGCCTGAATACGATCCTTTCATTCCATCCCCTTGCATGGACTGCATTCTGCGCCGCCCAGATGTCCGCCCTTGAGAAAAATTACACGCTGTTCGGGTCTCTCAGGTACTGTCGCGGTCGGGATCAGCGTCGATTCCGTGCCCTGCAAAAAAGCATGGGCCGCCTCCCTCAATATCACGAATACCCGGTTGCTCTCCGATTTCTGGCCGCACGGCACTGTGGCCCGGCTTTATGGGATATTCCGGGAGGCGAACGGGTTTTCAGAGCGGGCCAATATCATTCTCGATAAAAATCAGAAGGTACTATTCGTGAAAGTATATCCGATCCACAGCATACCGGATTTTACAGAGATCATCGAATTTCTGAAAACTGTTGAAAATTAGTGAATTTTGCCGTTCCGGGTTCGTTGGGTCCTCCGGCTTATCCTCATCCACCTGCCTGCAGGAAAAGGGATTCACCTCCCTGTCATCCCCCATCAGGATAGCCATGGACAGGGACATCCGGAAATCAGGAATTAAATCCTTTTCCTGTATGGTCCCTATCTCAGAGGATCGCCACAGCGGCAGGGCGAAGCCCAGGATAAATCAGATTTTATACGGCTGTTCCTAATTCTAAAGAAAGTGGATCGCATCGATGATCTGATGAAACTATTCCGGATGCAATGGGGAAAGAACTAAAATTATTCATTCCGGGAGAATCTGAAGCCTCTCGATTCCCGATGAAAATAAACGCATGAATCTTATTCTTCCTCTTTCCTGATGTTCAGAAGCGTACCCATAAATAGGCATTCCGAGGCTGCAATTTCCTCTATGCCTGTCTGTTCAGTCATCGGCAGCCCGAGCCCGCGGACAACGGCTGCAGGGGTGCATTCATCGGCCTCGCCCATGACCAGTTCGGCTGCTGTGGCGATATTATCGGCAACCGCCCGTTTCGTCACTACTAGTTTCCGCCCAAAGAGATCGTTACGGCCGCGGTCATCGATCACGGATGGAATCCCGGCGCAGCCGATTGCCACGCCGCTGCACCCTACTCTCATGGCGTGGGTCCTGCTGTCGGCAACTATTACACCGGTCAGAATACCTTCCCGATTCATTATCTTCTCCCTGATGGATCCGGCGCTTTTATCAGGATTTTTTGGTAACGGGACCAGGTACCCCGGCGGGGCATTGGAGGCGTCGACTCCGGCATTCGGGAGGAGGGTGCCGTTTTTCATACAGAGCAGGAAGCCCGGAATTCCCCCTACAATATTGTCACTCTCACCGATTACTACCTCCACTTCCCGTGGATCCATGTCATACCTGCGTCCGAGATCACGGGCACGGCCCGAAGGAGAAATATCGGTGAGTTTGACAAGTCGGGATTCCGCCGTTGCGAGGGCTGATTCTGCTATAACGATGATATCCCCTTCTTTCAGGCCGCCAATTTCCGCAATCTCCTTCCCACTGAGGATGGCACTGACGATATCGTCCCCCGGACGGATAATCCCCGTATGTATCCCTGTTACCGAGTAGTTATTCTTCACAGTCTTTCCTCTCCATTTCCTCAAATACCCGGACAATTTCTTTTGTTTCCATGACGTCATGGCACCGCACTATATCGGCACCTGCGTGGAGGAGGAGCATGGTAACTGCAAGGCTGCCGGTCAGCCTGTCAGCCGGGTTTTCCAGTCCCAGGAGTTTCCCGATAAATGTTTTCCTCGAGACCGCGGCGAGAAGAGGTCTTTTGAATTGTGTAAATTTTTTGAAATTCCTGCACAATTCCCAGTCCAGTTCAACTGTCCGTCCCGGGCCCCACAGGCCGATTGCCGGGTCAAGCACATATTCTTCAATGCCAAGCGTCCTGCATCTGGAAATCACGGTTTCCAGAGCGTTTAATGTTGATTGCATGTCTGTCGGATCTCCCGGAGCCGCTGATGACGCCATGAGGAATGCAGGGAGGCCGGAATCGGCGACAATTTCTCCATACTCCCTGTCTGCCAGCCCACCGATATCGTTGACCGCATGAATATCGTATCGCAGGCAGCGTTTTAGCACATCGGGCCGGGTCGTATCGACTGACAGGGTAATACCACTCCCTTCAAGTTCCCGAAGCGCCAGATCCATCCGTTCAGCTTCTATATCAGGGCTTACCGGATTCGCTGACGGCGATGTGCTACGGGCGCCGATATCGATCACGTCCGCCCCATCACTTACCATTTTCCGTGCCGATGCCAAAACATCACAGGGTTTTACCTTCGAGCCATGGAAAAAAGATTCAGGACTGAGATTGATGACACCCATTATTCTTACCGGTGCCGGCTTTCCGACTTCAAATCCGTTTATCCTGCATTGCGACATGATCGGTTAATCGCTGCAGTATAGGTATTTTCCATAAGCGAAGCAATAGTCATCGGTCCAACCCCGCCGGGAACCGGAGTGACGGCACCGGCGACAGATTTCACCGCTTCAAAGTCGACGTCACCGCATAATTTACCGTTGACATAATTTATCCCGACATCTATAACGGTTGCGCCGGCCCTGATCATATCAGGTCCGATAAATTTCGCTTTTCCTACGGCAGCGATGACGATGTCAGCTCTCTTCATTTCGCCTTCAAGGTCACGGGTTTTTGAATGGGCAATAGTTACGGTTGCATCAGCCTGTAGCAGAAGAGCTGCAACCGGTCGTCCTACCTCGATGCTGCGACCCGCTACAATTGCACTGGAACCTCGTACCGGGATATTATATTCGTTAAGCAGAGTCATGATCCCCTTAGGCGTACAGGGGACCAGAACGGGGTACCCGCTGAAAAGAAGTCCCATATTAAAAGGATTAAAGCCGTCGACATCTTTTTCCGGAGCCACTGCAGCGATGATCCGGGGAGTGACCACCTGGGGCGGGAGAGGGAGCTGCACAAGAATCCCGTCGATATCGGGATCGGCGTTGAGCCTGGCGACCTCACGCAGGACCTGCTCGGTAGTTGCAATCTCCGGGAGATCGACCCTTACAGAACCGATATGCACACGTTCGCATGCCTCATGTTTCATCCGGACATATGTCTGCGATCCCGGGTCTTTACCGACAAGAACCGTGGCAAGCCTCGGATAAAGACCTGACTCGTCAATCTTCTCTTTCAACAGTTCGAGGCGTTTCTGCGCAACTTTCCTGCCGTCGATGATCATATCAATCCGGGTATAAGGAATACCTGCCTGCGAGGTCTCTGACTTCTCTGGCAATACCTTCGATACGCGTGGTATTGTTGATATCCTTTATTATGGTTGCAATGTAGTCCCCGATAATCTTCATCTGCTCCTCTTTCATCCCTCTTGATGTTACTGCAGGAGTACCCGATCCTAAGGCCACTCGTGACGAAAGGACTCCGGTTCTCATTCGGAATAGTATTCTTATTGACGGTAATCCCTGCTTTTCCGAGTGCAATTTCAGCTTCGAGCCCTGTAATCTTTTGCTCTGTCAGATCGAGGAGTATCAGGTGGTTATCCGTCCCCCCGGAAACAAGGCGTAACCCGTGTCCGAGAAGGGTGTCAGCCATTGTTCTTGCGTTCTTCACGACCTGCCGAGAATAATCGGTGAATGAAGGTCTCAGGGCTTCGCGGAAACAGACTGCCTTGGCGGTAATTGTGTGCATCAGAGGACCGCCCTGCATACCTGGAAATACTGCCTTGTCGATAGCCTGGGCATACTCGGCATTACACATTATCGCCCCGCCGCGAGGGCCACGAAGTGTTTTATGGGTCGTAGTCGTTGTAAAATTCGTCACACCGACGGAGGTCGGGTGTACTCCTGTAGCGCACAGACCTGCAATGTGGGCGATATCGGCCATACAGTATGCACCTGAATCATCGGCAATATCCTGAAAGGCCTTGAAATCGATCGTCCTCGGATAGGCGGACGCCCCGCAGATAATGATCCTGGGTTTTTCTTTCCTGGCCATTTCACCGATTGTACCGTAATCGAGCGTTTCGCTTTCCGGGTCGACCCCATATTGAACCACCCTGTAGAACTGCCCGGTGAAACTGACAGGAGATCCGTGCGAAAGGTGCCCACCCTGGGTAAGTTTCATGCTCATGAGCGTCTCGCCGAGCTTCATGAAGGCAAAATATACTGCCATATTCGCCTGGGTTCCTGAATGGGGCTGGACATTTGCGTGCTGGGCACCGAAGAGTCTGCTTTAAGCGGTTACGTGCAAGGTCTTCTGCCATGTCATGAAATTCACATCCGCCATAATACCGCTTGCCAGGGTAACCCTCGGCATATTTATTGGTCATTATGGATCCCATCGCCTCGAGTACCGCACGGCTGACAACATTCTCAGATGCAATCAATTCGAGCCCGTTTACCTGTCTCTGGCGCTCTTTCTCGATAATATCGGCTATTTCACGATCAGTCTCGGACAGATGTGACATATTATAAAACGTCACCCTGCCAGGTGTAATACCTTTTCTTCCGCTGGGGAAAAAAAGAAATATTATATCTGATCCTGTATCCTGTTTTGTTTTAAAACGCGGGAAAACCCGGCCGTGTATCCGGCTCTCAGGGGAGTTACAGCATGAGCATATCAATGCAGGCCGCTGTATCGTGGAATTGGTATCCCCTATCCCTACTGGTTGCACGGGATCTGGTCTATATACACAATATGCCGGAATATGCTTGGGCCTTTTCTACCTTACAGGCCGTAACATAATTATTATACGTTATAAGGCTCATCTTTATCTTAAAGTGCTCTCAATGATAAAATCAGCGGAATATCATTGGGATAACAGACTTAAGTGACAGGGGAAGATGATATGGCTGAAATAATCAGGAACCCGGATATGCCTGGTGGAAGCACCGAAGAACGAGTTGCTGCACTCGAAAAAAAGATGAAGGAGATGGAGGCCCTTGTCAAGGGGCTAACCGAAGAGCTCCTCGATCTGAAGTCGATCGCCATGAGGCTGAACAAATTTTCCGAGGAAAGGCGGCAGGAACTGAAAATGATGAAACCGGCAGGGCAGGAAGGCACCGGAAGCACGGTAATTATGCAGAAAAAACAGGGCTCTTCGCAGGAAAGGGCATCCGCACCGGAAAAAGAGGAGAAGAAGATGGACATGATTATGCAGCCGGACGGAACCATGAAACTGGAAGAACGCCGCGGGGATAACCACTATATCGTTGCATCTGCAGGTTTTTCCAATAAGAAAAAAATGGGGTCACAGCAGGAACCGAAACGCAGCAACCTCATCGTGGCAGAAGATGACGAAAAGGGTTC
This sequence comes from uncultured Methanomicrobiales archaeon, assembly GCA_963809105.1. Taxonomy (GTDB): domain Archaea; phylum Halobacteriota; class Methanomicrobia; order Methanomicrobiales; family Methanospirillaceae; genus CAIKOD01. Next base: position 306,726 of record CAWEIC010000005.1, on the reverse strand, counting down.
CGAAGATAAGAAATAGACAGGGGCCCGGTCATTGTATATAAGCGAGCTCGAGATCGATAATTTCAAATCATTTTTTAAAAAGACGAAGATCCCTTTTTTTGAAGGTTTTACGGTTATTTCAGGCCCGAATGGCTCGGGAAAGAGCAATATCATTGACAGTATACTCTTTGTTCTTGCTCTTTCGGGTTCCCGGAGCCTGAGGGCAGAAAAGCTTACAGACCTTATTAACCTTAATTCCGGTAAAAATACCGCTGAAGTCTCGATAACATTTTCGGATGGCACGAAGATCCGCAGGAGAATAAAAAGGACGGGAAACGGATATTATAGCGCTATAATTACCTGAATGACCGGCTCTGTAAACAGACCGACGTGATCGAACTCCTTGCAAGGGTCGGTATAAAACCACATGGCTATAACGTCGTTATGCAGGGCGATATTACCCGGATAATAGAGATGAGCGATTTCGAACGGAGAAAAATAATCGATGAGATCGCCGGGGTCGCCGAGTTCGATCTGAAACGCGACCAGGCCCTGTCGGAGCTCGAAGTCGTCAGGGAACGGATCGAACGTGAAGAACTCCTGCTCAATGAACTAAACCATCGTCTTTCTGAATTGAAACAGGAGCGTGAACAGGCACTCAGGTGGAAAGAGCTCGAGGAAAAACAGAAATTCTTCCAGAGCGCCCGGTTCGCTGCAACGATAAGGGAGCGGGAAAAAGAACAGAATACCTTGGCGAGACTTATAGCAGACCTGAGTATCGAGCTCGAACGAATCCTCTCGGACAAGGGCATCGAAGAAAACGAGTCTATCGTATCTTCGTTCCGACCTGAAGGATATTGATACAAGGATTAACCAGAAAAGCGGTGCCGAATATCTGAAACTGATTACCTCCCTCGAAGAACTTAAGGGGGCTATCAAGGTTGCAGAACAGACCATCGTGAGACTGCAGAAGGATAAAGAAGTAAACCTTGAATCGGTTACCAGGAATTATCTCGATACAAAACGGGCCGAAACGCGAATTGGCGAATGTAGCGATGCGATTAGGAACTTGAACATCGACAGGACAAACCTTGCTATGGAAGCGGCTTCCGCCCGTGGAAAATTTGAGAAAACAGAGGAAACAATTAAAAATGAAAGTAAAGAGGCCGAAGGATCGAGAGACCAGTTGTTCTCCCTCATGAAGACGATCGAAGAGAAAAAGGGTGCCCGATCTTCTGTTATCCACCAGCAGGATATGCTTCTTGAGAAAAGCAGGATGAGGACTTCCGAACGGGAAAGACTCTCTGAAAGGCTTAAATCGATAGATGGGGATATCAGGCAGAAAGCAGACCTGCAGAAAGAAGCGTCTGCCCTCGCGGAACAGAAGAACCGTGACCTGGAACAAGTTTCCCGCGACCTTTCAAGTCTTGAAAGCACTTCTTTTGGAAAAAGGAGTACGCTCGAAGAGATCCGGGAAGAAATGCAGGCACTTGAAAAAGAAGTCGTAAGGCTCGAGGCCCAGGCCCAGGCACGAGGGGAAGCCGGTAGTAATGTCCTGAAATCCGTTCTTGCAATGGACGGTGTATATGGTACAATCATGCAGCTCGGCCAGGCCCCTCCCGAGTATGCCCTTGCGCTTAATGTCGCAGCAGGGGGGAAACTGCATTATGTTGTTGTCGAGGATGACCATGTCGCCGCAAGGGCCATCCAGTATCTCAAGGATGAAAAACTTGGGAGGGTGACATTCCTCCCACTGAAAAAATTGAAAAAACTGGAGTATCCGCCAGTCAGGGAAGACGGTATGATCAATTATGCGATCAACCTGCTCTCGTTCGATCCACGGTACCGCGACGCATTTGGCGTGGCACTTGGCGGGACCCTCGTGTTTGAGTCTCTTGAAAAGGCAAGGAAAATGATCGGACGTTACCGGATGGTGACGACTTCGGGAGAGTTGATAGATCGCTCGGGGGCCATGACGGGTGGCTACTTCAAAAAGAGCCTCAAAGGGTTCGGTGCAGCCGTTGGTGAAGAGATCGACCGCCTCCGCGCAAGAATCGGAGAACTTAGCGACGAAGCCGGTGGACTGGAACAGGCGATAAAAACCAGTTCGGCTACAATCGATGAGAAACGCACCCTGCGGGCCGGGATTACCCAGGAAGCAGAAATGAACAGGATGGCTGCAGAAGAATATGCACGCCAGGCCCAGACGCTTCTTTCAGAACGGGAAATGATGCTTGCAACGATCAGGACCATGGACGAGGAAGTCAAGACCGGAAGCCAGGAACTCGGACTCCTCGAACAGCAGCTGGATTCGATCACTGACGAGATCAACAGGCTTAATGAAGATATGGATATCATCAAGAAACGTCTCGATGGTACCAGGATCCCGGCTCTCACCGAGGAACGCGATAAGTGGCGAAAGGAAACCGATGATCTCGAGCGGCGCCTGAGAGATAAGGAATCCGACATCATGGACCTCCAGAGGGAACGCCAGCATTTCAATAACCGGTTGACGGAACTCCGCGAGGAGCTCGAGAAGCTCCAGGACCGCAACAGGGAAGTCGACCGTGAGACCGCCGCTTTAAAACAGTCGATCGAATCCAATAGGACCGACATCCTCTCCCTCGAAGAGAAACAAAAACAGTTTTCCGGTGAAATTGAAGGATTGAGGTCCAAACATGATGAAATCATGGAGCATATCCTGGCATCGGAGAAAAAGCTGATGGAATTCGATACCCTGGCGGAACGGACCCGTGTCCAGCGTTCGGCACTTGAAGAGCGGGTAAAACAGTTGCAGGAAGAGATAGAATCGATAAGGCCCGAAGCAGGGGAGGTCACGACAGACCTGACACTCCAGGAGATAGAGGACGGTATTGCAGAGACTGGTCACGCCATGAGAAAAATCGGGGCGGTGAACATGCTTGCGATCGATGAATACGAAAAGGTCGAACGCAGGGTCGGCGAACGGACTACCCGAAAGGAAACATTGTCGAGGGAGAGGACGACATTAATCGAACGTATCGAAACCTTCGGGAAAATGAAATATGAAGCATTTATCAAGGCATTCCATGCAATCGACGAAAATTTCCGGGAAATATTCGCAACGCTGACAAGCGGCACAGGTCACCTGGTGCTGGAGAACGAGGAAGACCCGTTTTCAGGCGGGCTTTCTTTTGCCGTGCAACCCAGGGACAAGCCGGTACATCTCCTTAACGCACTTTCGGGAGGGGAAAAATCACTGACAACACTTGCCTTTATATTCTCCATCCAGAAATATGTGCCTGCGCCTTTCTATGCCTTTGACGAGGTTGATATGTCTCTTGATGGTTCCAATGCGGAACGTATAGCCAGAATGATCCGGGAACGGGCAGAAACCTCGCAGTTCATCATTGTATCGCTCCGGAAACCCATGATCGAAGGTGCTGACCGGATTATGGGTGTTACCGTCCGCGCCGACAAGAGTTCCCTCGTGACAGGAGTCAAAGTGAATGGCTGAAGAGCCCGTCGAGATCCTTGTGCAGATGGCCGAACGGGGAGAAATCGATCCATGGAATATAGACATTGTTGAGGTGACCGACCGCTTCTTATCGGAACTCGAGCGCAGGAAAGAACTGGACCTCAGGATATCAGGGAGGACCCTTTTTTATGCGGCAACCCTGCTCCGGATGAAATCCGAACATCTCGAGCAGCTGGCATTGGATGTTGACCTGGAATTCACGGACGATGCAGACGAGTGCACTGATGAAGAATTCAGTTTCGCTATCGACGGAGAAGAAAACAGGGCTCTCGGGCCTGTAGACCGCCTTGAACGCGAAATCAAACGCAGGCTTGACAGGAAAGAGTTCCGAAGGCACCCCATCACCCTCTACGAGCTGATTACCGAGTTGAAAAATGCCGAAAAAGAAGAGAGGAGGAGGCAGAGACTCCGCTCATATAGTCCCGAAGAGTTCTACGATGCTGAAGATATCGTCAGCATCGCCCACGAAGAGCGATATCAGGAATCTGCCCTCCATGTTCTTGAAGCGTGCAGGGACTGCAGTTCTTGTGATGAGCGGATTACCCTTGCCGAGGTCGCAAGCAGGACCGGATGGAGTGTGCCCGAAGTGTATATCCCGCTTTTGTTCCTGATGTTTGAAGGAGATATAACGCTCGAACAGGAGGACTTTTTTGGTGATCTCTTTATCCTGCCTGTCGCGCGGACATCTGAATCCTCTCCCTGACTGCGATCGGAACCTGGAGATGGAAAAAGAATTATTACTACAGGAATCTGAGGAAATAAACTAAATTTCAAGAATTTTTTCCTATACTGCACCTGCGCCGTTTCTGACCCGGCCCGTAATCAGGACTCGTTAACAAATCTTGTATAAAAAACGGTAATATCAAAGTGGAATTTTAAAATGCAAAAATTAATGCAATTTTTTTTGTTAGTCACATTCTGTTCCAGTTATTCCGCAGGTCGGTGGAATTTTGAATCTGTAACTGTTGACAAGATACCCATGCCGAACAATGAATGATAGTTATTATATAGTTCCGGAGGTAACATAATTAGCCTCGACAATGATGAACCAAATGTCCCGCATCATACGCGGAATTGGTTCGGATAATAAACTCCTCTGGAGATTTAAATCCCGGAAAATGTCCGGATTTTAAACGCCATGAACAGTCTTAAATACCTAAAAAGCTAACATTATTCCCTCTGTAGATGGAGAACCAAAGACCACGGCCATGGGCCGTATTGGTTCTGACGTTGATATCGGCAATGCGGAAATTTGTCTAGTAACCGCTAATTCCTCGAAATTTTAACCGATAGTGTGCATTACTTAAATTCTGGTTGATCCTGCCAGAGGCCACTGCTATCGGGGTTCGATTAAGCCATGCGAGTCGAGAGGTGCAAGACCTCGGCATACTGCTCAGTAACACGTGGACAACCTACCCTAAGGAGGGGGATAACCCCGGAAAACTGGGGATAATACCCCATAGACTACAGAATCTGGAATGATCTGTAATTGAAAGGTCCGCCGCCTTAGGATGGGTCTGCGGCAGATTAGGTTGTTGTTGGGGTAACGGCCCAACAAGCCTGTAATCTGTACGGGTTGTGGGAGCAAGAACCCGGAGATGGATTCTGAGACACGAATCCAGGCCCTACGGGGCGCAGCAGGCGCGAAAACTTTACAATGCGGGAAACCGTGATAAGGGAACCCCGAGTGCCCGTAAATTCGGGCTGTTAACCTGTTTAAAAAGCAGGTGGAGAAAGGGCCGGGCAAGACCGGTGCCAGCCGCCGCGGTAATACCGGCGGCTCGAGTGGTGGCCACTATTACTGGGCTTAAAGCGTCCGTAGTCTGGATTGTTAAGTCTCTTGGGAAATCTACCGGCTTAACCGATAGGCGTTCAAGGGATACTGGCAATCTAGGGACCGGGAGAGGTGAGAGGTACTCCAGGGGTAGGAGTGAAATCCTGTAATCCTTGGGGGACCACCTGTGGCGAAGGCGTCTCACCAGAACGGCTCCGACAGTGAGGGACGAAAGCTGGGGGAGCAAACCGGATTAGATACCCGGGTAGTCCCAGCTGTAAACGATGCGCGTTAGGTGTATCGGTGACCACGAGTCACCGAGGTGCCGAAGAGAAATCGTGAAACGTGCCGCCTGGGAAGTACGGTCGCAAGGCTGAAACTTAAAGGAATTGGCGGGGGAGCACCACAACGGGTGGAGCCTGCGGTTTAATCGGACTCAACGCCGGAAAGCTCACCGGATAAGACAGCGGAATGATAGCCGGGCTGAAGACTCTGCTTGACTAGCTGAGAGGAGGTGCATGGCCGTCGTCAGTTCGTACTGTGAAGCATCCTGTTAAGTCAGGCAACGAGCGAGACCCACGCCAACAGTTGCCAGCTTGTCCTCCGGGATGAAGGGGACACTGTTGGGACCGCCTCTGCTAAAGAGGAGGAAGGAATGGGCAACGGTAGGTCAGCATGCCCCGAATTATCCGGGCTACACGCGGGCTACAATGGTCAGGACAATGGGTATCGACACCGAAAGGTGAAGGCAATCTCCTAAACCTGTCCTTAGTTCGGATTGTGGGCTGCAACTCGCCCACATGAAGCTGGAATCCGTAGTAATCGCGTCTCAAAATGGCGCGGTGAATATGTCCCTGCTCCTTGCACACACCGCCCGTCAAACCACCCGAGTGAGGTCTTGATGAGGCTATGGTATTCGCCATAGTCGAATCTAGGTTTCGCAAGGGGGGTTAAGTCGTAACAAGGTAGCCGTAGGGGAATCTGCGGCTGGATCACCTCCTAATGAAATATTTCAGGAATGCGGTTGCTGGACAAACTGTAAAATTGCCGGTGTCAACATGAAGGGCTCATCGCTTATGGAAGAGCACCCGTTTCAGAACAGCGGGGTAAGGGTTCAAATCCCTTTGGGTCTTGTTTCGATGCACCTGGAGACGCAAATCCCCAGGGAAGGGCTGAAGGTCACTGACCTGAAGATGCCGTGTATAGGTTTGCACTCAGGACGTTAAATGGGTTTGACGGAGCATTAGAAATAAGCTTGTCAGTGGATGGCTCGGTTCGAGTGCCGATGAAGGGCGTGCCAAGCTGCGATAATCTCCGGGTAGACGCAAGGAATCTATGATCCGGAGGTGCCCTAATGGGACATCCTGACACTTCGGTGTCGATCCGTAAGGATTGGGAACGCCCCGAATTGAAACATCTCAGTAGGGGCAGGAAGAGAAATCAATCGAGATGTCGTTAGTAGAGGCGATCGAACACGACACAGTTCAAACCGAATCCCGCAAGGGAGATGTGGTGTTGTAAGCCCACCGTGTGGCATTTCTATGCCAAGCGAAAGTCACCTGGAATGGTGCACCAGAGAGGGTGATAGTCCCGTACGCGTACGCAGAGAAGGCCTGGTGGTGTCTTGAGTAACGTGGGTTGGAATTCTCGCGTGAAACCAGGGGTCATCAACCTCTAAAACTAAATACTACTCGAAACCGATAGCGAAATAGTAGCGTGAGCGAAAGCTGAAAAGTAACCCTAGAAAGGTGGTTAAAAGCGCCTGAAATTGACAAGTGATGGCGGGTTGTGGCATGAAAGGATCTTCCATATGAAGGAACCCATCGCGAGGTGGTAGTACGGGTATGGTTGCCAGTGTCGCAACGTACGTTTTGAAGAACGGGCCAGAGAGTTTATTCTATTGGCGAAGGTTAACCGTAAAGGGGAGCCGAAGGGAAACCAACAAGTCCGTAGCGCAAGCGTGGGACGACGTATTAAAAGTGCGTGGAGTCAGTAGGATAAGACCCGAAGCCGAGCGATCTATGCGTGGGCAGGTTGAAGCGTGACGAAAGTTGCGTGGAGGACCGCATGGGGTTTTGATATGCAAATCATTCCCGTGACCTGCGTATAGGAGTGAAAGATTAATCGAGCCCGGCATCAGCTGGTTCCTCTCGAAACATGTCGCAGCATGACCCGGCCGGAGATAGATAGTGAGGTAGAGCACTGATTGGGGGAGCTGGGCGGGAAACTGCTCACCCCCCTGTCAAACTCCAAACTCCCTATCATCCTAGAAGGCTGGAAGTCCGGGCTACGGGGTAAGCTTGTAGTCCGTAAGGGAGACAACCCAGACCGTGGTTAATGTCCCTCAATGTAGGCTAAGTGTCAACACTGAAAGTGGTCCTAGGCCAAAGACAACTGGAAGGTGAGCTCAGAAGCAGCTATCCTTCAAAAAGTGCGTAACAGCTTACCAGTCAAGGTTTAGGGCGCTGAAAATGGACGGGGCTAAAGCCTACTACAGAGACCACGGGGCACCGAAAGGTGATCCAGTAGAGAGGCGTTCTGCATGGGTAGAAGCTGGGGCGTGAGTTCCAGTGGACCGTGTAGTATTGAGAATTCTGGCAATAGTAGAAGCAAAGTTGGGTGAGAATCCCAACCGCCGCAGGGGCTAGGTTTCCTCGGCAATGTTCGTCAGCCGAGGGTTAGTCGGTCCTAAGTTGCGCCGTAATCCGAGCGTAGCGAAAGGGAAACAGGTTAATATTCCTGTACCATGTAGTTTTTAGTCGCAAGACCCTGACGCTTCGGGGTATGTTGAGCGGGACCGTCGTCCCGTCCAAGCGTATAATCCCGGGGAGTACCGTAATGGTGAGAAGCGGGAGAAAGCGTGATGGGGAAACTCGATAAATTCCTGGAGCCCATGAAAAGGGAATTACATGACCGTACCGAGAACCGACACAGGTGCCCCTCGCTGAAGAGGTGAAGGCGTGTCGGATTTAATCGTGTTAAGGGAACTCGGCAAATTAGCCCCGTAACTTCGGGAGAAGGGGTGCCTGCTTGGAGATCAAGCAGGTCGCAGTGACCAGGGAGCTCTAACTGTCTAATAACAACATAGGTGACTGCAACTCCGAAAGGACTAGTATAGTCACTGATTCCTGCCCAGTGCGAGTATCTGAACACCGGGTTCAACCGGACGAAGGACTCGTAAACGGCGGGGGTAACTATGACCCTCTTAAGGTAGCGTAGTACCTTGTCGCTTAATTGGCGACTTGCATGAATGGATTAATGAGAGCTCTACTGTCCCTAACACGAATCCGTTGAACTTTTTGTCCTAGTGCAGAGACTAGGGACTCCTATTGGGAAGTGAAGACCCCGTGGAGTCTTACTGCAGCCTGTCGGTGAGTTACGGTATTACTTGCGCAGTGTAGATGGGAGGTGTTAATCCGTTCCTTTTGGGGAACGGGGAGCCAACGATGAGACACCATCCTAGTTATGCTGTAACTCTAACTTTAACAAGGACATCGATAGGTGGGCAGTTTGGGTGGGGCGCCACACCCTCGAAAAAATATCAAGGGTGCCCTAAGGTCAACTCATGTGAGTCAGAAACTCACAGGAGAGTGTCAAGAGCAAAAGTTGGCCTGACGCGATCATGCAAAGCAAATGATCGCGAGAGGAAACTCGGGTCTAACGAACCAATACGCCCTTTTGATGAGGGCTATTGACGACAGAAAAGCTACCCCGGGGATAACAGAGTCGTCGCCGGCAAGAGCACATATCGACCCGGCGGCTTGCTACCTCGATGTCGGTTCTTTCCATCCTGGCTGTGCAGCAGCAGCCAAGGGTGAGGTTGTTCGCCTATTAAAGGGGATCGTGAGTCTGGGTTTAGACCGTCGTGAGACAGGTCGGTTACTATCTAATAGGAGTGTCTGGAGTCTGAGGGTAAGAGTGAAATAGTACGAGAGGAACTTTCATTCGTCGCCTCTGGTCGATCGGTTGTCCGACAGGGCAATGCCGAGCAGCTACGCGATAAGGGATAAAAGCTGAAAGCATCTAAGCTTGAAACCCGGCCTAAAAAGAGACTCCGTTGAGGACATGAGTAAAAGACTCGTTTGATAGGCTTGGGATGTACGCACGAAGGCAACGACGTGTTCAGTCCGCAAGTACTAACGTCCAATCACTAGTGCTCACCACGTCAAACCCAGACGAAATCCTGAAGTGCAAACCTTAAAACCAAATACACACCAATGTATCTGGCGCCATACACGGCTGCCAAGGTGGCGGAGCGGCCACGCGGCTGACTGCAGATCAGCTACACTCCGGTTCAAATCCGGACCTTGGCTTTGGGTAATAGCGGCCATAGCAGTTGGGAAACACCTGGACCCATTCCGAACCCAGCAGTTAAGCCAACTCACGTAGTATACGGTACTGAGGTACGCGAGTCCTCGGGAACTATACCTCGCTGCTATTACCCTTCTTGTTTGCATCGAAAACAATTTTCTGCAATTTTATGATTTTCGTTCTAAAGAGCGGATGCTCTGTTTCACGTTTGCCCGGATGGGGCAAATCCGGATCGTGCCGGCGTGATATGTTCGTTTAAATTACCTCCTTTCTATTTTTCCGGAGAAATTTTAGTAGTCATATTGAAACATACCCCGAAGCAACGCCGTGTCCGGCTTCATTGGAAACGTTCAGGGACACAAGGTATACGCCAGGGCCTGAATAAGTATGAACAGGATTTTGCAGGGTGGAAGTTCCCCCGTCCCCGAAGTTCCAGGACCAACTGATGGGCGGACCGGAAGATCGATCAATAAATTCAACGGTGGTCGGCTGGGTTGTCGTAGGTGGAACTACATCCCAGGCAGCGCCCGGCGGATGAAATGCCGGATTTGCCATAATATAATATGATTTTGTTTCAGAATTGCTGCCTGCAGTATTCGATGCGACCAGCCTGACCGTGTAAGAACCCGGACTTGTATACACGTACACCGGGTTCTGTTCGTACGATGTATTCCCGTCTCCGAAGTCCCAGGTCCAGTTGTCCGGGGACCCCGTTGATAAATCGGTAAAACTTACCATCAGCGGAACAATGCCCAGGACCGGATTCGCAGTAAACTGGGCATTGGGGATCGGTCCGTTTCCTCGGGTAACCTGAGGAGACGGGATCGGGGTAGCAATTGTGGATGCTACAGTCACGGTATGCGTCGGGGCCATAGTCGGGACTACTGTGCTGTTTGTTATGACGGGAACCGGAGGTTGTGTTCGAGGTGCCGAAGTCACTGGTTGGGAGCCTGCCGGCTGGTTAGTACACCCGGTGAACAGGATGACAAGAATTAACAAAGCCGGGATCGTCACCGCAATGAATTTCATAACCCGGAGTATACGAAGGCGAGGTGATAATTTTTTCCTGTTACTGCACTTCCATGACCGGATTATCCAACGTGGGACTGGCCCGGTTCGACAACCTGGCAATCCCTGCATTCCTCACATTCGAATTCCAATGTGGAATGAAGAATTTTGTATGGTTTCAGTCGCTCTTTGATGAGCTTTTTTATGATCTCGATCTTTTCCATATCCCTCTCACAGGAGTAAATGTGAGCGTCGAGCACGAAAATTTCTGAACACAGGCTCCAGATATGCACGTGGTGGACGCCGTCGACACCGGGGACCGATGATATATCCGCGATTACCATGTCAAAATCGACCGAGCGTGGGGTAAACTGAAGAAGAACCATTACCGTTTCTCTCAGTATCCGTAATGCCGATATGATGATCATTATAGCAATAATTACCGAAAGGATCGGGTCTATAAGTGTCAAACCAGTGAATGAAATCCATATCGCGGCGATAATTACTGCGACTGAAGAGATGGTATCACCGATTACGTGAAGAAATACACTCCTGATATTAAGATCATGGCTACCGCGGAGCAGTACCACAACAAAAAAATTTGCAACGAGCCCGGCAACAGCGATAATTGCCATTAACCCTCCCTGGATAGGTTCGGGATTCAGTGCCCGCAGGTATGCTTCCCAGATGATTACGAAACTAATCGCAACGAGAAGGACTGAATTAATAAAGGCAGCGAAAATTTCAGCCCGATGAAACCCGTATGTCCGTTCTTTCGTGGGAAGCCGTGTTGCAAGAGCCATAGCTCCGAGAGAAAGGATGAAGGCCAGGACATCGCTGAACATGTGGCCTGCGTCGCTGACCAGGGCAAGGGATCCCGACAGAAGGCCTCCGGCAGGCTCAATTACAAAGAATGAGGCTGTGATTAACAATGCGATCCTGAGGGATTTCCGGAAATCTTTATGAGTGTCTGCCATGGCCAATGGAGAGAGAATGGGAGTTTCCTGGAGAAAAATGTTTATGGGATATTTCTTAATCGCTTTCCCGGTACCTCCAGAACCGGGATCTTCATAAACCTGGTGAAAGTCCGGACGAAACTGGTTTCAGTCCTGCGACTCTATTTAAGCCTTGTAAGAGTAAAGAACTACAGGGATATGAATGCCTGAACCGTCAATATTGAAATCTGAACGTGAGGTAGTTATCGAAGCGGTTACGACCCTGTTTGTTGGCACGGATAACCTGGACTGGGATCGGGTCAAGTCCTGTTTTACCGACGCCGTTCTTTTCAACACAGGCCTCACAAACGGGGAGCCGGTGATGATTGCAAAAGAACGTATTGCGGAAGCATGGGAAGATGGTCTCCGGGATTTACAGGCAATCCATCACCAGATAGGGAATTTTCTTATTACATGGGAAGTTGACGGTGTTTCAGTCTTCTGTTATGGCATTGCCTACCATTATCTCCCGGAGCGATCTAACCGGAATACGAAAGTATTTGTCGGAAGCTATGACCTGCATCTCGTAAAATTGGCAGAAACATGGAAGATCGATAAATTTACCTTCAACGAAAAATTTGTTGCAGGTAATGTTCACCTCGGAGAATGACTTCTTCACGACTCTTTTTCCGGAAATTTAACTTTTAGTGATTATGTACAGTATGCCCCAACCTTAAGAGGGTAAAACCTATGCAACACATGGAAAAGGAAATTTGGTAGACGATATCGGATGACAGTCAGGCTCTTGAATGCTTCTGGAATAAAATAGAATGGCCTTTCTGCCCATATTGCAGTTCCAGCCGATTATTATTTTATAAGCAGTTAAAGAGTTCCGATGCATGGGATGTAATGGGATTTCTGGCAATTGAAGGATCTATGATGTTCGTTGAAGAACATGTCTCCCCAAGTAAGGCTGTATCTGATTTAATCGTTATATCACGGAAATGGAATGGCGATATAACTGCGGATAGATTTATTTGATCTTCTCATGGGTACATGATAATAGGGATCAAGTTACCCAATCACCAAAAGATTTTTCATCAGTACAGAAATATACTACCCGGTGAATATGAGATGCCACCTCATAACGTCATACTGATAAGTATCATTATAGCGGGAATTATTTTTATCGCAGCCCCTGTGCTTGCCGTATCGAACATCGTGCCGCAGGGCGGAGACGTATTTATCGGCGAGAACGGACTTGACCTGAGTTCCTTTATTTCATCCGGCCAGGTTATTTCCTGGTATTCCTCATCGCAGGTACCTGGAATCGATCCTCCGGCCGTCACATATACCGTAACAGATCCCAACCGGTTCTATATCGACCCGGGCGAATTCATTCCCTATGCTGGAAACTGGTACATTGGAACGACATCTCAGGTCGCATTGGTGGTAATCGAACCGTCGGTCAGCATCAGGATATGGGACCAGACTTCAGGGAAGGATGTCACGAATAAAAGTGCACCGTTTGGTGACTTTGTGAACTTTGCCATCGAAAATAATATTTACCCGATCTCCGGGCGACCGGGATTCGACCCGTCAAAGGATGGCTTCATGACGATCCGCGTGGAAAATAGCGATGGGACCGTCTATAATAGATTGTTGCAGGACCCGAAGGTTTCGCTCCCGCTCGGGAACCTGACCGTTGACGCTACGCCATATAACTGGGTCGATGTCAACAATTCCGGCCAGGGATGGAATACCGGCCTGTACCCGATTGGAAGTTCATACCGGGTCAGGGCTGTTTCGGATGCAAATGGCATGGACGTCAATTATCCGCTTTCAGGGAAGACCGTTTCATCTGTCGTATCAATGGTCGTCGGGTTCCCGCCGGATTTGACCCAGACTCCCCGACCGACGATCACCCCCCCGACACTTCAACCGACTATAACGCCGCCAACTCCGCAACCGACGATCACACCTCCGACGCCTCAGCCGACGATAACGATGCCAACTCTGCAACCGACGATCACACCTCCAACGCCTCAGCCGACGATAACGCCGCCAACTCCGCAACCGACGATCACACCTCCGACGCCTCAGCCGACGATAACGATGCCAACTCTGCAACCGACGATCACGCCTCCGACGCCTCAGCCGACGATAACGCCGCCAACTCCGCAACCGACGATCACACCTCCGACACTTCAACCGACGATAATCCCGCCAACCCTGTTGCCGACAATAATTCCTCCCTCGTCCTGGCAGAGCCCCATGGATATATTCGATCTCTACAAGGGAAACAGCAGCAGCTATCAGGGGACAATTATCCTTCCGCTCATGACGTTCACGGAAAATGATAACGGAAAAACGGTAACGCTCGACAGGAACGATGTCGTCGCAGTATCACTTAATGAGAATCCTTCAACCGGATTTTCCTGGATAATGACAAACACCTCGGGAATCGAGATCCTCGAAAATACCTTTACGACACAGGGTTCCCTGGTGCCTTCTTCACCACCGGTTGCCGGAAGAGGTGGTGTCAGGACGTGGATCCTTAAAATGACGGGATTAGGCATTCAGGTATTCAACGGTTCCTATAAACAACCATGGATGCCAGATTCTGATACCGATATGCAATATGGCATTTCGTTTAATGTCAGCTGATCAAAATTATTCTTTCATTTTTTTGCCTGAATTACTCCGCGAAATTTCAGGGCGAATTAAAATGCACGTCTTTTCAGGTCTCATGATCCGGCAGGAAAAAAATCACTTTGAAAACAGGGGTTTCAACAAACCCTGCGTTCAGGTAACTATGGGGAACCGGTCTTATTAGTTATTAAACCCTGCCAACTAGTTTATGATCGATTGAACAATCAGGCAGATTGAGCTCGGGAAATAAATTGTTTTCATCAGGTTTATGAAGTTGCACCGCACTATCATGTCAGGTAGATGGTATGATTTTTTCACTGCTTATAATCCTCCTCATAATATTTATTGTCATAGGCGTGCTCTGGATAATCGGGAAAATAGCCTGGACACTCCTGAAATGGCTGATAATTATTATTGCAATTGCGTTAATTATCTCGTGGCTGCTCAATTTATAAAATAAGGCACCCTATTTTTTGTTGAATTTCCTGTATAAACATTTCGGTAATAAAAAAATTCCTGATATTAAAAATTCCAGAACGAGAGCTGTTCATGCCGCCATGTCTTTCATATAGCGATTAGTCGTTGTCCGGATAAAAAATTGTCAGTCCTTGATGAGAAGGACACCGAAAATAAACAGGAATATACCAACGATAACAAGGATTATACCTCCTGCACCTTTCAGGGCGATAAGTACCTCGTTCTGGAAAACAATTATTGCATAAATCCCTACGATTACGAGTATAAGTCCACTAATAAGCGCTGCTAAACCCATCTTGTCCATAGATTCACCAAACTCCATACTCTATCGGTTTTTCATCTTAAAAAATATCTCCTGAGCCGGTCCTGTCCTGACCATATCTGTTCATGCCGTGAGACCGGGGGTACAAGCGATAAATTTTTTATATCGGCACCTGTTAGTGACTGAGCACCATGCCAGATTATGCACCAGCCGTCTTGCTCATTGCATTCGCTCCAGGCATATTCTGGTTGTGGTACTTCTATCACCGTGACCGTTACGGTCCTGAACCACTCATCTGGATATTCCGGGTATTCCTTCTCGGTATGCTGATGACCGTCCCTGCGGCCCTGACGGAAAATGCCCTGGGGATCGTATTACCCGCCTTTGCAATATCCGTGGTCGCTGCCCCCCTGGTCGAAGAATCATTAAAGTATATCGTTGTTAGAAAAACCGTCTATGAGACGCCGGATTTTAATAAACCGATCGACGGCATCGTCTATGCAACTGCCGCTTCGCTCGGGTTTGCAACGCTCGAAAACCTGGGATATGTCCTGATTTCATTTGAAACATCGTTTCCGTTTGCTTTAGAAACCGGTCTTATCAGGGCCTTCCTGTCTGTCCCCGCCCATGCATTGTTTTCGTCCATGTGGGGATACGCTCTCGGGCATGCAAAATACCGCCCTGAACCGGAACGGGGGCTCATCATCCTGAAAGGGGTCCTGCTGGCAGTAGTTTTCCACTCAATTTTCAACGTGCTGGTGTATTACGATTATATTGGCATGGCCATACTCATTCTTATCCTGGTGCCGATCATGTGGTGGATCGTGAACAGGGAAATTAAAAGTGCCCTTGCTGATAAATACCCCTGATCCCTCATTGGGCGTCACCAGATCTTCTTGTGCGGATTTGATGATTGTATTTTCCCCCGTGATTTCCACGGGTATTGTAAAAAATAAATAACGAAACAGGCTGTGAGGATCAGGAAAGGAAGGATAAACAATGCCGTATCCAGGGAATACATATCTGCAAGGATGCCTGTGATCGCGACACCCAGCCCACCGACACCCAGTGCAGCTCCGAGCATGATGCCGGATGTCAGCCCGACCTTACCGGGAACCATCTCATGAGCCATAGCGAGCATCACGGCGAGACCTGACCAGAGTGCGAATCCGAATACTATCAATGAAACAAGGGAAAAAATACCGTTAAGGAAAATAAAACCAAAAAATGCCGGGACTGCTAGAAGCGACCCCGCAATGACGAATTCTTTCCGTCCATACCTGTCGGATAAGTACCCTCCGGCCACCTGACCGGCCACGCCGCCAAGCAGCATTCCGCTGATTAGGAGATCGGCTGTGATAAGGTCGAAACCCCTGCTGATCAGGAGAGGAGGAAAGAATGCAATACCGCAGAAAATTACCCAGGCGCGGAGTGTCGATGCGCTGAACAACGTAATGACCGGGATGTAAGGGAGAGGTTCGGGAATTTTTGCCGTTTGTTTTCGTGAAACCGGCTGCTGATGCTTCACCCGGGGAAACGATCTCCATAGTGTGAAGGCCATGACTGCCGCCGGAATAATAAGGAGCGGAAGACCGGCAAGGCCGAAATATGATACAATTACTGCGGTGAGGACAGGACCCGCAGCATATCCGAGGTTGCCCCCGACGACGAACACTGAGATTATTTTCCCCCTGTTGTCAGGATTACAGAACCGGGCAACGAGAGAAAGCGCATTCGGATGGAATGCGGCATGGCCGAGAGCTGCCAGGGATGCGAAAGCAACAAGCAGGTAAAAATTTCCGGTACTACCCATGGCGGAAAGAAATACGGCTGAAATGAGCAATGAAACCGAAACGTGGACGGCAAAGCCATACCGGTCAGACAAGAATCCAAAAACCGGCTGCATCATAGAGGAGGTGACATTATAGGAAGAGACGAGGAGACCGGCCAGGAAATAAGAAAACCCGTATGTCAGTATCAGGAGCGGCAGGACGGCAGTGATAACCGGAAGATAAATATCGGCGACGACATGGGCAGCAGAGAGCTCGATTACCGGAATTTTCGAGCGTATTTCATCCTTCATGGTTACCTTATCACAGAAAGGTGGAGAATTTCAACCCTGATATCCATCACGTCCCTGCGATGAAAATGGTAACTGTGGCGAAGCGGCAGGACACCTTCGATAACTTCCTTAATTACAGCCCGCCCTTCGGTAAACGACCTGATAAAACCTGCAGAACCTGCATTGGCGATCATATAAATTTCAACCCCTGAACCGATGGCGCAATCGATAAATGCCCGGTCCGCATGTCGTTTCCTGGCGCCGAACGGAGGGTTCATCACAATAGTCCCGGCCGGACCGGGGATGACAAGGGAAGATGTAATAGCCAGGTTGATAAATTCAGGATTTGTTCTTAGTTCGCTCGCATTCTTACGGGCAATTTCAAGTGCGCTTTCATCGCTGTCGATACCTGTGACATGTGCCGCCCCGAGAAGAGCAGCGCCGATTGAGAGGATCCCGGTGCCGCAGCCCAGATCATATACGTTCATGCCGGTTATGTGGCCATTCATCAAGGCATGAAAGAGCAGGCGTGCCGCAAGCGGCGCAGGAGTCTGGTATTGCTCACGTCCAAGGTCCGGATTTGCGAACCCGGTAATAGTTTCGAGGATAATTTCCAACTGACGAAGCTTCATTATTACATTATTTCATCGATTTTGTAGTCTTCGAATTTTAATATTCCACACAGGATCTCGAATTCAACGGGAGTCAGCACGGGAACCGGAAAGCGTGACTGGTCGTCGTAGGCGAGACGCGGGCATGCGGTATTTACATAGGCCGAGAACCCCATGTTAAGGAGTTCGTCAGGATTTACCTCCTCCATTGCAACAATAATCGCTTCACGCTTCAGCCCTGATAGTCTTTCCGCAAGATCCTGCCGTCTTTGTCCGCTTTTTGAGGATAGAATAATACCAAAATTTTTTGCGTATCGCGCCTTTTCAATCAATGCAAACCTGCGCCTTAAAAACCGATCAGTTGATATAACCTCAATATTTAGGCAATAAGGGTCGAGGGCAATAACTTTTTTCCTGGTGGCCAGGGCGACTCCAAGCGGGTGGAACGAGCCGGTACCGATAAAGAGGATCTCATCGCCTGGGCACTTTCTTGCCGCTTCGTAGGAGCAGCCAAGGACCTGCCCTGGAAAAGGAGTCCGGGCTGTCCCCACGTATGCCCTGCAAACGATGTTCCTTCGGGCAAAAAACTCTTCGATTGCGGGTATCATGTGGGTGTGCTGGACCGTCGTCACGATCCCGGTTTTCTTTCCGGTAATGTAAGGGATCGCCAGTTCCAGGGAACCGAGGTCGAAATCCTGCCTGTACGGTTCAAACAATACCCGGGGATTAGTGTCGAGAGGCGAATGCCCGTAATGTACCAGGACGTCGACTTGATCGAGGAGACCTGTTGCCAGGTCACAGGCGCCATAACACGGGTTTCCGCTTATGATGACGAAAAAACCCGCATCCTTTAGCACTTGGGCGATCTCGGCCGATTGTCGTTTGAGCCCTTCCGGGAACTGGAGTGCCACGCGTGATACTCCCTTGTCTTTGAGTATCTGCACCAGTTCAGAAGTATCGGTCAACCACACGCACCCTTTCGGTGACTTCGATCTTGACGAGGGACTTGAATGGCCTGTTTATTTCCGGTTCCCCACGCTGGATCGCAAAACAGATATCAACGATTTCGGCACCGGCAATATCAAGTGCCTTTATCAATGCCCTGACCGTCCCACCCGTACTGACCACGTCGTCGACTATAACCACCTGGTCTCCCGGAGCGATTCCATTCAGGTATAACTCGCCCTTTGAATATCCGGTGGCCTGATGAACCGCGATCTCGCCGGGAAGTTTATACTCCCGTTTCCTGACAATATTCAGGGGGATATCTGTCATCAGGGATACTACGGTCCCGATATGGATACCCATTGCCTCTGCAACCACGATTTTATTTACGTTTTCCAGGTTGAGGACTTTGAACATGGCAGCTCCGACTTCTCTGAGGAGTGCAGGATCGACAATGGGAACCCCGTCGGTAATGGGATGAATAAAATAATTGTATTCTCCCCTTTTGACGATCGGACATGTTTCCAATGAGTTAATCAGATGTTTAAGCATATGTATCACCAATTTCCAAAATAAAGCGTTCAATAATATCGCGATGCACGTGGGGCATGCAGACGAGTCTCAGGTGCCCCTTCCTCGTCCATGAAACCCTCCATGGAGGGGCAATATCGCCAGGTGACCTGAATGTTGCAACATTTACGTCTGGCGTTACGATTCTCGTGATGCCGAATGTTTCAAGCCCTTCGATCAACCGGAATGTATTATTCATACAGCCCCTGACAACAGCCTCAAATCCCTCACGTCCGAGGTAATCGATAACTGCAAGAGCTCCGACAACAGGTCCGCCGGGACGTGTTCCCGCAAGCGTAAACTCCTGTTTTACAGACAGGTAGGGAGTTTCGATAGATAGCGCACAGAGCATTTCTTTTTCCCTGACAAGAAGGCATCCGGCGGGAATAGTACTCATACCCATTTTATGTGGATCGACGGCGATGCTGCTGACCCCGGGTACGCTGAAATCGAAAGGCATAGGGTCCTTCAGAAATGGAATCACGAATCCCCCGAAAGCCGCATCCACATGAAAGAAGATGTCGTGATCAAGAGCTGTCGCACCAAGTTCCCTGATCGGGTCAACCATACCGTATTCCGTGCTGCCTGCCACACCAACGAGACAGCACGTATTGTTGTCGATCGCAGCAGCAGCGGCATCCGGGTCCATCCTGTAATTCCCGTCGAGGGGAATCCTGCGTGCCTCAATGCAGAGCATATCGCAGGCTTTCTTAAAAGAAAAATGGACCGATTCGGGGAGGATGACATTGGGTTTTTCTTTTCTGCTGCACGCCTTTGCGATCCTGAGAGCCTGGATATTGGACTCGGTACCTCCCGACGTAGAATAGCCGTAGGCGTCGGGTTCGTGAAAAAGATTCCCTATGCGGGATACAAGTGCCTGCTCCAAATCGGACGTCCCTGGAAAGAGCCCCGGGTCTCCGAGGTTCGTCTCCAGAAAAAGATTATGCGCCCTGACCGCAACCGGGTGCGGGATAGTGCACATGGAACTGAGAATATAATCATGGCTTGTGTCTTCTTCTTTTTTCTTCGAAAGAAAAGAAAAGAGATCCTCCAGAGAACAACCCTTCTCATGCATTACGGGTTCTCGCACTGTCGAGGATAATGCGCTGCTCTGTCCGGGCAACGGTCTCCCGGATTTTGGCGATTGCATCGATATTTGCTGACACGCTTGTGATCCCGTGTTCAACAAGCCATTCTACCATTGCGGGTTCGGATCCTGCCTGTCCACAAATCGAGCACTCGACACCATGGTGTCTGCAGACCTGGATCGTATCGTGGATAAGCCTGAGCACGGCCGGGTGTTTCGGCTGGTACATATCTGCGACATTTTCATTATTACGGTCGATTGCAAGCGTGTACTGGATCAAATCGTTTGTCCCAAATGATGCGAACCTGATCCCGGCTTTAATGAAATCCTCTATGAGAATGGCGCTGCTGGGAATTTCGACCATAACACCAAGGGTCACGCGATCCACGTCGACCCCGAAATCCTGCATGATCTTCTTTGCGGCAATGAACTGGTCGGGATGGGAAACCATCGGGAACATCACGCCGAGGTTATCGTACCCCTGGTCCCATAACCGCTTGAATGCCTCCACCTGGAGCCTGAACTGGTCGGGACTCTGGAGGTCGCGGCGGATACCCCGCCACCCCAGCATCGGGTTGTGCTCGATTGGTTCGTTCTCCCCGCCAGCCATATTCCTGAATTCATCTGTCGGGGCATCCAGGGTCCGGACCCAGACCGTCTTTCCATAAAATGCATCGAGGACGATTTTAATGCCATTATAAAGTTCCTGGACGAAATCCTCCTCTTTATGATTCGTAATAAACCATCCCGGGGTTTTGTTAAGCCCGAGGATAAGGTGTTCGATCCTTAACAGTCCTACTCCGTCTGCTCCCGTTGCCGCTGCACGTGCGGCCGCCTCGGGGATAGAGACATTCACTTTGACCGAGGTCGCTGTGATTATCGGAGAAGCCATTGCTGCGACGAGTGACTTTTCAGGAATCCGGGTGGTTTCCAGGGCGCCGTCATATACGAACCCTTTTTCACCGTCCACTGTGACGAGCTGACCCGGTTTGAGTATTGCAGTGGCTTTTTTTGTTCCTACGACGGCAGGTGTCCCCAGCTCGCGACTCACTATTGCGGCGTGGCAGGTCATCCCGCCTTCATCGGTGACAATTGCGGCGACTTTCCTCATTGCAGGGACCATGTCGGGATTTGTCATTTTCGTGACCATGATATCCCCTTCCCTGACATCGCTCGTATCCCTGGCATCGCGTACGATCACAACCTTCCCTGTTGCAATGCCAGGGGATGCCCCCTGCCCCTGCACAAGAATTGTGGCGGATGACCCCGGTTTGACACCCGTTTCAGGGCCGCCCTTCGATTTAATTGTCGTTATCGGCCTTGACTGGAGGATATAGAACGTGCCACCCACAATAGCCCATTCGATATCCTGCGGGATACCGTAGTGATTTTCCGCGATTTTACCAAACATCGCAAGCCTGGCGACTTCCTCGTCGGACAGTACCTGGAGATCCTGCCGTTCAGCTGATACTGGGACAAGTTTGGTCCCATGGGTGCCCTCCGCGACTATCTCAATTTTTTTATTGGCGATAAGGCGGTCAACGACTTTCTCTGTCCGCTGGTCGAATACATATTTATCGGGAGAAACCGATCCAGAGACAACAGATTCTCCGAGACCCCAGGACCCTTCTATAATCGTCAGGGGTTCTCCGGTGACGGGATGGGTCGTGAACATAACGCCTGCTTTTTCGGAATTTACCAGTTGCTGCACGACAACGGCGATATTGACACTGCGGTCATCGAAACCCTGTTTTGCACGGTAGTATATTGCCCTTGCACCGTACAGTGAAGCCCAGCACATCTGTATGGCCTTGGTAAGGTTATCGTATCCCTTGATATTGAGATAGGTCTCCTGTTGCCCGGCAAAACTGGCGTCAGGCAGGTCTTCTGCCGTCGCGCTTGATCTGACAGCGACGATCATACGTACCTTCGTCCATCGCCTGATATGCAAGCCTGATGTTTTCCCGTAAGGAGGCCGGAATAGAGACCCGTAATACTGCTTCCTTTGCTTTCTGGGCTGCCTGTTCGAGGGCATGGTTGTCTTCGACGTTCAGGTTTTCGAAATTATCAAAAAGAGTATCTTCGAGACCTGTTTCGATAAGAAAACGTCGGAAAGCGTGACTCGTAACGACAAATGCCCTCGGGACCGGTAGTCCGATCACGGCCATCTCGCCGAGAGAGGCTCCCTTCCCCCCGACTGCAGCAATGTCCTCCTTCCTGATCTCCTCAAGCCAAAGAATATCTGGCAATTCCTTCATGCTCGCACCACTATAATCTCATCGTTCCTTTGTAAATATTTGTTCATCAGGAATAATCCGTAAAATTCCCGGATCAGGGAATTATCAGGCCGCCAAGAAAAACCATTGAATAGGTACAGTGCTGATATGATATGGGTTTTAACGTGAAATACAGGGTACTTGTGAGTGATCCACTGTCCGAAGAGGGCCTCACTCTTCTCAGGGAGAAGGCCGAAGTGGACGAGAAGACTGATCTTAAGGAAGATCAACTGGTTGCGATTATCGGAAATTACGATGCTCTCCTGGTAAGAAGCGGAACGGAAGTCACTGCCAAAATTATTGAGGCAGGGAAAAACCTGAAATTTATCGGAAGGGCAGGTGCAGGGGTCGACAATATCGATATGGATGCGGCAACCAGGAAAGGAATAATTGTTGCCAATGCCCCGGAAGGAAACACCCTTGCTGCAACGGAACACACCATGGCCATGATGCTCTCCCTTGCACGCAATATACCGCAGGCGAATGCCTCCCTCCGTTCAAAAGAATGGAAACGCTCGAAATTCATGGGTGTCGAACTAAACGAAAAAACCCTTGGTATAGTCGGCCTCGGGAGGATCGGGCGGGAAGTATCCAAGAGGGCAAGTGCGCTTGGAATGCGTATTGTCGGCTATGACCCTTTTATCAGCAAAGAACGGGCCCAGCAGATGGGTGTTGATTCCGTCTCGGTCGAGGAGCTGTTCAGGATTGCGGATGTCATTACCGTCCATACGCCACTTATCAAGGAAACCCGGCATATCATCAACGAAAAAAGCATCGCGACGATGAAGGACGGTGTAAGGATTATCAACTGTGCACGGGGAGGCATAATTGATGAAAAAGCACTCTATGACGCAGTAAAAACAGGGAAAATTGCCGGGGCGGCCCTTGATGTATTCGAGAACGAACCCCCGCTGGAATCTCCGCTCCTCGAGCTCGAGCAGGTGATAGTCACACCTCATCTTGGTGCGAGTACGGTCGAAGCACAGACGAATGTCGCGGTCTCCATCGCAAAGCAATGCATATCGGTGCTCGAAGGGGGCTCGGCGAAATATATCGTGAACGCTCCGATTGTCCCCCAAGACCAGCAGGATGTTATAGAACCGTTTGCTATCCTTGCCGAAAAAATGGGGCGGTTCCTTATACAGCTCGTGGAGGGAAGGCTCGAAAAAGTTGAGATCATCTATGGCGGTGAATTGTCCCAGCTGAACGCCAATACCCGCTTCATAACCCGGCTTGCCCTGAAAGGACTCCTCGATCCAATCCTGCAGGTCCCGGTCAACCTCGTGAATGCCGAGTTTATTGCAAAAGAGCGTGGAATCGTTTTTTCGGAAACCATAACAGAGGATGCCCACGGGTTTAAAAACCTGATAACGCTGAGGATTAAAACCGACAAGATGGAAGAGACGATGAGCGGGACGGTCTTCTTCAGGGGCCGGAGCCGGATCGTTACAATCGGAGGATACACCATGGATATGGTTCCCGAAGGATACGTGATCGTATCCCGCCACCTTGACAAACCGGGAGTGATCGGCAGGGCTTCGACAATTCTCGGCCAGGCAAATATCAATATCGCGGGAATGCAGGTAGGGCGGATCAAACCCGGTGAAGAAGCAATCATGGTCCTGAACGTGGACAGTGAGGTACCTCCCGAAATAATGGACGAAATAAGAGCCAAAGTCGGTATATTTACAGCGAAATTTGCAAAGCTCTGATGGGGTCCCAACAATAATTTCTTATTTTCCGTTTGTTTTGTTGATATATATGAAACATTGTAATCTGCATTGCTACCGTCTGGTTTTTCTGATCTGTTTCAATACCGGTTCAGGAAATACAGTGTAATTGCTTGTTGCCCACCCGTGAGAATGAGAATTTTTTAATAATAAGATAACCCACATTAAAGAGCATCTCACAATTTTCAATTGGGCCCGTGGTCTAGCTGGCTATGACGTCGCCTTGACATGGCGGAGGTCAGGAGTTCGAATCTCCTCGAGCCCACTGTTATTACAGAACATCTGAATGGATCAGATTACTATCTCTATGACAGTTGATTTTTTATTGGTGCACAGATAGTATCCTGCATGGTGTATCGCTGTGCCCGGCACCTGGGTGGTAGAATTATTCTTGAAAATGTTCAACCTGCTATGTCCGACGAATACATCAGAGAACATTGCAGGGAATACGTCCAAATCTTCCCGGATAGTGTAATCTTTCGCGATACTCTTATATCGTTATCATGTCCGATGCTTATGGGACTCGGGGCGGACGGGAAAAAAATGCTCATCCCATTTTTTAAACGATGCACAGGCTGCGTTATTATCGAAACAAGAGCGACAAAAAAGGAGATCGAAGCGTTCCGGTCTTTGAACAGGAACTCCCCTGATAATGACCGGTCGGACCATACTCTTTATTTCACGATATGATGCCCCACAATGTTTTCGTGGTTTCGCTTCTGAAAATGGTGCAACGAACCAGCGCTCTTAAAACCAGCTTCCTTCTCCCGAAATGGACTGCGGGGAGTACTTCAACGGATGCCGGTTTAATGGCCTTAACCCGCGCTCCCGGTCAGATGATCCATGATGTTACGTTTCTTCCGGCTATTGTAAAACACTGGTCGGTGAATAGGTTAAACGGTGTAAATTCCCCTTTATATGTCCTATTTATAAATTTAAGTTCATATCAGTAAATTTTTGATAATGCTATCCGCTTGTCGATTATTTTCGGAAACAAAAGGGATGTCACATACCAAATTCGAATTGGGGGGTGAATTTTACCTCCATGACCATAATAATTTATATACAAGGAGATTAAACAAAAGGAATAAGGTGCACCGGTTCCGCGGGCGACGCCTGCCTGAATACCGCCTTAAGATCAAGGTGGCATCAATAGGGGCGATATTACAGGCAACCTATTGCGGGGGCGGTTGATCGGTACACCTAATTGTGATAATACATTCTTAATAAAAAGTTATCGAATCTAATCTGACACCTGTACGACAAGGGTCAGATAAAATCTCCTCCATCGGTGATTTTTTTCGAATAAGACCATTCTATTTGGCATATTGGTTGATCCAGAGAATAAATACCGGATTTTCTCTGAGAAAATATAATTTTGCATATAAATATATGCAAATAGTTTAAATATCCAAAGCCTGGAGTCGGGCGGAAATAACCGGAGACCTCTGTCTTATAAGCTTGCAAAAAAAATAATTACAACAAAGTGATGTCATCATGGGATCCAGACGATATTCTCTAATTCTCGCGTTGTTAGCAGGGTGCGCTTTGATTGGTATCATTTGCGCAGCATCTGACTGCGGTTGCGGCGGGCTTCCGGATTCAAGTCCCCCCTCAGGGTGGTCCGACGCAGGAAACTCAGCGATGAGCAGTTATTCCGGGTTTGGGGGAACGGGCGGAGGGACCGGGGCCGGCAGTATGTCATCTGACTATGGGAGTACCGGCGGGACCAGCCAGGGATCGGATAGCTCTCCGGGAACCGGCCCGGGATCAACAGATTCGGGATCTTCGGGAAGTCCATCATCGGGAAGTTCCGCAGGAAGTTATTCCGACGAAGCCCTGAAACTTACATCACAGGGAATTGCCTTGTTCAGACAGGGAAATGCTAACATGTCCCTGGATTCACTGAACCGCTCTCTTGCACTGGACCCCTATTCGGAAAAGACATGGATTGTAACAGGAGATGTCCTTTCAGCCATGGGTCGGGTAAATGAATCCCTGGCAGCGTACACGAAGGCGCTCCATCTTGATCAGGCAGATCCGGAGTTATTTGCAAAAATCGGAGACCTCCAGCTTGCATCGGGAGCATACAAAGATGCCGTTGCATCATATGATCGTGCGCTGGCCCTCCAGCCAGATTTTCCTTCTGCAGTCGCGAACAGGACAAAAGCGGCCGTATTGGCTTCAGGTCTTGTTGTGATGGATGCCACCGGCGGGCAATCACCCGCTCCGGCACAAACGGTGACATATCAGAAGGATGTCCCGGTTGTAATCGTTACTAACTCATCTGATCAGCCGGTTACAACCAAGGCTTCATTACCTGCAGTGCTGGTGCTTCCTGCTTTCGGTATTGTCATAATTTTCCTCCTTAATAAAAAGAGAAATGAACGGTAAGATGGCAGGACCTGCAACTCCTGTAAAAACCCAATCCCATTCATACACGGCACCCTCCCGGAACCGGCAAATAAAATAACAATCGTTTTCGTCCATGCCACCTCATATCCAACGGACAGATTGTTATCCCGGTAGGACATGGCGAGGGGGGCAGGATAATTGTGGTGTCGGGTCTAAGAGATTTTTTTAAAAAGAAACCCTTTTCCACTTACCTTCTGGTCACTTTTATCATCGTCATTATCGGGATCGTTACCGGGATAACGGCTTTTGATTATCTGAACGAGAAGGCCTCGTTTGAACAGGCCTCCGATCTCCTCCGTGTCCAGACTGAAGAAAACATTGTCGAGGCGTTGCAACTCACCGATTCGGCACTGAAACTCTATGACAATACACTCAACCGGCAGCTCAGGGACGATTTCGTCCTTTTCACCGACGAATATAACAGGTCCGGCGGAGATCCGTCAAAGATGGACCTCGAGGGAATTAAGGATTACCTGGGCCCCGATATAGACCTTTACGTGATCAACGATTCAGGCGTGATCCAGTATTCCACTTATGCGCCCGAGATTGGTCTTGACTTCAAAACCGTACCGTATTTTTATGACTACCTCACATCTGTCAGGATGTCTTCAGGTTTTTTCCCCGACAGGGTCGTCCCTGAAACAGCAACAAATGAATTAAGAAAATTTGCATATATGCCGACACCGGATCACCGGTATGTCCTGGAACTCGGGCTTACCGGGACATTATTGACAGAAGAGCGGGGCAGCATCCGGTATACAGAAATAATAGACCGGATATCTTCCCATAACCCTTATCTTGAACGAGTCAGGATTTTTAATACAAAAGGATTTTTAATATCCAATGAAACCGTGCAGCAGGATCCTCAGGTTCAGGAAATACTCGGGCAGGTTATCCGGAACAGGACAAGTATGCAGGTTTCTGACCCTGAAACCGGTAATATTATCAAATATCTTTTTATAGACCTCAAAGACCCGGATTATGGGTCGGATCCGAGTTTGATAGTTGAACTAACGTATAACAGCTCTCTGTTCCAGGGTTCCCTGGACCGGTTGCTGGTTTCCAGAATTTTAATTGCCCTCATTGCCATTTTGTTCTGTCTGGGGGCCGTATTAATTCTGTCAAAATATCTTTCGAAGCCGATCGGTTTAATTGTTGAAGACGTAGACCGCATTGCGGAGGGAGATCTTGATTATCGTATCCGTCCGACAACGGGGGTTGAGTTCGATCGCCTCACCAGGAGCATCAACTCCATGGTCGCGACCCTGAAAGAGGTGATCCGGAAACAGCAGGAGGCGGAGAGGGTCCTCAGATCGAGCGAAGAGCATTACCGGCACGTATCCGAGTTGATCTCGGATTATGCATTTGGTGTGAGAATCGATCCCGGCGGAAAACTCTCCCTGGATTGGGCAACCGGTGCGATACATCAGATATTTGGATATTCTCCCGAAGAACTGTTCGAAGGAGGGAGATACCACGACATTATTTATCCCGAAGACCGGGAATTCGTAAAAAGGACGGGTGACAGGCTGCTTTTGAATGAAAGTTTCCAGACAGAGTTCCGGATAATCACGAAGTCAGGAAAAATCCGGTGGATTAACCACTGCTCCAAACCGTTATGGGATGATAAACAGGGAAAACTGTTGGGCTTTGATTCTGCCGGCCAGGACATTACCCAGAGAAAGCAGATTGAAGAACAGTTAAGTGAGTTAAATGAACGACTGGAAGAACGTATCACATCAAGGACGGTACAACTTGAAGCGATCAACAGGGAACTTGAATCATTCAGTTACATGGTATCCCATGATCTTCGTGCCCCTCTCCGGTCGATAGACAGTTTTTCACGGATTGTCGCGAAGGAATATTCCCAAGACCTGCCACCCGAAGGCCGGAAATACTTAAATCTCGTCACCGAGAACGTAACCCAGATGAGAAAGACTGATCGAGGATCTGATCAATTTCTCCCACGTGAGTCGGAAATCATTAAAAACAGAGATGGTGTACCCCCAGGATCTCATTCGCGAGTCTCTTGAACACCTTAAGGAAGAGCAGAAAAACAGAAATATCGAGATCGTTACGGGAGATCTTCCACCGTTTGAGGGTGACCCTGGAATGATGAAACAGGTTTTTTCAAACCTGTTATCGAATGCATTGAAATTTACAAGGCATCGTGACCATGCCAGGATCGAAATCGGTTCTTTTCCAAAGGATAAAGAAATTGTTTATTATGTCAGGGACAACGGAACCGGATTCGATATGCGCTACAGCCAGAAATTATTTGGGGTATTCCAGCGTCTCCATTCATCAGAGGACTATGAAGGTACTGGTCTTGGGCTTGCAATTGTACAAAGGATTATCCACAGGCATGGTGGAAGCATCTGGGCCGAAGGTGAGACCAGTAAGGGGGCGACATTTTATTTCACGACGCGGGGAGTTTCTGATGACGTATAAGTGCCGTCTCTGGAAAAGGAATGATGCGGAGGCTCTGCAATGACGATACCTCTTCGGATGCTGATGCTGGAGGATCGACCTTCTGATGCCGAACTTATCCTGCACGAGTTGAAAAAAGGAGGGTACGACCCGATTTTCCGGCGTATTGAGACCAGTGAGGATTTTATTGCCAATCTGAACTCGTCTTTCGAGATAATTATTGCCGATTATTCGATGCCGCAGTTCGATGCGATCCAGGCGTTAAAGATCCTGCACGAACAGGGTGCCGATATTCCCTTCATCGTTGTTACCGGAGCTATTGGTGATGAGATCGCGATCGAATGCATGAAAGAGGGGGCTTCCGATTATCTTCTCAAAGATCGAATGGCGAGACTTTCAATCGCGGTCACCCATGCACTTGAAGAAAAAAAGTTACGCGACGAACAAAGAAGGGTCGAACGGTCCTTAAAAGAATCTGAAGAGAAGTTCAGGACGCTTTTCAACAGTGCAAGTGACGGGATTATCATCCACGATATGGAGGCACGAATCCTTGAGGTGAACCAGGTGATCTGCGACCGTATCGGGTATTCCAGGGATGAGCTTCTCCAGATGACAATTATGGAGATAGAGACCCCCGATTATGCGGCGATGGTGAAGGGAAAAATAAAGGAACTTCTCGCTGAACACCATGTATTTTTTGAATCGGCCGTCGTCCACCGTGATGGGACCATAATCCCGATCGAACTGTCCAGTCGCCTTATTGAATTTGAAGGAAACCAGGCTGTTTTATCGATAATCAGAGACATTACCGTAAGGAAAAGGGCAGAAGAAGCACTGAAAAGGCTGAACGCGGAACTTGAAACCCGGGTCCTTGAAAGGACCAAAGCACTTCAGGAGGAGATATCCGAGAGACACCGGACTGAAAAAGATCTCATCGAGAGCCGGAGAGTTCTTGGAACCCTTATTTCCAACCTTCCCGGGATTGCGTACCGTTGTGACAATCACCCTGACTGGCCCATGGAATTTGTCAGTGAAGGGTGTATCACGATTACCGGATACAAACCTGATGATTTCACCTCAGGCAGGGTCCTCTACGGCAACCTGATCGTTCCCGAAGACCGCGATCATGTCCTGGTCACTATCCAGAAATCAATCGATCTGAAACAGCCGTTCACCATCAATTACCGTATCAGGGATGCAATGGGTGAGGAAAAATGGCTTTGGGAACAGGGCTGTGGTGTCTTTGACGAGACCGGAGAACTACTTGCCCGGGAAGGTTTCATTGTCGATTCCACGGAACGCAAACGCAGGGAGCTTGAGATAAAGCAGAAGGCACGGGAACTTGGGGTGATTAACGATATTGTGACGATCATTTCGCCTACACAGGCATTCCCGGTTATTTACCGGAAAAGTATGGATAAACTCCAGAAAATCCTTGGTTTTGATGGGGTGTCGATTTATCGGCTTAACCAGCCCCGCCATTCGTTTGAATTGCAATATTCAACAGGGCTTGTATTGCATGAGTCTGTGGCTGCGAGGGTTCAGGTTATTTCTACCGATAATGATTTCTTTACCCCGTTGCTGTCTCACCGGCATTCACTCTATTTCGAAGACCAGGATCTCCCGTGGGATCTTAGGGATGTTGGCATAGCCAGCCTTGCCGCAGTCCCGGTGAGGACCGAGTCCAAGGTTGTCGGTCTTATGCTCGCAATGAGAGAGCGGAATGAACAAATATCAGAGAATCGAGCTCCGGATCCTCGAAGAACTTGGGAGACAGATAGGCGGAATTATAGAGGAGGCGATCCTGCACGCCGAACTCAAGCGGTTGCACGAAGAATCAAACCTGTACCTCGACATTCTTGTCCACGACATAAATGATGCCAATACACGTTCACTTGGTTATACCGATATCCTGACCGAAATGCTCAATGGGAAGATGAAAGAATACGCGATGATCACGAAAAGAGGTATAGAGCAAAGCATTGAAATTATCAGGAAAGTAACGCTGATCCGACGGATCCGGGAAAAAACAATTGATCTGGTGCCGATAAATCTTGATGCCGTAATCCAGACCGAAATTTTAAGGAACCGGAAAATCGCAATACTATACGAACCTTCAGGCATATCGGTCTTTGCTGACGACCTCCTTTCCGAAGTTTTCAGCAACCTCATCAACAACTCGGTGACATTCGGGGGACCGTTTGTAACCGTATGGATAAAGGTTGAAAACCATGGTGAGACAGCAGATATTAATGTCATCGATAACGGCCCGGGCATCTCTGATGATTATAAATCCCATTTGTTTATGAGATCGTCCCAGGGATATACACGGGGGCATGGCAAAGGTCTCGGCCTGTATATTGTAAGGATGTTAATGGACCGGTACGGCGGGAAGATCAGGGTCAGGAACCGCGTTGAAAACGATCCGTCTCAGGGGGTCGTTATGAATCTCACCCTGAAGGCGGTTCCCGATCTATCGTTACCTGAATGAAATTTCCCATTAAAACCGCCCTGTTGAATTGCTTTTTTTTGTAAAAAAATATACAAAAGAATCCGTTCCAGGTAAAAATTTGAAAATTCTCAGGTGCAGGGCCCTCGGCGTGGACGAAAACGTGATAAACTCTGCCGGAGTCGGTGAAGGTCCTAAATCCCGGAGATGACACACTATAATATCCCGGTTTCCTTCAGTCTGGAAAGGTGGATAAGGACCTCACTTTCGTTCAGGTCGTGCCAGTGTTCATAAGCCCGGGCGACTGCAAAGGATGGCCTGGTGACTATATTGAGGCAGACAACGATGTCGGTCTCGGGAAGGAGGAAGGTTACAGCACCAGCCGATCCTGTCGGTATTGCAATGATCACCCTGCCGGGACCAAGGCTCCCAAGCGATCGCACTGCAGCAAGCATCGTATACCCGGAGGCAAGCCCATCATCCGTAATGATTACTGTTTTTCCCGCAATTCCCGTGAGGGATTTCATATATTCCGAATATAAAGCCGTCCGTTCCCTGATACTACCCGCCGTTTTTTCAACAGCCCGGGCGATATCGTCCCCTGAAAGAGACAGGCGATCGGCAAGAGCCCTGTTAATGTATACCTTTCCATCCCATGTCATCGACCCGAACCCCGCTTCGGTATTCCAGGGTATCTGCAGTTTTCGTACGACGAGAACGGTGAATGGAAAGGATAATTCCCGTGCTATCTCGACACCGACCGGTATTCCCCCCGATGGAATAGCACAGATTATTGCATTTTCGGGAGATAATTCCTGTTTAATAAATTGCGCTAGTTTTTTCCCGGCATCGCAACGGTCCAGAAATACTCCGGACCTGTCGTGAAGGGCCGGATCTTCAAGGAGGACTCCCATATCGAACACCCAGGCTCCGGAGATCCCTGTCTCTCCAGGGCTTAATAAATATTACCTTCATTCTTTCCGGTGCGGGACTGGGATAATGTCACCTATTAACCTGCCGCTTGGTCATTACGACGACAGGAACAGATAAGAAAGAATACGGCAAACATACGGGTGATTATTCATGGAATCCCTTAAATCCGTGATCCTCGCCGGAGGTGTGGGAACCCGACTATGGCCGCTTTCCCGGACCCATAACCCGAAACAATTCCTCAAAATAGATGGAAATTCACTTTTCCAGGAGACCTATATGAGGTCTCTCCGGTTGTCATCCCCCGATGAAATATTTATTGTTACGAATGAAATTCATCAGTACCTCGTCAAAAGTCAGATCGAGGAACTTGGAGCAGATGCTTCCGAAGATCGGATTTTAAAAGAGCCTGAAGGGAAAAATACGCTCCCGGCGATCACGTGGGCCATGAACGAGATCAGGTCGCGGTTCGGTGAATCAGATGTCGTGATTTTTCCAAGCGATCACAGAGCTTGACGAATCGGCGACCGGAGAAATTGCCGCTGCCAAAAGTATTGCTGCTGATTATCTCGTAACATTCGGGATCAGGCCTTCCAACCCCAATACCGGGTACGGGTACATCGCATCAGGAAAAGAATTACCGCAGGGATACCTTGTCCGGGAATTCAAAGAAAAACCCGACAGCACGATGGCGGAACATTACGTCAAATCCGGCTACCTATGGAATAGCGGGATGTTTCTCTTCTCAACGACCAGATTTTTTTCCGAAATGAAACAATACCAGCCTGAATTTCTCGAGGCCTTTTCTGGAGACGCCCCTGACTATATCAGGTTGCCGTCCCTCTCCGTTGATTATGGCCTCCTCGAAAAATCACGCCGCGTAGACTGTTGTCCCTCTTAAAGCCCGGTGGACCGATCTTGGAACCTTTCAGGCCTGGTACGAATACCGATCCCATGACCAGGCGGGAAATTCAGGCGAAGCGGAATATCTTGATTCCTGTAATAACTTCGTATATGCTCCTGGAAAGGAAGTTGCACTGATCGGTATCTCCAACAGCATCATCGTCGACACTGGTGATGCCATTCTCGTCGCGGACACCGGCAAAAGCGGCCGCGTGAACGAGATTGTTAAACGGTTCAAGGCGAAAGGAAATCCGATCGTTGACTACCCCCGCCAGGTGTATCGCCCCTGGGGGTCGTATGTGGAACTCGAACGATCGCAGTTTTTCCGGATAAAACGCCTGACGGTGAAACCCGGTGAGCAGCTCTCCCTCCAGAAACACCTCCACAGGAGTGAACACTGGATTGTCGTTAGTGGTATGGCTGATGTTCAGCTCGATGGTAAAAAGATCCAGGTCCGCCGGGGAGAGAGCACTTACGTTCCTGAAGGGATGAAACATCGCCTTGGGAACTCGGGAAAAATCCCCCTTGAGGTGATCGAAGTTCAAATCGGGGAATATCTGGAGGAGGATGATATTATCCGGTTTTCTGACCGTTATAACAGGCGGGTCCGATAATCAAGGGCAGGGATCCGGGGTTCCTGAGAAATAATCCAATTGGTCGCTGATGATATTTTCCACCGTACAGCGCGGCGCAAATCCGATATCCCGAATTTTTCGTATATCAGCAAGAATAATGGGGACTTCGGACGGCCGGAATCGGGTCGTATCAAACTGCACGGGAACATCTCCCTGATCGGTTCGGACAATAATTCCTTCATCCTGTAAAGTATATTCAAGTTCTCCCGATAGGAAGAGCTGGTCGAGCTTTGTCTTCTTAAATTCGATACCGAACATTGGTGTAGTATCAGGTGCCTGTGGATTATCCACCTTTTTTTTCCCATGGGTCGATTCAATCGAGGTGATCAGGTATCCGGATTTCTCTAGAGACATAAGGAGATATGAAAGAACCGAAATCGTCCTCATCGTACCAAGATTGTAGACGTCGCCATATCTACCCCGTTCTGCGAGAAGGCAATATCCCCTGACGACATCATATACGTGTGACCAGTCGCGGAAGGGGTTCACGTTGCCGATAACAATCGGTAAGCGTCGGTGTGCACGTAAATCTGCGACCTGACGGGTAATTACCGCAGTAACGAACAGGAGCCCCCTTCCGGCACCTTCATGGTTGAATGCCCTGGAAACAACTGTTTTCACACCGTACGTGTGGAAATAATTGCGCATGAGATGGTCTCCGAATACCTTGCTCACGGCATAAGGAGACATTGGCCTGAGTGGATTCGTCTCTTTTATCGGGACTTCCGGTATTACGGGCTCGGGGAAAATATTGCCATATTTTTCTTTCAGTCGTTTGTATTGTCCATGGGAACTGAATACGAGGCCATACTCTTCCGAAGAACCTGCAAATATTACGACCGGATTGGAACTGCTGTTCCTGATGGCCTCAAGAAGATTATTAGTGCCGAGGCAGTTTATTCTCGCAGTTTCAAGGGGATCCGAATAGGAACGGGGCACGTATGACTGGGCGGCAAGATGGAACACATAATCCGGTTCCGAAAGGGTCATGGCACGTTCAAGACTCCCGTAATCTTCGATATCTCCCGAAATAAATGTCGGAAAACTGACATTGCCCTGTTTTTTTTCGCTTCCCGTCTCTGATCCCTGTTTTTTATTTCTGAGCAAACCAAAAACATGTGCATTATTGTCGAGCAGGTGTCGGGTAAGATAGGAACCCACGAATCCTCCGGCCCCGGTTACCAGCACACGTTTTTCCTTGAAGTCCGTAATTCTCACCTTTCGGGAGTCGTTTCTATTAAGTTATCACGGACGGTGTTATTGTTTTTGTTGCAGACCGGCGTTCCAAAATAGCCGGACCTCCATTGTTACGACCTCTAGAATAAAGGTGCAGTAAGATCTGATGGATAATTCAGTTGTATATGAAAAGCCGTGAACGGCCGGTCATGGTTGTCCATGGACCGGAAATTTTTGATACGGGGTATGTCTACAGGCTAAACAATGCCATAAGGCCCGAAAGAATCATTGTGGCCGGAGTTATGGCGAGGACTGCGGCTGAGGAGTCCGGGATTCCGGTTGAGTACTCGGGAATTCCCCCGTCAGGAGCCATCCGGAACATCGAAGGCAGCATCTTTCTTGCAAACTGCGGGAAAACGCCGGAGTCGGGGAGGATTTTCGGGGAAATCATTGCGGGCCGGCTCGGGAGCGGGGGGCTCATCCAGGTCGAATGCTCCGATAATGTAATATATCGTTGGAACGAAGGCGATATCGGGCTTGCAGAGTTGCTTTCCGATAGGACCGGATACCGGATTGAAAATGCTATTTCGGAACCAGCAGGGCTGGATCACGAGTTAAGAAGCATAAGGGGTTGCATTCCAGGTGAACCGGTTTTCGTCAACGGCATCGTCATTGGCTGCGCAACAGAATGCACGGTAGTACTTTCGACACGGGACGGTCACATTGAACCGGTTTGGGGAATCAGGATAAAAGCACACGGGATTGAAAAACTGGAGCGCACAGGACCGGTGAATCCCGGGGGTGCGTGGTGTAAGAGCGGCATGGTACGACGTTCACATCCCGCCCCGGGGATCATACGCGGGGGGAGGTCCGGATACGGACGGGTGATAACCATCGATCATTGCGGGTGCGATATCTATCGTTACCTCAGGGATGATGTTTGCGGTGTCCTTGCGATTGGCGACGACACTACGGCGATCTGCGGTCATATTTGTGCGCATCTCGGCATACCGGTACTGGGTATAACCGATGGCGACGAGGATACCATTATTTGTGGGCAATATGCACCGGGCTCCATAGTTATTCTTGTTACGTGCGGATCTGACGATGATATAGGGCGGGAGATCAGTTCGTCTGTAGCACCTGTGCCGGTAGTATGGGACTCATGGGTAACATCACAGGTCAACACGGTAGGCAACCGGGGACGGATTGTAAAACAGGTCAGGGCAGATCCCCGGGAATGACGACAAAGAGACCGGGTTTTTCAGTTACCGCCGAAAAGGTTCGGACCTGTTTAATTATGTTTTTCATCCACTTTAAGTCCGTTCGGGTTTCGACTGCTTCTCGTAACGTTCCCGGAGACTCTCCAGCGTCTCAATCTCGTCGATGTCCTTATCTTCTCTTATCCGGATGAACCTTGGAAAACGGAGGGCAAACCCTGCTGGATAATTAGGGCTTTTCTGAAGTTCTGAATAACCTACCTCGAATACGAGCGACGGCTCGAACCTCACCTCCTTCCCCGAGCTCGATATCACGCGGTCTTTTAGCAGCGTGTATACTTCTGCAAGCTGTTCGTCGGAAAAGCCGGTTGCCACTTTCGATAGAGTAATTAATTCTCCTTCATCCTGGCATGCAAGGAGAAAAGATCCGAAATGGTGTGCTCTTTTTCCCTCTCCCCATTCAGCCCCGACGACACCGAGGTCCAGGGTATCGACTTCGGGTTTGATCTTGATCCAGTTTTTACCCCTGACGCCGGGTGTATAGGGTGAAGAGGCAACTTTGATCATGATACCTTCGTGGCCTTTATCAAGGGCTTCCTGGTAGAATTCTTCGACGCGAGGGATATCGCTGCTCACCAGCTGAGGAGCGACATGCCCTGTCACTGCTGTTTCGAGATGTTTTCTCCGTTCGTTCAGGGGAAGATCGATCAGTGTTTCGCCATCGAGATACAGGATATCGAATACATTCGGTACCAACTGGATTTCACCGGTCATCTCACCAATGTCATGTTTTCTCCGGAACCTCCTGAGCACATTCTGGAACGGCAGTGGCCTGCCGTTCTTAATTGCAATCACTTCGCCGTCCAGAATTACATCATGCGTAGTAACCGCATTAAGGAGTTCGATCACGTCGGGCAGGGCATTCGTGACATCCTCAAGTTTCCGGGAGTACAGCCGGGTTATAGTTCCTGATTTATGGAACTGGAATCTGTTTCCGTCGTATTTGTATTCTGCCGCAATTGTACCGTTTTCGTTGATTGCCGACGATATCGACCCTTGTTGTGCAAGCATCATCCGTACCGGGTGAAAAAGCGAGATATGTACATCCCGCAGAGCCATCTCTCCTTTCCTTGCAAGTTGCGCAACAAATCCCAAATCGTTGAGTGCCTGCATCGCATGTTCCACCAGGGCCGGATCGACGGAAAATGCCTTTGCTACAGCCCCCCTGATGTTTCCCTCCCCGACACCAATCCTGAGGTCTTCGAGCATGATCCGTGCGAGATATCTTCCTTCAAGAGGGCTTGCGTTGGCGAGGAGCTTCCGGACGACCAGTAATTTCTCCCGTTGAGAGTTTTTTCCGCTTATAGCTGCAATTTTTTCAAATTCGTGATAGACACCGACAATTTCCAGATCTTCGGAAAAAAAAGAGGTCTGTTCCTTGCCTGCCAGCAGGTGTTCGATAGCAGCTCCGGGGTCACCGGTTGTATTGATAGTCCCGATGACCACGTCCTTCCTGGTTCCGACAACATAGGCGATCCCGTCGAAGAGGAGGTTCGGCCCGATGCCAAGTTTCTGGGGACTCCAATCGGGGAAAATCCGCCCCATGATGAACCTGACAAAAACCGTGAGTTCCTCGTCTGAAAGACCGGGGAGGACCCGGCTGATCAGGTCAATCATCTCAAGGCGGCCGGAGATTCCTTCCAGTTGTTCACAGATACGGGAAAATTCGCGGAAGTGCATAGGAAGCCTGTATTAGGTGTTGGATTGACGAACTATAAGAGTTCGCACCTCCTGGTCTCATCTCCCGGAATTGTCATTTTAGAAGAGATTATGGCAGCCACCAATGTTCGGGGTTACAGCATCCGGATAACATCCGGTTGGAACTATCATAGAAACTATTAAACCTGACCCGGATTACAGAAAATCACGTTAGCAGCTAACAATATTAACTATAAATAGACTGAAGGGGCAAGTACCGTATGGATGATGAATGGCAGCCCGATGCAGTTCTCGACATCAGGATTGCCCATATTAGAAAGGAATTGATGGAATATGTCGAGAATAACTCTGAAAAAATAGACTCAAACATACCGATGTTTTATGGGTATGTGCTGTCGGTTATTGAAAGTTCCATTCCCACTATCAGCGAAGTTGCCCATGACCGTCTTATCGACGAACTGACGGTGAAGGTTCTCGAGGTGAGCAAAAAATCAGGGGATGTCGAATATATCGAACGCCTGTTCAATTATGCAGTCCGGATGAGGAGACGCCAGACCGGGCACATGATCTTCGATATCATTCTTGGGTTCAAACTGATAGACCTGGCCAAGTATAACCCGGCTATCGATATCCTGAAGAAATACCGGACAATCGACTCGATTATCTGCACCGCTATCGCCTACTGCTACTATATACTTTCCGAAGAATACCAGGGCGAAGGTCTGCCCCAGGCCAACCGTCGTCCCAGCGAGATGGCTCTTCACGCGAGAGAACAGCTGATCGAACTTGCCCGTCTTCGCCCGCCGGTGAACAGGCTGAAATTTCCCCAGGTAGTCCAGGAACTGAAAGTCAACAAGATTTTCTGGTTTATGATCAGGCTTGCCATCGACTGGTTCCCGGCGGAAGTGGAATTCCTTAAAATTGGTCTTGAAAAGGCGAAAAAGGATCAAAACCGGGAGATGAGGGGGGAACTCCTCAAAATTGCTTCGGAACGTTATTTCAATGATATGTTCTTCCTCCGCGATCTCTACCATTTCAGGATCGAAGCCCGCGATGCAAATGGTGCGACTGCAGTCGTCCGGCAAATGATGCAGCAGCACCCGGACCAGCTCGAACCGATATATTACGGATTGCAGTTATCGATCATTTCTTCCCAGAATTCCGCCTATGGGAGTTTTCGGAAAATTGCAGTAGAGAAAAAGATGCCGCAGAATATACTTCTCCTCCTCGACTTCGCATTCGAACTTGTTGCTGGAAAAGAATCCGAATCATCTGCCTGTCTCGAGGAAATTAAGCGGAGAATCCTTTCGAAGAGCCATTACCTCATGCTTGTGGAATATATTGCCACCGATGTTTTTTCTGAGGATGAGAAGCGCTCAAAATCAGCGAAAAAGGCAATTCTTGACTCGCTCGATCTCTATTGCATGAAACTCCTGAAAATGAAACCCGAGTGAAGCTCAGGTAACAGTACCTCCAATATTTTTCCGATTGTACACCGTCGATCAGGCGAAGATTATCCTGGATCGTGTCCAATTTGGTATTGGAAGTGTAAATGGTGGTCCCCAGATCCAACTTTAATCAGTCGGCAACGATATCGTCAGAATCTGATCGCTTCTGCCCAGCATGGCACAGGCCCGACCTCTGAAGCTACCGTCAGCCGTACAGAATCCTGAAATAGCCCGAGTCCTGTTTTTCCGGTTTTCAATGCAGTTTCAGGTGTGTTATTGACTTCACTAAGGTGTGCAAGACGGATGTGAAAAACGCCCTCCCCAAGGGCAGCGATACATTTTGCAGCGTCTATATTGGAGAGATGGCCATGTCTTGAACGGATCCGCCGTTTTAACATCTCGGGATAGGGCCCGTTTCTTAGCATCTCCGGGCAATGGTTGCTCTCGAGGACCACGGCATCCGAGCGCAGGAGAATTTCCATCATCTGGTCGGTAATAGTTCCTGTATCGGTGCAATATCCGAGGTGTTCGTTGCCGACCGAAATAAAAAAGCCGCAGGGCTCTCTTGCATCGTGCGACACCGGGAAGGGTTCAATAGTAAATTCTTCTATTCTGAATGGTTCCCTGTACCGGCATACCGAAAAGCGGACCGGGGTCCTGCCGGTGTCGTGCCGTGTGATATGCGGACTGAGTGTGCCGCCCGTGCCGAAGACAGGGACACCGAGCCTTCGTGCAAGCGGCAGGAGGCCTTTGACATGATCGGAGTGTTCATGGGTGACGATTATCCCGTCCACATTGGAAGGATCGACTCCTGCTTCATGCATCCTTCGGAATGTCTCTCTCACAGAATGACCTGCATCGATGAGAATGGCCCTGCCTTCACTCTCGATATACGCACAATTTCCCTTACTTCCGCTTGCAAGGGTAATACAGCGCATGATACAGTATCTTGGTTTTTTAACCGTTTATATTTACGTAAAAGCCCATGAGGGCCGTTAAAGCGAAGAAATTATCGTGCCAGACATCGGGCAGGGGAGTTTGTTCGGGTGAAAACTGCGAGGGCCGGCAATCACGAGATTTATCCGGGTTCATTAACTTTTGAGAGAATGTTATTAAAAAGGGCAGTGCCCAGCAGATTTTGTGCATCCTTATGGTAGTATTTATCCATCAGGGCGAGAAATTTGCCTGTCCCTTCTCTTGTTGTAAGAATACCTACACGCTCGGCCCTGGTGACCAGATTTTGCTGTTCCATTATTGCAAAATAGGGAAGGATATAATAATGGGGGATAAGGAGATACTCCGCAAGTTTTCTGGTTGTGGGAAATCTGATATGAATCCCGTCTTCAGTAAATGATATCTGGAGGTTTCTCTCATGGATTACCTGGATTTTTATGGCTGCATCGAACAGAATATCGACCGACAGGGGGGTGGCCATGGTTCCCGATACCTTAGTCGAACTAATATTCTTATATAGTCTTGCCTTTTCGTGTTGCTTTTGTAGGAAGAATA
This sequence comes from uncultured Methanomicrobiales archaeon, assembly GCA_963809105.1. Taxonomy (GTDB): domain Archaea; phylum Halobacteriota; class Methanomicrobia; order Methanomicrobiales; family Methanospirillaceae; genus CAIKOD01. The sequence continues at coordinate 265,696 of CAWEIC010000005.1, read as the reverse complement.
GTTCAGTCTCTTTCCTTCCGGAAACCTGGCCGGAGAGAAGGCTGGAATCCAGGGAATGAATAACATGTACGGGGATTGTTTTTTAGAAAAGAACCGTATTGGACCCGGGTAGGGAAGCCATTCTCAATAATGACGATCTTATGTCCCGAAAAAAATTGAGGTGGTTCGTTTTCTTACGATTGGTGCCCGTACTTTTTCTTCTCATCTTCGGGTACCGGCTCGAAATAAACGATATTCGCACCGACATCTTTTGCAATCTGTTCGATCTCCATTTTCCTGAAATGAGTTGCTTCTATCGTCACATCCTCACCGGTAACCGCTAGGATCCGGTATTTAGGCTGCTTAACTCCTTCGCCGACTTTTTGCCGCTCTCTGACATATATTGTTGTCATTTGCTACCTGCTGATATACCAATTGGTTTATCACCAACCTATTATTCTTTGGATCAGATAAAGTTATCGTAATTACTATGCACAGGCGTTTTGAGCTCGATAATAAACTGCAGGGGGAATCTCTCGCCCGCAAAAGTCTTATAAGAGCATACAGGGACCGTCCGGGACTACGTCTCCTTCCTGAACTTAATGTTGTAAAAATCGGGGGCCATGGCATCATCGATTACGGGAGGACGGTTCTTCTCCCTCTCGTCGAGGAAATCGGGGAGTTGTCAGGCAATAATAAAATGCTTATCGTTACAGGGGGCGGGGTCCGGGTGCGTCATATCCTCGATATCGGCCTCGATCTCGGTATGCCGACCGGGGTCCTTGCGGAACTGGCCGGAAAAATCAGCGAACAGAATGCCATCATGCTCTCGATCCTTCTTTCCCGGTGGCATGGGGTCAGGATCCATACCGGCGATCTCCTGGAACTTCCCAACCAGCTCTACCTTGGTACTCTCCCGGTGATGCAGGGCACCCCGCCTTATGGGTTGTACGAGCACCCTGGAGAATATGGGGCCATCCCCCCCCACAGGACGGACACAGGTGCATTCCTTGCTGCAGAAGTCCTCGGGGCGAAGTGTTGTGTCCTTCTTAAAAATGTAAACGGTTTGTATACCGAGGACCCGTTCAAAAACCCGGATGCGGAATTTATCAAAGATATCAATGCACATGAACTTCTTGCTATGGATCTCGATGATATGGTCGTCGAACCGATGGTAGTAAAATTACTTCCTGATGCAAGAAACCTGCATGAAGTAAAAATTATCAATGGCCATATCCCGGGAAATCTTGAAAAAGCGTTGAAGGGCGAAGAGATCGGTACCGTGATCCGGGCAGGGTAATTTTTTCTAATCCCTGACGATAAATCTCCTGTCTGCTTTCATTTCTTTAACGGAATCCTTGTTGGTAAGCCACCCCGAGGTCTCCCGGGGATAGCAGTCGAATTCGGGAACATAGGGTTTGATATCGAGGAGCGGGGTCCCGTCGATAATATCGACATCTTCAATGTCAAGTCCGTATTTGGTTATCCCAACAAGTTTAACAATGGAAATCCCGATATGATTCGGTCTCCGTGGTGCCCTGGTCGAAAATATCCCCCTTTGTATGGAATCCAGAAATGGAGTCACTTCAAGATCGAAGCCGTGGGACCGGTGAAAATGATATATCAGATATATCCGGGAAAACCCATCAAGATCCTTCAGTCCCGGGAGGTATTCACCGAAGACTGTTACAGATCCACGTATTCCTGCCGCCCCGCAAGGCTGGATCGGCATACCTTCCCCGGTCTTCCAGGGTGAATTGATGATACCAATAGGGACATAGCCTATATCATCAGCCATGTATTTCTTCCTCATTTCTTAAAACTAGTTTCCTCTCTCACCGTTATGGTCCCGAATCGCCAAGTCTTCACCCGCTCCGGCACAACCGGCCGGTATCCCTCGCCATTGCGTGGGATATCCCCTTCTCTCCAAACCCGGATCCAGTATATTCCTCAGGAAACGACTCCATCGTCTGCAGGTCAGGAATGGATGCCTTTCGTAGTAAATGTCTTTTTGTATTCCGTTTTATTATTCATCCTTTGATAAGTTCATTAAAATAGTTTAGTATACCCGCATCAGGACTGAAGGTTCTTCTCATTCTTTCGACCGCGGACTATGAGGAAATAAGCAATTGCCATCCCGGCAAGGAATGCAGCGATCATCGAGAACAGGGCAAGGATGCCGGTAACGATTGTAATGACAGCAGAATCTGTTTTCATACCATGCTTACCCATTTCCAGGGCGACGAACACCAGGAGGGCTCCATAAAACCCCGGGGAGATGAGCTGCTGAAATGCGGGGCCGGCGAAAAATAAGGCAATGGCAAGAAAGACAATCCCCGCGAATATATTGGCCCCCCCGGTCCTTGCCCCGAACCGGTATTGTGCAGCAAAGCCCCCGGCCCCGTGGCACATCGGAAATCCGCCGAGCGGGACCGAGACCAGGTTCATCACTCCGATCGTTCGCGAGAGGTTACGGGGTGGAATATCATGGGCAAACAGGTCTTTGGACAGGAGCGAAGTCGCGAGGATCGCGTTTGTAACGGTAATGATTGCCTGTGGTATCACAAGCTCGGGCACAGCCCTGAAAAAATCCCCTGGCGAAGGAAGTATAAAGAATTGCGGAACCTGTATCAGGTATATCCCGGGGACCCCCTTGAGAACAATTCCAATAATCACGGCGATGAGGATAAGGATTAGTGCTGATACGTCAGGGATCTTTCCGAAATAAGAAATCACAAATATGGCAAGGATGATTCCTACCCCGACCGCGAAATACATCGGGTCCTGGAACATGAATTCCCCTGCCGATTTAAACAACAGAAGCGCAAGACCGATCTGGATTCCCCGTATCACCGGGTCTGGAACATACTGGTTGATATATCCCATCCACTTTCCAAAACCAAGGAAAAAAAATATCAGCCCAAGGAGAATGCCTGCTGCTGCAAGCTCCGGACCTGCGAGGACGCTCGAGATCGCCACGACGGCAATCACTTTCATCGGTTCGATCGGCACCGGCAGCCGGTAATACCAGCCCGTTATAATAAACCAGATGCCAAAAAAAAGAAGTATCATCCCAAGGTTAAGGTGACAGACGAGGGCAGCGGCAAACATCAGGGGAATAATCGTTCCGAAATCCCCGAAAGCTCCTGCAAGTTCCGATATACTAAACTTTAAGGGTATTTTCTCCTTAACTCCCATGGAATGACCTTCGTCCAGGTGACGAATCACGGATTAAAATTATCTTCTTCAGGTTAATATAGGGTCTTACGCTGTATTCCTGCCGGAAAAAAGTAGGATGCCGGGTGCTTCCCTCAAAACGCAGAAAAACGTATTTTATTGAATACCCAAAGCCGCCCCGTTCCGGGACATCAGTCCTCTCTCTTTTTCCAGACATGGAGGACCCAGAGGAATGATGTTGCCGTCGCAACAATTGTCGATACGACAAGAAGCGGGAGGTACCACCATTGTGCAGCCATGGTACCTCCCATTATCCCGCTTCCCGCTATGGTCGCGATTGTGTTCGGGACAAGGAAGGCAGTGCCGAGCACGGTCAGATATGCCGTGACGAGTGCAAACCGGTTGTTCAGGCTTTGCAGCTGGTTGTTGTAGATACTCTGCATCACTTCAAGACCTGATGCGAGGACATTCGACATCTGTTCTGAGAGCTCGATATGGCGGTCGATGTTATCCGAAAGGATCCCGATCCTGCCGAGAAGCCGTTCATCGTCGGTAATAAGGTCAGAATCCCCGTACCTGAGCGATTCTATGACGTCTTTGGTTGCCCACAGGACGTTCAGGTAGTTGATAAGCACATGTTTCATGTTGTAAATGTCCTTCGCGATCTGCTGCTTGCTGATCTTTTCTTCGATCAGGGATTTACTGATGCTGTCCCCATGTGCTTCGATACCCCTCAGGGTACTCGAAGTTCCGGTCGTTATTCTCGTCAATTATTCTTTCGAGGACAAGGGTGACCCTGTCAGGTGTGCTATCCGCTGCAATTTTCTTAAAAAAAGGCTGTGCATAACGGGAGAACTTGAGAAGCCTGTTCATGCCTTCACGATGAATGGTGACGATAAAATTTCCCCGGATCAGGATTACGATCGGGTGGACAGCCATATCGTTCTCTGTCATGGAGACTGCAGGGAGCATGATACCGAGTTCGGTGTCATAGTCCTCGTACGACGAATAAAAACCTGAAAGAAGTTTCTGGTATGGGATTCGCTGGAATCCCATGGATATACCGATCCCTTCTAACTCCTGTTCGAGGTCCTTTACCGCAAAATCCGCCCATGCGACAGTGGAATCCTGGATCGCGGCAAGATACTCCTCTGGCGATGAATCAGTGGTCCTGCCTGTCTTTCCGCCTTCCTTAAGCGTGACGCAAAAACTTGACTCATCTTCCAGGAGGCAGAACGCGGGTTCTGCAGTTCCATTCTGTGCGACTTCACCAGGCTCCACGATATTCCTCGTATTTATGGTTACACCTGTGGCGTTATTGAAACAACTGATTGCCCTGGCCCTGCCCTGTTACCGGGGCGTAAAAAAAAGAAAATTTTTTGGTAGTCAGACCGGTGTTACATTACCGCCGCAGGTGCAGTTAAATTGCGGTGCACTGCACGCATCGGGAAGCAGTGGCGTAAACAATGGCTTTCCATAATCTGCAACGCCAAACGTACCGACAACGGTCCTGCCCTCAGGTGAGAGGAGCCAGTTGATGAACCTGTCCGCCTGGACAATGTTGACATTCGGGTTCTTGGCAGGGTTTACAGCGATTGCACTGTACCGGTTCAGGAGTCTGTGAGTTGTTCTGTATGAGGATTGTCAGGTTCAGTTTGCTCTTGTATGCCAGGAAAGTCCCCTCATCGCTGAGGGTATAAGCACCTTTCTGGTTCGCAAACGTCAGCGTGTCTCCCATGCCTTTGCCTACGGAAAGGTACCACGGCCCGGAACCGGAGACATTGTTGGAATAGTTTAACCCTGCCTTGGCCCAAAGATTCTGTTCTGCCGTGTGAGTGCCAGACTGGTCACCACGGGATGCGAAGTAGACCCCCGGAGTACCGTTCAGACCTAATGCCCTGATTTGGGCAAGTGCCGCTGACGGAGTCATATTTGCGATTCCGGCAGGATCACTTGCAGGGCCAACGATTACGAAGTAGTTGTAAGCAAAGCATCGCTGGTTGATGCCATAGCCGTTGTTGATGAATGTCTGCTCCTGCGAAGGCGAATGAACGAGGAGCAGGTCCGCATCTCCCCGCTGTGCAAGTTGTATTGCCTGTCCGGTGCCCTGCGAGGTGATTTTTACCGTGATGCCCGTTTCATTCTGGTAGATGTCCTGTATCCTGTTGAGGAGTCCGGTATCGTACAGGCTTGTTGTCGTCGCTATGAGGAGAGAGTTCGGGTCATGGGGGGCAGGTGTTGCCGGAGCCGTCGTTGCATTGGCAACGGGAACCTGCGTCCCCGTTATTGTCGGTGTCGCCGGTGATGTCGTCGGGGATGTGCATCCTGAACTAAGGATTGCTACAAAGACAACGGAAAAAACCAGTAAGATGAGGTAGGAAGTTTTTAAAGCATTCATGAAATCAATTAGAAAATGTGATTATATTTAACCGTTGCTAAATATTATCTTTAGAACATAGAGGTTGTGACAGACTTGGTAAACGAAATTGTTACAGGGTTTTTACAGGCGATTAATCTTATCGTCACGCTTGATCCAGAGGTAATAAGAATCACAATACTGTCACTCGAGATATCCCTCTCGTCAACTTTTTTATCTGCCCTCATTTCGATTCCTGTCGGGGCAATGGTATATTATCACGAATTTTTCGGGAAAAGGTTCATAATCAACATGGTCCAGACGCTTTACGCGCTTCCGACTGTACTTGCCGGGCTCCTCCTTTTTCTCCTGCTTTCCAATGCCGGGCCCCTGGGTTTTCTCGGACTTCTTTTCACGCCCCAGGGCATGATCCTTGCCCAGATGATCCTTGTGATGCCTCTGATTATCGGTTTCACCATTAGCGCACTGAGTGGTGTGGACCGTGACATGAAGACCATCGTAAATTCACTTGGTGCTACTAAATTCCAGTCGATTGTGACTCTTATCCGGGAGGTGAAATTTGCAATCCTGGCTGCCGTGATACTGGGGTTCGGCCGGGCGATATCGGAAGTCGGTGCTGCGATGATAATCGGGGGAAATATCAGGGGAGGGCTCGGTTATTCAGGCACCAGGGTGCTGACGACTGCAATCTCTCTTGAAACGTCCCAGGGCGACTTTGCCCTTGCCATTGCTCTTGGGATAATCCTCCTTGGTGTTGCAGTACTGGTAAATTTTGGCCTGAACCTGGTCCAGGAAGGCAGTGTGTGGAAGAGTTATACAACGTCCTGAACCGGGGCCGGATAGGAATATGAGCGAGATCGTCATCAGCGCGGAATCTCTCGGCAAAGAGTACGGGGGAAAAGAAATCCTTAAAAATATATCGTTCTCAGTGAACCGCGGGGAGATCTTTGGCCTTATCGGACCAAGCGGCTCGGGAAAAAGTACCCTCATCCGGCTGCTCGACCTCCTCGAGATGCCATCGGAGGGAACGCTGACCATACTCGGGAACGATACGCATGCTTCCCGTACCAGGTTTGATTTAAGACGTCGGATGGCCCTTCTGAACCAAAAACCGGTAATATTCGGGATGTCAGTCCATGACAATATCGCACTGGGAATGAAATATCGTAAAAAATCCAAAGAAGAAATTAACCGTGCAGTTCACGACGCACTCGATGCAATCGACCTGGCCGGTTATGGCAAAAGGCTGGCCCGCACGCTTTCAGGGGGAGAAGCGCAGAGGGTTGCACTGGCCAGGTCGATTGTCACAAGACCTGAGATCCTGTTTCTTGACGAGCCTACCGCTAATCTCGACCCTCTTTCTGCAGATAAAATCGAACAGCTTGTGCTTGAAATTAACCGTGGAGCTGGATACGACGATAGTCATCAGCACGCACGATATGCTCCAGGGCCAGAAGCTTGCCTCACGTATAGGTGTCATCCTTGAAGGGGGAATTCCCCAGATAGGGACGACAAACGAAATATTTCACCGGCCGGCGACAAGAAATATCGCCCGGTTTGTCAGGGTTGAGAACATCGTCCCGGGTGTCGTAACAGGAAACAGGGACGGGGAAGCGTCAATTGCGATCCCAGGCATCACAATTCAGGCAATCACCGATACCCGGCCCGGGAACAGGGTCATTGCTGTTTTCAGGGCAGAAGATGTTACTATTCACACGGAAAGGCTGTCGAACACAAGCGCCAGAAACGTATTCAGGGGAAAAATAAAAAGTATGGCCTCACAAGGTCCTTTTGTCGATGTCGTCGTAGATTGCGGCATTGATATCACATCACTGGTCACTGTCAGTTCTGCCGAGGATCTCGGACTTGGTTTCGGGAAAGAGGTCTGGATCTCCTTTAAAGCGACCGCAATCCACGTGATCCCGGATTCGTGATAAACAAATGAATGCAACGTGTTCCCGCCCGTATCTGATTTTTTATTGGCGATACCTTAACATTGAATAATTGCTGAACAACTCCTCACATGTGGCAGCAGGTCGAGATCGGGAAATGGGTGGATGAACGGAAAAGCGGGATCTCGGATGTAAAAGAATCCGTCGCCAGGATAATCGGGCAGGTCAGGGAATCAGGAGATGCAGCCCTTTTTGAGTTGTCTCAAAAATTTGACGGGGTTTCCCTTTCTGCACTTGCCGTTACCCGCGAAGAACGGGAAGGCGCGTACCAGGAATTAGACCCCGACCTTGTGGACAGGCTGATTGAAGCAGAGGCACGGATTGCAGGATTTCATGCCATGACACGCCCCCAAGACCTCTGGCTCCGCCAGACCTCCCCGGGAATTACACTCGGCGTAAAAACAACACCTCTCGAAAGAATAGGCGCTTACATCCCTGGTGGCAGGGCTGCATACCCATCAACTGCACTGATGTGTACCGTCCCTGCACGAATCGCAGGGGTTGCTTCAATCTGCTGTTGTTCGCCTCCGCCTATTCATCCCGCAACCCTGGTCGCCCTCGATATTGCGGGTGTTGGAGAAATATACAGGGTTGGAGGTGCACAGGCAATTGCCGCTATGGCCCTCGGAACAGAGACCATTGAGCCCGTGCAAAAGATTGTCGGGCCCGGGAACGTATACGTAACTGCCGCGAAGGTCATGCTGCGGGACAAGGCAGACATAGATTTCCCCGCCGGGCCGAGTGAAATTGCTATCATTGCCGACGATAGTGCAGAAGCTGAATTCATAGCGGCAGATATTATTGCCCAGGCAGAACACGACCCGCATTCAGCATGTGTCCTGATTACGACTGATAAAGTAGTCGCCGAAAAGACCGGAGAATACATCAGAGACATGGTCCCTTTAACAAAAAGAAATGAGATCATTGGCAAGGCGCTGGACCATTCGGGTTATTATATTGCCTCATGTCTTGATGATGCCATAGATGCAGCGGATTATATTGCGCCGGAGCACCTCTCGCTGCAGGTGCGCGACCCGATGTATGTACTTTCGAGGATTCATCATGCCGGGGCGATTTTTATCGGTCCCGATGCTGCCGTGGCCTGCGGTGATTTTGCCACAGGAACTAACCATGTGCTGCCGACAGCCGGTTATGCAAAGAGATATTCGGGGCTCGATGTCTCCCATTTTCTGAAGACGACATCGGTGCAGATCATTGAGCGTGAAGGTCTCGAATTGATCGGAGATATCGTCGAAACAATCGCCGATGCCGAAGGACTTTATGCCCATGCCGATTCTGTCCGGATCAGAAGAAAGCGACCTTAATTAAAAAAAACCGGGGTTCGCGAATTCCTCCTGCAAAATGCAGTTCTGAAACTCCGGCAGAAGACTTTTTTGGCTTGGTGACGGGCTACGCATCACGGTCGGGGGGGAAGAGAGCAAGAATGATCTTCTCATCTGTTCACCATTCCGCAGTATTATTCAGTCCGTACTGCTGCACCCTGGTTTCGTCCGGAGGTGATCAAGGTCGTTCCTCCTGTATGTTCTTTCATGAACGAATTGGCAGCCCGTTCAATTCCCCGGACCCCGGTGTCGGTAATCGCATAAACAGTCGGGCCGAATGAACTCAGGCCTGCGCCGGCAGCTCCCGACGATCGCAACAGGTCGATTAGATCGGGGATCTCTTTCGGTTGCAGGCTTAGTTCGACTTTTTTAAATCCGTAATTTTGTATGTTGTTGAGAGAGGAGCCGAATAAATCCAGGTCGTGTCCAACGATTCCGGGAAGCATCCGCATTAAAACTTCGTGACAGACTGTCCGGACTTCATCGACCGGAACCGGACAATAATTCCTGAAAATATCCATTTCCTTTCCGCCGTTCAAACCGCAGGGCAGATCGGGTATTGCAAGGATGATCTGCCAGTCAGTGGGAAAATCATGGCGGGCGATCACCGGCGGTGGATGAACCCCGCACGATGCACCCGACGGTCTGAAATCGAATTTTTCAAGTCCTTTCCCATAACTGTGACCTCCATCGACAATGAATCCCCCAAGGTCGAATGCCGCACACCCGATACCGGACGTTCCCCCTCGCCCGACAGTCACGGCCAGGTCACTTGCAGACAGGTTCCTGCCATAGCACTCGCAAACTGCCCTGCCTAATGCCATTGCCAGTTGCGATCCGCTGCCCAGCCCGATATGGGAAGGATAGTGTTCCCGCACTGTGATCGACACGCTTCCAGGGGGATGAAGTTTCCCGAGGATATGCCCGGCAATGTCGGTAATTCTCATCTTCAACTCTCCCTCGCAGCCTGAAACCCCGAATTCCGGGCTCTGGCGGACTTCGATAAGGATACCGGGGTCATCCAGAGCGATACCGACTCCTCCGTCGACCCGGCCGGAACCGCCGTGCATATCGATCAGCGTGACATGGATTCGCGAGGGGGTCCTGATTATTACCCGGCGCTCGTCGAGAAACCTGTTATAAGGGAACTGTTCTTCTATGAAAATGAGTGGCTTGCCATTATGGATGATGTGGTACTGGCGGCCGAGGATGGGCTCATGAGGACAGATCGAGAATAACTTTCCGCTCTCAGCTGAGGCCGGGGATACACAGGCATTGAGGATTTCACGCCGGGCTTCGATCCGGTGCTGCCTGATTATCCGGCCGATAGGGATATCGGCTTTCATCAGGTCTTCCTTAAACGATGCCGGGAGGCGTGAAACAGGTGTGTGGGATATTGCATGGACCAGTACCTCCCCGTTTGCCGTGTTTATCAACTCGATTACCCTGTAGTTTACGGGATCACCCGGTTGGATACCCAGGTTCGCTGAAATATCGGTGCCGGCCGGGATAATTTCCTGGATCAGGGTCCGGACCGCGATCCGGCTCCCGGTGACAAGCTCCAGAAGCTGAGTGACGGATCCGTCGGTACCTAGCAGAATTTTCTGGACCGGGGAAAGCCTGCCAACCTGAGATTCTATCTTTTTTATCATGTCGGAAATATCCATCGTATCAGGTATCCGGTGACCATCGGCTGATCCCTTTATTGGGTATAGTACAGGGAAATAGTTTTGCAGCCTCCCGGACCAAAATAATTATTGCAGCTCGAGTAAACGGGATCCGGAACGAAGAATACAGAAGTTCATATAATCGGACTAAAAAAAAAATTGACATGCCCGTTCTTCAGAATTCAACAGAAATTACGGCCTCTTCTTCTTCCTTCAGTTCCCCTTTGAGCCTGGCGGTATCGAATTCGTAAGCCTCCCATGGATTATAATTTTCATATAATTCGCATTTATCAAGGACATCGACAAATTCTTTTAAAAAAATTCTCGGTATGATATCGACCCTTCCGCCGAATTTACCCGTGACTTTACCGATCATCGCCCTGATGAACCGGTGCGAAATCCTCTCCCTGTCGACCTCTGAATATGCCATCGAGTAGATATCGCACACCTTGAGGGCTACTTTTTCAAGCTTGTTCATATCGAAACGTGCAAGAATAATCTGCGGCTGACGCGGGTTCCGGTAATTGTCGGTCTGGACAACGCTGATCCGGTCGAAAAGGGCCGGTAGTGACCGGAAACCTCTCGGCCCCTCGAACAGGGAAGGAGTCCCGGTGACCAGGAAATAACAATAAGGCATCGCTCCGCCGTCCAGTGCGTCCACGATCTGCCTGATCATGGCATATCCTTTCTCTCTCGTGGCCCTTGGGAGCGACTGGGTAATTTCGGCTTCATCTATCGCGACGGCGAGACCGCGGTATCCTCCCCCGACAATCATCTTGACGAGCCCTTCGAGAAATACGAACGCCACCGTCTCATCGATATCCCCGCGGATCGCGGCTTTTTGCTTGAAATCTCTCCCGATATTCGGTTCGGCCGCAAGCCACCCGATGGCCGACTGGGCAAGCTGGAAATCGCCAGCATTATTTGCCCGGTAGTATGTCCTCAGTGCCGCTGCCAGGGACGAGTTGAGCTCGCTGATACCGGCAAGTGCGGCCTCGATCTCCTTTTCCGTAGCTGCTTCAAGACCCGTTTCTCCAAGTTGTTCACCTGCTACCTGCAGGATCCGTTCCTCAATTGAAAAGAGCCAGTTATCTATGATCGGTTTTATTGCGTGTTCGTCCTCTTTTGTCTGGAGCGTCCCGCAAATCTGCTGGTATATTCCTTTTATTTTATGGAGGGGGGATGACGGGGATATAACCACGTGAGCAGTTGCAAAACCCTTATTGCGTGCAATTTCAAGAGAACGGGCAACAAGAAATGTCTTGCCGCTCCCATAATCCCCCCGGATGAACTTCAGGTCGCCCCCTCCCGAAGCAACGTAATCGAGTTGGGTCGCGATTACCTCTTCCTCGACATCGAGTCCTACGGCTATTCTTTCAAGGCCTCCCGCCGGGACTGTCCCTCTTCTCAGTGCGTTGATAATATTGAGGCTTTCACGTTTTTTCTCATCCATATAGTTCAGTCTCCCGTATACTCATAGACTTCACCCTGGTCGCCACATCCCTTCCTTGTAATAATTTTTAACCCCTGTAACGAAGACTTTTGCCATAAGCCTGTTGACGATACCGGCGACCCGCCGTGTCCCGAGAAGTCTCCTGAGATCGGCCTCGGTGACGCACCGGTGGATCTTGATGAATTCCATTACTTTTTCCTCCCCGGGATCAAGGCCGGTCAGTACAGGTGATGGTTCCCGCGACTCGATCCTGACATTACCTGCGGACACGCCGTTCATTATTGAGGGATCAACTATGGCCCGTTGTTTGCACCGATCGAGGACGGCGATAAAATCCCTGGTATTGATACAGGAGGAATATGCCGGAAGGATATCGAGGCCTTTAAGGCAATATCTCTTGCACATCATGTAATGCCCTTCGCCAAGAGCGTTTGTACCGGCAACAAGATAGGATACGGCAAGAAACTCGAATCCGTTTGCAGGAAGATCTTCCTGTCGTTCGCAGAGTCTTTCAATCAGGCGGGCCAGGAGTCTTCGGTTCTGGTGGATCATGCCCGAGCTGCCTGACGTAACACCGGCTACACGGACGATATCCTGGGTTTTTTTCACATTCGAGAGAATGTATAACATGACTTTTTCGCATTCCCTCCATTCCCTGTTCCGGGCGAGAAACTCTGCATATTCGAGACCGCCTGAAAGATAATCACTCCGGTAAGCACGGTAGTACCATGCCCTGGACTCGGTAATGTCTCCGACCTGTTCATAAAGACGACCTGCCTCAATAAGGCAGACCGGGTTCACATTCGATGAAATTACAAAAAGAAAGTTGGATATCGTTTCTTTCTTCTGGTAATGCACCATAAGAAATTCCCGGAAGGAAGAGAGAGCGGATTTCAGAAATTCATCTGTTCCGGTACTTCCGAAAGCATTTCCGATGACGTTTCTGAAGCAGTCCAGTGCCTTGTCCTTTTCCCCGAGGGCTGCGAGGATCCTGCACTGTTCAAGCCTGATTCCCGGGTGGTCCTGTACCGTAATGATTTTTTTGCAGACCTGGCGGGCCTCTTCGTACCGCTCGTTCATCATCAGGAGAGAAAGAAAATCAGACAGGATCTCTTCTTCAGAACAATCCCCGACACAGGTCCGGTATTTTTCCATCGCCATTGAAGGGTCGTACCGCGTGAGGAGACGGAGGTACCTTGCCAGGAATTTTGATCCTCCCGATCGTTCATATTCTTCGATTGCCAGGCCGCCGGCTTTCGAGTATTCTCCCGCCGCTGAAAGGGCATCGATATACAACGGGTCCGACGTCGATTTCAGGGACTTGTATTTCTCAAACAAATCGAGTGCTTCCCGTCCTTCCCCTATGCTGACCAGTGTCGCAATAAGGTCGCGGCAGTCGTCTTCCCGACTGGAAAGTCTCGATTAGTCTCCGCTGGGCCGGCAAGGATCTCCTGAAGTCACCGGTTGCCGTCAGGTATCGTATGTAGTTCCTGAGCGCATCCTGGTTGTCAGGTTCAAGGAGGACTGCAGTAAAAAACTCCCTGCGTGCCGAATCTTCTCCTTTTTTTGCAAGCACCTTCCCCAGAAATCCATGCACGTGCGACGATTCCGGCATTTTCCGCGAAAGGTCCCTGAAATGAAGTTCGGCTTCGTCGAGGCGGTTGACATAGTAGAGACTGGTGGCAGCGAGGACTTCAATTTCGGGGTCTGACAATTCTCTTAAGAGAGCGGCACAGATATCATAGGATTCTGAATATTTTCCGTCTTTGAATAACCGGATTGCTTCCTGTTTCCTTTCAGTCGCATCGGCTGTCATCCCCGACCCTCCCGAACCGTAGTCTTATAAGGCCTTCCATCATCGAGATGGCATCAGGGCCCTTGACGTGAGAATCTCCCCTGTTGTTCCATTCGATCGGATATTCGCTTATTTTGTAGCCTTTTTTCATGAGGCGCCAGAGCAGTTCGACATCGAATTCGAATCCCGGCGAAACAATTCCGGGGAGCACCGTATCGAGTGCGTCCTTTCGGAAGACCTTTGCCCCGCACTGGGTATCCTGGAACGGGAGGCCGAATAGCAGCCTGATCAGGCGGTTAAAAATCCTGCTCTCGAATCGCCTTAACAAGCCCTGTGATCGGGAAATTTTTGCTCCGGCAACCCACCGCGAACCTATAACCCCGTCATTCCCCTCCAGTTCGCAGATTAATTTCACCATCACGGAATATGACGCAGACCCGTCGGCGTCCATGTAGCCTGCAAACCTGGTTTTTGCGAGGGAAAGTCCTTCACATACTGCTTTTCCCTTCCCGATCCGTGTTGGATGTTCTAAACAGCGGACCGATATCTCCGGATGGAGGATTCCCCACTGTTTTATTTCCGCCGCAGTATTGTCACTCCCGTCACAAATAAAAATATATGCGGTTTGCCGGCAGTCGAGTTCAGAGAGCAGCAGGCCGATACGTTTTTCCTCATTATAGGCTGGGATTACCAGGGTGAATTCCGCTTCCCCCTCCTGGCCCCCCTCCTCCGGCGATAATTCCTCCTCGCGGGACATTATGGTATTTTCACTTCTCCCGTGTGCGTCAGCGACTGCTTCGCCTTCTTTGTTGCGATATCTTTTGAAATATTCGCGCTCACCATCACCAGATACCATTCTGTTACCTTTATAGTACGGAGACACCGGCAATAACATTACTGATGTCCCATTAGATGGGTGTGGAGTGCAGTTCCCGGGCGATAACGGTCTGCGATGGCAAGCGCGGTCTCCCTGATTGCCTGGTGTTCGAGCAGGCATGAAGCCGGGGGAGGTGCATTTCTTGCCATCAGCGATAAATTTTCAGTCTGCTGGATCAGTTCGGTCGCGATTACGGCATTGAGCCAGAGGAGATCCCGTATCATTTCAGTCATTTCACCCTGCCCGGCAGGTCCTTGTTCTGACGAATCCATACTAATCATTTCCCTTCAGGGACCATGAATTGTTAGTCTGGTCCGGAAACCATTAATTAAACCTGGTGTAAGAATTAAAAAGAGGTTCATGAGTTACTTGGAAAGGATAAAAGCATCAGGCAGGGATGTGAATCCCTTTTTCCGGCTGATGGAAATAGATGTTGTATCCCTGTCATCAGGAAGGGCTCTCATCACGATGAAAATCCGGGAAGATATGCTTAACGGCGAGAATAATCTCCAGGGGGGGATGTTCACCGCTCTTGCCGACGAAGCCATGGTGCTTGCCATTTATTCTGTTCTTGAACGTGGCCAGACGCTCGCAACAATATCGGAATCGACGAGTTTCATGCGTGGTGCCGGTCCCGGCTCGACCCTTGCTGCCGAAGGCCTGGTAATAAAAAAAGGCAGGAGAATTGCATTTGCCGAAGGCCTGGTCAGGACTGAAGGAAAAGATGACGTCTTATCCCGTACTACTGCTGCATTTGCAATATCAACTCCTACAACTCCTTCCTGATATGGGTTGTCCCTATCATAACAGTTTATTAAAGAAGCAATATTCCGGGAATGAAACGTTGCTCCAGGATTCCAATCGCTGTGAAATTCGATCGGAGGTTACGAAATAATTCAGACCTCCCGGTCGGATGGTAAGTACCTGTTCGCGGACAATAGAATAATCTTTTAGCGGTACTACATGAATATTGATAAAAAGGGTTTTACAGGGGATTTCGTGAAGTACATATTTGTGACCGGCGGTGTGATGAGCGGGCTTGGAAAAGGGATTACCGCGGCATCTGTCGGCCGTATTCTGAAGAGCAGGGGTTACCGGGTCACCGCGGTGAAAATCGACCCCTACCTCAATATAGACGCAGGTACCATGAACCCGGCCCAGCATGGCGAGGTCTTTGTCCTGTCAGACGGTGGCGAGGTTGACCTCGATCTCGGTAACTATGAGCGGTTCCTCGATATAGATCTCACTGCAGCTCATAATATCACCACCGGGAAGGTATACCGGACGGTTATTGAGAAGGAACGGCGTGGAGACTATCTCGGTGAAACGGTCCAGATCATCCCCCATATCACAGACCAGATCAAGACCTGTATCAGGAATGCCGCTGAAAAACCCATTAATAACAGAGAAATATCAGAGATCTGTCTCGTCGAGGTCGGGGGTACTGTTGGGGACATCGAGAGTATGCCTTTCCTTGAAGCAGTCCGTCAGATGAGGGGAGAACTCCCCCCCAGGAAAGTGTCCTCATTCATGTAACCCTGATTCCTGCAGATACGATGGGAGATATGAAAACAAAGCCCACCCAGCATTCGGTAAAAGCGCTCAGGGAACTCGGCCTCCACGCCGACATTATTGTCGGAAGGAGCGAGAGACCCATCGGGCCCAATACGAAAAGAAAAATATCTGCGTTCTGCGACCTGCCCCCCGCCGGAGTCATCAGTGCGGCAACAGCACCTGACATCTACCAGGTTCCAATGGAAATGGAAAAAGAAGGCCTTGCTGAAGTCCTTTCAAAACATCTCGGGCTTGAAAAAATGCCGATCAGTACCGACTGGTACAGTGTCGTGAGCCGGGAATATACAAATCGCATCAACGTGGCCATTGTCAGTAAATACGGCATTGAGGATGTGTACCTTAGTATTAAAGAAGCACTGAAACATGCGGGAAGGTCACTTTCAACGGAAGTCAGGATCGGCTGGCTCGACGCCGAACGGTTCGAGCTAACCCAGCTCGAGGAATTTGACGGGGTGCTGATACCCGGCGGGTTTGGCCACAGGGGAATTTCAGGAAAGATCGATGCAATACATGTGGCGAGGACGAAAAACATACCGTTCTTAGGTCTTTGTCTTGGTTTCCAGATGGCGATTGTCGAGTTCTCAAGAAACGTTCTCGGCTGGACCGATGCGACAAGCGAGGAGTTTGGAGAAGGCAGGCATGTTATCGCGATACTACCCGAACAGGAACACGTATCCCAGCTCGGGGGGACCATGAGGCTTGGTAATTACCCGATTACGATACGTGACAATACAATGGCCAAAGACTTGTTCGGATGCAATGAGATTCTGGAGCGGCACCGGCATCGTTATGAGGTCGACCCCGGATCTATAGAAGCCCTTGAAAAGGCAGGAATCGTCTTTTCAGGTGTGTGGGGCAACAGGATGGAGATCCTCGAGATACCTTCCCACCCGTTCTTCTTCGCCACTCAGTTCCACCCCGAATTCAGGTCGCGTCCGACAAGGCCGGCACCGCCATTCCTCGGATTTGTCAAGGCCTGCAGGGAATACCGGAGCGGCGTATAGTCCGGTGGGGGTCCAGGATGGTCAATACTTCGCAGTTTATTAAGGAAGCGGTAGACGAGATCAGATCGGCCGCAGGCGACAGGAAAGTTGTGATGGCGTTGTCTGGCGGGGTGGACAGTTCTGTTGCAGCTGCCCTGGCAGCAAAGGCGATCGGGGATAACCTTGTACCCATTTATGTAGATACCGGCCTCATGAGGAAAGGAGAGACTAAGAGAATAACCACACTATTCGGCACTATGAACCTCGATATTATCGATGCATCAGGGGAGTTCATGCAGGCGCTCGAAGGACTCACCGACCCCGAAAAGAAGAGAAAAGTGATAGGGGAACGGTTTATCCGCGTGTTTGAGAGAGAAGCAAGAAGAACCGGGGCCCGGCTCCTGTTGCAGGGGACGATTTATCCGGACCGGATCGAGAGTGAAGGTGGGATCAAGAGCCACCACAATGTCGGGGGCATGCCTCTCAAAATGGAGTTTGAAGGAGTTATCGAACCACTCAGGGACCTGTACAAAGATGAGGTGCGGGATGTTGCCGGTGCATTGGGACTACCCCCGGAAATCCAGCACAGGATGCCTTTCCCGGGGCCGGGGCTTGCTGTCCGGATCGTCGGTGCAGTAACTCCCGAAAAGGTCAAAGTTGTAAGAGAGGCAAACTGGATCGTTGAAGATGAACTTGTGGAAACATACCATCCCTGGCAGTGTTTTGCAGCTATTATCGGTCTGGGAACCGGTGTAAAAGGGGATAACCGGGTGCATGGCTGGATAATTTCCGTAAGGGCCGTCAACTCCCGGGATGGTATGACTGCAGATCCGATCCATCTTCCATGGGACGTGCTCAGCCGGATCGAGTCACGTATTACCGGGCAGATCCGCAGCGTGGCCCGTGTGGTGTACGATATAACACCAAAACCCCCTGCCACCATCGAGTACGAATGACAGGCCCGGGAGGTACCGCCGACCTGAGTCATTCCGTATGCCGGGTGCAAAGCGATGAAGACAATGCAAAACGCCAATGCAAAAGGACCGGAATGCGAATAAACGGAAACAACAGGATGGTACGGATAAGCGGATATAGCGGATCACAGGAACAAACGAACCATAGGTAATGAATTAAAGGACGTACATATCATGAAAAATTTACCCGATTACAAGGAACTCGATGCCCGGTATTTCATGCCTGCATTCGGTCGCAATCTTATGATTACACGGGGTAAAGGCTCGAAGGTCTGGGATGCGGAAGGCAGGGAATACATCGACTGTGTTGCAGGAATAGCAGTCTGCAGCACCGGACACTGCCACCCCGAGGTTGTAAAGGCGATCTGCGATCAGGCCCATGAACTAATCCATTGTTCAAACCTGTACTACGTGCCTCACCAGGGTGAACTGGCAAAGAAACTCGTAGAAATTACCGGCATGAAAAAGGTTTTTTTCTCGAATTCAGGAGCAGAAGCCACTGATGCAGCGTTAAAACTTGCGCGGGTGCGGACCGGGAGGAAGAAATTCGTCGCCTTCACTCACGGGTTCCACGGCAGGACCGTGGGTTCCCTCGCGGTAACGCATAAACCTGGCATCAGGGAGCCTTTCGAACCCCTCGGACTGATCTGTTCCTTTGTGGAATATGGTGACCTGAAAGGCCTTCGCGAGGTTGTTGACAACGATACCGCGGGTGTCATCGTAGAACCGGTGCAGGGCGAAGCAGGAGTCATTATTCCCCCCGATGGCTTCCTCGAAGGAATCCGGGAAATCTGCGACCGGATGGGGACCCTTATGATCGCCGATGAAGTACAGACCGGGATGGGACGTACCGGTAAATGGCTGGCGATGCAACATACGAAGGTGGTTCCCGATATCGTTACCCTGGCGAAAGGAATTGCCAGTGGCTTCCCGATGGGTGCAATTGCCGCCCGCGAAGGACTTGAGTTTAAAACAAGCGAGCACGGCAGCACGTTTGCCGGGGGTCCGCTCGCCTGTGCCGCAGCGCTCGCGACAATAAGGGTCATAGAAAAAGTCCTTCCGGAAGTACCGGGAAAAGCCGAACGCTTCAGGGAGGGCCTTTCGGACTATAATCCCCGGGTGGCCGGGTTATTGATCGGGATGTCGGCAGGAGATCGCTGCACGGCCGCCCGCGACGCATGTCTGGAACGCGGAGTCCTGGTCAACTGTGCTGCTGATGGAAATCTCAGGCTGATGCCTCCGCTTGTTATTACCAACAGCGAAATCGATCGTGCGGTTGAGGTAGTCAGGGAAGCGCTCGGATAAACGCGCATCCCAGCGTGAATTCAGGGCAGATGCCCGATGAAAACCCGGACATAGCCTTTACTCGGATGAGCGGAATATAATTACGCCACAATTTTTCACACCCGTTCATACGTTAATGGCTGTGATAAAACCGATAACGGTTAATAGTCTGACAGGAAAATCTTCAGGTACAGGATATCCTCGTGGTATATCATGCAGAATCCGGCTACAAAGGCGGCAATTATTCTAATCCTTGTTTCAGTGTCCTTTATGGCTGCCATTGCGACATTTCCGGTTTTTGTTCATAATACCGGCACAAAATCTATCGGGGGTCTGAAACCTTTCTGCCCTGATTTTACTCAGTGGCTGGAAAATCCTAAGGATGGATCCTGGAATGGAGAAGAAGCTGTTCACGGTCTTGGCCTGATTCCGGCCCCGGTCTCCGTGGTCGGGATGTCCCGGGAGGATACCCCGGGGATCAGGAAACCCGGCACGGAAATGTTGGTAACCCCGACATCCCTGTCCGTTCCCTCTTTTTCCCATAAATCGGCATTTTCTCTGGTGTAAGAACTCCCATATGCAGGTTATAAAACCAATAATAGAATATCCTGAATAATTTCAGAAAAAAAGGAATGATTTGTTAGATTCCAGGCACAGCAGATAACCGATGGTATGTGTCATTATCCCAAATTCACCGAAGACCGGTAAGATCGTTTTCATTATTGCCAAGGAGACCGAGACTGATGCATATATGGACCCGGTACATGAGACAGGAATTGAACGATGGGTCATCCCGGGCAGGAGTTACCCCTCTTCCCTGCCCGATGAACTCCTCGGGTTTTATTGTTATACGAGAGATGGCGGGCACTCGATTATCGTAGTACTCGAAAATGAAGTCCTTCCAGGCGAAAATCCTGCACGATTTGCCGTTCCGGCCCCGGTGAAGATGGTATTGAGGTCAGGCTGGGTTATGAGGCAGGGATGGCCCTGGTGCCAACTTCCCTACCACGAAGATATCGGGCTTGCCGTAACTGATGAAGACCTCGAATTCTGAATAATTCCGGTCATTCCGTCTTTTGTCTGTAGTTTATCACGGGAATTCCGGGTCGGGACGGTAGCAGTTCCGGACCTCACCCGGTCCGGTTTCCCGGGAAATTTTTCTTAAAAGCGACAGAATTATCGACACGGGCGTCAGAATAGTTTGGTTGATAACAGGTTATGACAGGTAATAAAGGGTCAGACAGAATAACGGCCCCTTTGGGAAGACATTACCCCGTAAGGAGGTGCTTCCGGTCCGCAGGTTATGTTTTTGCGAAGCATGCATCGGATATCATGAGAGAGCACAGGGTAACCCGGGTGGCCCGGCTGGCAAGCAATGAAAACCCCGATCCCCCTTCCCGAAATGTCGTGGAGGCGGGAACCCGGTTATTAACCGAAGCAAACCGGTATCCTGATGAAAATCTGGGCTCGCTCAATGATGCGCTCAGGAAAAAATACGGGGATTACCACTTTGTTACCGGCGTCGGAATGGATGGGATTATTGAAACCACGATCAGGACTCTTGTGGAACCGACCGATCTCGTCGTCGTATCCACCCCGACATTCTCATTTTACCGTCTCTCGGCAATAGCGCAGGGTGCCGGCGTGGCAGAAGTTGCAAGAAACCTTGATTATTCGGTCGACCCTGAACCCTTTATCGAAGCCTGCAGTGAAGCAAAACTGGCATTCCTGTGTTCGCCAAACAATCCGACAGGGAATGCGACACCGGTAGAGACAATAAAGAAGATCCTCGATCAGATCGATTGTGTCCTCTTTCTCGATAACGCATACGTGGAGTTCTCGGACTACGATTACAGTTCCCTCTTAAAAGACTACGAAAACCTGATTATCGGGAGGACATTTTCAAAGGCATATTCCCTTGCCGGCCTCCGTGTTGGTTATGCGTTCGTGCCCTCATGGTTCAGGTCGTATTATATCAGGGCATCGACTCCCCATACCCTTAATTCCGTATCGGCGGGGGCGGCGGCGGTGGCACTCATCGACCAGGACCATGTAGCAAAGGCGAAGGAACGTGCCAGCACATGGCGTGAGGAATATATCTGCCGTCTGAAGTTACCGGTCCACCCGACCGATGCAAATTTTGTTATGGTGGATGTATCACCCTACACGTCTGATGAAGCAGTGGATAAGCTTGCTTCAATGGGTGTGCTCGTCAGGTCGTGCCGGAGCTTCCGGGGCCTTCCCGATCATTTCGTAAGGGTGAGCATAGGTGAGGACTGGGAAAATGAGATGTGTATCGATGCGATAAACAAATTATGATCTCATGATGTATGGAATAACCGGTACCCCCGGCACAGGAAAGTCATCGGTAGCCGAAGAACTCGCACGCAGGGGATACCAGGTCGTCCGCCTGTCGGAAACGATGGGCGGGTTCGTGCTCGAAAAGGACGAAGAACGTAATACCTTCGTCATTGATGAGGAAGCATGGATTTCCTCGTTTATTCCGGTCGATGGGTTTGTCGAGGGACATCTTGCACATCTCCTCCCCTGTGACAGGGTGATCGTCCTCAGATGCAGGCCAGATGCATTGTCAGCGCGGCTTTCAGCACGTGGGTATAATAAAATGAAAATTTTTGAGAATGCCGAGGCCGAGGCCCTTGATGTCATCCTGATCGAAACGCTTGAGCTCCACCACCCGGGCCACATTTTTGAAATTGACACCACATCCAGGGGAATACCGGAGTGTACCGACCTTATAGAGCAGTTTATAAAAGGGGAGATCCCTCCCTCATATGGATCAATTGACTGGTCCGCATATCTTGAGGCCTGTTGAATGACGCTCGACCAATTCAGACCGCACGTGAAAGACTGGTTTAACCCTTTCGTTGCCGCATCGATCAGGCTCGGTCTTACACCCAATGCGTTCACCGTTGCATCCCTCCTTGTCGCCGTGGCGGCAGGATTATTTTTTTATTTCAACATGATAGCGGTGGCAGTGGTAATGGTAGGTCTCAATGCGGTCTTTGATGCGATGGACGGTACCCTGGCCAGGGCCATGAAAACCGAGGGGCCGAAGGGGGATTTCCTCGACCATGTAGTTGACCGTTACGCTGATATCTTTATAATTACCGGGATAATCGGGGGGGGTAATGCAGGATGGCTCATCGGTATTTTTGCTCTCACCGGGGTGCTGATGTCATCCTATCTCGGGACACAGGCACAGGCCGTCGGTGTCGGCCGGTATTACGGCGGTGTGCTTGGTCGTGCCGATCGCCTGGTACTGATCCTGGTTGCCGGAATACTGACCCTGATCTTCCCGGGTGGTGTGTTCGGTCTCCAGATCCTGGGATGGCTGCTCGTCATATTCGGAGTGTTCGGACATTTCACAGCAATCCAGCGTTTCGTATATACATGGCGCAAAATGGGGTAATAACTGGAATCTTAATTATATTTTATTACTGATCAAAGTGAAATTACGGCGGTAACAACCACGGTTGCAGATACACCAGGTAAGGGTTATCCCAACAAGTAATACCTGTATTATCAATGAATTTATACCAGATCCCCATATTTACCTTCCGCGAATTTATGAGCAGTATCAGCACGGGTCTACAGGGAGTCGTACCTGAATATTCATCTCCCTCATCGAAGAAGAGACCCTTAACAATCAGAACCAGCGGTCGAGTGTCTTCTGCCCTGCCTTGCCGGCGATTCCTTCAAGGGCTTTTCTTACCCTGTCAACCGAAAACCCGTATTCACCACACAGCATACCTTCAATAGCGGCCTGATCCGGAGGGTTCCATTTCATGGTATAGGTACTTGTCACCGGTGGCTTCCGGAAGAAATCTATCACGGGATGAGGATCAAAATCAGGATCTTTCTCAATTATAATTTTTTCAAACGACCCCTCACGAACCATTTTGAGAGCGGTTTTTGCGCCCACTCCTTTAATCCCTGTATTAAAATCGGTTCCGACAAGAATTGCAATTTGAATAAGTTCTTCACGGGTGATACCGAGCCCCTTTAAGACCTCGGGCAGTAAAACACGCTCGGGATTCAAGGTGATCGAACGGCCATGCACTTTTCGTTTCCCACTTACCGTCAGGTTGCGGACAAGGACCGGTGCGCCGAACAGGAGATTGTCATAGTCCTGCGAGACAACGTATGCTGCATCACCGTTCACCACAAGGTGCGTTGCCTGAGCTTCACCTTCGCTCGGGGCTTCAATATAAGGAATCCCCATGAGGGCAAGCAGTTTTTTCGAAGAATCGATTACGAACTGGTCGATCCTCGAAGACGAACGGGCCTGTTTGTAGGCTTCCCCGATATCGCCGGCAGCCAATGCCTTTTCCCAGCGTACCCCGGCTTCTGCTCTCGCAATTCGTCGCTCTTCGATGGTCCTTGTTTTGAATTCAGGCGGAGGGCCGTCAAAAACATACACCGGCCGGATCCCCCTCTCCAGAAAATTTACATTCCGGAAGAGGATACCTGAAAGGTGCGATGTAACACGTCCATCCCGGTCCATGAGCGGTGTGCCATCCGGCTGTCTGATAATGGAAAGGAACTGATAAAGCGCGTTATGAGCGTCGACAGCCGCTATCCCGGGAAGAGATTCCCATGCGACAGGGACTTTATACCCTGCCAGGATGTCTCGTAATGCAACTCCCATGATCTCCTCCCTTTTCTGGAACACGCCGATTAGCGGTAGATTCGTTTCCCGAATTCCCCTACAACTTCGTTGAGGTGTGCAACCGTATCGTCATGTTTCTGGGCCATTTTCATTGCAATTTCTTCAAGGTTCGCCCTGATTGCCTTATCACGCGCCTGAAGACTCCGTTCAAGAGACCGGACCCTGAAGGAAAGCGAGAGAAACAGGCCACCGAGCGAAAGCATCATCAGTGTAGCCCCAATAGCTATCGTGATGTCGAACCAGAGGCGCGTGACGAGTGCCAGAGTCGCAAATACCAGAATTATTACGAGAATAATATCACGCGCGTACTCACGAATATCCATGCTTTTAGATAATGAAGACCAACTAATTAAACTAACTATGACAGAAGGAGTTATGTAATGAATCTGAAATCCGTGATCCCTTTGATAGGGATGCCGGTAATGCTCCTGCTTGTCGAAATGGGGGCTGTTCTGCTCTCCCTTCCGATGAAGGAAGCGGGGATCATGGCTTTCCAGGACCCCTCATCGGCGATCAACCCCCTGATTTTTATCGGGATACTCCTCGTATTTACTGCGGTCCTGTTACTTCTCCTCCGTTACCGGTACCGTTCCCTCATCACCGTAATCATCGCCGTATCCATCTACTTTACATTTGTATACATATTTGGTTCGATAACGATACTGTTCGCAGGAAGTACTATCCTCGGGGTTACCCTCCCTCTCCTGATTGCCGGTCTCGCACTCTTCGTACCTGTACCGCTATCCGGAATGGTATGTTATTGATATGCTCGGCATTCTCATTGCGGCGGGTGCGGCATCGATTTTCGGGATCTCGCTCGATATTATTCCTGTCATTATCCTTCTCATCATCCTCGCTGTCTATGATGCCATCTCTGTCTACAAGACAAAGCACATGATTACACTGGCTGAAGGAGTGATGGAGATGAAAACCCCCATTCTCTTCGTTATACCGAAAAATACCACATATTCCTACATCAGGGACGGTATTGGAAAGATCGGAGACGGGGAACGCGGGGCGTTTATTCTCGGTATGGGGGATCTCATCATGCCCTCGATACTTGTGGTGTCGGCTAATGTCTTTATCAACGGAGAAGGGAGTAATTTGGTGAATATCCCTGCAATCGGTACGATTATCGGTTCGGTAGCAGGTCTTCTTGTGGTCCTCTGGTTCGTCAGCAAAGGAAAACCCCAGGCAGGTCTCCCGCCTATCAACAGCGGGGCTATTCTGGGTTTTCTTATCGGCTGTGCCATTAGCGGCAGCTGGGCATGGGCTGGTTTGGTATCGGTCTGAAAAAGATAGTTAAGGCAAAGGGGCTGGAAGTGGGATAGTCCTGCCGTCTCACTCTTTTCATCAGCATACGGGAGTTCCGGCAGGCACCGGATCGCGCCAGTATTCGAGAAGCCTGTTGAGAACCTCATCGACACCAGCACCGTCACAGGTCGACATGCCGGGATAGCCCCCGATGGACCTGAGATCGGACTTGTTCGCAACAATAACGACGGGAACTTTCATTGAAGTCTTGATTTCTTCAAGAAGCCTGATCTGGTCTTCGAGCGGAAACCCGCACTGTTCGCTTGGATCGAGAATAAACAGGATAACATCGGCGATATTGGTAATGGCCGCCATTGCCTGTCGTTCTATTGGATTTCTCTCACCGGGAACCCTGTCCAGTACCCGGGCGTGTCGATAAACTGCATTCTCTTGCGCCCCGATATTCTGTGTCCGACGATGACACCTTTCGTTGTGAACGGGTACGAGGCAACTTCCGGAGATGCCGATGAGACAAGCCTGATAAATGAAGATTTGCCGACATTCGGATATCCTGCGACAACAACGGTGAAGACGTCCTCGATATGAGGTAGTTTCCTGATGACATTCCTCACATCGTTGAGGAACCTGAGATCGGGATCGATCTGGTGCACGACAGATGCCAGCCGTGCAACTGCCCGTTTTCGGGAAGCTAGTGGATCTCCTCCTTTTCTTGTTTCATATACCAGGTCGGGCCCGTGGAGACGTGCCCACCTGGCTGCCCAACCGATCGCTCCCAACGATTTTTTCAGGCGGGGAATACCGTACAGGATGTCGACGGTCTCGTAGTAGAAGGGGGGAAGGGTCTCAAACTCGGGGAAGGTCTGGATGATATGGACCAGCCGGTCATGGATCGAATGACTGACCGCTCTCACAAAGTCCTGGTTAGCGCGGTCTTTATTGGTCTTAAGTTTCATTTTAGCCGCAGCACGCCGAAAACAACGGTCGAGGACCTCATCAGCGGTCGGTACGGTCGGGATTTTTTCAAATTCCACGAGTATTCAACCTAACCTATTTATGGTACTCAAATGATTAATCATTATGGATCTCTCCCTTATCCAGAAAGATATCCTAATCACGCTGATTTCACTGTATCATCAGCATTCCCACCCGATTAAAGGGGAAGATATCGCGGAGGTGATAAAACGGAACCCGGGAACAATCAGGAACCAGATGCAGGCATTAAAGACGATAGGCCTTGTCGATGGTGTCCCGGGACCGAAGGGAGGGTATTATCCGACGACACTGGCGTATAACGAACTTAACCTCAACAGACTCTGAAGAAGAGTATGATGTCCTGATATCAAGGAACGGAGAAATCGTAAAAGGCGCGAAAGTATCAGAAATCGATTTCACCACGCTCTGCCATCCTGATATCTGCCATGCTCTCGTCAAACTTATCGGCAGTGCGAAGCTCTTCGAGATCGGGGATATGATCACGATAGGGCCGACGCCCGTGAACAAACTCCTTATCAGGGGAGAAGTATACGGCAAGGATGAGATTGAACAATCTCTCCTCATTTCCACCTATGAAATGATCTCCCTTCCG
The DNA here is from genome assembly GCA_963809105.1 of uncultured Methanomicrobiales archaeon. GTDB lineage: Archaea > Halobacteriota > Methanomicrobia > Methanomicrobiales > Methanospirillaceae > CAIKOD01. The sequence continues at coordinate 238,710 of CAWEIC010000005.1, read as the reverse complement.
AAAAAGGCCATACGAAACTACATGAGTACCCCGCTCCTCTCCCTGTCCCGGAATTCCACCATTAAAGATGCCCTCCACTTGTTCAATACCCGGCACATCCATGGAGCGCCGGTTATCGATAATGATATCCTGAGAGGAATTATTACCCTGTCTGACGTTGCAAAAGCAGTAGAACAGGGCTTTCCGCTCACCACAACGGTAAATCTCGTGATGACGCAGGATGTGGTCAAGGTCTCCGCTGACGTGCAGTTGTTTGAAGTGATCACCAGATTCAAGGAAAAGGAGATTGGTCGCCTGATCATCGAGGAGGACAACCGCCCGGTCGGTATACTGACCCAGTCCGATATCATCCGGGTGTTCCCTTCACTCTGACAACCATAGAGGTAAGGCAGGATGCTCTTGGATACGGCCCCCAATACAATGCGCCGATAGCATGGATTTCTCATCCGGATCGCATTACGGCCATCCGACAGATAGTATCGTTCGGGTCATCAGCAATCCGGGTTTTTTAGCAGTTGATCAGCATAGCCTGTATTCTGTATGACCGCCAGGTATATCTGATAGAAAATCCTCACAATAAAAACCAAAAGGAGTCTTTTCGCTTATGACAGAGTTACCAGTTGCCCCGGTGATGCGGATAATACGAAAAAACGGTGCGGAACGTATCAGCAGTGATGCAGGAGAGCTGCTCTCCGAGTTGATGGAAGCGTACGGAGCAAAAATTACCAAAGAAGCACTCAAACTTGCGTCTCATGCAGGCAGAAAAACAATTACCAAAGATGACATCCGGATGGCTGCCGAGATCCTCAGCTAGAATTATTTTTGATTTTATGGGATTTTCTCATCAAAAATGTGATGTTTTTAAACATCTTTAAATATTTAGATATCATCACTTTTTTTATGACACGCACATTGGCCCGGAGTCTCTCGAGAAAGAAAATAATGACCAATGACGGGAAGATGATCGGCACTCTGAAAAATATCATCGTGGATTTCGAGACAGGCCAGGTCGTTGACCTGATTATCCATCCGGACCCGTCTTTTGATACATCCGGGTACAGGCTCGAGGGCGACAAGTTATATATCAACTTTGAAGCAGTAAAGGACATAAAAGACTATATCGTGGTCGATCGTTATCTCTCGAGAAAATAGGACGAGTACTTCTCAACAGCCTCGATAAAACCATCGCCATATCTTTTTTTTGTAACATAAACCGCGGCATCTTTTGCTGACCGGTGTGCATTTCCCACTGCAATACCTATTCCTGCAGCCTGGATCATCTCGACGTCATTTGCACCGTCTCCAATTGCAAGGAAATCCTTTGGTGAAAGCCGCATGTCGCGTGCAAGGTCTGAAAATGCCCTCCCCTTGTTTACTCCCTGTTCCTGGAGATGGATTGCGAACCCGGTATCCAGGACCTGCGCATTAGAGCCTTTCAATACTGTCCTGACCTCTTCAGCCGGCACCGTCCTTGCAAATGCAACATCTGAAAAGCGATACTGCGGACTGTACAACTGGAGTTCAACCCCCCGTGAATGGTAATATTCCTCTATTATCCGCAGAGCGTCGAGACTGACTGATTTCTGACCGGTAATGTGAAGGTCTCCAAGAAACCCGATGCGGTATACTCCTCCGTTTTCACCGATCAGGGTGCCTCCCGTGCCGATCATCCTTGATAATGCATCCATAAAACATGTTGTGTTACCGCTCGCGAGAACAATTTCCACCCCACGTGAGATGAGCCCTCTCATTGCATCGATAGCGCCGGTGCTCACCTCACGCTCTGTATTGGTAATCGTACCGTCTACATCTGTCAGGAGTGCCTTCAGCACGGCTTGAGACCAGCCTCTTCGACCATGAATGCTGCTTCTCCCTCGGGGAGGTTCGGACTGTCCACGAGGCGGGCGACACGTTTCCCGCCCTTGCTCTTCCTGAGATACAACCTGAAGGTCGCAGTATGACCGACAATGTTACCGCCGATGGGTTTTGTCGGGTCACCGAAGAAGACTGCAGGGTTTGACATAACCTGGTTTGTTACCAGTGCCACGGCATTATTCTCATCGACCAGTTTAAAGAGATCGTGCATATGCCGGTTCAGTTTCTGCTGCCTTGTCGCGAGGGTACCCCTTCCTGCATATTCGGCCCTGAAATGGGCAGTGAGGGAATCGATAATGAAAAGTCTGACCGGTTGATCGGAATCCCTGAGTTCGGCAGCCCGTTCCCGTGCCGTTTCGACAAGCAGCATCTGGTGATCCGAGGTGTGCGCCCGGGCAACGTGAATATTGTTCAGGAATTCCTGTGGGTCGGCACCATCAATCCCAAGACCGTTTACCATCTGCTCGATACGTTCCGGCCTGAACGTATTCTCGGTATCGATGTAAATGGCACTTCCCGCGAGACCGCCGTCATTTTCGGGGAGCTGGACATTCACGGCGAGCTGATGAACGATTTGGCTTTTACCTGAACCGAATTCACCATAGAGCTCCGTGATGGCCTGAGTCTCGAGTCCTCCTCCGAGAAGGGCATCGAATTCCGGTACGCGTGTCTGGAGCTTGCGCACTTCCTTCCTCTGTTCAAAGACGTCTTTGCCGGTTTTAAATCCGTCAAGATCGACCATTTCACGTGCAGCCTTGATCATTTTCTTTGCTGTGGATTCCGCGATCTCGGCGGTCTCTGCAAGGTCTGCCGGCGAAGCCGTTGCGATGCTCTCAACAGTAACAAACCCTGCTTCCCGGAGTTTCTCGGCAGTGGTCGGGCCGACGCCGGGCAAGTCATCAAGTTCCAAAGGACCTGTGGTGGTCATCTCTATCTACCTCTTTACTGACAAGAACATCATATACTCTCCCATATATGCATCCGGCTCGTGCGCAGCGTGAAAGTGAATAAAAAATCAGGCTGTGCATATTGCGGTCATACATCTGATCTCTTCTCCTCCGGATCTTCTGCCGGAAATGTACCGGTTCCCCCTGAAGGACAAGTGTCGCCTTTCAGGGGCAGGCCACGGAACCGTTCAAGTACGTCACCGGGATCGAGTTCCCTCGCTTCGATATGTCCGGGAATGAGGGTATGCCCTGTGAGCCGGCCGGTGACTCTCATTTCCCTGCCGTGGGGGTGGTCTCCCTTGATGAGATACGAAACCGTTCCATTATCGATAAAGGTGCCTTCCCGGCCCGAAATGATGGTCCCTTCGAATTCAAAAGGCCTGTCGCCAGCTTCCGTTTCCGTTACCAGCGAGCCTGCTCCTGCCGGCGCTGAGCTCGGGTTCGCCATTGCGGCCCGTTCTTGCAGCAGCATTGAATACCGACAATGTATCGCCACAAAAAAAATGACGCCCAGCCGGCTCTCCCCATACAGCCACCCGGATTATACCTGTCCCGTCATCTACAGCAATATTCCTTACCGATGAGAGTGACCCATCCCTGGTCCTGAAGGATTTCCATGGGAGAACATCGGTGATCTGGCCCCTGACTGAGTATATGCCGCCTTCCTTCACGGATGCGATCGTGTCGAATGGTACTTCGACCGGGATTCCCGAAATATCCACCGTGCTTTTCTCATCAATGCTGTATTCCCGGAGCAGTGCACGGGACCTGTCCACCGCACCGCCAATGTGCAGCGCCATGCCGGGAATCAGTTTATCGAGCAAACCCGGGTCCCAGCATACCAGGCGTGCCGTCCCGGTTGCATCGCCAACCGCCGCGCCAACCATCTCAGAAGTTGTCCCGTCCCTGCGTGTGAAGGTCCTCGGCTTATCAAGGGCGAGGAGTGTCACATTGATATCCAGTCGTACCTGGGGTGTGCGGCCCGTCGCGGCAGATCCGTCACTGCGGCAATCGATCTGGCAGGAGGACTTTCTGAGTGCGAGGACAGTAATATCTCCCGGGCGTTTTCCGGGCTTTCCGATAATTTCGAGGACATCACCGGTTTCGATCTCCTGTACGGCCATCGCCTTCTCGTCCCACAGCACCAGCCGGGTTTCCCCGCTCTCATCCCCGGCGGTGATCGTCGCGACAAGTCCTTTTTCACCATCGGAACGGTCGAATTGCCGGGGTTCTGATTTTGCAGTCACTTTTCCGAAAAATGAAAAAAGGCTCGCTTTTGATGCGAGTTCCTTAATTTTTACGTGTTCGCGCCCGAGGTCCCTGACTACGAGGAGCGCTGCCGTGGTTTCATCGACAAGGTCACCGCATTCCTGTATTTTGTCTTCGACACGCTGATCGAATTCTTCTCTTGCGAGAAGATCATCGACAAGCGCATAGTGGAACTGCACGGCGGCAGAGCTCCTTTATTGCTGCCACGGCGGAACGACCATGGGACATGCGATATCATCCGTGGTCTCCGCCCTCCGCATCAGGGCTTTCTCCGTTCCCCTGACAAGGACTTCTGCGCATCGCGGCCTGCTGTTGTACTGCGAAGACATGGCGAAGCCGTAGGCACCTGCATCGAGGACAGCGATCAGGTCGCCCGCATGAATTTCGGGTAATATCCTGTCATGGGCCAGGATATCCCCTGTCTCGCAGATTGGACCTGCTATCGAATAGGTATGGATCCCCGGGGCCGCTGCCTTGTTCGCCACAATAACTTCATGGTATGAATCGTACATCACCGGACGGACCAGGAGGTTAAAACCTGCATCGACATTGACGAAATTTTTATGGGCCTGTTTGACGGAATTCACCCTCGTAAGCAGTACGGTAGAATCGGCGACGAGGTACCGCCCGGGTTCGACCCATAGTGCAGGGCTGATTCCGGCCCTTGTAACCGCGTCAAGAAAAACCGGAATTACCGCCCTGGCATAATCTTCAGGGGTAGGTGCAGGATCGGAATCATGATGATAGGGGATACCGAGCCCCCCTCCGAGGTCGACAAACTCAAGGTCGACCCCGATAGCGGTAAGTTCACCGGCAATAGTTCCCATAACGCCGGCGGCCCTGATGAACGGGTCAATCTCGAGGATCTGCGATCCGATATGGCAATGTACACCAACCGGGAGAACATTGTCGCAGGCAAGCGCCTCCCTGTAGGCCGCAATGATCAGGCCTGAAGCGATGCCGAATTTGCTTGTCGCTATCCCAGTAGCGATTTTCGGATGCGTGGGGATATCGAGCGCAGGATTGACACGGAATGAGATCCTGGCCACGTTCCCCGAAGCCTTTGCAGCGGCGTCCAGCTGGTGGAGTTCGTCGAGTGAGTCGACTGAAACACAGACGTCCCTGGCGACCGCGAGCGCCAGGTCGGACGGGTTTTTCGAACTGCCGTTAAAGAGCAGATCACAGGATTTCATCCCTGCCCTGAGTGCCAGTTCAAGTTCCCCGGCCGAAAATACATCGGCACCGGCGCCAAGTCCTGCCAGCGCCCGCATTATCGAGAGGTTCCCATTGGCTTTTGCCGCATAGAGCACCCTGACGTCTCCGTAACGGGACGAGAGTGCATGCTCGTACTCACGATATTTTTCGCATATTCTTTCTTCGTCCGTCACGTACAGAGGGGTACCGTACGCCTGTGAGAGGGAATTCGTATCAAAATCTCCAATATAGAGATGGTTATCCCTTACCGAGAGGTGGGGAGGCAGTTTCATTTGGAGATTCCTCTCATCCTTTCGAGGGCTTCGCTGATCCGCTCTTTCGAACGGGTCAGTGCAAACCGAACGTAACCTTCGCCCCCGCCACCGAAACCGAGTCCCGGCGTGACGACAATGCCTGCCTGATCAAGCATCGTTGCAGCGAATGCCATGCAGTCGTCGACCGGCATCCAGACATAAAACGTGGCCTTCGGGCTGGTAACATCATACCCAAGGCCCCGCAACCCTCTCACAAGGATGTCCCGTCTCTCCTGGTATATTTCACAGGAGTGCCTGATGCAGTCCTGCGGGCCTGAAAGGGCGGTTATCGCCGCTTCCTGCACGGCGTTGAAAACTCCTGAGTCTACGTTGGTCTTTACCCGTCCAAGTCCTGAAATAATATGCTCATTGCCGACTGCCATCCCTATCCGCCACCCCGTCATGTTATAGGTTTTCGACAGGGAATGCATCTCGACGCCGACTTCCATCGCACCATCGGTCGAAAGAAACGATGGAGCCCGGTAACCGTCGAACGTGATCTCTGAATACGGATTATCGGATACAACGGTAATCCCGTATTCCCTGGCGAAGTCCACGACCTCCTCGTAAAATCCAGGGGGCGCTATGGCCGAAGTCGGGTTATTCGGATAGTTGATGAATAGTATTCCAGCCTGTTTTGCAATTTTTTTGGGCACAGAATCGAGATCCGGTAAAAATCCATTCTCTTCCACGAGTGGCATCTCATGAACGGTTCCTTCTGCAAACAGGGTTCCGGTCCGGTAAACCGGGTACCCCGGGCTAGGGGCCAGGACATAATCACCGGGATTAATAAATGCCTCGCCGATATGGGCAATGCCGTCCTTTGACCCCATGAGTGCGATAATCTCGCGCCCCGGATCTGCGGTTACGCCGAAACGCGACCAGTACCACCCTGCTACCGCTTCACGGAAAGCGGGCATTCCCGCATAATTCGGATAGTGGTGGTTCTCTGGTTTCCCGGCTGCTTTGCAGAGAGATTCAACGATATGGCCGGGAGTCGGGAAATCGGGATCGCCCACCCCGAGGTCAATGACGTCCACGCCGCTTCGGATTTTCTCGGCTTTCATCTCATCAATCCGGGCAAAAAGGTAGGGTGGGAGGTTACCCATACGTTTTGCATACAACATGTACCTATAGTTCGAAGCCAAGCAATATCAATAGATCAATGATCCGATATAAACGACCGGAATGGGATACGGCAAGTGCCTGTGGATACCTGGAAACTATGGATATCCGATGCGGATGATATTGGATTGGTTCGCATGAATGACAATTCCCCCCTGCCAGGGTCCTATGAGTTCCCTGCCAAAACCGCGCTACCACTCTGACGGCACTCCTCCTTATCGATAGAAGGGATGAAGAATATGAACGAACACTTGCTAAAACCGGCAGACCGTGTCGAAGTAACGGTCCTCGTGGATAACTATACTGATCTCTTTCAACCCCCGTCGACCCCGGTGGACCGGCGCCTTCCATTCTCCGCAACGCGTACCCTGCTTGCCGAGCATGGCCTCTCCTGTCTTGTCCGTGTCTTTGCCGGCAGGAAGGAGCATACGGTCCTTTTCGATGCTGGTCTCTCCCGCGGCTGCATGGCATGGAATGCCGGGCAGTTGGGAATCTCCCTTACCGGGATCGAGGCCGTTGTACCTGAGTCACGGGCATTTTGATCATATCGGGGGACTCCCGGCGGTCTTCTGCGGCGAGGGACGGCAGATCCCACTTATCGCTCATCCGGATGCTTTTCTGAAGCGGCGGTTGAATAGTCCGAAAGGTATAGTCCCGATCACCTCACCTGATCCTATCGCCTTAAAAAAAGCAGGGGCCGATATAAAACTCCGGAGCGGTCCTTCGACCCTTGCTTCCGGTCACCTGCTGGTAACCGGAGAAGTTGAAAGGACCACGTCGTTCGAGAAAGGATTCCCGGGTATGGAGGCATGGATCGGCGGGCGATGGTCTCCCGATCAGATCCGGGACGACCAGGCGCTTGTTATTGATGTAAAAGACAAGGGACTCGTCGTGATCAGCGGATGCGCCCATGCAGGGGTTATCAATACGCTGGAGTATGCGAGGAAAATCACCGGTGTCGATCATATCCATGCCGTGCTCGGTGGATTCCACTTGTCAGGGACCCTTTTTGCGCCGGTCATCCAGCCTGCTATCGATGCAATGAAAGAAATTGACCCTGAATACATTGTTCCGATGCATTGCACAGGCTGGGAAGCGATAAGCCGTTTTATGGCCTCGATGCCGCGGAAATGCATTCTGAATACAGTGGGAACCACCTATGTGTTCTGAAAGATCCACTTCCTTTCAGGGAGCCGGAAAGATTAACCGGTGACGAATATTTACTTCATTGTTTAAGAATAATTTCGGTTAATGCAGGAGCTGCTAATGCGTGTACGGCAGGTAAACAGGAACGATTTGAATGTAATCCTGGGCCTGTATACTCACCTTTTTGACAGCGATGAAAAGGCGGAAAAGGGTGCACTGGAAAAAGCATGGCAGGACATCCTGAACGATTCCAGGATGCATTTATTCATTCTTGAGATCGGGACCGTCCCTGTTTCCCTGTGCGCCCTCGATATTATTCCGAATCTTACCCGTGGAGCCCGGCCGTACGGGCTGATCGAGAACGTCGTAACACACGCTGAATACCGGAACCATGGATATGGGACAGCGCTGATGAGCCACGTCCTCGATTTCGCCTGGCAACAGGGTTGCTACAAGGTCATGCTCCTTACCGGGCGGACCGATCCTGCCGTTTTCAGGATGTATGAAAAAGCCGGATTTAAACGTGGTGTCAAGGAGGGACTTGTCGCTTACCCGCCCCCTCCTGGAACATAATCCGGTAGGGATCACGGGATCACGGCCTGCGTGAAGTTCATAATCTGCGGGTTCACAGTGAACCTGGGATATATATGAAAGAAACCGCCAACAACCCGATCGTTATCCTGTCCACGGCGTCCGCTGAAAATGCGAAGATCATAGCCAGGACCCTCGTCGATGAACATCTGGCGGCATGTGTCAACATGACGGATGTCCGCTCGTTCTATTACTGGCAGGGGGAATTTTCAGATGACAACGAGGTCCTTATGATTATTAAAACGATGGAATCGAAAAAAACCGTTACAATGAACAAAATACGGGAACTCCACACGTACGAACTTCCGGAAATGATCGTTGTCCCCGTTACCGGGGGTTTCCCGCCGTATCTTGCATGGATTGATGCGGAAACGAGGACAGGGCCCTCACGAAAACCTACCGGAAGTAACCAAAAACAATAAAAACGAATTGTTCCTTCGGCATCAATCGCTGCTTGACAAGGTCCGGGAGTTACAGATCCCGGATGCCCTGGAGTCGGGTCATACAACTATTGAAATAACAGGAACCGCTAACTTTGTCAGGAGAGAATACGTTGCCTGATACACGCGAGAACGAAAATCGCACAGCACTGATACTTCTCGGCTGCCCCCAGGTGCCGGTCCAGACCGGGTCTGCGTTATACCTGATAAATAAACTGCGGAAGCTTGGTGTTGGTTCGGTGGTCGCAGGGAACAGGGCAGCGAGGACGAATATCGAGGTCTCCGACCCGGACCGTCATTATATCGGGGAGGTTATCGATATCGATCGCTGTATTGCCGAACTGGCCGAGAAAAAACGTGATTTCAGGTATTGCTTTGCCTTCATCCACAATGATGCGGGAGTAACCTATGCGGCAACGATACAGGCCCTCTCCTCTGCAGCCATGATCGTGATTATTTTTGGCGAGCATTATAAGGAAATCAGCGACCTGATCGGTTTTCCCGCTGAAAAAATTGCCATCAACGCGGTGCATAACCCGATGCCGATAAAAGCAAAGCTCGACGATGTCCTTCCGTCCCTGGTCAGGAATTTATAATATTTTGTTGTCATTTCAAGCGCTTTTTTTTGATCAGAGCATGTTTACAGGAAGGAAATCTATAAACCGGTCATGCAGATCGTGGTCCCTCCCTGTACATCCCGGCATGAAATGCCACCGGGCAGTGCGAACTTATTTAATTATATTGGCATTAAAATAGGCGTATATTTTAAAAATGAGCAATAATTTTCGATTAATATATTCCTTAAGAGCAAAATCCATCTGATAAGGCATTTTTTTATTAGACAATTCTTGCATTAGAAACGGTTCTCATTCCATAGCATAGCTATGACTACTATCCCGTTGTATATGTATACGTGGAAAAGAGCGAAATCAGAAAAAAGCAATGGGAAATCAGTGAATCACTTGTTTCAGCCCTTCTTAAAGGAAAAGTGCTCAACGGGCAGGTGGGCACGATTATCCGGATTTGTGGCCTTAAGATAGCGGATGGAGGAATTGTTGCAAAATTCCTCGAGAGAGCAGAAAACATGCCGCATCAACAATTTATAGTGTATCGAAAAAAATCAGTAAATACCGGGTGCACATATCGGATAACCTTAAAAGATATTGTATATTTGAAAACTGTGCTCGACTTGTCATCTTGATCGGTATCTGTATAATATTTTCAAAGGTTTTGGGAAAAAATCGAATATTTAATACGCGGGATAAACAAGGAATTTTTCCACTTCTTAATATGGTACAAAATATTCAAAACCGGGAAAACTTATACTCGGAGGGTAAATAGTGAAGAAATTATTCAGTGGCAGGGAGTTCGTACCAGATGGCACATATATCAGGATATTGCAGATTGTTTCAGCTGAACCAAGCCGCAGAATTAGTAATGTTGTAGCACAACTGCATCCGGAACATGGGGAGTACGATATCCGTTCACGGGTTCGCCAACTGATAATCAGGAGATATCTGGATGAAGGCAGATCGAATACCGAAATAGTCTTGACAATCACAGGTGAAGGCCGTAGATTGCTTCAGGAGTCATCTTTGCAATGATAATTTGTAAAAAAGGCTAAAAATACCTGATTCCTTTGTTGACAATAGTTCAAATAAGTTGAATTTCACACAACTTTTTCCCGATAATCAGCATCGAAAGAGGAACTTATTTAATTACATTCGCCACAAAATAGGCGTATATTTTTAAAAATAAGTAAGAATTATCGAGGAATTAAATCCTTAAAAACCCAACCAATAAAGATTTGTTCCTTTAATAATTCACATGGATTTTCAGACTCGTCTCAAACGGGCAGGATACGTTCCTTGAGAAGGGGAAATAAGGTGATTGAAGATCCTTGAGATCGATATCCCTATAACAGACCTCTATCGGAATTTCATAATCTCCGGGTAAAGTACTAGAATCGACTGATACACGGAACAAATTGGAATACTCATTGAAATTTTCTTCGACGAGGTAAGGAGATGTAAGGTAAAATATCATTCCAGACGGTAAAGGTTTCAATAAATCAGAAGAATTTGACTGTGACGAAATTATGCTATTATTTGATCCATCTATTTTAAAATCAAATCTCCTGACACCTCCATTATAATTCTGCATTGAAATTAAGACTGCACGAACCTGACCCGATCCGAGAGTGATAGAGGTTTGATTAAAACTTATATCCGGGACATCGGTAGCCTGCCTTCCATATAATTCCATCCCTGATGGATCCCAAAGGCAATATTTTCCAAACGATAATACATTATTACTTCCGGTGAGATTCTTCCCGTCTAAATCCACGTTTAATAAAAATGACCACATAGGGTTAATCCCCGCGACGGCATTACTGCCGACATCTATCGTCTCCCCTGTTAGATTTGGGCCAGTTGTGATGACGATATGTGAAACATAAATGTGATTTGGTTGTGCGGTAAATTCCTGGGGTTCAATACTCGTATTAACGATATCCCGACTAATATTTCTCATCGTATCCGGGAGAGGAACCCCATAGACAGAACCAGGGTCTTGCTCCATGGGGATCAGCGAATATTTGACCGCGTGAGGTCCATCCGATCCAGTAATAAGGATATAGTCTGTTTCAAAAGTGGTATTGTTGGCGGTACATGCATAATCAACAATATAATTATTCGGGAAATAGCCAATCGAGTGACTAAACCAGTATTTTTTGGGTAATTGTACTGGTTGAACAGAAAATTGAGGAGTATGGATAGTAGCGTTCTCTGGATTTGTTAGATTAATCACTGCAGGTACTTGAGGCATTATCGTTTCCGGGGTTGGAGTGGTGGTTGTCTTATTTTCCTGTATGGATTGAGAAATACATCCCATAAATAATACTAAAATGAAAAACATACCAAGCAGAACGAAGATATTTTTCATAGACAATTGTTGATGATGTTCTCATTTCAGATAAAATGATGGCAAATTTAGGTGTTCTCACCACGGAATCTGATATAATTTTATGAATGGATTTCCCACGGGTGTTGTTTTTGTTATTTCTGGGTAATTTGCAGGTGGTGCCCAGTATTTATTCAGAAATTGGCTCCCCAAAAAATCACTCGTCCCGCAATTTCCACATACAGTATCGGTTTCTCCCCATCCCGATCCCGAAGCATTTATCCATAAATCTGGGATAGGCTGAAAATTTATTATTATTCCACTTGGATAGGAATTTGTAGGGTCTATAATTGTCGGATTAGATCCGGTATCATTAACGTGCAAATTAGTTCCCCATCCACCCATTGTCAATCCAAATGGAAATTGACTGCCCGTATCTAGGCATTTGCTAGCCGTATTGTAATCGGGTTGTATATTATAGTCTGGTGGCGAGGATGCAATACCAACAGTTTGATGGCTATGAGAAGAAGTTGTTACCAGATTATTTGGAATATTACCGCAATAGGTTTGGGTCTGGGTGGACTCCCAGGGAGTAACAATCAACTTCCCAGTTGACGATGTCACAACATTGCTCCCTGCTGATACAACTGGGGCAAACAGAATCCCAATGATTAACAAGACGATTATTAAGCCAATCTTGTATCCTGCTTTTCCTTTTATCGGTGACATAAATCTGCCCGCCTACTAGGAAGAGAGAAATCCCTTCGCCCCGAAACTGTTTGTTAATCCACTGGCTGTAGACTCTGGATAATAGATTGACATGTTTGCATATGGTTTGATGAATGGATTTCCATAGCCGCAACATGCGGTATCTGACATGAAACCGAAGTCTACCCCCGTTTCGCCCAAGATCTGATTTGCCGGAGAATCACCGCCACATCCATTAACCCCACATGCTGTCGAGGACAAATTATAACCGTATAATTCTTCTAAGGTCGGTGGGGGTGGGACCAAAGATACACTACCAGAAGAGAAGATGAACCATTTTTCAGAACTGGCTTTTTGATAATAAGTCGTTGATGTTGATGGAGTTACCCAGGGTGCGACAATCAGACTTTCCTGTTGATGATATCACAATATTGCTCCCTGATGAAACAGAGGGAATTAGCAATAGACTGATTGTGACAATCGCCATACAGGTTGAAATAATTGAGTGGTTTTTTATGGACATGATTACCCCTTACACATATGAATAGAATCCAAGGCTCCCACCGCAATTTCCACAGGCCAAGGCGGTCTCATTATAGACAGAATCATAAATAAATTCACCATTCTGATTGATTTTGAGATTCAGTATTGTTGGAGTGGGTGTAAAATGTGGTTGAATGGGAATGTTCATAATGGAATTATAATTCGGGTAATTTCCTTCCCAATTACATCCGGTAGCGCCGCATGCGGTGGCATTTTCGCTATATGTAAGGGGTTTGGAGGAAATATTATTGGTGTCCACTTGGAAAAAGAAAGTTACATTCTGGTTTACAGGGAGTACAATTTTTGGCGAAGCCAATGGTTTTAAAAATAATGTTCCCTGTTCTACCTGATTGGCTATGGGAAATTGTGTTACCCTGGGAAAGACATCTGTGCTATTTTTAGCAAGCCTGTTCGCTATTGCATCATTTACGATCTTTGGTAAAACAGGTGCGGAAGCGCCAACATGCCAAACTGCGGCCATTGTGTTATAACGTGCCTGTTCTGCGGCTCCAAGTGTGTTCCATATGTCAGGGTAGTGAGTTTGGATATACTGTCCTATAGTGGGAAGCGGCTCCCCATTTGGTAACGTGTCAAGGTATATTCCTTGTATTCCTGTTCCAGTAACTCCCGGATCCGAAATATCATATAAACTATCACCAATTTTATAATCTTCCTGATAACCCGGTGGATAACCATCATAAGGATCACTGGAATCAATGACCCATAATTTGGCAACGGCCGTCACATTCAGGATAACTACGATTATTACCAGAATCACTACAAAACGATACAATGATTTTTTATTTAACGCCATTTGCTAACCCCCATTGCTCCATCCTGGGTTGTATTGTTTGATAAATTATCAGGATAAGCCAGTTTCAATCTCAATCCAATAGGGTTTTGTTTATCAGCGATCCCACATTTGACCCCGGCAGGTATAGGGTTAGACTGCCTTTGGAACACTCCGTATTTAAATAAGGTCCCCTGAAAATCCCCAATAATTACTATTGATGAATATTCTAGGCCATTCTTGCGGTCTTACGGCCTCATCCTAACGCAGGTTTTTAGGGGAAAGTGAGATTTAGGGTTATCTTGAGTATTCTTGCAGTAAATGTGCCCATAATGAATTTTATATCTGCATAATCGAATTGAAATTTATTGAATCAACTTGCTATGTGAGGTGGATTCAAAATATAATTATCCGTTCCCAAACATTACATCGAGCCAAATTCAGATCATTTTTTCCCAATAATCAGCATTGAAAGAGGAACTTATTTAATTATATAGGATTCAAAATAGGCGTATATTTTAATAATAAGCCATAATTATCGAGGAATTAAATCCTTTAAAGATCAAGATTCAATCTACACTTTTTAAAATACCAAGAAAGAGGCTCCTCTAAATAATGAAATATCTGAGCATTAGCTGGTCAGGAACATTCTCGAACCTGTTGCAAATATACAGCGATTCCAGATATTAAAATCACTGGCTGGGCAGACCCGGACATTTTCAGATCTTTCGCAACTGACAGAGCTCCGTGGCGGGAACCTGCTATTCAATATAAAAAAACTCACCGATACGGGAATGATTCAACAACGGCATGAGAGGGGTGTTATATCATTACTGAAAAAGTGTGGAAAACACTTAATCAGTTCATTGATCTCTATACATCTCTGAGATCCCTGATTTTTTAATACACTCACCAATATGAATCTTTCACTCCGCAGAAGGGCCCCGGTGAACCCGTTTCTCTTTTGAAAAGAATTCATCTGCGATAACCCGGACAGAGCAATGTCCTTCCAGGAACCATTCACAGTCTTCTCCGAGGCAGTGGGTTTTTGTTTTAACCCCCTGGAAATCAACCGCACTCGCAAATCTCAAAGGGCATATTGTCGATGGCGACATACGTAGGAATTGTCTTCTTGGTAATCAACATTGTGAATAAGACAATCGTCTTGGGTCGGGATCACGTTCCGGGTATTCAGGAAATGTTCTCATTTTGGAAGAAAAAGGATTAGATCAAGGTTGAATTTCCCACCGTGGTGGCAGATTGATCAAGTATCTTAAAATAAAGGCACCACCATAAGCAATAGCAACACTATTCAGAATAATTATGAAACAAGGGATGATTGAACATGTTGCGTCCGGAAGATGTGGAAAAGATCCTCACAGCGAAAGACCTCTCGGTGTACCTGAAGGATATGCTGAAAAGAGAAGATCGCGATTTGAATATCGATATCGATTATGAATCCGGTGAATTATTCATTAATTGTAAGGGATACAGCAATGGTCTCTCCATTCTTGTTGATACATTCGGAGTATGGGTCATCAGGGAAGTGATCTCAAAGAATAATGATGGAAATTTTTCTCAGAGTAAGAGTTCCTATAATACAGAAAATACCGTAACGGTAATCCGGGCAGTTGCTCGCTGGATTCGCGATATTGAGGAAAATGCAGACAGATCTTAAGATAAATTATTGATTTTTTCAGAGAAGACACTAAACATAAAAGATTGGTATTGTTTGATGTTCAACCAGTATTTCCGAATTGATTTTGGCGGGTGAAAGGGGAAGCCATAGAACCGCAATATCGCCCTCAAAATTACTAACCAATAGAAACCTATGAGAGGTCCTAAATGCTTCCCATTAATCTAGATGCACTGGTTCATTCCTTGATCCGCTATTTTACCAGAAATTTGTTGAGCTTATCCAGATGCTGATTAAATCCCCCTCGCATCCCTTGTACCGCCATACCGGCATTTGGACCGGTCTTATTTATTGTGACTTTCAGTGTCAGTTTAGTATTGCCATTCTCATCGGTTAACGTAAGTTCGGTCACCTGATCAATTTCTGTGGCTTCTTTTTGGCCTTCGGTCCAGGCTTTAGCCGTATATGACAACTTCGAATTCGTCTCAACCACTGTAAACTTGCCTTCCATCGGCCATCTCGTACCTTTATATGGCCCCATCGCTTCGCCGGCCTCCATGACAATAAAAATTTTTCCACCTACGCGCAAGTCTATTTCGCATTCTGGAATGCTGACATTATTCGGCCCCCACCACTCCTTGATCATCCTTGGATCAGTCCATGCCTGCCAGACTTTTCTAGGTGAGGTGGCAAACGTTCGCTCAAATACTACTTCTTTAACTGGTGTCATAGTTCTCCTTTTTCCTAGTAATTGATTTTAATTTTTGTCTACCTGAATTTGGTATTTTCTGCACAAGACAAGTTCCTTAATTTCATTATTCCGGATAAAGGTTCCAATCCTTTAAAAGTCAAATTCAGAGGACTTTTTTCTCATTAATCCACCTGTAAAGATGCCCATAATGAATTTTAAATCCATGAAATCCAATTGAACTTTATTAAACCGATTTGTTATGGGAAGAGGATCAAAAATAAAATTATCCCTTTGTTACCAAACATTACATAAGTCCAAATTCAGATCATTTTTTCCCAATAATCAGCATTGAAAGAGGAACTTATTTAATTATATTGGTCTCAAAATAGGCGTATATATTAAAAATAAATCAGAATTGAAGAAAATTACGTTGACTGAACCGCATTAATTACCGGCCTTTGACAACCCGCTCTCTATGTTTTTTAAAGCCCCTCTCCCATCCTTTCTTTAAAATAAAGGATATTAAGTTCCAGTGACTTCTGTAGGTATAACTACTATCGGAGCCTGCACAGCTGATGTCTGTGAGGTATAGCTCATCGATTTGCTGAACTTGCTGATCAGGCCGCTTGCTGTTGATGTCTCGGAATAGACAAGATCTTCAGATTTTTGTGGATCAACGGCATTCGGGAACGAATAGGGAAGAATTTCGCCTTGCCCGAATGCAATAGGTCCTGTTTCGATCGTACCTGTTTCAGTGCTTTCATTGCGAGCCTCCTGAACATGGACCTTGAGATATGACGATACAGAACCTATCATCGGTGAAGACTGATTACCAAGGGTAATTCCCTGGGAATTGATATTATAATTCAAAACAACCGGAATAGTTGCATCGTTCCCGACAAAGCGGGTATCGGCTGATGTCACTGTTGATGTTAGAGTTGTATCGAAGGCACTTCCTGCCTGCTCGATATTACAGAACGCCGGGATTATTCCTGGGTTCGCATTAGCAAACGGACAGAGAATCAGACTTGATGAATTTTGTGCCTGTGAAGCACCATCAAGGAGCAGGTCTTCAGTCCTCGTAGCACGACCCGTATCAACCGCGATATACTGGATGTTGGTATTTGCGTTGATGTTGCTCTGGTCTGCAATCGTATTTGCCGTTGAAAGAGTCATCGATTTGGCAAAGGTTTGTTGCCCGGAAATACCTGAATACTGGTCATTGTAACCGGTTGTATACTGTACCTGCCCTGCATCCAGCACCCCAGTGTGGATACCTGAATCTGTTATCTTTGGATTGGTGGATGATAATAGGCCCATTAAATCCTGCCAGGTGAATCCTGAAGGTCCGCCTGCGACTTGCGTATTTAACAACGACGCGGGGATATTGAACTGAGTTGGAGGACCCAGCACCTCAGAACCACCTGCAGCTTGCAACTGTGCCAGTTCCGCGGGATTTAGGGTGGTGGGAAGTCCAAATCCACTTCCAAAATCAGGCGCTTCAAAGGATCGCCCGATGTATGTATATATCACCAATGGATCATTTGTCAAAGTCCAGGCCCCGGAATCTGTTTCAGTAACCGTACCAACAACATTCGATGATGTGCCAGTAGCGAGACCCTGAACTTCAGGAACTGCCGGCACTCCAGTGTCTGCATATGCTATACAGGTGAGTGCAATCAATATTAAAGCCGCAATCAGAGAAATAACTACAATTCGTGTCTTTTTCATTTTATACCCCCGATTTGATCAATCAATTATCTTATCAATTGACCAGTGCTTTGATGATCAGAGTAACCATAAATAAAACTATCGGGATAAAAACCATGAAAAATATAAGGGTATCACTGATTCCCCCACACACCTTCCACAAGCCGTTGAGGTTTCTGCATTAGGATAGGAATAAAACTTGGATAACCACTTGCCTGCTAAAGAATCCTCCTCTAAAATGAGCCAGGTTCAATCCCAATCCAATAGGATTTTGTTTATCAGCGATCCCCCAATTGGCCCCGGCAGGTATATGGTTTCACCTATTTTTTCAAAGACTTTTTCCCAATAATCAGCATTGAAAGAGGAACTTATTTAATTATAACAGGTTATCATCGTGGTATCAGGGCATACATTATGGAAGACTTTTCAGTTCTTATCGGAGGTAAAGCGGGTGACGGCATTAACAGTGCGGGCCTGACCATTGCATATCTCCTGGATTACCTGGGATACCGGGTCTACATGTATTTCGATTACCCTTCGCTCATCAAGGGAGGCCATAATTTTGCGATTGTCCGGGCGTCTCCGGAAAAAACAGGGGCCCATCGCGACCGTGCAGATTTTATTCTCGCGCTCAACAACGATTCCGTCAGGCTTCATGAGGAACTGACCCACCCAGGGACGGTTACCATTTATAATGCCGATAATGTGAAGACCGAAGGGACGGGTGTCAGAGTGAACGAGATCCTCGCAGCGGCCGAGGCACCTGCAATCATGGGAAATTCGGCGATTATCGGGGCATTCGCAAAGGCCGCCGGTATTCCCTGGAACGTTGTCGAAGATGTCTTTACAAAGCACCTGCCGAAAGGCACGGCTAAGAACCTCGCCGTTGCAAAACGAGCTTATGACGATGCAGAGGAAAAACTATTGCTGCCCCGGGTCGGAAGCGCCAGGTTTCCGCTGATGACCGGCAACGAAGCGATAGGCCTCGGCCTCATTCATGGCGGTCTTGAGGTATTCGTAGCGTATCCGATGACACCCACCTCGAATCTCCTCCATTTTCTTGCGGAGCAGTCGCTCTCGTACCCGTTAACGGTGGTGCATCCTGAGAATGAGATCAGCGTGATAATCATGGCGCTCGGGTTTGCCTATGCCGGTAAGAAAACAGCGGTCGGGACATCCGGAGGCGGATTCTGCCTCATGACCGAAGGGCTGTCGTTTTCCGGCCAGGCGGAACTGCCCGTCGTGATTGTTCTTGGACAGAGGACGGGTCCCAGCACGGGCCTTCCAACCTATACAGGTCAGACCGAACTGCATTTTGCGCTCCATGCAGGGCAGGGGGAATTCCCACGCTTTATCGTAGCGCCGGGAGATGCGGAGGAGGCGTATGAATGGTCATCTGTTGCTGCCCGGATTTCCTGGAAATACCAGGTACCGGCAATTATCCTCGTTGATAAAACCCTCTGCGAGGGGACGTACTGTTTCGACCGGTCCGAGCTCAGTGGTTTTAACACCGGACCGGATTTCCCACCGGGCATTCCCGGTGCAGACTATGGAAGGTACAAAATCACTCCTGAAGGTGTATCCCCCGTGCTGTTTCCCGGTTCGGATGATACGGTTGTTAAGGTGAACAGCTATGCCCATGACGAATCCGGCGTCACTATTGAAGAAGCAGGATTGACCGTCAGGATGGCGGAAAAGAGGCGGAATAAAGGGAACATGATGGCAGCAGAACTCGACGGTGCAATGGAGGTTGTTGTGTCCGGAGATCAGAAGAGCACAACTGCCCTGGTTGCATGGGGATCGAACAAGGGGGTTGCGTCGGAGGTCGCCAAAGCCCTTGATCTCCGGCTTGTCAGGCCCCTCGTGATTTCTCCGTTTCCGAAACGGCAGATCGACAAGGCGCTTTCGGGTGTCAATAAAATTCTGTTGGTGGAGGATAATATGGAGGGACAACTCGCCAGTCTCCTTTCCGGTAACGGAATAATCGTAGATGCAAAGGTCCTGAAATATGACGGGCGGCCATTCACCGTCGAAGGACTCTTACAGAAAGTCAGGGAGGTGCTGGTATGACCGGCAGGAACCTTATCACCCCGGCACAGAACACCTGGTGTCCGGGATGCGGCAATTTCTCCCTTCAGTTCACCCTGAAGGCATTTCTCGAGGGGTTCGAAAAAGAGGGACGTTCACTTGACAACGTTGTTCTCGTAACAGGTATCGGGTGTCATGCAAAGATGGCAGATTACTTACATATCAATAGTTTTTATTCACTTCACGGGCGGACCATCCCGGCAGCAACCGGGATTAAACTGGCCAACCCCGATCTCGAAGTAATCTGCTGTGCCGGCGACGGCGATTGTTACGCAGAAGGCCTCGATCACCTGATATTCGCCGCGAAACGTAATATCGGCATCACTATCCTGGTCCACAACAACCGGGTCTATGGCCTGACGACCGGTCAGTATACGCCGACGTCTCCTCTCGGTTTCAGGGGAAAATCAACGCCCGGGGGGACAACTGAACTACCCTTCAACCCGCTGGAACTCATGCTCGCAAGCGGTGCGACCTTCGTTGCCCGTGGTTATACGAGGAAACTGGAACATCTGAAATCCCTTGTCAGGAACGCCGTTCTCCACAATGGATTTTCATTTGTCGATGTCCTCCAGATATGTGCAACCTACAATAATATGACCGATTACTATAATTCCAGGGTCTACGAACTTGAGAATCATGATCGCACCAGTTTTTCCGAAGCGTGTGACAAAGCCCGCGAATGGGATTACAATACCGACGCGAAGATCGGGTTGGGCATCTTCTTCAAAAAAGACGCTCCGACCTTTGAAGAGCGGATCCAGGCCCATGCCAGTGTAGTCCCTGACAGAGATGAATTAATACGAAAGGTCCTTGATGAAAAGACCTGAACGCCAGGAGATACCATGAAGGAACAAAATCTCTTTGAAATTGTGAAAGAACATATCTGCACCTGCTCTTCTGACCTGAACCTGACACCGGACGTTGAAGATTTCCTCAAACTGCCGGTGAGGGAGATTCATGTCTCGGTCCCGGTCAGGATGGATGACGGCCGCATCAGGGTATTCCGGGGTTTCCGCGTGCATTATAATGATGCACTGGGACCAACAAAAGGCGGGATCAGGTATCACCCGGATGAGACCATCGATACGATCCGGGGACTGGCGAGTCTCATGACGTGGAAATGCGCCATACAGAACCTCCCTCTTGGCGGTGCGAAGGGTGGTGTCGCGTGCAACCCGAAGGATATGTCACAGGGAGAGCTGGAACGGTTGAGCAGGGCATATATTAAGGCTGTTTACCCGTTCATCGGGCCCGATAAAGATGTCCTCGCGCCGGACGTCTATACAAACTCCCGGATAATGGCATGGATGATGGACGAATACTCCCTGATTGCGGGGAAGACGTCGTTCGGGGTCATCACCGGAAAACCAGTCAGCCTTGGTGGATCAGAGGGCCGGAACGATGCAACTGCCCGCGGCGGATGGCATGTCACCGCCGAGGCATCGAAAGATTTCGGGATCCCCCTGAGAGGTGCAACAGTAGCAATCCAGGGATTTGGCAATGTCGGGGGGAATGCAGCCCTTATCGGCAGTGAAGAATACGGCTGCCGTGTTATTGCTGTCAGCGACAGCCAGGGGGGGATTCTGAACCGTGAGGGGCTACCCGTCGGGGAAGTAATGAAGCACAAAGAAAAGACCGGCTCGTTAAAGGGATTTCCCGGTGCCGAAGAGATCCCGAATGATGAACTCCTGGAACTGGAGACTGACATCCTGATCCCTGCAGCCATCGAAAATGTGATAACAAAGAAGAACGCGGATGCAATCCATGCGCAAATGATTGCAGAATTTGCAAACGGGCCGATGACGAAGGAAGCGGAGACTATTCTCTCCCGACGAAATATCCCCGTTATCCCTGATCTCCTCTGCAACGGCGGTGGGGTGGTCGTATCATACTATGAAATGGTCCAGAACTTCAATATCGACCACTGGGACAGGAATGAAATCCATCGCAGGCTCGAGAAAAAAATGGTTTCCTGTTACCGGGGAGTCAGGAAGCTGGCGAAGGACAACAATGTCACCATCAGGCAGGCTGCATACACTATTGCGGTAGGCCGGGTGGTCAATGCCATGAAGCTCCGGGGTTGGGTTTAATCGTTTTTTCATATGTCGCAAACCGGGATCAGCTGTTTTTTTAGCGACAGGCCTTTCATCTTCAGGGTGGATCGGACGCAGGAAGCCGGATTGAAGGGATCAGGAGAGCGGGAAACATATTTGCACGACAGGCACAGATAATCTTATCAGATCAGTTCAAAGCCCGGTGATCGCCGATGATTGAGGCATTTGTAAGCAACACTCCCCTGTTCGCATATGTTCTCCTCCCGCTGTTCATATTTTCTGCCAGGGTCTGCGATGTCAGTCTCGGGACGATCAGGGTAATCTTTATTTCAAAGGGGTTTCGTAATATCGCTCCGTTTATTGGATTTTTCGAGGTGATTATCTGGCTTCTCGCCATCGGGCAGGTAATGAGCAATATTACCGATGTCGCCTCGTATATCGCATATGGTGCCGGGTTTGCGACAGGGACTTACGTCGGTATGAGAATTGAGGAACGGCTGTCGCTTGGCAATGTCATTGTACGTATCATTACCAACAAACAGGCGAAAGACCTGCTCGATTACCTGCGGTCCAGGAACTATGGAGTCACGTCAATGGATGCAGCCGGTTCGACCGGACCGGTGACTATCCTTTTCATGGTTATCAGGAGGCAGGACCTCGGCGAGGTCGTCGGTATTATCAGGAAATTCCAGCCCGATGCATTTTATTCCATTGAAGACGTAAAATCTGTTACCGAAGGTGTTTTTCCGGAAAAGAAATCGAAATATTTTATGAGTGACAGGGATATTATGAAATATTTCAGGAAAGACAAGTAATTCCTGGTTAATGGTTTTACCGGATAAAATCAGAATCAGGACAACGTAAACCAGTACATCCGGAAGAAGTATACCGGCTTTCCAGCGAATTTTTAAGAAGATCCGGTCCTGTGCAGACGGGTACAGCGGTACGTGAAAGAGCATGTCATATCAGGGAAATGCATCGAAAAAATGGATCTCAGACCCGATAAGAAGGATTTAGGCATGCCTGACAGGATAAAAAAATTTTTACAGTCGTCCCGGCCGATATTCAAGACCAAATCAATTAGTGATCTGTTCGACTGCTGTGCCGGGGAGCACCAGCTAAAACGCGTTCTCGGCCCCCTGGAACTCGTCCTTTTCGGAGTTGGGGCAATTATCGGGACGGGAATTTTTGTCATTACCGGGATTGCAGCCGCCGATTATGCAGGTCCCGCTCTCGTGATTTCGTTTATTATTGCAGGAATTGTCTGCCTTTTTGCAGCCCTGAGTTACTCTGAATTTGCTGCCATGGTCCCGATTGCCGGTAGCGCCTACAGTGACAGCTATGCATCCCTCGGGGAGATTTTTGCGTGGATTATCGGATGGGACCTGATCCTCGAGTATTCTGTCTCAGTCTCGGCAGTTGCGATAGGCTGGTCCGGGTATGTCACGAACCTCCTTTCAGACCTCGGTCTTGTCCTTCCCCAGGCCCTTGTCAACCCCCCGGGCTTCGAAGGAGGAGTAATAAACCTCCCTGCCATGATCATCATCGCCCTGGTTACGATCCTGCTGATCATCGGCGTACAGGAAAGTGCCCGGGTAAATAACGTGATCGTCGCTGTTAAGATCGGGATCGTCCTGATCTTCCTCTATCTTGGTTTTTCCCATATCAACCCGGTGAACTGGTCGGACTTCATGCCATTCGGATGGAGCGGGGTTATCACCGGAGCAGCCATCGTATTTTTCGCCTATATCGGGTTCGATGCGGTGTCGACGGCCGCCGAAGAAGTCAGGAACCCCCAGAAGGACCTCCCGATTGGGATCCTCGTATCGCTCCTTATATGTACGATCCTCTATATTGCCGTTGCAGCGGTCCTGACAGGAATCGTATCCTATACAACCCTGGACACCCCTGCCCCGGTAGCATACGCACTGGTCGAGATAGGTATCCAGTGGGGTGCCGCACTCGTCTCGGTCGGGGCTCTTCTTGGGATTACGTCGGGTCCTGCTGGTCCTTCTATTCGGGCAGTCCCGCATTTTCTTTGCCATGTCGCGTGATGGTCTCTTGCCGCCAGTCTTCAGGAAAGTGCACCCGAAATTCAGGACACCATTCCGGGTGACTATTTTCGTGGGTATAGTAACTGCCCTACTCGCAGGATTCCTGCCGCTTCAGGATATTGCAGAACTCGTCAACGTGGGAACCCTTGCGGCATTTATCATCGTCAGTGCGGGAGTGATTGTGCTCAGGCACACTCGTCCTGAGATTGAACGGCCGTTTAGATGCCCATTGGTGCCTTATGTACCCCTTGTTTGCATCGTTTCCTGTGCAGCCCTCATTTACGTCCTGCCCTTTGTAACCCACCTCCGGTTTGTTATCTGGCTGATTATCGGACTCCTTGTTTATTTCCTCTACAGCCGTAAACATAGTCACCTGCAAATCCAGGTTACTAAAGAGCGGGCATGGTCGTAAAATAAACAAAAACCGGGTATCGACAACCCCTCCAGAAAAAACAGGTTCTACCCGGAGAATTACAAGATACCCGGAATTAGAATTCTGAAACTGGAACGATAAAAGCAGATAGTGGGAGATGACCTTTCACGGATTCGCCCCGCCTCAGCCGGTAACGACAAGAGGAAGGAGTAATTTCTCAAGTTCGCGTGCATCGTCTACGCAATCATGTCCTGTGATCTCGCCCCTGGTTCCGGCTAACCTGTCACCATACCTGGCATAGATTGTATGCATACCTATCTCCTTTGCCGGTGCGAGGTCGCGGACAGGGCTGTCGCCAATCATTATCGTCTCAGAAGCCATGAACCCAAGTTTCTTCAATGCAAGGAGAAACGGGGCGTGATCAGGTTTTTTCCGGCCCGTCATCTCGTACGTGACCATATGACTGAACAGTCCTGAAAATCCCGAGACATCAAGACGTGCCCTGGCATGGACCATATCAGCATCCGTTACAAGGGCGAGAGGGACGTTACCGTCCCTTAGTATACCGAGGATGTCAGAAATACCCGGGTATGGGTGTATCGTGTCCAGTTTTACGGTCTCATAGATACTGCAGGACCTGCGGTAATCTGCGGGGACGAAAATATTCCGGTCGACGAGATAGTCCCTGATATTTCTCCAGTCCTCAAAGCCATAAGCAGGCCTTGTAAAATAATTAAATAGATCTTCCCAGTCATCCCTTTCAAGATACCGGGTGACGGACCTGCAGGCCTCCTGCTTTGCTTTGACAAGATCGAAGAGGGTGTTGTCCATATCGAAAATTACTCCTTTTACTTGTCCGTTCATGTGATTCCCCTCCATATGGATTGTTCCACTTCAACCTTGTAAGATATGAATTTTTTATCCACGTAAGGTACTCTGTCCTGGCACATTCCTTCAACTCAGGAATATCCCTTTTGAAGACCTGGTTTTTTGGACTACCTCTTTAAAAAAAATCAAGCCCTTTCCGGTCTCTCTCTACCGAAAATAAAAAGGTTTTCTCATTATTATCATCTCTTTGTTCATTCATATTCCTGTGACGCCGGAATTTGGTATAATACTGCCTGAATTTCTGTCCGTTAGTGGAAATACCCAATAATTATCCATATAAGTGTACAAAGCCTATATCGCCATTATTTAACTGGTTCCGGGCCTGGAATGGTGTTGGTTTAAACCTGTGGTTCGATCGGTTGGCCAGGTTTGGACATACCATGCTCTGTCGGCATGATTTTTTGATGCCAGATTATTTTAACTAATTTTTATAAATTATTAACCTCTGGTAAAATAAACATAAATTAATTAACAATTATGAAAATTATTATAAAATGCGTAAATGAGGAGTATTGATTTTTTCATGACCGGCCTTACTGCAAGATCGTGGCGGGAACAATGGAGGCAACTGAAACTGGCCCATTGTGCCGTTCCGAGTTATGGCAATTCGAAAGAGTTCTGGAGTAATAAAAAACATGTCCAGAATGTATTCATGAAGGGAAGAGAGAAAAACCGGTGCCAGTGGGAGGCACGGTTGGATACAATGGATATCCCGAAAAATTCCCGTGTCCTCGATATCGGTGCGGGACCCGGGACATTTGCAATCCCGCTTGCATTAAAAGGATGCCGGGTTACTGTTGTGGAACCTTCCCCGGTGATGAGGGAAGCGCTTGAAGAAAGAATAATGAAAGAAAATATTTCGAATATTACCGTAATTCCAAAACGATGGGAGGACGTAAAACCCGAAGAACTCGGTGAGCAGCCGTATGATACGGTTATTGCGTCCTACTCGCTGACCATGATGGATATCGCGGAGGCGATAGCGAAGATGCAGACCGTTTGCCGGGGAACCGTTCATCTCTTCTGGTTTTTGACTCCTCCAACCTGGGCTACGGTCAACAGGGACCTGTGGCCCCTCCTTCATGGGGGAGTGTTCCCGGGGGAGCCCCTGGCCGACTGGCTCTGGCAGGTGCTTGTCGAAATGGGAATTTATGCGAATCTCAAGGTGGAACCTAAATCTTCACCCACCTTTTACCCCACGCTGGAAGATGCCGCATCTGAGTATATCCAGCGCCTGAACTGCACCACTCCTGAGCAGGAAGTGACGGTGAAGAATTACCTTCACAATGTGCTGAGGCAGGAGGATAACGGGTTCGTCCTCGGTGATGAAGTCCTCGGGGCACACATCTGGTGGACCACGAACAACCGGGGAATATCGGGATGAAACTGAAATGAGTAACTATAATGTTCTTTTTAACAAAGCAAAAGAATTTCATGGGCATGTCTGCCCGGGCATTGTCCTTGGAACCCGGATGACTATTGCCGGACTCCGGGAACTGGGGATGGACCCGCTCGTCCATAATAACAACTTAATCGTGTATCTCGAGATTGATCGTTGCGGGACAGATGCCGTGCAGGCAATTACCGGGTGCTCACTGGGCCACAGGACACTGAAGTTCAGAGATTACGGTAAATTTGCAGCCACATTTTTGGATCTGGAAACAAGGAAGGCCGTCCGGGTATCTGTCCATGAAAAAAACCGGGCAGAACACGATAAACTGGATAGGAAAGAAGTTTTGGATATTCTATCAACAATACCTGAGGAAGAAATACTCAAAATAGAGAATGTTGCTGTTGACTTATCAGAAAACGATATCCCCGGGTTCCCGTTGCACAAAGAAGTCTGCAGTGCCTGCGGTGAGCAGATTCTCGATCATCGCGAAGTCAGACAGGACGGCATTGTGAAATGTAAAAACTGTGCAAATGGTTCATATTATAGAACTGCGAACGGGTAAGATAATCTGGAATTATGTCTACCTTGTTTAAAAACCCTGTTCCACCCTATCCTGGTTGGAAACGCCGGATATACCATCTGTCCCGTTCTGTTACCAAGGAAGACGTCCAGGCGTTGCTGGGTAACCAGGATTTATACATCAGGGAGACGGAATCGGGGTTAATAAATATTATCCATAAATACGGGCTCCTGGAAATCCATTGTATTATCAACGACCCTGAGGTTGAGATATGGTATGATCCCGATCAGGGGTCTTATTCACTTCAATACTTTGAGGCCCTGTTGGAGACAAGATTTTGACCGAAGATCAGTCTGGAACATTGAAATTGAGTTTAAATTATCCTGACTGCGGATTTATCAGCTCTCTGTGAATAGGGAATGATACATTTATACGGTATAATTTTCGGAATAGAATTTAACCGGATTAGTGTGTGGCGGGTCAACAAAGATTCAAACCAGAGAAAATCTCTGGTTTGAAAATGCTTTATAATGAATGCTTCCTACTATACACCTTTTTCAATGCATACGTCCTTTGGCCGGTGCACACCAAAGGTGCAATCGATACTATTACCCAATCTGATATAACCTTTTCATTTAACTAATAACATAATAAAATAAAATTCATTAACCCCCTGATTTTAAATTTACCTGACATTATCCATCGCAGGGTCGAGGTGCTCAGATTGAACCCGCTACATCTAATAAGGCATTTCCCTGATTATCCGCATGCTTTCGGTCGGGAATCAATATTCCGGTTGGCATCACAGTCAATGACCGGTACCATTCCGATGTAAAATAGAATAATTTAAGATTAATCTATTCCGACCATGACTTCTGAGGCCTTCACTACCGCGTAAACCGGTGAGCCTTCCTTCAGTTTCATTTTTTCTGCCGAAAATGTCGTAATGGAAGAGACGATTTCGTTTCCACCGGCGATGCTTATGACGACTTCCGTGCTTACCGGGCCTTTTTTAATCATTTTGACGGTGCCTTTGATTTTGTTGCGTGCACTGATTTCCATTGGATTTCACCAAACGGGTAATGGTAAATACGTATATTTAAACTTTCTGAGAAAAGCCGTTTTTTCAGAACCGGAGTTGCCGGATCGAAATAAAAATAATCTTAACCAGAGAAATTTCTCTGGTTATGGAATTGCTGGACGATGAAAAATTTTCTATGTTGACTTTTGCCGATTCATGAGCCCTTTGGCAGGTGTAACCCCAAAGGTGCAATAACTAATATGATCTAATTTCATATAATACTTTAACTTAATAATTTATAAATGTTAAATGAAATTTATTTACGACTATCTATGAAAAATGCCATTAGTCTGACTGATAAATACTATAGGGAAGTTTTATTTTCACAAAATAACTTCCGGAGGAAGAACAATCCGTGCAAACCAAAAATAATTCCCGGCAAAAGAACTATTATGCATGGTGTTCCCGAAAATATTATCACATTAACACGCCAGGAATTCATCTGAACTCTCATTTATTTTTTTTAAAGGTAGCGCTTCGGAACCATGATGTCAATCTCGTAGGATTGAACCGCGTGGGAATCAATCATAAAAAAATAGTTCATATCCTTCGTCCCTTGATAAAAATTTTCTTTCCATGGCCTTGGGTCGTACCCAGTGCCTTGGCTCCAGAGATCAGCATCAAGTCCCCCGGCCGGCGTTATTACCCGCACGATTTTATCCGGTTGGGCAGCATCCCTGACCGTTATTGAGAACGAGGGAAAAACTTCAGTTCCAAGTGAATCGGCTACACCCGCATCCTGTGATGAGGTGCTCCCCCTGAAGGTTTCAGCCCAGGGATCGACAGTGTAGATGAGTTGCCAGTACGGGAAGGGTATTTCTATCGCATCGGTAGTTTCGCTATATTCACCTTTGATTACTGCATAGGTTACCATTTCATCGATCACCGGCTGGGTATCGTTTATGTTGGTGCCATGCAATTCAGGGAGATTATTACGGGCAGACAGATTATAGATGGCGGGATCGACAAACCCGAGTACTTTGGGCTGACCACTCCATTGGGGAGCCGGTGAAGGTTCCGTTGTCGGTGGTTGTGATGATGTAGGGAGTGTCGGCTGTGGTGAAATGCTCTGATCATTGGATAACGCCGGTATCGTAGCAGGTGTGATACCATTTCCCGTATCGTCTTTCGCCCCCATCTCAATGCAACCGGAAAGAATAATCGCAAGAATAAGAAAAATAATTACAATGCTTGCTATAACATCATGAAACGGATATTGATTGCGGATTTTCATGCTGAATGACACGTACGTTGTTAGTATGTGGTGCACATTTAATTAATTTGACGATTTATTAATTAAAAAGATTTAACTCAATCATTTACCGGTTTTTCCTGATTTTCACCTCAATTCACCTATCCGATGCTATGGTGAAATTTTAATCCATCTTCTGTATATTTGCGACTTCAGGAACATATTGCGGATTTTTATCCTGTTCCCCTTTATTCTGTCAATTTCATTAAATCGGAAGTATAATCCTTCACGGCCCACCAGATATGCGCCCCGAGCGCCTTGCCGGCGACACGGTATCCCCGTTCAGTCTTTGCAAGGGATGTCTCACAATACTCACGGACTGCCCGCTCCTGTTGGGGAGTTGTGCAGTCAAGACGATTGCAGAAGTCCTTTGCTGCATCATCGGGGGTGGGGAAATAGGCGGGCTCGCAGCTCTGATCTACCAAGAGGTTTGCATAAATACCCATTTCCAACAGTACCTGCCAGAGACAGTCGGCCGTGGGTTCACCGGGAAATTCTGATCCATGAATTTTTGGCCAGAGATCCCTGTTCAGCCGGGCCGAATAAGGCTGGGTGAGGAACCAGAAAAGGTGTACCTGTCCGGTACAGGCAGCCTGCATCTTCCGGATAGCAGGACCAATTTCCGTGATCATCAGGCTGTAGGATGCGAAAATGCAGTCAAATGGCCCCCCGAGATCCTCCAACTCCACATCCTCCCAGCGCTTCGGGATCACGGTCACATGCCGTACCTCCTGCTGTTTTTCATAAAGAGCGAGCGCTTCCCTCATCGCTTCAGCAGGTTCCACTGCCACGACATCGCAGCCGTGGGCCTCAAGCGGGACGCTGATCGTGCCGGTGCCGGCTCCGATATCGAGCACACGGGCACCGTCCCGGATCCCCATCGCGGTAATCCGGTTCTCCGCCTCTTTACGACAACTGAAAAGGTTCTGGATGAAATGTTCCGAGAGCCGTTTTCTGTCGTTCCAGAATGAATCCGGATTGACATGGCGTGGGACTGCGAGCCGGGCAAGTCGCTGCCGTTTCCATAGATCCTGCCAATACGTTGAATCGCACTCTGAGATGGTATGTTCAAATGAATTCATGAGAAATCTCACTCGTCTTATTCTGATGATCTGTTGATTGCATCTGAATAGAATCAATAAAACAAAGTAAAAATAATATTTGCTGGCAGGGACGAACAAGGCGTTTCCTGCCAGTTTATATCCATTTCATTTATCCGGTGATCGGCACCACGGCCCTTGAGATCAATGCTCCATTCGCCTTGTCACTCACATCAAGATAGAAGGATTTCCCGATGTTTGCCGGGTTAACGAAGTCAAGGCCCCAGAAATTATCAACCGGGTGAGAGGAATCCGTAGAAACAAACGTCCACGTCGAGTTGTGGGAGTCTGGCGGGAAATACACCCCGTGGCTTGAATATACTGTTGTCTGGAATCCTGCCGGCACACAATTCGTAATATTCAGGTAGAGCGTGTCGCCCGCGTTAAACGAGGTAATGTTATAACCGTCAGGCTTCCCGGTTGTTGGATTTACCCACATGACGGGAACCCCTGCAGAGTTACTGACATTTGACAAGTTCAGAGGGGCACTGGTAGTCCAGGCATCGAGACCGGGACCAAATGTTGGTCCATTGGTAACGGTAATGATCATATTGCTCGTTGGAATCGGATCGCCTCCGGCGTGAATAATCTGGAGACCTGATGTGACGCTGAATTTTCCCTGAATTGTCGCCTGAGGCGTTTTCGCCTGGCCTTTGATGAGGCCGCCTGCGAACCCGCTGACGACTGCAGCGATAATGATGGTGACAACCAGCATCAGCATGACGCCAACAACAGGTGACACGGCACTTTCCTTGTTCTGTTTCATGATCTTATCCCTCCACAGCAATATCCTTGTTGAAAATAGCTGCGCCGGTCGGTGTGTAGATTACCTTCACATTCACATTGTCACCGGGTCTTAGCTGTTCCCAACCAGTTCCAAGAACTGCCGCTGCTGGATCAACCTGGCCGCTTGTATATTCCCCACTCGGGCTGGTAATGTAGATATACGGAGTCTGGCCGTTATAACCACCGTCTGCGGCAGATCCGGGTGCCCCCCCGATTGCCATGCCTGAATCAGTTCCGTACGGATAGGCAAAGAGGCCTACTCCCTGCTGAAGGGTGTACTGCCCGAACCAGCCAGGCTTTTGGTAAGCATTCGCATTCTTTCCTATTGGATCAGTTGGATTTGTCTGGCTTATCCCGGGCCCCATGCCGAATGGTGCTGTGGCCCAGCTGGTTATTCCGTTTGTTTGCATTCCCTCATAGCAATAGACATTCGCGCTGTTTGGAACAGATGTATTCCCCCCGGTGAAGAGAATGTTGTTAGCGATGGCAGCCTGAGTTGGTGTCAGGTCGATACTGTTGTGATTTTTCATTGTGGTTGTCCAGGAAGTCACGATCTTGATATCCTTGGAATTGATTGGCTGGCTCACTGCCAGCACCTTTGCTGTAAAGCCACTCCCTAGATAACTGCCGGTGTTGGATATATGTACATCCATCGAAAGTGTCGGGGACTTCGACTGTCCGTTCACGAGTCCTCCGGCAAATCCGCTCACGACCGCGGCGATGATGATGGTGACGACCAGCATCAGCATGACGCCAACGACCGGAGAGACTGCGTCTTCCCCTTTTATTTTCGTTTTTTTCTTCAGATAATTCATAGGTTTTCCTCATTACAATGTACCATGATTGTGTCATGGTGGAGCATGAGCGGCAGCTGTACAGGCTGCTAACCTGTCCTACCATGTCAGCTTTATACTTTTCACATAAATTATTTAACTTTGTTTATTTGTTAATCACTAAAAATTAATTCTCTAGCCAGAGTTTTGGTTATCCTGGTAAAAAATCTGTCAAATTCCCGAATAAAATTGTTAAATCATACATATCTGGAGGAACCTCCCGCAGGAGATTGCCCTGTCCGTGATGGCCGAGATTATATTCCACATGAGAGGTGGAAGCCTGACCACATGAGGATCGATTGGTCCGAAATGTGATCCATTCGTCAAACAATAATTAAGGAGAAAAGAACCGGAAAAGTGAAGGGGAAATCGTAAAAATTCATGACCTGTTATCCCGTCATCTCTTCTTCCCGTACCACATGTCCCCTTCGCGTACAGCCCTGACAAGCTGCCGGGTATAAGGGTGCTCGGGGGATGCGAACAGGGCGGCGGTATCCCGGATCTCGATGATCTCCCCGTTCCTCATGACAGCCACCCGGTCGGTTATACACCGGATTACCTCAAGATCGTGTGAAATAAAAAGAAGGGTCATGCTCCGCACTTTCTGGACCTCTTTTAACAGGGAGAGTACCTGTGCCTGCACCGACAGGTCAAGCGCCGAGGTCGGTTCGTCGGCCACAAGGAACTCGGGGTCCAGGGCCAGGGCCCTCGCGAGCGCCACCCGTTGTTTCTGCCCCCCGCTCAGCTCGAACGGACGGCGTGCGGCAAGTTCCGGCTGAAGCCCGACCAGTTCAAGGAGTTCTGCCACACGGTTGTCTATGGCATGGCGGCCGGCCGGCTGCCAGATGCGGAGAGGTTCTGCGACGCTCTCCCCGGCAGTCATCCTGGGGTTCAGGGCCGTGTCCGGGTCCTGGAACACGATCTGCATCCGGGGACGTATTCTCTGCAGGGCACGCCCCCTGAGGGCCGTCAGTTCGGTACCGTCGAACCAGACTGTACCGGCGGTAGGTTCTGCCAGGCGGAGGACAATCCTGCCAAGGGTGGTCTTGCCACTCCCGCTCTCCCCGATAAGCCCCATCGTCTCACCTTTCCCGATGGTGAACGATGCATTGCGCACAACTATCTTCCGCTGCCTGTGCAGGAAACCACTCGTATAGGACTTTGAAATACCCTCCAGTTCGATCATGCCGGAGACACCTCGCTTCTCCTGCGATGGGTATCCTGAGTCTATCGGTAATGGTATCCATGGTTCAATCCGGGATCTGCACCCCTGGATATTACCTGCTGACAGGAGCAGATGGACCCTGCTACAGGTATCATCGCTTCGCGTCAGCCAGGAATGCGCCGATCCCTGCATGGATAACCAGCATTCAATCATACCGGTGGCACCTCACGAGCCGGATACCGTCGACTTTTTTCAGGGGAGGATGCTCCAGCCGGCACCGGCTGGTAAAAGATGGGCAGCGGATACAGAAACGGCACCCTGCGGGAAAGCACCCGGATGGCGGGCTCATGCCCGGGATCGGGTGAAGCCCTGCTGACGGAACCGATGCGAGCAGCCCCTGGGTATACGGGTGCATCGGCAGGGAAAGTACGTCTTCCGTGGATCCGGATTCAACGATCTCACCCGCATACATCACCGCAATTTGCTGGCACAAGACATGGGCGCTGCCAAGGTCATGGGTGATAAGGAGGAGGGTCTTATCCCGGGACTGCTCGCGAAGGAGCCCGAGTGTCTGATGTCGCACGAGTATATCGAGGCCCGATGTGGGTTCATCAGCTATGACAAGCGGCGGGTCGCAGGCGAGTACCATAGCGACGAGGACACGTTCCCGCATCCCCCCGGAAAACTCGTGGGGGTACCGTTTCAGGGCCTGTTCGACCTCCGGGATACCCATGCGTTGGAGCAGCGCGAGGACAGTCGCCTCGGCCTCTTTTTGGGAGATGCCCCGGTGAAGGACGAGGGATTCGGCGACCTGGCGGCCGATGGATAATACGGGGTTGAGTGCCATCGCCGAGTTCTGGGGTATCATCCCAATCTCCCCTCCCCGGATCCGTCGCATCTCCGAATCACCCAGGGATGCAAGGTCAAGTCCCCCGAAATGGACCATGCCTTCCACGGTCGCATTGGCGGGGAGGAGCCGCAGGATGGCCATGCCGAGGACTGTCTTCCCGCACCCGGATTCACCCACGAGTGCACAGGAATCCCCGGCATCGAGGGACAGGTCGACGGAGTCAAGAGCACGGACATTCCCCGCAGGGCTCCTGAACGTGACACGGAGGTCAGAAATATCGAGGAGTTTCATGCCGCCCGGCCGTCCCCTGCATTGTCCATTGTAGCTCCTCTCATACCTGGCTCACCTCAAGGCGGGGATTAATCTCGTCCTCACTGCTGTAGCCGATGAGGGCCAGGGCAAGGGATATCCCGACAACGGCAAGCCCCGGCGGAAGCAGCCACCACCAGAGCCCGAGGGCAAACCCCCCGGATGAATAGGCCGCCTGGATCATCTCCCCCCAATCCACCACGAGGGGGTCGCCGAGGCCAAGGAAGCTAATCCCCACCCCCATGAGGAGGTAGTTCTGTGCCGACGATACGAACTTCACGGTCACCACCGGCAGGATGTTCGGGACTATGTGCCGCGATATGATGTGGAGATCACTCGCACCGATGGCCATTGCCCCTTCGATAAAATTCGCCTGCCTGAGGGACATGACCTGTGATCGGACAATCCTGACCCCGTGGGTGCTCCCGAGTATGCCCATGAGGAGCCCTACCGTGAATATCCCGGGGGTGAAAAAAAGGGTCAGCACGAGGATAAGCGGAAAGAGCGGGATCGTCATGAAGATGTCAATCGCCCGCATTGAGACCTCGTCCAGGAACCCCCCGTAATACCCGGTAAGCACCCCGATACCGGTACTGAGGGTGCACGAGATTAATGCAGTCTCCAAAACCCACGAAGAGGGTCACCCGGGTCCCGTAGATCATCTGGCTCAGGATGTCCTGCCCGGTCGCATTGGTTCCGAGGGGGTGGGCCTTGTCCGGAGTGGTAAACGGCTTCCCGGTCACCGAGAGCGGGTCATAGGGAGCAAGCCATGGGGCGAAGACCGCAACCGCCACGTAACAGAGAAGGACAACGCAGCATGCCCGGAACAGGAGCCCCCTACTCATCCTCGCCCACCTTCACGCGGGGGTCCAGCAGGGGATAGAGCATGTCGGCCGCAAAATTCGCCATGATCACCATCAGCGTGTCGAGCAGGAAGATCCCCTCGAGGAGCGGGAGGTCGCGGGCCTTGATCGCCTCAGAGGTGAGCAGGCCGAGGCCGGGCCATGAAAAGACCGTCTCCACGAAGATGCTGCCCGTGATGATGGCGGCAAACTCGAACGTGGCCATTGTCACCATCGGGAGCAAGGCATTTTTCAGCGCATGGCGCCAGAGGATGGCTCGTTCGTCGAGCCCCTTCGCACGGGCCGTCGCGATGTAGTCCTCCCCGATCACGGAGAGCATCGAGTTCCTCACGAGGTAATAGTTGCCGGCGGTAATCGTCAGGGTCAGGACGGCGATGGGGAGAATGGCGTGGTACAGGACGTCCAGGGCATTGAGGCCTGTATAGAGAATGGATATTCCGGTGTACCCCCCGATCGGGAACCACCCGAGGTAGTACCCGAAGACAAAGACTGCCATGATCGCCCACCAGTAGGACGGGATAGCACGGATGATGATCATGGTGTTGAAGAGGGCCAGGTCCCGCTTCGACCGTGCTTTCCAGCCGGAATATGCACCGATCATGGTTCCCGCCAGTATCCCAAGCGCCGTGGAGGGCAGCATGATCACAAGTGTCCAGCAGAGCTTGCTCCCGATCAGGCCGAGTACCTGGCATGCTGTACTGATAGGAATATCCCCACTGCCCGGCGATGATGTTTCCCAGGTAGACGAAGTACTGGTTCGAAAGTGGCAGGTCAAGCCCGGCCTGGTGGTAGAACTGGTCCACTGTCTCTTTCGGGAGGACATTGCCCAGGGAGAGGAGATAGTTCGTCATGTAGTCCCCGGGCATCAGGTGGAGGATGAAAAACGTGATCGTGATGCTGATAACAAAGGCAATCCCGCTATAGACCAGCCGCTTTCCCACATACGAGAGTCTGCACCCGCCTTCATCCCCGAAAAAATATAAGATACCCCGGCAGCTCTTACGAGGAGGCAATGGGAGTAATGGCCGACAGGACTCTCGGATCGAGGACATTCGGGTACTGGGTAAGGTTTTCCCAGCCGGTGAACCGGTCTGTGCGGTACGCGATGTGAGCTGTCGGTACTGCAGATGGGGACCGTCGGGATGTCCCGGGCAAGGATCTCCTGCATCCGGTACCCGATCTCCTTCCGCTCAGTCCGGTTCACGGTGTTCCTGACGTCTGCGGTGAGTGCGTTGAACTCGGAGTCGTTGTAGTGGTAATAATTCTCCTGGAGCGGGGAATGGGCGAAGTTGACGAGGTCATCCGGGTCGTCGTGCAGGATGGAGGGCATGCCATCGATAAACACGTTTCCTTTATCAATGGCCTTCATGTATTGGCCATCGTCACTGTAGGATGCAGAATTCACCTTGATGCCGAGCTTTGTGAAGTCATTGCGGAGCACGGTAAGGACCTTTTCATTTACACCCCCTGCCGCGGCCTTTCCTCCGAGGGGGATGGTGAGTTCCACGGCCCTGCCGTCCGGTCCGAGGAGGGTGCCCTGTTCATCCTGGGCAAACCCTGCCTCCAGCAACAGTTCCCGGGCTTTCGAGAGGTTGTAATCGTACATCTCGATCTCCGATGAATCGACATAATCGCCGGCCACGCTGGGCAGCAGGAACGTGGTGTTGGTTGGGTGGGCGTTCCCGAGGATGGAACTGATGGTATCGCGGTCAACCGCATGGCTCAGCGCCTTCCGGAAGAGGGTGATATTTGTCGGGTACTGGGCCACGTTGAACGCCATTTCATACCCCGTCGTATCATTCACCGTGAAGATCCCGATGTCCGGATCCTGCCGGAGGCTGTCGGCGACTGCCGCAGAAATACCGCTGACCACGTCGATCTCGCCGTTCTTCAGGGCAAGCACCTGGCTGTCCTTGTTCGTGATCAGCTTGAGGATCACGCCCGATATTT
Organism: uncultured Methanomicrobiales archaeon; assembly: GCA_963809105.1. Classification (GTDB taxonomy): domain Archaea; phylum Halobacteriota; class Methanomicrobia; order Methanomicrobiales; family Methanospirillaceae; genus CAIKOD01. The sequence continues at coordinate 201,268 of CAWEIC010000005.1, read as the reverse complement.
TTGGAATAGGACCCCGGTAATTATCGTTTCTGGCGACCCTGAAGTAGCCCACCTCACTCCTGTCGTACTTGAACGGGCCGGAGCCGATGAACTGGTCGTCCTGATAGGTCTGGGGGTTGCTGATATTTTCGAAGATATGTTCCGGGTACACGCCGATTCCCGGCGACTGGGCCAGGCGGTCTGGCCACACCGAGTACCAGTTCTTGAGGGTGAACACGACGGTATAGTTATCAGGACAGGCAACCGACGCCACATCGGAGAGGACATACCCCATCGTCAGGTTATTTGCCTTCAGATAATCATTGGTGAATTTTACATCGGCGCTGGTCAGCGGCACACCGTCCTGCCATGTGGCATTGTGCACTAGATGGAATGTCCAGGTCTTCGCATCATCTGAAACGTTCCAGCTCTCGGCGAGAACAGGGATCCAATTGCCGTTCCTGTCCTTGGTGACAAGCCCCTCGTAAATCAGGGAGCCGACTGGCACACCGTTCTTTTTTGTCATGATATTGGACGAGGCAAGGTCCGAGGGTAAATCCACGGGTATCACTATGTCGGTCGCAAGGTGTTGCGAGAGATTTTGTGTGACGGGCTGTGACTGCGTTTTTTCAGAGATGCAACCGGAAAATGCACAAAAGGCGATTATTAGGATGATGAAGAGGAGAAAAAGCACAACACAGCGAGGTCGTGAACGTAAATCTGGAATATTCATGATAATTTCACCATTAGTGAAAAATAGTACCATAGTTACGTTATTTAACAATTTTGTTTTTCTTTTTGTAAATGTTAATTATAAAAAATTTACTTAAAAACTTTCATTCAAAGATGATCCCTTTTGTTCAATGAAGATATTTAATGAAAACCCGGCATCTTCTTTTTTTTCAGGTCTGAATTATCGACAATTTTTTTTTGACACCAAATTTGTAGAAAAGACAATCAACAATAATCAATTAACTATACCTGAAAAGAAATAGTATTTACTAAAACTTATATGATTACACACCTAACAGAATTGCATGCTCCGGTTGGGAAGCGTTCCAACTGGAAAAAAAATGTAAGAATATAGTACCCTGAAACGGCAGTTGCAACCTGAACCGGGACAGGATGAGGTCATTTATCCATGCTCACCCGCCACCACATCATGCTTGCCCTGCTCTGCAGCTTGATCATCGGTAGTGTTACCCTCAGGTTTGATCCTGTGCTTATTGTCGCATTATCGGCAGGAACGGTTGCCGGGGTCGTCCTTCCGGATATCCATATGAAAAAACCAAAAAAGAGCGGTTTAAAAACAATTGCCTGGTATATTGTTCATATCGGCATTTTGCTTTGTATTCCGGTGATGCATCGGATATACAAAGTATTCCCCGGCGTGTGTATACACCCTGACGATAAACGACTGACCCATTCTCTTCCGGGAATTACCGTATACTTCATTATATTCACAGGACTCAGCTCTATTCCGGTAATTCTGTCCCGGGCCGATATCCCGGGACTTTTGGTTCTGGTAATTCTCGCAGGTTTACTGTCGGGGCTCTTCCTTCACCTTATTGAAGACCTCTGCACCATGAAGGGGATCCAGCTATTATTCCCTTTTAACGAGACTGTTATCAGAGGTTCGGTACGCCCTTGTAATATCGATGATCCCCGTATTCTGGAGTTCCATTACCAGCACGCATCCATCCTTGGCATTCTTGTTTTTCTTCAGTTTGTAATAATGTCGGATGTCCTGCTCATGACATGCGGATTTCTTGCAGTCTTTCTATGTGCCGGGTATATGGTCTGGCGATCGGATGTCAGGATAATTTTCCCGGAATGCAGGCATTCTGATCCCCTGGGAGGCAGTACCTGCATGAGTTCCATGGGAAAACTCGATCAGGATGGTTTCCGGTTACGAGGATCTAAAAAATTATTATTATTGCACCTTATTTTGGTCATTTTCTGTGTCCTTTTTATATTTGCAGTTCCTGCTTATGCAGATCAAAGTTCCAATCTGACAAACAGCGGTATCACCCTTCTTGACCAGGGCCATTATAACGAGGCGATTGCAGCATTCGACTCCGCACTGGCTCTTAATCCCGATAACCTCCAGGCCCGCGTGAATAAAGGCACGGCACTTTTTTCTGCAGGCCGGGCATCGGAATCGCTTTTGTCATTTGATATCGCCCTGAACCAGGATCCTTCGAATATTCCAGCTCTGCTGGAACAGGGCAGAGTAATGCTGGCTACGGGAAATCCTGGAGGGGCACTGACATCGTTTAACCAGGTTCTGGTATCGAGCCCTGGAAATGCAAAAGCACTCGAGGGAAAAGGCGATGCTTTATCCGGTCTCGGTCAGGGAGCCGATGCAATTGACGCCTGGAATGTGGCTTTGTCATACGACCCGGGCAACACCGTCCTGCAGGAAAAGGTAGTTGCTGAAACGAACAACATTGGATTTTCAATTCCTCTTATCTGGATAGTGGTGATAATAATTCTTTTATCTCTATCCGGTTCCTGCGGATATTTTTTCCTGCGTTCAACCAGGAAAGGATCCCCGCCAGTAACCATTGCGGATGAAAAATTTGTTGGTAAAAATGCGCGATCGCAAAAAAAAGCAATCAACCTCCGGGATTTTTAATACCCGGATCCCCAGGATCAAATGGCTCCCCGGAATCCGCGACTTCCCGGGGGAAAGCGCAGTTTTTTTCCTGCATCGGGTAACACTGCTGAAAAAACCTCAGGGGTCGGGAATCTTAACGGCGATAGTTTCAGAACAGGAAGTCATGGGGGAACATATTACCGGCAGGATCCCGGGATATTCAAACGGGATACCCGCTGCATCAGGTGGGATTTTTCAGGATATTGTAGAGATTGATTTACCCGCACAGCGATCTTCAACGGGCGGAAGCGGTAGCATTGTTTCCGGCCTGGACAGCCTCCTGAAGGCAGGAGAAAGCGGATATGACGGGGCGGGATTAAAAGGCATTCTCCTCTATTCTTCAGGTGAATATGAAGGTGCGATAAAAGAGTTTAACAAGGAAATCGCTGGCGATCCCAATGCTATCGGAATTGCCCTGCTTAACGTCAGGGCATTGATCCACCTCGGAAAGTTTCAGGAAGCGTTTGACCTGAACAGGGCGGTCATCGAACAGAAAAGGAATGATTACGAGGCGATAGTCCTTGCTGCCTCGCTATCGGAAAAATTAGGATATCTCGATTTCGGGCTCCGGGCATGTACCGTTGCAACCCGTTTGCGGCGCAATGCAGCAGATGTCTGGGAATTGAAGGGGAAATTACTGTATAAAATGGGGAATTACAGCGAATCTCTCTCGTCGTTCCGCCAGTCTCTCGATCTCGATGGGCAGGTGGGGGCTGTTTGGAAAGAGTATGGCATGGTACTGGTTAAATCGGGGTGGTACCGGGAAGCGATAGAAGCGTTCGGGAAGGCAATTCTCCTGAACGGAGAAACTCCCGAATTGAGGTCGCGAATAGAAAAATGCCTGAAAAAACTGCATGAAAATCAGGACAATACTGAAAGTATCCCCTTTCGTGGAATCATATCCGATACCGGACAACGCGATCTTGGGAAACAAGAACCTCATTCTGGAACCGGGAAAGGACCCGGGGAAGGTCAAACCGGCCAGGACCCTGACGACCGGGAGATGATCCTTGCTATCGATAAAAACAACCCGAGTGATTTGCTCAACACTGGTAGTTATGGACAAAAATACTAATTATTCCCGTATCGGGAAATTAGGGAGAGCGGGAATCATATCCGGATCCATATTAACGGGACCGGATGTTGAATGTGCCATGCGGAGTATATAATGAACGGACCTGCAGAAACCCAAATCAAAGGCAAATCACCTTTCGTATTTACTGACGCGTTTCTTAAATCATTTCCGGGATGGAAAAAAAACGGGTTGGAAAAGCATAAACAAGGAACTACGGCTCCAAGGCAGTTTGCCACATCAACTCTGTCTGCCGGCGATAAAACAGAAAAAGTATTGGCACGGTACTGGCTGAACCATGGATTTTCGTATGTTACAATTGTGGAAAACCATGCGTGCAACCTCGAGTACAAAGTCTATGAACCAGTAATTGATTTTCGCGAACGTATCCTCCTGGAAGAAGTCCATACCTATCTTCGGGATGTCCTTATTTATGATACCGTTCGGCAGAAAGGGGAGATTACGCTTGATTATGAGGACGTACGGCGATCGATCAGGCATTTTATCCCGGATTTCTCAGAGGATCGTGTCCCGGTCATTTTCTACTATCTTTCCCGCAATCTCCGGGATTACGGTCCTGTGGACCCCCTGATGTATGACCCCCGGATTGAAGATATCAGTTGTAACGGTCCTGATACTCCTGTATTTCATCTACCATACAAAGTATGGCTCGATTGTCACATCGGTGCTGTTTTCATCCGGAGAATTGAACCGGTATATTCTCAAACTTTCGCAGAAGGCCGATAAACAGATCTCCATTGCTTCTCCGTTGCTGGATGCTCCCCTGCCGGATGGTTCCCGGGTCCAGATGACCTATACGGACGTAGTATCATCGAAAGGGAGTTCGTTCACCATCAGGAGGTTCAAAAAAGATCCGATGACACCCATCGATCTTATCAGGTACGGTACTTACAGCCCCGAAATCCTTGCATTCATCTGGCTTGCGGTAGAACACCGGAAGAGCATGCTCGTTGTTGGAGGAACGGCAAGCGGCAAAACCTCCTCCATGAATGCGATTTCGTATTTTATCCCGCTCACTTCAAAGATTGTTTCACTTGAAGATACCCGTGAAATCCAGCTACCACATAAAAACTGGCTGCCGACAAAAACAAGGGAGACCCAGTCAGGCAACCAGAAAGGAGATATCGATCTTTTTTCACTGCTCAAGGCCTCGCTGAGGCAGCGTCCCGAATATATCATTGTCGGTGAAGTAAGGGGTGAGGAGGCCCAGACATTATTCCAGGCGATGAACACCGGCCATACCACCTACTCCACGTTGCATGCCGGAAGCACGGATGAATCCATCAACAGACTGATAAATCCCCCGATTAATGTGCCCCGCTCGATGTTCGGGGCCCTTGACCTGATGGTCGTCCAGCTCCTCCAGTACAAGAATGGCCAGGCGGTAAGAAAATGTAAAGTCCTGACGGAAATCTCGGTGGACAAGTCCGATGTCATCCATTCCGATCCCCTGTATACATGGGATCCGCGTACTGATACCTTTGAGAGGGTATTTACCCGTTCAAAAGTGCTGGACTCTATTGCCTATTCACAGGGGTGGAGCAAGGAAGATGCAGAAGAGCAGCTGGCACTGAGAATGCATACCCTTGAACTGATGGATAAGCGCGGGATCAGCAAAGGTGAAGAGATCAGCAGCGTGTTTCACCTGATGCGGTTGCACGACAATGTTGCTGACGAGACTGCGGGAGAAACGGCAGATGCAGAACCCTGATAAAAAATTATCCTTAATAGACCTGATCACCGATAAGGAGAATTTCAGCCGCTCACTTAGGGCAGCCCGGTTTGGGAAAACGTATCAGGAATATATCCGTTATATCGAACTGCAGGTCGTTTATATTGCCCTGGCCATGGTCGGGTTCATCGTTGTAATGCAACTGCTTGCCATCCGGTTCACCGTCCTGAAATCGTTCCCTGTTCTCGTTCAATATGCCATTATCCTGATATTACCGCTTGTCCTCGTTTTTCTTGGTCTTTATTTCCAGCCGTTGCTTGTCGCAAAAGGCAGAAAAGCAAGAATCGATATGGATCTTCCCTATGCCATCACCTACATGCAGGCATTGTCCTCGACGCTCACCCTCTATAATATATTCCGGAGCGTTTACGAGCAGGAAGAACTATACGGAGAGGTATCCAGGGAGTTCGGGATCATCGTGCGAGACGTGGAACTCTTCGGTGATGACCTGATTACTGCAATGCGGAATCTGGGTAAGACGACTCCTTCTGAAAATTTAAAAACACTCCTTGACGACCTCATCCTCATGTTCGAGAGTGGAGGGGATATCACAGCATTTCTTGCCTCCCGATCGGCACACTACCGTGAAATTGCATCGCGGGAACTTGAAATGGGGTTAAAAACACTCGAAATTATGGCAGAAGTGTATGTCACCGCATTCGTTGCCGCACCGATCGCGGTGATCATCATGATGGCCGCCGAGAATATGAGCGGCCAGAACCAGCCTTCGAGCCTGATGCCATTTTTCCTCATTGGCCTTCCCCTGGGTGCCGGGACCATGATCTGGATTATCTCGCTCGTCATTCCCTCTGAACACTACGAGATAACGCACCGTGAGATCAGGGAGCAGGAATATGAAGACAGCATTCCGGTCAGGAAATCGGAAGAAGGCCAAGAATCGGCATTTCTTAAATCCATTCAGCAGAAACGCCAGGCTCTGAAAGTTCTCGATGTCCTTAAAAATCCAATGAAGTATTACATTTCTGATTTTTGGTTTGCCATGGTAATCAGTGCTGCTACCGGCGTCCTGGTATTTCTGTTCTATACCTATGGGCCGATTGGATCATTCGTACCATCCCGTGACCAGGTAGAAGTCCTGATTTGCTTTCTCATCATCGGCATGCTTGCTCCGGTTATGGTGGCATTTGAAGTCCGGAGACGGTATATTAACCGGATCGAGGCACAGGTCCCTGATTTTCTCCGCGAACTGACAGATTTAAAGGATATCGGCCTGACTATCCAGGGATCGGTCCACCTGATCTCGACATCCAAGCTGGGATTGCTCAGCTCAGAACTTGATATTGTTGATCGGGAAGTGAAATGGGGATCGAATGTCTCCAATGCCCTGGTCAGGATGGAGGAGCGGATTGGGGTCGTGATGATCAAGAGAGCCATCTCTCTCATTGTCAGGGCCAGCGAAGTGACAAACTACATCAGAGAAGTACTGATCATTGCTGTCGGGGATATGGAACATTACCTGAAACTCAAAAATGAGCGATATACGGTTTCTTTTGCCTATATCATGATTGTATATCTTTCATTTGCAATTTATCTCTATACCGCATACCAGCTCAATGTCTCGTTCATCTCGTCGTTTGAGAAACTTCAGACAAATATCGACATTTCAGGAAACACCCAGGATATGTTCAGGATTGGAATTATCCTCGGTTTCTTTTCGGGGATTATGGCCGGGCAACTCTCGGCGGGGAGTATTTACAGCGGATTCAAGCATGCCATAGTTTTCCTTGCGGCGACGGTGGTCATGTTTGTATACATTCTGTAGGTGAGATCGTGAGGAAACTGATTCGGGAGAACGATGCAGTGTCGGAAATCGTCGGTGAAATGCTCATGCTCACCCTGGTCCTGATTCTGCTGGCGGTGTTTTCTTCTTCATTGAGCAATTACCTTCCCCCAAGCGAGGGATCCGACGGTGACGATCAGGATGTCCTATGATGGAACAGGAACAGCAACCCTGTACCACAAAGGGGGAGATGCGATAAAAACCTCTGATTTAACAATTATTGTTGAAAATAACGGATTCGTTAAAAAATTTATCTCCAGGACATAGTGAGGCAGCAGTAACTGTTTTTCAATATAAAACAGGAGTAACGAATCCCGATCTGTTTGATTTGGGAGACTGGATCAAAGTTACCGGCGTAAATGCGAATGATACAATATCTCTCGCCACTCCCAATGCAGTAATCTATAATGGAAGGGTGTCATGATGAACGATGATGCCCTGGCCCCAGTAATTGCCGTCATGCTGATCCTTGCGATAGGGGTTACTGTATTCGCTGTCTATACATCGACATATCTTCCCGGTCTCAAGCAACAGGCGGAAGTGGAACATTTTAAAGAGGTGGAATCGGGATTTACAAAATTTTCCTCGGATATCGACAATGCAATTGGAACCGGAAACGAAAATGTTACCTTTTCAGAACAAGTGCCTCTAGGTGGAGGGGACATACTGGTAAATTCCATGCAATCTTCAGGAACTATTCAAATAAGATCTGAAAATCTTGGGTATTTTAACATTACGAACAGTACGACACCTGGACATTATACAAACACCACAGTTCCGTTGGAGATGGTGGATTTTTCATATCAACCAGATGGTAATTTTTGGTTAAATCAGAGTTATACATGGCAATACGGGTATGTAAATGTTACAAAAGGGGATCGTGAGACCCCCCTGCAATACGATATGGTGACGGATCCGAGTTTCAATAGTGCCTTAAACCAGTTTACTGGAAACCTTGTTCGTTATTACCCGAAAACCAACGATATTAATAATGGGACATTGCAAATTGTCTGCATTAACACGAGTGCAAATAATATTATTAGCAGCAACGGGATGGCACGGCTTAAGACTCTCGACACGGAACGTTACCAACAAGTATCCAAATGAAGAGGGAATCCTGGATAATCCCATTCATAATGCACGCCTTACTTTCGTCCAGACCGGGGGGACTTCAACATTTTTGGATGCAATTAACAATACAGCAGGTTCGCTAACCTTCCAAGACTCCGAGAATAATGTTACTATTAGAATTGTTGAAATGACATTGGAGGTTAGTTAAAGATATTATTCTATTCCATAAATGTTAGAAGGTCTAATATGTGTAAACTTTCCCTGTCGCGATAGTCTTCTGGCTTGGGATATGGATCAACGACCATTTGTATTCCTGACCCGGTACAAAATAACCGGTGGGAGTGTAATTTCCCAAAGAACTTATCGCCGGCCCTTATCAAATTAGGTGCAGTGTCCCCTTCATAATTGAACTTCATAAGGTTTGCATTAGAGGAGGTATTATTGGTGAAAACCATATTCCAGGTGTCATTGCTCACAACCAACTTTACGTCCTTAATCTGAAAGGGTCCCCACCCATATGCGTAATGTGATATTATTATTTTCAGGATTATCCGGTTCATTGAGAACAATTCCGCCTGGATCGTAACCCCGGGTGCTTTCTCTGTGTTTCCCCACAGGCCGCCCGCAAATGCACTTACTACGGACGCAATAATGAGGGTGACGACAAGCATCAGCATGACACCCACCACTGGGGATACTGCCTGTTCTTTAGGAGTGTGACATATTGTACCATCATGCTATGTTGCTAATTAATAGTATATGTATAATAAAATAAATAAATTAACTATTTATATATTAATAAGAAAAATCCAGTTCTCAGATAAAACAGGGTAAAAAAACCGTTTTTTCCTACACTTGAAATTCGAAATCCGAATAAAATCGATCCCAATCCAGATTCGATAATAGGAATAAATATCCGAATTCAGTTTCCTGTTAATCCCCTGATGACCAGGGTATTATTATAAATCACAAAAGAGTACAGGAGGATTACCGGTATTAAAACATAGATGCCGGATCCCTTGAACCTGGAGTCGCAATATTGCACTATTATAGTAATAATACCAAGGACAGCCCCTTTGATTGCGAGATGAATAATCAGGATAATGGATAATCAACGCCATTACTGCATTTTGTTCGTAACCTCCGAGCAACAGAATTATATTCGTCGTTGCCACATCCAAACCGAACAGGACCGCTAAAAGAATTATACCGATAAAAAGGGGAAATCTGAAATCACTCAATAAAAAAGCTTCCAGGTTGAGTATACCGATCGTTTCCGACTGGTTCAAGAAATGGCCTCTATCAGGGTTAGCAGTTAAATCACTTATATTTGCCTGGAACAACCCCCGTTTCCGGGAAGAACTGGCTACCGGGCCCGAGGGACACGCCACTGTTCATATACCGAGTAACCATTCGGAATTAGTTTTTAACTTACCTAAAACCCCCAAAATAACTTAAAATAAGCCCGAATTATCGGGGATCTTTCCAACTGGGGTAGTAGTCTTCAGTGCCTATTCGATTATCCCCGTCTATGTTCGTCTAAATCGTCCATATTTCCCTCCTTTTCTCTCCAGTTCCGAATAAGGCTATTTACAGCGATTTCATACCTATTGCTCGAATAAAATGCCCTTTTTGTGTCTTATCCTTTTCAGGGCATTTAATCGCCACTGGTTCTCCTGGAATAGCTTCTTTCCGGCTTTTTTATGATCCACAGGGGCTGTCCACAAAAAAGAAAACACCAATCTCACAAAATGGGATATTTTTTTAAGAAAATGTCGGTGTGAGTTTTCCCGCCCGTCATGGAACTGTTATAATTCCAGTTCCCAGCGTTCTTCCAGAATTGGTTCGCCCCATTCGTTGTTGACCTGTGTATCCGTAATCCGGAATCCCCTGTCCGTGTACAGGTGCCGTGCCGCCATCAGGGTACTGAACGTCCATAGGAAAACGTGCCTGTATTTCTTTTCCTTACAGAAATGTATTGCCATCTCAATGAGCCTGCGTCCTGCACCTTTCCCCCTCATCTCCGGCTCCAGGAAATAAAACCGGAGTTGTGCAGTACCAATATCTGCATACCTGATGGCGATGCATCCGCAGGGAACAGCATTGTTCTCCATGATATACATGCAGTCCCGTTCGCTGTCAAACTGCCTGAAAAAATCCTGGACCCCGCCGGTCAGGTACGTTTTCCACCTGTCGGATGTGAACCCGTATTCGGATGCGTACAATGCCAGCTGCCGGGATATCACGAAATGAAGGTCAGTCTCACGGAACGGCCTGATGGTGATGCCCGGATATATCTTCGATAAGTGCTTTTTTTTGTATTCATCGTCTTTGGTGGTTTTCGTCGCCGTGATCAATGTCCATCAGGAATCATCAGGCGTTACACTCGATAACTGTTTTCATAATTGCATGAGCTGCTTTCCCTGGCATTCTACCCGATAATTGTACCCATACTGCCTTGACGGAAAAGTCGGGTGATCCTCGCTTCCTCTACATGAAAGTCAACCATGGCTGATAATCCCTTCTTTGATGGCAGACAAATTAATTTTTTTAAAAACAGGTCTTTTTCACATGATATTTTCAGCTGGTATCTGCTTGGTATATTCCATGATATCCTTGTTCAAAGACGCTCTCGGGGGTCTGCCCCGCCGCTGTGGCAACCCCGGTCGGGATAGAACTAAACCTAATTACGAAGTGATTTTCTTATTCCTCCTCGAATCTACCCGGAATATATCATAAAATGAAAGGCTTGATGAATAATGAAATCTCTTTTTGTCAGGTTATTAAAAATAAAAATTATTCCCTGCTAAAAGTTAGGGGTGGACTTTACACAATCACCAAATTTTTTTTTATAAATCATTCATCACGGATTTAAAAAGTGTAGATTCCAGGACCGCCGGGATCATGTATCCTTGTCAAATCGCTTTTTCCCTGGTAAGATACAGTGGAGTACCCCATTGACTGGTGGTGATTACATCCGGCTGTTCTTGCCCCGAAAATGACAGATTGAGCCCGTCGACCTGGAATTCCCTGTCGAGATTGTCCGGGACATACCTGATCGCACGGTCCTGACCGGGCACGTCAACGATAATCCCGTAGAAGCCGCCTTCAATACCGACTTTAGTGACCTCGCCTATGCCATACATCGGGCCCCCTCCTGAGCCGGGAATGGGGTGCAGGAGTATTAAATCCAGGGGAATCGACGTCTGAACGGGATAATAGGGATTCTGGCTCGTCTCCCCGATAAATTCCACTTTCATTCCATTTTTGAATCCGTCGGACGGGAACGGGACAGGAGTATAGACGATCCCGTGGTCGCTCTCGATGCGGAGCGATGACCCGAAGAGATCGGGAAGATACAGCGTCCCGGTATCATCAACGACTTTCCGCTCAAGTGCAGGAGGCGAGAGACAACCTGCCATGACGGTGGCGAGCGCGAGAATTATTAAAACGATCACAATCTGCCGGCACGACGAATTCATTATTGAGAATGCTCCACCCGAGATTAAGTAGTTTACGAAGGCTGGTTATTCCAAATCGCTGGGGATAGAGGTCGTATTCCGCCGGCTGCCGGCACCGGGGGAGTGACCTGGGGGTACTAAGTTGTTTATATCCGGGCGCCATTACAGGTGTTTGGAGAGCAGAATGATACTTAAGCAGGTGACATCGGAAGGTCTCGCTCATCATTCCTACTATATCGGTTCGGGGCATGAAGCAGCAGTGATTGACCCGCGAAGGGATTCCGGTATATACCTCAGGCTTGCATGCGAAAATGATCAGGATATCACCCGTATTTTTGAAACACACCGAAACGAGGACTATGTATCGGGCTCGACCGGCCTCGCTGCACGGTCGGGTGCAACCATCCACCACGGATCGGCGACACCGTTCGGCTTCGGCCAGCCCGTTAGTGATGGTGATGAATTTTCCATGGGGGATATCGTGGTGCGGGTCCTGGAAACACCGGGCCATACTCTTGAAAGTATCTCCCTCGTAATAACCGACCGGAAAATTTCAGAAGACCCGTTTATTGTTTTCACGGGTGATGCCCTGTTTGCCGGGGATGTTGGCCGGACAGACCTGATAAAAGGGATCCGGAAGGAAGAATCCGCAGGCCTGCTGTACGACAGTATTTTTAACAAAATTATCCCGCTTGGCGAGTCTGTACTTGTGTACCCGGCACATGGAGCCGGTTCTGTGTGTGGCATCGATATTGCCGATCACCAGGTCACAACGATCGGGTACGAACTGAAGACGAACCCGTTCCTTTCCCTGACCCGTGAGCAGTTCCTGGATAAAAAGAATAACGAAAACACATACTATCCTCCGTATTTCAGGACAATGGAACAAAAAAATCTCGACGGCGCAGGAGAATTCAGACACCTGCCGGATCTTACCCCGCTCATCCCTCAGGTGGTCAGGAACGCCGGAGAAAACGGGGCGCAGATCCTCGATATCAGGGCTCCGACAAGTTATGCAGGAGGTCACATAGCCGGAAGCCTCTGTGTCTGGCGGGAAGGCCTTCCTGCCTTCATCGGCTGGGTCCTCAATTATGACGATCCGATCATCATTATCGACGACTTCAACCTCGAACCAGCGCCGGTGGTAAGGCACTTCGTCAGACTCGGATATGATAATATTTCAGGGTATCTTGCCGGAGGTTTCCCTGCATGGACAAAACATGGCGAGGAGATCGCCTGCCAGCCTGCCTGGTCGGTGCATGCCCTGAAAAAATTGCTTGATTCGGGAGTGAAAGACTATTTTATCCTCGACGTCCGGGATATCCATAACAGGGAGAAGGTGGGCCACATAAAAGACGATTACCACATCTATGTCGGCGAGCTTCCTGTACGGCTCCATGAAATTCCGCGGGACAAAGACGTACTGGTTTATTGCGATGCAGGGTTCAAGGGATGCCTGGCGGGAAGCATACTTGAACGGGCCGGGTATCGATCGGTGACAAATATCCTTGGCGGAATGACTGCCTGGTTAGCTGCCGGGTTCCCTGCTGAAAAACTGTCCGGGAGTTAGCCCGCGGGAGTCTGTTCGGACACAGGTTTGCGAGGGTAACCCTGAACTTGCAGCCGCGGTCTCCCTGCATGTACATTGAAACAGGCAGGAATGGCGGAGAGCCCGCCGGAAAGAAATGAAACGAGATCGGGGAGTCATCCTCCTTTTTGCGCACCCTGAAGAAGAGCCCCGGATTCGAGCTTGTTTTCACGTGACAACAGCGTCAGACCGGATGACTTCTAAAAGGTATCCGTTGCCTAAAATAATACTTTCAGGTGGCCGGAATCATAAAATTTCCCGTTTAACGGGCAGGAGTATTTACAAACCTTTATTATCGACTGTCTGATATTCACATGAGATCGGAATGGAGATCGTGAGAATCCCGAGAATGGAAAAGCAGGAATACGACCGCCTGATCGAAGAAGGATATATTGCAAGAATTGCATTCCAGGGCGAAAAATATCCATATATTGCCCCTTTTCTTTATGTGTTCGACGGCCAGTTCCTATATTTTCTCTCGACAAAATACGGGAAAAAGATCGACTATTTCAGAAAGAGCCCGTATGTGTCCGTCGAAGTTGAAAAATACACCAGGGACCTCTCCTGTTATACCTTCGTCACGATGCAGGGCTATCTCGACGAAGTAACCGAAGGGATCGAGAAGAAAATGATACGAAAGCGTTTCGTCGACCTGATCAATGAAAAGCACCTCTCACCGAATATCCTTGCTGCCCTTGGTCATTCACCGCTGGATCAGCCGGATGCAATTGCGATGGAAGAACGTTCCCTGGTTTGGAAACTAACCGGTGTGAAAGACCTGGTGGCACTCAAAAATCTTTGATCGTATCGAAATGGCAGTTCATTCAGGGGATTCGCCCAGGTTCCTCATAAGTACCGCTATTTCATCGGTGGGTATGCCACAGGAGTGGTTGGAACAGACCCAGGCTGCGGACCTTCCCTGTACCGGGGAAAAATTGCCGGTAAAGCCGGTCAGGGTGTCGATCGAAGACGTATCTTCTCCAATAGGGCGGTATATTACCACTTTGGACGGAATAAAGCGCTTTCCTATGGCATTTTGCATTTCCCTGGTTTTGGGATCGTTCCTGACGCCTGCGATTACCACCCCGTATGCCGGACCGAGAGCGAAGTCGAGTGCCGACAGGAACCCGGTATAACTTTCCGGTGATTGCTCCACAGTTGGTGCAAACCATCGGGCAAGCTGCCATGCCCGTTCATGGTAACGGGGGTCGGCAGTAAACAGCCCGAACCTGACCAGGTTCTTAAATGCGACAGAATTGACTGAAGGAAGAGCACCGTCGTAGATATCTTTTTTCCTGACAATGAGGTCTGCTGCCTTATCACCTGATGTAAAAAATCCTCCCCTGCCGGTATCTTCAAAATGGCTGCTGAACCAGGACTGGATATCGAGGGCAGCTCCGAGATAACGGGCCTCCTGTGATGCCTCGAAAAGATCGAGAAGACCACCGGTAAGGAAGGCATAGTCAGATCCGAGTCCCTCAATTCCTGCCTTGCCATTCCTGAACCTATGCATCAGTTCTCCGTTTCTGCCGGCCGTGGTGCGGAGCAGGAAATCGGAAGTTTTTCTGGCAGTTGTAAGATACCTCTCGTCTGAAAAGGCCACTGACGCAAGGGAAAAAGCCGAAATTACAAGGCCGTTCCAGTCGGTGAGAATTTTGTCGTCTATTGCCGGCTTTACACGGGTTTCCCGTCTTCTCAGCAATTTCATCCGTAAGCCAGCCAGATATTCTGCATATTCTGATTCCTGCATTCCCGCGGATTTCGCAAGATTTTTCAGGGATTCGCTCCGGTACAGTATATTCTTCCCTGAGGGACTGGCGTCGCCCTGCTCCCGGAAATTGCCCTTTCCCGATACATTATACGCACGCGCAAAATGATGTGCATCGTCGCCGAGGACCTCTTCAAGTTCGTCTGCCGACCAGAGGTAAAATTTCCCTTCGCTGCCTTCGCTGTCGGCATCGACGGCCGAGAAGAACCCACCGGAAGCGGACTGCAGATCCCGGACGAGATAGGCGAGACATTCCATAGCGACAGTCCTGTACCATGGTCTTTTCGTCATCTGGTAGGCTTCGGTATAAGCGATCACCAGCAGGGCCTGGTCATAGAGCATTTTTTCAAAATGGGGGACAAGCCACCGGGCATCTGTTGAATACCGGTGGAAGCCCGAGCCCAGGTGGTCGTATATGCCACCCATGGACATGGCCTCAAGTGTTTTTTCAGCCATAGCGAGCGCATCCGTTTTCCTGGTCCTTTTCCCGTAGCGTAACAGAAACGAAATCATGTGAGGCGACGGGAATTTTGGTGCTCCCCCAAATCCGCCGTTAATATGGTCAAACCTGATCCTGAGAGCCGCATAGCCCTCGTGGAGCAGTCGTCCGGTTATACCCGCATCCGCACTCAGACCGGGAACCGTCGTTCCGACCGAACCGGTAACATGGTCGGCAGTATCTGTCAGACGGCCCCGGGCCTCCTGCCACAAGTGCATAATCTCGGGGATGAGCGTGACAAGACCCCGCATGCCGAACCGGTCTTCTTTCGGAAGATACGTTGCAGCAAAAAAAGGTTTTTTTTCAGGGGTCATGATGATGGTGAGGGGCCACCCCCCTGAACCGGTAAGGACGATTGCGACCGACATGTACAATTCGTCGATGTCGGGTCTTTCCTCCCTGTCGACTTTGATACAGATGAAAGAATCATTCATGAGCGACGCCACCCGGGCATCCTCGAACGATTCGTGTGCCATCACGTGACACCAGTGGCAGGTTGAGTACCCGATCGACAGGAATATGGGGCAATCCCTCCTCTTCGCCTCCCCGAATGCCTCGTCACCCCACGGGTACCATGCAACCGGATTGAAGGCGTGCTGGAGGAGATACGGGCTGCTCTCATGAACAAGCCTGTTTGGAACTGCTCTCTCTTCCTCTTCACCGGGTCTCCCGGTGGCATTACCTGTCATACCTGTTGATAGGGGGACCGGTTATTTCAGTTTTTTCCAGATCTCCAGTGAAGACCGGGGACTGTACAACGTGGATTATTTTTTTATTTCATCGTGGCCTTGATTATTTTCACCGGCATTCTCGGCCTGTCGTCACTGTCTTTCTGGACCTTTGCAATAGCATCGACAACGTCCATCCCCGAAACCACACGACCAAACACCGGGTGACGGTCGTCGAGGAAATTATTATTCACCAGGTTGATAAAAAACTGGCTCCCTCCGGTATTCGGGCCTGCATTTGCCATGGAAATCGTGCCACGATTATTCCGGTTATTCGGGGTGAACTCGTCCCGGATTGCATACCCCGGTCCTCCGCATCCCGTCCCGGTGGGATCGCCTCCCTGTATCATGAAGCCATCGATCACGCGGTGGAAAATCACCCCGTCGTAATAGCCCTGCAATACCAGTTTTTCAAAATTCCCGGCTGTTATTGGCATATCAGGATTGAGTTCTATCGATATCGTACCCATGGATGTCTCGAGTACGGCCTCTTTTTTTAGAGCATCAGTCATTGATTATAAAGTAACGGCTGTGCATGTATTAATCTTCCATTACCTGAGGAATCATAACCGGACTGTCTCCGCGCCGGGAGACAGAAAAAATTTTTTGGATGATTCATACCGGAATCAGAGGCATTCGAGTGGTTTTTGTTAATCCCTCACATCGGACCGGCATTGATAGAGGATGGAAGCAGACGCCTTAACAGGAAATCAGGCACCTGTTTTGACGTGTGTATCACCAGATCGAAATATGCGAGGTTGTCCCGCTGGCCTTTGTATTTCAGGTCCAGCTGGAAATCGGTATCTATCAGGGTGACTGCTCCAAGTGTGGTGACGACCGCACGTCGTTCAGGAGTCGCCCTGTCCTGTCCCTCCACCATCTTCTGCTGGTCTCCATCAATATTCGAGATTAACTCGTTCTGATACGCGAGCATCGTAATCTGGGTGTTTCCTATGGTCACCTGCTGGCCCTCAGGAAATGTTACGCTGTAGTTGCTGGAGAAAGGCATAGAAGTCCCCGTCACCGGATTTGTGATCGTCACATCCAGCGTCAGGAGGGCTGCAATGAAGATAATGACGATTACCAGTATGATTCCGAGCAGGACCTTTACACCGCTTCTTTTTTTTCTGCCTGCTTCCCGTCCTTCTTTCTCGCCTTCTTTGCGTGCCTGTTCTTTTGCACGTTCAAGTTCCTTCTGCCTCTGCCTTTCCTCTTCCTGTCCTTTTAACCTGGCCTGTTCTGTGGCTTTTTCGTTATCCTGCGAAGTGGGATCTGTCATATAAATCACCGACGTTCCTTGTAAGTTTCTTTTTCCAAACCTTCACGTCCCTCTTCCGGACCGGGCAGGACATGTTCCTTAAAGGTCAAAGAGAAGGTATCGTAAAGTGAATTCTCCTGTCAGACATGCGTCTATAAGTGGGAATGTGTATAAAAATATTACCGGGTATTCCAGAAATTATAATAAACAGGCCATTCGTCCCTGCATAATAACGCCGTTTTAAAAATAAACGTATCCTGAACCCTCTGATTCGAGTATCAATCTTCGTCCGGGACGGGGTCCCGGATGATTTCCATTCACCGGCTGTTATTGCCTGAGAATAAGGAATGTCACGAACGACCGGGCCTGAACAGATTGGTTTCACTCTGCATGGGGCACTCCATGGAATAGTCGGGTTTTATGGTTTCAGATATCTCGTCGTGTGATTCGTTGGTTAATTTTCCTTGGAAATGCTTATCAAGTCAGCTGAACATTACAGGATATATTTAAAGGAGGATCTGACGTTATGAAAAACTGGTTGAAATTGTGTATAATTGCAGCTCTTTTTTCGGCATCATTATGTATTCTTCCTGCAAGCGGAGGAATTTTTACGATTCCGCAGGGTGGCACGGCGTTTATAGGAGAGCAGGGCCTCGATATAACCCCCAGCGGAGTAACCAGTGCCATCAAAATAGGCTGGTGGGCCGACAGTGCTAATGTGACAACCGATGCGCCGACAGCAACAGTCACTGTTGATGACGCTAAAAATTTCTTTGTGGACCCGGCGACGTTTGTCTCCAGGACTGGTGCATGGTACACACTTCCCGATAAGAATTTTGCGTTCTACGTGCAGGACCCGTCGTTAAAATTAAGAATATATGACGATACTGCAAATTTCGATGCGACGAATTCCACCCAACCGATTACGAGAGGCGACCAGGTCAGTTTCAGGATCGATACGAACCTTATGGCTATGCTGAACAGGTCCGGGATATCGATGGTACCGGTAACTATTTATGTACTTACGCCCGGTGGCGCCCAGCTTGCAGAGATATCGGGGTATCCTTTAACGAATATAGGGATAACGACGTCGCCGTTCTCAACCGGACCTATCTGGGATACCAGACAATACTCTTCGGGAACTTATAGCGTCTGGGCGATATGCAATGTGAACCATATGAATGATAACTACCGGGTCGACGGGAAGACCCAGACTGCGCAAACAGGCAATGTCCAGATACAAAATGCAAACACACAGGTTCCAGCGTCGGTTACTCCGGCGTCAACAAACGTTCCCGGCACAACACTACCCGCTTCGGTTTCAACGACATTACCTACAACCGTTCAGACCACAATGCCGGCCACACAATCGCAGCCGACCACTCTGCCAACTACAATCCCGACTACAAAGTCACCCGGACCGGAATTTGGTATCGTATTCGCAGGGTTAACGGGAGCATTCATGATTCTGGGAAGACGGGCTTCCCGGTAGCAGGAAAATAAGAGTTCTTAAATTATCCCAAATTTTTCAAATATCATCTAAAATTTTTTTAAATTCCTCCCCGTGCAGGACCGCTAACCGGGGACGACTGATCCACGACTTTGTACCGGTTGCCATTATAGAGCGTGACGTATGCCACAATATTGTCGGTCTGATCAGTTCCCTGGAACGTTACTGTCGCTCCCTTTACCGGTTGCAGGGATTGTGTCTGAGTTACTCCGTTATGCCCTGTGTAAATGACATCTATGCTTTTAACCTGGTTTTGCCCTTCCCCACCTGCGAATGTGACAGCGATCGTGTTATGGATCGCATCTTTCTGGGCCACCTGGATCGTAACGTTGCTGCCTGGCGGCATCGTATCAACCGTCCCTGCGACAATATTTCCACTTTGTGCGGGAGGAGAATTTCCGGCCGGGGGAGTCTGGCTGCATCCTGCAAGAAGCAGGCAGACCAGGAGCAGACCGGCAACAAAGACGAAATGTTTCATGAAGCGTTAGATTTCCGGATATACTATTTGAATGTATCATTATTTACTGGTATACTCTATGTGCTCTAAATTTGAATTCATCTTTAACGATAGAACCACCCCATTTTAACTTTTTTGAAAGCTTCATAATGACAGATAATTTCCATATGATATTTTTGATATTTTTGGTCAATTTCATTGCATTTTTTAATTACGAAGTCTTCTAATCCTTCACCTGAATCAATCTTTTTCCGACGTTCTTGATTAATTTCATCTTCAATAGATTGTGAATCATTATTAAATCTGATACAATTGGCATAAAATACCATTAAATGTTCAATCTGATCATTTTGTAATCTACTATCTGAGATAAATTCCTGATCAATAAAATATAAGAATGCATTTAATGAGAGATAATGAAAAACAAATCTACTCCATGGAGTTATGACAGCATGCTTTGGAAGCCATGCCTCTGGTATGTCTTTTTGTAATAATTCCTTTTTGAATTTCTCTAAATCCTGCTGAAAATTACACAATTTGTTTATATTATTATCCATTTCACCCTTAAGTCGATAAAAGGAATTTCGAAATTTGATATTACTGTTGGCAAAATACAGCCAATAAACTAAAGATAAACTGGCTGCCAAACCACCAATTAAACTAATTGCAACGTTTTCAATCAGACTCATTGGACCATTTACCAATGTGTAAATTAAAAAACCGAGGACTAATATTGTTATAATCCATCCTGGTATTTGCATTAATTTTTCTTTCACAAAATCAATTAAGACTTTTAATTTATAAAAAATTATGTTGATAATTGGTATCGGTGAAGAAAATGTCAAAATCATTTTTCCACAAAATAAAAGAATACCTCTATATTTCCGACGAAAACAGAAAAATCGTCCGGGATTACATCGATTATTATTTTAAGGACCAAGATGACGAATATATTTTTGATTTCCTGTATACGATCAACGATGAACAGATTGTAAAAAGGATGAAACCTCATTCTCTTAAAGATTCAATAAATTATTTAGTGGATTTCTCACTCGACCTAGAAGAAGATCAGTATAGAGACAATACTGACGTTATTGAGACAATTGACACTAAAACAGAGATTTTAATCACGATTGAACACTTCTACCAGAGACTTCATTCAGAAGGGATAACTCTCGACTATCCAACCTTATTTTCAATATATAATGAATATTTTAAGGATAATTCGTATGAATATAAGGTATAAAATATTTTTTAAATCTCAATTGGGTTAGAATTTCTTATCTCCTTTTTAGTCCTAGGGCTTTTTTTGTTGCAGTTTTCATCGTAATCCTTCCGTCTCCAGTAAGTGCCCTTCTGGTTTGTCCTTTGTAGGTTTTTGCTGCCATACAAACCATTGATTTCTTTAATGTATTAATAATTAATTAAATTGGTATAATCTTCTCTATTTTTTAAGGAATTCTTTAATCCTCTCTATATCATGATTTTCCCGATCAGATTTATGGTAAATCTCAACCAGGGCAACAAAATCCATTTCGGAATTATACACATAGATGACCCTGATCCCACTTCGTGAGCCACGAGGGATCGACCTACAACGGAAACTTCTTATTTTATAGACCAGGTATAATGAGCATTCCTCACCAAGTGGGATTCGATGAGTATCAGGTAATTTATCGGGAGATTTACGAGGAGAGCCTTGATAAATATTTTTAGATCTTCATCATGTAAGGAGCATCGGAAAAAGATGTATGTGAGACATTGGTGGACAGGTTTCGGACTTCTGAAAAAGGGGAAATGTTTTTACTCATGGATGACATGGCTTTTAAAAGGCACTAACATCGGCTCTGTAGAATTCCTCAATCCCGAGTAAAATAAAAAAAGATTGAGGAATTTTACTAATGTTATAAAGGATCAGTTTTATCTTAATTTCCTTCACCTGGTTGCGGTATTTTCTTGCTTTCAGGCACTCTCCGAAATTTCTTTTCAGTACAGAAAATGTGGTTTCCACAAGATTTCGGCGATGATAGAGTTTTTCGTCGAAAGACCCGGAAAGTTCGCGTCGATAATATCCCATTATACGTTTGCGCTTTCGAGTTTTCACCGGAATAACCGAATACGAGTTTAATTCGTCCCGAATCAATCGATGAATATTTTCAGAATCGTATCCCTTATCCATAACAAAAACATCGGATTTTCTTATTCTGTGAGATTGTCTGATGAGTTTTTCCGCATGAGGGATATCGTGCACAGGGTTTTGAGAGATCTTGAATCCACTCACTATTTGCTTATCTGTATCAACGGAAACAGAGATTTTTATGAATTTTTTTCGTATTTTTCCTGTTCTCCATGAATAATAATGGCTCATGTATGAACTGGTAAACCCTGTTGAATCGATAGCTGTGCAGGTAACGCGCTCTCCCCAGTCGTAGAACAATTTAATAAGCCGGTTTAACAATCGGTTAAAGATAAGGGAATTAATTCGTTGTGAAAATTTTTGAAGAGTGGTAAAATGTGGGACTTCGTTTAATTCAATTTTAACTTTAATTTCTTCCATCAGATCAATAAGTTCAACAATATCCCGGTAATCTTCTCCAGTGTACTCCTTCAAAAGAAGCAGAAATAACAATTGATGTTGATTATAGGTCTTTTTTGAGAATTTATTTGAGTATAATGCAATTCGTGATGCCTTAATCGCCTGGGTAGCAATTTCAACAAACCTGATATACTTGTTCGTTGACAATTATATCGGCTCCTTGGTCTTTAATAGCATAAAAACTTAAGGAGCCCTTGTACCTTAAATCTTTCGGTCAGGTCTATCGATTTTCAAAAAATAGGTTTTCTACAGAGCCCTAACATCCTTTATTTTTGACTGTACTGCATCATTGTTTATCACTGCTGCTTGGAATTTCCAAGTGCTGTATGGTTCTAAATTATTAATATTGGCCAAAGTACTCCCAATCTGATTACCGTCCTTATCATAAAGGTTGATTTCAACTTGAACATATGAGTATGTCCTGCCTCCTGTGTTTCTAATTGTGCCCGCAACATAATTATTGCCATAGGGCCCGGTTTCCCAATGACTTTCTTCAAGTTCTAGGTCTCCCCAGGTAGGTTTGCTATTTGCAGGAATTGTTGTCGGAATGAGCGTTACAGTTGAATGAGTAGCTGAGTTTCCTGAACCCGACGAAATGGGTGTTGATGTTCCACCTGACAATATATTGAAACTAAATCCAGCACCAATAACAGCTAAAGCAAATATAATTGCAATTATCCCAATTGCCATATGACCAGTAGTTGTTTTTGTTCTAGGTATTTCCTGACTAGTTTCAAAAATTTCACGTCGGGAATAAAGATACAAGGGATATCCCACAATCCAGAGAAATAGAACAATAACCGCCCACTCCCATGGTTTCCAGGTTGATGCATCAAAATTCGATTCCCTATGTTTGATAAAAATTTTTTTCGCATCTAAATAAACTAGAATTGTACTAATTATGGAAAAGACTAAAAAACCACCCATTCCCAAGAAAGCTTAACCATGCACCAATAAATAGCCAACCGAATAATAAATAATTCGACTTATAGCCCTTCGATTCAACTGCTGGACTTTGTCTTATTGATGCAGTCGAATCAGGAAAAGGAGTGGAGGACGTATCTCTCACTTGTAGAGGGTCTGACATCGGGATCTCTTTTGGCATCTCCAGGTCGATATATTGTGAGACAAAATCCTGGTTATCCTTCGCCCTCCTATTATTCGGGTTTATTTTGAGGGCTTCACCGAATGACCGATATGCATCATTATACTGGGTAAGATGAGTCTGGACCACACCCCGCGCGACCCAGGCCTGTTCGTTCTTCGCGTCCAGGTCTATAACCTGATTAAAAACAGATAGAGCTTCGGAATACTGTTTATTGACGGCTAATTTGGTTCCTTCCCGATAAAGTTGATCCGAGATCCCCGACATGAACAATCAACCCTCTCTACGAGAGGTAATATTAAATCATCGATTTTAAAATCTTCATTTTAAGAGGCTTATTCTCTAAAATTCTCCTATTCCAGTATATAAGGACCTGGGTAAATCGTTGATCTGGTAAATCATATGACCGATAAGAATGTCTGGATCACGGGAGGTGGCGAGACTTCCTTCTTCCCCGAGTGTCATGTCTATGAACACTGTGAGAAACTTGTAACAGCGTTGAATGTCCCCAGGGGGGGAAGTAATGCTCGACCTCCTCTTCTCCAACACTCAATACCGGGTCGTAGGTCACTGGTATGACGATCCGGATGGAGAATATGACTCTCTCTCGGCATTCGCGAGAATAGTGCAGTTTAAACGATCGAACGTGTTTTACGATGTAGTTTATGAGCATAGAGTATAGGTGCAATTATCTTTATCATTTGAATGTATAGCTCCCGAGTTGCCGGGGATTTAGGCCGTTTTTAAAAATCAATCTTCCCTTGTAATTCACCGGATACGTGAGCACTGTCGAATCGCAACGTTGTAAATAGATGGAAGACAAATTTTCGCATAACACGGCCTCAAATTTGTATGTGATCGTAGTATGCCCCCGTATCCGGGCAATTAAAAGGAGATATATGCATGAAATGCAGCAGACTGACCTATATCGGACTTATCCTCAGTATCGTTGTAATGACCGGAGTTCCGGTCGTTGCAGCGTCTGCGGGTGATGATAATTCATGGCTCACTCCGCCTTCTATCGGGCAGAGCCTGGAATTTTTGAATACCCTGATACCCTACCCATCGTCGTTTTCTGCAGCCGGTTTTTTACCGGACAACGACTCCTGGGTGACCCCGGCCACACAGGAACAGGTCCTTGCATGGGGTGCCGAGAACGCAAAACAGAATGCCGCATCAATGCAGCCCGGTTCCCCGGCTGTTGTCCCCGTCATGACACTGGTCCCGTGGACACTCAGGCAGGACGGATCTCGACAGGCTCCTCGGTAATTATAAATCAGGCACAATCGGACCGGCACCCTCGCCTGTCCCGGTTACTCCGCTTCCCACGACTCCGGCAGCGCCTCCTTCCCATGACGACCTTCATACTGCAGACGGGACCAGTATGAGCCTGCTTATCAGCCAGGCGATGGATAAGTACCGTGCAAATCCCCAGGTCCCTGTCACGGTTCCGGCGACGACCGTCGTAACACCCGTCGTAACACCTTTACCAGCGCCGGTTCCTTCCGGAGGGAATACCGATCAGGGGACCGGCATATCGCTTTCGGCATTCAGCCTCCAGGGGAAGTATGTAATGATTTCGAACAGGGGAACAACCCCGGTAGTTATGACGGGCTGGAAAATCACCAACCGTCAGGGGAATTCCCTGACGTTCATCGACTATCCGCTCGGAGGGGGATCGACCTTCACCTATGTCCTCAATCCGTCTTCGACTCTGACGGTGTACTTCGGTAAAGACGGCGTCATGTCGGATACCGAGCTTTATTATCCCGGGGGCGGGAATTTCTGGGATGCTTCAGGAGATACGGCATCTCTCTATAATCCCCAGGGCCTCCTGATTGGCAGTATTACTGCCTAGATGGAGAAAAGACCATAACACCTGTACAAAAAAGTAACAATTCGGTATAAAAAGAGAGCCTGCATTATTCTCTATTTTTTCCAACCTCTCTACTGATAAATCACCATGAGGTCCTGGCACAATAACCAACAGGTATACATCTGAACTGCCCTACACTTATTGATGGACCATGGGATTCCTGTAGTTCCGCTCATCCTCATCCTCGTATTTTCGTTATCGGCCTGCGGATGCTCGGGTATTCATGGGACGACCCCGGGTGAACCTTCAGATTCCCTGACGGTAACTCCGGTAGCTACCCAGCGGATTGCCCCATCAGATGTTTCAACAGGTATCGGACCCGGCACAAACCCTGATAACAGGAGCCAGGGCGAAATCCCGGTAGGACGTGGGAACTATGTCTTTAAGGACCTGCATGGGAATGCAGATCGCCCGATAACCGTCTACACTTATCGTCCTGCCACCTGGAATATATCGGGGCCCATATTGTTCGTCATGCCTGGGGCGGGGAGAAGCGGCCAGCCTTCAAGGGATACCTGGGTCCCTTACGGAGACCGTTATTCCTGCCTTGTGGTAGTCCCGGAATTCGCCCTCGCCAATTACCCTGACGATCAGTGGTATCCGCTCGGGAACATGATAGCGCCGTCGGGAACCGCCTGGAACCCGAAAGCAAACTGGACCTACACGGCGATAGAACATATATTCGACGATGTCAGGGGGAAAACCGGCGCAACGAGTACCGACCTATCTCCTTTTCGGGCACAGTGCCGGGGCCCAGTTCGTCCACCGCCTCGTGACGTTCCTGCCGGAAGCGAGGTTCGAAAGAGTCTGTCGCGGCCAATGCCGGGGTCTACGTCATGCCGGATTATTCGGTCGATTATCCATTCGGCCTGAAAAATTCAACATTACCGGAATACGGCCTCGGAAATGTTTTCTCAAAGAAACTGATCATTATGTCGGGCAGTGAAGACACCGATGAGAACGACCCTTCACTGGCGAATTTTCCCCTGGCGGAAGCCGAAGGAAAAAACCGTTTCGAACGGGCGAAATCCTATTATGCGGCAGCAGAGCAGGAAGCAGGTCCTCTCCTTGTCCCTCTGAACTGGGAATATCACATCGTGCCGGGTGTGGGCCATGATGAGGCCGGAATGGCAGGCCCTTCGGCAGAAATCCTGTTCAATACCACATAAAAAATCTTGATGCATACTGGAATTTCCTATATTCTGCTCGCGATTGCCAGTATTTCGGAACATTCCAGACGCCAGCCGGAACAACATTCTTCATCAACCGGGTCTGTCATAGGCCGTACTAAGGCCTGGATTAATCTATGAAAATTCTCAATTCCGCTTCGGTCGCGGAGAACATGGTCTATTTCCCTCCTGAAATAGAGGTACTGTTGCATTCCGGCACGATAAGTGGCCGATTGATTCTCTTTATACATTACGATGAAGTAACTACATCTGAAAGAATTTACCAGAATTCTTCGCGGGGTCAGGTAATGAAACACAGAGTTGCCATTTTCAGACTTCCGGTACTGTTAGTTATCGGATTTGTCTTATTGTCCGGAACGGGTGTTGTGATGGGTGCAGACCAGCATCCTGCCATGAATATTTCAATCCAGCTGTTGAAACCCGGAGATCTCATAAGGAACAACCAGGGAACAGGTGCGACACAGGGAAAAGGCTTGATCGTGCCGTCCAAAAATGGACCCGGCTCTTTACAGGGTTTCCAGATATCGTATAATCAGACACTGTACCAGCAGAAAGCAGTTGTACCAATGGTGAATTTCACAAACCCGCAAATCTTTGCAACATCATTGAACATTCCTCTCTGGAACAGCAACCCATCCGGATTGCTTTCAGGCTTTCTTGACAGCAGCTACCAGACCTCCCCCATGAGCCCCCTGCTCCCCGGCGGGACAAAAAAACCCGCTGCTGGCGGTGGAAATGTTGGAAAAGACGTGGTGGACGCAAATAACCAGTTTGCCATTGAGCTTTATTCGAACCTGGACAACGATGCGGACAACGCCGGGAAAAATATTTTCTTCTCTCCGTTCAGTATTTCTACAGCACTGGCCCTGGTGTATGAAGGTGCCAGGGGGACCACTGCCGATCAAATTCAGGCCGTGTTTCATTTCCCCACAGATAATGCAACCCGGAGATCGGAATATTCGGCGATTATTGCCGGACTGAACGGAGGAAATTCCGGGTACACCCTGAGCACTGCGAACGCGCTCTGGGCCGAAAAGACCTATTCCTTCCTGCCGGAGTATACCCGTCTGGCACAGGATTACTATGAAGCGTCTGTCAGGAATCTTGATTTCATTCACCAGCCTGAGCAATCCCGGGAAACAATCAACAGCTCGGGTTGCGGACGAGACCAATAATAAGATAAAGGACCTTCTGCCTGCCGGATCAATAAATCCTGAAACAAGACTCGTTATTACGAATGCTATTTACTTCAAGGGAACGTGGGTCAAACAGTTCGATAAGGACCAGACAAAGGATGAGCCATTCACCATCGGTCCTGGCCATACGGTCATGGTCCCGATGATGCAGCGGACAGACGAGGATGCGGTCTTTAACTATACGGAAACGAACGGTGTGCAGGTCCTGGAAATGCCCTATACCAGCAAGGGCGGGAAAACGCTTTCGATGCTTGTTATTCTCCCGAAAGGTGAATCCCTCGATACCGTGGAAGATTCGCTTGCCGGCAACGGACTTTCTGACCTGAAAAGTAAACTCGCTTCACAGCGGGTTATGGTATATTTCCCAAAATTCAGGCTCGAAACCCAGTACCCCCTGTCCGGGAACCTGAAGTCGATGGGGATGCCCGTGGCATTTTCCAGCGATGCGGATTTTTCAGGCATGGACGGGTCGAAAGACCTGGCGATTTCTGATGTGGTCCACAAGGCTTACATCGATGTGAACGAAGAGGGCACGGAGGCAGCGGCGGCGACAGGGGTGGTCATCAGCTATGCCAAGGGTCTGGATGCAAACCCGGTTCCCGTTTTCAATGCAGACCATCCGTTCATATTCTTCATCCAGGACAATGACACCGGGACAATCCTCTTTATGGGGCGGGTCGTGAACCCGGGTTCCTGATTTTTTCAGGGACGCCGGGACAGATGATATTCACTTCTCACAAAAGCCGATATTGGTGGATAAAAAAAATCCCGAAATCGTTGATTGTGTTCCTGCCATTATTCCCCTCGCCGACAGTGCGAAACCGCGAGATATTTCTCTCCTCCCTGCCATTGTACTCTCGATAAACGGGAGACCGGAATAGTGAGCGAACAACAGGGAAAGCGCCTGACGCCCGCGATGGAACAATACCGGGCACTCAAGGAACAATGCGCGGACTCGATCCTCTTCTTTCATATCGGTGATTTTTACGAGACGTTCGGATCGGATGCAGAGACGATTTCCCGCGAACTGGATATTGTTCTTACGTCCCGGTCGAAAGGATCGGACGGGGAACGGGTCCCCCTTGCAGGTGTGCCCTGTCATGCCGCCGACGGGTATATCGCCCGTCTTGTGAAGAAAGGCTATCGCGTCGCGGTATGCGACCAGGTGGGGGATGCGAAGGAGAACAAGGGAATCGTCAACCGGCGGCTGACGCGGGTGATCACGCCGGGGACAGTCATCGATCCGGCTATGGTTACGTCTCCAGCGGCGACATACCTGATGGCTATCGCTGAAGACCGGAACAGCCGGGTAATTTCCGCCGCATTCCTCGATATAACCACTGGGGAGTTTTTCTATGCGGTCTGCCCGGTGGAGAACGGGTACCAGGCGCTCGATGCGGAGATAGCCAAATATCATCCCGGAGAATGTATCGTATGCAATGAAACTGCCCAGGGAGTCGTTTCCCTGATTCAGGATCGCGGTATTACAGTTACCTCCTGGAAAGATGAGGCATTCGACACAGGAAATGCAAAGGCAGCCCTTCTTTCGCATTTCGGGGTTGTTTCACTCGATGGATTCGGATTTTCTTCCCTGCCTTCGGCTGTCCGGGCAGCAGGCGCGGCACTTGTATATGCACGCGAAACCCAGGGAAGAGAATTGAGCCATATTACTGCCCTTTCCAACCGGTCCGGTGCAGGTTTGATGATGCTCGATGCCGTGACCCTCCGGAACCTCGAGGTACTTTCCAATATCCGGGACGGCGGTGACGACGGGACCCTGAAAAAGATCATCGACCTTACCCGGACACCGATGGGGAGCCGGCTGCTCGTGCAATGGCTGACAAACCCGCTGACCGACCCGGGTCCGATAAACGAGCGTCTCGATGCCGTGGAATTTTTTACAGAACGGGCGCAGGTCAGGGCGGGGCTTTCCGATCTCCTGTCGCAATGCCTGGACATCGCCCGCATTGCGGGCCGGATATCGTACGGCAATGCAAACCCGCGGGATCTCTCTGCGCTTGCAGCGTTCCTGAGGATCATACCTGATATGCGGGCACTCGTTTCTCATTCTGAAACGGGTATCCCGAAAGCCGTGCAGGAAGCACTCGATCGTATTGCCGATCACAGGGAAACACTGGATCTGATATCACGTGCAATCGTTGACGACCCGCCCCCGGTCGTTAAAAACGGAGGGGTGATCAGGTCCGGGTATGACACAGAACTCGATCAGCTCCGCCAGGTATCGGGTTTGGGAAAGGACTGGATAGTACGGTTCCAGCAGGATGAGCGTGAAAGGACCGGAATCAAATCGCTTAAAATCGGATATACATCAGTTTTCGGCTACTACATCGAAGTTACAAAACCGAATCTACCGCTTGTCCCGCCTGATTACGAACGTAAGCAGACGACATCGGCAGGGGAGCGTTTCACCGTACCATCCCTCCGTGAAAAGGAAGCGGCGATCACCCATGCTGATGAACGACAGGTCGCCAGGGAGGGAGTCCTGTATTCGGCCCTTATCCGGACACTCGCCGAAGATGTCCGGGCGCTGAAGACGACGGCAGAAGGTATTGCCTTCCTCGATTTATACCGTGCGCTTGCCGAAGCTGCAAAGAGAAACAACTATGTCCGCCCGAAAGTCGATGATGCGAGGCATCACCTGGTAAGGGATGGAAGGCATCCGGTTGTGGAACAACGGATGAGCGGGGGTTTTGTTCCAAACGACATGGTACTCGATGCCTTCGGTGAACAGATCCTCATCATCACCGGTGCAAATATGGCGGGAAAGTCCACGTTCATGCGTTCGTTAGCCGAAATAACTATTCTTGCCCAAATGGGAAGTTATGTGCCGGCATCGTTTGCGCATATCGGGATTGTCGACAGGATTTTTACAAGAGTCGGGGCATTTGACGACCTTGCATCCGGTCAGTCAACCTTCATGGTGGAGATGCTCGAACTTGCAAATATCCTCAATAATATCACGACGCGGAGCCTTGTTATCCTCGACGAGATTGGCCGGGGGACATCCACCCTTGACGGGTTCTGCATCGCAAAAGCAGTTCTGGAATTTCTCCACGGGAAAGGAAATTCGGGGCCGAGAACCCTCTTTGCCACGCATTTCCATGAAATTGTCGGAGTTGAATCCGAATTAAAACGGGTTAAAAATTATCATTTTGCAGTCCGGGATACAGGAAAAGAAGTGATCTTTTTGAGGAAACTTATTCCCGGGGCGACCGACAGGAGTTACGGGATACATGTTGCACGCATTGCGGGGGTCCCGAAGAAAGTGACAGACCGGGCGACCTCCCTTATGAATGAGGTGGAGGCAGGCGAAACTCTTCCATCAGGGAAAGTCCGGAAATACACGCAGGTGCTCCTCTTCGATGCGCCCACCCAGGGACCTGATCCTGTTGTACGAGAGCTGGAAGAACTTACCCTTGATCGGATGACACCGATCGAGGCCCTTAACGTCCTTCATGCGCTCCAGCAGAAGGCGAAAAAAATAACGGATCCCGGAACGGGTTACGATCCACAGGAGACTAAGATAGAACGGACCCGGGGCACGGGAGACCTCCGGGCGTGAGGAAAAAGCGGCCCTTCCCAAACCGGGGACCGGAGAAGGACCATGAACCCCGCAAGTCCCGGCAGGATCCACCTGCTCGATCCTGCCACCGTGAACCGGATTGCTGCAGGAGAAGTGGTGGAGCGACCGGCTTCGGTGGTGAAGGAGCTGGTCGAAAATTCAGTCGATGCTGGCGCCACCCGGATCTTTATCGAGGTCAGTTCAGACAGGGGAGGAATTGGAACAATCCGTGTGGTCGACAACGGCTGCGGTATGTCTCCTGAAGATGCAGGACTGGCGTTCGTCCCCCATGCCACGAGTAAAATACGGACTATCGACGACCTCAGGGTCACCAGGACCATGGGATTTAGAGGGGAGGCACTTGCGAGTATCGCCTCGGTTTCGGAAGTCACACTCATGACATCCGGCCATGATGCAGCCCGTGCGGGTACAGAAATTATAATCCGGGCCGGAAAGATAACCCGCTCAGGAGAGACCGGGACCCCGCCCGGAACGACGATCACCGTCAGGGACCTCTTCTTCAACACCCCGGCCCGTAAAAAATTCCAGAAGCCGGCATCGTCAGAGATCGCTTTTCTTACGCGCCTGATTGAAGGTTTTGCAATCGCTCATCCGGGCATCGCATTCCATTTTGTCCATAACGGCAACGACCGGATTGTTACCGAGGGAAACGGGGACCTTTTCGATGTCCTTGTATCACTCTACGGGAACGCTATCTCATCCGAACTGATTCCGGTCGAAGTGGCGGAAGGGCCGGTAACGATCAGTGGATACATAACGAAGCCATCGTATTCGAGGAAGAACCCGTACGGAATTCTCGTCAGCATCAACAGGCGACAGGTACTGGTGAAACCGGTAAGCGATGCGGTCAGGGAGGGATATGGCACCCTGCTCCCCGACGACATGTATCCCCTGGCTTTCATCGAACTGGCTGTCGACCCCACATATACAGATGTCAATGTCCATCCGGCAAAAAGGGTCGTCCGCCTCTCGCGTGAGCGTGACATCTGCTCCCTTGTGACCAGGGCCGTGGCAAATGCTCTCAGGGGAGCCGATCTCGTCCCGAAAGCCATGCCGGACGGAGGCCCCCAGCCTGCCGGGAAGGCTGCTGCTGCCATGCAATATGGTTCGTCAGGAATATCACCGGCCGGTGTCCGGGAACCGGTCCATGATGAGTATCTCCTTACAGAACGCAGGTTGCGCCAGACAGAACTGTTTCCTGAATGTCCGGAACGATGTGAAAATCCTCCCGGAATAGAATTTTTAGGCCAGTACGACGGGATTTATATAATCGGGCGCGGAGCAGGAGGCGACCTGATCCTCGTGGACCAGCATGCCGCCCATGAACGGATATTGTATGACCAGCTCAGGAAGGTCCGTGAGCAGTCGGATGCATCACAGGAACTGATCGTTCCTGTTATCCTCACGGTTTCGCCGTCCGAATACCAGTTTATCGGTGAGGCCGTCCCCCTGCTATCAGAAAGAGGGTTTGTTATCGAGGAGTTTGGCAGGGACAGCTATGCAGTCCGCGCAGTACCTGCGGTCCTCGGGACAACGACAGGGAATGCAGTTATCAGGGAGATCATTCTCGGATTTTCGGGTTCCCGCCGGTCAACAGGGCCGGACACAGCGGAAATGCTGACAAGGTCCATCGCGTGCCACGGAGCCGTAAAAGCCGGGACGGTTATGACCCCTGACCAGTGTCGCCGGCTCCTGAACCAGCTGTGGCACACCAGCTCGCCGTGGACATGCCCTCACGGGAGACCGGTCATGGTGTCGCTCTGCCGGGACACCCTCGATAAGATGTTTTACCGGAAATAACCAGGATCGTTAAGCGATTACCCCTGAACCCCGACCGATATGTTAAAATGATTCCCGGGACGACAGTTATAGCCGGGTCAGTCAGGTGAATACCATTGAAACGAGCTGAAATCCTGTTTATTTTTATTGCTCATTTCAGTTATCCTTGTTTTTATCGGGTACGTTTTCGTATCCGGGTGCCTCGGAAGTGCATTCGGTCATGCTGATTTGACGGCATTGGATGACAAAAACGTACAGGTATCGCACATGTTCCCATCGATGTACAATTATCCGAAAGACGTTCCCAGGTTACCCGGAGACAACAGTTCAGGGAAATTTTTGCCCGGTGATATTCTCCAGCCAAAGGAAAGTTCAACCGTTTTCGACCCTGATTTCGCTGTTATTATAATCAGGGATACCGTTGACGGTTACTACGAAATTGATGGCGTTTCCCGGTCGGGAGGCACCTGGAGCCGCATATCGGATTCGGTGGCCGGCAATATAAGCCATTCGGAAATAGAACGGTTATTCCCGGACAAGATAGGCCATATGGATGTTGCGACCCTGTCAACCGGACACAGCCAGGTTGAGAAAATTGATAATGGATAACCGACCGGTGGAACACGGGGATAATCTGAAAAAACCGGCGCAGGGCCTCATTTTTTCCTGGAATCTTAATTATTCAATGGTTCCGGACACTGGTTATCCGTACCGGTCCGGACATTCGGATACCGGGAGGCACCGGTGACATCTTCCGGTGAAGAAAAGATCACCCTGTTCAGGGACAAAGTGTGGGCTTACTACCGGAAATCCGGGAGGCACGACCTGCCGTGGAGGGCTGCAATCACCCCGTACCATATTCTCGTTTCCGAGGTGATGCTGCAACAGACACAGGTATCCTGCTGTCTCGTCAAATATCCGGAATTCATCCGCACATTTCCCGATTTCCAGGCTCTCGCAGACGCATCTCTGACCGACCTGCTCAGGGTATGGGAAGGAATGGGTTATAACCGGAGGGCCCTGGCCCTCAAAACAACTGCCGGGCAGGTCATGTCCCGGTATGAGGGCGTGCTCCCGCGGGATGAGCAGGAACTGCAAAAACTTCCGGGTATCGGCACGGCAACTGCTGCGGCAATCATGGCGTTTGCCTACAACCTGCCGGTCGTCTTCATTGAAACGAATATCCGCAGGGCATTTATTCATTGTTTTTTTACCGGATCGTTAACAGTCTCCGATCGCGAAATCCGTCCCCTTGTTTCAGCCTGCACTGGACCGGGACCATCCCCGTGAATGGTACTACGCATTGATGGATTTGGGCGCCTCGCTCGGAAAGACCTTCCAGAATGCAAACCGGAGGAGTGCTCATTACCATATTCAAAGCCGGTTTGAAGGGTCTTCAAGGCAGCTCGAGGGGGAAGGTTCTCAAACTGGTGACTGAATTTGATGACCTGACAATCGGAGATATTGCAGAAAGGACCGGGAAGGAACCCGAACAGATAATACCTATTGTCCGGGCGCTTGAAAAAGAGGGTTTCCTGGTTACGGAAGCCGATTCCGTCCGGTTGGGATGACCATTGACAAGTGCCTGTACGAAAAAAATTTTTTTTTCAGTTCCCATAATTCAGGTTCCACCATCTGAAACCTGACAAAAATTATTAATATCACCTTATCCCTCTGGAGGTAGGTGAATGAATCATGTCAGGAAAAAACCTCGCACAACTGATGTACAACGCAGATAACGCCCCCGGAGAAGCGGGAGGTAAACGTGAGAGCCATATTCCGAAAATAGATGCTCCGGCTTCGGTGAAGGCAGGAGAAGCGTTCATGGTCAAAGTGGCGGTAGGTCCGCACCCCAATACAAATGAACATTCGATCCGGTGGATTGCCCTGTTTCTCGAAGAGGACGGCAGAGCGTTCAACCCGATCATGCTTGCAAAATCCTCATTCGCCCCCGGGTATGCATCTCCTGAAGTAGTGTTCAAGGTCCAGCTCCAGAAAGGCGGCGTTCTCCATGCATCTGAGTACTGTAACGTGCATGGCGTATGGACGGGGAAAAAGGATATTGCGGTCCAGTGAATACAGGGATAAACTCCTTTTTTCCGGTTAAAACTACAGAACACCGGAAAACCCTGCCTGCAATTCTGTTCGGCAGAAATGATCTCCAACGATGCCGAAGAGCCCGAACCAGCAGTCGGCTCCCTTCCGTGTATTTTTATCCAAAGTCATGCCTATCTTAAACAACAGGCAGCAGGAAATTAATCTATAGGAAAAGGAGAGTTACCATTACTGATATTCTTGATACTTCGGGCTGGAAATTTTACCTGATTATAGTTATCCTGCTCATTGCGGCAATCGTTCTCATCCTCATTCTTGGTTATCCGCTGCTCCATAACCAGGCGGCCTCTCCCCCGGCCGGCAGCAGAGGCGTTCCGGATCAGACAGTTACCAGCACTCAGGTCACTGTCCGGAATACCCCCCGGATGACAGTTACCTCTCCTGCGACAACGGCAACGATATCGGGGCTGAATACGACAGTGCCTGCTTCATCAACCCTCAGGGTAACACAGCAGCCCCAGACAACAGCAATACCCCCGGTTCCGTTTTCGTTATCGGTCACTCCCCGGTCGGCATCCGCAAGACCCGGAGATACCCTTACCTACACGCTTGACATTCAACATGGGGAAGGATTAACCGAGCCGGTACATATGACCCTTACGGCAAAGGTATTGTTCGTCACCCAGACGTACGACCTTGGAACAATTAATCCGCCTTTTCCGAAGAGCATCCCCTATGATTTTACCGTACCGGGAAATCTTCCATCGGGAGTAACCGTCGACGGCGTCATTACTGCGACCGGGGGAGGACAGACCGAATCACAGGATATATCATTACATGTTCTTTAGAATCTTAACAACACCAGAAATTGCTTCATTTCATGGACAGAACACCCCGGACTTCAGTCCCCGGCCCTGAAGAGCAGCCACTCGTTTTTCCCTGCCCTTTTGAACCTGACAAGAACATAAAGGCCAGTAAGGCGTTTGCCGTGAAATCTCACTTCAATTTTTTCATCATCCCAGTGTTTCGTTTCGTAGGTCCCGTTATCCCAGATGGATACAGTCCCCGCACCATATTCTCCGGCCGGTATCTCCCCTTCAAAATGCCCGTATTCGAGGGGATGGTCCTCTACACCGACTGCGAGGTGCTTTTCCCCCGGCGCCAGTGGCATCCCCTTTGGCACTGCAAAGCTTTTGAGGACCCCGTCCCGTTCAAGTCTCAGGTCAAAATGAAGGTTCCTTGCGTGGTGTTCGTGCACCACAAAATAATTTCCCTGTTCACGCATGATATCCTGTCCAGCAGGTTCATTTGTTACTATAAAATTTCTTTTCTTCCGGTACTCTTTCAGGGCTGGAGCAGCCCTGCCTTTTCCGCGATCTGAGCCCGGATGTGCCGCGGCGATCGGATTATTATTCAGGTCTCTGCTTTCACCGGATCCGGCTGGTCTGCTTTCCAGCTGGCTGGTCGTGCATTCCCACGGGGACTTATCGGGCCGGAGACGGATAAACCTCGGGATCCTGAGTTTCCTGTCTTTTGTCAGCGACTGGTAGGCAACTTCGCAGACGACACCGGGCCGCAGCCATTCAATCTCCCGCGGATGATCGACATCCGAAAGTTGTGGCTCGCTGGTTTTTAACCCTGCAAAAGCCTCCATAAGATCGGAAAGATCCCGGTCCGAGAACCCGGTCCCGACTTTTCCGATGAATACGAGACCTGCCTCATCGCCTTTACGGCTCGGTTCCGATACTCCAGTTCGTGGTATCCATCCCGGACCGGTATAAAGGCCGAGGAGAAGGGCACCGAACGATTGAGACCTTCCCCCTTCACCGTGAGTATACCCGGCGATCACGCAGTCGCATGATTTCTCCTGCTTGATCTTCAGCCAGTCCCTGCTCCGGACCCCGGGCTCATAGGGGCTGCTCTTTCGTTTCGCCACGACCCCTTCCAGGCCGAGCTTTAGCGCCGCCGTATAATAATCAACACCCAGTGAATCGACTGGTACCGATAGGACAACATGATCTCCCTCTTTCACACGTTCGACCAGGATCTTCCTGCGTTCTGTCAGCGGTAAAGAAATTAACGGTTTTCCATCGACTTCAAGAATATCGAAAACGATATAGGTCACAGGAGGTTCTCCCGAACCGGCGGGGACTTTCCTGGTACTTGCCTGTAACCTGGGTAACAGGGCCTGGATATCTGGTTTACCCCCGGTCATCACGACGATCTCCCCGTCGAGGACAGAGCCGGGAGCCAGACGGGTCAGTTCCCTGAGTTCGGGAAACTGCCCGGTGATATCCCGGTTATTCCTGCTCTGAAGAGTAACCTCGCTATCGACATATGCGATCGCCCGGACACCGTCCCATTTTATTTCGAACAGCCAGTCTTCTCCGTTGAACGGGGTATCGGTCGATTCTGCCAGCATGGGATGGTACCGGGGCTTCATGGTTCCCAGATGTCGTTATTTCTTCGCGAGGACAGCGATTGTTTCTTTCAGGGCATCCATCAGCTCTTTTGCCTCTTCAGGGTGTGGCTTTTCATAAACAATCTTTTCACCGGCTATCTTCCTGTTCACCAGTGCTTCTACCGAATCCCGGTAAGTATCCCGGTAATCGCCGATTGCGAAATCTCCCGAGAGGTCGGAAATAATCCGTTTCGCAAGTGCGAGTTCAGCCTCTTTCGGCCCGGGCAAACCGGTCAGCTCACCGAACGAATGGGGGAGGGTTACCTCGTCCGCATACCGAAGCGTAGTGAGGACAAGCCCTCCGCGATAAACATGGACTACCACCCGGTACTCCTTAGTCCTGAGCGTAATGGTCCCGACTGCAGCCTGGCCGAGTTCCTGGAGGGCCGTAACAAGGAGGCTGTAGGCTTCCTCGCTCCTGTCAGGTGTCAGGATATAGGGTGTTTCAAAATATACGGGGTCGAGCGAGAGATAGTAGACAAATTTTTCTATCCTGATCTTCCTGTCAGATTCCGGAAAGAATGCCTTCAGTTCTTCAGGCTCGATTACTACATATTCACCTTTCCTTATTTCATATCCCCTGACCGTGTCCTGCCAGGGGATTACTTTCCCATCCCTCGTGCAGACACGTTCATATTTCAGCGGCTGCCCGTCTTCCCTGTGGAGCAGGCGGAATGAGAACGACCTGTCTCTCACCATCGTATGAAGCCTGACCGGCACATTTACGAGGCCTATGGTAAGGTTCCCGCTCCATATGGGTCTGCCGGCCTTCCCACCTGCCGGGATTGCCACCAGCCCGTCACGGGTAGCTTCGGCCACGTTACTTCTCTCCCCCGTGGGTGTATCCCCTTCTACGTTAATAACCGGTTTATTACCGGGTTCCTCCGCGCTTTTCTTTGCTGGCTTTTTTTTGGTCCCTGTCATGCTAACCTGTTCTTCCGATTTTCTGCCGGTCAAGAAGGATCTCTCCCCACGGTTCTTCTTTTCTCGAAGT
Organism: uncultured Methanomicrobiales archaeon; assembly: GCA_963809105.1. Taxonomy (GTDB): domain Archaea; phylum Halobacteriota; class Methanomicrobia; order Methanomicrobiales; family Methanospirillaceae; genus CAIKOD01. The sequence continues at coordinate 162,808 of CAWEIC010000005.1, read as the reverse complement.
CATCGTCTTGATATTAAAATCTTCGGGCCTCGTACCCCGCTTTCAGTTCGCCCCACGACAGCGGGGCGGATGTACTGGCCCGGGGTGTGCCACGGAGGCTGTAGGGGGCTGCCATAGTTTTGCCTCTGGCATTCTGCAGGTAATCGATGAAAATTGTCCCCGGATCCCTTGAATGGGGGAATTCCGATACCACGCGATCCGATCCCTTTGCGACGGCCTTCCCGATGGCATGTGCGTAATCCCTGACTTCACCGAATGTATATCCGTTTATCAGGGGGACCACGATGTGAAGGCCTTTCTTACCTGATGTCTTTACATACGGGTGCAATCCCTCCGCTGTCAGCATTTCCCGTATTGCCTGTGCCGTATCGATGACATCGTCAAATGTCAGCGGGGGCTCGGGATCGATGTCGAATAGCAGGAGATCGGGAGAATCGTACGACCTGCTGGTCGACAATGTTGCATGCAGTTCTATCGATGCGAGATTAGCGAGCCAGAGTAGGGTATCGAGGTTGTTGCAAAGAACAAAATGCACGTCCCGTTCCGAAGTATCCGAGTAAATCTTAAAAATATCGACAAAATCGGGAGTACCCGCCGGGGCATCCTTTTCATAAAAATCCTCCCCACCGACTCCTTCAGGAAAGCGGTGCATGGTAACCGGGCGGTCATGGAGAAAAGAAAGCATTGCCGGAGCCATCCGGATATAATACCCGATCACATCTTTTTTTGTCGCACCGATACCGGGATACAATAGTTTTTCAAGGTTGGTAAATCGTACCCTCGTCAGTTCTCCGGGCGGCTGTGCCAATTCCCCCAACTCCAGAAGATATTCTACCACAGCGGTTGTAACGATCGCGGGATCGTGATTCCGGTTCCCTGTGTAGTATACGTTGAGCCTCTGTCAGCCTCTCAGGTAGTATCCTATAAGGATCAGTAAAAGTCCTGTGTAGAACATCATCGCCCACGGCCACGTGAACCCCAGGTTAATAGTCGAGAGGCCCTTGAGGTCCTGGAGCAGGACCAGGATAAACCCTGCTACGAAACAGACGAGGCTGATATCTCTTTTAACACTCCTATCCATTCATTACCTCCGGATCCGGATAATAGATATCGACTGCCGTCCGGTATATGTATTTCGCCCGGTGCTCGTTCCATATCGGGTAATATCTGATTGTGGGGCCTGTTCAACACGAATATCCGGTTTCAAATTATAATTCCGGTTCTTTGTTGTCCATCAGAACTCTCCTACAAGGAGACAAAAAAGAGCCGACCCGGGAACCGGCGGTTCGGTACACGACCCGGTCCTGATCTGTTCTTCAGGATACCCGAGATTTTCGCAGAGGACAATTTTTGTATCCCCATAGCCTGTAACCAGGGATTCTGCAAGTCCTGACACGTTAAATCCCGGATCAGCAACAAGGAAAACGATTCTTCCGCGAAGCAGTTCCTCTGTTGTCTCCGATACTGCCGAACGGTGATCCCGGCCATGGGCAAGTACAATGGATACGCGGTCCAGCGGGACATGGAGCCGTGCGGTTGCGACCTGGAGTGATGAGACCCCAGGTATCACGTCACCGGTGAGATTGCCGAGCCCGGACAGCATCGGGTCTCCCGTTGACAGGACGACCGAATCCTCAGGGAGATTTTTGAGGTTCCGGTAGTCCCTGATTATTTCGGTTATGCAGTCGCTGGCGATATGCTCCCTGACCAAATCGATGGCACGCCGAGACCCGTAGATTTTTCCTGCACCCCGGATTGCCCGGACTGCCTCGTCTGTCAGCATCCCGGGGCCGCACCCCGTACCGATTATTTTCATTGAGTCTTCGCGCTCCGGCGGGTTTTCGTATCATATGGTTACTCGTCCGTCCCTGTCGAAAAGCACTACCCTGATCCCCGGGTAACGGGAGAGATAGAGGTCAAGGGCATTTTTTATTTTCTCTTCATAGCCGGGATGATACATGAGTTCCTCTACGGTCGGGCATGTTGTTCCTTCAAGGATGTCAGGACAGATGAAACGGATAATCAGTCCCGGCAGGCCGGCGACGATAACATCTTCCGGTGCACAGGCGAGTGCTGTTCCGATGGCATTTCCGATGAGAATATGTTCATAATCCGGGAAGTGGATCCTGGCAAACCTGAGACCTGCGCGTCCGGTGGTAAGGACTACCTTTTCAGACGCCCGTACCCTCCTGAGGACAGAAGCCCCGAGATGATCGTCCCATGGCTCAACCAGCCCGGTCGTACCGAGGAGGGAAATACCACCGTTGATCCCAAGCCGGGGATTCAGTGTTTTTTTCGCAATTATTGCACCTTCAGGCGCGAAGATTTCCATATCCACTCCCGGGACTGAAGTAACGGCAATCCCTTCCTGTATTGAGCATAAAATCTCATTCATTACAGGACTGCTGATCGCAGGATCGCCTTTTTTATATCTCGGAGTATCCCGGTCGAACCGGCCTATCCCGTTCGTTGCGCGAATACGAATCCCGTGCCCGGATAGTTCTGCTCGTGCGTGAATTTCAATTCCGGCGGTTGCATCGAGGGGATAATCCCCGGCATATTTCCGGCAGCATGCGTTCCCCGGGGAAGATATGGTAACCTGTATACTGACGGGGATTCCGGCAGGCGTCATTATTGTAACACGTTCAACCGGGCCAGCCAGGGAGAGTACAGCTGCTTTGCAGGCGGCAGCAGCGGTCGTCCCCGTGGTATAGCCACGCCTTAGGACCGTACCGTCTGACGTCAATATTGCAAGCCCTGAAGAAACAAGGCCGAGGAGTCCGGGCTCCCGGCATGCACGAATCCATTCCTCCGGATATTCAAACCCACTAACAGGGTCCTTCATTTCTTACCTGCGATGAACACATCCGGTTATATCCAGGGCCGGATCCCCTGTTGTTATGGACGCCTGTCCTGCAATTCCGCATGAATTGTGATAATCTCATTCAGGGCCGCAACCGCAACCGGCGTTCCACCTCTTGTCCCTTCCGTCGAGATGGAAGGAATATCGGTTTCCCGCAACAGTTCCTTCGATTCTTTTGCATTAACAAACCCTACAGGAGTCCCGATTACCAGTGCAGGGCGGAATCCCCCACGGATACCGCTGCAGACCGTGATGAGTGAAGAAGGAGCATTTCCTATCACGACGATCGCGCCCGTAATCTTCTCTCCCAGGTTGATAAAACCCTGTGATGTACGGGTTGTCCCGTGTTCCCGAGCTCCTTCATCGAAATCAAGGGCGCAGAGGATGTCGCTGTGGTGCCCTTTTTTCTGGATGCCGACCTGGACCATCCTGATGTCGGTGATCACCGGTGCTCCCGCAGCAAGGGCCTGAAGCCCGGACTGCACCGGATCACCCCTGAACCTGATCAGGTCTGCCATCGTAAAATCGCCTACCGCGATAGAACACCGCTGGCGGATCCTGTCCTCATACCCGCTGTTTCCTATGGTTTTTCTCGCAAGCCTCCTGCTTTTTAACGAGATATCATAGGCCTCCCCGGTGACAGCCCCGAGGTCAGTATAGGTATTTCCTGTGATATCCCCGTTGTGTGATGATTCCTTTGACATGATCTTCCATGCTCCAAATCCTGCTTTCCGTTCCGCCGATAAATACGGTTGAATGCATGTCCACGCGTTCCTCGACCGAGGGTGCTTCTCCCAGAGTTGTTACGATGATCTCTTCGCCGCTCCGGTAGGCATTTTTCACTATTGCAAGCGGTGTGGATGCGGGGAGGTGTTTTCCGGCAATCCGGACCGCCATTGCAAAATTATGAGGTCTTCCCCTGCTCCTCGGGTTGTATAACACCACGGGTATCCCCATAGAGAATGCGGCTTCAAGGCGTTGTTCTATGACACCGAGGGGAGTAAGGAGGTCTGAAAGGCTTATAACGCAAAAATCCCCGGAAAGCGGCGATCCAAGCCTTGAAGCGCCTGCGTTTGCCGCGGTCACCCCGGGAATGACTTCCACATCGATCCCTGCTCCTGATTTTTCCAGTATCTCGAGAACGATCCCGGCCATACCGTAAACCCCCGGGTCCCCCCCGCTCACCATTGCCACGACGTGGTTTCGGGCGAGATCCACAGCCTGCGATGCCCGGTCGACTTCTTTTCCCATGGTGCTCCTGATCACCTGTTTACCTTCGATCAGCCCGGCGATCGGGGTCAGGTAAAAGCTGTTGCCAATCACATATTCGGCGTTTCCAAGTGCCCGTACAGCGTCATTCGTCATCAGGCCCGGCGATCCGGGACCGGTCCCGACAATATAGAGTTTTCCCGGTTCAGCGTGCGATGGCAACGGTCACCTTCCCGAATACTTTTTTCTTCATTACCAGTTCCTTTCTGCCCGATACGGCTAGCGCTGCAGATTCTGCCACCGCGGGAAGTCCTATCCGGCCTGCTTCCGAGGGGCTTTCCGGTTCCTGTGCCCTGATCGTATCGTCATCAATGAATATGAGATTACCGCCCAGGGATTCTACTGCAGCTGATCAGGCCTCTTTCCCCGATCTTTTTTTCCGTCGTCGCATATATCATTACATCGTCGTTACTGATACCTGCTTCTTTCAGGGCCTCTTTGATCGATGGGCCGGCTTCCTCCCGGGTGACCCCCAGGCGACACCCCAGTCCGACGGAATATTGCCCCGTTTTAGCAAGAAAGGATACGCCGGGGTCTGCAAGGACGACTGCCGGTCCCCTGATATGATATATTCTCGCTGCACCGTCAAGGATGCCGGCATTTACCTCCCGCGTGGACGGCCTGTTGATCACCTGCATTTTAAGATCCGCTGCGATCCCCTCCACCGACAAGAGTCCCCTTGTTTCAGTTGCCGTGGTGATAACCGGCCTGATCCCGAGGAGAGAAAGTTCACGTGCGAGATCATTGGCACCGTGGTGTCCGCCGATTACCGGAATGGCGAAAGCCATGTCGGGACTTACTACGACGACTGCGGGGTCGATCCATTTGTCGACAAGAAGCGGTGCGATCATGCGGACCACTATCCCCGTGGCCATGACGGCGATAATCCTCCTGTACCTGAGAGAAGGCGATGGAAAAAGCGTCGGGTTCGTAACCAAGCAGGTCCGCGTTAAGCTTCCATGCAATTTTTTCTGCGATCTCTTCAAATCTCGCCGGTGCGATGACTACCGTGTCGCTCATGAATAGAGGACGGACCTCCTGTGCCCGGCATGTTCCTGTCCGATAGCCTCTCCGATAAAAAGCAGTGCTGTCCGTTCGATTCCCTCGGCACGGGTCTTCTCTGCGATATCGCCCACGGTTCCCCTGATAATCTTCTGGTCAGGCCAGGTCGCATGATAGACGACCGCTGCCGGGGTTTCTTTGGGATATGCTACTTTTGAAAGGACCTCACCGAGCTGCCCGGTCCCGAGAAAGACCACCATCGTGGTCTGATGATTTGAAAGTTCCCTGATCTGGTCAGTTTCGAGAGTCTTGCCTGCAGGGCGTGTAATAATTACGCTTTCGGAAACGCCTTTAAGCGTGAGCTGTGCTTTCAGCGCAGCAGCAGCCCCGAACAGGGACGATACTCCCGGTACGACGACCGTATCAATCCCCTGCATCCAGAGCAGTTCCATCTGTTCGACGATTGCACCGTACAGGGAAGGATCTCCTGAATGCAGCCTGACCACCAGCTTGCCTTCCTTTGCCGGTGCAGTCATGGCGGGGATCAGCTCCTCGAGCGACATCCCCCAGCTGTCGAGCTTCACCGGAGCAGGGGATTCTGCAACAAGGACCGGGTTGACCAGTGAACCGGTATAAATCAGGACATCGGCACTGGTAAGCAGTCTGTGCCCCTTTACCGTGATCAGTTCCGGATCTCCCGGCCCTGCGCCGACAAAAAAAACCTCAGGCATCGCTCTCCCTTACATGCCCGCGTAAAGTATACTCATATAATCACTTGTTTCGGGTATTTCCTCTCCACGATACACTTTCATATCGGAGAGAAACATCCTCTCCACGAGTACGAACGTCCTGTAACCTTCCGACCGGAGTGCATCTACTGCTTCTCTTGGTTTTTTTACTTTCAGGACAATCCTGCATGCAGGATCTCCTCCATCGGTGACATAAAACCCTCCCGAAAGCGAAACGCCAGATACAGCCGCGAAAGCAGTAATGGCGCTGACACCCGGTTCCGACGTGCAAAGAATGTCCGGATACCGTTCCGCCATTACGCCCGCAAGCCGTGAAAATGTGGAGAAAAAGTTAGGATCACCGAGTATTCCGAGAACGGCAAGCCCGTTACCCGCTACCCTTGCTATACTGTCCGCATTGTTTTCCATGCATTTCTGGATTTCGTCCCCGTCATCTGTCATCGGGAATTCGAGGACTGTCGCGTCCCTGTACGGTGCAACCAGGTCTCCGGCAATCGAGCCCGGGACAAACACGGCATCGGCTTCCTTCAGCAGGCGCACTGCCTTGAGGGTAAGGAGTTCAGGGTCTCCGGGACCAAGCCCAAGACCTACGAGCACGACGGGCATCCCCCGACAATAATATACACGGGATCGATAGGCTTGAACATAATGCCACCGGCCAGGGAATGAGATTTTCCGACCTGCAGGTGCAGTGCCTCTTTAAAAATCCCGAGCTGCTCCATCGTATTGATCGCCAGGTTCAGGGTATCGATTTTGACAGCGTTCACGACGATGGAACGGGTATGGAACGTGTGAAGAATACGGAGCACACGGTCGAGATTTCCGGAACCGCCAATAAAGGCGCAGTCTATCCGGTCTAATGTCGGAAGGATATCTATCGCTTCGCCACAAAACAGTTCGATGTTTTCTGCACCCGCCTTTTCAGATTTTTCCCGGGCAAGGTCGATCGCTTCTTTTCTCCTGTCAATTGCATAGACTTTCATCGCGATCGAAGAAACTTCGAGGGTGATTTTACCGGTCCCGCAACCGATATCAGCAACGATATCGCTTTCGCTTACGCCCATTTTAAAGAGCGAGAGTGCCATCACCTCATCTTTTGTCGGTCCGCCGGAGAGTGCCATCTTCCCGTAAAACAAGGTTGTATCAGGGTATTAATACTTGTTCAACCATGGAAACACCCGCGGACCGAAAAAAAAAACCGACCAGTCCCCGATCATCTGCGGATTAAAAAAATTACTTCGAATCAGTTCCGGTTGATAAACGATTGCCGATCTTCATGGTAGAGCCTGACCACGTCCCCGATCACGATGATTGCCGGGGGTTTTACGCCCGCATCCTGTGCCTGTTCCGCGATGGTCCCGAGAGTGCCGGCAGTGACCCGCTGATCGTCACGAAGCCCCCGTTCGATGATGGCCACAGGGGTATTCGGATCCTTCCCGTTCGAAAGCAGCATTTCCGCTATCTTCGGGATGTTATTTACCCCCATCAGGACCACGATAGTCCCCCTGCCCTTTGCGAGCGAGCTGCCAGTCGAGAGCACTTTCTCCTTTTGACGGGTCTTCATGCCCGGTCAGGATGGTGACCATTGAAGCGTATTTCCTATGGGTCAGGGGAATCCCCACCGCTGCAGGGACTGCAACGGCACTCGAGATCCCGGGTACGATTTCAACAGGGATGCCTTTGGCAAGTAATACTTCGAGCTCTTCGCCACCCCTTCCGAACACAAACGGGTCTCCTCCTTTCAACCGGACAACCTGTTTTCCCTCGTTCGCCCTCGTGACCATGAGGTTCTCGATCTCATCCTGTTCGAGGGTATGGCTGCTCCCATACTTACCGCAGTCGATCTTTTCAGCAGTGGCCGGCAGTGTAGCGATTATTTCCTCGCCCGGAAGCTGGTCGAACAGGACTACGTCGGCTATTTCAATTACTTCCCTTGCCCGGGCAGTCAGAAGACCAATTCCTCCGGGGCCGGAACCCACGAGGTATACCTTACCCTTCGTCTGCATGTCGCACTCCGGAACCCATGTGTATATCTGACGATATCTTTGGGATATCAGGCCATCCGCTTAAAACCAGGACTGTATTTCGGCATATGATCATTTTTCCTTCATCTCTCCTGTTTCTGCCTTCAGGCCGAGAGCAGCATAAGCATCGCAGATAAGGTCCCGTGCCCGGACCCTCAGACTCGCGTCCCCGCTCCCGTGCCTGATCGATTGATGTTATGTCCTCTTCGATTCTGACTTCCCTCGTACCGTCCAGGGACAAAATCTCGGCGATCAGGTGTCCATGGTTGGAGTAAACCCCGAAAGGCGTGTAACAACCGCCTCCGACCTGTTCCATCACCGCCCGTTCCATTGCGACGTCCTGTCTTGTTTCCGGGTCGTCGAGAAGGCTCATAATTTCGGATAGAGACGGGTCGATACGGCTCACTACAGCGATTGTCCCCTGGTTCGGGGCCGGTACGAAACGGTCGGGGGGCAGTCTCTCGCCTTCCAGGACAATACCCATCCTCTCGAGACCGGCCTCCGCAAGGATAACCGCATCAAATTCTCCCTCGGAAAGCTTCCTTATCCTGGTGTCCACATTTCCCCGCACCGGTTTGATCGTGACTTCCGGATCATGTCGCCTGATCTGGGCCCCTCTCCGTGTACTCGATGTCCCGATCACCTTCACATCCGGAAGGGGCTTTTCGTGCGCGAGGAAATCGGACGGTGAATCCCTTTTAAGTACGGCGCTCGTAACCACTCCTGGCGGACGTACTGCCGGGATGTCCTTCATCGAATGGACTGCCACATCGATCTCGTTGTTTATTATCGCATCGTCGAGTGCCCGGACAAAAAGTCCCTGACTGCCCACCTCGTGCAGGGGGACTCCTGTCACTCTGTCCCCTTCGGTCGTGATGATGATCTGTTCTGCTTCGAAGCCTTTTTTTTCGAGGATCGAGCAGACCCTGGCTGCCTGTGCCAGTGCGAGCCTGCTTCCCCTCGTTCCGACCCGTAAGACCATGCAGTTACCCCAGGGCCTTTGTATACGCCTCTGCAATCCTCGTAATGTCTTCCTCAGTGTGCACGGCAGACAGGAAATTCGTTTCAAACTGGGCCGGGGGGATGAAGATACCGGAAGAAATCATTTTTTTCCAGAATTCGCCAAAAGCCTTCGTATCGCATTCTTTTACTTCATAATAGTTACCGGGTGGTGAAGGCCTGAAAAAGTACTTGAACATCGAACCGAGCATCACGAAACTACCACCTGAACGGCGTGGGATCGCGTCCCGTATCGCTTCAGCCTGAAGTCTCATCACGGAATAAACCTCCGGATGGGCAGTAAGCCAGTCGATCGTAGCAATACCCGCCGATAGCGAGAGCGGGTTTCCGGAAAATGTACCTGCCTGGTAAACAGGCCCCTGCGGGGAGACAAGTTCCATTATCTCGCGTCTCCCTCCGAATATCCCGATCGGGAGGCCGCCGCCAACGATTTTTCCGAGAGTGGTAATGTCGGGACGGACTCCGAAATAGGCCTGGGCACCGCCGATACCAACACGATAGCCTGTAATGACCTCATCGAATATCAGGAGGACGTCATGGGCCTTCGTGATCTCGCGAACATCTCTTAAATAGGTTATTCCGGGCAGGACAGGGCCGATATTCCCCATAACCGGCTCAACTATCAGGGAAGCAACATCGTCGTTCGTCGAAAGGAGATCTTCGAGTGCCTCGGCATCGTTGTACGGCACCTGCCAGGTGTGGGACACCACGTCGGGCAATACACCGGCAGAATCGGGAATTCCAAGTGTAGTTGCCCCTGACCCCGCTTTCACGAGGACGCCGTCATGGGCGCCATGGAAACCGCCTTCGATTTTGATAATATCCCGTTTCCCGGTATAACCCCGGGCGACCCGGATTGCGGCCATGGTCGCTTCCGAACCGGTGGAAACAAACCGTACCATGTCGATAGCAGGAAATCCTGCGATGATCCTTCCTGCCAGTTCAGGCTCCAGCGGGCTCGGTGTGCCGTAAAGCCATCCCTTTTCGAGTTGTTCCCTTATGGCAGCAGAGATTTCAGGATGAGCATGGCCGAGGATCAGGGGACCGTACGCCATGCAGCAGTCGATCAGATCGTCTCCATCAACCGTCCGGATATGAGCTCCTGATGCGGAACCGGTATAGAACGGATAAGGTTTGATCGCCCTTACCGGGCTGCTCACTCCCCCTGGCATCATTGTTTTCGCTGTTTTGAATAGGTTTTCGCTGCTCTTCATTGTACCATCCATTATCCATGCAAATAATGTCTTTAATTATATTCCACGAATTATTGTTTCCTGCCATTTCCGGTGTTCAGCCAGCCTGCGGCATCTTCTGCATAATAGGTAATGATCAGGTCTGCTCCGGCTCTTTTAATACAGGTCAGGGTCTCAAGAACCACCCTATTTTCTTCGATCCAGCCCCGCTCAGCAGCAGCCTTTATCTGTGCGTACTCGCCGCTGACCTGATATCCCGCGACCGGTAGCCCGATTCCGGCTATCGCGGAAAGGATATCAAGATAGTTCCCGGCGGGTTTCACCATCAGGATATCTGCCCCTTCATCCGCGTCGAGTTGCGATTCGAGCAAGGCTTCGCGGGCATTCGCGGGATCCATCTGGTATGTTGTCCGGTCGCCGAATGAATACCCGGAACCGGCAGCATCCCGGAACGGCCCGTAGAGGGCGCTTGCGAACTTGGTCGAGTACGACATAATTGCAACGTTTGTAAATCCGGCATCGTCGAGGGCGGCCCTGATTGAATGTACCATGCCGTCGAGCATGCAGGATGGTGCCACAATATCGGCACCGCTTTCTGCGTGGCTGACTGCAATGCGGTTCATGAGAGCAAGCGAGGTATCGTTGTCAAGGTCCGGGCCGCAAGGGCCGTCGCTGATTATGCCGCAGTGACCATGATTGGTATACTCGCAGGCACAGACATCGGTGATTACCACGATTTCTGGGACATGTGCCTTGATCTCCCTTACAGCCTGTTGGATAACCCCGTTTTTGGCATGCGCACCCGTTGCCGCATTGTCTTTTCGGGCCGGGACCCCGAAAAGCAGTACCGCGTGGACGCCGGAATCATACAGTGTCCCGGCCTTCCCGGCAATCATACTGACGGGATAACGGAACTGGCCGGGCATCGATACGATTGCTTCAGGGTTTCCGATCGTTTCATCGATGAACAGCGGTGCTACGAGGTCTGTCACCGACAATGTCGTCTCTTTGAACAGAGGCTGGATGAATTTTCCCCTGAGCCTTCTCATTCGTCTTTTCGGATACATACCTTATCACCCCGGATGATTGCCGCGACGAGAAAATCAGCCGATTCGAGGTCACCGGTTTCGGCACAGGACCTGATCGAGAACGTCGCATCGTTAAGTAGTTTCGTGACCAGGACCCGGGTCAGATCGTCGATTACTGCGGCAGTTTTTTCATCACCGGTGCCGAGCCGGCCGATAGCGCGGTCACGTTCCCGCAGGCGGACCGCCTCTGCCCAGGTATGAAGCGTCGCGACGGTATCATCTGCCGCCTTCCTGTTCAGCAGGTGCACGAAATGTGCGAGTTCTGCCTCGAGAAAATCCATTGCCTGTTCGGCCTCGCCCTGTCTCGTGGCCATCGTACAGTCGTTTACCTGCCTGAGGTCGTCGATCGTAAAAAGGTGGACCCCGGAAATAGAACCCGCCGATTCCTCGATGTCCCTGGGTTGTGCGATATCGATGAGGATCAGCGGCCTCGGGTGCCCGTCAAGCGGCCAGCACCGGCCTTTCATGACTTCACGCAGGTCGGTTTCCTTGATTATCGGATGGGGTGCCGAAGTGCACGAGATGACCACATCCGAAAGCACCAGGTACCGGTTCAGTTCATCGAACGTCACTGCCTTCCCACCGATCTTGTCAGCGAGGATTACTGCCCGTTCATGAGTCCTGTTGGCAACGTAGATGGCGGTCAGGTCTTTCGCTGCGAGTGCCCTGGTCACCAGCAGTCCCATTTCACCGCTTCCTATGACAAGGATGTGCCGGCCCCGTAGACTCCCTATCTGTTCTTCTGCGAGCAGGACTGCAGCGGAACCGACAGAGACTGCGCCACGGTTGATCCGCGTCCTTTTTCGGCACTCGATACCCACATGGATCGCCTTGTTCACACAGAGTTCAAGGATGCTGTCGCTTGTACCCGCTTCCTGGGCGCGGGACATCGCTGTTCTGAGCTGGCCGATGATCTGGTCTTCCCCTACGATCATCGAGTCGATCCCGCAGGAGATTTCGAGGATATGGCGGAGTGCATCGGTTCCTTCGAACAGGCTGAAGGTAGTCCTTCCTTTTTCCCGGAGAAAATCGGCAAGCGCCTGTCCGTCCCCGTGTACGAGGACCTCGACACGGTTGCAGGTCTGGAGGAGGATAACTGCCTTGAAACGTTCTTTCGCATCGAGCAGGAAGGTCGTCTCGTCCGCAAAACGGAATTCCTCGATAGTGGCTACATCGGCCGTATGATGGTTGATTCCCGCCATCGCGAGCGGTGAAAAACAGGGGTCGTCAACACGATCCACGGCGTGGCCCTCTTCATTCATGGAGGTACCTCGTCTCTATAATGTCCCACCCGGCCTCAGGGGAGATGCCGACTGCATGCCACACGTCCTTGTCCTGCAGAACCGTCATGAGAAGGCGGCTTCTCCTGGACTGATCGGGCTCTGTCTTTTTCAAAGTCTCCCTTAGCCGTCCCTGGAGTTCGATCATCCCATCGAGCCCGGGAAGCGTGGTATTAATATATTCCCTGAGATACCGCGACACTCCGGGGCTTTCTCCGCCCGTGCTGATTGCGATAAGATAATGTCTGCCCTCTATTTTTGACGGCAGAATTACGTTGCCTTCGGTCCCCACGGCATTATTGAATAAGACTCTCTCCTGCAGACAGAGCCGGCCAATCCTGTCGTTCAACCGGGAGTCTGATGTAGCGGCAACAACGAGGAATGCATTTTTTATCATTAGCCTCAGTTCCGGATCCCCGATGCCGGAGATATCAGACTACGGTCTTTGTAACACGGAGATTTTCAAACGCTCCGGAAAATGAGCGTGAAATTACCGTTACATCAGATTGCCCCGAGAAATATGCCGCCTTTCTTGCGCCGACATTCCCCCCTCCGAAGATGATTACCTGTTTTTGGGAAAAATCAATCATAAGGGGGAGCATCAGATATAGGTGAGTGATTTTGTCACATTAAGATGTTGGATTCTTTTTACCGTGTTGAAAACAAACTCCCGAAAGCGGGCTGATTCCGGCAGGGGAAGATTAGTGGCATTCCGGTGTCACGGGCTTTCGATATGCTTATTATAGTTGCATACGCATCTTGTAAAGCACAATAGAGCCATATTGCGCCGATAGTGTAGTGGTTATCACTAGGCGTTGCCAACGCCTAAACCCGGGTTCGAATCCCGGTCGGCGCATAAGTTTTTTTCAATTTTTTTATAATCCTTTTCTTATTAACATAGGTGTCTAACCGGGTTGCCAGTGTGTATATCCCTACCATTGGGAGTTCTGTGACGAAGGCGTTTAAAAACTCGTTGAAAAAGAAAAAAAATATTCTCAATCCCTGACCGATGTTTTCTAGTAGTAGCCCGGATATTCTCTTCTGTCTCAAAAGAGGTAGAATTTTTTGACAAAACTGGATGAATATCTCGGGCCCCTGGAAAAAGGCGTCTGGGAGGTTACCATACCGAAACAGTCGGTGACCGAACCTCTTGATGCGGGATGGGAAAAATCGGCCGTCAATGTCCCTTCGCCAGGCACGCTTGCCAGTTACCGGAAGGGCCGCTATCATGTGCACGAGACCGAAACAGAATGGAAGGTGCACCTCGATAACCATGACCCGAAGACCCATCCCTATCTGCACCTGATCGATGACGCACCCCTCCTCCTGATGATCGGCGATACGTTTGTTACCCTGGTAGAAGGTGCAAGGAAAAAAAGTGGCGATACAAAGGAAATTCTCGAAGACCAGAAAAGGACCTGGCAGCAGCAGGTATTATCCGGGATTTTCATAATGCTCTTCGGAACGCTCATGGTTTTATATCCGCTTGCGTTTTTCAACGGAATCGTAACGCTGATACTGCCTCTTGCAATTATTGCCCTCGGTTGTGTCGCGGTCTGGAACGGGATTAAAACAGGCCCATCAGGGAGTCGGGATCGGGGAAAAATGTATAAGGGAATTGCGATAGTCGTCGTGGGGATTGTCGTCGGGTTCCTGCCCGTGGAGTTCTTTGCAATTCTCATCCTCCTGGTCCTTGGCCTCTGGATGCTTGCAAGCGGCCTGATGCTGCTTACCCGTGCAACGAAAGGACGGGCAGCAATTCCTGAAGGGTTTATAAGCAGGATAATTATAGCGATTATCTCCCTCATCCTTGTTTTCATGATCTTTATCGAACCCAAAGGGGTCCTCCAGTTGCTTATGATCGTTGTCGGGACAGTCGCATTATTACTCGGCCCGATGCTCGCGATAAATGGGATGAGGCTCCGGAACAGGATGGAACAGATCCCTCGTTAACCATCCTTTGTGGAGAGTGGTTGGGAACATGGGGATGTTATCCCGGGCCCAGGAATCGGAAAAGCTGTAAGGAATCATCCGGACCTTGTTGTGCGCGGGTATCTTGGTATGAGGACGATCTTCATATCCTTCAGGATACCTTCCTGAAATACCTTAAAAAAGAGGTAAAAAGTTAAAAGGGGATTATTTCTTCCCCTTTGGTGCGGCTTTCTTGGCCGCTGGTTTGGCGGCTTCCTTCTTTGCTACCGGTTTCTCACTGCTCCAGCCATTACAAGTCCACCTCCTACCAGTTTTGGTTATAATCTTTGTTATTTTTTTAATATATAAATATTACTGTAGAATCAAAGGTTTTAGCCAATTTTCAATAGATTATTTTATGATCTGACACTGTTAATCATGATTTATAATAACCCCTGTACGGGTTTTTTGTAACCATTTTGTATCAGCAGGTCTTAAAAAAGGTTGTGGATAAGATCCATATCCTTAAAAAAATTTCAGATATTCCCTCCCATACCCCCGACCATTTTTGGAACGAATGCAGTCTCGACAATCTCCTTTGTGAAGGCCTCCGGGACTGAGCCGGTCTTTGCATAGAGATAGAGTGCCGTATTATAGATCCCCTGGAGGGCAGAAGCAATCACGGTAAGTATAGCGAGATAAACGACGTATACTGCTGCAAGAATGATAAAAAGCGTAAACGATCCGGAGAGAAGTGCGATTCCTACCGGGATGAGACCGACAAGCATCAGCACGACGAACACGATACCTATCGATGCCTGCCCGATAATACTCTCGCCCCAGGCCTTTCTGAATAACCCGATTGATTCTTTCATCGCCTGGAATGTCCCCTTCTCTTCGAAGATCATGACAGGAATGACGAAATAGGTAATGAGGCTCCATGCGGCGCCGATCAGGGCAAGGACGATCTGCCCGATCAGGTTATTGAACCTGCCTTCGAGAATGCGAAGAATTAACCCGATCGTGGCAGAAACAAGGGACCAGATAAATATCGGGACGATATGGGCCATCGAACTCCTGATACCGTCCATGAACACCGGGTTTCCCCCGGTAAGGCGGATGCGTGCGCATGCGATCAGTGCCGCATTAAAAAATATAATGATAAAGTAGCAGAGGAGGTAAAAAAGGAAAAGTACCGGGAGGTACCACGATCCGAGTGTTAAGGGTCCGCTACTCGAAATCAATCCGGAAAAAAATATTGGAATGACAAATGAAAGAAGGACAATCAGTAACGCTACCCCCGAAAGAACGGGAAACAGGAGGATCTCTTTATCGAGCGAAAGGACCTTCCAGCTTTCCCTGATGAGAGTGAAACTGCGCGAAAAGGACTCAAACATACAGAATAGTTGTTATTCCCTGAGAATAAGAATTTCCCGCCAGGCACTTCCGGAGTGAAATGGTTATTTTTCCCTCAACGGTCAGGTGAAATGCTGGATGATTTTACCGATGATTTCCCGGTCAGAACATGTATTTTTGTTATTCCGCGATTGGATGGCAGCACCGGATGCATGGACGGGTGGTGATTTCGTCTAAATTCCGAATAAGGGCCGGGAAATGAAATGACATTCTCTGTTTGCCTCCAGACGGGGGTTGAAAATGGACTGGTAATACTATTCGGGAGCGCCTATCAGGATCGAGCTGGATTTTGGGAATAATTCCGGTCGGGATCCTTGGTGCGCCCGATAATACTTGTATCCCGGACACCGGCGCGGAATTCTTATAACCCGGCAGATCAGAGATAGCAGTGAACTGTGACACCAGATGACGACGATAGCGATTGTTGATTACGGGCTCGGAAACTTAAGAAGCGTATTCCGCGGCCTTGAGAAAGCCGGTGCCTCCCCGGTGATCACGTCCGATGCCGGGGAGATTGCATCGGCTGACGGCATTGTGCTGCCAGGTGTCGGGGCATTTCGCGAAGGTATGGAACAGCTCGGAGACCTCCGTGCCACGGTTATTGAATCATCAGGCAGCGTACCGGTCCTCGGCATCTGTCTCGGGATGCAGATGCTCATGGAATCCTCCGAGGAGCACGGGCTTCACGAAGGCCTCTCCCTGATCCCGGGTACGGTGAGGAAATTCCCGGTTAAACCGGGGTTCAAAATCCCCCACATGGGATGGAACCAGATACATCTCATAAAGCCCGGGCATCCCCTGTTCGACAGGTTCACCGATGACGAATATGTGTATTTTGTCCATTCGTATTATGCCGATACCGAAGAGAGATACACCCTGACCACAACCGACTACATATGTGGATTTTCCTCGACGATTACGGACGGAAACGTATGCGGCGTGCAGTTCCATCCCGAAAAAAGCGGGGCTTCCGGTCTCCGTATCCTGGCTAATTTCATTGCAATGTGCTGCTGATCCAGGGAACGATCCAAAAAAAGCAATATTTCATAACGCCACGCAGTCACGCAAAGATTACCGTTGGGGAATACTACTGCCGACTGTCGGTCGCCTTCGTGATCACGGATCTGACGGGCATACCCGGGTCAGGACCCACGGAATATTCAATTCTAACCGCTGGCTTCTCCAGAAACAATATACATTTATGGATTGAACCTGATCTTCATGAGATCGATTGCCCTGTTATTTCTCCTCTCCATGGTCCTGATCGTGGGGAGTGCGTCGGCTTATGAACTTATCATCACCTGCCCGGACAGTCTTCCCGTGGGTGCACCCCTTTCGGTTACCGGAACGACGAGTTATCCGGCCGGAACGACATTTGATATGGTCTTTTCTTCGACAGGCCAGACCGGCCAGCAGATTGCGAGCGTTCCTGTCACCGTTTCAGGGGATAAAAATGAGAACGGGGACAGAACCATTAATGTTATTTTCGATACAACCGGCCTTTCGGGAGGGCAGTATAAGGTTGAGGCGAGACCGAGAGGGGATGCTGCCGGATCTCTCAGTTCGAGTTCGCAGACATTAAGAATTGTTCAGCTCATCGACAGGTCCGGCGAAATCCATATCACGAGTCCTTTGAACCAGCGTATTCCAAATGCCCTTCTTATCGAAGGGTACATTGATAATGTCGCTAATTCAGGTGTCCAGATCAACGTGGTCGGCCCGCAGGGAGGAGTTTTCGGCCCTGCATTTATCGGTACACAGACACGGGGAGGAGGCAATGCAGGGTATTTCTCGAAAAATATCGCCGTCGACCAGGAAGGAAATTATTACGTCACGTTCACTGACAGCCAGGAAGAGTATATAGGCCAGAAAATGTTCACGGTGAACGGGCCGCTCCCGACTATTACCTCACCCGTCACCCCTGAACAGACGACAGTTACGACAGCCACGGAAACTCCCTATCCAACATTCACCCCTGTAGTCACGACAGTGGCCCCGACCCCGACAAAGTCGCCGGAACCTGTATTCGGAATACTTGCCGGTCTCTGTGGTGCAGGGTTCCTGGTATCAGGAAAATTCAGGAAATAACCGGATCAGAGATACTGTTTTTTTTTAATTTTTCAGGGGATACCAACTGATTTTGTTAATTATTTCCAACAGGATTTCCTGTCTCTCACAATTTTTTTAATTATCCGCGTGGTGCTCAGATAGTTCTCCACCAGATGCCCAGGGGCTTCGTCCCGGACATCCCGGTGGGGATAGAGAGTCTGTATTATGCAATTTGCCCTAAAATAAATTCATTCCACAGTCTACCGGTCCGCACTCTTCTGCCTTCTCTGGTAGAAATCCCAGATAACAAGAGCGGCGATTACCAGGCAGCCGCCGAGGAAAAATGCCACCAGGATGTCCTGGACAGGAATTGATGCCGGCACCTGCGTGCCGACCGCGGGGGCGACAGCCTTTTCAATCATATCGTGCGCTGCATTCGCTGTGGGTGATGGTCCGATATTTTGGGCAATGCCGGTGGTATAACCAGTATATCCAGTACCCGATACATTATTCAGCGATAGTGTCGTGGGCACAGGGATTTCACCTGATCCTTGTCCCGCTCTTGAAATGACAGAATTAGATGTCGCGGGTGAAACCATCTGCAGTATCGCACCGATCACGGCTGTGGCAACAATCATCACCCCGAAGAGGGATGCATATTTCAGGAGAATCGAACGGACATTTGCAATTCTTGGCGTTACGATGACAAGCTGATCTTTAAGCCCATAGATCTTAACTTCCCGGCCTTTTACGCTGTATTTGGTCTTTGTTATTTCAATAAGCCCCGCATCAAGGAGATTTTCTATATGGTATTTTGCGGTTCCCATGGGGATTTGGAGGGTTTCCGTTACTTCAGTCGAGGTTTTCGGACCGGTCTTCAGCAGCTGCAGGATGTCCCCTGCGGTCTGGCTCCCCATCGCCTTTGCTATCTTCTGGGCCTGTTCATCCCCGGGTTCGAGGACGATGACTTCTTTTCCTGTTTCGGGTATGTCCCCTGCCACGGATGTATTATCAATTCCCGGTTTTCCATTTTCTGTCATACGATTCAACCGTGGATTGCCGCGGCAATCCTCTCCCGACCGACCTTCAGGGCAAGTTCTATCTGGTCGATATTACCGCCCCCCCCCCGGGCGAGTGTGGGATTACCTCCTCCTTTCCCTCCAAGAAGGCTTGAAATCTGGCCGATGATATCGCCGGCATTCACCCGGGGTATCCCTGAAGCTATTATTGCCTCTGCACGCTCTGCATTCTTCGAAAGGAGCAGGGCCACCCCCCCGTGACTCGAAACCTGCGTTGCAATCGTGGTGAGGTCTTTTGCAGGCAGGTCTATCCGCCTGACGACTACCGCGACTCCCTTGATAATTTCAGGCTTGATTTGGGCGATCTCAAGTTCCACCATGTTTTTCGAGAGTTTCTCATTCTCTTTTTTCAGGTCTTTCCATTCGTTGAAAAAACGTGAGCAGGTGGCGGGTAAATTCTCGGGCTGCACGGAAAACACTCCTGATGAACGCTGTACAAGGTCGTCGAGGTGCTGTGCATACCCGAGAGCTGCAAGTCCGGCCGAGAATTCAATCCTTTCGATCCCGTCCTGAACATGTTCGATTCGGATTATTTTTATCATTCCTATCTGCCCTGTAGTGGGGCAATGGGTCCCGGCACAGGCTTCTATATCGCCGCCGACCGATACGATCCGGAGTTCCTTTCCTGGCGGGACACCTCCCTGGTAAAGGGAAAATCCGTAGGACTGTTCCGCTTTTCCCCGCTCCTCGAATTTTATATCGACACACTGGTCTGCAAGTATCATCCTGTTCGCCGCTATCTCTATCCGGTGCAGTTCCTCGGGTGTGATATGCCTGAAGTGCCTGATATCTATTCTCGATGTCTCGGTCCC
The DNA here is from genome assembly GCA_963809105.1 of uncultured Methanomicrobiales archaeon. Classification (GTDB taxonomy): domain Archaea; phylum Halobacteriota; class Methanomicrobia; order Methanomicrobiales; family Methanospirillaceae; genus CAIKOD01. The sequence goes on along the minus strand of CAWEIC010000005.1, from coordinate 143,053 downwards.
CTTCTGGGCTCCGGCCTGGTGGATATGGGCACCGAGCACCTCTTTTGAGGCCCTGAGGAGAAGGTGGGTCGCCGTGTGGTGTCTCATAAGTGACCAGCGTCGTTCATCGTCAATGATTCCCTTGACGCGATCTCCCCTCCGAAGTAAACCGCCTTCCAGCTGATGGAGTATCACGTCCCCGATTTTTACCACGTTCGTGATCCTGACCATATTCTCCTGTGTAATGAGCATACCCGTGTCAGCGGGCTGGCCGCCTCCTTCAGGATAAAAGAGGGTCTGGTCCATGACTACAAACCCGTCAAAATAATCGATGACCACGGCTTCGAATTCTGTATCGCACGGCTGTTCGTAGTATAATTTCCTTGTGACCGGCAGACCCCTGATCCGAGCCTGGTATTGTTCGAAAGAATCTTCGGGAACTGCCGGTTCAGATTCGGAATGCATATCGGCAATTAATGAATAGAAATTATCGGGCAGATCGACGACCGCTCCCTCCTTTGTTGCGATATCCCTGATCATGTCAGGAGGGATACCGTGGGAATCATAGAGAGTGATGACTTCTTTTAACGGCACGCGCTGGGTCTTGGATTTATAGGTTCTTGCTACTTTCTGAACGATCTTTGTCCCCCTCTCAAGAGTCTGGGAGTATTTTTCCACTTCGCGGTCGAGAATCTCCCGGGTGATGATGATATCCTGTTCAAATGTCCCCGGGCCGATAATATCCGATTGTGCTTCGACGAGGTCGGCAAGACTTTCCTTCAGTTTCAGATCGTTCATCATCCGCAGCGTCCGCCTGATTACAAGTCTTGCCAGGTACCCTTCCCTGACATTCGAGGGGACTATCAGGTCCCCGAGCATGTAAGCAAGACACCGGGTGTGGTCGACAACCGCATAGACCTTTTCAATCGGTGAGATTATCCGGTCGAGTTTTTCAGGGGATATATTGATTGCCTGGGCTACTTTGTTCCGAAGCTGGAACAGGTTGGCACCGGAGATATCTCCGAGAAGGCCTGCATACCTGGCATTGAGAGAAAGTATTTTTGCATACTCGGAGTCTTCAAGCATATGCTCGAGTCCTGCCCCCTCCATCACCCTGGATACCATTTCAGGGAACACCGCGTCATAAATAGTGGGAGATCCCCTCGATGCCCAGACAAACCGCTCGAGTCCGTATCCCGTGTCGACAATACGGCTTTGCAACGGGTAATACATCGCCCCATCGAGTTCCATACCCGGCCCCTCGGTCTTCTGGCGCCCGAGGTTCATGAAAACGAGGGTTGCCACTTCCAGGCCTCCGATCAGGACTTCCACGCTTGGGCCGGCATTTCCTCCTCCAATCCAGGGATGTTCCTTGTACGTGACTGCCTGCAGGTCCCCTCCGATCGACCGGATAAATTCATCGCAAAGTTCAACGGTCCTGTCTTTCCAGTAAATCTCCTGTTCTGCGGTGTTGAATGCGTGGTGTGCCATCATCTCGAACATCGTCAGGTGCCTGCCGGAACGACCGACTGAATCGAGATCGTTCAGCCTGATACAGGGCTGAGAAATAGTAAGCGGGTTTGCGGGCGGTGGGACAACGCCGGATGTGACATAAGGCTGGAAATCTGCTATTGACGCAATAGTGAGGTATATATCATCTCTCCAGCGGGCGACAACCGGGAACCTTTTGATCCGGGTATGGCCGTTTCTCTCAAAAAAAGAAAGATATGCCTCCCGCATTTCGTCGACCGAATGCTTCCGGAAGACCGGGTTTCCGATAAAGTTATAGGTCTCGCACGGAGCGTCACCGCATATCTCCCGGTTGGGATCCCGGGTCCAGAAGGCCGCCCCGCACTTGGTACAGGTCTTCCTTACAAGCCCGTTTTGCCTGAAATAATCGAGCTGATATTCTTGTTCGAGCATGCAAAACCACGTTTCTCTTTAAATATAGGGGTTTTTCATTAAAAACTGTGTGGAAGCGGGGTCTCTTTTCTCTCTAGCCCTTCCATGTGTCAAGGTACCATTCATCGATCTCTTCGTATTTTTTGGTTATTTCTGCGATCCTTCCCGCGAGGACATGCCAGCAGAACCCTTTGAACACCTGCGCCCGGCAGGTACAGAACTCCGCATCGACGACATATTCGTCGCTTCGGCCGACAACGACGAAAAAATCGAGATATTTTTTGACCTGGCCATCTTCAACGGCACGCAGGGCCGTCCGCCCCCCTTCACCGAAAAACCTGATGATATCGTCCCGTAATTCCGCGGTAAGTTCGTGCGACTCGCGAAGCCTTTTCCACAGGGACTGCCCATCTTCCGGGAGAGGGTCATTCATGGGACTATAACCATTCCGGGCGGGTCGTCTATCCAGGTCCATCCCATCCGCCCGGACAGCGCTTTCATTGCCGGGGCTTCAAGGGCATAATGCGTAGCCTGGATCAGCGGTATGGGAGAATTCCGTATGACCGAATGTCTCGGCTCGGCTGACAGGAATGCATCAGCCCCGAGGGTCACGGCTTCATCGATCAGGTCGGGGTCGAATCCGCTTCCGCCAACCACAGCAAGACGGCGTAACGAGGATAATGATCCCCAAACCAGCAACTCACACCCAAGGATGTTCCTGATCTCTTCTATTTTAAGACGGCAGTCCCCGACAATCCCGAGTTCCATCGGGGCGGCGTTGCACAGACCTAACAGCCCCGCAAGAGTGTCGTTCACCCCGTCCGGCGCACGGTCGAAATTCGTGTGCATCACGTAGATATTTATTCCTGCGGAGAGTGCCGTGCGGAGAAGCGGCGCAAGATGGCCCCTGACTGACGTCACGGGATGAAATATGGGAGTGTGGTGGACCACGAGCATGTCTGCCCGTCCCTGTACTGCTTCGTCGACGGCATGCTCAGATGCGTCGAGAGAACAAAATATGCGGCTGATCCCGGTCCTTCCCTCAACCACGAGCCCGATTTTCCCCAGGTCAAACTCATCGGCCAGCGCGGGAGGAGCTGTCTCCTCCATCCGAGAGATGAATTCGCGAATATCCATACACCGGTATAAGCACCAGGCTTAAAATACCATCCCGTACCTGCGATAGAATCCTCATCTATAAGTCCACCGGGCGCGATACCCTCACACATGAAAAAGTCCATCGACCTGATCAACGAACGGATCCGGGATGGCAATGCACGGGTGGTCACCGCCGAAGAAATGCCCGGCATTGTTGCGGAACTCGGGGAAGAGGCAGCACTCCGCGAGGTGGACGTAGTTACCACCGGGACATTCGGGGCGATGTGCTCATCTGGTGCTTTTTTCAATTTTGGCCACGCAGAACCTCCAATCCGCATGGAGCGCATCTGGCTGAACGATGTCGAGGGTTATGGGGGCCTTGCAGCAGTAGATACCTATGTCGGCGCAACCCAGCAGTCTACGACCCGCGAGGACCAGTACGGCGGCGCCCATGTCATCGAGGATTTTATCGCCGGAAAATCCGTCGAACTCAGGGCCATGTCCCGCGGTACCGACTGCTACCCGAGACGGACGATAACCACCGATCTCCTGCTCGAAAACTTAAACCAGGCGATCATGTGCAATCCGAGGAATGCCTACCAGCGATATAATGCCGCGACCAATACTACCGACCGGATCCTCCATACCTACATGGGCATGCTCCTGCCTAATGGCGGAAACGTGACATTCTCCGGTGCCGGTGCACTGAACCCAATCTCAAACGACCCCGGGTTCCACGTTATCGGCAGCGGTGTTCCCATGTTCCTTGGCGGCGCTCAGGGGATGGTGGTCGGTGAAGGTACGCAGCATTCTCCGGCAGGAGGGTTCGGGACCCTGATGGTCACCGGTGACATGAAGCAGATGTCGACAGATTATGTGCGGGCGGCCACGATGCACGGGTATGGTGTCACCCTCTACATGGGAGTAGGTATACCGATACCGGTAATCGATACCGGTGTGGTGAGGAGCACGGCGGTCCGGGACGAGGATATCGTCATCGATATTCTTGATTATGGTATACCGAGCCGCAACAGGCCGGCGGTAAGACAAGTAACCTATGCAGAGCTCCGGAGCGGTGCGGTGGAGATCAACGGCGAGGAAGTTCGGACCTCCTCGCTCTCGAGCTACCGGAGGGCGAGAGAAATTGCCCTCGAGCTCAGGCACTGGGTAGAACAGGGAAAAATGGAATTATTCCTCCCGACAAGGAAAATTAACCCTGAACAAAAGGCAAAACCGATGCATGAAAGTGTCCGGGGCCCCCGTGTGCTCGATATCATGGACCACCGGGTATTTTCGGTCGGGGAGAGCGAGGATATCAGGACTGCGGCAAAGATTCTCCTTAAAGGCGAGACAAATCACCTTCCGGTCGTCAATATCGAAGGGGTACTGGTCGGGATCGTTACGACCTACGATATTTCAAAGGCGGTTGCAAATCCCGGCAAGGCAGGTTTTGTCAGGGATATCATGCGTAAGAGGGTCGTGACGACGACACCGGATGAAGCCGTCGATATCGCCGTTCAGAAACTCGAGCGCCATAATATCAGTGCACTGCCTGTCTTGGACCAGGGAATGCATGTCGTCGCCATGCTTACCGCGACCGATCTTGGAAAACTCTTCGGCGGAAGGTGGCTGAAATGAAACTTCTCGTCACATTTTCAAGGAAATCCGGCAGGAAACCGATTATTGCCCAGGTTGTCAAGGATACGGGGGTGCTGATCAATGTCGAGAGGGCTATTATCGACTCATCGGAAGGTGAGGCTTTGATCGATATTCCTGATGAATCCTGTCAGCTTATCAGGGAAAAACTGGCCGATCTCGGGGCGAGTGTGCGGGTGCTGGACCGGGGAATAATCCTCGACGAACGTGAATGCGTGGACTGTGGTGCCTGCGTCAGCGTCTGCCCGCAGGACGTGTTTTACCTGGACAATGAATGGAAAATTAGAATAAACGAAGGGCGATGTGTCCTGTGCGGCCGCTGCATCCCGGCATGTCCTCATAATGCCCTCTCGCAGCAGGAAGAAAATTCCTGAATTCTACCCTTTACTTTTCACTGGCGGGGCATCCGCTGCTTATACCGGCAGGACCATAGGCATGATATCTATCCTGTCACTTCCACTGCCGCCTTCGATGTATCCATAGATGGCCTTTAAGGAAACAGGACGATATCCTGTCATTTCCGTGCTCACGTTCACCCGCCTGTGGATAAAATCGATGAAAGGGTATTCCCTGATATTGTTGTTATGGGCGTGTCCGTGAATCGTCCAGCCCCCGAAGTCCGGAGGTGTATCGGCAGGGTCATGGATAAACAGGAAATCCAGCACGCCAAACTTCCTTTTCATGAACGGTACCGCTTCAGGAAGGTCTTCGTCGTGGTTTCCTCTGACAAAGGTGATCGTCCCCCCCAGCTTCCTGATATAGTCTCCTGCAGGGGCAGCGTCAGGACCGTACCTGAGGTCGCCAAGGAACAGTACTTCTTCGGTTTCCTTGACAACGCGGTTCCAGTTGTTGATAAGGACCCCATCCATTTCCGCAGCAGACGAAAAGGGCCTCCTGCAGTATTTAATGATATTTTCATGGCCGAGGTGCAGGTCCGATGTGACAAAGGGCGGTGTTCCGGCTGGTTGTGGCTGGCCAGCCAGTTCGATACCCGATATACGGCGGTACTGTTTCAGCGAGACAGCGGACCTCTCGCGACGGTAGGCAAGAGCCCTCGGCAGCCAGGACCCTGACGGCATATCAAATTCTCCCCTGAATGAGCCGTTTTCGATGAGAGCGACCCTGAAAACGGTGAATGGGGCATACTCTGGCATGAGCACGGAGGGTTCCCTCTTTCCCGGTTGTTCAGGCAGGTCCGGTATACCTGGGTTACGGGCACGATCCAGTTCGATGGTCCTGCGAATGGTTTCGCAGACAGATTCAGCATCCCTTGTCCTCATATTGTAGGAATGAGTGATATGGAACCGCCGTTGCAACGGATCCCGGTCTATCCAGCTCAAATTTTCGGTCAGAGGTGAAAGTGAGTGCCACAGGGTGTCATAAAATTCCCTGAATGGGGACGTTGCCTCGACACCATGGGCAATTGCAAGGCCCTTCCGGCCACGCATCATTATCCAGCCGGAGAGCTTAAGGGCGAATCCCGGGGATCTCCCGCAGGCGGATTCTATTGCTTGACAAAGAATGTCCGGATGCAGGCCGTCTCTTAAGAAAAATGGTCCGTATAGCGTAATATGCTGGAATGGCGGGAATACATACATGTCACTGACAAGGCTTCGGATGAAATCTGTTTTCTTCGATAATTTCCAGTCAGATACCCTGACCATGATGAAGTACTCATTACGTCCCCGTGCTCCTGTGTTACCCCGTATCAGGTGGCGCGACCCGCGTATCTTCATCATTCCTTTTAAAGACGTTCGTCTTTTCCGATATATACACTCTGGTAATCCTGTAGAGAGTGATAGTGCCGGAATTGCGAAGTAAGCGTCCCGGGCATATTTTAGAATAGGTGACGCTGAGATTGTATTGTACCCGGCATTGTCATGATCAGACACCATTTCGAAATGAGGGAAACGATTGCCACGGTCTTAGCAGAGGAACAGTCCTACGTAGACGCTGCCTGCAGTGCGATGATCGGAGCCCGGCAGGAGCTTGAACGATACATTTCCCGTGATCCATTTTTTAAGACCACGTTTGAACCATATGTTCCCGACTCATCCGATCTGACAGTAACCCGCATGGCAAAAGCCACCGCCCATGCCGGCGTCGGCCCGATGGCTGCCGTCGCAGGGACTATTGCTTTGGCAGGGGTCGAAGCGATGGTACAGTCCGGGGCAGATTTTGGTATCGTCGATAACGGCGGGGATATCGCACTTATATCAGACCGCGAAGTCCTGATTGGCGTTCATGCAGGGACTTCACCGTTAAGCGACCGGTTTGCATTTGTTATCCCGCCGGTACAGGAGATATACGGGATTTGCACGTCGTCGGCAACCGTAGGGCCGTCGATCTCGCTCGGGATCGCCGATGCCGTGACGGTTTTCTCCCGGGATGTCGCTCTGTCGGATGCCTGGGCTACTGCTATCTGCAATGAAATCAGGCCTGGAAACACATCCGTATTCTCACGCATTCCGGATGGAGAGGTGGAGGGGGTTTATGCGATCATAGGTGAATGGACAACTATCTGGGGAGATGTCCCCTCACTTATCCCGGCAAACGTTGCAAAAGAGCGTATTACTGCAGGCATCAGGTTCTGAATGATATGGTATCAGGGTTAGTAAAAAACCTCTTTAATATTGTGAGGTTGAAAAGAAGGGATTTCACCATTGTCCTGCCCACCCCCGGGATTATCGTTTCACCGGTGAATCGTGAATCCCGGAAATTAATCGTTTCCGGTCCAATATCTGTTTTTGCACCTGTCGCCGCAGTAGCGAGGGAGAATCCCGTTAATGCCAGATTATACAAACCAATCTGTAGTCAGAGGTACTTAACAAACATCAGCACGTGGAGGGAGTCTTCAAAGGCAGGAATTTAACATGTCCTGTGATTGGCCGGTGCCCGGTCTTCTCAGAGACTCTCGTCGATAAACTGTTTTGCGTCCCTGTATGCTGTTTTCCCGCGGTAATTCACAAGGACCTGTTCTTCATCCCTGACGGCGATGACCGGTTCCCCCGAATCCATAGAGAAGACCATTTCCAAATAATCCACCTCAAGTATAACCATCCCCTTCACAAGCAATGATGCAGGGGCCAGTATCATTCGTTCCTTTTCGAGGCCTCCCGGAGATTCTCGGAAGAAATAATAGAACACCTGGTATGCGTTCAGGAGGTCGGACACGAACAGTTCCTGGCGCAGGTCCATGCCGATTGTATCGAGGTGAGACGCAAGACGCTCCTCATCATCGCCGCTTGCCTTGAAAAGTGAGTCGGCAATCTTTGCAAGTTCCCGGTACGGTGTCCCCTGAGGAACGGTAGTCATGGAATATCATATGTCAGGCCGAATGAAAAATGTCGTGGTGACGATTCCGGAAAAATATAACGTTCCAAACGTGCAATAGATGCCCGTGAAAGATGAGAACCTCGACTGGATGGTGTACCACCTGATCCTCGCGGGAAAAGCATCCGATACGGGAACTATCGTAAAGGAAACCGGGTGTACATCCGAAGAGGCCGCTGAATCGGTCCGTCGCCTTGTCTCCTATCTCCTGGTAGATGATGTCGGCGACCGGATCCAGGCACTTTCCGTTCCCGAGATGCTCCTGCGCAGCCAGTGCAAATATGCCGATGATATGCCGGTCGTAATCGAAAACGGGGTCCTGAAACCAAAAAAACCGGTGCAGTAGGATGGAGATCGTTGTATTGCGGCTAGGCCACCGCCCCGAACGGGACCAGAGGGTTACGACACATGTCGGTCTTCTTTCCCGTGCCCTCGGAGCCCGTGGAATGTACCTGGCCGGTGAAGATAAGGGGATCGTCCGGAGTATCGAACGCGTAGTTACGCAATGGGGTGGAGACTTTTTTATTGAAGATAACGTGAAATGGCGCCGCTGTATTGGCGACTGGAAACGGGCCGGTGGAATTGTCGTCCATCTCACCATGTACGGCCTTCCTGTCAGGGAATATGAAAACGCGATAAAGGCCCACGAGAAAATCCTTGTGATCGTCGGTGCTGAAAAAGTCCCTGGCGAGGTGTACGGCATCGCGGATTACAATATCTCCGTTACCGGGCAGCCTCATTCGGAAATCGCGAGTCTTTCGGTTTTTCTTGACCGGATTTTCGATGGTGAGGAGCTCGACCTGGAATTCCCGGATGCGAAGATTAGGGTCGTCCCATGCAGGCAGGGAAAGAAAACGGAAGTGCTGTAAAGAGACGGGTCCTGATTGCCGGGTTCGCTACACGTCATGTGGCCCGTTCGGCATACGATGCAGGCTATCATGCCTGTTGTGTCGACCATTTCTGCGACCAGGATCTCGTGGCGGTTACCGATGAATGCAAGGTCTTTTCAGATCTGGAGACCCTGCCTGCGGCTATAATGGAGATGACTGAACGCTACCGGTTCGACCTTTTCGTACCGACATCAGGAGCGGAATTAATCGGTGCACCGGTCCCGAGATATGCGCCTGACCCGGAAACTGCGGCACCGTTTATGGATAAACTGAAAACTGCACAATTTCTCTCCGATCTTGGCGTGCCAGTCCCGCCTACCCTTCCCGAGGGGACATTCCCTGCCATGCTTAAGCCTGCAGCCGGATCGGGCGGATGGCGGAATGCCGTGGTCCATAGCCGGGATGACTGGGTCGCCTGGAAGGAAACAATGGAAAACCCCCCTGCGATCTGGCAGGAGGTTGTTTCCGGAATCCCTGCAAGTGTCTGCTGCGTGAGTAACGGAAATTCTGCCAGGGTAGTTTCCGTGAATGAACAGATCCTGAGAGGTACATGCGAGGCTCAGTTCGGATTTTCAGGGTCGGTTACCCCTTTTATTCATCCCCTTACCGGTGAAATGGTGCGATATGCCGAGAAGATTGCCGCCGAATCCGGATGTATCGGCACTCTTGGGGTGGATTTTGTCGTAGGTGAGAGGCCGTATGTAATAGAAGTGAACCCGAGATTCCAGGGAACAGTGGACACGGTAGAGATGTCGACCGGCGTGAACCTGTTCTCTCTCCATGTCATGGCGTGTGAGGGACACCTGCCTGAAGCGGATTTCCGGCCGCGAAGGTTTGCTGCCCGGAAAATTCTTTTCGCCGATGAGGACATGATCATTGATAAAGATTTAAAGAAGTTTTCCTCGTTTATTTCCGATATACCCTGGCCTGGTTCATCATTCGAGAAAGGAGCGGCTGTCGTGAGTGTTTATGGATGGGGATCCAATCGGAGGACAGCATTATCTCTGCTGGATAAACATATTAGCACAGTTACACAATATATAAAGGGTCGTCGAGATGGAAGAATTATTGAATAACAAGGCTATAAGGGCCTATATCCTGCGTTTAATCGGTGAGGAAGGGCTGGCTCTTCTGGAGAAATATCCCGAAGATGGCGAATACAGCGATGAGGAGCTCGCTGCAAAAACAGGTATCAACCTTAATTCCGTCCGCCATACTCTGTACACGCTCTACGAAAAGCGGCTCGCAGAATATCGCCGGATAAAAAATAACGAGACCGGATGGCTGACATATCTCTGGCAGCTGCGACTCGATACCATTTATGATGCCATTAAGGAAGATCTCGAACAGGTGCTGGAAAAACTCGAGGCCAGGGAACGTTTTGAGGAAGAAAACGACTTTTACATCTGTAAACAGTGTGGGATCATCTGTACCTTCAACAAGGCGATGGATTTTAATTTCATCTGCCAGGACTGCAACCAGCAGATGGACCATTTTGATAACGAGATCCTGCTCAGGGCGCTGAAACGGCGGATTGGTACGATCCGGCAGACTCTCGGGTATGCCTGAACCTGCCGGCGTGTACCGGGATCTCCTTAACGCTGCCGGATGCGGCAGGAATGTTATCGCACACTGTGAGGCAGTAACTGCCGTTGCCATGCAGTACCGGAGACTCTTTAATCGGTATCGATCAGGACCTTATCCTTGCCGGCGCAATGCTCCACGATATCGGGCGTTCAAAGACTCACGGTATTGGCCACGCGCAGTCGGGAGCAGAGATTTGCAGGAAGCTTGGACTTCCGGAGGAAGTCGCGAGAATTGTGGAATGCCATACCGGCGCGGGACTGACTGCTGACGAATGCAGCCTGCTTGGATTGTTGCCGGTTGACTGCATCCCGCAGACCCTCGAGGAGAAGATCGTGACGAATGCGGATAACCTCGTGGGTGGCCGGCACGAAATATCAATCGAACGGGACCTCATGGAAGCATTTGCTCTCAAAAGAAATGTCAGGAGGCGGATATATCGTCTATGGCTCGAGATGGAGTTATACAGGAGGTAATTATAGATTTACCGTGTTATGTAATGTTTATGGATAATTCTCATTTCAGGATAAATCTCTTTTAAGGTTAATTAGCGTAGATCGATCCCGGTAATATTTGAAAACTTCCTCTCCCCAGGCTACGGCCCGCATGTCGCTGCTGAACAGATCTGTGGAGCTGTCGTAAAGATTGCTATCGCTCTTGTAAAGGCCCAGGGACAGATATTTGTCTGTAACGGTAATTCCTATTTTAAGCGCATCATTTAATAAATACACTTTAAAATTTGGAAATTTTACCAGTTGTTTGACCTGGCTGGTATAAGGTTCCCTGCCGAACATTGAAATCACATCCTCATTTACGACAAGTTCAACTGGTGTTCCCTTAACAATGCGGGCAGCAACTGTTTCGGCGATTCCCGGACTCATTATCGATGAAATTCCATGAATATACTCACTTTCCCTGACGATTTTTAAGAAATGTGAATAGACATGCATGATGTCAACCTGGGTATCCATTTCGACTTCGGAGTCCTGCAGATCTCCGATTCTCCTCAGGCTCTCCACGGGAAGACCGGAAAGGTCGTGAGACGCCCAGAATTCCTTATGCCGGTCAATCCCTGCCATGAGGTCTATATAACCAGCCATGCTATCTGCAACAACCCTTCCCAATGGTGTAAGAATATATGTGTAATTTTTGGAATAAATGAGCATCTGGCTTTCCAGCGAACGAATTTTTGGAATAAGAGCCTGTGAAGTACTACCCGTTATCTCGCGAAGTCTGGAAAGGGACGATTGTTGGTTTTGCAGAGTTAAGAGTATCTGAATTTTAAGACGCGAACTGTAAAGAGAATGAATTATTTTCTGATGTTCATTATAAGATTCAAGGGGTGTGACAGGCATGCTGAACGTATAATTGTTTCGCCTGTGTAAAAATTATATGGTTCATTTGGGCCGAATGAAGGATTACCATTTCTTACTGTCCAAATGCATAGTTTAATATATGACAGTTCATTTTGCAATCCCGGCCAGAGTGAAAAGAAGGGCGATAAGACCAAAAAATATGAATCCCCCGTCAGCGAGATAGTCGCAGACGATATTTGTTCTTATGAATCTTTCCATTGAAAGGATACAGAATAACATATAGGAAATTCCAATAATCAATAACAAAATTATACCGGGTGGAGAATGATGACTCCCGGTTAAGAGGATAATACCTCCTGAGATCGAAGTCACCAAAACCAGTATCAGTTTCGTCTTTTTGCTTCCGACGAGCACAGGAAGTGTGGTGATTCCGACCGTGGCATCGCCCTCCCGGTCGCGGATGTCAGGAAGAACAGATGCCATGAATACATAGGTAAAGAAAAACAACCCGGAAATAAGTACATAAATACCAGGACTCGATGGATCCATACTGATGGGCAGGAGGGCCAGGGTAAGAGCCCATGCACCGGCAACAAGGATATTTTTTACCACCGGAATTTCTTTTAACCGCCTGTATCTCCATGAAAAAGGTAATACCGGTTCGCTGTAGATAATACCACTCAGCAAGGGAATACATGACACAAAAAACGCACTTATCCCGGAAAAAATCCCTATAATTAATGCAGCCGCATAGGATGCAACAGCACCGTAAATTAGAATTTTTTTGTACTTTTTTGTGAATGAAAACCTTTCCCGGTGATTAATTTCATCTTCCTGTTCGTCGGTTTTTCTGTTGAGATTATACACGGAAAATGAAACCAGGATTAAAATTACTCCTGATGCCGGTACCCAGGTAACTCCTTCAATGTAATATGATGCATAAATCCCAAACCCCCCGGTGAAGGCAAGGATCAAGGAACTAAAGGCTATAACATCGATGAATGAGTATAGTTTTTCTACGAAGCGATCTTTTATTCCGGTGTTATTCAATGGGAGAACTACAATTTTTCCTTCATGCGAATATGCCATGAAGAACCTTAACCCTGTTCCGCATAACATTCGTTATGCCGATGAAGATTAATCGCATAAGCTAATGTTAATCACAGCGATTAATCTGCATACCCGTGATAAATAAGTCAATGTCTGTACAATCATCAACCCGGATACGACATGCTAGGGGGAAACAGGATCGTTGTATCCCGGGGGCGGTAAGACATCATTGGAGTCGCCGCAGATGATCATAAATCTTTCCCTTCAGAAAAATTATCTCCTGGAACGAGCGTGGCACAAAGAGATGTTCAGGATAACCGGATACGGGACGGGCCGGCCGGTGAAGGTGGCAACATGTCCGAGATCAAAATTCTCCTGATAGAAGACGAGTCTGTCTGCAGGACCGGTACCCGTGCACGCCTGAGCGCAATGGGTTACGATGTACCGGTGGTGGTTGATAATCCGGATCATGCGGTTAAAATTATCCGCAGGATACAGCCTGACCTGATCATTATTGATCTATCGACCCTGGATGACACAGAAGGGATACATGCAACTGAGTACCCTGAGGGAGCGGTTCAGCATACCGATCATTCTCATTACCTCCTACGAATGCGCCGATACGCTCAATAATGCGGTTTATACCGGAATGTTCGGCTATATCACCAAACCCCTCTCTGCTGAGAAAATCCGGACATCCATTTCGATGACCCTCTATAAACACACAATGGAGACGATGATGAGGAAATTTGAAGACCGGTATCATACCATCGCCGAACTTTCTGATGACCTTATCTTTATCGTGAACCGGGAACGCCTGCTTGAATATGCAAACAGTGCCGTTTTAAGGCATTTTAGCGAAAGTCCCGATTCTGTGCTTGGGAAACCCTATCTTAATGTATTATCTGCCGAATTTGTTGAAAATCTTGATGATTATCTCTCCCGTGTAATATGGCTCGGGCAAAAGATACGGCGCCAGGACCGGATCAAAACCATGCAGGGTCCCATCTGGTACGATACTATCCTGATCCCTTTGAAAGACCTTGACGGCACTGTTAATGCGGTGATCGTCGTTTGCCGGGATATTACCGAACGCGTGCGCCTCGAGGAACACCTGAGGGAGGAAGGGATCAGACAGATCGAAAAGAACAATGAACAGTTCCACATTCTTAACGACCAGATCAGGAACCCTCTGCAGGTCATTTCTTCCCTAATGGAGGTCAGCGGTGGACCATACAGTGAAAAAGTGCTCGAACAGGTGGCTCTTATCGACTCGCTGGTGAGCCGTCTGGATGAAGGGTGGCTTGAATCTGAAAAAGTACGGCGGTACCTCATTGAACATTACCAGCATGGCCAGCCTGAACCCACGTTTTGAAGGAGTCGTTCCCATTGACGAGGTATCATGACCCTGACGATCTGTCTTGTCGATGATAATGCGGATATACTTGGGATATTTTCTTTGTTTTTCGGCAGGAAGGGCTTCAATGTAATCACGGCATTTGGTGGGCAGGAATGCATAGACATGATCCGCGTAACGCCTCCGGATATTATCATTCTCGATGTTATGATGGAGCCAATGGACGGCTGGAATATTCTAAAACAGATAAAAAGCAATCCTTATACAAGGCATATTCCTGTGATAATGGTGTCGGGGAAACTCCCGACTGCGGACGAACTGAAGGCATACAGCGATCTGTTTGTCCAGTACATCATGAAACCTGTCAGCTTCACCCTGCTTTATGAGGTGGTGACCGGTGCAATCGGGAACCGGCCGGAAGTGAAAATGTAGATGGTCCTTCCCCCGGAAAAACAGAATGAAATTCATGTCCTGGGTAATAACAGAATAATCCAGAGCATCCCGGACAGAACGATTACCCGGAAACCAGGAGGCTGATGAGGAGAAGGGGATTTTATTGTGAGATAATTGACATCTCCGGATAGTGCCAGGGATGACAGAATATGATATGCTGTATTTGGTCCGGTACGTCTTCCTCGAAATGATTATGCCGGATGGTAAAATAATTTTCTCGCCAGAATAATAAACTCTGGAGAATAATATATATATGAATAATGAAAAGCACAAAGATTTTTTTTGATATCAGTGGTGCCGCAACAATCAAGGTGATATAATGGAGATCATGCCGGGTATACATCAGATCGACGGGATCATCGGTAACAGCTATGCTATAAACGGGAAAAAAATTGTCCTGATCGACACGGGACTTCCCGATAACAGCAGAAAGATCATCAACTACATCAGGGTTACGCTGAAGAGGAACCCGAACGAAGTTTCAACGATCATCCTTACCCACTTTCATCCCGACCATACGGGTAATGTGTACAAGCTGAAGAACCTGACAGGGGCCCAGGTCGCGATCCACTGCGATGATGCCGGGTATCTCTCAGGAAAAAAGGAATGGCCGATGGAAGTGAAGATCAAAACCCTGACGCCGGATGTTCTGCTAAAAGATGGAGATAAGATTGCCGGCCTGACCTGTGTGCACTGCCCCGGACATACCCCGGGCAGCATCGCACTTTACGACCCGAACCGGAAAATCCTCTTTATCGGTGATACACTCCGCTTCTCCGAAGGGATAGTCCATGGCCCGCCGGATAATTTCACTATGGACATGGACAAGGCGAAAGAATCGATAGTAAAGATCCTCCTCCTCGAATTTGATGCGATGCTGTCCGGTCATGGCGAACCCCTGTTACCGGGTGCCCGGACAAGTGTGGGGGAGTTCTACCAGAAGTGGAAATAATAATCCTCCACGATTCGTTACCGGAGAAAACCAATTAAAACATTTCTTAAACCGGATCCATATGTTATGTGGTGTCTGTGGAATCGGCCCATTCGAATCCGGGATGATCCGATCCTGAATTAACGAAAAAAAACCAATTTATAGTCCCTATGCCCTGCGACACGGTGTAGTAAGTGAAAATATCAGATTATTACCTTCCTCACCTGGGGAAGCGACCGTATCTCCTCGATCACACCAGGGGGAAGGAGATCTTCGATAATAATGACCAGTTTCGGTTCCTCTGAGAGTTGTGGGTCTGTGACAAATATCTGCCTGATGGAAAGGTTATGGGCCGATAGCACGCGGACCGCAGCACCTACGATCCCCCTCTCCGAAGCGTTCCTCGGGAGCACGGTGATGACTGACAGGCCAAGGGATTCGGCGACCATCGATAAATCGGGGGTCGCCCTCATCTGGAGAAAAATATCCCTGAGTACGGGTATGTTGAGGATCCTGTGCGCAGTGGCATCGACGACACGGCGGTCTGACCCGATTGCCTTTGCTACCTGTGTGGCAGGGATTTCAATGGTATTGCAGACAACCCTGCCCTCCCTGCTGATCCCGAACCCGTTCTCGAGGAGAAACCGGACTACCTTGCTCTGGGCCGGTGAGTCAGCAAATTCATGGATTATATCCGACCACATAGCATGAGATCGGACTCCGGTGATATTAAATATACATTACATGAGTATGGAGGAAATTATCATGCAAAATGAATATTCCCCTGTTTCCCTGGGAGGCAGGCTGCGATGGCCGGGAATAATAGATGGGAACATTATTTTAGATGGACATCCTCATTGTTATGGCACGAGAGCGAGGGTAATCGGCATGGTTAACGAAGCCATGTCATGGGCCTGGAAAAGATTTCAGGCACAGGATATTGCGCTCGGGTGCTGAAATTAAGTGCAGCGCGAGGGTAGCCAAGCTCGGTCAACGGCGCTAGGTTGAGGGCATTGATCGGGGTGACGGCGTATTTTCGCCAAGAATTGCATTCAAAAAAGGAAGTTGCGAGGGTAGCCAAGACTCGGTCAACGGCGATAGGTTGAGGGCCTATTCTCGAAGGGGTTCACGCGTTCAAATCGCGCCCCTCGCATTATGAAACGAGGATTATACATTCTGGGTTGTATAATCGTTCTTATATTTTTATTTACTGCAGGTTGTTTATCTACTGAATCTTCCGGACCGACTCTCGTCACACCTAATCCTATTCCGACCACCACAATGGTTATTACCACAATCCCTACAGTAACGCCAAGCCTTTCTCAATCATCAACTGTCCGCATTACCACGATACCTACGTTGGTGTATACTCCTCTTGTAACAATCACAAATACTAATTCGTGTCCTCCTGGTCAATGTCAGGTCCAAGGATACTATCGGAAATCCGGCACCTATGTCCAAAGTTATTGTAGGAAATGCAGTTAATATTGTCTTAATTCAAGTAAACTTTATATCCCTATAGTGTAAACACTGTTACTATAGGATTATTATGGAAATGCTCTTTGAAGTTCCCCGGAGGCATGAGGTCCATCCCGACCAGAAGACTCTCTCGGGGAATGCAATGCCACGTCATCGGATTCCCGCTGACCCTGGAGACCGCCGGCAGGCCCGGGCAGTCTTCGGGTTCCTCCGGTAGATCTCTGCCGGGCAAATCTTTTTTTCCTCATACGTGAATCGTTCTCACCATGGAATTTGTCGGATTAATCTCAGGTCCAACCGGAGAGGACCCAGAAATATTCGAATATTTAATGGACGATTCGCCTAGTATAGGTGATATTATTGAGATCCAAGGAAAAGAGATGATGGTTATACAGGTGACATGGGACCGTCGCGAATCAAAAAAGGGTTGCAGGGTCCAGTTAACGGACAAAGCCGAATGGTTAAAAAGCCACACTTATGCCTCAGATAGCAACCAGACTATTTATGCGGTTGAGAAAAATTTGCGAGATCGTATTGGCCTTGGCGATAAGACGGCAGGAATCTCATTAAGGGAGTCCCCATGAGAGAAAGAGAGCCTAAAACCCTATATTTTTCACCTAGTTCTCATATAACAGGCGAGGAAGGCCTTGTTCGATCTATTTCAAATGATGGTTCTATTGCTGAAGTAGTGTTGTCGGATGGCACTGTAACACTCGCAAAGGTCTTGAAATAATGTCAAAATACCTGATTCTCCTGATTGCGGTTGCCCTGGTTGCAGCGATGTTCTCCGGGTGTACCAACTCAGGTACCGGCAGTGATTGCACCGACACCAACCCCCGAGGTAAAATATGTCTATGTCACTGTGACGGTTCCGGTAACTCCTGCACCAATAGAAACACCCGTCTTTCCGGTAATCCCGAAATACCAAGTGGGCGATATCGTTAATGCAATTTCAAATCCATATTCGGGGTATATAATTGTAAAAGTCACATCTACCGACTATTATTATCGGATGGTAGATACATATGATTCAATTAAAAAGACAAATATCCCCGGAAAGTGGCATTCCGTTTCAGATTATCCCGGTATAGACCTAATGCCAATTCAGGATTTTGACAATGGTTTCCCAAATCGTGATGGTTTTGCCAATCCAGATTCTTTGACACCCGATAATTTGTATTAATTCTTTTTCTCTCACTGCGTTGAGGACCTGATCGCAATCACATTATAGCGGTCTCCACCCACCGGGATAAGGATACAATGCTCTCCGACAACAGGGTTGATGGGTTTGAATGCATAGAAAAGATTAGGATCGTCGTCCTGCGCAAAAATAAGAACGCGGTCACCAACGGCATAGGTCTGTAGGTCCGTTGCCAGGACCAGGTCACCGAACACGTTGTCGATCGGGAAAATGAAAGCCCGGTTAGACTTGTAGGTATACAGGATACTCGAAATAGGCGTTCCCCGATCCACCGATCGAGAATGAGAACTGGTTCGTCACTCCGACAACCGGCGCGGTCATGTTCACCCAGGAAGACCACTGACCATTTGCCATGCTGCCGACGATGCATTACTGCAACACCGCCGATGGAAACCGTGCACGTCCCCGTCTTTACCTCAGTCGGGCCGGGATATTCCCACCAGCCGGCCGTTCCTGGATAGTGATAATTCGTATAACGGTACCCCCCAAACGTGATGGTCCCCGGGCATCGGTTGGGCCATGCCGAAACCCCGGCCGCCCCGCCGGGTGTTCCACCCGACCACGATTTTGAAGCGGAACCGTAAAAATACCCGCCACCCCCAGGTGTATTGCACTGAAAGGAATTATCGCTGCATGTCTGCGGCTGGACGAACTGGATTGTTACCTGGCCGCCATTACCTGTCAATGTGCATCCGGCAGGAACCGCGGGATATCCGCCCGATCCATAGGCCACCTGGCCGGCCTGGACTGTCCCGCCTCCGGTGATCGGAGACGTTGCCTGCCCGTCATTTTATGCTGCCGTTCCGGGATGCCAGATGGGGGGGTTTGCAGTATATGAGGATCTTCCCTGGAACCTGTCACTGGCAGGCGGTGATCGTGATACCGGCCTGCACTGCGAGCTGGAACGACGAACCGTTATATACCCCGATTGACCCGCTGTCATGTGTTGCCATTTTACCCTACGGATTCAAAATCCGACAATGTATCTGGCCCCCTTTGTCCAGCGTTGCCACCACATCGCCCGAGGATACGGTGACAATGGTCCCGAGTGAGATTTTCGTCAAATCCACGAAGAAGTTTTCCTGGATGGTCTGCTGCTGCTGCTGGAAGGCGTTCCCCATAAGTGAGGACAGGTGTTTTGCCAGGGACCACCGGGTATCCTCGGTGCAAATGACGGTTGTTATAATTCACGATAAGATAACCTGATCCATGCGGTATGAAAGTAAAACTTATTGGTTAGCCCTTTCTTTAATTCGTTCCTGTAATAGTTCAATCAGGATTTCCGGATGGTTCTGAATATCTTCTCTCATTCTGGCAACCTCATCGCGATATCGCTGATCCAGCAAAAGAGAACACTGTTTGCAGACCATGGCCCCGGCCGGATTTATGAAATCACACCGCGGGCACTTCACTGGCTCCAACGCCTTTAACCCGGTTTCCTTCTCCTCTTCCGGCAGCATCCCGGACCGTTTCAGGATCTTTTTCCGGACATCTCCCCCGGACAGGTGCACGTAATAGGACGGCATATTCGAGGTCGCGGACCACCCGAACATGTACCGCATCTCGGCCTCCGTATAGCCCTCTCGGGCGCGGTCGGTAGCCCTGGCATGGCGGAACGCATGGGGATAAACGCGGTCCTCCAGGATACCGGCCCGGTGCGCCAGGGTCTTGAACAGGCCCTGGACCGTCCGGACCTTCAGGGGTTTCGCTCCGAACCCGTACCGCTGGAATGTGATCCAGAGCGGCGCGTCCGGTTGTTCCCGGAACGGATGAACATTAAGCCAGTTCTGGATATCGGGGATGCAGTTGGTCAGGGTATTGATGCGCTCCCCGGTCTTCCCCCGGACTTTCGCCGATACCTCCTGGCGGTCGAACTTCAGGTCCCGGATACTAACGTCCATGGCCTCCGAGATCCTGGCACCGGTATCCCAGAGGAACATCAGCAGGGCCCGATCGCGGGTCGTCTCGGTAGTGCTCACCAATTTTGAAATCTCATCCCGGGTGAGGACGTCGGGGAATATTGGTTTCGGGCGCTGGACCCTGGGCACCATGACCTCCCCGGGCCGGAGCCACTTGAAGAATACCGTAGAGCTCGATCGCATCACCCTTCACGGTGGCCGAGCTGCCGCGGTCCCGCTGGAACAGGATATAGTCGCCGACGTCTTCCCGGGTGACAGCCCTCAGGTCCTTGTTGTCCAGGAACTTCAGGAACACGTGCAGTCGCCACGCCTTATTGTCGATCGTGTTGTTGGACAATCCCCGGATTCGTCCGTCCTTCAGGTAACGGTTGATTATCTCACCGTTTTTGCCCTCAGGGATCGGATAGTTCATGCACTCAGACTGATGGTTTCCGGAGCTGATAATGCGTAATGGTCCCGTACTTGATTGAGGGCCTAGTCTCGAAGGGGTTCACGCGTTCAAATCGCGCCCCTCGCATCCTGATTTTAAAACAATTTTTTCCATCATATTTTCCATCAATGGAAAATTTACAGCCTGTACATTATCTTATAGCGCCAGAAAATCAGGGTTATGGCATTATTTATCAAAATTAGATCGGCTTGACATAATTTTGTTTAAGAACAGGGGGATATAGTCCCCCTTGGGCGAAAGATAGTTTTTCAATGACCCGTATCATTTACCACGCCGTTTCTCTAACACTCCCTCTCCTTCGCAATTTTTTCCATATCCTTTCCCGCCTTCTGAAGATCGGCAAGGGACATAGCAGGCGTACAGGAGACAGAAGCATTCCAGTCCAGCCATAGAGGCTCATGGATTGCGACCATCTTGTCTTCGCTTGGAATATTTACCACTGCAATCATCGTCCTGCATCCGCCTTTGATGGTAAAATATACTGCCTCCGGTTTAACCGCTTCAAGGTAGTTTTTCATTTTGGCAGGCAGTGTGCCGTCAAGGACACTGCAATTGCCGTCATCTGTCGTTATCCTGCACTCGATAATGCATCGCATTCCTTCCACCTTGTGGTTTATTTCCATTCCCACATCCTGTCGCGCATCATACCGTCAGGGGCGACCTCAATCTCAAAGACCAGCGCCACGTTATTGAGGCGCCTGAGAGATGGTGCAGCAGTCTGCAGGTATCGCACACCGCGTATGCTGATTCCGGGCCCTTTTCCGGGTATACTAATCCCCGACCCATGCAGGGTTGCCTTCTCACCGTTCCCGGTCATCATAATGCCGTTACCTTTCGTGAACATTCCACCGTCAGGCCTGTCCTTTGACCATGTCGTCGCAAGGAATGTCACATCGACACCGAGGATTTTACCCTTCTCCTCGAAGGTCCTCTCGAGCATCGGTTCTCTGCCAAAGTGTTTGACGATGCGCTGGCCAACCCATTTTCCGGTTAATTCTCCAATCATTTCACCGAGCATGTTGATCACCGTGTTTTCCCTATCATTTCACCGTATAAAGGTATCTGCACCTTTCAGTCTGGGTTTCAGGTTTTGCAACGACTGTGCTATAATTTAATCAATAACCAGGTACGGACCGGGTTCACAACGGTCTGTTATGAATAACCGGTCACGGCAGGGAAAGGCCACCGGGTTTTAGAGAACCCGTAGTCCGGAAATGATAACCTGTAACGCCTGTTCGGCTTAAATTTGGATTCCAAAAGATTTATCTGATTTTTTTACCAGGTACTTTGTATTAAACGGTTTGCCGAAGGGCATTACGAAAAGGAGAATTCAGATGACAACATCACAAATAAGGTTTATTTCGTTCCTTGCATTCGCAGTTTTGATCGCATGTACTTGTGCCGTGTTTGGAGACCATCTGATTAACAGGACCCCTGAAGTGCAAAGCCTCGTAACAGGGACAATTGCAGATGTTCAGGGGACGGTTACTGAAGCGGATTCTGGTGCGTGGATTACCCGTGATAACCTGTATTTCGACATATACGGCTTTGACCTTCCCAGTCAGGGGTATGGGGTCGGCCCCGGTGGACTGACCGATCCGCTCCTGGGCGACCAGGCCATTATTAGTACGGGATACAACGACAACATCGCTGCAGTTTCAGGGCAGACTACCATTGCCAAGTCGATGGCGATTACCACTGCAAACCAGATTGCAGACGGAAGCAATGTGAAGGTTGCGACAAACCTGCAGTTTATAGCAACCGATACCGGAAGGGCAACCCGTTCGGAAGACCTTATGGTTGATGACGCAGCCAACGAAACAGACCCGGCAAGCATCTATATTCTCTGCCCCTTCGGCTTTCCCACCTTTAATGACGATGCCATCCCGGCCCACTGTAATATTGTCCAGGCAGGGAGTGCATTCGACACGACGCTCACGTCGACAGTAACATCTGCCGATACCCGGTTTGCCGGCATTGATTCTACCATCCCCGTTGTCCTGAACTATAATATTAATGCACAGGGAATCACACTGCCGGGTATAAGTTCCCCGATGATTGGTTCTGCATCCGCCTTCCTTAAGGTTCATACCCAGGAAGCCCGGCAGACAAACCAGAGTGATGTTGCAAACTACTCGGTTTCGTGGACGAAAAAGGCTCAGGACCTTGTCTATTCTGAATATTCATCCGCAACCGGACTTATCACAGGGTTTGACAAAGGCATGCATTACCAGTCGGGATTTAATCTTATCTGATAAATATCCCGGATTAAATTTTTTGAGCGATTCCGGAAAATTGCAGGTTTTTAATTACCGGAATCTGTGGATCACGAGCGCATCTTTCGTTGAACTATATTATTTTGGGAAAATTCTCCCCTCACCAGGCAACAAGAATTATATCATACAACGACAATCGATCGGCTATCTTTATTCAAATTCCGTTGAACCGGAGGTTTAAAATGGATGAAGAACAGGAATGGATTGAACAGGTTTTTTTCCCGGGACCGGTCCAGAAGGAGAGCACCGAACTCCGCGTACTGGCGTATATTATCGCGTTGACTGCTATTATTTCGTATATTGACATTATCACGCCACAGGGGTTTACCATATGGATATTGTACCTGATCCCGCTTTTCCTGACTCTCTATGTCAGGTGGCCCTACTCTCCCTTTGCGGCAACCGGCATATTCATCATCCTCATGGCGGTGAGCTTTTTCCTTTCGCCTTCTGATATATCAGGAATATTTGCAGTATCCGACCGGATCTTCTTCTCGTTTGCCCTCATTATTGCCTCATTTTTCATATGGAATTATAACCGCAATGTCGGGGCATTACGGAGACACGAGATCCGGTACCGGCAGCTGGCCGAGTCGTCACCCGATACCCTGGTCGTTCTCAAGGAAGGCCATATCGTCTATACCAACCCGGCGGGACTCAGGTTTTTCGGAGCCGATCATTGTAATGATATCATAAACAGTGATTTTTACAGGTTTGTGACGCCTGGAGAGCAGGAAACGATGCAGGAACATATCGCCCTGGCGATGCAGGGCAAACGGACGCCCTTTTATAAGACCCGTCTTGTTAAACTTGATGCAACTCAGGTCGCGGTTGAGGTCCTGAATGAAAAAATCCTGTGGGATGGCCAGCCTGCCGTCCAGATAATTATGAGAGAGACAGGGGAATAAATGACAGGCAGGCCGGACAGAAATATTGTTTCAGGGTTCTGCACGGATAGGCAGAATCACTGTTGTAATTCCCTTGAACTGTAGTCTTCTCTGGAATGCAAAGGCTGTTTCATTGTGCAGGATTTTCTGGAACGGTTGTTCGTGACGGAATACGACTTGTCCTGCAAAAAATGTGGAATGGGGGAATTCATTTGCAATAGACTGGCAGAGGGGCACCCCGGCTGCCACTGCATCGGTCCCGGTCGCCATCCGGTAATCTGCTGCGAACCCCAGTCCACGGGCAAGATCGACATATTTTTCAAGGTCTGCTTTCACTGAATCCTCAAGTGCCTTCATCTCGTTCTTGCCTTTGAAGGTTCCGGAATCCACGACCGCAACGGAAGCAAAGATTATATTTTCATAGACATCGGGAAATGTCTGGGTTATGGTGAAAAAAGTCCGCACTCCAAACCCGCTGTAACCGGTAACGAGCTGTACTGCAGTTTTTTTGTGCGGGTCGGGAGGATTTTTATTTATCTTCCCTGTACTCGGGACATTCATCAGGTGGGAATCGAGTTTCCTGATCCCCTCCGCAACTTCCCGGTAATGACTGTGAATGAGGAAACAGATGCTTACCACGAGTGCCGTAATGAGAATTGTCAGCCAGGCACCCTCGCCGAGTTTCTCAGAGACCGTGATCGTAAGAATCGTCACGCAAAGTAAAAATCCTACAGCAAAAATCGGGAGATGTGTCTTCCATTTCGGTTCGGTCTGCCTGTTTTTGTAGACAAACTTGGCCATGCCGTACTGGGACAGCGAGAATGTAATAAACACATTGACGGCGTACATGGTGATAAGTATTCCAATAGATCCCCGGGAATAGATAAGCAGCAATAACGATGCCGCTCCCATGATGAGGATCCCGTTATTCATGGTTAACCGTTCGGAAAGGAGTGCAAATCTCCTCGGAAGCCAGGAATCGTTGGCCATATTGGCCATAACCCTCGGGCCGTCAATAAAGCCCGTCTGCGCAGCGACGAACAGGAGTGCCCCCTCTGCGAAGATCGTGATTAATGCTATCATACCGCCCATCGGCCAACCTGCAAAAACAGAACCGGCAAGGACAGCATTAAGGGTCTGACCCGGCATAGGGTGCACTTCCCATAACAAATAACAGAAAAACAACCCGGCAGATATCAGTGCGAGGGATACTGCCATGTAAGCCATGGTACGCTTACCTGTCTTCACTTTCGGTTCCCTCATGATCTGGACACCGTTGGCCACCGCTTCGAGGCCCGTATATGTCCCGGCACCGAATGAGTAGGCTCTGAGAAACAGGGCAAGGATCCCGATGACCCCGATTGTGGCAAGATCAAACCCTGCCTGCGACTGGACCTGTACGGCCACCGGACTGATATTTGTCGAATGGGCGATGATACCGTAACCGAGCAGCAGGACGTGAGTGACGATAAATAATAGAAATATAGGAGCAAGAATGGTGACAGATTCCTTGACACCCCTGAGGTTGAGGATGATAAGAATAAAAATCAGGAGCATTGCGAAGAGTAACTTAAAAACTTGAAACGGAAGGGGCAGGAAACTGAAGATTGCATCCGAACATGCCGCTATGGATACGGTAATAGTAAGAACATAGTCGACAAGAAGCGCACTCCCTGATATGACCCCGGCTTTTTCACTGATGGTGTGGTTTGCAACGATATAACCTCCGCCACCGCCGGGGAAGTGCTCAATTATTTTTGTGTAGGAAAAGGAAATTATAAATACAGTTATGGCTGTTGCAAGGGCGAGAAAAATTGCAATATACGTGTGATTGCCGAGTGCAGTAAATGCCTCGGCGGGACCGTACGATGATGATGAGACCCCGTCAGATCCGAGCCCTATCCATGCAAGCACCGGGATCAGGGCAAGTTTATGAAAAATTGAAGGGTCCTCGAGGCTCCTTTTCGTACCGATAAGGGTATGCCGTATCCGACTTCCGAGATCTTCCCGTTCTTCAGGTTCTTCTTTAACCACCCGGATTCACATCCGATATACACACGGTATCCCTGCCGGTCTACTGTCGATATTTCAATCGTAGTTATTCTGTGGGGATTAAATAACTTTGGTAGTTGAATGGAATCCGGAAATAAAATTTATACAATTTTTCCCCTGATACCAGGAATCC
Organism: uncultured Methanomicrobiales archaeon; assembly: GCA_963809105.1. Taxonomy (GTDB): domain Archaea; phylum Halobacteriota; class Methanomicrobia; order Methanomicrobiales; family Methanospirillaceae; genus CAIKOD01. The sequence continues at coordinate 117,106 of CAWEIC010000005.1, read as the reverse complement.
GGGAACATTTTCAGAAAAAAAGATTGGTAATAACTATTTCCAGTTAATGATTCAGGCATTTGAAAAATTCAATTCTATCAATAGACGGAATAAGTTAAAGCAGAATCATTTTCGGGTCGGGAACCAAACATAAAAGCCAGGGCCAATAATCTTTCCAAAAGGTCTATTTCAGGGAATGCCGATGGTTTATCATAAAACCTTATATCGTCCTCTGTCATTCATACGTATTGGCATGACTATGAAACTCAAAGGCTCACAGACTGAAAAAAATCTCCTTGCAGCGTTCGCAGGGGAATCCCAGGCCCGGATGCGATATTCTTTTTTTTCGAGTGAAGCAGCGAAGGAAGGGTATGAACAGATTGCAGGGATCTTCCTGGAAACATCGGATAACGAGCGGGAGCATGCGAAACTCTTTTTCAGGCTTCTTCCCGGGGGGATGGCTGAAATTACGGCTTCCTATCCCAGCGGCACTATCGGGTCGGTCGCCGGGAACCTTCTCGCTGCTGCCGAAGGTGAAAAACTGGAATGGGGAACTCTTTACCCGGGGTTTGGAGATGTGGCAGAAAAGGAGGGGTTTAAGGATGCTGCAGATACCTTCCGCCATATAGCGACCGTTGAGGAGTACCATGAGCGCCGGTACCGGAAATTGCTTTCTAATGTCAGGAACGATACCGTTTTCAGCAGGGAATCGGTAATCCGGTGGAAATGCAGGAACTGCGGGGCCGTCGTTGAAGGGAAGGAAGCCCCGGTTGTATGTCCGGTATGTGCCCATCCCAGGGCATATTATGAATTGTGGGTGGAAAATTACTGACACTGAGAACGATGAAATGAAGAGAGTAATCCGATAATATCTGTAGCAGATTGACATTCTCTTCAATATTATTTTTTCAAAAACCAGGACAAAACAGGGAATTTGCATAAGGCCGGACCCCTGACCGCAATGAATAATTCCTGGCATTTTCCCGGCATGAAAAGCGGATAATAATGTTTAAATATAATTAAATAATATGAAATTCATATAAGTATGAAAGTATGAATTACATGTTCTGGTAAAATGACTGAATTACCTAAGGGAAAACACATATTCGGGATAGTAAAAGTCGGTGAAAGAGGCCAGATTGTAATCCCGAAGGAAGCAAGAGAGCAATACAGTATCGTGCCTGGTGACAGGCTTATGGTTGTCGGAGGAGGAGGGAAAGGTATTGCAATCGTGAAAGTCGATTTCATGAAGAAAATGGCCCTGCATATACTTGATAATATAGAGTCTGCAGAAAATGAGCCCGATGATGAAGTCGACTGAAATCATTCCTGTACAGGTTTAATCGTCTCCTTAACGTGGACTGGTTCATAAGGAAAAAGGAGAAATTCACATGATGAAAATCACTTTCAAATCAGAAGAAATATCCCGGGAGGGATATTTTTGATCTCCGGAAAAAAACCGGGGAACGGAAACGATCCAGCGTATAATCACCTGTCGTTCCGGCCGCAACAAATAGTATATAGCGATCAATCGCATATGAGGGATGAATTACACAATCACGCCATAGGAGGGCTACCATGGGTTTTGGCAGGTCAATTTGTATTCTGGTAATTTTTACACTGTTGTGTATCGCAGGGCCTTGTTTTGCAGGAGAACGATACCTTTCCGGCGGTCCGAATCTTTCTGCGGCAGTTATCGGGCCCAACGAATTTTCACCGGGCCAGGAGCTGATTTTACCGGTAGCGATACAGAACAGCGGGCTGCTCCAGTACGTATTCCAGTACCCGAATCAGATCACGCCGGCAGATATGCCGACTACTGCCAAACTCATGATGGTGACCCTCGGTCCCGGAGACTCCCCTCTCGTCATCAAATCAGACCCGCAACTGGTGGGTGACCTTGCAGGGGGCCAGAACCTTGTTGCCAACTTCAAGGTTAAAATTCCCGACGACACGGCCATGGATGCCTATACCCTGCCACTCACCGTGCAGTATACCTACCTCGACCATGCCGACCAGTATGGCACCGATGCCCTGCAGTATTTTTATAAGACGACCACAACAACCCTCGACGTCCCGATCAGGATACGACAGGAGGTAATACCTGAAATCGAATACGTGCACGGAGACCAGTTGAATGCGGGAACTCAGGGATACCTGAATATCGGCCTCAAGAATATCGGGAACCTTAACGGGACGGAGGCGACGGTGCAACTCATCCAGAATGGGAACAGCCCTGTTGTACCCGTTGCATCCAGTGTATATATCGGAGATTTCCCGAAAGGTGCAGTTATTCCGTTGAATTACACCGTCTCCATTTCGAAGGATGCTGCCGCGACGACCTATCCGGTCAACCTGACGGTGACCTATAAAAACGCAGACGGGACGCTCATCAGGTCAGATCCACTGATAATCGGAGTCCCTGTCGCCGGAAAAATCGATTTTACCGTCGTATCATCCCCGCCACAAATGAATCCAGGCTCTCTGAAGACGATCATGGTCACCTACAGGAATTCCGGGACCGCAATGGTGTACGGTGCCGAGGCCCATATTTTTACGACCGACCCCTTCACTACGACCGATGACGCCTCGTATCTGGGAGACATGGCACCTGGGGAAACGGCGAATGCATATTTCAATATTAATGTGAACTCAGATGCCACGGTCAAGGGCTACGCCATCGATTCTGAAATCCGATTCAGGGATGCGCTGAAAAACGATCAGGTCTCAGACAGGATCAGTATCCCGGTGCAGGTTGTCGGTTTATCAGGGATCATGCTGATAATCGGGACTCCCTATGGAATTCTCCTGATAGCCCTCGTAATTATCGGCGCTGGATATCTCGTTATTACACAGAGAAAGAAGCGAACGAGGTGAGGTCACATGGAAGAAGTAACGCCCTGTGAGATCACCTTCCCCATAGTTCCGGGAGCTTCAGACCCGGATTTTGCAGGACCCTGTCATGGAACAGAATAATTCACAGGGAATGGCAGGGACCACAGCTGGCGGGATTCCTGTCCCCCAAAACAATAACAACCCCAGTCCCGGTGCCTGTGTTCCTGATGGCGAATACATCATCAGGCTCGACCACCTGGTAAAAATATTCCAGGGGCAACGAAAGGTTGTGGCGGTCAATGACGTTTCGTTCAATGTTCGAAGGGGAGAAATATTCGGGCTCCTGGGGCCGAATGGAGCCGGGAAAAGTACACTGATACGTATACTTACCACCCTGATGGTGCCGACATCCGGGGCCGCCTGCCTTGACAAGTTCGAATTAACGAAAGACGATGAAAAAATCCGGTCGATTATTGGTGTCTGTCCCCAGAACAGCACCCTTGATATCGAGCTGACGGCATACGACAACCTAGAATTTTATGGCAAACTGGTCAATGTCGAAGACGATCGCCTTGACGCCCGGATATGGGAATTGCTGAAAATGACCGGTCTCACCGACCGTGCCTACTCGAAGGTCGAGACATTTTCAGGCGGTATGAAACGAAAGCTGGAGATTGTCAGGGCTTTCATCCATCATCCGCTGATCCTTTTCCTGGATGAACCAACGATAGGGCTCGACCCCGAAGCAAGGCGTGAGGTCTGGGGACAGATTTCCCTGCTTAATGAGGAAAAAACAACGATTATCCTCACCACCCATTACATGGACGAAGCTGAAAAACTCTGCCAGCGTATCGCATTTATGGACCAGGGGAAGCTTCTCGCCCTCGACACACCCGAAAACCTGAAACGGTCGATGCCGGCCGGCGAGCTCATAGAGATCGGTTTCGACCGCTTCGATGAGAAACTGATCCCTGAAATAACGTCCCACGACCTTGTGATATCAGTGGAAGTAAAAGGTGACAAACTCCTCATATCGGCTAAAAACGGGAGCAGTCTTCTTCCCCTCCTGTTATCAGATTTTGAACGGCTTGGGATTGCTATTACGGCCATTTCCATCAGGTCCCCTTCTATTGAGGATGTTTTTCTCGCAATTACCGGCCACAGGGTCAGCCAGCCGGAACCTGAAGAACCGGTACCTGCGAAAGGGAGGCGATGATATTGGTGTTAAGGGGTGCAATTGCCATATTCAACCGTGATTTCAAGAAATTCCTCAGTAACCCGTTCATGCTCGTTATGACCCTGGCAATGCCGATCATGTACCTCCTGATATTCGGTAATGCCATCGGGGGGACTATAACGGGAATTCCCATCGGGGTCGTACAGGACACGCCCTACGTGACTGAAACGCCGCTCTATACCCAGGCGGTGACAAATCTCGACCTGATCCATCAGTCAGGGAAAGCAGATACGTTCCAGGTAATTCAGTACAATGACCCGGGAACTGCCAAGAATGCCCTTGAAAAAGGTAAATTATATGGCGTGGCGGTATTCCCGCCGGCTACCGCTCCAGGTGACGATGTACAGTTATATCTCGATAGTTCTGAATTCACGATCCCCCAACTCGTCGAATCCGGTGTTATCACCGCAGTAGCTGAGACCGGAACAAATAGTTCTGTTAATGTGGTGAATATTTATGGGACGATCGATTACCTGGAATTCTTTGGGATCGGCATCATCGTCATGGCAATATTTACTTCCACCATGTTTGGCGGAGGGCTCGCAATGATACGGGACCGTGAAAACGGCATTATCGAAGGGTATCTTGTGACGCCGGTGAAACGCTCAAGTATCATCATCGGGACCATCGGCAGCGGAACGGTCAAGGCTTTTTTTGCCGGTTTCGCAATCTTCCTAGTCGATATTTTTGTCGCCGGGGTAATTGTCCGCTCCCCGCAGGACTTTTTCCTGGTCCTTTTAGTCATATTTATCACCAGTATCGGGGTCACCAGCCTCGTGGTGTCGCTCGCTTCGCGTTTCTCAAACCAGCAGTCGTATGCATCCGTGATCGCATTCATGAACCTCCTGTTATTTATGACAAGCGGTGTGTTTTACCCGGTTATCGGGATGCCGGTACTGGCTCCGCTGGATCACGGCATTCAATCCTGAAGCCTATGCAATACATGCCCTGCGGAGCATCACACTCAGGAACCAGGGACTTGATGTTATCTGGTTTGACCTCGTTGCAATAGCGATCTTTTCAATTGCAATGGTTATCCTCGGGATCCTGACCTACCGGAGGACACTCGAATAAACCCGGGATATCTGGTCTGCTCCACCCTCGGACAGCACAGGAAGTGGTGAAAACCTCCATTCCCGCGCTTTCCTGCCGGTCCGGAAATCCTTATGAGGTTTAATAATCGCATCCTTTTTCAGGAATGACACTCCCTCATTTTGGAGTATTCCAGTCGATCGCAGGCATCGGTTTTTTTCAGGTTGAAATGTCACGAAGGTTAAGCGATCAGCTATTTAATGTATGGGAAAATAGTTCTGCATACAGGTGAGTAGGATGAAGACGATTACATTTTTCGCGATAATAATAATGGTTCTCTGTATCGCAGGTACAGGAGTGGTTATCGCTGCCGATAATTCCGCTGGTGCTACTGTTGGGGGCGATACCGGATATTACGCCCTGAACTCCGATCCTTCAGGTGCATCGGCCACAGTTGACGGCCAGGATGCAGGGGTCACGCCAGTGGTATACCCGGTTTATACGACCGGTTCCCCTGGTCATACGATTATGATGACCCTTTCGGGCTATCAGCCCTGGAGCCAGTATTATCAGGGCAACCCTCCGGTGGGGGGGACAATTACGGTAAACGCGGAACTCGTTCCGATACCGATCACTATTCCCACCACACCTCCGGTCGTCGGTGAAAACGGGTATTATTATGTAAATGCCAATGTTCCCGGCGCCAGCGTCTCGCTCGATAATGCCAATTATGGCGTGGCGCCCGTCACTATTCCCGTCAGTACCTCAGGGACACCGGGCCACACGATAAGCGTCGCGAAGCCGGGATACCAGACCTGGACGCAGTATTACCCCGGCAACCCGCCTGCCGGCCAGACCATCAACGTCTATGCGACCCTGACGCCTAACGTCCAGACGGGAACTATTTACGTGACATCGAATCCATCCGGGGCTACTGCTACGCTCGACGACGGGTACGACCAGGGGGCGACCCCCATGACCTTCAGTTCCGTGCCGACAGGGTCCCATAATATCCGGGTAACCAGCCCCGGCTATCAGCCGTTCTCTTCGAATGTCATGGTGAACTCGGGTGCGACCAGCAACGTGTATGCCACCCTGACGCCGAACCAACAGCTTGGCAGTATTTCGGTTTCTTCCATTCCAAAAGGTGCAGGGTTGTACGTAGACACGATTTATGAGGGCGAGACCAATCAGATCGTTGGGAGCCTTGCTGTCGGGTCTCATACGGTGACGTTAAAGGAGGCTGGGTATCAGACATGGCAGACGAACGTCCAGGTATATTCAGGTCAGACAACCTATGTTACTGCTACGCTCGTTCCGGTACAAAGTCCGGCAACAGGGGATATTGTTGTCACTTCAGTCCCTTCCGGCGCAGCGGTCTACGTGAACAATAATTACCAGGGTACGACGTCCACGGCGAGCCCCCTTGATATCACCGGGCTCCAGCCGGGTACGGTTACCGTTGTGTTAAAAAAATCCGGATATACCGACTACACTACAACAACTAATGTTATCGCCGGTTCAACCGTACAGGTATCGGCGACTCTCCAGCTGGCAGCCAACCCGAAGACCTCGAATGTCCAGATTACTTCGGACCCGAGCGGCGCCGATGTGTACGTCAATAACGTTTACAAGGGAATAACCCCCCTGTCATTCCAGAATGTACCCGCAGGTACGGGAACCGTTACCATCTCGCTTGCCGGATATAACACCTATACGACAACGGTTACCCTGGTGGCCGGGCAGGATTACCAGGTGAATGCAGCACTTACCCCGCAGAATACCCCGTCACCACCAGCCGGTGTGAATACTATCGTAATGGGTATCGGTGCAGTACTTGTGATCGCCGCGATCATCGTAATTGCTTATGTGGTAACGAAACGAAAAAAGCCTGAGGAACCCGGAAAACCCGGAAATCCATAATTTTTTTGGAAGAAAATTAAATTATATGAAATTTTTTGAAGTAAAAAAAATTTAGTGGAATAACTATTTCCTTACTGTTTGACATTAAACGAAATCTCGTACATTAAATCGTCGGCAGATTCGGGCATCCAGGGCTGCTTGTAGATGCCACTGAACTGCTGTGTCCCGGTTCCCGTGATTTTCAGTACCCATGTATGCGTACCTCCTGCACCGAACCTTCCCGGGGCAGATGAGATGAATGAGGAACTGAGCACCTGGATTCCGGATGATGCAGTTGTATTCCATGAATATCCTGTTGTCGGGTTCTCATCGAGCTGAATTTTTACTATCGAGTTACGCGAGAGTGTTATGGTCCTGCCATTGTCATTTCCGGTGTATATCGGAGTCGGTACGCCTACGGGAGTATAAATTTGAGCCGGTATACGGGTAGGAATACTCGTCGTTCCTGAATAACCCCGGACCAGTGAAGAAGTGTTTTTCCACTGGTTTGCCGGAAATATAACCGCGCTTCCCGAAGCATTCACAGGCAGTACCTGCAATGATGGCAGTGAGTGCCAGGAGCATTAGAAAAAGCTGCAGATTCTTCATGCAATTCACTGCTGTACGGGTCGACAACCAACAAGATGAAGGTATTGGAAAGGTCACTCGATTCCCGGCTTTAAGAGGTGAAAACCTGTTATCTGCATGCGGTGGATCTTCCTGAATTATCAATTAAAGGATTAGTTACCCAAAAAAAAACAGATATAAAAGATAAGTAGGTGCTGTTGGCAGGTGAACGTGCATTCAATGTGCAATTTTTGCCATTGCTTCTGCAGCCGCAATTTTCACAAAGTTGTTGTCACGGACATTTGTCTGGTACAGTGCGCCGGCTGCCTTCGGATTCCCCAGCCTTCCAAGTGCATCGGCGGCAACAAACCGTACGTCCTGGTCCTTGTCCGTAAGGAGGTCGATAAGCGGGTCCACAGTGCACTGGTCACCGATGTTCCCCAATGCATCGGCAGCCGCATAGCGGACCCATTTGTCTTCGTCCTTTAGTGCGTATACGAGGTAGTCAACTGCAGGTTTTCCCAGGTGCTCAAGAGCAATGACCGACTGCCACCTCACCGGGCTGGCTTTTTTATGTAATGCCTTGATATATTGTTGCATTTCACTCCCCCCCCCTGCGTCCTCCTGTGAGGACAAATAACATGGTCTATGGCGTTAATTATGAAGATTTGCCAATAGAATCTGCCTTGCGGAGAGTACCGGGTTTCATTTTCCCGTTCTGGGAATATATATATTCGAGGGCCTGATACAATATTTTATCAGTTGTGATATGAAATTATCAAAACTAACTAAAGCAACGATTTTTAAACATTTTAACATTTAAATTTTTTAATTAAATAATATAATTAATAATATAAAAAAATTAAAAGATTTAGTTATACTTTTAAAAAATTATTTTAATATTTATTTATTAACATTAAATTAAAATTTTTATTATAAAATATCCTGACAGGTACCTTGCTATCAGGATTGTGCATTTGGCAGGAAGATGCACGTGCAGGGGCGGAGGAATAACTGGTTGGCATGTCATTTCGATTTATTTCCGGTCTTCCCGCGCTGCATAGCCGGTTATCGGGCGTCAGAGTTTACTAAGTGTGATGAATTGCCGGATAAATTTTACCGGATTTGATGAAAGCAGCTAATGCTCACAAAAGGAGTCGACTCCGGCATATGGGTGGAGGCTACACCCTATTAAACCTTGGAGATCTTATTTAATAGGGATTAATGGCGGAAATTAAAATCGTCGGGACTGCACATGTTTCGGCAAAAAGTGTGGATGAAGTCCGGGCGGCGATTGATGAATATCATCCCGATATTGTTGCCGTGGAACTTGACCAGGCGCGCTATAGTGCGTTAAAAAAGCAGGCAAGAGACCCTACGGTATCCGATGTCCTGGAGGTCAAGAATTTTAACCAGCTTCTCATCCAGTGGCTACTTTCGTATCTGCAAAGGAAGATCGGGGTAGATGTAGGTGTTGAGCCCGGGGCCGAGATGAAAGCGGCGATTGAAGAGGCAGAGCAGAGGGGACTCAAGGTTGCACTCGTTGACCGGGATATCAGGCTGACACTTCTCAGGTTCTGGCAGTCTCTTGGCTTTTTCGGCAAAATAAAGATGTTTTATGCCCTGATTGTTTCTATTGCAGAGGTCGACAATGTGGGGGAAATCGATATCGAGGGCCTGAAAAACCAGGACATGATCGATATGGTAATGGAGGAGTTCAGGAAATTTTCGCCGAAGGGTGCCATGGCGTTGATCGATGAGCGCGATGCCTATATTGCACACAAACTGATAGACCTGAAAAACTCCCGCGAAGGAAATGTCCTTGCCGTTGTCGGTGCAGGTCACCGGCAGGGTATTGAACGTTACCTGATTGCCCCTGAAACACTGCCTTCCATGGAGTCCCTTACGAGGGAGCCAAGAAAATTTCCATGGTCTATGGTATTCGGGGGAGCCGTTACCGCTCTCTTTCTCTTCCTTCTATTGGCAATTGCATTTTCCGGTGTAGGTCTCAATATCCTGATAGAGGCATTTATTTTCTGGGTCCTGATACATGGCATACTTGCAGCCATCGCCACTCTTGCGGTTGGTGGACACCCGTATTCAGCGATCACCTGTTTCTTCGTGGCCTGGATGACTTCATTAAACCCCCTGCTCCATGCAGGGTGGATCGCTGCATATGTCGAGGCTCGGGTGAGAAAACCGCCTGTATCGGATTTCAGGAAGATCTATGAGACTGATTCGCTCAGGGAAATGGCTAGAATCCCTCTCTTCAAGGTCGTGGTCGTGGCAGCGGCTGCAAACCTGGGGAGCCTTCTCGGGACGATTCTCTACTTCATCTTCCTCTTCCCCGTGCTGAAGATCGACCCGGTAAGTGTAATCTCGACGGGAGTGCAGAATATCTGGCTCTGGATGACCGCGATTTTCTGATCACTCGTTTGGCCGGAACGGACTTGCCGGGTACCGTCATATTCTTTTCAGCTAATGTACGTTCCAGCGGTTCCGGAGTCATTCCCGGATCCGATTCTGAAATTATTTTACCTGTCGGGTGAGAAACAGCATAATGGAACCTGATCTTCCCGGACGCTGGGTTAAAGAACTGCCTGCTGGTATTACGGTATGCGATAGTTCCGGCACTGTGATCGAGATGAATGATGCATCTGCAGCCTCTTATGCGCCAGACGGCGGTCTTAAACTGATCGGGAACAACATCAGGGACTGCCACCCCCCGGAGGCACTTAAAATTCTCGATTCGATGTTGAAGAACGGGACTCCGCATGTTTACATGATCGATAAGAACGGTATGAGAAAATTAATTTGCGAACTTCCATGGTATACCGATGGGAACTTATCAGGACTGGTTGAAATATCCGTTGTTCTGCCGGATACAGTTCCCTGTTACCGGAGGGATTCATAAAAGTGTTTAACGCTTCCCCGGGTCGTTCCTGGAAATCAGAGGGAGGCCACGGATTTCCTGATCGTTTCTCAGTGTTTTTTCCGGTTATCGGAGAGCGATCACTGAGGTTCTAATCGTTTCCAGGAATGTCGGCTTCCATAACAAACCGGTATTACCCGATTGGAATGGAGGGTGGTAGCAATTGACCGTAATCTCAGAAGATCGGCACAATAGTTATTAGGGGACCGGGAGAATATCTCAAAAACCAGATGGCGGGCTTCAGGGATACCGGAAGCCGGTGATCAACACGTATCGGGAAGTGAAGACCAGGTGTCTGCATGTCAACTCCATCCCTGGTCAATTTCTTAAAAGCGCCCCAGGTGAAAAGGACGATCTTTCAGTGAGGAATAAATGGAACCGATAATCGAGGCAAAAGATCTTACAAAATGGTACGGTGATACTATCGCAGTCGATCACGTCTCTCTTTCTGTCCCGAAAGGAGCGCTCTTCGGTCTTCTCGGCCCGAATGGATCGGGGAAGACGACAATGATAAAGATGCTGACCGGGCAGACCAGGGCAACTTCGGGATCAGCCACGGTACTCGGGATCGACGTGGCGACAGATCCGGTAGGAGTCCGGTCCCTGGTAGGCATCATTCCCGAACAGGAGACGCCCCCTAGTTTCCTGACCGCCGAAGAATACCTTTCTTTCGTTGGGGCCATCCGGAAAATTCCTGATATCGGGGAAGCTGCCTCATGGTGGTTCCGGTTTCTCGATTTCGAAGAGAAACGGGACGTATTATGCAAAGACCTGTCACGGGGGACCAGGCAGAAACTGATGCTTGCACAGGCGTTTCTCCACCGGCCCGTTCTCGCCCTTATCGATGAGCCGCTGATAAATTTCGACCCGATAATGCAGAAAAAAGTCAAGAAATTCTTTGTTTCGTACGTAAAGGACGGAGGGACTATTTTCATCTCGACTCATATCCTTGAGATTGCAGAAGAAATTTGCACGGAATTTGCAATTCTTGACCGTAGTAAACTACTCTATACCGGTACGATTTGGGATCTTACCGAAAAGAAACAACACCTATCCGAGTTCTTCTTTTCCAGGATCCAGGAAGACGGCAATGTATAGGGGTACCGGAACCTGCCTCACGGGGTGTCCTGGTGTTTGAGCTCTTCGTAAGCATGATGAAAGAGGAATGGCGCCTCCATTCGACAATGTTCGGGAGCATTTCATTTGCCCTCTTTCCAGTGTTGATTTTTGCCATAGTCTTCATGGGTTCGTTTCTCCTCCCCCTGTTCCGGGTAATCCTTCCCGGAGGGGACCTCGCAGTGATCGTAACCGGTTCCTTCATCCTTCTCGGCGTGATGGTGGGGGGATTCGGGTTGCTCGGCAACGAGATCATGAACCGGAGGTTCGGGCAGGCAAGTTTCCTTGCATATTCGTCCCGGAGCCTTCCCCTGTCGGAAAGGACGATATTTTTCAATTTTGTGGTAAAAGATATCCTGTATTACATCGTCCTCTGGGTTTTCCCGTTTGCGGCTGGGTTTACGGCCGCATCGCCTTTTACCAGTGTTTCCCCCCTGACCTGTCTCCTCCTCACCATTTCCCTTACCCTGTCGTTTCTCACCGGGCTTTCAGCGATTTTCTTTCTCTCAACGTTATATTCGCATTCGAAACTTCTTCTGGCAGTCGTCCTGGCTGCAGGTCTTTTTGCCTTTGTAACCCTCCTGGTTACTCTGGGAACGAAGATATTTACTTATTTTCCACCTCTTTTAATATTCAGGCAATTTTCCTACGGAATCCTGATCCTGGCCTGTCTTTTGGTAGCGATCCCCTTTATTCTGTCGATCCTGTTGTTCTCCCCTGAATATACCGGGAGAATAAAGAAATACAGGAACCGGATTTTAGGAATTTCAAAAAGATTAAGGCTCTTTCCGACTCCGCCGCTGGTAGCAAAGGACCTCATCGACCTCTGGAGGAGCGGGGGCGGGTTAGGGCAGATATTGTTTTCGTTTCTGTTACCGCTCGGTTTGATCTGGTTTTTCCTCGCGGTGCTCGGAAGTATTGTCCCGCAAGAGGATGTTTTGCTCGTATTTTCTATCCTTACCGGAATTATTTCGGCAACGATGTACACCTGGCTTACTTCGTTCGATTCATTCAGTTCCTATGCCTGCCTGCCAGTCAACGTTTCGACCCTCATTACGAGTAAAATGTACAGTTTTACCGTTCTCCAGGTAATCCCCCTGTTGTTCATTACGATTGTTACTCTCGTCGTTTCTGGTGCGGAATATATTGTTCCTTCCCTGGTCCTCTGGTTCTCCATCACGTTTTATGCACTTTCGGTTACCGTGTTCCTTACCGGCCTCTCGCCGAATGTTCTTGTGTACGATGTGAAGGTGATGCTCGCATTCCTGGTCCTTACGGGTATACCGCTTATGACGATCATCGGTCTCCTGCTTATCAGCCCATATCTGTCGATGTCGGCCGTTCTCCTTGGAATTCCCGCATGGATGTTTATACGGGCAGGATACCGTCGCTGGAACGGAAAAGATATCGCGACATTCTGAAGATTTGATCTTTTGCCGGAACGATGGGATGCCGGGGCACTCCGGGACCCGCGCTCTCCATGTGGTATAATCCGGGGGTAGCCTTATCGCAACGAACGTATATAACCTGCACTGGTTGATGTAATGGCCCGGATATTATTGATCGATGATGCGGAATATGCCAACGATCTTATGGAAATGATCCTCGAGGCCGGGGGGCACGAGATCGCCGGGACGGCACGTGATGGTTATGAAGGGATTGAGAAATACAAAGAATTAAACCCGGATCTTGTTATTCTCGATGTTATTATGCCACGGATGGGAGGCATGGAATGTCTGGAGAGGATCAGGAGTATTAACCCCGGGGCAAAAATTCTCATCGTATCTGCGGACGGGCAGGAAGAACATGTCAGGAAGCTTGTCATGGAAGGCGCTATGGGATATATTACCAAGCCTTATAAAAAAGAAACAGTCCTCTCTGAAATACAAACCATTCTCGGGGACCATATTACAGCAGACTGACATTCCCGCTTTTATTCCCGGGATATTTTCCGGATTTTCATAGATGCCTGTTTTATTCACAATATAGGTGAGTCAGGCCTTGACAGGAACCAGCTATCTGGAGACCTGTGCCATTCCCGGGTCCCTGCAGGATGACCATCTCGCCAACACATATTTATAATTACTGCCAAGAATTCTCATAGTATGAAACTTATCGTCGTTGGAAATCTTGGCGAGAGAGAACTCCTCAAGGGACCGTTATATATGAAAACGGGAAGCGACGGGCATCTGGCCCTGGGAAAAGACCTTGCCTCCCGTGATGTCCTGGTCCTCATCTTAAAACCGGTTCCAGAGGATAAAGCAGACTATTCCGGGAATGAAAAACAACAAGTCTAAACAATTGCCTGAATAATTGCCTGGAACGGCAATGAATTAAAAGAAGTGAATCGGTGTCCTGCACCGTTTTCAGTCACGAATGACTCCGGAAACGACGATCGGACTTTTGATCCGTACCGACTCCGGTGCGAACAGGTACTAAAGGAACAGGATATGACTGAGACCATCGTGGCATCCAGCCTGCTAAAAATAGAATTCCCCGGCGAATATGAAATAATTTGCGATACAGTTGGCAGGTTCAGGGAAGCACGAAGCAGGGGGGAACTCGGAAAAGCTATTGCAGCAGAAGTGCAGGCTTTCTCTCTATTCGATCTCCAGGTGATCGGTGGGAGGCTGAACAATGAGATTGCAAAGCTGCCGAATCCATACCGGGAGGCAGTGAGGCCTTTTTTCATCAGTCAGATATTCGGAACGTACCACGAGCTTCTTCTAATGAACAGGACCGGATTATTCGATAGCATGAATACACCGGTCAGCAAAAAGGATATATTCCTCAAATTCTGTGACGTCGTCCCCGAAGGGTGTTTTTCATGGGATGAAACCGGGGAAAGAAATCCCTTTTTCCGTCGGCCGAGAAACCGGCTGTTTTATTACCTGATCGCGGCATTCACGATGTTTGTCCTCGAGAAACCCGGGCATCCGGTAGGGATGCCTTTCCCCGGACGGTTTAAGGTGGAACTAAAGGGAGACACGTACTACTGCCTGATTCGGGACAAGGAAAAGGAAGTCTTCTATTCGATATGTAATTTCTGCCCGGCGGTTCAGAGCGAAGAACTGTCCCGGGAGACCTGACGGGCACACAAAAAACATTTTCCCGGTTATTCCTCCTTCTGTGATATAACCCCCGGGTTAAACGATTGACACTGCAGGTTCGAAATGTAATTTTATTAAATACCTTCAGATTCCATGTATAGAGTGGCTGATCTGATCAGCCGACATGGAGTACATGATAAATGACATCATACAGAACCTTTACCGGTATCGTTATCGCCCTCGCACTGCTCATTGCATGCACGGGCCTTGTCCTCGCCGATCCCGGTGTAAATGCAACCCCCGAAGTAGCGGGAATTACTACTTCAACCAGTATACAATGTGTCGGTATCGTTACCGAGTCAGATTCCCTGGCTATGACGACAACGAATACCGGTGCCGTCAACAGTCCACCCCTCAGCACGGGCCAGACAGAGTATACTGTGGGTTATAACGACAACATGATGGCTGTCAACGGGCAGACGACTTTTGTCAAGTCGATGCAGATCTCAACAGCGAACACGATTGCAGACCAGAGCAATGTCAAGGCAAACACGAACCTCCAGTTTATCGGGATAGACGGCGGGCGTGCAACACGTGACGAAGATCTCATGATCGACGGGGCAGGTCAGGCAACGGACACGTCCGGAAGCATACTCTGTCCATTTGCCTCCTCGACTTCGAGTGATATACCCCCGTTCTGCAACATCGTGCAGGCAGGCAGCTCGATTGACACGACCCTTACATCGGTCGTAACGAGTGCCGATACGCGCTTCATCGGAACCGATGCAACAATCCCGGTAGTGCTGAACTATAACATCGCTGCGAAGGGAATAACGCTGAGTGACGGTACATCGTCCCCGATGATCGGCTCGGTGTCTGCCTATATAAAAGCACACGTCCAGGAAGCACGCAATTCGAGTGCGACCAAATCACAGGACCTCGTGTACTCCGAGACATCGTCAGCAAGCGGTCTGATCAGTAATTTCGCAAAATCGATTTCATACCAGTCAGGCTTCAACCTGATCTAAACCCCCAAAGGAGGGATCCAGGAAAATCCCTCCCTCGTTCAATACTTTTTTAAAAGAAAAAATTTTCCCGGCCTGATATAATCCTCATACCCGGTGGTCAGGTACTGCTGTTGTTGCCGGGGCAAGCTGGATATACGGGGTTTTTGTGAATGGAGATCATTTCATCCGGTATTGTTTTCAGGCGAAATGGATATCCCGGAATCAGGGATGATTTTCACAGAAAAATAAGGCGGTTTTTTAAATTCCCTTTTTCCGGGGTGCTGTATTTGACAGCCCTTGAATTCAACAAAGCACGTTTTTTATTTATTTTTGTACCCCTCAATAAGTTTCTTCCATAGGGGCCCGTCAAATACCCCGTCCACTGCCTCCTCTTCCATCCGCCGATAAAGGGAATAGGGAAGAGCCAGGGTTAGGTACCGGTTATCGAGGATATGCCCGATACTGTACCGGGCAGACAGATCGGTATAACCGAGGACTGCCCTGGGGTTATCTGACCGTGCCTGGTCATATGCATATGCCCCGATCTGCTGGCATGCTGCCCCGGGAGGGACAATCACCGGGTCGATTCCCTCAATAACCGCACCGGCCAGCGTTATCAGCCCGGAAAGCTGGAGTGCATCGGCAACAAATACAACAACGACCGGAATTTCCGGTGAATGTACCTCTTCAAGCGGGATATAAAGGACATAGTTCTCCCTGATGTCGGTTTTTGGGAGGTCGTGTTCCATCCAGCGGGCTGCTTTTTCCGGGGTTTTATGGAAACGTTCTCCGTAGAGAAATTTATCCCTCTCCCGGTCCGGGACATGGCTGAGAATACCTGAATATTTTTTTGCGTCTTTACTGCTTTTCAGGCCCTTTGAGAAGAAGCAGGACATGAATTCTATCCCGGCGCCACCGAAGGCACCCGGATACCCGGTTCCGAAACCAAGACCGGCCATTGCGCCCGGGCATCCGTAGGTCATCCGGTCGAATGCTGCCGTTTTCCTGCCGGTGACGACCTGGGCAAAGAGGTACATAATGCAGAGATTGGCTCCTTTTTTCAACTGCAGTGCATGCTCCGGTTTCGTATCGCTCCAGACAACCGCAACCGGGCCGTAATCAAGCTGGCATTTCTTTGCGATCAGACTGTTCATATCGGTTACCTTCCTGTGTTCACCCTTTTCATCTGGTTCGCTGCTCCGAAGTTCTAAAATTTTTCCGGACCTGTCGGCAGGTAATAATCTGTATGCTTCCTGTCAGGAATCTTTCGCACCGTTTTTTCCTGTCCTGCTCCCTGCGCCGGAACTGTATTCTTTGAAGGAATCTGTCCCTGTTATTCTTCCGAAAGCCACCCCATCTCCGTCCACCAGTCATATTCGTGCTTCCACACCGCTTTGTTCGCCTTGACGAGCTGGCAGAAATAACCCCTCCTCTGCCGGTGTATCTCCTCCTGCCCCGGGTAGAGGATTTCACCCCGGATCGACATTGCGAGTTTCCGGCCGAGTTCCGACGCCTCTGTTTCGGCTCCCGCAAGCGCAGAAGGATCCCTCCCGACCGCTACACCTATCCCACCGATCGTCGTTGCCCCGAGAGATGTAAGGGCATGGTTCATATAGTTCACCACTTCGTCCTGGTTGCTCCCTCCTGCGGTACATACCGAGCAGCCATATTTCCCGGTAAACATCTGGCAGTGAATTGCATCGGCACAGCGGTCGAATACCGCTTTTAAGGGAGCGGTAATCGAATCGATATAATTCGGCGAGCCGATAACGATACCGTCGGCGTCCATCATTTTTTCGAACAGTGCGGGGAAATCATCGACAAGCGTGCATTCTCCGGTGGCGAAACATGTCCCGCATGCCGTGCAGTATTCGATATGAAGCGAATAGATATCCACGAGCTCTGTCGTGGCCCCTTCCTGTTCAGCGCCGGAAAGGACACTTTTCACGAGCTGTAACGTGCGACTTTCATTGCCCCGGGGGCTTGCTATTAATCCAAGGACTTTCATGAGCATTACCTTACCTGAAACAAAGTCTTATAATGTTTTATTTTTCAATCCGGTTTCAATATGCTATCGGATTAAATCTACTATGTCCCGGCAATGTATACATAGTTTTTGTCCGGTAAGCGGGATGGCTGTCCGAGGCTGTCCCTGCGTTTTAAAACGACGATCAACCAGGTTAATTCCTGATTGATGGTGCAAATCCTTGCTGGATTTACTGATCGATTTGTTCACTGATGATGTCTCCGGATAACGGGCCTTCTGATTATCGTTTACGGCGGTGGACAGGGATATCTTATGTGTGGCAAAGTCCGACAACATCAATTCCTTTACTAATATCCCGGTTGTGGGACTCCCTGTCGTTCAGGTTATCTTCGCCAATCACCGAAGTCTTTCAGGGTACCGGACGGGAAGATCAGAAACTCCGGTGACCCTGCCCTGCCTTAAAGTGCCACTCTCCGGGCCGGTTTCACAATAAATAAATGCAATACTGCCCGACGTAGATGATACACGGGTATCGGTGGGTAATGAACAGCGGAGAATCCATGGAACCTGATCCGGGGGAAGTCCCTGAGATCTGCCGTACCCCGTCTGCCCCGGTGACCGGCACCGAAAAACACATTGTTCTGCTTATTGCCCTTCTCGCGGGTTTTCTTACGCCTTTCGATGCATCGGCCGTCAATATCGCCCTGCCGACTATCGGCACAGAATTCCACATGGATGCAATCGCCCTCTCCTGGGTTGCAACTGCATACCTGCTGGCTACTGCTATCTTCCTCGTACCTTTTGGTAAAATAGCCGATATTCGCGGAAGGAAAAAAGTATTTCTCTATGGTCTCGGCATATTTACCGCGGCATCGTTCGCCATGACCCTTGTCCTGTCATCGGGAATGCTGGTCGGGATCAGGGTCCTCCAGGGGATTGGGTGTTCCATGATCTTCGGTACCGCAGTCGCAATACTCACTTCGGTGTATCCGCCCGGCGAGCGGGGAAAGGCCCTCGGCATCTATATCACTGCAGTCTACTTCGGGCTTTCCCTCGGGCCTTTCCTCGGTGGCATCCTGACCCAGAATTTCGGCTGGAGGAGTATTTTTTATATCAACGTCCCAATCGGGGTCGTTGCCATCCTTCTCGTGCTGTGGAAACTGAAAGGTGAATGGGCGGAATGCACGGGAGAACGGTTCGATCTTGGTGGATCGGTTATTTACGGTATTACCCTTGTAGCGGTAATGCTCGGTTTCTCCGAGCTTCCGGCCATTACCGGGGTTGTCCTCCTCGTTGCCGGTATGATCCTGCTCCTGGTCTTTATCAGGTTCGAACGGGCCCGGCCGTATCCGGTGCTCAATATCAGGCTTTTTTCAGAAAGCAGGTTATTTGCATGGTCGAATATCGCAGCACTGATCAATTACAGCGCAACATATGCGGTTGCGTTTCTCCTCTCACTCGATCTCCAGTTTACAAAAGGTTTTTCACCCGAATATGCCGGGTTAATTCTCGTGGCGGCCCCGTTTTCCCAGGCGCTGGTCTCGCCGTTTGCCGGGCGTCTCTCCGACCGCATCGACCCGGGCGTAATCGCCTCGATCGGCATGGCGTTCACGGCGCTGGGGCTGTTCCTCCTGGTGTTCCTCGGGGAAAGCACTTCGCTGTATTTTATTATAATAGCGTTAATTATCCTTGGAATCGGGTTCGGACTTTTTTCCTCGCCGAATACCAATG
Source organism: uncultured Methanomicrobiales archaeon (assembly GCA_963809105.1). Lineage (GTDB taxonomy): Archaea > Halobacteriota > Methanomicrobia > Methanomicrobiales > Methanospirillaceae > CAIKOD01. The sequence continues at coordinate 97,731 of CAWEIC010000005.1, read as the reverse complement.
CCATTATGAGCGCAGTCGATAAAAGGTATTACGGGGTGTCTTCGGGAATAATCGGTACCATGAGGCTTCTCGGGCAGATGCTCTCGATGGGTATCGCGATGATGAGCTTTGCCATCCTGATCGGGCATGTGGAAATTACACCGGATCTCTATCCCCTGTTTGTGGAAAGCATGCATTATGCATTTATCTTCTTCACGGTCCTCTGCGTCATCGGGATATATGCCTCACTCCAGCGTGGGAAATTTAATAGCCTGTTCCGGACCTGAAACCGGCATGTTACACGACCGCATCCGGAATATTATGACAACTCCGTGGTTTCCGGTTCGAGGACGATAATAATAATGCCTGGATGACAGACTCATAAAACGTCGGATTATCGGCTGGTATGAAAAACTCTGATTCTTCGAGGTAAATTTCGTTCTTCATGCTCATCTCTATCTATGATCCCGAGGATCATGCCAGGCTTTGTAAAATCTGAAAAATCCGGCCAGGGAGGTTATGGGACTACCGGCGATATTTCACGCCGGTAAGCAGCGGGATCAGGAATGTCTCCGTATAATAGACAATCACACTGGCATGATAATATCCGGAAACCCCGAACAGCCGTATAATAAACAGGTAATCGAATAGTATAGCAATAAACGTCCATACAAGGGCGACTGCAAGGTAATAGGGGAACGTAAGTGCCCGTTTCCTAAACCTTAATATAGTGATAACGATCGCCAGCGGGGTGAACATGACGAAAAGGACCCACCCAAGAAGATCAGCAGGAACATAAAAGAACAGGATAAGGGATGCACACCACCCGATGAACCAGAGGAGCAGTCCCAGTCCCATGGTATCGATAATCAGCGAACGGTTATTTTGTGACATCCCTGGGAATTTCATTAGTTCCAATATACCCGCACCATCCAATAATTTTTCCGGAAGAGCGCTGGAATCTGCAATAGCCCGGTAGGCTGATGGTTTTTCGGGGTTCGGTGAATGCGACCCGGTAATCGCATCCTGAAATACGATGAAAAAAAATTGGCAAAAAATCGGGAAAATCTCTTTTGTTTCCCCGATAACCTGATATTCCGGGCGAACCGTTCATCCTGTATGAAGACGGGATTTGGGTTTATCGAAATTGACGGGATAACATACGACCACGATGTTATTATTCATACTGACGGCTCTGTCTCAAAACGGAAGAAGAATAAATCAAAGGCACTGAAGGAGGATTACGGTCATACCCCTCTTTCTGAATACGAACTTGATATCCTCGTAAAGGAGAAACCCGTAGTGGTCTACATCGGTACGGGACAGTACGGCACCCTCCCCATGACGGAAAAGGCAAGCGGGATCCTCAAGACTTATTCGGCGGTAATCGCACCCACGCCGGACATCATAGTAGCCCTGGCCGGTGAAGATCGGCGTTATTTAGCGATCCTACATGTCACCTGCTAAGACCGTCGTCCATAAGCACAACACAAGCAGACTCCGCATGTATTTTTTTTAATGAATCAGGGCCGGACCGGACTGCCACCTGTAAGAAGACATACCTGACCACGGGTACGATCCGGAGAACATGCCCCGGCATGGTTTCACATATCAATATCCGGTTTCACAAGGGAACGATCGTTTCGATACATGATATCCGGTTACGGCAGGGAAATCCGGATGCAGGTAATGTGTTGTTCTCTGACAAAAGAAACGGAGGTTATCAGGTCAGGAACCGATTCCCGCGAGTGTCCCGGGGCTGGTCACGTAGAGCCAGTACCCTTTTGTCGGATAGAGGGTACGGCTGTCCGCAAATGCACCCCCTCCTCCCGAGATAATCTGGATCTCGTATCCCTGTGATGCAGCGTCAAATCCCAGGGCTTGTGACCACCGGCCATTCAATGAAATAAATGCATCATGGGCGCTGGCTTCATTCATCCCGGAGAACCCGACGAGGTTCCAGCCCTGGTAGACATTTTTTGCAGGCGGGACGGCGACGGGATCGGTGCTGAACGTGAGTGGAACCGTGGTATTTGAGGTTGAATAGATGAATATCCCGTCGAGGGGCCGGAGTATCGTATCGGGATATACTTTCGCCCAGGACTGGGCCTGGGCATTATATTCCCATGTCGAATGGCCCCCTGTATTGACCCCCTGGAATACGATTCCGGCCGTTGAATGTCCCGAATCCAACGTTTCAGGAGTCGATATAAGATTCCAGCCCTGTTTTAAGGATATCGCTGTATCGGCCCCTGTAATGCCGATCACCAGTATGCACGCGAGAATACACCCGAGCAATGCATATTCCGGACTCCGCCGTGACATATTTTGAAAATCAGTGCATAAAGGTAAAAATGTATGGGTAAAAACTACAAAAATTACGATCTTTTAAGGAACGGGATCAGATAAGATGATGGTTAATCCTTCCGGGGTCCCTCATTGGGCCGGCTCCTGATGCAGGGGTTGGAAATGAGATGTCCGGAAAACCAGGGAGATCTGCCGGGTCTCTACGAGTCATCATGGAGCCATCCGGGGTTCTCTTCAAGAAATGCCTTTTCCTTTTGCCCGAGTTCCTCGGGGGTCAGGGTTGCGGGCATGCAGATACACCGGTGCTCGATATAACGCCCACATGAAAAATGGCCTTGGTGCTCGGACTTCCTGCAGGCACCGTACGTTTCCCTGTCGAAATCATGGAATACTTCCACCCTGCCTTCTTTTTTTGCGGTTTCAACCGCCTCCCGCCATGAACCTGCCATACTACCTCAATGTGAAGGGGTTCCGATAAAAGGTTTTCCGGGATCCGGAGGGCATCACTTTCACCCCGTGCCCTGTCAGATCCCATATACCCCCGTGCCGGATCGTCTAAGCGGTTGGTAGGAATGGTCACCGCTACTGAGATGAAAACCCTGGTCGAACGATGGAGACGGGGGATGAGGCCCCTGAAGATCGATGATCAGCACTATGGTGCACGGGTGGTCCGGATGCTCGAACACTACAAGGGCCCTGAGCTTGCCTACTTTGACGATCCCCTCGAGGCGGCAACGTTCATCCTCCTTATCAGCCTGATGAAGGAAAAAAACAGGTCCAGGGAAGGTTTCGACCCCTGAATACGGGGGTCGGGATGGAACGCCTGGTTGGAACTACCCTCAGGGCGCCGGGGATGAAGTCCGGGCTCAGGGGCCGTGCCGGTATCTTATTTGCCGTCGATGAGAACTGCTGATCTCCGGGAGGTCTCCGGCATCAGGGTTTTATAGATTATCACGACTCTTTTTTCCGGTTCCCTTGAAGAATGTATAACAGAATACCCCGTCTTTTCCGCAAGTCCGGAAGAGGTCACCTATACCCCGGTCCCAGTGGGATTCACTGATCAAGTTGTTGCCGATTGCAGCTTCCCTGACACCTTCGACCATGGCGATGAATGTCTGCTTTGTGAATCCCTCTACGAGATCAGGTCTTGATGCATCGACATACACCATCCGCGGCGACACCCGTATGTCGGTAAACCCGCTGCCAGTGAGCAGGGGGTACACCTCCCTGCCGATAAGGGCATTTCCGCCCGCCTTCTCCTGCAGGGAGACAAGGCAATCTATGGTTTTATCCGCCTCGCTGCTTCGTGGATAGAAATAGGCCGAACCATGGTCCCCTTCAATGACCGTTATCGTCCCGCCGGGTTTGAGTAACTTTTTTGAGGCTGGAAAGTGCCAGGGAGGGATCATGGAGGTGTTCGAGTACGAAACAAACAAAAATATGGTCAAAAAACTCTTCCCGGAAAGGGAGCCGGAAGATATCGGCCTGCTCAAATGTTACATTCGACAGCCCGGCTCCGGCTGTACGTGCCCTGGCCATCTCAAGGGACTCAGGTGAGCAATCGATGGATGTGAACCTGGCACCCGGGCTTTGGCTGGCAAGCGTGATAGTCTGGGCCCCGACTCCGCATCCCGCTTCGAGGACGGTAGTCCCGTCCTCGTACCGGGTGTCGTGGTGGAGGAGTCCGGTCAGAGTCATTGCCTGGTCGAGAAGGCGTCCGGATTCCCGTGTCGAATAGCCGTGGACGTATTGCGAACCTTTCATCATACTCCTTTTCCTTCCGGTCTTCTTCCATAAGGGCAGACCCAAAGGCACATGCCGCATACGGCGACGCCCGACTCCGATCTCCTGCCAGCCAGATAACGGTCGCAGGCAGCAGCATCGAACCGATCCTCCCGCGGCTCGTTTTCATTAAATTCCCGGCCGGAAAATGCCTTCAAAGGGCAGGATTCCATGCAGGCATTACATGTCCCGCACCGGTTTTCCATCGGTACGCCGGTCGGAACAAGGGGGGCATCAGTCAGGACCGTTACGAAGCGAACCCGTGGGCCGTGTCCTGGCGTAACGAGGAGGCAGCTCCTGCCGATCCATCCGATGCCTGCGAGATGAGCAGCCAGTTTATGGGAGAAAGGACCGCAGATCCCTGCCTGATTGGTCCTCAACGATGCGGCAATGGGAAGGGCACGGTATCCTTTCTGACGAAGGGCAGTCGACAGGTGCAGTGCGATGCGGTCAAGTTCCCTGTTCACGACCTCGTATGCATGATGATGGTATAGGAGTGCACCTGCATCCGTATCTGTTGCCGGGAGCATTTCCACCAGTGCATCAGGCAGGTCGATCCCTATCGAGACGGCGACAGGATATCCGGCGATCGCCGGGCCTCCCTGTGCCAGGATAAAATCCCCGGCCTGGGTAAGGTCTGCAATACCAAAATATGATGCACCGAGAGATTCAGCCTGTGATTTCAGTATTGCACTGGTTTCCGGGTCCATGTTTTCGTATAATAATGGCAGATACTGTATAGTAAAAGTATAGGGGGGGTCTGACTATCCTTCATTTCCAAGGTTGATGGTAGTGAAATTATGGGTCACGTATATGTGCTTCTGCTCGTCCGGATGCCCCCTTGCTGTAACGACCTCCCCGACGAACACGGTATGGTCCCGCTTTTTAAACTCCCCGATGACTTTGCATTCGAATGAAACGGCTGAATTATCGACCGTGGGGCATCTGACGTTCTCCGGACCTGTGAACTGCAGCCCCGGGGCGACAGTCTTGTCGATGTCCCGGCCTGAGAACCGCCGCATACGAGTGCTCACTTTTCCTTGTCTGTCATAGAGTAGTTGAAGACAAATTCCCGGTTGCGCCTGATCGCTGCGTGCGAGTAACCGTGTATGGTCGATTGAAATCAGCATGAGAAACGGGTTTCAGGAAGTCCGGACAACCCATGAAACACCGGGGGCATTTGTTTTTCCCGGTTTGTCGAGCGATGGTACTCACGGTGCAAACCATCGGTGCTGATCCCACGAATACCTCTTCGGGAGCGAGTGTGCGCATCATTTGCTTCAACCCCGGGGTCAGAAGATGATATCTTCTTTTGCGAACCTGATCTTCTCCATTGGCTTGTCAGCGGCATAACCGACCGGGCAGAGCATCACCGGGACGAGCGGCTTTTCGATGCCGAGGATCCGTGATACCGCATCCGGGTCGAACCCACCCATCGGGCAGGAATCAAAACCGAGCGCCTTGGCACCGTTCAGTGCATTCCCCAGAGCAAGATATGTCTGGGCCTGGGACCACGCCAACCGCTGCCCGGGAGACATAGGCGCCGTAAACTGGTTTGCAAGGCCGATAACCATCTCCCGCATGTCGACCGGCACATGATTTTTTTCAAGGAGCCGGGACAGTTTCCGGATGAGGCTTTCGTAGTCGGGGTCGGCACAGAACACGAGAAGATGCGAGCAGGTGGTCACCTGTTCCTGGTCGAATGCAGCCGGTCTGAGCTGTTCTTTTACGCCCTGATCGGTTACTATTTTAATCCGCCAGGGCTGCATGTTGATAGCGGAAGGCGCATAACGGATGAATTCGATCAGCTCGTCGATCTTTTCACGGGGGATCTGTACGCCCGTCGAATTTTTTCGTCGCATAACGCTGCATAACGATATCCTTGAATTCCATAGGTCTTCACCAGTTAGTAACAACGGCTGGCCTGTATTAATAGATGCGATCTGGCCGGATCAGGAAACCTTCCTGGGTCCCCCGGCTGATACCGGCTTTTTCAGGGTCAGGGCGAGGAGAAGCGAACATAGGGAAATGACAAACAATATGGTGAATATAATCCTGAGGCTGCCGGTGAATGCCGGGCCTGCTGACATCGTGATGCGGGTCGTGCCGAGCGTGACGCCAAAGATAATAATTGAGATTGCAATGCTGATGGTCATCCCGATCAGGCGCATCGTTTCGACCATTCCCGATGCCAGGCCGAATACATTCTTTGGCACGGATGACATGGTAGTCCTGATAAGTGGTGACTGTGAAAGGGCTATCCCGATTCCTACGAGGGCAAGACCGGCGATGAGAAGGACCATCGGTGTCGCGTCATCCAGGCGGGTATAGATTAAAAGGCCGGCCGATCCGAGAAATATCCCGCTACCGATTACTACCCGGGGTGATTTCCTGTCGGAAAGTGTCCCCGCAAAGCTGGAAAGGAGTGCCATGAATATGACCGGGGTCAGGAGAATTATCCCGGTGATTCTCGCGTCAAGGTCCCTAACATCCTGGAGATAAAGGCTGAGAAGGAAAATAACTGCAAAATTCGAGGTGTTGAAAAGAAGCACCGTAATATTCGTGGCAGTGAAAATCCTGTTCTTCCAAAAAATAGTGATGTCAAGAAACGGAACCTGTGTTTTAGTCTCGCGGAAAAACAACAGGACGAGGCAGATAAGTCCTGCGGCGATGAGTATGATGCCGTTTATCCCCGGAAGTATTGAAAATCCGACCATCATGAAGGCAATCACAAGGCAGTGACAAAAGCATTCCGGGGATATCAAGCTCTTTTCGTACCGATAGTTCGCATTCTCCCCGTATTCTCGATAAAATCAGTCCGATAACGAATAGTTCAACCGGGAGTGTTATGATGAAAATACTCCTCCACCCGGCATAGAATATCAGGAATCCGCCAAGGAAAAAACCGAGAAGAAATCCGGCTGACATCGCCGTCACGTTAATCCCGATCGCCTTGCCCCGCCCGGATTCGGGAAATACGAGGCTCAGCAAAGCAATAGATGTCCCGAAAATCATTGCTGCACCGATACCCGTGACAAACCGGGCTGCAATGAGAAACCGTATATCGGGAGCAACGATACAAAGGATTGCTGAAAAGAAATAAACAGCCATACCCAGGGTAAATATTTTTTTGACACCGTACCTGTCTCCAATCCTGCCGAACGGGACAAGGAAAATTGCCGCTGCAATAAAAAAAATACTGGTCAGCCAACCGAGGAGTTCCGGGTTTCCGGAAAATTCATGGCCGATTGTCGGCAGGGCGACAATCATGGAAGAGACCATGAAAGGCGCAAGCGAGGAGCCGAATGCAGAAGCCATCAGGACATTTCTTTTCGATGAATCGGAGACCATTCTGATAAGGCTCAGTATACCGTGATCCGCTTTATCTGTTTTCTTTTCCGGATCCCTTCGCTGCTTCGACCAGAGGATGAACACACGGGAGTCCTTTGTACGTTCAGATGATATGCCAAAAACCAAGGAGAAGAACCCGGGGAATAATCTGGTATAATGGTTGCCCCTGAGTCTGCACGCGAGATCACCGGTAACAGTCGTAGGCAGGAAACCCCTGGTTCGCCATATCATTTAAAATTATTTTGAAATTATTTGACAATTCCTGTATTTTTTGAATCATTATTTTTAATTTATTTGAAATAATAGTGCAAAAATCAGGGCAAAAACGATCAGGATAAGGCGTGGCTTGCCATATTTCACGGATCCGGGAAAGGATTACTCTATTTCATGTACCGGGAAGGGATTATCCTATTTCATGTACCGGGAAGGGATTATCCTATTTCATGTACCGGGAAGGGATTATCCTATTTCATGTACCGGGAAGGGATTATCCTATTTCATGTACCGGGAAGGGATTACTCTATTTCATGTACCGGGAAGGGATTGCCCGATCTGATTTGCCTTCCCCGTGCGATATTTCAAAAACTATAAACGCGATTACCGTATCCTTCTGGTAATGAATGCGATCGTTGTCCGCGAGCTCTCGAAACAATTCGGGCATGTCAAAGCCCTCGACCATATCAGCTTTGATGTCGTGAAAGGGGAGACTTTCGGGTTCCTCGGGCCGAACGGTGCGGGAAAGACCACGACGATCCGCATCCTGACAGGGATATCGAGGCCGACTTCCGGTCACGCAACCATATTCGGATTCGACATTGAGCGTGAACGACTCCTGGCACGAAGATATCTCGGGATCGTCTCTGAAACCTCGAACGTCTATGACGAGCTCTCGGCCTGGGACAATATGATGTTCACGGCAGAGCTCTACTATGTGCCCCGCGCCGCACGGGAAGCGAAGGCAAAAGAACTGCTGGACTTATTCGGGCTGTACGACCGGAGAAATGACCTGGCACACGGCTTTTCCAAGGGAATGAAACGTCGTCTTACCCTCGCTATGGGACTGATCAACGACCCGGAGCTGGTATTCCTCGACGAACCTACGTCAGGCCTTGACGTAGCAAGCAACCTGATCATCAGGGACGTGATCAGGGAGCTCAACAAATCGGGAGTGACGATTTTTCTCACGACTCACAACATCGAGGAAGCAAATCTTACGTGCGACCGCGTTGCGATTATTAATAAAGGGGAGATCGCTGCAATCGATTCCCCCGAAAAACTGAAGGGGACGATCCAGAGTGTCCAGTCGGTGGAAGTATCATTTGGTAGCGCCAGACCTGACGCTATCCGGATACTTTCCGGTATTCCCGGTGTGAACGAGGTAAAAAAAGAAGGCGACAAAATTAAACTGTTCACAGGAAATCCGGCAGGGATTATCCCCCTGGTCGTTTCTTTTGCAGAGAAGGAACACCTGGATATCATTTCTCTCAATACAATCGGCCCGAGTCTCGAAGACGTCTTTATCAGGCTTACCGGGCTCGAGGAAAAATCGGGCCTGAAGGGGGTGCATGCTATTGACTGACCGTGGGGAACAATGGGACCAGCTCTTCAGGGAACTGAACGGTGCCTGGGCAATCGCGAAGAAAGACATGAAAATCTATTACCTGAAGCCCAATATCATCGTGGCCGGGATCCTCTTCCCACTTTTCATGTTTTTTGCATTTGCTCTCGGACGGAATGCCCCGCTCGGCTCGCTGATACCCGGCCTTATTGGTATCACGCTTCTTTTCAGCGCCTCTTCGATAGAACCGGTGTCGATACCGATCGAACGGCGGATGAAAACATTCGACCGCCTGCTGTCAGCCCCGGTGTCATTGTCTGCCGTGGTATTCGGGGAGAGCCTTTCCGGGTTCCTGTACAGTATCATAATTGCTGTCATCCCCCTCCTTATCGGGATTTTCGCCTTCAGTACCCTTCTTAATGCCCCCCTCTTCCTGATACCCGGGCTCGTTCTCACCGCGTTCTGTTTTTCATCCATGGGAACCCTGTTTGCCGCGTACCCTACCGAAAATGTCGGTGAGGTAATGTCGATCCTCAACATCGTCCGCCTGCCCCTCATATTTATTTCCGGGGTATTCATCCCGTTAGCTTCAATGCCGGCAATCGGCCAGGTTGTTGCGTTCATCTCACCGCTTACCTATGGCAATGACCTCATAGAGGGAGCCTATACCGGGACAAGCATGTTCGGGGCCGGCATAGACTGTGCCGTGCTCCTGTTGTTCATCGTGGCATTCCAGATAGCAGGAAACCGGTTATACCGTAAATTCAATGAATGAAATGAAGAATTTCAACCATGATCCAAAACCCTTCGAAATATCCTGATACCCCTATGCACAAGAGGCGACTTGCCGTTCAACTGAGTCATCGATGGCGGAGATACCTTATTTCATATCGCGGCGCGTCAAGGGTGCGATACGATGATATGACCCGGTGAGAACAGGGTTTTTCATTTGTACATGTGTCCATAAGTATAGTTTATATAACATAATGTCAAATGGACTTTACATAGAAACAGAAGGAACGCATGATGTCGGGAGTAACCATGTGGAAAACATGTCGCGAACGCAGAAGGGGACCCGTCATCATGATAAACATTGAGGATTAGTTATGAAAATTTATCTCGTCATTTTCAGTCTTATACTACTGGCCATTGGTACAATCGGCGCCGTGGCAGATTCTACGACTAGCCAAGTATCGCCCGCGGATGCAGTATATCAGGTCCATGTTACTTCGGTAACGCTGGATCCTGAAGTCTTCTTCCCGTATGAAACGGGAACAATCACGGTAGAGCTGGCGAACTCGGGCAACCAGACCGTATCCCTGTCACAACCGGAAATCCTGGATACGCACTTTAAGGAATTGAATGATAACGCCTACAACACGGTTGTCCATCTCGGTCCCGGAAATACGATGACCTACTCGTTCCTCGTCAGTCCCAATACCCTTGACGGGACATACTTCCCGGTATTTTCCGTGTCAACGATCGGAGCGGGAAGTATCAGTTATCCTTTCAAGGTAGAAGTGGATTCGAAGAACGTTAGTGCGATCATCGTCGATAAACCCGATAATTTTTCATTAGGCACACAAGACACGGTAAATCTTAGTATTGTGAACCCCCGCAACGGCCCGGTCAAAAATATCATGATCACACCGATTGTTACCGGAGTCGATGTCATCCCGACCCAGAAATTTATCAGCTCGCTCGATGCCGGTGCATCGCAGGATGTCACGTTCCAAATCACCCCCCACCAGGTAGCAGATCTGACATTCCATGTCACCTATGATAACGGTGATAATGAGCATACCACCGATGTTGTCCTGCCATTGAATATTGGCGTTAACAAGCTCGCCGCAGTGCCGGTGATAAACAATGTTGCACTTACCACCGTTGGAACGGGGTATCAACTTACCGGAGATGTGACTAATGCGGGGGTTACCGATGCAAGTGGCATGGTTGTTACCGTCGCGGCACCGGCACATCCGATCGAACCATATTCAAATTATGCAATCGGTTCGCTCGCATCTGATGATTTTTCAAGTTTTACCCTTACCTTTACGGCTGACGATCTTTCTGCAATCCCCGTGACCGTCCAGTGGAAAGACGCCAATGGTAATATTTTCTCATCGGTAACGACACTCAACCTCGCAACAGGTTCCAGTAGCACGGGGTCACGCTCCGGAAGTTCCAGTACTGGCAACAGTTCGGCAAGGGCCGGAGGCTTTGGCGGTGCTGGAGGTCCAGGCGGGGGAAGCATCTTTGGATTTGGAGGCGGCAGCAGGGGCGGCGGTCTGACAGCCTTCTATCCGGTCATTATCGGCGCCATAGTGGTAATTATCGGTATCGTCCTCTGGGTCAAGAGAAAAACAATTATGCGAAAACTGAAGAAGCAGTGAGTGGATCGGGATGACGAACGATCCCCTCATCCGCCTTTCGGATGTCTCGAAGGTATACCACCTGGAGAGCGGTGATTACACGGCGCTCGATCATGTCTCTCTCGACATCATGGAGAACGAATTCATTGCAATCATGGGGCCGTCGGGCTCGGGAAAATCAACAATCATGAACCAGCTCGGGATCCTTGATGTGCCTACGTCAGGTACACTTTTCATCGAAGGAAAAGATGTGGCAAAGATGTCAGTACCTGGAAAGGACCCATATGCGAAGGGATATTATCGGGTATATCTTCCAGAAGTTTTACCTGATCCCCCTGCTTTCGGCATATGAAAACGTCGAGTATCCCCTGATCCTGAAATATAAACGGCATGACAAATCAGGCAGAGCTTCTGCGGCGCTGCACTCGGTTGGTTTTGACGACGAGCTCGCGGCTCACCGGCCCTCGCAGTCTGTCCGGCGGGCAGCAGCAGCGTGTGGCAATTGCCCGGGCCCTTGTCAATGACCCTAAAATCCTCCTCTGCGATGAGCCGACCGGGAACCTCGACCGGAAGACCGGTCTTCAGATCATGGATATCCTTTGCGATCTCCAGCAGAAAGGGAAGACCGTCATTCTTGTCACGCATGATCCGAAAATAGCAGAATATGCCCACCGGATCATTGAAATCGAGGACGGGAGGATTGTCGCATCATGAGGGATATCTTTTTCGATCTTTCCTTACGCAGTGTCAGGCTGAACTTTCTCCGGTCCCTTCTTGCAGCCATCGGCATCGTGATCGGGGTAGTCGCGATATCCTCGATGGGGATGCTCGGGGCGAACATGCAGTTGTCGGTCAAACAACAGCTATCGACCGATGTCAATACAGTGATGATCTCTTCTGATGTCGTCCGCACCACCTCGACAGCGGGAACTCCCGTAACGTCATCAGGGATAGATAAAAGCGAGCTTAACGATATTAAAAATTCTGCGGGAACCAACGTGGTCATCCCGATACATCATACGAATGCCCAATTCACGATCGGTTCAACCGATGGAAGGGGCTCGATTTATGGGCTTGACCCGAATGACATGCAAAAGTTCCTGAATGTCAGCCAGGGTGATTTTCCGCGAGGGACCGACGATGTCCTCGTAGGTTCAACGATTGCCTCCAATTTTAATCTTGCCATAGGGACCAGGATTAAGATTGGCCCGCCGAACACTCCTGCCAGGCCTACCGTACGTGTTTCAGGCATTCTCGCATCGCGTGGATTTGCTTCTGACGGCGTCAATACCGATAATGCAATCATTGTGCCGGATACCTGGTACACCGATCATTATGGCGATAAGGATCTCTATGACCAGGTAAACGTGATCGTACAGAATGTCGATACTATCGGTGCCATAGAATCCGCGATTAACGACAAGGTAAACAGGAAGACTAATGTGGTCCGCATCAGCGACGCCAGCAGCCGGCTGACAAGCATAACGGCGACACTGGGTACCATCACCACATTCATTCTTGCTATCGGTGGTATTTCCCTCGTCGTTGCAGCGGTAAGCATATTCAATGTCATGATGATGTCGGTGAATGAGCGGATACAGGAAATTGGCATCCTGCTTTCGATCGGGACCGAAAGAGGCGAAGTGAGAAGAATGTTCCTCTACGAAGCGTTTATCCTCGGGCTTATCGGTGCTGCGGTAGGTGGGATATGCAGCTTAACCATCGGGTACTCGGTCGTAAGCGCAATGATCGGTAATACTTCCTATTTCTTCCTGCCCGAGAGTATTATCTATGTCCCGTACGGGATGATCATCGGTATTGTCGTTTGTATGCTTTCAGGCCTGTACCCGGCATGGCATGCATCGAACCTTGATCCGATTGACGCATTAAGGAGTGAATAAACGGATGAACAACGGTTTCGGTAATCCTGGTGAATTGATGGGGCCCCCATTTTTTCATTTGTCCGGGACCACTCCAGGTATGAGACAACGATGAAAAAAAACTCATTCTATCTCCTGGCTGCAGCGGTCGCATTTATTGAAGTAGGGATATTCTGGTGGTCGGTTGAAACAGCAAACCCCATTCCATCCCTGGTAGCCATCCTTTTCGGTATCGCACTTGTTTACGTTGCCCGGATGTATATCGACGAAGTGATAGAAGACGAGCGGACGGAAAAAATTAACGGGATTACTGCATTAAGGACGCTGCAGATCACCTGGGTCGGACTATTCCTCTACGCCCTTTGGGTCGTTATCGAAGCGCTGAGCGAGGAACTAAACTATAACAGGCGTGTCGGCATTGTCGGGTTCAGGCTTATGGCGCTTCTCTGTGGAATTATTGTCCTCTATGCAATCCTGTCGCTCTACTACGGCAGGAAATTCGGGGCATCCCAGGATGAATAACCGTATCAAAGTATTCCGCGCCATGAATAACCTCACCCAGGAAGACCTTGCGCGAGAGATCGGTGTAACCCGACAGACAATTCTTGCCCTGGAAAACCGGCAGTACGACCCATCCCTTCTTCTTGCCGCACGCATCGCACATTATTTCGGAAAACGAATCGATGAAATTTTTATCATCGAAAATGAAAAAGAACCGGAAAAGCACCCCGGTAAGAAGTAGCCGGTTCCGGTTGTTCCGATGACCGCCACGGGTGATCCGGGCAGGAGGATTATTATCCGATTCTTTTCTTCAGGGCCGGGGATGCCAAGGCGAACCTTCTGTCGTGTTTCCCTCACCGGTCGTTTCCTTATTTCATAAACCCTGTTGTGTCCGGGAGCACCGGGCACAAACCTGTGAGCCATGCCATACCCGGGGTCATTCGATGATCTCACTATAGTATGGCGTGGGATTTATCAGACTAATAGTAAAGTATATTAGACATAATGTCAAACATACTATACAATCGGGTGGGTCCTATCGAGCCCTCCCGGGAAGTACAGACAGGTGAATAGAAGACATGGAGTGCCACTCCCTTATGGAATTGTCAGGAAGGAAAATGCAGGTATCTCCTTCGTGCAGATTCCGGTTATCGGGCCTCTCCGGAGAATGTGCTTGTTCCGGAGCCGATGGCGGTAGGGGAGCAGCAACAGGAGGTGAATTCATCAGGACAAATGCTCGTGCGATGATCGGATTTCAGTATACCCCCATTACAATCACCTACTCCGATTGCATTCAGAATATTTCTGACATACAAATACTTCAATAATGTTTCCGGACCTGCCCGGAATCTCCCTACATTTTTATATTTTCTTGTTGTTCCCTTAAATCCAGATATTCCCGTTCCGCCGTCAAATACAAACAGATGCTCAAATGATTCGGAATCAGTTATTTTCAATAATGATGTAAAGCATTACCCTGTTCCAGGGTCCGGTCATAATGCCTGATTCCGAAACACCCGGATTGTTCCATCCGTATTGTCAGTAAAATAAGAATATTTGGAAGGGTTATGATTTCATTTCGAGTTCCATTTCAATCGGACCGACATGAGTTGCCGCAACATTATAGATAAATGCCCAGATCGCCCCGCCGATGAATCCTACGATCAGTCCTATTACTATGGCAAGTACGAAGACAACCCCTGCACCGAGAGCGGTAAGGAGGGGGTGAACTGCCCGTGCGAAGGGGCTCATGGCAATGATTACCAGTGCAAGGATAATCCCCTCGATCAGTCCCCAGACAAGTCCCAGGATCGCACCGACCTTTGCGACACTCATAACATTCAATTGTTTCATCAGGTATTTCGACATAGTCGTACATCACCTCCGGGTGATGCAGAAGGATGACATAAATAACTACTTAAGGCTTCTTAATCAGGTTTTGCCTCGCTGTCTGCGGTTTTGCAAACCCGGTCCCAACCAAAATAATTAACAGGAATATGGAAAGGCCCATCAGAAATGAACAACCGATACCTCGCTGCGGTCTCATCGGCAGCGGTATTCATGTGACTCCAAAACCCGCATAGGGTTTTGTAATTTCCTGTTTTTTCAAAATTTCATCAACATTACCCATGATATGAAACTCACTACCTTCCAAATCAAACCTCCATTCATTTTTTGCTACGCCTGGATAGTCCGGGGAAAATACATCATATGAGGCGTTTGGGGAGGAGCGGTACGATATTGAAACAAGCGTTTCGATATGATAGCACTTCCGGGTGCGGGAGCGAATCCGGTATTTCCTCACATTCCGTTATCCGATGGCCATACCACGAGAATCGTAGAACGCGGATTATTATACCGGCCCCGGAATTCCATAGTGGGGCAGTCAGGAACTTTATACATTAAGAAACCTATTACCACGTATGCCGGAAGAAGAGCAAAAAGATAACCGGATGCAACCCCGAAGATATGGTTTTATTCCTGCGGGTGCCCTCATCGGCCTTGGAGTCGGGATACTCGCCGGCTATCCGGTGTCAGGTGTGCTGATCGGTCTTGGATGTGGTTTTTTTGGATCTGCCCTTGTATCGCACGCATTCAGGAGGCGTGGATGGCCGTTTTCCGGGATCATCTTCATCATTATCGGGATATGGTTCTTCTTTTATCCTTCCTCGCCCGGGTATCTTGCAGCGATCGTTGCGATTGTGCTTGGACTGTTATTTCTCTCCCGTGGCCTCATGCGAAAAAAAATACGGGAACATTGAATTCCTGACAGGGGTTCCTCGGAGCGATACTCCATCGACCTCTTCCTGATAGTTCCGGGAAATTACCATATCCGGAACGTTTGCGAAATGCCCCGATAGGAATAACATATCCGGATAATTCCTTGAAATGGCCTAAATTTAATTTAATTAATGCATGGGCAACAGAAAGAGGCCAGGATCGGCATAAAAGAAAAAGCCTGGGATTGCAGGGTACCGGAAATCACGGTCGCACTTTGTTCTCCGATCGACGATAATCCCGGACAAACGATACGACGACGTAAATGATGATGACTCCTGTTATAACAATAAAAATATCGGTGACAACGTCGAGATATTCTTCGATTTGCGCGATATTCCCGATAAAATAGCCCATTGACAGGAGAATACAGCACCAGAGGATCGCACTGAAGATATTAAACACAATGAACCTGCCGTAATTCATGGACTTTACCCCTGCGATAAATGACGGAATGTTAAGGACAGGCAGGAACCTGCTGAGAACGAGCGACACCAGTCCGAATTTATTCAAAAGCTCGGTTGCTCTGGCAACATTCTTATCGTTCAGCACACCAGGGCAGCCCCGTTTGCAGGTCGTGTGACCAAGAACCCTGCCACTCCAGTAATTTATCTCGTACCCTGCAAATCCCCCGCAGACAGTGACGATGACGAGCCCCGCGAATGACAGCCCGTTGGTTGCCGCGGCAGCCCCGGTGAGAATCAGGAACATATTGTCGGGAATTGCTCCTCCGACGATCGTCGAAGTAAACGTTATCAGGAGAAATACAAGAAGATATATCCAGATACCAGGCTGGAAAATTTGATCAGACAGGGATAAGCCGGGCAGGGGCAGCAGGGCGGAGATCAGGAGTATCACTATAGGGACAATCGTACCTCATGCTATATGAATCGCATTTATCAGGCAGGATTTATCCTGCTGAAATATCCCGGCCGGACCATGTATACGATGAATCACACCATAAATTCCCGGCAGATATTTTCATAAAAAATACCATTTATCGGAAAACATCCTGGTTTTAATTTTTTCATGGTTCAGGGAAATCCCGCCCACCGGTCTATGTTTCTCTGGCTTGAATGATGGCATACCTGCCAGGTGTGCCGGAGAGCCGGAGGGTTACGGTACACGGTGCCGGTCCGGTGCATCAGGGCGTTAGAGAAGTTTTCTTATGGTGTTGATTACCGTCCGGGTTGCCCTCTCCCGTGCGAACAGTTTTATCATCTGACACGATCACCGGCCACGGTACGTTACATGGAGAAGCCATCGCTTCGCAATCGAAAAGACCCGGTTTCCTGATGCCGGTATTGTCAGGTAACGATGCCCCACCCGGGATCGACCGTTCGAGCCGTGTACGGTATGCAATCCCGGTCCCTATGACACCGGGAGGTGTTACCGCTTATGTTCTCCCAGCTTATCGAGGACGGAATTCCTTTTCTGGCAGGCTTCTATAAAGCCTGGATCCAATGTCATTGCCTTTTCGTATTTTGCGAGTGCTTCCCTGTCGCGTCCGAGTTGGCAGAGACAATTACCCATTTCATTGAATGCCTTTGAAAATCGCGGGGCAATCATCACGACCTGCCTTAGGTAGTTAAGAGCTTTTTCATGCTTTCCATTCTGTGAACATTCGACTGCTTTCCTGAAGAGATACTGTGCCTCGACAGGAACATGATTTCCATTACCGCTGATATCCACTGGCCGGACCTCCATGGTTTTCACGGTCAGACCCCCCGGGTTATGACCGGCAACTGCTATTTCCTGCCCGTTCATTATGAATATTTGCGAATCAGGTCTGCCGTGCAGAATGAACATGCGCTCATTTGTTGCATAAAGCCGGATGAATAACATGATGGCAGTTTTCGCAGAAAAATCGATATCATGGTTGATTACGTATCCCCGGTGTCGACTACCGATGTGATACAGGCGGATTATTCATCGGGTGCAACCGTTCAGCAGGATTCATCCATCGTGGGTGTAATAAAAAAGAAAGTCCGAATTAAGGAAAAAGATGTCAACGATTTGATTATCCGGATTGATATCATGCCGCTAATCCGGGATATTTATCTTTGATGGGCGGTGTAGGTTGTCACAACCCAATTCGGAGTGAGTATATCCGGATTTTCACTGGACCTGAATAAAAAATTCAAAATACCCCTGTTTTGCTCCTCTTCATTTATGGTGTTCCGGTAACCCGGAATTTATCAGGAGGAACGGTGATCTTGAACCGGGCACCAGTCCTCTCAGTCCCGTTCTCTCTGATAGTAATCCCTGTCAGGGCCAGGATTTCTCGTGCAAGGAACATTCCAAGCCCGGTATTTTTTCCGTAACCACGTTCGAAGATTTTTTCTTTTTCATCCACAGCAATACCGGTTCCGTTATCTTCCCACAGGATCTCCAGGCTGTCGTTCCCACGGAACGAGGATACCCTGATTTCCGTGACATGCTGGCCATGCCGTATTGAATTGTCAAGGAGGTTGAAAAAAACTTTTTCAAGCATAGGGTCTGCGTAAACCTCGATCCCCGCCACATCTGCATTCATCGTGATTGTTGCCGGTACAGGTATCTTCATCAAAACCTGGTTGAGATCCTCCCACCCTGGTTCCCTTGTGCCAAGATCATGATAAACCCGGGTGAACTCAATCTGGCCCTGGATCGCTTTTATCGCCGATTCCATTTTATAAAAAAACTCCTCCATAGCAGGATCGGTAAAGCTCTTTTTGGCAATCGCCAGATATCCGGTTATTACCGAGATCTTGTTATTAATATCGTGCCGGGTGATACTCGTCATCAGGTTAAGCTGGCGGTTGGCCTGCCTGATTGCATCTTCGGCCCGCTTATGATCGGTAATATCATGGACCGAACCGACAAGGTGTGTGCATATGCCGGTATTATCATAGACGGGCGCCACACTGACTTCGCCTATCAACCTCCCGGAAGGATATTCAGATATCTCTTCCCACCGGATGATGGTTTTTTCTTCAATGGCCTGCCGGTACTTCCCGAGAACCAGACTGAGGGAAGGTTCGGGGATAATTTCCCTGACCGTCTTTCCGATTACGGCATCCGCGGGAATTCCCGTGATCCGACAAAATGCCGGATTGACCGAAGTAAACCGGTATTGCCCTTCTGGTTCAACGGTCAGATGGAAGATAATGTCACTGACGGTATCGTAAATGGAAGCAAGGCGGCGTTCGTTCGCTTTCAGGGAATCTTCGGTCCGCTTGCGATCGGTAATGTCTACAATTGTCGTCCGGCTTTCAATAATCTCCCCAGACCCATCGCGGACCGCATTTACGGTAAGTTGGATCCATATCAGCCTTCCGTCGGCTCTTTTCATCTGGAGCTCTTCGTTTGAAAGGGCCTTTCCATTTCTGAATCCTGCAATTAATCCGATGGCTTTTTCTCTGCCGTCCGGGGTATCCGCATAAAATTCCGATATTCTTTTGCCGACCAGATCTTCTGCGGGTATTCCGAGAATTCTTTCTGCCTCTTTGTTACATCGTACGATGCGCCCATCTGTCCCGATCGAGTAATATGCATTGGGAGCATTGTCATAAAGATCACGGTATTTCTCTTCGCTTCTCCGTAGCGCTTCTTCCATGGTCTTCCTTGCAGTTTCATCGCTATAGGTCGCGACAATTTCGCCGGTTGGAAGCCGGTAGATGAAATTGTTCCGCCAGCCTGAAATCCGGTTATCAGTATACAATGAGACGGGAAATGATTCGGATATACCGGTACGCCAGACACGACGGAAAACATCAAGGATGCCAAATTCCTCAACTCCCGGGAATACCCGGGTCACTGCATGTCCTATGACCTCCTCTCTTGTCACCTGCTCGGTTTTTTCTGCACTTTTGTTAAATTCGAGGATCTCAAAGTCCTCGCCGTCGCCGATGGCCCGGTAGACGACCACGCACTCGTGCATTCCATCAACGAGAGAGCGATACCGATTTTCGCTCCCGGATAGTGCTGCTTCGGCGGCTCGCTGGTCGTCCTGATGGTCCAGCATCCTGAGGGCAAACGATATGTCGGCAGATAATTCATCCAGCAGATTGATAACCTGGTCGTCAAAAAATCCGGTCACCGGAGCGTATAACGTGATAACACCGGCGTTTTTTGTCCCCAGTGAGAACGGGAATGCAGCAATCGCCAGATAGCCATGTTTGAGAGCATTATCCCGCCACGGTTCCATCCGGGGATCGGATGCGATATCGTTCGAAAAGTAGTAGGTTCCTTCCCGGTATGCCGTTCCTGTCGGCCCACGGCCCCGTGGTATATCTTCCGTCGAAATATTCACGGTATCGAGGTATCCATCGGCATCCCCGGCATCAGCAACGGGCCGGATAAGATTATGCTCCGCATCGCAAAGACCGATCCATGCCAAACGGAATTCCCCCGTTTCGACCAGGATCCGGCATATCTCTAAGAAAAATTCTTTCTTTGTCCGAATGAGTACGATAGCCTTGTTCGTTGCAGAAAGGACCGAATATAACCTGTTGAGATATTGGATCTTTTCCCTGGATCGGAAATTTTCAACGGCGATCTGGATCTTATGACTTAATTCAGCAAACTGGGCTTCGGGGGATCCCCCTTTCTGGAGATAGAAATCGGCTCCTGCATTCAGGGCCTGGATGACAATCTCCTCACGGCCGCGACCTGTAAAAATTATAAACGGGATCTGTCCGGTGCACCTCCGCACCTCCACCAGGAACTGGATGCCGTTCATTCCCGGCATCTGGTAATCCGAGATGATCGCATCAAACTGTTCTTTTTTAAGAAGTTGCAACGCATCTGTGGCAGAGTCGATGGGGGTTACTAAAAAATCTCCGTTTCTCTCAAGGAATTTCTTACCGATTTCCAGAAGGCCCGGCTCGTCATCAACATAGAGAATCCGGAGTGAATTTACCATTACCTTCATTTGTGTGTTTCGTGAGACATAGGTTTATCCTACTGTGCAATGATAAAAGAAGGCATTATGCCCTGGTATAATAAAGCAAAGGACGCCTTTTCAGGACGTTCCAGTTCCTTCGACACATAAGAAAAATCATGTCCCGAACCAGCAGTCCGGAAGGAATGGGGCGACGTTCGCCACCGGAGAAGCCGAGAAAAAGTCACCCGGCAACCGGACGTTTGAAGAATCGATGTAAATCGATATGCTTTTTCCATCCTTTGAAATTACAGCCAGGTCATGGACCTCAGAATGCCCTGTCGGCTGACCCTGGATCACATCTTCGACTGGTCAAATACCTTATTGGCGTCTTTGAGACGTTTTTTGCCAGTCCCGGCCCCGTCCCACTGTTTTTGGCCTTGTGCTTTAACCTTTCCTGTTTTTTCAGATGGCTGTGCCTGCTGTATCCCTAGAAAACAGTCTACCGGGTCTTTCCCACCCTGGCAGAGGTTGGATTTAAAGTCCCCGCAGTCCCGGCATTCAGGTACGCATGACCCGAGGAGCGATGGAAAATGGGCCTTCCATAGGTCTGGATCTATCCTCCCCTGGTCAAGAAATTTCCTGATATGACGCGCTGTGTATTTCATGATTACTACTATGGGGACGTCTTCCTTAATTTTCCTGCCCATTGCGACATATGGGATTCAACTGCGTACTGGTATCGTGTGGTCGGGAACCAGGCAGGTTCATATCCCCTTTAGTATGTTACATTAACGGGGCATGTACCTATACTTTTTGTCAATTCTCCGTCAGGAATGGATCTTCGCGGTCTGGCGGTCCTTCAGCATTACAAGCAAGAAACCAGGAATAATCAGTTCGATATATACCCTGGATAGGGCGGTCGGAAAAATGGATTATCAGGTCGAGAACCTGGGTTCACACTAAATTATGCACCTTTTAAAAATAATGGATGAATAAGGAGTTATGATCGGTCATCGCGGACAGGGTGTCCGGAGGATCAGGGGTCCTCCAACACAGTTCCTGTTCCCGAACTTAGACCAGGCTTACGCCGCCCTGGTACGAGAATGACTTGCTGAAGCTGGTGATGAGCCCGCTTGCCGATGCATATTCTGAATAGGTGATATCTGTCGCCTTTACCCCGGTACTGCTGTCTCCTCCCTGTAAGTGTGCGGTAAAGAATGCTGTGGCAGTCCCGGTCATCGGAGCATAGGTCCCATCGGGAAGGGTAATGCCGGTTGCCGACACCTCGTAGTTGAGGGATACGGGTACAGTTGGATCTGTTCCTATAAATCCCGCACTGAGCTGGGTGTTAACCGAAGTGAGTCCGGCATCGATTGTGCTTCCCGCACTGGCAGCGCTGTCAGCCATGACAGTGCCGGTCAACGCCATCAGCATTGCGATGGCAATCAGAGCGACACTGGCGGGTCTGGTTGAATTCAAGTAAATTCCTCCTACAGTTCTTGTGAACCGGTGATCCGGAACACAATATATCCTGAAACGGTATAGTATTTAATGAGATTTTTTCAAATACCCTGCGGTGTGCTGATGAAACCGGCGGGTTCTGGCTATATAGTGTGTTTTATATCCGGAATATAATTCCAGGACGTCCCAACGCCGTAATTGCATTATCGGCTGCCGCAAAAACCCGGCAGTTTATCAAAAAGACATTCATGTTCCATCCCTGTCACAGGCGATGCCTCCCGGACATCACTCTTACCGAATGGTATCTGAAAGAAATTTTTGTCCCGGAAAAAAAGAACGGTATCCCGAAGTCCCATCAGAAATATATCGCGGGATTAACCGGCAATACAACATTAACCGTCGTGACCTGGTTGCCGGTCACGGTAACATTCTTCGTGACCCCGAGATATCCCGGCTTCATGATTTGCAGCTGGTGCTGGCCGGGTGATATCCCGTTGATCGTTTCCGGGGTGACCCCGGTGAGCCGGTTGTCAAGATAGACACTGGCGGTTGACGGGGTCGAGACAATCCTGACAGAACCCGAAGGCGATGTGGTTACCGGCATCGGGATGAGAACGGCATAAAAATCAGTCACGGTTCCATTCGTCACGGTGATTTGGGCACTGTAATTCGCAAATCCCTGTTTTAACAGTATTACCTGGTGGAGCCCTCCCGGAATCCCGTCTATGGTCGTGGGAGAGACTCCGACAAGCCGGTTGTCAAGATAGATACTGGCAGTTGACGGGGTCGAGGTAATCCTGACAGAACCCGAAGGCGGCGTGTTTACCGGCATCGGGATGAGAACGGCGTAAAAATCAGTCACGGTTCCGTTTGTCACGGTGATTTGGGCGTTGTAATTCGCAAATCCCTGCTTTAACAGTATTACCTGGTGGATCCCTCCCGGAATCCCGTCGATTGTAGTCGGGGAAACGCCGGCAAACAGGTTATCGATGTAGATATTTGCCTCGGTGGGCGATGAAGAGATCCTGATCGCCCCTGTTGAAGGGGTGCCCTGCGGTTTCGGAATCAGTATTGCATAAATCCTCGTCACAGTCCCGGCCTGCACGGTTACCTGCTGGGAATAGGGCAGATATCCCGGGCATGTCAGGAGCACGGCATGAGTTCCCGGAGAAATTCCCTTGATCGTTTCCGGGGTCACTCCTGTCTGACGGTTGTCGAGTGAAACCGTGGTCTGGTACGGCACTGATGATACCGCGATCGACCCGGTCTGCTGCGCCCCAACGCCGATCACCAGGCCGGAAACCGGAGTGATGGGTCCAATCATCATACAACATACGAAAAGGGCAAAAAAAACATATTTTTTCCACGCGTTCCGCGTTTGGTACGGCTGCTTCATCCGCATCATCCTCATTCACTGGCCTCTCTGGATTTGTGTGACAAATGAGGGGCCCGGATAAGAACGGATTATTACCGGCCACGATAAAACTATCTCATCGCAGTGCTTCCGGGATTAACAAGTAACATTATGATGCCGGCCAGGAGATGTGATGGTTCCGTGATGTCAGGTAACTATGTCGGATTTCAGCAGATTATGACGGATTATATTACGGCGACAGTCCGGAAATACAGGGTCCGGATGCATGATGAGATATTTGTTCCGGCACCGTTGAATGGCGTCCCGGAAGAGGTGAGACAGGAATGACCGGGAAACGGTTTTGTTCAGACGACCCGGAAAGGAGGCGATGGCAGGACCCCGGGCATATCCTGTCTGCGATCGGACTCGGACCGGGCATGGTATTTGTGGATATCGGGTGTAATGAAGGTTATTTCGCACTCCCTGCGGCGAGAATGGTAGGACCTGAAGGGACCGTCTTCGGGGTCGATATCAGTCCTGAAGCGATAGGATACCTTGCCAGCCGGGCAAGGGAAGAAGGTCTTACCAACATGGTTCTCCAGGTCGGCACCGCCGAAGAGACTGTTGCCGGTCGAAAGTGTGCCGATTTTGTATTTTTCGGGATTGACCTCCACGACTTCAGGGACCCGGTGAAGGCGATCAGGAATGCACGGGAAATGTTAAAACCATCAGGCCGGTTGATCGACCTCGACTGGAAGGATGAACCCACTCCCTTCGGCCCGCCTCCGGAAATCAGGTTTTCGATCGAAAAAGCCAGGTCCCTCATCGGTTTGTCCGGGTTCCGCGTCCTCTCGGAAACGGAGGCCGGACCCTATCATTACATGATAACGGCAATGCCCGACTAGGTACGGTCACCAGTTTATTTACTAATTTTTTTTATAGCCCGACGAGAACCCGGTTAATGACCAGCACTCCGGCGAGCCAGACTGCACATGCCCCAGGCAGCCCCTGTACCAGCGACACCCGGCTTATCAGGAAAAAGAGGCAGATCAGGAAGATCAGCGAAGGGATTGCAAAATAAAATGCGATCAGCACCAGATGCCGGGTGGTTGCCAGTCCATTCTCGTCATTGGTGAACAGGAAGGCTTTTGTCGTGGTTATCGGTGCTGAAGCGAGAATCCCACCGTATTTCGGGTCCGCATATCGTGCAAGCCATGTTACCGCGGCGATAATTCCGCCGCCGACAATGAATTCGACGACTATTGAAAGAGAATCCGTGTGCTTGAATACTCGTAGTACGATGAAGTGCTGCTACCTCCAAAAACAGATCAGGATCCTGGTTATCAGGCCCGGATGGTGATTACGTCCATTGAACTCTCAAAAATGCGATGTCCAACCAGGGCATGATTTCCGGTGATGAAAATTATTTCCCCGGTTGAGTTGCTTCTATACGCTTCGGGAATTCTCCGTATCGGAATCCGTCTCCCGACGCCGATCTCCGGGGCGGTCCCTTCATCTTATTATATGCCGCTATTGGTACTGATGGGTCTTCCCGAAGACCTGAAGGGTCATGTTCCGGAAACAGTGAGGCAGGCAGTCCCCCGCCGGTACGATGTCGTCGGGGACATCGCCGTGCTGTCACTTCCCCGGGAAATATGTACGTATGGACCTGAAATTGCAGAGATTATCATAAGAAAGCGAAGGCATATCAAAACTGTCCTGAACAGGGTTTCTATGGCCGAAGGAGAGAAACGACTGGCCTCGTTCGATCTCCTTGCCGGCCGGTCCACGATTACTACCCACAGGGAATACGGGATCCCTTACAGCCTCGATCTCACCCGGGTATTTTTCAATCCCGGGCTTGCCTCCGAACGGAACCGGGTTGCATCCCTTGTGGTCCGGGGAGAGGCTGTCCTTGTCCCTTTCGCCGGTATCGGGCCGTTTGTCATTCCAGCGGTGAAAAAGGGGGCTTTCGTTGTTGCGGTCGAGAACAATCCCGATGCCGTTCACTGGCTGTACGAAAATATCCGGCTGAACGGTGCCGGAGACCGGGTGACCGTTATAGGAGGCGATGCCCGGGACCCGGCCCTCTATGCTGCCCGGACATTCGACCGGGCGATACTGCCGGCTCCGTACGGGATGGACTCCATCGTTGATACCGTCGTGCCGTTCGTCCGTAACGGGGCACCGATCCATTTCTACACCTTTAAAAAACATGAACAAATTCCAGGCCTCATCAGCTCGTTCCAGGGTAAAGGACTCGAAACAGTGATGTGGCGGCGATGCGGCAACGTTGCCCCGGGCGTCTGCCGGTTCGTTTTCGATCTGAAAAAGTGTAAACCGGGGAAAGACAGTATATGATAACCGAAGAACCCGTGGGCTAACCAAAAATGGGGATAAAAACAAAAAAAGGCGTCGAGTCTCGAGCGATGGTGCTATTGAGTGTGCGGGGTTTCATCAGACCTCCTGCACGCACGCGAAATCAGGTCCGCTATATGCAGGGGTTCGGGAAACCGGTGGATAGTTACTGTTTTCATGACAATTTCGACTGCCTGGCCGAGGTCCACCTTGTGCCCGGCCGATACGTAAACCGGTTTTACGTTCGCTTTTGTTCTCACTGCCATGCCGATGACCTCATCCGCATCAAAAACCGGCTCAAATGCCCCCCTGCCTGGGCCCGGTTGTGCTGACATCCCCGTGAGCAGGTTCCGGGCAACGCCGATGGCCGGGATATCGAGGACTACCCCGAGATGGCAGGCAAGACCTGCCCGCCTGGGATGGGCATATCCATGACCGTTTACTATCAGTAAATCGGGGGTGGACGACAGGTTTCTCATTGCTTCGATGACCGGCGGAGCTTCCCTGAAGGACAAAAGGCCGGGTATATAGGGAAACCCAGCCGGCTGTACCAAACAGGACGCCTCTACAAAACGGGCACCCGGAAATGACATCATTACGACAGCGGCATACGCCATATCGTTTGAATATGCAGCATCGGCTCCGGCCACTAACCTTATTGCATTAGTATCGGTTATTTTCCCGATAATGCAACGTTTTCGTACCGATTCCTGGATTAAACGTGCCGTATGGAGGTCAGGGGCAGCTTTGACGTCCTGATGCAAGCAGTCACCTGGTTTGAATGGCATGGCTTACACCGTTGATTGTACTCCTGGCCAGGTATCGGTATATCGAATGGGTTCCGTTAATTGATTCCATCGTATAACAAGCCGTCACGCCTTGGCCAGGATCGACACGGTTCCGGTTCCGGTACCTGAAATCTCATGGTTATCTTAAAAAAATTACTGTTTCCTGCGCCTTATGCGCACAGATTCGGCGTGGGCAAAAAGCCCTTCTGCTTCGGCTATCGTCTCGACAATATCCCCGAATATTTCGAGTCCCTGCCTGTCTACCATCTCGACCGAAGCCGTCTTGCAAAAGTGGTTCACGTCAAGTCCGGAGTAAAGGCGTGCATACCCCGCGGTAGGCAGGACATGGTTTGTCCCGACCGCATAATCCCCTCCGGCGACCGCCGAGAACCTGCCGACGAAGATGGCTCCTGCATTCTCCACCCTGGTGACGAGGGAGAGGGAATCGGCTGTCTGGATTGAGAGGTGCTCGGGGGCGACCCGGTCAGAGACAGAAACAGCCT
Organism: uncultured Methanomicrobiales archaeon; assembly: GCA_963809105.1. Taxonomy (GTDB): domain Archaea; phylum Halobacteriota; class Methanomicrobia; order Methanomicrobiales; family Methanospirillaceae; genus CAIKOD01. The sequence continues at coordinate 70,393 of CAWEIC010000005.1, read as the reverse complement.
CATCGATATCCCGGACCACTACGTACCCGGAATTATTAAGTGATTTTTCGATAATCTCCCGTCGCGGTGCTTTTGCCGTCATCGCGGCGACTTCCCGGCCGACGTTATTTGCAAGGTTTTTGTCTGTCGTTATCAAAAGACATGCTGCATCCGGGTCGTGTTCGGCCTGCGCAAGGATGTCTGCGGCGATGATTTCCGGGTCTGCAGTGTTATCCGCAATAATCGCGACCTCGCTCGGCCCGGCAGGGAAATCGATCTCCACCTGTTCGCGGAGTACCATTTTCGCCATCGTGACATACACGTTGCCGGGCCCGACGATCTTCTGGACGGGCCTGACCGATTCTGTCCCGAGCGCCATTGCTGCAACAGCCTGTGCCCCGCCAGCGTTGTAAATTTCAGTAACGCCGGCAATATCGAGAGTGACCAGGGTGAGAGGTTTGATAGGCGGGGGAGAGCATGCACAGATCTCCCGGACACCGGCCACCCGTGCGGGTATTGCACACATGAGGGCGGTTGAAGGATACGCAGCCCTGCCGCCGGGCACGTAGATACCGACCCGGTGCAGCGGGGTCGTCTTTACCCCGAGAACGATACCTGGTTCCATTGTCTCGAGCCAGAGGTTTCTCGGGCGCTGGAGTTTATGGAAACGCTCGATCCGCTCCGATGCCTCGGTAAGCTTCCTGACGATCGCCGGGTCAACGGTATCATATGCCGCCCTCACCTCCCGTTCCCGGACGGGGACCTCATCGAGGACGACATGGCGGGACATTGCCTTCAGGGCTGCATCCCCTTCGTTCTTCACCCGTTCAAGTATCGCGACGACTTCTGCCCGGACATCCAAAAGACTTGATTTCCTGCCGGCAATCCAGCGGTCGACCGTGACTTCCTTCCACATAGTGGGAAAAGCTTCAGCGGAAAGACTTGTTAATGTTTTGGGAGGGCCGGTAACAGGACCATACGTTACCTTTTTCTTGTCGGCTATAATACAAGTGCTCTATTATCAGGAGGATCAGGAATATGGATGCTCTTACTACATTCGGGATAATTCTCGTAATTATCATCATCCTCATACTGCTGGCTCTCAGCATCAGGATCGTAAAACAATGGGAAAGGATCGTTGTATTATTCCTTGGAAAGTTCACGGGTATCAGGGGGCCGGGACTGGTCCTGATCGTACCGCTCCTTAACACCATCCCGTATATTATCGATTTGCGTGTGATAACCTCACCCTTTAATGCAGAACAGACACTTACAAAGGACACCGTCCCGGTGAATGTCGATGCCGTCCTCTTCTGGCAGGTAAACGACGTTAAAAAGGCCGCGCTCGAAGTGAGAGATTACCGGGAATCCGTGCTGCTCGCCTCCCAGACGGCCCTCAGGGATGTCATCGGGAAGACCATGCTCGCCGATATGCTTGCCGGCCGGGAGATGATCGATGCAGAACTCCAGAGAATTATCCAGCATCGTATCGACAGCTGGGGGATCACCGTCCTTTCGGTAGAAATCAGGGACGTCGTGATACCCACCGGGCTCGAGAACGCCATGTCGATGCAGGCCCAGGCAGAACGTGAACGCCAGGCAAGGGTGATTCTTGGCGATTCGGAACGGCAGATTGCAAAGAGTTTCGAGGATGCGGCGGTAACATACCAGAACAATCCTACGGCTCTGCATCTCCGGGGCATGAATATGCTCTACGAAGGACTGAAAACAAATAATTCAGTCCTGATCCTCGTCCCTTCATCGGCCCTCAATACGATGAACCTCGGCGACACGACCGGCATCATCGCCCTCTCCCAGAACCTTCAGAAAGCGAAGGAGCAGGCAGGCAGTAAAAATCCGTAATCATTCCCTCTTTTTTTCAGATTGTTCCCGGTTGGATGGGCGCTGATAATCCGGCTTTCCCGGACTTTTACCTGCCGCCATAGCACGGTCCGGTTGTAGCAACTGCGCCTGAAAGGTATTGCATAATCTTCCCGCTAAACAAATTGGCTTTACCCCATCGGGATGGGAAAAGAATCTGTTGTAGCGTGACCAATATTCTCAACAGGACGAACTAATAATGACTACTATATTTGTTGACCAGGATCGATGCACACGTTGCGGGATCTGTTCGGTCGTCTGCCCCATGTCGATTGTCAGCTTGGCAGATGAGAAGCTATCCCGGCCGTTCTGGAAGGAAAAGCGGAAATGTGCATCCGTTGCGGGCATTGCGAGGTCTCCTGCCCGTCAGGAGCGCTTCTTCTTAATTACCTCCCTGACGAGAAGATCTTCATTACAGCAGGATCAGGCACATTGTCGCGGGAAGATCTCGGCGTGTACATGAAAAAGAGGCGGTCAGTTCGGCATTTCACGGAAAAATCCGTCGAAAAGGAGAAAATATCGTATATCCTTGAAATCGCCAGGCATGCCCCATCGGGAGGCAACGGCCAGCCTGTCGAATGGCTTGTCGTGTACGATCCCGGCGAGGTCAGAAAGATTGCCGGCCTGACCATCGACTGGATGAAGACCCTGCTGAAGAGTAATCATCCCATGAGCGGGTATGTTCCGGAATTAATCAACAGCTGGGAAAACGGGTACGATGTCGTTTGCCGGGGCGCCCCCCACCTCCTGATCAGCCATATCCCGGACGGGAACCCGATCGCCGCTATCGATGGTATCATCGCCCTGACCCATTTTGATATTGCAGCTCCTGCATCCGGTGTCGGTACCTGCTGGGCAGGGTTTGTTGCCGCAGCTTCACGGGAATATCCCCCTCTGCGAACGTTCCTCGACCTGCCTGACGGCCGGATAGTCTCCTACGCCATGATGTTCGGTTATCCGCGATACGAAACCCATGGCATCCCGCGGCGAAAGCCTCTCCAGGTAACGTGGCGATAATCCCTTTCTTTTAACGGGGTTGAAATCGGGTTTCGGTTAGAAAAAAAATTTGTATTCGTTGATCAACCGGTTTTTTCCTGGCGGTTGGTGATGGTGAACACGCAGTGCTGATCACCTTTCGAACGGCACTTTATCTCTTTTCCCTGGACCTTGATCCCGAATGACCCTTCGATAATTCCGGCAAGGAGACCTGCCGTGCAGAAGCATACGTTCTTCCCGGTCTTGCCGAAGGCTTCCGATTCTGCAGTATAATCGAGGGTTATGGTCTTTGTCTTTGTCGGCTCGTCCCAGTCCATCTTTATGATCTTGAACCAGCCCATCTGCGAGTAAAAAGCAAATGCCATGTCTGAAAGCGTGTTCGGGTTGGTAATACCCATAGTTTTGTAATGACCCACATTTTCCTTCCCGATCTCCATGTATGCCCGGTAGTTGATGCCGGTGGCAGGCATTTCTCCCATGGTTTTCGTCAGGGAGGCCATCATCGATGTGAAGAGGAACCGCGGCATAATGACTACCGGGTCGTCGATAAGTTTCATCTGGCCCTTCAGGGGTTTGTGATCGATGTATTCGGTAATGGCCGAGTCGCCTTTTGCGATCGCTTCTGCCTTCCATTTCCAGCTCGATTCCCGTTTGTCGGCGATAAATTCACAGTATTCATCCCCCTGCGCATGGCATTTTGTCTCGAGGCAGAACCAGTTCTTTCCGGTAGCAGCGGTGAGGACTCCTTCGATCCAACCCCGGTGGATCCCGCAGACCGGTATCTTCCAGTCTTTCATGACAAGCGACTCGAAGGTATGGGGTGTCCTGAGGATGATCCTCGAGTCCCCGGATTCGACGAGTTCCATCGGGGCCCCCCAGCCCTGCTGGTGCTGGAGCTTGAACACGAGCATCAGGAATTCGGCCGGCTTCAGGTCCATGCCCAGGCTTTTTAACAACTTGTTCAGGCCGATCGACCCCAGCCCGACGGAGTGGAAGAGGTTTTTAACCGCCATTACCGCGAGCTTCCGGTCAAGGTTCGTCTCGTACATTTCGTAAATTGCCTTGACGAGATAATTGGGATTACTCGCAGTTTTCACACCGAATACCGAGTATGAACCGGCAACGGGGTCAAGCTCGATATAAGAGGAAATGTTCTTCTCACCCTTGATCAACGCCTCAAAGTCTTCACGCCCGATCTTTTTTGATTCCATTGTGTTCACTTCGCAATATAGGTATATAAAATAGGTTGTATATAAGTGTCAACTATATGTTTTGTTACCTATTTCATGGAGTTTTTATAAAAATAAGACTTTATCACAGACTTTTTATATTGTCATAGTATACATACTTACCGATGCGAATCGCAGCCCCCCGGTGTCCTCACCCCAAATGTCACGCCCGAATGGTGCGCGGGTATATTCGAAAAGGCCACGGGTTTGTGGGGTCACCCTGATATTGCGCCGAATGTGGAATGGTCCGGCGAGATGATATGGAGTGACAATAGCCGATTTAATAGGGCTTGCTCTCTTGGTTTTCATTTACGCATTCGGGTTTGTATCGGCGTGTATTCTCGGAATTATATGGAATATCCTATACATGGAATACCGGGAGAGTATGACAGATTAAAAACCAAAGAAGTCTTTACCGCGTGAATTGCCTTCTTTCTTTTCTTTTTGTTTCATCTTGGCTATTTTAGCTCTATCTTCTTTAGTTTTCTTATCATGGCAATTTGGACAAATTAGTTGTTTATTTCTGGTGGTGTCGGTACCGCCAAGTTTTAACGCTTTTTTATGATCGACATGACACGTGTGATATTCAATATGTGCGCCACATAGATTACATTTATAGTTTTGTTTACCCAGTAGTTTGGCTTTTTAACTAACGGGAGTTGTCTTTCGTTTTATCGGAGGTTTATCTTTGGGTCTTAAAGTAAACCTATCATCGATGTTGTCAAAGAGCCCCATATGATCGACAATAGACTATCATTTATTATAACAATTTTCCAATATCTTTAAATCCTGCTGTTTTTTTCATTTTCACCCTTTTTTCAAATGATTTTTATCTTTTTTTTATATACGCTTAAAATGGAACTATAGGAAATAATTCTTCCGATGCAGTTATTATCAATAAATCAAATGATCACATATTCTCGGGGGTGTAATTATGGGGTTATTTACTCGTGTAACTTTTATTATTTTTATTGCATTCCTGCTGCTCTGTTCAATTGGAAATGCGGATTCAAGTACTTCAGAAATTCTTTCCGGAATTAATCAATATCGCACTGGAGTAGGTAGTCCTCCGTTGGTTTATTCGACTTCAATTGCTAGCGGTGCACAAGATTGGGCAAATTATCTGGTGGCAAATGCTTTATTTCAGCATAGTGGGGTTTCTGGCTACGGTGAAAATCTGTTCGTGGGAACAACGGGATACTACACATGGAATGACGCTATAAATTCTTGGGGTTCCGAAAAAAAATACTTTCTTTATGGGCCATTTGGAGATAGTAGTAGTAGTACCGGGCATTGGTATGACGTGGGTCATTACACCCAATTAATCTGGTATAATACCCAGCAATGTGGATGTGGAAGGGCTACTGGATATTATCCTTCATACTCTTCAAACATGGATGTTTTTGTTTGTCGTTTTTATCCCCCGGGGAATTATTTGGGAGAATATCCTTATCCGACTACAATTCCGACTACAATTCCGACTACAATTCCGACTACAATTCCAACAACAATTCCGACTACAATTCCAACAACAATTCCGACTACAATCCCAACAACAATCCCAACAACAATCCCAACAACAATCCCAACAACAATCCCAACAACAATCCCAACAACAATCCCAACAACAATCCCAACAACAATCCCAACAACAATCCCAACAACAATCCCAACAACAATCCCAATAACAATTCCGACTACAATCCCGACAATATCTCCTGACTATCAATCACTTCAACTCTATCAAGGCTGGAATTTTATTTCAGTACCAAAATCTTTAGCAGCAGGATCAAACACATTTGCAATATTCAATAATGTCGATAGAGCAGGGCATTCGATTTGGGAATATGATGCAAGCAGTCAATATTGGATAAAGAAGTATCCCAATGACCCTGTAAACCCATTATGTGGATACTGGATTTATTCAACCTCTCCGATAACAATTCCCTTACAATTCTCTACAGACCCAATACAGGCTCCACCAACAAAGGCCCTTTCAAAAGGATGGAATGCTATAGGATTTACAGGAACAATCCCAGCAACTGCACGGGATACATTTTTTTCAGTGACCAGTGGGTGGACCCAAGCATTGGGATACGATGCCACCACTCAGAATTATGAAATAGAGATCATTAATGGAGGCAGTGATGGATTCAGTGATTCAAGATTGTTGTATCCTGAAAAGGGATATTGGCTCTATATGACTAATACAGGGGAATTAGCTGCTATCTCATCTTAAATCAATCATTTTTAATAAATATTAACTGTTTCAAGGATCAAATGATGGTCGCCATCTCTTTTTATCCTGCTCTTTCATGAGCTCCATCAATACCACAAACGTTACCGCTTCGAATGGATCGTCGAAAAATGCGAATTCGTTACCCTTGTATTTTTCAAGCATGTTTAAAACAGTCTGCCCGTATTTTTGATCTTGAATCTTTAACGGGCGCATTCCCTTCTTCCATCGATCAACAACGATCTTCCATTCAGTGACAGCGACCATGAGAAGAGCATAGATTCGTGAGTATATGTCAGGTGACATGGCAAGGAGTGAAAGTGATACGTTATTTTCACATTGTGCATGGAGGAGGTTTATATGAAACCTTACAAGAATCGATTGTATTAGCGGAGGGAGGGGTTACCAAGGATCAAAATGAATGTTGGTTACTATTGCACAAAATTGAAGTATCGTCATCTGAACATAGCAAGAGGAAAGATAACATGATTACAAGTAATGTGATTCAAAAATGGTTATCAGATGAAGGAATTTTTCGCAACAAACTCGAAGATGAATCAGCAAATTTTCATTTTACAGTTGAACCAGGCCCGCAAAATGTGGTCGATGTAATACAACCTAAAGGAAAGAAGGACTGTCTCTTTGTAGCTACAAAGATAAGTGTGGCACCAGAGCATTTACAACAACTTAACTTATTGAGCCCGAAGGGTAAGGAAGAATTTTTATGGAATTTTCGATTTTCATTAAACAACATGGCTGTAGATTTCCAATTAGAACATCCGGCAAATGTTTTGCAATCTTTTACAATCACTGACATAATTATTGAAGATGGTTTAACAAAAGATAGACTTGTAGATACACTAAGGAAGGTTTCAAGGGCAAAACTCCAAGGTATTTGGTTAATTCAGAAACAAGTTGGTATCAAAGCTAGCGAAACCACCGATTCAAGGGATGATCTTAAAAGTTATAGCTAAAGGGATGGACTCAACGGGGATCATGAAACGTATCAGATTATCGGAATTGGGTGGTGCTTTAACGGGCGCATACCCTTTTTCCATCGATCTACAACTATCTTCCATTCGGTTACCGTGACCATGGATAGGAATACGGTCTTCACGTGACATGGAATGTAAGCTGAGCGGAGGGTGAAAGTAATGGTCGCGAATATACCAAATCGAGAAGGTTATCAGGTTTTACAACATCCTATGTATGAGTATGAAGAGAAAAAAGTTGAGCGATATATTACCTTCATCTGGTCCGAACAGACTGAAGGTGACTATTGCACGTCCCCTCATGAGGACTAATGTTATTTCTTTACTTAAAGGTATAAAGCCTTCTGGAAATAGCTTGTCTACACGAGGGATTTCGTCCCTCATACCTTTTGCTTCATGCTCAAGTTTTATGAAAGGAACTGTTCATGTACGAAATCTACATGACGGTATTCTCAGTTGGAATAGTTGGGGTCGTAATCCTCAAATTCTTGAAGATGTACGACAGACTGATCTAACCGATTCGAGTACCAAAGGAATTCGTATGGGTCAACCATACCACAAATTTAAAACAATTTTTGTGGGTGAGACCGAAGTTCCGTATGAAAAGGCATTCAATTAAAAAGGGAGATGATTTCTCTCCTTTTTTAATTTTGTGGCAGATATATTTCAACAAGGTGCGCATATGCAGCGCTCTATAATTTTCATTGTTTGATCACGGCTGATCGGGTCGTATTCTAAAAGAGAATCGGATAATAATTGAATCTGAGTCCAGTAATCGTTAACCACCGTATTTAAGATTTCGGCGATTTTGATTAGGTTTTCCCGTTTTGCAGCCTGAGGCAACCAACATACATAAGCAATATGTGTATACCACTCACAGTTATAATCCGGGGCTGGAAATCCCATGCATTCCTCATTGCCATTATGTTACATGAACGGAGCAAGGACCCGGAATGCGATACCGCCGATTGCCAAGGCCATGACTACCTCGGCTGCGGAAATCGTGAGCGCCCTTCTCCAGCCGAATTCGGACGCAAGCACAAGGATCACCGATATGCAGGGGATATAGAGCATCGATACCAGTGCAAGCACGATAAGCTGGACCGGTGTGAGAACTGATGCGAAATCAACCGTCCCGAAAATTACTGCAAGCATAAGGATTGTGAGCTCCTTACGCACGATCCCGAAGATCAGCGTGATCCCGACAGCCACCGGGAGCCCGAGCCAGAGAACGGTAATTGGTGCAAGCAGGGCATTAACCGGTTCAAGAATCCCGGCGGCATAGAACGCCTGGAGCACAGCGCTTCCGATAATGTAGGCAGGAAAGACGATCCAGATGAGAGATTTCGTCCGGGCCCATGTCTGTTTCAGAATGACGGACACTGAAGGAACATGATAGTCCGGCATCTCCATAATAAGGCCCGCAGACTCACCAGGGACTACTTTGTACGCAATCCTCCCGAGCAGTATAATCAGGAGGATATCAAATGCATAAAGACCGAGTGCCCACCAGATATTTACGAAGACCGCGACAAGACCGAGGATGACGACCGTCCTCGCCGTACACGGGATAAGGGTCACGAGGAAGGCACTGAGGTATTTCTGTTTTGGTGTCTCCATAATCCTGCAGGAATAGCAGGCCGGGACATTGCACCCGTACCCGAGAATGAGGGGGATAATTGCTTTTCCATGCAGTCCGAGTTTGTGCATGCCCCTGTCGAGCATAACGGCAATCCGGGTAAGGTAGCCTGAGTCTTCGATCACCGCGAGCATGAGATAGAACGGAAGCACGTAGGGGATGACGAGCGTCACCCCGGCAACGAAACCTGAAAATGCCCCGTTCAAGAGGATTTCCCAGATTGGACCGGATACCACGGGTTCGTATTGTTCAAACTGCGTCAGGTAATGCGCGAGAAACCCGGAAATCTGGGCACCGATTATGAATGTCCAGACCAGGAGCCCTCCGATTATTGCGATAACCGAAAAGTACCCGAAAACCGGGTGGAGCACGATGCGGTCAATCCGATCTGTCAGGCTTTTTCCCGGGACATCTGCTTCCGTTGCCCTTACGGTAATTACTTCTGCGGCTATCCGATCGGCGACCAGGTACCGCTCGGCACTCATGACAACACTTACGGGTTCTCCATGTATTGCCTCAATTTCGCTGGAGAGTTTTCCGGCCGTTCCGATAACGGCCGGGTCCTGTTCCCGTATCATCTGGACAATATGCGAGTCCCCCTCAAGAAGTTTGATTGCTGTCCAACGGATTGGGTATGGCGTGGAAATAGGTTCCAGGAGGGAAATCATACGGGAAATCCGCTCTTCCACCTCTTTCCCATAGGTAACAACCGGGGGTACCGGGTGGTCTTTTAAGAGGTTGAGGATACCATCGCTCAGGGTGTCGATCCCTTTGCCCCTGGTAGCAATCGTCGGGATGACCGGGACACCGAGCAGTGCGGAAAGCTTCGCAGTATCCACACTGATCCCCTTCTTTTCCGCGAGATCGACCTGGTTGACCGCGATGAGCATCGGGGGTGCGAGTTCCATCAACTGGATGGTGAAGAAGAGGTTCCGTTCCAGTGCGGACGCGTCGATGACATTGACCACCGCGTCGGGGTGTTCGAGTGCGATAAAGTCCCTTGAAACCAGTTCCTCCATTGAGTACGTAGAGAAGGAATAGATGCCCGGCAGATCGATGACCCTGATCCGGTGACCTTTGTGAAGCAGCAGTCCTTCTGCCCGCTCGACGGTCTTCCCGGGCCAGTTCCCGATGATCTGGTCCACACCGGTGAGCTGGTTGAATGTGGAACTCTTTCCGACATTCGCGTTACCGGCTAGTGCGATCGTGTATTCGGCATTTTTTATACCGCTGTCTTTTTTTGGAACACGTTCTCTGCACCAGTCACAGCCACCCATCTCCTACACGTCCGGTTGATTTTCGACAAAAATGTTTTCGGCTATCGTGTGATCGATTGCGAGTTTCGTCCTGCGTACGCACACCTCGACCGGGCCCTGCCTGTGGGCTTTTCTTGAGATGGAGACCTGGGTACCCAGAGTGAGCCCGAGATCGGAAAGACGCTGGACGATTTTACAGTCCCCCCGTATGAATGCAATGCTGCTCTTCTTCCCGGGAGCCAGTTCAGTTATCGGGAGGATCTTTTTTTTCCGAAGCGGTGCCGGTTCTGGTATTCCTGCCCCGACGACGACATCACATTCCGCACAGCTCCCCGACACCCCTGTTGCATGGGCTGATCGGCATTCCGTGAGGACAGCGGGCTGGGGCCTTCATCATCCGGCAAAGGGCATTTTCCGTCTCCTCGGAAATCGTGTGTTCCATCCTGCAGGCTTCATCGTGGACCTTTTCCTGGTTCAGTTTGAGGACATCGGTTAAGAATACTTCAAGGAGCCGGTGCTTCCGCTTGATCGTGTCCGCTATTTTTTTTCCCGCTTCCGTGAGTGTTGCCCCATAATAGGGCTCGTACCTGATGAGGCCTTTTTCCGACAGATTTTTCAATACTTCCGTGACGCTTGCCGGGGCAATTTTCAGGCATTTTGCTATGGCGGTGGTCTTTGCCTGGCCGTCCCTTTTCTCAAGGTCAAAGATCGTTTCGAGATATTCCTCGACCTGTTCCTGCGCCATTATAATTAATATTTAGGTGTGCCTAAATAATAAATTTTAGGTTGCCCTAATTTTTTTAAAGGTCCGAAACAGCAGACAGCGGTTTATTATCGTAATAAAAATCCTTCCGATTGACTGTATGAAAGAGGATACCAGGGGGAAACTGATTGCAGGGCTCGGACTGATTACCCTGTCCCTTGCGGTACTGACCGCCCATTATCCGATCTTCCGGGACGCATAACATCTGTTTATCTTCTTTATCGGGGATCTGATGTATATTATAGAGCTGCGATCAGGCGATCCCTGTTCTTTTTGAGGTCGTACCGTATCCGTCCCGAGCTCGCGGTGGAGTCGGCGACTATCGCGATCATCTCGCCAGCGGTCAGGGGTGACAATATGATCGGCCCCTGGTCCATTTCAACGAGCGTCTGAATTATTTCACCTTTATCGAGCTCTTTTCCCATTGCTTCTGCCGATCCGAGTCCTGTCGAGACCATCGCCCCTATTGCGTCGATATCCAGGTTCCCTGATACGGCGCTCTCGATTACAAAGCCGTCCCTGCCGACGACGACGGCAGCGGTCACTCCTTCACCTTGCAAAAACTCCTCCAGAATCTGCCTGAGCATCCCACACCCCGTTGTTAAAATTTTCTCCGATATATACATGCAATAATTATAAATATAAAAATGTTTGTCTGAAAGATATTCCGGCCTATACCGGGCCGGGTTTTCATTAAACGAAAGAGTTTGTTTGCCGTTCCGGCTGGAAAAACATTTACCCCTGCAACATTCCCTGACTATTGGAGACTGGGCCGGTTGTAAAGGTCGTTTTCATGGTGCTATTGAGTTTTCGGAGAATATCTGCGGCTGGCTGGAATTTTGCGGCCGTGAGCTCCCCGGACGACGATACATTCCCGGGCAGAACGGGAAGTGGTAAAACCTGTGAGAATACCTGATCGCCCTTCGGCAAGGTCACCGCAGAGGTCCCTTTTGATGAGGAAGAATATGCTCCGCTGAGTTTTTTTAGCAGGTCTGCTGCGGAGGTGGTGGCCGCGATATGCGTTGAACCGGACGACACCGGGAGGGAGGTTGTTTTTCCTGTCCCGGATACCGTGAACGCTTTCAGGCAGACATTTGTATCAGGCAGCGAACTGGTGAGGTCATCCCAGCTGCTCCCGTCGCTGCTTATATAACTCTGTCCTGCCGAGGCGGTGGCACCCGAAGAATAACCGCTTATTGGATATTCGATGGCAACCGGCGAGTCCCATCCGGCGGTATACATCTTTACCGCAACCGAGAATTTTTCACCGGATTTAAGAGAGACGGGAGTGTCCAGGCTTACCGTGTGGTAGCCGGGGAGGGCAAAAGAACCCGACTGGGAAAGGGCGTATCCGGCGGAACTGACAGGACCTTCATCCGGGTCGAGGTATATTTTGACCTCGTATCCGGCATTTGTTGCGGTTGTATAAAATGAAACTGCCTTCAGGTTTTCATTTCCCGAAGAGGTAAAGACATTGGCATAATATGCCGTGTCCGTCCCGAAGCCGAAATTCGCAACCCATCCGAGCGGGTCATACTGGTAGATGCGAAGATAGTTATTGGCCGACTGGGCCGTGAATAATGCATTATCCATTCCTATCCGGGTGTCGTAATACGAGATGTAAAAATACCCCCCGTCCCCCCAGCCGGACCCCCAACTGTTCCGGGCGATAAATGCGCCGTTTCCCGGTGCCGGGTCGGCAAAATTACTCCTGTCGTAGTTGTCGTCCCAGCCCACAAGGTCGATCGCATGATTTGCACTGTCGGTTCCCGAATAGTAATATGCGGCTTTATCTGGATTATAGGACGACGACTCGAAGCGTAGTGTCGAATATACGGCCCCGTACTGGATGATTGCATTCTTGATCTGGTCGTTTGAAAGAGCATCCGATCTGGCAGGGATAAAAAAAATTTCCTGGACATGATATGCAACAGGGAGGCCTGTTGGAGACGACACTGAATCCGAAGAGTACGGGTCTTCCGATTCGGTGACAGGACCTGACCACCGTGCCAGGTACGCCGAAGCCATGAAATCGTTGCCGCCGTCGTTAGGACCGGTATCGAAACCTGCGGTATTTTTCATATTGTTCTCTGAAAGGTCGGCAGACGTTCCTGGCAGGAGGGAGGATTCGAGAGATCCAATTGCCGCGAATGCCCAGCAATCACCGTCCTGTCCCTGGTCTTTGACCGGAGTGACCCTGTCCCGGGCACGGAGGTCGTACGACGAGGGGAGGCCGCTTGCGGAAACGGTACCTGAATGCGATATCCCGGAAACACTTGTGCCTGTCGTGTTCGTGACAGATGATATCCCGGAAGAGGAAACCTGATTAATTCCGGAGCTCTCCGTATCCGCCGATGAGTAAAAATTTACCGGGGACGGGATAAGTCCCAGGCCGTGTCCCGGTGCATCGGCCGGGCGGTTCCAGGCAGAAGGATGGAGAGACCATTTCCGGTAATCGGTGCTGAATGGAGCGAGAATTATCCTTGGCGCTCCTGCATGAAGGTTCGGGTTGATGGAAATCGTCCCGGCGGATTGATTCGCGCCATCCGATGGGTTGTCGGTTATGCTTCCGGTCATGGTGTACGATACGGGTAGATGAACAAGGCTCTCGTTCCTGACATTACTTAATGAACCAGGAGCGATAAAATTCTCAAAAACACTGTTTTGATAGGGACCGGGGATATGTCCGGCCAGAGTACCCGGACTCCCGGCGCTGGTTTTCGACACAGGCACGATAGCCAGGGAACCGCCTGCCAGTACCATTGCCGCCAGGACTAACAGGAGCAGCAATTTTGGAATTTTCATGGTTGGAATCACCCGTATTGTTGCTGCAGGGAGAAGTCCCCCGATCGGTGTCAAGTGACACTATACCCCGGGGGGCCGGTCCTGCCATCTGTGATGTAAATCAGCTGTACCATTATATAATTTTTCTGTGAAAATATCAAACGTACCAATCAAAATGTATATTATAAGTGGCTTTATGACAAGTTTAAATAACAAAATGAAATATAAAAACTACAGGTGAGGGGAAAGCAATCCCTCACCAGGCAAATTATTCAGGAACAATGCCTATTCAGGTATCGTTCAGAACAGTAGGAGGAACAGATGAAATCTATCAGAATCTTAATCGTTGCAATGGTTCTCGTTGCAATGACAGGAGTGGTGTTGGCAGACAGGAATATTCCTGCAACCCCTGAAATTCAGGGTATTTCCACTTCAACGTCCATCCAGGCAGAGGGAACCGTAACTGAAACCGACTCGCTGGCATGGACCAGTGCGAGTAACGACAGCACACAGACGGCCCAGAGTATCGGTGCACCGCTGGCAGATTCACAGGTCCAGTATACGACCGGGTATAACTCGGCGTATTCCGGTGTATCGGGAGAGACCAGCTATGTAAAGTCAATGGCAGTCAGCACCGGCAACCAGATTGCCGATGGCAGTAATGTCGCGGCAAGCACCAGTATCCAGTTCATTGCGGTCGACACCGGCCGTGCCACCAACTCCGAGGACCTTCTTCTCGACGGAGTAGGGAACTCGACATCGACTGCAGATGCAATCCTTTGTCCGTTTGCAACATCGACCTCGAGCGTGATCCCGCCGTTCTGTAATATCATACAGGCAGGCAGCTCCTTCGACTCGACCCTGACGTCTACCACGACATCGGCAAGCGACAGGTTTGTCGGAACCGACTCCACATACCCGGTGACACTGAACTACAAGGTAGCGTCCGAGGGCATCACGCTCTCCGACGGGACCTCTTCACCGATGATTGGTTCGGCTTCGGCTTATGTAAAGGCCCACATCCAGGAAGCCCGCAACACGAGCACGACAAAGTCCGAGGACCTCACGTACTCCGAGACATCGACTGCAAGCGGCCTTATTTCCAGCTTCGGAAAGACGATCGCCTACCAGAGCGGTTTCAACCTGATATAATATCAGGAAAACAGAATAAGGAGAGAGGAGAATCCTCCTACATTCCCTTATTCTTTTTCAGATCGGGACATGTGGATCAAGCACAGCCATTCCTTAACCGGGATTGCTAATTGCCTGTCCGGAAATCCCGGATCGTTGCAGTTGCCGGGACATGGGATTATCGCCTCCTGCGTTTGTTCCGGCAATTCCGGGCGTACCGGCCCCTAAAGAGATGGGGGATATATGCCGATCTGCCCGGCAGGCACGGTAACCGGATGATCGGAAAACAAAAGGGTCATACCGGAACATTTCCGTCAATCACGGGGAGGATATGAAAAAGGTTAATCTTTTCCGGGGAAGATCTTTTCCACAACCCGGATGGATGAATTGACCGGAAGTATCGGAACTTTGGAGATACAATGAAAAAAAATACGTTTTACCTTATCATAGGGTGCATTTCCATTCTTTTACTCGTTCTTTTCTGGTTTTCGGTTGAGATGGAACTTCCTCTCGTTATCGAAGCTGCATTCATCATCTCGGTGGCGTTCGTCTATTTCCTGCGATCGAAAGTCGTGGATTTGAAGGAAGACGAACGTGACGTCAAAATTTCCGAACAGGCGATGAAGCGCACGATGCAGATCTTCTGGGTGGTGTTCTGCGCTTTTTCCATCGGTGCGGTAATCCAGATATTACGGGTTCCCACGTTTTCTCCGTCGGATTTCCCACCGCCGTTCCAGCCGCCACCCATACCCGAAATGGTGTCGGGGCCGCCGCCGCTCCTGTCGATCATGGGACTCGGGTTTATACAGCTTGGGTTGCTCTGCCTGATGATATTCCTCTACGTGGGGTTCCGGATATACTATGCCAGAAAATATGGAGAATGGGAGACTGAAGACGAATAGCGATGAAAAATAAAATCAAGGTATACCGGGCAATGCATGACCTCACCCAGCAGAGCCTGGCCGATGCGATCGATATCAACAGGCAGACCATTCTCGCAATCGAGAAAGGCAAGTATGTCCCGTCTCTCGACCTTGCTTTCAAAATCGCGAGATTTTTCGGTGTAGGTGTCGAGGACATTTTTATTTACGAAGATAACACCCTGGAACAGTCGCCCGGATAGATGGGGCATGTATCAGGCCAGGGCCTGTAGTGCCTCCTCGCACGACCCGAATATCCTGAAAATTTTCGTAAACCCGGCAATTTCAAACACATTTTTTACCGGGGGACGAAGCGAACACATGGCTAGCACTCCATTGGATTTAACCATCGTTTTAACTGCAGAGAGAAGTACACGGAGTCCGGTGCTGTTGATATATTCGACCGATGAGAAGTCGCAGACGATCTTTTTCTCCCCCTTCTCCATCAGTTCTTTCAGGGCAGCTTCGATACCGGGTGCCGTATCCGTGTCGAACCGCCGTGCCAGGGTTACCACCGTGATGCCATTGACTGTTTTCGTATCCATAGGTGCTTACCAGTACGTGGTGGATATTCCTCTTCAATGAATCTATCTTTACCGGGGTGTCGGCTACCTGAGAAGAACATGAACATCATGCGGTGATTTTTTCCCTTTTCCCGCCTCCAGTATTACTATCAAGTTCAGGAGTGGCCGAATGGCGTTTCAATGGGACCCGATCGTGTTCGTAAATCTCGTGCTCTGTATCGTAATCGTTTTTTTAGGACTCGTTATTTATAAAAAAAGCAGGGAACGACTGCCTCTCTATATTGCCTCGGCATTCGGCCTGTTCGGGGTTTCGCATGCAGCGACCCTGGCGGGGCTTGCACCTGCACTCACCATTCCGCTGATCATTATCAGGACGCTTGCATACCTGCTCGTCATTTACGCCCTGTATTCGCACCTGAGATCGACGGTCATGCAGAAAGAGGCAAAGAAAGCATGGGTGGAATTTTTCCAGGAAGAAACCGGCGTGGAAGAACAGGGTTCGAAAGAGCAGGAATCCGGTTGATTGAAGCGGGACCCGTGGAGCATGGTGTTGTAAGGTACCAGGCTGCCAGGCCCCTGCTTCATCCCACGGAATATCAAATCATATAATTCTTAAAGTCAGGGGTGAATCGCTATCTGTTGATAGGTGTATGTCGCTAGCTGCCGCACGATTGCCAAACGGGAAAAAACCATCAAAAATCAGTGATCAGAACGAAGAACCCCCTGTAATTGTCGAATGGAAACCGTTGTCAAAATCAATACCGGGAAATCATCCCTATCGCCGGAAAATATGACCTGTTTTTCCCCTGTATACCGGGCAATTCGCTGAAGTTATTATTGGAATGGTTCAGATTTTTACTGTTCCTCTCCGGGGTCATCCGGGACCGGTGCTATATCGCATAATCAGCCCGTCCTCTGGTCTGTGAAGGAAATGAAAAGGAGGATAATCCGGGTTTTTCCGATACTGGCCCGATAGGAGGGCAGGAAAAGGATCCCGGTTGGGCTTATTTTACCTGTTTACTGTTTTCCCCCTTCATGATAGATCAAAAAAAGGATTTTCTGCCAGGAAATCCCAATCCCCCCCGCGTGCGCCCGGACCCGGTACGCACTTCTGCAGAGATCCACGATATGTGCAGAACCCCGCACTCCCTCCGAACCGGGCTTGCTTTTTCCGGAACCGGGCAAGCACAGGGCAATCCGTTTGTCCCCACGATAAAAAACCTGCACTAAAAACTCAATATAGAAACCTTAATTAATTATGCCCTCGACTGCATCTGTGATCCGACATGAGTGGGCCCCTTCCTGAGGAGAATGCTGACCTGGATAGCAACCAACTTTTATCGATCGAGGAACCTGTATCTGAAGACCTGGAATCGGGCAGATCCCTGTGGAAAGTCTGGTCTCTCGTTGTCCTCTTTTTTGCATTTCTTGCCTTTGTCATATTTTTTGTCTATCCCAACCAGGAGGGTATACTCTCGTCGACATCTCTCCAGCACAGCGCCCTCCTGAATGTTTCCTCTGCGTACAACGAGACCCTGCCGATCCAGGACGTTGGTATCAATAACCAGGGGCGTTCGATGTTCATCGCGTTCGTGATGCTTACCCATGTCCTTTTCGCAAGCATCCAGCTCGGGGGAAGCTGGATAGCCGCGGTATCGGAATCGCTCTACATCAAAACCGGGGTCCTACGCCTTGACAGGATCGCCAAGTCCCTGACACTCTTCAATGTGATCCTGTTCTCGTTCGGTGCAACATTTGCCATTGCCGGGGTCCTCTTCTTTATCGCACTCTTCCCGGTCTTTGCCGCGGACTGGTTCAGGGTCATGTGGTGGCCGCTTCTTATCGAAGCGATCCTCTTTGCATCCGAGATCGTGTTATTGTACTGTTACTGGTTCGGCTGGGATAAGATTGGCCGTCGCAAACACCAGTTTCTCGGCTATGGATTTGCAATAGCCCTCTTCTTCCAGGTGCTGATGATCGATATGGTCGCCGGTGGCATGCTCACGCCCGGCGTCACCCAGATCAGTTTTACCGGCAGCGGCCTGCTGAGTATCCCTTATGCGGATGCGATCAGTATGTGGTTCAACCCGACGCTCTGGCGCCTCCAGTTCCACCGGGTCTTTGCCTCCATCTCGTATATGGGGTTCATTCTCGCCATGCTCGGGGTCTTCCACTTCCTTGACCGAAAAGGACCCACCGATAGGAAATACTGGGACTGGATCGTATCCTATGGTATTTCCTGGGGGCTTTTTGGTATCATTATCCAGCCCGTGCTTGGTCTTGACTATATGCTCATGATCCAGGATGCGAACGATACGGCATTCGAGATGATCATGCACGGCCCCCGGGCATGGGAGATGGTGCTGATGGTAGGTGTGCTCTCGTTCCTGTTCCTCTCGGTAATGCTCTTCTTTATCGAACGACGTGAACGCTTGTTCTCAAAAATAGAGAGCAAGAATCTCCATACCCTCTTCAAATGGTTCTTTTACATCGGCCTTGTCTGTCTTGTCATCCTGATCCAGCCAGCGTGGCTGTATGCTCCTTTCGTGGATGACCCCGCCGCATGGGTAAATCCCCTCGGGGTGATGGATTACAAGTACATTGCGCTCGTCGTCCTCATGTTGATGGGCGCGGTGATGCTCACGATCGATGCGATCGTCGCTCAGTGAGGTCAAGGAATCCGATTGGGGTGCCCTTACGCGGGTCTCGCGGGCTGCGGCGGTATTTGCAGGTCTCATGGGAATATTCATCATAGAGATTATGGGTTTTGTCCGCGAAGCAGGCCGGTCCCCCTGGACCGTGTACAATATCATCCCGGTTCCTCCCGGGACTGAGCAGTACCCGACACCGATTACCATCATCAATATCTTCGGTGTCTGGATTCTCATCTCGGTGGTGGTTCTCACCGCTCTCTGGCTGGTCTCGAAAGTTACCGCTCACCACCCGGAAGATGCAGAGAAGATCCAACCGTGACCGGGTTATTTTACCCGGGCACAATTTTTTTGCTGTTCACCTCATATCAAGGAGAAAACCATGTACACAACCATTGCCGTTGCGGTTGACAATTCCGCCTGTTCACACTATGCAGAAGACCTCGCCCTGCAGATTGCCCTGCCCGAAAAGATCCCGGTCACCGGTGTCCATGCCTATACCGGAACGTTCCACCAGGCCCGGTTCCAGGCACTGGAACCACACCTGCCGGAGAAGTATCAGGCTGAAGACGAACTCGGACACCAGCGGGATATCCATTCGGTCCTCATCGGAAGAGGGCTCGAACTCATCTCGTTCGAATACATGAAACGGCTGGTTGATGCCTGCAATGCCGCCGGAGTCCCGTTCCGGGAGACCATTGCAGACGGGAAGAATGCGGATGTGGTTATCGGTGCGGCTCAGGATGGCGGGCTGATGGTCATCGGAGCCGAAGGCATCGGTCGGGTTGAAGGAATCCATGGCCTTGGCAGTACGACCCGGCGTACCTCCGCCACGGTACCAGCGATCTCCTGATTGCAAAAAAGGAAGGTCGAATCAGGTCCATCCTTGCCGGGGTTGACGGCAGCGAAGCAGCATTCAGGATGGTCGGGACTGCAGCCGGCCTTGCCCGCTCTCTTAGGGCGACCCTGACGATAGCAGCAGCGTTTGACCCGGGACTGCACCGCACGGTCTTCGGTTCCCTCTCTGGAACGCTTTCGAAAGAAGCAGGAAATACGTTCCGGTTTTCCGAGCAGGAGAACCTCCATAACGATATCATTGACCGGAGTCTTGCCCATCTCTATTCCCGTCACCTGGAGAAGGCGGCTGGCATAGCAGCCCTGAGTATAAGATCGTGGCCAAGACCCGGTTGGTACAGGGAAAACCCTTTCATGCCCTCTGTCTGCTGGCAGAGGAGCTGGGATCAGACCTGGTCGTTGTCGGGCACAGCGGAATGCACCGGAGCAGGTACGGCGATATCGGTTCCACGACCGAGCGGGTTGCTGAACTGGCAAAGACCAATGTACTGGTCGTGCGGGACAACGTAGCAGATGCAGCAGCGATTGATGATAGGGAGAGAACGACCGGTAAGGGCCCGGATAACGGCCCTGCCATTGCCGGCCAGCCGGCACTTCTCTGGAGTGACGATGCGAAAAAACGCCTGGAAAATGTTCCCGCATTTGCCCGGGCGATGGCAATAATGGCCATCGAACGGTATGCAAAGGAGCATAACATAACCACCATCACGCCGGAAGTCATGAGTGCTGCACGGGAGAAAATCGGCGGATGAATCCGGCGGTTGAAGTCCATAGCCTCGGGTACCGGTATCCCGGGGGCAGGGGGATTACGGGCATCTCGTTTGAAGCCGGTGCTGGAGAGGTTGTCTGCCTTTTTGGATGGAATGGTGCCGGAAAGACCACGCTATTAAAGGTACTTTCAACACGGGTCTTTCCGCAGGAAGGGTCCTATACTGTCGGGGGATGTGAGGTTTCCCGGGACCGTGAATCAGTGCGCAGGAAAATTTTTCCGGTCTTTGATGAAACTTCCCATTTCAGTCACCTGACAGGCCGGGAGAATGCCCGTTTTTTTTGTTCCCTCTACGGGATACCCAGGCCCGAAACGCTGGACCGTTTTGCTGTACGTTTCGACCTGGATCTTGACCAGCCGGCCGGTGCATATTCGCTTGGGATGAAGAGGAAACTTCTGCTTGCCGAAGCCTTCGCAACCCACAGTGATGTGCTCATCTTTGACGAGCCCACCCTCGGGCTCGATTCCGGCATGTGTTCGGTTTTTTTTGACTTCGTCCGGGAGGCAGCGTCGGCGGGTTCGTGTGTCCTCATCGGGACGAACAGGATCGAGGATGCGGGCTCAGCCGATCGGATTCTCCTGCTGAATCAGGGGACCCTCTGCCCTGCGGCATCGGTCGAGGCGCTCGTTGCCGGGATGACGAAAATTACCATTACCCTGAAAGACCGGGAACTGGTCGAGTATATCCCGTCCATAGACGAGCTCCCGCAGTTGATAAATAAAATTCTCAGGTTTGGTATTCCCCGAAGGATCGAGGTTGGGGAGAACAAAGAGGGTGGATCGCTGCACTGGACTGAGGATGCAGAGGACAAAATCCGGCGTGCTCCGCCATTTCTTCAGAACATGATCCGGTCCCTTGTCGAGCGGTACGCCACGGATCATGGATGCTGCCGCATCACACCCGAGGTTGTGGATGAAGTCAAAGGGAAGTTCGAGCAGCGATGACGATGATGATGAACTTCCGGGCTCTTGCCGGCCAGACGCCGTTGCGGGTCATCGCAAAAGCTGTCTTATCTCTTGTAGTTGTCGGGCTTGCAGCGGTGGTTTCCCGCGAAGGTCCCGTCCTTGCCATCCTGGTCATATTCACCGGTGTCACCGGTCCGACCATACGGCTCGTGACCATGAAGACAGAGGGGATTTTTGACAGGATCATCGTCAGCCCGGCGGCCAAACCCCGCTTCTTTCTTCATTTTGCCGGGCTCTGGGTCATCGCAGTCCTCCTCCCGCTGGTCCCGGCCATTATCGTCGTCATGATCCTGGCCGGCCCGCTGACGATCATCCCCATCCTGTTGGGAACACTGCTCGCCGTCACGCTAGGGACCCTTGCGGGATTTGCGACCCGGGGATTATCCGAAGCTCACCTCGCTGCACTTGTCGTAGCGGGAATACTCATTCCCCTGTCGATTATCAGGACCCCGGTGGCTCCTTTCCTTCCGTATACCGCATTTTCATCGACATCTTCCGACCCCGCCAGTCTCCTCCTTTTCGTTCTTCTCCCGGCTGCCGCCCTTGTCCTGCTTGCCTTTGCCGTTGCCCGTTCCTAAAAAAAAATTCTTACCGAATCCCCGGTAGTTCCGTTCCTTCACGACCCGTGGCTGCTTACCGGAAAAAACGGGCGGTGCCGGCATTGCGATCTCTGCGGCGGGGGATGCCGCGTGTGGGCGTTTACCGCTACCGGGGATTTTTATGGGTACGATCCTTTCCGTTCCGTGAGCGGGGAGGAGAGCCGCGGGACGCAGTGATACAAAAAAAAGTAAGACCGATGGGGTCTATGCATTGGAGCCCGTTCAATGCTTAAGCCCCTGGTGTCGTACACCACCCTGGTTCCTTATCGCAAACGTGAGATCCTCCGCCATCGAAGACAGTTCGCTACGATCTGGCGAGATCGAAACGGTCAAGGTTCATCACTTTGGCCCAGGCCGCCACGAAGTCCCCGATCAGCTTCTCCTGACCATCCGCGCTTCCGTATACCTCGGCCAGGGCCCGGAGCTGGGAGTTCGAACCGAAAATGAGATCGACACGGGTACCGGTCCACCTGACTTCGCCAGTCCTGCGATCGCGTCCTTCGAACAGGTCCCCGTCATCCGGTACCGGCTTCCACTCCGTGCCCATATCGAGCAGGTTTGTGAAGAAGTCATTGGTGAGCGTTTCCGGCTTCGTGGTGAACACACCGTGCCGGGTCTGCCCGAAGTTGGTGTTCAGCATGCGCATGCCGCCAACGAGCACGGTCATTTCAGGTGCGGTCAGGGTCAGCAGACTGCGCCTTGTCAACCAGCAATTTCTCGGCCGGTACGGCACAGCGGGAGTTTACGTAGTTGCGGAAGCCGTCAGCCTTCGGCTCGAGCACGGCGAAGGAGGCCACATCGGTCTGCTCCTGCGATGCGTCCATGCGTCCCGGCGTGAAGGGAACCGTTACCTCGTAACCGGCGTTCTTCGAAGCCTGCCCGACGCCTGCACAACCGGCCAGAACAATCAGGTCAGCGAGCGAGACTTTCCTGCCGCCAGACTGTGCATTGTCAAACCCGCTCCTGATGCCTTCCAGCGTCCTGAGGACCCTGGCCAGCTGTGACGGCTGGTTGACTTCCCAGTCCTTCTGCGGTGCCAGACGAATGCGGGCACCGTTGGCACCACCGCGCTTGTCTGAGCCACGGAAAGTGGACGCCGATGCCCAGGCGGTCGAAACCATCTCCGAAACGGACAGGCCGGAGGCCAGGATCTTCTCCTTGAGGATGGCGATATCCTGCTCATCGATCAGTTTGTGATCAACGGCAGGGATGGGGTCCTGCCAGATGAGCTCTTCGGACGGGACCTCCGGGCCGAGATAACGTGAGCGTGGGCCCATGTCACGGTGGGTCAGCTTGAACCACGCCCGGGCGAATGCGTCTGCGAGCTGGTCCGGGTGCTCGAGGAAGCGCCGTGAAATCTTTTCATAAACAGGGTCGAATCGCAGCGAGAGGTCCGTGGTCAGCATGGATGGCGCATGACGCTTTGATTTGTCATGGGCATCCGGCACGGTACCGGCGCCTGCGTCACCCTTCGGCTTCCACTGGTGGGCACCGGCCGGGCTCTTCGTCAGTTCCCATTCGGTACTGGAACAGGATTCGCAGGAAGTTGTTGCTCCACTTTGTTGGCGTGGTGGTCCAGATGACCTCCAGGCCGCTGCCGATTGTATCCCCGCCTTTACCGGTGCCGAAACTGCTCTTCCAGCCGAGGCCCTGCTCCTCGATACCCGCCGCCTCGGGTTCAGGCCCCACATGGGACGCAGGACCGGCGCCGTGGGTTTTCCCGAAGGAGTGGCCACCGGCGATGAGTGCAACCGTCTCCTCGTCATTCATGGCCATGCGGGCAAACGTCTCGCGGATGTCCTTCGCCGCCGCGACCGGATCCGGGTTGCCGTCCGGGCCTTCCGGATTTACATATATAAGCCCCATCTGGACGGCAGCGAGCGGGTTTTCCAGGTCCCGGTCACCGGAGTAGCGTTTGTCATCCAGCCATATGTCCTCGGAACCCCAGTAGACTTCATCGGGCTCCCAGGCATCCACACGACCGCCACCAAAGCCGAAGGTCTTAAACCCCATCGACTCCAGAGCAACGTTACCGGCAAGAACCATGAGGTCGGCCCATGAGATGCTCCTGCCGTACTTCTGCTTGATTGGCCAGAGGAGCCGGCGGGCCTTGTCGAGGTTCACGTTGTCGGGCCAGCTGTTGAGGGGAGGGAAGCGCTGCTGGCCGGCACCGGCGCCGCCGCGACCGTCTCCCACGCGATATGTGCCGGCACTGTGCCATGCCATGCGAATGAACAAGGGGCCGTAGTGGCCGAAGTCAGCCGGCCACCAGTCCTGCGAGTTGGTCATCAGCGCCTTCAGGTCCTTCTTCAGGCCCGCAAGGTCGAGCTTGTTGAATTCACGGGCGTAGTCAAACTCCCTGCCCATCGGGTTCGACAGGGGACAGTTCTGGTGAAGAACCTTCAGGTTCAGCTGGTTAGGCCACCAGTCCCGGTTGGACGTGCCCCGGCCCATTGCCTGTTTGTTTACTCCGCCTTTTACCGGGTGCTTATCGTCGTCAGTCATAAGGTCACTTCCTATCCTGGACAATGGTATCCATGTGTGATTAAAATAATCCTTTGCCCACCTTCACGGTGGTCAGGGAGTCCAGGTTATCAGCAACCAGGATTCCCGGTCATCATGGTTTTCCCGGCCATGATGTTCCAACGGAGGAATCTTCTTGATCAAATTTACTATGATAGGGTTCCGGGCATGTTCGTATTCAGCAATCCAGGCATAAGACGGACTCAAACGTGATAACGATCAGAAAAATGGTATACGAATCTATCTTATTTTTTTCCGCCAGATTGTCGGGACAGAACGAATGGCCGGGGATATCACCGACGATTTCTATCTGGTTGATAATTTCGCTGGCATGTTCTTCTCTTCCATCTGCGTCCTTGCAAACCATCTGAATAGCCCGAACATTCGTGAGATGGGGAATATATAAGAGTCGTTCCGGATGCATTGGAGGTTGTTTGAGAATTTAACTGGCGTGAACTATGTATCATCAATCGAGATGAGTCAGATCCTTTATCCGATAGTTAATGAAAAGGGACCGCATCATAGTTGGTTCGGTCCTGACGGGAACTTAAAATATCAGGTGGGTCTACCTGATGCATACAAGGAATGATACTATTGACCGGTAACGAAGTAATTGTTGTAAGCACGCCCTATTTATCCGGGTACCGGATCACGAAAACCCTCGGGTTCACCTGGGGGCTCGTCGTAAGGAGCAGGGGACTTGGGAGGAACATCACCGCGGGACTCAGTTCAATTCTCGGCGGGGAGATCCAGGAATACACGGAACTGTTAAACCAGTCGCGTGAACTGGCCCTTACCCGCTTAAAAGAACACGCAAAAACGCTCGGGGCCAATGCCGTACTGAGCGTGGATTTCGATTCATCGGAAATCGGGGGAATAATGACCGAGGTGCTCGCATATGGCACCGCCGTGGTCGTGGAACAGGATACGGCAGCATCGGAGCCGGTGAGGCTTGGGTGAAAACCGGTCCGGATTATTTTCCGTACTAAAAAGGACACCCGGTGATTACCGGATCCTCCGTAAGATCTGAGCTCCTGGAGGATTAAGTTTTCATCGCGGTAGGATAAAAACGGAAAGAGAAATATCTCCCGGATAAGGTTGGGAATTAGTGACAGGCTTTTTTGGAATCAATAGATGTCTATATAGAATTAGATCGAATAATTTATTTAGTTAATTTCTATAGTAATGGCTATGTCGGGAAAAAAATCACCGAGGCCGAGGCCGGTCAGGGTCCGTGATACCAAAGCGACTTCCGTTGTCGCGAGGAAAAATGTTGCGTTGCTATCGATTAAAGAACAGATCCTGGAAAGACTGAAACGATAATGGATGGAGTTCAGGATCGTGGTCTCCGAACGACCCATGGATCGGCAACGCCAACAGGAACCGCCGGAATTATGAGAAGGTGCGAGACGGGTACAAGTCCGGTGAAAATCCTGATCGTCGAGGATGACCGGATCATTGCCTCCCTGATCGAATTACGGCTGAAAAAGCTGGGATATTCTGTATCGGGAAAAGCAAAGAACGAGGCCGAGACAGTACATGCGATCGCGACAGATATTCCCGACCTGATCCTGATGGATATCGGTCTCGGAGACGACACCGATGGGATTTTGCTTTCGAAGAAAATCCTTAAGGACCATAACGTTCCCATCGTATTTCTTACGGGGCATACCGATGGCGACACCATTGCACGGGTAAAAGAAGTCGGTCCCAGCGGATTCATTATCAAACCTTTCAACGATCGGGATCTCCAGGTCTCGATAGAACTTGCAATAAATAGAAAGGGATGATCATAGGTATGTATGTACTCGGTTCTCTATGTTGACGATGAAGAACCGCTCCTTGAGATAGGTAAATTTTTTCTGGAAGAAAAAGGCGAATTTTCGGTCGATACGTGCCTCTCTGCAACAGATGCATTGGAAACGGTGAAGCGTTTGCAGTACGATGTGATTGTTTCCGATTACCTGATGCCCGGGGTGGACGGTATTGCATTTCTCAAACAGGTTCGCTCTGCATTTGGTGATATCCCTTTCATCCTCTTTACCGGCAAGGGACGTGAAGAGGTTGTCATCGAGGCAATCAATCATGGTGTCGATTTTTATCTCCAGAAAGGCGGAGAACCGGGTGCCCAATACGCCGAACTTGCCCACAAGATCCGGATCGCCGTCGATAAAAAACGGGCAGAGAGGTCAATGCAGGAGAACGAGGAGAAATTCAGGGCTCTTGTCAGGCACGCCCTTGAAGCGATCATAATCGTCGATTTCGGAGGTGCGGTTTTATTTGCCAATAAGGCGGCGGCAGATATTGTAGAAGTCGACGACTACCTGGCCCTCACGGGCAG
Organism: uncultured Methanomicrobiales archaeon; assembly: GCA_963809105.1. Classification (GTDB taxonomy): domain Archaea; phylum Halobacteriota; class Methanomicrobia; order Methanomicrobiales; family Methanospirillaceae; genus CAIKOD01. The sequence continues at coordinate 43,359 of CAWEIC010000005.1, read as the reverse complement.
GAATGTAATCGAGTTCATTGCACCGGAATCCAGGGAGGACGTAATCAGGGACTTTTCTGAGGTGGCGAATGGCCACGACGCATATCTCGGCCGTTATTCGGTGGTTACTGCCAGGGGAAACAAAGTCCAGGTTGAAAGCATCGGCAAGGTCATCAGCTACGAAGGCGCCCCTGCCGATCTCATCTCAATCCGGGATTTAACAGACCGGAAACGTACCGAAGATGCCCTGTTGGGCGCGAATAAAAAACTCAATCTGCTCTATAGCGCGATGCGGCATGATATCGGCAACCAGCTGATGATACTCGATACCTGCCATATCCTGATCCAGGAGAATATCGGAAACACGGACCTCATCGAGGAGTATCTCGGGAAATGCACCGTCGCCTCGAGAATGATCAGGGACAGGATTTTATTTGCGAGAGATGTCCAGAACCTCGGAGAAAAAGCGTCATTCTGGCAGGATGTCTCTCATACGGTAAACCAGGCGATGAAAGCGTTCCTGATGCAGGATACCAGGCTGTGCATGGATCTGCATGGCCTGGAGATCTTTGCAGATCCCCTTTTCCCGCAGGTTTTCCAGAACCTTATCGACAATTCATTGCGGCACGGGTCATCCCGACTCTCGGAAATAGGTATATCGTGCCATGAAACAGGGGACAAGCTTGTCATCGTGTACGAAGACAACGGTACCGGCATTCCGTGCAGCGAGAAAGAACAGGTCTTTTTAAAGGGTTACGGAAAAAATACCGGGATCGGACTTTTTCTCGTCCGGGAAATTCTTGCAATTACCGGCATTTCGATCAAGGAGACCGGAAACGAAGATGAAGGGGCACGTTTTGAAATGACCGTCCCGAAAGAATGTTACCGGGTAAGCACACCGCCTCCTGATTTATAGATATTATATATCAATATGAATTAAATATATAGTATTACCCATAAGAATATATTTTTTAGTGTCAATCCCCTCATCATGATGAAGCTGATACTCAGGGAATTAACGGATATTTCGGATGTCCAGTCCGCAGCCGTGTCAGGGACGGATGGGTTTATTATCGGGATGGAAAAGACAGGCGATCTCGATCCCGATGCCGTCGGTGCGATGACTTCGTCGAGTGTCAGGATGCTGGAGGAGAGGGGAAGATCACTAGGGAGAGGGAGGTTAAAGCAAGCAGTCCTGTCCCCTAAAAACGGCGATATAATTCTATGTCCGCTGACTGATCATGAGTTCCTCGTAATAACGGCGAAACCAGGGGCCAACACCGGGCGTCTTGTACATGAGCTTGGAAAGAAGAAGGAACGCCTGCTTGCTGTTATGTGAAGGCCGGTGAACGATAGACCCCGTAATGCCAATACTGTTCGCCGGGAACCTGAGGAAATCACCGGATTACAGGAGGCAGCAACGGTGCCTTTTTATCCGGCCTCCCGTGCGTGCCGCTGCCTCTTCGGCTTCTTTACAGGTCATAAACGGGCCATGCCACCTCTCTTTCTGACCTTCGATCTCCCCTCCAGAAAATTCCGTGCCGTTTTTACAATGCCCACAAACGGCACGATGGATTGCAGCAACGTGACCCTGTGCCTGCCAGCTTTCATGGACCCAGTAATGCATAGAGAACCCGGATTATCTCAATAATCAACCATCGAGAATATAAGGTATTTCAATTTATATTGAGAGTCTCCCGGAAACATAAAGATATCATAACGGATTATAACGTCAGCAACGCATGATTTTGATACCCGGGAGATAATTCCTACCGTTGCGCAAGGGATGAGGGATAACGTTACGGACTCCCCTGTTCCTGTCTTGTTCAATGAAAGGCAACCGACTGGATTATACCTCGTGCCGATAAACAACCATTATTCCCGGGAACCATGGATTTCAAAAAAGATCTCTCCCTGTTCGACCTCACCAATATCGTCGTAGGTTCGATCGTAGGGGCCGATATCTACATCGCATCTGCCCTCACTGCCGGAATGGTGGGACCATTTTCCCTGGTTCTCTGGGTCGTTGCAGGGATCTTTGCAACGGTCATTGCCCTGGTATTTGCCTATTGCAGCTGATTATGTACCGAAAGTCGGAGGGCCGTTCGCATTCGTATCGGAAGCGTTCGATGATTTTTACGGCTTTCTCACCGGGTGGAGCCTGTGGATCGCCGAATTAATCTCATTGCCGGTATTTGCCATCGCGTTTGTCAGGTATCTCGAGTACCTCGTTCCCCTGGACTCCATTGAAGAGATCGCGGTCAAGGGCCTTTTTGTCTTTGGGCTGACGTCGATCAATATTATCGGTGTCAGGTTCGCGGGAAAGGTAAACGATCTCCTGACCATGATCAAGATTATCCCCCTTCTTCTCCTTATCGGCGCCGGGACCGTCTTTCTGGTCACCGAACCCGGCGCATTTTTCTCAAACTATCATCCGTTCGTACCACTTGGTGTCTCGGCCACGGGGACGGCCCTGGTCCTTATCTTCTGGGCATATGCGGGATTCGAACTCGGGACCCTGCCGGCGGCCGAGGTAAAAAATCCCCGGGTTACGATACCGAAGGCAATCATCACCGGTATGACCATTGTTGCGGTGTTTTATATATCGACAAATTTCATTGTCTACGGCTCGGTGAACTGGGCTGTTCTCGCATCATCCTCCACACCGCTGATCCTCGTCGGTGGGGTGCTGCTCGGCGGGGCAGGCGCCCTGATTATGACCATCGGAGCGTTGTTCTCAGTCTCCGGGTCCGATGAATCAGGCATGCTCGGCACCGGTCGGCTCTCTTATGCGATGTCAATAGACGGGTTATTTCCCAGGGTTTTCTCCACCATCCATGAAAAATACGGCACTCCCTATGTCGGACTGGCCATTCAGGGTGTTTTTGCTTTTTTCCTCTCGGTATATTCCCCGATCGCCGGGCTTATTTCTTTCGCTGTTTTTAACCTCGCCTTTGCTTTCCTTCTCACCTGTTTCTCCCTGACCGTCCTTGCCCGCGACAGTGAAAAAAAATTGATCGGGCAGAATATTCTTCCCTGGCTCGGCGTGATCATCTGCCTCTACCTGCTTTATGCCACCTCGCTCCCTGACAAGATTATCGGGACCGGGATTATTCTCGCAGGGGTAGTGATCTACATATTTTTCTCGCCAAAACAGGATATCCATCACCTCAAGGCGATGTTTCTCACCGAAGAGGCGATATTTTTCAGGAATATGGCAAAAAGGGAACGCTATCTTGGGAATTTTATTCTCCTGTTATACCGCGGGTATACCTATTTCCGCAGCAGGATTTTTCAGGAAAATCCCGGAAGGATGCGGTAATACCCGTTCGGGATATTAATCCCGAACCGGACGCCGTTCCCGGGAATGCCGTTTTCTTCGATGGTAATACCCGTTATTGAAAGGATCTCGCGGGAAAGGAACAGGCCGAGCCCGGTATGGTTTCCAAATCCCTTTGCAAAAATCTTCTTCTTATTGTCAGCGGAGACCCCGATACCGTCGTCGGAATAGATAATAGCCCCGCCGTTCTGGCCCTCATCGAAGGAGATGCCGATCCGTGTCACGTGAATCCCGTGTCTGATCGAGTTATCGATGAGGTTATAGAATACCTTCCCGATGAGGGGGTCCGCGTATACCTCGAGGCCGGGCGTGGAAATATCGACGGTTATCCCGGCCAGGTTCAGCTGGGCCGCCGCCATTCGTACAATGCCGGGAACATCCTGCCAGGAGGGGGAATGGACCCCCATCTCTTCGTAATACCGCGTAAATTCGATCTGTTCTGCGATCACTTTCGCAATGTCATCCTCTTTGGTGATATAATTCAGCATCTCCTGATCCGCCACGTATTCTTTTGATAATTCCAGGTATGACCGGAGGGCCGTGATCTTGTTGAGGATGTCATGGCGGGTTATCGAGGAGAGCATGCTGATCTTGGCATTTGCCTGTCTGAGTGCTTCCTCGGTACGTTTCTGCCCGGTGATATCATGCACCGTGCCGATAGACCGGATAACCCTGCCCGTTTCGTCCTTTATGTTTTCACATTTTTCACTGACATACCTGACCTCGCCATTATCGCGGCGGACGATGCGGTGTTCGATCTCGAACGTGTCCTTCCCTTCGCGGATTGCACTCTCATATCGTTCCTTTACGAGGTCCCGGTCATCGGGATGCACCACACCGAGAAATGTCCCGTAGGTCATACTGTCATCCCCGGGAGTGATCCCGAATATCCGGTACGTTTCGTCCGACCATGTCAGGAGATTATTGAAAAGGTTGAGGTCCCAGCTCCCCAGGTGGGCGATCTCCTGCGATCGCCTGAGGAGATGCCCGCTTTCCCTCAGTTCGATCTCCATCCTGGCCATGACATTCACAGTATGCCGCAATTCTTCTTCGGATGCCATAAGTTCTTCATTGCTTGCATTCGAGCTCTTCGTTAAGGAGATTCAAATCCTCGTTTTTCCTCAGCAGCTGGTGCTCCGCCTGGTCTATCTCCCACCCGAGTTTCGATGATAACCTGCCAACAAAATAGGAAGTGATCAGAATAAAGACGACGAGGCTCGCGGCATCTCTGATTGCGTTCTGAACGGTGAAAATGCTTGAGAAAATAACAAATATGAAGCTTTCGGCAAGGACAATTATGCCGGTCAACGGGACAAACGTCCGGAGGAGAAGGGCTTCTGTCGATTCCCCGGTAAAGTAACGGAGCGGGAACGCCCCGGTGCCGGCAACGGTGACGAGTGCCAGTCCCGTAACAAGCGCTGCAGCTACTGATATCAGGGCAATAGGGATATATGGGGTTCCGTACAGGAACGGGGTGCCATAACCATAACTAAGGATGAACGTAAAACTGACAAAGGAAATGACCATCCCGGTCATCCCTATCGTATCGGAGACTTTTTCATTGCCAGGGACATGTCCCGGTCTCCGGATGGTGAGGAAAAGGCCCAGGGCAGCTGCGATGATGAGGAGTGACGCAACCGGTGATATTGGAGTGGTGGTATATCCGAGGAGGGTATTCGCTGCCTGGCTTGAGAGGTTCTCGATGATGAAGTGGCTACCCTGGATACTCAACGCAAATTCGGCAATTTCGACAGCGACAACAAAAATAAGTAATCCCTGCACGACTAATGCGACCGTTCCCCGAAGCCGCCCCAGCTGGTGGGACACGATGACCAGCCCGAAGAACGTCCAGATCAGGGCCGCACTGAACGCGATCGGTTTTGAATAGGGCGCTATCATGCTTGTTATTGCGATTCCGGTATACAGGTCCGCTATACCAAGGCAGCCGATGACGGTGACAACAAGCCCGAAGAACAGCGAACACTTTTCAAAAAACCGGGCATCCAGGAAACGATTGCCCTGCTGGGAGCGGGAATGCGAGGAAGTTTCGGGCTCTGGATTCACGGGTACTGTTCCTTTATTATTTTTTTTTGCAGAAATGCGTGATATTAAAACTGTACTCCCTTATGCATATAATAAATGTGATCGGTAAGGTGTCCTCTGCAATGACCGATCCCCCTCACCAGCGAAAAAGCCGTAATATAGGGGAAGGGACAGTTCCGCGTGTTACCGGAGACCGGTTCGGGTAAAAATCCCGACACTGTCAGTAAATATGTAGTGCTTATCCTCGATTGACAAGACTGGTCACGCGAAGCCGACCGATTTTTCGGAGGTCATCCTGCGATTGAAGATCAGGATCCGGTTCGTCATGATGTTGTACTGGCCGGAATTTGCATTTCCGGTGTTCCCGTATCTACGAATCCGTGGGAATATCGGGCGATATCGTGTTTTCGCACCTGTCGACGGCAGGCGGTCCGGGCACCAACATTTGCACAACCGATAAGTTACCAGGATGGATTTTCCACCCGACCCGTGTATGTCCGGGAATATCTCTTTTATCTCAAACGGGCTTTGTTCACGTTATCCTCGACAGATGATAGGTCTTTGCCAGTTCCACGAGATCGTTTAAGATATAACCGAAGGCCAGCCAGCTCCATTTCCCGAAACGTTCCGTCAGGTTTGCGGCGACGCGATCGATGGCCTCCCTCGGGTTTTCGGGAGTCTCCCCAAAATACAGCTCCGAGAGGATGGTAACGCTCCAGGTGTCGACCGGGAGAGATGCCTCCCAGAGGATTATTCCTGCTGAGTAGACACCTACCCCGGGAATAGAGGTAAGTCTCTTCAGTGCCTCCTTACCGGGCAGTTTCGCCAGCTCCCGAAGCGACATGGGGTGGTCTGCAATGTACCTGGCAGCTGCTACCAGGCGGCCGGACCGGTACCCGAGTTTTGCCCTCGTCCTGAGATCGGATTCCGGTGTTGATGCAATTTTTTCCGGGGTCGGCCAGAGGGTTACCGACCGGGTATCGAATTCAATCGTCGTCCCATACAGCCTAAGAACCGCGTCCATCATCTCCTCGCTCCGTTTCATAGGCGCCATCTGGAGAAGGATTGCGAGGATGGTGCTCCCGAAGAGGTCGTCCACCCGCCCCAGGCGCATTCCCGGGAGGTCCCCGACGGTCTTTTTCAGGACCGGGTCCTTTTTCGCGAATTTGTAGAACCCGTCCAGGTCCTCGCCGGCACCGAGCCCCTCTGCCAGGATCGATTTCAGTTCTTCGGTATCGCAGGGAGAAAGCGGGGATTCCGAATATGCAGTGACCCGGACGGTATTTTTCCGTGCCGACATCTTCAGTCCGACCGGTGTCCCCCGGGTATAGATGCCAGTCCATAACGTGCCGTCTTCGAAAATTTCGTTCCGGATCGACCAGTGCCACCCGGCGGGCTTCGCGACGGTAAGAGCGAAGTCGAACGGGTCCGGGATATCGAGCGTGAATCGGGTGTTCTCCAGGAGTTTCATGGCTATTCCGTCCTCTTGCTGCAGGAATATAAAATGATATTCCAGGAAACGACATTCCAAAGGGGGCAGGGACATCCTGTTTGTGCCCGACAGGCGGGGCAGCAGCAATATCCTGAATTATCAAGGACCATTGTGATATCACGGGAATCCGGAATTGAAGTCATTGAATATTCCTGAATGGTCTGTGAGAACTGACCATTCTCCATCGAAAAATTGATTCAGGGGTTGATATAGGGTGGCGATTCATTCATGCCGAAGAAATCGAGTGCGTTCTCCCCGTATTCGACGGGTGCATACCGGGACCCGATATGCGGGAGGTCCTTGAACCTGACGAGCCATGACCCGTTGATCTGCCCGGCTATCTGGACCGTAACGGTCTGCGGAGTAAGGACGTCCGCCGTACCCACGACGAGCATGGTATTCTGCTGGATCCCGGAAAGGTTGTTCCAGGACCCGTTCCAGGCGAGGTTCGCGAATGCCTCCTTCTGGATCCCCAGAGGTTCCGGGGTTGTATTGTTGGCAACCGACTGGATAAGGTTGAACAGCACCTGGGTCTCGGGTAACCTGATACTGTAGGTTACGGAGTCGAGGCCAAGTTTTCGCACGCGTTCAGGGTGATCGATGACCAGCTGCTGGGAGACCGTGGACCCCATGGACTCACCGTATACGTTCATGCTGGAATACCCGAGGGCAGACATCAGTGCAGCTGCATCGTCCGCGTACTGGGCGATGGTAGGTGTCCCGGTATAGTTGCCGCTATATCCCACCCCGCGGTAGTCATAGGTGTAGACATGGTATTTCGTCGCGAGGATTCCGAGGAACGTTTCGTTCCATGCGGTATCCATAGTGGCGCCGAACCCTTCCTGCAGCAGGATCGGTTCGCCGGACCCGTATTCGCGGTACGCCAGGTCGACCCCGTTGACGTGCACATATTTCACCGGTGTCGCGTTGATCGATACCGCCGGGTACTGGCCGGTCGCTGGAACGGTAGTCGGGATCGCAGTCTGGTTTTGTGGCAGAGTTGTGGCCGGAGCGCTGGTGCACCCGGTTGCAACAATGAAACAAAAGATGGCAGCAATTGCCAGGATAAAAATCTGTGTCTTGTTCAAGGAAAACCCTCCCGATATCGCAGATGATCGGAACTATGGTTACACTTGGATTGGGACTGGATAAAATTTGCTAATTTTCACGATCCGGGAAACGATGGCATTGTAATTTCGGAGGTCGAGTGTTTCAGGTCCCACTACCGGCGAATCGAGTGTTTCAACACCGATTTCGTTGGAACTTTCCAGGAAAAGCTTCGCAATGGCAAGAAGATCCGGTTCGTCATCTACAAGAAGGTATGAATCATAGCACGACAGGATATCATTTCTGTAAAAAAATTATGCCCGTTTCCTGAATAATCCCGCCTCGCCGTCCCGGTAGGGCTGGATGAGCAGGCGGATGCCCGGATTGCTCCGCTGTTCGGTAAGAGCCTGAGATACTGCAAGAGAGAATCTCGAAAAAATTCCAACCAGGTCCCATTCTCGCGGATCCGGTTGCCTCAAGGTAATTTTTGCTTCCGTGTTGTTACCTGGATTAAATTCAGATTTTTGCACTTTGATGCCTCATGTAAAGTTTTCTTTACAAATTTCTTTGTTATTGAATAAAAACTTTCTCCTGATTTGGCGACCGGATTGATACGTATTAAAAAACGTGCTGTGGTGGCGCTGGATTGGAACACATGTCATAAAAATATAAATCGGACTACGTAATCTTTCATCGCCATCCTTCCAGCATCATTATACGCACGGCACGCGATCTCTCCTCCATGAAGGCTGAACTGCACCTCGTCGATGCATTCACCCGATCCGCGTTCAGCGGCAACACGGCGGGTGTTTGTATCACCGATGGTCCGGCCGACGCGGCATGGATGCAGAAGGTGGCTGCCGAGCTGAAACATTCCGAGACCGCCTTCCTCTTCCCCGACGGGGCGGACTGGAACCTGCGGTGGTTCACTCCCGAAAAGGAAGTCGAATTGTGCGGCCATGCCACCCTCGCCGCTGCATCGGTGCTCTGGGAAACCGGCCGGGTTTTGCCGGAGAATCACATCACCTTCGAGACCCTCTCCGGTACCCTGGTCATCAGGCATGATGGAGAATGGATCAGCATGGACTTCCCGGCAGAGCCGTCTGTCCCGTCCCCGCCGATATCCGGTCTCGGGCAGGCGCTCGGGATAGAGCCGTTGTTCACCGGCCGGAACCGTTTCGATATCCTCGTAGAACTGCCGCTCGCCGATGATGTCTGTGATCTCGAACCCGATATGAATGCCCTCGCCGCCATCCGGGCCCGGGGCGTCATCGTCACGGCGGTTTCCGATCTCCCGGATATCGACTTTGTCTCCCGGTTCTTTGCGCCATCCGTGGGGGTGCCTGAAGACCCGGTGACCGGCTCGGCCCACTGCTGTCTTGCGCCGTACTGGGGAGAAAAATTACAAAAGAAGGAGATGACCGGGTTCCAGTGTTCGGCCCGGGGCGGGTCGGTCCGGGTGAAACTGAACGGAGACCGCGTCATCCTCGAAGGCCATGCGGTCCATGTCTTCTCGGGAACACTTCTTGTCTGAATTTTTGTAACAAAGAGAATTCAGAATTCTTTCTGAGCATACCTCGATATCGGGAACACTCTTTAATTTGATTCCATGACAAGGGCTTGATCAAGGTCCGCGATGCGAGTCGGACTCCTTGTCAAGTGTATCGAGAAGTGCCGATAATTTCGGTTCAAGTGGGGGGAGGTCTCCAATAATGACATTCCAGACGATGGAATAGTCAATCCTGAAATAACCATGGATAATCCGGTCGCAGAGTGCCGACATATCACGCCAGGGAATATCAGGATGCTCACTCTTTATCCGATCCGGTACATTTTTTGACGCTTCACCGATCACTTCGATGGCACTTCTACAGCCTGGGCAAAATAATCGTCGTGAACCAGGTCGTCAAGACTCCGGTCTTTTGATATTTTCCGAAGAAACACAATCTCATCAAGGATATGCCTCAGGTAGATCCGGTCATCCTTCAATCCAGATCACCTCGGATTCAACCCGGGGGCGGATATACTTGTCAATTCCCTCAACGGTAATCAGGTCGACTTTTCGTTTGAAGAGATCTTCGAGATAATCTGCGAGCCCGATAAAATTACGCAGGGTTGCATAACCATCTGCCAGTTCGACAAGTACGTCGACATCGCTGTTCCTTGTCTCGTCCCCCCGTGCAAACGATCCGAAAATGCCGATCCGTTTCACCCCGAAGGTTGCCCGGATGCCTGGAGCTGCCTTCTCCAGCCGTTTTATGACATGACTCCTACGTTGAGGCGATGATACCTGTCCGGGCACGGATATTGCTCCTTAAAGTAGGGATTGGGGACTGTGGAAAATAAGGGTATGGTAAGGTCAGAGGAAATGACAGTGAACCCTTCCCTGCGTTGTTTTCCAAAAGATCGTATCGAACTTTTAAGATACCTGGGCGATCCGGAAACAACAGGGACAATAAACGGTGCGAATCCGGTACCCCTGTTGGCCGGGTGAAAAGGGATCTGATCCGGCGGTGACACTCCTGAAATACCCGGGCCTATCCTTTTTTTTGTCAGTCTGCCACCGGTAATGCTCTTTTCTCTTCGAAAACCATTCCGCAGGCCCCATCTCCCGGATGAGATCGAGTGGTAGTCGATATAGGGATGAATGGTCCGGAGGCGGTCAAGATGTCCGCATTCCCGGCGTGTCGGGCAGTGCCAGCAGCCGGTAAAATCCTTGTCTTTCGCGCATTGCCGGATGATGCAGCCGTGCTTCCCGCCACCTGGACGACATGGGCCCGGGCAGCGGAGTTCACGGATACGATGAAGGACGGATAGGAAGGCTGGATAGTCCCCGAATTCTTTCGTTACTTCGGATTTGAGGTTTGCATAATGCTCGAACTGCAGGTCCTTAAGCATTTCATCGAACGAGTCGGCGAGCGAGAAAAAGTCTTTTCGTGAAGGTATGCAATCATTGCACCACAGGCCACAGTATGAGATTACCTTCTCATCCATTTTTGAATACTCAGGAAGGTTGACAAATCTGTGATTGCAGGTACAAAAGACGGATTTAATTTCTTTTCGTATGGTGTGTTCATTTGAACCTATGAGGTTTTTCCATCCGGACCGGCGACGATGGTTTCACAAAATATAGGGGAGAAGCATTTTCGTATTCTTCATGTAATCACGATATTCTTCCCCGATATGGGCAACGAGAACTTTTTCTTCGATGGGGATCCGGTACCCGTACACGATGCCGAATACCAGTAACAGCACCAGTACGGCCCCCCACGACTGGACGGCAAGTCCTATCCCCGTAAGGGTGAGGAGTGTTCCCGTATACGACGGGTGGCGGACGAACCGGTAGGGACCGGTCCTGACAATGGTCTGACCTTCCTGGACACTCACCTGTACCGAAAAGAACCTGCCGAGAATTGCAATGGACCACTGCCTGAGGACGATCCCGGCGATCATCAGTACGATACCCGGGTAAAATACCCACTCCGGTAACGGGGCAATGTTATGCTGGGAAAAAACAAGAACAACGAAAATCGATACAAAAATACCGAACGTCACCACGAAACCCGAACCCCGGTCCTTTCTCTCCAGTTTCACGCCGTTCCGGCGGTTACGGAACCGGGGAAGGATAAAGGCACCGATGATCTCGCTCGCGACCCATCCGAAGTACACGATGCCGAACAGGATGGCCTCGAAGGCCGAAGAGAACGAAACAGGGAACCAGGGATACATCACCATCGATACCGTCACCAGGATCGCTACAGGACTATTAGTTCCCTTATGATATAGAAGTCACAGCTCCGCAGGGATATTGTAACATTACCTTTGCGATGCAGGGTGTTTTTTCAACAATAGCCAGGGAACCGGTAAAAGATCGTACTGCCAACGAACCGTTTTAGTTGGATTATCCAACTCAACAGAATCGAAAAAATATACGTTAAAAATTAATCAGTTTTAGTAATAAGGCGAAGAATGAAGAACTGCTCCGGTTTTTGCGTCAATCCAAACACGTCCTCCCCCTTGTCTTCCCAGAAGTTTTTCATTATCAAGATAGCCACCGGTTAAGGTAACTACCCACATCCATCGCGGTAGTCCGCTATATTCATTGGGGACAGTCCACCCAGGATATCCATTTTTTAATACGGCCGATGGAGGTTCAGAGAGATGCATTGGAGGAAATTGGTTGATTGCGATTTCGATAGCCTGGTCCCTTGTAATATTTTGTGTAATTGAAGAAATCGGGGTTGAAGTTGGCATAACAACCGGTTGGAGTTTGGGAGTTTGGAATGAATCAGTTGGCACGGTATTAATGAATTGAGAGGAGGGTATTATGGTAGTTTTATAGGACGTTATTGGGAAAACGGTTACTTTACTAATTGTTGGCGATAATAATGTAACTCCTGCTGATGCATTTGGAATTATTAGTATTCCAATCACTGCCAAGGCAAATAGAAATGTCACAACGGTATATTTTCTTATTAACAAGATTATCCCCCCTTTATTCTATTTAAATAGTGGAATATTATAAATACCTGATAGTCGTGTAATTAAATTCCGGTTACGATAATATTATGGAATCGGCCAGTTGCAGAGAATGGTACGAGCTTAATCATAATGCCCTGGACAAACCATATGAGAGACGTGATATGACATCAGAGAAGATCCATGGAGCTGGCGTGCATGAGACCGATCACCGGTGAAACCCATGGTTAGCGATACAAAGAAGTCAATTCCCCTTTTAATCGTCGCGGTGTTCATTGCTTCCGTTATCATTATTATCGCGGTAATCGGGATCAGTGTGACGATGTTCCATGTTTCCGGGACGGAGGGAGCCGAAGCGACAGTGGACAACTATAACGATGCCCAATGGGAACAGGTCGTATTCACAGCATCTCACCCCGTTCCCAACGCCCAGGGCAGTTGGGACGTGTATTATGTTTCTGCCGACGGCCGGCAGTTCTATGCGAATACAAAGGTGGCCTCCCAGAATGTCGATCTTCAGCTCTACCAGGACTATAATATACTGGATTACAAAATCGAGCTCGCCGGTTTTCCCGACAATGCATGGGGCATCAAAGAGGCGATTGCCGTGCAGCAGAACCCGACCGGTGAGGCGGGGACGAACTGACGGAGAAATCCGCATTCGATGTCAAGGACAGGATCGTACAAAATCCTGACGAATCACCCGGAATTCTTAGAGACGAAATGTTCTTAATCCTCCGGAACTACCGACAGAACATTGGGCGATCCGCGGCGGCAGACCTGCAAACGAGGTTGACGCAGGTTTTAACATTGATGCCAGACGAGTCTGCTTTTTGGAAAAAAATGCAGGGTCAGGATCTCTCCCATATCAGGCTGGACCCTGACGGGGGTTTTTCGATTTGCTGAATTTGCTGACAATCCCTCTGGCTGACGCAGTCTCGGAATCACGAAGTCTTCGGATTTCTGCGGGTCCTGGTACTGGTCGTTATAACCGGTGGTATTCTGCACCCGGCCGGGATCGTGGGTGCCATAGGGGAGGCCTCCCAATGGATTTGGCGTCGTATATGTCGTAAATGGTAAACGGCCGGAAAAACAGCATTAACTTCTGCAGTTATCAGGGTTATGTAGGTTGCCGGGAGCGAGGCATTCAATACGTCACGTATCAAAAGCCGGGAGCCCGTATGAAAAAGACGGAAAGAAGTGGATTTATGATTTAACCTCAATGTGTATTTCAATGCCATTGGACGGGCCGAGTGCGAAGTTATAGATCGCCGCGATTACTGCACCGGCAATCAATCCAAAAACACCACCCAGCAGGACCAGTGCGATGAATATCCCGACACCGGCAGCTGTACCGACCTGGATTGTACCGCTGATGGATGCTGCCATTGCTGCCGCCGCTCCACCGGCTGTTGCGGCGATCAGGGCCATAATAATTCCTACTACGAGACCAACAACAGCCCCGAACCATGCGACACTCATTACTCCCAATTTTTTGACCGAATATGCAGTAGTTGCCATACTGGTTATCACCTCTTGTGATGAGAAATCATATTTCGAATCCTTATATAAATGTAGCAGATTTGTGGTTATGGTAAACCGGGATATGTTGGTACATGGATTAATTATCATACCTGTGAATGCGATTATCCTGCTTTTAACCAAAACATTTATGGAAATCAAAAAGAATTCCGACATACTGATCGGAAGAATGTTCCGGGTGTCAGTAGAGGGGTGTTAAAAATTAAATTTCCGAATGGGAGAGCATTTGCTCTCCTGATTATCGTGTTGATTGTCGCATCCACCGGTATGGTGTATGCAGACCGGAATATCCCGGCGACTCCGGAAATCCAGGGTACTTCGACATCGACATCAATACAGGCACAGGGGACGGTTACTGAGACGGATTCGCTCGCCTGGACGACCGGTGCGAACCTGACCGTCTTGGGTGAAGACTATACCCAAATCGTATCGGGTATAAATCTTCTCCCCCCGCTTCCCAATGAGTCTGCCCAATATACAACAGGGTATAATGACCAGTACGCCGGTGTTTCGGGACAGACCTCGTTTGCAAAGTCCATGGCAATTTCCACAGGAAACCAGGTCGCTGACGGAAGCAATGTGGCGGCAACAACAAATGTCCAGTTCATTGCCGTCGATCCCGGCCGGGCAACCCGGTCGGAAGACCTGCTTGTCGACGGAGCAGCACTGCCTACCTACATCGGGACCGCAATCCTTTGTCCGTTTGCAGAGGCAGTAGTATCCCCGGCCGATGGGATTCCCACCTATTGCAACATTGCCGAGGCGGGTAGTGCATTCGATACAACGCTGACATCAACGGTTACCAGCGCAAATGACCGGTTCGTAGGCACGGACTCGATCAACCCGGTAATCCTGAACTATAACATCAATGCACAGGGAATTACTCTTGGGGACCAGTCTTCACCGATGATCGGGTCGGCCTCTGCATACCTGAAGGTGCATGTCCAGGAAGCCCGGAATACAACCGATCCGGCGTTCACCGAATGGGACAGGGCAAAATCTGAAGACCTCGCCTACTCGGAAACCTCCTCGGCCAGCGGGTTGATCAGCTCGTTTGGCAAGTCGATGTCGTACCAGTCAGGGTTCAACCTGATCTGAACCTTTTTTTAGGCATTCTATATATCGTAGAGTCTTACCGCGGGTGAATTGCTCAATCCAGAAGCCAGGTTTCTTCCAATATTGAACCGGCACTTTTTAAAGGTCCGGCTCGATTGGTTTCTCCACCGGGATGCGAAGCCCCGGAATGATGGGAAACCCCACCTTCTACGTCCCATTTATTTTATGGCGGCATCAACACCTTCCGATTTTTGGCAGGTATTCATCCGGCCTGACCCCACAGAAAAGTTGAACTTGTCACGGCGATAACCATCTGAAAGGATGAATGACATGGAGGAAGAAACAACAGGACCGTGTAAGAACGACTGGCAACAGTCCGTGGGTAACTGGAAAAAACATATCCACTGCCACGGGTGCGAAGGCGCAATCTACGTGCTGGGCTTCCTCGGTGCACTCTATTATTACTGGACTACATCCGCAACCATATGGGCAGGATTCATCGGACTCATAAAAGCGATCTTATGGCCGGCCTTTTTAGTATATGGACTCTTTAAATTCCTTGGCCTGTGAGCAGTGAAAAGACATCCTTTTTCCGGATTTTTTGATTAAAAATTATTTTATACCCTGGTAAATCCTGAACGGACGGCGATTATATTTGGATGGGGGACGGGGCCCGTCGCACCTCGGTGAAAAATCCGGTTTTCCCTATCGTAACCCGGATTTCGTTCTTCACTTTCACCCTCCGTTCTCTCAACCCTGATACGCGTCCAGTACCCGTGGATCCGGTATGGAAGATCGATCATCGGAAATGGTTAAAGGCAGGAAATACCGGATTTATACGGGAATTGAAGAAGGCGTTTATTGGGGGCCTGATGAGATCGGGAATCCAATTTTCCTGATGGAATTTTATAATAAAAGCGGCGTGAGCCAGACGATCCCCTGGCCGGCGATTAAACGCCTGGAACCGGTGGAATAATTAAGAATATTGCAATGAAAAAAGGGATGGATACATCACGTCTCATTAAAAATAACGGAACGGAGAGAACACGGAGGGGAATGTAAATGGATTGTAAAGAAAACCTCCCTGAGGCTGGAACAGGGAAAATGCGGGAATCAACGAGGGCTGGAATGAACTGGTGAGATCCTGCGGCTGGATAATCGAGTCTGTTGTCCACCGTAACGCCACCCGGTATTATGATGCCGTTTCTTTCGACTGCCAGGTGGTACTTTGGTTCGTGCGTTTGATGTCTAACTGCGTTACGCTTGGCTGGCCAGGGTTATCGAGGTTCGCGGCCTGCTGCCACGTATAGGTAGTCATGTTCCCTGGTGTACCGGTGGACCATTTCAGGCTCGATACTTCGTTGACCGTGGCATTTCCGGTATACTCGGATTTGACGGTGATCTGCTGGGTTTGCGGAAGGTTATCCGGGCTGGCACTCATGGGGACGACAAGAAGGAGCATGAGGATGAATGCAGGTATCAAGAGACGCATCGTGTTCATTGGGTATATTCTCCTATCGTTTTGGCTATCCTGTACCCGCTTGGAGGCGCATTATTAAATTGTTTCTGAATGAGCCAGTGGGTGGGATTATGCTGTTAACCCGGAAACAGCCGCCTTTTGCTCAA
This sequence comes from uncultured Methanomicrobiales archaeon, assembly GCA_963809105.1. GTDB lineage: Archaea > Halobacteriota > Methanomicrobia > Methanomicrobiales > Methanospirillaceae > CAIKOD01. Next base: position 26,755 of record CAWEIC010000005.1, on the reverse strand, counting down.
AGGTCATGATTTGTCGGATTCCATGAGGCAAATGAATGTTCCTCCAGGGCAGCCTGGCGGTATTGAACTGTCAGTCACCGACCAGGAACTGATGCAGGGTGATCTCCGGCAGGATGCATGGAGCGGAAGGAACAGGGTAATAGATACAAAATCAATAGAAAAAATTGCGAAGTTCAGTGGCTGAATTAATACCTTTGCTAAATGATTCGATCTGGGTGATCGCTTCAATAATATGGAGAAGATACGCACGGTCTCTCACGTCCACCCGAAAATCACCACTTCATCACGGCGGATGGTATCTGCCAGGTACGGGCTGATTGAATGTTCGGTGAGAAGGTCGAGGTTCCGGTTTACTGCAATTTTAAGTTCATCTTCGATCCGGATTAACTGGAGAAGGCTCTTTGGTTGGTTAAACCTGACGATTATGTCTATGTCGCTTTCCGGTCGTTCTTCTCCCCTGGCAAATGAACCAAATATTGAGATCTTTACTGCGCCATGTTCTTTTAAGACGCCGATAATTTTTCCTTCTATTTCATCAGGGACTTCCCGCACTGGAACCATATCGCTCTTCAATTGATATCTGCGTCATCCTGTATACGTCTGTCTGTGCATCTCCTGCTCCCCGATATCCTTGTTCCAAAGATCCGGTGTTTTTCAGAGTTTATCAGAATTGCGCTAAATCTACCCTGTGTATTCCATCATTATCAGCTCATAAGAAAAACACTACATTGTGAAAATTTTCATCGATGAGTCGGGTGATTTGGGATTCACGGAGAGATCATCGGAGTTCTTCGTGGTAGCTGCCCTAATCGTTTGCGATCCCCTGCCTATTCATCGGTGTTTCAAGAAAATCAGACAAAATACATTGAAAAAAAAGTTCAAGGATCTCCCGGAATTTAAATTCAATAACTCGGGAAAAGCGATCAAACAAAGGATTCTCAAATGCATCGTAAAATCTGAAGGAGATATTGCATACTGTGTCCTTCGTAAAAATCAGGTATATCCCCATCTTCGCGATAAACACGCCATTGTGTATAACTATCTGATCGGATCACTGGTTTCAAGGATTATTCAGCAAATCCTGGTAAGCGATGATGTAGAGATACTTGTCGACAAATCATTAAATGGGATCCAAAGAGAAGCATTCGACCAGTATCTCGTTTATAAGACGTTTGAAAAAAATTATGATACCTCGTTCGAACTACCTGTCATAACCATCAACCATGTGGATTCGTGCACAGATCCGTGTATCCAGGCAGTAGATTTTATCGCCGGCGCCTTGCATTACTACTACCGTAACGATGATGACACCTATTATCAAATCATTGATGAGCGAATTAAAATTGCACAGGATTACTTCAAAGGTCCGCAGAAATGATAGTGAACCCTTCCCTACTTCGTCCCATCCACCTCAGGGTGGCATCATCCTTTTCGGGAAGGACTTACTCACTATGTATGACATAGGTATTACACTATTAATAAGTTATTATTCGGGAACCCAAGAAAAGAGAATAAAGAATTGAAGGGTTCTCCACTTCCGGGGTTCATTTTTGCTGTTTTGTGATCTCGCGCAATGGTACCAGGAATATCCTGTGAATTAGTATCTCACCAATGTCCATATACGGCGTAAGGAGAATGTTATTCGAAGAGATCCCGAAGGGGCTTGAGGACGGGAAGACCGGGAGAGTTCTGGTAAATTTATCTTTCTGCTCCGATAAGACAGATCACAGTAATTGATGCTGTCGAAGTCAGGTTCTTGATACTTAAATGCCATATGAATTAATTGAGGGAACATAGTGTGCTGGTGGAAGAAGAAAAAGGATGCAGATCGCGATAGAGAACAATCGAAGCGGGAACCGTCAGAAGACCAGGAGGAACAGGAGACTGAAGAGTTGGTTGCCCTGGATATCATTTAAATTATACCGGAAACCTCCTTGTAAAACAAAAAAGATCAGTATTTCAAATGACGGTTTGATACATAAAACCAGCAAAAAAATTTTAGATTCGAAAGAATTTTAGATCCCAAATGGTATGAACGTCGGATTACCCTATATTGTAAAAGCAGAGCGACTGTCGTATTTAATTTTCTTAGTTATACTGGGACCCATCATTTTACTTGGCTTAATACTATTGCCGGGAAATAAGTCGACCTGGCCAGTACCACTCATTGGTATTGCTATACTTCTGCTGATATGGCTGGTTATCGGTTCATTCAAAATCTGCCTTCTCGAAGACAGGATTGTACTGAAATCTCTGCTCTCCAACCATGAGGTATCCTACTCAGAAATATCCCGGGCCGAGTTCGGTTATAAAAATACCGGCAGAGGTTATGTTCCTGCCCTGTTTATCTTTTGTAAAACCGATACAACCCCCCGTTCGATTCTTATCAAATCGTTCAGTACAAAAGATTTAAGGCTGGTCAAAGAGGTTCTTTCAACGAAAGGAATTAAAATTACCTAAACACTCAACAGTTTTGTATAGACCTTCAATGGACTACGGTGTTTTGTTCAGGTTACGGTTGATCGTCATGGTAATCCCCGGAGATATTTCATCAAACAATCGTCAACTGCTCGATACCATATACATAACAATACGGATTAGGAGAGATTTCTGAATGCAATCCCTGCATATTGGTTCCGATTAAAGGGCCGATGAATTACTCAGGCCATCTCTGGCAATAGAGAGCAAGAATTTATACAGGTACATGCAATGGAAACCTTACCAACCATGAAGCCGATATACCTCCTCTTTGCAGCGCTGTGCATTACCGTTATTGCTGTAATACCTGCAGAGGCGCTGTCTATTTCGTCACTTACGATAACAATCGGGCAGAATGGCGATGCACAAGTGAACCTGCATTATAAAATGACCATGGTAGAACAAGCGGCGGTTTATTTCCAGATCGCAGACCCTGCTGCGGAATTGAAGAATGCACTCGAATCAAACCTCAACAGGCAGGTAATGGTTTACGATGCAGGTACTACCTCGGCTGATATAGTGATCCCGTCCTTTGCAGCGGTATCGCAGGGACCGGGGAAGAAAACAATCACCACCCCCGGATTTTCATTCAGCAGGGTTCAGCAGGTCGCCGAGGGGTATTGGTTCGCCCCGCGGATCTCGCCGGATTTTACTCCTGATGTAACGACGATCGTTTTCCCGGATGGCAGTAACGAGGTCCTGTACAACCAGATCAATATCCCGTCATTCAGTCATCAGATTGGATAAAAGAGGGTAATTCTTTTTTTGATCTTTTTTTAACCTGATGGAATGTTTTTTATTCCGGTTATTCTATCAGGCTCTTCCCGGAATTCCGACCAATCTCATGTATTATTAAGTTGAGAAAATAGAAGAGAGACAAATGACTGAGAAGCCGGATTTGGAGAAGCTTCAAGATCTGATTGGCTATAATTTCAAAGATATCAATATCCTGGAAGAAGCGCTTAAACGACGTGCATTCCTTAACGAAAATCCCGATTCATCGGATGGTGGCATGGACCCCCTGGCTACGCTAGGGGATGCAGTGCTCGGACTTGCAATAATTCAACATTTATATGAAGCAGAGGAGGAACGCGATAAAGGAAAAATATCAGAAATTAAAAGCACTCGGGTCAATCGCAAAATCACCCGGAAATTTGCAGAAAAACATAATCTCAAAGATTATATTCTTTGGGGAAAAGGCGAAGAACAGGATAAAATCTATGGCAAGGGAGACCAGGCTCTTGATACCGTTACCGAAGCGTTGTTCGGTGCAATTTATTTGGATGCCCAGCACAGTGACCAGAACGGGATGAAAATTATTACAGAAACTCTCCTGAAGATGAAATTCTTCGATTTTGCCCTTAACAAGGGTTAATTTTCTTACACTAAAATTGAAATTTTTGTTTATATACTTGTGATATTATTTTCCCAGGCATTTAAGACAGATTTTTGATTTGGACAGTATTCCAGATTTTTTAATGCACGATTCACAGACTGCTAGCCCGCATTTATCGCAAATATGAAGATTATTCGAACCTACAATTTTTTTGCAGATGGAACATTGCCTGATGCATTCCTCGCATAGAGGTAAATTATTGAGATCAGAAGTATATGGCGTATGCTCTTTACAGAACTTTCCTTTACATGAATTGCATTCGTTTGAATGTTCTTGACAATACCATTTTCCGCATATCGGACACTCATTGATATGATCTTTACAGAATGCTTTTCCGCATTCTTCACAAACAGCAATTGTTTTTGGTTTATTTTTGAATGTTTCAGTTAAGATGCCAAATGATCTGTGGTTAGGACAATATTGTATCGTATCTTCCAACAATTCTCCGGAATGAGCAAGGAGTTCTCGGGTATAAATGTGTCCTAAGGAATTGAAATGAATGGTCCATTTCGGTACAGAAATAATGTCGCGGGATATTATCGTAATAGTATTTTTCTTCGGAATGAATTCGATTTCTTTAAATTCCTCAAAGGAGTCTCTTCTTTGAATTCTATATTTAATAATCTGGGTATTTCTCTCAATGATATAATCTAATGCGTTCGCAATACCACTCCGAATAGGAATGACCCGGTTCAATTTGCTTACTCGATAATCCTGCCCAATGTTTAATCGATATTCAAGAGAAGCCTGAGTTGTTTCTAATTCATGAATTATCTTCATTGATCTTTTATTTTCTTCATGCTTCTTTGAAGCTGAAAGAATATTGAAGGCCTTGGAAAGTCCTGAGATTATATCTCTGATAATTTCAGGATTTAGAACGGTACCATCAAGCATATCGACAATAATTATCCCCTTGTCCTGAAATCTGTGGGTTTCTTTGGCAGGATCGGTATACTTTGCTGAAAAATGATAGTTTAATTTCAAATAAGGGTGGAATGTTAAAATTGCATCAGAAATTGTAATTATTTTTTTATTTTTAAGATGCAATGAAGTTGCTTTAGTATAATCTGTATTAAGTGATAATGCGGATTCTAATTTCAGTATTTCTCCTTTCTGCATCAATCGACCAAATGAAAATTGAGCCCACTTTTCTACAATTATATCCCTTCCCCAGGTCTCTATATTATTTTCGGCGGCAACATTTTCAGCATCATTGGAAAGATTACTGTAAGCAATAAAAATACCTCGCCAGGGCTGGTTTGTTTCCTGTGTAATCCACTTTAATTTTTCAGAAAAATGATTGACTTTCTCAATTCCGACTGCTTTACTATAATTTTTACATTCGATAGCAATATTTTCACTATTTTTCTGTGCAATAACATCAATTTCAAACCTTCGTGAAGATTTATCGCCAAAATGTGTATTTCGACATGTCTGATAACCCTCCGCTCTAAACAGTTTCTCTACGGCCTCCTCTAATTTTTTTCCTAATTGATTGATACTCGATGCAATTGCAGGATTTTCTGTTTCATTATCCAAATCTGGTGAAATGACATTTTGCGGGGTATTGGGTTGAACTTCCTGATTTTGAACCTGCAAGCTAGATTCTTTGACAGAGCCGGATAAGGATCCCCCGCATTCTGTACAAAACTTTCCCGTCTCTATCTCTAAGTTAGTTCCACAATGTGGACAAAACATACTAACATTTTGGTTGAACCTTCAGTATGATAATATATACTATTTTAATTTCAAACTATATCCCTCTATAAAATTAAAACCGAATAATTTATTTAATAAATACCTATAGTGATAATTATGTCCGGAAAAAAATCACAGGAGCCTAAAACGATCAAGGGTAAGGTAAACAAAACTCTGACAGGTGATGGAAGGAAAAGTGTATCAGTAACGTCTCTGAAAGATAAAATTCTAGGAAAAGCTAAAAAATAATACTCAATTATCAAAAACGGGATGTTATACGAAGAACTCTAAAGAAATGTTAAAATGGAGGGTCCGACACCAAATTATAATCAACTAATATCGGATATCTTAATCATATCATTAAAAAAATTAGAAATGAACTATTTGAAAAAATAATTTGTGGTGTAACTATGGCTGAATTCATCCCGGATCGACTGCCTTCGAAAGCAAGTCGGGGAGAAGAACGCACATATTCTCTTTTGAAAAAACTTCCTGATGATTATCTTGTCTATTACGAACCTAATATCGATAACCGTCATCCTGATTTTATTGTAATAGCTCCGGATCTTGGAGTAATAATTATTGAAGTTAAAGGATGGTATCTTGATGATATTGTAAAAGGTGATCATAATCTAATAACCATCAATTTCGACAATCGAGAGAGACAGGAAACACATCCTCTCGAACAGGCCAGAACCTATATGTGGCAGTTGGCAAGGGCCTGCGAGAAAAGCCCGATGAGATCCATGCTTTTCCACAAAGAAGGGCCTCATAAAAATAAATTTTTTTTCCCGTTCTGCCATTTTGCAGTGCTGTCCAATATTTCAAGGGATAATATTTTACGACGTAAAGACCAGGATATCTCCCAAATTTTCAAAATGGATAATACTCTTTTCAGGGATGAATTGTTAGCACTTGAAAATTCATCTGCAGAGGTCATACGCAATACATTGATGAGGTTTTTCGATCCCTACTGGGAGATTACACCGTTCACGTTACAACAGGTAGATGTACTTCGATCAATCATTCATCCCGAAATTATTCTAAGTTATATCCCTTCCAAAACCCTGACTGAAAAGGAAGCGGAGAAATGCTTTGATTTAGTAGTTCTTGATCGTAGACAGGAAAATAACGCAAGAAGAATTGGTGAAGGTCATCGCATTATTTACGGGGTCGCTGGTTCCGGGAAAACAGTTCTCCTTGTAGCACGAGCAAAATGGTTGAACGAGCGCGATCCTACTTCACGAATATTGCTGCTCTGCTACAACAAAGTCTTGAGTGTATACCTAACACATGTACTCAAGGAATATCCCCTGATTAATGTGTTTCATTTCGATGGGTGGGTGAAGCATAACGGTATTCCATCCAGAAGCCGGGATCCGGCAAGTAGAAAAATGGAAGATGATATAAGTCTTGGTAACAGGTTATTGGAGCATCTTAAAAATCGTGCCGGGGATTCCCGGAAGTACGATGCGATTCTCGTTGATGAAGCTCAGGATTTCCCACCCGTCTGGTTTTCCTGTCTCCTGGAAGCACTTAAGGATCCCCTTGACGGTGATCTGCTCATCGTCTGTGATGGTAATCAAGGAATACGGCTTATCGATGCGGTCAGCTGGAAATCGCTCGGCATAAAAGCCCAAGGCAGAACTATTCATCAAGCATTTGATCTCGACAGGAATTATCGGAATACACGTGAGATTTTGCAGCTCGCTGCACATTTCACCTCGAAAAATGTCAAGAACGACGAGGATTCAATCTCGATTGTGCCAGTCGATCCAAGCCAGGCACAGCGTCGAGGCCCAAAGCCGGGTCTCTATCATTGTAAAGATCATACCGAAGAATGTCAAATAATTATTAACATTATCAAACAATTCCTTGAAGGCAGAGTTTCCTATGAAAATCAGCCAATAACCGTTCATCCTTATGAAATTGGGATTCTCTATCCTAAAAAACCCTTAAAAGACGAAGGAATCTTTAAAGAATTCTTGAAGGAACTTAGCTCTTTCGCTCCGGTCACGTGGCTTTCCAAAGATTTCTATTCCCGGATGAAACTATTTGAACCTTCGATAAAAGTTCAGACCGTTATTTCTTCTAAAGGTCTGCAATATAAAATCGTCTTTGTAATGTGGGCCGATCTGTTTGAACCTCGTAACAAAGAAGATACGAGTTTGCAACAGCGACAAATCTATGTTGCCATGACCAGGGCTTCCGATGTGTTAATTTTGACATATTCAAAGGAGAATGAGTTTATCGAGAAGATTGTAAGGAGCGGGGATGCAGTTGTGAAGTAAGGTAGAAGGGTATTATATTTCATTCGTCGATGAAGAGACGATCTGCAAATTAATAACTGGATAAACATTAGGTTGATTGTTTATGGAAAAAACTCAGATTATTCACTAAGCAATTCTTCTATTTATTCCGATTATTGCGGGGGTCTATCGCTATTCACTATATCTGTTATTGAAGAGTTCATCGAGCAAACTTTGATGTGAAACATTTGAAATCCGATGGTTTTATTAAAAAGCTAGTAACTCGATTCTTCCAAAATCAACAAGGTATCTATATATTAAAACCAATAAAACGATACATATGCCCAAATTAAAAATTGGGGAAATTTTTCGTTATGCCCGACCCTATAATTCTTCTCCATCGGAAATTGATTATTTGTGGAATCATTTTTTTGTGACTTCCTCTCCCGGATTACCGCATGCCTTGCTTGATAAGGGTATTAATCAAATTGGTAATGTTCTTGCCCCTGATGGTTATCGTTGTCCTGCAATTCTCATCAGAAGTAGCCCCCATAAAATAGGCAGTCATGATACTCCCTGGCAGGACACATTCGATCCAGATAATGGGCATATTCATTATTATGGCGACAATAAGGAGCCAGGAATGGATCCTGCTCAAGCACCGGGGAATAAAGTTTTATTAGAAGCAAAAACATTTCATTCGGCATTAGATACACAACTCCGCAAACAATCGGTTCCACTAATCTTCTATCGCACAGTGACGTATAAACAAAAATCAAAAGGCTTTGTTGAATTCAATGGATTCGGAATAATAAGAAATTGTGAGTTGGTTACACAGTATGATAGGAAAAATGCACGAACTTTCTCCAATTTTGCATATGATTTTGTAATTTTTGATATTTCTATGGAACATGAAGAATTTGATTGGAATTGGATAACTGCCCGAAGAAATGCTAAGTTCACATTAGATGATACTTTACGAACCGCCCCGGAATCATGGAAAAAATGGATCAAGGAAGGATCAAAATCTTTAGAAAAAAATAGGCGACGGGTTTCAAGGCTTCTCATTACAAGTACTTCAGAACAAAATCCGTTAGCAAATAGCAGAGAATATTCAGCTCTGCGTGAAATTTATCAATTTTACTCTGAAAAGAAAACCAAGTTTGAAGCCCTCGCATCTGTCATAACCGCTCGATATATTCGCGAAACTGGTGGTATTTATACGGAAGGCTGGATTACCCAATCAACGGGAGATCGTGGCGCTGATTTTATTGGCAGACTTGATATTGGATTTGGATTCGGGAGAGTAAAAGTGCTTCTTCTTGGTCAGGCTAAATGTGAAAAGCTGGATGAGCCCACCAGTGGAACCCATATTGCCAGAACTGTTGCTCGCTTGAAAAGAGGCTGGGTCGGAGCATACGTAACTACAAGTTATTTTTCAGAACCTGTGCAGCAAGAAATAATTGAAGATAGCTATCCGTTATTATTAATAAATGGGAAAAAACTTGCAGAAATCGCGTTAAAAATTGTTCATGATGATTCATACCCTAATCTATCTTCTTTTCTTGCAGATGTAGATGCACAATATGATAATAAAGTAAAAAATCGACGGCCAGAGGAGTTACTTCTAGAATAATATTTCCAATATTTTGTAGAGAAAAAAGTCATTTTTCAACATTTCTTTTATAAGATTAAGGATTGATTTCGGATCCACTCTTAATACAGCCTCACAAACCGATTATCAAAATGGACGAATATTTATTCCTATTTTATATTTTAGGACCATTTAGATCAATTATTAAAAATAATTCAAAAATTCTATGTCTGAATAAAATAAATTAGGTAAAGTAATTAAAATCTTAAATGTTATAATAACTTTAGGATTCGCAATTAATGGTAGATATATTTACTAAAGAAAAGCGTAGCTTATTGATGGGGAAAGTCCGTCAAAAAGATACGGAACCAGAAATGCTCGTTCGAAGGTTTTTATTTTCAAAGGGTTTTCGCTACAGAATTCACGATTCAAGATATCCGGGTTCACCAGATATTATTCTCCCTAAATACAAAACTGTGATATTTATTAACGGTTGCTTTTGGCATTGCCATTTGGGATGCAGAGCGGCAAAACTTCCTGAAACGAATCCGGAATTTTGGCAGGCGAAGCTGAAACGTAACGCAGAAAGAGACTCGAAAATCAATAAAGAATTGGAGAAATCCAACTGGAAAGTATTGATCGTCTGGGAATGTGAAGTAAAAGGTAAGAATAAAAGGCAAATAAGACTCGAAAATCTGATTGAGGAGATTTTATCCTAATATGAAAAATAGATGCTTATTTGAAGAAATAATTAGATTCCTCCTCCTCAAATTGACCGAATGGATATACACTATCAAGATTTTTTTGTTTTTCGATAAATTCACAAATCCTGGTTACCAATGCCACGTTCTCGATCTTCTTTGGATCGGTAAGAGGATCCCGTTTCAAGTATAGTTCTAGTACGGGCTACTTCGGCCTCTTTTCTATGAAATCCTTCAGCGGTGGTGTCCCCCTCGAGCACGGACTTATAATGGGAATAAAAAGCCTTGGCCCGTGTGAACATTTCACTCCAAGTTATAGCTTCGAAATCGGGTGAGATACTCATGGGTTTCCACTTATTTTCAGGTATATTCACGGTTCCCCCATAAACAAGAACACGCCTGCAATTTTTTCTAGATTTCATGAAGGAAACCTGATATTGCTCCAGACGCTGGAGTTCGTCTAACTCAACAGCATGTCCAGATCGCTTCAATTCAATAATTATTAAAGCATCAGTATTTTTTTCGAATGCAAGAAAATCTACTCGTTTGTCTTTCATAGCTTCCGGAAAATCTTTTTCCCCCCATTCGCGAAGCTGCTTGCTAATAGTCTTTTCTTCTGTAAAGACCTGCCATTCGGGATTAAAGATCCAAGGATATTCTGCCAGTAAATCGTGCAGGTTGTCATGGGATCTGCTCGATGCAGTTTCCGGAGCATTATTAACAATCATAGACTCGAATTTAGTGATAATACTCAATCTGCCACGGACTATCTCAAGAATAGCTCGGCTCTCTAAAACCCTCCAATCGTGTATCCGACCAAGTAACTCCTCAAGTTTGTCCGGATCATTGCTAGCACTTTTTATGTCGTCGATCACATCATGAAAATTGCGATATTCGTATGCACGAATCAAAGCATCTGCGAGATCACGCGTACGTTCATCATTTTCATCTGTTTTTTCACCGAGTTTTTTTAAGAACTGGCTGATCTCTTTTCTTGCACTCGGATCAATCAAATCGAGCCGCTGAGAAAAACTTTGATTGCTAAATACCCAATTTTCCAATCGTTTTCCCATCATTTCAGCGCAATCACGTAAAACTTTCCGTGAAATTACCTCTCCCCATTCACGCAACTCTTTTAAATCCTCCCTTTCCCAGTCTAATTCCTGGCGGTCTGTCGATATAACATCTGATTCATCATCTATTCCGGCATCTACGTAATCGGCGATGATTTCCCCCGTTACATAACGTGTTGAGTGTTGTGCTGATGCTGTAGATTCTATATTAAAGAAGAATGGTGGGGCTTGTGCCGTTCGTTCATTCGCAAAAACTACAAAACCTTGTAATTCCTTAGATCTTAAGGGTTTATTGGCAAATCGATAATTGTACTTGATCTTCTTATCAGGAAGTAGGTCAACATCTTTATATTCACCTTCCTCTGGGAATTTATAAAAAGTTTCAATATCGGGCTCGGCTAGCAATTTATCATTCAACTTGATACGCATTTCTCCGCGAGTGATCCTTGAGAAACGCCTAGCGAGTGTTTCCTGAACACCTTGGATTTGAATCGGCGATGAATGGCGTAATTCAGACAATTCGATCCGAGTTCCGGTCACAGGCCACTCTGTCTTTTTATCAACACCATGCCAGGGAAAAGGAATCTCATGGGACTTTCCCGAATCGCCCTTGAGTTGTTTTAAGGACATTGAAAACTGAATCGCCCTTGGGGTATCATTTGTCCAAGTCGTCACGGTGATCTTTTCAGCAAGGCCGAAACCAGCAAGTTTGCCGATCCCTTTGCGCCCCATTAACTTTCGTCCGTGACTCATTCCACCGCCATCGCTTCGTCTATTTCGTCCTACTACGAGATACTTGTTTTGGACTGTCGATTCGTCCATCCCTTCACCGCTATCCATAACAACGACAATACTTTTGGCCGGATCATAATCTGGTGGTTCTGGAATGGTGATCCATGTCTCCTGAGCCCCTGCATCCCAGCAATTAGCTACAAGTTCCGCAATCGAGGGAGCCCTGTGCTTGTACATCTGAGTACCGAGATGTTCGATAGTCCGACCAAGGATCGTCATATAAAAGATGTGATTTTCCATCCGTTGAATCTCTCCTTTTTTGAGCTCTATTATCTATGTCTCCCCATTATGACTAGTATTAGAATATTCTAATGCTGTTAATATGCATCGGGCATGCGCTGCGATAAACGGTGGAGGAAGGGCATTACCAATCATGAGAGCCATCCCTGTTTTACTTTCGATATTTGGAAATTCATAATTGGTTGGAAAACCTTGTAAAAGAGCCGCTTCACGCATGGTTATAGCCCGATTCTCATCCGGATGGAGAAACCTTCCTTTTGATGGGTTGAAACATCCGGAGGTAATTGTAGGAGCGACTTTATCCCAGGCCATCCTACCGTAGACATCTTTGAATCCACTGCATTTTTTATGACATTCTAGACGGAGATATTGCGGTAAAACCTCACGACTCCCTCCGTTCTTTGGAATGTTTTTGATTATTGTCTTGACCTTTGGTGTCCTATTTTCAGGAATATCATGGATCGGATCACCACTTTCACCTGCTTTAGGTAAATCTCCGATAGCATCCCTTACGGTCTTGATTCCGGGAATTTTTCCAGCGAAGGGTATTGAGATTCCTAATCCAGCAATATAGATCAGTCTACGTCTGCGTTGGGGTACTCCATAATCAGCAGCATTTAGGATGCGATAATCCCCGATATAACCAAGTTCTTCCATCCGTTTGCAAAATTCAGTAAACCTTACACTGGTAACTAACCCTGGTACATTCTCTATCATTATGGCACGGGGGTATATTTTCTCGACAAACCGCTGGAATTCCAAAAGGAGCTCGTTACGAGAATCATTAATTCGGACTGCCCCATTTAAAGTTCTAATTGTCGAAAAACCCTGGCAAGGCGGACAGCCGGTGAGAAGATCGAGACTCCCTATGGTCAATTCAAGGTTATCTAATAATTCTGTGGGCTCCAGTTCACGAATATCACTTTGCCAAACTATAACATCCGGGTGATTGGCTTTATAGGTCGTAATTGAACGTGCATCTATGTCTACGGCACCTAAAACTTGGAAACCCGCTTCTTTCAACCCGGTTGTTAGTCCACCGCAACCACAGAATAAATCTATAGCAAATGATCTTTTACATGAGCTCTAGCAATATCTGAGAATTCAGAGATGCAGTTAGGCACAAAATATCCCTGCCTTAATACAATTTATTATAATTCTTTCACAAGATCAACCTTTTGGTATTCGTGGTTGTATAGGTCTCGATCTTTCGGATCATCGAGCCTAAAAAAATAAAATCATGTTCAAAATATAACTGATTATTTTCCCTTTCAGTAAGTTCCAAAAAAAACTCAAAATTTTAATTCGCTTGGATCCTTCAAAATATTGCATCGCCATTCAGCATTTCCTCTTCAATCAGCTCGGATCCGCATAGTCTGAAGAAATCTGAGATTCGGCACCTCCACCCCCTCCCCCCACTGCGGCACCCCTCCCCTCCCCCATTCATCGCCCCGATGAATATTAATCACCCCAATTAACATTTGCCCAAATCTCAACCCTTTTTCCAAACAATACCCTATAGTCCCTCTTAATATCCTATAGCATATCACGAATAACTACCTTACAAATTGTAAAAGATTTTTAACGTTTTCTAAGCTCCTGAATCGAAAATCAGAAGATTTAACAAAGATAGTCTCATTGATCGTGGGTCACTGCAGGGATCAAGGGTGATCCAATCAGTGCAATGACAGGATTGTGAAACGATAAACACAATCAGTATAAAACGAGGGGTATACTCCCCCGGGTCTCGTTCGGGGTACAAGTCGAATCGCAGCACCGCGGGAGGAGTTAAAAAGATGTCTTTTCTCTCTCTTTATAATGGTGTCGGATATGGCAAAGAGGGATAATTCAGCCTTTATATGTGAAACCGTCACCGCAGGCAGGGCGACACCCTTCCGCGCCGGGAGCCCGGGTATTCCATTACAGGCCTCCGGTTCCTGAAATCCATTGCTATTTTATGGAAAAAACCTGTAAATTATCGCCTATTTTTCAAAAATATGGCGTTCTCATGAGCCTTTTTCATGATGTATCGGCAGGAAAACAGGTGTTATAATGCCCCGGCAGGGACATATTCATGAGGAGGTCCATCGTCTGAATAAGGCCTTTATGGGCTTGGATTTGGAAATTATCCGTTGAAAATACCGTGAATTGCAGAAATTGTAAAAGCCGGAAAATGCGGCCTCATTAGACGCAAAGCCCCGGAAGATATGTCAAGGGGTAACCCGATACTACCGCCTCTTTTCAAAATCGTGTTATAAGTCTGTCTATTATCCCGTTATCGGCGAGCATTTTAATACCGGATTTAACGTTAAAACCCAAAAAACTAACCAAATCTGCCCGATTGACAATGTACCCCAGATAAAAAAACCGAGGGTGACCCATCTGTTGGAATGGTAACGGCTCCGGGCGATAGGAACAGGAAGGAGGCAGTGTTCGTGGGGAAGTGAAGAATACCCAGGTTCTTCATCGGACGTTGCTTGCGTTTTCAGACCGAACAAGGATATCGATCCAGTTCTCGGCCGGGGATAAAAGGAACGTCAGGCTGCTCAATACCGGGAATGATTGCTTTGTAAAAGAGGGGTCCTGGGTGGTAACAGGATGTTCTTTAAAATTACCAAAAAATATTACCCTCTTGGTGGTATTTCAGGAATAATCGATACCGGGGCGTCAATACCTGATGCCTGTGAGGAATAACTCATCGACTTGTGAAAACCACTTATGAGACCACTTGCCGAAGAAGTCTCCGAATAAACGAGATCTTCGGATTTTTGGGGGTTCAGGCTATCGGGTAATGAATAGGCAGCTGCAGGATTGGGGAAGATAGGTATCGTTCCGGAAATAATACTTTCATTCCTCGCTTCCTGCACATGGACTTTCAGATAGGCTGATACCGACCCGATCATCGGGGAAGACTGATTTCCCATGGTAATTCCCTGAGAATTTATATCATAATTGATAACCGTCGGGGCAGATACACCTGTACCAATGAACCGTATACCGGTGGACGTCACCGTTGATGTAAGGGTCGAATCGAAAGAGCTGCCGGCCTGTTCGATATTACAGAATGCCGGAATTATTCCCGGGTTTGCATTTGCGAAAGGACAGAGGATCAGACCTGATGAGTTTTGGGCCTGTGCCGCCCCGTCAAGCAGGATATCCTCTGCATTTGTTGCACGTCCGGAATTAACCGCTACAAACTGGATATTTGTATTGGTGTTGATGTTGCTGCCTGTTGCAATCTGATTAGCGGTTGACAATACAGCCGATTTCGTAAATGTCTGCTGCCCGGAAACACCGGAATACAGGGAGTTGTAACCGGCAGTATACTGGACCTGCCCGGGATCCAGAATGCCGGTATGAAGGCCCCTGTCTGTTACAACCGGACCGGAAAATTGTAGATTGGATAGCAGAAAGGATATTAAGCCCTCCCAGGTTCCGGGAAATCCATTGACGTTATCGGTAAGAATCGACTGCGGGATATTAAACTGAGTAATAGCCATTCCCCCTGTGATTGGAACACCACTGATCGAACCTCCGGCAGCCTGCAATTGCGCCTCTATGGCATTATAACCATCATGAGAGATCCCCATTCCTCCTAATCCCGTATCCGAGTATGAATAAACCACCAGAGGATCGTTGGTTAATGTCCATGCCCCGGAATCTGTTTCGGTAACAGTACCAACAACATCCGACACCGTCCCCGTCGTAAGGCCCTGGACTTCAGGTACTGCCGGGACGCCGGTGTCTGCAAAGGCTGTTCCGCTACATGCGATCAATAATAATAGTGCAATGAGAAAAACGACTACAAAATTTCTCTTTGTCAGTGTAAAACCTCAGTATGTTGAGGAGTTTTTTATTGTTTTCGTAATAAAAACATTTTGATTTTAAATTCAATACATTACCGGTATCCCTTCAGGTCGGCCGATCGCGATGCGTGCCGATGGCCTGGAAATCCATTCCGAACCTCGACAGAGGGGAATTTATCCTGCTGAACGAGGATATCGATGCAGTTCCCGACAGAGAAAAAAGTGTCAGGCTGCCCAATCGCAGAACTTCGGGCTTATTGATATTTTTTTAAATGTTACGCCATACAGGATAGGTATTTTTTAAATTTTAACATCGCGATGAAGGGAGAGAGGTCCAACAGGTTCGCGTGAGACAGGGATGCATATTTCCTGTCTTGAGGTACCCTGACAAATCCCGCCTTCTCATTTTTAACGTATCATAATTTTTCGTCAGGTCATCATCTGACGCGAAACAGTGTGAATAGTAACAATTGGTTTACTCAAATTAATTTCCCAGTTTCAACGGAGATCCACAGGGCTGTCGATAATCGGTTACGTCTTTGAAAGAACTTTGCAATTATAATCGATTGATAAGATTTTTCGCTGTTGGAAGAAATCATCTATTGGGGGTGACTTTCGGTGACTCATATTCTTTTTGTTGACGACGAACCTGGAATACTGGAAGTCACAAAAGAATATCTCGAACGTAATGGCAGTTTTGAGGTCGATACAGCAGATTCTGCCCGATCCGCCCTGGAGAAAATGAAAAATACATCCTATGAGGCGATCATCTCCGATTACCAGATGCCCGGCACGGACGGTATTGAATTTTTAAAGCAGGTAAGGGCATCGGATAAAACCATCCCGTTCATTATTTTCACCGGCCGGAGTCGTGAGGAGGTTGTCATTGAGGCCCTGAACGAAGGGGCCGACTTCTATCTCCAGAAAGGCGGGGATCCGAAAGCACAATTTGCCGAGCTTACGCACAAGATCAGGCGTGCAATAGAACACCGTTCCACTGAGAGGGCATTTAAAGAAAGCGAAGCGCGATTCAGAATTCTCATCCAGAACTCCTCGGATATCATCCATGTCTTCGGTGCAGACGGCATGATCCGGTACGCATCACCATCGAGTGAAAAAATTTTAGGCTACGAAGAACCGTCAATGATCGGAAAAAGTCCTTTTGCATTTATCCATCCCGAAGATCATGCCATTGTGAAGGACGCATTATGGCAGGTACAGGAAAAGAGGAATCCCGGAACCCCTACGGAGTTCAGGGTAAGGAAGGCAAACGGGGATTATATATTCGTTGAATCTATTGCAGTCAATCTTCTTGATGTGCCACCGATCGACGGCATCGTGATAACTACAAGGTTAATCGGCGAGCGGAAACGAATTGAATTCGAATTACGTGAAAACCTGCAAAAATACCGGAATATCATCGAAACATCACCTGATATTATCTGGGAGATCGATACATCCGGCAATTTTACCTATATCAGTCCCCAGATTGAGAAGATCACAGGTTACCATCCTTCGGAGATTATTGGAAAGCCCATCTTCTCCCTCGTCCAGAAAGATGCCATAGCCACCGTCTCATCCCGGTTAGATCATCAGGGTACAGGTTCTGAGTTGTTGTCCTGCTTTGAAGTCCAGGCGGAGCATCGCGATGGTCGTCATATCACGATTGAAATTCATTCAGCTCCTTTTTTCAACCCGGAAGGTGTATTAACCGGTTTTCGGGGTATTGCCCACGATATTACGAGAGGAAAAGAAGTGAAAAAAGCCTTGGAGGAGAGCGAGGAAAACTTCCGTAACTTCTTCAATATCGCTGGCGATGCAATTGCGATCCATGATTTACATGGCCGGTTTCTGGAAGTCAATGATGAAATTTGCAGAAGACTTGGTTATTCACGCGAAGAATTGTTGAAAATGAGTCCCTTTGACATTGATGAACCGGAATATGGCAAACTGATCCCAGCCCGCGTCCAGGAATTACAACAGACCGGGCATATCGTTTTTGAAACCATACATCGTGCAAAAGATGGTACCCGTATACTGACGGAAGTGAACAGTTGCATGATCATGTTCAAAGGCGCTCCTGCGATTCTCTCTACCGGGCGGGACATCACCGAACGCAAGCGTATGGAAGAATCGTTACGGATTACACGGGATAAATACGTAAAATTATTCCTCGGCAGCCCCGACGCGATAATGATTTCCGACCTCAAAACCGGTGTGTTTATCGAAGTAAATGACGCGACCTCCGATATTTTTGGGTATTCCCGGGATGAGATGATCGGGAAGAGTGAACCCGAACTTGGCATCTGGCCGAGAAAAGAAGAGAGGGATGCTTTTCTTCATCGGATAAATACCACAGGGTGGGTAAAACGTTTCGAGGCAACAGGATGCCGTGATAATGGAACACTATTTTGTGCATCGGTTTCTGCCGATATTATT
Source organism: uncultured Methanomicrobiales archaeon (assembly GCA_963809105.1). Taxonomy (GTDB): domain Archaea; phylum Halobacteriota; class Methanomicrobia; order Methanomicrobiales; family Methanospirillaceae; genus CAIKOD01. The sequence goes on along the minus strand of CAWEIC010000005.1, from coordinate 8,289 downwards.
CACATTGCCGGCAGGATGTGTATTATCAGAGTCGTTCGTGATATAACCGAAGACAAACGTAACGAAGATTATCTCAAAGAGCGTGAAGCAACCATAAGGGTGTTGATGAATTCCCCGGTAGATTTTATGTTACTACTGGACCCCGATGGTACCATTCTCGAAATGAATTCTTCGATGGGTAAGAGGATGGGCTGGGATCAGAATAATCCTGTCGGCAGGTGTGTTTATGATCTTTTACCCCCCGATATTGCAGACCTCAGGCGGGCTTATGCCGATAAAGTTATGCGGACAAAAAAACCGGTCCGGTGGGAGGATCAGCATGGAGGGGAATGGCTTGATAATTCAGTTCATCCCATTCTCGATGCTGCCGGAAACGTAACGAAACTTGCAGTTATCGCCAGGGACATCACGCACCAGAAAAACATTGAACAGATGCTCCAACAGGTAAACCGACAGCTAAGGCTGCTCTCGAGCATCACCCGGCATGACATTCTGAATAAGATTACGGCGATTCAGGGATACCTGTCCCTGGTAAAAACCGGATTGGAAAATCCAGAAACTGCGAATTATTTAAGGAACATCGAATCAGCTGTCATGGAAATTCGCTCCCAGATTGAATTTACCCGGATTTACCAGGATATTGGCACCCATGAGCCACAGTGGTTCGATCCGGCCACGATCGTGTCAGGTTTGCATGTTCCACCTGAGATCACCCTGAAGACAGATATGGACGGTGTCCTGATTTTTTCAAACCCAATGATTGAAAAGGTGTTCTCCAACCTTCTTGACAATTCAGTCAGGCACGGGGAACGGGTAAATGAAATACGGGTGTCGGACTATCTGTCAGGTGAGGATCTTATTGTTGTCTGGGAAGATAACGGGATTGGCGTGCATGATCATGAAAAGAAGAGGATCTTCGAGTATGGACATGGGAAAAATACCGGTCATGGAATGTTCCTGGCACGGGAGATCCTTTCCCTGACCGGCATCACCATCAGGGAGGTGGGCAAGCCGGGGGAGGGTGCACGATTCGAGATAACAGTTCCAAAAGGAAACTGGCGGCATAGTGATACCCAAGGATTGAACGATAAAAAGATGATCCCCGGATAGTGTAATATTTTTAAAAAAAGGCATGAAACTAAGATACGTATCATAAAATCAGTTCTGTTGGGTAATATCAGTCATATCGCCGCCAAGTATACTACTCTATACCCATACTCTCTGCCACAATTGTATTTTAAAATCAATTTTCTTTAAAACAGCCTCTATCCTAACACATACTTAGCGTACGGAAGTCTCCTTATGATATAGTGGCTGATTGCGAATATCAGCGGAATTCCTATTGCCCCTACAATGATGAACTTAAAGAACGGGTCAATCGGTACCCCGATTAACAGGGATTGAAGGAAGACAATTATCGGGATTTGTATGATAAAGACTGTGTATGAATTATTCGCAAGCGCCTTCGCAAAAGTGCCCTGTGAGTTAAACCGGTTCTTGAAGAGTGAGAGTAATGCAATACACATGCTCACACACATGAAAGCTACCCAGAACGACCCGATTAAGGAAGATAATGTTAAGCCCCCGGAAAATAGCGTTTTATTGGTAGCTATCGCGATGACAGGCAATAAGATTACCATGAGTATTGCGACACATGTCCATAGATTTGCTGTAAATTTGGGAATAGCGTCAATCCACCCTTCCCTATACACCAGGATACCGACTACGAAGAGCATAATGTACTGGGTGAGGTGAAACGGCTCGAACAATCCAAAAGGTACCCAATAGTTTATGGGCGCCCATATGCTTACCACAAAGGAGATAAGAGCCAGTATTATGATAAAAACGAGGATGGCTGCGTTACCGGGGAAATCTCGCTTTGATTTTGAAGATGGCCTTTTAACCAGCCAATAGGCCACGTACACCGCTGTGAATAATAATAGCAACACCAGGAACCACAAATTCCCGACGGTGATCAACGGTTGTGTCATGTGTAACACGAGATAGACTTAAGATGGGGTAGACCCCAAACGTGAATATCAATATCGGCACGCCAAGCCTCACTAATCTATCCTTCATGAATTTATCGGCACCTTTTCTCTCTAATGAAGACGGTACAAAGTAGGCCGAAATCATGAAGAAAAGACCCATGAAGAAGGATGAAATCACCCCAAGGAAGATGCCGAGAACCAGATAGCCTAAATAACTCCCGGTTTCAGAAGGTATAACCCAGGCACCATCCGGACCGTAAGGTTGTGCTGCATGGTTTAGAACCACGAGGAACGCAAGAAACACCTTGAGGTTATCTAAAAAATATATCCTAGGTATAATTGGTATTTTAACCACAGCATTCACCTCCAAGCCCTTTTCGTCCAGACCCCTCGTGTCGGGTAGTCACTATTCTTAGTCCGGCAGATGTAATTTTAAATTTTATTGTTTAGAGCATCTGTGGCTGCTTTGTACCTCAGCCAGAATCCTTTTTATAAGGACAGATTCATCAGAAAACAAGCAGGAGGCTTGTAGTATTCGCACCGTTGTTCATATAGGGGTTAGGTATAACATCGTTGACGGTTTGAGCTCAACAACTCTATTTTCTGGGTTAGATTCCATACCCATCCGGAAACTTATTCTGCCTGAATTTACCCCACCTTCATACACTTTGTAACATTGGCCATAAAAATACACACCAAGAATGGTGTAATATTTAAAAAAGTGGGGTTAATAACCGCTCATCACTGTCGAGATATTATTGATATCGAGGTACCGGTCTGTCGTTTTTGAATATTGCGGCCAGGTGACGTCCATTCCCCCGTTCGGGTCTCCTGTTTTTGCAAACCTGGTCCAGAGATCCACGACATTGGCTGCTACGGCAGGGTCCGGGTGGACCAGCGTCGTCCCGAACAACAGGAATGTCTCGCTGCCATGAAATGCCCCCATGTTCAGTCCGGGGAGGACATAGGAATACCGGTAAAGATAGGTATTCCTGTTCAAGTCCGCCATCGATCCTGCAACAATCTTCGCTGCACCGGCAAAGTCATACCGGGTCATTATCTCGCACAGGCGAAGTGGTACCTCATCTGTCGAATTGGCGGGAAATTGTGAAAGGACTGCAGGTGCATCCGGTCCGAACCGGGTGGTGATGAACGTCATGTACTCCCGGACAGTTATTTTCGCATCTCCGACCAGGGTGAACCCTTCGTCCGCGTTCGTCCCGAGCATCAGGGGGACAGGGTTCTCACGGTGGAGAAGGTACAGGTTCTTCGGGTAGTCCGGGAGAACCCACCCGTCAATCGTCGGTTTGAAATAGGGGCCTGTCAGGAGGTCAAATGAGCAGGCCGGCCACGGAGTTGCTTTAATCAGGTCGTCGGCGCTCACGTTCCGCATCTGTGCAATGGTATCAGGACCGGAGATGCCCAGGTTTTGTGTATAATCCTGCCCAAACTGTTCGGCGTCGGCTTTTGAAGAGACCGCATCGATAATCGTATTGTTGTTCAGGAGAGGGCCGCTTTGGATAATTGCCTGGCTGTAAAGCCCCGTGCTTATCGGGCTCACCAGGTGAATGTAGGTACTTTCTGCTCCTGCAGATTGCCCGAATATCGTCACTCTTGAGGGGTCCCCGCCGAACGCCCCGATGTTACGCCGGACCCATTGGAGCGCTGCAACCTGGTCGAGGATCCCGTAATTGCCCGAGACGTTATTCAGAGACTCCTTATCGAGATCCGGGTGGGCGAGGAACCCGAGGGGTCCAAGCCGGTAATTGGTCGTCACGACGATTACACCGTTCTTCGCGAGGGTTGTCCCGTTGTATATTTCAATCGTGCCAAAAGGAGCAATCTGGCCGAATGCCCCGCCAAAAAAGAAGACCATAACCGGCAGTTTTTCATTGGCTCCCTGTGCAGGGGTCCAGACATTGAGGTACAGGCAGTCCTCGCTCATTCTGGCAGGAGGCGCCCTCGGCGTCGGAGGCTGGAAAGGATTCGCTGAAAATAACTTCGCCTCCTTAATGCCTGTCCATGGTTGTACAGGTGCGGGAGGTCTCCATCGCAGGTCTCCTGTCGGAGGAGCCGCGAATGGGATACCGAGATACACACAGAGCCCGTCCTGTTGTAGTCCGGAAATATACCCGGAGTCAGTCTTCACAACAGCAGGATCGGGATTTGTGCCGGGTCCTGATGAATCTGATGAATGTTTTGAGCAATCGAAGGTTACGGGAGGTATTGAGGTCTCGTCTATAATGATGGTTTTTTTAGTAACCATACTATTAGTAGACGATGTGACTGATATTATCATTCTGTTTGCATTAATCGGGGATGCGACACCCGGGCTGGCCCTGAGCCTTACGTTACCATAATAAAAATACACACCGAATATGGTGTAATATTTAAAAAAATTGGTTATCGTTTTTCCATTTTTAGGAATAAATAGCTCTTTAAACTACAACACCAAAACGGCTCCTTATTAAGGGTGATTCTGTGCGAAACCAGATTAAAATTGTTTTCGTTTTTATAGCAATCGTAATTTCAGCCTATCTGATAGCAGGATGCACTCAGTCTCAGACAGCGATACCGGCTCCACAAACAACGACTACAACACTCACATCGTTACAAACAACCGTTGCTCAGCCGTCCGACACCGTTGTAAAGACTGACGCAGGGTATATTTCCGGACTACAACAGGACGGCCTGAGGGTCTACCTCGGGATCCCGTTTCGCACTCCTCCGGTCGGGGACCTCCGGTGGAGGCCCCCCGCCCCGGTACAACCCTGGAACGGCATCAGGGAAGCAAAAGCGTTTTCAGCGGCACCTCCCCAGCCTCCTTCAGGACCAACGGTCCCCTCCATGAGCGAAGACTGCCTGTACCTCAATGTATGGACCCCTGCAAAAAGTGCCGGTGAGAAGCTTCCCGTGATGGTCTTTTTCTATGGCGGGGCCTTCACACAGGTAGCTCCGCTCGATACCATTGCAATCTATAACGGGACAACCCTCGCCAAAAAAGGGGTTATCGTCGTCACGACCAATTACCGGCTCGGCGCCCTCGGCTTCCTCGCCCACCCGGAACTCGATAAGGAATCCCCGAACAACACCTCAGGCAATTACGGGATACTAGACCAGGACGCAGCACTGCAATGGGTCCAGCGAAACATCGGGGCATTCGGCGGTGACCCGTCACGGGTGACGATCTTCGGGCAATCCGCAGGAGGAGAGAGTGTCCTCGTCCATCTTGTCAGTCCCATGAGCACGGGGCTTTTCAGCCAGGCAATCGTCGAAAGCGGCCCCTTCTGGGCGAACGGGCCTACTATCGACAACGTTCATTCAAAAGCAGACGCCGAGCAGATCGGGCAGGACTTTGCACAAAGCCTCGGATATCCGGGGCCGGATGCAATCCGGCAGATGCGGAATGTGAGTGCCGGGGAGATCGTCAATGCATCACCCTGGCCGGCATCATCATGGAACCGTACCCATACCCTCAAATTCGAGCCGACGGTTGACGGATGGCTGCTTCCCGATTCGGTGGACGCACTGTTTGCGCTCCATCGTGAGAATCCGGTCCCCTTTATGATCGGGACGAATGCCAATGATGGGACCACGCTTTCGGCCGGTGCCAACATGACCGTTCCTGAGTACGTGACATTCATCCGAACCTATTTTGGCAATGATGCAGATGCAGTCCTGGCGAAATATCCTGCCAATTCGACCCAGGAGGTCCAACTCCGCCTGGCCCAGATTATGACCCGCTACGACTTTGCCGACGCTGCGAAGTTTGCAGCGGGATCGATGTCAACCATAAGCCCGGAGACGTACCTTTACCGGTACTCCTATGTCCTGCCTGGGCAGCCCGACGGGGCATTCCACGGCAGTGAGACCCTCTTGTTGTTCGGGGTTCCGGGAGTGAGAGCGGACCCGGCGGTCGCTGACAACCTTGTGGATCTCTGGACCCGATTCGCAAAGACAGGGGACCCGAACGGCGGCATGAACGTCACTTGGCCGCGATTCACCCAGACCGAGGACCGGTATCTCGATATTAATGATACACCGACCGTGATGAGCGGTTATTAGGCCACAATCTTTTTCCTGCTCTTGCGACTCGGCGGGTCTTCCTGTGGAAATGACATTCTGATAGGTTACGGTTGGTGAGTAACTATTCACGACGATGAAACATGACGATCAACCTCAGACTTATCAGCACCCTATAATAAATAGATTTAAATATAGTAAGATAGAAGTTTATTTCTATCGCAGACCGGACAGGTCTGGATGGTATGACTAACGCACCTGTAGCCGGAAGATCGGATTGCCTGCTTTGCCCGGCAGATGCATGAAGGATAAAGTTCATTGCTCGTCAGTCCATGCAATGCCGCTAGGTCGGAGTCGGTCGAACGGCTGCAGGTGTGCATACTCATGCCCTGCCAAAGACTTGTAAGAATTTACGGGTCTTCCGGCCTGAAAAACCTGTACCCGGTTTTCGAACTGAAGGTGAAACTTTGAAAGCCACGACACAAAAATGGAATGGTACTGCCAGTAAATCCGATATCGATAACGTATTTTCCCTGATCAAGAAAGACAAAATAAAAATTGTCGACCTGAAATTCAATGACCTCCCCGGTCTCTGGCAGCACTTTTCGATACCGGCATCTGAACTCCTGGCTGACAGTGACCCGGAAGCCGGTATATGGGCGGAAGGAATCGGCTTTGACGGGTCCTCTATCCGTGGTTTCCAGAAGATCCAGGAATCTGATATGATCCTGTCTCCTGACGCACAGACTGCAGTAACCGATCCGGTATGTGAAGTCCCTACGCTGTCAATAATTTGTGATGTCTACGACCCTGTGGCAAAGAAGCCCTATACGAGGGATCCGCGATATATTGCAAAAAAAGCGGAACAATATTTAAAAGAGCAAAACATTGCAGATGTCAGTTACTGGGGACCTGAGCCTGAATTTTTTATTTTTGATGACATCAGGTTTGACCAGACCGTCAATTCCGGATATTATTTCATCGATTCCAATGAAGGTGAATGGAATTCCGGAAGGGACGAAGGCCCGAACCTGGGATACAAACCGCGGTTTAAGGAGGGTTATTTCCCGGTTCCTCCCCATGACTCATTACAGGACTTAAGGAGCAGGATTACCCTGAAAATGATGGAAACGGGAATTCCTATCGAAGTCCATCACCACGAGGTTGCAACGGGAGGACAAAATGAAATAGATATGCGATATGATTCCCTCGTCAAGGTTGCTGACCGGTGCATGATGTTCAAATATATTGTGAAAAATCTTGCCCGCCAGAACGGACAGGTAGCGACCTTCATGCCAAAACCCCTGTTTGGCGATAATGGTTCAGGGATGCATACCCACCAGTCGCTCTGGACCGGAGGAAAAAACATGTTTTATGATGAGAAGGGATACGGAGGTATTTCACAGATCGCAAAATATTACATCGGCGGTCTTCTCAGCCATGCTCATGCATTGATGGCCTTTTGTGCACCGACCACAAATTCATACAAACGACTGGTGCCGGGTTATGAAGCGCCCGTGAATCTGGTTTATTCCATGAGAAACCGGTCTGCAGCGGTACGAATTCCCTTATATTCCGATAATCCAAAGGCAAAAAGAATTGAATTCAGGCCACCTGATCCCACTGCCAATCCCTATCTGGCGTTCTCGGCGATGCTGATGGCAGGTATCGACGGAATTAAGAACAAAATCGATCCAAAAGAGCCGTTCGAAGGAAACACCTACGAATTGTCGGGCGAGGGATCAAAGAAAATTCCAACCGTTCCAGGTTCTCTTGACGCGTCTATCGATGCCCTGGAGGAAGATCACGAATTCCTGTTACAGGGTAATGTCTTTACGAAAGATGTCATTGATGTCTGGATCGAATACAAACGGATAGAGATGGATAGCGTCCGGTTACGCCCTCATCCCCATGAGTTCCATCTGTATTTCGATATGTAATCTCATTTTTGTATTTTCTTTTTTCCCCAGGGTGTCCGGGAAATTTCATGGGAGAGTCGGATCCTTTTTGTGCGATTTCAGCACGGGACCTGTGTATGTTGCTACGCACCATTTTATCGAGACATTTAGCTGAGGGCATCGGTGGGCTGCGATCCACATCGGGAAGCAGGTATACTATGATGATATAAAAAAAGTCGGTGAAAAAGTCTTATAGTTATAAAATCTCTATGAAAAAAGCAATAAAACATATAATTGACATTAATATACAACAATGTAGTGAAATATAAGAAAAAAATACCCCTATAAAAAATACACACCAAAAATGGTGTATTGTT
>CAWEIC010000004.1:0-137758 GCA_963809105.1 uncultured Methanomicrobiales archaeon | reverse complement strand
ATCTGGATAGTATGTCCAAGTCTTGCAAAACTCTTTTAATAGTTTATCTACCCAATTCCCTTGTAATGGCAGTCAATACTCTTGTTCTGACGGCTATCACTCTCAAAGTATATGTCGACGGCCATTTGCAGGTGTCATACATCAATCCTTGTTATCGTTGATGTCGCTCGGGAAGGGAACGACGACGGGAAGATCGCAAACGGGAGCAGGACCTCGCTCTTCAGAAAATTGTTGGTCACCGATACGGTGCTCAATATCATGGCAATCATTTTAAGGTATTACCGAGCTCCTGCAAGTCTTCTTTCAACTCCGGTGATTGCGGGCATTCTCGTCGTGAACGGACTCGTCCTCTTTTGTTGGCATATATTCTCCAGAAGATGACCCTGATACCACCGAGCGAGGCACATCCGGAAGGTTCTCAAGCCTGGCGATTACTAAACCCTTTTTCTCTTTTGATGGCATTGTGTCCTACAGAAATAATAATTGGCATGATATCAATCCAGGACAATTTCGTTCCGAAAAAAATATCATGCCAATACAATACACCCAGGGGATTCGATCTTCTGTATGGATCATTCATCGTGCTCTTGTTGACACGCCTGGAAAGCCCGATTATCTGAAGGCATAGAATAGAACGGAAAAAAAGGGACTGGTGATGAATACACGAATGCAAGATCCTTCCGGTGAAGATCAGCCCTATCCACTACCAGACCACCTGACCACGGTTGAAATGAGCGGTGAAGATCTTTGCGGGATCTTTCGTCTCCTCCACATTGGGGATCTTCACTCTGTCCAGGCTCCCGTATCCTTCCGGCACGTACAAAGTAAAGTCAAGAGGCTTTGCTCCTATTGAGAGTGCTTCGAAATAGGCAGAGATGGCTTTCGGATCGGAGATCAACTGATCCCGATCTCCGGTATATTCCCCATTATTACCTGTCTTATCGGCATATCGAAATGCGTCTCCGTATAGAGAAGAAAGCGCGATCTGATCGGGTGATATCCCCCCATACACACAATTAGAGAGAACAATTCTGAAAGTCTGCTGCCAGCTCGGCCACATACCCTGCCCCCACCTCATTCCAGGGATAAAGAAATCGTCATGTACGGTTTCAGCCCTTGACAGTGTATATGCCATAGCAGCGATATTCCCCAGGGAGTATTCATAGGCAAAATCGTGCCCTTCCGGGTTCCAGTTTTTATCAATATTTCTGAGGGAAAAATTTGCATTCTGGTAAAAATGCCCTTTGAGCACCCCGTATTCTTCTGTCAACTGCATATCGATGGCATGTGCCTGGATGCTGAAACCGGGGGTCCAAAATCCTTTGCGGCCATTTTCATCGTAATCGATAATGCCGTCATGGTTCTCATCAAAACCGTCCATGAACTCTCTCAGAATTGATGACCCCGTGAGTGCGTCATGTGCTTGTGCATAGCTCAGGAGAGTCTTCTGCATATCCCAGAGCATGCAGCTCGGATTATCGTACATCGTACTGGTCATTAATTCAATAAAATTTCCCTTCTCTATCCTGCCAAAATGTCCCGCCAGGGATGCCAACGGTGTATCGGTGACACTGTCCCATCCTGTAACATAATAATCCTGATTACCTACTCCTCTTTCCTCCGCGTATCGATACAGATTATACCTGAACAGAGGAGAATCAAGCCCCTCAATGGTAATGATATCCCTACCCTCGACTTTTGCCAAAGGTACATGATGGACAAACTCCGTGATCCAGCAGTTCTTCTCTTTGAGTCTCAGACCTTCTTCCATCGTGACAGTCTTAAAACAGTACCGGGCACATAAAAGGTCGAGGGCGACACAATCGAGAGATGCCCAGATATACCCTTCAGGAATTCTAACCGACATCCCATCCGGGTTATGGCTGATGTTGCTTACGTTGATCGAATCGGAAATATGCACAATGAATACCTGTTGGTTTTGAACCGCTCGGATAACATCAGATTGGGTCCCCGGCATTCCTGCAGTCTTCGTCGCGATGTATGCGCCATCCTTATTTTTGATTGGCAGATCGGTATTCTCATCGATCTCGACAACCCAGGGCATATGTGGGAGCTTGAGCTTTTGAAGGAGGGAATCTTGGATGATGGCAATGCATATTTCCATGAGGTTTCCCCTTGGCCGGCACCGATCGGGCATTGGACCGGATAGAGTCCGATTCCCAGATTTTTTATTGCATTAGTCAAGAGATCCTGGGCATGGATTTTTAACTTAGGCACATTTATCAGAACACACCCGGGATAGTCCCCGAGATCGGCCGTGTCAATAGGATTCCCACCAACAATGACCTTGTGCAGGGTGATTTCAGAATAGTTGGCCCCTCCGGGAACAGGGACGGTTCTTCCTCTCGAGCGATCACACAGCTTATTCAGGTCATAGATCATGAGCCGGTTCGTCGCTTTACCGGGAGGAATATATCTTCCGGCGATGCTATCCTCATAGCCACTCAAGGGATCGTCGATATGAGAGGGGTGATGGCAATCGGAAAGATACCGGCGAACAAAATAAAACCCCCAGCCACCATAAAAATCCCCACATCGGCCTTCGAAAATCGCTTCAGAAGGTATCGATTTCCCTGCTTTTTTACTATAACCGAACTCTAACAATGGCGCAGATGTTGATGCTTCTGCCATAGCCATCTGATGATACGTGATCCCAAGGGTGTCATGGAACCACCTCATTAAAGCGGCAACTACTGACCAGTCAGTACATATCGGGGCACCCAGATCCTCACCATGCTGTTCGGGATGAATCACTGACGGGCTAACCAGATTCGGTTTGAAAACGAGTTTTTTCCCCGACCGGACCTGTGACTGGACTACGCTTGCAAAGCCAGTTTCCCGGTCCAACCCGGACAAGGTAAAATCGACATGAGCATAGATATAATCAATTTTTCCTACGATAGTCGCCCATGCCCCGGCATCGTTCTCATTGATTACCTTTTGAAGCAACTCGGGAATTCCGGTATATGCCTTTGAGGCATCCATCCTTGAGCATGCTACAGGTGATCCATCTGAATCAACCTTCATTTTCCCGATGGGAGAGTCTACTGGCATTTCTATTGGAAATTGTTTTGTACTCATGATTTCGCGTATGCGAGAGTTTATTACAAGATCTATTAAAAATTGTTGTTTGGGTTGGATCGACTCTGCTCCGGTAAATAATGCGAATGAAAGTTTATGCTATCAAGGAATATCTTCAAATATGCACTATATCCGGGATTAAAGAACCATATGTGTTCTCTTGAGAAGTATCCGCCGGACGAGAAAGTCAAAAAATCCCGTGAATCAGGTATTTTTGTGCTCGCGCAAAAATGCGGTTGAAAAGATGTGAGGAGATTGAAACAGTCAAATGCCTGTGCGGCAGATCAAATTAACCTGTGACCATCTCTGAATTATGGAAACGGTCTGCGAGATACGTGCTCAATAAACAAGAATTGTTTTATGAGCGGATCGACTTTTATTAGCATTCATCAAAATTTTGAAAAAGGAAAAATAATTTTTTCATTGCACCACAATCTGGTTATTTCTTGAATTGAGCATTTACCTGTTTCTCGTATTCAGGATTCTTCATAAAAACCTGACGTCTGTCTAATTCGTATTTCTTCATTTCGGCATCGCAGAAAACCGGGTCCTTACATTTTTCTGCCATTTCTTTGAAATATTCCGGTAAGATTATCACCAGTTCTTTTTTCGAGACACCATCGAGTATAACCGGGATAGCATCCTCCACTGAAATCGAATTCGCTGGAATGACATCTGTCTTAAATATCGGTGTCACGACATACGACGGGCATACCGCAGTAAAGAATATGTTTCTCGGTTCATACTCGTACCGCAGGGATTTGGTGAGGCCCAGAACACCGCACTTGGTCGCGACATAAACCGGCTGATATGGATTGCACACGACAGCAGCGAATGATGACGTGTTGACAATGTGGCCGCTGCCCTGCTTTCTCATTACCGCCAATGCCGCATTCACCCCGTAAATTACCCCCCAGAGGTTGATATCAATCATATCTTTCCATAAATCCAGGGTTGCTGTCTCGTATGGAAAGTTCTGACTGATTCCTGCATTGTTGAACATGTAGTCCAGATGGCCGAACTCGTCGACACAGTCTTTGACCATCTTTTCTACTGCAGCGTTGTCTCTCACGTCGACCGCAGCAAACCTGGCATTCGGATACCTGGCAAACTGTTCTTTGATTTTTGCGACGCTCGATTCACGGCTTCCGATAACATAGACATACGCACCGTGTTTCAACAGTTCTTCGCAAAGACCAAGGCCGATCCCGGAGGTTCCTCCGGTTACGATGGCAGTTTTTCCATTGAATTCGTTTGTCATTTTTTTCACCTTTTACGGCAGTGAGCGTGCGAGATCCATACGCATCCAGCACTTTCCTTTCCTGAATGAACCCGGAAGATATTCAAGAATCGGAAGATTTGCTAATGTATATATGATCCCGTACTGCATCGGGAATTGTTCCCGTTTCGGGACAGTCCATATCACTTTTCCGGAACACACGGAACCCGAGAAGAATTCGTTGTCGACCGGATAGTACGTGGCCTCCGATAGAGCAGCCCCCGGATTCGGACCGACCTTTGGAATGTAGCGCCAGCCGAACTGAACCACTCTGCCGTGGTTTTCATTCAACTTTGCGATCTCCCCTGCGGTAAATTCACGTTCCTTGACCAGTTCCATCTCTAAAAAGGTCCGTCCTTCGTGGCATACATTTACCGAGAGGTTTTTGTTCATCTGGCGATACTCGGGGATATCCGCCCATACTTTTGGCATGCCTGCCTCTTCGCGTCCTCCGTATATCGGGAATGCTTTATTTTCCCAAAGAACCTGATGAAAGATTCCGTCAATAGGATCTTTTGTCCGGAGATACCTGACAGGAACCGAAACGGTGACCAGAGTATACTCAGATCCGCCCATCCATTGGACTGCATTGCATTTCTGATAATTAATGACGATGTTAGAGTCCGTAATCTCAAACTCCTCCGGGACGATTTGGAGAAGCTGTTCTTTGTCAGTCCGGTACCTGATCTGAAGGGACGTGACATCATCATAGGGACAGAATAACTCCTCCTTCGTCAGTTCCCATTTCATGATCTGGGCAGGCATCCGGTGGGTCAAGCCATCTTCTTTATCACTGATACGCATCGATGTTTCCTCCTTAATCTCTCATGATACTATTTGCAGGTCTTTCCTTTGCCGGGGCCTGTGATCCGGATGCCGCCGAACTGGCACTTGTTCCGGATGTCAAGCCCGATCAGCAAGGTCGTGATCTTCTCGATGATACCGGCCCGCTCAAGCGGAACGCATTCGACGACCCTGATACCTGGGATCTTCTCGATCAGGGGCGTCACATTAGCCTTTGCGTCCTTATCATCGCCGCAGATCAGGCAGTCGCAGTCGATCGGCTCGTCGAGCAGCATGAACCATGACTGTGAGATATTGTTGAATGTGCAGGTTACCTTCGCATCCGGCAGGACCGCCTGTGCCCGATGTGCTGCCGAGCCCTCGATACAGGACTCAAGCGGCCCCGTGGCATCCATAAGCGGCTTCCCGGCCGCCCTCTCCCTGATCGAGAAGAGCATGTCCAGTGGTAAGGTGAGGACGAGCACATCGGACTCCTTCGCTGCGGCTGGGTTCTCCGAGGCCCTCACATTCTTAATATCGCCGGGCAACTCCTTTTCCTTCATTACTGCTGCCTCGGCGTTATCGAGCGTCCGTGATCCGATGATCAAATCTTCGCCCGCCGCCTTGGCGAACCTGGTCGCAATACCGAGACCCTGCCCGCCAGTTCCCCCTATTACTGAAATTTTCATTTTTTCACATTCCATATTATTTGTCCTCTTCGCGATCGTCCTCTAATCCGATCAGATCCCCCTGCTGCCTTGAGTCGATGAGATCCATCTGCTACTCGCGGGATCTTCACGATATACCGCCCGCCGCCCGTTGTATCTTCCCCGCGAGTGACTGAACATAGAGCGTGACGAACTGTAACAATCCAAAGCATGCGAGAATGATGCCAATAACAATACCCGGAATCAGGTTCTGGATAAACATTGATACACCGAATAAGATCATCAGGATGACAGTGAGCAGAGTAAGAGTTTGTGCCAATCGCGCCAGCATAAGTATTTTACCTTCCAGTTTCGGAGCCGACTCCTCTGGCTTTGGTTTTGGCCCGTACAGGCAGTAGAAAAGATATAATCCTCCGATAATGTTAAAGGCTCCAATCAGGATCACCAAAATCCCGACAATAGTCTCCGGAACCATGATTGCGAATGCACCGACCGCAACAAAACCCATCCCAGTAAGGAAGACAATCCAGTTGCGAGTGAACGAAAATGTCATTATCCCGCCGATGACCAGCGCCTGGACACCAAGCAGCACCATCATCGTACCTTGCTGGGCGCTGACCGCAAATGGAAGTAACCCGAGGTTTACCGGAACGAGCAGACAGCCGACAACCATCTGGAACAAGCCAAACTGCATTCCCATGACAGTTCCAAGGGCCGTGCCCGGTGTTCGCGCGGACACGTCGGATTCGGGGTGAAACCGATACACTTTCTGCAGGACCATGGCAAGGTAAAAAAGGGAAATGCCATAGAGTAGTGCAACGACCGCGAGAAGTATAATAGGGAGTAGATGCGGCTGGAAAATCTGCACTACGATCAAGATGGCAATCAGGATCTCGAGAAAATAGACTGCTGCAGCGCTCACAGAAAGATGTGTGAATATCCCGCCCCCGCGCGTTTTCCATAACCGGTACATCTTCTTTCCGAAAAACATCTGGAAAACGAGTAAAATACCGCCAACCCCGAAGATGACTATCACCAGATACTTAGGAATGTCGCCAAAAATCCCAGGAACAAAACAGGTGATAAAACCTATCACTGCGATAATAATTCCGGGAATGAGAACAGGCCACGATCTCTCCATGAATCCAACCGGAGTTTTCCCTACCGTTTGTACCTGCAGGCCAAACATAATCAGCAGGAGACCGTACAAACCATCTTCATAGTAGGGTAATGCTCCTGCAGAGACCGGAAACAGAACGGCGCCGAGGACGAGCATTATCACGCCAACGGCCAGGAGAAGAATCACTTCCAGGGAAATGTTCATTTCTTCCAGAATTTTCATTTTCTACCTCGCCATTGTAAAAGTTTTATCGGGTCTTCCAGATTTTCGAGGGATTTTTGCCTATATTTCATATGCTCATTCCCGGAATTGCGGATCGTTGCTGCATACTCCCGTGGAACATATTCGATCGACCACATTTTAGAATTGCAGCATAATATTTCATTTCAACTGCAGTTCTATTCAGCTTTCGAATAATCTGCAGAATAATTTTATTAATCTCAATACTATCTTGGCTGTTGCTAACTACGCGGGGAATACACACTGCTTTTGAGCATTGCCTGATTAAATTTGATACCAATTCCGATAAATCCCTTCCTGAAGATAATTATTGCTTACAATTTTACAATAAATAAGTTGTCATTTTTGGCTGCAGTGGGATACAAGATCTACCGATTTCTTTTCAAGCAAAACGATAAAAAAGTTAAATTGATGGTTAATCATCAATTTTTTCAGTCACTATTTTTTTTGTCCCACGACAATTTTACCGAACCAACCTGCTCTATAACAACATTCATTTTCCACAAGAAAATCCGTTCATTTAAAAACCGGGAATATGCAGAAGATTCTGACACACTTTCAAGAATCCCATAGCAGCACTCTCCCCTGCAATTCAATTCTTTTCGTCGGAAAATATTTTCCCCCGGACAACGGTTTAATCAGAAAAAAATATTGGGGATTAATGCCGTCGCAGCACCAGGAACCCGATAGTACCGACACCGATCATTGCACCAATCACACCAAATCCCGGTTGTGTTGTTGGCATTGCTGTAGGTGGTAGCGTGGTCGGAGGGACAGTTATTGTTGTCTGCATGGTGGTTGTAGGCACGGTAGTCGGAACAGTTGTGGGCGTGTATGCAATGACGTTGAACAAAGCAGAGGCCTGGGCCCCGGTGACCGTTACACCCTGCACCTGGCAGATGTCCTCATCCGGCTTGAAGGATGAGGCATCTATCGGGAAAGACCACGTGTTGAAGCCTTGGTTCCCTGCAACTACCTTGACGGTCCCGGATGCACCGCTGAATTCCCCGCTCTGCGTCTTGGAAGTCGGCTGGAACGACGATGAAGTCACCTGAACGAGGATCTGGTCATCCGCAGCGAGATTGGTTGTTCCTGTGATGGTAAACCTGTCGCCCACCTGGTGGTCACCTATCGGGTCTATGGTTATTTTCGGGACTTCGACGAGGAACTGCAGCTTTGTATAAGTGTCGTCGACGGCCGGGTTGTTGAGCGCCTGGATGAGTGCATTTGCCGCATCGGATCCCTGGAGACTGCCCGCCCCTCCCACTGCAAACAATACGTTTCCGTACACCGGGTACGCCCCCAGAATGTCGATGGGGTTGTTCGGGTTGTCAGGGAATACATCGAACCGGCCGTTGTACATCGGATGCTGGACTACGACAAAATACTGGCCCGGCGCCATAGTGGACGTAGTTCCCTGTTGGACTTCATAGTCGAAGGTACCGTCGGAATTCACGCTCTGCGTCGCATAGTTGATGAAGTTCGTTCCCATAATCCAGATTGCAATACCCTGCGTCGGCTGGCCCTGGGCAGTTCCCGTTATGTCGAGCTTGTCGCCGGCTGCCACGACCGTCTGCGAAGTCTGTCGCACTGACGAACGGCTTGAGGATGATGATGGAAATAGTGGCAAACTCGTCATTTGCAAGGTTGTCCCTGTTATCAGGGGCGGAAACTGCGTAGACCGTGTAGGTACCGGCGTCGATGTCCAGATTCGACGTATCCCACTTGTACGACCACGTGTTATCAGACTGGACATCCTGGGGCGTAAACGTAGTTGGATCGCCCGGTACTACCGGTGTTCTCGGATCGGTCATCTGACCCCCGGCGGTCGGTAGATTGGGTCCGGTAATGAACAGATAGGTGGCATCGATCTCTGAATTCGTACCGGTAAGCGTGATCTGTTCACCGAGATAGTATTGCTGGTTGCCGGCTGAGGCGATGGTGACAGCCCCCTTCTGGACTGCAACACGGACTTCGTCGGACTTGAATGAGCGGACAGTTGGCGTATCCGAATTTGTCGCCGGATCCGATCGCTCTACATGGATGGTGTAGGTGTTATCCTTTGTATTCTGTGTAGTAGTCCATCCTACAGTCCGGGTGCCGGTGTTATCAAGGGTTACCTGGGCATAATAGTCGGTACCGTTATCGAATACGTTACCATAATAGGACGGGACATCCTGCTGGACAGTTCTGCCACCGCCGCCCTGGAACTGGTAAAGACCAATCACGATGTTGTTCGGGCTGTCCTGGGCCACGCTGAATTGGGAGGGAGCAATAGCCGGTGGCGCGTCGGAATTTTTTCCCGTCATTGAGCTGGTACCCTTCGCCCACAGGTAATACGCGGGTACTGGGCCTGCCAGTGATGGTAACAGAGAACGGGTTGCCACGGACGACAGAATCCTTGTTCGACTGAATGGTTACCGTATCGGATGCAAGAGTGATTTTCTCCGTCGATGAAATCGTCATCCCGGTGAAATCATTGCCTGAAGCATCTTTATAGTTGTCTTCCATACCATTCAGGTTGCATTCAGCCCAGAATGAATAGACTCCCGCCCTGTAGACCCGGTTACCCTGGAAATCGACAACACCGGTATTCCATCCGAATGGACCGCTTGTATTGGAGACCCAGAAGAAAGGCAACGCATTAACTGACAGCGATGTAATAGGAATTGCCGTATTCTGGTCCTGGGACAATGCAATATACACTGTCCCGTCTGAAGTCCTGACCCGCAGGTCCATGAAACCCGTCTGATTGTCGGCGGAAACGTTCGCTTCGCGCTCCCTGGGAATTACATATACGTTAGATTCGATGCGGAAATTCACATAATCCCCTGATGGAACACTCTGGCCGGTAACTATATGCTGTGACTGCTGGTCCCATGCATTGACCACGATAGATGGAGCATTAACAACAACAGCCACAGTCGCATTATTACCTTCGTACCAGTTGCCGGTGCGACCCACAAATGTCGCAGGAGATACGTAGAAATTATTCGGATCGGTAACAGTAACCGTTGCAGCCGGTGCACTGGATCCAACGACCTGTGATCCGGTGTACCACGAAAGAACAGTTCCAGCCGGGACCGGTAAGACCAGGCCCTGTTCACCGATAAATACGTCGCCTCCCATCGGGACATTATTGATAACAGGATATGCAGAAACTACCGTCACTGCAAGAGAAATCAATGTGACGCATATCATGAATGCAATACCTAATCGTTTCGTCATTGAATATTCCTCCTGGCTTTCACATTATCCCGGGTTCCCCTCTTGTGATCATCGCTTACGCCTGAAGGTCTCGTGGGATCGTGTGCCTTGGGGGCAGTCTTAACCTTGACTTTAAATAAATAATTTGGGAGTGTTTATAAAAATTAGAACGAAATCTGATGATAAAAGAACCATACGACGGTGTTGACCTCGCCTGAATCCCCAAACCCGAATCAGAGTAACATGGACCAATTGTTCCAATCTGATAAGTTTAAATCTGACGACCAAACTGCTCTTAAGAATGGTTTGTTTGAATCACTTTATGTTGTAAAGAAGTATCCTGAAAAGAATCCCGGTTCCGGGAAGGTGCCCTCTCCGGCATACTTTGTTTCTAATCCTTATGAGCCGGAGAAATAATCATAAACATGCCGGGATCCATGCACATACATGGATTTCTTTGATATGGCATACCAGGGGAAGCCTCCGTGGGACATCGGGAGGCCCCAGAAGGAGTTTGTCGAGATGGTCCGGAGAGGTGAGATGACCGGACCCGTCCTGGATATCGGATGCGGGACCGGCGAACATGCACTCTTTTTTGCAAAAGAAGGCTACGAAGTATGGGGGATTGACAGAGCCCCCCTTGCAATCGAAAAGGCACGGGAAAAAGCTTCCGAAAGAGGGCTTTTTGTGCATTTTCTTGTGATGAATGCCCGTGAATTGCCAGGAATGAATATGAAGTTTAAAACGGTAACCGATTCAGGATTTTTCCATACCCTTTCCGATAAGGAGAGGCCGGGGTTTGTGAATAATCTTGCGGCGGTCCTGGAACCAGGTGGGACATATTTCATGCTCTGCTTCAGTGACCTGGAACCCGAAGGATACGGACCGAGAAGGATAACGAAGAAGGAGATCCAGGATAATTTTGGTAACGGGTGGACGATCAATTATATCAGGCCGGCTGTCTTCGAGAGCCGTTCCCGGGCCGAAGGTCCTCATGCCTGGTTCTCATCGATATCAAAACAATGATCAAATTTTGAATTTTCGGGAAAATTATTTATAATATCATTGTCATTAGCGGATTATTTACCCTAGGAAGTGAATGGAAATGCCTTATATTAAAGTCGGAAAAGAAAATACCGGGGATATTGAACTTTTCTATGAAGACCACGGCACGGGAAGGCCGATTGTCCTGCTTCATGGCTGGCCTCTGTCCCATCGTTCATGGGAGAAACAGGTCCCTGTGTTGCTCGGGGAAGGGTTCCGGGTGATCATGTACGACCGCCGGGGATTTGGCGGTTCGAGTAAACCCGAATCCGACTATAATTACGATGTTTTGGCCGACGACCTCCACAAGCTGCTGACGACACTTGACCTCCACGATGCAGTCCTAGTCGGTTTTTCCATGGGCGGGGGAGAAGTTGCCCGATACCCTGAGTCTTCACGGTTCCGAAAGAGTAAGTAAAGTGGTCTTCATTTCTGCAATTCCTCCATTCCTTTTAAAGACGCCCGATAACCCTGCCGGCGTCGATGGCGTGGTTTTTGATGATATAAAACAGGCGATTCAGGAAGACCGCCTTGCATTCCTTTCCCGGTTTTTCAACGATTTCTACAATTTCGATTGTTGCGGTGACGACCGGATCAGCGAGGAAGTACTAAGGTTCAGCTGGCATATTGCCGCGGGAAGCTTCATTTAAGGGGACATATGACTGCGTCTCTGCATGGCTCACCGATTTCCGGAAAGACCTCGCCATGATCACTGTTCCAACCCTGGTCATACACGGTGACGCCGATAGGATATGTCCCTTCAGTGCAACCGGAAAACGCACGCATGAGGCTGTCAAAGGAAGCAAGCTGGTCGTTATCAGGGGAGGTCCGCACGGCCTGATCTGGACCCATGGCGGAGAAGTAAATAGTGCTTTAATGGGCTTTATCAGGCAGGACAGCAAAAAATAACCTGCTATTTTTACCATTCTGCTATTTTCATTCCCGATCCGCCCACTCGTGCAGGGTCGTGTCCATAAGTTTCATGGGTCTGAAGACATTTCAATGACTGCCCCGGTTCTGATTCGACAGGATCGCTTTCTTAACGGCTGCAAGGAGATCTTCCTGCATAACCGGTTTAATAAGATATTCGTACGGGTTTACCTCCCCTGCGTCCTCCAACCGGTGCTGGTCTGAATAAGAGGTTAAAAAGATCACCCCGATATTATACCGTTTCCGTAACTGGCGTGCTGTTTCGATCCCATCCATTTTTCCTGCGAGACCGATATCCATAACGATAACGTCAGGAGGAGGCATTGAATCGAGATGATCGAGAAGATCTTCGCCCGATATGATCAGGTCGGTGACATTATATCCTGCATTTGTCAGTACCTCCATAAGGTGGAGGGCAATCAGTCCTTCATCTTCCACGATTATTACAGTCCCCGCACTCATAATTCTCCATCTTGCGGCTCATTTCTTCATGTAAACCAGGATATATACTTGTATCTGACCATCTGTCATTATCTATTTTTGCTCAAAGTGTTTCGCAGGAAAATAAAGCAGTTTCAGGCCGGGAGATATTGTTGTTGCGATAACGATGCCTCCGGCCGGCCGATCCCGTTGTCTCGGACTTCAGTTTTATATCATCCCCCCACCCGATCGCTGCGGAAGGCGATTATCGAACGGATTTCAGGTTAAAGGTATTATTTAATCAATTCTCTTATGTACTTTTTCAATCCCGGAACGGTTTTTTCATAGTGAATCCGGAGCGATGAAAAGGTATAGGGCAGGTATTTCCAGCCTATGACCGCACCGGTCATTCCCTTGTGAAGTGCACTGGCTGAAGATCCAATGACAATTCCTTCTCTTCTCAGGATTCCCCGGAGGAACTCTTCAACCGATCCGGCCCTGACGCAGGTAGCCACACTTCCGACTGCAGGGAGAACGTGTGCGTCCGAGCCGCCGGTAACAGGGCAATTGTGTAAACCTGCATATAGGGCTGCTTTATTATTCAGATCCCGGCTCATGCCGCCGCAGATGACTTCAATTGCATCGATATGATCAAGGATCTCCATGGAGAGCACGTTGTTATCGATGCATTTTAGTACACCGCGATTGATGCCAAAATAGCCAAAAGGATGAGCTGCCACCCTGACACAGTTATACTGTCCGGCATCTTTGAGGATGGTGCCGGCAGGGATCTGTAATGAAATATACCGGCTCCGGCTTCTGCCCCGGCTGATATTCCGGGTGAAAAAATCTGTCAGATCGCGCACTTCATAAAAATAGAGGAGTATATGAGGCCCCTCGAGGGTATTCAATTCAATACCCGGAATTACAAGGACACCGGATGTCTGTTCGTATGCTTCAACCACGCCCCTGATCTCGTTATGATCGGTGAATGAAACACCGGTCCCGATTTTTTTTGCGTGGGAGAGAATTGTTTTTACACTGTTCGCTGCATCAGAATAACGGGTATGTACGTGCATATCGACCGCCGAATATCCCATCTCCCTGATCTCATGAAAAACGGGAGAATGAAATTGTACCCTTTCCTCTGCACCGGCCGGCTTCATATTCCCATTCACTTATCCGGAAAATCTACAATATTGGCGAGAACAACCGTGATACCGCGGCTCTTGCCTTAAAGAAGACCGAACGCGACCGGTACCATCCGGATGTAAGCTCCCTGCAATACACGAGATCATCTTCAAATGCCTCTTTTAATTCCGCAGCAATAAATGGATCGTAAATAACCGCGTTCGTCTCGAAATTGAGCCGGAAACTCCGGACATCCCAGTTTGCACTTCCGACCGATGCAACTGTCCCGTCAATCACAATTGTCTTTGCATGGAGAAATCCGTTATCATAGGTATAAGCCCTGACACCAGAGCCGAGGAGCTGTTCAATGTAGGAATGACTCGCCCAGTATACGAACATATGGTCAGGTTTTGTGGGGATCATAATTCTCACATCCAGGCCCGACATTGCCGCAATGCGAAGGGAATCCATGATACTTTCATCAGGAATAAAATACGGTGTCTGGATGTAGACGGTCTTATTCGCCGAATCGATCATTTTCAGGTACGAATCTTTTACCGGGTTCCACTGCGTATCAGGTCCACCTGACACTATCTGTAATATTGAACCTGATTTTCCGTCTGCTTCGGAAAAATAAACCGGATCGAAATCGATTTTTTCTCTGGCAGCATAATTCCAGTCCTGGAAAAAACGCAGCTGGGCAAAAGAATCTCCGGATCCTTCGATTTTAACCGCGGTATCCCGCCAGAATCCCCATCGTTTTATTTTTCCAAGATAATCGTCGCCGATATTGAATCCTCCGATGAATGCGGTTCTGCCATCGATAACGGCTATCTTCCTGTGGTTCCGGTAATTTATCCGGTAATTGAAAAACGGGATTAAAGAAGGGAAAAAAATTGCGTATTGCCCACCTTCATGAACCAGTTCGTCAAAAAAATGACGGGGCAGGCTGCCGCTCCCGACCCCGTCGACAAGAAGTCTGACTTCGACGCCTGATCGTGCCCGGTCGACCAGTGCCGCCATAACCTCTTTACCGAGACCGTCGTCTTTTAAAATAAAATATTCCAGGTGGACATGGTGTCCGGCTTTCCTTATCGTCGAAATCAGGTCTGAAAATTTTTCCGTTCCTTTCGTATAAACCGTCACCTGGTTGTCATTCGTGATAATTGCCCGGTTGTTCTCGAGCAGCATACGGATCAAACGTTTCAGGGAACCAGACCAGCAGGTATCAAGATCCACATCTGTTTCTGTCAGAATTTTCTTCTGGGCAGTAACATAGGCAGTAACAATCCGATCGGCTTCGTCTTTTAACTGGAACATTTTGCGCTTGCGATAGTCCTGTCCGAAAATCAGAAACAGGACAAATCCAAGTAACGGGATGTAGAAAATGACCAATAACCATGCAGCAACGGCTGTTGGATTTTTTCTCTGGATAAAAACGATCGTGACAGCGAATAGCAGATTCAACACGAGGATGGCGGGGTAAACAAGTTCTAAAATCATCTTTCCACTTCACCTGGATATAATTAACAGGTGATCCGGGGGGTAATTAGTATAGCAGATATATACCGGGCCGATAAACAAAAAAACCCCTGATAATCATATTAAATCGGCATCCGGCCACCAATGGATCGTGTGGGGGCCAACGGAGCGTGCTATTGCGTTTTTTTTGTTATTCGTATAACCGGGAATTTCATATAAAGATTTATTTACTACGGAGAGCAAACGTTCGATGCTTACAAATTTACTGATCAAGGTGGGGCAGACGAAAATAAAATTATCGCCAGATGTGGCTATCCTTCTGATAGCACTCATCCTTTTTGCAGGCAGTCCTGCAATGGCTGATCAGATTACCGTAGTAACCTCGGTATCGGTGCAGGGTAATTTCGAGGACCATTCTTCGCTTGCGATGCAGCAGGGCGGAGGAACGGTTGGGGCATCCGAGGATACCATGGCGGTCAACGGCAACACGACGTATGAAAAGAGCCAGACCGTCGATACGTCGCCGCAGTCGGTTGCCGGCGATAATCTGCATACTGACAGGATTGTCGAATTTAATGCCACACCAGGCACCGGCGGGCGCATGACATCAGATGAAGAGGTTCTCGTTGCGACAGAGACCTGCCAGTCATCCACAGACCCGGCATGCGGATTAGGGAGTAGTGATCCCGGTGCTTCATCGGGAGGATCCACGAACTCGATGGTCAGGGCAGGCAGTACCCTTGATGTAACCGAGGTATCGGCCCATACCACGAGTGACGCCCGGGTGGTAACGGATTCACCGGGAACACCGGTCTCGCTCGATTACACAATAGCTGCCCAGGGGATTAACCAGACACCGGGCGATATTACTACTGCGGCACAGGGAAGCGCTACCGCATATGTCGATGCAAATATACAGAGCGGGGATGCCAACGCCACCTCGCCCGACGGGACTGTTGAATATCATGACGTAACATCGGTCGATGGGTTGTTCGACCTGGCAAAATCGGTCAGTTATTCATCTGGCAGCTCATAATTGAACTTCCCCCCGGTTTTTCCCTCAGATTTTTTTGTATAACCCATAGTTTATGTTGTACAGGTCTTGTACAATGGCCGGACCGGCGGCATGTTCCCTGAAATTTTCATATATATAGTAGTGCGTCCAAACAGTGCAACAGGGTGTCATCTTGGACGGATCACCGTACACAAAAATATTCTGCGATGTCAGGTTGAACAGGCCGCTCGTTCACCATATTACCAATTATGTTACGGTAAATGATGTGGCAAATATTACCCTCTGTGCAGGGGGTGCGCCGGTCATGGCGCACGCACCGGAAGAAGTAGAAGAGATGGTAGCACATGCAGGTGCTCTGGTCCTTAACATCGGAACGCCGGACCCCGCACAAGTCGATGCCATGTTTCTTGCCGGTAAGGCAGCGGGAGCCAGAGGTATCCCTATCGTCCTCGATCCGGTAGGAGCCGGTGCGACCAGGTACCGCACAGACCTCGTACGGGAACTCCTCGACGACCTTCCTGTTACGGTCCTGAAAGGAAACCAGGGAGAGGTAGGAGTCCTTGCCGGAGCACACGCACAGGTGCGGGGTGTCGATTCCAATGGAATACAGGGAAAACCAGTAACAATTGCGAAAGAGTTCGCAGGATCTGAAGGGCTAACCATCGCCATGACCGGTGCAACCGATATTGTAACCGATGGAGAAAGAGTCCTCCTGGTCGAAAATGGCGATCCCCGCATGGGATGCATTTCCGGAACGGGCTGCATGGCTGCATCGGTTACCGGAGCGTGTATCGCTGTATGTTCAAACCCGCTTTTTGCGGCGGCAACAGCTCTTTCATTACTCGGCGTCGCCGGGGAACGGGCATCCCGGAGAACCACGGGCCCGGGTTCTTTCAAAATGGCGTTGCTTGATGAACTTAGTGCCCTTTCACCGGAAGAATTTGGCAGAGAATTGAAGATCAGGGATGCCTGAAATGGCTTATGATTTGTACGTTATCACCGATGAAACCCTCTCTCACGGCCTGTCACATGAAGAGATAGCCAGGCAGGCGATCCATGGTGGTGCCGATGTGATACAGTTGCGGGATAAAACAGCCGGGGGAAAAAGGTTGCTGGAAGCCGCCCTACGGATCAGGGTTGAGACCCGCCGGACCGGGGCATTGTTTATTGTCAATGACCGGGTCGACATTGCCCTGGCATCGGGTGCGGACGGAGTTCACCTGGGTAAAGAGGATATGCCGCTTTCCCGGGCCAGAATCATGATGCCGAAACCGTACTGTATCGGGATATCGGTATCATCGGTTGAAGAGGCCAGGACAGCCAGCAGGGACGGGGCCGATTATGTCGCCGTCAGTCCGGTGTTCGCCACCGGTTCGAAAACAGATGCCGGCCCGGGACTGGGGACTCATATGATCAGGGAGATCAGAAAGGCTGTTTCTCTACCGGTCATCGGAATCGGGGGCATCGGAATCGAAAATATCCATGAGGTGATCGATGCCGGCGCCGACGGAGTGGCGTTGATCTCTGCGGTAGTCGGCAGTCACGATATTACCAGGGCATCGCGTACCCTGAAGGCCTGCATTATCGAATGCAAGAAAAGCAGAATAATGGACCCCTGACTCCAAAGAAATTAGTGGAAATTATCGGTGCGGGAATACGGCTACGAGTTGTCACCGGCCCTGATTAAACAATTTTTCTCCTGCTCTGCCGGAATAATCCTATCTCGTTCATCCCCGGAATTTACCGGAGATTTTTCTCGTCCACGGGTTTTCGTTCCCTTGACTCGATGATCAGAAAGACGAGCAGGATAACCGAAATTCCGAGAACGCAAAGAGTGATGAAGAAGCTGACCCAGAGCATAATCCCCTGCTGGTAGATAAATCCAGCCCACAGAAGTGCTACCAGCGCTATTAGGGAATAAAAGACCCAGCCTCTGCCATCCAGTAAATCCATGGTGATTGTATATAAATCGAAAGATTATTTAAGGGTTCCCCATTATCCGGGACTAAAGTGTCAGGTAATATCTGCCGGTTCGATTGGATAGCTACTCTTAATGATGTGTATTTTCAGTCGCTAAACGGGTAAAATTATTAAAAACAGCCGGGGACAACTATGGTGTATATGATCGAAAAAGTCCGGGTCCCAAGAAAGGTCTATGATGAACTTGTCCCCCTCAACCGGGAGGTCCATTATACCCTCGATTATCAGAACATTATTACCATGGCAAAAGACAGGGGCTATCAGAATGCTGCAGCCTGGTTAAGAGATCATGAACCTGAATACAAATCCGGATTTGCCCGTGGTTTTGAGCCTTCAGACTGATCGGATACCGGTAATGCATTCTCTCGTTTATACAGATAATCCCGGGTAAATCCTCAGGAACAGGTATAATATCTCAAGGTTAATCCGGTTGATCGCAGATTATCGACAGAAAATAAATCTTTACCTTTTAATAAGAATCAGAAAGATATTTGAAACAAAGGAATTACCCGCATGAACCAGAAAGGCCGGACAGGGAAGAAGGAGATAATAACGGCCTGTATTGTTGTTTTATTTCTCGTATTCAGTGCGGGCGCTGATTTACAGAATACTGGCAACCTGACTAATGGTACCGCCCTGAATAACAGACTCAAACTATACAGGAGGAACAGGGGTCGTCGTTCCCAACAGCACATTAAATACAACCGGAATTATCACCAATATCACAACTTATCAGACCGGGATCACCGTCCAGAACAATTCGTCCGGCAATACCATTTACAATAATGCGCCCCCCGTCCTTCTTATCAATACCCCGGATATCCAAGGTCTTGTCGCGACGCTGAACGGTATAGCCGCGTCAGGATCTTCTGCAACAACTATTTCCTCATTATTATGGGACTGGGGGGATGGGACTCCTCCGGAATCCCATAATTTTCCTTTCGCACATTCCTACGACATGTCAGGACATTATACCATCAATATTACGGCATACCAGAGTGACGGGCAGTCTGTTTCCCGGGAACTCGGGGTAAACGTTTCGAAAATTGCCGCCATTATCCCCACCGAAGCAATCCCTTCCTTCAATGCCAACCAGTCTCAACCGCTACCCCTCCCGGTAATTACACCTTCAATCACACTCTTTTCACCGGTAATCGAGCACTTCAATGTAACCCTGAACGGGTATTCGGATCCAGGCCTCCAGAATGCGACGATCCTTTCGCTTGCGATAGCATGGGGAGACGGCACGCTCGACCCCAATACTTCCTTCCCTGCCACCCACGCATATGAAAAAGCAGGACTGTATACCGTGAATATCTCCGCGCTTCGATCAGATGGGGTTAAGACGACCAGGACCGTTGCATTCGAAGTGAGTGACCAGGAAACAGCACCTTCACCTCCCCCGGGCGGACAGTCCCCTCCGGAGAACCAGGTCGCTATTCTGATCATCATCGTATCGGTCCTGGCGGTGATCGTTGCCGGAGGTCTGGTTCAGAGATTTTTCCGGAAAAAAGATGAAACCTCTTCACCAGATCTCCCAAAGTCGGTTGCTAAATTAGCAGAAGGATATTACCGTGCGAAAGAGAGAAGAGATTTCAAGGCTGCACATGAAAATGCATCTGGCCTGCGCACACCTCCTCAGGAATCTGGCTGAAATTACACCCGATAAACGGGCCCTGTATCTCGAAAAAGCTGCACTATGGGATACGATAGCCGCCAATACAGAAAGAAATTTCGGTACAAGGGATGAAATGAAAAAGAATGAGATCCCCAGATATCGCATTATCCCGGGATGATTATGAGGCAGTCTGCGCAGGTACCGATGTTCTCCCCGAAGTGCTTCGTGCAGCGCTTAGTCTTGCACTGGAGATTGCCCACGAGGGAAGGGAAGGAAAACCGGTAGGGACATCGTTTATTATCGGCGATACAGAAAATGTTATGGACCATTCAAAACAGTTTGTTCTGAACCCGTTTTATGGCCACCGGGAAGCCGAGCGATGGATTACCGACGAAAACCTGAGGGAAAATATCAAGGAGTTCGCACAGCTGGACGGGGCATTTGTCATAACAGGAAACGGACTGGTTGAAGCTGCCGGGCGGAATATTACCGTGGATACCAGTGACGTGAGGATTCCCAAAGGGATGGGTGCCCGTCATGCATCAGTGGCAGGCATGACCCTTGTGACAGGGTCAATCGGCATTGTAGTATCCCAGAGCGGGGGACGGATCAGTATTATGAAGGGCGGGGAGATTATCAGGACGCTGTGAAATCCGATCAATACACCTATTGTATCCCCCGACAATTCTCTCTTATGAAATCAGTTATCGTAATTCCAACAGTTCTCCTTGCAATCCTGCTTGCGTGTATCCCCGTGTATGCCGTTGCCGGAATCACCGGGGAAAATACTCCTTCAATCAATGTCAGCGTCAGTCCTGCATCACCGGTGATAGGCGATACCGTCACCATCAGCGGTACGGCAACAGGTGGAAATCTGACACCGGGAGTACATCTCTGGATCTTTGCCGGAAATTATGTAAACATAACCGATATTCCCGTGAATGCGAATGGAGCGTTCGAAACGAGCATTAATACAACAGGTTATCCCCCTGCATATTACTATATATTCGTCCAGCATCCCGGCTCGGACACCAAATTTAATATCGATGTTTCAGGATATGCAGGCGAGGTGATTAATGAGAATACCGGAGACGTTATTTTCAATTTTACCGGGAATGGAAGCATTCATGACAATGCTGCCGCCGTCGCTTTATCGAATGCCCTCAACCAGAACGGGGTCGACGATATTTTTGCGAAGGCTGGCGTAACCCTCAATGCACCCGGTACCCCTCCCCTCCTTAACGCCGGGCAGAACCCGATACTCCAGGCGACAATCGTCGCTGGCAATGCTTCCCAGTCCATGCTGACGCAACAGACAACCCCCCCGGTTGTTCCGGCAGCAGCAACGTCCCAACCTCCTGGAACGGTTGGAACTGTTGCGAATCAGCCCGGGACAACAAAAACACCCCTTCCGATAGATCTGATAATCAGTGGAATTCTTTTTGCATTCATCCTGATTGGAATCTCCGGAAGGAGAAGGTAAATTTTTTCCTGTTCACGCCAAAAAGGACAAAACCATCTCATCGGGTCTGCCTGAAATTCCGGTTAATATCAGGGCAGTACCTGCTGCATACTGAAAAATTTTTCTTTCGGGAAAAACCCTGATAGCATATAGTTTATTATTATAGAAATCAGGATCAATATGTCGACGGATCCCTCCTTCTCCTTCGGAATATACGGGTGTGCTGATGAAACAGGTAATATATTACCTTTATGTTGCACGTATGGCGTTTATTGGAGTACTCTGTATTTGCATGGGCTGTCGGAACAGAATATTTCTGGCCGGCAATTATCTCTGCTGTTATCGGAATAGTCCTCCTCTGTATCGGCAAATCCGATGTCGGTGAGATAACAGGGGATGAGCGGACCCGGAGGATCAATGAAATCACTTCTCTCCGGATTACCAGGGGTCGCCCTGTTCCTTTATGCCCCCACGGTAATTCCCGAAGCATCTGCGAAGGCATTACGCATTACAACAGGATCATAGGTGCCCACGTTTTTCGTACGATTCGTTTTCGCTGCTCTGTGATGCCCATGTACATAACATCTTCCTTATATTACAAAAACAAATACGGGGCGTAATTAACAGATGAAAAACAGAATCAGGATGTACAGGGCGATGCATGAAGTCACTCAGGATACACTTGCCAAAGATCTCGGCGTAACCCGCCAGACTGTCCTTGCGATTGAGAAAGGAAAGTACGATCCCTCTCTTTTTCTTGCCTACAAAATAGCGAAATATTTCGATGTCTCAATAGATGAAATGTTTCTTCTCGATTCACTGGACGAATGATCCAATGGAATCAGCTACAATGCCTTATTAATCGTGAATGTGCTTCCAGCAGAATGGTATTACCGGTTGTCCCGGACTCGCAATCAAAAAATTTTATCGGTATGTTTTGTCATGAGGGAATTAATCAACCTGACAGCGCCAGATATATGACCGGAGATATTCCAGGCCACCGGTAATCGTATCCCGGGTACTTAAGTCAGGAATTTTCGTTCAATGGCCGCAGGAACTATCCGAAGGATAATACCCATTCCTGTTCCCTTGATGTTCTTATATCCGGGCCTTATCTTTATATCATGATGATACATATTATTTTGATACATATCATCAGGATTGAGTGATCATGTCGAAGATCCAGTATCCCCGGTTCATTATCCTAGGACTCCTTGGAATCGAACCAATGTCAGGATATGATATCAAAAAATGGGTGGATATGTCATTCCGGTATTTTTGGGAGATAGGGTATGGCCAGATTTACCCCACGCTCCGGAGACTGGAAGAAGAAGGGCTCGTGACCATGAAAATCGACCATGAACAGGGAGGACCAGAGAAAAAAATTTACACAATATCTGACAGCGGCGTCGAAGTTCTCAGGAAATGGCTGTTCTCACCGGAGCAGAAGGAGCATGAGATCCTCCTCAAGTTATTCTTCGGAGACAAGCTCTCGCCACAGGTCTTAAAGGAGAAAGTAATTGCGTTCAGGGACCAGATGGGAGAAAATTTTGCGGCAATTCAGGAAGTTGAAAAATTTATCGGCAGTCTCCCTGAATCCTACGCTCCAAAACCATATTTCAGAATGGTCAGTTCCTGCGGCCTGTCCGCTTACGAAACGCAGGTGAAATGGGCTGAGTCAACACTGGCATCGCTCGATCGGCTGATAAATAAAGAATTGGATCCCGGGGACGGAAATCCGGAGAGTATATCGTGAGATTCATCAGCTGTAACGAAATAAGGGGTGAATTTCTTAAAGGTATATTGTTCCCGGCGACCCCGGGAATTGTGGAAAAAGAACGACAATCTCTGATATCCTGTCTCGGAAAATCAGATGAACAACAGGTAACAGGTTACGCGACGGAAAAATAGTCGGGGATACAAACAACTGACACCGGCCGGTTTTTTCCATGGCCACTGCCGACAAATGACGGGTTGTTATATGCGCCCGGTTAATGATGATTGAGATGATACAATTTTTTACAGGACATTATCATGAGTATTGAAATCAGGATAGCAAAAGAAGGTGAAGTCCCTGTTGTGACCATGACCGGGAGACTCGACGGTTTCGGGGCCCGCCAGCTGGACGAGAGTCTCAGGGAAATTGTTCCCGACGATACGAGATCGGTGATCCTTAATCTGGCCGGTGTCGGCTATCTTTCGAGCGCAGGGATCAGGGTATTCCTTGGCCTGAAGAAGAGACTGAAACAACGTGGCGGGACCCTGGTCCTTGCAAATGTCGGGGAATTCCCGGGTAATGTCCTTGAGATGGCCGGGTTCCTGAATGTCTTCGAGATATATCCGTCGGTTAAAGAAGCCGAAACAGCCTGCCGGAGCCGCATAGGAGAGGGAGACCTGCTTCCGGTAACGGATTCCCGCACTTTTTCAGAGAATGGCATTACCTATTCAGTTGAACAAAGGTCGTCACAACCCGCATCGCTTATTATCACCGGCGATCTCCGAAAGGTGTTCGATGCAACCCTGACACCCGTCGATATCCGGTCAATCGGTTTCGCCGAGGCCGACTATTCATTGGGACTGGGTGCACTTGGAAAAGATGTCGGCGATGCAATACCGCTGCTCGGTGAGATGATTACTCTTCATGGATCTATGGTGTATGTCCCGACCGACGGCCATTACACCCCGGATTTTTTTACGCCGGTAAAGGAAACCGGTGATGTAAGAATATTCACCGGCTTCAATATTGCATTATCCGGTCAGTTCCACGAGATCCTGACATTTGAGACCGGTCAGGAAGGAGGAGTATCCCTGGCCGGACTGTATTCTTCAATTTTTTCCTTTGCCAAAGGTCGCAGGAAGGATTTCAAGGGAATTGTAAGCCTTGTACTGTATGGCATAGCTGAAGGGGTCATCAGCTCGGAGATCAGACACTCACCGGTTGCGTCCGGCAGGCCTTCGAATCACAAATCCATCATGGACCCTGAAAATTACAATGAATGGAACGATACCAATGCCGAGCCACGTTATCGCGGCGATACGCTGATAAGTTTTGGCATCGGAATCGATTTTTCGAGCGATCTTTCCGGTTATGACGAAGAACTTGTCCATGCCCTTTCCTATGTTCATCCTTCCAATAAAGGCGATATATCAATGTATCTCCATAACCACGGGGTGATATTCCGGGACGTTCCGTACGACCCCCGGTCCGAGATTTCTCACCAGGTAAAAACTACAACCCGGGACGGCGAGTTTGTCGATATGCGTCACCTGCTGGATACGACACGGGTCAGAAAGGCGAAGGCAGGGATCACCTATATTTCTTCCCTTGCCACCCGGGACTGACGAAATCAAAGAAAAATAATGGTTCCCGGACCCCGGAGAATAAAAATCTTTACCGGCATTCAGCTATTTTTTGCCAAAAAACCTCCTCTCAGGGATGAGGAAGATGGAGCAAATAATCTTCATCGTTTTTTCCTGCCTGAAAGTTTTTTGGGATTGGCCGAAGGGAAATTCCGTCAGGTTTCTAATCCTGTTTCACGTCGGCCTGGTTAAAACAGTGACACCGCACCTTTATTTATCCATGATGTGCTATGGGACGTAATGAAAAAGGGTCTCGCAACGGAATTACTGATCCTCGTCTGCTGTATTGCAATTCTTTCGGCGGCTGCCCATATCTTTACCGTATTCCCTTTTGATCTTGCTGTTTCACATGAAATCCGCGGGATAACAAATCCTGTCTTTGTCGGTACGATGCAGGACGCGAGCATTCCCGGTAACGGCTGGATTCCGCTTGTCCTGGTAGGAGCGATAACAATTTTCCTTGTAATACGTCGCCTTTATCTCATGGCTTATTTTGTGCTCCTTACCACGGTCTCCGCGATTGTCGCATTGTTGCTTAAACTGGTTGTCGGGCGTCCCCGGCCTCCGACGTTTATGCCTGAACCTGGCGGTTTTTTGTTCTTTGCAGACCGTTACAGCTTTCCCAGCGGGCACGTACTGTTCTATACGGTCTTTTTTGGATTTATCGCCTATCTTTCATTTCATCACATCAAAGACCCGGGAAAATGGCTGATTATTTTTCCCTGCACGGCACTCATCCTCCTTATTGCTCCCTCCCGGATCTTCCTTGGAGCCCACTGGGCCAGCGATGTCATTGGGAGTTACATAACGGGGGGTTTATTATTGCTGATACTTATCGTGGGATACCGGACAATAGCGTGCAGGGGAACTGAAGTAACAGCCGCTTCAGGGACTGTCTGCAACCAGAAGAACCCATGAATTCTGGTCAATGACTGTTTCACCCGTTCCCCGGTACCCATGCATTTAATAAGGATGCAAAATATCAATCGTTTCAGGTACCATCCGGGTGCCGGGAGAATTTGAATGATGCAGGAAATAATCAGAAAAATGATTACGGAAGCGATGACTGCCCAGCACGCTGACGTAAACCAGATAAAAAAGAAACGCGGGCAGAATTTTGTTATCGATGACACGAAGGTGTACGTTGATGCGGTAAAGGAAATGAAGCCGGCAGGGGATCAGAGCAAGGCTGTTTTCCAGTTGCATAAGGATTCGGTCAACGCCCATTACACCATCCTCAAAGGACTCACGACTACAATACGCCCTGAGGACGACCCGTTCGTCGAGCACTACCAGACGCCGGTCATCATGGAGATGCTGTATGAACACGATCCTGCGTTCCGGAAAAGCGTGGAAGTGTTCATCAAAGCGGTGGGAAAAGCAGAATCCCTGATCGGAAAAGAGTCGGCACGCCGTTACGCGGGTTTTTATGGCCCGACCTGTGTCGTTGACTTTGCATTGATCCCGGGGAGCAGCAGCAACATCGTCAACCAGATACTAAAGACCCTCGATATTCCGGTCACGCATAAGCAGACGATCCTTGCGTCAAAGTCCTGGGCGATGAACACCTCGTATGGCATCGGGGATGTATTTGCCCATTCGGTTGAAAACGGTGCGACTCTTACCGAAGCAGTCCGCAAGGAGATCGCGATGATCCAGTCCATTTACGACACGCCGGTCGATGCACAGGCGACACTGATGGACAGCGTTGGTCAGAACTCCTTCGACTGCCGGAAATATATGAAGGACTACAGGGTGAAGATGGCGGGAGCTGTTAAGGAAGCTCTCAATGAAGGAGTTCATTACGGAAATATCCTGACCATCCCTGCATATTGTGTCGGTGATATTGCCCACCATATCTCACAGTCGACCTACAACATGTGCAAAGACGATGTCATCATGGGAGTTATCGAGGCTGTTACCGAAGTGATGGACAGGACGCTGAATACCGCAGCGCCGAAAATCAGGAGCGAACATGAAGTCCTTTCCGTTGCTACAGGTTCTTCTGCAAGTGCTGCAGAATATATCCTTGAGCTCGACGGCTTCAATGCGATTATGGTGGTCGACATGCTCACCAAACGGTATCATAACTACGTCCAGCTATATCCGAAACGTGGAGCGGCAATCGAACTTCATAACTGCGATTTCATGGATATGATCTACCGGGGATGGAAACTGGTTGATAAGGCACGTCGTATGCAGAGCAGCGAGCCGGGACCGGTCAGACCCAAAATCGGTGGATTCGAAGTAGATCTTTCCCCGGTCGATACCAACGAAGTGCTTGCCAATCCGCAAAGATATGCGTACCCTGCATGTGCCATGACCGTCAGGTTCTCGGCGATGATGCGGCTCGCCGATTACCCATGCCTGCTGACGAGTGAACCGGTGACGGCAACCCTTATGACAAATATCATCGCTCTCCATAAGGATGTGGCCGCGGCACCTGCACGGATTTGCAAAGACTGTGCGTCTGCAGCACTGATTGATTTCAGGCACTGTTCTTGTCAATGGAAGGAGGCCGTCTGATCGGGACGGGTTCAGGGTCACCGGGTGAAAACCATGAAGTGCTATGTATGTGCGAAGGAAGGCAGGAACAGCGATGCCGTTGCAGTATGTATTGTCTGTGGCATGGGGACATGCATGACCCATACCATAAGGAAAGAGGTTGATGTCTGGGAAGGAGGATACCCGCTCCCTTCCCGCAAGCTCCCAAAAAAGATGCCGCGAATGCTCTGCCCTGATTGCAGCAGTGCTTTCGATGAGGGAAAATAATGGCATCGTTATCGGTGCGCTGTGTTGCAGAAGGTGTGGGGACCCTCCTGCTGGTCTATTTTGGAGCAGGGGCAGCGGCGATAACCCTGATGATCGCCAATGGAACAAAACCCGCCACATCTTTTAATATCGGAATAGGACAACTGGGAGGACTGGCTGACTGGTTTGCCATAGGGATGGCATTTGCCATTGTCATTGCCGGAGTGATCTATGCACTTGGGCGTGTTTCTGGAGCACATATCAATCCTGCCGTTACTATCGCCCTCTTTGCAACGAAACGGTTCCCTGCGGTCGATACGGTCGCTTATATTATTGTCCAGTGTACCGGGGCTGCAATCGGAAGCTTCTTTTTTTCCTGAGTGCAGGGATGAATGCGGTCACTATCGGCGGTCTCGGTGCAACGGCCCCGTTCCCTGGAATCGGTTACGGGCAGGCGATCCTCGCGGAAGCCATAGGGACATTCGTCCTGATGCTGGTTATCATGGGTGTAGCCCTTGATAAGCGTGCACCACAGGGATTTGCCGGGCTTATCATCGGCCTGACGGTTGCCGGAATGATCACCACACTTGGAAACATTACCGGATCTTCATTAAACCCTGCAAGGACGTTCGGCCCATACCTGATGGACTCGGTTCTCGGCGGTGCGAACCTCTGGATATTCCTGCCGGTATATATTATTGGTCCGGTATTGGGGGCAGTTATTGCGGCATTATTTTACGACCGGATCGCACGTGAGGAATAAAAAAAATCTCCTTTTTACTGCAAAAATTCCTTACCTGCCATGGGGTTCCGGCTCGGCGAACCCGGGCAACTCCGACTTCACCACTGATCGATATCCTGATATGTTTCCGGGGAAAGGCCGAATCCCCTTGCGGCATTAAGAAACGCAGCCTGTTTTTCGTGTACCGGGACGACACCGGATCGTCATGTATCATGTATCGTAGTTGACCGGCAAAGATTCTATCCAGTCAATTGTTGTCAATACCCGGGAGAATTTCATTTGCTGGGTTACGAGGGTGGCAAGATGCAGGTCCCTGTCGGTGGTCGAGCCTGCGCTGTTCGTTACTGCAAGGGTCCCAGTAGCATCGGACAGGAATTTTACATGATACCCGCGATGGAAAGCCTGACGGGCGGTAGTGTCGCAGCACATCTGGGTCATGTATCCCGCGATTGTCAATGAAGCAATGCCATGTTCTTTCAGCCATCCTTCGAGACCTGTGCCGGTAAACCTGCGCCGGGAACGTCTTGTCGATGAGTACGTCACATGGACGCTTTTTCACTTCAGGGTGGAGCTCGTATCCGTTCGTCCCCGGCCGGAATGTCTCTGCGTCGGGTTCGGAGTTCTTATGCCGGATAACAATAACCGGGATCCGTGCGGCGTGTGCCGCGTCCATCGCCTGCAGGATATGAGAAAGGCTTCCCGGCGGGAATGTTATGTGCAGTTTCCCGGAAAAATACTCGTTCTGGACGTCGATTACTAAAAGTGCCTCATGCATTGTAACATTACTCCTTCAGAAGGTAGTTTGATCATAAGAACCCATTTCGATTTCAACCGGGTTGTTACAGGGAGATTTCAGGCAGGCATTCATTAGTCCGACCGCACAAAACATGTGCCAGAGTGATATATCCCTGGTTTAACGTAGAAAAATTAGATAAAAGGATATTATGCATTCTTCATTTTTGCTTTCCCGATGAAACCGTCTTTTCCCAGGTAATACATGAAACCCTTTTCTTTCGCAATCTTTTCGGTACCGACTTTCTTTTTCTTTCCGGTTTTGTTGTGTTTCATCGGAGCGGCCCAGACGTACCCGTCTTTGCCTACAAAGTAGAGATATCCATTTTCACGCGTAATCTTTTCTTTTCCAATTTTTGTTCCCATTAATGCACCTCAAACCCTGATCCGGGTTAGATAATGAAAATTAAGATCTTCTTATATAAATTATCTTTGTCTGTTTTTGGTTGAACCGGGGTTTTTCAACCGTCAGGAGTATATAAGCGCATCCTGAATTATCGCCCAGTTAATCCTGGAATGTTTGATTAACGCCCGTTCCGGTGGAAAATACGACGAATCCGCGGTTTTTTTTCGTTGATCTCCGGTGCGGATGAGATGTCGGCGATATGTTCCTCCATAATTCGATCTCTTTTCTGTTAAAGAAATTCATCTTCCCTGAATAAAACCGCGTTTCCCTGACGATATTCTCTCCGCAACAAAGAGAGACAGATGACGACGAGCGATATTCGCATTTTGCAGCATCGTCCCGGTAATGAGACATCCCCGGATCCGGTGTTATGCCATTGCTGGATATCGGGCGGGTTTCGCGTAACGACGTACCCGTAATTAATTTAGGTAATGATTCGAAAATACCAGCTCAGGATATTCTTATTTCGGGATACTATGAAACCTGTAAAAAGTGTAGAAGAATATATTTCGAGGGCGCCAAAAGAAGCGCAGGGTAAACTTAAGGAGATCCGAACGGCAATCAGGGAAGTCTCACCGACTGCGAAGGAGAGTATTAGTTACGGAATGCCATTTTATGACTATCATGGAAGGCTGGCCTGGTTTGGTCTTATGAAAAAGCATATCGGGCTTTATCTCCGCCCTCCGATCATGGAGGAACACAAAAATGAATTGACAGGTTTCGAGACTACAAAATCGAGTTATCCATTTTTCTCTGGATAAAAACATTCCCGTCGCGCTCATAAAGAAGCTGATAAATGCCCGGATGAAAAAGAACGAGACCGAACAATAGCCCAGTTTTAACGATCTATTCCTGTTCCAGCACAATAAACGATATTTTTTTTACCAGATTGTTCCATCTGAATAGTGCCCCTCATTCAGGAAGAATAACGGCGCCCACGCATTCTTAAAATTTATTGGGATTTCTCCTTAAAAAGTGACGCCCCGGCCGGGACTCGAACCCGGGTCAAAAGCTCCGGAGGCTTCTAGGATGTCCACTACCCTACCGGGGCATAGAGTCTTTAATGCCTGTTTCCCCTTTGGAACTGGTATGCTTTCCCGCTTAAAATCCCTCCAAAAGGGTGCATACAATATGATCTGCAAAATTATAAAAAATGTATTACCCGCCTGTTCCTATATGGAAATAAGGAATTGAAAAGATGGATTCGCCGCTTTTCTTTCCGGGCATTCACCGGGCCACAGATTATCACAGGAACCAGCAATATATTCGGGTGATGAAAAAAGTTTAATTATTTAACGTTCTGGAAATACCGCTGCCCGGCTTCCGTTCCTTTCAGGCAATAACGATCCTTTGTTAGTCCCACCTGTTTCACTACAGGACATCCCGTGCAGAGGCAACCCTTGTCCTGGCTTATGCAATGAAAGCTCGCACCGTACGCACAAAACAGTTTTTCCTGGGAATTTTTGGCGCAATCTGTATAACTGGGACAACCCGGGCAGATGCAGGCATTTTTCAGGGAAGTAATTGTCTTTATCATCTCACCCGGTGTCGATTTCATTAATCCGTCATGGTCTTGTCATAGGTATCCATACATAACACCAACATGCCTGGATTACATGGATTTACTTAAAATTATCCCTAAATGCCTGTTTTTGAAAAGTTGCGGGAGTGCTGATTATATGCATATATATAGAATTGGAGAAGTCATATTTTACCATAGTAATGTCTGATTCCGGATCCGCTTTAAGAGTCCCTGATACCAGGGAAAACAGGGATAACTGCCTATGTCCCGGTTGTCCCTCATATCCCCGCAAATGCCGGGGTGAAAATTTGTATTGTTCAATCGGCATATCTTCGTGCGATATTACCGCACGGGGATGTTCATGCCCGGATTGTGCGGTTTATACAACCTATTCACTAAAAAAAATATATTTTTGTAATACCGGCGAGGAAGGATCTCCCGACCTATTGATGCGGAAAAAGCAAAATTCTGAAGATAACGCATTTTACCAGTCAGTTCACGACATTAAGACTGTTGCGTTTACGGGAAGGAGCATAGTCAGTTCCATGGGATCCCGGAAGAACCTGCCGTTTTCTTTTAATGACCTGCACCTTATCCCGGCGCAGGTTTCCAGGATACCGAAAAATCAGGAACACCCCGTCGCTACAAAAACCGTTATCGCTCCTTTTTCAAAAAAGCCATTGATTTCGGGATCTCCTATAATGATATCAGGACTAAGCTATGGTGCAGTTTCAAAAAATGTCAAGCTCGTAATCTCCCGGGCATCAGCCAGTGAAGGGTTTTTATTTAATTCCGGTGAAGGTGGCATACTGCCAGAGGAACTCGAAGTAAAACGAAACCTTATCGTGCAATACTCAACGGCCAGATTTGGCATCGACGAAAACCTCCTCAGGGAAGTCGCAGCAGTGGAGATCCGGTTTGGACAGGGGGCATATCCCGGCAAAGGCGACTTTCTGCCGGCTGCAAAAATGACAGATGATATTGCAGCAATAAGAGGGCTGGACAAGGGAGTAGATGCATATTCTCCGGCACATCACCCGGATATCAATAATCCCGGGGATCTCGTAAGAAAAATTGAATGGCTCCGATCCCTGACCGGCGGGGCTCCAATCGGTGCAAAGATTGGATGTGGTGCGATCGAGGCTGATGTATCTGTTTTAGTGGAGGCGGGCGTTGATTTTATTGCTATCGACGGCTTTGGTGGCGGAACCGGTGCTACCGATACGTATGTACGCGAAAATGTCGGGATCCCCCTCATAACAGCGCTTCCCAGGGCAGTCCGGCAACTGCAAAAAATCGGGGCAAAAAATCGCGTTTCTCTTATTGCCGGCGGTGACCTGAGATCATCGGCGGATTTTATCAAATGCCTGGCGCTCGGTGCGGATGCAGTATATATCGGAACAGCCGCTCTTATTGCTATAAATTGTGAACAATACCGGATCTGCCATACCGGGCTTTGTCCAACGGGAATTACAACACAGGATCCTGAACTGACAGCTCAGTGTGATATCGACGAAGGAGTGCGAAGGCTTAGCAATTACATGCGTGTAATGACCGAAGAAATCGCTAATCTCACTCGGATCACAGGAAACGATGATATTCACGATCTCCGTACCAGGGACCTGGTTTCATTCAACCGCGATTTATCCAGGATATGCGGATGTCCCTGGATTGGGGATTCGGCAGAACCGGATTAATCGGTACCATATCGTCTCCTGAATCTGAGCCAGGTCTAAAAAAACTGTCTGCAATGATGATGATTATAGACAGGTACGTTTGAAACGTGCAGGTATTGACACCCGGAAGAGAACCAGTCCGTTTATCTTCTTTTTTTTATCTAATGTCAGACCGTACGGATCACACATCCGTATAGCGATGAAAACAGGGGATCGTAACATATCCAGGAGTTCCACGACCGGGACCACCGAATTTTACAGGAAAAGACCTGCCCGGATCATGGGAGAACAAGCCCATACTCGCTAACCCGGAAACCAGGTTAACTACAGGTTGGATTTCTGACCGCAACGGATTGCGATGCAGGTACAGAAATTCCTATGGACTCTATATGATTACTGCTCCAACTTTTTAATCATATCGAATAATTTCTGCAATAATAACCTCGTATAATGGCTGAACAGAAAATAGAAGATAAAACAGTATATTTTAGATCGTGATTCCGTACCGGGCTGTTCCAAATCATGGCAAAATCACAGACTGAAAAAAAATCATTCCTCCGTATAGGTTGGCATAAATCAAAACTATCAGAAATCACCGGGCTTTCCGGGATAATGGATAAGTGTCCTTCATTGAGTTGACGATGGAAGAACCGTTGGGATGATAAAAGACGAGTATAAATAGGAGAGAACCGGACATCGGCCTATTACGGTAACCAGAGATTTTTCAAAGATGTTTAACATGATAAAGGTGCCAAATCCTGCAGGCTCCCTCATGACTGACCATACAGGGACCGACCGGGGTCCTTGGAGTACATACTTTTTCAAAAAGCCTGCAGTCGGTTGGATCTGCAATACCCCGGAGTACTTTATCACAGATACAGGCCGAATGTTTGGTCACATGTTTAAATTCTATATCGAACTTTTTCTGGGCATCGTAGCGCTCGAATGAAGGCTTCAAGCGAAGGCCGGATCCCGGAATGACAGGAAATCCGCGCCATTCCACATCAGATGGTTCAAATACCTCATACATCAGGCGCTGTGCTTTGACATTCCCTTCACAGGAGACTGCTCTTGGATATGCATTATCGACCCGGTGCGTTCCTTCCCTGATCTGCCGGACAAGCATCAGCAGGCCAAGCAGGATATCGTCCGCTTCGAAACCTGCAACAACCTGGGGTACGGGAAACTGTTCGTATTCGTGGTATCCCATCACCGTACAGACATGCCCGGGTAAGACAAACCCATCTAGTTTCGCTTCTCCCTGCGAAAGGAGCCATTTCATTGCCGGGGGTACCAGGCGGTGACAGGAAAGGATGCTGAAATTATCGGGAGGTTCGGTCAGGATCGTTGCAGCGACAGTCGGGGCAGTTGTCTCGAAACCAACCGAAATAAAAACAACCTCCTTATCGGTTTTTTCTGCGATCTCCACCGCTTTATGAATTCCCTGCACGACCCTGACATCTCCGCCGCATGATTCGAGCGAGCCCCTTGAGCCCGGCACTCGCAGGAGGTCCCCGTAGGTTGCTATAATACATCCTTTATCCACGAGGCCAAGTGCGGCATCGATCTCGCCCTGCGGGGTAATACAGACAGGGCACCCCGGCCCCATCACTATTTTTAACCGTTTTGGAAGGATGCTCCTGAGCCCTGTTCGCGCAATTGCCGCCTCATGTGTCCCGCAGATATGCATGAAGGTGAGGTCCCGGTCCACCATCTCCCCGAGTTTTTCATTGATCTCCTTGCCTGTTGCCATGATTTCACGTATAATTTACATTTATTTGGATTTCAGGCAACATAAGAGTGCTGATTTATGCCGATAACAGGATAATCTGACCAGATGGCACGGATGAAATGCCGGACCGGGATTGATTATGTCAATCCAGGCGGATCCGGCCCCGTCCTTCCTTGGGGTTGAACGAGATACTCCTTTGAGCAGGGGAAAATAAAGGATTTAAAAAGTCACCATAGGGACTCTTATGTTTCACGATTTTGTAAAAATTTTTCTTTCGAATGTTATTTATATCGCCTGAATATACCGCATTCTATGTTTGGTGTCTCGACATTCTGCCTCCACCGGGAACCCCTTTCCCATGCACTTGAAAAACTGTCAGAAATTACCGGACTTGTCGAGATAATGGATGACGGCCCCCATTACATTCGTGATTCTGACCTCCTGACAAATTATTCCCTGTCTTATACACTTCATGCTCCTTCAAGGGGGGTCAATATTGCAAGTCTCATGGAACCGATACGCTGTGCAAGCGTTGAGGTCACGGTCGAGTCCTTCAGGATCGCAGGTGAAGTCGGAGGAATGGTTGTACTCCACCCGGGTTATTTTGCCTGGGAGCAGGAACGTCCTCAGGCAGAAAAACAGTTTTTACAATCGCTCGAAGAGTTGACTAAAGCTGCTGAAGACTATTCCGTCAGATTTTTCATTGAAAATATGGGTAACTGGGATTATTTTTTCCTCAGGACCCCCGATGATCTGGAATTGATTGGCGATGCAGGATTTGCACTGGATGTCGGCCATGCAAATCTCAATCACTGCCTCCCGGAGTTTCTCAGGGCTCATATCGACCATGTTCACCTTCACGACAATAACGGGGACAAGGACACACACAGCCCTGTTGGTGAAGGCGATATCGATTT
The DNA here is from genome assembly GCA_963809105.1 of uncultured Methanomicrobiales archaeon. GTDB lineage: Archaea > Halobacteriota > Methanomicrobia > Methanomicrobiales > Methanospirillaceae > CAIKOD01. Next base: position 102,379 of record CAWEIC010000004.1, on the reverse strand, counting down.
CAGGGCTGTCATGACCGCCGTACGGCGGGACAATGCCACGATGATCATCGAGGTGGACACATTTGATGGCGTTGTTTCGAGCATGGAACAGTTAAAAGCACTCTAAAACCGGAGAGATCTGCCAGGACATCCCGTCAAAATTATCTGTTTTATTGTTTTGCGATAATTTTTTCACCGGGAAATTGCGGATAAATAGTTCTTCTCCCTGCTTTGAAAAATATTTCAATAAAGGGAGTATGTTCAAAAAACAGTGAAATTAAAAAAAATACCCTGTATTTTAGTTAATCTTTTAATAAGAAGGCTACAGGGCAATAAATTGTAAAGACCCCGGATTACATTATCAGCCCCCAAAAAAAGTATGAAGGTTATCATTTCCGGGTTTTTGAGCGAAGTGATACAAAAAGAGGCTTCGAAACTGGTCGGTAAGGTGAATATGAAGGATCAGATCAGCAGGTACCTGTCACAAGAGAACCAGGTCTGCCTTTTAATCAACAACATCGTCCATCAGACCTTGGAAAACCAATAAAAAGGATATCGCGTTTGAAATCCCATGGTTCAGGAGGATATCTCAAAAAAATCCGACCCCATTCCAGCCTCTCTATTCCAATAATAGGCAGGGGCCTTCATTTTCACCATCCCGTTGTTCGTCTGCATTCCCGGAAGTGCCCGAATTTGGTTTACTACCGCCCGAATTGAGAACCGTTGACGGAAATACCTGATAATTACCCGTATAAGAAACAAAACCCATATCGCTTGTTTTTCCCGTGATTCAAGGCTTGGAATTGCGTTGGTTCAATCCAGGGATTCGATATCTCCGGCAAGATTCTGGCAATCCCTGTCCTTATCCGGAATTCCATAAGGAAGGGTAATCTCGATGCCGGGTATGGAAAACATATTTTCAAATTAGCCCATTTTTTAATTTATTCATTCAATTATACGGAAAGGATAACCAGATAATGATCTGCGGTGGAGTTCAGACAATCCCAGAATTATTGTTTTCCGGGTCGAAAATTACGGCATGGAACGAAGGTTTCCGTAATCTTTTAAACATACCACACCCTATGTTATGGGAGCACTTACGTGTGCCTTCGTGGCTCAGTCGGTAGAGCGCTTCCTTGGTAAGGACGGATCGGAAACGATCACTTCCTGTTATTAAATAAACATAAAGGCCTTTGTGGCATAGCGGTATCGCGCCTCCTTGGTAAGGAGGAGATCGGGGGTTCGATTCCCCCCAAAGGCTTTTTTTCATATTTTGAGGCATCCCCTTATATCGCCGGGACCAAGATATCCTCCGGAGCTGACCGTAGTGATTCCTTCCGGGAGGATATCGTGATCAATCGCTCCGCGATTCGTTATTCCAATGTGAATCAATTATCAGGAACGCCATGCAAACGGCATTAATCGACATTCATCAACAGAATCATATCATGTGATGAAAAGAATAAATGAAATAATATCTTTGATGAAAAAAACAGAAAGTAAGGATGTTTGCTATGAAGATTATCATCGGGCTTATCAACCATGTTAGACCATAGCTGACTATGAAAAGGGCTATAACCCATAATATAAATGAATCTCACTTCTTTTTTTCGTCCTTCAGTTCTCGCTCCAAGTCTTCTGCACTTTTAGCAGACAGATCGTCGTAAAAATATCTTCTTAAGTCATCCGCTAAAGTTGTATTGTCTGCAAAGATCCATGAATATCTGTCCTGGAGATTTGTATGCGATATTTCTTTCCAGCATTCTTGTATCTGTTTACATTTCACGGAATGTATTAACTGGGTAAAGTTAGTCTGTTGAGAGAAATATATACTAAAATTCCAAGCTTCTGCACCAAATGCAAGACCTGCAATTACCGCGAAAACGGCAGCATTGGGAAAATAGATGACACTTATTGCAACAATGACGCCGCTAAAAATACTAACTAAATAGTTAACCTGATATCTTTGCAGAATGGCCATTATCTTCCTCTCATCGTGAACAATGAAAAATCTATCTCCGATTTTCGTATCCATTCTTCCCCGGTAACCACATGATTACAACAAGCACAATACTGCCGGAGATGATCAATACTGCCGGTATCCAGGTATCGATCTTTAAGAGTGTTTTGACCAGGCCTGATAACACGTACAACATCCCAAACCCTATAATCGGTCTATAATGCTCAACCCCAGAACTTTTTGCACGATGTTCTTTCTTCATGTCATGTTCTCAAAAAAAAGTCGTTCCCTCTGAATCATTAAATCTCATCCAGGGGTTCAGTGACGAAGTATGTACATTTTACCTCAAAAGGCCACGACAGGTCAATGATATTTTGATCCCTAACCATTTACATCCGACAGATCATACAGGATATTACGGAGCCTTTCCCTCTTTTAACATCGCTTTTCTTTTTAATCGCTCTACAACAATCAGGGCAAGGTTGAGGAGAAAAACGATGACCCAAATCACGATTCCGAACGTGCTGCCGACGTAAATACTATAAATTATTGCCACGATTGAAACGACTACGAGAATATAATTCAGCAAGCTCATACGAATTCTTTCATGTCATATGATAATAATTATCGGATGGCATCCTGATTGGGAAGTGTTCCTTTAAGGTCTGACATAATGGGATCCGGCCAACCAGGGTGAATCCATGCCGTGACAGCGAAATGCCGGAGAAATACTTTTATTTTGATGGATTGCAGACTTTTTCCAATGATGCCATACGGAAATTGAAAGGATCAGGTGAAATTTTTTCCGGCAGGTCAGGCTTTGAAAAACACCCGGGTATTCTGCGTAGCCGGAATCAGCAAACCATAAGGCAGGTCGCGCCCAACATACCTGCATGGTATTTTCCTGCCTGATGTGCGGAGAATGCTGCCATCATATGGGCATGGTGCATGAGATAAAAGAACAGAAAAGCGCCCGTGAATTCGTTATCAGGAACAATTACACAGGTGAGCTTACCGATGTCCGGATCGATGATGACAAATTTTCCCTCTTTTCCGATAATGAAACAAGCAGGGTCCTTCCTGAAGCATGTCCGTTTTTCAGGCTTGATCCCAGATCACACGCAGGTTTTTGCACAGTTCACCTGACCTGGCCTGATATCTGCCGGGATTTCGGCTGCTGGAAATTCCTGATAAAAAATCCGGCCGGAAAGGTCGTAGGGCGAATTTTTCCACCGAGAATGCTTGTATCGGAAGATCCCGGCCTGAAATTATTCTGGGAATCGCATATCGCTCTGATCAGAGGCGATAACGACCGGGACTGGGAATGTGAAATGATAGCGGTACTCGCTTCCCGGGGTTACGATGTCCTCCGGTAAAAACATTGCCTCACCATGGTAAAACGGGAACAGGGATGAGGGAGTCCTGATCACTCTTCAGGAATTTTTTGTTCTTCTGATTTGCCCCTGAACGTGCAGAATGATCCACAGGTGGTGCAGCCTTCATTGCAGGGTTCGACATGAATAGTGATTGTCGCCCTGGGGAATTCGAGCTTCAGGTCGTCCTCGATGTGATTGGTGAGGTCATGCGATGTCTCAACGGTAACATTGCTCGGTACGACGAGATGGAATTCTATAAAAATTTCCGGGCCTGAACGGCGTGTTTTCAATCCGTGGAATCCGGCATAGCTGGATGCATGTTTGCAGATGATGTTTTTTATCCTGTCTTCGTCCTTGTCAGGGATCTTCCTGTCAAGGAGGTCTGAAAACGACCTCCTCGTCAGGTCGTATGCCGCTTTCATGATTACGACAGCCACACCTATCGCCACTATGGGATCGAAAACCGTTATTCCGGTCAGCCTGATCAGAATCAACCCAAGGAATACACCTAGTGAGGTATATACGTCAGTCCTCAGGTGCCATGCATCACTTTCAAGTGCAATGGAATCAGTTTGTCTGGCGACTTTCATCAGCCTTGAAGACACGTACCAGTTGACGAGGACTGCAAAACCCATGATTGCAATACCTGCAGCGAGGTCGGGGTAAGAAAATTGTAAAGATGCCTCTCCAAGCAGTTTTATGACAGCTTCGCGGATAATCAGAACCGCTGCGGCGAAGATCAGTAATGCTTCGATCAGTCCCGACATATCCTCAAATTTCCCGTGCCCGAATTCATGCTCGTTATCAGGGGGTTCGGATGATTTTCTGACCGCGAAAAATGCGATAATTGCCGCAATAAGGTCCATGGATGAATGAATCGCTTCGGATATAATGCTCACCGAACCGATTGAAAATCCTGCTGCGAACTTAAGGATTACCAGTCCTGTATTGGAAATAACAGAAAGCCGGGCGGTTCGTTGTTTCAGGATATCAATCGAAGCATCATCCTTGCCAGGGTCTGTCATCGGATACTCAGGGTATATGAATTCCCGGTTATTTCAAGCTATTCAGGATTGCAAAAATATTTCCGGGGGAAAATACAAAAAAAGCCGGAACGTGCCCATAAATCACACGCCGAGACAATCCCGGCTTTGATGGAAAACAAACCTGGCTTCAGGTGACTACAGGAAATAAAATTCTCGCATGGAGGGAGATGATAAATAACAGGATTGCGGGGGAAATAACTATCATCTGCTATAATTCAAGGCGTTTACAGGACATGATAAAGTTGTATCTGTTGCGGAAAGATATCCGGATGTCCCAATGTTCTCCTTTGACATTTTAATCTACTTCATTTCTTCTGCTGACAAAAAGAGGGCTATAAGCGGAAAATCAGTCTGTACCGGGTTTTCGGGCCAGTTGATACATTGCTCTGCCGTAGATTTTTGCATCCGAGATCAGATCATCGCACGGGATGTATTCATCGGCTGCATGGACAGGAGGGGGTTGTCCTGGCCGGTAAGGCCCGAACGCAACGATATTTGGCAGACGTCGTGCATACGTACCTCCGCCGATTGCCACCGGTGGCGAGGTGTCACCGGTAAAATTTCTGTACACGTCACGTAACGTCATCACTAAATCCGATCCTTCGGGGAAATTGAGCGGGGGATCATGTTTTATTATCCCTGCGCCGATTCCCGTTTCCTTCAGGTTGTCTGCTATCAGACCCATGATCGTTTCTGCACCGGTTGTAACAGGATACCGGATATCTGCAATACAACTGAAACATCCTTTTGAAATTTCAATTTTCCCAACATTCAGCGTAAGGTCGCCGGAGAGGGAATCCGACATATTTAATCCCATTAATGAACCTGAATAGTCAGATCCCAGCCTCGAATTCAGGAAACTGATGATACTTCCCGTTCCACCGGGATCGAAGGGGAGGGTGCCGAGATATGAGATCAATTGCATAATCGCATTCCTTCCGAGTCCCGGAGTTGACCCATGTGCCGCAATACCCCGGCACTGGATGATAACCTGGTTTCCGTCAGCTTCTGCCGAAAGCGAATAACCGGTATTATTCGCAAATATCCGGCATCCTGTAATGATATCCACCGGCCGGCTGGTCAGGATAGTTGCTGTTGCTAAATCAGGCACCATATTTACTGCAGCCCCTCCCCGGACAGACAGCAGCTGCAGACCTGCCTGGTTTCCTTCGTTGTAATGTCCGGAAAATTCTACCCACAGTATACCTTTTTCGGCAAAAACTACAGGGAAGTCCGCATCAGGGGTAAACCCAGATTCCGGAGGGGGTTCCCGCGTACGATAATAATTCATGTCGAGGCTGCCCGTTTCTTCATCAGTCCCGAAAATTACGCGGATCCGTTTTTCAACAGCCAGTCCGGTCTCTTTTATTGCTATCAGCCCAAACAACGCTGCAAGAATAGGTCCCTTATCATCAAGAGATCCCCTCCCGTATATTTTATCATCGCTGATTTCCCCTCCGAAAGGCGGATGATGCCACCCGTCTCCTTCCGGTACGGTATCCAGATGCCCGAGAACCGCGATATACTCGGAGCCGTCCCCGAATTCTGCATAACCCGCATAATTTTCGAGATTAACGGTCCGGAGACCGTAAGACCCCGCAAGTTCAAGCGTCCTTGATAAGGCCAGGGCCGGACCCTGACCAAATGGTTCTCCAGGCCCCGGATCACCTGCCACACTGGGTATCCTGACAATCTCACAGACAGACTGAAATAATCCTGTCCCGGTTGTGCTCGATATACCGGTCTATGAATAGTTCCGGATTAGCCATTACGATCCCATCTCTTTTTTGCATATTAGGTTTTACCGTATACCCTGCTCAACAGATATCGGCGGTATTCCATGCCATATACCCCGCTGCAGGGAAAGACAACTATCTCCGGTGTAGATCCCTGGGACTACTGTTGTTGGGGAAAGACATCATCAGATCCATTAATCTGCGTATTTCCGGGCTATAATTAACCATAGCACCGTGCATTAACAATAAAGAGCGCATAAGCCCTGGAAGGCACGGCCGGTACGCAGGGATGACCAGGGGTCAGTCCGGAAAAAATCAATGCAAAATAGATATTTTTAAATTTTACCTTTGATTTAACAATTTTATTATCGCTATCATCATTATATTTAACAAGGCCCGGGATAAAAACACAATGTTTTTCAATAGGATAATTGCTGATGAACCCCGGATAATCCAGTCCGGATCTTAAATTGACCAGTGTTAAACCCGAAAATGACCGATATATTTATATACTTAATATTATATTTACTAATTGAGGTATTTTTATGGCAGATTTACCTATTGCGGCAGTTGTAAGAATTGCGAAGTCGAATGGAGCCGAAAGAGTCGGCAGTGATGCAGCAGCAGCACTTGTAAAGAAGACTGAAAAATATATTGCACATCTCACCAAGGAAGCGAACAAGCTTGCAATTCATGCGGGCAGAAAGACATTGAAAGAAGAAGATATCGAGATGGCTTCAAAGTCATCCTGACATTCTTTTTCTTCCAGTAATCCACATTATTAATCTTCTGCGTCGTTTCCTGCAATTTTTCCGGAAATAACCTGCCTTAAAGCCTCGGGCACGATTAAAATCCGGGATTTCACGCTGGTTTTATAACTCCGGGCGATTGTTTTATTCTGAATCTGATATCATGTAATTCATCCCGGTTTTGCAATTGGGAAAGGTTGGTACCCGGTACTGCAACAACAACGGTAAAATATTCCCTGTGTCATTGTATCCTGATCGCATTATGCCCCGTCTCTTCCGTTATTATCCCCGGGATTTCAGTCTTCCCCGCGTAAATGTTATCCATATGGATTTGGAATTCGATATCTATGACGACCACACCGTCGCAAGGTCGCGATTAACAGCGAAAACAAAGGAAGAACCACTTTCCTCACTTGCCCTGAATGCCAGGGATCTTGAAATAATCTCGGTCGCCGCGGATCACGGGCCTGTTACATACCAGTACGACAGGGAGTCGGCGATGCTGACCATTACCTTTCCAACACCCATTCCTCCCGGAAGTGAATTCATTGTATCGACAAATACCGTATGCCACCCGACCCACAACGTTCTCGAGGGGTTATATTACGACGTAACACCAAAAGGGGCACCACCCCAACAGATCACCCAGTGCCAGCAGTGGGGGTTCCAGAAACTTGTCCCCTGCATCGATGACATGACTGCAAAATGCACCTATACAACGACCATCACTGCCGACGAACGTTATTCGCATCTTATCAGTAACGGGGATATCGATCAACCCTGGCACAGGATTGGCAACGGAAGGGCTGGGATACGATATCAGAACATGAAGACCCCGATGGCACCATACCTTTTTTTCCTCGCTGCCGGGACCTGGAAACGTTATGCCCGTGAATTGGAATACCCGGACGGGACTGTAATCACTATCGAACTGCTCCTGCCGCCAGATAGCGATCCATCGGGTGCAGATAAGGCGCTTGCAATTCTCGCAGGCTCGATATTGTGGGTATACCTGTTCACCGGTCCCGGTTGTTACGATCGGATACTAGTGCGATACCGGCTCTATGCTCTTTCCATGCAGCTATATCAAGAAAAGCAATCAGGAAACGGTGTCACAACCCTTGAAAAATACCGGAACGAAATAAAGGAACTTCTCCCTCTGATTGTACCAGGGTACCAGTATACCGGGACGGTTTACCGGGAAATAGCCATGCAGAATTCGGATTTCGGGGGCATGGAAAACGTGGGTAACACCACTATCACTGCAAACAGGATCATGCCGTTTGCCGGTATCACCGATAGTGCCTATGAATACATGATCGGGGTCAAGGTACATGAATTTTACCATAATTTGAACGGGTCGGAAGTGACCGGCATGACGCCGTTCGAACTGTGGCTTAATGAAGCGGTTACCGGTACTGACAGAAACACGATACATGGAGTTCCTTTCAGGTGAAGCGTACACGCGGTTAAAAACCGTCCTGACCCTCCTCGCCCCGGCCGGCGGAACACTGGCACTCGACGCCGGAGCCGCCTCGATGCCGATTGAACCTGAAGGATTTAACGACCCGAATGACCTTATTACAAATATCACGTATGTTAAAGGTCCGGAATTCGTAAGAATGGTTGAAAGCCTGATGGGAAAAGAACTCTTTGTGAAAGGCCTCGATGCGTATCACAAACGGTACCGCCACGCAAATGCCACCTGGCGCCAGTGGATAGAGGCAATGGAAGAAATTTCCGGAGAAAATCTGATGGGAATGGCAAAAACCTGGCTCCACCAGAAACGATATCCCGATATCAGGATCAGGGAACAATATAATCCGGATAACCGGATATTTACCCTGTATCTTACCCAGAGTGGATTTGGTGAGGGAAGTCCATGGATCTTTCCTTTCAGGGTTGCACTTGTCGACCGGGAAGGAGGAGATATTATTGAGAAAACCATCCGGGTTTCGGGTGTCGGGGAAGAGATAGAATTTCCGGGTGTTGAAAAACCCTCTTTTGTTTCCCTGAACCGCGGGTATTCCTGCTATGGAAAGGTATTTCATGATGCCTCCGATGAAGCCCTCTCTATCCAGGCTGGAAAGGATCCCGACATTATCGGAAGATATCTTGCCTTTTACCAGCTGGCTGACCGGGAAAAAATGAAAATTCTTGGGTCCGGACAGGAGGGGCCTTCTCAGGAATTTATGGAACTTTTCATGTCTTTGATCGGCAGCGAGGAGCTTATGGCTGTTGCCGGCGGGCAGTTTCTGACCGTTTTTGAAGGAGTTGACGATCCCGCGTATGCTCATCATTATACCGAACTCTACCAGGTACGTCGTAAGATCTTCAGGGCCATTGCAGCATCATATGAAGAACCGCTTGTTGATATCTACAACGCATATGCTGCCGCAGTGCCTGGAGAACCGGCCGGACATGAATATTTTTCCGGAATTAAACGGCGCCAGGTCAAAAATATTGCACTTGCCCTTCTTGCAACCCTCGACAGCCCATCCGTGCACCGTCTTATCGGGAGCCAGCTGTCCGGCTCCACGTACGAGACGGATCGCCTTGCTGCATTTTCCGCATACCTGAACAGCAGCGCACCCGACAGGATAAAAATTTTTACCAGCATGATGACCGATTCACAAAAGAACCCCGTGACATGGGAATCATTTCTTTCGGCGGTCGGCAGCTCCTCTTCAGAGGATACCGTGGAACTGATGAAAATGGCCGAAGCATCCGGGGCATTTCAAATCGAACAGACAACTAACCAGAGAGGTTTGTATGGAACATTTGCCCTGAACCGCAAACTGTCACTGGAAACGGATGCAGGTCGTGCGTATTTCCTCGATATTCTTACAAGACTTGCAAAAATCAATGAATTCACGACCATTGGCCTTCTCCGAACGTTTGCGGCGGTTGACCTGATGTACGAAGAACATCATATTCCGGTAATCGATATTCTTGTGTCCCTGATGGAAGTATGCCGTCCCGGCGGGTCACCAGGAATCTGCAACACCATCAGGCGCATACTCCTTGGATCGCCGGTGGCACTTGCCTCGTACGAGAAACAGTATGGAACCATCAGTGGATTGAGAGACTGAAAAAGATTGAGGAGGCACAGGGAAGCCAGCCGTCATCCGGTGAACAAGTACGCAGGTTCCCCCGGTCCAATCAGCAGCGATGATGGTTACGTGACCTGTTCACTGCCCGGAGCAAATCACAGCTTTCATTCGTATGGTATTCTGATATCGGGATTGTATGCACCCTCCCGGTGAGGAGTCTCATTGTTTCGACGAGACTTATTACGTAAATCCGGTCGCGGATGGTTGCGATAATATCTTTTTTCTTATGTTCCCTGATTGGTGACAGCCATGCACACCCCCATATTTCACCGGCGCCGTCGATTATGGAGACCGGTTTATTCCCCTGGAGGAGAGGGATATCTTCCGGGGTCAGATAATACCTGTCATCTGCCAGTTCGAGGATAATGCCGGTCCCCGAACGCTTCACAATCCCGGCTTTACTGTATGAGGAACAAAGGTTCTCCTTCATCGAATCACCAGGTACCTGTTTGACCTGATCCTTTGAAAAGGTGGCGTCAGACACGTTATTTGTGGAAAGTATACCAAATACAGCCACCATATCTCTTGTATTCAATGTGCCGTCACTGCTTCCCGCACAGGACGATGATTGTGCTACAGGTATAAATCAGGTTATTACCATGTAGGCGATCAGCGACAGAATGAATGCGAGGAGAACCAGGGCGACGCTCACGGGTGCGATAAGGGAAAGCATCGCATTTACCGTACTTGCCAGTTGGGCGATCCTCTGCGACCCGAATACCACAATTCGTTCGCATTCTGCCGTACTGCCGGCTACCTCGGAGTCGGTGAGATCGGCGATTGCCTCATCAAGACCGGTCAGTACATAGGGCATTATCATCTCTGCCGGTATACGAAGGCCCACGGGATTGTTACCGCTCACGGTGTTGACAACATGGGAATCTGATGTCATAATTTCAGCCTCGTCCACCTTCCCGAGTAAACGGTTACGCAACTCCTCCCTGACGCCTTCCTGCATATTATTCCCGTCAAAAAGAACATATGCCGTTTTCTGCCCTGCCACCGAAAGGACAAGGACCTGTATTCCCTGGTCACCGAACCCTTCTTCACGACTGAACGGAACGGGAATATGTGAAACTCCCATCTGCAGGGGGAAAAGGTCAACGGAACTGTATCGTGAAAATGCCAGAATACCGGCCTGCATGTATTCGCGTGCGAGGGCGGTGGCGGGATGTACAGGGGACATGTCGTCAGTCATGCAGTTATGGGCATCCACAAACACTATCGTGTCGCTGACCTTGTGACCCTCCGACATAATGACCATGCCAATATTGAAATCGAGGTCCTCAGTCCTCAACGGAGACCTGGTTCCAACCATAAGAAATGAATTTCCTATCCGCTGGATAAGCAGCGATACCGAACCTACCTGGATCCGTTCAGACCTGGCTGCAATGCCCAGATACGTAAGGTCCCGCATCGATTCCCGCACAGCAGTAATTATTTTCCTGATCTCTGTTTCTGAAACGAGATTAAAATCATGGGTGGCGCATCCATGGGGTACCATGACGGTTCCTTCGAATGCCTGCTGCAGGCATTTGGGAAGATTTCCCCCGCCGATGTCACCCATCGGACCGGGATGGACGTTTGGGACCGTAAAAATTACCGGTTCCCTGCCAGGTCTCCTGAAAAAGAGGCTTGCCTCCGGGACGTAGACTTCCTCTCCGATTTCCCTGAAAAAATCCTCCATGTTCTTCGACCCGTCAGTCAGGTGTGCGATGAAGGCGTTAAGAAACGAAAGTACCCTGATATTGAATGCCCGGTACAGGGGGCGCTCGATGAGCCAGATAATAAGGTAAAAAACAAGGACAAAAACCAGAAGGAGGGTTACCGCGAGGGTGAGGAATGGAGGAGGGAAGAGGAGTGTGCCGAGAAGGATACCGGCGACACCCTGGAACAGTGCAGCCGGCAACATATGAACGACACGATAATCGGCAATCGCCACCAGGACCACCAGCCGTACCCCTGAAATAAAACCGACAGACAGTGCAAAAAACAGAGGCAGCAGGTTAACCGAAAAAAGGACCGGTGAGAGTGTGATAATAACGGCGAATACCGTGCTTGCAAGGGCGAGGAGTGCAGACCTGTTCCAGGTCATCGTTTTTCCTGCGAGAGTAATGGCAGGCTTTGTCAAAATAAAAGCAAGTAATGCGGGAATAGTAAAACCGAGCGTACCGAGAAAGAATAATTTTCCATAGAACCTGATACTGGCACCGTCTATAATTAAACCGAGAATGACAATTATCAGAAGCGAGACCGGCCATGAAGGCGCGTCAAAAAGGTATTTTGTCAGACGTTCAATCTTTGCATCACCTACCCCGGGCATCATGAAAAACCCTCAAGTATCATCTCATGACGCCCGGTACCGTGATGGACTATCTGTTTTCCCCTGAATTGAACGGGACGGGAATAAAAAGGTGCATACAGTGTTAAACTCTCGTATTCACCACCCTCCCCGGCCAGGTGTATACGGTTCCGGGCCGAAATCTGTTTTAAGCGGTCAATAAAAGTCTCGTCGATATGAACGCCTAACATCTCTTCCCCGAGGCCTTCTGCTGCAGCCACGACGATTATGGCATCCATTCTTGTCGCGACCTCATGTAAGAGAGATTCAGGGTCCATGAGCCAGAGGGGGGCGAAAACTTCAATCCCCAGTTCGTTCACTATAGCAAGCACCCTGTCACGCTGGTATACAGAATGTACTGCCCCTATGATGACACCTTCGATATCAATCTCAGAAAGCCCAACGGACAGATCGTTGAGCTCTTCTTCTTTCCCGCCCATGGTAAGGATTTCGACATAGTTGAAACCCGATAAACGGGCAATAACCGGCACAGCATCCAGATTCGATGAATGGAACATAAATGAGTCAGAGTTGGCCGGCCGGACCGTGACGAGGTGCGTCACCTCCAAACCCCTGTCGATTGCTTTCTGGATTGAAAGTATCGAATCCTTTCCCCCGGATGTCAGTGCTGCGTATCCCATTATAACAGGTCTTTGTTGTTCTAAGGCATATCCTCACGGACAGTCTGCCGGGCCCCTGAATGCGTTTCGGTGATCAATTGAGGACTCCCGGTTTTTCGTGGGACACTCTGTCGCTCTCACACCGGGAGTGGACGTCGCTCGAATTCGATGCCCAGGTCTCCTGAGTTTCTTATGAGAAGATATGCGTGACTGGGTTATTTTCCTGTCGCTCATGATCAATTCGTTGAAAGGACACCTGCAGGACCCAGAACAGTTACCCTATCTGATAACAGGGGATGCATTGGGATCGAACGGATTCGTTCTGATCGCAAGGGAGTAACAGGTACGGATAGTGGACACGCATGTGCCGCAGGTACTCCACCCACTGGACAATCAGACTTGCTGATGACCCGGTGCGTGTCGTTCGACAGATGAGAATAATCCGATTCTGGCAGTGGTCCCAGTCCCTCCCGTGCAGATAGCTCTTCCTCCAGATGGAATACTGCGCTTAAAAGGTCTGAAAAGGATTCGTGCTCAAAAAGGGCAGGATGCTGTATAAGCTGAACGAGAAATGCCCTGCGATCCTTTAACAGCGCATGGACAGCAGGGATATCGACCATTCGGATATCGACGTCAAAATTCCAGGTGCCAAGTCGTTGTTCCGCCTCCCGGAATTGCTGATCTGTCCAGGCGTCTTCTATTTTTAATTCACTGTCGAGGTGTTCGTTATCATGGATAGACGACCTGACCAGTTTAATAAGAGGGACGCCGGCTTCCGAAAAAAATGCCCCGATAACCATATTTATCTTGCGGGTTCTTGCCTCGGCCTCCTGCCGGTTAACCATCGTTTCAACGGTCTCGGCAAATACAAACAAAAACGTGCCGACTCCGGCGAGGATGACGAACATGGCAAGTATCTTTCCTCCTTCGGTCTTTGGCGTTATATCCCCGTATCCTACCGTCGATATTGTGACGATAGTCAGGTACGCTGCATCAAATGGTGATAATCCCTCGATGACTGAAAAGCCGACAATGGATATCGTAACAACCGTTGCCAGGATAAGGATATACGTCCCGAAACGCACTTTCTCAGATGACATAGAATAATTTTGTTTTCCGGACAGGTATAAACAGTATTCCCGGAAAAAAGTTTTATCGTGATAATCTTCCCCGTGTTTCCCGGAAAAAAACATTCCCTGAGAACCGTAATTTCATGAACGCTGCCCGAGGAATTTTCTTATTGCTTCGTCTCTTTCCGGTGCCGTCAGTTGTCCGGGAACAGGGTACCCCTCCTCGAAAACCGGTTTATCCTCCCGGTAAAGTATCCCGAGTCCGATCCGTGCATCGTTATTGTAATCCCATTCCCTCGCCCTGGCATAAGCAGTTTCCAAATCGCGTACCTTGTCTTCATCCCACGCGTAGACCCTTTCATCGTAGTATTCCGTGAGATCGTTATATGTCGCACAAATCTGCAGGACTTCGACAATAGAGAATCCCCGGTGGTCCATGGCCTTTTTAATGAGATCTTTTAACTGTTCCCGCCTGCCCGTGTATCCTCTCGCGATAAACGTGGCTCCTGCCGAAAGGACCAGCAATAATGGGTTGAGGGGCGCCTCCTTATCACCTTCAGGGGTGGAGCGCCCCCTGAAACCGGAAACTGACGTCGGGGTGAACTGACCTGTTGTCAATCCATAGACCCGGTTATCGTTCACAATCACGGTAATGTCAATGTTACGCTTGGCCGCGAAAATGAGATGTTCAAGACCTTCAGCATAACAATCCCCGTCTCCTGCAACGCAGAGCACGTGCAGCGCCGGGTTTGCGAGCCTGATCCCTGTCGCTATGGGAATGGTCCTCCCATGGAGTGAATAAACCCCGTTAAGATTCATGAAATCGAAAATTTTGGCGTGCTGCCCGATACCAGCTACGAGTACAACCTGTTCAGGGGGCATTCCCTCCTGGTACCTCTGAACGAGAACGTCTTTTAATGCATGCTGGATTATGAAATTCCCGCAACCGGGGCACCAGGTATTTTTGGCGTGGCTGATGAGATCGCTGCCCTTCATACGATGACCCCCTCCAGTTCCCGTACAAGTCCGTCGACAGTGAACGGACGACCGTCATACCTGAGAATTTTTCGCTTCGTCATATAACCGTACTGGCTGATATATCGTGCGAGCTGACCCGTTTCATTTGTCTCGACAGCATAGAGGTCCTGGATACCTTTCATCGCGGCCGCGAATTCACGTGCTGGAAACGGCCAGAGAATTTTCGGCTGAATGACCCGGAGCCCGAGCGTATCCCCTGCCTCGGAGCACACCCATTTATTTGAACCCCAGCAGAGAATTCCCGTAGTTGAATTACGATTCCCACTTGCATTTACCGGATCAAGGTCTTCGATTTCATTTCCCAGGAGCTCCATTTTTTTCAACCTCTTATCAGCCATAGCCCGGGTTATTTCCGGTTCTTCTGTTGTAATCCCATCCTCGGAATGCACATGGCTGTTTACCCGGATGATTTCCCCTTTCAGCGGAGGAAATCGCATCGGGGAGATCCCGGAACCGGTAATCCGGTAGCGCAGGTACGGTTCTGCCGGATTTTCTTCCGGAAGGCTCTTATCAAGGCGGTATCCTTCAGCCGACGATGCGTCCAGACTGAACATACCTTCGCAGATAAGTTTGTCGGACAGGACGATGGTGGGGATCTGGTATTTCCAGGCAATATCCATGGCGAGCGCTGACAATTCGCGGGCTTCAGCGGCATCACCAGGGGCAAGGATACATTTGGGGACGTCTCCATGCCCGGCGTTCAGGGCGAAGTGAAGATCTGACTGGGCCGTGTATGTGGCGAGGCCGGTGCTCGGCCCGGTACGTTGTCCGAGAATAATAACAAGAGGGATTTCAGCAACACCTGCGAGGCTGATACTTTCAGTCATCAGGCAGAACCCCCCGCCTGATGTTCCGACTGCGGCCCTTGTGCCGGCATAGGCACTCCCGAGCGCCATCAGGACGACGGCGATCTCGCTTTCAGGCTGAATTGACCTGATATGGAAGTCACGGGCGGTCCCGGCCAGAAAGTGAAGGATATTAGATGCCGGGGACATCGGGTAGGCAAAATACAAGCCAAGTCCCCCGGAAAGGAGACCGAGAGCAATTGCCTCGTTACCCGTAACTACAGGAAAAGTGGGATTGTTTTGCCTGGGAACAGGCAGTAGTTCTTCCGCATCATGATAAGCCCTTTCTGCAACAGCCAAATTCTGGTCCGTATCCCTCGGTATGGATTTCCTAAAGACGTCCGCGACATCCTTCCAGTCGATCCCTGCAGCCCTGGCAAATGCACCGATCATGGCAGAATTTGCCATTACAGCAGGAGCTTTTTCGGCAGTCAGGATCGAGGAGACGGTAACACCTGTCCCCGCAGAGGACCGGACGGTGTCGGCATTGTATATCAGAACGCCACCCGGAGAAAGATTTTTTATATGGCGGTCAACACTTTCTTTGTTAAGGGCGATTAGAAAATCTGTTTTTTCCCGGATTGCACCATTATATTTTGTTGACCCCCGGACGATGCAATAATTGTGGCCTCCCTTGATCAGGGACGGATAATCGAGATACATATGGACACGATAACCAAGATGCGAAAGGAGCTGGGCGGTAACCTGGCCGGCACTGCTGATGCCCTCTCCAGCCCTTCCACCGATAATTACCGATACTTCATCATCGAACACTGTAACGACACTCCAGACCACATGATAACGCAACGTTATCTGCATCAATAATAAAAGTGTATGGATACGAAACCGGTTGGGCTTGCATCGTGACAACTCCTATATGATAGACGGGCAATGGTATATCATGGAACATCACCTGAAGCAGGCAATCAGGATGAAGTGCGCAGATCTCGATATCCCGCTTGTTGGTTTTGCCCCTGCGGGTCGATGGGATGAACCACAGTTCGAACCCTGGGTACCGGAAGAGTTCAGGCCTGAATCTATTATTCCCGGAACGAAGACGGTCATCGTTATCGGACTTCCGGTTTTTCTGCCCGTTATCGAGACATCGCCCTCGATTTATTATCATGAATTATACAAAACGATAAATGGATTGCTTGACAGCAATGCCTACAGGATATCATTATTTCTCAATAATAAGGGGTTTCCCTCCGTCCCCGTACCACGTGACGGATATGGCTCTCTCGGAGTACTGAAACAGAATCCCGTGGTCTTTTTTTCGCATCGCCATGCAGCTTATCTCGCCGGCCTGGGCACGTTCGGAATAAATAATATCATACTGACCAAAGAATTCGGACCCAGAGTCAGGTTTGCATCAATATTTACGAACGTTGAAATCCCGCCAGACCCCGTGATGCATGAATCCCTTTGTACCCGGTGCATGAAATGTGTCGGGATATGTCCGGTGGGTGCCCTTAATGAAAATGATTACCCGGAGGGCATTACGGATAAAAACCTGTGTATTGCCCGATCGGAAGCCTTATTGAAACAACATATCTCGCCGTGCGGGTTCTGTATCAAGGTCTGTCCGGTTGGTCAGGACCGGAAATTATACGGGAGAGAAAATACTGATATGTATGATGAAAACAACCCTGGTTTTGGCAGGTTTCACAAAGCATGGCAACATGTACGTTCATTTGGTTCCGGAAAATAATGAGAGGGGCCAATTGGGCAGCCTTTGTATCCTTTGTTGAGAAACCAGTTCATACGTTAATTGCCAACCTCAGCTGGCTTTCAGCTGCTTCGATACAGATTCATCGTGCTAATTGAGAACGAGGATCATTGCATTCAGGTAGGTGGCAATACATACCCAGAAGATATAGGGCAAAAGCAACCAGGCAGCCTGTTTCCTAACCCGGTAGAATGCCACAATAGTTGCAATAATGAGGCCAAAAAGGATTATAATTCCTGCAAATCCATACAGGGGCGAGTGCAAACCGAAAAAAAGGAACGACCAGAGGATGTTCATAACCAGTTGCACAGCAAAAATAATGACGGCATTGCGTATTTCAGGAGTGCATACGCCTTTTTCCAGCACGAGATAAAGGGCAATACCCATCAGGATGTAGAGAACGGTCCATACAGGGGCAAACACCCATGGTGGAGGAGTCAGGAGAGGTTTATTCAGCCCGGCATACCAGGTACTGACGGCATTGGCGGTAAAGATTGATCCTATAATACCGGCGAGTAACGTGATTGCGACACAGAGGATCAACAGTCCATAGGTCTTCACCGCAGATTTTGTCATTAACCAGGAATATACAGCAGGGTGTAAGAATCTTCGCTTCCGGTAACCTGGTTAAACCAGACATTGACAGACAATGCAGACATCAAAAAACCGATGACTAATACCGACAGGAAAATTTTATTTTATAGATTATTTGGGCCGGAACGGATTATCTTGTATTATATTCATTATTGACAGGGTATTTATTCAATAAAAAATTCAGAACCTGATACATCAGGAATGATGACAGGGTAAGATTTACTTCCCCGTCCCAGCGGGTCCCGGCAAGATGCGAGCGGGAAAAACCAGATTATTCATAAACTATTCATAAGGATAATAACAGACTGATTGAATCATGCATGATCAGGATTCGGAAACCTTCGAGTGCGCCCAGTGCGGGATCTGCTGCAAAATATTCGGGGATTCAATTTCCCCGACGATTGAAAATGTTTATCACTGGTTAGAGAACGACAGGTTTGATATTCTCGAGCATTTTTCAGCCTGTTTGATCGATGGTTCGTGGAAAAAATGCTCCGGACTCCAGACCTCCGATCTTATGGATATCGTCTCGATCGAGCTGACGGGATCCCGATACAGGCTGCAGGGAAAGCTCGTGCCCGTTTTTGAAAAGAGTTTCACGGGAACGCTATATCTGCTCTATTCATCTTTCAAAGCCGGATATGTGTGACAACTATAAACCATGGATCTGGGGAGAGACCTACTTCCGCAGGTGCCGCACAATTGTGGAATATGAACAGACCACATTCTGGAACCGAACCTGATATTCAGATCGGAAACCGAATCCGTTTAAGAAATAGCCGGATTTAACATTGGTGCGTAGAACCATCAGATTAATTATGGATCCAAAATATCATTAATCCTGATACAGGGGATATTTACGAAAAAAAACTATTCTGCAGGTTTTTCCGGGAGTAAAATCCAGGCAGCAATATAGAGGACTAATATTAAAAAAGGCCAGAAAATCGTGATAAACCCAAACAACAGGATGATAATCAAAATAAGGCGCACAATATTCGGGTCGATATCCAGATATTCCCCGATACCTCCGCATACGCCGCCGATCACCCGGGATGTCACTGATCGGTACAATTGTTTCATATGAGATCGTTTTGGTCCGTTCTGATATAAAGTCCTCGTCGCGGGTTTTATCGCAGTCAGGTTTCCCCACCGGCATTCTATTGAATTCAAAGGGTTGTTGTTAGAGACGTTTCCAGGGAAAAAATCCCGCTGATATTAAGAGTTACCTGAAAAAAAGAGCTTTCAGTCCGGTAAATTAGGTGAACAACGGGCACCGGATGTTCCCGGGAAAAAATAGATCAGGTCGGTGAATTGATGGACCTGAATGGCACAAGATCATCGAAGACTTTTACTTTTCCTACCTGGGGAGTCGTCACCCATATCTGAACATGGTTCTGTGTAGTACTGCAGGGCAGGACTACCTGCTGGCCCATGGAGAACGGCTGAGTCATCGTTCCCTGCTGGGTTGTCCCGTCAGGCTTGGTAAGGCTGACATCAACCTGGGAATCGAGATTAATCCCGCTTCCTCCCCTGATTGCAATACTCATCAGAGGGTTCACGGTATCTCCGTTGCTCGTGATTTGGAATTCGAGGTTATACTGGGTTGGAAGCGCCTCAGTCGGGCCCGGAGTTCCCAAGCCGCCGGAAACCGTGACCGGGCTTGTCGTTGTCACAGGGACAGGTGTAACCGGAGATGTCGGCGTCGGCGTCCCGGTGGCAGCTGGTGGAGCCTGGGTACATCCGGCTGTCAGTAAAACTACCAGGGTCACAAGAACTGTAACAGTATATAGTACCGTTTTCATACATCGTACTGTAATACCAAAGGTATAACCTTATCTATAGAGCCGCAGCAGGAGCAAATGCCGAATATTTTCCCCTGGTTTCACCGGTATTGTTCAGGCAGGAGATTTCCGATTACGGTATCGTAGCCATGGGCGATCACTGCTGCACCAAGGATCGGGGCCCTACCACCGAGACTGCTGAGAGCCATCCGGGGGAGAGGAAGAAACCGGTCGATATGCGAAGCAATGAACGGGATAATCAGGTCGTTATTTTCCCTGACGACAGATCCGTCGAATATAATGCACTCAGGTTCATAGGCCACAATTACATCGGATACCCCCCTGGCATTAATCCGGCCAAGATCGTCAAGGAACTGGAGAAATTCTCCTCCACACTCCCGTATGGTGGAAAATACCATTTCCGGTGATAATCCATTTATATCAGGACAACTAATTCCCTTTTTTCTGCACCATCTGGAAAAAAATACAGGTAAAAAATGTCCTGATGAGACCGCTTCCCAGTGGCCGGGAAATCCGCATCCGCAGACAGTATTGAAAGTTTCCTCGACAAAAAAATGTCCGATTTCTCCGGCATTTCCATTTCTCCCGAGGAGAATTTTTCCTCCTGAAATAATTCCCGCACCGATCCCTGTTGACATCGTGATGTATACGGCATTATTTTCGTGAGAAAGGCCGCCATAACAGACCTCGCCGAGGACTCCTGCATGGCAGTCATTGATTATCCTCACCGGAACCCCGAATTCGGCTTCAAGCGGGCCTCTAAGTGGTATGGATTCAAGTAAAATATTAGGCGGCCGTATGATACTGCCGTCCCGTTGATCTACCGGTCCTGCTGCGGATATCCCGATACCACTGATATCGGTAGTTCCTTCACGGCCGGTCACGTGCCTGATACAATCGACAATCAGGGAAGTGATATCTTCTGCGGAGCCCGGCATTTCCGGAGTCCGTACCGTCATCAGGTCAATAGATGACCGGGAATTTTCACCTATTCCTACCCGGATATTTGTTGCACCGAGATCAACGGCAATGACCCTGTCCATGCAGTCTATGTGAACCGGATATATCATATCACCTTCGGGAGAGAGTAGGCGGAATGAAAGGAGAGTCCAGGGACGACAACAAAAAATTAAAGCCTCTATACATAGATGGGACTACTATTGCCCGGACCATCAGGTTCCAGGTTGGTGCATCCGAAATGACTACTCTTAATCCGGAAATTAAGGAAACGTTCTCCAAAATCAAGGTTTTCCCGGTCGGTACCGCTTCCAGAAGCGGCATACCGAACGTGTCACTGATCGCTTTTGTCCAGCTTGTCAGTGACGACACGATCTGGCTGGCCGATAATTACATGAAAAAAACCATAGAGAACCTGAGGGAAAATCCCCGGGCGTCGATATCGGTCTGGGATCAGGAAAGCAAGAAATGCTTCCAGATAAAGGGCAGCGTGGAGATCAAAACCTCGGGCCCCGATTACGAAAAAATGAAAAAAATGGTTCACGACAAAAAACCCGAGCTTCCGGCCAAATCCCTCGTGATATTCACCGTTACCGAAGTATTCAGTTGCGTTCCGGGCCCGGATGCAGGGAAAAGTCTGCTCGGGTAACACTAATTAATCAGGGTATAGTGTTAATTTAACCACCGATATTTTTCGAACAATTGGGATACTTCTTCCCTTTACATTTACATAATTAGCCCCCCTTGCGAATATCAAAACGTTCAATTTATCCGGTAGCGTCATTATTAACAGTATTTTGTACCGCCGCCGGGGCGTCCTTCGGGGACGACGGGGTCAACCGCAATATGAGATAGAGGCGTGGTATATTTTTTTTTATTTACATTTCAGTAAATGAAATTTTTCTGAATCTTTGAGGCGATTTATGTGAAAACAGGTGGTAAAATGCCACTTTACCAAAAATTATTGTTCAACTTTTTTTTATTTTACCGCTCAGTAAGACTTCCCTGGTTACTCTTTATTTATCACTCCGGTAGAAGGGAGGGTTTCACCCGGACCCCATCAGGATAACCACTGGAAAGGATTAGCAGTGCAAGAGAAACGAGGTATTTTTCTGATTTCTTACAATCCTGATCGGGTGCAGAAGGGGAGGGACGGAACCCCTGGAAGGTCAGAGATTGAATTCGTTACGTCCGAAGGATAACAAAACAGGAATAACCGGGGAAAAAAAATTATTTGTTCCTGGTTTTCTTCTCCTCTTTCTGCCTGACAAGGCGTGCCTGCATCCCGTAATAGAATGATACGCCGGTCGCATGACATTGATCGATTGAAGTGCTGTTAAATGAAACAAGATCGTCAGAGTATACTGCATCCGGGGACGACCTTCCGAGGATCCTGATGCCGCCTTTGTAAAGAGAAAGTTCTACGGTTCCGTTTACCCGCTCCTGCGTAACCGCGATGAATGCGTTGAGGGCACGGAACAGGGGCTCATGCACAAGACCCATATAAGCAAGTTCCGACCATTTTTCATCGACCATCTGTTTAAACTGCAGTTCCTGGCGTGTCAGGACGAGGTGTTCGAGGTCGCGGTGGGCAGCGAGTATTGTCGTAGCCGCCGGGTGTTCATAGACCTCCCGGGCCTTGAGACCGAGAATACGGTCCTCAATCATATCATTCCTTCCTATGCCGTGACATCCTGCAATCCTGTTGAGATCTTTTATGAGATCATACCCTTTCATTGGTTTTTGGTTAAGGCTGACCGGGACTCCCTTCGAAAACGTGATCGATATGGTTTCCGGGGAGTCCGGCGCCTGTTCCGGAGATACCGTCCAGAGATAAATCTCCTCGGGGGTATGATACGACGGGTCCTCGAGTTTTCCCCCTTCGATACTCCTGCTCCAGCAGTTCTCGTCCATGCTCCAGGGCTTGTCTTTTGCAACGGGAACAGGGATATTGTGCTTTCGCGCATAATCCATCTCCCAATCCCGGGTCAGGTTCTTTTCACGGATCGGTGCAATAACCTGGAGTCCCGATCCCCTGATAATGAAATCGAACCTGAGCTGATCGTTTCCCTTACCCGTGCAGCCATGGGCGATAGCAGGGGCACCTTCGATTCTTGCTATTTTTACTACTTCTTCGGCGATAAGGGGTCTCGCGAGCGAGGTACCCATGGGGTATCCCTCATAGGACCCGTTTGCCATGATTGCGGGGAAAAGATACTCTTCAACAAATTTATCACGTGCATCGATGGTAACGTGTTTATCGGCAAGTTTTTTTCCTTTTTCTCCGGCCGTTTCCAGTTCATCATCTGTCTGTCCCACGTTGACGGCTACGGTAACGACCCGGTCGAAGCCGTACTCTTCCCTGAGCAGGGGTATGCAGATGGAGGTATCGAGACCTCCACTGTACGCCAGCACTACGGTTCCCTTTCCCATTGTTACTCACCTATATAATGACTGATTGGTTCAAGCGTGATCTTCTCCCGTTTCATTGCATCGATTGCGTGTGCCGCAGCTCTCGCCGCCTGGAGCGTAGTAATATACGGTACGCTGTAATCGACGGCAGCTCTCATGATCTGGTAATGGTCGTGCCGGGACTTTTTTCCCTTCGGGGTATTGATGATAAGACGTATCTCCCCCCGCCTGAGAAGGTCGATCACATTCGGCGATCCTTCCTGCACTTTCCTGACAAGGTGGGCATCTATCCCCGACTGAGACAGGTATTCGACAGTTCCGGACGTCCCGTACAGGGTAAGTCCAAGAGATACAAGTTTCCGGGATATTGCGATGGCTTCATCTTTCTGTTCGGCAGAGACAGAAATAAAGACATTCCCCTGCATCGGGAGTTCATTATCCGCAGATATGCTTGCCTTGTAGTAGGCACGTCCGAAGTCATAATCAATTCCCATCACCTCACCGGTACTCTTCATTTCGGGACCAAGTACCGTATCCACCCCGGGTAACTTGTTGAAGGGCAGGAGGACCTCTTTAACGGCTACATGGGAGATCGTCCGCTCCTTGTACCCGAGGTCTGCAATACGGTATCCCATCATTACCTTTGCGGCAAGCTTGGCGAGCGGTATCCCTGTTGCTTTGCTCACAAACGGTACAGTCCTGCTGGCTCTCGGATTCGCTTCAAGGACATACACGATATCATTTTTAACAGCAAGCTGGATGTTCACCAGGCCTACAACACCGAGCCCGAGGGCGATCTTTTTTGTATACTCCCTCACGCGGGAAAGAACCGACGTGGAAAGGGACTGCGTGGGAATGACACACGCAGAATCCCCGCTGTGCACTCCAGCTTCCTCAATATGTTCCATGATCCCGCCGATAAATACGTCTGTCCCGTCACATACTGCATCGACATCGAGTTCTATTGCATTCTGGAGGAACGAGTCGATGAGAACGGGATGGTTGCGACTGACCCTGACTGCTTCCTTCATATAACTTTCGAGCTCGGTCTCGTCATGAACGATCTCCATTGCCCTGCCGCCGAGTACGTACGACGGCCTCACGAGAACAGGATACCCGATTGCAGCGGCCTTTGCATGTGCTTCTTCGGGGGAATATGCAGAGGAGTTCGGCGGGCTCGGGATCTCGAGCCGATCGAGGAGAAGGCTGAACCGGTCCCTGTCTTCGGCGATATCCATCGCATCCGGACTGGTCCCGAGAATCGTTATCGGCAGGTTCAGTCTTTTTAACTCCTTCTCGATTGGAACAGCAAGATTAACAGAATTCTGCCCACCGAACTGGACCATTACCCCGAAATACGTGTCTGATTTAAGGATGTTGATAATGTCCTCGAGGAGCATGGGCTCGAAAAACAACCGGTCGGAAGTGTCAAAATCCGTAGATACGGTCTCAGGATTGTTATTCACAATATGGACCTCGATCCCGATTTCCCGGAGGGCCATGACGGCATGGACCGTGCAATAATCGAACTCTATCCCCTGGCCGATGCGTATAGGCCCCGACCCGATGATCAAAACCTTCTTTGCATCGTTTTTTACAATTTCAGAAGTAGTATCCCAGGTAGAATAGAAATACGGAGTGGTCGCGGGAAATTCAGCGGCACATGTATCAACCATCTTATAGACGGGATCTCCTGTTATCGATTTGATGAATCCCGGATCTTTCCCTGTCAGGCGGACTATTTCTTCATCGGTAAACCCATACTCCTTTGCAAGCCTGATATCCTCTTCTGTCCCGTTTACTGCGAGATCTTCTTCCATTTCGACGATATTCTTTATCTTTTCAAGGAAAAAAGGAGTGATCTTTGTCAGGGAATGGATCTCCTCAACGGTAAAGTCCTGCCTGAACGCGTCGAAAAGACAGGCAAAGCGTTCGTCGGTTGGCCGGGTCAGGATCATCCGGATCTCACTTGGATTGGTATGATCGTTCACATCGGTGTCGAGGGAGCGAAGGGCCTTTTTAAACGCCTCTTCAAGAGTCCGGCCTATTGCCATTACCTCGCCCGTGCTTTTCATGGCTGTCGTCAGGGTCCGGTCTGCTTCCTTGAATTTATCGAACGGCCATCGCGGGACCTTGACAACAACGTAATCTATCGACGGTTCGAAGGAGGCCGGAGTGCATCCGGTCACGCTGTTCATTATTTCATCAAGCCGGAGGCCTATCGCTATTTTAGCCGCAACCCGTGCAATGGGATAGCCGGTTGCCTTTGAAGCGAGTGCAGACGATCGTGAAACACGGGGATTAACCTCGATTACACGGTAATCTCCGTTCCAGAATGCGAACTGGATATTACAGCCTCCCTGGACATTGAGGGCACGGATGATTTTTATGGCAGCAGACCGCAGTTTCTGAAATTCATCGTCCCTGAGGGTCAGTATTGGTGCTACGACCACGCTTTCCCCGGTATGGATTCCCATCGGGTCAACATTTTCCATGCCGCAGACTATGATGCAGGTGTCGGCCGAATCCCGCATCACCTCAAATTCGATCTCCTTCCATCCCTGGACGCTTTCCTCAATCAATACCTGGTGGATTCGCGACCTGTTCAGGCCAAGCTCGACGATACGGATGAGATCTTCCTTTGTGGTTGCAATGCCCCCGCCTGCCCCCCCGAGAGTATATGCTGGCCTTACAATCGCCGGGAGTCCAACGACATTGAGGGCTTCGCCAATCTCGGACATATCATTTAAGATAAAACTGACCGGTACGGGTTCCCCGATCTCCTTCATCAGATCCCGGAACTTCTCACGATCCTCGCCCCGGTAGATCGCTTCAAGCGGGGTTCCGAGAATCTCGACGCCATTCAGTGCCCCTCGCTCTGCAAGCTCGGCCGTCAGATTCAGTCCTGTTTGCCCCCCCATTCCCGATAATATTCCATCAGGTCGCTCTTTTTCGATGATTCGTGCAATGATATCGGAGCGCAATGGTTCGATATAAATTTCATCGGCCATGTCCGGATCGGTCTGGATAGTCGCCGGGTTTGAGTTTACGAGGACGACCTTCACTCCCTCTTCCCGGAGAGCACGGCATGCCTGGGAACCGGAAAAATCGAATTCTGCAGCCTGTCCGATTTGTATCGGTCCCGACCCGATAAGCAGCACCTTCCTGATATGCGGTAGTTTCGGCATCAGGAAAGCCTCCGGAACATCGAATCAAAAAAGTAAGACTCTGTATCCCGGGGGCCTCCATGGGCCTCGGGGTGAAACTGAACCGTCGTTATACCAAGATGCAGGTCTTCAAACCCCTCGACTGTCCCGTCATTGACATTTGAGAATGTAATCAGGCATCCTTCGGGAAGAGTGTCCGCAGCAACAGCATAACCATGGTTTTGGGTGGTGATAAAAATTTTTCCGTCAATGGTCCGGACAGGCTGGTTTGTCCCACGGTGGCCGAATTTCATTTTATACGTTTCGCCACCGAGGGCGAGCCCGCAGACCTGGTTCCCCATGCAAATCCCGAATATAGGGAGTGTTCCTGCGAGTTCCTGAACACACCTGATCGCGTGGGTCGCGTGGACAGGATCACCGGGACCGTTGCTGATAAAAAGGGCATCGGGTTCTGATCCCATAATGTCATCAGGGGTTGCATTGTGAGGGTAAATGTACACGTCGGCATCGCGTTTCCTCAGGCTGATGACCATATTCTTTTTGATCCCGAGATCTATCACTGCAATTTTTTTACCCCGGCCTTCCACACGATACGGCTCCCTGCAGGAAACTGCCGGGATGAGATCTTCGTCAGATAAAGGAGGGGTTTTTTTCGCACACGAAACGGCATACTCCCCGTTATCATCACCGATAACCAGAGTCGCCCGGAGGGTACCCATGACACGGGTTTTGATCGTTATCATCCGGGTATCAACGCCATACATGCCAAGGAAGCCATTATCTTCAAAATAACGGATCATCGGGATTCCGGAAGAGGGCACGGCACAGATCTCCCGGGCAATGGCCCCGAGTGCCCATGGTTTCTTTGCCTGGAAATTTTTCAGGTCCACACCGTAATTTCCGATCAGGGGATACGTAAAAAGAAGGATCTGGCCGTAATAGCTCGGGTCAGTGAGTGCTTCCATATATCCGGTCATCTGGGTGGTAAAGACGAGTTCCCCGCTAGTTTCACCTTCTACACCAAAGCCGGTACCAGCAACATATGTACCGTCTTCCAGTCCCAGAACCGCCTTCATGATTGCCATATATATTGTGAGTGAATACGTATTAACGATGCTGCAATTACACTCAATTTTCTGAAAACTCCCGGGCCCTGTGCCAGAGGGAGGTCGATTCCGGGATGTTCCTTCACCAGGACCCGATGAACATGATTGTACCCGGGGGCGGTCTAACGAACGGTAAATCTCGTCTATAGCTTTATTTCACTGTTCGAGCACGTTTCGATGCTACTGATATAACCTGATTAAGACTGTCTTGCATCATTGATTTTGCCCGGGGTTCATCCCGTATGATCACGGTGTCTGGAAAGAACTTCCCTTGAACACGATTAACTTTCTATCTTCCTTGTCCCCCTGGTGGCCATGCCTGCCTGGGAGGAATGAATGAGAAATACCTCCTCCCTCCGGATTTCTTAAAAATTTTTCATGAAAATTTTGGATCCAACAACACAATGGGTGTGAATAAAAGGACCTCCAAATTTTCAGTGCTGTTTTGAGGAGCCACCTGGCTTCATGCACATTTTTTTATTACAATGAAAATTCGATAGTACCAGAAAAAATCTGTTGGGAGGTTCGCGATAATCTCTGATAACGGCGATCCAGGATTTGTCATAAGAATCTCATCTGAAATAATGTGCGCTCTGCCAATACTTCATGTTTTCAAATACCCATTATCTTTCTTTATTTTTACTGAAAAGAAAGATTAAAAATCCAAACAAATCTAAAAAGAAAGTATGACCGTTCCAAGAAAAATATTTTTTACCAAAGGGGTCGGCGTCCATAAAGACAAACTTGCCTCGTTTGAGTTGGCACTTCGACGGGCAGGAATAGAGAAATGTAACCTGGTCTACGTATCATCGATCTTTCCTCCGAACTGCATCCAGATATCGGTTGAAGAAGGGCTAAAAGCCCTGCAGCCCGGGGAAATAACCTACGTAGTCATGGCAAAAAACGATACTGATGAACCGAACCGCCTTATTTCAGCCGCTATTGGCCTTGCCCTTCCAAAGGACTCACATGAATATGGTTACCTTTCAGAACACCATGCATATGGGGAAACTGCAGAAAAAACCGGTGAATATGCCGAAGATCTTGCGGCGACAATGCTTGCCACGACCCTTGGAATTGAATTCGATATCAACCAGGCATGGCAGGAACGAGAGCAGATATACAAAGCGAGCGGAAAAATAATTAAAACGACCCATATATGCCAGTCAGCGCAGGGCGAGAAAAACGGGTTGTGGACGACGTCGATTGCAGCTGCAGTATTTATAACGTAAATAACCGGCATTTTTTTATCCGGGGGGATGATATCCTTTACACGGAGCAGGGAGTGGAATGAGCCCCTCCTTAAAGGTACTGCATAAAATCAGCTGAGCTGATGAAGTATCCGAAGATTAAATTTCAATAATAATATTATTCCCTTTTCTGACAATGACTTTTCCTTTTTCCGAGGGAATATAAATGATGGTGCGGCCCATATCTCCCCCGACATCCTCACCTACGATGGCAATATTGCGTTCTTTTAATAATTTCCGTAATGCATCTACATTTCTTTCTCCGATATTCAAATTCCCGGAAAAACTCTTGAACATCGAAGCACCCCCGGCGATCTTCGCGACCAGGGAATACGGATTACTTCCAGCCTTCACCAGCTCGCTGATCATTATTTCAACAGCACTGTCGGCATATTTCCCGGGACGTTCCTGTTTTCCCTGCGATAACGGCAACATGACATGAGCGAGAACTCCAATCCGTTTATCCCTGTCATGAATAACGAGCCCGACACAGGAACCTAATCCTATTGACGACATCGGTGTCTTTCCCAGATGATGCTCACCTATTCCGACGAGCACGAGATCGCGTTGCATTAATGGTTCACTCATGTATGGCTTTACCTCAGCTAGTTGGATTCAGCAAAGCTTCCAGCATCTTCAAAATATCTTCAAGCATTGGCTTATTCGGGAAAAGGAATATACTGCTTTTTATTTCATGGGTATCGCTTTTCAGTTCGGTCCGGAATAATACCACTTCATCGATGTCTCCCGAATCCTGCGAAGCGATAATGCTCTGGAGTGCCGCATGCGGCATATCGATTACCATCTGAGGGGGAGATGGCAGCATGATTATGTTAAGAAGTCCGGCGGTCCCGTCAAGGAAGGCTGACACCATAATGTTCCCGACTTCAAGTAACGCACTCTCGTCCATTTCATTCATCTCACGATCAATTTGCTGCATGCCGAGCATTACATTGGTAAGACGGATGACAGATTCTTTTGGTATATAAAGGAGAAGGTAACCCCCGGATGATACCTCCCCCATGATCTGAAACAGTACCAGAGCCGCTATTTCATCGCCGACGTACTTGTAAATGTCTGCGATATCGACCACGTTTATTTCGGGAACATTCATTTCGATCTCGGCAGACAACATGGTTGACAACGTTGTGGCAGCGTGGGCTGCCCCGATATTTCCAAGCTCCTGCAGAGCATCGACCTGGATTTTTGTTAATTCCATTTCAGTTCTCCTTAATAATTGAATTTACATCAAGTACCGGTACCACCTCACCATCTCCCGGTATGGTGACACCGCTAATCCCCCGGCACATGCCGATCATCGAGCTCATGGGTTTTATGACGACCTCTTGCTGACCCTCGATAAGATCGACGGGAATCGCGAGCTTTCTGTCCTGGTGATGCAGGATAAGAAAAATTTCACTGATCGAAGAAATGCCGAACATCTCTTCAAGCCTCCTGAGAGGGAGGACTTCGTCACGGATCATGATGAGCTTCCTGGTTTCCGATTTTATGGATGTTGCTGATGGAAAGACCGGCTACCTCGACAACATTATTGATCGGAATAGCACATCGCCTGCTGTTGATACGGACCATCAGGACATTTACGATAGCCATAGTCGGGGGTAACACAAGTTCAAACCGCGTACCTTTGCCGAACGTCGAATCCACTTTGATCGTCCCCTTCAACGAGTCTATCGCCGTCCTGACGACATCGAGCCCTACGCCACGCCCACTGACATCGGTGATCTTCTCAGCCATCGAAAACCCGGGAAGAAACAGGAGGTCATATACCTGTTCGTCGGATAAATCCGAGCTCTGCTCTTCGGTGATCAGCCCTCGTTCAATCGCTTTTGTTTTCACCCTCAATGGATTGATGCCTGCCCCGTCGTCTTCGATCACAATCACGACATTTTCCCTGTCCCGGCTTGCAACAAGATGTAACAATCCGTTTGCGGGTTTTCCTTCTTTAATTCTCTTTCCAGGGAGTTCGATACCATGATCCACGGCATTTCTTAACAGATGAAGGAGCGGGTCGTTGAGTCCGTCAAGGATACTCCTGTCCAGTTCGGTATCTCCGCCTTCAATAACAAATTCAATTTCTTTTTGCTCTTTTTTTGCCAGATCCCTGATCGCCCTCGGAAACCGGTTAAAAATGTGTGAAAGGGGGATCATTCTGATATTCATCATGATGTTCTGCAGGTCGGAGACGGATCGCCCCACCATGTTCAGTGTTTCATCGAGTTCTTTAATCTGATATTTATGAGCAATCTGTGCAAGGCGGCCCCGGTTGATCACGAGATCCTCGATCAGGTTCATCATCTGGTCGAGTCGCGTAATATCGACCCGGATATTTTTGATTTCCCTGTTTTTATCGGCCTTTTCTTCTTTTATTCCTTTCCCAGGTCCGGGAGATCCCGATTTAATCTCTTTTTGGGCCGGTTCTTCTTCTGCCTCCTGCCTGCTGACCTTCGGACCCGGATATACCTCCTGGTCCCCGATCCGGCACTCCTGCACTTCGGTTCCTGAAACTGCCGCCTTCAGGGCCTCGACCCCTGCATCACTTCTGATCAGTACCGACAGAGAGCCGTCAAACTGGCCGTCCTCAATAATTTCCTCTGCAGGTGTTGTTGCGATGATCGTTCCGAGCCCCGCCAGGTTTCCAAGAATTATCATACCCCTCAGGTTCCGGTTGTCGCAATCAGGTTTCAGCTGAATCGTGACACGATATTCATCTCCCTGCCTTGTTCCGTCACCATCAGCTACAGGACCGGACTCACTCCCCGGTTTCAAAGAACCGGCGGGTGCGCCCGGAACTTCTCCGGGTAATCCTTTTTTGGTTGCCGGTCGTCCTGCAGAAGACTGCCCTGCACTCTTTTGTTCTTTCCACCCTGTAAGAGCAACAAGATGGCCTTCGAAATTGGAATCTGATCCCGATCCCCCGGATTCGATATCGTCCAGTATCAGACTCGATATCGTCGGACGCTTTCAGGAGGACGTCGACGAGGTCAGGCTGTATTATAAGCTGGCCGCTCCTGATATTCTGGAATACATCTTCCATCGCATGGCACAAATGTTCGAGCTGATCGAACCCCATCGTTGCAGACATTCCCTTAAGAGAATGGGCAGCACGGAAAATCTCTCCGATTGCCGATTCATCGGGGCCGCGTTCAAGGATAAGTAAATTTTTGACTATCGTTTCATGGTTTTCCCGCGATTCGGCAATGAACAGCGACCGGTACATATCCATTTCTGACATTCATCACCCAGAAATAGCCGCGACAGCCCTGCTGATTTCATCCGCGATTCCCGACAAAGGCACGATTAAATCCACGCACTGGAGATCAAGGGCCGATCTGGCCATGCCATAGACCAGACAGTCTTCTTCCCTGCAGACCATGGTGACTCCTCCATGCTTTTTGATGGCAAGGGTACCTTCCCCGCCATCGTTACCCATGCCGGATAATATCGCCGACACAGTTTTCGGGCCGAATATATCGGCCGCGGATATAAACGTCTTGTCAACTGCCGGACGGACACTGTGCAGCGGCGGAGCGAGCGAATGGACGATTTTCCCACCCCGTTTACCGGAACCTGTGATTATCCCTGAAATAACCGAATGAAATCCTGCCTTGGAGATATAAATATATCCTGTATTGAGGATATCTCCGTTTTCGGTCTCTTTTACCGGCATCGAAGATATCCTGTTGAGACGCTGGGCGAGGGCTGCGGTAAATCCTCCCTCCGGCATATGCTGCGTAATGAGAATTGCAGCAGGAATTCCTGACCTGAAGGAGGAAATAATTACATCGAGCATGGGAGGCCCTCCGGCTGAAGATCCGATGAGAACAAGGTTTTCTGCAGGTCCGGTGGGGGTAATAATTTTTTTCTGGACATACGATATTTTCACGAGATTTTTTATCTTGCTGACTAATTCTCCTCCAATCTCCCTGAAGGCGGCCAAGTCTTTCGGTTTAAGCATAAAATCATCGGCACCAAGATTAATTGCCTTCTGGGTCATTATTGCCCCGTTCGAGGTCAATGAACTGAGCATAAGTGTCTTCGGCTGATGTTTCAGGGATGCTTTCTGTTTAAGAACCTCAAGCCCGTTCATTCTTGGCATCTCGACATCGAGGGTAATTACATCGGGTGCCAGTTCCTTCATTTTGGCCAGCCCTTCCTCGCCGTTAGAGGCAGTACCGATGACCTTGATCTCCGGGTCCCGGCTAAGCATGTCCTTTATTATCGTTCGCATAAAGAGCGAATCGTCGATGATCAGAACTCGGATAATCATCAGGATCCCAGGACGTTATTTATCTCCTCTAAAACCTTGGGTGCCTGGAATGGCTTAACGATATAGCCGCGGGCACCACTTTTTATGGCAAGCTTGACCATTTGTTCCTGACCGACCGCCGTGCACATGACGACTTTCGCTCCGGGATCGATGCCTTTGATCGTTTTTAGAGCTTCTATGCCGTTCATCTTGGGCATTACAACATCCATTGTTACGAGATCCGGCTTAAGTTCCTTATATTTTTCAACCGCCTCATCCCCGTCACCAACTTCACCAACAATAGTATGACCTCCTGAAAATAGGATATTTTTTAAAAGGGTCCTCATAAAAAGCGTGTCGTCAACGATCAGAATTTTTCCCATGTATGATCATAAAGCTGTATGTGACACATTATTTATAGGTACCCACCGTTCCAATACGAGAGAGACTTACTGGGTCGGTGGTTTTACTGCATCAGAAATAAAACGAACTCCTTTTGGAGTGAGCTGGACTTCTCTCCGTACGAACATCACTTCTACCATTCCGAGTTTTAAAAGCTTCTCAATTATCGAATCAAGTTCTTTATGGGAGATATTAAGCATACTTTCAATGGCATGAGAGTCCATGCCGCTATAAATCAGCATGCCGACCTGGGAAGAAACAGGATCAAGTTCATCCCCCCTCATTTCCATATCCTTTGTGGCATCTTTCAGGAAATTCAGCAGGACCTGGAGCGTTGAGATCGGGCAAAGAACGAAACTTGTAACGACTTCATTGGTTTCGAGGTGATCGATTTTGACAACATCCAGCTGCTTTTTCTGGATATCCCTCTTGACCATTTCGATGCCCGTAACCTCGGTTGTCGGGACACAGACCTGTTTTTCCTGGCTTACAAACCAAATCCCCGTTTTCAATACGGCTATTGCACCCTTGTCCCATTTTGCATTGGTAACCAATACACCACCCCTGATGGCAGGCGACATAAAATAAGCACTCAGACGGTACGCGTTGCACGACATGATGATGATCCGTTTCAGGATCTGCATGGCCTTTGGGACGGTCGCCACATGGTAAATTATTTCGGGATTACCTTTCACTGTGATGCTGAGAATATTTTTCTTTTCTTCAAGGTCGAGTATCGATTTGTAACCGATCGTTACATTAAAGGGTTCCCTGATTGTCATCTGTTCCTGTGAAACATCTATTTTTGTCACCACCCATTTTCTGTCCTTCTCGATTTTCACAGGTATTTCAGGCATATATTCTCCGGGTAATCATCTGTCGCGATTCGTGTTATTTTTTTGTTTTACCTAAGGTCAGGAATCCTTCGAGCTCTTTTTCGAGATCCTGGACAGGCACTTTTACGTCCTTTAAATCCCTTATCAGGCTTGCATGTGATTCTTTTTTAGTCTTGGATGCATCTGACTTCAGCGAAGACATCAGGTCATCGTCCTGTCCTTTCCCTGTCGAGAATGCGACCATGGAATCTTCCACGTTTTTGGGTTTTTCAACGGGAAAAGGTTCTGCAACTGCTGTTTCAGGTTCCTTCTGAACCTGTAATCTGCCTGTTCCGGCAGTCACTCCCGGTTTTTCGGGTTCCGGCAACTCGTCGTCGATTTCCAGTTCTTCGTCAAGGTCGATAGACCCGATATCGAGTTCCTCCAGATTGGTTAT
This sequence comes from uncultured Methanomicrobiales archaeon, assembly GCA_963809105.1. Taxonomy (GTDB): domain Archaea; phylum Halobacteriota; class Methanomicrobia; order Methanomicrobiales; family Methanospirillaceae; genus CAIKOD01. The sequence goes on along the minus strand of CAWEIC010000004.1, from coordinate 67,545 downwards.
GTCGGATGCGATCTGTGACTCGCCAACTTTTTCACCTGAATCGATTTCATCCTGGTGAGCAGCGAGAATGTTGGCAACTTCATCGTCGGTATCGTCATCGATAGTGATCTTGTCATCCTCGGCATCGAGTGCGACATCGAGATTGGAAATGTCATCCCCGAAGGAGGGGATTTCCATCCCGCCGTCAAGGTTAATATCGGAAAGCGAAGAAATATCCACTTCTTTTTTAACAGAATCAAGGAGTTCGGTATTTATAGGCTCTTTGACAAGCGTCGTGAAAGGATCTTCGATAACTTTTCTGGTTACCGGGATCATTTCAGGATTGGCTTCTTTAAGGGACCGTATGTCAGAAACTTCCCCCATGATCGATCCATCAAGCATTTCATCAATTTTTTTCTTTTTCGCGTCCTTTGCCCTGCCAGACCTTCCTGCCCGGCTGATATCGCTGGCAAGGACTGAAAACGCCCGTGACATTGATGAAAAAAGTTCTCCTAAAGGTCCGGAACCTGATTGCTGAGCCAGACCTTGCGTGGCTGCACGGGACGTTTTCGTTGCCGGGGCAGCCTTCCGGGTAAGGGGCCACTTTTTTTTCGTCCGGACATCTGCTGGAATACCAGGTCCGGGTGCCGTTTTCGTCTTTGAACCGGCAACTTTCCTGGCTGATAATTTGGGAAGCTGGATCGAACCGTTTATAAATAATACGATGACTGCAAGCGCAATGATCCCGATTATCATCACGACTGCCGGTATATCAAATAATACCAGGACCGATCCGGCAATGACCACGATAATAAATAATACAATCCGCCGGGTCGAGTCTTTCATCCTTTTAAACCCCCGAATAAACCGGGATATTAAAGAACATTGTAACAATATATGGCGCCACTATATAAACGATACCCGTTATTACCGATAAAATGCTTGCAAAGAAATAAAACATGTATCGGCCCCCTCCGATCATGATTTTTCCTGCAATGATGTTTGCGATGGTAATTATCGTGATCATTATAACGATATATGTCGTCATCTGGGCCTCGGGAAAATTAACAAACATGTTAATCGACGATGCCATGGACCCGCCGATACTCTGCGCACCTGACAGCCCTTCACCCATCGACCCAACCGAACTCATGACACTGGTGATTGCCTTTGACATGGTCAGCAGGATATGAAACAGGAAGAGAAATATCGCGATCATCATCGCATGCATGGGGATCAGCAGGACGACAAAACCCATCGATACGGTGTTCCGTTTTTCCCTGAGCAATACCTGTTCAAGCATCGATGAGCCCACAATCGCCCCGATCTTATCGGGTGCCCCTCCAAGCTCGCACGAATCACGGAAAATATTCAGATATTTATATATAAGGTTGCTTCCGCTCTCGCCTATGAATTTTTCCCAGCTCTGTTTTTCATCGAGCCCCAGATTAAGTTTTGAATATACACTGTTGACCAGGGGTTCAAGCTGGACGAGGGACTTGCTATCTATTTCTGCCAGTGCATGCCCGATCGTTATGCCTTTTCCCCCCATTACCGCTCCGAGACTTCTCACAAACGATGTGAAATCTTCGTCCCGTTTTATGATATTACTGTCATCAAGGTAACCTATTATACCCAGGGGAAGAAGCATCAAGCCGATAATCAGCATCACGAGGCCATACACATCAGTTATGAGGCCGGCTGCGCTTAATCCGAAAAATATAACACCGGTTACAATCGCAGCAATAATGATTTTTAATTCCAGTTTCCGGATTATCATCTGTTCTTTCGATCCCCTGGGGAGGCCGTGAACTTTTGCGTCCGAAGGAACCGACCGGAACATGGTGATGATACCGAATGCCGAAGTGCTGATGACGATGGCATACGACACAAAGAGAGTTGACTGGATATTATCGGGCGTAAATATGGCTATCGAGACCATGATAATGATCCCCACGAGAGCGCCTGAAAAGAGCATCGCGATATAGGCGTCTCCCCATTTTTTTAGCATTTCAAGGCCCTGTTCATAGTTGTTGCGATATACACTCCGGATTGTCGCAATCTCCCTGTTGAGAAAATCTTCGTCGGGAACACCGGATTCGATGGAATTTGAGTACCGGTGCAGCATGCTCCTGAGAATTTCATTTTTTGTCCTCTCTGCAACTGCAGTCAGGGCTTCAACATAACTGTAATTCCAGCGTTTGACAAAAAATTCGACTTTCGCAACGTATTTTGCCGGGACGTATTCGGTCCTCGTGGACGTATAGGCAAAAATTTCCGGCCGGGTTGCCTGGGCAGTCGTTATCGAGGTCATGTACGTCATCATGAACAACATGTCCGACGCCATGTTTTTCGTTTCCAGGAGGGCTGACAATTTTTCTTTTATGGAAGAGAGCATCCCCTGGAATGGTATTTTACTACCTTGTTTTGTCGGCGTTCCTGCAGGAAGACTCTTGAATTCCATACTATTGCATCCGTTCAGTCCCCGATATCGATGGCGAGCAGACCCTGTTTCTTGACTTTCGTCGTCATATGGTAGAGATCATAGAAACCGGTATATCCTGCTTTATGAAGACGTTCGAGGATCCGGGCTCTTTTTTCTACTTCTTCATACATTCCGGCTTTTTTATGATCAGGGATGCCAAGCATTGTTGCGACTTTGTTTTCCAGCAGAAAACTGCTTCCTCTCCCGGTGAATTCGTGAGTATCGGTGATAGGGTCCCAGTGGAACATTTCAACGAATGAAAAGCCCTGGGTTTCGGGATTGAAACCAACAAGTTCGTTGATGGAAAGGATACGGCGCACCATTTCTCCCGTAGGCCGGCGGACGGCGCTCTGGATAACAACGATATTTAAGTTATCGACATATGTCTTTGGAATATTGATAGGGTCACCACAGAGTCGCTGTATCAACTTTTCCACCGATGCTGCGTGGAATGTCGACAGCACAGGGTGCCCGGTCTGCATGGCACCAAAAGCAACCGATCCTTCGACACCACGGATTTCCCCGACGAGGATCTGATTAGGGCGCTGACGGAGTGCGGCCCTGAGAAGGTCGAACATCGTTACGTCACCGCCTTCGCCTTCTCCCTTGCCTTTCCCTTTTGAAACTTCGCGGGTCCAGTTTGTATGGGGGATCTGGAGTTCAGGGGTGTCTTCAATGGTCACGATCTTGTTTTCAGGCGGTATGAACGTCGTCATCGCATTGAGTGAAGTAGTTTTCCCACTTGCCGTTTCCCCGCTCATGAAGAGGGACATACCGTTTTCTATGCATATCCAGAGATATCCGGCTGCCATATAGTCCAGGGTTTTGAACTCGATCAGTTTCAGGATGCTTATCGGATCGTCCATTGCCTTACGGATGGTGAAATTCGAGCCCTTCCGGCTGATATCGGTACTGTATACAATATTAATACGCGAACCGTCGGGAAGTGTGGAATCTACAATTGGATTCCTGTACGTGATTGGTCGTTTGGTCCTCTCGGCAAGCTTGATGACATAGTTGTCAAGTTCTTTCTCCTTGTCCCAGCCGACCACGGACTTAAGGCCTTTAAAAATTTTATGTTCAACGAAAATCGGACCGATTCCGTCACACGTGATATCTTCGATGTACCGGTCACGGATAAAAGGTTTTAAAAGCCCTACATCAATTTTATCCCTGATCATCATGTATTCCAGGGCCTGGTACTCCTGGGAAGTCATGATAATCCGGCCATCTGGCGTGGTCGGAACATTCTGGAATGCTTTTTTCCGCGATGAACTGTCTTTGGCCGTCAGGTCCTTGTTGAGAAAATCAGTGAGCTTGTTTTTGAACCCCTTCTTCTCCCCTGCCTCCTTATTCGTTGCCGTGATGATTTCGCCAGGCTTCTTAATATACACGACCTGGCTGATCAGGCGTTTAAGGACGATGGACCGTTCTTCATCGGTGACCGGATCTTCATCGAGGGCGTCGAGAAGGTCAATTAATTTAATTTCAACTGCCGGCGCCAGGTCCTGGACGCTGTGGAGAAAAGAGGGTTCGATCGGGATATAGAAGTTCCTGACATCATTCGGGTCGTAAAAAATATGGACGAAAACGTTATCGGTTGCGGGATAGATGAGGTTTGGCTCTTTGATTGATTTCAGGTCCCGCTTCAGTTCGGAAAAAAACAGCGGAATTCCGAATTCGTCGACAGGGAATATATGGAGGTACTCGAGCAGGTGAACGCTTTGCTGGACATATTCCTTGGCATTCGCCGGAAGCATCCGGTAAAGGGCACATCCTTCGATGTTATTGGCGCAGTCGTTATCTTCGGTATTGGTAGCCTTCTTAAAAGGCAGCGACAGACTTGTTGCTACAGAGATTTCACCAGAGCTCATATCATACCTTTGCCATTGAAACCGGGATAATCTTCATGCCATACCCGGGATGTACTTCGAAACTGACCAGGTTGCCGGTTGTCTTACGGGCTCCGCGGACTTTTATGACTTCCATAACCATGACATATTTATCCCCGAGGAGGGTCTTTTTCATCATCAGGTGCGCATCGCAAATGGAACGGATCCTGATCAGGGTATCTTCCTGGAATGCGTAGGTATGGAGTGTGATGAGAATGGTCTTCCCATGATCAACTAAGGTTTTACAATTCGTCAGGAATGTAAGGACCGTCTCCTGAGTCGTATATTCGGTAAACATCGTGAGGGAATCGATAATTGCCACCTGTGCTTTGCTTCCTCTTATATGGTCGATAATGCGTTCCAGAATGCCGTCCATCTCGGTTTTCGACCATTTGAAACCAACCATATGGAGGGGGAACAGTCTGATATATCCCCACGCGAAATACTCGGACACGTCAAGACTCATCGATTCCATCTGTGAAAGGAAGCTTTTCGCAGTCATCTCGGTAGAATAAAGATTGACATTTAATCCCTGTTTCATTGCGCCCCAGATAATCTGCTCGGTAAGAACACTTTTCCCCGTGTCGTTCTCTCCCTCGATCAGAGTGAGGGATCGCAGCGGGAGGCCATCGGCAATTTTTTTATCGATCTCGGAATTTCCCGTTGAAAGGATCTGCTTATCTTCACCGCCAATAAGATCCCCTATTCCGCCCATATTGTTCGCCACCTCCGCCAATGAATTATGCGATAGTGTACAATCGATTTTTCACTATATAATGCTCTGCTTACTACGGGTAAACCAGCTACTTTTTTATATATGCAGATGCAAAAGCACCGTTCGCCGTCGTTACCTGTACCCAGTCAGGAGCGGGGTCTGAAAACACAACAGTTATATTCAATAACTCCCCGGGATCCCACTGGTTCGGATGAACGGTATCAGGCGATAACGATACCATTGTCCATCCGGTGTCTTTGGTTTTCAGGACCGGAGCACTCCCTGCCGTTTGCACGAGAACATCCATATGAGCAAGATCGGTAACCTGTTCCGTGCCGGTATTCAGAATGCTCACATCAAGCTGACCTGGCCCGGAAATATTCGTGTTCTCGATTTGGATTGCGGTACCAAGCATCCTGACATGGATCGCCGTCATATCAGCCTGGGCATTCGCGACAGTCTGGGTTGTTGTCAGGGTGCCCCCCACAAGTACATATGCCGTAATGATAAGAAGGAGAATTCCGACTGCTGAAGCAAGGACCGATGCAAATGCCATTAATTCTCCTCATACGATTTAACTGGTGGTGAACTGGACATCTCTTTTTACACCGTTTGGCAGGACAATGCCAAAATATCCGGTATTCCCGGCATCCGGAATTTTAGTGCTCTGGATATCGATCTGAAGGGTTTCTCCAGGATCCCAGAAGTTATTGGCACTCTCGAGGATCGTATAATGATTTGCGAGCGAATACCGTTCAAAATCTCCCGGAGAACCGATGAATATGTCGGACTGGTCGAGATCGGCTGAAGGAATTCTTCGAGCTCCCCACGTTTTTCAGCCATATGGTCGCGCCCGATGTCGTATTTGCATAAGTATTGACGATCTTGATATCGGTTCTCATCTGGGTATCTGTCGAATGAGACACCGAACCGAACGTCTCAGTAGTCCTCGAAATTATCGGAAAAACGGAATTAATAAGAACGCCGGCTGCGACAACAGCACTGATTAAAAAAAGGGCTGAGACAATGGTTTCACTGGACATGCATCAAATCCTGTCCTGTGACTGGATGTACCCGGTGTCTGAATCCTGATCTGCCGGTTGCTCCCTGCGGCCGGCACCACTTGATTTCTTTTCTTTCGTACCTCGATTCTCCATGAGGACTTCGATCATATCCCGGTCGAGGGTGACATCATTCGGGTTTAGAATATGGTTCAGTTCATATAACTCAGAAACATATTCATCCGCACTGATATCGTGAATTTCCCCGAGTGTCGTCGGTATCAGGCGGGCGATATCTTTCACGAGCTTAGCAGAATCATCTGATATGTATCCCATCGCACGATAAGATTCCAGCATGAGATCGACACGGTCATGGCCATAGTTCCGGACATTTTTCGTTGTCCATTCAAACAGCCGGAACACTTTCTGGAGCCGGACTTTGCCCTGGTCCGAAGGATCCTCCTTCACCTCCGGATTTTTCATCCTCATTCCTGACAGATGGGACTTGATTTCTGATATCACCATTTCATCTTCATTGTTCAGGGACGACGGGGCTTGCTGATGTCCTGCGTTTCCATGTGAGGACTGCTTCTCTGAATCTCCCCGTTCCTGGGTCTTTTCCTGATCTGCAGTTGAAACAAGTTCAGGTAAACCATCCTGCGGGGAAGTTGCCGCCATGGGTTTTATGTATTCTGTCGCTGCGTTCTGACCCTGACCAGAACTTTGCGAACCCTGTATCCCGATATTAAGGGGGTTCTCCATATCGTTCATCCGCTCGCGGATATCGATAAGGAGACGCTTGATGGATGTCTTGAGGAGCTCTACTTCGTCCTGTAATTTGAGCAGTTTTACTTCAGGATCATCGGCAGAGGCCGTTGATATGATATGATCAACCTGAGCCTGGTTCACTGCCATAGTACGTAGTATTTTTCCCCATTACTTATTATTAAATTTATGCACTATGCATGACGATAACGGGTGACAATAAAAGATTTACAAAACAAATACGATTTCGTTGAAATCAGGAAAAAAAGGGTTAAGATTAATAGAGTAACGTTGTCGGGGTTATACCTGCTGGAATTGTCCTTTCAATTCCCAACGAAGCCCCATTTTCCGGTGCTATCTGTAGGTCAAAGACATCTCTCGGGTTCAAATTACCTGGGGGCATAGCCCAAATTTGAGCGTATTGACCTTCTTGCAGAAGGGTACCATTACTTGATATGGTTGATTCACTGATATTCCATTGACCTGCACTTATCGTGCCGCCGCCATAACTTGAAGCATTTTCAAATGTTAAGGTCGATGGTGTCTGATTCGCGGTACTATAGGTCATAGTTATTTTTGAAACATCAATTGGTAATCCACCTGCAGCCAATCCAATATCAAATAATATTGAATCAACGGTGAGATTATCAGAAGACAATCCATACACATTTCCCTTTACAACAATATTTGACGCTGCCTGGGTAACACCCGAGTGAACGACCTGCTGAGCCTTCTGTGTGGTGAAGAAACCTGCACCGAGCACGACATACGAGAACACTGCGGCGACGACGACGAATGCAATCAGGACGATTGCCGCCTCGAGACCGGTGAACCCGTCTTCATTTCTTTTTGACATCTTCATTTGCTACACCTCGCAGTGCCTGGATCCCTCCAGTACATACTGCAATGGTGAAATCGTCCTGAAAATATTTAAAGTTATTTATAGTTTTGTTTAAAATTCCGATATTATTTGAAGGATTGAAAGGATCCGGATTATAAATTATGCTTATAATATTTAAACATTTTCTTTTATTTTGACATCATTCCCTAAAGCCTGGAGACCACGCGGATCATTAATCTCCTCGAGGGCCTGGACGGCACGGAGCCTGACTCCGCTGTCATGATCATCGAGAGCTCCAATCAGCGTATCGACGACATCATCTCGGGAAAACTTCGCCAGGGCACTGACGGCTCTCATGCGGACACTGGTATCTTCGTCCTTTAAGGCCCCGGTTAAGGGTCCGATGACCCTCTCATCCCCGATCCTGCCGAGGGATTTTGCCGCCTCACGCCGCACAAATCTGTTTTCATCATGCAGTTCATCGATTATTTTCGATATGGCATCCCGGTCGCCTATTATCCGTAACGCTATAATCGCACCCATCCTGACGTGCCAGTCCTTGTCGTTGAGGGCATATATGAGAGGTCCGAAGGCCTTTTCCTTCATTTCGGCAAGACCTTCAGCGGCTCCTTCCCTCCCATAGCGGTCGTCATCTTTTAATGCCTCAATCAGGGGAGGAATTGCTTTTTCATCTCCGATGCGTCCGAGCGATTTCGCTGCTTCCCGTCTTACGTACCTGTTTTCGTCTTTCAATGCAAGAATCAGCGGGTTGACTGCCCTCGGATCATTTAATTCTCCCAATGCCCGGACCGCTTCTTCCCTGGCATCCTCATCGGTACTCTGAAGTGCATGGATTACTTCTTCAAAATCGCCTTCAAAAGTAACCCTCGCCCTTCCTTTCGTCTCGTACATACTTTTAAGGTCAGACTCTTTTATTCCCGATCGTTCGAGAAATTCCAAGAAGACCTGGTCAACGAGTTTACGGTCCTTGGCATAGAGCGCCACGGCAACGAAAATCATGATATCCAGCCCGGCGTTAAACAGGGACAGGATCGGATCGAATGAAATGCCACGCATAAAGAGGATGAACGTGAGGATGATCAGGGCTACGATAATCAGGATGGTAATCTGGAGACCACGTTTGGGATACCATAATGCCACAAGGATTACCGGTATAATGTAAAGATGAGGGATGAGGTAAAACAACTGGTAATTAAAAAACAGGTCATGAAATTCAATCGTAAAAAGGGTAACGAAAAGGCCAAAAAAAGCAAATGCTGCAATTACTACCAGTTTAAGGGTTTCGCCCTTTTCAAGATCATAGATCTTATCCTGGAGTGATGTCCCCCCGGATAAGTATTTCCGAAGTTCCGTAGTGCAGAAGTATAGTTCTTATGTACAATTAAATACGATTGGTTGGGCTTTTCCATGGCTGCAGAAGTCCGGTCGAACCTGAAAACCAATGTATTCCCCCGGGAATTTGCCGCGATTGCATAACGTGAAATTGTTCAGGGTATTAAATTCCGAATACCGCCTGCGTTGCTTCCTGTTCGATCTGTAAACAGTTCTCTTCGGATGTGCGTAAGTGTTCCGGCGGCTCCCACCTGTACCATTCCTGCATCCTCATCATTAACATCCACCGGTTGGTGATGTCAATACCGAGGGAATACATACCGGCATAAAAATCTGCGGATAATTGCTTTGAAAAATCGATATTTGTCGCCATTTTAACAATATTTGACATTGCGTCACCGACGAGTTTCGTGTGATACCAGTACGACTGGCTCCAGCGGTGTGACATCATTTCCTTTATATCGAGATTGCGAAATTTTTGAAATTCCGGTATATTAATCAATGGATTTAGTTTTATTTCTGCGGTAATATCGGCAAGAAACATATCACGGGCGTAATACATTGCATTATGCATTACAAAATAACGTCGTGGAAGCATATCCTTGAAAGCGACGAGTTCATGCATATCTCTCATGCTCTCCTTTATCAGGAAATAGGTCTGGGCGTTATGAAGAACCGGACATACTTTTGTGAGATAATAATTGCCGAGAATCGAAAAAGGGAGTTCAATCAGTGATTCATGAAACAGCATAAAGAGATAATACATCAGTTTTTTTTTCTGCCCGATATCGAGCTGTCGTGTCTTGTCATCTTTCAGGGTGTCGAGATAGATCTGATACATGCCCTTTGCAGCAGACTGGGAATCGTAAGAAAGGATACGGTATTGTTTCAACTTGTGGGAAGTGCCCCGCATGAGCAGTTTCACACAATTATGCGCGATAATATAATCCTTTAAGAGGCCAAGCTGGGAATTTGAATAGACGATGACACTTTTACTCACGTCATAGGAGTAAGTATCAAGAAGGAGACCGTAAGGTGGCGCTTCCGCTTCCCGGTGAATAATGACTTCAATGTCGAGCAGTTCTTCAACATGACTGATCAGACCCCGGACTGCCGGCGATGTCGTTCCGGAGGACGTCATATAGTAAGCCATCCCTGGGCAGGAACAATCATCAGCGTCTCTTCAGTTTTCAGTGGTTTCATATCAGGACGGTCCTTATTAATAACGCGGGCAGCGGTTTGTACAAATAGATGCTCCAGATACTATATCACAATTGGTTTTTGGGTGCATATCCGGTTCAGAAAGATTACAATGATTAGGTAATTGTTTGTTCTTATTCAAGTAATTCTGTAGTATTTGAGGGAAATTGAAGAGTGATGGTAGTAATTTTTGCATAATATTATTTTTATATTTTATTTTAAATATAAAAAATCCTGTGAAATGATACTTTTAATAGTGTCCCGATCTCTCTAAGCCTATGGATGTTCTGAATGTGAGAACATGGATATTTTTCTATCTCATATGTTTTGTCGCATTGCTCTGGGCGGTATTTCTTCTTGCCCAGGGAGTGATGCTGTGGATAGGCCTCATGCTGGTAATTATTGTCCTGGGGTTTAACTTTATCCTGATCACGAGCGAGCTGAAAAATCACAAAAAGCGGGAAAAAATGATGAAATCGATTTCTACAGGAATTTCGCAATCAGAGCCGGGAAAATAAGCAGGATTGATGGCATGGAACCAGACAGGGGAAATTCATCTGGAAGAGTGTTTAAAGATGAATTTGGGAAGCGTGCTGCCGATTTACAAGTGATGATCGACCATATGAAGATACGTGCTGACCTCGTAAAGAAGATCGGCAACGAGGAAATAATTCCGGAACAGGCCCGGGATATGGCGATAATGGCATTATCCAACGAATTAAAAGAAAACTTATCTTTTTTTTTCAATTATCTCATCAATTTTATTCATATCGGCATGCAGGGGTTACATCGTGTGGATTTCGAAGCAGGCTGTACATTTCTCGGCAACGGGATTATACAGACAGACAGCTGCGTCCTGCATATCGATGTCAAACCCCTCGAGATCCCTGTCGAGATCGCCACCCGGTATATCCAGTCGATATTCGGGTCCCCCGATCAGCAGAACCCCGATTTTATCAAATTGTATTATAAAAATGAAGAGGCTTACTACGACCGGGCTCTTGGTGAAATATCCGGGCGATGCGAGCTCCGGATAATGGAGGAACTATTTCCGAAACGATGCATTCGTATAATAATGAGATTACCTGCCCAGACCCTTATCGAAAACCGGATCAGCCTGTAATACGCTGAAGAATCGTCTGGCGGCAACGTGTCTCGTCAGGGACAAAAAGATCGACATCCTGATATTGCCCCCATTGAGGTACCTATGAAAAATTCCGGGCGGATCAGACTTTTATAAAAATTTTTTGCAACGGCCGGTATGTCTTGAACAGGTGCTCAACATCCCTCGGAAGGTATTCGGACATTCCCATAATATAATAACCTCCGGGCATGAGTCCTTCATGAAATACGTGTGCCAACGCCAGTTTCTGGCTTTCGTTAAAATAAATCGTGACGTTCCTGCAGGATATCAGATCGAGCATTCGTGAAACAGGTACCCCTTTCATAAGATCATGGTACTGGAACTGGACTTTTTCCTTGATATGGGGCTTAATTTCAAATTTCCCATCAGAGCGTGCGATAAAGTATCTCCTAATCTGGTTCTCGTTCAGATTTACGAGGGCTCCCTTCTCATACACACCCTCTTTCGCTCTTTTCAAAATCTCGAGATCAATGTCAGTTGCATAAATTTTTCCGTCAAGTGATTTATTCAGCAGTCCGAGCTCATAGAGGATGATCGCGTAGGTATAAGGTTCCTCTCCTGAAGAACAACCGGCACTCCATATCCTGATTTTCTGTTTCTTTTTAAGAATTTCAGGTATAATATCACGTTTTACCGTTTCAAATATTTCAGGATCGCGGAAAAATTTTGTTACATTGATGGTCAGAGCATTTCTCAGTTTTTCCTGTTCTCCGGTATTGGTGAGGATAAGTCGTTTGTATACCCCGTAATTCTGGATATTCAGTGCATTCATGCGGGAGGCCAGTCTCCTCTTGATGTAATCCTGTTTATAATTCGAACATTTTATCTGGAGGAGACGCTCAATGGTATCTGTCAGTGCCTGAAATTCATCCAATAAGCGAGACCTCCCTCTTGTATCCGGTTCTGATTTCCCCACGCATTACCCTGCCCGAAGCAGTACGATTTGGCAAACCGGGTCTCGTTAATCCTTTTTTTCCAATATCCGGTCGCCGTACTAAAAAGATATCCAATATTCTCTCCTGACGATCAACGTTCATTCAAACGGTTATAACAGCTCGTTACTATTGTAGCATCTTTATCATATAATAGTTCATGAAATACCACCTTTACACCTGATCATGATAATTTCCACAAATCTTCTGATAACTGTGTAAAAAGTTAAAATTGTCACCAAAATATCCCTATAAAAAAGGTTTAATTTTACCGGGACGGATTTTTCACCTGGGTCAGCCCCTCAAGGACTTTAAGCATATCAATCCAGATGATAAGCTCTTTCTCCGTATCCCTGTCTCCTTTTCTTTCCGCTCCTCTTCCTCCGATTTTTATAATTCCTTTTATATTGCCGCTCGACTGGGATGAGAGATTTTCTCCGAGCTGTTCCACATCCCGCTCCCGGATCTGGATAACACTTTGAACGTCATCAACGATCACACCTAAATTCTGTCCCCCTGTCAGCTTCTGCAGAAAGAACTATGATTTTATTTCCCTTCTCAGATTCTTTTCTTGATAATCCAAGAACGGTATGGATATCGATGATGTTGGTTATTTCGCCTCTTAAATTCATAATACCCTTCAGATAAACAGGAGAGCAGGGAATTTGAGTGATCGGCATCATTTCCACAATTTCACGTGCCAGGTTAATATCGAGGGCATATTTTTCTCCTCCGAGACTGAATTCGACTACATCAAACGTCCTGATTCTTTCTGTATCTTTTACATCTTTTTTCTGTTTTGATTGAGGTCTCTCCGGTTCCGGAGGTTTTTCCACATTCTCAGTTACCTGAGAAGCCGGAACTGCTGATTCCGGTTTTAGGGGATCGGATACTGACATTTCCTGGTTATTCCGCCATTCCTGTAACTGATTATTTAATTCCCCGATTGTTGTCCTTAATTGCTCCTCCTGTTTTTTTTCCAGTGTCTTGTCAAAGAAGAAGACTTGCTATTCCTGATATCGTCCCGGAATCGGATGCAAGGGGTATGCTGTATTGTTCGAATATATGTTCTCCCGAGGGCATATCAACCGTCATTTCGGAAACGCTGTGCCTCCTGAATTTCAATGCATCCGAAGGTCCGCCCCCGGACTGGGAGATGATATTCAGATCAGTCAATCTCATCCCGGGCAGCGTTTCCATTGGAATGCCGCTTACCCGGCTGAAAGCTTCGTTGGCTTCCCTGACAGATAACTCGTTGTCAAGGACCAGGACGGGGATGGGATTTTTTTCAAGGATACTTTCCCTGATTTTTGACAGGCGTGAAAATTCTTCCTTCTCCTCTTCCATTTTCTGATTTCAGCTCATTCACGGCCTTTACAAGTGGTTTCCAGGTATCGATAACCGTTCCTTCATCTATTCTGCCTGAATAATCCCCCCGGATTCCTGAAAAAATAACGCCCTCAACCCGCCTGATAACCTGCTCTTCATGTGCGGCGGGCTGACGGTCAGGTACGGGACCTGGTTTGCACGGCCCGCCAACGAACAGCACTTTTCTCCCGGATTTTTCATTTACTGTGTTCTCAGTTTTGCATTCTCCTTGTTCTTCATCAACCATGATCCTGTCCTCCCCGCATCATTTCCACTTCTCAACTACCCCGGTTATCTGGGCATAGGCTAATCCTGCTTCGCAATCCGGTGCAAAATGTGAAATCGGGATACCCTGCTGCTGTGCTTCATATATTTCCCGGCCATAGGGGACGGTATAAACAAGACTGAAGTACTTCCTGACCTCTTCTTCAAATTCAGCTACCCGCTCTTCGTCCTGATCATCGGATCTTCTTTTGTGACCCGATAATAGGTCTAAAAAGGCTTTGATACCTGAAATTTTCTTTTCCTTGCTATCCCACCTGGTAAGGATTGCCAGGTCTGGAACGATACTGTCTCCCATCACTTCCCTGATATCTGAAAAAATTGTCATCAGTGTCTGCAGGCCGTTCAGCGCGAAAATTCCCCGATCAAAGGTGATGATCCTGCGATCCGACGCAACGAGGCCGTTGACCACGAACTGTCCCATGCTTGGGGGGGTGTCAATCATGATAAAGTCATAGCGTTTCTTCATCGGCCTGAGTAATTCCCTCAGAATTTCTGCCCGGTTGTCCAGATTGTACAGGAACGGTTCTGCACCTACCAGCTCAAGGCTCGATGGGGCAAGATCTATGCCGGATCCGGTCTTTATAATTATTTCTTCCAGATCAACCTTAGGATAACCTGGAATACAACTCATAAAAATATCATACATACCGGTTTTTTGGAAATTCGGATCTATGCCAAGTCCTGCTGTTGCATTCGCCTGCGGATCGATATCGACCACCAGCACGTTGTATCCTTTCTTCGTAAGAAAACCTGAAATATTCAGGCATGAGGTTGTTTTGCCCGTGCCGCCTTTATGGTGAGCGAATGTAATTATAGAAATATCTCCACCCCGGATGAACCTATATCTGTCATGTGATTTGAAGATCACTATTTACATTTTTTTCTGAGTTACACAGCCTCATGAGGCCAGGGGAAGGATAAGTGATAATCCCGATTTCGGGAATTCATAAATAACATCCGTTCAAATAAAAAAACAATTGCATTTGAAGCATTTTTGAAAAGTATTGGTATCCCCATTCAAAACAGGATAATTTTATCAGATCTTTGGTTCATCAGATCATAAGGAGTGAAAGGTATGGATGACGTACTGAGTTATACTATTATTGGCATTATAATGTTCGGGATCGGGGTTGTAGCAGGGTATATTGTCACAGAAAAATATTATTCCAGGAGATTTATAAAAGTTGCAAAGAAATGCGAGGAAGTAAAAACAATTGTCCCGTTGATCGCCGAACTGGAGAGGGAATCATGATCCGGAATGAACGGGTAAGTCCCTGCGATATGAATGCACATGACCGGATACAGGAGCGTAATTATGGTTGATCCATTCAGTTATTTCCTGATAAGTATCGTTACGCTTGGATTCGGGCTCCTGGTAAGTTTCCAGATCGCCCATATTTATTACGTCAGGAAACTTACAAAGCTCGCACGCAGGTGTGTCGATACGGGGACAATCGCCCCGCTTCTTGTCGAACTCGAAAAGACCCACCAGTTATAATTTCATTTCCGGGAATATCCGGCTATTCATTATCTGCCGTTGACCGAGTCCCGGGATCCGGTCTCTCACTATAAGCGGCTGCCAGCATGCGGATAATCTTTTCATGCCGTTTTTCTGGTATCAAACCGGGTCGGAATTTCCCGGTACCATAACCGGACTTGCTACTACAAAGAAAATAATCCAGAGGCACGGGGTTAAAATTTTTGCTATAAGCGAACCGGGAAAGGGTGCATCGGTCTATTTTTCCCTCGATACGGCGTCAGAATACTCCGGTGAACATGGGAAGAATAATCACCTATAAAATGACCACGGTTTAAGCATATATACCATAAATCAATTACCATCAGATTTCACCGGGAAAAGCGAGGAGATTACACAATGAATGATGAAGTAAGAGCACTTATCGTTGAAGATTCTACGGACGATGCAACCCAGCTTGTTTTTGAACTTACCGAGGGAGGGTTTCAGGTATACCACCGAAGGGTTGATACTTCCAGCGATATGCGTGATGCGTTGACAAACAATACCTGGGACATCATACTCTGCGATTATTCGATACCGAATTTTGGTGCGATGCCGGCCTTAAATCTGGTAAAGGAATTAAAGGTTGATATTCCCTTTATCGTTCTTTCGGGAGTTGCGGGTGAAGAGACCGCAGTCGAGGCGATGGCAGCTGGTGCTCATGATTTTATTATCAAGGATAACTATTCGCGCCTTGTTCCCGCCGTCAGACGGGAAATTGAAGGTTATACCGCCCGGAAAAAGACAGAAGCGGAAGTCGATAAGCAGCGTCAGCTCTCCTTTACGATGATCATGCAGAACCCCCAGCCCCTCCTTATTACAAAAAAGAGCATGGATGTAAAGCTGGCCAACGAAGCATTCCTGTCAATCAGCGGTTATTCCGAAGAGCAACTCCAGAAGATGAACCTGCGCGATTTCAAGGTTCACGAAAAGAGCGGCAAGGGTGTCCGTGAAGCCCTTGAAACAAAAAAAGGCGTGACCGGGAATATCAAGGTAGAATTTCCGACCGGGATCTTTTATCTTGAACAACACACTATCCCGCTTCTGGACCGGCACGGTGATATTGTCAGCCTCATGGCCGTTTATGGAGATAACACCGAGAGAGTAAAACAGGATGCTGCAAAAAAAGAGCTGGCGGATTTTACCAACTCGTATCTCTCGGTTCTGGCAGAAAACCTCACACTTCTCGCACGGGGAGACCTGAATTTTAATATGGACATCCTTCCCGTGACCCAAGTCAATAGAGAGACCTGGGAAAATTTCAAGGAGATAAATAATAATCTGGACCAGGTCCGAGATGCGTTTGCCAGTCTTATCAGCGATGCAGACATGCTTACCAGGGCTGCCGTAGACGGCCTTCTTGAAACAAGGGCCGACGCAACCAAACATAAGGGAGATTTTTCAAAAATTGTCCAGGGGGTAAATGCCACCCTTGATGCAGTGATAAAACCGGTCAACGAAGCGATCAGGGTTTCTGATGTGTATGCAAATTCCAATTTTTCCGTGAGATTCGATGAAAAACTTGCCGTTGCAGGAGATTTTATTAAATTTAAAAATGCCCTCAATAACATCGGTATCCAGGTCTCAAAGGCGGTATCGCTGATTAATGAACAGGTAGCCGATCTCACCGGTGCGGCCCAACAGGCACAGGCAAGTCTCCAGGAGATTGCATCCGGGGCGGAACAAATTGCCAACAACTCGCAAAAGGTCAACAATATAGCAATTAACGGGTCCCAGGGCATGGACCAGGTCTCAAGGGTTATGGGAGACCTGTCAGCCTCAGTCGAAGAAGTCGCTTCAAGCATGGAATCCGTGGCAGACCTCGCAAAGAATACTGACGCGTTGTCCAAAGAAGGAGCGAAGCTTGCCCATAAAGCAGACCAGAGCATGGTACGGATCGGGGAATCAGCAAAGGTCGTGAATGATAATATTGGCGAAATTAATTCGAAAATGAATGAAATCGGCAAAATTGTCGAGGTAATCAGGGACCTCGCGAACCAGACAAATCTCCTCGCACTCAATGCCGCCATTGAGGCAGCCCGGGCTGGAGAAGCCGGACGGGGATTTGCCGTTGTCGCCGCTGAAGTCAAATCTCTTGCGCAGGAATCGCGTGGTTCTGCAGAAAATATTGCAACAATGATCGGGGACCTCCAGCAAAAATCCCAAAAATCCGCAGAAGCAGTCGGAATTGCATCCCAGCAGGTTCAGCAGGGGGAGAAGGATGTCGCCGAAGCCTTAAAGTCCTTTAACGGGATTGCCGATTCGGTGGGGAAAATTTCAGGAAGCAGCCAGGAAGTTTCCCGGGCAGCCGAACAGCAGGCGGCGAGTGTCGAGGAGGTCAGCGCAAGTGTCATCGAGGTATCGGGCCTAATCGACAGTGTCTCGAAAGAGGCAAGCAATGTTGCAGCGATAACCGAAGAAGCTTCGGCTTCCATCCAGGAAGTCAATAAAGTGGTCGAGCAGGTAAACAATATCGCCTTAAAAGTCTCAAAAGAGATGTCCAGGTTTCAAATCTGATCAAAAAATTTTTATCAGGGAGAAAACCCCGCATGGAAAATTCTGAAAATCCCCCTTTCGAAAACGTATGTATCGCCCCTATGAAAATTGACTCACTACTGGCGAAAAAGGAACCGGTATCACGATTTATTACTGTAAAGGAAAACGACCTTTCAATCTGGTATGGGAACATAATGGGATTTGGATAAGTAAGGCAGACAAAATGACATGATGCGACCGGGGTTTTGGAAAGAACACAGGCCTTGGTTTGTCCCCTCAAAAGAAATTCCTGCCATCACCGGCATTAGTATTCGCTGAATATGAATTATCCGGTAAAGATCGGCTTTGAAATGTCATTCCAAAAGATCATTTCCGATTTTCCGGCGCACTGAAAATTGCAGAAAATTCATTAAAACCGCGGTTAAAGGTAATAATATGCTATTCCATCTTCCGGCCGGAGGTGTTTCTTAAGAATTAATATAAATAATTGAAGGTTATGGAAAATGGGCACTTTATTTGAGATTTTCAAGTTCCGATTTTTGTTTCTTCATCATTTGCATGATTTTTTCCCGGACACTGTCCGGCATGCCACATTTTACCGGGCCGGTGAATTCTTCTCCCCCTCTATCTTCAGGTTTTGGAATTTCAATCGCTTTTGCGAGATCCGGGTCGAGCTTCTTCGCCTGGTCCCATGCACGTCGCGCATCTTCATCCCGGTTGAGGCCCCCGCTCAGGTTAATTCCCCGGAAGGCCCATAGATTTGCATTTCCCGGGTTGATTTCCAGTGCTTTTGCATAGTACTTATCGGCTTCCTCATATTTGCTCTCGAACGCAAGGAGGTCGGCTTTCAGGGCCAGTTCATCGGATTTATTGAGAAGATCCTCTTTTTTACTCCAGGTTTTCCTTTCACCTTCAGGAATTTTTACCGCTCCTTGCATTGTATATTCAGATTTCGATATATCAATATTCGTATCCGGACGAAAACCTGGCGTTTACAGCATTGTTTAAAAGAGATAAAATTGAATACAAAATATATTTATTATCCCGATCGACTTGCGATCACCTACAATTACGGAAATTTTCTGGAAACAGGGCATTCCTGCTCGGAAGAACTGACCGAACTATGTAAATTGTTTTAAACCGTGAAGTTATATTGAGGGTATATGAGCGAGACAGTGAAACTGTGCCGGTATATCTGCCTTGAATGTGCCTATATTTACGATCCGGCCAAAGGTGACCCAAAAGCAGGGATGCCACCGGGTACGCCGTTTGAAAAGCTTCCCGATACATGGATATGCCCCGAATGTAAAATAAAAAAGGCAAAGAAAGGAGTTTTCAAGCGACTTGATTGAGCGGGGATGTCATAATTCTTTTTTCATCTCATTAATCGCGTGCAGATCTTCAAGTTTGTTGATATTCACAAAAGTCGTAAGGAGAGGGTCAAATTGTTTCAAATCTCCGACAGGGACATACCGTGCATTGAGATTTTTAATCATGTCGCGGAGAGACAGCGAGGTATGAGTTTTCAGGTACCGGAGAAGGGCAGTCTTACGGTATACCGCGTGAAGCGGCTCAAACATTTCCGGCCCCCACGCTGGAATTACCGCATCAAACCCGTCAAGAAGGGAAAACAGGTGCATCACTATTTCACGGTTTACCATGGGCATATCGCACCCTGATATGAACAGTGAACCTCCCTTCGATGCCAGCACTCCGGCATGAATGCCACCGATAGGACCGAGCCCCTTTCTTATATCAGGAATGCAGATAATTTCTGCGAACTGGGCGAACCGTTCACACTGCCCCGGATCCCTGGCCACGAGAACGATTTCGTCAACCGCAGGTGAAAGCGTTTCAAGAAGTCGTTCGATAAATGTCTTTCCTCCGTGGACAAAAAAATATTTCTCCCGGCCCTGGGCCCGTTTTGCCTCTCCGCCAACAAGGATAATTGCCGTTCTCATAGCCATCGGTAACAGTCACTGAATTCGGGGAATTTCTTACCTGGTACTATCTTTTATCGGAGGTTAACCGATCCCGGTGAGAAATTGTGATAGCCATCCGTACCCGGTATTTTTCAGCCTTTGTCCTTTCAATATTAGAGCGTCCGACTAATAATCCATGCGATGGGGGTTCACATAACCCCGGGATGATCATCCGAGGGAGCTGGCGTTTGAGGATGTGCCCTGGCAATAATTTTCCGTTTTACTCCCTTTTTCTCGAGGTCAAGCAGGAATACTTTAATTTCCGGCGATGGGGAAAAACCACCCGGACCATCCTTTGCGACTACACGGTGGCACGGGACAATAATTGGGGTCGGATTCCTGCTCATTGCCTGTCCGATGACCCTCGGTGATGTCCCGAGACGTGTCCCGATTTCTCCATATGTCATGGTTGTTCCATACGGGATTCCTGATACTTCCTCATAAATCCGGCCATATAAGGATGAATAAGTAACAGGAATGCTTTTCAAAGTCAGGAACGATTCTTTCATCCCGGAACAATATCTCCTGAATGGCAATGGGACATCCCCCGGAATTCCGGTCTTTGAAAAAATTACCCGGTGGACACATGCCCCGGACCACCAGACATGAACGAACCACAGCCCCAGCCGGCACGAACCGCTCATCATTTCCATGACTGCACCATATCCTTAAACACGTCCAGTTCTACGGGGATCAGTTCATCCCGGATCCATGCCGGGAGGCCGTTCCAGACTTTGTTTTCCAGGAAACGCATCTCGCCGAATACAAGAAATCCCCGGTCTTTGGGTGTCCGTAAAACCCTGCCAAGCGCCTGCTCAGCCTTGTTGATTGCGGGGAGAGTATAGCTGATAAATTCTCCTTCGTCCCCGAATTTATATTTAAAATAATCTATCATCATCCTCCTCGGGCGGTTGAACGGGGCAAGTGGTAACCCTATCACCATTGCTCCGGACAGCATTTCTCCCCGGTAATCCAGTCCTTCACTCCATTTTCCCCCGCATACGGCAAACAGGACACCCGATTTGTTCCTCCCGGGCAGGGACAGGAATTCTTTCAATGCACTGCCGGCATCGCGGCTGTCCTTGGGTTCGATAAATACCGTTTTCTTCCTGATTAGCGGAGCCGTTTTCGCGGCGAACTGCTCCAGGATCTGGTAGGATGGGAAATACACAGCGAGGTTACCAGGCAACAGGGTAAATGTAGTAATATAGTCTGCAATTTTCGTGGAATTTACGGCATCCTGTCTTTTACGAAAGACGGTCGTGATATCCCGGCTGCATATCAGCCTCCTGTTCTCCCGCGGGAAAGAATTGGGTAGCGAGCAGGTAGAGACGCTTGCATCCCCGAAATAATATTTTTTATAGCTTTCAATGGGAGAAAGAGTCCCTGATATAAGGGTACAGCAATGGTGCGACGTGGCAAGGTCCCTGAGTCTGGAGCCGGGATCGATATTCCGCACTTCGAGTACAAGCGAGGTCTCATCTTTCCGGTAAATCGTCAGGTAGGACGAATCCGAAGCCGACTGTTCAAGGCGCACCATGAATGCGGTAAGCCTCTCGATGGCAGTCTCACGGAATTCCCCTGCCCTGATATTGCTTTCGCGGATCTTTTCACTGATAATCATCAGTTCTTCGACAATTTCAGAAAGAGAGCCATATAATGAACTTTTTAAAATAATCCGTCCGAATATGGCCGGGTCGAACCAGTCCTCGGCTTCAAGGGAACCTTTCAGCCCTTCCATAAACCCGGTAATTCTTGGCAGGAGATGCCTGACCGCTTCCACACCTTTCATTGTCTTCTTTAACTGGAGGAGCTCATGAGATGCCTGGGTCAGGGATTCCTCCTCAAGACGAACTGACTGGACTTCCAGCAATACTTCCCCGCAGTTATGTGCCTCATCGATCAGGAGCAGCACGTCGCAGGGTTCGATGCCGATGGACTGGTACAACTGTTCCCGTACCGTATCATCGAACAGGTGGTAATAATTCAGGATGATTACATCCGCTTTCTGCGCAGCGTGCAGGAGGGTCTCATACGGGCAGACATCCCCGCAAAGCTCGCTGATATGCCGGGGATGGACTCCGGACCCGGTCGCCCGTTCGGCCCGGGAACGGAGATCCGGGGAAGGAACCATCCTGAGGGCACCCCCTTCGGCCTTAATGAAAACCCGGCTTTTTATAAAATACTGGCATATCATCGGGTGTTCCCGATCTGTTTTTGTTATCTGTTTCCTGATGACCGGATCCGAAGCCGGGACAAGAGATCCCTGTTCAGCGCGTTCGCGCATCAGGGACGTCGAAAGGGCCTTGACCCCTTCGCACCTCCGATAAATATCTCCTTCTCCTGCAAGGGGGCATAAATTTGATTTCCCAATAAGGAAGGAAAATTTCAATGACGGTTTTTTCTTTTTGATCAGTGATAGTTCCCGGATGAACGTTGTCAGCTGGCTGATCGTGCGGACAGCGACAATGACTTTCCTCTCGTCTTTTTCCGCGAGCATTGCTGCAACAACACTCGATTTGCCGCTGCCTGTCGGTGCATCGATCATCACGATGCCGCCGGATTTCGCGTGGTTTCCCACGAGGTCAAGCATTTTCCTCTGACCCGGCCTGTACTCCGGATACGGGAACCATTCATCGAGGTGATCCATTAACATATAATAGGTGTCACAATGCTTTAGAATAGCAGGAGTGGATCTGTTCAGATGGCTATACACCCGATAGAGCACCGGTACGGGACTGCTGAGATGCGCCACGTATGGAGTGAGGAAAACCGTTTTTCATGTATTATCTCCGCTGAAATTGCGCTTGCTGGTGCAGAAGCCGCCCAGGGACTTATACCGGAAACTGCAGCTGGAGAGATCAAGAACCATGCCCGCCTCGCGACACTAGAACGCGCAAAAGCGATTGAAAAAGAGATCAACCATGACATGATGGCAATGGTGAAATCCATCGCCGAAGTATGTGGTGAATCAGGACGGTTCGTCCATTACGGCGCAACATCGAATGACATACTCGACACTGCTACCGGTCTCCAGCTGAAACAGTCGCTCGACCTCATCGATCAGAAATTAAGTGGCCTTCTTGCCGTCCTGTTAAAAAGGAGCGCTGAAACAAAGAAACTTGTCTGTGCGGGGAGGACGCATGGACAAATCGGGGTTCCGACAACCTATGGTCTGCGCTTTGCAATCTGGGCCAGTGAGACCGGGCGCCATAGAGAACGGTTGCGTGAGCTCAGGCCCAGGGTTGCCGTAGGACAGATGACCGGGGCGGTAGGGACGCAGGCATCTCTCGGCGACAAGGGCATGGAAGTACAGGAGACCATGATGAACCTCCTCGGGCTTTCCGGTGTCGATGTTTCGAACCAGGTAATATCACGGGACCGCTATGCCGAGTACTTCATGTTCCTTGCAAATGTCGCAACAACCCTCGACAAAATCGGGATCGAGATCAGGTCCCTCCAGAGAACTGAAATCGGTGAAGTCGAGGAGGCATTCGGCAAAAACCAGGTCGGATCGAGCACAATGCCGCACAAGAGGAACCCGATTAAAAGCGAACAGGTCTGCGGCCTTGCGCGAGTGATACGTGCCTCCGTCGAACCGGCCCTGCAGAATAATACCCTCTGGGATGAAAGGGACCTTACAAACTCTTCCTGCGAACGGGTGATCTTTCCGGAGGCCACGATCCTGACCGATCATATCCTGCTTGTCATGACCAGGGTCCTTGAAGGGCTTACCCTCAACAAAGGACGTATCCGGGAGAACCTGGAATTTCTCCACGGGATCAACATGGCCGAGGCCATTATGATAGAGCTGACCAGAAGAGGGATGGACCGGCAGAATGCACATGAACATGTCCGTGTTGCAAGCATGAAGGCTCTGGAAACCAGGCAGCCGCTTTCGGAGGTCCTTTCTCATGATCCTACGGTCATCGGCCTCATAAAACCTTATGAGACAGAAGAACTCCTCAACCCGGACAGGTATATCGGTACTGCAGTCCTCCAGGTCGAAAAGGTGATCCGTAAACTCGAACCTCTTTCCAGGCAGTGACCACAACAGGGTGCAGGCCGGTATACGAACAGGGTCTTCCGGATTTCAAAGAACTTATCGCGGTCATGGTTCCGGGTAAAGACATATCACAATTTTTCTACCGTTGTCAAAACCGAAAGAAGTGTATGATACTAAAAATTCCGGAAACGCCGGATTTAAAAGAAAAAGATTGTTCTCATTACGGTTCGCTTTCTTCCTTCTTTTCAGGTCGTATGAAGGTTTCCACGAGTGTAATTTCATTAATGTCAGGAATATATTCAAATGCTTCGTGAATTATCCTGCTTCTCCACAGGACCCATCGCCTGTCATAGTTAATTCCCGGGGGCAGGGTAACCGTCACCGTGCCGTTATCGAAAGAGACCTCCATATCCCGTCCGGCATACATGTGGATGAGTCCTTTGACCTCCTCTACGAGATCTTCCACTTTTGATTCTATCCTGTACGAATAATGAAGCGTTTTTCCGGCAAATGGATGGTTGAAATCGACAATGACCCGGTTCCCGATTACATCGACAACAACTCCTTCACCTTTTTCTTCCAGCTTAACCGACATTCCCTTTGCAGGTTTTTCTTTGAAACTGCTCTTCTGGAACGATTCCAGCTTATTTGGATCGCGTTCTCCGAATGCCTTTTCCGGTGGGACGTCTATTTCATCTTCCGAGCCCTCGTCTTTTCCTAAAAGCGCCTCATCGAGTCCGACAATCACATGGCGACTACCGACCCGGATTACAACAGGACCGTAAAGGGCCTGGGCATTATAAATTCCTTCGGATTTAGCCGTTTCTTCATCGGTGGTGTCAAAAATACGACCATCAACCGTTCCGGTATAATGTAATTTTACAAAATCTCCTTCCTGTATTGCCATCTCTATCACTTGCTATATTACCTCGTGGGGATGATAGATAAAACTGTGTCAATGCTATGCTCGAAATCGAATTAAAAGTCAGGGTTCCGGACCTTGCGCCGATAAGGGAACGGCTCCGCGATCTTCATGCCGACCAGACCGGGCGGACCCATGAACATGACGTATATTTTAATGCACCGGACCGGGATTTTGGCAGAACCGATGAAGCCCTACGAGTACGTTACAGCAATGAAAAAGTAATAGTCACGTATAAAGGGGCCAAAATTCCGGGATTCGAATTCAAAGCCCGGGAAGAGATCAATGTGGCGGTCGAAAACGGCACGCAGTTTGAGAGCATTCTAAAAAGACTTGGTTTTCGGAGGACCGCAGTCGTCGATAAAATGCGGGAATACTACCGGTACGGGGAAGCATCGATTGCTCTTGACGATGTGGCGTCGCTCGGTTTTTTTGTGGAGATAGAACTGACCGGAAACGAGACAGGACCCCAGGTAACCGGGACGATTAACGCGATTGCAGAAGAAATCGGGGTAGAGGGAGAACATATCCTCTCTTCCTACCTGGAACTCCTCCTCGCTACACGGTAAGGAGTTCGATCTTTATATCCTTTGGATCGTTTCCAAAATGGATCATTGCGCAGTTACCTGCCGAAGCAGGGCCCGGGTTGACAACCCTTACACCATCGACATCCATGATTCCCCGGTCTTCATGGACATGTGCACAACAGACAAGGTCAAAATTCTTCATGTGCCTCCGCATTGACTGGCTGCCTACGTGCTCCCCGTTCACCGTATCTAACGTTTCGTAGGGAGGCACGTGTGCAAGGAGGACGTTGTGGACGGTCCTTTCCATCTTGGCTATAACCTGGTGAAGAATATCATCGATCTGTTTATCCGTCATTTCGAAAGGACAGGCAAATGGTGTCGGATTTGAACCACCGATACCTGCGATGCTGATTTTTCCAAGATTTATCTGAGATGCGTGGAGGCTTACGCAGTCCGAGTGCTCAAGAACATCCAATATCTCTTTTGGGTCACAATTGCCCGGTACCGCAAAACAGGGTACATCTATCCGGGACAGAAGGGGTTCAACGGAATCTGCGGGACCCATCTGGGTAAGGTCGCCGGCAATAAAAACTGCATCGGCCCCGAGATCCAAAAATGAATCAATTTTGCCAAATTGACCATGGAGATCTGCTAACAAGAGCACATCCATCATGGTATATCATTCGAACGGCTGCTAAAAAATCTTATCTGATGATCACCCCAGGAACCGGTCAGTTTGCCTTTGAGAGCGAGGGATCCGAGCGTACGCTGCACATCACCAATCAGAGTACCGGCCGGCCGGCCGCTGAGGGGTGTCCCGGGTAAAGGGATGAACTGGTGCAAATGAACATTCCCTCCCCTGACAACCGAATTGATCAGGTCGAGAGTCATATACTGGTCATCAGGGGTCTCGAAGGGCAATCCGACAATCACATCGACGATTGGGATGAAGTCATGGTCCCTGCACCTGTCATACGCATCCATTACATCATGCACGGTATGACCCCGTCCGAGGAGGCCGAGGATGCGATCGCTGCCTGACTGGGCCCCGAAATGAATTTTTTTATTTGCACAGTACTTGCTGACCAGTTCAAGGGCCCTGTCGCTTATGAACTCAGGCCGCACTTCACTCGGGAATGTTCCGAAATAAATGTTTGTCTTTATCTGTGAAAGTAGATTTTCAATCTTTTCGAAATGAGGGCATGTTCCATCTGAACCGTAGGCGAATGCATTCGGTGTCACAAAACGGGCATCAGGCAGCTTATTCGCATACCTGACAACCTGATCGATAGGACGGTGTCTCATCGTGTGGCCGAATAATGAAGGGGTCTGGCAGTAACCGCAATGAAACGGGCACCCCCTGGAGATCTCGACGTACCCCCTTACCCGATCAAAAGGGGGGTACGAACCGAGAAATACCGTTGAATCGGCAGGAATAAACGTATCCCTGGTCGCGGTTCCCGGAACCGGCCCATGGATACCCGACATAAGGTTTCTTAAAAGGCGGGGGAGAGTATATTCACCCTCTCCGACGACCACATAATCGGTGAATTCTGCGAGTTCACGGTAGCAGGCTGATGCATGGGGGCCTCCGGCAATGGTGATGCACGACGCATTTTGTATTTCATGCGCATAATTCAAAAAATTTATTGAATTCAGGCTGTAACAGGTGATATCCCCGGACGGGGCGTTTACCGGTTTTAAATGAATATCGTAACGTTCGCAGGCAGCAGAGAGTGCCGCAAAAGAATTACGGGCAGCTCCGATGCGCCGCCAGCAGATTTGCAAACCCGATCCTGCCATTATTATTCTTCCCAAATTTTCCTGTCCTATTACGAGATTCCGGAGAGATGAGATATCTTTTTCTTCCTAAAGAAGCCTGAAATCCCTGTCCGTCAGCGTCTTGTCCTGTTGGGAACAAGGGCATCAATAATACGGTAGCTTTTCCCTGAATAGAGGTTCACGGTGACCTGGACACGGTCAGTCCCTTTAGTCCCCTGGAATGTAACTGTCGCACCCTTTTTCCGGCTTCAGTACCAGCGTTTCGCTTTTTCCCTCGCTTGTGATAAATGTTATAGGAATGCTGCTGACCTGAACCTGTCCGTTTCCTCCGGCAAATACCACATCAACGGTATTGTAAATGGGGTCCTTCTGGTTGACCTGGATTTCGACAGCGCTCCCGGCGGGTAATGTGAACTACCGGGCCCGGATTCCCGGCTCCTCCCTGCCCGACAGGGAAACCGGAATATCTGGTGCAACCGCTGATGAATATAAAAACCAGGAGCATTGCCGTGATTGTTACAATAAACCTCATGCGTCTGTTTTATGCTCCCCCATTAATTATAATAGCGTATTTCCTGCAGGAGATTCCTCGTAATGAGCAGAGTCCTCGTAATATAATTCTCCGGAATCCCCGTCGACTGTTACCTTTGTTCCGGAACGAAGGCGTGAAAGCGGGATTCCTATCGAATCGATCATAGGAATACCTGCCATAATTGCCCCGACTACAATTATAGGCTCTGCATCGGTATTGATAATTGCCGCAGGTGCATGCCCGGTCCTGGAAAGCGCGTATATGATATACGACCCCACGGTCGATCCTTTTCCATGATCGAACGCGATAACCTTCCCCGATATATCCTGTCCCGCCAGGGGGTGACATTTCTCAACAATAATTCCTGTTTCCGGGTCGACCCCTGAGAGAAATGAAATGGGTTCAGAACTGACGAGAAGTGCTCCCGATGCCCTGCCACGGGCAATGCCCCTGCCACGGAATATCACAAACGCACCTGATATATGTATGAATGGGGAGATATATTAGTAACATGGAAGAGAGCGTCATTAATAACCCCGTAAACGAAGGGGAACTCAAACTGAAACTAAGGGTACAGGAGGTCGAAGCACAGATACTTGAACTGAAAATCAAAAATGACGAACTTCTGAGGGACAATACCCAGCTCAAACGTGAAAATGCCCAGCTGAAGCGGATGCCGCTCTTTATCGCGGTGGTCATCGATGTTCTTGAAAACGGCGAGGTATATTTAAGACAGCAGGGAAACAACCAGGAATACCTGACCCATGTCGGGGCTGAGCTCGGAAAAGAACTGAAACCCGGGACACGTGTTGCCGTAAACAATGCGCTCTCCATTGTCAAAATTGTCGGCAACGTATTTGACTCGCGTGTACGGGTGATGGAACTCGATGAATCACCAAGTATTACATTCAAACAGGTCGGCGGTCTCCTGAAAGAGATCGAAGAGGTCCGCGAGTCTGTCGAGTACCCGCTGACAAAGCCCCAGATATTCGAAAAAATCGGTGTTGAACCTCCCAAGGGGATCCTGTTGTATGGTCCCCCGGGAACAGGAAAAACCCTTATTGCAAAGGCCGTGGCGCACCAGGCAAAAGCGACCTTCATAAGGATGTCCGGAAGCGAACTTGTCCATAAATACATAGGGGAAGGTGCACAGCTCGTGAGGGAACTCTTCTCTCTCGCCCGCGAAAGGGCCCCGTCTATCGTATTTATTGATGAAATCGATGCAGTAGGCAGTACCGAGGACGAATGACGGGACATCCGGAAGCGCGGAAGTCCAGAGGACACTGATGCAACTTCTTGCTGAAATGGACGGGTTTAACAACCGGGGCGATGTCAGGATAATGGCTGCGACAAACCGCGTCGACATGCTTGACCCGGCCCTGCTCAGACCGGGACGTTTCGACAGGATTATTGAGATCCCCCTGCCCGACCGGGACGCACGCTTCGAGATCCTCAAGATACACTCGGCAAAACTATCCCTCGAAGGAGTATCGCTCGAGGAAATCGCAGACCAGACAGAAGAAACGACCGGTGCCGAACTCCAGGCCATCTGCCGGGAAGCAGGGATGATCGCCGTCAGGAAAGAGGCAGACGTTGTCAAATCAGAGGACTTTCATGCAGCAGTACGAAAAGTGATGATGGAAACAGAATTCGATTCAAGAATGTACAGTTAACGGAATTGAAAGAATCCATTCCATCCGATATTATTTTACTGCTCCGGTCAGGTCGTCGTTGTTTCAGTTTGCTCAATTTTTCATCAGAGAGGAAAAATTATTCCATTCCGGAATGGAGTATTCGACAGCAGGCCGGGAATATAGAAACCAATACCCGGACAGGTTTTTAATCTGCCGGGTTCATTATTCACTGAACAACTCCGATGATCGTACTCTTCCTTCAGCGCAGCGGCATTGATCTCTACTCCACGCTCCTTGCATCAGAAACATCCCGCCGTATACTGCAGTTTTATCACCCGGTGTCAGGCCCCGGCGGGGTGGCCCTTCATGCCTCATCCTTCGGGAGCGCACTTTCACTTGCCAGTGAGCTTCGCTGGTATATCAGGAGGTATATGCAGGACGTGTTGCTTGAGGTTTCAGGTGACAGATATTGTACTCTGGCGCTGGCACGTGAACTCTATTACGACCGGGATTTTACCATAGATGGCGGCTGGCCGTTCCGCCGTCTTTATGTGATACGAAACGGGAACCTGATTTCGGCGTTAAACCTTTCCGCTCTGGATGATACCGGCGGAACACATGAACAAGGCGGCCACGTGACCAGGCTTATCGTCCTGTGTTCGGAGCAGGAATATAACGAGGAAAAGATAATAGTCCACGGAGAAGGGACCATGCCTGATGATGATGACAACGTCACAGAACAATAAACAAATCGATTCCGTAAGTCCGGGAAACCAGTATCCAGAGTATTTTTGTAGTATCCAAAAATCCGAAGACAGGGTGAACCCATGACGCTTACTTTCGTCGGCCTTGGACTCTACGATCTCGAGGATATATCGGAGAAAGGATTACACCAGATCCGTTCCTCAGATCATGTTTTTCTCGAGAGTTATACCTCATGCCTGACCGGGACAACCCTCGAAAAAATGGAATTCTTTTATGGGAAAACGGTCACGGTGCTGGGACGTGAGGATGTCGAACAGGACCCGGGGCTGATTCTCGATTATGCAAAGCACGGGGAGGTATCGTTTCTCACCGGCGGGGATCCGATGGTCTCGACAACCCATATCGACCTGAGGATACGGGCTGCAAATGAGGGAATAACTACCCGTATTATTCACGGTTCATCGATCATATCTGCCGTTTCGGGACTGACAGGTCTCCAGAATTATCGTTTCGGGAAATCATGCTCGCTGCCATTTCCGCACGGGACATGGTGCCCCGTAACACCGGCCGAAGTTATCGGAAAAAACCTTGCCGAGGCACTCCACACGATCGTTTTCCTTGACATTCAGAAAACACGGTATATGACAATTCATGCTGCAATTGAAATCCTCGGGGGACTCGCATGCCGCATGGGTCTTACTATTCCCTGCTACATCGGCATCGCACGGGCAGGATCAGATAATCCCGTAGTCGTTGCAGGAAATGCCCAAAAGCTTATGGCTACCGATTTCGGAGGGCCTCTCCATATTCTTGTAATACCAGGGGAACTCCATGTAATGGAACATGAATACCTGAAAATGTTTGCGCATTATGAAGATTAACCGGTACAGAAATACT
This sequence comes from uncultured Methanomicrobiales archaeon, assembly GCA_963809105.1. Taxonomy (GTDB): domain Archaea; phylum Halobacteriota; class Methanomicrobia; order Methanomicrobiales; family Methanospirillaceae; genus CAIKOD01. The sequence continues at coordinate 36,583 of CAWEIC010000004.1, read as the reverse complement.
TTCGAAGGGTTTTTCCGCGATGTTCCGGCCAGATCGCCGGGAAAAAGCCTGCTGGCAGGGGCAAGGGCCGAGATGTACCAGATCGCGGCCTGTTACCGCGATGACGGGGATCGTTTTCTCCATGCGGGCGATGATATCAATGCCCTTGCAAGTTACGCGTACGCCTCCGGATGGATCGATACAGGCTTTTTTCTCGGGGTCTTTCCCTGCGGATCGCCCTGCGGACTTCTTTTCGAGGATGAGGAACTTCGCCCGGATCTTTCAAACAGTCTCAGGGAAAAAGCAACCAGGTACGGCCGGATTCTCGCCACCGCATGCTCTTCCTGCCGTCCTTTTGCTGAGCCCGGGATCGCATGGCACGATGGGGGAGAGCGCGTTATTCTCATTGCTGCTACATACCTGCACGGGGGGACATGGTTTTTCCAGGACGACCGCCTGAATAATGCCCTTTCATCTTTTAGTTACGGACATGGCTGGCTGGATGCCGCATTGAGAGTGGGACTAATCAGTATTACGTCGGGCAGAGAACTGTTCGCGATATAACGATGCCCGGGCCGGGACTCGCCGATACCAACTCTTATCAGCAGAGAGACCGATTTCATGTTCGATGGACCAGGTACCATGCGTTGTCAGGGGTGTTTTTGTCGCTGTCTCATCAGGGAGCCCGGTACCAGTAATCATCCTTGATACCGGAGGGGATGCCAGTATCCCGATTTTCATCGGCCTGTGGGAAGCTATTTCCATTAATAATGCTTTAAATAACGAAATTCCACCAAGGCCGTTGACTCACGACTTGATTGTTAATTTTATGGACAGGTATCATATCACCATGAAGGCACTCATGATAGATTCAATCGAAGAAGGCGTATTTTATGCCAAAATGGTACTTGTGCACGAGCAGAGGGAAGAACTCCTCGACTGCAGGCCGAGCGATGGCATTGCAGTCGCGATACGATGCGGGGCGGGAATATATCTTGACAGTTCTGTTATCAGTTCGTCATCGGTAAAAGCCGGCGATCTTCCGGATTTGGTCGGACTGAATTCATACCTGTGCGATTGAACCATGGCCGGGTGGTACTGGCAACAAACTATTACTAAAAAAATAGCCTTGAACAATGCCGATATGGTGTTCCTTGGTTCCGATGCCCGGATATACCTGGTTCTTATCACAAAACATTACGGGATAAGAAGATTATCGGGAAGGATCCGGTATGCGCCGGGTTACTTTCTTCGTTTCCCGAGTTCTCTCATAAGATCGTCGAGGCCGACTCCGGCTGCCCTCATGGCAACGAGGAGATGGAACAGGAGATCGGCTGCTTCTTCTGTTGTCCTTCCGGGATTTCCGTTTTTCACTGCAATTATAAATTCTGTTGATTCCTCTCCGATTTTTTCAAGTATCCTGTCGATCCCTTTTTCGTCGTTTACAAGCGCCGTCACATATGAACCGGATTTTGGGTTCTTGAAACGATCATCGATCACTGCAAAAATTTCTTCAAGCATTTCTGTTTCACTCGTCACCGCTATCACCCGGGATAACGTCCCCGATATCATACCCAAAGAAGCGTTTCAATAAGATCCGGGCTTTTTCAATATTGCAGCCCCCCCGGCCGATGGCGATACCAAGATCGCCTTTCTTTTTAAGGTAAACCGTAACCGGCAATCCCTCGTCAGGCCTGCTTATTTTCTCCACCTCCGCCGGCCGGAAGATATTCCTGACAAACGACTCGGCATCATCCGCATTCTCCACCATTTCTATCCTTTTGCCGAGTACGTTCTGCATCCTTCTGATATTTTCTCCTTTTTTCCCAATCGCGAGGCCCATGTCACCAGGCCGTATCACGTATATTATCCTTGAGAATCGTTCGTCGATAACACAGTCAAGAGCAGTGGATTTGGTAAGAATTCTTAATTCTTCGATATATCTTCGCTCTTTAAACCCGATATTTCGTTCCATTAACAGTCCAGTGTAAGATAGGGTATCAGTAATTAAAATGATTTTTAAAAGGACATACTCAGGAACAATACCTGCGACCGCCCGGATATCCGGAAATCTTTTCCAAAAACCCCTGAACCTTTATGCAGCCGGCTTGGAGAGATTTGGCATTTGGCAGCATTAACTGCTACCAGGGGTTTATACACTGATGAATTTTTTATAAAAAATTATGATCTCCTTCATTTGAACAGATAACTAACGGTGACGGTGGCAGAGACCGTGACTTCACCGGGAGTCACCGGTGTCGCCGGGACAGGGACAGAACCTGCTGCATAAGACTTAGCCATCAGGGTGTTATCATAGACGACCGGAGGGAGGCTGCTCCCGATATCGGCCTCCTGTACACCGGTTATATTGACACCCAGCGCAGATGCAGTTGCATCAGCATCGGCCCTTGCCTGCTGGACAGCCTTTGTCAGTGCCTGGCTCCGGTAGGAACGCTCAGTTTCAGGAGCCAGGGAAAATGCTACGGAATTTACCTGGTTTGCACCGTTTGCAACACAAAGATCAATAATGTCGCCGGTTTTCGTGGTATCGTTTAAGGTAATAACGAGGGTGTTCGTCACCTGGTAATATTTTATATTCTGTGTGAACGGGTTTGTATTGTCATTGTACACGGGGTAGATGCTGTATCCCGATGTTTTAAGGTCATCCTTGGAAATTCCTGCATTCGTCAGGGCGTTCATGACCTGGTTCATTATCTGTGCATTATCCGACTGGGCAATTTTCACGTCGGGGTTTTGAGTCTGCACACTGACCGAAATCTCTGCCCTGTCCGGATTAACGAGAATTTCACCCGTCGCCGAACTTGTAATTACACTTGGCTGTGATGAATCGGTACCTGCAGCAGCCGCACTCCCGAAGAATGTCACTGCGAAGATCGCAACGATGACCAGGCCAATCAATAACCGATGGCTCTCTTCTCTCATGGACTAAAGGTATCCTGCCAGAGTGATATATTTTCTTGTAACTGTTAAAAAATTCGCAATGAAGGAGCACCGGCCATCCACACCATTTGTTCAGCTATCTCACACAAAACTCGTATATCCTAAAAATCCAATATTACTGTGTTCAGCATGGGAAGCACAATTGTGGAGAAGATTTTCTCACGGAAATGCCAGAGACCGGTATCTGAGGGTGACGTGGTGATGGCACCCATCGATAATGCCATGATCCATGATATTACCGGTCCTCTTGCTATCAGGAAATTTTATGAAATGGGTGGGACACATGTCAGCGACCCTGAAAAGATCACCATGCTTTTCGATCACCAGATCCCTGCGGATTCGATAGAAGCGGCAGAAAATCAACTTTTTATGAGGAAATTTGCCCGCGAACAGCATATCAGTAATTATGATATCAGGGAGGGAGTGTGCCACCAGGTAACGATGGAAATGGGAAAAGCTGCACCTGGCGAAATTGTTGTCGGTGCAGACTCTCATACCTGCATGTACGGGGCCGGTGGGGCGTTCGCAACCGGGATAGGTTCGACGGACATGGGATTTGCCCTGAAATTCGGGGCTCTCTATTTCAGGATCCCCGAGACAATTCGAATCGTGGCACAGGGCAGATTCCCCCGCCGGGTCGGGCCGAAGGACCTGATCCTTTCCATCGCTGCCAATATCGGTGCTGATGGGGCGACCTATCAGGCACTCGAATTCACCGGCGAGGCCATTACATCCATGGACATGGCCGGCAGGATGACCTGCTGCAATATGGCAATAGAGATGGGAGCCAAGGCAGGGATTTGTCCTCCGGATGCGGTTGCCTGGGACTACATAAGGAGGGTCCGTACCATTACTCCTTTCGAGCTCTCCAGCGATACCGATGCAGTCTATGCCGATTCCCGTCAGTATGATGTCAACCGGCTTGCACCACAGGTCGCCGTACCTCATAATGTGGACCTGGGTGTGGATGTAACCAAGGTTGTAGGTACTCCGGTTGACCAGGTATTCATCGGGTCCTGCACGAACGGGAGGTATGAGGATTTCCGTGATGTTGCGGAAGTACTTGGGAACGGGAAATTCTCGGATAATGTCCGGGTTATTATCATTCCCGCTTCAAGACAGGAATATTTAAAAACACTCCGCGCAGGTCTGATCGAACGGTTTGTCGAGGCCGGTGCTCTTGTTGAGGCGCCATGCTGCGGCCCCTGTATGGGCGGGGCTTTCGGACTCCTTGCGCCCGGTGAAGTCTCCCTTTCTACATCAAACCGGAATTTCCGGGGGCGGCAGGGAAGTACTGCCGCATCGGTCTACCTCTGTTCACCGGCGACAGCCGCCGCAAGCGCACTGTATGGAGAGATTACCGATCCACGGGAGGTTTAATCATGAGGATATGGAAATTCGGAGACAACATCGATACCGATGCAATTATCCCGGGCAGGTTTCTCATAATCAACGACCCTGAGGAACTTGCACACCATGCGTTTGAGGGTACAAGGGATGAGTTTGCAAAGGAAGCGAAACCTGGCGATGTCATTGTTGCCGGTAAAAACTTCGGTTGCGGTTCATCGCGGGAGCATGCACCCATTGCATTGAAAGGAGCAGGTATTTCAATGATTATTGCGGAATCATTTGCCCGGATTTTTTACCGGAACGCCATCAATGTCGGGTTGCTTCCTGTCGTATGCCCGGAAGCGGGGTCGATCCTTGAAGGGACCGCGGTAATGGTCGACCTCAACGGAGGCTATCTTGTTAATGAAGGGAAAAAACTGGCGATCGAACCGATTCCAGAATTTTTAAGGAAAATTATCGATGCCGGCGGTCTCGTGGAGTTTGCCAGGGAGATTGAGGAGGTGCCAGTGTGTACCATGTCGCAGCCATAGGCGGAGACGGCATCGGCCCTGAAATTATCAGGGAGGGAAAAAAGGTCCTTGACGCAGCCGGAGAGCGATTTAATTTTTCCATCGAATGGACCGATTTCAACATCGGGGCAGACCGGTATCTTAAAACCGGAGAACTCCTGACTCCTGAAGACCTGTCAGACCTGTCACGGTTTCCTGCAATCTATTTCGGGGCAATCGGGGATGAACGGGTCCAGCCCGGGATCCTTGAAAAAGGCATCCTGCTGAACCTGAGGTTTTATTTTGACCAATATATTAACCTCCGCCCGATAAAGCTCCTTGAGGGTGTTGCAACCCCTCTTGCGGGCAAAACACCGGCTGATATCAATTTCATTGTAGTCAGAGAAAATACTGAAGATTTTTACGTGGGTATCGGATCGCGGTTTAAAAAACACCAGAAAATTCTTCTTGAAGTTGAGAGGGAGTTGTACCAGGTAAAATTCGGGCTTGATATCGAGAGTGATGCAGAAGAGGTAGCCTACCAGATTGGGATAATCACCCGGGAAGGAGCATACCGTGTCATAGACTATGCATTTGAACTCGCAGAGAAAAGAAGGCGCAAACTTACGTCGGTCGATAAAGCAAATGTGCTGTCAGATATGTACGGTCTCTGGCGTGAGGTATTCACCGGGTGCGCAAAGTCTCATCCGGGAGTGACAAGCGAATTCAATTTTGTCGATGCGGTCACCATGTGGTTTGTCAAGAACCCGGAATGGTTTGATGTTGTAGTCACCCCGAATATGTTTGGCGATATTATCACCGACCTCGGTGCAATGATACAGGGGGGACTTGGTCTTGCGCCAGGGGGAAACATCAATCCGGAAGGTACCTCGATGTTCGAACCGATCCATGGCTCCGCGCCGAAATATAAAGGGAAAAACATTGCGAACCCGTTTGCTACCATATGGGCCGGTTCCATGCTGCTCGAACACCTCGGTGAGCCTGATGCGGCTGCTGCTATCGTTAAGGCCCTCGGGACATGTATCCTGGAGAATAAAGTGCCGAAAGATATGGGTGGCGCCCTATCGACATCGGCAGCAGGAGAAGCCGTTGCAGAGTATGTAATGAAAGGATAAGAATAGAGACTGATTGGTGGAAAACACGGGTGAATTTGTAATTTTATAAAAAATGTGACTGTGTTGAAATCCGTCGTTCGAAGGAAAACCAGGAGGCCTGCACAGATTATTACTAAATGAACTCGTCGGGACGAGACGGTGAAATGTATTCCTGGAGCCGGTTTTTAAAGGGGTTAGTCCGGCACCGATTTTAAAATACATATTTCCAAAAAATCCGGTTTCTGCTTCATGCGATACCGACTGGGATCCTCTGCTGGCCTTCTGCAAGTCTGCGACCCCGTCCGGTCAGGTATGTCATCGGTTCCGGGAGCTCTCCCACCGGGGCGAACGACTCCCTGCGGCAAAGTGCCGAATACACGGCGTCGACCGGCACCGTGAATCTTCCCCCATCCACCATTTCGATAACCAGGGCCCTACCGGACTTTGATAATTTTACCAGTCCTGCAATCCCGCCAAGATATTGCTGCCAGTTCTGGAATATTTTTTCGATCCGGGAAATCTGATGCCTTTCAAGGGTATCCCGAAGATCATCCAGGCGTATCGCAAATTTCGTACCGTGTATCATAAGTTCGGTAATCTCATGCGGTGAACCCTCGTCGTCAATCGCTGCAAATCCTGTTTGTTTCAGATATCCTGCTCTTGTTATCATGACGGTTTTCATCTGCCTGACATATTCTCTCAAAAAAGGACTATATAAGGCCTTGACAGGCGCGGCGTGAAAGTAATGGAATCCTGGGATAGCGTTTTTCTTCGTTATCGAAATACAGTTTCTCCGGATTTCCTTATTTTCCGGTGGTCCATGCAGGCATTGAGCACATCTTCCATAAATCCCAGCAGACCTTCCGTACCTGCAAGAGGGCGGGATAATAGCCGTACCGAACCCCGCAACGGGGGAGTAATACCTGAAAATGCAAAGGTTCCCGCCAATGACTGTTCGAACGAAGATCCGATAACAAGGTCAGGACCGGTAGTCCTGATAATTTCATCGATCCGGGATAACGATGTGACGTGTTCCATACCGGGGATATCATCCGGAAGCACTGTTCTTGAGCCACAAAATACGATGTCTGCCCCCAGATATCGTTCCAATGTTTCGCGTGCAAACCCCGCATAGGAACAGGTGGAAAAAATTGCGACCGAAGGGGGATCATGCCTTTTGAGGTACTTGTCTGACACTCGTACGAGCGTTTCGTCGACCGATTCCAGCTCTTTTTCCACCGTTCCCGTGTCCGCGTCTTCAAAGGCACATGCCAGGTTCTTTATTGTTGATGTCATCTCCCTGATACCGAGGATTGAACCGAGAGTGGTCCCTTTTTCCGTATTAAGGTCCGGATTTACGCTGATAGATAGATCAGGCACGGCCCCGAGGCGACGATAGGAATCCTGACAAAACATTATCCCGGGCCTTATGCCCATACTATCAAGCAGCCGGCATGCTTCCCGCTGATTTCCTCTCCCGAAGGGATCTGCCAGGTTTATTCCCTCAACATTAACCTGCGCCAGATCGTCCCTCATATGCAGGGGAAGTAAGCCGGCAGCTTCCCGGTAACCTGCTTCGAAACCACCCAGAAAACCCGGACTATCTACGAGAATAACATCGAACACCTCAAGTTGCGTCCGGATATCCTCGCCCATAACTGCGGGGACACAAGATGTGACTATTGCAGTTTTTTCATAACGTCCTGCAAGATCGGCAACAACTTCAATGAGCCGATTGCCGGCACCGAATATCACGTCCTGTTCGACCAGAAACGTACTATGCAAATTCCGGTGGAGCAGGGTCGCCGGGTAATAATAACAACCGCTCGACCCATGGATAACTACAGCGATGCCATCAAATCCGGATAATGCACTCACGGCCCCGGTGAGCGCACAGGGCCAGACCGGGTTGATGCACCAGGTCACGCGATTGTCCTCCGCCACCGGTGGAGCATCCGCCTTATCCCGGAGGTCCCGATCGGTAATGGTACGGGAACAGGTATCCTGACCCCGTCTTTATCGTAGGAAAGTCCTGTACGCCCGATAATTTCATCAATTACCAATGATTCCCCGAAATGAGCCGGTTCGGACAGGCTGACTTTTATCCCGGTCAGATCGGAATAATCTGAAAGCACCGCCTGCTGGTATCCCTCTTCCCTGCTGATCGCCTGATTGGTCATAATTCCAACGGCTTTACCTGCGTCCCTTAAAAACTGTAGTGTTCCGTTAAGTCCAACGGGAAATGAAGTGAGATACGGCGTGCCGAATGATTCCTGCAGGACCTTCCCCACATTATCAAGCGAAGGTTCCCGCAAAATATTCAGGTCTGCCCGCGGGAGACGATAGAGATCTCCTGTAGTTATTTCATGAATAAACCTGATGTTCGGGGATATATCGAGAAGGGAAAGCAGCCTGTTTATTTCCTGAAAATTTTGTTCAACCTCGTATTCAAGGTTTTTTTCTCCAATCAGGTTTACGGTGAATCCGGGATGATCCGGTGTGCGGGTATCACGCCGGGTTTTCTCTTTGATCCACGTCCCGATCGAAATAAGGGCATTGCAAAAACCGTCATCGAACTGGCCTCCAAAAAAACCGGAAGTAGGGATATAACAGATATCGACCCCGGAATCCCTGCATACACCCATTACATCGTCACCTATCGTATCGGTGATACAGGTCGAAAGAACGAAAATGACTGCGGGCTGTTCGTCACAAGCCCTGCCAATCGCTCGTGCAAGAGAGGATTCCCCCCCGAATATAATGTCAGTCTCTGTCAAACCGGACGACATCACCCTCGGGATTCTCATGTTCCCGTTATCGAGGAAGGTTGCATGAAGGAGTGAAAAATTATGATGGGCACAGCCATCCGGTCCGTGGATCAGGGTTATGCCATCGGTAACTGATGTAGTGACGGCGAGGGCACCGGTCAAAGTGCAGCCGCCGGTCCTAGATATAGGCAAAGGCAAGGTCTTCGAGCTCATCTGTTTCAAGAGGGGTGGGTATGGTAAATTGCCTGTTTCCCGACACTGCTGTTGCCAGGGACCGGTATACTTCTGCCTGGGCGGATTCGTGAGCGTATTCGATCACCGTTTTTTTATGAAGTTCCGCGAGCTGGACCGTCCTGTCCCTCGGTATAAACTGGACGAGCCGGCTGTTGATCCGTTTCGAAAATTCACGAACCAGTTCCTCTTCGCGTTCCATATTCTTGCCATTGCAGATGACGCCTGCCAGCCTGCAAAGATTTTTAGTCCGTATCGAAAGCCGTTTGATCGCCTTGCAGATATTGTTTGCCGCGTAAAGCGACATCAGCTCGCCGGACGTAACGAGATATACTTCCTGGGCATATCCTTCACGCATCGGCATCGCAAAACCGCCGCAGACAACGTCCCCAAGAACGTCATAGACGATGATGTCCCCGTTGAGGGCACCGAGACGTTCAAGGATCTGAAACGTTGCAATAATTCCCCTCCCTGCACACCCGACACCCGGTTCAGGGCCGCCCGCTTCTACGCACCTGACCCCGCGGTACCCGGTAAACATGATATCTTTGAGAAGGATATTTGCATCACCCCGTGCCCGGACCAGGTCCATGACGGTCGGGATGAACCGGCCGTGCATGAGCATCCGCGTGCTGTCCCGTTTCGGATCGCACCCGATCTGGAGGATATCCAATCCTTTCTCGGCGAGAGCTGCGGATAAGTTGGCTGATGTAGTAGATTTTCCAATCCCGCCTTTGCCGTACAGGGCGATCTGTTTCATTGACTTATCTGATTGGTCGGCGGGTATATTCAATTTTCTGATGTTAAGGAAAACCAGGTTGAGTTAGATGCCGGAGTGGTACGTGAACCCCATAATTATGCAAATAAAGTACCCTGATGCTATGAACAGAAGTGTATTACTGATCCCGTTCGCATCCGCATGTGCCCTTCCAGTCCTCCTCGATGAAAATGCGCCGGTTGATAATACGCCAGGCCAGGATGAGTTGGACTATATCACCGGCAGTAACCCATCCAGTATCATCAGATACAGGCAAAGGGCGAATCTGAGTCTGTTCTTCGATACCGCGTAAAAGTTTCTTTACCGTCTCGTAAGGAAGTTCCCCGTCAAATATCAGGTCCCCCATCTTTTTGCCGTCATTTTCCCGGACTGAATATTCGAGAATAAAGTCCCTGTCCGACATTGAGAGGAGGGAAAACAGATCGATATTGAGGCTGATCTCCCTGATCTGCCTCTCAAGGGGTACCTGAGAGAGACTGACCCTGTAGATATTCCGCTCTCTGCCGGGTTCTTTTCCGAATGCAGAATAATCGATTTGTATTACGGCATCTGCAAACTTCCTCTGGGGGGCGATGAACCTCTGATAGTCGGACGCCCGTTCCTGGATCTCGGCACTGACTTCTGCATCTGAATATCCGCGTGACCCGGTATCCCTCTTCCTTTTCCACTCGTATTTAACATCGGATGCGGGATCGACAAACAGTGAAAAATCCAGCAGTTCGCGGAGACGTGGTGTAAACAGCGTGTGAAGGCCTTCAAAAAAAATAATTTTTTTAGGTTCGAAGATAAACGGTCCCTCGAATGTCCCGGTCTCGTGATTATATCTTTTTTTCCTGATTGCCTTTCCCGATTTCAGGAGGGCGATGTCGCGTTCAAGCCCGGCGAGGTCGTTTGCTTCCGGTGAAAGGGGCGTGATCCCGATCTTTTTGCGTGCTGTTCGGCCATAGACGTGATAATCGTCAAGGGTGATTGTCGAGACAAGATCGTTTCCGAAAATCCTGCGTATCGCATTCGTGAACGTTGTTTTGCCCGAGCCGCTGTCACCGGCAACCCCGACAATGAAAATGCAGGGTGACTCTGCAATCACGTCCCTGAAATTACGACTATCCATGGTATCATCCCAACGGTTTAAACGGATTATATGATTGTGCCGGTAAGGGCCCTGTACCGGAAAACCGGCCGGGTGGTAACGGCTCTGTCCGACAGCCGCCGCCTTGCCGCGCCAAGCCGTCAACCACCATGATCAAAGGATTCCGAGTCCTTTATGACGATTTGCAATCGCATCGGCCATGGCATCGATGGCCCTGAATGCTTCTTCATCAGGCGCACCCTGAACAATCGCGGGATCGAAGAATTCAGGTTTAATATGAGTCAGCATATCCTTCAACATATCAGGAGCCTTCCCTCCCCACCCATAGGAGCAGATTATGGATGCGAACCGTGTTTTCGGTCGTAGCATATTAGTCAGGTAGGTAGCATATACCAGAAGCGGGTGCGGACCGAAAAGCACCGTCGGTGTTGCAATGACCACCGTTGCTGCATCGACAAGTGCCATGGCAAGGTCTCCGGTGTCGGTAACTGTCATGTTGAAAGGTTTTACCGTGATTTCCCGATCGATAAGAGCTCCGGTCAGATAATCAACCATTTTTTGCGTGCTGCCGTGCATCGAAACGTACGGGATTACCACTTCATTTTTCACCGCATCTGAGATCCAGTCCTGGTAAGCATCGATGATGAGCGACGGCTTGTCATATACCGGCCCGTGACTCGGGGCGATATAATCAACTGAAAGAGCACTGATTTTTTCCAGGTGCCCCCTGATAGACGACCGGAACGGCATCATTAATTCTGCATAATACCTTTTTGCCATCGGATAGACCATGTTAAAATCCTTCACGCGCAGGTCGCTCGTGGCAAAATGCGATCCGAAAAGGTCACAGGAAAACAACACATGATCTTCCCTCAGGTAGGTAAACATCGTCTCGGGCCAGTGGACCCAAGGGGCGAGGATGAATTCAAGTGTTTTGTTCCCGAGAGAGAGGGTATCCCGGTCTTTTATAACAAGGAACCTGTCATCGTCAATATCGAAATGTTCTTTGAGGATATCCTTACATTTTTCATTGGTCACCGCTTTCGCATTGGGAAAGATCTCGAGTATCATCGGCAGTGAGCCCGAATGATCCTGCTCTGCATGGTTGACGATGATATAATTAATCGCACTTATCCCGAGTCTGACGAGGTTACATACCAGATCAAATTCCTTTGTCGGGTCCACCGTATCAATGAGTGCGGTTTTTTCGCTGCCTTTGATAATGTACGCATTATCAGCTTGTCCCATGGGGTAACGGTATCAGAGCATCAAAGAGACGCCTGTCAAAATCATACGCCCCGACCTCAAAAATGTCGGGGTTCAACGAACGGACTACCATTACTGCACCAAACCTAGCCAACCGGCAAGAACCTTTCTTTGGGTGTAAGACATATCGGGCAGGCCCAGTTTGCGGGCAGCCGGTCAAATTCCGTTCCGGGCTTTACACCGGAATAATCATCCCCATTTTCGGGAACATACGTGTATCCGCATACCGGGCAGATATATTTCTTCAACATCATCCTGGTCTCCTCTGATCATCAATCAGATTACCAGTCTTTCGTTGGATTTATGAAAAAACATTTCCATAATTCCTTTTCATTCCGATAACCAGCTTACGGCAAAAGATTGGCGATGAGATTTACTCTGGCAGTGGTTCCGAATCCCCGGAATCCTCTCCGAAAATCGGCGACCCGGAAGGATCTCTTACGTGCAACAGGGGTTATTATTCCCGAAACTTTTTCCCTTATCATGGAGTTCTCACGTTCGGATCCTGAAACTCAAGGCATATCAAAGAGGATTTGAATCCATACATCTATAACAGGCAAACAACTGACTGTTCCCTTATGAATGAAGAACAAAAAGCGGTTATGACTGTTGCCGGATTAATGACGTTATCGGCGCGAACAGCTCCGAAAGGACGCGGTATAGACGAAATTGTGGTTCGGACCGTGACCGGCCCGGACCTGGCACACCTCTCGGCAGAAATGAAAGCCTGGGGAGAAGAGCACGATATGGGATTTTTCGTCAGGGATGGGAAATCGGTGGCATTATGCGATGCCTGCGTCCTGATCGGTATCCATGGTGAAGTAACAACCGGAATAGACTGCGGGGGGTGCGGGTTCCCCTTGTGCAGGGACTTTTCCGGAGAACGATCAGGAAAGCCGGAACAGGCCTCCCCGTTTGCGGGACCGAACTGTGTTATACGGATCACCGATCTCGGGATAGCGGTGGGTTCTGCAGTAAAAACAGCACAAATCCACAACGTCGATAACAGGGTAATGTACACGGCAGGTGTCGCTGCAAGAATGATCGGATGGATGGGGGAATGTTCGGTTGTATATGGCATTCCCCTCAAAGCATCCGGGAAAAATATATTCTTTGACAGGTGAAGGCTACTCTGGATATCATTATGGCAATAATGAAGATACGGGGCGGGGACCTCGACCTCGTCGAATACGAATTTACTTCATTCCTTCCGGGCGAACAGATCAAAACGCTGGATCTCGAGAAGGACTACAAGCTGATACCGCTGAACGATGTCGTAACTGTCAACGCACCGGCACGTATTCACCTTACGGTCATTGATATGAACAGGTTTTCACCGGCCCGTCCGGGCGGTGGCGGGATTGGGTTTGCAATCCAGGTATACTGTTCGGTTTCAGTGGAATGTATTCCGGGAGGCCTCGAAATAGATTATTCCCGGGCTTCCCTGGTGAGGCATTTTACCAGCGTATTTAAGCAGACGGTCAACTATAAGGGTGGATTCAGAATACGCGCACGAGATCATGAGCATAAACATGTCGGTCTCGGGTCGACCAGTACGGTTATGATTGCCCTCGCCAAGGCACTCAATGTAGCAACCGGCTCCCCGCTTACCGATGACCAATTGCGGCAATTAATCGGATACAACTATGTCGAAGAGACAATTGACGGGCATATCGCACCGGGATTCGAGACGGGAGTTGGCCCTGCGGTAAGCATTCACGGGGGTCTTGCAGTAATGGGAGATGAACTCACCCTCATATACCACCATCCTTTTGCAGAGGGAAGGAATGTCTTCATTGTTATTCCTGAAAGCGACATATCTTCCGCGGGGGACAAGGAGTTCGATCTTCTCATGAATAAGGCACGGATGCTTGATTACCGGGACAGGGAGCTGAAAACGTACCTGATTCTTATGGACATGATCCCGGCCCTCGAGAAAGACGACCTGAAAAGGGTGGGCGATGTAATCTGGGAGATCGATTTCAGGGGATCGAAACGGGCCGAGGTGGAACACCACAGTTTTGAAATTTATCATTATATGAGCCGTTTGCGCGAAGCAGGGTTCGAATTCGTCGGGATGAGTTCTGTCGGTCCTGCAATCGCTGTCATCACGGAGCGTCCTGAAGAAGACCTTAGTTCGGTCCTGAAACCCATGGGGCTGAAGATCGCCATACGGACAAAAATCGACAACAGGGGCCTCCAGATAACCCACGTACCCGGACCCTGATATCCTGTCTGATCTTTTTTTCAACGGGTACCGGTTAACTCCCTGTCATACCAGAAAACCGCCCGTACAATTCCAAAAATAAACAGGAGGACCGATACAATAGTGATCACGATAAATATCATAATGAAAAGCGAGAGGTTGTCCCTTATAATGGGTATCGTCCCGAGAAGATATCCGGCGGAAGTCATTAACATCCCCCACACGAGGGCCGACAGAACGTTGTACAGTGTAAACCTGCGGTAGTCCATCGATACCACCCCTGCAAGAAAAGGAGTAAATGTCCTTATCAGGGGTACGAACCGGGCAAAAAAAATTGTTTTCCCTCCGTACCTGGCGAGATATTCATATGCCCGGGTGATGTGTTCTTTTCTGATTATCGACGGAAAATGCTGCTGGAGGACACGAAGACCGATATGCCTGCCTGTCCAGTAATTCAGGAAGTCCCCGCATATCGCTGCGATGATGAAAATCACCCACAGCCATCGTATGTCCAGGCTTCCTTCGGCCGCAATCATGCCCGATACGAAAAGAAGAGAGTCGCCGGGCAGAAATGGCGTTATAACCACTCCTGTCTCGAGAACTATAATAAAAAACAAGATCAGGTAGGTCAAAAAACCAAACTGTTCCGAAAGTATCGGGAGCGCCTTATCGATATGGATGAAAAGGTCCAGGATACCGGGCAGCATATCTATGTAACGTTATTCACCTCGCTGGTATTTTAAAGAACGGAACCGCCTGAAATTTTAGGAAGTCACGTTCCGGCGAATCGCAGGCAGGTCCCGGGTGAAGAAACAAATCAGAGAAACACCGGAGATTACTTTATCTGTTAGCAGCGGAAAGGAGGAGAATTATACAACCGCTTTGATGTTACGTTTCTTTATATGATCATGACAATTCAAGGTTCGCTTTGACTCAATTTATCAACCTGAAAAAGAGATAGAGAAGGGAATAATACCGGGGTCATTCCTGATGCATGAATACACTATTGCATATGACATCTACATGACGGCACGGAAAGCAGCGGTCGAACACCACGCGATCGGGGTAAATAAGGTGTTCGTTGACATCGGTGAGATGGCAATGGTAAACCCCGAGCAGGTGGACTTCCTCTTTCACGTGATAGCGGAAGAGGACCCGCTTTTCAAAGGTGCTGCGCTCGAGACCAGGACAGTCAAACCCCGTGTCAGGTGTCGTTGCGGATATGAAGGAGACACCCTGTATGTCTGCCCGGTCTGCGGCGCCCTGCCCGAACTGATCTGCGGGAAAGAAGTCCTTGTTTCTAATATTGAGGCTGAGGTGGAATAAGTATGAAAGTTTCGATGATGCATGGCGCAGGTGGCGAAGTGATGGGGGAGCTGCTCCAGGTTCTTACACGGCTGACCCATAACAATGCCGGAGGAATTGGTCTCGAATCGCTGGATGACGGGGCCGTTATTCCTGTTTCAGGGGCAAATATTGTGTTTACCACCGATTCCCATGTTGTCCGCCCGATTTTTTTCCCGGGGGGGGATATCGGGAGAATATCGGTCTGCGGTACGGTGAACGACATTGCGATGATGGGGGGCTGTCCGCTTGCCCTCTCATGCGGTATGGTAATTGAGGAGGGATTTGAGGTCGCCGACCTCGAGCGTATCGTTGCTTCAATGGATGATGCACTCGGCGAGGCAGGCGCGAGCCTGGTCACGGGGGATACGAAAGTCATGGAGCGGGGAGACCTTGACGGAATAATTATCAATACTGCGGGTATTGGAGTGGCTGAAAAGATTATCCGGGACAACGGCCTTGAAGCGGGGGATAAAATTATTGTCAGCGGGACGCTCGGGGACCATGGGATTGCAATTCTTGCGCACCGCGAGGGTTTCAATCTCGGGGAGCAGATCCATTCCGATGTTGCACCGGTCTGGGGGCTCGTGAAAGAGGCCCTGGCCGCAGGTGAAATCCATGCGATGAAAGACCCTACGCGGGGAGGGTTTTCAGACTCCATCAATGAAATGGCGCGAAAAGCAGGTGTCGGCGTCAGGGTGTATGAAGAATACCTCCCGCTTCGGAAGAGCGTCCGTAGTGCCGCAGGCATGCTTGGTATCGACCCGCTGGAAGTTGCAAACGAAGGAAAAGTGGTAATGGGTGTTGCAGAACGGGACGCCGAAGAAGTCCTCGCAGCGATTCGTGGTCACAAGTACGGCCGGGACGCCGCGATCATCGGGACGGTAACCAGCGGTTCGGGCGTAGTAATGGAAACACTGGTCGGTGGAGAGAGGTTTATAGAGCCACCCGTCGGCGATCCGGTCCCGAGGGTCTGTTGACCTCCGATGCCGTTGGATGGGAAGATTTCGGGCGAACCTGAACCTGGTTTCAAGTCTTTTGGGAACAGGAGGTTGGGATCATCCTTCGTTATGGATAATCGATATACCCGAAGAGCAGTTCCAGTGCCTCTTTTTCGTCCGGACCGCCGCATTTCCTGATAATCCCGGCATGGTGATCGATGAGGGAAAGGAGCTCGGGATCACGGGATCTTTTATACCGGGTGCCATGGACGGTGGCTTCGATCACACTGTTGAAACCCCGGTTAACCGGGTGCAGCACGACTCCGGCCTCGACCTCTTTGAGGATGGTAAGTCCTGCGACCAGCGTATTGCGGGTCTTTTTTTCGATGGTCACAGAAAATGCGGACCATGCCTCGCATGAAGCCAGTCGTTCCACGGTGAATTTACCTGCCTTCTCTTCCATAAACGACGACCGGGGAAGGTCTTCAAAGGCGGTTATGACGTACAGGTACAGGGTCGAAAATAAAATTCGCTACTACCCAGCCTTCAGATTCGATATTTTCTGATGTATGGCTCCCCCGGAAAAAGACCATTCCCGGTTTCCCTTTCCCCACGATGATCCCCATCGGAGCTGCATTCCCCCTCGTCGTCGCAATTATTTCATTTATCCCTTCTCTCAACAGTCCCATTGCCATCCCTCGCCGAGTGCAGTATAAATAGATGCGATCATGATGTCTGCCATCGAACCGGGATTGATGCCGCGGTCAATGCATTCCTGGTCGAACAATGCGAGGTCCTTCATGCCGTCCCTTACTTCTGCTGCTGTTTTCATGGTCTGTATGGCAACCGGCAACCCATGTTTTTTCGCAATGAATGTATCGGGTTCAGAGGCGAGAAGGTCCAGGAACGTCCTGACTATCGATTGCCTGCCACATCCATGCCTGATAAGCAGATCAGCCCCTTTCCGTGTCAGCAAATAACCATTGACCCATTCCCGGGCAACTATATCATGTCCTGAAGAATATTCCATGACATCGAAAAGGGTCATATTCCGTAATTTTAATTTTTCAGCCGATCCCGGGTCATTCACGTCGAGTTCATCGGAGGTAAGGACCCGGACCCGCGTCATGCCGAATGCCTGGTAAAAGTCAATGGCATCCTTAACCGTTGTCCTCCCGATACAGGAAACGGCTCCCGGTATGCTGCCACCCATGATAAGCGGTACAAGGAGAATATACGCCCCGAAATGCGTGTTGCCCCCTGAATGACTGCAGGTTATCCGGACTGCGTCGAGTATGATACTTCCTATCCCGTCTTTTTTCCGTTCCGCTTTTTCAAAGGCAGGCCTCACAAGAATTGCCGAGGCGAGAAAATGTTCCAGTGTCGTTGTTTCGTAGTCGTGGCAGCGATCCACGTTCCCGGGTTTGGGGAAGGCTGTCACTTCAAGCATCATTGCCAGTTGCGCCTTATCAGCTGCCCGCAGGGTTTCTGTTGCCGTCATAAAAGATATGGTTTATTACTTTCTCTGATAACTCACGTTTCAGACGCATATATTCTTTATTAGGAAGACCCGCCTGCCTGAGTGTCATATCCCGGAACACACAGGGGGAAGAATCCTTGCAACACCAGGAAAGGCTCCCGAAACAGGTATTTTTTCCCGTATCAAGGGGCGTGTTTTTTACTTCCTCCTCTTTTATCCTGATATAATCTTCACGGCTGAACCCCAGACTTTTAAGAGTGGGAAGGAGCGGGCAGTTTTTTACCGGCATGCAGCAAAAAGTAAGTGCCCTGATGTCACCGCCACGGCAGAGTTGTTTTGGTGCATTATACCAGCCATGCTCATCGGCGTACCGCGATATGGCCGCATCGAGTCCGGCCAAGGTGCGATCGTCGGACTGCCTCGAAAGAGATACCAGGTCTGCCCCATGCGACAGCATCTCTTTCATCCGGTCGAATGTGTTGATGGAATTGTTTGCAATAATCTGGATTGGGCAGCTGTTCCGGATCGCCTTCAGTTTCTGGTACCCGAAATCCATGAGATCAACATGGATGATGTCAGCCCCGGCTTTCCAGACTGTCCTTGCGAGGGCGCGGTCGTCATCGGCAACACCGGCCCTGATTTTTACTGAAACCGTTACATCTTCATTTTTCAACCCTTCGATTACACCGGAGAGGTCTTCTGGATTTTTCAGGTAATATTCCCCGCATCCTGCCTGGATCATAGGAAGCTGCCGGCAGTGTGCATCAATTTCGTAAACGACACCGGGGCCGAGTTCGGAGGCTACTTCCCTGTATGCTTCGGGCGACGCCGCTCTCATGTTAACTCCCAGAACAACATCGCTTCCGGCCATCATCTCTATCTGCCTGCGAAGTTCCGGAACAATGTCCTCGTAAAGGAATTCTTTCCTTCCCCCTGCTTCCATAACCCGGCTTGCTTCCATCGCCGGTCCATCAATGGAGTAACCTCCGATAAAGGCGGCACCTACATGATTTTCCCTGGCGCGGACATATGCCGCATCGATCACGCCTGCCATGGAGGCGATTGCCACCGGAGTCCGGACGATCTGGTCGTTGATCATCAACCCGAACCTTTCGAAGTGCTCCATCATAGATTCATACATATTGATGGTTATCATCAAAATTACTTTGGGTATTAAACGACTTGGAAGGTACCCGTGACAGCTGAATGACCGGAAAAATGTGAAAGGATAGTTTATGTAAACAATCTTTTTTATTATCAGACCAATAAGGAAACCGGAGCGGACACGGTAATATTCTTAAATTTATAGAAAATTTTCCGGCTTTCACACTATGAAAAAAGTCCTCAGGCAACTTATTATAACGGTTGAAGTTAGTCAGAGCATAAATGCCTTCTAACCCGGTACTCGGGCAGGATTCGGTAAGATTTTAAGATTTAGCACACCAGTATTTATCATATGGAAAGGAAGGGAATGTTACTCGTAGGGCATGGCAGCAAACTCCCCTACAACAAGGAACTCGTCGAGTCCATGGGGCAGATCATCGAGGCGAAATACCCGGATTACATCGTGAAATGTGCTTTCATGAACATGAACTCTCCCAGTATTAAAGAAGGTCTCAATGAATTCAGAAAAGAGAAGATCGACGCACTCGTGATTGTACCGCTCTTCCTTGCCAAAGGCGTCCACATCTTAAAAGACATCCCGGAATTGATCGGTCTTCCGGAAGGATCACAGACGGGGACATTCTCCCTGAACGGGAAGACTATCCCCCTCGTATATGCCGAACCCATCGGATCGGACCCGTTACTTGCAGATCTCATGGCAAAAAATGCCAGAAAAGCGTTATCCCTCATCTGAATACTACAGGAACTTTATTGTTCTCGATACTATACATGGTGGTCTGGATATAGCCCGTGCCCTTGTCGCCCTCGGCTACCAGGCCGACCCGGTGGATGTGTACCGGGGATACGGCGATCTGACTCCGGATCTTCTGAAACGTCGCCATTATGACTGTGTTGCAGCCCCCGTCCACCTGGACCCCGATAACAGGATATTCCACTTTACCGGGAATCTTCCGGTTTTGTCCCACCACGAAGTGACGGGGCTGATTATCGGAAATTCCCGGCCTGCCCCGATGATCGAGGTGACGGGGTCCCGGGGTAAAACAACGACTGCATACGCGATCGCTCACCTTCTTGGAGGTCCCGGAATCCTCCACACATCCTGCGGAACATTCCGCTATCCTGAACGTGAATTTCTATTCAGAAAGAGTATCACCCCGGCATCGCTAATCAGCGTCGTGGAAATCCCGGAGTCAGGGGATGGGTGGCTCGTTGCTGAGGAATCCCTTGGTGTGACAGGGGCGGGGGATATGGCAATTATTACATCCCCAGGTGATTACCTGTGCGCCGGAGGAAAGAAATCTGCCTTTGCCCTTAAATTGAGCTCATCATATCATTCTCCCCTCCTGATCGCAGCCCCGGGTGTCCGGGCAGATCACCCGCGGGTCGTCCATGTTGATCACCATGTCAGTATTAACGGGAAACAGTGCATATTCGATCTCAATGGTATTTCCGGCTGTTTTGAAAACCCCCTGCTCGGTCTTTCCGCATATGCGGTCCCGCTTATGACAGCGGCTGCTGCCGGATGCATGCTCGGTATTTCCCCGGAACCGCTGTCTACATTTTCTGCGATCCCGGGAAGACTTGCAGTCCGGAAGGAGAACGGGCACCTGATCGTTGACAATGCGAACACAGGTACCGGACAGGAAACAACGACAGATGCAGCAGGATATGCTCGATTGCTGTCAGGGCAGACCGATCTCATCCTTGTTACAGGACAGGAAACCGGTGCCATTTGCGAAGGATTCCCTCCGCGTGAAGTAGCGGGAACTATCAATGCCGTTCATCCCCGGATAGTGTTTATTGTCGGAACACCGAAAGAATATGAGACAATCCTAACCTATGTCGATTTGGGTGTCAGCCAGCCGGAGATGATGTATGCTCCTACATTTGAAGAGGCGAAAATAGCCGCAATACACAGGCCAGGTACCACCCCCGTCGTACTCGCGGTGAAATCATGGAGATAACCCGATGAAATACATGCAACCAAGGCCAAGTTCGATTGTCGCAGCCCTTTATACGGCGAGAGACCTTGAAGTTGGCGTCTCCATCCTGCACGGACCTTCCGGATGCTCATTCAAGCACGCGAGGCTCCTCGAGGAAGACGGGATGAGAGTACTCACAACGTCCCTTGCCGATAACGAATTCATATTCGGGGGACAGGAACCCCTCGTTAACGCCCTCAGGTATGCAGAGGAGGAATTTTCTCCGTCACGAATGGCAGTGATCGGGACATGCGTCTCGATGATCATCGGCGAGGACCTTTCGTCGGCGGTGGAGCAGTCGGGAATAACAACACAGGTGATCTCTGTCGATATCCATGCGGGATACCCTGAGAACATCGACGGGGTTATTGCCACGTTGATCCCTGCCGCAGAGGCAGGATGGATAAGTAAGGAGGAACTTGATCGCCAGAAATTCCTTCTTGCAAAGGCCAACGAAGTCGAAAGAGCCCGGGGTGCCGCAAGCAAGGTCTATATCGAACCTTCGCGGGGCGATTTAAAACATAAGGTTGCTGAAGCGCTGATCAGTGAGGCCGGTAGTAAAAAACGCGGTGTTGCTATCATGAATGCAAAAAAGGAAACGGCATACATGTTTGCGGACGAACTGATTGCACTTCACGAAGTATGTCCCGGCGCCGACATCACCTATATAGCCAATCTCGAGGACCGTGGTCTTCCTAAAGTCCGGAGAGACGCGGCCCGTATACAAAATGCCTTCAGGGAAGCTGGTGTCCCTCTTGAGCTCCTCGGTGCCCTTGACGAATATGGTGCGATCGGGGAGCAGCTTGGTGAGAGACTAGATGAAATATCCCCGGATTTTGCATTCATCGTCGGTGTACCCCATGCAATTCCTCCCAGCAGCACACAGGGGATCCGGTGCTATTCGGTCACCAACGGCCCGAGACAGGTGGCCCCGCTCAGGGAAGCAGGACACCAGTTTGTGGTCGTCGAGATTGACCTCCACCCGAAGACTCTCGGTGTCCGTCATGTCATCGAAAGTGAATTCGGGGCAGTTTTGAGGAGTCTCGCATGAAAGCACTGCTTATCGGAGGAGACAGGTCAGGGTGCGGGAAGACGAGTATTACCCTTGCCATCGCTTCGCTTCTTTCACAAAAATGCACCGTCCAGACATTCAAAACAGGGATGGACTATATCGATCCATCGTACCTGACAGGGGTGACCGGAAGGCCCTGCCGGAACCTGGACAGTTTTGTTATGTCTCCTGATGAAATACACCAGATTTTCAGCCACGGGTGTGAAGGAGCGGATTTCGCCCTCATCGAAGGTGTCAGGGGTTTATTTGAAGGCGCCGAAGCCCTCAGCGACATCGGGAGCACGGCCTCCATTGCCCGGACCCTTGATGTGCCGGTTGTCCTTGTCATCAGTGCCCGGAGTATTACCCGGAGTGCTGCTGCAATCGTACGGGGTTTCCAGGTTTTTGCCCCGGACATTAAAATCAGGGGTGTAATCCTGAACAATGTCATGGGTCCGAAGCATGCGCAAAAGGCAGTCACTGCAATTGAACATTACTGTAAGATCCCGGTCTTCGGTGCCATACCGCGGATGGAAGCCATGGAACTGACGATGCGGCACCTCGGGCTGGTGCCGTTCATAGAACGCCAGGGAAGCGGCGAGTTTGAACGGAGAATCAAAGCGGTTACCGGCCTGATCGACAAGCACGTTATGCTGGACAAGCTTGTGTCCGCTTCGGGAGATATTCCGGTCAACGCTGATAAGAACCCGATCTTTTCACCAAAGCACGATCCGGATGTAACCATTGCCGTTGCCTACGACGAGGCATTCAATTTCTACTATTCCGACCTGTTTGACATACTTCCTGCACTCGGTGTCCGCGTTGTAAAATTCAGCCCTGTGCATGGCACGTTTCCTAAAGCCGACGGCTATGTTATCGGAGGAGGCTATCCGGAACTGTTCCTGAAGGAGCTTGAATCGAATGCACGGGTCAGGGAAGGGATCCTTGAAGAATCGAGGAACAACATTCCCGTATATGCCGAGTGCGGCGGACTGATGTATCTCACCAAAACGATTGTTCTCAGGAAAGGTTGGGAAGACCATCCGTCAGACAGGGAATACACTATGGCCGGGGTTTTTGCCGGGAAAACAATGATGCCGGCCGGGAGGGTTGTGAGTTACGTCGAAGGGGTAGGCAGTCCAACATCTCCCGTGGGGGCTTCGGTGTTCAAAGGCCACGAGTTCCATTATTCAGAAGTAGTCCTCGATCGGAATACCAGGTATGCGTACAGCCTTTCGAGGGGGACCGGGATAGACGGTAACCTTGACGGGGCACTGACCGACCAGACCCTCGGCAGTTATACGCATCTCCATCCGGTCTCCTCAATTGGCATGATCCGGCACTTTGTAAAACGATGCCGCGAAAGGAATTGACCTCCGGATATACAGTTCCCCGCACATCAACCGTGACCATATAGTTCCTAAACTGATTTTAAGTCCTGGAAGAACGATTTTCCTGGCAGATTGCATTCTGTTGCAAAGAAATACCCTCCTTTCCAGGTTCAATTGATTTCCGCTTACGGACGTGACCTGACTAAACACTATCGTGATATATACCAGAAATGCACAACGTCTTTCTATATGATGATCTACATCGACGGACAGTTTGTGCCGAGGGAGCAGGCAAAGGTTTCTGTTTTCGATCATGGCCTCCTCTACGGGGATGGGGTTTTCGAGGGGATCAGGGCATATAACGGAAGAATATTCAGGCTGGACGAACATGTCGACCGGCTTTTCGATTCAGCAAAAACTATCGACCTCGCAGTCCCGGTCTCAAAAGAGGAGATGTCCGATATAATCCTAGAGACCATGCGCAGGAATAACTTAAAGGACGGGTACATCCGCCCCATTATTACCCGTGGTGTCGGAGATCTCGGGCTTGACCCCAGGAAATGCGAGAAACCGACCATTATCTGCATTGCAATCGAATGGGGGGCGATGTACGGCGACCTTTACGAAAAAGGCTTAAAAGCAGTCTCGGTATCGGTCCGGAGGAATTCAGCCTGCGCCCTCCCCCCGAATGTGAAGAGCCTGAACTATTTGAACAATATTCTCGCTAAGATCGAAGCAAACTACAAGGGTGGCGACGAAGCGATCATTTTCGACACAAACGGGTATGTCTCCGAGGGCTCGGGAGACAATATCTTCATCGTGAAAAACGGGGTTATATTATGCCCCCCGACACTGAACAACCTCAGGGGCGTAACCCGTGCCGTCGCCCTGGAACTGGCGGCAACCCATGGTATAGCCGTCCGGGAGACTAATCTCGGATATTTTGATATGTATTCGGCAGACGAGGTCTTTGTCACCGGGACCGCAGCGGAAGTTGCCCCGATAACGATGATTGACGGTCGGAGCATCGGGAGCGGGAAGCCCGGACCTGTCACCAGGCAGCTGATTGCCGCCTTTAAAACAGTAACCGAGAACGAAGGGACGCCCATTTACTAACGACCCCGGATAATCCCTGCTGGCGGGTATCTTCCAAAATCTATTTTTACGAGTAATAGAAACTAGTAAAAGCAACTTTTCATTTTGCTGCTATAGTGTAGTCCGGCCAATCATGTCGGCCTTTCACGCCGACGACTGGGGTTCGAATCCCCATAGCAGCATCTAGACAGTTTGTCAAAGTCTGTCAAAACTCTTTTATAGTTTGTATGCCGATTCCCTTGTAATGGCAGCCAATACCCCCGTAACAGTTCTCAAACGCTCTTTCCATTCCATTAAAAGTGAGCATGCAGAGAATTCAATCCAGAAAGGCCTTGCCTCTGGGGTTCTCACGGAGGAGGATGCCGAGCTCATTCATGAGTTCATTGCCGAATTGCAGGCATCTAAAAATATCAGCCTGGCCCGGACTAATAAGCTCGTTTTTACTCTCGTCGGATGGAGGCGGTTCATCCCACCGTTTAAAAAAATCACTGTTGGAGGTCTGTATGAGAGCATAGCTGCATTAAAATCAGGCAAGAGCGAACGAGGCATTCCATTTGCCCAGAATACCCAACGGGATTTTGTCACCATTTTAAAGCAGTTCCTTCTCTGGATGATCGAGAATAAGTATTCGAAATTAAAGGAGAGTAAAGTCCTGAAACTCCAGGCACCGCCGAAAAACCCCATGACTATTGTTGCTGCCGACCTCATGACCCCAGAAGAAATTGCTGTCATGGTCAATGCCTGCACCCGGAGTATCGATCGGGCAATTATCATGATGATTTATGAAGGAGGCCTTAGGATTGGTGAAATTGGTGCAGTTCGATGGGGACACCTTAAATTTGATAGTCATGGCATTGCCCTTAATGTCAATTTCAAGACCGGAAAGCCACGATATATCCGTCTTATCATGGCTACCGAACATCTTGCAAAATGGAAGAGTGATTACCCCTTCCCGATTGAAGTGGATTCTTATGTATTCCTCACAGAGAGGAAAACACCCCTGACCCATGCTTCAATCCATAAACAGCTGTTAAGAATTGCGAAAAGAGCCGGAATTGAAAAGCATTTTACTCCGCACATATTCAGACATTCTCGAATTACCCACCTTATCCAGGAAGGAGTTCAGGAAAGCGTTATTAAATTGATGATGTGGGGGAATGTCAACACAACCCAGTTCCAGACGTATCTCCACCTTACTGGCAAGGACATCGATGACCAGATGTATAACCATTATAATCTGAATGATCGAGGAGAAATGACCAAGGATGACCGCCTGGAACCACGGCAATGCCCTGCATGCTTTACTGTCAATGCCCCGACCTCCAACTTCTGCAACCGGTGCGGCAGGCCCCTCACAGTGGAAGTAAAAGAAGACCTTGAAGACAAGCTGACACTCGCAAGAAACAGTCCCGATTACCAACGTATTCTAGGAATGCTTAAAAAAGATTTGAATTTATAATTTTTTAATGCTAGATCTTTAGCTTTATACGCCGAATCCAAGCCCGGATATTCCGTATTTTTTAATTTATTTTCACGCGCAATCCTTGACTGATTGTATTACAGTTTCATATATCCATGCATTCCTGAAATGCTTCTGAAAATCCGACTCGATCACATTAGGCTAAATATCTAGTATAATCCGTTTAATTCACATTTTGAGGTTATTGCTTGGACTGTTTGTAGGAATTTCCTATAATTTTAAATAGCCAGTGCAGATATGATCTTTTAGCAATGAAACGGGTTTTACACTCCGAAAATCCAGAAAGGAGCCCAATTAACAGCAAATCGATCACCCAGGAACAACTCGAAAACCTGGGTGACCCGATCGCACAGTTAGTTTGGCGGCTCTGGATAAAAAGAGGTGAAGCCCGACTGGAGACCCCCGGCGGGGAATTGCACACTACACGTTGAGCTTCAGTATCCGAGAAGCAAAGGATAACCCATGGCTATATCGCTTGAGCGGATGCTATAGCTGTCGGATTTAAAAAAGCCGGCCGTACCGCATTGTGAATTATTAGTTAACCGGGATTTTCATCCTGGTAGGAACAGAATAATGACAAAAGTTCAATCTCCGGAAACAGCCAAGGAGCATGTTAAACATGTATATCTTGACTGTGTGCCATCCAAAGATGGCAAGGTACTGACTTGTAAACGCATGAAACCCAAGAACACAAAGAAGACTCTGCAGAAGGATACAGTTTCCGCTGTAAATGCTGTTGAGTCTTCTTCTGTCGACACGGGTACACAGGTGCAAGAGAATACCAAGCAGGATATCCCAACCGTCGAGGATTCAAGTACTTCCAAGACGGGGCATATTATCCCCATGGATGCTTGCACCATTGACTGTGCGGAATCTGACGATGAACCGTCAGATGATGAAATCGACATTTCAACAGCCACAGACAGTCAGCTCGTCGAAGATGGCGGCGAAGACGACTGGGAGGAGGACCTCGAAGATGACTGAAAATTCAGACGAGGTAAAGGTGTCCATCCTGACACCCTTCCTTTCTCCTTCGGCAACACCGACTGACACGGTTACGCATATCTCTGTAAATGACGTGGTTATACAACACAATCTATATCCACGTCAGGCCCCCGACGAGAAATTAATTGAGCGTTACGCCGATAATGTCGATGCTTTACCGCCCATTACGGTGAACCAGCACTATGTTCTTATTGATGGCTACCATAGATTGGGCGCATATAAATTAGCAGGACGGTCCACAATACCCATCACGGTAATTCAGACGGAGCATGATAATGACATTTTACTTCACGCAGCGAGGTTAAATTCATCTCACGGCCTCCACTCTCAAATGATGAAAAGAGACGCATTGCACGTATTCTTTCACAAAGCATGTCTCATGAAATTCTTGCCACGAACTTGAGTGTAAGTGTCCGCACCATCGAACGCTGGACCAGGGATGAACGGTTGGTAATTGAGGAAGAACGTGAAAAGGCCATCATTGACCGTTACCTGCAATGTCCAACGACACAACAGGAGATTGCGTCAAGTCTCGATATAGACCAGTCGACCGTAAGCAGGGTAATCAAGACTATGCAGGAACGACAGGTGTCGGAATTGCATACAGGTTTTATACCGTTATCTTCGACGTTATGGCCAAGTGGTTTACCTGAAGCCGGACCACTCCCGCAACCACTGGTTGAGAATTTACTGCATTTCCACACTGTACCATTCGATGTGGTATTTGACCCTTTTTCAGAGGCCACAAATACAAGAAATGCATGCATACGAATGATGCGACGTTACTATTGTTGTGATCCCCTCGGGCTCAGTGACATAAAACAATGGGACTTATCTGACGGTCTTCCGCCCGACCTACCGACCCCGAACCTTGCTATTATCGACCTTGCAGGACTAGGAATAGAAGAGGTCTGGACGTGGAATGGGACTTTTCTTGCTCTTCAACGTATGACGAATGAGCTCATTAAGAAGAATACGTCTCGGATTGCCATTCATTTGAATCCAACCCGAAATCAGGATGGCACTCTTGATGAGCCACTTCTGGAGTTGGGAAGTTTAATGTCCGAAACCTACAGCGTCGAAGGGAGATATGTTATCCAATATCAGGGTTCAGATTCCCCGGAAGCCATTGGAAGAGGCATATCAACGAGACACCGTAAACCCTGCAGGATAGATCACAGTGACCTTGTGGTTTGGGTAAAATGAACATTTTTTTTAGGTGATTGTGTAAAGTCCACCCCTAACCTTAAGGAAGGGTGGAACATATGCATCACATGGAAACCCAGGAATTTGGAAGACTGATATCAGATGATAATTAGGCTCTTTTGAATATCTCTGGAAAAGAATAGAGAGGTCTTCCTGCCCTTATTTTGTGGGTCTAGCCAGTCCTTATTTCATGGGTAATAGCCCTTTTATGGTTTATTATCGCTTGTTCTGCAATCAAAGAAAAAGAAATTAAAATATCTATCAGGTTTGTTAATTCCCTAAAAATTAGAGGGTATTAGCCTCCGCCGATTGGTGGAGGTATAACCGGTATTGGAGACTTGCACAGCCGATGCCTGCGATGAGTAACTCATTGACTTGCTGAACTTACTAATCAAGCCGCTTGCCGACGATGTCTCGGAATACACAAGATCTTCAGATTTCTTTGGATTCATAGGGTCTGGGAATGAATAGAATGGGTATGCAAGTCCGCTCTCTATTCCTGTGATAGTGCTTTCATTACGAGATTCTTGCACATGCACCTTCAGGTAGGCTGACACCGAGCCAATCATTGGTGAAGATTGATTACCAAGGGTAATCCCTTCAGAATTGATATTATAGTTCAAGACTACTGGGATAGTTGCATCTGTACCAACAAAGCGAGTATCGGCGGAGGTTACTGTTGATGTCAGAGTTGTATCAAAGGCACTGCCTGCCTGTTCAATATTACAAAACGCCGGGATTATCCCTGGGTTAGCGTTGGCAAAAGGACAGAGAATCAGACTGGATGAACTTTGTGCTTGAAGCTGCACCATCAAGGAGTAAATCTTCAGTTCTCGTTGCACGGCCTGTATCTATTGCAACATACTGGATGCTTGTGCTGGCCTTGAAATTGCTCTGATCTGCAATCTTGTTTCCTGTTGATAAAACCAATGATTTTACCAACTTTGTTGCCCCGAAATGCCTGAATACTGATCATTGTAACCTATAGTATACTGGACCTGACCGGGATCGAGGACACCATTGTGGATACCTGTCCCTGTAATAGCCGATAAAACATAATTATTCCCGGCACTGTCTATCGCAGACTGCCATGTAAAAGGCTGATTGTAATATGGTTCATTCAAGAGAGATTGGGGGATGTTTAATTGAGTTATTTTCCAACCACCATTTGGTAGTGTACTCCTTGAAAGGATCCCCCTGCAGATTGTAATTGTGCCATCACTCCGCTTTCAAAATTAAGACCCTGTTGACCCGGAATAACATTGTAGATATACAGAACCAAAGGATCATTTGTCAAGGTCCATACTCCGGAATCCGTTTCGGTTGCAGTTCCCTGGACATTCATTCCGGTACTTGTAGTAACTCCCTGAATTTCAGTATACTGCCGGTACACCAGTGTCTGCAAATGTCAATCCGGTCAATCCAATAACCAATACAAACGCTATGAGTGAAATAACTCCAAATGAAGAAATTTTCATTAATACTTCCTCCGATTAAGAGAGGATTCACTAACCCCCCGATGAAAATTCTTTCTATTCTGACAGGTAATAAATCTTACTTTATATTATATTACGGTAAGGAACTGTCTTAACTGGAATGCCCTGGCGGAATCCATTATCCAATGGGGATTACTGAAATTGCAGAAATCTCATTCGTTAAATTAACAACGATCATCGTCGAAGAGACGGGAGTCACTGCCGACGAAATACCGTTTAAAGTTCATGGTAACAACGATGCTGTCTGCATGATTTACCAACAAAACTTATTTTAAAAGTTGTGCCGTTACTTAGATGCACTTGAAGACACGGGGAGGATTGATATCAAGCGCCTGCCGGGATTATGGATCCCGGTAAAGTGGGTGCGGAACTCACCGGTTAATCCATATGGAACACCCATCGATACAGGGAGAAGATCCCAAATGATCTCGGATCATCTCACCTATCATAATGGAGAAGATGACACGATGGGGGGCATATCAGTCTACGGATCGCACACCATAAAAGGAAGCTTAATTGCAGGGCAATAACGGGTCATTGCCGCTGCGTGACCTGGGGAACACCTTGATTCAATTCGCCGCATTGGAGCCGTAATACGCCGCTAAATCGCTATTTTCCCGGTTTATTGCCTGACCCCCTATAAAGGCCCCACATCCCTCACATGCCGATGTTACAGGACAACCCTAACATGACATCGAGATGAAGGCCGAGCGGCGGGGCCTCGCGTGATACAAGGGGATCTTATAGGATATGCCCATCATGCGATAATTCGGGAAATAACGTGATAAAAAAAGGATTAAATCAGGTTGAACCCTGACTGATACGACATCGACTTGCTGAAGCTTTACTGATCAGCGCTTGAGATATCACGTCAGAATATGATATCACAATGTGATTCTATGAACAAAAAACTCACATAACACGTCTTATTACCCGTGATATAAACAAAAAAAGGGGTTGCTTATCCTAACCTCAAGTCAAAACCGGGGCACCGGAACAGAAAGATCCCATCATGACTATGATATTGGGAGTTGCAACCTTTTTAAGCAGATCTGAGCTGCTAACCAGTGTATTTTGGAAATTACTTGTGGATTGTGTAATTGGTATTTGGGGGGCCATTGTAACTACCGATCCTTTTACCTGAACATCTCCTTGCACAGGAATAATAAACAGGGCACCTGATTGACTTTCTGGCATCTGTTGCATCAGGTCGGTCGGATTTTTCATAGAAATCGTGGGAAGTATTATCTGCGTTTGAGTTGTTCTTGGCATTTTTATAATGCCCATTGCACTAACAGAAATACTCTGTGTAGCAACGTTCATATTATTCGATAAAACATCTCCAAAGGGTATCTGCTTCGGACCCTGTGTAGAGTTGAGCGTATATGCAAGCGAAAAACTGAGCGTATAGGTACCATTCTTCATCGAGCATGGGACGTTGACAATGAAGGGGAAGGTGAACGACTGACCTGGATTCACACTAACTCCATCAGCAATTGGGTAACTTGACGGGGTGAATGTGAAACCATCGGTTGATACTGGAATGCAGGCCACATGGTTGGCAGATGACCATGGAAGGGTTCCTGTGTTCTCGAATGTCACGTTCACCGTATAAGAACCACAGGACTGCATTGTCGCGGGAATGGTATTGCCGGTGGAGGTTGAATCCCATGGCTCGGTGATCGAAGGTGCCGACATGGTAAAACCGCTGGAGGAGCCGCCGGATGAACCTGGAATGGGTGTGGGTGGCGGTGGTCCATTTAGTGTTAGTGGATGTTGATCGATGTTTATTAGGTCATTTGTCCCGTTGACAGAGAACGGAGAGGTAAATCCTCCTCCAATGTCATCATGAGTCTGTGACCAGCCAGTCCCTGCGGGGTTTGCCCAGAAGTTACCTCCAAGATTCGGACCACCAACAATGTTGGTGCTGGGTGTT
This sequence comes from uncultured Methanomicrobiales archaeon, assembly GCA_963809105.1. GTDB lineage: Archaea > Halobacteriota > Methanomicrobia > Methanomicrobiales > Methanospirillaceae > CAIKOD01. The sequence continues at coordinate 4,879 of CAWEIC010000004.1, read as the reverse complement.
GGAGTAATATCCCACGCGGTGCTCGTGCTGGCGCTGTCGATGAATGTGTTGTTGGTATTATTGAAATAATTGTTGTAGATTATGTTTCCTGTCGATCCTTCTAACTGAACACCGTAATTGCCATTCCCGACAATCCAGTTACCAGAAAGTGTATTCGAGTTGGAGGGATCGAGTTCGAATCCGCTATTACCATTATATGAGACATTGTTACCGGTTATTGTGTTACAATTGGAAGCACCAAGATAGAATCCGTTATAAGCATTCCTGGTCGCGTTATTGGCTGTGAGGTTATTATTATTGGAGATAACAAGGGCGAATCCGTCATCCTGATTCCCGATCGCTGTGTTGGCCGTGAGATTGTTGTTATTGGATCTCCAAAGGTAGAACCCGTTATTCTGATTCCCGGTCGCCGTGTTGGCTGTGAGATTGTTATTGTTGGAGGTATCAGACTGGAACCCCTCCCACTGATTCCCAGTAGCAGTGTTGCCTATGAGATTGTTATTGTCGGAGTTACGAAGGTGGAACCCCTCATCTTGATTCCCGGTCGCGTTGTTGGCCGTCAGGTTATTGTTGTTGGAGGAGGTGTTAAGGAAGAAGCCTTCATTCTGGTTCCCAGTGGCGTTGTTGCCAGTGAGAATGTTGTTGGAGGAGGTCACAACATAGAACCCGTTATTCTGGTTCTCGGTCGCCGTGTCGGCAGCGAGTATTGTTGTTGTTGGATAAGTCTATCAACTGGAACCCGTTCTCCTGATTCCCGGTCGCATTGTTGGCCACGAGGTTGTTGTTATTGGAGGCACCAAGATAGAATCCGTTATAAGCATTCCCGGTAGCGTTATTGGCCGTCAGGTTATTGCTATTGGAGATAACAAGGTAGAACCCGTCAGCCTGATTCTCTGCCGCGTTGTTCCCCGCGAGATTGTTGTTGTTAGAGGAATCAAGGAGGAATCCGTTCCATTGATTCCCGGTCGCATTGTTGGCAGCGAGATTGTTGTTGTTGGATAAGCTATCAAAATGGAACCCGTTCTCCTGATTCCCGGTGGCATTGTTGGCCACGAGGTTGTTGTTATTGGAGGCACCAAGATAGAATCCGTTATAAGCATTCCCGGTAGCGTTATTGGCCGTTAGGTTATTGCTATTGGAGATAACAAGGTAGAACCCGTCAGCCTGATTCTCTGCCGCGTTGTTCCCCGCGAGATTGTTGTTGTTAGAGGAATCAAGGAGGAATCCGTTCCATTGATTCCCGGTCGCATTGTTGGCAGCGAGATTGTTGTAGTTGGATAAGCTATCAAAGTGGAACCCGTTCTCTTGATTCCCGGTGGCATTGTTGGCCACGAGGTTGTTGTTATTGGAGGCACCAAGATAGAATCCGTTATAAGCATTCCCGGTCGCGTTATTGGCTGTCAGGTTGTTGTTGTTGGAGATAACAAGGTAGAACCCGTCAGCCTGATTCTCTGCCGCGTTGTTCCCCGCGAGATTGTTGTTGTTAGAGGAATCAAGGAGGAATCCGTTCCATTGATTCCCGGTCGCATTGTTGGCAGCGAGATTGTTGTAGTTGGATAAGTTATCAAAATGGAACCCGTTCTCCTGATTCCCGGTGGCATTGTTGGCCACGAGGTTGTTGTTATTGGAGGCACCAAGATAGAATCCGTTATAAGCATTCCCGGTCGCGTTATTGGCTGTGAGGTTGTTGTTATTGGAGATAACAAGGTAGAACCCGTCAGCCTGATTCTCTGCCGCGTTGTTCCCCGCGAGATTGTTGTTGTTGGAGTTATCAAGGAGGAACCCGTTCCATTGATTCCCGGTCGCATTGTTGGCAGCGAGATTGTTGTTGTTGGATGTATAAAGCTCGAACCCCGCTTGATGATTTCCCGTGGCGTTGTTGGCCGTAAGATTGTTGTTGTTAGAGGAACCAAAGTAGAACCCGTCAGCCTGATTCCCGGTAGCGTTGTTAGCCGAGAGATTGTTGTTGTCGGATGTATCAAGCTCGAACCCCGCTTGATGATTTCCAGTGGCGTTGTTGGCCGTAAGATTGTTGTTGTTAGAGGAACCAAAGTAGAACCCGTCACCCTGATTCCCAGCGATATTATTGGCTGTGAAATTGTTGTTGTTGGAGTTATCAAGGGAGAACCCATGACCATAATTCATAGTGGCATTGTTGGCCGAGAGATTGTTGTTGTTGGAGGAGTCAAAGTAGAACCCGTTTTTCTGATTCCGGGTGGCGTTATTGCCCGCGAGATTGTTGTTTGCGGACTGGATGAGTTGCATTCCAAATGCTCCGTTATTATTCGCGGTGTTCTGGTTTATTGCAATATTCTGAGAATTTTGAAGGACAATTCCAGTTCCTGCCCCAGCCGGGGCATTATTACTCGCATTCACCTTCGTGATATTTGATGCGATATCAACTGGATTCCCGATCACATTATTAAACAATATCCCTGCCTGGGTGAATCTGGTGAGGGTGATATTCGTGATGCTGACACCACCAGAGACTCCTTGTGACGTGCCGGTTGGGGTGCTCGCAGTCTGGTTATTTACGATAATTCCGTATGCTGTGGTACCAAGTCCATCTAAGGTGGCACCCATACCATCAAGGATCACATTGGTTGAGTTAATAAGGATTCCAAATCCTGAACCAAAGTTTGAGAACGTATTGCTGGCTGAGTTAAACTGAACCCTTCCTCCACTGTTGTTGGATGGATTCAGATCAAGGTAATATTCTCCAGATTGGTTGATCACCCAATCTGCGGTAACATTATTATAAAAAATGTCGCTGACCGAGGTGTTCAATGGCGGATCAACAAGGTTACTATACGGAGAAGAAGAACTGGTCAGCGATATTGACAGGTCTGGGGTAATATTTACTGCATATACAGAAGAATTACCTGCCAAATCTGCTGTTTGATTAAGCCCTGAGACCGATGTATTTGAAGCAGTAATACTTGACAAATCTGCTTTCCCTGACTGCGAAGGAGCTGAGGAATTGGTTGCTGTCTCATTCGCAATTGATCCTGGATCAATGCTGGTTGTGTTAATGATTTGTTGAACGGGCGTTGTATTTCCAATATCCGGAGATGATGTGATAGGGATATTGGATTTTGAATTAGCCGTTTGATCTGTTGTGTCAGTCGGTAAAACTGTTGGAGACTCAGTGGAAACTAGTGTAGATGTTGCATCAACAGTAGGTATGACAGTGGGTTGACCTGTAGGATCTCCACTGAAAATTTGAGAAGGTGTTATTCCGGAAATATCCCCAGTTGTTTGATTGTCGTCCGCAAGACCTGGCAAATAAACTAATGCCGGCGAAACCAAAAGCCCTAATATAATGCAAATAGCAATACAGATTAATAATGTTCCAGTACCAATTTTCACAACCTATACCCCCCTGAATTCTGATAGAAAATTGTTCTCTACCAGGTATTTGTGGAAATAATTTTACATTTTGATATAGTTATCGATTTGATATTATGGTAGTGTGCATCCGACAATCCGCAGTAACCAATTCAATTCTTGAAATTCTTTGACCAAAAGATCTTTGTACCCTGAGTTAAAAACCTAAAATATGCCATTAGCTGATGGATTTGGTACCGAATCCATTCAATCGGTTGGTCATCTAGGTGTGGTGTTAAATGACATCGTATCCCTTCTGAAAATACAATTGTTTCAAACTTTATATGTAAAAAAGGATTAAATCAGGTTGAACCCTGACTGATACGACATCGATTTGCTAAACTTGCTGATTAATCCGCTTGCCGATGAAGTTTCGGAATATACGAGGTCTTCTGATTTTGATGGGGTTGTGTTCCTTGCTTCCTGCACATGGACTTTCAGGAAGGCAGAAGCTGAGCCAATCATTGGGGATGTCTGGTTACCGAGTGTAATTCCCTGAGCATTGATGTTGTAGTTCAAGACTACAGGGAATGTTGAATCGCTCTCTACGAACCGTGTGTCTGCCGATGTCACTGTTGAGGTAAGTGTTGTGTCAAAGGCACTGCCTGCCTGAACGATGTTACAGTACGGTGGGATCACCGCTGATACACTCTGTGCGAACGGACACAGAATTGAACTTGCCGTTGAAGTCGAGTTTCCTGCCCCGTCAAGGAGTAAGTCCTCGGTGCGTGTTGCGCGGCCGGTGTCTATTGCAATATACTGGATATTGGTGTTCGCTTTGATGTTGCTCTGGTCTGCAATCTTGTTTGCGGTGGAGATTGCCATCGACTTTGCGAAGGTCTGCTGCCCTGAAATACCTGAATACTGGTCATTGTAACCGGTAGTGTACTGGACTTGGCCGGGATCGAGTACACCGGAGTGGATGCCGCCCCCAGCAGCTGATAATGAAACGATAGCATCCATATCTGTTGGTCCAAGATTTTCTCCCCATGAAATACCCCAAGGATTCGTGCTAATTTCAAATGCTGGAACAGCTGAAGACGGAATAGTTATTGACGTTGTGTCGAATGTATAAAAACCAGCGTTTGGCCCAGCCGTAATTAAATAGACGGGTGTATATACTACAGAGCCACCATATTGCTGAACATCAGCAAGTATTTGCGCGAGATCTGCGTTACAATTCGCTTGGGAGGCTGAAACAAATTCATTGATAAATCCGATATTCGGATTAGCGATAAAAGTAGTTAGTCCCCCTGCGGGATCATATGTCGTTGTCCAAGCCCCTGAATCTGTTTCCATAACCGTCCCTTGCACACTCGATGATGTCCCTGTTGTGATACCCTGCACCTCTGGTGTTGCATTTACTCCTGAATCTGCATACACCATGCCTGTGAACGCTATTAGTGACACTATAACCAATAGAGCAATTACTCCTGCATTGTACAATTTAATTTCAGACACCCCATTAATCTGACAGGCAAAACCTTTCTTC
>CAWEIC010000003.1:0-273852 GCA_963809105.1 uncultured Methanomicrobiales archaeon | reverse complement strand
GTGGGCCAGCAACACGTGAGCCGCCGGGACGCCGACGAGACAGGATCACGCCGGCGTCGTGTCACCGCCTTGAGAGACCTGATCGAACACCGCGCCTACGACGTGCCCGCCGAAGACGTGGCGGCCAGCATCATACGGGATGCGATCGTGGTGATCGTCTCGCCCGCACACGTGCGATCCAACTGACGAGCGCCAGCCCCGCCAGAGTGCCGGCCACGTCCAGCAGCGCGTCGCTGACCTGCGCGGACCGGTAGGGCACCGCGAGCTGCACCAGCTCGATGCCGATGCCCAGCGCGACGCTGGCAGCGCCCGCCACGGCCAGTCAGCGCCGCGACGGCCGCCAGCCCTCCAGGGCCAGGGGCAGCACGAAGGCCAGCACCGCGTACTCGACGAAATGGGCGGTGTTCGCGGCGGTGTCCTCGCCGCCACCCACCACAGCATGCAGAGTGGCATGCGTGGGGACCACCCCCAGCACCACGATGACCACCACCAGCGTGATGGCCGCGAGGCGCCAGTGCCGAGGCCCGCGCAGCAGCGGCTCCGTTTCGCGCATCAGCCGCCCCACTGTGCCGCGCGCACCCGAAGGTCTCGTCGCCGTCCTCCACGAGCACGGCCACGACCCCCTCGTGCAGCAGCACCCGCGCCGGACCAGGCGCCGCCACGGCGTTACCCAGGCCCAGGCAGGCGGCGGCCGGCAGCACGCCCCTGTGCAGGCGGTACTCCAGGCCCTCCAGCGACACCACCGCGTCGACGCCCAGCGGCGCCAGCGACACGCGGGTACCGGGCGGCGCGTCCAGCGTGAGCGCCGCCGGCGCCGCGACGACGCGCACCGCGAGGTGCGGCGAGGCGAGGCGCGCGGCCACGCCGCGCGCCTCCAGGCGCCGCAGCAGCGCCAGGTGGCCCAGGGTGTGGTCAAGGGCGCCGAGGGCGCCGGCCAGCACCAACTCGACGGCGCCCCGGCGCACAGCCTCATCGGCGGCGAGCTCGCCGTCCGTGGCGTCCTTGCGCACCGGGTGCCGCACCACCTCGCTGCCCGCGTCGCGCAGGCGGCGCACGTCGCGCGCCGCCAGCGAGTCGAAGTCCCCCACGGCCACGTGCGGGCACAGGCCGTGCTCGAGCAGGAAGCGGGCGCCGCCGTCCGCCGCCACCAGCAGGCCGGCACGGTGCGCCACCTCCAGGTAGTAACCGGCGTCTTCGTAGTCGCCGTTCAGGAACAGCGCGGCCGCGGCGGGCGGCTTGTCGCCGAAGGCGGGCGGCGCGCTCATGCGTCCCACCCGCCGCGCATGCCACCCGGGAAGGCCGCGTCGTAGGCCACGAGCAGCGGGATCAGCACCATGGCGCTGATGAGGGCCTCGGGCACCAGATACAGCAGGTTGTAGGTCATGGAGTACAGCCACGGCGACTCCCAGCCGGGCGCGTAGGAGGCGAAGAAGATGAGCCCCGACAGGAAATGGAACACGAACCGCGCGCCCGCCCCCAGCATCACCGCCCCGAACAGCTGCCCACGCCATAGGGTCGCTTGAGCGCGGAGCCGGGCGCGATCCGCGCCCGGCCCCGCCACCGAGCGCCCGCACCGGCACGAAGCCCGCGACGGCCAGCGCGCTGAAGGCCAGCGGGTAGTCCAACGCCGCCTGGGCGGGGTGATAGATGAAGGCGCCGGGCAGGATGAGCTGCAGCAGGCCATACAGCAGGCCGGTGACGAGCGCCGGCATCACGCCGCCGCGGATGGCGATGAAGATGATGGGCAGCATCTCCAGACTCACCGATCCGCCCTGCGGCATCTGGAAGAGCCGGAGCTGCCCCAGCACCGCCGCCAGGGCCACGGCCACGCCGATCTCGGCGAGCACGCGCACGCTCCAATGCGAGGGGTTCAGGTTCAGGCGCTCGCGCACATCTGGCGCCGGCTGGATGACTGGTGTGCTCAAGGTGCTCATCTCTCCCTTCGCTGGCATTACCCAGCAGCGCACTTGGCGCCGCCACCCGAAGGTGGTCAGGTTCGACGCGTCGGCGCTAGGAAGCGCCTTCTCAGCTCCTCACCCAGGAGCTCCGCAGGACCGCCACACTCTACCGTAACGAGCCGCGTGCCGCCTCCGGCAGCGCGCCCCGGGCGTTTCAGCCCTTGGGGCGGCGATTCACGGGCACCTGTGGAGAATGTGGATAAGTTCTTTTCCCACCGCTCTCAGGCTCACAACCCCCCGTGGATAAGCGGTTCACGGTGGGAAACCCCCTTGACAGCGGAAGTCGCGGGACAAGTCCTGGAAAAGTCCTGCAAACACGCATAAGCCGCAGGCAGCGATCGCATCACGCTCCGAGCTTCGGGCAGTGGCCAAGGGTGGTACGGGGCACAACGTCCGAGCGATGCGCATGCAAGTCGTCCTGAAACCCTCCTATCCACAACTGCCGCATTTTGCGGGCTCGCGGGGCCGCCCGGCGAGAACTCTCCACATATCGTGAACAGTCTGTGGATAACTGCGGCGTTTCCGCTGCACAAGGCATTTCGTGAGGCCCGGCGAACGGACGACCCCTCTGCTATACTCGTCGCCCCTATGGAGACCTTCCTCGACAGGCTGCTGGCCGACGACCGCGCGGCGCAGGCGCCCGCCGCGCCGCCCGCCGTAGCGCCGGCTGCCGCGGCGCCGGCCGCCACGGCGCAGAGCCCGAGCTGCCGGCCGTGCCCGTAGGGCCCGGGGCGCCGCGCATCGCCATCTACGACACCCTCACCAGCCCGCCGCGCGTGATCACCGTGGAGGCGGGCGACCTGCCGGCGCTCATCGCCTCGCTCGCGGAGAAGACCTACCACCACTGCCGCGAGCAGGGCGGCCAGGTGCCCTACACGGTCATCCAGGAGCTCATCGAGAACCTGCTGCACGCCTACTTCCGGACGTGGTCATCACGATCCTCGACAACGGCCAGACCATCCGCATCAGCGACCACGGCCCGGGCGTGGAGGACAAGGACCGCGCCTTCCAGCCGGGCTTCACCACGGCCACCGCCGAGCAGCGCCAGATCATCCGCGGCGTGGGCTCCGGGCTGCCCATCGCGCGCGAGTCGCTGCTGTTCCTGAGCGGCGTGCTCACGGTGGACGACAATCTGGGCGGCGGCGCCGTGTTCACCATCAGGCTGCCCAGGGGGCGCAGGCGCAGGCAGCCCGCGGCGGAGGCGCCGTCGGTGAAGCTCACCACACGCCAGACCAAGGTGCTGGTACTGCTCATGGAGCTGGGCTCGGCGGGCCCCACGGCCATCGCCCGCGAGCTCGGCATCGCCCCCGCCACGGCCTTCCGCGAGCTTGGTTTACTGGAAAAGTCGGGGTTGATACACTCGCTGGGCGACGGCAAGCGAGCCTTGCGCGAGGAGGGTCTCCGCCTCCTCGACCGCATCCTCTGACAGTTCTCTTCGGTATCCGGGGCAGGCCGCCGCATCCCCCGGGACTCGTGACGGGGCACGGCACGGACGACCAACTCCAACTCATCTGGGATGAGGCGAAAGGCCTGCTGCGCGGCCGTATGAACGAGTCCGCCTTCCGCTTCTGGTTCGACCGCACGCTGCCGCTGGGTCTGGAAGACGGCGCCTTCGTCGTGGGCGTGCCCAACGACTTCGCCCGCGAGTGGATCGACAAGCGCTTCGCCGCGCTGGTCGCCGAGGCGCTCGGCCAGGTGCTGGGCGACACGGTGACCGTGCGCGTCGTGGTCGACGAGCGGGCGGCGGCACTGCCGCAGGCACCGGCCGCCGCGACGCCGGTCGCGCGGAGCCCGCCCCGCCGGCACGCAGGCCCCCGCCCCAGCCGCCACCGGACGCGGCAGCCCGCCCGCAGCACGTGCGCCCGAACTCAACCCCCGCTACGTCTTCGAGCGCTTCGTGGAAGGCCCCCACAACCAGTACGCCACGGCGGTGGCGCGCAGCGTGGCCGAATCGCCCGCCACCGCCTACAACCCGGTGTTCATCTACGCGGACACGGGCCTCGGCAAGACCCACCTCATGCAGGCCGTGGCCCACGCCGCCCTCGAAACACCCCGACCTGCAGGTGCGCTACGTCACCTGCGAGCGCTTCACAGACGACTTCATCAGCGGCGTGAGCGACAAGAGCCGCGTGGAGGGCTTCAAGAACAAGTACCGCGGCAACGACATCCTGCTCATCGACGACGTGCAGTTCCTGGCCGGCAAGGAGGGACGCAGGTCGAGTTCTTCCACACCTTCAACACCTGTACGAGGCCGGCAAGCAGATCGTCCTCACCTCGGACCGCCCGCCGCGCGAGCTGGAGGCGCTGGAAGAGCGGCTGCGCTCACGCTTCGGCCAGGGCGTCGTGGTAGACATCAGCCGCCCCGACCTGGAGACGCGCATCGCCATCATGCGCAAGCAGGTCAAGTGGGAGGGCTTCCAGATCCACGACCCCGAGGTGCTGGAGTGGATCGCGCCGCGCATCACCAGCAACATCCGTGAGCTCTACGGGGCGCTCACGAGGGCGGTGAGCTTCGCCTCCATCCGCGGCACCGACCTCACCCTGGACATAGCCAAGGAGGCCCTGCAGGACATCCTGCCCAAGGCCTACCAGCACCCCGTCACCGTAGAGGCCGTGCAGGCCGAGGTGGCGCGCCAGTTCGGCATGCACGTCAACGACCTGCGCGGCAACCGCCGCACGCAGGAGGTGGCGTATGCCCGCCAGATCGCCATGTACCTGGCGCGCGACCTCACCGAGACGTCGCTGCCGCAGATCGGCGCGCGCTTCGGCGGCCGTCACCACACCACGGTCATCTACGCCATCAACAAGGTCGAACGGCAGCTCAAGGACGGGCACGACCCGCAGCTACAGGACCTGGTCGAGCTCATCGGCGCGCGCCTGAAGGCCAGCCAGCGCTGACGCCGCCGGGCGCGCCGTGCCGCCCGCCCCCGCACTCGACGTCGGCCACACTGCGCCGCGGCACCGCTTCTCCACAACCCTGTGCAGAGCCTGCGCACGGACCGTGGACGTTCTCCCGTCCAACGGCCGAATGGGCTATGCTTTCGCTGCAGACGGGGTCGACACGGCGGTGCTGCGCGGTTCTGCACAGAACGTCCACAGAGCCGTGCAGAGGCCGGCGACGCACAGGTGCAGGAGGAACTGGGATTCTCCACATCGTCAACAGGCGTTATGACGATGACGAGGAGAGTATTCCTTCTCTCTATTGTCATAAGGAGCAAGGATGAGATTCACGTGTGACCGTTCGGCGCTGGTCGACAAGCTCGCTGTACTGGCACGTGGCGTGTCCACACGCAGTGCTCTGCCGGTGCTGTCCGGCGTGCTCCTCAAAGCCGCGGACGGCCGGCTCGACCTGTACTCCACAGACATGGAGCTCTCCATCAAGGCCACCTGGTCACCAGCATCGAGCGCGACGGCGACGTGGTCGTGCCGGCGCGGCTGTTCACGGATGTGGTGCGCAACCTGCTCACGACACCGTCGACATCGACGCCACCGAGGCCAGCGTGCGCATCAGCGCCGGCCCAGCCTCGTTCTCGCTGAACGCCTGGTCGGCCAGCGACTTCCCGCAGACGAGCACCTTCGACATGGCGGACGCCTTCACCATCGGCCGCGAGCCGTTCGCGGAGACGCTGAACAAGGTGGGCCGCGCGGCCTCGCGCGACGAGACGCGGCCGATCCTCACGGGTGTGCTCCTCACCATCCTCGGCGACACGCTCAAGATGGTCGCCACAGACAGCTACCGTCTGGCCGTCAAAGAGACCAAGCTCGAGCACCGCCCCGACGGCAGAGGTGCAGGCCATCGTGCCGGTCAAGGCGCTCAGCGAAGTCGCGCGTCTGGCCGCCACCATGGGCCCGGGCGACATCGAGGTCTCCGTCGGCGAGAACCAGGCGCTGTTCCGCCTGGCCGACCCGGCCGGCGACGTGTGGGTGGCCTCGCGCCTCATCGACGGCCAGTTCCCCAACTACAAGCAGCTCCTCCCCGACACCTTCGACCACGAGGTCATCCTGCGACAAGGACGCGTTCATGGGCGCGTCACGGCGCGTCAGCCTGCTGGCGCAGAAGAACGCGCCGCTGCGCCTGTTGTTCTCGGCCGGCAAGCTCACCATGCGCGCCCTCACCCAGGACGTCGGTCAGGCCGAGGAGTCGCTGGACGTGGAGTTCGGCGGCGAGGAGTTCGAGATCGGCTTCAACCCCGCGTACCTCATCGAGGGCATCGACGCCGTGGACGAGCCGACGTCAAGCTGCGCTTCACCAGCCCGCTGCGTCCCGGCCTCGTGAGCGGCGCGGCAGACGACTTCGTGTACCTCATCATGCCGATCCGCCTGAGCAGCTGAACGACGTCGCCGTCAACGGCCCCTGGCGCTGGGGTGCGTTCCTGAAGCTGGCCGGCGCCGCGGGCACCGGCGGTCACGCCAAGCTGCTCATCCAGGCGCGGCGAGGTGCGGGTGAACGGCGAGGTCGAGCCGCGGCGCGGCCGCAAGGTGCAGCACGGCGACGTGGTCGCCGTAGGCGGCCGGGAGTATCGCGTGTGCACGTCGCCAGCACTGAGACTGGTCAACTTCCGCTCCTACTGCGACGCCACGTCCGCTTCGGCACGGGACTCACCATCGTGGTCGGCGCCAACGCCACCGGCAAGACCAACCTGCTGGAGGGCGCGTGGTTCGCGCTGCGCGGCGGCTCGCCGCGCACGCGCCGCGAGGAAAAGCTCGTCACCTGGGGCGAACGCTTCGCGCGCGTCGAGCTGGAGCTCGCGACGAGGCGCGCGCCCACAGCCTGGAGGTGGGCTACGCGCCCGGGCAGGGCAAGCGCATCCACTGGGACGGGCTCGAGGTGCCTCGCTGGACGAACTGCGCGAGCGCAGCCAGGTGTTCATCTTCGTGCCCGAGAGCCTGCTGCTGGTGAAGGGCAGCCCGGCGCGGCGGCGCGCGCACCTGGACGCCTTCGCGGCGGCGCTCGACCCGCAGTACGCCGCCGCCGCCCGCGACCTGCAGGCGGCGCTGCGCCAGCGCAACGCCCAGTTGCTGGCCGTCAGGCCGGCGCCTCGCCGGCGGCGCTGGAGCCGTGGGACGTGCAGTTCGCCGCGCGCCGCCGCGACGCTCGGCCGCCGCCGCCGCGACCTTGTGAGCGGCTTGCCGACACAGTTCGCCGACACGGCCGCGGCTCTGGCGCCCGCGGGCAGCGTTTCGCGCTGCAGCTGGTGGCGCAACTCGCAGGCGTGCGGCTACGACGAGGCGCGCTGCGCGACGAGCTGCGGCGCGCCGGCCGGGCGAGGTGCAGCGCGGCCTCTCCCTGTTCGGTCCGCACCGTGACGACCTGCGCTTCCTCGAGGTCGGCGCGGCCGCGGCCCGCCGCGGCGCGACGCGACGCGCGGCAGTCGCCGCGCGACGGCACCGGCCGGACCGACGACCGCGTGGCGCCTGCGCCCGGCAGTGCCGCGGGCGGCGCGACCTGCGCCTGTTCGGCTCGCAGGGCGAGCAGCGCGCCGCGGTGCTGGCGCTGCTCCTGGCCGAGCAGCGTCGCCGCGGCGCGCACCGGCGAGCACGGCACGCTGTTCCTGGACGACGTCATGAGCGAGCTGGACGACGCGCGCCGCCGCCGCCTTGTCGCATGCTTGCCGCCGCCGGGCCAGGCCATCATCACCACCACCGACCGCCACTACTTCACGGACGAGGAGTTGGCGCAGGCCGACCGTCATCGACCTGCCGCTGGCCGGCTCGCTGCACGAGGGGCGCGAGCCCGGGCCGGCGCACGGCGACGAGCCGCCGATGCCGCTCGGCGCCGGCGAGGCGGCGTCGAGGGCCGACGCAGCGGAGCCTTGACGGGGCGGCGACGCAGGTGCACCGGCGGTCGCAGCCGCGAGCCCGGCGCCTCGGCGAGGTCCTCACGCCGCGCTGGCGCGGCTGCAGCGGCAGCGACCAGGCCCGCGCCTACACCGCCTGGGCGCAGGCCGCGGGCGCAGGTCGGCGCGCGGCGCCAGGCGCGGGCCTTCCAGCGCGGCGTGCTCACCGTCGAGTGCGCCTCGTCCGTGTGGGCGCAGCGAGCTCACCTACCTCAGCGGCCAGATCCTGGCGCGCATGCGCGAGCTGGCGCCGGGTCACCCGTGCAAGCGCCTGCGGTTCGTGGTCGCGAGCAGCGCCCGCGAGGCCGGAGCAGCAGCCGCCCGCAGCGAAGCCGAGGAGCGGCGCACAGCCTCGCGCGCCGCCCAGTTGAGCGCGGCGCGCACGCAGGCGTCGCAGGCTGCGCGACGAGCGTCTGCGGGCGGCCATCCTGGCCACCTTGCGAGGCCGCCGAGGGGCGCGCTCGCAGCGCCTCCGGCGACGACGCCCGCTAGGGTTCACGAAATACCGCCGTTTGCGGCGATTTTGTCTCGCCGGGCTCGCTCCCAAGGTCGTCGTCTGGTATACTTCGCAGGCAGCTACGCCCTGCCCTCGCACCCCGTCCAGGCCCTCGGCGCACTGCGAGGTCGCGTGAAGAAATCGCACCTATGACGCACAAGACATCCAGGTCCTCGAAGGCCTCGAGCCGGTCCGCGAGCGGCCCGGCATGTACATCGGCTCCACCGGCCCGCGCGGCCTGCACCACCTCGTCTACGAGGTCGTCGACAACTCGGTCGACGAAGCCCTCGCCGGGCACTGCACCAGCATCGCGTCACCATCCACCCGGACAACTCCATCACCGTGGTCGACGACGGCCGCGGCATCCCCGTCGGCATCATGGAGAAGTACGCCAGCCGGCGGCCGACCATCGTGCTCACCATGCTGCACGCCGGCGGCAAGTTCGGCGGCGCCGGCTACAAGGTCTCCGGCGGCCTGCACGGCGTCGGCGTCTCGGTCGTCAACGCGCTTCAGGAGTGGCTCGAGCTCGACATCTACGTCGACGGCTACCACTGGACCAGCGCTTCGAGCGCGGCAAGCCGGTCACGCCGCTCGACAAGATGGAGAAGCTCGCCAAGGACGCGCCCACCGGCACCACCGTCTCGTTCATGCCCGACCCCGAGATCTTCGAAGAGGTCGAGTACGACTTCCGCGTGCTCTCCCAGCGCCTGCGCGAGACCGCGTTCCTCACCAAGAACCTGCGCATCGAGCTCGAACGACGAGCGCGCCGACGGCGAGAGCGTCATCTACCAGTACGCCGGCGGCATCCGCGACTTCGTCGCCTACATCAACCGCGAGAAAGACGCCATCCACCGCAGCATCATCTTCTTCGACAACGAGACCGACGACGGCGCGGTCGAGATCGCCATGCAGTGGAACTCGTCCTACAACGAGTCCATCTTCACGTTCGCCAACAACATCAACACCACCGAGGGCGGCACGCACCTCTCCGGCTTCCGCGGCGCGCTCACGCGCACCATCAACGACTACGCCCGCCAGAAGAACCTGCTCAAGGAGAAGGAAGAGAACCTCAGCGGCGAGGACATGCGCGAGGGCCTCACGGCGCTGGTCTCGGTCAAGCTGCAGCAACCCGCAGTTCGAGGGCCAGACCAAGACCAAGCTCGGCAACACCGAGATCCGCAGCCTGGTCGAGACCATGGTCAACGCCAAGCTGGCCGAGTTCCTCGAGGAGAACCCCACCGAGGCGCGGCAGATCGTCGACAAGACGATCAACGCGGCGCGGGCGCGCGACGCGGCGCGCAAGGCGCGCGACCTCACGCGGCGCAAGGGCCTGCTCGAGGGCAGCACGCTGCCCGGCAAGCTCGCCGACTGCTCCATCCGCGACGCCGCACCTCAGCGAGCTGTACCTGGTCGAGGGCGACTCGGCCGGCGGCTCGGCCAAGCAGGCGCGCGACCGCAGCTTCCAGGCGATCCTGCCGCTGCGCGGCAAGATCCTCAACGTCGAGAAGGCGCGCATCGACAAGATGCTCGCCAACCAGGAGATCCTCACCATGATCAGCGCCATCGGCGCCGGCATCGGCGACGAGTTCGACGTCGAGCAGGCGCGCTACCACAAGATCATCATCATGACCGACGCCGACGTCGACGGCTCGCACATCCGCACCCTGATCCTCACGTTCTTCTTCCTGCCACATGAAGCCGCTGATCGAGGCGGGCTACGTGTACATCGCCCAGCCGCCGCTGTACCGCCTCAAGCAGGGCAACCAGGAGCAGTACATCCACAAGGAGGCGCAGCTCGAGGACATCCTGCTGCGCGGCCGGCTGGAGCAGATCCGTGTCGACAACACCGACACCGGCTTCACCTTCAGCGAGACCAGGTACCAGCGCTTCCTCAAGCTGTTCGGCGAGTACGAGGGCTGGGTCAAGAAGCTCAAGAGCCAGTGGGGCGGCGAGCTCATCGACTGGCTCAAGAACGGCCCCGTCATCGAGGCGGACATCAGCACGCTTCGACGACCTCGTCGGGGCGCTGCGCGAGGACATCGACAAGCGCTACGTCATCGACGTGCTGGGCGTCGACGACGAAGCGCAGGTCGCCGACACGCGCCTGGTCGAGCGGCGCACGGGCCTGGCCGCCAACCTCAGGATCCCCTTCGCGGCCCTCGCCGGGCGCGAGTTCCAGGCGCTCAAGCGCGTGCACGCAGGCATGCACGAGATGGTCGGCAAGCCGCCGTTCGTGCTGCACCTGGGCAACCGCAAGGCGGAGGCCGCAGAGCTACGAGGACCTGCGCGTGCAGATCGTCGAGCTCGCCAAAGAGGGCATCCAGCTGCAGCGCTTCAAGGGCCTCGGCGAGATGAACCCGGACCAGCTCTGGGAGACCACCATGAACCCCATGACGCGCACGCTCATGCTGGTGGCCATGGAAGACGCGCAGGCCGCCGACGAGGTCTTCACGATGCTCATGGGCGACAAGGTCGAGCCGCGCCGCGACTTCATCGAGAAGAACGCGAAGGAGGTGCGGTTCCTCGATGTCTGACTCAACTGCAGACACTCGAAGGCAAGATCGAGCCCATCGAGCTCGAAGAGGAGATGCGCTCGTCGTTCATCGACTACGCCATGAGCGTCATCGTCGACCGCGCCCTGCCAGACGTGCGCGACGGCCTCAAGCCCAGCCAGCGCCGCATCCTCGTCGCCATGAACGACCTGGCCTGGCGCCCAACAAGCAGCACCGCAAGTGCGCCAAGATCGCCGGCGACACCTCCGGCAACTACCACCCGCACGGCGAAGCCGTCATCTACCCCACGCTCGTGCGCATGGCGCAGGACTTCAACATGCGCTACACGCTGGTCGACGGCCAGGGCAACTTCGGCTCGGTCGAGGGCGACTCGCCCGCGGCCATGCGCTACACCGAGGCGCGCTTCAGCCAGTATCGCCGTCGAGATGCTGCGCGACATCGACGCCAACACCGTCGACTTGGTGCCCAACTACGACGAGACGCGGCGCGAGCCCACGGTGCTGCCCAGCCGCATGCCCAACCTGCTGGTCAACGGCTCCGCCGGCATCGCCGTCGGCATGGCCACCAACATCCCGCCGCACAACCTCGGCGAGGTCGTCGACGCCACCGTGCACGTCATCGACAACCCCGAGGCGACGGCCGACGACCTCATGAAGTTCATCAAGGGCCCGGACTTCCCCACCGGCGGCGTCATCCTCGGCACCGGCCGGCTTCAAGGAGGCCTACCGCACCGGCCGCGGCCGCGTCCGCGTCCGCGCCAAGGCCCACACCGAGCAGATCAAGGGCAACCGCGCGGCCATCATCGTCACCGAGCTGCCCTACCAGGTCAACCGCGCCTCGCTCATCGACAACATCGTCGACCTGGTCAAGAACAAGAAGCTCACCGAGATCAGCGACCTGCGCAACGAGTCGGACCGCAACGGCATGCGCCTCGTCATCGAGCTCAAGCGCGAGGCCATCGCCCATGGTCGTGCTCAACAAGCTCTACAAGCACACCCAGATGCAGACCACCTTCGGGGTCATCAACATCGCCCTGGTCGGCGGCGTGCCGCGCACGCTCACGCTGCCGGAGATGCTCAAGGCCTACATCGCCTTCCAGAAAGAGATCGTCATCCGGCGCACCAAGTTCGAGCTCGACAAGGCCGAGACGCGCGCCCATATCCTCGAAGGCCTGCTGGTCGCGCTGGACAACCTCGACCAGATCATCAGCATCATCCGCCACGCCGCCGACGGCGACACCGCGCGCGACGCCCTCATCGACACCTTCGAGCTCACGCGGCCGCAGGCGCAGGCCATCCTGGACCTGCGGCTCCAGAAGCTCACCGGCCTCGAGCGCGACAAGGTCAAGGAAGAGCACGAGGGCCTGCTCGCGCGCATCAAGGAGCTGCGCGAGCTGCTCGGCGACGAGGCCGCCATCTACGGCGTCATCAAGGCGAGCTGCTCGAGATCAAGCGCCTGTACAACGACGACCGCCGCACCGAGATCGTGCCGGACGAGGGCGAGATCGACCTCGAAGACCTCATCGCCGAAGAGCAGATGGCCATCACCATCACCAAGACCGGCTACGTGAAGCGCATCCCGGTCGCCACCTACCGCCAGCAGAAGCGCGGCGGCATCGGCGTGGCCGGCATGGATCTCAAGGAAGAAGACGAGGTCGAGCACCTCTTCATCACCAGCACGCACAACTACCTGCTGTTCTTCACGAGCGTCGGCAAGGTCTACCGCCTCAAGGTGCACGAGCTGCCGCTGGCCGGCCGCAACGCCAAGGGCAAGCACATCGTCAACCTGCTGCCGCTGCGCCAGGACGAGAAGATCTGCGCCGTCATCAACACGCGCAACTTCGACGTCAGCGACGGCAAGTACCTCATCTTCGCCACCACGCACGGCATGGTGAAGAAGACCCTGTTCGGCAGCTACAACACGCCGCGCAAGAGCGACGGCATCATCGCCATCGACATCCGCGACGGCGACGAGCTGCTGGCGGTGCGCCACACCTCCGGCGACGACGACGTCATGATGATCAGCCGCCTCGGCCAGGCCATCCGCTTCCACGAGAGCGACGTGCGCCCCATGGGCCGCAACGCCAGCGGCGTGCGCGGCATGAAGCTGCGCAAGGGCGACGAGGTCATCAGCATGGACATCGCCCGCGACGACAGCGACCTGTTCGTGATCACCGAGAACGGCTTCGGCAAGCGCACGCCCATCAGCGAGTACCGCATCACGGGGCGCGGCGGCATCGGCGTGCGCACCATCGCGCTCACCGACCGCAAGGGCTATCTGGTCGGCGTAAGGTGGTGCGCGAGAACCACGAGATCATGCTGCAGAGCCGCGACGGCGTGGTCATCCGCGTGCGCGCAGACGGCATCAGCCGCCACGGCCGCGCCACCCAGGGCGTCAAGGTCATGAACATGCGCGAGGGCGACGTGGTCAGCGCCATCGCGCGCATGGTGGTCAGCGACAGCGGCACCACCGACGAAGAGATCGACGCCAACTAAGAAACGCGCGGCGCCGTACTGAACGCACGGGGGGCGGCGGCCATAGGCCGCCGCCCCCCGCGCTCGTTGACAGGTGCTCGCCGCGCCTGGCTAGCCGGCGTCGACCAGGATGGCGCGGAAGTCGTTCACATTGGTGTGGGTCGGGCCCGTCACCAGCAGGTCGCCCAGGCCGGCGAAGAAGCTGTAGGCGTCGTTGGCCGCGAGGTGCGCGGCGGGGTCCAGGCCGGCGTCGCCAGGGAAGAATTCAGCAGTCATAATATGTATCGATGTGCCTGATCTAAATTATCAGGCAGAAGTTAATGTATCCTGATAGTGATTGCGTTCTGGTATGGAACTTGTTCTGGCAATGGATTTGAAAGCAGGGCTCGTCGTGCATGGGGAGAAGGGAAACCGGTCAGGTTATCTGCCCCTGACCTGGGGTGCATCGCCGGTTGCCGATCCCGTTGGTTTTATCAGCCATATCCGGCCTTTTTCAATTTATATTGCTGATCTTGACCGGATTTCAGGAAGGGGTTCCCACGATGCAATAATCCGGGAATGCAACGCACTCGTCAGCCATTGTTATGCCGACCGGGGTTGCAGGGGTCCGGAGGATATGATGGACCTCCCGCATTTCGAGAATGTAATCGGGACCGAAACATGTGGCAGGGACCTTCGTTCCTATCATGGCGGGTATCTCAGCATCGATATGAAAAACGGGTCGGTGATCCCCACGGGTGATGATCCTGTCGATTTTCTGTCGTCGGTTTCAGGGTTGGAATTTAACGGGTGTATTCTCCTCGATATCAGTTCCGTTGGTACGTCAAAGGGGTTAACCGGGACTACACTGGCCGGGTTCCGGGATGCCTATCCCGGCAAGCTCCTCTGGGGAGGAGGCGTTGCGTCGGTCGATGACCTTTATACCCTCAGGCAGGCAGGCCTGGACGGGGCGATCGTTGCAACGGCAGTTCACAAGGGAATAATACCCGTGGACCTTATAAGGAGCGGACGCCTGTGCTGATTACTATCGAAGGGATCGACGGTTGCGGGAAAAGCAGCCTTGTTGCATCGTTGTGTGAAAGTCTTGCGGACCTGTGCCCGGTCATCACACGGGAGCCGGGGGAGACCTGGGTAGGCGGTTCGGTCAGGCGTGCTATTGCAGAAGAGATAGACCCGGTCGCAGAAGCACTGTTATTTGTCGCGGATCACGCGGTCCACCTGGCGACCGTTATCCGTCCTGCTCTTGCCGGGGGAAAGCTCGTGATCTCCGACCGCTATACCGACAGCAGGTATGCATACCAGCAGGTGACCCTGTCGGGCGCCATCCCGGACCCGCTTACCTGGCTTCGGCAGGTTCACCATGGATGGACTGTCCCGCCCGACCTGACATTCCTCCTGGTCGTACCGGTCGAAGAAGCGTTGAAACGGCGGTCCGGAAGGGCGGAGCGGGAGCATTTTGAATACGCTTCTCTCCTCACCCGCGTGCAGGAGAATTACCTTGCCCTGACCCGGGAAGAACCGTCCCGGTTCATCATCGTCGATGCAGAAAAGGATGAAACTGAGATCCACGGGTTCGTGAACGAGGCGATCAGGTCGGCCTCTGCACCGTTACGATCACTTCGCCGACCCTGATAACGTCTACCTTTGCCCCTCCCACCATGTACGTGTAGACTGGGGAGAAGGAGTCTTTTGGTACATTTACATAATCCCCGTCGACCATCACTGTCGGCGGCGGACTGACCAGCTGCTCTTTCGGCAGTGCTTTTACTGCCTCCATGAACCCTTTTGCCTGTTTTCGCAGTGCCGGCCCGATAACTCCCATGTTGAACTGAACATCGGTGACCACCTCTGCGAGGTCTGCCCGGTCATTACTCCATGCAACGTCGGCATTCAGGGTCCTTGCGGCATCGCCGGCATCGTCAATGCTGTGGCCGGCATGAATCGTGACCCGGCCGAGTGGTGCGTTCAGTGCCAGTCCCTTTTCGTGTTTGTATCTCCGTAGCTCGGATACTACGCGTACGAGAAGGTCTCCTTCCGATTCTGCCCGGTCGTCTGCATAGGAAAACTCAGGCCATCCTTCCGAATGGACGCTCCGTTCGGAGAGGTACGAGTAGCACTCTTCGGAAAAATACGGGATAAACGGGGCAAGCATCCTGCAGAGCGTATCGAATGTTGTCCGCAGCGTAACGCAGGCACCGGCCCTGGCCGCATCCCCGGTATATAATCGCCCTTTGACGAGCTCGATATATTCGTCTGCAAGGATCTCCCATGCAAATTCCCTGATTTGTTTAAGGGCACGGTCGAACTGGTACTGCTCCATCGCATCGGTTACTTCGGCGACTGTCCTGGATAGTTTTACGAGCAGCCAGCGGTCGGTAAGTGCGCTGATCTCCGCATTGCATGCGGTCCCCTCTTTTTCGATCTGCATCAGGGCGAACCTGGCAATGTTCCACATTTTTGTCTGGAAGCGCGAGGCCGAGATCACGTCGTTCCAGTTGAACATGATATCAGACCCGGTCGCTGCGCCCATCGCACCCCACTGGCGCAGGGCATCGGCGCCGTATTTATCGAGGATCTCGTACGGTTCGATGATATTCCCGCGGCTCTTGCTCATCTTGAATCCGTCCTCGCCGAGCACCATGCCGTTCACGAGGATCTGGTCCCATGGCCGCTGCCCGGTCAGGGCGACCGATCTCAGGATGGTGTAAAAGGCCCAGGTCCTGATGATGTCATGGCCCTGGGGCCTGATCTGGGCGGGGAAATAGGGGGGCATGCCGCACCCGTTCCAGCCTGTCACGTTAAGGACCGAAATGGAGGAATCCATCCAGGTATCAAGGACGTCTTCCTCTCCGGTATACTCTGTTGAACCGCATTTCGGACAGGGTTTTTTCGGCCTGTCCCGTGCGGGGTCCACCGGAAGGTCCTGTTCGTCGGGAAGGACCATCTCCCCGCATTTTTTGCAGAACCAGACCGGGATGGGAGTCGCAAATATACGCTGCCTGGAGATGCACCAGTCCCATTCCATCTGGGCTACCCAGTTCTCCATCCGAAGCAGCATATGGTCAGGTATCCAGCTGACCTGGTGGGCTGCACGGGAGATCTCGTCGGGTCTGATCTTCACAAACCACTGCCGCTCGCTCATGATCTCGATCGGGGTCTTGCAGCGCCAGCAGGTGCCGACCCGTTGTTCGAGCGGTTCCTGCCGGAAAAGGATATCCCCGGCCTTCATATCCGAAAGAATTGCGGACCGGCATTCCGAAGCCGTCATACCCTCGTACCTGCCTGCAACGCCGGTCATCCTGCCATTCCTGTCAATCGCTTTTCTCAGGTCCAGGTTATGCTGCTTCCACCAGTGGACATCCTGCTTGTCCCCGAATGTGCATATCATCACGGCTCCCGAGCCGAATCCCGGGTCGACGGCTTCGTCTACGACGACGGGGACCTTGTGACCGAACAGGGGAACGCACAGGGAAGTGTTCCAGATCTTCCGGGTACCGCTCGTCTTCCGGATGGACAGCGACCGCGACACATGCTGCGAGGAGTTCGGGCCGGGTCGTT
The DNA here is from genome assembly GCA_963809105.1 of uncultured Methanomicrobiales archaeon. Lineage (GTDB taxonomy): Archaea > Halobacteriota > Methanomicrobia > Methanomicrobiales > Methanospirillaceae > CAIKOD01. The sequence continues at coordinate 257,016 of CAWEIC010000003.1, read as the reverse complement.
GCAATCTCGACGCCGTCAAAATCAAAATAGTTCAACTGGGTCTCCCTTGGTTCGTACGCCACCTCTGCAAAGGCTATCGCGGTTTCGCACCGGGTGCAGAAGTTCACCGGGTGCTCGCTCTGGTATATGTACCCGGAATTGAGCATCCTGAGAAACGAGAGCTGGGTCTTTCCGAAATACTTCGGCATCATGGTGATGTACTCGTTCGACCAGTCGATCGAGAAGGCCATCCGTCTGAGCGTCTTTCGCATCTTTTCGATATTCCCGGTGGTCAGCTCACGGCACATCTGCCGGAATTCTTCCCGGGATACATCGTTCTTGGTAATCCCGTGGGTCTCCTCGACTTTTACCTCCGTGGGAAGCCCGTGGCAGTCCCAGCCCTGCGGGAACATCACGTTGAATCCCTTCATCCGCTTGTACCTCGCGATAAAATCGATATAGCACCAGTTCAGGGCGTTCCCGATATGGAAATTGCCGGTAGGGTACGGGGGTGGCGTATCGATAACAAACTGTGGCTTTGTCGAGTTCCTGTCAAAGTAATGGTCCTCGTCACGCCAGGTATTCTGCCACCTTGGTTCCACTTCGGCGCAATCATAGGTCTTCGGGAGTTCATGCGATGACATTTCGCAATTATTTGTCTTTTTATCACATATAGTAATCGAATAAAGGAACTCCGATTGCAGGGAAGAGACCGGAAATCCGGCCGGGCAGCACAGATAATTCACGGGTTTCATAGAACAAAGCTCTAATGCGATAACTGACGAATGTCTGATAGATGAACAACCAGCTCGGCGAGCGGGTCGCAGCGGTCCTGGCCCTCGCGTGTATACTGGTTGCCCCGTATATACACCCTGCATGGGCCTTTGCTCTCCTTGTAGTCGTGCTCGCGCTGGTCCTGCTCCTGGTTGAAAAGACCACGTTTTTTTCGGTTTCCATAATCGCCCTCGCCATTTTCTACGGTATCGGCCTAATCCCGCTCTTTATTTTCTCCTGCACCCTTGCATTTGTCGTTATCGGCGAGCTGGCATTCCGGTCGGCTGGGGAGAATGTCCAGGCATATTTCGCGTATATTGTAGTCGCAGCGCTGTCAGCCGTTCTCATCACCTTGTATCTCAACGAAACCGCTCCTCTTCCTGTGATATTCGGCCTGATCGCCGCAGTCCTCCTGAAAGCTATACTTGGTGACCGTGACGATGCCCTCATGGTCGAAACCCTCGGGATTTCGATGACGATGCTCCTCATCAATGACCTCGATTACCAGATCAGTATATCCCACCTGTCGCTCGCCGTCGTCGTGGCGTTTGCCTTCGGATATTTTGCCTACCGTTTTAAGACCGCCGATCTTTCAGGTCTTTTCTCTGCCGCACTGATCGGGGTTATCCTCCTCGTTTTCATTCCATGGCCAGATGATGTCTACTGGTTCCTCGTCATGCTCACTTTCTTCATCGTCGGGTCGGTCTGCACGCGGTACCGGTTCGAATTCAAGGAAAAACTGGGTGTCGAGCAGACCCACGGGGGGGCACGCGGTTACCGGAATGTTTTCGCAAACGGCGGGGTATCGGCTGCAGCAGCAATGCTCTTCGGCGTGACCCAAAACCCGCTGTTTGCCGCGATGTTTGTCGGGAGTGTCGCTACCGCTGCCGCGGACACGGTAGCGAGCGAGATCGGCGTTACGGGGGGATCGCCGTACATGATCACGACATTCAAGAAAGTGGTGCCAGGAACGAACGGCGGCATTACGCTGACCGGGGAGCTGACGGCACTTGCTGCCTCCCTCATCATATCCCTTGCGGCTTTTGCTCTCGGGGTCATCGACCTCCCTGTTGCGATAATATGCACGGTGGCGGGTCTTGTGGGAACCAATGTGGACAGTCTGGTCGGTGCGGTAATCGAGAACCGGGGATTTATCGGTAATGCCGGGACCAACGTTCTCGGAACGCTTGGTGGCGGTGTATTTGCCCTGGTCGTTTCGACTCTTCTTTGAACCGGGAACCGGGATAAACCCAGGGAAAAATAAGTTAATACCTGTACCAGCGTCCCTTGCTGTCGTATTCTCCCCGGACTGCCGCAGTAGATGCGGGTGTTGCTCCTGAGAGTGAACGGAAGAAACATGCCTTGTAGGTCGAAAGGATGGTAATGAGAATACCTGCTCCGGTAGCGAGGATCGCGGCCGAGACGAGGATACCGTCGGCACCCAGTAAACCGAAAAATGCATCGGGTGTAATCGTGCTCAGTTCGGTTGCATTCATGGTGGTCAGCGGGGTGAGCCGGTCGATAAGCACAGCAGATAAGGCCATGAGCATGAAGAATGATCCGGCCAGGAGAATCAGGACGTTTACAACGAAAAACCGGAAAACGGTTCCGGGATTCCTTACGGTTATTTCGACACTCCTCCTGATGGACTCAAAGACCTTTGTCTCTTCAAACACCGCGACCGCATCGTAAAAATAGGTAAAAAATATGAACGGGATCGATACTCCGAAGGCCGCTCCTGCAATAATTCCGGTCATGGCAGCCGATCCGATGAGAACCAGCGGGGTCATGACAAGCAGAATGGTGATAATTGCTGCGAACAGGATTACAAGACCGGGAAGAAGGATCCTGAAATAGAATTTCCTGCTGCCCAGGAAAAAATTACGGATGGTTATATCCCCCGATCGTATTGAAAAGAGAAGCCCCCCGGCGAGGAAAGGGATTACGAGGAGCTCGATTATCCATAACCTGCCCGTAAGAAAAGTTCCGCCGTAATATCCGGTCATGAGATCGGTAAAGACGAGGAGCCCGGTAATAATGCCGGGGATCCAGAGGACAGAACGGGAACCAATGAGACCGAACGCCTCTTTTAACGACGCAAGGATCATCGGTTACCTGACCCTCGGCATCGCCACAATTTCCCTGACCTGGAGATCGAAGAACGAGGAGGTGTGAGCCGGTTTTATCACGCAGACAGTATCGGCGCCAGATGCAGTTCCACCCACGGCAACGATCTCCTCATCGACACTTATTGCTCCCATATCGGCAGCGATCATGGTGCATTCGACCGCCACTTTTAGTCCGACTGCGACCGTTCTCCGAAGGGCCTCTGCGATGGCTTCAGTCCGGGACCCGCCACCGACCTTTGGGGAGCGCGACAGCGCCCGCTCGAGGCCGGACAACACGTGCGTACCGGTTACGATAGTAACGCCCTCCTTTTTTAGTCGTTCGGCAGTTTCCCTGTTGAATTCCCATATACCGGGTGTTGTGAACCCGACTACGTGGGTGACAACGACGAGGCGAAGTCCTGATCCCCTGATCGCTCCGGCAAATTTTATCGCGGTGGCACCGGTTGTACTTGCGACGACGATCGTTGAAATCCTGAGTTCCTGCGCCCTTTTGATTGAAAACCGGGCTGCATCCTCCGAGTTATGGGGGCCCGGGGTTTCGAAATAAAAGATGGATTTCTCCGTGAATGCCATAATAACAGATAAATAGCCACTGATACCTTAAAGTGAATTGCTATGATTACGCTCGCTCTGGCAGGAAAACCAAATTGTGGAAAGTCCACGTTTTTCAGGGCTGCCACCCTCGCGCACGCAGAAATTGCCAATTATCCCTTCACCACCATCGACGCGAATTTCGGCGTTGGATATGTTCGCACGAAATGTCCCTGCAAAGAGTTTGGCCTCGTATGTCCGTCATGCCAGAACGGAGACCGGTTTGTCCCGGTCAACATGATCGATGTCGCGGGACTGGTCCCTGACGCACACAAGGGGCGGGGCCTCGGTAACCAGTTTCTCGACAACCTGAGACAAGCCGATGCGATTCTTCACATCGTCGATGCCAGCGGGTCTGCGGACAGCGAGGGTAATCCCCTGGAACCGGGAGCCCACGATCCCTCGATAGATGTCGCCTTCCTGCAGTTTGAAATGACCATGTGGGTATACGGGATCCTCGACAAGCACTGGGCAAAATTGCACCGGCAGGCGCAGAGCAAGGGTTTTGTCCTTCACCGGGGGATAGCAGAAGTATTTGCAGGTCTTGCAATCACACCCGAGGAGATCAGGGATGCGGAGGTATCTGCCGGGATCGACCTGATGCATGCCGGTGAAGAGGACCTGATCGCATTCTGCCGTGAGATCGTGAAGATCAGCAAGCCCATGGTTGTCATTGGGAACAAGGTGGATATGGCACCTCCCGCTCTTCTTGCAAAGCTCAGGGACGAGAGCATGCTCTTTTCGAGCGCCGCGAGCGAGCTGGCACTCAGGAACGCAGCAAACAGCCACGTGATCAGGTACGTGCCCGGGGACCCCGGATTCTCGATAACCAACGAGAGTTCACTCAATGCGGCCCAGAAGTCCGGTCTAGCAACGATCGCGAAAGTGTTGGAGCATTTTGGAGGGACCGGCGTTCAGCAGGCAGTTAACCATGCCGTTTTTTCCCTGCTTGATATGATTGTCGTCTACCCGGTTGAGGATGAGAACCATTTCTGCGATGGGAAGGGACGGGTCCTCCCCGATGCATTCCTCATGAAACGGGGATCGACCCCTCATGACCTTGCATTCCAGGTACATACCGATATCGGGAAGGGATTCCTCTATGCAGTCGATGCCAGGACTAAAATGCGGGTGAAAGATACGCACGAGCTGAAAGACGGGGATATCATCAGGATCGTAAGTGCGGCAAAATAGGCCGGGATAGTCTGGATATCACCACTCATGGTTCAGGCCGCCCGGGATGATGGGTCGTGGCCGGGATGTTTGCGTTCCGGTTTGATGATAGAATTAACGTCCGTAACTGTTGCAGGCCAATCCAGCCAGAATACGTCGGTAACAGGCAGGTAACGAGGCCCGGAACCCATGAGTTGCCGGCCTGCAGATACAGAATAAAAGTCCAGCAACAAAAAGGCAGCCATAGAGTTTAAGGAAGCCGTCATATGCGGAATTTGAGATCCTTTAAATAAATCAGAGTTCTTTTTGAGTCGCCAGCCACGAAAACCGGCAATCCATTCCTTCAATACCAAAGAGAGGAAATAGGAAAATATAATCAATTGAATATTTTTCATCAGGTTAAAAATGTGGGTGGCTTTTCGTGATACCAACCGAAATCCGTGAATCAAACCGGATGAAATCCGGTTTGATCTGTATGGCGTTGTTATTTTTAATGTTATTGTTGATCCCTGCTGCGATTGCGGAGGGGAACGTCACCGACAGTCAGGCATCGGAAGCTGTGTCCCCAATCTGGTCGGCGAGACAGGGTCAGAGCTCCGTCATAACGGCTGATGGCAGCATCGTGCTTATGGGAGGCAATAACTACACCAGTGATATCAGTGACGTATGGTGGTCTCCGGATAAAGGTGCTGCATGGATGCAATTGACGGGAAACCCGGGCTGGACGCCGAGGAGCTTTCAGGGTAGCGTTGCAATGCCGGACGGCGGTATCGTACTCGTAGGCGGCGGGACAAACTACCCCCCGATCCATACCTGGAACGATGTGTGGAGATCGACAGATGACGGTGCAACATGGACGGAGATGACTGCAAATGGCCCATGGGTTCCAAGATCCTGGGGTAGCACCGTCCTGACGTCCGACGGCAGCATCGTGCTTATGGGAGGTTCAGGAGGGCCCGGGTACTTAAATGACGTGTGGCGTTCGATCGATAACGGCGCAACATGGACCGAGATGACCGCAAATGCGTCATGGCTTCCAAGAGTAGGTCTCAGCAGCGTTGGGATGCCCGACGGCAGCATCGTCATGATGGGAGGGTTCGCGATGGGTGGTAAATTTGCGGGTAATCCCAGTGACGTCTGGCGGTCGACCGACGATGGTGCTACCTGGACCGAGATGAACGCCAGTGGCGGGTGGCCTGGGAGAGAGTGGTTTTGCAGCGTGGTAATGCCGGACGACAGTATCGTAATAATGGGCGGCAGTAACTTAGACACGTTTTATAATGACGTATGGCGTTCGACCGACGATGGTGCTACCTGGACCGAGATGACCGCTAATGCCGGGTGGGAACCAAGGGAATTGTTCAGTGCCGTGGGGATGCCTGATGGTAGTATCGTAGTTATGGGAGGTCAGGGTGCCAGCCAGGAGTTCAATGATATCTGGCGATCGACTGATAACGGCGCGACATGGACGCAGACTATTCCCGCTCCCATGCCGCCCGATGTCGGAACGGTTCTGCCTCCCGTGGCCGTTAATCCTGTGAATGGTGACTGGACAGATTCATCCACCGTCGTTTCGATAAATACGGATGCGCCGACACTGGCCGTGTTAACCCTGAGCGACCCTGGAAAGACCCCATCGGTCGAGGCAGGGCTCGTTCAGATGACGGTCGGCCAGAACGGAATGGTAAACGGTTTGACATTGCCTGCCCAGTCCCCGGGTATCTCATCGGGGGCACTTCCCTATACAAATTCATCGTTAAAAGGGCTCAGGGCTACTCAGATCGATGACCTCATCTATGCGTTTTATTCTCTTGACCCATCGCGCCTTGTGGTGTGTACCATTAATATCGCCAATCAATCGGTGAACGGTAAAAATGAACTCCAGGGAGTGGTACTAAACACCCAGCAGGTCAACTACGTCTCGAACGGAAACCAGATGTCCACGTTCAGGGTGATTGGGGCGGAGAACGGAATCTACCTGGTCTCGAAACAGATAAACGGCCCGGGCAATCCGGTCTTGGATGTATCGTTCATCCCGGTAGGTCAGTTGGGTGCAGGTGAAAGTTCCACTATTACCCCTCAACCTGTCCTGCAGATCCAGAATTCGGCAAATTTCAACCCGGTCCCTGACAACCATATTTATAGTGCTATTCTTGCGAATAATCCCTCCACAGGGGATCCCGTGATCGTCGGAATATCTGATTACCAGGGACGGATATATTCCTGGTACGTCGATCTGACCAACCAGGAGATGTACGGGCAAACCCCCATGCCCGTTATTGGATCGAACCTGGGCGCGGTCACGCTCTTCCAGGGATCGACATCATTTGACCAGACCGGAATCGATGATCTTGTCGCCGTCGCATTCTCTCCGGCCGGTTCCTCAGAGACCTGGGGAGGTATTTATGCTATTGACCCGGGTCGGTTGGGATTACCGGGAGCGGTATGGAACACGATGTACTATACCCAGAACCTTGAGAATCCTTACTTTGGCACTCCTAACCTTGCCGGTAATAACGTGATAAACATCGTCCCCCAGGGGAACGGCAATATGAAACAGACGATGGTATTCTCGTCCATTCCGCAACAGGCGGAAGGCACAAAGGGCAACATATATTTCTCTGTCCTCGGGTCGAATACGCTCGTCACTGACCCGGTTACGGGCAGCTTCGATACCCAGGATGATTTCACTACTTATGGAAACCTGTCGGTACCTGTTGGGATTGTCGACGGCGTTCCCCCCATCAGTCTGAATGGATGGCCCTGTGATGGTATCGTGGTGACGTCCGAGGCCGACCTTGTCTCGACGTCTACTCAGAGCACCGAAACATCGGTGAACAACGATTTCAGCGGATCGGTGAAGTACGGGGGAAGTTTCCTCAAGGACATCATCGGAATAGGTGCTTCGTACACCTATGGTGCGAAGGCACTGACGACCAACAGTACAGAATTCTCAACCGCCGTCACCGATAAATTCCAGCTCGCGACACAGGACTATCAGAATTCATCATCGGCCTGGCTGGTCTACCTGGCGCCGAATTTTGTTACCCGGCACGTAATGGTCTACGATTATAACGGCAATCCCCCCCAGGCCGGAAATGCAATGGATATTTACCTTACGGCGCCCTCGCCGACAAGTCCCTATTCCCTCCTCCTGCAAGGATATCCGATCACGGACCCGCCCACCACCGGGCCGCTGGCATATGCGATGGAAAGCCCGTTTTATAATGATTTCAGCCCGTGGGACTGGTCGACATTCTCCGGTGGCTGGTATGACCGGGACTGGACCCAGTACGCAGGCTCCAGTGCCTATACCGTTACGCCGTTCGCGCCCGAGAACCTTGATTTCAGTAACGGCGCCTCCCAGACAACCCAATATGAAATGACCACCTCAACCGGTACCAACCATGAGTCCACGAACACGGTCGATGCCGACGCAAGCATTTTCGGATTCGGTGGGTCGGGGGACGTATCGTTGACGCAGGACCAGACGGTGTCGAACAGCATCGACAAGGGAGTCCAGTTCCTCTGGTCGCTCAGGATGCCTGCGCAGGGCACATCCGGGTATTCAACCGTCGAGGTTGAACCGGTGATCGTGACGGCAAACCCCGGGACCGCATCATCGCTCCCCTGGGTGCCTGCTGCATTCCAGAGTTACCAGCCCTGGCTGATTACCTACAACCTCCTGTCGGCCGATGCAATTCCTTCCGGTGCAGGATCCATTCCCGGATCGATTGGGGTCCGGACTGCGGTAATGCCTGCCGGATCGGGAAATGTCCGGATGGATCCGTCAAACCCGCAGAAAGGAGATCAGGTCCACCTGGTGGCAGTTCCGGATGCCGGCTTTACCTTCTCTCACTGGCAGGCGTATGGTGTGGACCTCGCGGATTATACCTCGGGCGAGACCAACGGCGTCGTGAAGACTGACATGTCCACGATCAGGGCGTATTTCGAGAAACAGGAGAGTGACCTGGTGAATACGGCCCATATCTCCGTGAGCGGACCGGATAACAGCATTCGTATTTCGGGGAATATACCTGCCAACTTCACCTGGGGTATGGCCCTGGACCCGAAGACCCCGGTCCGGGTCATCGTCGGCGGAAAAGAGTTTGCCTTCGGCCCGAAGGAAGGGAGTGTAAATGTCATTTCAGACCACGAAATTTATTTTACCGCTAATACTACTACCGGAGGTCAGTCCACCCTGCGCCTTGACTTCTCGCGGAAAGCGTGGGAATTTACCGCCAATAACGTCGATCAGGCAGACAGGACCATTCCGGCGGGTAACACCGTCAGGTTCGGGTTCACGGCGAAAAACACCGCTACCCTGGAAGAGCTGCCTCTCACGGGATCGCAGTCATTCCTGTGGACGGGACAGAGCGGGACGGTGAATAACCCGGTTTTCTCCTTCGATACCAATACGAGGATCATCGGCTCCTTTGCCTATCCCTGCCAGGACCCCGGGCGGGACTCGATTGTCATCCAGGGTGCCCGGTTCAATACCAGCGTATTCAACCCGGACGGGGTCCTCAGGTTCGGCATCAACCAGCTGGACTTTGAGTTCCCAAATGCAACTGCCAGGAACGGGGACCATTACCTGTATGCACGGTCATCGCATGATTGCAATGTCAGCCTGGACTTTGACAGAGGCACAGGAACCTGGACAGCGACACTTGTCGGACCGCGTCTCAGTAATAATTACTGGGGCGATACTCAGGTGGTGGGGCTGCAGATGGGCACTGCGGCAGCCCGGGAAACATTTACATCCGGTGTATTATCCGAATTGTCCTGGCCCGCACAACAGGAACCTCTCACGGCAGCATTTACCGGAACACCGGTCGTTGGGCCTGCACCGTTATCGGTCTCCTTTACCGACCGCTCCGAGGGGTCCCCGACTTCGTGGTACTGGATTTTTGGCGACGGTGCTACGTCAACCCAACAGAACCCCGTCCATAGTTACAGCACGCCTGGCAGTTATTCGGTATTCCTGCTCGTGAAGAACGGACAAGGATCGAGCTCGCTCCTTGTCCCGGACTATATAACCGCGGGGAACCGGCCGGCATTCCAGGCGGATTTCAACGTCTCACCAGTGAACGGCACTGCTCCCCTGACCGTGAAATGCACCGATATGTCCACCGGGAAACCTAGCATGTTCGTCTACAATTTCGGCGACGGGACCAATGCCACGGGACCGAACCCAACCCACACGTACAAGTTTCCGGGCGTTTACACGATTACCCAGTCAGTAATGAAATACAATGCAACCTCGAACACCATGATGAACAGCGTCGCGACAAAACCCGGTATCGTCACCGTGGCCGGCAACCAGTTTGTGCTGCCTGTCGCAAACTTCAGTGCCACGCCTGTCGAAGGGACCGCCCCCCTTACCGTGAAGTTTACCGATCAATCGACGGGTTCACCGACATATTTCAATTATGATTTCGGGGACGGATTCAATGCAACCAGTAAGAACCCGGTTCATACCTATACCTTCCCAGGGGTCTATAATGTCACCCTGACGGTCATGAAAAATGATGTGCGGAACGGGACATTCGTCAGTAATGTATCGGTCCGAAAAGATCTGATCAGTGCCCGGCCGGTAACCACCACGTGGAAGTTCGTGGTATTTGGAGACTCGCCAGACGACTCACCGGCCTCGGCAACCGGGATCAGCCAGAACCTCTCGAAAATCGCTGTTGCGGTCGCCGCCGAAAACCCCGACCTCGCCGTATACACCGGCGACCTGGTGAGCGGCTGGGACCTTGAAAATACCTCGCCCGTATATGGTAAATACACGGAACAATTCGAAAACTGGATGGCGGCTATGGCTCCCGTCCACAATTACCAGACGGGTTTGGGAATTCCGCTCTATGTCATGAGGGGTAACCATGAAAACGGCCCGCCAGGCAATGTGACACCAATCCTCACTGCATACACCAATACCGTGGCGTCCGGAATGCCGTCTAACGGTCCCACCGGCGAAACTCATTTGACGTATTCTTTTATCTACAGGGATGCCAGATTCATCGTCAATGACGAATACACCCCTCACAATGGCCTTGAAGAAACGGTGAACCAGGACTGGGTCGATTCGCAACTGACCGGAAATACCCAGCTATTTACCTTCGTTTTCGGACATTCCCCCGCGTACCGTGTCGATGACGACATCCTGGAGGCGCCCGACAGCCTGTTCAGGTATCCGGAACAACGCGACATCTTCTGGCAGAGCATGGAGGACAACCAGGTCTCCGCATATTTCTGTGGCCATGCCCATATGTACGTCAGGGGGGAAATCGGGGGCGTCCCGCAGATAATCAGCGGAAATGCAGGCGCACCGATGGAGGCCTTCAATGCGTCCGAGGTCGATCCAGTCCTGGACCTTAAATACCCCCTGCAAAATATCGGCAAAGCAGATCAGAAATTCGGATATCTCCTGATCACCGTCGATGATGCAACAGGGACGTGGTCGGGAGTGCAGAAGATGTACGATCCGGGGACTGGGACATGGATAACCGGGGACACTTTTACTCTCCCGGCCCGATCGCCATCGTGATTTCCGGGAGGAAAGATTACGTTTTCTCTCTAAATCATCTGTGCTGTTGAATTCCTCATTTTTTTCTTATGTTGTCATGTATGACCGGGAGGGGCCCCCAGCCTCTCAGTGCTCGACCCCTATCAGGACAGCGTTTGGGCGGGGTTGGTCTGGTGACCCTATCATGACCGGGTTTGTCCCGGCGGCCGGACGAAACCCCGGGGGCGTCAATAAACGAAGTCATTTGCCTGCAGAGGACAGCCCAAAAAATTGTCCTTTGGCATTATCTTCGCAAAATGGCGCCGCGTTGGAAAAAAACCACGGCAAATTGCGGAAATAAGAAAGACCGAACCATCGTAGAAGGCATAGGTTTATATACCAACATTTAAATAATGCCGTATAATCATGGGTGGCGAAGTATATCAGGCGCAGATCCTGCGTAATTTCTTCGATACCATCACCGGTACCGACAGGAATCTTACGAGGATCTATATGTGCGTGATAAGCCTTGCAAAAATCCGGATGGAACCGCCGGAAAAGATCTCATTCCTCGTGGACCAGGTCCGGAAAAGCAAGCAGCAGAGGGAACTGTCGGTGGATATCCTCGATTATATGTGCGATGTCGCCGCAATACTCGAGCTCAACCAGGTGCAGACGGCATTCGGTGTCAGGGAAGTCGGGGAAATCCAGCAGGACTTTACCGGTGTCAGCCTGGACACCCTGTAACATCATTTTTAAGGTCCGGATCATTTCAGGAAATCAGGCCGGATTTGCCTCAGTCGCCTGACTAACCGGAGGTCATCTTTTTTAAGGTGGATCAGGCATGGTACTTCCCGTAAATCCGGCAGGATTTGTCATACGCTCTGGATACCCGGAGATCATTTTTTTGCTGAAATCGTCCGGGTGGCCCACCGGGGTGTTGAAAAAGAAGAGAATTTCAGACGGTTCAGAGACCCATTGCACGTTTATAGGACGTGAGCAGGCCGACGATGAATTTCTGGTGCTCGTCGAGGGCCTGTTCATCGTCTTCGGATGTCAGGAGCGAGACGGCATAGATGAGGATCAGGGCATTATCAAGGGTGAGGGTCGCGGGGTCCTCGTTCGCTTCGGGTAACACGTGTATTGCCATATACGATTGTTCAGGCTCGCCGAATTCGATCCCGGTGACCGGCGACACATCGGCATTTTCAAGATTTCCTGCCCGCGTTTTTAAGATGGTGAGCGCTTTTTTCAGGATTGTATCGGGTCCGCTATCGTTCAGCAGGGAAATTGCCTGCGTCGCCTGGGTCACTGCGTTGCCGTAAAGGCCATACTTGAACGAAAGAAATGCCGAGGCAATCTCGTGTGCTGTTTTCCGGTCTATATCGCTGTACATCGGTCGTAACCGTTCAATATAATCATAAAGATATTGTTCCATCGGGTCGATCTCCTTTTTTTGTACCGGGGTGCTGAACCGTTTGACGAGCCTGACGTCAAGAATAGTGATGCTAGCAGCAAACAGGACCAGCAGCAAGAGACTGGGTTTTGCATCGGTCGGAATAATCAGGATCAGAACGGCATATACAGGGGCGAACAGCGAAACGATGTCGCGGCGTGGTTTGAGGACGGCGAGATAGCCGAGCAGGAACGCCCCTGCAGCAGGTCCGTACCAGAAATCACCGATATCCGTGATCAATCCCGCATTATTGAGGAGTATCCCCAATGCTATCCCTGCAAACGAGATCACGGGAATCGCTATGGCGATCTCCTTCTGCCACTGCGCTCCCGGTCTCCGGCCATCAGTTGCACCTGTCACCATTAACGTTGTATATATGGTCGACGCGACATTGATAACCTTTTCAACCGGTTACGGAAATTACCCCCCATTTTTGGTGGGTGAACAATCCTTTGTCATAAATCCGGTAATTCCCCTTGCCCCCGGATAGACCGGAGGTCAATATGGTTAAACCTGATGCTGACTAAAATTCTTTCATGAAGGTGTGTATCATGTGCGGGGGAGAGGGTACGAGATTGCGCCCCCTTACCTTCGAACGGCCGAAACCCTGCATCCCGATTGTGAATAAACCGTCGATTGAGCACCTTGTGTCACACCTCTCAAACCTCGGGTTCCATGAAGTCATCATTACGCTCGGGTACATGGGCGACATGATCGAGAAAGCCCTCGGGGACGGGTCGCTGTTCGGCGTGGATATCACCTATGTCCATGAAAAGACGAAACTGGGGACTGCGGGGAGCGTAAAGAATGCACAGGCACATCTCGACGGCCAGGATTTCCTCGTCGTCGGCGGCGACCATGTCACCGACTTAAACCTCCTCGAATTTTACCGCGAGCATATGAAAGAGCATGTGCCTGCTTCGATCGGGCTCATCAGTATCGAGGACCCGTCTGAATACGGCATCGCAGAAATCGATGTGAACTACCATATCAAAAGGTTCAAGGAAAAACCGGCTCCCGGGGAGATTTTTTCAAATCTTGCAAGCACGGGGATGTATGTGTGCAGCCCTGAAATCTTCGACCATATCCCCCCCGGTAAGAAATTTGATTTTGCCCGTGATCTCTTCCCCCACCTGATGCATGAAGGATACACGCTGTCGGGCTGGCTGGCACGCGGGAACTGGACCGATGTCGGGAGTCCTGCCATGCTCCGCCAGGCTGAAAAATGGAAACTGATGGATATGCCGTTCACGAGCATCAGCGGGGACCTCACCGTGAAGACCGGAAAGATCCAGGGACCGGTCCAGCTTGGCGACTCGTTCTCCATGGGCATCAATTCGCGCCTGATCGGACCGGTATCAATAGGCGCCGGTACGGCAATAGGGGACAACGTCCTGATCGGACCCTATACGAGTATCGGTGAAAACTGCCTGATCAAACAAAATGCAAAGATATTCTCGTGTTCCATCTACAACCGGGTGATTATCGGGAAACACACCACGGTCAGCGGCAGCATCATCGATAACGATGCACTCATCGGCAACGAATGCAGTCTCGAGAACGATACCGTGATAGGGCCGAGAGTGGTAATCAGGGACCATGTGATCATTCATTCGAGGACCCGCCTGTGGCCTGAGGTCGTGATAAAGGATAAAGAGGTCGTGAAAGAACACGTCCTGAACAGCAAATTCGATGTAAATGTCGAAGGTTCCTGAACGGTAAATTCGATATAAATGTCGAAGGTTCCTGAACGGTAAATTCGATATAAGTATCGAAAATTCCTGAACGGTCGACTGGATATAAGTATCGAAGGTTCCTGAAAAGGGCAGAACGGGATAAAAAACGTTGCACATGGGATGTGCCCGCTTTCCCCGTCATTGTCCGATCTGTCATCGGACAGGTAACCCCCGGTATCTGCAGTTAATCAGGATGGTACCCTGAAAAACATCCCCGGCTGCCGGAAAAAGTAACAATACCGAATCTCTCCTGCCGGGGCCAATAACGGTGGGGCAGAATATTCGGGGGGCATCCGGATTTTTCGACCCGTAAGAACATTATATCCCCGGAAACATCCGGAGAAGGGTTATTCCGGTCACAATAATCCCCCGGAACAGTCCTATTCGACACGCCTGACCAGCCGGTGGGTAATGGCAACAAGGGGATGACGGGCATAGTCGAGGACGGCGATATCATCCAGTGTCCGTAAATTCATTGCCCGTGCCGTACGTTCCATGCCGAGTTCAATATCCTCATCGATCTCGATGACATACGCGTCGAGTGTTTGTATCCCCATTCTTTTCGCCGCAATCGCCCTATGGTGCCCGTCCACAAGTATTAATTTTCCAGGGCGCCTGACGACAATCAGGGGCTCCGCGAGACCTTTCTGGATCTCGTACATCCGCCCTTCCAGTTCGTCTTCGTAGATCTTCGACTGGGTGGGGAGGAGTTCGTCGATCCTGACCGCCTCGCGTTTCAGGGTGGGCGTGACCCCGTGGAGCTTTTTAAGGGTCTCCATAAAATTGAATACCTTTTCAGGGGAGACATGTTCGATCTGGGACCTGATCACGTCGGTGTTCGAAATGATCCCGAGAAGATCGTTTTTCTCGTTCACGACAGGCAGTTTCTGGATTCCCGACCTGAAAATAACCCTTGCCGCATCATTGATGCTCATCTCGGGATCGGCCACAATAAGGTGGTCGGACATTACCTTGTCAACCGGGGTCGTCGGTGGGACGAACAGGAGGTCCCTCGCCGCTATGTAGCCGACGACTTCATTGTCATTTACTACGGGGAACCCGTCATGACCGGTATTCTGGATCTTCTCAATGACGTCTTTTATCGTCTTATGGACATCGACGGTCACCACGTCATAGGTCATATAATCCTTGACCTTTTTCTTATCCATTGAAGTTACACCCGGACCCGGCGAACCTGCATGATAGTCAGATTAAATCCTCTCACATGTATTACGGCAGGAAATATAATGAATATCTCCACGCGGCAATGCATCGGAACCGATTTGCTTGAGCGAAATGCACGGCATCTCAGGATGTCGCCGGGATTGAAATATCCCGGTAGGGTTTGGAAAAAAATATGGGGTCCATTGGCTCCGGGCCTGGTATTCCGGGCATACAAAGTCGGATGAGTGCTTCTGATATTCCGGATATTCTTCCCGGGACCGGTTATCTGTCCGGGTACTGAACCAGGATTTAATGCCCCGTTCAGAATCGTGCCGGCCGGAATGATCCGGAAATTATCATCCCTCAGATGGGATGAGAATTCCCGTGATGTGTATCTTCGATATCATACCGTCCGGAGGTGGATCCCGCTGGTAATGTAAAATTCCCTCAGGCCGTGGATGACGATTCCCAGGGTGGCGTACCGTTGAACATCATACCGTCAGGAGGCGGTCCGGACGGCGGCGTACCGTTACACATCATACCATCCGGAGGAGAACCGGATGGTGCCGTACCGTTACACATAAGACCATCGGGCGGAGGTCCTGAAGGTGGTGTACCGTTGAACATCATACCTTCAGGAGGCGGTCCCAAAGGCAGTGTACCGTTAAACGTCAAACCACCAGGAGGCGCTCCCGAAGGCCTGGTACCGTTCATTACCGGACCTTTCAGTGAAGCTTGAGGTTGTGTCGTGCCTGTAACCGTCGGTGTTCCGGTTACCGGGTTCCTGCCATGGAAAATTCCCTGGCTGAATCCGGATGCGGCAGTTGCTGTGAAGATGACAAATGCCATTACGCACAGGACCGCAGTTATCAGACTGAATCGTCTGTTCAGTTTCATTTTGTTCCCTTCTCATGACGGGGGCAGTCTGCATGCCGGTTACCCGGGGGTAATACCGGATCACCTGCAACACGTGTCCCCATACCAATAATAATGTCAAGTATATTTAACATTTTGTATTCTATAAATACCATTTAGTCGGTTAAAACTATCATTATTATACTATGTATTCTCCCCGCAACGCAATTGTCCGGTATTGACTGTGTGAAATCGACTGAAATTAAAAAAAAGAAGTTATTCGATCTCGATTTTTCCGCCTTTTTGTTCCTTTACCTTCTTAAATCTGATTTCAAGGACACCATTGGTAAAGGTCGCCTTTGTATTCTTATCTGTCACTTCATTGGGAAGAGGAATGACCCGACGCATCGAGCCGTAAACCCTTTCCCTGACAAAATAGCCTTTTTTTTCTTCTTCAGCGATGTCCTTCCTTTCCGTCGAGATCTCAAGGGACCTCGGGTTAATAAGCCTCAGGTTGACGTCCTGCTTCTCTATACCCGGAAGATCAGCGACAACGATCACCTCGTCCTCATGTTCGGATACATCGACCCTGAACTCCCCGAGTATTCCTGGGAGCATTCGTTCCGCGAATCCACCGGCAGGCAGGAGCGGGCCCCTGATACTGTTAAAGCCCGACCACAATTCGTTTCGCAGGTCTTCGAGGTCCTGATCCGACCAGCCACCCGGATAAAATCTTCTGATAGCCATTTTCTTCTCCCTTCGACATTCATCCGGAATATCCGGATGAGTTACCTTGGGTTAGTGTTTTCTTTACTATATAGATTTTTGTTTTATAAGCTATCAGAAATGTAAAGTTTAAGTTACATCAACCCGGATCTATTGAGGATGAAATCAAAGGACAGGGACAAATCAAAAAATAAGGATTCCAAAAAGACGGGATCCGGCTGGAATGCCACGAAAATTGCCATCGTGGTCGCCGGGGTGCTGTTTGTCGTCTTTATGGTCGTCTCTTCGCTGGGACTACAGGCGGTAAATGTCTTTTCGACAATAAAGCCCGGTGACACTGCAACAGTCGGCTATACCATCCGCGATGACCTCGGCAGGGCGATCGTTACGAGCGATGCGAACATCTACAACCAGAGTTCTAAAAATGGCGATGTCG
Organism: uncultured Methanomicrobiales archaeon; assembly: GCA_963809105.1. GTDB lineage: Archaea > Halobacteriota > Methanomicrobia > Methanomicrobiales > Methanospirillaceae > CAIKOD01. The sequence goes on along the minus strand of CAWEIC010000003.1, from coordinate 239,489 downwards.
TGTTCTTTTCCGCGCCGCTCCAGGTAACGGCAAACAGCACGACCACGGCAAACCTGACAAAGATCCCGGTGATTATCGACAGCAGCGGGACCGTGTACCAGTTCGGTCTGTTCAGGGACGAGATGAACATTATCAGTAACAGTATCATCGGTATGCGAAGCGGTCAGCAGGCAACTGTTAACCTCATCATGCCATTCGAACGGCTGGAAAATAATCTTACGCGGGAACAGTTCGACAATATCGTGAGCGGGACCCATAAGAACGCGAGCGAATACGCCCCCGGGGACCAGATGATCCTCGCCTTTTCGACAAATCCGATTGTTAACCTGGAACCGAATACGACGCCGGCCGATCAGTATTTCAGGACATTTTATATTGAAAATATCAGCGACGATTCCGTAATAATCAAGGGCGGTTATGCCACCATCGACATGAATATCCAGTCGGTCACGACCAGTTAATTTTTTTTAAACCTTTCAAAAACCGGGAATTTTTATTCGCGACATTAAAAGATCTGTTTTTTTTACTAAAGGCCGTTACAAAACACCGGTACCGGTTGTTTTTACTATAAGGAAGCCCTGAAAAACAATTGAATTTTTTTCCGGGTTGCGGGCCCCCGGATACTATTTTGTTATTCCGGATAGCCGTAAATCCTTTTTATCCGGCTTGCCACGGATTTCCATCCCTCTTTTCTGAGAACAGCCCCGTCACGTCAGTTTGATAAGGGCGATGCGGAACCGTCTCTTACCTGCCTGGTGCACCTCACCGACGATAAAGGGCGTTTCACCGTCGCAGGCGATAGTGACCGGGATTGTTTTCCACCCGTCATGGATCGATACCCGCACCACGACGTCTTCGATTTCCCGTGTCCAGAGCGTCGTTATTTCGCCTGCAGGGGCCTTCTCCAGGCGTTTAGGTCCTGATTCGATCGAGGCGACCTCGACACCGGCAACCTCTTCCCCGCATTCTGCGACAAGCCTGTCGCCGACAGAACAGATATCGTCCGGAAAAAACTCCATCTGGCAGATCCGCGAATTGCCTTCTTTCGAAACGATGGTCCTGATAAAGACCGGCTTTGGGATTTTTTCCTTTTCAGTGTGCCAGACGTGACCGCAGAGGCTGCATTTGACGAGAAGGTCCCTGGATTCTAAAAGGATCTCCTGGTCTGCCTCCTCCCCGCATGCCGGGCAGCGCTTCTCAATATACATTGAATAGGAATAGAAGCCCAGTTGATATTAAGATGAAGGCAGAGGAGGTTATCACCGCCCATGGCCATCCCCTTGTCAGGTCGATGCACAAGACAACCTTCGAAGTAACGAAAGAGAACAAACTGACCCTTAACGGCGACTGCATTATTGCTATCGGGGCCGATAAGGGGGCAAAAGACCTCTCACTATCGTTCAGGTCTGTGTTGTGTAAAGAACATGCCACGCTGACGACGGCTCTTTGTTGCGAAGACCACGTGCTGGAAGTGCATTCTGTCGGAGGGCCGGGCCTTTCGCTCCTTCACCCGACCGACCTGGTCTGGCGGAGGAGTACGTTCTGCTGCGGCAGGACCGTCGGCAACAATTCTGATATCGTCGCACGTTCAATCCCGCGTGAAATGATTGACTGCCTGCGCGGCGGGGCACGGATACACATCGAGCTCGACGGCGGAATGTCCCGGCTGACGAGGTCAGTCCCGTCCAAGCTCGGTAATCTTCATTTCTGCATTTGCAAGGACTTCCTCGCATTGTTTTACAAGAACGGCACCCTGTTCGTACAGCGTGATGCTTTCATCGAGCCCCGTATCAGGATCTTCCATTTTCCTGACGATCTCCCTGAGATCGGCCAGGAGTTCCTCAAATTTTTTCGTCATGGTGTAGTTCCTCCATTACCGCCTTGCCCCGGCCGTCGGTCATACGAAGGACGATACGGTCTCCTTTTGCAAGGGATCCGACCGAACGGATCACCTGGCCGTCTTTTTCTGCGACACAATACCCCCGGGCAAGCACGGCGAGCGGATTTTTGCCCGACAGGTCTGCCTGAACCGTACCGAGCATCAGTCTGCCCCCGGAAATTTTACTTTTGGCCGCTACCACGAGACGTTCTCTCTGGTCCTCGATATACTGCCGGCGGTCTGCGAGCCTCCTGATCAGTCTCCGCGGGTGCAGGTGTTCCCTCAGGGTTTCGATGTCGCGGCAGGCCCGGTCATGCCGGCCTGTGAGGATGGTTTCCATAGTCCTCCGGTATTCACGGAGAGCCGTGATAAGCACTGCCCGGTCCGGTACTACCAGTTCCGCTGCAGCGGAAGGCGTCGGTGCACGTGCATCTGCCGCATAGTCTGCAAGGGTGGTGTCGACTTCGTGACCTACGGCACTCACTACCGGGGTTTTGGAGGCGGCGATGGCCCTGACGACATCAGGGTGGTTGAAGGGGAAGAGGTCTTCGAAACTCCCTCCCCCGCGTGCGACGATTATGACGTCGGCACGGCCGTCAAGGTTCCTGATCGCTTTCGCGATCTCTTTGTGTGCCGTATCACCCTGCACGGCCGTAGGCGAGAGGATGATCTCTACCGGGTACCTGCGGCCGATCACATTCCTGATATCCTGGAGGACGGCCCCCGTCTTAGAGGTGACTACGCCGACAATACCCGGAAATAAGGGGAGATTTCGTTTCCTTTCTGCCAGGAAACATCCTTCCCGTGTAAGTTCTTCTTTCCATTTTTCCACGAGAAGATATTTCTCTCCGGCACCTGCCAGGCGTATCTCGTGGACATACAACTGGTACTTGCCGGCCGTCTGGTAGATATCGACATATCCCCTGGCAATGACGTGCATGCCGTCTTCAGGACTGAATGAAAGTTTCCGGGCCTGTGAATGCCACATCACGCAGTGGATAACCGAGGTCTCATCATATGCACGCTCCGAAAGCGAGAAATACCGGTGTCCCCTCGAATGGTGCTTGTAATTGGTAATTTCTCCTTCGACGAGGATGTCCTGGAGCCGTTCGTCGAGAAAGAGTTCCTTGATGATCGAAGATAGTTCTGAAACCCGAAGTATGCGGTCTTCTGACGGCTGTTGCCAGCGTTCGAGCGTTCCCTGCCCGGAGCTCATATCAAATCTATTATTGCCCGTGTGGATATTAACTACGATCATGGTGCATTTCTCGGTTTCGAGCATGTTTTTCCATGAATATCCCGGGGATGAGATTTTTGGTTTCATCGAGGAGAGCGGTCTGGACGGTGTGGAGTTCTGGCCGGAAACCCCGGATTTCTGGCTCAGGGGTTTACCCCTTCCTGAACTGCAGGGCTGGTTTCGGGACCATCCTTCGCTCGTGAGCAATACGGTCCATGCACCGATCCTCGATCTCAACCCCTGCTCGATAAACCCTGGTGTGGCCGCATTATCGGTCAGGCATGCACTCGAGTCCCTTGCCCTTGCAGAACAGATCGGGGCATCGGTTTTTACCGTCCACCCCGGAAGGAGGACGGCAAAACGGGTGCCGAGTGCGCCTGATTATGCCCGGTTCAATCACATGATAGACATGCTGAAAGAGGCGTCGCGGTCCTGCCCGGTAAAGGTTGCAATCGAGAACATGGAACGAAAAATAAACTCCCTCCTGTGCTCGCCGGGGGCCCTCAGGGAGCTTCTCGACAGGGAACCCTGGTTGTATTGCACCATCGACGTGTCCCACGCAATGGGGACATCCCTCGATGAAGTGGTGAGGTACATCGACCTCTGTGCAGACAGGCTCGTCAATGTCCACCTCGCGAGGGCACAGGACGGCCTGATGCACCTCCCCCTATACAGGCATGCGGACGCAGCCACGGTTCTCCGCGTGCTCTCTGAATACGGGTATGAAGGGAACCTGACTCTCGAAATTGAGGACCGGAATTTCGACCACGAATATTCGTCCGAAGAGAAATGCCTGCTCCTCATGAAAGAACTTGAATTTATGAAAGAATGCATCGGGTAATCGCTGGTTTTATGTAAGCAGACTGCGATAATGTGTTTAAGTTCCATGAACTGTTATTCTCTCTGTAGCCCGGCGGCGAGGGACCAATGATTGATTATCCTCTTAATATCGCCCTTTTCATCATCTGCCTGGTCCTGTCTGCATTTTTTTCAAGTGCAGAGGTCGCACTGATCGCGATGAACCGCGTGAAGGCCAGGACCCTGGTCAACGAGGGAAGGAAAGGTGCCGGGGCACTTGCCACGCTCAAGGACAACCCCGATCATATCCTGATCACCATCCTTATCGGGAACAGCATTGTCAACGTCGGTGCCGCGGCAATCGCCACGGCTATTGCCATAGATCTTTACGGGGATATTGGCATCGGTATCGCGACCGGGGTCGTCACCATCATACTCCTGATCTTTTGTGAAATAGGTCCGAAAATTTATGCAACCAGGGCAAACGTCGATTATCCTCTTGCGGTTGCCCCCATTGTCCTGTTTTTGTCGAAAATCCTGTCACCTGTCATCTGGGTTGTGGACAAGTTCAGTCATTCAGGGGGATCCACGGGACTCGGGGAACCCACCGTGACCGAGGAAGAGATCAAGGAGTGGATTGATGTAGGCCGGGAAGAAGGAAGTATTGAGGCCGAAGAGAAAAAAATGCTCTATTCTGTCCTTGAATTCGGCGATACCACGGTCCGCGAGATCATGACGCCGCGGATCGACGTGTCGATGATCGAGGACACAAGTACGGTCGATACGGCCGTCAAACTATTCAATGAAACAGGATTCTCAAGGATCCCGGTGTACCAGGACTCGGTAGACAACATCATCGGGGTCCTCAATGTGAAGGATGTTTTTACGGTTGCACTCTCCGGCAAGAAGAAGACCTCGATCCGGGAGATAATGTACGACCCCTATTTCGTCCCTGAGACGAAGAAAATCGACGACCTCCTCAAGGAGCTCCAGGTCCGGAAGGTCCAGATGGCGATCGTCCTTGACGAATACAGCAGTTTTGCAGGAATCGTGACCGTCGAGGACATCCTCGAAGAGCTGGTCGGTGATATCCTCGACGAGTTCGATGTCGAGGAGCCGGATATCACAAAGATCAGGGACGGAGAATTCATCGTCGATGCACAGATCTGGGTGGAAGACCTCAACGACGAACTCGACATCAGCCTCCCTGTCGGGGAGTCTGTACGAGACGCTTGGAGGCCTCCTTATCGAACGCCTGGGGCATATTCCTCATCCCGGGGAGAGTGTTTCAATTCAGGAAGCCGACTCGGTACTTGTAGTCGTCCAGATGCGGGGCAGACGTGTCGTTAAAATCAAGGTCCTCGTAAGGCCCGACAAGAGCGGTGAGGCCGGCAATGAAACCCGTGGCTGACCCCGGGAAAAAAAGGATTATCGTCCTGGCATCCGGCCGCGGATCAAATTTCCAGGCAATCATCGATGCCCTGGGGACCGGGGATATTCCGGCGGTATGCATACGGCTGGTGACTGATAATCCCGGTGCGTATGCAATAGAAAGGGCGCGGAAAGCCGGCATTCCCGTTACCGTGACGGACTACGGGTCTTTCCCTTCGAAGGAACATTATGAGGACGCCCTGCTCGGAATACTCGATGAATACGATCCCGATCTCGTCCTCCTCGCCGGATACATGCGGATTGTTGGGCCGGACATTGTCCGTAGATTCCGCGGCAGGATGATAAACATTCACCCGGCACTGCTCCCCTCGTTCCCGGGGCTCCACAGCCAGCGGCAGGCGATAGACTATGGCGTCAGGGTCTCAGGATGCACTGTCCATTTCGTCGACGAGCAGATGGATTCGGGTCCTATCATTGTCCAGGTGTGTGTTCCCGTTCTGCCCGGCGATGACGAGGATGCGCTTGCGGAACGGATACTCGCCGAGGAGCACCGGTGTTTCCCCCTCGCGGTAAAACTGTTTTGTACCGACCGGCTCCGGATCAGCGGAAGGGTTGTTGATATTCTCGATTAAACGGAATGCTGCATCCCTTCTGCACCAACGGGATGTATTCTTCGGGAGCCATCCTATGCATTGTAATCATTCGTAAGGAATCCTTTTTCCCCCCCGTCCGGTTGTCATCTTCCCTGGATAAAAATTTAGTTTCTGCAGGTCACGCCGTTGCCGGGACTGTTGCCGGCTTCGGAAAAGCCGGTCCAAAGGATAGGAAATGTAGTTACAAACTGACGAAAGACGCCAGAACCGGTTGGATTTCTCCTGGAGCCGGTAGTCTGTAACTACCGCGGTTATATCATATCGTGAAGTACATCATGTGAAGACACACAGGTGCCTGATGACCGGGAGACCGAAAAGCGCAGAGACGAAAAGGCTGGCAAATGAACGGATAACCGTCCTGTTCCAGAGAGCCGAGGAATTCTTTCCGGAACACCCCGGGTGGAGCGACCGCTGCGTAACCCTCGCGAGAAAGATAGCGATGCGGCAGAGGGTCGGCCTCGAACGGGAACACCGGCGGAAGATCTGCCAGCATTGTTACCGGTTCCTGGTACCAGGAGTGAATATGCGGGTGAGGATCCGGAACCGTATGGTTGTCGTCACCTGCCTTCACTGCCGCCGGCAGTCCAGGTATCCCTTCAGGAGGGTATGATGAGCCAGTCGCACGGGAGTACCTGGAGGAAAGCAGCAGAAGGACAGAATGCCCGGACAGGCCCCAGTCATAAAAGGGCGGTCCGGTCTGCAGACGCTACCCGGAAATCACGGGCCTCCGGGCCAGCTCCGAAATACGGGGCGAAACCGGCATCAGGGAGTTTTAGAAAGCAGGATGCCAGTACCCTGATGCAGGAACTTAAACCGACCGTCTGGATAGGGAAACAGGGATGTTCGGAAACCATTGTGCATGAAATAACTGCCCAGTCCAAAAGCCGGAAGGTGGTTAAAGTCAAATGGCTGCAGAACACCGAGATAAATCCCGAAGACCTGGCACGGGCAGCAGGTGCACGTCTCATCGGCGTCAGGGGACGGACGCTTGTACTCGAGGAGCGGAGAAGATTGTGATTTTTTCCCGCATTTTCGGGAATTCTGTCCCGATTATCTCATCACTGCTCGAAATATATAAAAATGTATTGAACAAATAAGTAAAGACTGTTATATCTATAAGTGACAGTGAGGTCTTACCATGACAACAGTATATGATATCCCGGTTGACCTGCTTATCAGGAGCGTGGCCGCGGAGCTGAAGAAGCGCCCCGAGTTCACGCCTCCTGAATGGGCAGCATTTGCAAAGACCGGGGTCCACAAAGAGCAGCCTCCTCAGGACCCTGACTGGTGGTTCGTAAGGACGGCAGCAGTATTCCGACGGATTTATATCGATGGTCCGGTCGGCGTCGAACGATTGAGAAGTTTCTACGGCGGGAAGAGAAACCGCGGTTCAAAACCCTCGCAGTTCCGGAAAGGAAGCGGATCTGTGCTCAGGAAAGCGTTCCAGCAGCTTGAAGCGGCCGGGTTCGTCCTCCATGACAAAACGGGGCGCCGGGTTTCCCCCCAGGGTGCATCGTTCCTCGATGGTGTGGCGATGAACCTGAAACCGAACGCAATGGAAGGAACCCCCGAACTTGCACGGTATTAAGGAAGAGACCCATGGGTGATGATGAGCTCGCCGAAATTCGCAGGAGACGTCTTAACCAGCTCCAGCAGCAACAAAATGACCAGCAGGATGAGATGGAACGGCAACGACAGGTCGATGCGCAGGTCCACCTGGTTCTCCTGCAGATCATGGAGCCGGAGGCCAGGGAACGCCTGAATACTATCAAGATGACCAAACCTGATTTCGCGAAAGCCGTTGAACAGCAGCTTGTGCTCCTTGCCCAGAGTGGCCGATTGAAATCGAAGATTACCGATCAGCAGTTCAAGGAACTGCTCCGCCAGCTGACTCCGCAGAAAAAGGAGTTCAGGATTTCGCGAAAGGGATGAAGGCCGGCGTGCTCTTTTCCGGAGGAAAAGACAGTGCACTCGCGGCAGTCCTGCTCTCCCGGGATTATGATGTGGAACTGAATACCTTTGTATTCGACGGGGATGCTCCCGGGAAGGAAGTGCCTGACGCAGCAGCATCACTCGGTTTCCCTCACAGGATCAGGGTATTTGGTGACACGGTCCTCTGTCGTGCGGTCGATCTGGTCGTTTCGTGTGGATATCCCAACGATGCCATCAATATGGTACATCTCGCGGCCGTGACTGCCTTGTCATCCGAATACGAGGTGGTTGCGGACGGTACACGGTTCAACGACCGCGTGCCGATGCTCCCGCGATCTGAAGTCCAGCGGCTGGGGAACCGTTACGGGTGTGCCTATGTCCGCCCCCTGCTTGGTTTCCCGAAAACCGAGGTGGATCGTCTCGTGGCACGCCATCTCGTGGTACGTCATGGTGAAACAGGAACGATTCCGAACGGGGATTACGAGCGGGCAATACGGAGAGAAATGCAGGCAAGGGGATATAACCTGGCTGATTTTTTCCCGGGCCACCATGAACAGTCCCTTGTCATAACAAAGAAAATGGTGAATGAGAATGAGCAAACTATCAAAAGGTCGTAAAATCCGGCTTGCAAAAGCCTGTGACCAGAACCGGCGTGTCCCCCAGTGGGTCATGGTCAGGACTAAACGGAAGGTCGTGTCGCATCCGAAGCGGCGCAACTGGAGAAGAAGCACGTTAAAGGTGTAAACCTATGGCAGAAAAGATGCAGGAGCATGTATATATTATTCCTCTCCGTGATGTGAAACGGACACCACGGTGGAAGAGGAGCAATACCGCGATCAAGGATATCCGGTCGTACTTAAAAAAGCACATGAAGAGCGAAGATGTCAAGATCGACAAGAGCATCAACGAGCACGTCTGGGCCCGGGGAAGCCAGAAACCCCCGGCAAAGATCCGTGTCCGTGCAATGAAGTTCGAAGACGGGCAGGTCCAGGCCGAGCTCGCCGGTGAATAAGATGGAAAGAACGGTCTCGTTCGGGGGCGATCCTAATATCGGCGTCTTTATGCGGGTATTTGAGGACATTGCCGTTATCCCGCCGGAGACCCCGGAAGAGCTCCGGGAAAAGCTCAAAGAAGCGCTCTCGGTCGACCTGGTCGAGACCACTATCCAGGGAAGTTCGATCATCGGCTCTCTCCTTGCCGGTAACAGCCGCGCATTCATCGTAAGCGGGCTTGCGACAGGAGAAGAGGAAGCCGTCCTGGCGGAGCACCGTGAAGTGTTCCGGCTTGAACACACTATGAATGCGGCAGGAAACGTGATACTTGCCAACGATTCATTTGCCGCCGTACACCCCGACATGCCGTCCGATGCAATGAAAGCCATCGGAAACGTGCTTGGTGTACCAGTGGCGAAACTCATGTTCGGTGGTATAAAGACCATCGGTATGGCTGCCGTTGCGACGAATAAGGGAATCATTGTACACCCGAGGAGTACCAGGGCAGAAATTACCAGGCTCGAGGAACTGGTGGATATCCCTGTAGGGACCGGATCGGTGAACATGGGTTCCGGCCTTGTCGGGACGGGGCTGCTCGTGAATGGATCGGGATATCTCGCAGGCCTTGCCACGAGCGGGTTTGAACTTGGAAGAATAGAAGACGTATTTGGTTTTCTGGAGTGAATTATGGAGAAAAGTACTTTTGAAGTCAAGGGCACCTTCAGGATTGGGGACGAATGGAAGCCTTACAAAAAAACTATCAGCGCACCTAACGAGGAGCAGGCAAAAGAACAGACGATGGCGGTCATCGGAAGCAAACACCGCCTGAAAAGAAGATATATCACTATCGAGTCCGTGAATACTGTACATGGTGAATGATATGGACCCCGTGGATCCGCGGGAGATGCAGGCCCTCCAGCACTATCTTTCCGAGTACGGGCAGCAGGTTGAGATTTATGCCAACCAGCTCCGGATGCTTGATGAAGGGAGGATGGAAGCGACTGCGGCGATCGAGGTCTTAAAATCGATCCTGGAGTCGGGTGGTTCGGAAACCGTCCTCCTCCAGGTCGGCGGCGGGGCAAGCGTCCGGGCAAAAGTCCTTGAACCGGACCACGTGTTCGTCTCTATCGGATCTGATGTCGTTGTGGAACGGACGAATGCCGATGCAGTCGAGTATTTAAAAGACCGGATCACCGAGATGGAAGCCTCGGGTAAGAAAGTTGCCGAGACGATAGAACGCATCCGTTCCCAGATGAATGAAATCGCCCGCCGCATTGAAACCGGTTACCAGCAGGCACAGGCGGCGGAGCAGCAGGGACAGCGCTGAAGGGTCCTCCGGGAGACCTGGCATGTTTGAATCGCTGAAATCCCGGTTAAAAGAAGTCAGGTCAAGGCTCGACGATGATATCAGCGCTGCAGACACCGGACCCTCCGTAGATTCGGGAAGTGCAAAGGATGCGCAGGGCAACCCGGATGTCATGGCAGGACAGCCTGACCAGAATGTCCCGCCAGGCCAGCAGGCAGGAATCGCCGAACGGGTCAAAGCACTTGTCAGGGACAGGGAACTTATTATCGGTGAAGGCGATGTCAGGGCAGCGATCGACGAGCTCGAGATCGTGCTCCTCGAAAACGATGTCGCATTTCCCGTCACCGAAGAGATCCTTACCCACCTTAAAAAGCAACTGGTTGGCAGACGAAGGAAAATCGGAGAATCCGTCGATTCAATAGTCCTTTCAGCTCTCAAGACCTCCCTGAAGGATGTCCTTGGAGACGGGTTCGACCTGGTCTCGTATATAAAGACCCACGAGCACCCCGTCAAGGTCCTTTTCACCGGCGTGAACGGGACAGGCAAAACAACAACCGTTGCAAAGGTCGGGCATTACCTGAAAAAAAATGGTTTTTCCGTTGTGATCGGTGCGGGAGACACCTTCCGGGCAGGGGCGATCGAGCAGATCGACGTCCATGCAGAACGTATAGGTATAAAAATAATCCAGCACCGGCAGGGAGCGGATCCATCGGCCGTGCTGTTCGACACCGTCCAGTATGCCATTGCCCACAAGGTGGATGTGGTCCTTGCCGATACCGCAGGAAGATTTCACAACCGTGCCAACCTGATGAACCAGCTCGATAAGATCAGGCGGGTAATCGGGCCCGACCTCATCGTGTATGTCGATGAAGCGGTAGCCGGCAACGACGCGGTCGTCAGGGCAGAGGAATTCGAGAAGACGGTCGGCGCCGATGCGGTAGTCCTCACGAAGGCCGACATGGACCCCCGGGGCGGTGCCGCAATTTCCATCGCCCATACGATCGGAAAGCCGCTCATGTTTCTCGGCACCGGCCAGGGATACGATGATATCACTCCGTTTTCACCAGACGAGGTCATCGGGGAACTCTTTTCGGAGGAGTACCTGATGCTCGACAAGCTGGGGAATTCGTTAAAGGATGCGATGAAGAAGCTTGCCGGAAGGAGCGTGGTCGACCGGGCAGCAGTCGAAGAACTTGTCAAAGACCTCCAGAGGGCCCTCCTCCAGTCCGATGTCAACGTCAAGCTCGTGATGAACCTCTCGAATGCCATCAAGAAGCGGTCCCTTGAAGAGGAACTCCCGAAAGGGATGGCAGTCAGGGAGCATGTGCTCAGGATAGTGTACCAGGAACTGGTAAAACTGATGGGGAAGGGGACCGATGTCAGGCTCGGCAGCCAGACAATCCTTATGGCAGGGCTCCAGGGCAGCGGTAAAACCACCACGACCGCAAAGCTCGCCAGGTATTTCCAGCGCAAAGGCCTTCGGGTCGGCGTAATCTGCGGTGATACGTTCCGTCCGGGGGCCTACGAGCAGCTTTCCACCCTCTGCGCTAAAATCAATATCCCCTGTACCGGTAACCCGAAGGAGACCGATGCATTGAAAATAGTCCGTGAAGGGCTTCCTGCCCTTTCCCACGTTGAAGTGATCATTATCGATACCCAGGGCCGTCATGCGCTGGAAAATGACCTGATCCAGGAAATTATCGATATCAACACGATTGCGAAGGCGACGCACCGCTGGCTCGTGATAGACGCCGCACTCGGCCAGCAGGCGAGCGAGCAGGCCCGCCGGTTCCACGGCGCGATCAATATCGACGGTGTCATCATCACCAAGATGGACGGTACCGCGAAAGGTGGCGGTGCACTGTCCGCGGTTTCCGAGACACAGAGCGGGATCGTTTTCATCGGCAGCGGGGAGACGATCGATGACCTTGAACGGTTCGACCCGGACGGGTTCATATCCCGGCTCCTCGGTATGGGCGATCTCAAAGCCCTGGTTGAAAAAGCCGAGGAAACTATCTCTTCCGGCGACTTTGACGTCAATGCGATGATGAGGGGCAAATTCACGCTGAGGGATATGTACAAGCAGCTCGAATCGCTGAATAAAATGGGTCCCCTCAAGCAGATCATGAGCATGCTGCCAATGGGGAACATGCAGCTCCCTGACGGTGTGCTGGACGTGACCAGTGTAAAGATGGTGCGGTACCGGATTATCATGGATTCCATGACCAGTGCCGAGCTTGACGATCCAGCACTCCTGAGTTCTTCCAGGATCCAGCGTATCGCCCATGGTGCAGGAGCAACCCTGGAAGAAGTCCGGGAACTGCTTAAATATTACAAGACTATGAAACGTGCGCTGAAGGGCGTCCGCGGGGGAGGGGGAAAATTCGACCTCCAGCGGATGATGAAGCGGTTCAGCGGGTAACGGCGCAATGACGGTTTTTGCCATCATTGGTCACACCGCGAAGACCACCGGGGATTTTACACTCAATGACATGCCCGGCGGGGCCGGCAGGATGGATATCCTCTGCCGCTGCGTCAATACCTCCCTGTTCCTGTCCCATGACCTCAGGCGTGACGTGACAGTATACCTGGTCCTCCTCGGAGGTGAGGACTCCCCGAAAACCGTGATGATATCGGGTGAAAAAGTGCGCTACCTGAACCCGGATGAACGAAGTGCGGGTTCCCTTATCAAAAAGGCACTGGAGATACCGGCCGGGGAAGAATTCAGGGAATCGACAAAAGGAGTTTTTGTGCGGCGAGGTGGCCTTGACCGGCTGATTCGGGAACACGAATTTTCGGTGCTGGATGAAGGGGGCATCGACTGTGCCTGCGCAAAAGACCTGCCCGATGCATTTATCCTGTCCGATCACATGAACTTCACTCCCGGGGAGGAGGCAATGATGAAGGACCTGCCAAAATACTCCGTGGGGCCGCGGGTACTCCATGCAGACCATACCATCACCGTCCTTCTGAACCGCATCGACCGCCGGAACGCGGGGATGGAGTAGCCAACCCCAGGGAAACCGGATTATTATCCAAAAGGATCTGTTACCGGTTATTTCCTCCACAAACTACGGGATTATAAGTTCGGGTATCCAGATAGTACAGAGAAATTCAGATCATTATTCCAGCACATTCCGGAAACACCATATGGAAACCACAGGCAGGGAAAAGCAACCAGAGCAAGAGCTCCTCGACACCGTTGGATCAATCATAACCTATGGAGAGATCTGCGATCACTGTCTCGGCAGGTTCTTCGGGAAACGGTCCTTCGGGCTATCGAACGACGCCCGCGGGAGATCATTGCGTATTGCGTACTTTATCAGGGAAAATCTCCCCTTCAGAGAACCACAGTCTCCATGCTGGATATGTAACGATGCATTCAAAGAGATCGACCGGTGGGCAGACAGGGCTGTCAATGCCCTTGACGGGATAGAATTCTCGACGTTCCTGGTCGGGACACGCGTACCCCCGCTTGTCGCCGAAAGCGAGGAAATGGTCTGGAGCGACCTTGGGTTGTCGGATCCCGAACCTTTGAAATCGGAGATGAACCGGGAAGTAGGAAAAGCCACCGGAGCGAAGACGGGGAAAAATGCTGACCTCGCCAACCCGGAGATTGTCATTATTCTCGACCTTGCCGGGGATAACGTGGAGATCCAGGTCAATCCCATCTTTGTAAGCGGCCGTTACATGAAGTATGAGCGGGGCATTCCCCAGACACACTGGCATTGCAGGGCCTGCCACGGGACGGGATGCGAGCGGTGTAATTTTACCGGAAAGATGTACCAGGACTCGGTTGAGGAACTGATCGGACGACCTGCTGCCGAAGCCCTCGGCGGGGAAAATGCAGTCCTCCACGGATCGGGCCGGGAGGACATCGACGCACGGATGCTCGGGACCGGCAGGCCGTTCGTGATGGAAATTGTTGCACCCAGGAAACGATCGATGGACCTTGCAGAGCTTGAAGCCCTCATCAATGCATCGGCAGAAGACCGGGTTTCCGTCAGGTTATTCCGCTGGTGCGGTCACAATGATGTGGAAACCATTAAAACAAACAAAGCGCATAAAAAATACAGGATCCTGGTAGGGTTGGATGGCCCCGTACCTCTGGAAAGGCTTTGTTTAGCACTTTCCACTCTTTCGGGAGTGACAATAGATCAGCGCACACCGGAACGGGTTGCACACCGGAGGGCCGACAAGATACGAAAACGTCGTGTCCTTGACATAGCCTGTATCGGCGAGGAGGATGGCCGGTTCCTCATCGAAGTGACCGGGGAAGCAGGCCTCTACATAAAAGAGCTGATTTCCGGCGACAACGGGAGAACGCACCCGAGCCTGACCGAGGTCCTCGGCATGCCTGCACGCGTCGAGCGCCTTGACGTGATACAGGTCGAAGGAACAGAACAGGAGTGAAAAAACAATGGCACACCATAATGGTCCACGCAAGAAAACACGCTATAAACTGAAGAAAGCCCTCAGGGAGCGGGGGATCTCCCCGGTAACCTCGGTTATCCAGCAGTTTTCGATCGGGGAAAAAGTCCATATCGTATGTAATCCGAGCGTCCAGAAGGGCATGCCTCACCGCAGGTTCCACGGGAAGACCGGGACCGTCCTTGAGAAACGTGGACGTGCCTGGGTACTCGAGATCAGGGACGGGAATGCGGATAAAGTCGTAATTGCGCGATCGCAACATCTAAAAGCACAGAGATAAATAAACCTTCAGGTAACCGGCATGAAAGTCAAAGCAGTTCTTTCTGAAGAGCGGATCACCTTATCTGAACTCCGTGAGCAGTTACAGGCGATGGAGGCCCAGCGTATCGAAAGTGGTAAGGAGATGCCCTACGAACTCAGGAAGAGTATCGAGCATGCCAATAACCTTGCAAAGACCAGTCCCGAAAAATCCCGGGACCTTGCGAATGCACTCCTGAACCTCGAAAAAATGAAGCCCGATATTGCATTCCGCATCGCAAATGTGATGCCGCGAACCCGCGACGAGCTCCGTGCGGTGTATGCCAAAGAAAAATTTACGTTATCGGGCGAAGAGCTGGACGCAATAATAAACCTGGTAATAACCCATTTCTGAGGGTGACCATGAAGGCCGACAAGAAGGAGATCAATGCAATAGTACTCGATGTCCTCCAGAAAGGTCATCCCGATGACCCGCGTCCTGTTTTTAAACGTGAACCGGTAATCCAGGCGATAGGAATAGAGCAGTTCAAGCTCCTCGAACTGGTACCGAAAAAAATAGAGATCCAGATCCACGACAAGGTCTACATCGGCGACGGTGAACGCGATAAGATCGAACGCGTCAAGCGCCGGATCAGCTATGACGAGCTGACCCAGACCGCAAAACTCGAACTGCCGTTTGTCATCGAACAGCTCGTGAAAGAGCATGAGAAAGAATATGTCGATTTCTTCAACAAGTCGATCTCGATAAGCCCCAAGCTGCATATGCTCCATCTTCTCCCCGGCATTGGAAAGAAGTCTGATGTGGGAAATTCTCGAGGAACGGGCGAAGAAACCGTTCGAGAGTTTTGCCGATATCAGTACGCGGATCAAATCGATCCCGCACCCCGAGAAGATGATCATCAGCCGGATCATGGAAGAACTCCAGGATCCTGACGTCAAGTACCACGTGTTCACCTCGAAATGAAGGCTCCGAAAGACCAGCACTTCCTGGTCGACGAGAACGCTGTCCGGCGGATTGCAGACATTGTCGATGTTAAAGACCGCTGTGTGCTCGAGATCGGGCCGGGAAGGGGGATCCTGACCCGGGCTCTTCTTGACAGGGGGGCACATGTACGGGCGATCGAGCTGGACGCCGATCTGGTATCAGATCTCGGCGAGGACTTTTTTCCTGAGATACAGGCAGGGAAGCTCGAATTGTTCCAGGGCGATGCGACGAAATGCGATCTCCCTCCCTTTGATATCGTCGTCTCGAACCTTCCCTATTCTGCATCTTCCAAAATTACCTTCCGGCTCCTCGATACCGGGTTCGAGACGGCAGTCCTGATGTTCCAGAGCGAGTTCGCGCACCGGATGCTTGCACCGGTCGGGACCCCCGACTGCGGGAGGCTCTCCGTAATGGTGCAGACCTATGCCTGCGTGGAGAAATGTTTCGAGTTATCGCCGAACTGCTTCTCCCCGAAACCCCAGGTCAGGTCCATGGTAGTGAAAATCACGCCGAGAGGGCCGATATTCGGGATCGGCGACCGGAAACTCTATGCCGATATCGTCAGGGCCCTCTTCTCGCACAGGAGAAAGACGGTGAGGAACTGTCTCAAAGGATCGTCGGGGATACTGGAGAAGGGGTTCGTGCAGTATGTGCTTGGACAGCTTCCCGGGGAGATATTGTCATCCCGCCCGGAAGAGTTGTATCTTGAGGACTTTGCGACCATTACGAATGTCGGGATGGGATACCAGCACGATCATGCGGGGTCTCCCGATCATTCTGTTACCGATGACTGAACACGGATAGGTAACCAGAGAAGAAAAGCGATACGATAACGATGCCCGGCAACGCTCCGCAGACCCGTCAGATAGTTTTCAAATTTGGAGAACAAATAATCGTAATTCTATACCATTATACCTTGCCGGATATCGATTGATGAACAATCGATACCATCAGGGATACTCACCGAACCACTGCCGGCGCCAGCAGGGGGCCTTGAACTATCTCCCTCGGGCCGGACAGAAAAGATCTTTCAAATTCAAAATATATCGATAATAATACATGATCTGTTATAGTGAGACAATTAAAATGAAACGATTTCCTTATTCCGGCCGCTATGATCCAGACCAGATTTATCAACCGGAGGCAGATACCTATCTGCTCCTTGAAGTAGCACAAAAAGAGATACGGTCGACAGACCGTGTCCTCGAAATAGGGGCCGGGACAGGGTATATCGGGAGCCGTCTTTCCGGGTATGCATCGCTGATTGTTACCGATATCAATCCCCACGCATGCCTCGCCGCAAAAGGGACCGGTCTTACCGTCATCAGGACCGATATGTTCAACGGAATTTGCGGATGCTTCGACCTGGTCATTTTTAACCCGCCATACCTGCCTACCCAGGACGATGAGCGAATAGTTGACTGGCTGGAATATGCCCTGGATGGCGGACCTGCAGGAAGATCGACGATATTACAATTTGTGACAGGCGTAGGTCGTGTTCTCGCACCCGGCGGGAGGGCGTTGTTGTTGATATCTTCACTGACCGGGGTTGGTGAGGTTATCGAAATGTTCCGGGAGAATTCTTTTTCTGCGGGAATAATCGCGGAGAGGAAGATTTTTGACGAATATCTCCTCATTCTCCGGTGCTACCGTATGACCGGGGATGAAGATGAGGCACCAGATCGGGATAAGTAATTTTGACCGAAATAACAGAGGAATAAATCCTGCCCGAATCCCGGCACATGTAACTGCTTCAGGAAGATTGCTTACTAATCTTTTATTTAAACCATTTCAACCGGAATTGATAATTCACCTGCTATTTTCCCTTGCTTTTTATCGGAAGTAACCAGTGATGTCCCATAATGTTGTGCCTGTGCCAGGAACAGGGAATCATAAACAGGAATATCGTAGGTAAAACCCAGGATGAGTGCAGAATTCCCATATTTCATATTTTTTTCAACGATGAGTACATCTGAGTCGTGAAGGCTCTGGAGATCCTGAAAAAATTCGATTCCTTCCTCTCTTGTAATAAGATTTCTCATGACATATTTCCAGATCACATTGACAGATTCAGTGAATAACATCTCCAGCGTATTGGTCTCAGCCCCCGGGTCCAGAAATGGAACAATCTTCTCCCAGTTTTCCTCTCTCAAGAGAAATTTCGAGAATGCTGATGTATCAATGACTGTCACGGTCTTCCCTTACCATCTTAGCAGCGGTGCCCGCAGGTGTTTCCGGAAGGTTCATTCGTTTTCTCACCAATTCCTCAATTATCGCTCTTTTTTTCTTATTCTCTATTCTCTTTCTTAAAAATTCTTTAATTTCCTCATTCCAGTTGATCTCTGTTTTTAATTTCTCCATCTCCATCTTGAGATCAGGGGGTACCCGGATACTGATTACCGAAGACATATTGTACACAAATATGTTTATAGATATACTAATATTTATGTTTACATCAGTGTAATTAAATTCCGAAACATATGTTTTATTTGATTATGCGAGGGCGCCTATAAAACAAATTCTCTAATTCCGAATTTAAAGCATTTGATGTCTTTATATAACATATTGGGTTCCGCATTGATGGACACGCTTGATCGGGGTTAATTATCCGGTTCCTTCTAATGGGGCCGAATCATCCATTATACTATGAAATAGATGAGAAAAATCAAAAATCTTCTTTTGAAAGGACCGGATCTTTTCGGTTTGTATTGTGACTGTTTTTAAATACATTTCTGGTTTTCCGGGCTGAATGGAAAAAGGAGGAACCCATTTTTACTCCAGACGAAGTAATTTTTCAATTGTATCGATAAACTCTCCTGCCAGTGTTAATGCTCCATCAAGCTCATCTTTGGATTCGGGAGGGCCAAATGAATATTGATTTTTATCACGCTTGTTTCGGATTCTTCCGAAGAGTATGACCCATTTTTCTTCCAGTTTTCCCGATACGACATAGGTTCGCAGGTAATGTTCAATACAATAGTGACTCTTTTCCCGAATTCCGTCCCGAAATAGTAATGCGCGGGCTGCGTGAAACCATGCCATGTAGGCCCCGTTCATTGCCAGTCGATATAATTTGCTCTCAACTACCTGTTCTGCTTCATCAAGGTATTCCCGTGCGGCAAGAATAGAGTTCTGTGCCTTTTCTTCAGAGGGTGGAACCGTCTGCAATTTTCCTTCAGCGAAGCATTTCTCAAGTGGTGTCAAGATTCTCTCCCATTAGTGTTATCGTATCGTTCATCAGTCTCGAATAAAAGGGCGGGTCTTCTTTGGAAATATTCTTTAGTTTCTCTTTTGTAAGAATTAAGGAATGGACTTCACATTCTAACGTGTTCGATAGATTGTGTTCAAATTCAGCGATGGTGAATTCAAGATCCGGGTGATAATTTTTGACGATAATCCAAAGATCAAGATCGCTTTCAATGGTATTTGTTCCTCTTGCCCATGAACCATAAATTCCGATTCCCCGGGCCCAATCAGGAAATGATAGGCTTGCTTCGAGAAGTGTAATATTAATGAGACGTTTTGCTGCATTTCCCATAGGGGTATTCAGCCAGAAAAAAGATCTTCCCTCACGTTTACACAATCCGGTTCTTAATAACATATTCAGATAGCGTGAGATAACAGGTTTTGACACTCCCGTCGCTTTCGTAGTTGCCTGAACTGTCACACTCTGGTGTTCAGCCACATATTGAAATATTCTGATGCGATCTTCCGATTTGAAAAGGGCTGAAAGTATGATTATCTCATCCTTGATTCAATATTATTTCTCAATAAGAAACATTTTGTTTCCATAACTGAAATATTTTGTTTCAGTTATTGAAATAGATAGCTGCAGAAGGAAAATAATTTTCATTTTGATGGCACTTCGAATATCAGGAGAACGTAACCAGGATAATATTTGAAGGACGTATACCAAAGCCCGAATTCTTTATGGTTCGTGAAATGGTGCAATGTGTACTCTTGTCCTCCATGAGAATCGTAAATTATTCCTGCCGGTCTGGTCACGTTCTCTGCATGGGAGGAAAAACAATTTCTCAAATGCGTATGAGGAGATTTCGCTTGAATATTTTTCAGGATCAATCATCAGGATCGAGATCGTTATGATGCTCTGCTCCAGGTTTTAATTGGTTATCGTCTGGTCGTAAAAAAATTTTGAAACGTTTTAATTTTGAAATTTAATTACTTACAATAATTATATATTTAAATAATTGTATTATCTAAATAGATAATATGGGGACAATTACTATTTCCATCGATGATGACGTTGAACGATCCTTTCGTCAGGTGGCCGGAAGAAAACTCGGTAAAAAGAAAGGGTATCTGGGCCAGGCGACTACCGAAGCAATGAAGTCTCTGGATCAGGAAAATAAACCAGGAAGAGATAGCAAAGGATGCACTCCACCTTATGGAAACATCTGTCGATTATGGAACCTGGCATTACCGAGGAAGAACGGAGACTCCATGATCGCGATGAGAACTAATCCTCAAAGGATTCCGGGGTCATCCTCGCCATTGATTGATACCAATATTTTTTGCTACCTGTTCGATGCACGGGATCCGGAAAAATCAAAAATATCGAGGAATCTTCTCGCCCGCTGTTTTCATTTGGAATGTAATTATTCCGTTTCGGTACAGAATCTCGCAGAATTTTCGGTTGTCGTAACTGAAAAAATACCGGTTCCGATCCCCCGTCAGGTTATCAGCAGTTTTATTTCTGATGTTGCACAATTTGAAGGCTGGAACGTTGTTTGTTATACTGCGAGTACGATATCTCTGGCGATTGGGTTCCAAAAGGAATACTCATTACATTTCTGGGATGCCCTCCTTGCTGCAACCATGAAAGAACAGGGAATTGATACCATGTATACCGAGGACGGACATTTCGCTAAAGTTCCCTGGCTGAATATCGTGAACCCTTATAATGGCAGAGAATCCGCACCCAAGGCCAGGTAAAAAATAAACGGGTTGTTTTGATCGATATCGCTGTTTTTCAAAGAAGGGAAAAATATCTGAAATTTTTTTAATCTTCTTTTATGAGGACCACACCGGCGGTCAACACAGCCAGTATTCCTATCGTTGCGAGCAGTTGCGTGGTTTCAACCGGGGTATAGTTTATAATAAGTATCTGCCGGATAGTGCCGGTAAGGCCGGCGACGAGAAGGGCCCGCACTGGAACGTGCTTTGTCTTGAAATAGACAGTCACCGTCTCGAATAGCACGATGATGGTAATCGTGAGCAATATCGATGTGACGACCGGGTAAAGATTTTTGGCATAATCCTGGGTTACTATCAGTTTTACGATGAGCATTGCACAGTCCCAGAGTGAAGCGACGGCAACAATGGTCAGCATGATTGCGACAAAAAAATAGATGATAAGCGGGATGTAGGAAAATAAACTGATGATGATATTCATCCGTGGCGATGGTTCTGTCATGACGGACCTCGTTTCTTCATAATTATCGGTTATACAGGGAGATAAGGGTGTCGCGGGAGCTCTGGAAACCAGTTCTGATTCCCGATTTCATGTGAGGAATCCGGGCCCCTCCTAAAAAAATGATGAAGGATTGATAAGATAGAAAATTCAATATTTATAACAATTCCGGAGACTTCCGATGAAGAAGGCATTTATTACAGGAATTACGGGTCAGGACGGTTCATATCTCGCCGAATTGCTCCTTTCCAAAGGATACGAGGTGCACGGGCTGGTGAGGAGGTCCTCGTCGTTCAATACCGGCAGAATAGACCATATCTTACTCGACCCCCACGATCCCGATGCAAAAATTTTTCTCCATTACGGGGACCTTTCCGATTCCGAACAGATTTCTTCAATCCTTTACAATATCCGTCCCGATGAGATCTATCATCTCGGGGCGCAGAGCCATGTCAGGGTGAGTTTTGATACGCCGGAATACACGGGAAATGTGACCGGAGTCGGGACGACTCGTATTCTCGAAGCCGCAAGAAGGAGCAATCAGCACATTAAATTTTACCAGGCATCGAGCAGTGAGCTTTTTGGCTCTGCCTGTCCCCCGCAGAATGAGGATACGTATTTCCAGCCCCGAAGTCCCTATGCATGCGCAAAGCTGTATGCCTACTGGATGACCAAAAATTACCGCGAAGGCTATCACATGTTCGCCTCAAACGGGATTCTTTTCAACCATGAATCCCCCCGGAGGGGAGAAACATTCGTCACGCGGAAAATAACAAGGAGTATCGCCCGCCTCCTGGCCAATAAGGACAAATACCTGTACCCTGGGAAATCTCGAGGCGAAACGGGACTGGGGATTCGCACCCGAATACGTGGAATGCATGTGGCGCATCCTCCAGCAGGACCATGCCGATGACTATGTCATCGGGACCGGAGAGACGCATTCGGTCAACGAGTTCCTGAACGCTGCCTTCGAATATGCCGGACTCGATGTCGGTACCTATGTAAAGATCGATCCGAAATATTTCCGCCCCACTGAAGTTGACGTCTTAATCTCGGATCCCAGGAAGTCAAATGAAAAACTAGGCTGGAAACCGCAAATAAAGTTTGGTGAGCTTGTAAAGATCATGGTGGACGCGGATATCCGTGCCCTTGGATTTGAGGCCATCGGTGAAGGGGATGAAATCCTCGCGAAAAAATTCCCAGACAAGTGGTGGAAGAAGGACTGAATTTAGACCTGGATTGCGATAGATATTAAAAGTAAAGGATATACCAAGAGGCGGGCAATTAACTTAACAGGAGACGAGTGAATGACATTCTGGAAAAATAAGGACATCCTGGTGACGGGTGGGGCAGGATTTCTTGGCTTAAGCATCATTAACCGCCTCCACGAAGATGGGGTATCTGATAGTCAGATTAGTGTCCCGCGAAGCAAAGAGATGGATCTGAGAATCTGGGAAAATTGTCTTGAAGCGGTAAGAGATAAAGATTTAGTAATTCATCTCGCAGCCCGGGTCGGGGGTATCGGGTTTAATCAGAAATATCCTGCCTTCCTTTTCTACGACAATGCAATAATAGGTATACAGATAATCGAAGCAGCACGTCGTGAGGGAGTGGAAAAATGCGTTATTCTTGGTACGGTCTGCGCTTACCCGAAATTTACTCCCGTTCCGTTTCAGGAAAAAAATCTTTGGGATGGCTATCCCGAAGAAACAAATGCACCGTACGGACTGGCAAAAAAGATGCTCCTTGTCCAGTCCCAGGCATACAGACAGCAATATGGATTCAATTCGATTTATCTCCTGCCTGTGAATCTCTACGGACCGAGGGATAACTTCAATCCCGAAAGTTCTCATGTTATCCCGGCCCTGATCAGGAAATTTGTGGAAGCGGTAGAAGAAGGGCATAAATCTGTTGAAGTCTGGGGTACGGGTGCAGCATCCCGTGAGTTCCTGTATGTTGACGATTGCGCCCGGGCTATCGTGCTTGCCACGGAAAGATATAATAAACCTGATCCTGTGAATATCGGTGCAGGCAGGGAGATTAGTATCAGGGATTTAGTATCTCTCATCGGAAAGTTGACCGGGTTCGAGGGAGAAATCAGGTGGGATTCCAGCAAACCCGATGGTCAGCCGAGGAGATGCCTTGACGTGAGCAGAGCCAAGAAGGAATTCGGTTTCGAAGCAGAGATTTCATTCGAAGAAGGACTTAAGGCTGCTATCGATTGGTACGTAAAAAATAAAGACCAGGCGGATTCACGTGGAAACGACCACTGCTGAAACTGTTGGGGACATGCCCCCTCCTATTCAGGTACCGACAATTATCATACGTCCTCCCCGGAAATGGGTGCCGGTCGATTTTCACGAACTGTGGGAATACCGGGAGTCTCCTTTATTTCTTTACTTGGCGGGATGTAAAACTACGATATAAGCAGACAGGCCTGGGAATAGGATGGGCAGTTCTTCAGCCTCTCCTGATGATGGTTATCTTTACCCTATTCTTCGGAAGGCTGGCTGGAATTCCCTCCGATAATGTCCCTTATCCATTGTTTGCATTTACCGCACTGCTGCCATGGACGTTATTTGCTGAAGGAATGTCGCGATCAACATTGAGTATGGTCCAGAACGCAAATATTATGACAAAGGTTTATTTTCCACGTCTTATCATGCCGGTCGCAAGTATCCTGTCGCCGCTTGTCGATTTCCTGGTGGCGTTCGGGCTCCTGGTAATACTGATGGTTTACTACGGGATTGTCCCGACGGTTAATGTCCTGTTCCTGCCGCTGCTGATTATTTTCGCCATGATGACTTCCCTCTCGGTTGGCCTGTGGCTGTCAGCACTGAACGTCCAGTACCGTGATTTCCAGTATACCGTTCCCTTCCTGATACAGATCTGGATGTTCGCATCACCTGTTGTTTATCCGGCGAGCATGATCCCACAATCCTGGCAGTGGTTGTATGCTCTCAACCCGATGACCGGAGTAATAGAAGGATTCCGCTGGGCTCTGCTCGGGACTTCATCTCCAAGTGCGACAATTCTGATTTCCTTTGGTGTTGTTGTATTCCTTATCGTCACCGGGATGTTCTATTTCCGCAGGATGGAGCAGTATTTTGCTGATATTGTCTGATTCCTTCATTTTTCAGACCGTGAAAGAATTTGTAAATACGACTACTGTAAATTGGGAAAAGGGCAAAATAAGTCTCTGTCCCATGTTAAAGATATATTAATTATTTGATCAATTACTGGATATAGTTGGATCTGCAGACATCCATACTATTAAAAAACCTAATAGTTGACAATAATGCTATACACTGAGAGGGTGTAAAGGGCGGTTTGAATGAAATCCCACTGGCATAGGTATGCGGCACTTATTTTTATCCTGCTTTTTCTGGTTACGGTGTGCGCAATCGCAGATCGGGGAACTGACAATTCCTTGCCAAACTCTGTAACGGACAGTAATCCGTCCAAGGCAGCTGACATAGGTCCTGACAGCACGCAAAATACAACAATCGTGCCGACAGTTTCTCCTTCGGCACAGGATTCAATAACGACAACTCCTGCCGTTACGGTAACAGGCACCCAGACCCAACCTGTGGTCGGGACTTCCCCGGTAATAACAACCGCCCCCGCTACGCCGGCTCCCTCTTCTTCGCCGACACCGCTCCCTCCAACAGAAACGATCCCTCCTGCAACGACACCAGTTACGTCCGCCCCTGCCACTCCGCTGCCGACCACAATACCTGTCACGACACCTGCGCAAACAGGTGAGTCTTCCATAACCGGGTCGCCGACGGCGGTAACGACCATACCGACAACTTCCGTTCCAACCGGCAGTCCTACCGGTCCAGTTCAGCAGCAGGACACTACATCTACAGGTCCCGGTGATACCTATGCGGCAGACGAGGTCATTGTCCGGTTTAAACCCCAAAGCATCGCCGATCCTGCAAATAAAGGAAAAATTATTTCCGCTGCGCATACGGCCGTTTCCGCGACAGTAATTGACGATTTGGATAAGAAAGGGCTTTCCGGAATGCAGGTCGTTAAAGTGGCGAACGGGGAGAATATCGCGGATGTCATTGCAGAATATAAGAACAACCCCAATGTGCTCTACGCAACGCCAAACTACAAAATATCTCTCTTTTCGACCCCAAATGACCCTTCCTATTCTCAGGAGTGGGCATTGCCGGTAATTAGTGCCCCGCAGGCATGGGACAAGACCTCAGGATCGAATAGTGTTGTCGTTGCAGTCCTCGATACCGGTGTTGATTACAACCATCCTGATCTCGCTGGAAACATCTGGACGAATGCGAAGGAAATCTCCGGAAACGGGAACGACGATGACGGCAACGGCTACATCGATGACGTGCATGGGTGGAATTTCGTCGATCATACCAATGATCCCATTGACACCAATGGCCATGGGACAGAATGTGCCGGCGTTATCGGGGCGATAGGGAATAATACCCTGGGCATCGCGGGTGTAGACTGGAATGTCCGCATCATGCCTCTCACGGTGATCAATTCACAGGGCTACGGCTACGAGAGCGATGCTATCGATGCAATACTGTATGCAAACCAGATGGGTGCCAGTGTAATAAGCATCTCGTGGGGTGGAAACGGGTACGACCAGGCACTTACGGATGCTATCGATGCGTCACCCGCTGTTGTCGTTTGCGCAGCTGGGAACAGCGGGCAGGACAATGATAATACCCCTGTTTACCCGGCATCCTACGGGAATGCAAATCTTATCAGCGTGGCTGCAAGCGACCAGAATGATAACCTCGCTCCTTTTTCCAATTACGGGGCTGCCACCGTCGACATTGCGGCACCAGGTGTCAATATCTATACCACGACTTCCGGTTCACAATATGGAACATTTTCCGGCACTTCGATGGCCGTCCCGTACGTGGCCGGAACAGCTGGTCTCGTAAAGGCGGTGCATCCGGAATGGACTGCCTCACAGATCAAATCCGATATATTAAGTACGGCAGATCTGGAATCATCTTTGTCCGGGAAAGTTAAGACCGGTGGCAGAATTGACGCTTATGCAGCGGTGACCGGTTCAGCCTCCCAGATAACGCCAACCCCAACGGTGACCGCCACGATCAACCCGACGCCTACCCAGGCACCTGCTGGAAATGGCACCCTGGCCCCTGTAAATCCTGCATTTCTCCTGTTCCAGCAGTCGTCGGTGCAGAATACATACGACGACGGTTCAGGGAAACAGATTCTCGTGGGATACAGGCCTTCTCCTCTCAATTTCTCGCAGATGACTGGATCCCGACCTTCGATTATGTCGATGGGGAGTTATCCGACGTCGTATGATCTCCGCACCTATAACAGGGTAACTTCAGTAAAGGACCAGGGAACGTGTGGTGACTGCTGGGCGTATGGTGCAATGAGTTCATTGGAATCGAGCCTGATGCCGACCGAAAACCGGGATTTCTACGAGGGTGACCTTAATGCGAACAGCGGGTTTGATTATGGCTCCTGCAACGGCGGCAACAACGAGATGTCCGCCGCTTATTTTGCCCGATGGAGCGGACCGTTGAATGAAGGGACCAGTTCCCCTGTTCAGAAGCATGTACAGGACGTTATCTACCTTCCCCCGAGGAGCGGTGCTACCGACAATGACAACTTTAAATCGGCCATCATGAATTATGGCGGTATTTCCGCGTCATTCTACTGGAACAGTGCCTATTTGAGTAGCAGTGGGTACTATTACCCCTCGGGTGGCAGCGGCAACCATATGATCACCATTGCCGGCTGGGATGACAGCCACGCCGTCAGCGGCGCTCCCGGCGTCGGAGCGTTCCTTTGTAAAAATAGTTGGGGGAGCACATGGGACGGTGACGGGTACTTCTGGATCTCTTATTACGACGGCATTCTCGGGCACGAAGAGCAGGCAGTATTCCACGATGCAGAGCCGACAACCAATTATGATACTGTTTACCAGTATGATCCTCTCGGGGAATCAATCGATTATGGCTACTCGAGTACTACAGGGTGGGCTGCAAATATCTTTACCGCCTCGTCGACCCAGGCAATAAATTCAGTAGGTTTCTACACAACCGACGTCAATTGCGCATATACAGTCTATGTTTATTCCGGTGTGACATCCGGACCGAGGACTGGAACCCTTCAATCCACAACAACAGGAACTATTTCCTATGCCGGGTATCACACCGTTTCCATAAATCCCGTCCAGGTGCAGAACGGCCAGAAGTTTTCAGTCGTTGTGAAACTGACCAATCCGAGCAGTCACTACACCATTGCTCTTGAATATCCCCTGAGTGGCTACTCAACCGGGGCGAGGGCCTCGTCAGGGCAGAGCTTATGTCAGCTCGGACGGGAACTCCTGGAGTGATATAACGAGTTCGTATGCTAACACGAACGTGTGTATTAAGGCGTTTGGCGGCGGGACTGGATCAAAGGTAACGCCAGCAGATCCTGCTGCTGATTTTAATGCAACTCCTTTAAACGGGATTAATCCTCTGACGGTTCAGTTCAATGATAATTCCACCGGGAGCGTACCTACCTCGTGGAACTGGAGTTTTGGGGATAACACCCCCAATGCGACGGTGCAGAACCCGGTTCATAGCTATGCGAACCCGGGGTTATACACGGTGAACCTGACGGTAACGAATTCGTATGGGTCAGGCAGCATTCAGAAAACGGACTATATCAACGTGACGGCACCGCCGGCATTTTTGGATGGCTGGAGTTACCGGAAGCTGCATACAATAGTCGGGTCATCGGCCGGGCAGTTAACGAATTACCAGGTGAAGTTCACGGTGTGGAATACGACGGGGACGGATAACGGGGAGAATGTATATCTTGGGAACAAGGTGAAGCCGGACTATTCGGATTTGAGGATAACGGGAACTGACAACACCCCGATTTCATATTGTATAATAGATAGCAACAGCACGGCTGCGACAGTATGGGCGAAGATTCCATTGATTCCGACAGGCGGGACGCAGGTTTACCTCTATTACGGGAACAACGGAGCAGTCTCGGTGAGTGACGGGACTTCGACATTCCTGTTCTACGACAACTTTGACGGTACGAGTATAGACACGACGAAATGGGCGGTAGGGGGGACCGGTACAAGGACTGTGAGCAACAGTATAGTGAAACAACTGATATCAGGATCTGGTGCGAAAGAGACCCTGACCGGCATAACGGATAATACCGGGAACAATATAGTAACGGGATTCAAACATCGCGTGGATCAGGACAGCGGCAGTAACAGTGCGGAACGGATAGGTATCCAGAACGATTACAAGGTGGTATTCAGCAACAATGGGGGGAATATAAAGCAGTTTTTGAATGAGAACACGGCCTGGGGCCCAACATTCGGGACATTCAATGTAGGCCAGTGGTATATCACAGAGATGTACTACGATGGGAAGCAACTACAAACGCGGGACAACTACTCCCCGACCTGGAACGCTTGGACGGTGTCCGGAAAATCAGGGCATATGGACATCTGGGCTTTTGCATACAGTGGCGGAACAGCTGAGGTGGATACAGATTATGTGTATCAGCGTCAGTATGTGAGTGCAGAACCGCAACAGGGATCCTGGGGAAATGCGGAAATAACAACTCATGCGCCAGTGGCGAATTTCACAGGGAACACGACATCCGGGCAGGGAACAATGAGTGTACAGTTTAATGATACATCATCGTACATTCCTACCTCGTGGAACTGGAGTTTTGGGGATAATACTCCTAATGCAACAAGTCAGAACCCGGTTCATACCTATGCGAACCCCGGATTATACACGGTGAACCTGACGGTGACGAATTCGTATGGGTCGGGTAGTATCAAGAAATCGAACTACATCAACGTGACGTCACCGCCAGGATTTTTGGATGGCTGGAGTTACCGGAAACTGCACACAATAGCCGGGTCATCGAGTGGGGATCTGACGAATTACCAGGTACGGTTCACGGTCTGGAACACAACGGGGACGGATAGCGGCGAGAATGTGTATCTGGGGAACAAGGTGAAGCCGGACTATTCGGATTTGAGGATTACCGGGACAGACAACACCCCGATTTCATATTGTGTGATAGACAGCAACAGCACGTCAGCGACGGTATGGGCGAAAATACCGTTGATTCCGGTCGGCGGGACGCAGGTTTACCTGTATTACGGGAACAACGGGGCAGTGAGTGCGAGTGATGGAACGGGAACATTCCTGTTTTACGATAGTTTTGATGGTTCGAGTATAGACACGACGAAGTGGGCGGTAGGGGGGACCGGTACAAGGACTGTGAGCAACAGTATAGTGAAACAACTGATATCAGGATCGGGTGCGAAAGAGACCCTAACCGGCATAACGGATAATACCGGGAACAATATAGTAACGGGATTCAAACATCGCGTGGATCAGGACAGCGGCAGTAACAGTGCGGAACGGATAGGTATCCAGAACGATTACAAGGTGGTATTCAGCAACAATGGGGGAAATATAAAGCAGTTTTTGAATGAGAACACGGCCTGGGGCCCAACATTCGGGACATTCAATGTAGGCCAGTGGTATATCACAGAGATGTACTACGATGGGAAGCAACTACAAACGCGGGACGACTACTCCCCGACCTGGAACGCATGGACGGTGTCCGGAAAATCAGGGCATATGGACATCTGGGCTTTTGCATACAGTGGCGGAACAGCTGAGGTGGATACAGATTATGTGTATCAGCGTCAGTATGTGAGTGCAGAACCGCAACAGGGATCCTGGGGAAATGCGGAAATAACAACTCATGCGCCAGTGGCGAATTTCACAGGGAACACGACATCCGGGCAGGGAACAATGAGTGTACAGTTTAATGATACATCATCGTACATTCCTACCTCGTGGAACTGGAGTTTTGGGGATAACACCCCCAATGCGACGGTGCAGAACCCGGTTCATAGCTATGCGAACCCGGGGTTATACACGGTGAACCTGACGGTAACGAATTCGTATGGGTCAGGCAGCATTCAGAAAACGGACTATATCAACGTGACGGCACCGCCGGCATTTTTGGATGGCTGGAGTTACCGGAAGCTGCATACAATAGTCGGGTCATCGGCCGGGCAGTTAACGAATTACCAGGTGAAGTTCACGGTGTGGAATACGACGGGGACGGATAACGGGGAGAATGTATATCTTGGGAACAAGGTGAAGCCGGACTATTCGGATTTGAGGATAACGGGAACTGACAACACCCCGATTTCATATTGTATAATAGATAGCAACAGCACGGCTGCGACAGTATGGGCGAAGATTCCATTGATTCCGACAGGCGGGACGCAGGTTTACCTCTATTACGGGAACAACGGAGCAGTCTCGGTGAGTGACGGGACTTCGACATTCCTGTTCTACGACAACTTTGACGGTACGAGTATAGACACGACGAAGTGGGCAGTAGGGGGGACCGGTACAAGGACTGTGAGCAACAGTATAGTGAAACAACTGATATCAGGATCTGGTGCGAAAGAGACCCTGACCGGCATAACGGATAATACCGGGAACAATATAGTAACGGGATTCAAACATCGCGTGGATCAGGACAGCGGCAGTAACAGTGCGGAACGGATAGGTATCCAGAACGATTACAAGGTGGTATTCAGCAACAATGGGGGAAATATAAAGCAGTTTTTGAATGAGAACACGGCCTGGGGCCCAACATTCGGGACATTCAATGTAGGCCAGTGGTATATCACAGAGATGTACTACGATGGGAAGCAACTACAAACGCGGGACGACTACTCCCCGACCTGGAACGCATGGACGGTGTCCGGAAAATCAGGGCATATGGACATCTGGGCTTTTGCATACAGTGGCGGAACAGCTGAGGTGGATACAGATTATGTGTATCAACGTCAGTATGTGAGTACTGAACCCCAACAGGGATCCTGGGGAAATGTGGAAATTTTAAAATAAATAGCAATAAAATTTTGAAATTGACAAATAGGATCAATTTAATTGAAAAGAAATATCTATATTATTCGGTATAAAATTCCTAAAATTCGAATACTATTGCCAACTCCAGAATATGGGAATTATTTAAATGAACTTCAATACGTCTTCCGATAAGATAGCTATCCGAGTAAGAGATCTCGGGAAAAAATATTACTTAGGTGAACATCGGGAACAATATTTGACATTCCGTGACCTGATTACGGGTTTTATGAAGGTGCCATTCCATAAGATAATTCATAGGAATAAAAACCGTTCATCAAGTGAATTTTGGGCTCTTTCCGAAGTTACGTTCGATGTTAAAAAAGGGGATGTTATCGGAATCATTGGCAGAAATGGAGCCGGAAAATCGACACTTTTAAAAATTCTTTCACGAGTCACAACTCCGACAACAGGAGAAATAGAAATCCATGGACGAATTGGTTCGCTCCTTGAAATTGGAACTGGATTTCACCCTGAATTAACCGGTCGGGAGAATATATTTTTAAGTGGGTCTATCTTGGGGATGAAACGTAAAGAAATTGAAGAAAAATTTGATGAAATAGTGAAATTCGCAGAGATTGAAAAATTTCTTGACATTCCGGTTAAGAGATATTCAAGCGGTATGTATGTCCGCCTTGCGTTTGCAGTCGCTGCACATCTGGATACTGAAATTCTCATAGTTGATGAAGTGCTTGCGGTTGGAGATGCTCAGTTTCAGAAAAAATGTCTAGGCAAAATGGATCAGGTCAGCAAAAGTGAAGGGAGAACTGTTTTATTTGTCAGCCACAACATGGGCTCTATTGTTCAATTATGTAATAAAGCACTTCTTTTCGAAAATGGTCACATTATCCAGTCTGGTTTAGTGAAATCGGTAGTAAATTCATATATGAATATGGTTACGAAAGATATTAGTGAATATTCTTCAAATACGACTCAGTCAGCAAATAAAGAAATAGCAATACTAAAAGTACAAACGCTAGACGAAACCGGTAATCAGAGTTCAAATTTTTTGCACAATGAAAAGC
Organism: uncultured Methanomicrobiales archaeon; assembly: GCA_963809105.1. Taxonomy (GTDB): domain Archaea; phylum Halobacteriota; class Methanomicrobia; order Methanomicrobiales; family Methanospirillaceae; genus CAIKOD01. The sequence continues at coordinate 207,214 of CAWEIC010000003.1, read as the reverse complement.
TACAAATTTTGATTACTTGTAAGATTAACCATTGGGTTCAAGGTGCTGAAGTTGGTATTAGTGTCCGTAATTCAAAAGTAAAAGTCTTCACCACGGAAACGATTTTTCCCGCACATTGCCCCAATAATTCTGACGAAATAACTTTTAGAGTTGCAATCCCATCCGGATTATTGAGGCCGGACAGGTATTTTATAACCATCGCGGTATATTTGCCAAATCAGTCTATTTTTGATTTACTCGAGGATGTATTATCAGTTACCATAGTCGACGGTGGTTCCAGATATGCCGCTAATGAGGGCCTTGATTATGGTTGCGTTTTTGTGGAATGTCCCTGGATGATAATATCAAACTAAAGTTAAGGCACCATCGGAATCCGATGGTGATAAATCAAAATTATAGGATAACATGTTATTATTCTTTCATAAGTGCTTGAAATATTTTGAGATTGATTAAAATTGTGACCATCTTGTGATTTAAGGATGCGAGGTGAAATACAAATTCTGATATGTGATTTTCATGATAATGAGGTAATTAAAAGCCTCATTACTTAATCTTAATGAAGCGAATATCTGCGTTGATAGATGAAAATTCCAGGAAGATGATCATAAAAATAAACATTAAAATCCAAAAGTCTAATAATTAAGAATAGTAAGTGAGGATAAAATGTATTCCGGAATAATCGAGTGTCGTATTTGCCATAATACTCATATTTTAAATGTAATTTCCTTGGGGAGGCAGGCTTTAACAGGGGTGTTCACAAGGTATATTTCAGATACAGTAACCTCTGGTCCGCTTGATCTGGTATGGTGCACCAACTGCGGATTGCTCCAGCTGAAACAATCGTACAGCCTCGATGAGATGTACGGGGACAATTACGGATACCGTTCCGGCCTGAATGCCTCCATGGTCCGGCATCTTACCAATAAAATCAGGACGCTCGAAAACCTGGTCACCTTGTCCGAAGATGACGTTGTCGTAGATATCGGCAGCAACGATGCCACTTCACTCAAGGCCTACACTACACGGTGCAGAAAAGTTGGGATCGATCCGACCGGGACGAAATTCAAAGAGTATTATACCGACGATATCGACCTGATCCCGGATTTTTTTTCAAAAGAAATTTTTTTCAACCATTATCCGAAGGAGAAAGCAAAGATTGTGACATCAATCGCCATGTTTTACGATCTTGAAGACCCAACAGCTTTTGTTAAAGATATAGAAGCCATTTTATCGGAAAACGGCATCTGGCATTTTGAGCAGAGTTATATGCCCTCGATGCTCCGTTCGAATGCCTATGATACGATATGTCACGAACACCTCGAGTTCTATTCATTCAAGGTAATAAAAAATCTACTTGAGAGCTGCGGCCTGCGAGCGATTGACGTGCAGATGAATGCCATCAATGGCGGCAGCTTTGCCATTACCGCATGTAAATCGGATGCGGCACACCATTCAAACAATCCCGTAATCGAATGGATGCTCCGGCAGGAAGAGGACATGGGACTGGATACCCCGAAACCCTACCGGAATTTCGAAGAAAAAGTATTTCTTCACCGGAAAAATCTGGTGGAATTAATTGAACCCCTGATCAAAGACGGGAAGAAGATATTCGGGTACGGTGCATCTACGAAGGGAAATGTCCTCCTCCAGTTCTGCGGTTTCACAAGCCGGCAGATTCCATATATCGCTGATGTGAATCCGGATAAATTTGGCTGTTTTACACCCGGCACTCATATCCCTATAATATCGGAAGAAGAAGCGCGTTCTTTGAAGCCTGATTATTTCCTAGTATTCCCTTGGCACTTCAAACATTCCATACTGGAACGGGAGCATGAATTCATTGAACGGGGTGGTAAATTTATATTCCCACTGCCGGAAATTGAAATTGTTTGATAACAATATTATTTTTAAATAAGGTACAGGGAGACTTATGAATCCAGATAAAAAGAAATTATGTGGTGTTTTTCTCAATCCTTCAAAGGCAAACTGCAGTATATACGAATCAGGCCTCATGATATATGAGAGTCTTCTGATCTCTGAAAAATATAATCTTGAATATATCGAGATCGATGAAAAAAACCGGAAAATACCTGATAATTACGATTTTTACGCCTTTAATTACCACCACGATACGATGGGATGGCTTGATACGAGGTCTGTATCCAAGTTGCCCGGTCTTAAAATCACATTTGTCCTGGAGACTCTCCCTAATGACCCCTTCGTCCTCTGCCCGCCTGATGATTTCGATGCATATTGTACACTCGACCCGACAATGGATGTGCCGGATAAAAGAGTCTACGCTTTTCCGCGGCCTTTGGAAATCTTTTTAAAGCAAAATCTGTACGTTGAGCCCCCCGTGCCAATTATTGGCAGTTTTGGATTTGCTACGCCGGGAAAGGGCTTTGAACTCGTTGTGGATGCAGTAAACCGGGAATTCCAGGAAGCGGTTATAAGGATCAATATACCGCCAGGGACATTTGCTGACGATAAATTCTATGATTTGCATAAACAGAACTATGCTGAGTATCTAAGTGAGTTATGTAAAAAAGTTGCAAAGGATGGGGTAAAAGTCCAGGTCACCCGGAACTATATGACAAAGAATGAACTGATTGAATGGTGTGGCCAGAATACCCTGAATTGCTTTTTCTATAATAGAATCCAACCGGGACTTTCAGCAACGACCGACCAGGCAATAGCCAGCGGTAGACCTTTGTCGGTTTCAACAAATGAGACTTTTCGCCATATCCATCCTTATATCAAACCATACCCCTTCCGGACCCTTAAAGAATCAATTCAACTTTCAAAATCAGAAGTAATTCAAATGCAAAAAGACTGGGCACCTGAAAAGTTTGCTCTAACATTTGAAAAAGTACTTCAGGATTTTAACATAACCATGAAGGATTCACATATTCTGATGCCTATTCACCTGATAACGCTCAAGAAAAAATGTTCAACAAACTTTGGGAATTCAAAAATTATTTCATTTATCCCAAAACAAATAAGAAATCAGTGTGGTGCATTTTTAAAAATTCAACAGAAACGGATATCCCAAAATCCATTAAAAAAAAGTAGAAACGAGAATAAAAAAGGGGATATTCTCGTTATCTCTCATAAGGAACAACGATGTGGAATATATCAGTATGCCCTTAATATAACAGAAGCGCTAAAAAAATCATCTCGGTATAACTTTAGCTATGCTGAATGTTCAAATGAGGGTGAACTGAAAACAATAATCAGTAAAACAAATCCGGCAGCTATTATCTATAATTATTACCCAGCAACAATGCCTTGGTTGACTGGCATGATAACTCGCCAGTTCCAAATTCCTCAACTTGGTATAATGCATGAAGTGACGCAGGAGGAAGCCGACAATGCAGACAGGGCGATGTTTGATTTCCATTTATGCCCAGATCCAACATTAAAAGAAAATAATCCCATTGTCTTTAAAACAAAACGATTGATTCCACCTTATATCAATCTAAAAAACATTCCCGATATCATAACAATCGGAAGTTTTGGTTTTGGTTTTGGAGATAAGGGATTCGAACGCATAATTGAAATTGTCCAAAAGGAATTTGATGAAGCAATAATTAAACTGTTGTTACCGTTCAATGATGTAGTTGACAGAAATGGCCGGCTATTTACCCTTGCAACAGCGCAACGATGCAGGCATCTTGTAACGAAGCCTGGTATTCAACTTGTCATTAAACATGATTTTCTTGATAAACAGGCATTACTTGATTTCCTCGCATCCAATACGATGAACGCTTTTTTTTACGATGTAAATAAATGCAGGGGCATTTCGAGTACAATAGAACATGCTCTTGCAGTGCAGAGACCTTTGGCTATAAACAAATGTGGAATGTTCAGACACGTCGCCAATACCTCCCCATCAATTCGTATTGAAGATTCTTCCTTGAAAAAAATAATCTCAAATGGGATTGCACCACTCGTTCCATTTTATAATGAATGGAGTGAGGCAGCGTTTATTATGGATTATGAACGTATTATTGATAAAGTATTAAAAAATCTCTATTGAAAATAGATCTTTAAATCCGTAATGGATTGATCGCCCGATATTTAATGAATCATAAGGTGGAACCATGGATTACCGGCCGAATCATATTGTGATAACAACAATTTTTTTACCTAATGTACTGCAAGATTTATACAAAAATATCTCGCATTTCGGGCATTTAGATACTACACAAGTTTGGATAGTTGGGGATAAAAAAACGCCGCCCGAAGTAGCATCGTATTGTTCAAAAATAACAAAATTGGGTCTTCAAACTGAATATCTTGATATTGACTATCAGGATGGATGGGGAAAAAGATTTGAAAAATTTTATAAAATAATACCTTATAATAATGAAACACGACGCAATATTGGCTATCTTCATGCTCTTGAAAATAATTGCGAAATACTAATTTCAATGGACGATGATAATTGGCCGACTCATGATGACTTAGTTGGAGGGCACCTTATCACTGGAACTCAGGTAAATTCTGACTTGATAGCTGAGGATCATGGATATCATAATGTATGTGAACATTTGAAATTTGATCCCCCTCGTACTGTTTATCCGAGAGGATATCCTTTCAGATTGCGTGATAAACCCAATCAGGATCGTTCGTCATGCTCGGGAAAAATCCCAATTGTCGGTATCAATGCAGGATTATGGATAAATGAACCGGATATAGACGCAATCACCTGGTTAAATGGGAAAGTAAGCAGTATCGGAACAAATATCACTTCCTCCAACCTTAACCTGTCCCAATCCACATGGACCCCAATCAATACGCAGAATACAGGTGTGCTTCGGCCACTTATTCCTGCCTTTTTCTGTATTCCAATGGGTTGGAATGTTCCTGGAGGGAAGATACAAAGGTATGGAGATATTCTGGCTGGTTACTTCGCACAAGCAGTTATGCAAGGAACAGAATATTGTGTAAGTTTTGGACGCCCCCTTGTCGACCATCGAAGAAATCCCCACGATTACGTGGATGATCTCAGGGCTGAATATTGGGGTATGCTATTAACCGACTGGCTTCTTGAATTATTACGTTCAGATTATCATCCGAATGAAGGAGATATTTGTTCGAGAATGTTAGAATTGTCTGATTTCCTCGATAAACACGCTTTATCCAAAACTCCGGAATGGTTTACTGAAGAAATGAGGGGTTTTCTTGTATACACTGCACAGAATATACGGGAATGGATTTCTGTTTGCAAACAATTGTTTTGATCAGGGTGATATTTTGATGATTGGGTTGCTTTTACCTTCGTTTCATAGATTTTGGGATTTATTTGTTACTCTATGGAGAACTCCAATCCCCCAGGGTTATAAGTTCATAGTGACTGCCAATTATAATGATTTTGAACTTTGGCTTCTTAGAAAACTATTCTATAAAAAGGCGATATTTATTGATGAACGTCCTTACGGAAAGGGGGGGATGATAAAAGCCTATAATATTGCGTATAATTATGCTAAGAACAATCAATACAAATATGTGGCTCTCTGGGCAGATGATATATTACCTCAAAAAAAGGATTGGTTTCAGGATTTAAATGAAATGTTTATAAAACCTGGGCACGTATTTGGAATTTTCTCAACAGATGAATGCCATAAGCTGCATTTCGGTTGGAATTTTTTTGGCGGGATTCCGAATGCTCATTTCTTTATCGCAGACATTTCAATATTGGGGGATTATTTCCTCAATCCAGCTTTAAACGCCTATGTCGGGGATTATGAAGTATGTGTAAGAATGAAAAATAAAGGTGTTAATATGACGTTGGTCCCTGTGAGATTAAACCATAATCATACCCCGAATCCAACGCGAGAGAAAAATACCAAATATTATGCAATTGATTTAAAAATCTTTAACGAATTGTATCCTGATTTAGCAGGAGTCATGGATGATGTTGTTTTAAAAGGAGATTATACAACTAATGGATCATATGTTACCGATTTAGGTATAGTGCTGCATACTGATGATAAACTGGATTTTAAAACATTTAATGAATTCACAGGAGGGTGTAATTAAATGGTGATCCTAATTACAGGGATTACTGGCATGATTGGCAGCCATTTTGCAGTCAAAATGCGGGCTCTTGGATATGAGACCTATGGAATAGCTCGCAGTAGTTCGGCAAGCAGAATGGCAGTCAATCAAGATGCTTCAATTATCCGGTGCGATATGACCGATAGAAGCGCATTGGATGAGATTGTGAAAAATCTTGAACCTGAAATTGTTATCCACATGGCGGCGCAAGCCTTTAATGGATTATCCTGGCAAATGGAAGATTATACTCATTATGCCAATTATAATAGCACTTTAAATCTCCTTCGATCATGCCGGAAACATTGCACCGATGCTAAAATTTTGCTTGCTTGCAGCAGCGCAGAATATGGAGATGTTATTGAATCAGATTGCCCTTTGCAAGAAAATAGAATGTTAAAACCGATAACTCCCTATGGAATTAGCAAAGTAGTCACAGAAATGCTAGGATATCAATATTATAAAAATTATAATATGAACATTTTTTTGCCAAGACTATTCATCCACGTCGGAACGGGCCATCCGCCCGCCACAGCCATCCAAAATTTCGCTATGCAATTGGCATTAATTGCAAAAAACAAAGCGAAACCTACATTAAAAGTTGGAAATTTACAAACCTCGAGGGATTTTGTCGATGTCAGAGATGGCGTGGATGCGATGTTAATTATGTTAGAAAAAGGTAAACCCGGCGATCCTGTGAATATCTGTACTGGCAAGGCTTATAGTATTGCCGATATTTTGGATATGTTGGTAGAAATATCCGGATTGGAAGTTAATATCGTTCAGGATAAAACGCTGTTGAGGCCCTCTGATGAACCTTTACTATTAGGCGATCCATCAAAAATAATGGGAATGGGCTGGAAACCTAAATATTCCATTAAAGAAACTTTAACCGCGGTGTATCAAGATTGGATTAAACGATGTGATATTTAAATTTGATCGAGAGGTCATTGAATATATACAACGGTTAAAATAATTTGTTCACATCAATCTTTATATTTTTTAATTCATTCATATCATTTTATAATTCATAAATTAAAGGACTAAATTAATGAGACAAATGAATTAAGACGAAATTTCTATAAATAAAGTCTACGACAGGGTTAATAGTCTCTAAAAGATAAAATGACTCTAAAGTAATGGCAAAAATGAATAATCACCTTATCTCTAAACGGTTCCTCATCGGCCAGCTCGGCTCGTTCGGCGACTGCCTCTATGCAACAGCGGTCGCGAAACAAATCAAATCCGATTATCCTGACTGCCACCTGACGTGGGCAATCGGGTCGATCTATCGCTCAATACTAACCGGCAACCCGGATATCGATGACATCTGGGAATTTCCGGTTTCAAACCGGGGTGAATTATTAAGTCGCTGGCAGGAATTTGAATCCGAGGCATTATTAAGAAAGAAACGGGGTGATTTCGATGAAATATTCCTGACCCAGGTCTTTCCCGGTAACCTGAAGAATTTTGATGGTACCTTACGTTCCTCGATTTTTCGCGCCTATAAGAGGCCCATTACAGTGCCGGTTACACCGGTTATGTGCTTGTTCCCAGAGGAAGTGGCACATGTCCGCAGGTTTGCAGAAGAACACCAATTGAAGGATAAAAAGAACGTTATTTTATTCGAATGCTCGCCGAAAAGCGGGCAGTCATTCGTAACACTGGATTTTGCGCTGGAAGCATCCAGAAAGATCATAGAAAAAAACACTGATACCTGCATTATCATATCGACAAACGAACCCGTCAATTCCGGCGAAGAATGTATTGTTGATGGCAGCATGATACCATTCAGGGAAAATGCCGAGCTCTCAAAATATTGTTCACTCCTTATCGGGTGTTCCAGCGGTGTATCCTGGCTTTGCACATCTGAATGGGCAAAACAACTACCCATGGTCCAGTTATTGAAAAAAGAGACCTGCATGTACGCTTCATTCGTCCATGACCATGAATACTTCGGACTGCCTGTGGATTCGATTATCGAGATGACGGAATGCACGGAAGATACACTAAGTGAGTGTGTAACTGCTATCCTTACCGACCGGTTCGAGGTTGCACGCAGCATGTATCATGAACAAATAAAACTCGATTTCAGCTATTACGCGACCGTTATATCGTATGCATTGTTACGGAACAAAAAATACAAAGAAGCGTTCTCGTCATTGAAATACACGATAAAAAGGTACGGTGTTCACCCCGGGATATTCCGGGCTTTTGTTTCAGTTTTTGTCGGGTATCAAAAAAGACGCTTCGCCGGATTACTGCATCAATCCTTATAATGGGAACCGGATTGTTCACCGGGGACCGTGAATAATAATTTGTATAAATCGTGGCAATGGGAGCAATATTGTTTTTTCCAGCGGGGATGAATGAATCGATATTCCATAAATCCTGAATATATTGCACGACTTTCTTGGCCGGATAGAATTTTTTTACAATAATTCTCGGAAAGATCGTTCTCAGAGCCCGATATGAATAATCATTTTGTATAAAACCGGATAATAATTAAGAAGAATGAAAATTGGAATATTTTCCGATGCACTCTCCAACAGGTACACCGGTATCGGAAATTATACCTGGCAGATTGTTTCCGCTCTTGAAAAAAAGTCGGATGACCACCAGATAGTCCTGATCAATTCCCATAAAGATCCGGACTGTAACCTGGAACAACTTACTATCCCAAATCCGTTTCCTGTTTTCAAAATGTTTTCATGGTACCCGTACGCAATGCATATCCTGAACAAACATGATTTCGATATTATTCACAACCCCTCCCAGGTCGCCACATATATCAGGCCTAAAAACACGTACGTGGTTACGGTCCACGACCTTTCACCGATTGTGTGCCCTGCAGGTCACGTAATGTCAACCCGGCTGGATTTCACCCTGCTGTTTCCGAGGACGTGTAAATACTCGACCAAAATTATCGCAGATTCCCTTAGTACGAAGAATGACCTGGTCAGGTATTTCAACATCGATCCAGGCAAGGTCCAGGTTATCTATCTTGCTGCAGACCCGGGGTATCGCGTCCTGCCAGCCACAGAATTGCAGTCGGCTCAGGAATCAGGATGGATCCCTGAGAAATTCATCCTCACGGTGGGTACGCTCGAACCACGCAAAAATGTCCCGAACCTTCTTGTGGCATACCATGATCTGGCAAAAGCCGGTTTTACCCATAAACTTGTAATCGTCGGGAAAAAAGGATGGAAGTTTCAAAAAATCTTCGATCTTGTGGAGAAACTTGATCTGACCGGGAAGGTCATATTCAGGGAGGGTCTTAGTGTTGCCCGCCTTTGTGAGCTTTACAACCTGGCCGATCTGTTCGTGTATCCCTCCCTCTATGAAGGATTTGGTTTTCCCCCGCTCGAGGCGATGAGCTGCGGATGCCCGGTGATTACTTCTGATATTTCTTCCCTCCCGGAAGTGGTCGGAAATGCAGCGATCACGGTAAACCCTCACAATACCGAGGATCTTTCAAACCAGATGAAAAAAGTTCTTCTGGATGAAAATTTAATGAACGAAATGAGGATTGCCGGGATTAAACAGGCAGAGACATTCAGCTGGGATACCTGTGTCAGCGAAACAGTCGGTGTATACGAAGAAGCAGCGAGGAAATAAAAAAAGGGATCCGGCTATTATTAGCAGGGTAGGTCAGGCCATGTTTCCCGGCTGCTGATGTCGGCTATTGCAGGGATGACCGGATTCAGACAGTCAGCCTTTCTTCTTCGCCCGGAGAACCTTAATAAATTGCCTGTATCGCCAGTATGCCGCTATAAACACTCTCCTTTTATAAAAAACATAGTCAGGGACAGCAGGCAATACAACCGCCCCGCTCGTACCTGCCCGTTGACCCGGTTGTTCCTTCGGACCAAAATCTTTGAGCACCTGTTCAAACCGCTTGGCAAAATTCCCAATCGACCAGTCCTGCTGCATTTTCCGGACTTCTTCTTCCGAAACAGCGATCGATTCCTTCAGGCTGCGCTCAGGATACGGTCTGATATATTGCAGGATATGCCGGAATGTTTCGTTATCAGATACCGCCAGTGGTCTTCCGCTCACAATGCACTGGTCTGTCGTCGCCGCGAGTCCGGGGAGGTCCCGGTCATAAAGGAAACAGTTCAACGTGTTCTGGCTGCACCAGGTGATCAGTTCCGGTTTTGTCATGTAATCCTCGGTAATCCTGACCTCGGTTCCCGGATTCTTTACCTTTTCAATCGATCTTTTCAAAAGATACAGTTTAAAGCGTCGTTTCCAGGCCAGCTCCACGTCTTTTCCCTGGGGAATATTGATCCTGACGACGGCGCGATTAAACTCCCTGCAGACCGCTTCCACCACCTTGTCATATCCCTTCCCCCGGGTCAGGAAACCGAATGTACCAAATACAGGAGTTTCCGGATCATTAAACGGCGGTAAGGGGGGAGGGATCTCCAGGGCTCTCGGAAATGCATAAACCCTGCTGTCCGGTACGTCTATCGTAGGATCCAATACACAATAGGCATCAAAATCATCGCCGGGAAGGAGTATAAACGGGTTTCCCGGGGATACTTCCATAACGAACGTCAGCTTCAGACCGGGTAAACGCCCTATCTTTTTTGTATCCAGCCATCCCATATCGCGGAAGTGATAGTTAAAAGCGTAAAAATCATAGTCGTCCGGAATATTCCGGTTGTTTTTATCGATTTCTTTGTAATCGAGGGTATACTGATCGGATCGGATCAGATTCCTGTAAATCATAACGCCGGATTCATAAATACTTGAATCGGCCTTAGGGGTATTCAGGAACAGGCCTTTCGGGATCATCTCACGCACCGTAATCCTTTACTCGATTGGTTAATTTTTCTCGAGTTTAATTAACAATTTGGTTAAATCATTCGCTATCAGACAATTTCGATCTCGGGAAGCGGGAAAATGAATTTGCCGCCCTGTTCGGTGAACTCGCGTTCCCGTTCCAGTATGGAATGTTTGAAATGCCAGGGAAAGACAAGGAAATAGTCGGGTTTCATCGCACGGGCTTCTTCTTCCGATACGATAGGGATATGGGTACCCGGCGTGTAGCAGCCGAACTTATCGGGATTGACATCGGCAATACAGGGAATATGCCTGGATGTCAGGCCGCAGAACTGGAGCAGGACATTTCCCTTCGTAGATGCACCGTACCCGAATATCTTTTTCCCATCTTTGACCAGGGCTTCAATTAATTCCACTAAATTTTTCCGGTGAAGAAATACTTTTTCTTCGAAGTTCCGGTAGGGTTTCGGGGTATCCAGTCCCATGTCCTCTTCCTGCCGGAGCATCCATTCGATCACGGGAGTGTTTGAATGGTATGCCGCATCCGGTTTACATGCGGTAATGGCGAAGCTACCGCCATTAATGGCATTCATCTGGACATCAATCACGCGCAGTCCGCAGCTCTCAAGCAGGTTTTTGATCACTTTAAAAGAATAGAACTCGAGGTGCTCATGGCATATCGTATCATAGGCATTCGACCTGAGCATGGAAGGCATATAACTCTGTTCAAAATGCCAGATGCCGTTATCCGATAAAATGGCTTCAATATCTTCAACGAAAGCAGTTGGATCTTCAAGATCGTAAAACATGGCGATTGATGTCACGATCTTTGCTTTCTCCTTTGGATAATGGTTGAAAAAAATTTCTTTTGAAAAAAAATCCGGAATAAGGTTGATATCATCGGTATAATATTCCCTGAATTTTGTCCCGGTGGGATCTATTCCCACTTTTTTGCATTTAGCAGTGTACGCTTTTAATGAAGTAGCGTCATTGCTGCCAATATCCACGACAATGTCACGTTCAGATAATGTGACCAGGTTTTCGAGCGTCCTGATTTTATTGGTAAGATGCCGGACCATGGAGGCATTCAGGCCGGAACGGTATCCGTAATTGTCCCCGTACATCTCATCGAGGCTGTACGATTGTTTCAGCTGGAGCAATCCGCAGCTGGTGCACCATACCAGATCAAGAGGACCAGAGGTCACCTTGTCTGTCACGTGCTTTGGAAAGACGCCGGTAAGAGATTGTTCGCCCAACGAAAGGACGGTGATAAGATTTGTATTGCGGCATATCCGGCAGTTGCAAATTTCGGAATACATTGAGGACTTCCTTCCTAGTGTCTGTTTTTTATTTATTCGTCTGATCTTTATTTATTATCATATGCTGGAACTGCTTATCAATTGCGTCGATACACTGGGTTCTTGAAAGATTTAATAACGCAAGTCTTTTGACAACGACATTTTTCTGGTCGGGGTCCACATTCTCAAAGTCATATACCTTCTCCTGTTCATGCCATAAGTCACAGTTGACCCTTGCGAGTTCTGAAAAAACAGTACCCGAGACTTCCCGATATTTCCCCGATTTCGTTTCCCTCTTTTTTATATACCTTATTCGAAGAAAAAACCAGTTTCTCCGCTGGAATAACGCCCCTTACCGCCTCGGTAATGTACGTATCAATTTCTTCCCGCAACTGAAGTTCCTGGTGAGCCAGGCTTTCGAGACGTTTCGAATCTTCCGTATGATATTGTTTTAATTTCACAATTGTCAGTTTGTCACAGAGGGAACCCAGTGTTTCTGCCATGTATTTAATCTCCTGTCTTTGTCAACGGGGTCTGTTCCCCGGCACTGATTTACCGTGCAGGGTTTGTTATATTATTTTTCTTACGCGTATACTTACCTTTGTCGATATGGCTAAAGATCCATGATTTTTTCAGGTAAGTATCCGGATTTATTCGGGTGATGATGCCGGAGAGATCAGGTAACAGGCGGATATCCCATAATCACTCCGATAATTACTTAGATAGCGATAGCTCTCAAAGTGATTAGTCGGCCAATCGGAATTTCTCAACCATCGTATCGTATCTCTTACAAAATCCCTTCATACACATCCAACGTCTGCCGGGCGCTTACATCCCAGGAAAATTTCTTTGCCTGTTCCAGACCGCGTGCGATAAAAGTTTCCCTCCCAGTTTTATCCTTGTCGGTAAGGAGATGTGCCATTGCCTCAGCAAACCCCTGATCGTCGTCAGGACTGATGAGCAATCCCGCATCCCCGATAACTTCCGGAAGAGATGTGACATTCGATGCGATCACCGGGCACCCGCAGGCCATCGCTTCGAGTGGTGGCAGACCGAATCCCTCGTACCGGGAGGGGAATACAAATATATCCGCTGCATTGTAGTATTTGGGAAGATCTGATTCAGCTACCTGGCCGGTGAATATTACATTATCCTCAAGATGCAGGTCTTTAATTAGCGCCAGGACGGATCGCCTGTCCCCACCCATCTGAGATCCGCCGACCTTGAGCAGTTTAACGGCCGGAATTATTTTTTTCAGGCGATATATGGCCTTAAGAATCAAAGAGATGTTCTTTCTCGGCTCTTCGGACCCAAGATACATGATTACGCAGTCGTTATCGTTGATGGCATAAGGGGATAATATCGAGCGATCCCTCTTCGGATAATACGCCTTAGTATCGATTCCGGGATAGATCACACTGATTTTGTCTTCTTCAATCCCTGTAAGCGCCACAATTTCCTTTTTTGAGAATTCGGATATCGTAATGATATGGTCAGTCTTTCTTAATCCCGCGGAGATTCAGTTTCCAGTACATAGAATTATTCCCATAATAGGAAACCGTGATCAGATCATAACAGGTAACAATCGCCGGGGAAAGATCCATTAGTTCCAGGAGGAATCCCAGGTCCGGGTTCGTAACATGCTTGATATGTGCATTGTTGACCCTGCCTCTTACAATAAATGGATAGAGGGTCCTTTTCACGGCACCGTCAACAATTCTCGATGAACCAATCCTTGGATATTCTATCCGGTTAAGATGAATTTCCCTGATTCTGCCAAATATTTCATGATTGTATTTTGATATGCCGAATACCTCATCGGTCCGCCGGCCGTTGATGAAATCGATCTCGATCACGATACTCTCATAAAAATTGTTTTGTCAGACGATTTAATTTTCTAAAAATACCCCTTTTATGAGATGTGTGCAAAAATGCCCAGCAATTGTGTACATGCGAAAACATAGGTTTAAATCAGGATCTTTATGGGCCGGGTCCGGGATTTAAGATAGAATCAAAGCGTTTATGGCAAAATTGTTTTTATACCTCTACCGGCTTTAATTTTTGAAATCCGTTGCATAATTATTGAACAGGATATAATATCAGGTTGCAGGCGGTAGTGTTTTTCTACAATATCATTAACAAATGAGACCGACATATAAATCGAATAGATATGAAAGGTATCCTGCTCGCGGGTGGATTCGGTACCCGTTTGTTTCCTATTACCAAGTCTGTATCAAAACACCTGTTGCCGGTATATGACAAACCCCTGGTTTATTATCCGCTTTCGATCCTGATGCTTGCAGGGATCAGGGAAATTCTGATTATCTCCACAAAACGGGATATCCCGTTGTACCGGGATCTTCTCGGTAACGGGAAGCAGATTGGTCTTGAATTATCTTATGCCGTCCAGGACAAACCAGGAGGGCTGGCGGAGGCGTTCATTGTCGGTGAGAAGTTCATCGGAAAAGAACAGGTGGCCCTCATCCTCGGCGATAATATATTTTATGGCCAGCATTTTTCAGAAATTCTCCAGGAAGCGGCAACATTTAAAGAAGGGGCCGTTATTTTTGGTTATTTTGTCAGAGATCCGAGAGCCTACGGAGTCGTGGAATTTGATAACTCCGGGCAGGTGATTTCCATCGAAGAAAAGCCCTCCCAACCAAAATCCAATTATGCGGTCCCGGGCCTGTATTTTTATGACAACGATGTCATCAGGATTGCCAAATCCTTAAAACCTTCAGGAAGGGGCGAGCTTGAAATAACCGATGTTAACAAGGAATACTTGAAACAAGGAAAGCTAAAGGTCAAGGTATTCGGGCGGGGAATGGCATGGCTGGATGCCGGTACCCATGAGTCGCTCCTGGAGGCAGCGAATTTCATCGAGACGATCCAGAAACGCCAGGGCCTGTATGTAGCCTGCATCGAGGAGATCGCATACCGGCTGGGGTATATCGACCGGGTACGGTTGAAAGAACTTGCGAAATCCCTTAACAATACCGAATACGGTCGCTATCTGAACTTTGTAGCTGATGAACATCCCTTATCGGGGGAACAGGATTGACGGGTAAATTCGAGAAGATTCCAACGAAATTAAACGATGTAATAATAATCCGGCCGAAAGTATTTCCCGATGAACGTGGCTTTTTCCTGGAATCCTTTAACAAGCGGGAATTCGCGGAAGCGGGTATACCCGATACATTCGTGCAGGACAATATTTCCCACTCCCGGAAAGGCGTGATACGCGGTCTTCATTACCAGGCACGCCAGGCCCAGGGCAAGCTGGTAAAAGTCCTGCAGGGAACGATCTTCGACGTTGTCGTAGACATACGGAAGGGATCGCCGGCATTTGGAACATATGTCGGGATAGAATTATCAGGAAAAAGTCCCGATATGCTTTTTGTGCCGGTTGGACTTGCACACGGTTTCCTTGCACTCGAAGATGATACGGAAGTACTGTATAAAGTCACGGACTTCTATGCACCGCAATACGATGCCGGAATCTGTTGGAATGATCCGCTCCTGGGCATCCAATGGCCGCTTACAAAATATGGTATATCGAAAGTCGTTGTATCGCCCAAAGATGCGATGCTACCCTCGTTAAAAGAAATAGTTTCCCCGTTTACCTGTGGGTGAATATAATGAACATCCTCATCACCGGAGCATTCGGTCAACTCGGGAAAGATATCCAGGATACCTGTGACAAAAACCGGGTTAACTATACTGCTGCCGGTTCAAAAGACCTCGATATCACCAGTCTGCCTTCCGTTAGATCGTGTGTCAGCAGGGAAGGACCTGATATCATCATCAATTGTGCAGCGTATAACGCCGTCGACCGGGCAGAATCCGAATGGAAAAAAGCTTTTATGGTAAATGGTTTGGGCGTGAGAAATTTATCGCTGGCAGCAAATGAAGTTGGTGCATGTATTGTTCACTATTCAACAGATTATGTTTTCGACGGGAAATCAGACCGGCCCTATACCATTGCGGATATACCGTATCCCATCAGTCTTTATGGAAAAAGCAAGTTCCTTGGCGAACAGATGATCCGTGATACCGCAAACCGTTTTATTTTAATCCGGACATCATGGGTTTTTGGCGTTGGAAACGATAATTTCCCGAAAAAGATTATTGCATGGAGCAAAGAAAAAAAGGAGATAAAAGTCGTCACCGATCAGGTCTCGTCTCCCACCTATACCAAAGACCTGGCCGGGGCATCCCTGGAACTTATTCTAAAGGGAGGATCCGGGATTTACCACATTACCAATGCCGGGCACTGTTCACGATACGAATGGGCAGGATTCATTTTGAAGGCAATTGGCTGGGAGGGAGCACTTCTTGAGGCGACATCGGATGAATTCCCGGCCCCCGCAAAGCGGCCGGAGTTTTCGGTTCTCGACGATTTTGGCACGCCGGAATTTCTGGGGCACCCATTACCCGACTGGAAAGATGCCACAGAACGCTTTTTGGAGGAAATGGAGGTAAAAGTATGAACATTCTTGTTACAGGAGTTGCCGGGTTTATCGGGGCAAATTTTGTCTATCACTATCTGGACGAACATCCTGACAGGATAATAATCGGCGTCGATAACCTTTCATATGCCGGGAATCTTGAAAATCTTCGGGCATTAAGTGAAAACCAAAAATCCCGGTTTAATCTGATTAAAGCCGATATAACCGATCAGGAGGCCGTGCATAAGATATTCACGGATTACCGTGTCGACGGGGTGATCAATATGGCAGCGGAAACTCATGTCGACCGGTCAATCCATGACCCCCAGGTATTTCTTAAGACGAATATTCTTGGTACCAACATCCTGCTGGAAGCTGCAAAAAATTCATGGTGTCCCGGGGGTTCCTGGGAAGAAGGAAAAAAATTCCTTCAGGTGTCGACCGATGAAGTATATGGATCGCTCGGGCCCCTCGGATTATTCACAGAAACAACGCCGCTCGATCCCCACAGTCCTTACTCCGCGAGCAAGGCTTCGGCGGACCTGATCGTAAAAGCCTATCGCGATACCTATGGCATGCCGATGAATATCACCCGGTGTTCCAATAACTATGGGCCCTACCAGTTCCCCGAAAAGTTGATCCCGCTTCTGATCAACAATGCTCTTCACCACAAAAAAATTCCTGTCTATGGCGATGGAAAGCAGATTCGAGACTGGCTCTATGTGGAAGATCATTGCAGGGCGATCGATCTGGTGTATGAAAAGGGCAAACCAGGGGAGATCTATAATATCGGCGGCAACAATGAGAGAGAGAATATTGCTATCGTGAAGAACATTCTTCACCTCCTGAATAACATTACCGGGGACCCTGCAATCGATGAACAGCTTATCACCCATGTTAAAGACCGTTTAGGCCATGACAGGAGATATGCTATCGATGCGTCGAAGATAAAGAGGGAACTTGGATGGGTCCAGCAGGTCCCGTTCAACGATGGTATCGAGAAGACGGTACGCTGGTATCTTGAGCATTCCGACTGGATGGCCCACGTCATTTCAGGTGAATATACGAGATTTTACGATAAGAATTATCAAAACAGGTAACCGGAACCCGAATCCGGGAATGGCCTGTCAGGAACATGAATTAACCGGTCAACATGTGGGGTAAGAATCAATCGTCTTTTTCAGCCCGGAATTTAAGTCTACCTTCGGTTTCCAGTGAATTAACCGGTTCGCTTTGGTAATATTCGGGCATCTTCGGCTCGGATCGTCATCGGGTAGCCGGTGATATTCGAGGGAGGATTCCGACCCGGTAATCGCGATGATCCGATCCGCGAGTTCATTGATGGTTATCTCGATCGGGTTACCGATATTGACCGCTTCCCCGGTTAATCCCGGAGTTAATGCCAGCCTGGCAAGCCCCTCCAGCTGGTCGGTGACGTAACAAAAACTTCGCGTCTGTGTACCGTCGCCGAAAATAGTTATGGGAATGTTCTTCAGCGCCTGATCGATAAAGCGGGGGACAACCCTGCCATAAAAACCATCGCTTCTCATCCGGGGGCCGTACGTATTGAAGATGCGTGCGATTCTGATATCAACACCCGATTCCCTGCAATATGCCATGCATATTGCTTCTCCTGCACGCTTTGCTTCATCGTAACAACCACGGATACCGAGGGTATCTACGTTACCCCGGTATGTCTCGGGTGTCGGAGTGACCAGGGAGTCCCCGTATATTTCGCTGGTCGAGGTGAAAAGAAGAGGTACCTGGTAATTTTTTGCAATTTCAAGTGCGTTTATCGTTCCCAGTGTATTGGACCTGATGATCTGGAGAGGGAATTTATCAAATTCGAAGGGTGAGGCCCGGGATGCCATATGGATTACAAGATCAACGGGACCGTCGAGAAAAATCGGTAGGGAAACATCGTGATTCATACATTTGAAATGAGAAAAATGTTCGATCTTCTCAATATTGGATGGCATACCGCTCGAAAAATTGTCCAGACATACGACCGATCCATGCTGAGCCAGTATCGTTTCGCACATCCATGACCCTAGGAATCCTGAACCGCCTGTCACGAGGACTCTCAAGCCTTCAAAGGAGATATCTCCGAGATTATCGGTTATTACCTGAATATCATCGGATGCCATCACATAACTCCCTACAGGTGTCCTGTATCTCTTTCCCGATTACCGGATCTTTCATGCCAAGTTCAATATTGGCTTTCAGCCAGTCCGTCTTGTTCCCGATGTCGTATCGTCTGCCCCGGTAAAGATGAGCATACAGGTTCTCCCGGTCTTTCAGGACCCTCAGGGCGTCGGTCAGCTGGATCTCCCCTCCCTTGCCGGGTTTGGTTTCCCCTATACAATCCATTATCGTGGGAGTCAGGACATAAGAACCCAATATGGCGAGGTCTGACGGGGCCTTATCAGGATCTGGTTTTTCGACCAGGTCCCTGATTAAAATTAAATCTTCGTCAATTGGTTGACCGTTAATGATACCGTAATTCCTAACCATTGATAGCGGAACTTTTTCAACGGCAATGACGGACGCCCGGCATTTCTCGTAACATTCTATCAGTTCTTTCGCGCATGGGGGTATGGTAATGGTATCCCCGAGAAGAACCGCAAATGGGTCGTTATCGATAAAACTGGATGCATAACTGATTGCATCACCCAATCCCCGTAACGAACGCTGTCTTACATAGAATATATTGACCGAGTCGAGGAGCACATCGAGCTCGTCCAGGGTACTCGTTGGATAGGTCGCCATCAATATGATCGAAGTAGTCTTCGATCGCCCGTTTGCCTTTTCCCGTTATGATCAGGATATCGGTAATTCCCGATTCATATGCTTCCTCCACCACGTACTGGATCACCGGCTTATGAACGACCGGGAGCATCTCTTTGGGCATCGATTTAGTCAGGGGCAGGAAACGTGTTCCCAGTCCTGCAGCAGGGATCACTGCTTTAGTTACCGTTGTCACCAGCATACCCCCTCGTAATACCGGGCCGTTGCTTTTGCCTTCAGAATCCGGCGCCCGTCGATGACAGTTTTCCCGCCGTAATCGAGATTTTCGAATTCAGGCCATTCTGTAACGATTAGTATTGTTTCGGATTGTTCCACCAGCTCGCCTGCTGTCTTCACATACTTAATACTGGGGAATAATTTGCTGAAGCTTTCCATGGCTATCGGGTCGTAAGCAATAATATCGGCACCCTCCGACAAAAGGGCTGTGGCAATTTCAATTGATTTTGCCTCCCTGATGTCATCGGTATCAGGTTTAAAGGCAAGACCGAGGAGACCTATCTTCCTTCCCTTAATTGGACCGCGTTGCCTGAGCAGCGATAAAAATTTTTCCGGCTGTTGTTCGTTGACGGTAAGAGCAGCATTCAGCAGCAGAGGAGTAAGACCTTTTGATTCTGCCAGGCTTTTCAGCGCCCTGACATCCTTTGGAAAACACGAACCCCCGAAGCCCAGCCCTGCATTGAAAAATAATGGACCTATCCTCTGGTCCAGCCCGACTCCTTTGAAAACATCGTAAGAATCTATTCCCATTACTTTGCATAAATTCCCGATCTCGTTGGCATAAGCTTATTTTCAGTGCCAGAAAGGCATTGCTGACATATTTGATCATCTCAGCGGTCCTCGTCTGGCATTCGATGTACGGGCAGTCGAATTTCCCGTACAATTCACGCATCGTCTGCAATATCCTGGGATCGTCGGATCCGACGACGATTCGATCGGGATAGTGGAAATCGTGCACTGCCCGGCCTTCTCTAAGAAACTCGGGGTTCGACCCGGCACCGAAATTGATACCCTGCGATTTACCTGAATTACGGGTGATAAGGGGAATTACCACCTGGTCACATGTACCCGGTACAACGGTGCTTTTAACTAATACACAATGGTATTCCTGCTTTTCTTTAATTGCAAGCCCGATTTGGGCCGATACGGATTCGATATAGCACAAATCAATGGAACCGTCATCCCGCGAAGGGGTTCCGACGCAGATGAAACTTATTTCAGTCTCTTTTACGGCCCTTATCATGTCAGTTGTTGCCATGATGGCACTACTGTTTAATTCCAGTAGACTCTTTTAATCCAGGCTCGTATATGGGAGGGATTTTTTGGTTGATAAGATCTGTTTTTTTCCGGTCCACGTCAACTATCGTGACCTCATGACCCACCTCCGCCATGCAGATTCCGGTAACGGTTCCGACATATCCCCCTCCTATTATTGATAATTTCATGAAAATGTTTCCTGTTGAAATTATACTATAATGTGTATCTAACCGTCATTAAGACATATTAACCACATCGGGTAATATTTTTGCAATAAAAAACATTATAATGATAGTACTCGAGAAGCGATGCGTAATTCGTACGGGAGTTACGATAGTTATGTGTATCAATGAGAAATGAAAAAAAAAATTTACAATTTTCCATTTCACACTTCTGAATATTCAGGAATGAAAGGTATATTTTATCATTCCAGCTTGATAAAAATTTCACGACAATGACTATCCTTCTTACCTGCAAACGCTGCAAGGGCACGGGCGTCGTCCCGAACGAGCGCTTCGAGATATGCAAATCGTTAAAATCGGAAGAAACAAAGCGTCACTTTCGTCTCCATACCGAGACCGAGGAAATCGAAGAAGAACAGGACGACGATACCGGAGTCGAAGCCGAATGCGGGGAACCACCGACAGTCACCTGTCCGCAGTGCGATGGCGAAGGGGTCCTGGAATTCGATGAGGACGAATGGGACCTCGTGGTAGTACCCTGAAGACGATGAGGCCGGAGAGGCATAAAATAATCCTACTGTTGGGTAAGCACAGGGTTTCATGGGAAAGTTATGATCGGAACAGCTGATAAAAAAGCAAGGAATATCGTACAGACTCCACAGTATCCCGGATTTCACCGATAGAAATGTGAAGTACCGGATCCTCTGTGCCCGGGATCATACCCTGGAATTCCGGGGGAGTTTTGCATTGTTGCGGTTACCCCGATCAATCGGTCTATTAAGGTAGAAAAGAGACCTTGATCCCGCTGTATACAATGAAGAAGATCATCATCCGCGGAGCCCGGCAGCATAACCTCAAAAATATCACCGTCGGCCTCCCCCGCGACAAAATAATTGTCATCACCGGACTTTCAGGGTCGGGAAAGTCCACTCTTGCCTTCGACACGATTTATGCGGAAGGCCAGCGGCGCTATGTCGAATCCCTCTCGGCATATGCCAGGCAGTTCCTGGGCCTGATGCAGAAGCCCGATGTCGACAGTATCGAAGGCCTGTCCCCCGCAATTTCAATCGAACAGAAGACCACCTCCAAGAACCCGAGGAGCACGGTCGGGACGGTGACTGAAATTTATGATTACCTCCGTCTCCTTTTTGCAAGGATCGGGGTCCCGTACTGCCCGGTCCACAATATCAGGATTGAATCGCAGTCTCCCGCAAAAATTGCGGACCGGATCGCCGAAGAGTTTCCGGGGACCGTTACGATACTGTCTCCTCTCGTAAGGCAGAAAAAAGGCACGTACCTCCAGCTCGTAAAAGACCTGAACAAAGAGGGATATGCAAGGGTCAGGATCAACCGGGAAATCCACCGGACCGATGAGGAAGTCGCGCTGGAACGGTACAAAAAACACGATATCGAGGTTGTGATCGACCGCCTGGATTCGGATGACCGCTCACGTCTTGCGGAAGCCTGCGAGAACGCTTTAAAGAAATCCGACGGCCTCGTTATCGCCTCGGATGGCGAAGGGAGGGAAACGACCTATTCTGCCAATATGGCCTGCCCGGAATGCGGGATCACCTTCGAAGAGCTCCAGCCGAGGATGTTCTCGTTCAACAGCCCGTTCGGTGCCTGCGAGGAATGCAACGGTCTCGGCATAAAGATGGAGTTCGATGCAGACCTGATCATTCCCGATAAAAATCTATCCCTTGCCGATGGAGCGGTTGCAATGTACCGGAATTTCCTCGACGGTTACCGGAGCCAGTATCTCGGGGCCGTTGCCCGGCACTATGGTTTCTCGGTATTCACGCCGGTTAAGGATCTCACCGAAGATCAATACAGGGTCCTGATGTTCGGATCAAACGACCGTATCCACTTCTCGATGAGCATGAAAAACGGGGATGCCAGCTGGTCGCACAGGGGGGAATGGGAAGGACTCGCCCCGCAGGCAGCCCGCCTGTATAACCAGACGCAGTCGGAATACCGGAAACGCGAGCTCGAAAAGTTCATGCGTATCTCGGACTGCCCGAGATGCCACGGGAAACGACTGAAAGACAAAGTCCTCGCGGTTAAAATAGCCGGGCAGTCCATTATCGATGTCACGGACCTGCCGGTCACCCGGTGTATCGGATTTTTCAAAACACTGAAGCTGGATGACAAAGAGGAGGAGATCGCACGCCAGGTATTGAAGGAGATCAACGCCAGACTGGAATTTCTGGAAAAGGTCGGTCTCGGGTACCTGACATTATCGAGGAGGGCAGGGACCCTGTCCGGCGGTGAAGCCCAGCGGATAAGGCTTGCCACCCAGATAGGGTCGAACCTTGTCGGTGTCCTTTACGTCCTTGACGAACCTTCCATCGGGCTTCACCAGAGGGATAACCAGAAGCTTATCGACACCCTCTGCAGGCTCCGGGACCTCGGCAATACCCTCATCGTTGTCGAACACGACGAGGATACCATCCGGAACGCGGATTATGTGGTTGACATGGGGCCCGGAGCCGGTCTGCACGGCGGCTATGTCGTTGCCGAGGGGACGCCGGCCCAGATCGAACGGAACAAAAAGTCACTCACCGGCCGGTACCTCGCCCGTACCATGAAGATCGATGTCCCGGTTCACCGCAGGGAAAGCAACCGCTACGTGAGGATTACCGGGTGCAGCGAGAACAACTTAAAGGACATAGACGTGGGAATCCCGATAGGTGTGTTCACTGTTATTACGGGAGTATCAGGGAGCGGCAAATCCACCCTCATCTACGATACCCTGTACCGGGCCCTCATGAAAAAGCTTCATCACTCGAAAGAAGCCCCGGGAAAGTACCGTTCGCTCGCATTCGATTCCGAGATCGACAAGGTCATCGTCATCGACCAGAGCCCGATCGGGAAGACGCCCCGCTCGAACCCGGCCACCTATACCAAGGTATTCGACGAGATCAGGAAGGTATTTGCAGAGACAAAGGAAGCGAAGAGCAGGGGCTACCAGCCCGGAAGGTTTTCGTTTAACTTAAAAGGAGGCCGTTGCGAAGCATGCGAAGGGGACGGACTGATCAAAATCGAGATGAATTTTCTCCCGGACGTGTACGTCGAATGCGAAGAGTGCAAGGGGACGCGGTATAACCGGGAAACGCTGGAGGTGAAATATAAGGGGAAGTCGATTGCCGACGTCCTCAACATGACGGTCGAAGAGGCACTCGGGCTGTTTGTCCACATACCGGCAATACGTCAGAAACTTGAAACCCTTTCGGCAGTAGGTCTCGATTACATCAAACTCGGGCAGAGTTCGACGACGCTTTCCGGCGGAGAAGCCCAGAGGATCAAACTTACCCGCGAACTCGCGAAAAAAGGGACCGGCAAAACAATCTACCTCCTGGACGAACCGACCACCGGCCTGCACTTCCATGATGTGAAAAAGCTGATCAGGGTGCTTGACGAACTGGTATCCAAGGGAAATACCGTGGTCGTAATCGAACACAACCTCGATATTATAAAATCAGCAGATTATGTCCTTGACCTCGGTCCTGACGGAGGCGACGGAGGTGGGGAGATCGTTGCGACCGGGACCCCGGAGGAGGTGGCCCTTGATAACAGGAGTTACACCGGGCAGTTCCTCAAAAGGATGCTTTCAGAAGCGGTATCGCCGGAAACGTTATCCGTATCTCCTGCGATCGCTCGGCGGACTGCGACAGGGAAACGGGCCGGTAAGGTTGTTTAGACGAGTCACGGTGAAAAGTTCAGGAGAATACCATGACTAACGGTACATACGGTATTCGTGGATATTGGTAAGATTTCCTATGACGTTACCCCTGGAACCGATGATCGGGGTCTATGAGTCGGCTGCTTTTATTGGCATAGCCTGGTGCATCCATGCTCCGTCCGGGTCGTGCAACCGGATGTCGCAGAAAGCAGAGAAATCCGGAAATGCAGCATATCGATACCACATGCACCTCCCTTCGATTGTTCGTTCTGGCTTATTCCTTGACATCGTCGCTCCCGGATTATTGAAATACCGTGTATCCCCGGGGGAAAATCCATGATCGACCTTTCAGCACTTCCGGGAAATCCGGGCTGTTACCTCTTCTCCGATGAGGGCGGAACGATAATCTATATCGGGAAGGCAAAAAATCTGAAGAAAAGGGTGTCCACGTATTTCCAGAAACGGGACCACGACCCTAAAACACAGTCGCTTGTCGAACATATCGACACGGTGAACTATATCGTTACGACAAACGAGGTCGAAGCCCTGATCCTCGAAAACAGCCTGATAAAAACTCACCAGCCCCGGTACAACATTGATCTCAAGGATGCGAAACAATATGCCTATATCGAGCTGACCGATGAAGAATTTCCCTGCATCAGGATTGCCCGGAGACCCTCCGGGCATGGCGCGTTCTTCGGACCTTTTGTCTCTGCAGCCGAACGGGATTACATATATTCGGTCGTAAAAAAGGTTTTCAGGTTACGTACCTGTAAAAACCTCAACAGAAGGGCCTGCCTGAGATATCATATCCAGACCTGCACAGGGCCATGCATTGGCGGAGTAAGCCGGGATGAATATGGTGAGCAGGTCAGGAAGGCAGTGATGGTTCTTCGCGGGAGGTCCGGAGAACTGGTCGCCCGGTTAAAAGAAGAAATGACGAAATTTTCGGATGCCCGGGACTACGAGTCTGCGTTAAAGATCAGGGACCAGATAACGGCCGTGGAGCGCCTGGGGGGCCGCCAGGACGTGGCGAGACCTACCGATACCGAGGAAGATATTGTTCATTACATCATCGAGGAAGGGGTGGTGTATCTCATGGTATTTCCCGTTCACCGGGGGACACTTGCAAATAAATCAGAATTTGTTTTTGATTACCGCGAGGAATTCCTCGAGGAATTCCTTGTCCAGTATTATTCGATGACCGGACCGCCACCTGAAATTATTCTCCCGGGGCCGGTAAGCAGACCGATGGAAGAATTCCTTTCTGAGAAGAGGGGGAAAAAAGTCATTGTGACGGTACCGCAGCGAGGTGCGAAGCGGCGGCTGCTCGACCTGGTAAAAGTAAACATCGAGACCGTGTTCTTCGGTGATGAAATCCGGCTCCATGAGCTGAAAGACCACCTCGGGCTTGATGGGATTCCGCATGTGATCGAATGTTTCGATATATCCCATACAACCGGGACATCGGTTGTCGGGTCAATGGTCCGGTTCCGTGACGGGCGTCCCGATAAACAGAATTACCGGAGGTTTCGGATAAAGACCGTGGAAGGGATCGACGATGTATCTGCTATCGGGGAGGTCGTCCGGAGGCGGTATGCGAGGCTTATCGAAGAACGCAGCACACTCCCGGACCTGATAATGGTAGACGGGGGAAGGGGCCAGCTCCGTGCAGCCGTCAGGGAAACCAAGGACCTGGGCCTGACCATACCGGTGATAGCGCTCGCGAAAAAAGAGGAACAGGTCTACATGCAGGGCCATGCCCATCCACTCCCGATTGACCGGAAGGAAAGGGCATCTCTCTTTCTTCAGGAAATACGGGACGAAGCACACCGTTTTGCCGTTGCGTATCACAGGCTGCTCCGGAAGAAGAAATCCATCATGGGATAGCGACACGGGCCAAATCTCCAGCGGTGGTGAAGAAACCAGAGGCCCTGTATTATCTGTCTGTCGCAGCGCTAACAAATACCTCGTCTGAATATGAATGACCATTGGAGAAAAATCCATCAGGAGAAAGGGGAACCGTGACCGGTCAAAAATACCTCCTGTTTCCATCAATATCCTTATGTAAACCGGTGTCCCCATGATCACGAAGGAACAGGGGCTGATCAGCGATTCCCTGATCATAAACCAATCCATGCTATACTGATCAACACAAAAAACAGGCAGCTTACGATAGAATGACTGAATTTAACCTGGCAGCACCATTCGGGCCAAAGGGCTCCCAGCCTCTAGCCATTGCAAAGCTAATGAAAGGACTCCGGGAAGGAATGCACTACCAGACGCTCCTCGGGGTCACGGGTTCCGGAAAAACGTTTACCATGGCAAACGTCATAGCCGGAATGGGTCGCCCTGCCCTCGTCATCGCACACAACAAGACGCTTGCGGCCCAGTTGTATAACGAGTTTAAGGAATTCTTCCCTGAAAACCGGGTAGAGTATTTTGTATCATATTACGACTACTACCAGCCCGAATCGTACCTTCCGGCCAAAGACCAGTATATAGAGAAGGATGCACAGATAAACCCGAAGATCGAGCAGGCTTCGTCTTTCAGCCACAGCCTCGCTGCTGTCGAGACGCGATGTGATCGTCGTTGCTTCGGTCTCCTGTATCTATGGTCTCGGCCGCCCCGAGAACTTCCGGAACATGGGATTTGAACTTAAAGTAAAAGAGCGGATGACCAGGAAGGAAATTATCGAAAAACTGATCGCCTGCCAGTTCCAGCGAAACGACCTGGAACTGATGCCCGGCAGGTTCCGGGTGAAAGGAGATACCATCGACCTGATCCCCGGGTATTTCAACGATATCATCAGGGTGGAACTGTTTGGCGATGAGGTGGACCGGATTGCGGAAATCGATAAAAATACAGGCCTTGTAAACGAAAAAATGAATTATTTTTACGTATATCCTGCAAGGCATTACGTAATACCTGAAGACGACAAGAACCGTGCAATCCGGACGATCCGGGAAGAACTGCTGGAGCGGCTTCCCGAACTCGGCCTTCTCGAATCGCACCGCCTGGAACAGCGGACCAACTACGACCTCGAGATGATCGAGGAGACCGGAAGCTGCAAGGGAATCGAAAATTATTCCCGTCATTTTGATTTTCGTATGCCCGGCGAGAAACCGTACTGCCTGCTCGATTATTTTCCCAAAGACTTTATCCTCTTCATCGACGAGAGCCACCAGACGATCCCCAGCTGCACGGGATGTACCGCGGCGATCGTTCCAGGAAAAAATCGCTCGTTGATTACGGGTTCCGCCTGCCGAGTGCCTATGACAACCGGCCGTTGATGTTTAATGAATTCGTGCAGTATATGCACGACGTCGTCTTTGTATCGGCGACACCCGGAACCTACGAACTTGAGATTTCAGACCAGGTCGTCGAGCAGATCATCAGGCCGACAGGCCTTGTTGACCCGCTCGTGGAGGTAAAGCCGACAAAAGGGCAGACTGAGCATGTCATGGAGGAGATCAGGAACACGATCGCCCGGGGAGACCGGGTCCTTCTCACTACCCTGACAAAAAAACTTGCCGAGGAATATACGGAGTATCTGGCCGGAAAGGGGATCAGGACCCGGTATCTCCACTCAGAAATCGATACCCTCCAGAGGACCGAGATCATCCGTGAGCTGAAGGCTCGGGAAATTCGATGTCCTGGTAGGAATTAACCTGCTCAGGGAAGGTCTTGACATTCCTGAAGTCGGTTTTATCGGGATCCTTGATGCCGACAAGGAGGGGTTCCTCAGGGATGCAAGGAGCCTGATCCAGATTATCGGAAGAGCGGCAAGAAATGTCAATTCCCATGTTGTACTGTATGCCGATACCATCACCGGGTCCATCAGGGAAGCACTCGGAGAGACAAAGAGGAGACGGGAGATACAGCTCGCATTCAACGAAAAGCATCATATCGTCCCTGCGACTATCATCAAACCCGTCCGGGAGAAGGAAGTGGATATCAGGGATGTCAGGCACATCCCCAAAACCGAGCTCCCGAATCTCATCATCGAACTTGAAGCAGGCATGAGGGCGGCAGCAGAAAACCTCGATTTTGAGGAGGCAATACGACTTCGCGACCAGATAAATGCGATAAAAGCAAGACTCGGTACCGGATAATAAGGGATAACCGGTATGATTGCACTGGAAAGGGATAGTTCCGGACTGGTTAAGAACCGTGAAGGCTGAAATGCAGGTTTACGGGGTTTGGGAAACTTTCCAATCAGGGAAATGAAATTTCCCGGGAATGCCAGAACAGGTTATTCAAAATCCCCGGGGATTTTGAGTTCCTGCAGGCAAATCCGATACATGATCGCATGGAGGGAATCTTCTGATCTGTATATAAAAGAATTCAGCGTAAATAATAATATTTAAATCCAAAAGCAATTCTTCTATATAAATAATATAGTTTTGAGATGTTAAGCTTTACAGTATAACAGATCGCATTTTCATATTTGCACCCTGTTACCGGATCTGAAATTTATATCTCACCGGTTACCCTTACCGGGTGATATACGGGGGTTGTTTTTTTATGACGCGCATAGAACGATAAAGTAAAAAATGTCTGCTGCGTGACTGACGTTTGGCATCTGCCAGGTTTCTGTATATAACAAAAACTGTTTACCTTGTTAAGTCTATTAACTCTTCCTGTTCGATTTTGTACCAAATTGAGCGGATCTTCTCATGGTTTGTTGTGAAGTCCCCTACCTGATTATGGTGACTTTTCATCTTCGTGTACCACATTTCACGCGCTCTTAACCCCGGATAATGAAAAAAAAGGTTGCAGAAGAGGCATAAATCTGGGAAAGATTTAAATAGGTTACGTGAGAGGATATTTTGAATACATTTATATCGGGGTATTGGAGAGCAAAAGCACTCTGGTTTCCTGATTCAAGATGTAACAATCATGCATGAGTTCAAGGTGATCATGGAATGAAGATGAATGTCACGAAGGTTGCAATAATAATTGGCCTCTTCATATTGCTGGTGGCGCCGGCATGTGCTGAGTTCAATGTAACGGGAATAAGTCCCAGTAGTGCACTGAATACCGGTGTTCAGAATAATGTACAGATTACCGGGAACGAATTCCCCCCCGATACCAGTATCGTTGTCCTGAATATGACGGGACAGACAAACATATCCGGTTTTCTTGTAAACAGAATAAGCGACACCCAGATGCAGTGTTCGTTTGATCTGACCGGGAAACAATGGGGTTTTTGGAATGTATCGGTAGCGAATGGTACTCTCTGGTCAACGCCTTTCCCATATGGATTCGAGATCCTGGTATTGCCCCCGGTTCTGGACAGTTCCAATGTATCATCGGGAATCAACACAAACAGTGCGTTCCCGATCACACTTACAGGACAGAACTTCCTTCCCAATGCCGTGATAAATATCACGAACGGCAGTGCGATGTTCAATGCCGATAATGTGTCCGTCCCTTCCAGCACGGTGATTACCTGCACGCTGGATCTGACTTCGAAAAGCGGGTTATGGTTCATTAATGTAACAAACCCGGACGGCCAGCACAGTGTGGCAAGCCTGCCGTTCATGATCTATGCGCCCCCCCCCACCATTACGGGGGTCAACCCGGTTTCCGGAGTGAATTCCGTAGGGATCCCAGTGAATATCAGGACCTCGGGAATCAATATCCTGCCCGGTGCCACAGTAGATTTTGTTCAAGGAACATTCCATTTGCCGATCGAAGGCCCTGTTAATCCCAATCCGACCTATATTGATGCGAATGTCAACCTTTCAAATGTCCCGGTTGGATTTTATAATGTAACGATCACAAATCCCGGACCCCTTTATAATAATACGACATCAATAAATCAGTTCCAGGTATTTTATCTCACATCGCCTGCTGTAACAGGAATAAATCCCGCGTCAGGTCCAAATAGCGGTGTAGTATCCGTTAATATTACCGGGACCGGTTTCTATCCTGGATTATCTGCAAATCTCACCCGGGCATCTCATGCGAATATTACCGGAACTGTAAACACAGTTAGTCCAATACTAATTAATTGTAATTTCCCAATTTCAGGACAGGATACCGGACTCTGGAATGTTGTGGTTATCAATAATGATACAAGATCGAGTAATACCGATAAACAGTTTAATATCACCAACCCCAAACCTTTCGTTCTTACGATCACTCCCCTCAATGGTTCCAATACAAATAATGCATTAAGCGCACAAATCACGGGGACAGGATTTATCGACAGCATACCCAAACCTGTCGTGGCCCTTTCGAATGGGTCCGAGGTTATTTACGGGCAAAATGTAGTGGTAGCTGATGGAACTAATATTGGCTTTATTTTAAATCTGACAGGGCACACAGCACAAGCCTACAATGTCACGGAGACAAATACGGCTGATGGGCAGACATCTGATCCACTTGTAAATGGGTTTAACATAACTCAGCCCGGACCAACGGTAACCAGCATCAACCCTTCAACAGGATCTACTGACGTCAATACGACCGTAAGCATCAGCGGGACAGGGTTTAATTCGCCGATCGTTGTCATGAATATGTCGCTACAAACGAACCGGACAGCGACGAACCTGGTATATAATACCACAACAATCTCCTGTTCTTTGCCAACGCATAACGCAGTAACAGGCGCCTGGAAGATTTTCGTGATCAATAACGATGGCCAGTATGCTTCCAATCAACCTATGTTTAACGTTACAAGCCCGGCGCCTGTTGTTAATGATATGGATCCCTATCACGGTGTCAACACAGCATCTTTACATATAACAAATATTTCAGGGAGCAATTTCCAGCCAGGAGCGTACGTAAACTTTACAAAAACAGGGCAAACGCCACTACCTGTATCTGCTGATGGCTATATCAGTTCCAGTCAAATCGCATGCTTTGTTGATCTCACAAGTGCCCCGGTAGGTCAATGGAATGTGACCGTAACGAATCCTGATGGCCAGAATGCAACCCTTGACAGTGGCAAGGGTTTCTTCGTATTTTACCCCGACAGCCCCGGTAACCTTGCTATCAGTCCCGTAAGTGGTCCAAATACATCGCCTGTCAATACCTTGATTACCGGGATTGGGTTCCATCCGGGGTTAATCGCCAATCTTAGTCTGGGAAATACCACCCTGTCAGGGTACTGTGTCCAATGTTACCGGAACCAGTTTCAACAGTGTTTTCGATCTCACCGGGAAACCGGCAGGTACCTATGATTTGTTAGTGAAGAATAATGATTCACAATCTGCACCGGAACCGGGGGCGTTTACTGTCACTGGTTCTCTGTCGCCTATTGCCGGATTTACAGCAAATCCGAACCCAGTTGTAGTAAACAATACAGTGACATTCAATAGTACATCAACGGGAACCAGACCCTTTACGTTCTTATGGGCCTTCGGGGATGGTATCGGGACAGCAACAACGGAAAATGCAACGTATCTCTACAGTCAAGCTGGTGATTATGCCGTTAATCTCACCGTAAACAACACTGAAGGTTCCAATTCTACTTCATCTGTGATACATGTATTATCAGCACCGGTCCCTCCGATAGCGAACTTTACGCTATCCCCTGACCATGGGTTTGCCCCTCTGACCGTAAATTTCACGGATAATTCCGCCGCTATCAATGCGAGCTGGAACTGGGACTTTGGGGACAGCACATCCAGCACTCTTCAAAACCCGCCACCCCATCTTTATTCAGGTGTGCAGAATTATACTGTCACTCTGACAGTCCAGAACATTTCCGGTTCAAACACTACGACGAAGAATGTGGCAATAACCAACCAGCCGGTAGCGAATTTCACCGCTGACAGAACGAGCGGCAATATCCCGTTGTTCGTGAACTTCACCGATTACTCAACCGATGCGACAGCCTGGTTCTGGGACTTCGGCGACGGGACGAACTCAACCCTGCAGAACCCCGGCCACCTGTATAATGCAACCGGCCAGTTCACGGTTACCCTGACGCCATCCAATGCCGGAGGAAGCGGTGACCCGCTCGCAAAACCGGATTACATCACGGTTCTTGTACAGCCGCCGGAAGCGGATTTCACTGCTGCACCTCTCACCGGTGATAAGCCATTGGATGTGCAGTTCAATGACGCATCCTCCGGTGACCCGACATCCTGGAACTGGAACTTCGGTGACGGGAACACCTCTACTCTGCAGAACCCATTACATACCTACATGACTGTGGGTGTCTATAACGTCACCATGGAAGCCATCAACGCCGGTGGAAACAGCATCAAGGAGAAAGATAATTACATCAATGTCACCCAGCCGAGACCGGTAGCAGGCTTTGCGGTCAATCGTACCAGCGGAACTGTTCCGTTCGACGTAACGTTCATCGACGAATCGACAAACGACCCGACAGGATGGGCCTGGAACTTCGGTGACGGGAACACTTCAACGCTGCAGAACCCGGTTTACCACTATGCAGCGGCAGGTAATTTCACCGTCACCATGAAAGCGTCGAACTCCGGTGGTGTCAGCAATAACACCGCATTTATCGCCATAAATGCATTAATGCCTCCGCCGGTAGCGAACTTTACGGGAACACCAACAATCGGGACATTACCGTTGACAGTCCAGTTCAACGATACATCGACTAATTCCCCGTTGAGCTGGGTGTGGGACTTTGGCGACGGAACATTTGCCGGCCCCGGCATCAAGAACCCGGTCCATACCTACAATAAAGTCGGAAGCTTCAATGTATCCCTTACCGTTGTCAACTCGGGTGGCAGCTCGAGCCTGACGAGACCGGCATACATCACCGTGACCAGGTCACCGTTTGCCGACTTCACTGCAAGCCCGACAAGCGGAATTTCACCGCTCCTTGTCAGGTTCACCGACCAGTCGACAGGAAAACCATTCCTTTACTACTGGACCTTTGGTGACGGCCTTGCCTCGACCGATAAGAACCCGGTCCATGTCTACCAGAAGCCTGGTAACTATACCGTGACCGAGACCGTGCAGAACTTCTTCGGAACGAGCAAGAAGATCAAGCAGGATTTCATTATGGTAAGCGCCATGCCGGTTGCCTCGTTTACTACTAACCCGGTAGCCGGACTCTCGCCACTGGATGTTCAGTTTATTGACACATCGACAGGAAACCCGACACAGTGGAGCTGGAACTTTGGCGACGGCACAACCTCAACGTTGCAGAACCCCCTCCATACCTATACCTCCGGAGGAGTCTATAGCGTCAAGTTAACAGTTACCAACAGTATCGGATCGAACTCGGTGACTAAAGCCAGCTGGTTGCGGTTAGTACACCTATCACCGCTGATTTCACCTATAAACCGGCCGAAGGCAATGTCCCTCTTACGGTTCAGTTCACCGATACCTCAACGGGCAACCCGTTCAGCTACACGTGGAACTTCGGCGATAACATCATTTCAAACGACCACAACCCGGTACATACCTACCTGAAATCCGGTGTTTACAATGTGACGCTGAACGTATTGTCCACCCAGGGCAGTGGCAAAATAACGAAACAGGTGACCGTGACCAAGATCCCGGTGGCCCATTTCAAGGCAGTACCGCTTAACGGGTCTGCACCGCTGACAGTCCAGTTCACCGATACCTCCGCGAACGGACCGATGAACGAGTGGTTCTGGAGTTTCGGCGACAGCCAGTTCTCATCTGACCAGAACCCGTCCCATACCTATAACACACCAGGACAGTATTCGGTTACCCTGCACGTGACGAATGATGATGGATCTGATGAACTGGTCCAGCACAACCTGATTACGGTAACACCGTTCCCGTAACCCGGGATACATTCCTTTTTTTTTAAAATTTTCGGTTCATTAAAAATCATTTTCTCTACCCCGTTATCTGAAAATAAAACCACGGGATATAATGGTCGGGAAATTCTAAAATTTTTTGTGCAAAAGAAACTCAAATGGCCGATATAATCGCTAACAAACGGATATCAGGTTAATTGACATTTCGAACCAGTGAATAACGGATCATGGATAATTTATACACCGATCCCCGGTGTCAGGACCACCGTTTCCTGTGGTAGTGACGGAGAGATATAAGGGAACCGGGTGGAACTGCCCATCAATTGAACAGCAGTATTGAAACAACGCCATTCCAGGCCTTAAATCCGTTAAAAAACAAGTGATATGGGCTTTGTTTCTTATATGGGTAATTATTGAATATTTCCGTTAACGGGAGGTAATTCTGGCAGTACAGAACCATGTTCCGGTGCTGCCAGGAATGGGATGAACAAAGGGACCGTAAAAATAAGGACAACGGTTTATTTTTGAGATAGAGAGACTGGAATGGGGTTGAATTTCTGAAGATATCATTTAAAAAGCCGGGTTTCAGGCAGGATCTTCCTTAACAATGGTTCATCCAGGTATAATGGACGGTATCGTAATTTTGAGGATCAGGACATGGTTCTATAGCAACAGGGCCTTCTTGATCCGATTATTTCCTACAGACCCGCTTCGACCTGCTCCGGTGTTTCTTTTTGCCCGACTTCGGATACCTGAAAAAGATTTCTTACTTTGTTCAGCCATGAACAGGATTTCCCTTCCTGGTAGTTATAAGATAAAACTTTTACAGTTTTGGTTTGGATTTGAGTGCCGCAGTAAGGAGCCGCACGCCTTCCTTAATATCATTCAGGTCAAGCACCTCGACAGGCGAATGAATATAACGGGCAGGAATAGACAGGGTGGTACTCGGGATACCTCCTTTTGTGAGATGTATGGATGTAGCATCGGTCGTACCGCCGCTCCCAACCTCGAGCTGGACCGGGATATCGTTCTTTTCCGCAGTCTCACGGAGCCATGCAATCATCGCCCGGCTGGCAATCAGCCCGCGACCGCTTGAATCGACAATGGTAATGGAAGGGCCTTTTCCCATTTCTAGACCCGAATCCTTTTTCTCTATGCCGGGGTGATCCCCGGGTATGGTCACGTCCGTCGCAATGGCGCAGTCTGGGTCAAGCATGTAGGCGCTCGTCCGGGCACCTTTTAATCCCACCTCTTCCTGTACAGTGAAAACCCCGTATACTGTATGGGGTGATTTCAGTTCCTGGAGAGTTTTTATGAGAACTGCAACGCCGGCCCGGTTATCGAATGCCTTCCCTGTCACACGGTCATTTGAAAGTTCGGAAAACTGCCGGTCAATTGTAACCGGAGTCCCGATCTCGATCCCGACTTCCTGTACCTCGGCGGCATTCCTGGCACCGACGTCTGCAAACATATCTTCTGTCTTAACGCCTTTTTTCCGTTCTTCCTCGTCCATCATATGGGGTGGCTTTCCACCGATAACCCCTGTAACGGGTCCTTTTGTCCCATGGAACAGGACGCGCTGGCTGTATAGTGTCGGCGCAAACCAACCGCCGAGCGTGATAAACCTGATAAAGCCTTTCTCATCGATATGCTTGACCATGAGACCTATCTCGTCCATGTGGGCGGCGAGCATAATCGAGAAGCGATCTCCTTTTTTTATGGCAATGAGGTTACCCATCGGGTCTTCCCTGATCTCATCGGTGCACCCCTTGAGTTCCTTCTTAATCAGGTCATACACGTTTCCTTCGCTGCCCGAGACCCCGTGGGCATTTGATAATTTCCTTAACAGTTCCTTGACCATGATACTCATCTGGTTTGACCCGGTACACTATCAATCGCTCGCACGGTTCCCTGACCGTCCCTTAAGGGACAACTGCCTCCATACAGGACAGTTGTCTCTCTGAATGGTAAGAGATAACCCGCTTTAATCGCTTAGGGTATAACCTCGTCGAAACCAGGGGACCCCGACAGTGAGGTGCCGGGTAACGGCGGATTATACAGGCCGGTCAGATTTCAGGGATACATAGGATCGGCCTGCAGGGAATGATTTAAAACCGGAAATTTCAGTAGATCGGGAGATCTGTCCCTTGGTTGTTTTAATAAATCCGGATAAAAAGGGCCCGGTTGAATTCCTCTCGTTGCAAATTATTTTCATAAATTCCGACAGGAGGGGGTTTCACCCCCCTGTCCCTCCCCCATCAGGATAGTCTTTGGACAGGGTTGATTCGGACGATTAGAGAGAAAGAATTGACAGAGCAGTCCTTATCCCGACCGGGGTCACCCCAGCGGCTGGGATGTGTCCTGGGAGCGTCAGGTTTCTTCACGAATATTGTACCATTCAAAATAACAGCCAGGGATGTCAACAGAGCGGAAGTTGGAGAGAAAAAGGACTATTCCCGGATCAAAGGACAGATCTGATCCTGGCAAGCGCTGCCTGTAATGTTTCCCGTGATGCGGAATAACTTAACCGGGCATAATCTGGTGCGTTCTTCCCGAATGCGGTGCCCGGGACAAGAACAATACCCGAAGCGAGCACTCTTTCAGTTAACTGCTGTCCCATCGGGACGAATGCGTAAAAAGCTCCTTCCGGTTTAGGGAAGACGATGCCCATCTGCTTAAACCCCTCCCAGACGATATCCCGTCTCGCTTCATATTCGCGTCGCATGACCGTAACCGGTCCCTGGTCACCAGTGTATGCCGCAAGTGCGGCATACTGTGAAATAGAGGTGGCGCAGGCCTGGGCGTACTGATGGACCTTAACACAGGGCGTAATATATTCTTCAGGCGCCGCTAGGAACCCAAGGCGCCACCCGGTCATCGCATAGGTTTTGCTTGTGGCATTGATCGTTATGACGTCATCGCCGAACCGGGCGGCGCTCACGTGTTTCATGCCGTAGATGAAATGTTCATACACCTCATCGGAAATCACCGTGACACCTGCGTCCATTGCGTATTCCACAAGTGATCTGATAGCATCCCCGTCTTCGACCATTCCTGTCGGATTTGCCGGGGAATTAAGAATAAACAGCCTGGCCCCGTCCATCAGCTCCTTTGCCTTTTCAATGTCGATATGCAGGTCAGGGTCGAGGGGGACTCCCTCCGGGCATCCCCCGGCTATCGTCGCCAGTGCCGCATAGGATACAAATCCCGGGTCTGTAAGCAGCACCCGGTCGCCGTTCTCGACCGTGGCCTGCATGACGATATGCAGTGCTTCGCTGGCGCCTGCCGTGACAATTACCTGTTCGGGTGAGTACACGAGTCCGTTCTCGCGTTTTAATTTTCCTGCAACCGCATCACGAAGTTCGACAATACCGGTATTATTGGTATATCCTGTTTTTCCCTCGCGGATCGCCTGGATGGCGGCCTCCCGTATATGGTCGGGCGTATTGAAATCAGGTTGCCCGAGTCCGAGGTTGATGCAACCGGGCCCGGCCGATTCAAATAATTTTCTTATCCCTGATACATCGATATTCCGCACCCGTCCTGCCAGTTTCATCGTTACCTCTCCAATCCGTTTGTTATTCAATATTCGTATGACGGTTCCTGAGTTCCTTCTCGTCGGTTTTCGTAACCTCCATGAGTCTCGAGACCAGGGCATCGGCAAATATCATGGATGCAGTCTCGAACAGCGTGCCGAGAGGTGCAAAGGATTTATGGTCACCGAGCATCTGCCTGATCTCAAACTCGGCCGTGTCGTCAGTGACCGGGTCCCGCTGGTTCTCGATGATTACGATACTGTCTGCCATTCTCCCGATCCTCGAATCGCGGTTCGATGTGATGAGTGATATCCGCCCACCGATACTTTTTGCCGTTTCGGCAATATCAGCAATGGTATTCGTCTTTCCTGAGCCGGAAAATACCACTACAAGGTCGCCGGGTTTCAGGGCCGGCGTTATCGTTTCACCGACGACATAAGAGTGAAGACCGAGATGCATCAGCCGCATGGCGAATGCCTTTGCTACAAGCCCGCTCCTTCCCGCACCCATGACAAAAATCCTTTCCGCCCTGAGGATCTCGTTCATGAACTTCTCAATTTCTTCGTCGGAGAGCGAATCGGTAATCTTCCGCAACCTCTCCGTCATAAGATGCATCATCTCCTGGACTCTGTGGTCGGGCATGGTCTCCCACAAGAAAGTGTCACTACAAACCAGATGAGGATTTCGTGACCTGGCATTGGTATGTCCTGTCCCGGTAGCAGCAGATGTACCATGAAGGCAGTTTATGTTTCCCGGGTAACCATTCGTCCGGAAATGCCCGGAACTGATTTGTACAGGGAAATAAATACGTACACATGATATGTACGGGCGCCCTTTGCCATACTTTCATGAGGAAGGATTCACCTTATACCACGGGGACTGCAGGATTATCCTCAAAGGGATCCCGGACCAGTCGGTTGACCTGATTTTCGCCGACCCGCCGTACAACCTGTCAAACGGGGGATTTACCTGCCATGCCGGAAAAAGAGCTCCGGTTGACAAAGGAACGTGGGATATAAGCCACGGCATTGCCGATGACTTCCGTTTCCACCGCGACTGGATCTCGGCGTGCAAAAGAGTACTTTCCGAATCCGCAAGTCTCTGGATCAGTGGCACATATCACTCCATTTATGCCTGCGGGTATGCGCTCCAGCTGGAAGGATTCCAAATCCTCAACGATATATGCTGGTACAAACCGAATGCCCCTCCGAACCTGAGTACCAGATATTTCACGGCAAGTCATGAGACCCTTATATGGGCCCGGAGAAAAGATGCCCCGGGTCATGTGTTCAATTACGAGAAGATGAAACATGGCGAGTGGGATGGCGACCCCTTAAAGGTCCCGGGGAAACAGATGAGGTCTGTCTGGAGTATCCCCTCGCCACGACGCAATGAAAAAGGGCCGGGGCGGCATCCGACGCAGAAACCCCGGGCTCTTCTCAGAAGGATCATTTTAGCATGTTCACAGGAAGGAGGCCTCGTCCTCGATCCCTTCACCGGCAGTTCTACTACCGGGCTTGAAGCGTACAGCCTCGGACGGAACTATATCGGTATTGAAAAAGACGAATCGTATCTCGAGCTGTCCGTGAGGAGGTTCCAGGAGCTTAAGGCAGAACAAAAACAGTGAAGAAACGGGATTAACTAACCTGATCAGTGTAAAGGCTCAAATAACCAATTAGTATAAAGGCTCAGTTTGACCGGATCAGTGTAAAGGCTCAGTTTAACTGGAATTAGTTAAAAGACTCGCTAAATGATTTAGTTAAGGGATCAGCCTCGTTACCCGGGAATAACTCTATATTTCTGGTCATGCCATATGAAAAAAAAAATTCCGGGTTACCGCTCGTCCTGGTGCCTGGCGGGAGCCCTATACGTATTGATATCCCCGAAGGGGACCAGTTTCCCGTCTGAAACGGCGGAAACAGGGCCGTGCCCTCCACAAATAAGGAACGGCCTTGTTCCTGCACCTGCCGATTGTTCAATTCCCTTCACCAGGTCAATAATGCCGTGCCTCTCCACCCGTGCGACTGAGCTGTCGACATTGACCGAATCAACGAGCAGAGCCGCAAGCGAACTGTAATCAGCGCGTTCTTTCGATAAATAGTCGAAGTTGATCATCGTATCTGCCGTGAAGAGAAGTCTCTCCTGCTCGCACAGCAGGTAAATCTGCCCGTACTGGTGCCCGCCGAGCCCTTCCAGTATTGTTAAGGTCAGTCCGCATGCCCGTAGGGTATCGAGGGCCGGAAAAATCCCTGCTTTTTTTCCTGCCGGGAGGGGAAACAATACAATCCTTTCAGGGGGAGTAAACCTGGAGAACAGCCCTATCAGGGTTGTGTAGACCTCTTCGAGCACGGAATCCTCCCTGCCGGACCCATACGCCCGGTTTGCCTTTTCAATAATCTCCCGCGTCCCGGGGTGCATATAAGCCGGTACGTCGAAGAATCCTGCTGCACCACAGTGATCTGCATCGGCATGGGTCACGATAATCCGCGAGAGATTTCCCGTGGTGCACAAGCCGTAGGAATTAAGCATTTCCGTCATCCGTTCATAATAGATTCCATACCCGGTGTCAATCATCACCTGTTCCTCCGGCGACGACAGTATGTACACGCTTCCGCCACAGGGAGGCTGGAAACAGAAAAGATTTGTCTCCCCGGAAATTTCTATCTTCTGGACATCGGCATAAAATCCGTTGCCCGATGTATTCCTGAGAGCGGAGCCCGTCTTTAGCACGCTTTCGAACACGTCCTTCGGGGACTGCCCGAGGCCCATGAGCTCCTGGACGATGTGGTTGATATCCCCCATGAGGGGCAGGAGGAACTCGTCAGAGGTCTCACCGGTAAGTTCGCGGATAGACTGTGCAAAGCGGAGATAAAACACCGTATCGTCGAGGTGCTCCCCTGAATTGTCATATTCCAGTACCTCGATCCGGTACCGCGACCTCAGTGCACCGAGGAGGTGTTCCGCGACGGCCGGATCGTCCAGGTTTACACTGACCGTCAGCCTGCCGGGGTGTTGTCCCTTGTCGTCAAAATCAATGTATGCAATACTCGCCTTGCAGGAAGTCGTATAATTGAGAAATTCAAACAGTGCACCTGGTTTGTGGGGCATAAACACGTATATTTTTAAAAAACTCAGTGGTTTTAACGAAGTCTGGAGATATCCTATTTCGTCGAGATCCTTCATAATTCCGCGGTATCCATTCTCTTCAGAAGTCAGTTCAAAAAAAACAGTGAAGGGATCTATCCTCCGGTCGAACTGGATGCGGTTGATATTGGCGTTATGGCGTGCTACAATCTCTGCTGCCTTATGAAGCGATCCCGGTTTGTCGGGTACCCTCGTAATAAATGAATAGCGGTTCACCACCTTTTGCACCCGCGAGGAAATAGATTAGATGCGGCGCCCGATATATATTCTGGTCCGGTGCCCTCACCAGTGACCGGTTGCATTCCGGAGACCGGAACCCCGGGGCTTGTTTATAACCTGATGTTTGAGAATAGTATTTACCCGCAAACGATGAAAAAAAATGCATAAGGTAACCTTGCAGAGGAGCACCTGAACAATCGTGACCAGTCTTAAAATCGCAATAGTGGAGGATGACGCAATTCTGTGTGATCTTCTGACTATCAGGCTCACTAAAATTGGTTATTCGATACAGGGGATGTATGCATCCGGAGAGGACGCGATCAAGGGTTTTTCAGACCGCGTTCCCGACGTAGTGCTGATGGACATCAGCCTGTCAGGAGAACTGGATGGTATCGAAACGGCAGATATCGTGCAGACCAGGTATGATATACCGGTAGTGTACCTGACGGCAAGCACCGATTCGAATACATTCAAACGGGCGTTGAATGCCGGGGAATGCGAGTATGTCATCAAGCCGTTCACCGACAACGACTTGTTCATCGCGATCGAACTTGCGTATCATAAACATACACTGAACACGAAGCTCACGGAACAAGGGAAAATGCCTCGAGAGGGTCCTCGGGGATTTCGGGGACGCGGTGATATCGACCGATGAAAAAGGAATCATTATCATGATGAACCCTGCGGCAATGGACCTTACCGGGTGCCGTGAAGCACGCGCCCGTAAGCTCCCTCTCGGGGCTGTCATCACTCTGGAAGACGAAAGCGGGCGTCCGATCGAAGATCCTTTCCAGCGGACA
This sequence comes from uncultured Methanomicrobiales archaeon, assembly GCA_963809105.1. Taxonomy (GTDB): domain Archaea; phylum Halobacteriota; class Methanomicrobia; order Methanomicrobiales; family Methanospirillaceae; genus CAIKOD01. The sequence goes on along the minus strand of CAWEIC010000003.1, from coordinate 165,269 downwards.
AAAACCGAAATGGATGCACTTGATATCCCCCGCGGCGTTTCATTGATCGATGCCGATGGAAAACGGGTCCTTATAAGGGGCAGCGTTTCCCCGATCAGGGACGAACATGGAAATTTCATGGGAATAATCCTTACTCTTGCTCCATGCGACAGGGCAAAGGTCCTCCGTCCGCGCTGAGTCTTCGATAAGACTTGCCAAATCCGTATAATCCGGTACACACATCACGGGAGATCGAAAAGGCGCGACTACATTTTTTATCGTTTGGCTGAAAACGGTTTTGCAGCCGGTATTTCATGCAGTCCCTGCAAATATAAAACTCCTGCCGTGCAGGTTACAAAAGAAAATTATGTTGTTTATGGCACTACCCGGATGGGGTGTACCGTTTTAACGATGCATCAGTCCTGTGCCAGTTCCTCATGCTCCATGAGAAGCGAACCATAAATGAGTTTTTCAAGGACCTGGGCCACGTATTTGATTTTCTGGGCCCGTTCGAGGTCCTCGTACCGGTGAATATCTGCATATATCTGGAGTCTTATCAGGGCAAAACGAAAACGGTCGAGAGAGTCTTCATCAAAGGCGATCGCCTCCCGGTATATTGATTCGATCATATCGGGGAACTTATGGATGTCTTCGATGCACGCGACGACATTGTCATAAATCGGGAGGGGTTTTTCCCGGCCGGTGAGGATCTTAAGAAAGGTCATCTAGTGCTCGACCACCCGGATAAGTTCTTCCATGATGTCATCGACGCTTTTCCAGGTAGCGTTCTTTTCACGGTTGATAATAAACGGAGTCCCCTCATCCCCGGCTTTCCGCATTTCCGGGTCAAGGGGAATGGAACCAAGGAAGGGTACGCCCATCTCCTCGGCAATTTTTTTTCCTCCTCCTTTACCGAAGAGGTCGATCTCTTCCCTGCAGTGCGGACAGATCAACCCGCTCATGTTCTCGATGACTCCCAGGACATTGATTTCAAGTTTCCTCACGAATTGTATTGCTTTTCTTGAATCCATTGTCGAGACGTCCTGGGGGGTTGTCACGATTACCGCCCCCCTCACATTGGGTGCCAGCTGGGCAATCGTGAGCGCCTCGTCCCCGGTCCCCGGCGGCAGGTCGACGACAAGGAAATCGAGGGTCCCCCAGTCCACGTCTTCAAGGAACTGCTGGATTACCGTCATCTTCATGGGCCCCCGCCATATTACCGGGGTGCTTATATCGGGAAGAAGGAACGCCATGGAAATTACCGAGAGATTTCCGGTTATTCTTACGGGTTCTATCTTGTTACCAAGCGATGTCAGCCGGTGTCCCTCGATACCGAGCATTTTCGGAACATTCGGGCCGTGGATATCCAGGTCGAGGAGCCCGACCTTGTACCCGTGATTCGACAGGGCGAATGCGAGGTTGACAGAAACCGTCGACTTGCCAACCCCTCCCTTTCCTGACAGGACAAGGACGACATGTTTTACATCAATTTTCGCCTTCTGCTGGCATTCTTTCAGCTTCCCCTTGTCAGCGCTGGTGCAGGTCTTGCAATCCCCGGTGCAGGGTACTGCCTCTTTCTTCTCTGGTTTACTCATGATTTATCCCGGCGCGAGTGCTATTTTCGCTCCAATGGATATGGAGATGCAATTATTTATAAATACGGATTTTGAGAACACGGATAATACCTGGGAATTCAATAAAATAACATCCATCGGGAAACAGGGAATTCGCTAGCACAGAGCAGCATCAAGGGTATTGTTGCAGAGCTCGTCCGCCCTGCGTATCCGTTGGTGCGCCCTCGGGACAGCCGTATAGGTGACAGAAAGGAAAGACGGTTCGAGAAGTTTTATTTGTCTGTAGAGACTCCCGGAGATGAAGTTTTTTTACCGAATAAATCCCGGTTAACTGTTTTATGACCAGTTCACTGTCTGAAAAGAGTTCTACGGGACCGCTGGTGATTCCTGATAACCACTGAAGGCCATGTATTACCGCATGATACTCGGCGATGTTGTTTGTCGCGGTACCGATGAAGGCGCTTTCTTCATGAAGGAGTTCCCCGTCAGAATATATGACGAATGCATACGCCGAGGGCCCCGGGTTTCCCCTGGATGCCCCATCAGTATAACACCGGACAGCGCCGCTTCCGGAATAGTCCATTCTGTCTTCTCCTTTTTACTATGATTGGTCGAAACACGGCTGTTCCTGGTCTTCGATCGTACCATGACGATTTGCGGTACGGAACAATCTGTGTGCACCGCTATTCAATTATATGGTATCTGCCTATAACCCTGATAGGCGCACTGTGCCTATCCGGAATGAAAATGTCATGGAACCTATCGTGGTCAGCCTGGAGTTTTTGGAATTTCCCCTGGAAAATACCTGCGAGGGCGGTAATAAATCTCCTGCACTGCATATCAGGGGACTAAAAGCAGAGTCGGTGGCGGTCTGGGTGACGAATCCCTATATTCGCACATGCTGCTCTTTTACGCCCTGGCTTATCTGGAATCTTCCGCCGGTTAAAACAATCCCGGAAGGGATACCTCCCGGCCCCGAGGTCGGGATTCCCCTGTCATGCAGGCAGGGAATGAATGGGTACGGTATGGCAGGATACTCGGGTCCTTGTCCTCCCCCTGGTGAAACGCACCGGTACCAGTTCAGGGTATACGGACTTGATTCGGTCCTTGATCTTAAAGGTGGTGCATCTCTTTCTGCCCTGATAGACGCGATGAAGGGCCATGTCGTCCAGTTTGGGGAGACTGTAGCTATATGCTCCCGTTGACCTGTTACAACCTGTGCCTGCAGCAGCAGCCGGGGTATAATAAAACCTGACACTCAGTCTTTCCGGTTCAGCTCACACGGCGGGTACCGGGGCCGCTGGTAATAAAAAATGGGTATAGTGGGATTGTTACTACTTGTTTTTAAGAAAAATCACATCGAAGATTCAGAAAAATTTCAGTTACTAAAATGTAAATAAAAAAAGTATGGGCTCTCACGCCATATCTTGTATTATGATTGACCCCGCTGCCCCCGAGGGATGCCCCGGCGGGCGGTTCAAAATACTGTTAATAATGACGATACCGGATAAATTGAACATTCTGATATTCGCAAGAGGGACTAATCATGTCAATATAAAGGGTGAAGAATCATCCCTACTGTTCAAAAAATATCGGTGGCTGAATTGACACTATACCCTGAAAAATACTGTATACCATAAGGAAAACTTTCATAGGTATGAAGCGCATCCCCCTCTATGAAAGAGTTGAAAGTCAGTCTTCCGGTGGCCATGTTCCCACCCGGCTATACCTGCGACGGTGAAGACATTTCACCGCCTGTTGTCGTGAACGGAATAGATAATACATTGTCAAAATCCCTCGCACTCATTCTCGATGACCCCGATGCTTCCGGCGGAAAAGGTTTCGCCCACTGGCTGATGTGGGACATGGAACTCGTTTCCGTTATTCCCGAAAAGATTCCAAAAGACCCGGTCGTTACATTTCCGATCAGCGCGGTCCAGGGGACCAACAGTTTCCGAAAAATAGGGTACTCGGGCCCCTGTCCCCCCAGGGGGCAGGAGCACCGTTACTTCTTCAAGGTTTACGGCCTTGATATCATGACAGGCCTGACCCCTGGTGCTGGAAAAGAAAAGCTCCTTCAGGCGATGCAGGGTCATGTGGTCCAGTATGGTGAAGCAATGGCACGGTACGGGCATTAAGGTTCAGGAAAGCAACATATTACCGGTTTACGCTCCCCGGGATTGTTTCCCGTCTGCCCCGCCCCGTTTTCCGGATTCCATTCGGATGTCGCACTGACCGGACTGGTTATCCCCGGTTATTTGGTAAAACGGATCATCTTATAGCAGAACCTGACCTACTAAGTGATATGGAGAAACGGGACGTGGCGATAGTTATAATCGGGATCGCCATTGTTATGGTGCTCGCATTTATTGTAAAACCAGTGATAACCGGAAAACCAGTGGATCTTAGTGTCCCCTTTCCGTCCCTTCCTGGTCAGGCGACCCCTGTACCAACTCAAGCACCAGTTGGAACGATTCCCGTTGCTTCTGCCGTGACTCCGGCACGTGCCAACACTACCGTCTCAACACCAACCCCAACTAAGACACCTACGCCCGTGCCAACGTGGAACGGGCAGTCAAAAGACCTCGGTTTTGTCGATCCGGCAAAATATGGCACTCCCTCCGCCGACCAGATGCCGGCACTTCATGGAACTATACTGAACGATACACAACCGGCCGTCGATGAAATGGTAACGTATGCCACGATCAAAGGTCAGTATCCGGGGACGACTGATACACTCCATATACCATTCCCGCACTGGCAGATCGTCTATACGGTAGATCCATGGGCGGAAACATTCGTGGGTAACGGTTCCAGTCAGGCGGCAGGTGTGGCGGATTCGTTCGGGACGGAAGTGTTCCCATCCTTCTCGATCACGGTGAAGGACGCCGATCAGCCGAACCGGACTATCAGGGTTATTACGCCGGCGGGGGGGCTGGATGCCAACTTATGGAGCCAGGGCACCGGATACGACCCAAGACCGTGGACAGAAGAATTCTATTCAGATATGAAAGACGTGAACTATTATTTCGTCATCAGCACCCATATGATCCATTCCTACCGGATTGACATCCTCGTGCCGAAACAATATATAGGGAAATATTGAGGCATATTATCTGGTGGATTCCCTATCCCGATGAACATGATTCATGATCCCCCGAAGCGGGGATAACTGACGGAAAGAAAACGATTCAAAACCCAAAAAAGTATAATGCCGGCAGGGAGCAGCAGTCCCTTTACTCGATGTCGAGTTTACGTTTACCCAGGGATTCGAGATACATGATCTCTTTTCCCACTTCGATTTGAGAGATCTTGTCCTCAGGAGCAGTTATTTCTATTGTCTGGAAGTCTTTCATGTCCATCATCTGGATATGATTACCCGTAATTGTGATGACCTGGCCGCTTTTTCGTTCGACAACAGGCACGTAGACCTTTGCCGATACGGGCTGGACAATGGACCTCTTTACCCCGTCGAAAAGGCCGACGGCATCGATCCTCGATTTGGCAGCTCCGTGTTTGCCTGGTTTGGATATTGATATTCCGAGAATCCTGCAGGGCTCGTCATCGATTACCATGTACCGGCCTTCCTTTAATTTTCCAATTTCTGTCTGTTCCTTCATTTTTCAACAACTCTTTTAAAACGCAGTAATAATTTATCTTTATTACATTACATAAATACAACGTAAGAAAATACCGGTGCCGGTATGGAATTCTTAAAATCCTGTGACCAGATGGCAGCAGGCGTAGCTGATGCCATACATGACCTGATCGGAACGAAAGAAGGGGACAAAATGATCAGGATGGGGGCAGACGGGACCCCGACAAAACTGATCGACCAGGTTGCCGAGGACTGTATCGTCGGTTATCTTGCCGATCATTTGTTGTGCAGGACCCTGATCAGTGAAGAACTGGGAAAACGCGAATTCGCGGGGGGAACAGGCACTATTTTTCTCGACCCCGTCGACGGCACGTATAATGCAGTAAACGGGATCCCTTTTTATGCCCTGTCTATTGCATATGCCGAAAACGGTCGCGTGGAGAAGGCGTATGTCCGTGACCTGGCAAACGGGGAAACGTTTACTGCAATACATGGCAAAGGGGCATATCTTTCAGGAAAACCCCTCAGGGTTTCAGGCACACGTAATCTCGACGAATGTGCGATGAGCATCTACGGGAGGAAATTTGACCCGAAACGGGTGATGCAGCTCGGTCAGAAGATCAGGAGATGGAGACTTCTCGGTGCGTCCGCACTTGAAATCAGTTATATCGGAGCCGGGAGGATCGATGGATTTATCGATTTACGCGGGACTCTCCGGGTCACCGATGCAGCCGCAGGTATGCTGATATGCACCGAGGCAGGAGGAAAGGTCTCAGATCTGGACGGTGACAGCATTCATTTCCCGGACGAGGTCACAATCGGTCGCTGCATGGTGGCCACGAACGGCGTCATTCACCATAAAGTCATTGAATATCTGAGGTGACCGATGAAAATCATTCTTGTTTCGCGAATTGATGAACAAGGAGCCCTCAGTTACACGAGGGAGCTGGCTGCGACCCTTTCCGGCTGGGGACACCAGGTCTGCTTCGATACCAGTACGGCGCTGGCACTCGGATTTGAAGGAACTACGTTTCCCGGATCGGATGCAGAAATTGCGGTAGTTATCGGGGGAGACGGTTCAATCCTTTATGCGGTCCAGAAGATGGATCCTCAGATACCCATTGTCGGGATAAACTGGGGGGAGGTCGGATTCCTCGCCGATATAGAGCCGTCTGAAGCAGAAAAATTTCTGATGCGTCTTGAAACCGGCTTTCCGGTTGAACGAAGAATGCGTATTTCGCTTCTGAAGGATGGGAAGTTCATCGGGAATGCCTTAAACGAGGCTCTCATCGTTACCAGCAGACCGGCAAAGATGCTCAGGTTCGAAGTTATCATAGACGGCGTACCTGCGGAACGTTTCCGGGCAGACGGGCTGCTTATCAGTACACCGACCGGTTCCACGGCGTATGCGATGAGTGCCGGGGGGCCGATTGTTGATCCGAGGATTGAAGGTGTCGTCCTTGTCCCCCTCGCCCCCTATCTGATGTCTTCGAGACCCCATGTGATCAGTACCGAACGGGCACTCGAGATCAGGCTTGAAAGTCCGAAACCTTCAAAACTCGTTATTGACGGGCAGCTCACCTTTGAGTTTGAGGATGCCGGATCATATATCGTGGAAAAAGCTGCCGAACCTGCGATCTTTGTCGATGCAAAAAAGAATTTTTTTGAAAAAGTTGACAGGAAGTTACGGCGCTGAGATCCGGGCAGAACATTCCCGGGCAGGAATTATAAAAACGCCTGGTTATCCGGCGAAGGGAACCTGAACATGCAGGGTAAGCCCGGGTTTACCGGAGTCTGCCGGTGAAGCCGTTACTAATCGATATATATAAATATTTATGGAAGAATGCTTCTACGATCCTTCCCTGATTTGTCCTGGCAAAAGTATTCCTGTCCCTGTCCTGATAGCAGGCATAGCGTTCGGGCCGGTCTGCGGGGGAGGAGCAGCGATACCTGAAACCTGTTCGTACTATGAAAAAAACGCCGGGTAGTTCAGGATGTTCAAAAAACCGGCACGTGATTTTCAGCCGGGATTTACCCACAGAGGGAGGCAGCTCGAAGATCGGTGGAAAGGGGTCAAGATATGGATCAGGTACAAAAACTTCCGAAAGAGGGATTGCACCCGGCAGGATTATCGTCTCCGGACGACCCGCTGCAGCGTTCCGAGATAATCGAGTGGCTTCTCAGACGACAGGAATCGTTTATCGGTTCTTCCTATTACTATATCAGGGAAGACCGCGGTCGTCACGTTATCTGTCGCATGTCGATTACCGGCAGCTGCCTCTATTCTGTTGAAATTATCAACCCTACTGAACACGGGATTTCCGGAGAGGAGATTAGTAACGTGGTCAGGTTTACCGGCGAAGGCACGGAAATCCCCGGGCATTACCATATCGACGTCCATATCGAACATAAATTACGCAACGTCCTTATGCCCGGACAGAAAATCGGAAATATGGTTAAAAAAATCCCTGACCGGCCATAATTCGCCTGGCTGCGTCCTTTTATGTCGTAAGTACCATGATCCGGCGGGTAAGGCTTTTGTGGACTCTTTGTTCGTGAAATTCAGCGAGGTTCATAATACCTGATGCAATATCCCTGATGTCACGGTGAGTGACAATAATAGCACGATGTCCCGGTTTGAGGATACGCCTGATCTCTTCAACCGCGTGAGCGTAGAGAAATTCCATTCCCGACGCCATGATTGCTACGGACTGGCCGTAGGGCAGATCGGTGACAACGGCATCCACACAGCCTGACCTGACCGGCAGGCTGCAGGCGTCGGAACGAAAACACCGGGCATCAGGAATATTTGAACGAGTCCCCTGTACCATCACCCGGTCCATATCTCCTCCTGCAGCAACCGCACCGACATCCGATGCCTCGATAAGGATACCTCCCGTCCCGCAGAAGGGGTCAAACAACCATTCCCCAGGGTTAACAAGAGAAATATTAACGAGCGCGCGTGCCATCCTCGGCATCATCACTCCCGGGTGAAAAAAAGACCTTCCGCCCGGTTTTTTTTGTTCGTACCGAGCTTCGGTCGGGATTCATAACGACTTTACCGATATAGCACCGGTCTCCAGAGCACACTGCCCGGTATACCACATCGGGCCTGGAGAGGCAGACGGGACCTGAAATCAGGTTTCCCATCGCATGTTCGAGAAATGAACTCGGTTCTTTCATGCGGGACCCGTCGATCCGGCTGACACGGGCGGCATAAGGTGCATCCGCACTGATGGCAAGGTCTTTTAAAAGGCGTTTGAAAGAGGGCAGGTCTGCGGTACATTCTCCGAGGTATTCCATTACCGCATGCGTCATAGCGAGTCTTCCGGGCGAGGCGGTCGGATGGCATTCTGCGACAGCCACCTGCCGGTCCGTATGTATGACCTTCCCGACACAGGCTAGTTCAGAGAAAGGAAGAGTCGGGTGTTCCCCGGATAAGAGAAAGAGCAGCCTCATTCCCAGATATGTCATTGCTGCCTGAAGAAATAGGTACGGGTCAGGGACCGGATTTCATGAACCGGTTACACCAGAGCTTGCATGAGGCTGATATCCGGGGGCCGGCCCGGAAAAAAACGGAATGGAAATCGCCGGATTGTTTTACTATCATCATCAGGTCATCAAGCCTCTCCCGGACAGGGCCGGTCATTAAAAAAACACAAAGCAGATAAATAATCCGCCGGTTATTCTAACATACTGCTTTTTTTGTAGCAGGGGGATCGTATAAACAGGACAGACATACGTTATGACGAACCCGACGGCTTGTCAGAAAAATTGCGGATTTTTCAATTTCAACCCTGAATAACCGGATAACCGCGGTATCGAGATGGCAACAGTCAACCAGGAAACCAGGAAGGAGTCTGTTTCACATAAATCCCCGGGCTGCCACCGGACGATCCTCTTTATGGATGATGAAGAGAGTATCCTGGAGGCTTTCGGCAGGCTCCTTACCTTGAAAGGTTATACGGTCATTCCCGCCCGTGACGGAAATGAAGCCCTCGGGTTATACAGGTCTGCAAGGGAATGCGGTAAACGCATCGATATCGTGATCCTCGATCTCACTGTTCCCGGGGGTATGGGGGGAATTGAAACAATTGAACAACTCAGGAAGATCGATCCCGGGGTCCGGGCCCTCGCCTCGACCGGTTTCTCCCATGATGCGATGACAGACTACGCACGGTACGGCTTTGACGGTGCGATACCCAAACCCTATCACTGGACAGACCTGGTTGTTGCAATAAACCGTGTTCTGATGCAGGAGTAGCCAGGAACGACGGTCTTCCGGCTCTGCTGAATTCTTCTTATTGTATAATCCCCGGCAAAAAAATCCTGGCAGGAAAGGGTTTCACCATATCATGGTCCATCCACCCCTGTTAAAATAGTCCCGTTATATGAAGAATGAAGAAATTCTCCGGCTCCGGTAAATCAGGGGCCTTTTTATTTGGTCTTTCCCCGTAACCCGGAAAAAATCCCTTTTTTGGCATTCTGGTGCCGTTTTCCTTCAAGTTCAAGAATTTGCTGGTAGAGGTTTTGCTGTTCCGGAGATACCTGTTTCGGGACGACTACTTTCAGGCGGATAAGGAGGTCGCCGGGTTTGCCCCGCCGCTTGACGCCTTCACCCGGAATTTTCAAAGCGGTATTGTGCTGGACCCCGGCGGGGATCGACAATTCGACCTGCCGGTGGTCGATTGTTTCGATTTCCTCGATCGATCCGAGCACTGCCTGTGCCGGTGTAATTTCGAGGTTCGTTTCGAGGTTGTCTCCCGAACGGGTGAACCGCTTGTGGGGGCGTGACGTGTACCTCGATGAACAAATCCCCGCTCGGGGCTCCGGAATCCCCTGCCTCGCCGTATCCCTCCATGCGAAGCCTCATGCCGCTGTCTATCCCGGCAGGAATATGAATGGAAAGTGTCCGCTTCACCCTGGTATTGCCGCTGCCCCGGCATTCGGGACATCTCTTCTCGGGAACCTTTCCACGTCCCAGGCATTCATTGCAGGTGCTCATCCTGACAAACTGGCCGAAAATTGTCTGGCTGACCTGCTGGAGCTGGCCCGTTCCATTGCAGCGGGGACAGGTTTTTAATTTTTTTGTCTCGCTCCCCGTACCGTTGCAGGTGGTACATGGCTCACTGTGCATTACCTGGATCTCCTTGTCGGCCCCTGCCGCCGCTTCTTCAAGGGTGATCTCCATCCTCATGAGCATGTCGTTTCCGGCCTGGGGACCCCGCGGACCCCGTGCCCCGCCGCCATACGAGCCGCCGAAGAAATCAAAAATATCCCCGAAACCTGAAAAATCGGCAGAGAACCCGCCCCCATGGAAACCGCCCGAACCGGAATACTGTCCCTTCGATGCATTGGTGAAGGTTTCATGGCCAAGCTGGTCGTACTGCTGTCGTTTTGCCGAATCCGACAGGATACTATAGGCTTCGTTTATTTCCTTGAATTTTTCTTCTGCGCCGGGTTCTTTACACACATCGGGATGGTATTTCCGCGCAAGGTTGCGGTAGGCTTTTTTGACCTCCTTATCGTCGGCGGTCCTGGGAATCCCGAGGATATCGTAATAGTCGCCCGAACCCATATCGATCTTCACTCTTCTTTCATCTTGAAATCTGCATCGACAACGTTTTCATCAGGCTTTTTTTCAGGCCCGCCCTGGTTTCCGCCCGCTTCCGCGGTCTGGGCCTGCTGTTCTGCCTGCATCTTCTGGTATAGTTTTGTTGTAATCCCATATACCGTTTCAGTAAGACCGTCCATCGATTTCTTTATTTCATCGGATGAATCCGATTCAAGGGCCTTCCTGACGGCCGTAATTCCTTCTTCTACCTTCTGCTTATCCGTCGGGTCGATCTTGTCACCGCTTTCCTTCAGCATCTTTTCGGCGGTAAAGACTGCAGTGTCGGCAGTATTCCTGATCTCGATCTCTTCTTTCTTCTTTTTGTCCTCTTCCTCGAATTTTTTCGAGTCGTTCACCATGCGGTTGATCTCGTCTTCAGACAGTTTCCGGTCGCCTTTAATCGTGATAGCCTGCTGGTTCCCGGTACCCAGGTCCTTTGCCGAGACATGGATGATCCCGTTTGCATCGATATCGAATGTGACCTCAATTTGGGGAATACCGCGTGGGGCCGGTGGTATTCCGGTCAGCTGGAACCGGCCGAGGGTAAAGTTGTCCTTGGCAAGTGCCCTCTCTCCCTGGACTACGTGGATCTCCACGCTGGTCTGGCCGTCTGCGGCTGTTGAGAATATCTGGCTTTTCCTGGTCGGAATTGTGGTATTCCTCTCGATAAGTTTGGTTGCGATACCTCCGAGAGTCTCGATACCGAGGGTGAGCGGGGTTACATCGAGGAGGACGATGTCCTTTGTTTCTCCGGTAAGCACCGCACCCTGGATCGCTGCTCCCAATGCAACGCACTCATCGGGATTGATCCCCTTGTCCGGCTCTTTTTCAAGGATCTTCTTCACGGTCTCCTGTACTAAAGGCACCCTCGTCGAACCGCCCACAAGAAGCACATGATCGATATCTTTCGGAGTAAGTTTTGCATCTGAAAGGGCCTGCTTTACCGGTCCTACGGTCGATTCCACGAGTGCCCCGATCAACTGCTCGAGTTTCGACCTGGTCAGGTCGATATCCAGGAATTTCGGGCCTGTCTCCCCGGTCGTGATGTAGGGCAGGTTGATGTTGGTCTTTTGTTTCTGGGACAGCTCGATCTTTGCATTTTCACTGGCATCCCGAAGCCTCTGCATCGCTATGGGATCTTTTGAAAGATCGATACCCTCTTTCTTCCTGAACTCTTCGTTGAGGTAGTCGGTGACCAGCTTGTCAAAATCATCGCCGCCGAGATGGTTGTTCCCGGCCGTGGACTTGACCTCGAAGACACCTTCCCCGAGCGTAAGGATCGATACGTCAAACGTGCCCCCGCCAAGGTCGTATACAAGAACGGTTACGTCCTGTTCCTTGTCGATGCCATAGGCAAGAGCGCTTGCGGTCGGTTCGTTGATGATCCTCATCACTTCAAGGCCGGAGATTTTTCCCGCATCTTTTGTCGCCTGCCTCTGTGCATCATTGAAATAAGCCGGAACGGTAATTACGGCCTTGGTTATCTTCTCCCCGAGATAGGCCTCGGCATCGACCTTCAGCTTCTGAAGGATCATCGCCGATATTTCCTGAGGCGAATACGTCTTGTCATCGATTTTTATCTTTTCCGTCGTGCCCATCTTCCTCTTGATGGACTGGATAGTCCTCAATGGGTTTGTCACGGCCTGGCGTTTTGCAAGGCTGCCTACGATCCTTTCTCCGTCTTTTGTAAACGCTACGACAGAGGGGGTTGTCCTGCCTCCCTCCGCATTCGGGATGACGACCGCTTTTCCCGCTTCCATTATCGCCATGCAGGAAAACGTGGTCCCGAGATCAATTCCTAAAATTTTTTCATGAGCCATGATTATTCATTCTCCCGTCCTTTCGAGACGGCAACTTTTGCGCATCTGATCACTCTGTCATGCATGCGGTACCCCTTGCATACCTCGTCAACGACGATTCCGTCTTCCTTCTCAGAAGGAATACAGACCACCGCTTCATGCTCGGCGGGGTTGAATTTCGACCCGACCGAATCGATGGGGGTGATTCCGTGACTCGCGAGGATCGTCCTGAACAATTTGTTGATCTGTTCCAGTCCTTCCCGGGCTGATGCCGGATCAGCCGCAAGTGCCCTGTCGAAATTATCGATGACATCGATAAGATCGACGGCAAATTTCTCAATGGCATACCGGATGTTCGCGCTCAGGTCTCTTTCGGTTCTCTTGCGATAGTTCTCGAAATCTGCAGCCAGCCGGAGGTACTTCTCATTCATCTCTGCCAGTTGCTGCTGTAATTGCCCGGGTTCAGGCACCATTGGTGGTGGAGTATTTCCGGGGATGTCGGGCACTTCTTCGGGTAAAGACCCGTTAATGCCCTTTTTTCCCGGTTTCGGTGGATCTTCTTCCATTTCATGCATGTCAGGCATACGACGGTCTATTATCTATAGTATTGTGGTTCTATATAAATCTATCCTATAAACCAAACGTCAATTCTTGCTTGTTTTTAAAATTAATTAACAATATGGCCTTTAATTTTATTTTTAAATTATCTTCTGTTGAATAGGGAAAAAAAGAGTTTCGCCCTGCAGGTATCCGGGAAAATCAGTTCTTCCGGATCCCAGCACGAGTAACCGGTACATCAGGTTATTTCCCTGCTTCCGGAGCAGGGCTGTTATCCCCAGGGCCCGTACTATGTGTTCAACAGGCTCATATCGTTAGGGTACTTATACTCCCCCATGAAGTGGGCGTTGCTTTCGGTGTGGGACAAGCAGGGGATTGTTGATCTTGGAAAAGCACTTGTTTCTTTTGATTTCGGACTGATAAGTTCCGGGGGGACGGGCAGGGTCCTTGCGGCATCGGGCATTCCTTTCGAGGAAGTCTCGTCCTACACGGGATTTCCTGAAATGATGGACGGAAGGGTGAAAACACTTCACCCGAAAATTCACGGAGGGCTTCTTGGCAGGCGGGGTACCGACGACCAGGTGATGGCGGACCAGAACATCCGCCCTATCGACCTCCTCGTCACCAATCTATACCCGTTTGAAAAAATGGCCGGGAAAGGACTCGACCTTGACAAACTTGTTGAATATATCGATATCGGGGGTCCGGCGCTGATCAGGGCTGCCGCAAAGAATTACAGGGACGTGGCGGTAATAACCGACCCTGAAGATTATCCGGTCGCCCTCGGTGCCCTCTCGTCCGGGGGAATTTCTGACGGGCTGAAATTCCGGTTTGCACAAAAGGCGTTTGCCAGAACTGCCGCATATGATGCTGCGATCAGTAATTATCTCAATAACGTCGACAGGGAATTTCCGGAGGTTTTCACCGTCCAGTTCAGGAACGGGAGAACCCTTCGGTACGGTGAAAATCCCCATCAAAAGGCCTGCATTTACGGCTTTTCAGGAATTTCAGGCGCAGAACCGCTCCAGGGAAAACAGATGTCGTATAACAATTATCTGGACCTGGATGCCGCATCCGGCCTGTTATCGGAATTCGAAGAACCCTGTGCGGTAATTGTCAAACACAACAACCCGTGCGGGGCCGCTGTCGGTAATGATATCAGGCAGGCGTATCTCCGGGCACGCGACACTGACCCGGTTTCCGCCTATGGATCCGTCGTTTTAGTCAACCGCGAAGTGGATGAAGCAATGGCAAAAGAAATTACCGCAACATTTGTGGAAGTAATCGCGGCGCCGGCTTTTTCTCCGGACGCTGAAGGGATCATGAAATCAAAAGAAACGATGCGGGTCCTGGTCCTTCCCGCACGGAGCGGTGGCGACCAGATGAGATCGATTGACGGCGGCCTTCTCGTCCAGCGGACCCCTGCCTACCAGGAACACTGGGAAACCGTAACCGACCGTGATCCTTCGGCTGCCGAGTTGCAGGCGTTGAGGCTGGCCTGGAAGGTCTGCAAGCATACCCGCAGTAATGCAATCATCTTTGCCGGTGCGGAAAAGACGATAGGCATCGGGGCAGGCCAGATGAGCAGGGTTGATGCAGCAAAAATCGCGATTGAAAAGTCCCTGTCGTCACTGAAGGGATCAGGGGTTGCATCTGATGCCTTTTTGCCATTCCCTGACACTCTCGAGGTTGCAAGCATTGCCGGGGCAACAGCGCTGGTCCAGCCCGGCGGGTCGATCAGGGATAAAGAAGTGATTGATGCGGCAAATAATCTGAATGTTGCCATGATTTTTACGGGAATTCGTTATTTCAAGCATTAAAATGGGATAATTCTCATACATTTTACGGTATATTTAAATAAGGCTCCATGTAAGTCTTACATAAAAATGGTGATTTTATGGAGTATGGAAAATTAGTAGGAGACTCTTTTGGATATGCAAAAGAAGGGCTTGTCGGCCACTATGGTAAATGGATTCTTTTAATCATCCTTTCGGTATTACCTGTCATACCGGTAATGCTGGGAGTGATATTCGGTATCGTCACCCTGATGCACAGTTCACCTGGAACGTTCATTGCGGTAATGATTGTTGCAATTATCCTTGCGATTATCCTTGCATTCCCATTGCTCGGATACATGGTGTTAATTTACAAGGGAGAGAAACCTGCACCTGAAGTTACAAATTGGGGGACTCTGTTCTCAAACGGACTGAAACTTTTTATTGTTCACCTGATCTATGCCATTCCGGTCCTGATTGTTGCTGCGGCTGTATTCGGCAGCGCCCTCCTGACAATTATTCTTTCTGCATCGCAGTCGGTAACAAACCCCCAGTCCATGATGGGACTCGTTGGGGCGGTAATCTTTGGAATTATCATCCTTATCATCGTCGCATTCATTATCTGGATCATCGAGGCGATGGCGGTAGTCAGGTTCGCCCGGACGAACAGTATCGGGGAAGCATTCAATTTCGGAGAGATTTTCGCCCGCATAAGTAAAATCGGGGTAGGTTCGTATATTCTGGCCCTCATTATCATGGCCATCATCATCGGGATCATTGTCGGTATTCTCGAAATCATACCGATTATCGGATGGATTATATTGATCATTGTTGCTCCCATCCTTACCCTGTTCGAGGCCCGCTATCTCTGCCTCCTCTATGACAGCGCGGCGGAAGAAGTCAAACCGCCGGCGTGATTTTTTTCCTGTCACTTTTTTTGTTGGTTTCACTCTAAAAAATCAGGGACATCATACCTTACACTATAAATAGCGAAAAGTCGATAATCTGATGTGGTGGATTATCCATGACAGATCGTTTTATTTGCTAAAAACCTGCGCTTTTTTGATACCACGTTACGGGACGGGGAACAAACGCCCGGAGTCTCGCTCGAACCGGAAGAAAAACTTGAAATTGCCCTTAAACTCTCTTCACTGGGAGTCAGTGTCGTAGAAGCGGGATCTGCCGCTGCATCGGAAGGTGAACGCGAGGCGATACGGCTGATCGCCGATGCAGGTCTTTCTGCAGAGTGCTGCACGTATGTCAGGGCACTGAAAGAAGATATCGACATGGCAGCCGATTGCGGGGCAGATTCAGTCCATCTCGTGGTGCCGGTAAGTGACCTGCACATCACGAAAAAACTCCGGAAGACCCGTGGCGAGGTTATGGAAATGGCATTCAGTGCCGTCGGATATGCCAAGGACCGGGGGCTTATCGTGGAGTTGTCCGGGGAGGATGCATCGAGGGCAGACCAGGAATTCCTCCTCGGGATATACCGCGGCGGGGTCGAACGGGGTGCTGACCGGTTATGTTTCTGTGACACGGTAGGCCTCCTGACTCCTGAAATGGCGTCGGACATTATCCCGCCTCTCTGTATTGCCCCGTTATCGATCCATTGTCATAACGACCTCGGATTTGCAGTCGCGAATACGTTTGCCGCACTTAAGGCAGGAGCTACCTGTGCCCACGTGACGGTAAACGGCCTTGGCGAACGTGCAGGTAATGCCCCTCTCGAGGAGGTCGTCATGGCCCTTGAAATTCTTTACCGGTACAACACCGGCATCAGGACCCAGGAGCTGTACCACCTTTCGTCACTCGTGTCCAGGCTTACTGGTGTTCCGCTTGCCGTAAATAAGGCAATTGTCGGGGAAATGGCATTCACCCACGAAAGCGGCATCCACGCACACGGGGTGCTCCGCGAGCCGTCGACCTACGAATCGGTCCCCCCTGAAATGATCGGGCGGAAACGACGGATCGTCCTTGGGAAACACTCGGGATCGGCATCAATCGCGGCGGCTCTCAATGAAATGAACTATAATCCCGAGGAGAAGCAGCTCAAGGAGATCGTGAAGCGCGTAAAAATTCTTGGGGACGAGGGAAAACGGATTACCGATGCCGACCTGATGGCGGTAGCAGATGCAGTTATGGCAATCGAATGTCATCCCGTGCTCAGGATGCGTCAGTTTACGGTAGTATCAGGAAGTAATGTAATCCCAACCGCCTCGGTCACCCTTGTGGTCCACGGCGATGAAATTACCAGCTCGGCAACCGGAAAAGGACCTGTCGATGCAGCGATGGAAGCGCTCCGGAAGTCTGTTGCCGATGTGGCCGATATAAGGCTCGAGGAGTATCACGTGGATGCAATCAGCGGCGGTACAGATGCACTCGTTGATGTGACGGTAAGATTAAGTAAGGACGGAAAGATAATTACGTCTCGCGGCGCCCGCACGGATATCATCATGGCAAGCGTGGAAGCGGTGATCGCCGGCATGAACAGATTACTGAGGGAAGAGGATGAAGACCGGAGCAAAACTCCTGATTGAAGGACTGCAGCGCGAAGGGGTGGAGACCCTGTTCGGGTACCCCGGCGGTGTGGTCCTGCCGATATATGATGAACTCTACGATTCACCATTGCGGCACATACTGGTACGGCACGAGCAGGCAGCCGCCCATGCAGCCGATGGCTTTGCACGGGCAAGCGGCCGCGTAGGTGTATGCCTTGCCACCTCCGGTCCCGGGGCATGTAACCTGGTTACCGGCATCGCAACGGCCTATATGGACTCGATCCCGATCGTTGCGATTACCGGGCAGGTTCCGACATTCCTCCTTGGCAATGATGCCTTCCAGGAATCCGACATCACCGGGATAACAATGCCCGTGACAAAGCACAACTATCTTGTCAAGAACCCGTCGGACCTGCCGAGGATCATGCAGGAGGCGTTTTATATCGCAAGGACCGGCAGGCAGGGCCCGGTACTTATCGATATGCCGAAAGATGTGAGCACAAATACCACGGATTTCGAACCGGTGTTGCCTGAGACCCCGTTCCTGCGTGGATACCAGCCGACATACCGGGGACACCAGAAGCAGATCGAAAAGGCTGTTGAAATGCTTATAATGGCAGAACGGCCCCTGATTTACGCAGGCGGCGGAATCATATCCTCGAACGCCTCCGCCGAACTGGTGCAGCTGGCCGAACAGATGATGATCCCGGTCACGACGACCCTTATGGGACTAGGCGCCATACCCTGCGATCACCCCCTCAACCTTGGGATGCTTGGGATGCATGGGACAGAATATGCGAATTTCGCCGTTACCGAATGCGACTGCCTGCTGGCCCTTGGTGTCAGGTTCGATGACAGGGTAACGGGGAAACTCGAAACATTTGCATCACGGGCGCGGATCATCCATATCGATATCGATCCCGCAGAGATAGGCAAAAACAAATATGTCGATATCCCCATCGTAGGCGATTTAAAGATCGTGCTCGGTGAAATGGCCAGGAAACTGTCTAGGAAGGGTCATTATGAGAACTGGCTGGAAAAGATCAGGACCTGGAAGAAAAAGCACCCCCTGAAATACAAGGACGACGGGGTCCTCAGGCCGCAGTATATCATCGAGCAGATCTCGGCCCTTCTCGGAGGTGAAGGTGTCATCGTCTCTGAAGTCGGCCAGAACCAGATGTGGACCGCACAGTATTATTGTTTCAGGAAACCCCGTTCATGGATCACTTCGGGTGGCCTCGGTACCATGGGATATGGTTTTCCGGCGGCCATGGGGGCTCAGTTTGCCCGTCCGGGAGAGACCGTGTTTGATATCGCCGGCGACGGCAGCTTCCAGATGAACATCCAGGAGCTCGGCACGGTCGCAGCGAACAGGATACCGGTCAAGGTAGCGATACTCAATAATTGTTTCCTGGGTATGGTGAGACAGTGGCAGGAACTGTTCTATAACAGGAGGTATTCCTTCACCGAACTGCCGCCGGTTGATTTCGTGGGAGTAGCAAAGGCGTACGGCATCGACGGCATCCGGGTAGAACAGACTGAGGAGGTTATCCCCGCGCTGAAATCAGCGATTAATTCCGATGGTCCGTTTGTTCTCGATTTCAGGGTTGAACGTGAAGAGAATGTATTCCCGATCGTCCCGCCGGGAGCTGCGAATAATGAAATGATCGGGGGGCACATCGCATGAAACCCCATACCCTTTCGGTGCTGGTCGAGAACAGGGCGGGGTACTCTCCCGTGTCACCGGCCTTTTTTCACGCAGGGGATACAATATTGAGAGCCTTGCTGTCGGCACCTGCGAAGAGCCGGAGATGAGCCGGATTACCATTGTGTGCACCGGTGACGATGCCGGGATAGAGCAGGTCATGAAGCAGCTGAACAAGCTTATCGACGTGATCAAGGTTTCAGATCTTACGGACAGCGAGAGGGTTGAACGCGAACTGGCCCTTATTAAAGTCGCCTCAGAACCCGGCACCGGAAGAAATGAGATAATACAGGTTGCGCAGATATTCAGGGCACAAATCGTCGATGTCGGCACAAAGACAATGGTGCTGCAGATCGTTGGAGATACCGAAAAAATTGATGCCCTTGAGAAGATTCTTCACCAGTACGGGGTCAGGGAATTTGTGAGGACCGGAAAAATAGGGATTCTCAGGGGATCAAAAACCGTTAAAAGCGGTAAATAAACTCCTCTTTTATATATCTGCTTCTGCCGCTTTCAACCGATTCCGGGCGGATCCGGGGCATTCCTGAAATTCATGGGTATAAATGAAAATCTTTATGGGCTGTCGTTTGAAACCTTGCTATGCAATAGCATAGCAGTGATTTTCCATGAAACACCTTCCAATACTGGTTCTTGCGGGGATTCTCATTCTCTCCGCATTTTTTGCAGGTTGTACCCAGCAGGCGGCCGCACCGGCCCAGGCGCTGAAAATCGGGGTGGTAGCTTCCATGTCCGGCCCTTCGAGTTCAACTGGCAAAGGGATGTGGCAGTCGGCACAGCTTGCGGCCGATGAGATCAATGCAAACGGAGGAGTTTACATCAATTCTCTCGGTAAAAAAATCCCGATCCAGCTGGTCCTCGGCGATGATGCCTCGACCCGTGAAGGCGGGATGACGGCAGTATCGAAATTGATCACCCAGGACAACGTCGATATGCTGGTCGGGGGGTTTTCGAGTGCAGTAGTGTCTGCGCACCAGTCCATCGTGGCCGATAACAATGTCCCCTATATTATCACGGGAGCATCCACACCCGTAATTACCAGGAGGACCGATGTGAACACGACCTACATGTTCCACCATGCACCGACGACCGATGATTCAGGCAGCCAGACAACGATGTTCATCGACAGCGTCATTCGTCCTGCCATCGATGCAAAATTCGGATATCCTGCCGACCGGCCGCTGAAACTTGCAGTGCTTTACCAGGACAGCCCTTATGGGCAGGGACACCTGACCGCGATTAACAATACGATAGCGGCAAATAATCTAAAAATTGACGTTGTATCTACCAACGCATTCACTATGGGAGAAACCGACTACCGGACCGTCCTGACCTCAATTAAAAATGCGGACCCGGATGTTGTGTATGTGGCAGCGTTCTTAAACGAGCAGGCACCTATCGAAACGCAGGCGATGCGGGATGTCGACCTGAAGAAGATCTTTATTGCCATCGAACCGAACGATGACCCTGCCTTTTATACGGCGGTAGGGCAATACGGGGACTATTCGATAATTCAGAGCCGGTTCAGCCCGTATACCGTACCGAACGGACCCACGCAGCCGGCATACCAGAAATTCGTCTCCGATTTTAATGCAAAATATGGCGGGTTCCCGGGAATGATGGGTGTCGCGACCTACGAGGGAGTTTATATCGCTGCTAATGCAGCAGAAAATGCAACATCCCTCGATAAACCATCATTACGTAATGCCCTGGCGACACTCCGGATGCCGCAGATGGTCGAGGCCATGAACAACCAGACCATATCGTTCTCCCCCGATTTCCGCGAGAGCAAATTCGAACTGACGATGGAACAGCTCCGGTGGAATTCAACGGTTAACGAAACCCGGCCACAAATCGTCTGGCCGTCCAACCTTAAACAGGCAGACTTTGTACTGCCCGACTGGTACGTTCCAGGGAAAGCATGAATTTCTTTCAACACTAATCTTTTTCTTAAAGAATATTCCGGAGGATAGCAGATGGATATCGGCATTGATATTATTACACAGGTACTGGTATGGGGGCTATATGCCGGGTGTATCTATATCCTCCTTGCGACAGGGCTGAACCTCATTTTTGGCGTCATGAAAGTCGTGAATTTTGCCCATGGCCAGTTGCTCATGGTCGGGGCCTATGTTACGTTTACATTTTTTGTCTTATCCGGGTTCAACCCCTATGTGCTCCTTGCCGCATCGGTTCCCATCCTGATCCTGATTGGGGTGAGCATCGAAAGGCTCTGCTTCAGACCCATACTCGGTACCGGCAAACTCAACGAGATTTTCATCAGTATCGGACTGATTTACATCCTCGAGAATGTGGCGGCATTGATCTGGGGCGATGAATGGCGTACAATACATAGTCCTTTTGAAACAATAACGGTCCAGATTGGAGGAATGAAAATCCCGGCAGATTACCTGATCATTATTGCAACGACCGTGATCATTCTCATTGCATTATGGTTGTTCCTGAAACGTTCCCGTCTTGGCCGGGCAATCAGGGCGACGAGCCAGAACCGGAAAGCCGCTTCCCTGATGGGGATTAATGTAGAACGGATGGATATGATCAGTTTTGGCCTGGGAGCCGGTCTCGCAGGAGCCGCCGGAACTCTCTGGGTTGTCAGCGGCCAGGTTTTCAATCCCTATATGGGGTCGGTCCCGGCTGTCAAGGCCTTCGCCATTGTTATCATCGGGGGTCTCGGGAGCATCCCGGGAGCGGTCATTGCCGGGTTATTGCTTGGCATTGCTGAAAATTTTGCCGTATTCACGGTTGGCGGGGCCTGGAAAGATGCAGTTGCATTCATTATCCTGATCATCGTGCTCATCATCAAACCAACCGGACTATTCGGCGAGGCAGAGGAGTAAAGAAATCCATGAACAGGAATGACCTGACAAAGTATGCAACGATCGGATTCCTGGCAATCGCCGTACTTATCCCGCTGGTCACGGGACGTAACCCGTATTACCTTACGGTCCTTATCCTCATGCTCGTTTTTATCATCTTCTCATCGGCCTGGAACCTCCTCACTTATACCGGGCAGGGGTCGCTGGGTCACGCTGCGTTTTTTGGTATCGGCGGATATGTTTCGGCACTTGTCGCCGCAAAAAGCGGCGTCACTCCGTACCTGACAATTTTTGTCGGCGGAGCCGGAGCTGCTCTCATCGGTCTTTTTATCGGTGCGATATGTGTCAGGATGAAGGAATGGTTCCTCGCAATGGTCACGTTCGGATTTGCAATCATAATCCAGGTCCTTGTTGCGAGCCAGTTTGCACAGTTGACCGGTGGGTGGGACGGCATAGCTGCCCCTCCGCTTATCAGCAGTTCCATCCCTGATTATCTCCTGTACCGAGTATTACTCGATCCTGGTAATCGCAGCAATCGTGATCTTCCTTTTCTGGCTGATATTACGCTCCCGGATCGGGCTCGCGTTTTCAGCAATCAGGGAGAATGAGATCGAAGCCAGGGCATCGGGGATCGATCCGGTCCGGTACAGGTTGTTTGCATTCATGGTCAGCGCATATTTTGCCGGTCTGGCCGGTGCCCTCGAGATCCATTACCTCGGGTACATCACACCGGAAATTTTTGGCGTGGACATATCATTCTGGCCGATCATATACACGATCAGCGGCGGGCTTATGACACTTGCAGGGCCGGTCATCGGGACAATTGTCATCACTCTCCTGTGGGACGGGCTCCAGACATTCGGCCTGACGTATGCCCGGTTTATTATCCTCGGCGTGATCCTGATCCTCGTGGTTATCTTCCTCCCAAAAGGGCTTATCTCACTACCAGACGAGCTGAAGAAACGAATACCCGGATGGAAAATGCGTCTGAAAAAGCTGCGGTCACGGTAAATACCGGATTTTTTCCGGATCCGGTACATTTTTGTTGGTTATGCTGAATTCCTCTTATCGTGCTCTGTCTTCTCATATCACGATAATGAGGATGTTCAACCCACATGCTCCACAATAGTCAGGATGCCGGTGGGAAGGTTTATCCGGGAACAGACCAAAAAATTGCCCTCCGTACGGGTCCCTTTCCCGGCCATTGGTCGCAACAGGGCAGGGCGGAGCCCGGAGCGGCGTTGAGCCGGATGAATTAATCTGCCCGGCAGGAGATTGAAATTGGCTTTACCTGGTGCAGGAATCATCGTGAGGCAGAATTTTAACCAAACCTTATGTATTGAAAAATAGGTTATACCCATGGTCAGCAGATGGCCTGGTAATGCGTGAGAACAGGGTTATCTTTGGAAGATATCTATTCAGAGGCCCAGGTATGAGGCCTGGATTTCCGGGCTCTCGAGCAGCTCGGCTGAAGACCCGGAAAATGATATTCTCCCGTTTTCAAGGACGTACCCGCGGTGCGATATCTGGAGTGCCTGCATGACATTCTGTTCAAGAAGGAGTATCGTCAGGCCCTCTTTGTTCAGGCTGGCTACGGATTCCAGTACATTCCTGACATAGAGAGGAGAGAGACCGAGCGATGGTTCGTCGAGGATCAGGAGACTCGGTTCCATCATAAGACTTCTTCCGATGGCCAGCATCTGCTGCTCCCCTCCCGACAGCGTCCCTGCCAACTGGTCTTTCCGTTCGCCAAGAATCGGGAACATCAAAAAAATCCGGTCGGTGGTCCAGTCACCTTCCCGCTCGAGATACCCGCCGAGGCGCAGGTTTTCGAGTACCGACATCTTCGGGAAGAGGGCTCTTTTCTCGGGCACCAGTGAAAGACCCATCCTCACGATTTCATGGGGGTGCAGACCGAGGATATCGGTTCCGTCGAATGAAATATGCCCTCGTGCCGTCCTGTTAAGCCCCATTATTGTCTCGACTAAGGTCGTCTTTCCCGAACCGTTCGGCCCGAGGAGTGTCACTACCTCTCCTTTTACGACGTCAAGCGAGACGTCCCAGACAACGTGGAGGCTGCCGTGGCACACGTCGAGATTTTTAATCTTAAGCAAAAAAGACCCCTATTCCTGGTATTTTTCACCGAGGTACGAATCGATAACCCTCTGGTCGTTGAGGACATCGAGGGGTGTGCCTTCGGCGATTTTCTCTCCATGATCGAGCACGATTATGCGGTCCGATACCCCCGTGATAACCCGCATGACATGTTCGATGAGCATAATTGTTGTCCCGCGTTCCCGGATCTTCTTAATGAGCAGAATGGCCTCGTCGCTTTCATTGGGGTTAAGCCCGGTGGTAAGTTCATCCATCAGGAGCAGTTTCGGCTTTGATGCAAGCGCCCGGGCGAGCTGTACCCTTTTCATCTCCATCAGGTTCAGGGCCGAAAGAGGAGAATTGATCTTGTTTTCGGGAAAACCTACAAATTCAAGGTGCGTCAACGCTTCTTCTCTTGCCTGTCGCATGCCGGTCTTGTGGTGGTTACCGAACAGGGCGCTTACCATTACCGACTCCACTGCAGACATGCCGGGAAACGACTGCGGGTGCTGGAATGTTTTTGATATCCCTTTCTTGCAGAGTTTGTTCAGGGAAAGACCCGTTATATCTTCACCGTTATAAGTGATGGAACCGCCGTCGGGCGGGTATATTCCGGATATCATGTTGAGAAGCGTGGTTTTTCCCGCTCCGTTCGGGCCGACAAGTCCGAGGATTTCGCCTTCTTCCACGTGAAGGTCCACGTCCTGTACTGCTGATAAACCCCCGAATTTTTTATTGACCCTGTTTGCGACGAGCAACGGCATCACCTTGTCAATTGTTAACATATGGCATACTCCGATATTAATATTGTCTCCGTGCCAGTAAAGAGGAAAATCACCCGCTTGATTGCATGGATTCCCGGCGAAAAAATTCCCGGCATTTCAAAAAAAAGGGAGGTCAATCATTTAAATTGCCGCCGCCCAATTAATAAGAAGTGAAGACAGTAATACTCGGCGGCGGGTTGACCGGCGTGACCCTTGGCCGGCTCCTTGCGGCCAGGAACATTGATGTCAGGGTCCTTGAAGCGGGAAAGCGTATCGGCGGGTTATGCCAGTCGGTGAACCAGGACGGATTTACGTTCGATACCGGCGGCTCCCACATAATTTTTTCCAGAGATGAGCAGGTTCTTTCGTTCATGAAAGAAACCCTTGGGGGTAACCGCTCTGAAATAACACGGAACACCAAGATATTTTACAAAGGCGCCTACGTCAAGTACCCGTTCGAAAACGGGCTTTTTGCCCTTCCCAAAGAAGACCTTTTCTTCTGCATCAACGAATTCATAAAAACCCTCATCCGGTCTGAGAAGGGTGAACTCGGAGAGGCGAATAATTTCAGGGAATGGATATACAACACATTCGGAAAGGGAATAGCAGAATGCTACATGGTTCCCTACAACGAGAAGATATGGAACTATCCTGTCGAACAGATGTCTGCGCACTGGGTTGAAGGGAGGGTTCCGAGGCCTCCGGTTGAGGACATAATCAGGTCTGCCATCGGTATCGAGACCGAAGGGTATACCCACCAGTCGGTATTCACGTATCCTGTCGACGGCGGAATCGAGGCCCTGGTAACGGCAGTGGCAGCACCGGTAATGGATCGGATTGAAACTGATTTCCGGGTTGTTTCAATAAAAGGTGAAGAAAATGCCTGGGCAATCAGCGATGGCAGCCGGACCGTGCATGCAGATCGGATTATTTCGACGATCCCCCTGGAGAATCTTATTGCGGCTCTGGACGATGTCCCTGCTGATGTCAGATCTGCCGTCGGTGAATTGAAATACAACTCGCTTATCACCGTGACCCTCGGGATAAAAGGCCGGGTCCCCCTTTATTCCTGGGTTTATATTCCCGACGAAGCGACTGGCCTCGAAAACAGAATTTCGTTTCCTTCGGGGTACAGCAGGAATGCCGCTCCCCAGGGCTGTGCATCGGTCCTTGCTGAAATCACCTATAATGAAGGAGATCCTGTTTCCCTGATGACTGACGACCAGGTTGTCAGTCACATTACCCGGTCTCTGGCCCGTATGGGTGTTATCGATCCAGAACACATCATATCGACCGGGGTTTACCGGCAGAAATATGCCTATGTCGTCTATGATCTCGGATACAGGGAGCATATAGACGTGATACGGAAGTATTTCGAGGGGCGACACATCTCCCTCGTAGGAAGATTTTCGCAGTTCGAATATCTGAACATGGACGGGTGTATCCGTAGTGCAATGAATTTTGCGGGAGATTTTCCGGCATGAGGGTTAATTTTTACGTCGAGGACCAGATCTTCTTCAAGTATATCGGATCTGCCACCGTCGCCAAATCTTTGTACCGCCAGGTCGGCGCCATGGCAGATTTCGACGTTACATGGAAGAGTTATTCAAGAACTGCCGATATTGTTCATTACCACACGTTCGGACCGATAGCCTCGATAAACCGGAGGATCAGCTGCGGATGCAACGTTCTTACGGCACATTCAACGCCCCGCATCAACCAGGGAAATATTTCATTTGCCCGGGTATTCAACAACCGTTATCCTAAAGTTTACCGGAAATACGACCATATAATAACCATCTCAAAACCCTGCCATGAAGAGGTTATTGCAATGGTCCCCGAAATGCCGGTCACGATGATCCCGAATGGTGTGAACAGGGAGGTCTTCCGGAAGGATGAAAAACGGCGGAAATTGTTCAGAAGAGAGTACGGTATCGGGGAGGACGAACGTGTAGTCCTCACGGTTGCCCAACAGACGCCGAGGAAGGGGCTTTATGATTTTTTTTCCCTTTCAAAATCGTGTCCTGACGAGCGCTGGGTGTGGGTAGGTGGTCTTCCCTATGGTTTCCTTTCAAAAGACTACCGCAAGATCCGTTTTATGAAGGAGCGGTGCGGCAAAAATGTCATTCTCACCCGGCATATCAGCGATGTAATCGATGCATATAACGGTGCCGACGTGTTTTTCATGCCTTCATACGCAGAGACATTCGGTCTCGTAATCCTCGAAGCACTTGCCTGCGGTCTCCCGGTAGTGGCCCGGGACATTCCTGAATTCCATGAAATTTTCGGGAATAATATTCTCTATTTTTCCGACAGGGCCGGGGCAGGCGAACTCGTCAGGGACGAGCAGGCACTGAAATCTGTTGCAGCCGGAGCACGGGAATTTACCCGGATGTTCGATATCAGGAATATCGCAAAACAACATATCGATCTCTATAAAAGCCTGGTGGAATCATGATTTCAGTTATCGTCCCGTCCTACAATGAAGAGGCAAATATCGCCCGCTGCCTCGAATCGCTTTGTGAACAGACCATTCCAAGAAATGAATACGAGATTATCGTCGTGGACGGCAATTCGACGGACCGGACCCGCGAGATTGCAGAACGTTATGCAGACCTGGTCTTTGTCCAGACCAGCAAAAAAGTCGGCGGCGCACGGAACGATGGCGTTATGCGCTCCCGTGGGGAAATTATTGCAACCACCGACGCCGATTGCATTATACCGCCCGACTGGCTTGCGATCATCAGGGAGGATTTTTCGAACCACGACATCGTGCAGCTGTATGGTCCGGTAGACCCGATCGAATCAGGGATAAAGAACCGGATCTCGCTCATGCTTGCAAATACATTCTGCCTGTTCGGTTATTGTACGACCCTTCTGTATTACACGCTCGGGTGTAACACGGCATTCGATCGGAACGCTTTCATCGCCGCCGGGATGTACCGTACCATCGATGCAGGGGACGACCTTGAAATCGCAAACAGAATGAAAATTGAGGGAAAAGTGCGGTTTGACAGCCGGATGAGGGTCGGTTTCTCAATGCGCCGTTACCAGCAGTTCGGGACCCTGAAATCGCTGTACGAATGGATATACATCGTTCTCCATGGCGGCTCATCCGATAAACACAGATACACGAAGAAGGAGTACAAATAAAACCAGGCGGAATCCATGAATTCCCACCGTATTTCCAGTCCTGAGGTTACGCGGTACCATGTCTGAATGGCCGGTCAGCCCCGCGGCAAACGAAATTATCCGGGCTTTTGAACAGAGCGAATGTGCCGTTCTTCTCGGAATGAATGTTACCGGGGCATGGGACCACGGGGTCCGCGTCGCCATGCATACAGCGGGAAAAACCGGGCCTGGTGGCGTAGCCCATGGCGGAGCTGTTTTTACCCTCGCCGATCAGGCATTTGGGATAACTGCGAATATGGGAGGAACGAGACAGGTAGCACTCTCGGCAAATATCCAGTACATTTCTCCGGCGACCGGGCTTTTGGAAGCCGTCGCTGAACTCGTAACTGAAAACAGGATGTGTTCGGTCTACCGGATAACTGTTACATCATGCGGAAAACTGGTGGCGCTGTTTGAAGGCGTCGGAATTCGCGTTTGAACGGAAAACATTTCACACCTTCCTGCAGGATTGCCTTGATACGGGGCAGGCACAATGCATCATGACCCGTATCCTGGGAAGAAAGGCGTGATCAAAAGAATAGCAGCCCGGTTTAGTGAGTCTTATGAAAAAAATCCGGCAGAAAAAAATTTAGTGGAACTGCCTGAACGGGACAAGCTGGTCGTATATTTTATAATGTTCTCCATTCTGGAGCGTGACCCAGACCTGGGCACTGTCGGTATTGCCGCCCGTTGATGCAATCGATATCGTGTCACCTGCTCTCAGCGGTCGGGTGATACTCTTTGTCTCTGTTGTCCCGTCACCTCGTGTTACCTGCATTTCGATGCTGTACACATAATTTGCACCCATCCCTCCACGGTATGTTGCAATAATCATCGGGTTGATAGACAAACCGTTGCTTGCCACATCTACTGCCACGTCATAACTGGGTGGAAGTGTTCTGACAGGTTCAGGTTCGGTCGTTGCGGGGCCAACAATATTCGTTGTCGGTACCATTGTTACAACGGTCGTCGGAACGACAGTGGGAACAGTTGTTACCGGCGCGGGAGGGGCGGTCTGGGTACATCCGCAGAAAAGGAAAAACCCAGCAAGGACGATTCCTATCAATGATAATGACCAATAGTTCATGATAATAGTCTTCAGACCGGATGCTATATGAGGATTATTTACGGCACCACGTTTATAGCCATTCAAATGCAGAATATATCGATCCGGCGGAAACGGTATGAATGAAACAAGGTCCAAAGTCCGGAATCCTTATTTTTTTGCGTTAATACTGCTCGGGATTTTCATTCTCGGCGGGGCTGTCGGAGGAGTGCTTCATACTGTTTCCGCATTTTCGTTAATTGTCCAGGTAGCCGCTTCCGATTTTGTGCTCGCGGTTATCGGAATGTTATTACTGTATAGATTAAACTGGTGGCAGAAAGCAGGCTATGCCAGCCTGATCCAAGCCAGGGACCTCCCCCTTCTCATCCTGCCGTTCATCGTGGCACTCCTTTCGCTTTCCGATGGCATCGCAGTAACCTCTCCTTTGCTCGTTGTCGGATTCGCATTGTTCGCGTTGCTCGTCGGGTTTACAGAAGAGACCTTTTTCAGGGGGCTGATGCTCACAGGGCTTCTTCCCACCGGGGTCTTCCGGGCAGTCATCCTGTCGTCATTTCTTTTTGCAGCCCCGCACATACTTAATATCTTTGCCGGACTCTGGGACCCGTCTTTTGCAATGGCGGATACGTTTGCAGCCTTCGGGATCGGTATGACATTTGCAGCTCTCCGTATCAGGACCAGGAGTATCTGGCCCGTCATCGGATTACACACGCTGACCGATTTCAGCGCACTTCTTTCTCTCGGGACGATTGAAGTCAGTATGCAGTCACAGGCCTCTCTTGTGGGGACCGCCCTCATCGGTGTCGTCCTGACCGTATACGGTTTTTTTATCCTGTCAGGAAAGTACGAACGACTACAGCGCAGTGGTACTGGTTGATAGAACCGGTCCAGAACCTGTGGCAGATGGAATCATTATTACTTATCGGGAAACCGGTACGCCTTTTTCGGCACAAAGATTTCAAAACACGCCCCTGCTCCATAGGTACCAATTTCACGTATCGTTATTCCGGTAATTCCAAGGATTTCACGAACCAGGAATAATTCCATTCCCGGCTGACGTCCATACCCCCGTTCGAATATTTTCTCTTTATTTGCATCCGGTATCCCCATGCCGTTGTCCCGGAATAACAACCTGAGTCCATCCGGCACCTGTTCATATCCCACCGTGATCTCTGTCGCGGTCTTTGCATGGCGGAGGACGTTCCCTGCAAGGGTGAAAAATACCCTTTCAAGAAGAGGATCTGCATAGATCTCGAGATTATCAAGTTTGATACTCCGCTGGATTGAAGAGAAGTCCAGGTGTGAAATGCCAAGAATAAATGCATTATTCACACTCTGCCACTGGGGAGTGTCCATCCCAAGACCCTGGTACTGCTGTGCAAAGGCTAACGAGTCTTCTATCCTCCTGACCGATTCCTCTGACCGGTCAAAATAATACCGGACCGGTTTATCCCCCGGATAATTTTTTCCAAGCGACAAATATCCGCGCAGAGTGAAGACGGCATTCCTGATATCGTTGAACGTGACATAATTCAATAACGAAAGCTTCCTTGTTACCTGTTGTAATGCCGCCTCTGCATGTTTCTGCGCAGTAATATCCCTGCCGACAAACTGGTACTCCGATAGGTTTTCATCCCGATCGAATATTCCCCTTATCGTCCATGTGATGAAACGATCTTCCGCCTCCAGCCTGTATTTATGTTCGCCCGGTATGATCGGGTTCTCAACCGTCAGTGAATTCGGAAGATTTTCAAATGTCTCTGCTGATACTGCCTGTTGAAACATATCGAGAACCGAAACCGGTCCGGGATCAGTTTTAATGGTGCCAATATTGTTCCTGAACGCAGGATTCATAAATGTGACAATGCCATCACGCCCGAACCTGCAGATAAATTCACTCTGGTCTTCTACGATACTTTTGTATCGTTCCCTGGTGCGAGACACTTCCCCGAGCATCCGGTTAATCGACCTGGATAATTGTGTTAATTCATCATCACCCGGGACTTCGGTAATTCTCGGTTCCGCTTTACCGGAGCCGACCGCCCGGACATCATTGGTAATAACGCTAACCCGGGAAAGGACCATGCGGTCAATGAGGAACAGCCCAAGAGAACCAAATACAAATGCCGCTATTATCCCGATAAGCAC
Organism: uncultured Methanomicrobiales archaeon; assembly: GCA_963809105.1. Taxonomy (GTDB): domain Archaea; phylum Halobacteriota; class Methanomicrobia; order Methanomicrobiales; family Methanospirillaceae; genus CAIKOD01. Next base: position 134,071 of record CAWEIC010000003.1, on the reverse strand, counting down.
GAAGGCGTAGAGGGTTGAAATGCCGCTTTCGTAGATAATGCGGGGTTCGGTAATTTTAATGAAATACCTGGCCGGGGTAATGTTCAGTTCATTCTCAGGGATATAAGCTGCAATGGTGTTCTGGTTCACCGGCAGTATAACGTCAGTATTTCCTTCAGTGAACCCGGCCCTTGCCGGTTGCAGCTGGGGATCATCCTGTGAGGTGAGAGGATCGATAAACATAACAGAGGAGCCGGTTATCTTTGATATCGTCCCGATACGGGAGTAATCGATATCCCGTCCCATGATAAAAATCCCGGCAGCGGGCCCCTCACCGTTGCTCTTTAACACAGGTCGCACAGAAACGGCCACGGGTTGCCGGTCGATAAAGAATATACCTTTTACCGGGGAATCAGACCCCGGGGACCCGGAAGGATACAGGGGATAATTTCTGACAATCGTATCCTGCAATAATGGCGATACCGGCTCCAGGGCATCAGTTGTTTGGTTATATGCCTCTGCGAAAACCAGTCCTTCCGACTGGTTGAAGATAAAGACGAAATTCAGATCAAGCGTGGTGAAGGTATTCTTCTGGAAATTATCATTGATATAGGCAGGGTTCATCCCTTCAGTGAAATTGTAGGTATCGTCCCATTCCGCCCAGTCTTTCAGGGTTGAATCCAGATTTGAAAGTTCATTGTCAAGGGCAAATTCCACCTGCCCGATATCTCCCCGTACTTCTTTGATTTCAATATTTTCATAGCTTTGCCTGAGAATAAAAGACGAATAAGCGCTGAAACAGGCAAGGGTTACGATCAAGCCAATGCCAAAAACAACAAGCGTTTTCGTCCTCAGATCCATGATCAATTATCGTGCATATTAGTAGATAATATGGCTTATATATGCTATTTCAGGGTCGAATCCTTATGATTAATCTCAAAATCGGATAATTATAACAGCACTTTTCGAACCCAGGTCTATGATAGTCCGTTAAGAAAGACATCGGATTTATGACCCCTCTTTCTTTGCCGGCAATTCCGGAAAAACGGATTTATCAGGCTTTTTCTCTCCGTTGAACTGTGGGCATTCAGTTACGCAGAGGCTGCACCTGATCGTTGCCGTCCGGGCAATCCATGGAGCGAGGAGGGCCAAACCCCTGAGCAGCATTTTCCGGCCTGCCAGAAATTTCACGGCCGGGACAAGCGGCTGTGGGACCCATGCGCTGACGGTCCGGCACCGGAACGCATCGACACCATCCGGTCCGATCGCCCCTCCGGGACATATCCTGGTACACAGTCCGCATCCGGTACAAAACCGGGAATCTGTCGATACGGTCCCGGGTCCCCCTGAATTCTTAAAGGGATTTTTGGAAACCTGCCTGCTGGTCACAACGCCGCTCAGCAACAGGCGGGGTCCATACCGGGGTGAGAGAAGAACAGAATTTCTGCCCAATGATCCCAGTCCTCCTCCGGCTGCGATATGCTTTAACCGGATCATTCCCTGGATACGGCCGTCAACGATCCTGACCGGCAGGTATAGCGGAACCGACAGAGTAGGAATCTGCTCTGAATTTAAATTTTCGGCAAGACGAGAGGCGGAACGGTCCAGGCCTTCGGCAATCCTGAGCATCTCGCGGGTCTTATGTTTCGGTGGCAGCCTGTACGACTGGAGGGGGACTTCCTTACCGAACACAATAACGGATCGGGCCTTTGGAAAATAGTGCACCACAGATTCCCGGTCTGACTTCGTAAGATCTGAAATACTGACCTCGGAGAAGACATCTATTCCTTCTATCTCGAAAAAAGCCCTGAGATCCAACCTTGTTACTCCTTATGATCCGTAGATGATGTTTTATTAATAGAATTGCTGATTTATTTTTATTGGATAAGGTACAGCCAACCGACTAATACATCTGGTACCCAGGTCTTTTCCCCATCCGGGTTGGCAAAGCATTTCGGCAGGTTTTCCTCGGACGGCAAAATGATTGATTACAGCCGGCTGGCTACTATATGATGCATAAAGCATCAGTTTTTTTCAAAAAAACGTTGTCTTTCTGCTTCGGATTCACAAGATTCATTTTTGCACTCCTGCTCCTGACAGGAAATACCATTCAGTGTCCCCGGACACCTATTACTTTTCAGGAATGCCTGAATATATTCAAGTTCAGGATTTGCCTTAAATTTTTGACAAACGGAGATCCACGGCATATGGTCAGGGTGGAGAATGATACTATAGGTAGTCGTTCGGTAATTCTACAATTGGGATCTTCTCCCTGATCTGTGTGCTGATTTTTTTATGGCCGATAAATATCAAGTGTCATTAACAAAATGTTAAATATACTTGACATATTAACTAGTTACAGGACAAGGGGTCTCTTCTCAACATTTACCCCCCGTAAATACCGAGCCCACTTGTCCATTCCTCCTTACTGATTAGGGCCCGGGGGTCCGGAATACTATAAAATCATGTAAAATCAGGGTTTTCTCGGATATTCATTGATGTTAGTCAGGATTGTGATATCATCCAGCTTACTAAAAGTAACATTCCCGACCTTCTGGGACAGGAATATTCATACCCCGGATAATCTTTGTCACGTTATCCAATTTGTGAAGAAATGATTACAAAAGATTAGTGGAGTCTGGAAAAACTGATACGACGCCGAGGGGGGGCATAAGAACCCAAAGTTCTTATCCCAACAACAATTATTTATTGTAACAGAGCTCAAACTACTTTTCATGAAAAACGAACGCTTCCACGTTGAACCTGGGTCTTATCAGACCTATGAAGATCGAAGTATCGAGAAAGGTTTAGCATCTAACCGGATTACGGAAAAGGATGCAGAACTTATACGCTCGTTTGCCTATGAAACGGGTATCGCAAACAATCTCTCCCCTCAAAGACGGTTTAAATTAGTAACCAACCTTATGACCGCCTGTCACTATCTGCCTAATATTGATAAAATGAACCTAGCCACGGTATATGCCGGAATCAGTTCCATGCAAAACGGGGTTCGTACTACAGGGAAAAAATATACAATAAACACGCTTGCTGACCTTGTGCGGTTTTCGAAAAGGTATCTGATATGGCTTGTTCAAAATGGGTATGTTAACCTGCCTCTAGAAAAGTTACAAAAAATCAAACCTCCCGCTTATGACCTTCACACAAAAAGTGATGAGGATATTTTGACCGAAAACGAAGTCAAACAACTAATAGACGCTGCTAAATCTGTTCGTTATAAGGCTCTTTTAGGTGTCATGTATGAAGGGGGATTAAGATCGGCTGAAATTGGTTCTCTTCAATGGAAAGATGTCCTGTTTACATCATGGGGGGCGCGTATTAAAACCAATGTCAAAACCGGGAAAATGAGAAGCATACCGATTATCGCTTATCACCAATATCTTGCATCCTGGAAATCTCAATACCCTGGTGTCCCTGAAGGCGATAACTTTGTTTTTGTGAATATGCATAAACGACCTTTACAATATCGGGGATTGGCAAAGGCGTTAGAAAAGTTCAGGGTTGCGGCAAAAATTGAAAAACCCATAACACTTCATACTCTGAGACATTCCAGAATAACTCATGCCTTACGAGGTGGTATGCAGGAGACATTAGCAAAAAGGGTTTTTTGGGGTAATGAGGATACTAACATGATAACCTGTTATTCTCACCTTGTCGATGACGATGCAGATCGGGCATTTGCAAAACTGGCAGGGGTTGACCTCCCCGATGCAGCTCCAAGAAGTAAGGCCCTTGACCCGACTCAGTGCTCAAGATGTCTGACCATTAACACACCCGGGCAGATGTTTTGTGGTAGGTGTGGATTGGCACTAACCAAAGAAGCTCAGATGTCTTATGAGAGCGCAATGGCAGTCTATAGAGGATGTTCTCACCTTACCCGGTGGGCCTGAAATTCTCTTTGAAGCCACTGCACGATTACGGAATAAACAGGTCCAAAAAGTGTAGAGGGATTGGTTCATGCAAATACCCGATAACGAAAAGTGGGAGATGGTCCAGGAAATTATTTCCCATTTGGTAGTTGACGAAGAAATTGCAAAAAATAAGGGAATAGAACTAATCCCTTTAAAATTTCCTAATATTGACGAGATATCCAAAAAAACAAAGCGCGAATTTTTACAAGATGGTATTTCCACTTTCGAAATGAAAAAAACATTTTCAAAGTTAACCGCAACCTACGATTATAAAATTCCCATGAGTTTTGGAAATATTTTTCTTAAATTATGGAAAACAGACCGTATATTTGCAAAACCTGAAACATTGTTAAAAAGATATTACCCCAAAATAAAGGAATATTGCCCTTACATTTTATGTGTTCCAAGTATAAATGAAAAAGACCTTTGGATATACTTTATTAAAAACCCTGCTGGTTGGCAGTATATAGTTATTCCAGTTTTTAAATCACAATTCGAGGATATTCAGGGGTATCAAGAAAAATTTGAAAAACCTTTGGAATTTAAATATTTAATTTATTGCACCAATTTAGAAGTAAATGAAAATAAAACAATAGACTTTTCGGAACTGCAGACTTTTTCTAATGTGGTGGAAAGGAAACATTCAACAAAAGAAGTATAATTAGCATCATTCCATATTTTCACACCTTACCTTACCCTGGGTGCCTCTTCCGGCCGGACCTGGACGAATAGTTTCCTTCTGTAACGCATTAGTGAGTATTGTTTATTTCCTAATAACCTCAAATCTTTCAAAATTTAATTTCCCTTGTTTAGTTATTCTGTCAAGCCACCGATCATAAATATAATCAGAAACCTGAACATTAAACAAAACTACAATAAATTTTTTCCAATGATCGTTGTATGACGCACATTTTTGAAATATAGAATCTAAATCATATTTTTTTGTGGGCCCTTTCACTTCAATTGCGATTTCCTGAATTGTTATATCGGGTCGTGTATCTTCAATTTGGTGTTCATGTTTAATATCTGAAAACTTTATCTGCAAAACAGCAAATAATGTATCTTGGTAGGTAATTTCATTATCATAATAAGGTCTTGGGGTTTTAAATAATTCTATTTCCTGTAAAACTTGATTAAATAATTCAGAATTTGAATCTGATTTTGGTATAATTATTGGCCGAATAGTCTGCGGAATCGGTGGTAGAACAGGCGGTTGGCCAAATGGTTTTACATCCGACTCATTAATTCTATTCTGTCTTTTTTTTGTGAATATATTAGGAAATTGTCTTATTTTATCTCTAAAAGAAGGAATTTTTTCATATAAAAAGTAAATAATAGTGATTATAACGAAAATTGGGAAAATTAGATATAACAAGTTAAGAAGTCCGTTTAAAAAAGAAGTGTTATTAATTCCCAATAGTGGTAATAAAATGAATATTATTGCTAAAATAGAGAATAGGAATGTTATAATGAGTATAAATAAATCATTCATTAAAGTATTTCGAGACATTTCACTACTTTTTTAGATACTGTCTTGCGAGTGAAAAAAGTTATTCAAATGATCTTTATTTCTTATTTCGAATGTCAGGTCTCATATTGATCCAATCGTCATTACTGTTAAACTGCCGTAGCCCGAAGTCCTCTAATGAGTTGGCGGTGAACATTTTTTCCGGATGCCATTCTGATCTCCTGGGTGCCCTGACTTCAATATCGGGTTCGTCGTAATACTGCTCTATTTTTCGATTATCGGCTTCTATAATCTGTTCGTTTTCCGTTTTGGGGATCCGGGGCAATGGTGCACCATATAGCCCGATCTGCCTAGTCTCTTCTAAATACCCGATCAGCCAGGACCGAGAATCCTAATAGTATAGAAAAGGCACCGGCAACAAACAGGGCAAGCGCCAGAGCTTCAAAGATCGTGTAATGGTATCCGGGAGAGACTATCCCGGAAATAACATTTCCGAATACTGCCACAATTGCAGTTAAAACGGCGCTGATAAGAAGAGTCGCACCTAATCGCAATTCATCGAGATCCATATAATTCTCTATCCGTTATGGATAGATACTCTGAATCTTAAATCAAAGTTTCCCTTAAGGATTAAATGGTGGTCTCCATCTCCGTTTATCCTGCTCTTTCATCATTCCGATTAGGATTACAAAAGTCACAGCTTCATAGGGGTCATCAAACAACCCAAATTCATTTCCATTGTATTGTTCAAGCATTTTTATTACTTTTTGCCCGTGAACCTGATCGTCAATTTTTAGCGGTCGCATCCCCTTTTTCCATCGATCTAAAACTATTTTCCATTCCGTTGGTGTGACCATGAAAAAAGATCTAAATGTTTGGTATATGGGATCTGACTAAAGGGAGGGTGAAAGTAAGAATTTTTCAAATTTTCATAGAATGTTTAATATTCTGATTTAAGTAATAAACCAACTAATAATGAAAAATTCCAATTCATCAAATAATGAAGTGAATTATTGGAAAAATGATGGAAATGCATTATTTTTAGACAATAATTTTGAAGATGCTTTAAAAAGTTATGTCAAAGCAATTGAAATAAATCCGAATTATTCAGATGCATGGAATAATTTAGCTTTGGCGTATTTCAAATTAGGGCGCGTTAAAGACGCGCACTCGTGTCTTAAAAAATTGAAAGATCTTCAAGAAAATACCTTGACTCCAAAAATCGGATTGATCCCCTCTAAAAAATTCAAAGGAAATAATGTTCAGCCAATTTATTCATATTTTAAAAAGAAAAGGTCCCCCGGTCGTATAGCTGGCCCAATTGCGGTTTTGGCAGTTATTTTTTTAATTATTGGATCAATATTCAGCGTCGATTCGGTCTTAGCAACGGTCGCTATTGTTGGAATTTTACTCGCATTCGCATCGTATTATCTTTATGTTACAAATATCTTTGAAATCAGCAAAGCAGGATACAAATTATTAACTTCATTGATGATTTCCATTCCGTTTTTCCCGATATTTTTTTTCTATTATGAACCCGTGTATGCAATTCTCACAAGTGTAATTACAACCGCGATAGCATATTGTATATTATGGGGAATTGTACATTTTAAATGGATATTTACCAAAGGACCTGTGACAAATTCTCCACCCAGCTCCTCTATATGTCATATGCGGAATTTTACTCGTCACATTTATGTTTACTTCATCAATTATCCCTCTCTCTCAAATTTTCTCAGTTCGTCATCATTGTTGACATATTCTGAAGGAAATCCATCAATTTTTGTTAAAAACGCAACAGTTCCGTCTTCATCGACAGCCATTCCATATCAGAATCCCTCGATCACAACAATAGTTAGTAAAGTTATTTCTGGACCAACTAGGTCAGGTTCTCCCCAAAATGGAATACAAAGCACAAATAATAATATTTTAGCGGCACCCTCATCGCCAGATCCCATTGCTTCATTGCCACACATCTCTTTTGGTTCTGGAACAATTCTAACTGCGCAGCCTACACCAGATCCTCTTGCATCGTTGCCACATTTCCCAAATACCCCTCCTATGACCATACCAACAGTACAATCTACATCAGATCCCCTTGCTGCATTTCCACATTCTCCGATGGGTCCTATTACTATACCAACAGCGCAACCTACACCTGATCCTTTTGCATCGTTGCCACATTCTCCAAGTGGTCTCTCTATGTCGAGCCAACCAATCCAGATGCAGGTTCCAGTTACACCAATACAGCAAATTCAAATACCTCCCCAGATACAGGTTCCCATTAATCAACCCCCACAAATAATACAACAACCGCCTCAAATAATCCGACCACCGCAACCAATTATACAACCCCCTCCTATGATCGCACCTCCGGTGTCACAAGGTTTTCATCAAGGATTCCATTAACCTTAAAAAAGAGCCGATTTTGAAAAAAAACAAGGATTAATTCCCAAAATTACAACAAAATATTTTAACAAATATACATAGCATTCCTTAATAGGATGAAAGAGAATTATCAGTATTGTATGGGGTGTCCAAATGAAAGGATTCATATTAATCGTATTGTTATTGAGTTTTTGTTTCTTACCATGCTTTGCTGATACAAATATCCAATTATATCCTGGATGGAATTTTATTTCCGTGCCAAATACACTTGTTCCTGGTTCTGATAATTTTGCAATTTTCAGCAATGTTGATACTGAGCATCATTCTACGTGGGAATATGATTCAAATAACCAGAATTGGATTAAGCAAACTCTGAATAGTCACTTTACAGCCGTTTCATGGTTACTGGATCTATTCCAATTCCTCAGTAATCGTATCCTTGCAATTGGAAAATATTCCACTTCAGAATTTGCCGCCTCGTCAACTTGCCACAGGCTGGAATGCTATTGGTTTTGTGGGATTAAATCAAACGGATGCCCGTAATGCACTTCTGTTTTTGAATAATAACTGGACCCAAGTGATGGGTTATGACGCTCAAAATCAACAATATGAAACCCAAATTATTAATGGGGGAAGTAATGCGTTTAGTGATTCCAGACAGATAATTCCTATGAAAGGATACTGGATTTATATGACAAATCCAGGACAATTAACCTATCCAATTCCTACCCCAACTCCCACACTAACTCCAACACAAATTCCTACCCCAACTAGTAATGTCTCAAATTATTCTACTTATTCAAACTCGGAAATGGGTGTTCAGCTCGATTACCCAAGTTCATGGGTTGTAAATGAAACTAAAGATACAATTGGATTAGTTTATAATGTAAGTTTTAATGATCCGAGTGGTCAATCAACTCAAAATGTAATAGTATTAGATAATCTTGCTTTAAATTCAACTGCGACAATTCAAGATTTAAATTCTGAGTTCGCAGTTATCTGGCGAAATTTAAATTATTCAATCGATTATGACTATATTTCATCGTTAGATGGTGTTCCATCAGTAACATACTACGTGAGTCAAGGAAACGTTAAAGGAGAAGTAGTATTTGCTATAAATAATCGAATAATCTATGGAATTGAAATGAATACTACAAATAACCTGTTTGATCAATATTCAGGTATTTATGGTCATATGGTTAATTCTTTCAAATTTATTAATAGAATACCGAGTCAAATTACAGTACCAAGCTTTACTCCTTATTCGAGTTCAGATTTGAATTTTAGAATGAATTATCCAACGATGTGGAAGATCAATGAAACCCACAATTCTACTGGAAAAGTCACGGGGGTCAGTTTTTTAGATCCTACTAATCGGACCTATCAAAGTGTTACGGTTATCAATCTCAACCAAACCGCAAATATTTATGATCTTATCCCTGGATTAATTAATTCATGGCAAAATGCAGGAGATACAGTTGTTAGTAATTCTTCGTCAAACCTAAACAATATTCCTGCAGAAACTTTCATTTTAACAAAAGATAACTGGAAGGTAATCTCGGTTGTTTCTATAAAAGACCAAAAAATATACTTGATTGCTATGGGAACATCAAATAGAATATTTGATCAATATTCAATATTATTTAATAATATGATACAATCATTTCAATTTTTAACATAAACCCTTTTATTGATACGCCCGCCCGTGTGATATCTCACCGCTCATTTTTTGTGACAGTGTTCGGGGCTGGACTTGATCCCTGGAAAGTTCACAAGGACCATATCCCGGCTCCCCTTCTTCGTATTCATTCAGGAGCGGGAGAAGATCCTCGTATCTATCGATCAGGGTTTCAAAGAGGCACCGGGTTAGGTTTACCTCGTCAACATCCCCCATATTTTTTAGATGCTGGATAAGAAGGGCCGGAACGGATCCCCGCTCTTCCTGGTAACGCTTTACAAGTGACAGGAGATCGGATACCGCCTTTTTCATGTATTCGATATCAGATTCATATTCGTCGGTCATTATACGCGCCTCCATGAAATCCCGGTCCGTTCAACGAGTTCTGAGGCTCTTAATAAGCCCCCGATTTTATGCGGGGTTGTTCCCGCTTGCTTTGTTATATCGCTCGATTGGAAAACATGCCCCCGTGGTATCTGCCGGACCACTTCATTAACCCGGTCTTCTATCGTCATGACAACCGGGACTTGTGGCCTCTCATTCATCGGAATAACACCCTGGCGTCAATCTCCCGCTTCTTAAATTTTGGATTCCTGTACCGCGGTAGAAATAATTGTGCTGTTTCTTCATATTTGGTAAGTTTATCCTTTCTCATAGTAGCACATCGTAATAATTAGAGATAGATTTATACGTGATAAGTATTACGGTTACTATGTGGTAGTCAGAATGGCTACCGCTACTCATAAATTACTCTCGCGGGTTGCCGGACCGGTTGCTTTGCCTTCCGTCATAAAGAACCACCGGCACCCAGAGAAGAAAGACTGGAGATATCTTCTATGTCTGAACCAAAGAAACCCGGAAAACCGAAGCCTAAACAGGCGGCGGTATGAAATGGCAATTCGTAAGCCAAAGTTAGTACAGGTCCATCCCTATCACGGGGCGCAAATCCATTTACTTGGTAACTTCGTACCTGGATTCCACGATGACCTTACAGCGGCAAGACCTGAACCACGGCACCGTGGCCGTCACCACCACGAAAGGTAAGAACATAGAAACTTCTTACTCACTCTCTCCCTGTTCTCATCGCATGCCCGATCTCTCACTCACGGTTGCTGAAACCCTTCTATTGAGCGGGTTATCCAAGTGCCTGATAAGTGCGGGCCGTCATATCGGGACATTCTTACGCGGTCTTTTCCCTAATGCTCCACAGTTTAGACTATAGGATCGCAATCTGCGCGATCTAAATACCAGTAGGAAAAATGAGCCCATTTTGAGACCCGCCGGGTATCTATTAATTATAATGTTGTCTGATTTCCGGGTATACATGTGACCCCCCACCACTAGGGGGATAAAGGGGGTGTATATTTTTGCTAAATCAAAAAATGATATTGCTATTATTCAGGATTAGGTTTTCGATGCCGCTATTGTTTCGTTATTGGCTTCGGGCTGTGGTTCGTTCCTGTTATCGTAATACAGGTCCGTAACATTGTTTGCATTCAGGTTTCGTATTCTTATGATGCATCTGCGCTTTGAGAACTTACGCAATAGTGCGGTCCCAAACTTCAAGGCCAATCCATTATACCGCCTGCAGTCCATCAGGACTTCCGTACCATCGGGATCGACTCTGTAAATATTGTAGAGGTTTTCCTTGGCTGCTTTCTTTTCATTCTTTGGAGTTGCCGGGACAACTTCAGGAGCCACACGCTGATTGAGAATTTCCTTCTCACGTTTCGCGATGACCTCGCGTTCAATTACATCCGGGCTGATGATCTGCCATCCAAGAGCATTGTTATACCCGCGCTTCCATACGCGGGTAAATCCTGAATCGTCAACGATCCGGGTTCCTTCCGGGATTATCTGAAGGTTATGTGGTAGATCGCTCATACCGTGACCGGCGATAGAATTAGCAATAGCCTGCCGCTCCTGGTTGACCTCATCCATCCGATCCTGACGGACCTTTTCCATTAACGGTGACCTCATAAGGGACATAATGTCTTCTGGATGCTCTTGCCCGCCCGGTTCATCCTGCTCCTGGTCCTCAAAGAGATCATCGCCGAGCTCGTCTCCATGATCGGATTGCTCGGGTTCCTGCCCGAGTAGCCGCCGTTTCTCTTTTTCGCTCATCGCTGATATCGGTTTTGGCATGAGAATAGAGAGATTTTGAAAAGTATATAAATCTATATATTAGATCGGGTAATTTAGTTTCACCATTGATATACCTATCTAGGTAATGTAAGAAACCTTTATTCATTATTGTTACTATACCTATCTATGCATACTAACAGGAAATCATTATACTGTTCACGGTGTAACTGGAGGTGGTTCCCCCGCTCGGACCGGGAGCCGAAAGTATGCCCGAAGTGTAAAAGCCCCTATTGGAATAAGGAACGAATACGGGCTCATGGGGATTTCAGGCCAACCCCTCGATGTTTCAATGTGAATCGTTGCCACAGCACAGATACGATAGCGCGAATACTTTCAAATTATCGGGGATCGGAAAATAAACAATACATTAACTGTTTTAGGATCAAAGGGAAGATGCATAAATACTGCCCGATGCGGCCAGATGTGACCACGCTCATATTGAGCCTTAATAAGCCCCCTGAAGATCGGATTATTGAACGTGAGGATGACTACTCATTCTAGTATTGTTGGATGTACCACTTTCTACCACCATCTTTCAATGGTAGCATCTGGCCCGCTCCCATCGCCATCAACATAAGATCCTAGAAGCACCACGGGTTTAGTGAAAATTTGAGATACCGACGTAAGAAGGTGTATTAGGTGTATTAGGTGTATTTTTTATACCCGGTACATATTCATACATGCATAATGTGTGTGTACATTTTTTAATTCTGGATTCTGGTAGATTGTAAAAAATACACCAAATACGTGTAATACACCTTTTCACGTCGTAGAAATGGTAATACACCAAATACACCTTCCATAGAAAAAAAGTTAGGTTGTCAAATTGGTTTGGCAAGTATCTTTCTTAATCACTTTCCACTTTGCGACCCTGTGATCCTTGCCTGCATTTTTCAAAACATACCCATTTGAGAATACACGATTCCGTATATTGCTCAGGGCCTTACCAAGTTTCCGGACAAAGGTTTTCTTTGAACCATATTCATCAACTAGGAAGTCGGGCATCTGGTGGAACAGGCTTATTCTCCATTTTGTAGTTGGATCGGTGGAGTCTAATTCTCTGCTGATGCGTTCTGTTAATTCGCCCACGGTGAAAGGAATATCAGTACCCTTATCCTGCATATGATAACAGAGGTATATGGCTTCCAGGAATGCCTCCCACTGTTTTGTATCAATATCCGCATCTTCATACATCTGATCCAGGTTTCCAAGGAAACCGTGGAGTCCTGAACAGTCAAGGATGCCACCTATGACAATACGCCAGTCCTCAAAGGATCCCATTAAGGGAATTTCTTCAGATGGGCTTTTCGATCCCTTGGCAATCCAATTCTTAACGAGAGTAAATATAGCACTAAGGATCATTCCCCGGTTATCCAGGGTCCAGATGATTACATCATCGTGCTTGAATTTCCGTTTCTCCTGCCATGGTCTAGCTGACACAGACTCCAGCGTGATGCTGTAACATCGCCTTGGCAGGTCTCCTCCGAGCATGATATTGTTCCCGGTTGCAACCCATGTTGATTTGTTATAATACCGGCCCTCTGTATTTCCACCAAGGAGTCGATCACTCCAGGAATCGGCAGTCAGTACCCGGGCCAATGAAGGGGAATCGATCTTACCACTGATATTATCCAAAACAATAAGCGGGCTTCCTTCTTTTAACCATGTAGTGATCTTCTTTTCGAACTCTTCTTCTTTCATGGGAGCACCTTTGACCTCAATATCCCGCCCCGTCGCGACTGCATGAATAATTCGTGCGATCAGTGTGCCACCGACCCCTGCTTGGGGTTTGGTTATGATAGCCAGTGGGACAGGGGATTTAATCGTGGTACGAATTACTGAGGTTAAAAGTAATCCATATACATTAATTCGCGAATACTCTTTTTCTTCTTCCTGACTATCAGGGTTTTTAGTGAATGGGAAGTCATAAAATAGGTCTTCTAGCACGGCGACCGCAGCTTTTACCTGCTCATCTGTCGGCTCATTCGGTATATTTTGAAGGTCCACAGTGGTATTTGTGGCATAATACATCCTGGTATCAGGGTCATACCCTGACTTCGTCGTAAGTGTACCATCCCGGTGAATGATCGGACATTCGGTAAGTCCGACGAGTGGAGGCAATGGGTCGTTCCATGGTGTATTTACAATATCCCGGATGATGCTCATCGGGGGATCGATGTTAACAACCCGTGGGGGATTTAGTTTGACCTCCTTAAATTCAATACATCGTTCGACTATCGAACTTACTGCATAGTCATTCATACTTTCGATAAGAGGGCGGTTATGTTCATCGAACAGCACACGACTGAAAGTATTTGACCGCATGAACACTACTGGAGGTTCATTATGAGTTTTGACTGCTGCAATGGCTTTCTCGGTATATATTCGCAATCGTAAAGCCGGGTCATTTTCATTAATAACGATATTTTCCTTGTTTTCTACAAGGTCATCGAGGAGAGAATTATTTTGTTTCCGGTTTTTCTCCCTCCTTTCCGATATTCGTTGATAAATTTTCGGTACAGTTTCATCGAAATCCTTCTGGTTGATTTTAAGAGTACCATCCTCCCGGAGGACTCGGACATATGCCATACACCTCTCCAGGGAATCACCTCTCCAAATACACTGCCCGACGATACTTTTGATTTCCTTTGAACGATTATCTTTAGGGATTTCATCTCGTGGTGTCTCATAGTGCCCCGGTTTAGGATAGACCTCCCCGTTCACGATTTGCACCATCCCGAAACATTGATCCTGGTTACGGTCCGGTCACGATACCCGGCATCCCGTAGCGCCCGGAAGACTTCACCCATGCGACCCTCGAGCGGGCGTGCTCCCTTTGTGAAGTCCTCGAGTCGGGCGATGCCATGGAGGCAGGCAAAATATGCGACGACATCGCCGCCGGTATTTGTGCTCCAGCATTGCCACGTATTTTTTGATGGATTGATCCGGTAGTTCTGGACGTGGTTTTGAGTAGGAACCAGAGGGCATATCCCGATAATCTCATCACCGGAGAAACGGGCGTTAATGGGATACCCGATATCCTCGATCCGCAGACCGTAACGATCGGCGATACTGTTACCATAAGCTGGTGCCGGTCGCGGGGGTCGTGGTCCAATGGGAGCGGTCGCAATTGCCTGCAATCGGGGAATGTCATACTTTCCGGCGATCTCATCAATTACTGATGCTATCGTATCGAAGTCGAGAACCGGGATGATCTCACCGAACCCGCGAACCACCTGGTAAAAAATCTGATGGTCCCGGGTATGTCCGGATGTTCACCGAAGATCAGAAAGTGCTTATTCTGACCGAAAAGTTCAATCTGTGCGTTTTTCTCTTTTGGTTTTTTCCATTGAATAATTCCCCGCTGTGGGGCATCTCGGAACTTGAACAAGAGCTTACAGCCCTTCTTCCCGGAGATAACCGGTATTGGTTTCAGGGTGCTGTTATTCCAGAAGGGATCCACCAGCTCGTCGCGGTCAACATCGATGCAGCCGACCCGGAAACCCTCGGCGGTGACGAACTCGGTACCTGATCGACATCGACACCTGCTCGGGACCGTATGTTTGCCGGACGTTCCATATGGATTCAATTGCCTGTTTCCGCTCCACGGTCGGTTTCAAGAAGGAATGCTCATCATCGTTATAGATGGCCCGGCTTGTTATGAGGTACACGGGACTTTTTGATAGGGGAGTGCATGGGAGAGGGTGAGTTATACCCGATGCATTCAGCCATTGCAGGACACCCCCCGCCGTGGTGCTGTTCATGGTCGTCATTCCTGTTCCCACGGGCATTCCTCGGTACCGAGACTCCCACATACCGAGCAATCGTTAAAGCATCTCGGGAAAGGAAACCGCGCCTTTTTCCTGTCGCGGTAATCGCTATCCTTATCGAATGTATAGCCTGGGTGCCATTCACTCGGCATGGTGATCACCCGCCCGCTTGCGCCTTTGGCGCCATGCTTTCAACCGGCAATAGGGATCATCGTAGATTTGGATTGACCGGATTGGAATGAACATCGTGTGGCACTGTGGACACACTTTAGGAGCATGTTTTGTGCGTGAGGAACCATGAACCCGAGAAAGTCCAGATATTTCTAGGTCTGTTTTTTGAGGGGTCGTTCTTGCCGTTTCACTTTTAGGTGCAAACGTGGAAAAAGATTTAACCTTTTCAAAGAGACGTATCATTCATACCTCCCTTTGTGGTGGTAAAAAACACATCGCGTACCAAAAGCAGACCGGACACCTTGACAAACCGGTCTCTTGCCTTTTTTCGGTCAATTGTCCTGCCTCCGGCCGTCAACAGAAACCAGATCAACCTCATTTTGCCTCATTAAAACGGCAACAACAGCCCTTTCACAATCCGGTAGATGATCGAGTAGGTCAACCGGAATTTTTAGTCCACCGTCAGGTGTCAACAATGGAGTACCTCCTTGCTATTATCGTCGCCAATGGACCATTTTCCGCGTTCGATAAGAATACTAGCAATTTCTCGATAAAGGGCTGGCAGATGTTCAAAAACTTCCGAATTTAATTTATATTCCGGCGATACAGAATTATTCACCCGGTATCCCTCCTGGTGTCTGTCGTGTGGAAGCGTTCATTTCACTGGCCGGGTGCCGGGGATTTTCGCGTTTATTCAATTCTTTAACAATCGCTTCACGAAGGATTTCGGAAACATTGATTCTTGCCTGTTTCACCCTTTTATGAAGTGAAACAGGAAGATACACAGTTGACTGATGGCAAGGTTCGCCATCTCCTGATTGTCGGATCATACAATAAAATAAAATGATTTATGAGGATATAAGAGAAAAGAAAGCCATAAACCATATATTTATAATAAAAATGAGAATTTTGGTTTATGGTTATTCAGATACCAGCATGAAGGTTCCACACATGGAACAAAAATATCCCACTGGCGCAAGACTCTGATGTTTATGGCCTGGCTCACGTACCCGGATATAACATGTGTTCATTGGTTCCCTGCATTTCGGATTACTACAAACAATAGTACTCATGAGGCACTCATTTATCCGTAAGTATTATATAAAACTTCCTTGAAAATACAATACAGAAATCAAAGATAAATGGCCCAATTCTGAATTGGGATAAGAAAATAGGTTCTATACGCCGAGGGGGAGATTTGAACTCCCGAGGCGCAAAGCACCAGTAGCTTTCGAGGCTACCGCCTTTCCGGACTAGACTACCTCGGCACGGATTGTGATAATTCAACTGGAATTCGTATAAGGATATCGGATCGGTGGTATCTTCCGGCCAGGATGACCGTATCTCAGGTCAGTACCCGTGATACAAATGACATCAGTCAAAACCCGCTTCTTCGAAAAAATTTCTGTCCGATAAAATATAATGGGGTTTGAAGAATCAGGCCCCGCCCATCCCTGCAGGTGACGAAGGCCTGTTCTGGGTTATCATCATGTCGTCGACGCGGACGAGCATGATGGCGGATTCAGCCGAACTCTGGATGGACTGGCGTTTCGAACGGGTAGGCTCGATAACACCTTCCTTGAGCATATCTATGACCTTTCCGTTGTAGACATTGAGTCCGACGTTCTTGTTCCCCTTTGCATGGGCATTCTTGAGGTCGACGAGCTTGTCGATCTGGTTGAATCCGGAGTTTTCGGCAAGTGTCAGGGGGATCACTTCGAATGAAGCTGCGTATGCCTCAATCGCAAGCTGTACCCTGCCACCGACAGTTGCCGCATAGTCCCGGATCTTCATCGAAAGTTCTGTCTCGACAGCACCGCCGCCGACAACGAAACTTGCGTCTTCCATCGCGTCCTCAACGACACGGGTCCCGTCGTTTACCGCACGCTCGAGTTCCTCGAGGAGGTAATCGGTGCTTCCCCGGAGGAGGATGGTGATGGTCTTCGGGTTCTTGCAGCCTGAAATCCTGATGATATCGATCTCGTCCGACTCTTCCACGAGATCGGCACTGCCGAGGACCGCTGCTGTGACGTCTTCCGCCTTGTTCACAACGGTTGCCCCGAGTGCCCTGGCCGCGTTCTTCATGTCGTTCTCGGGTACGTCTTCGACTGCGAGGATGCCGGCCTTTGCAAGGTAGAACTGGACCGGGTCTGCAATACCTTTCTGGCAGAGGAGGACGTTTGCACCGGCTTTGACGATGCTGTCTGCAAGTTTCCTGAGCGTCTCCTTTTCCTGCTGGTCGAAGGCTTCCATCTGTTCGCTGCTGGTGATTCTTATTTTGGCCTTGACCTGGGTCTTTTTAATCTCGAGCGGGCTTGCCACGAGGGCTACTTTTGCCGATTTAACGCTCTTCGGCATCCCTTCGTCAACCCGTGTCTTGTCTATCACGATACCGCGGATCAACTCCGCATCGTCCATGGTCGCCCCTTTCTGCTTCTTGATGATTACATTATCCTCGTCAGCGATGATTCTGCTGCCCGATTTCTCTGCAATCGCCATGACCGCATCGACGACGATGCCATCAAGCTTGTCCTTAACCGACTCGATGGCCTTTCCTGTCATCGATGTATCGGCTATTTTTAAGAGCGTGGCACGGTCGTAGGCATCCATCTTTATCGACAGTTCCTTCAGGATATCGAGGGCCTTCTCCATGCCGAGCCTGTAACCCTGCGCGATAACGGTCGGGTGGATCTTCTTTGCGAGCAGCAGCTCTGCCTGCTCCATCAGGGCACCGACAAGGACTACTGCGGTAGTCGTTCCATCGCCTACCTCGTCGTCCTGCGCCTGTGCGACTTCAATCACCATCTTCGCACCGGGGTGCTGGACCGAGATCTCAGAGAGGATGGTCGCGCCGTCATTCGTGATGACGACATCCCCCGTGTTGCTTACCAGCATTTTATCCATGCCCCTGGGGCCAAGGGTGGTCCGTACGGCGCCGGCAATGGCTTTAGCTGCAATTATATTGGAGCGCTGGGCCTCCTGGCCCCGGTTCCGCTCTACATTTTCCTTCAGAATTATGATAGGTTGTCCGGCTAGCATTGTGAATCCTCCAATGTGGTAAAAGGTGGAATTGAACTTCTATATAAGTAATTCTATATGGCAATATCCAGGATCCCCTAATCAGTCAATACGGGAGATCCTGAAGAGGCTGAAAACCGGAACGCCATCGACATCGGTCACACCGCGCTTATCGAATATGACAAGGATGGCGGTTGGTGTTGCCCCGTGGCTCCTCATGTATTTCACCACCTCTTTCATGGTGTTTCCCGATGTGATGACGTCGTCGACAATGATGCAGTGCTCTCCGGCCACCTGGGCAAAGTTACCGCTGATGGAACCGATGGGTTTTTCACTCGAGCTCTGCTTTGTCGGATAATAGATTGCAAGGTTTACGTCTACTTCGGCTGCCATCAGCGTGGCAAGAGGAATCCCTGATATGGCAATGCCGACGATAACTCCCGGCAGATCCTCATCGCAATCGCATCCGTTGGCAAGCCCGGATGACTGGTACCGGGTAAGGAGCATGGTGGACATTTCCTTAAGGAGTGATGCGTGTCCGCTTACGCTTGTCCAGTCGATATGGACGTCTTTCGGTATTGCAATCTCCCTTCGCCTGGGTAAGAAGCCATGTAACGGTTTCCATCGAGAGTGACAGTTCGTCAGCGATCTGGCCGGGGCTGTGGCCTTCGGACAGGAGTTCCTTAGCTCGTCTGATCAGCTCATCGAGGGAAGACATGAAAATAGCTTCAAGGGTATCTTATTTAAATATATACCGTTCTGAAAATCGACCTTGAGTCTGCTAATCAGCCATGTTTCAGCTACAAGGCCATGTTTAAGCCAGTTTCTTCCGAACAAATAACCTATGGTGGAAATCCGGACCGCCGAGACACCACCGCCGGTCCTCAACCGTGATTTAAACTCAATTATTTACGTTTTCTTTTTATGATCGAACCGCAGACGGGGCATTCCCCTGTATCTTTAAAATAACGGCCGCAGCCGGAGCAACGGTATTTCCAGGTCCGTTTTGCGGCGGGACGCTGATGGATTGGCTTGACCGGGATTCCAAGATGTTTCCCGACGTTCTGGATTGCAAAGTCGTCGGTCACGATGGTTCCCCCCAGTTCCACGGCTAGGGCAAGAAGATCGATATCGGTATCCGAAAGCACCGGGAGATCGCCGCTGTGCCTGGATACTTCTCTTATCTTTAATACGGCCTGCGGATCCGGGTCTCTTACCTGCATGGACCCGTCGGCAAGCAGTTCGAAGCGACATTTGGAAGCAAGGTCTCCCAGTTCCCCTGCCACCGAAGGTGTCGTGAATGACCCGGGTTCTACAGGAAACTCAGTGAAAAAAACCGATGTATCAAGAATATAGTTCATGCAACGAGTAACGCTCCTTTCCGGCAGGATTCAGCAGTGCGGTACGAACCTGGGAGCATGGACAAGGTCCGGGTGCTTGAACTGCCCGGGGAACAGGGAACCAGGATCTGCCATTTGAAGGGTCTCAATCCGGGAGTGATCCCGGACCCGCCGTAACCGGAACGGCAGTATCGATTGCCCAGCCTGCAGCGGCCTGTCTCTTTCATTCCCGGACAGCCTTCGCAATGACCTCCGCAGCGGAAATGCTGCTGAAGGCCCGCTCGATGGTATCGCTGCAGGTGATATCCCTTATTCCTGCTGATTTCAGGTGCGTATAGGCCCCTCCGGTAAAAACACCATGGACACATGCAGCGTGGATTGTTGTTGCCCCTTCACGGTACATCAGCGATGCGGCGGTTGCTATCGTCCCTCCGGTCGATATAATGTCATCGACGATCACCACCTCCCTTCCTTTTACATCGAGATGTTTCGATTCGATCGTGACCGTGTCGCCCGACAACCGTGTCTTATCCAGGTTGTCGAAGTCCCATTTCTCTGCCAGCGCAACCTGTTCCGCGAAGTAACGGGCACCGTCATCCGGGGCGACGATGAACGGATCGTGCAGGGATTTGTTCAGTTCCCTGCCTATATCATGCCCGAGCGATACATTGACCGCAGGCAGCCTGAAATGGGCCAATACCCGTTCGTCGTGAATATTTACGGTAATAACGCGGGAAATGCCCCGGGTAAGGGCTGCTGCAATGGCCCTTGCACTAAGGGGTTCCCCGTCAGTGAACTGCCGGTCCTGCCGGGCATATCCCATGTAGGGAATTACCAGGCTGTTTTCGGATTCACTGCACACGTCAATAAGAAGCAGGAGCTGGATAAGGGCACGGCTGTTAACCACCGATCCGATAATTACCATCTCTTCGTCGAGAGGGCCTGTTCTTAAGTACTGCTCGCCGTCCGGGAAGCGCGAGAACTTCACATCAACAACTCCCGTACCGAGTCGTTCTGCGACCTTTGCGCCCAGTACCTGCGAATATTCTGTGCTTATAACCTTCATCCCATGCTACCTCATGCTGAAAGTACTTAAACTAGCATGAGATAAGTATATCAGTACTTAGGCGTGCAAAGGGGTAAATCTGACAATGGATAGCATAATTTCCGAAGCAGGCACGCAGGAAGAGAGACCGGCTGTGGAGACCGATATCAATACATCCTCCCAGGTCGAAGTGCCTGCAAAACTGATCGATCAGGTAATCGGTCAGGAACATGCAGTGGAAGTCATCAAGAAAGCGGCGATCCAGAGACGACATGTGATGATGATAGGGAGCCCGGGGACAGGG
Organism: uncultured Methanomicrobiales archaeon; assembly: GCA_963809105.1. GTDB lineage: Archaea > Halobacteriota > Methanomicrobia > Methanomicrobiales > Methanospirillaceae > CAIKOD01. The sequence goes on along the minus strand of CAWEIC010000003.1, from coordinate 112,836 downwards.
AAGTCCATGCTTGCCAAAGCGATGGCAGAACTGCTCCCGAAAGAGGAACTCCAGGATATTCTCGTTTATCCCAACTCGGATGACAACAACAATCCCATTGTCCGGACCGTACCTGCAGGACGCGGGAAGCAGATCGTAGCGGCCCACAAGGCCGAGGCCCGCAAAAAAATACAGTTCAGGAATACCCTGATGCTCCTCCTGATGATCGGGATCATCGGTTATGCGTTTATCACGTTCCAGTGGCTGATGGGAATTATTGCCGCAGCGTTTGTGTTCATGGCACTCAGGTATGGAACGCCGAGAGAAGAAGCGATGGTGCCGAAACTGCTTGTCTCGAATGATAGCACAACGGTGGCGCCTTTTATCGATGGAACCGGGTCCCATGCGGGTGCATTGCTCGGGGACGTCAGGCACGATCCGTTCCAGAGCGGGGGCCTGGAAACACCCTCGCATGACCGTGTGGAAGCCGGTGCGATTCACCGGGCACATGAAGGCGTGCTGTTTATTGACGAAATCAACACCCTCACGCCGCATTCACAGCAGAACCTCCTGACTGCCCTGCAGGAAGGGGAATTTCCCATCACAGGACAGAGCGAGCGTTCCAGCGGGGCCATGGTCAGGACAGAGCCTGTTCCCTGCAAGTTCGTCATGGTGGCTGCGGGAAATCTGGATGCCATCCAGGGAATGCATCCCGCTCTCAGGTCGAGGATCAGGGGGTACGGTTATGAAGTGTATATGGGCGAGAGCATGCCCGATACCCCTGAGAACCGTGAAAAGTACGTGCGGTTCATAGCCCAGGAAGTCAAAAACGACGGCAAAATTCCCCATTTCGATAAAAGCGCCATCGAAGAAATTATCCGCGAAGCCAGGAGACGGTCGAGCAGGAAAGGCCACCTGACTCTCAAGCTCCGTGACATGGGCGGACTCATCAGGGTCGCAGGTGACCTTGCACGGCAGCAGGGTGTGGAGATTACGACCGCCGAGCATGTGATAGCAGGTAAGTCGACAGCCCGGTCGATCGAAGACCAGGTATCCGACGAATACATCCGGAGAAACCGCGAATACGAACTGACGGTGGTTGAAGGGACCCGGATAGGCCGTGTCAACGGGCTGGCCGTAATGGGAAGCGATTCGGGATCCGTACTTCCAATCATGGCTGAAGTAACGCCTGCCCAGGGAGCGAGCGGTTCAGTTATTGCTACGGGAATGTTAAAAGAGATCGCACAGGAATCAATCAAAAACGTGAGTGCGATCCTTAAGAAATTCACCGGCAAGGATATCAGGAATATGGATATCCATATCCAGTTTATCGGGACATACGGTGGCGTCGAGGGAGATTCGGCCTCCATCAGCGTTGCAACGGCAGTAATCAGCGCGATCGAAAGTATTCCCGTACGGCAGGACCTTGGTATGACCGGATCTCTCTCCGTTCGGGGTGATGTGCTTCCCGTCGGGGGAGTGACGTTCAAGATTGAAGCTGCCGCCAAGGCGGGTATAAAAACCGTCCTCATTCCAAGGTCGAACATGGACGATGTCATGATCGAAGAGAGGTTCCGGTCCCAGATCAATGTTATTCCTGTCGATCACATAGAAGACGTGCTGAAACACGCCCTGGTGCCCGAAAATAACGAGGGTTTCCTTTCAAAACTGCGGAAACTGGCGACAAACGCTTCACAAAGGGTTTTGGATACTACGCCCGTAACCCCGACCCTGGTATAACCATGGAAAAGGGCATCAGGTATTATGACGTCCGGCATGTGACAGGGGACGCCACCCATATCGATATCGATAACAGTGTTATCGAATCGGCCGGAACATCGTTTTTTTCAACAGCCGTGATCCGTGTGCTCGGGCAGTCAGGCTGGGGCATTCTCACGATCGATAACTACAGCGATCCCCGGGGCAGGGATTTTGATGCACTTCTCCATTCCGCACTGGATCTCGCCCGGATCACGAATGAAGCCACCGTGCTCGCCGATGCTCCTCATGGCGTGCTCCGGGTACCGCCACAGAAAGAAGACCCGAAAGATGTAAGTCTCGAGGAAAAAACCTCCATCCTCGGGGAGATTGAAACTGCTGCAAAAGTGCCGGGAATCGTTAATACACGGGCAACATACATAGAAAGGTCGGAACGGATCGTCTTCAGGGACAGCAGTGGTAACGAATACTCCTACGATATATGCCGTTCCGGGTTCAACGTCATGGCGGTAGCCTCGGGATCGGGAAATGTCCAGATGGCGTTCGAAAGGCTTCATTCGATTCACGGCCTCAATATCCGCCACCGGCAGGAGATGGGAAAGATGGCAGGAGACCGTGCCGTAGCACTCATCGATGCGGGAGTGGTGAAAGGCGGGATAATGGATGCCGTGCTCGATCCTGAACTTGCAGGGGTATTTGCCCACGAAGCTGTCGGACATGCGAGCGAGGGCGATCTGGTCCACGAAGGCAACTCCGTCCTCACGGGTAAGATCGGTGAAAAGATCGGAAGTGATATCCTTACGATTGTTGACGATCCGTCTCTTCACGAATTCGGGTTCGAACCGGTGGATGCCGAGGGTATCCAGGTGACCAGGACTGAGATCATCAGACAAGGGATCGTTAATTCCTATCTCCACGACCGTGAAACCCTCGCATCAGTCGGTCACGGGGTTCCCGGACATGCAAGGGCCATGCCCGGGGAACCGCCCCTCGTCAGGATGTCGAACACGTTTATCGAAACAGGGGATTCCGGTCTTGATGAAATGACGGCGGAGATACGGCAGGGCATTCTTCTCTGCGGTTCGAGAGGCGGGCAGGTAGACCCGGGAAGGGGTGTATTCCAGTTTAACGCAGAGGTACGGCTACCTGATAAAGGATGGCGAACGGGGTGAAATGGTCAGGGATGTCTCGCTTTCTGGAGAAATCCTGTCGACACTCCATGCTATCCGGATGTGCGGAAAAGAAAGGATGATGTCGCAGGGTTATTGTGGCAAAGGTGGTCAGAGCGTTCCGGTCAGCGATGGAGCACCTTACGTGCTCCTTCAGAATGCGGTGGTGGGCGGCAGTGGTACTGACTAATCTCATGCCGGGTGCCGATACCGGGGCGCTTGTGGATGATATTATCAGGGCGGGCCGGAGGATCGCGGACGAAATCGAGGTATACATCGCAGCAGGAGAGTCGGTATCCGCAGAGCTGAAAAAGACAAGTACCGGTCTTGCGACCGGAAACAAGACTCTCGGACTTGGCATTCGCACGATCGTGAAGGGAAAAATCGGGATTTCAGGAACAAATAACCCGATGGCATGGAAACCCTGTCTCGATGCTGCGGTTGCGAGCGGAAGACTTGCCACCGGGCAGGAATGGCGCGGTCTGCCCTCTCCTGAAGTACAGGACAGGCCCCCGCTCTCATTCGATCCAGGACTCCGTATCGACGCGGACCAGGCCTCCGCACTGCTCCATGACATGATCGACGGAGCCGGGAAGTATCCCGTACAGGTGACGTCCGGATCAGCCGACCTCTCGACCGGCGGGGTCACCATGGGTAACAGCCATGGAATTCTGTATTCCTCGCAAAAAACATTCCTTTCCATTTCGCTCGAAACAATCAAAGGACAGTCGACGGGATACGAGTTTGACCAGTCGTCGACAATGATCCCGGATCCGGCCCGCGTCGGAGAACGAGCCGCATTTTTTGCATGGCACGGAGAATCGGGTGTCGACGTGAAAACGGGCGAATACGATATTATCGTCTCTCCGGTAGCGCTGGCGCAGCTCATCGGTTCTGTTCTGCTCCCTGCAGTAAACGGGAGAAACGTCCATGCAGGGCGATCGAAACTTGCCGGATCGCTTGGCCTTCAGATCGCTGACAGCAGGATCTCCCTTTATGACGATCCTTTCATACCCGGATCCCCGGGAAGCACCTACTGGGATGCGGAAGGGGTCCCGTCACGTCGGATAGATATCGTTTCCGGCGGGGTGCTGAAAGAATTTTTTGTACGACCTGAAAACAGCATACCGGTACGGGCAAACAAGTACAGGGAGTGCAGTCAGGACCGGTTTCGGCGGTGCACCATCCATCGGTCATCACAACCTCGTACTGGACGGGCCCAGGAGCCGGATTTGGTATGAACAGGCTATTTTTGTCCATGACGTAGTCGGGGCACACACGGCGAACCCGATGAGCGGTGATTTCTCTGTCGAAATTTCAAATCCTTCCTGGGTCGAGGGTGAGGAGTTCGGATCCCCTGTCAGGAAGGCGATGCTGGCAGGTAATGTTTTTGACATGTTAAACAATGTCGGTGGGATTGCAGAGGGAAACAGGACCGTAGGTTCCATGCTGCTCCCGGAAATTCGTTTCTCGTCGCAAAAGATTATCGGGGCCTGAACGTATCAAAACCAGGCCCGAAGGATCGGTTCGTTTTTTTTTTTGAACCGTGGGAAAAGAAAAACAAGCTTTTTTTTGGCTTTTCGGAATTCAGGATTTAATTAAAACAGGGCCGAAAAATCCCGGGGCCGTCAACCCGGTGGGAGAGGATGTAACCAGTTCTCCCCTCAAGGGATCAAGGTCCACAAATACAAAGTATTGTGGCGTGCGTCTTGGTAACCAGGCTCCTGGAGTGTCTTCCTGTCCACGGCAAAGAACCGAAAATACTTTATTATTCACGATCAGGTACGATTAATGGATATTTCTGGTGTAGGACTCCTCGTCGTTGTACTGGTTGTTGCAGTAATCGTTGGATTTTTCGTAATCAAAAATATCATAAAACTGGCAATTAATTCTATTCTGGGCCTTCTTCTCTTGTATTTCGTCAACTATTTCCACGTTATGACCTGGTTTGGCAAGCCCGATATCCCGATTAATGTGGTTTCGTTTCTTATCTGTCTCTTTGGGGGAATACCCGCTGCACTGCTGTTGATCCTTCTCGATATAATGGGAATCGCAATATGAAGGGCCGGTTTCCCAATCGTCCGGTTATCACATGAGAATTCCTGTATTTGCCCGGATTGGGAGGCCGGGCTGAAATAACTTTGGTACCGCTGAAGGCCGGCAACCGGAAAGAATAGGAATAAATATTACCGGAAAAATGTTAATCGTGGTGAGTCGTGGATAGTGCCGTCAAACCAGCGGGATTCCCAGTAAAACGCCGGTTTATCGGGAAAAGGCAATCTTTAAAGGGGTGGGGGAGCTGCCTGCAGTCAGGTGCATCTGGTGAAACCCTGCATGCCCTGCAAACAGGACGGTTCCTGCAATGAAATGTAAACTCACGAAAAGCAGGGATTTTCTTCTTATCCGGGGTAAATCCTCATATATACTCGTCGGGAAAGCATGTGAGTCCATTTCGCTGTGTATCGAGGCTCCGGACGGTGAATTATGCCAGGGGCTTTTGAAAGATGACATTATTGCAGTTTCGGCCCCTGAAGGTGGACCCGTTGAGCCGGCAATAATGCTCCTTGAGCTTGTCAGGCGATACAGGTGTCCTCTTATTGTCCTGCCAAAAGATCATCCCGGTTCGGGTCGCCTGAAGTATATCGTGTCGGCCGGGGAGATCATCCGTCTTAGCTGTACTGTCCGGAGGGGGACGCATCCGGAACAGGACGTTCTTTGTGCCGGCGATGAATTCTCCGGAACAAGTATTTGTGCGACCATTGACGGGATAGAAATCCTGGGAGCACCTGAGGAGTATTCACTCTCCTTCGTTTCATATGAATTCCCTGTCCTTTATGAGAAACTATTGTAGGGAACCCGGATCGGTGACACTGCGAATAGAATAATTCCGTAATTAACCTGGTACATTGTTTACACGGCAAATGCTGCTGCCGTTAAAATCATCGGATTTTATGCCATAGGAACAATTTTATCGCGTGCTTTTCCTGTGAAATAAATAACAACACATTTATGAGTGTTTTTCATTAATTATTGTACTATGATGAGAGGAGGGTTGGATGAAGACTGAGGTCTTAACGGACATTAAAAAAGCAGAAGAAGATTATAAGGCCATGATACAGGACGCAGAGGCAGAGAAAAAGAAAAGTATTGCCAATGCAGAACTCGAAGCGGATAACCTGGTCACGAAAGCGACCACCTCCGCAGAAGAGTACAGGAAGAAACGCCTGGCGGATGCCAGAACAGCGGCAGCAGAAAACCATGCCCGGATTATCACGGAGGGTGAACAACGCGCAGCCTCGCTCAGGGAGCACGGCCGTAAAAACCTTGATCGGGCAGTAGATCTGCTGGTATCCCGGTTCAAGGAGCAGCTGCATGTTAAAGGCTAGGCAGATGAGCCGCCTGTTGATTGCGGCATCCAAGGACCAGATGGAGCCCGTCATACAGGAGCTCTACCGCCATCACGTGTTTCATATCGAGGATTTTATAGACCAGGCAAAGGAAGAGTATGAAGGTTTCAGGATTGGGATGCCCCTTTCCGGTGCAGGTGAAGTATCGAGCGAACTGCTCACTATCCGGTCTCTTGAGGCCACATACCGGGTGAATCCGGATAATGTGGAGCCGGGGAGCCTGAAACGATCGTCGGAGGTCAGGTCTCTTATCGAGCGGGACCTTCCGGTTATCGAAAAGGAAACGGAACACCTGACCGGTTTACGATCACAGCTTGACACCGAGGAAAAGGATCTGGAAGTGAAAATTGCAGGTCTCAAACCTTTTGCCGCAATTCCCGTGCCTTTGGAGCTCATGAGAGGTTATTCGTCTCTTGCGGTCTTTGCAGGATATGTTGCCCGGGATGTGGTCCCCGATATTCCCCACGAGCGTTTTTATGCCCCTTCAAAGAAGGGGAATTTCATCGTTCTGATCGTTCCGGCGGAGCAGCGCCATACGGTCGAACGATTGCTTTCAGATGCGATGTTTCAGCAGGTGCAGATCCCTGAAGAGAATGGACCGGCAGAAACATCCATCACCCTGTATCAGGAAAAAATTGCCGCAATCAAGCAGCAGACACAGGATCTTGCGGCTAAAATCGAGGAGAACAGGAAAAAACACACGGATTTCCTTGTGGCCTGTGATGAACTCCTCACATCGGATGTGCAGAAAGCGGAAGCCCCGCTTCGGTTTGCGACAACTGACCAGGCTTTCATCGCAGAAGGATGGGTCCCCGTGACCGAAGTTGCCGGGCTGACCGACGCGATAGAGAAGATAACGGGTGGAAAAAGTTTTGTCACAGAACTGCCTGTTAACCCTGACCAAGACACAATCCCGGTCGAGTATGATAATCCGAAGTTTGCCCATCCGACGCAATTGATCATCGATATTTACGCGAGGCCGAAATATTCGGAAATCGATCCGACACTCATTGTCGCATTCATCTTCCCGTTGTTTTTCGGCCTGATCCTCGGGGATGTCGGGTACGGCCTGATTCTTCTCGGTGTAGCTCTGGTTCTCCGCCAGTACTTCAAGCGTGGAGACGGAGCCCAGCTCGTTAATATCCTGATGATTTTTGCAGTTTCTTCAATCATATTTGGAATATTGTATTCCGAGTTCCTCGGGTTCAAGATGCCCTGGGAACCGCTGATCTTCTCCCGCCACATGAATATCGGCGGTGGAGGGGGAGAAGGAGCGGCGATTCCTGAATTGCTCGTTGCTTCTGTTTGGATTGGTGTTAGCTACATTACGCTCGGTCGTGTTTTGAGTATCATCAACCATGCGAGAAATGATCATGGTTCGCATCGCAGAAAGGCGATGATGGCGAATTTGGGATGGATTCTCTTCATGTGGGGCATTCTAATTGCAATATGGGCATACTTTTCTATTCCCTTAATGATTGATCTATCCCGGTCTTCACCCATCGTGGCAGGGTTGAATCCGGGGGCAATTACAGGTATTATAATGATTATACTCGGAGCAATTTTCATTGCGAGAGAAAATGTCCTTGATATTTTTGAATTACCAACAATTATTAGTCATACCTTATCATTTACGCGTATTGTAGCTGTGGGGCTTTCATCGGTTGCAATTGCCATGGTCGTGAATTATATTGCGATAGGATTGATTATCGTGCCTCAATTACAGCATCTGTCAATTGTTGGCATCGTGATCATTATCATCGGTGTGATGATCTTTATCGTCGGTCACATTGGCAATGCAGCGTTAGGCCTGATAGGTGGAGCCCTTCAGTCCCTTAGGTTACAGTATGTTGAATTCTTCACCAAGTTCTACAAGGGTGGAGGCAAAAAATACAACCCGTTTGGAATGAAAAAGAAATTTACGGAGGAATAAAAAAATGGCAGACGCAAACATGACAATTGAAATGGTTCAGGCATCGCAGGCAGGACTTAAAGCAATCGGCGCCGGGATGGCAGTTGGTTTAGCCGGACTTGGAACTGGGGTTGCAGAGATGGCTATCGGTTCCGCTGCCGTTGGTGCCACGGCAGAAAATAAGGATATTTTCGGTCTCGCACTTCTGTTTACCGTAATTCCGGAAACGATTGTGATTTTTGGCCTTGTTGTCGCATTGCTGCTCTTATTCTAAGTGGGGCAGATCATGGGACTGGAAGCAGTCATCGGAGATATAAGGGCAAAAGGGCAGAAAGAAGCGGAAAAAATCCGCGATGAGACCCGTGGTCAGGTCAGAGAGATACTTGACGCGAGCCAGGAAAAGGTAGAAAAAATCAAGACAGGAGTTGAGGAATCGATTGAAAAACAGGTCCGTCATCTTGAGAGCCAGGAAATTTCCGCAGCAAACCTCGTTGTCAAGAGAGAAAGGCTGAATGCCCAGAAAGGGCTTCTTGATGATGTCTATCAAAGGACTCTGGAATCCCTGAAGGGACTACCTGAAAGTTTCCATCGCGAAGCGCTCAGATTGCTTCTCTCGAAAGCCAGCATCGAGATCCCTGACGGGATTGTACACTGCAATGCACGTGATATGCAGGCCCTGAAGGATGTCATTGCGAAAGAACCGGAATTTAAGAGATATACTGCAGGAGTTGTGAAGGATATCGAAGGTGGGGTCGTCGTCGAAAGCAGGGATGGCACCCTTCAGATCGATTACAGTTACCGCACATTCCTGAACCAGGTATGGGAAACAGGTCTCAAGGATGCATCTGATATCCTGTTCGGGTAAGGAGGCATACAATGGCTGAAATGATGGGAGGGCCGGCCCCCTATATCTACGTAGGGACGAGGATGCGGGTGAGGAAGGCAAAACTTCTCCCCAGGGAAGAATACCTCCGGATGCTGAACATGAGTATTCCCGAAATTACCCGATTCATCGAGGAACTGGAGTATAAAAGAGAGATTGATGAGTTCAGCAACATATTTTCCGGCATCGACCTCCTGGAAATTTCTCTATCCTGGAACCTTGCAAAGGAGTTCCAGACGGTTCTTGATATTACGCCGGGAAATCTCAAGGAATTCACGAGGGCATACCTGAGAAGGTGGGACATCCAGAATGTTCTGACCATCTTGAGGGGTAAGTCCCAGGGTATAAGAAACGAGAAAATTAAGGAGATACTAATCCCTGCAGGAGAACTCGACCGGGTATTTCTTGACAGGCTCCTTGTCGAGGATTCTCCTGAGCGTGTCGTCGATGCTCTGAAAACCACGAAACTGTATCCCGTGCTTACCAGGGAATTCCCGTCGGCATTACAGAGCAAATCGTTTTCCCGCCTAGAAAACGAGTTGTACAAGCAGTTCTACGCGAAACTGATCGATAGCGCAAGAGGGGTTAAAGGCGGCAACCTTTTCCTGAATTACATCAGGCTTGATATCGATATCACCAATATCAGGAACCTCTTCAGGCTCCGGTCAGATGTCCACGTCGAGGATGTGCGGGATATGATGATACCGGGAGGGACATTTTCCACCGAGGAACTCCAAAGGCTCAACGGAATCAACGACAGGAATGAGTTCATCGATGCCCTTATGGCGAAGGTTACGGTGAAACCTCTCCTCGCGTCCCTTGAAAGCCTCAGGGGTGAAAAACCGATACGGGAAACTGAGATCGACCTTATCAAGGTCGAGCTTGAGCAGATGGAGAAAATGTCCAAACTAAACCCGTTTTCGATTCACCCTATCCTGGTATATCTTGAGAAGAAAAAATACGAGGTTTTCAACCTCAGGGCAATAGCCCGGGGTAAAGAATCGCGGCTTCCTCCCGACCGTATCAGGGAGTACCTGGTGATGTAGATGGAGATCGCAGTTATTGGTAACGGCGAATTCATTCTTGGGTTCCGCCTTGCCGGTATCAGGAAAACATATACGGCAGAAAGCGATGCGAAACTCGTGGAATTCATTAACCAGGCGATGGCAGATACCGAAGTCGGGATCCTCGTGCTGAACAGCAGCGATATGAAGCGTGTTCCCGGCCGCCTCCGGACTACCCTTGAAAATTCCGTGAAACCGACCATAATTGCAATTGGTGAGGAAGAAGAAGGGGGATTGTCCATGCGAGAGAGAATCAAGAGATCAGTGGGTGTTGATCTGTGGAAGTGAATGAAAATAAGTCAAAAACCGACAAGAAAGGAGTACTTAAAAGGATTTCAGGGCCGGTCGTCACCGCGGTCGACCTTGATGCCCATATGTATGATGTCGTAAAAGTGGGAAAAGAGGAATTAATGGGGGAGGTCATCAAGATCCAGGGTGATGACGTCATCATCCAGGTCTATGAAGATACGTCCGGCATCAAACCGGGCGAACCTGTGATTAATACCGGGCTCTCGCTGGCTGTCGAGCTCGGACCAGGTCTCCTCACCAGTATTTACGATGGAATCCAGCGTCCTTTAAGTGTTCTTGTCGATAAAATGGGAGATTTTATCGAAAGGGGAGTTTCTGCTCCGGGATTATCCCATGAAAAGAAATGGGAATTCAAGCCCCTCGTCAAAGAGGGAGACCAGGTCATCCCTGGTGGGATAATTGGGGAAGTTCAGGAGACAAATATTGTCCACAAGGTAATGGTGCCGCCGAACCTAAAGGGCGGCAGGATAAAATCCATAAAATCCGGTTCTTTCACCGTTGAAGAGACGGTATGTGTCCTTGACGACGGCACGGCGCTTACCATGATGCAGCGGTGGCCGGTGCGTGTACCAAGGCCCGTGAAAGAAAAACTTAACCCGGAAATACCCCTGATTACCGGACAGCGGATCCTCGATGGATTATTCCCGATCGCAAAAGGTGGAACGGCTGCAATTCCCGGGCCTTTCGGCAGCGGGAAAACTGTCACCCAGCAGCAGCTGGCAAAATGGAGTGATGGTGAGATCGTAGTCTATATCGGGTGCGGTGAACGCGGAAACGAAATGACCGAAGTGCTGACCGAATTCCCCGAGCTTGAAGACCCGAAGACCGGAAAGCCCCTGATGGAACGAACCGTTCTTATCGCCAACACGAGCAATATGCCCGTTGCTGCCAGGGAAGCGTCGGTTTACACCGGTATCACCATTGCGGAATACTTCCGCGACATGGGATACGATGTCTCGCTTATGGCCGATTCCACATCCAGGTGGGCGGAAGCGATGAGAGAGATCTCGTCCCGTCTGGAAGAGATGCCCGGGGAAGAAGGGTATCCTGCATACCTTGCGGCCCGCCTTTCAGAGTTCTATGAGAGGGCAGGACTTGTCAAGACCCTGGGAGGGGGAAACGGTTCGGTATCGGTTATCGGGGCGGTATCTCCACCCGGTGGTGACTTTTCAGAGCCGGTTACCCAGAACACCCTCCGTATCGTGAAGGTATTCTGGGCGCTGGATGCCAAGCTTTCCCAGCGCCGTCATTTCCCGGCAATCAACTGGTTAAACTCCTACTCCCTGTACCTCGATACCCTTCATGACTGGTACGACAGGGAAGTTTCGCCCGAATGGAACGTGATCAGGTCATGGGCCATGGAGGTTCTCCAGAAGGAAGCCGAACTCCAGGAAATCGTCCAGCTGGTCGGGTCCGATGCGCTTCCCGAGGCAGAACAGATTACCATCGAAGTTGCCAGGATGATCCGCGAGATATTCCTCCAGCAGAATGCCTACGACCCGGTTGATACCTTCTGCGATATGAAGAAGCAGTACGACATGATGAAATCCATCAAGTTATATTCCGACCTCGGCTATGCAGCCCAGGCTGCCGGTGTTACCCCGATGCAGATCATTGGTGTCAAGGCGAAGAACGATCTTCCGCAGATCAAGTTCATCAAGGATTACAAGCCTGAGCTCGAGAAGATAGAGAAACAGATGGATGCGGAATTCAATGCACTGAGGGCGGCAGCATGAAGGAATACAGGACTATTACCAAGATCGCAGGACCTCTCGTATTTGTCGAGAAAACCGAGCCAATCGGGTACGGGGAACTCGTCAATATCGTCCTCTACGACGGTACTATAAAGCGCGGGCAGGTACTGGATACGAGCGATTCGCTTGTCGTCGTGCAGGTATTCGAGACAACTGCCGGGATCGGGAAGGACAGCGGCGTCAGGTTCACCGGGGAGACGATCAAGATGCCGGTCGGAAGGGAGATGCTCGGGCGTATCCTGTCCGGCGGTGGAAAACCAATCGACGGGGGCCCCGAAATTGTGCCGGAAAAACGACTTGACATTACCGGTGCAGCCATCAACCCGTACGCGAGGGGCTCACCGAACGAATTTATCCAGACAGGGATATCGACCATCGACGGTACAAACACCCTTGTCAGGGGTCAGAAACTCCCGATCTTCTCGGGAGCCGGCCTTCCCCATAACAATATCGCACTCCAGATCGCCAGGCAGGCGAAAGTAATCGGCTCGAAAGAAGAATTTGCGGTCGTGTTCGCGGCAATGGGGATTACGAAAGAGGAAGCCAACTACTTCATGAAGGACTTCGAGAGGACAGGAGCACTCGAGCGTGCCGTCGTATTCCTCAACCTGGCAGACGACCCGGCAGTCGAGCGGATCATTACCCCGCGGTTAGCGCTTACCACCGCAGAATACCTCGCATTCGAGCTCGGGATGCACGTGCTCGTTATCCTTACGGACATGACCAACTATTGTGAGGCGCTGCGTCAGATCGGTGCAGCCCGTGAAGAAGTTCCGGGAAGGCGTGGTTACCCGGGATACATGTATACCGATCTTGCAAGCATCTACGAGCGTGCCGGGATCATCAAGGGCAAGAAGGGATCGGTTACCCAGATTCCGATCCTTACGATGCCGGGCGATGATATTACCCACCCCATCCCGGATCTTACAGGATATATCACCGAGGGGCAGATCGTCGTTTCCCGGGATCTTCACCGGAAGGGGATCTACCCGCCGATCAACGTCCTGCCATCATTGTCCCGTCTGATGAACCTTGGTATCGGGAAAGAGCATACCCGCGAGGACCACAAGAAAGTTTCCGACCAGATGTATGCTGGATACGCGGAAGGAAACGACCTCAGAGGCCTTGTTGCCATCGTCGGAAAGGATGCCCTGTCGGAACGCGACCGGATGTTTCTTGAGTTTGCCGATATATTCGAGCAGAGGTTCGTGAAACAGGGATATGACGAGGATCGTACAATCGTCGACACCCTCGATCTCGGCTGGGACCTTCTCTCGACGCTGCCCGTGGAGCAGCTGACCCGTATCGACCGCGATCTGATCAACAAGTACCATCCAAAATTCAAGGCAGGATCTGCTCAGGGGTAACCAGGCATGGCACTCCGGGATATCAAGCCTACCCGTTCAGAACTGATCAATCTCAAGCGAAGGATTGCATTATCCGAGCGCGGGTATAAAATCCTGAAAATGAAGCGTGACGGGCTGATCCTTGAGTTTTTCAAGGTGCTCGCCGACGCAAAAGACAGCAGGGGAGAGCTGATGGCAAGGTACCGTAGGGCAGTGGAGAGCATGGCCCTCGCGAATACCGTGGAGGGTGCCATCGGGGTTAAATCAGCGGCCTTCTCGGTGAAAGAGGTACCGAATATCACTCTCTCGTCCAAGAATATCATGGGAGTGGTCGTGCCCGAGATCGAATCGACAAAAGTGAGGAAAAACCTCACCGACAGGGGGTACGGCGTGCTCGGGACCACATCGATTATCGATGAGACTGCAACCTCATTTGAAGAACTTGTCGAGGCCATTATCGAGAGTGCCCAGATTGAAACCACCATGAAGCGGCTTCTCGACGAGATCGAATCAACGAAACGGAGAGTAAACGCACTGGAGTTCAAAGTCATCCCCGAACTTTCGGAAGCAAGGAATTTCATAAAAATGAGGCTTGATGAGATGGAACGGGAAGAACTTTTCAGGCTGAAGAAGATAAAGGCAAGGACCGTATAAATGGACCAGGATGGGTCAGGGATGGCAATAGGGACGCTGGGAGACTTAAAAACCGACGGGAAAACAGTTCTGCTCCGGCTGGACCTTAATTCCCCGATCGATCCCACGTCAAATATCATCCTTGACGATAAACGCTTCCGCGAACACGTGCCAACCATCCAGGCCTTGAAAAACAGCAGGATCGTCATCCTGACCCACCAGAGCAGGCCCGGTAAAAAAGATTTTACAACGCTCGAGGCGCATGCCGAAAGCTTTCCCACCTTATCGGAAAGCCGGTCCGGTATATTGATGACATATTTGGCAGCTCGGCACGGGAGTCAGTCCGCGACCTTCGCAACGGGGAGGTCCTCATGCTTGAGAACGTGAGGTTCAATGCGGAGGAAAATCTCACGCTGAAACCGGAAGAGGCAAAAAAAACGCACCTCGTCAGGAATCTCTCCCAGATGGCCGATTTTTTCGTCAATGATGCCTTCGGGACAGCCCACCGATCACAGCCCACGGTGGTAGGCCTGCCGTATTTGATGAAATCTGCCGCCGGGCTTCTCATGGAAAAAGAAGTATCCACACTTTCCAGGGTGTTTGCCGGCGCACCAAGGCCGGTCTGCATGGTCCTCGGCGGTACGAAAGTCGATGATTCGATGGCCGTTGCCCGGCATGTCCTCGAGCATAATGTTGCCGACGAAGTAATGGTCATCGGTGTCGTGGCCAATGTCTTCCTAATCGCGCAGGGTTTCGATATAGGTGGCCCCTCAACCCAGCTCATCCACCAGTTAAAATATGAACGCGAGATCGAACATGCAAAACACCTGTTGTCCGAATTCAAATCACGTATTATTGTTCCCGACTGGGTGGCAGTACGCGAAGATAATAAACGTTCGGAATATCCGGTTAGTGCAATACCGGAAGAAGCACCCGTGCTCGACTTAGGAATGGAGGCGATCGGAACGCTTTCTGCTATTCTTCGCAATGCCGGAACGGTTGTGTTCAATGGGCCGGCCGGTGTATTCGAAGAACCTGATTTCGCAACGGGAACTTATGAACTGTTGAGAACCGCCTCCCAGGTCGAATTCTCCGTCGTCGGTGGAGGGCATACTGCCGCAGTAATCGAGAAACTCGGACTGGATAAAAAATTCACCCATATCTCCACGGGTGGGGGTGCATGTATAGAGTTCCTCACCGGTAAAAAACTTCCTGCAGTCGAAGCACTCGAACATTCGAAAAGATTGTTCGGATAAACCCTATCTCCTGCTGAATTTTGAAGATTATTCGGTTGAACTCTTCATCTGTCCCTGCTCTCTATTTCTCCATGATTTCCGGTATTGCCCTGACCGGGGATATTCATTAGTTCTGCCCCATCCGGATATGACAGGGGCCTGAAGGAACTGCCTGGTAAAAAAACGAGAGCATTTTATCGGTCTCCCGATATATTGCTGCATACCAGGCGCTGGACCAGGGCTCCCCTGGGTCTGGATACATGGAACAAATCAAATAAATGTCCGGTTATTCCAGCGAAAGAAACCGGAATTCTTTAAATCCGGAATTTTAATGGTCTTCACTGTTCTCAATGCCGACAATCTACTCCCGACCTGTAGATCACATTCGGAATTATCTGTATATCGATGGATATCTGAAGAATTCGGAATTGCATTAATTTGCAAGAGACGAGAAAAAAATATGATCTGTTTCGAATGAGATAGGCCTGGATCTTCTATGTCACAAGAATATTCATCGATTGGAGCAGGTTATTGGTAGACTGGATATTTCCCGTGTACTGGCTGTTCGCCTGGTTATAGACGTTATTCGTATTCCACCAGTCGTTGGAAAGGCCGAGGTTCGTGGACTGGATATAGAGATCCGTGCTCGATGAAACCGAACTGAGTACTGCTGCCAGTTTCGAGAGCGAATCCTGCTGGGACTGGGGTGCTGTCTTTGCTGCACTGGCAAAATCGGACTGTGCAAATGTAAAGTATTGTTTTGCTGTCGTGAAATTGGTCTGTGCCTTATACAGCGTATTTATTACATCGACATATTGTCCCTGGACGGCGAGTAACCGGATCCATGTACGCCCGCCCCTGGATGACTGAGCGTTTTCCTTTGTCTATATTGGTCGTACCGTTCTGAATGCTTGTAACCCAGTCCATCTGGGTGGGGGTGGGTACCGGTGTCTGAATAATGGTGGTCGTGACCGGAGTAATAACCTGCTGCGTGGGAGCTGTTGTAACCGGCACCGGATTGCTGACCGGCTGTAACATACGGCTGTACCCCACTGCAAAAAAAATCACTACCAGACAGACTGCAACGACGATTACAATTGAAATAATCAGGTTTTGCTTCATAATAAGTCCAATCTATAATAAACCCTTATATATCTTTTGCAAAAAATCATATGTCCTTCTCAAAAATGTTCATAAACCTGACGGATCTGCCAGCTGAATACTTCACTCCCGGGGCAGGTAGCTGTCACCTGTGCAATACCTTAACAGGTATTTGCCGACCAGCCGATTGTTTATACACCAGAGCCATCTGACCGCGATTATTAATTATGTATCAGATCCGAAGAACTACTATGCGTATTACGGGAGTGCTTGTTATCGGTCTGATCCTCCTGGCAACGGCAGAGATATCCGGCTGCGTATCGGTGTATCCCGGGGATGTATCCTATACCGGTTCGGGCCTGCAGTTTTCCGTACAAAGTAACGAATCGGTCCCGGATGCAGTACCTCGAAGTAGCAGTATTCAGGGAGGAAGGAGTTTCTCAGGTAGAATTGTTCAGGAACGCGGATCATGTTCCCCTGAAAGCCGGAGAAACGGTTGTTACGTTTCCTGTGTCGCTCGAACCCGGGAAATACCGTTGCTTTATTTATACCAGCTCGGCAACACGACGTTTTCCGGCGGTGATCAGGGATTTTGAAGTTGCCTGACCGTGTTATTTCCATGGCGGCACAGGGTCTTGTCCCGGCCGATATAGTCGTTTGTAACTCACTGGTGTTCAACCCGTTTACCTGCACGTGGGATGCGGTGGATTTTGCCATTAAAAAGGGTATAATTATCGGAGCCGGTTCCTATACCGGAGATAAGGAACTGGACCTCCATGGTGCACGGGTGATCCCCGGGCTTATCGACTCCCATGTCCATATCGAAAGTTCTCTTCTTACACCCCGGGAATTTGCCCGGCTTGTAGCACGGCACGGGACGACCACCGTAATAGCCGATCCCCATGAGATCGCGAATGTCCTTGGCAAAGACGGGATCCGGTACATGCTTGCCGGTTCGGAAGATGCAGACATCGATATATTTTATATGTTGCCTTCATGCGTCCCGTCAACCCCGGCAGACATCGGAGGAGCGGTCCTCGATGCCGAAGACCTGAGAGAATTTCTTGGAAATCCCCGGGTACTGGGTCTTGGCGAAATGATGAATGTCCCCGGGGTCCTCTCAGGGGACACCGGTGTCAGGGAAAAGCTCGGGATTGCCGCACTGATCGACGGTCATGCACCGTTCCTGACAGGTAACGATCTTAACGCCTATATCCTGAACGGGCCCCAGAGCGACCATGAATGTACGACTGCAGCCGAAGCCGGGGAGAAGCTCTCCCGTGGCATGTTTATCTACCTGCGGGAAGGCTCTGCAGAGAGGAATGTTCGGACACTTCTCCCGGTTGTCACATCGTGTTCTGCCTCGCGCTGTTCGTTTGCCACGGATGACCGGCATGCCGACCTTATCGTCAGGGAAGGTCATATTGATGCCTTAATCCGCGAGGCAGTTTCACATGGGCTCGAGCTCGAAACAGCTCTCAAAATGGCTACATTGTCTCCTGCCGACCGGTTCCACCTGTATGACCGGGGGGCCCTCGCTCCGGGCAGGGTGGCGGATTTCTGCGTCCTCGAAAACTCCCGGGAATTTACCGTTGCAAAAACATTCCGCCGGGGGATTCTTTCGGGAACGTCCCGGTATACCCTGGTGCCATTACCTTCAGTGAAGATGCCGGGGTTATCCCTCACGCCAGGGTCACTCACTATTCCCGGAGAGGGAGATGCGAGGGTAATCGGGTTGGTTCCCGGGGAGATCGTCACCCGTGAGCTCAGATGCCATATCGGACCGGGAGGGCTTCCAGATTATGAAAGGGATATTATAAAGGCTGTCGCCTGCAGCAGGTATGAACCGGGAGTGCATTCGGTGGGTCTTGTACACGGGTTTGGGATAACCGAAGGGGCAATCGCCGGAAGTATTTCGCATGATGCCCACAACATTATTGCCGCAGGGTCAGGCGATGCCGAGATAATGAGGGCAGTCGGGATGGTCATGCATAATCAAGGCGGGCTTGCTGCAGTCTCCTGTGATGCGGTCAGCGTGTTGCCGCTGGAATGTGCGGGGCTCATGTCGGCGGGTCCATTTGAGGCAGTAGTCTGACGGGCTCGATTCCCTTCATGCCGTGACTGAAAAGGCCGGATCCACCGGGGATCCGTTCATGCACCTTTCATTTCTTGCACTGCCCGTCATCCCCGAGATAAGGCTTACCGTACGGGGACTGTTTTCTGTTGTGCAGAATTCAGTTGTCCCGTTATTTTACAAGGATACCTGAATTATTCTGTATTTTTCAGAAGAAGCTGAACCGAAGGCCATGGCGACGACTTTGATGCCAAGAGTATCAGCTGTCAATCATATCTAGAGTATCAGCAAATTATCGATATGATGATGCCGTTACCATGGACCTTTCAGTTTCAGTACCATTTTGTCTCCTTCCGATATGATAACGTTTTCGATAGAACAGGCGGGATTTTCATATTCCGGGTGTCTTCCAAGACCGGATGGGGTAATTTCGAAGATGTCAGGATTGCGTTATTCTGCGATAGAAACAGCTCCCTCCGGGGCAAGGACTGGCAGATGGTACGTGGCATATCTGAAGGAGAGCAGGGTCATTATCGTTACGTGTACTTTGAAAACCGGTTACCGGGTACATAAAAGGATGATATGTCAGGGGTCGAAGTACCCGATGCCATCGGGAAATTCGCTGGTGTTGTAATATTCTCTTGTAACCTGCGGGGATATAACCCTGAGGACAGGGACCTCTACCAGGAACTGGTGGTCCGGGAACCAGTATATTCCCCTGCCGTAATCGTAGGAGATGCCGTTAATCACGATCTCGGCATTGTCCATATCGACATTCCTGACAGTTGCATCCTCGTAATTCAGGACTTTGAGGAGCTTGTTTCTAAGGTCCTGTTTCCCGAGAAGATACACGATAAGTCGGGTTCCTTCATCGATCGTATAGTTTACCCTGATAATGGCATGATCTTTCTCAAGGGTGATATTCATCTCTTTCATCGTGATGTAACTGTATCGTTCATCGTTGGCGGCAAGGACCGGCATCGCAGTACAGGATAAAAGAATGATAAGTACCGCGAAAGCACTTACTCTCATTGATAACAGTATTTCGGCCCAGTTCTTATATCCTTTCTGGTACTTCATACCTGGAAAATTGTAAAAATCCGGCCTTGAATTGGAAAAAAACCGCATTTCCTTTTAAATGGGTCCGCACTATTGCCCGGACCCTGAAAAGTATATTAATGGCTATCAGGCTGCTGTACCTGGTTGGCAAGTATGATCTCTATACTCGAGACATTGGTCTTTCCGCTGTCTGTATCTATCACTTCGGTTGATGTAATGATCTCTTTCTTGTCGACACCCTCTAAGAACCGGTTCAGGGCTATTTCTGCCGTATCGACAGCCCGCGAAATTGCTTTCCCGCGAGCCTTGATAGCAACTTCCTGAGCTCCGTTGTTGAACTGTGTAACCACTGCAAGCACGTAATTCATGACTGGCTTGTTTCCGACGAATACTGTGTTGTCTTTAATCATCAGTCATCCCCCTTCAGAGATACTTTCGTGAATGGATAAGTTCGGCATTAAGAACGGATGCGCCGGCCGCTCCCCTGATAGTATTATGGCCCATTGCCACGTACCTGAGCCCTTCCCTGACCCGGCCGACCGATACGGTCATTCCGTTGCCACGCAAACGGTCGAGCCTGGGCTGGGGCCTGTCTTCATTGTCGAGCAGGAGTACCGAGTGATCAGGCTGCGTTGGAAGACCGCTGATAGGTGGTTTGTAATTCCGGTACATCGCTTTCACGGATTCCACGTCTTCCTTAATGTCGACCCACACTGCCATCGTGTGGCCATCGATCACCGGGACCCGGTGACAGCTGGCGCTCACCGAAAACGGAGCGTTCTTCACGTTCGACCCGTCGATTGTTCCCATAATTTTTAAGGACTCGGACTCCATTTTCTGTTCTTCGCCGCCAATGTATGGAATAACGTTATCGTAGATCGCCATGGCAGAAACCCCGGAAAATCCTGCACCCGATATCGCCTGCATGGTTGAAACCCGTACATCGGAAAACCTGGCTGACCTGAGAGGGGCAAGCGACATCACGAGCATGATGGTGGAACAGTTAGGATTGGTCACGATGAAACCGTCTCCTCCCTTGTCCCTCTGGACATCGATAAGTCCGAGGTGGTCCGGATTGACCTCAGGGACGACAAGAGGGACATCGTTGTCCATGCGATGAGAACTCGCATTGCTGCAGACAGCAATCCCTGCTTCTGCACACATGGTTTCCACTCCTGAGGCGATCTCAGCCGGGAGAGCGGAAAATACAAGGTCGACATCCTTAAGGCTCGATATCGCCGTCGGGCTGATACTTATGGTGCCTACTTTTTCAGGGAAGGGAACGTCTAGCCGCCAGTTGACCACGTCCCGGTACAGTTTTCCAGCACTCCTGTCAGAGGCGGTCAGAGCCTTGAGGTGGAACCAGGGATGGTCAGCAAGGAAGCTGTACAAATCGCTGACCTACCGCGCCTGTCGCGCCTAATACTCCTACATTGATCATAGATAGAAAATAGTGATATCATAGGAGTAATTAAAGAGTGTGATTTTTATTCGAGATGAATGGCCTCTGAAGGGCAAACGTCAACACATGACCCGCAATCGACACATAACTCCTTGTTTACTTTTGCTTTCTCATTGGCTATCCCTATTGCCTGGGCCGGGCATTCGTCCACGCAGGTCTCACAGGCAGTGCACCGGTCTTCTTCAACAACTGCAGTCATGATAATTTCACGTATTCTTACTAATGTCGTTTAAAACAATAAATAAAGTTTCGATTAGGGACTACCCATATGCAATTACCGGAAGGTTCCCGGTACGAGGTTCAGGACATCATTCATTCCGTAGATACCCGGCTCTTTTCCGGTTATCCAGCGTGCCGCCCGCAATGCTCCCTGGGCAAAGACTGACCTGTCATAGGCGCGGTGGGACAGCGTGATGGTTTCATAATTACCTGAAAACAGGTACCTGAATGGTCTCCCACAATATCTCCTCCCCTGATGACGTGAACGCCGATCTCTTCTTTTTCCCTTTCTTTCATTCCTTCCCTGCCGTATTGTTTCTTACGTTCCCCTAACGATTCGTCAAGGATCTGGAGAATTGTTTTTGCAGTCCCGCTCGGGGCGTCCTTTTTATAACGGTGGTGCGCTTCGAGGACTTCGATATCGTAATCGGCAAGAAGCGGTGCGGCTTCCCTGATCAATTGCCAGAAAATGTTCACACCGATACTGAAATTGCTTGAAATTACTGCGGGAACCTTCCCTTCTATGGACTTCGCCATATCCATCCGTTGCGCCGGTGTGAATCCGGTCGTCCCGATGACAAGGGCGGCTCCATATTTTGCTCCGGATTTGACATTCGATACTGCTGCATCGGCTATGGTAAAATCTATCATGATATCGGGCCTTGTTTTATCAAGGAAGTCGTCAAGGCGTGATGCCTCAATAACTTCTTTGCCAAAAAACTGCCCGGGACGGACATCAACCCCGCCTGTCAGTTCGAGATCTGAAGATTCGTTTACCATGCGCCCGATCGTCGTGCCCATGCGTCCGAGAGCACCGCAGACGATCACGCTAGGCATAGGTATCGAGTACCTCCTGCAGTTTTGCCACTTTCTCGGCGTCAAGTTCATCAAGCGGAGGCCTGACCGGGCCTCCCGCCATCCCCCGGAGTTCGACCGCTTTTTTTACCGGGATTGGGTTTGTATCGATAAACATAGCCCTGAAAAGGGGCGAAAGTTCGTAGTGAAGTTCAAGGGCATCTTCAAGTTCCCCTTCGCAGAAGTGGTCAAACATGGAGACCATCCGAGCCGGTTCCACGTTCGCCGCAACCGATATCACGCCGCTTCCCCCAAGACAAAGGATGGGAAGCGTGAGATTATCGTCGCCGGAAAGGACCATGAAATCCTCGTCGAGGGTCCCTTCGATAATCCTCGAGACCTGTGATACGTCCCCGCTCGCTTCCTTAATCCCGACGATATTCGGATGGCTGGCGAGCTCGATGACGAGGTCTGGCGGAAGGTTCTGCCCGGTGCGGCCGGGGACATTATACATGATAACCGGGATGTCAATATCAGCAAGCTTTGTGTAATGTTTGATCAGCCCGGACCTGTTCGGCTTATTGTAATACGGACTGATAATGAGGGCACCATCTGCACCCAGGTCCTTTGCGGCTTCGGTCAGGCGGACTGCTTCCGCTGTATTGTTCGACCCGGTCCCGGCAAGCACCGGGACCTTCCCGTTAACGGTATCGATAGTGATCTCGACAACCTGTTCGTGTTCTTCAAAACTCAGTGTTGCCGATTCACCCGTGGAACCGCAGGGGACGATACCGTGAATACCCTGTTCAAGGAGAAATGCGACGTTCGACCTGAGACCCTCAAGGTCGATATCCATCGTTAAATTTCTTTTAAAAGGGGTAATGATCGCAGGAAGAACTCCCTCAAACATATGTAGCGTTATGAGTGTCTTCCCGTATTTATTTTCCGTGTAATGAATCCCGCTATTCTGTTTCTTACTCTTTTACTTGAAATCGAGGTCATCTCGGTGACCACCTGCTTGTTTTCATCAAAATTGTTGGAAAATCTGTCTGAAAATCTTACAATGAGCTCGAGTCCTGTTGTTTTGATATATGATGGTTTGATTCCCATGAAGTCATTCCTCTCAATGTGCATCTATTATTCGCCCTGTTACCATAATAATATTATTTACGACCTGACCCGGATCTTCCCCAAAAAATCGTGCGATCGGTTCATGTCCGCCTGACCCGGGACTGTATATAACGTCAGGTACGCCATGCCGGCAGCAGGACGCCACACCCCAGTCCATGGTACTGATCCCGACCGGTTCTTTAGCGGGATTGAAACAACAAGTCTCGAAGAACAATTCATCGAATTTCCGTACCATCCCTGGAGTGCACCTTATAATGCCGGTGCTCCTCATGAGCGGGTCAAATTTCAGGGCCGTCAGGAGGACCTTTGCTGCATAGCCTCCTTCCCCGAATGCAGGTTCCCCGGCGATTAGTGATCCTTCAGGAGCCGTGATCCTCCCTCTCACCGAAGCGATGTCATTACGGTCTCTTGCAACCGACTTTGCAAAGGCAATATCCGCGCCGCATCCGGGAATGAACTCCGGGCTCATCGAGCGGGAAAGGCAAAAAAGAGCAGAGGACAGTCTTTGAAAGTATTTCAGGTTTCTCGCCGTTCATACAGTCCTCACGGAATAAGATGCAGGTTAATTTCTGTACCCGGGTTATCAGGATCAGATATTACTGGTTTTCCGATGGGTAAAGATATAGCAGTTCCGGACAAATATGAGCTATGGACCCAAGACTTCTCGATGTGGTCGTAGGCCTTTCAGGCTTCATTCTGTTTACCCTTCTTCTTATCGGACTCCCGGTCATCTTTCCCGCCGGGATCGCGTATATTCTTGCCATCACCTGCTTTGTCGTCCTGATGAGCGGGGCCGGGGTGACTATCAACAGGCACATCACCTGAAACCGGTGCAGGAGACTGGTTTCCTTTCTTTTTCTTTATCTTGTAATAGCTTAACGGGTGTGTAATCTTTTCACAGAGATAGTCTTTCCTCGCACATACTCCTGTAGTCCTCATCGCTGCGCAGGAAGGTGCCGTATATTCCGTACCGCCGCGTCCCGAGATATGCTCGACCTGGTACATCGTGCGGCTGATGTCAAAATCCGGGGCCCTGCAGAAGAGATTGATAATCTCTGCCGGGTTCATGCCGATATTGTGGAGGAACGCGGTCAGTGCGAATCTTCCGGGATGGGATATGTTGGTACCGGCCGAAAGTGCTGTGATGAGGGCGTTCATGCAGGGTGGAAATGAATTTTCGTCAACTGTCCCGAACTGTTGAAGGATGTATGCCTGTTCTGCAGCGCCAATCACCGATACCGGATAGGAAACGAGCTCGCACACACCCGCCGGGACAGGAACCGGGAGGTTGCGGTGGATGCTTACCCTGATCCGTTCCCTTAAAAGTTCATCGATCTCGTGGTCTCCTACCTTCACAAGGCCCTCCCGCACATCGCGGTTCACAAGGCGCCAGCGGTTTTCCCGCATCCCGGAGACAAGTTCGATATAAGGAATGAGCGGTATACTGCGGGTGGTGAAATCAAGGCCCAGACTTTGTGCGATGTATGCCTTCTTATCAGGCTCTTCATCTGCAAGGTACTCGTAAGCCTTCTGCGATTCATATCTGGTGAGCCTGTCGATTATCATCCGGTCTTTCATGCAGGAAACGATAATCCGGGCAATTGCATATCCTGCCACGGCAATCCTGACTCCATCGCTGTCGGTCGATCCGGGAACGACCTGCAACACCTCGGATTTACTCCTTATTGCCGACATGATCCGCACCGTCGCGTTTTCAAGTGCTGCCTTCCCAAGAGGCGAGTTCAGAAATCTTTCGGGTGAACCGGCGTAGCTTCCCACGAAATTCTGGGATTCTTTTAAAAAAGGATATTTAATAAAGTCTTTCTCATCGATGGCTACCCGCATCAGTCGGCCTCGATCCGGGGTGCAAGGAGATATTCAACCCGGCCGTTTCCGCCTGCTATAGCAAAGGAGAACTTCACGGGATGATCGGTGCCGAGATTAATTTCAACTTCCTCGGCCCTGCTCATGACCTTCCCCATGTCTTTTAAGTAGTCAAGGGAAAAAAGGGATTTTGCTTCCACCCCGTTGATAAACGTTATTTCATCCTTTGAAAATTCACGCCTGATATGGTCAGTATCCCCCTCGGCAGACATGAAAAATATCTGCTTTGCCGGATCGATGCCGAGCGCTATCTTGTCTGAAACAACCGAGGCCGCTTTTATTGCAGAATTTAATTCGGCTCCAGGTATTGCGACCTTCCCGGGTAGCTCTATGGTCGGGGGGCTTGGGTCTTTCCTGATGGTGTTCTCATCAAGAAGGGTGATTGAATACCGGTATCCCTGGAAACTTACCTGCATCCGGTGAATATCATCGGTAAGCTCGAGGGTAATCAGGTCATTTTTTGCCATCATACCAAAGATATTTTTCATTTTGGCAATATCGATTCCAAGAGCACTGCGTGTTGCCGCGTAGGATTGAAAGGCCTCCTTTTTCAGAAACAGCGAAATCATAGCGACATTTGCCGTATCGACCACGCGAGGACTGATCCCGTTTTCGTCAGTGTTCAGCCTGCACTCCGTAACGAGCGCAGAAATGGCATCGATGGATTCTTTGAGGATATCTGAATCAATTGTTGCTTTTAACATCACGCACCCCGGATATCATCTGATAGTACCCTATTGCTCATATTTTTAATAAGGTATCCCTCAAACAAGTCGGTTTTTTTTGTGATTTCCGATCTGGTAATTACCTCACCGGAACTTTTGTATGTCTTAAATGGTTTTCCCCTGATACGTACAGGGATCCGAACTATTATTTTGTAATTATATACTTAAATTAAGCGAACCGGCAGTGCGTTTAACTGAATGTACGAACCTACACCAAAGGTGATACATTGCCCCCGGATACGAAAGAGAACGCCACCCGGATTTTACCGGTCGTTAACACTTTTACTGATTGTCAAAGTATAGTCCCAAGCATCGATAATCCGAGCATCATGGGGGAATCCCGAGACACCTTGCAACAGTTTCCTGTTCACGCTGTAATCTGTGAAATCAGGGATGAAAAACAAATAATTGCCGATTTAACGTAGCAGCCATAGAGACCATTGCAACCGGTACAGGAACGGATTCACCCTCCTGGTAAGAACATCAATGCATGGATAAACATGGGACAGGAGGTAAATCCTCGGGGCCCCAGCAATCCCGGAACTAATCATATTCCTGGAAATATAAGGGCTTTGTCAGAGTCTCCTGTATTTTCCACGGCAGTTCCAGAGATTCAGATAATAATAGTGTTCGATTTTACGGGAATACGTTCTCATTCGTGCGATAGCTGCTATGGGAAATCACTCTGAAGTTATATTAATACCTGAGGAGAGTGCCCGACTACCGGATGGGACAGGCTGGAAACCAAATCCCTGCTGCCGGCTTTGAACCGATCCTGTCTGAGAATTCCGGCAGGGAAAAGACCCGGACAATTTCAGGTACGTGACCAGCAAAATTCGTGAAATCCGCGTTCGCAAAACAAGATGGTTACTACCTTAAAAATATGGGGAAATTATGTCATATTTTTGTCGTCCCTGTCAATAATACAGAATTTTTCCGATTGCCTTAAATATATGGAATTATTCAACGATATTCTGGAGAGGTGGGGAGACAGCACGTAGGAGCAGAAGCGAAATCTGATTAATATGCTTCCAGACACCCTTAAAGACCAGGTAATAAAGCAGTTGAAGCCTGCATTCATTATTTTTTTATTACTGACTATTATCACAGGGATCGTGTATCCCCTTGCCGTGACCGGACTGTCCCAGCTGGCTTTCCCCCAACAGGCAAATGGAAACCTCGTCATACACGACGGGAATATTGTCGGATCGGAACAGATCGGGCA
The DNA here is from genome assembly GCA_963809105.1 of uncultured Methanomicrobiales archaeon. Classification (GTDB taxonomy): domain Archaea; phylum Halobacteriota; class Methanomicrobia; order Methanomicrobiales; family Methanospirillaceae; genus CAIKOD01. The sequence goes on along the minus strand of CAWEIC010000003.1, from coordinate 85,751 downwards.
ACCGTTTTCATCGCCCGGATATTTCTGGGGCCGGCCGTCGGCCACGGCTCCCACGCCATATAACCCCGAACCCTCTGCCGGATCAAACCTCGGCCCCACGAACCCCGCGCTTTTCAGGGAGACAGAATCCCGGATAAATGCTCTTCATGTGGCAGATCCGAATAATACTCAACCGATCCCTGTTGACCTTGTAACTTCTTCCGGCAGCGGCCTGGACCCGCACATCAGTCCGGCGTCTGCCTATTACCAGGCCGGAAGGGTCGCCCGCGAACGTAACCTCCCGCTAAATACTGTTAATTCTCTTATTGCGCAGCACGTAGAAAGCCCGCAGTTTGGCATTTTCGGCGAGCCCCGTGTGAATGTCCTGAAACTCAACCTTGCACTCGATGACCTGAGCGCAGGCAGGATTACAGTCCAGGCAACAGGAGTTCAGGGTAACGAACCTGCTGTCACGATCCTTGGAATAAAGACAACAGACTGGGTGTGGCTGATATTATTCGGGGTTGTGCTTGCGCTTCTTATTGTGCCGGTCGGCCGTTTTATAGCACGGGTCTATAATGGCGAACCGACCGTTCTTTCACCGCTTACTGTACCGTTCGAAACCTGGATTTACCGCGTCTCCGGGATCAATACCGATGAGGAAATGGATTGGAAGGGATTTGTCGTGGCGATGCTCATCTTTCACGTTATCGGTATTGCAGCAGTATTTTTATTGGAGAGTTTCCAGCAGCACCTGCCATTGAATCCTCTGGGTTTCGGCCCCGTCCCGTGGGACCTGGCCCTCAACACAGCCGTAAGTTTCGCCACGAACACTAACTGGCAGGCTTATGCCGGTGAGACCACGATGAGTTATCTGACCCAGATGATGGGTCTTGCAGTCCAGAATTTCCTTTCTGCCTCTGCAGGGATCGCTATTGTTATCGCCTTAATCTATGCTTTCACAAGAAAATCAACAGATAAACTGGGTAACTATTGGGTTTTGATCGTCCGCGGAGTAATAATCCTTCTGCCAATTGCCTTCATTGTATCCCTGGTACTTGTGTCACAGGGATCAGTACAGACATTCAACGGGCCGGTCACTGTTCCGCTTCTTGATCCGGTGAGGGACGAAAACGGAACTATTATCACGTCAGTGCAGGAAATACCGCTCGGGCCGGCTGCATCGCAGATCTCTATAAAACTGCTGGGAACGAATGGCGGTGGGTTCTTTAATACGAATTCTGCCCATCCCTTCGAAAATCCGACGGCGTTCTCAAATTTTGTCGAGATGTTGTCTATTCTGCTGATATCCGCGAGTCTCTGTTATACGTTTGGTTCTATGGTGGGCTCGAAACGTAAAGGAATTGCACTCCTCATCGCGATGACAATACTGTTTGTCCCGCTTGTATCACTCGCGGTCTGGTCAGAAACCGGGGGAAATCCGGGATTCACACCCCTCGGGATTGATCAGTCTCCCGGCACGCTCCAGCCTGGGGGAAATATGGAAGGGAAGGAGTTACGGTTCGGGATAGTTGCCTCGTCATTTTTCTCGATCGTTACGACTTCCACGTCGTGTGGTGCCGTCAATTCCATGCATGATTCGTTTATGCCGCTCGGTGGTATGGCCCAGATGCTCGCGATACAACTCGGTGAAATAGTCTATGGCGGGGTGGGCTCGGGTCTGTACGGGATGCTTGTCTTCGCGATTATCGCGATGTTTATTGCAGGCCTGATGGTCGGCCGGACTCCCGAATATCTAGGGAAGAAAATTGAACCGAACGAGATGAAACTCTCGACCATCATTATTCTGATCCCGATTTTCGTCATTCTTGTTTTTACTGCCATTGCGGTACTTACCGATCCCGGGAAATCAGCCGTACTCAATCCCGGGCCCCATGGTTTCTCTGAAATTCTGTATGCGTTTTCTTCCGCAGGCCAGAATAATGGCAGTGCATTCGCGGGATTGTCGGCAAACAGCGAATTTTACAATATCAGCACGGCAATAGCAATGCTGCTCGGCAGGTTCGCTATCAAAGTTGTGACGCTCGCCCTTGCCGGTGCTCTGGTAATCAAGAAAATTGTCCCGGTCAGTGAAGGGACTGTCCGGGACTACAGGCCTCTCTTTATTATCTGGCTTGTTTTTGTCATCCTGATAATCGGGGTATTGAGTTTCCTCCCTGCTCTTGCCCTGGGACCGGTTGCAGAACAACTAATCCTTGTGACGGGAGGTGGGATCCATGTCTGAACCCGCCACAAGCCAGTCTGCTTTATATAAACGTGCTATCGTTGATTCGGTTATAAAACTCGACCCGAGGACATTGTCGCATAATTTTGTTATGTTTGTGGTCGAGATAGGCGCCATCATCACCACCCTGCTCTGGTTCCAGGCGCTGACGGGTCATGGTGAAGCACCCACGGGATATATCGGGGCCATTACCGCATGGCTCTGGTTTACCGTGCTCTTTGCAAATTTTGCCGAAGCGCTGGCTGAGGGCCGTGGCAAAGCCCAGGCAGAATCGCTCCGTAAAATGAGGAAAGAAACCGATGCCAAGAAACTTAATAACGGTTATACTGTCGCGAAGGGAAAAGAACCGGGTGAGGGGGAATATAAGGTTGTTCCTTCGTCGACACTGGTGAAATCAGATCTGTTTTACGTTAAAGCCGGTGACACAATACCGGTAGACGGGGAGGTCGTCGAAGGGATAGCTTCGATCAACGAAAGTGCCATTACCGGTGAAAGTGCGCCGGTCATCCGGGAATCCGGTGGAGACCGGAGTGCTGTAACCGGCGGGACTATCATCCTTTCAGACTGGCTCATCATCAGGTCGAGCGCAAACCCCGGGGAAGGGTTCCTCGATCATATGATCTCGCTTATCGAAGGGGCAAAACGGCAGAGAACGCCGAATGAAATTGCATTAAATATCCTGCTTATCGGGCTCACGGGCATATTTATCGTGGTCTGTGCCACACTCTGGGCATTTTCTGATTATTCGGTCCGGGCTGCAGGAATCGGACAAGTCGTGGCTGTTACTACGCTGGTTGCCCTCCTGGTATGTCTTGCGCCTACCACCATCGGCGGACTGCTGAGCGCTATTGGGATTGCAGGTATGGACCGCCTGATCAGGAGAAATGTCATTACAACATCGGGTCGTGCAATCGAGGCGGCAGGTGATGTGGACGTTCTCCTCCTGGACAAAACAGGCACGATAACCCTGGGTAACAGGCAGGCAGTTGAATTAATTTCTGTTGACGGGACCGATATCCATGAACTTGCTGAAAATGCCCAGCTCGCTTCGCTTGCGGATGAGACACCGGAAGGGAGAAGCATCGTCGTGCTGGTAAAGGAAAAATATGGCCTCCGGGGAAGGACAGTCGGAGCGCACGAATCGGAACCGGGTATGGTATTTATCCCGTTTACCGGACAGACGCGGATGAGCGGAGTGGATTTTGGCAATATCAGGATACGGAAAGGAGCGGCGGACGCAGTCTTTACGTATATCAGGAATGCCGGCAATATTGTGTCTGTCGAACTAACCGAAACAGTGGATGCAATTGCACGGGCAGGGGGCACTCCCCTCGTCGTCGCGAGAGATGGAAAGGCCATTGGAGTAGTTCACCTGAAAGACATCGTAAAAGGCGGAATAAAGGAGCGCTTCGCACAGCTTCGGAAAATGGGTATCAAAACCGTCATGATTACCGGGGACAACCGGCTTACTGCGGCAACTATTGCTGCTGAAGCCGGGGTTGATGACTTTCTCGCCGAGGCGACACCCGAAAGCAAGCTGAAGATGATCAGGGATTATCAGACGGGTGGCAGGATGGTTGCGATGACCGGCGACGGGACAAACGACGCACCGGCATTAGCCCAGGCAGATGTCGCCGTTGCGATGAACACCGGGACCCAGTCGGCACGGGAAGCGGCAAACATGATCGATCTCGATAGTAACCCGACGAAACTTATCGAGATTGTTGAGATTGGGAAGCAGACTCCTTATGACCCGCGGTGCTTTGACAACGTTTTCCATTGCAAATGATATTGCCAAGTATTTCGCCATCATCCCCGCGGCGTTTATCGCAACATATCCGGCTCTTGGTGTACTCAATGTTATGGGCCTTCATAATGCCATTCTCGCGGCGGTTATCTTCAATGCACTGATTATCGTTTTCCTCATCCCGCTTGCGCTTCACGGGGTGAAATATAAAGCAATGAATGCCGAAGATGCACTCCGGAACAATATCCTGATTTATGGTGTGGGAGGAATAATCGCCCCCTTCATTGGAATAAAAATAATCGACATTATCCTCGTCCTGATAGGAGTGTGATGTTATTATGGTTCTCCAGGCCGACAAGAGACCGGACCCGGACCTTCTTCTCGAACACGTACCTAGAGAAGAACGCAGGAAAAAACGGGGCAAACTTAAAATTTTTCTTGGATATATTGCCGGTGTCGGTAAGACTTACGAAATGCTAACCGATGCGCACCACCGGCACGACGAAGGAGCAGAGGTAAAAATCGGTTACATTGAAACCCACGGCAGGAGAGAGACAGACGTACTGATCGAAGGCCTTCCTGTGATTCCGAGAAAGACAATCGAGTACCACGGGATCACCCTTGAAGAGATGGACCTCGATGCAGTCATCGCCTCACGCCCACGCCTGGTCCTCATCGACGAACTCGCACACACCAATGCGCCCGGGTCCCGTCACCTGAAAAGGTACCAGGACGTCGAGGAGATCCTCGATGCCGGGATCAATGTGTATACCACACTCAATATCCAGCACCTGGAGAGTTTAAACGATGTAATTGCACAGATCACAGGAGTTATTGTCAGGGAAACCATCCCTGACGGCGTGATCGATGAGGCCGACGAAATCGAACTTGTCGACCTTCCCCCGCCCGAACTGCTCCAGCGGCTCAAGGAAGGGAAGATCTATGTCCCCGATATGGCTGCAAGAGCCATCGAGGAGTTCTTTAATGAAGGAAATCTCTATGCACTCAGGGAAATTTCCCTGCGCCGCGCTGCCGAGCGGGTCGACGACCAGATGCTCTCTTATATGCAGATCCGTTCGATTCCGGGTCCCTGGCCGGCGGGGGATCGTCTCCTCGTCTGTATCGGGCCGAGTCCCATATCCGAACGGCTAATCAGGACGGCACGAAGACAGGCCGACCGGATGAACGCCCGATGGGATGCCGTGTACGTGGAAACTCCTTCTCACCGCCGGCTTTCTAAATCTTCAAAAGAACAGATTTACCATACGCTTGGACTTGCGAAAAAAATGGGTGCCGAAACTGCGACGGTATTCGGTATCAACGTAGCTGATACCCTGATCAGCTATGCGAGGAAGCACAATATAACAAGAATTATCATCGGCAAAACGCTCAGGCCGTGGTGGATCGAGGTGCTTTTCGGTTCGGTTGTTGACCAGTTGATCGACAGGAGCGGTCCGATCGATATTTATGTGATCAGCAGCGAGGAAGGAAAACAGGTTAAGCATACTGAAATGCAGCCACTGCTGCCGATAGCACCGCCACGGGGATATCTCAACAGTATCCTTCTGCTTATCGGGGTTACGATATTAGGCTGGCTGATCCGGCCTTACATATCGCCGACGAATCTGATCATGTTCTATCTCCTCGCCGTCGTGATATCGGCATTCCTGTGGGGGCTGCGCCCGGCAATCATGACAGCTATCGTCGGTGTACTCGTATTCGATTTCTTCTTTATTTCGCCCCGGTATAGTTTCAGGGTCACCGATACCGAATACATTATCACATTCCTGGGCCTGATCATGGTTGGCAGTGTTATCAGTATCCTGGTCGCCCGTGCCCGCGAAACAGCAGAGGCAGCGCAGATCCGTGAAAAAGAAACGGCAACGCTCTATGATCTATCCCAGGACCTTGCCACGGCCGTAGATATCAACTCGATTGTTCACGCCGTCACCCGGAATATCAGAGAGATTTTTTCATGGGAATCCGCCTTCATTCTTCCCGAAGGTGAAAAACTTGTTGTCAATACAGGCAGTTCGAACCTTGTGCTCGATGAGAATGACCTGGCGGTCGCTACCTGGTCATATAATCACGGTGCCGAGGCGGGGTACGATACCGACACACTCCATGCATCACGCTTCCGGTATATACCGATCAGGACCAGCCGCGGTGTCCTCGGTGTAATCGGGATACAACCCGTGGAGCTGGAAGGTACTATTGCCCCCGACCAGACGAGAATACTCACGGCATTTGCTTCCCAGGCAGCGCTTGCGATAGAGCGGGTTAATCTCACGATAACTGCCCAGAAAGAAGCAGAGAACAAGCTAAAAATATGATAGCAGGCCGGAACCCGGGATACCATAAAATCATGTTGCGGGGTCCTGGTGACTAATTCTTTTACCCAGTTAGCAACATATCTGTGTTTATCATTAATCAGGATGTAACTGGATACTAAATTTCCTAAAAAAAATTAATGAGTTCAGGCAATATTTGAATACATTGTCATGGAATCGTCGTAATGCAATTTACAGCCCGGTTGCGGGGTATTAATACGGTTTAACATGGGATCTCAGTGGGGAAGGGACCGGGTCTATGTTCGGGCGCTTAAGGAGGGTTACCGCTCAAGGGCGGCTTTTAAGCTTACTGAAATTCAGGAACGTCACCATATTATCCGGGATTCCGATAATGTCGTCGACCTTGGTGCAGCACCCGGCAGCTGGCTCCAGGTCGTCCGGGGGATTACGAACGGAACGGTCGTAGGGGTCGACATTTCGTATATGCCGCCCCTGGAAGGGGTGACCACGCTCTGCGGGGATTTTACACAAGAAGAAGTTCTCAAGGAAGTCAGGGCGATAATACCCCGGGCCGGAGTCGTGATTTCCGATGCTGCTCCAAAGTTATCAGGACAACGTTCTTATGACCAGGCACGCGCCATAGAACTTGGGGAACTCGCTCTCGGTTTTGCAACAAAAATTTTAAAACCCGGTGGAAATTTTGTTGTCAAATCTTTCCAGGGCCAGGATTTTAATTCGTTACTTGCCGACGTTAGAGATTATTTTCTCTCTGTCAGGACGTTCCGGCCGCAGGCCTCAAGGAAGGGGAGTACCGAGATTTATATCATCGCTAAAAATTTCATCGGCCGCATGATGACCGGTACACAGCCTGACCGGGAGGACTATGAAACTTAAGGACCCCTATGGCCGTCCGGTGAGCAATCTCCGTATCAGCCTGACGCATGAGTGCAACCTGTCCTGCATCTATTGTCACAGGGAAGGGGAAAAGTATCCGGAGCAACCTCTGAAAGCAGGTGAAATTGCCGAAATACTTCGCGTTGCAGAAAAATTTGATATCAGGAGTGTGAAATTCACCGGTGGAGAACCCCTTCTCCGCAGGGACATCGTGGACATCATCGGATCAGTTCCCGGATCGATGGAAAGTTCGGTCACCACGAACGGGACCCTTCTCTCTGATTATGCCGATGACCTTAAGGAAGCCGGTTTATCGAGGGTCAATGTATCGATAGACAGCCTCGACCCCGTGACGTACAGAGAGATTACGGGGAGTGACCGGCTGTCTGCTGTCCTTGAGGGGATCGATGCTGCCCTCCGGGTCGGCCTTACCCCGATCAAATTGAACATGGTATTGCTCGCGGGCATAAACGAGCACGAACTTGAAGATTTTTATACCTATATCAGGAATAACCGTAACCTCATCCTCCAGCTTATCGAACTGATGGATATCGGTGCATGTGCCAGTCACAAGGACCTGTCCTGTCTCGAATCCGACCTTGAAACCCGTTCAAAGGTAATTGTGACGCGGAGAATGCATCACCGGAAAAAATACTGTCTTGATGGTGCAGAGGTAGAAGTGGTGCGCCCGCTTCACAATACTGAATTCTGCCGCTATTGTAACCGGCTCAGGGTTACGTCTGACGGTAAGCTCAAACCATGCCTTCTTCGCACCGACAACCATATCGATATCAGGGGTAAGAGCGGAGAAGACCTCGAAGCGGCATTCAGGGAAGCGGTCGCCCGCCGGGAACCATTCTACCGCTGATCCTTTTTTCACAAAAACCGGTTAAGTTTATTCGTGGTACCTCTCCTTTCCGGGTACCCTACCCAAATTTTATACGAGTAAGCCGCCAACAGGAGCCTATGAGTGATGAACGCGAATATATTGCAATCCTCGACAACCTTTACCGGAAGTCCCTGATACTCCATGATACGGCGCTCTTTCACCCGGTGCTGTATTTTTACATGATCGATGCCCTTGCGCATATCGATTACACCGTCGGCCTGCTGGCCTACAATTATGCCTCTCCGAAAATTATTATGACCGGGGAGTACCTGCGCTGGAGGATTGACGAGGAGAGAAAAGGGGACCGTGCCCTTTTCGGAAAATTTATCAACTGGTTAAAAGAGATCCATCCCGACCGGTTCGATACCCTCCCCCTGCTCTGGAAGAGAATCTACAATGATGAAGATCAGGCATCGTACCGTAGTTTCCGCATTGTGACGGACCCTGAACAGGCAACACCATTACCCCCAAACTTTTTTTTCCGTGCTACCGAGGATTTTTTTAACCCTGAATTTTTAAAAAGTTTGTACACTGATGCATCCCTTGGAAAACTTTTCGAAGAATTCAGGCATGATGTGTCTGCCCAGATGTGACATGAAATGGATGTCGTACGGCTCGCATCAGAACTCGTAAAGATCAACAGCGAAAATCCACCGGGAAACACGGAAGAAATAATCCGGTATATTTCCGGTTTCCTCGACAGTATCGGGGTGAAATCGGAGACTGAAGTCAACCGTGGCGGAAGGGCAAACCTGATGAGCGAACCCGGGGAAAGCGGGCTCCTGCTTTGCGGGCACGTTGATGTCGTACCGGCCAATCCTGACGGATGGGACTTTTCCCCGTTTTCCGGCAGGATCAGCGACGGGTATCTCTGGGGCAGGGGATCAACAGATATGAAAGGGGGTTGTGCCGCTCTCCTTTCGGCATACAAAGTCCTTGCAGACAAGGGAATTGATCCAAAGGCCGGGTTCCTGTTCGTCTGCGATGAGGAGACGAGCGGCACCTACGGAATCCGGAGTATGCTCAGGAAAAAACTAATCAGGCCGTGCGATGTCCTGATCGCGGAACCGACACCTGCGCTTTATCCGACAATCGGGGAAAAAGGCTTATGCAGGCTGAAGATGGTGTTCAGCGGTGAACCGGGTCACGGTTCGTTGTACCCCGTTGCCGGAGTCAGTGCGATAATGGAAGCCTACCGTACCATCGAGTACCTGAAAGAACTGAACAGCCGCGAATACCATGCCGGCAACGAACTTGACAGGATTATCGATTCATCCTCACAGATCCTCTCGGAAATCCTCGAAATGCCGGGGGCGGTAAAGATTCTCAAAAGGATCATGTATAATCCCGGAAAAATTTCAGGAGGTGAAAAATCGAATGTGGTTGCCGGACATTGCACTCTTGAACTCGATATCAGGATCCCCTGGGGATATTCGATCCATGACCTTATCAGTGATATTATGCTTCATTCACCTCGGGCAAAAGGGTCGGTAATAACGGCAAGCGACCCGTCGTTTACCCCTGCCGACTGCCATCTGGTTAAAACGACATGCGACCAGATCGAAAAGGTATATGGGAAACCCTCGTTTCCTATTGTCCAGTGGGCCGCGAGCGACGCCCGGTATCTCAGGAAAGAAGGGTTCCGTGTTGTGGAATACGGCCCAGGTGAGCTGGACCTGCTCCATGCCCGAAATGAACGTGCATCGATTGAATCCCTTGAAAAAGCAAGGGATGTATTTGTGGGAATCATCAGGTCCATGCAAACTCCTGGTTGTCGGTACCCATTAAGCGGATGACTTCCTGCAGGGTAATGAACGGCCCGGTGGAGATATTTTTTTCTGAAATTTCAGGTCGCGGGCGAAATGGAGTTATCTCTCGATGCACCTTTTCTCCGGACAGATGTCAAATATCGCAGCCAGGGTAATCTGAAAATCTGAATGTTTTAATCCTTTTTCAATTCTTAGGAAAATGCCGGGTATGGTAAACAGACCGGTGAAAAAAAAGGGAACGGGAGGGCCGGTATCATCCTGCCATATCCCTATCGCTTAATTCAAAACCTTTTCAGTGCCTGAACGAGCTTTGTGACTGTTTCCTGTGCGTCGCCATAGAGAAGCCGCGTGTTGTCACGGTAGAACAGGTCATTCTCGATCCCGGCGAAGCCTTTTCCCTGGCCTCGTTTGAGGACGATGACGTTCTTCGCCAGTTCGACATCGAGGATCGGCATGCCGAAAAGAGGGCTCCCCTGCCGGTGGGCCGCCGGATTGACAACGTCGTTTGCCCCTATTACGAGGACGACATCTGTTGCCGGGAATTCCGGGTTTATTTCATCCCGGTCGAACAGATGGTCGTAGGAGACCCCCGCCTCAGCGAGCAGGACGTTCATATGGCCGGGCATACGACCGGCGACCGGGTGAATCGCAAACTTCACCTGGATGCCCCTGCTCCCGAGCAGGTCTGCAAGTTCCTTGACCTTATGCTGGGCCTGGGCAACCGCCATGCCATAGCCGGGTGCAATGATAACCTTGCCGGCGTAAGCGAGCATGACCGCAACGTCATCGGCCTCGATCGACTTCATGCTGCCCTGGATTTGGATACCCGCCTCTTCAGTCGCGCCGAACGCACCGAAGAAGACGTTCATAATGGACCGGTTCATCGCCCGCGCCATATTGATCGTGAGCAGCGATCCTGCTGCGCCGACAATGATACCGGCAATGACCATGGCGTAGTTGGGAGTTACAAACGAGAACCCGTCCAGGGCGACGGCAAGGCCCGTAAATGCGTTGTACATCGAGATAACGACGGGCATGTCAGCCCCGCCGATCGGGAGCGTCATCAGGAGCCCGAAGCCGAGTGAGAGGATGAAGAAGAGCGGAAGATATGCCGCGAGGGAGAGCGGAACCCAGGACGGTTGCGCAATGACAAGCACACCCGAGACGATGGCGAGTATAAGAACCGCCATGTTCAGGATTTGCTGGCCGGTGAAGGTAACCGGCCGGGGTCTCATCCATCCCTGGAGCTTAAGGAATGCGATCAGGCTTCCTGCAAATGAAACGGCCCCGATAAGGCCGCCGATAACCGCAAGGGAACCGGCGGCGGTATTCGTGGTACCGAGGAGCGCAACTGCCGATATCCCGGCCGCGGCACCGCCGCCCATCCCGTTATAGAGCGCTATCATCTGGGGCATGTTGGTCATCGCGACGTGTTTTGCCGCGATGTATCCGAATCCGCCGCCGATAACGATTGCAATTACCATCAGGACAAGGTTATTGAGTTCCGGCGTGAGAAATGTGACGAGTGTCGCTATGAGCATCGCTGCCCCGGCCCATACGATACCGCTGCGGGCAGTACCGAGGATGGCTCATCCGCTGCAGGCCGACAATAAAGAAGAAAATCGTAGCGATATAGATCGGGTCGATCAGGGAGGAGAAATCGAACATTTCACTCCCCCTTGTCGGGTTTCTTCCCGCTCCGGTCGAACATCTGGAGGATCCGTTCCGTGACGACGTAGCCGCCGGTGACGTTCGCCGCACCGAGGACTACCGCGATAAAACCGATAACCTGCTGCAGAGGCGTTACCGCAAGGCCGAGCGCGACCATCGCTCCGACGAGGACAATTCCATGGATGAAGTTCGATCCGCTCATCAGGGGTGTATGTAAAATGACCGGGACACGACTGATAACGACATAGCCGGTGAACGCGGCGAGCATTATGATGTAGGCTGCAGTCCAGAGAGTTGTGATATCGGTCATGGTTTTCCTCCCTCCAGGAGATCGCTTGTCGGTTTATGCGTCACGACCCCTGCGTGGACAAGAAGGCTGGCGGCCAGGATCTCGTCGGTAAATTCCCTCACGATCTCCCCATCCTTGTCAACGAGGAGTGTGAGGAAGGAATAGAGGTTCTTTGCATACATCTGGCTAGAGTGAAACGGCACCCGGGCAGGGAGGTTCAAGAGGCCCATGATCCGGACTCCATTCGCCCTGATAGTCGTGCCTGCCTGGGTCAGTTCGCAGTTACCTCCCGATTCGGCAGCCATATCAATGATTACGGCTCCTGGCTGCATCCTGGCGACAGTCTCTTTCGTGATAAGAACGGGGGCCTTGCGACCGGGGATAGCTGCGGTCGTGATGACGATGTCGGCCCGTGCGACGGCGGCCGAGACCATCTGCTGTTCTTTCTCCTTCTCCTGTGGTGTCAGCTCGCGGGCATAGCCCCCCTGCCCTTCCGCATCGATCTCGAGCTCGAGAAATTTTGCTCCAAGGCTCCGTACCTGTTCCCCTGCGGCACGACGGACGTCATAGGCCTCAACAAGGGCGCCGAGTCGTTTCGATGTTGCGATTGCCATAAGCCCTGCAACGCCGGCACCGAGGATAAGCACCGTAGCCGGACGTATGGTTCCCGCTGCCGTTGTCAGCATAGGCAGGAACTTCGGGCAGTTATCTGCACCAAGGACTGCCGCTACATAGCCACCGGCCGTTGCCTGGGAACTGAGTGCATCCATGCTCTGGGCCCGGGTGATCCGTGGAACGAATTCGAGCGCGAAGGCGGTGATGTCCCTGTCCCGCATTCTCGCAACTCCCTCACGATTATTTGCCGGGTTCATGAACCCGATAACGATCGATCCCTTGGCGAGCTGGTCGATTAGGGCGACCGTGGGAGGCTGGACGCAAAGCACAAACGTCGCGCCGTCAAACAATTCAGTCCGGCTTGAAGCAATCTTCGCACCTGCGGCTATGAAGAGATCGTCCGGATAGAACGCGTCCGTTCCGGCGTCACGCTCGACCCGGACTTCGTAGCCCGATTTCGTAAGATTCCGGACAACTTCGGGTACAGTAGCAACACGCTGCTCGCCGGGAGCAAGTTCCTTTGGAACCGCAATAACGATCGGTTGCAGTTTCAGCCCCTGTCGGCCGGCCGGCGTAGTATTTTTAATCTCTTGTGCGATGACGGGTGCGCTCACAATTGCCACCCGTTCTGCCCGGATTTTTCGATACGGAACAACCTTTTCACTCCATGGATGATCTGCGATGTAGCGTACATGTTAAATCTACACCCTTTTTATCCTACGCACCCGGACCGCGATACCGTGCCGGGACCTTTTCATCTCCTCTGCCGACATGGCGGCGCGTCCGGTGGCGATGACCTCGGGGCCGTTAACGAATACTTCGTCCCCTTCCCTGATGGCAGGGTCTGCACCGGTAACCCCCGGGACGAGGATATCGCCCTTCGGAAGAAAATCGCTTATATCGACACGATAACATTCACCGAGGGATTTCCAGCCTTCGAACGTAGGCCGTACCAGTCCCGTTCCACCATCGAGAGAAAACAGCTGTACCCTGCCTTTTTCAAACCGGATCGCGGGATACCTGCCCCTGAAGGTAATCCCTGACGTCTCCGGGATTTTCCCGAACTGCCACGAACAGGTGCCCGAAAGAATGTCATGCCGTATCCTCCGGTTTCCAGACAAGGCAGAATCAAGGGCCCTGAGCGAAACCGGGTCGGTCGTTCTCCGGCCATCAGCTGTGTATTCGAGTTCGATCCCGGCCATCTCCGCGCCAGCCTTTGCGCATTCGAGTGCGCCACCCTCGAGATGAGCAATCACCCTCCGGTAAGGATGAGAGAGGAGATACTGCCCTATGACACCTGAAATGTATGCCTGCTCCTCCCGGTCCCAGTATCCCGTTACCGGTATGTCATAATGCGCGGCAGGATACAGGAGTTCAAGTTCGCGGGGGACAAGACCGACCGGGGAGGTCACGATCAGTTCGTGGGCCCTTCCCTGGATCGCTTCTGCATATTTCCTGTGGCTCTGGGATAAAGAATATGGCTTCCTTGCAGAGCATGGGAGAAGAACGGCTGTATCGGCGACCGGCGGGATGTACCGTTCGATTACCCTTGAAGCGAATCTCCGGATCTCTATGCGGTTGAGAGTCTCCCCCGACATCGCTCCGAACCTGGTGTTCCTTACAATGGGAAGTGCACGCTCAAGCATGGAAAATTCACTGTCGAGAAACCTCATGACGGCGACATTTTCCGCGTATAACCGGCACCGCGACTCCACAAATTCGCGGAGCTGTGAACTGTTGATAAACACCGATACGAGCTCGATTTCGCGAATCAAAGCCAGCCGGTTATGCTGTAACAGGTTCCCCGCCCTGCAGCCATCGCAGGAACATATGCCGTATTCCATCATCTCCATGCCGAACTCGCCTTCGGGAAGCAGGAATTTCTTATTTACCGAGGCAAGGTCGCATGCCGTGAAATCGAACAGGTCGAAACCTGAATAGCAGAGGATATGCGCATTTGAAGGAAGGGCGGCAGCCGGCGCATACCAGAGTGTGTCGGGCGGAACATTGGTCTTCAGGACCTTTAACCATGCTACATACTGCCGGGGATTCCGCAACGCCGTGTGCCAGCCGGGGACCATTACGATATCCCCTGAACACGGCCCTCCGGTATGGAAAGGATGGACGATCACGAGAGGAGAGGGGTTATCCGGCCAGTACCGGGATGTGAATTTCTCATCGGCCGAAAGAGGAATATTTGACAGCGTAACGGCGTTCAGCGCAGGAAAAAGTACCGCTGTTTCAATAGCCAGGGGGAACCGCAAGAGAGATCCCGCGAGAGTACAGGTCCCGGAACGCGCCAGTCCGTCCCGTTTTTTAATGTCAATATTCGTCAATTGTCACTCCCTGGATTTCCTGCCGAACGACAGAAACCCATCCCGGCTGGCACCGGACTGTCAGGTCACATCCAGGGTTGGCCATGAGGAGTGCGCGAATTCCTTTGCACCCGGTCCTGACCATTTCACTGTCCCAGTCGGGAAGTTCTGACTGGCCTATCGGGAAGGTTTCATGCAATTCGGGAGGGTATGGTCCGAAGGGGGGTCGGAACCAGAATACCGAATCGTATGTGTCTCCAGGAGATTCCAGGGTCCGTTCGAATGATACCAGTGCCCGCCGGCCGGTGAAAAAACGGGATACCATAGTATGATACCTGATCACTTCAGTCCGTTGGCAGCTCTCGCTCCCCCGGTAAAAAAACCGCCTTTTGGATATGCGGTCGCGAGCGGCGATCTGTTCTCCATGACCGAGTAAAGCCCGGTATCCCCGTAGCAGCTCGGGGTGGCCACGGCAACGTTCGTCCACCAGTTCCCACAGGGTGCCGTCGGATATGGCCTGGCGTATCCGGGCAATTTCTGTGAGGGTGATGATCAGGTTATGCCTGGCAAGCAGGCGTATCCTGTCAGGAGACTTCCTGATCTCATCCGGTGTTGCATGCCGGCATATTTCACAACTGCACGGGAGTCGGAGAGTTCATCGAGTTTCAGGCTCCCGTGCGTCGTCAGGTACCTGCCTTCCTTTGCGTAAAGGGCATATGCAGTCTGAATCGAACAGGTCACACCCCATGGCCACCGCAAGGGCAAACATCGCCGGGTGCCCTGCACCGAACAGGTGCACACACGAAGAAGAGGGAAGGCCGCGTTTGGCGGCGAGTACCACTTCGACGAGCTCCCGGTACCGGTATGATTCCATCAGCGGAACAACTGCACCGACCGGGGTAAACCCAAATCCCATATCACCAAGGGCCCGCCCGGTGTCTTCACGAAGATCAGGGAAGAGCCCACCCTGCAACGGCCCGGCAAGGTGAGCTTCCGGACCAAGGATAACCCGTGCTTCACGGATCCGGTCCATGGTTATCCCCAGTTCCCTTACCACGTTATCCCTGTCTGAATCAGGATGAGTCGGGATATCGAGGGGGACCAGTATATCGCTGCCGATCGCCTGCTGGAAGAGCAGCGTTTCCTTGTTTGTGACCTCCACATCGCCGTAGACTGAGAGCTGGAAGGAACCGGAATCTGTCATTATTATTCCGTTGAACCCAAGGACGTCGTGCAGGCCCCTGGATAACACCTGTTCCCTGAATTCACTGCTCCGGTAAAATATGTAGGCATTGGTAATAATCGCCCCGATGCCCATCGCTTTCAGTTCCGGTGGGGATATTACCGGAAGATGAGGGTTGACAACCGGGAGCAGCGCAGGGGTCTTCAATACCTTATCCCCGACCCTGAGCCGGCCGCACCGGCCGTTAATATCCTCGTCGAGGATTTCAAATGATATAGTCATCGGGTGCCCTGTTCGTGAAAAATCTGACCCTCAAAAGTAAGGATTTCTATTGCAGGATCCTTCCAGCAGTCCCCGGGCAATCCCGCTTTCATGCAGGTATGGTTGAGGAATTCGGTTGAATCCCAGTTATATTCCGTTGCGACCTGTGGCAACAGTAAACCGCTCCGACCCGGGAGACGGGCGATAAGACCGTGTTTACCTATAATAATATGATCCGGTCTCCTCCCGGGCGGCACGGTGAGAGGTGCAGGAGGGGTCAGTACCGTCACCTCGATCGAGATCCCGGAAATCTCATCGGGCCTGACTGGTGGAAATCTCGGGTCTTCGAGAGCTGCCGATGCGGCTGCGCCCTGGAGAGCCTCTTTTAAAGGGACCACTGGGTAGGGAAAACCGATGCAGCCCCTCAATTCTCCCTTTTTTGTAATGGTGACAAAAACACCGCGTTTTTCAGAAAATATTGCCGGAAGATGCGGAATTGATGGGATTCTGGAACGTACAACCGCTTCTATCGTTTCCCTGGCAATTTTCACTGCCAGCGCACCTTCATCGGGAGTGAGGATATCCATTAAGTGTAAATAATGCGTTCTCCCCATTATAATATGAGAGGGAGAGTGCGGCTGACGGTGGCGTAACTGCTGCTGAGGAAAGTCCCCCCACCTACTGGGCACGCAGCCATATGCAAGTATGGGTGGCGAGAGTCACGGCAATGGCACAGAAACGGCACGGCCTGCCTTTAGCAATGATGCGACCGAGCAAGGGGTTAATACCCCCGTGCGAGAAGTGCGTCCCGCACGAGATAACTCGCAGAGCGCAGGGGCAGGATACGATGAAACGGTGAATCCCTGCGGGTGCAAGCCAGAACAGGACGATAGGAAGCCCAGTGCCTGTCCAGGTATGGCGCGACAGCTGAATGCCGCATAAAACAGAAGGGGGCTTACTCCTCCCACTCATTTACTTTTCAGGACCCCAATTCCCGGAATGTTCCTGTTCCGGGTGATATTCTTAACGCATTCAACGGAAATAGTCCACGATGTTCCGGAACAGCTGCATGTTCAGGGACGCTGCCGGAACCGGCAGTCCCTGCCGCTTCATCCGTTCCTTTTGCAGGGGCCAGTCATAGAGGTTGACAAATTCCATCGCCCGTTCGGGGTGCGGCATCAATGCCAGGACCCTGCCGCTTTCAGAGGTGATACCTGCGATATCTCCTGTCGAACCGTTCGGGTTGAACGGATATTCGCCGTTTGCAGGGCTCAAATCCTCTCTGCAGTACGTGAAGGCGATCATGTTCTGGCGCCCGAGTCGCCCGAGCGTTTCCTCCGAACAGGAAAAATTCCCCTCCCCATGAGTCACCGGGCAGTAAATGCGTTCAATTCCCTTCGTCCAGAGGTTCTTTGCCGAGGGTTTCAGGGTAACAAAACGGCACTCGAGCACGCCTTTGCGGTTGGGCATGAGGGCAATATCGCGTCGGTAAGTTTTGTCGAAGGCAGGCACGAGCCCCAGATTGGCAAGGATCTGAAACCCGTTGCAGATCCCGAGCACGAGGTTGTCGCCGTCAAGGAATTCCGTCACATCATTCCAGAGGTTATTTCTCACCCGGTTTGCGTAGGCGTTGCCGGCACCGGTATCGTCACCGTATGAGAATCCTCCCGGGAAGACGAGCAACCGGTAATCGGCCATCTGTTTTTTCCCTTCAATGAGATCGTTAATATGGACGATATCGGCACTCATGCCCGCCCTGGCCAGCACTTCCTGTGTTTCCATCTCGGAATTGATCCCGAATCCGCTCATGATAAGAGCCTTTTCAGGGATCCTTCCCTTCTCCTCCGCTGCTGATCCAGGTGAATGGTGTATTGCACGACGTATGGCAGTCATGGATCAGTACCTCCCGAACGGTGTCTTGTAAACGGCTTCAAGTTCGCTGACCGGTACTTCTGCAACCGCCGTCTTTCCGGTGATTTTCAGTGTCGTCCCTCCTACCCGCCCTGACAGAATCGCATCGGTTCCCATCGCCCGTTCAAATGCTTGCTTATTGTCCGGCGCGACCGTCACGATAAACCTACCGAGGGTCTCGGAGAAGAGAAGGCAATCAGGTCTCCGGTCTCCCGGGATCGTAATCTCCATGCCAATGCGTCCTGCCATCGCGACTTTGGCAAATGCAACGCCGAGCCCGCCTTGCGTGACCGGGTACGAGGAAACTACGAGCTCGTCTGATATGGCATCTGTCAGCCGCCGGTACCGGGCTTTCACAGCAGGTATATCAAGTGCAGGCACGGTATTGCCCGTATAGCCGAGCTCCGCAAAGTATTCCGATCCCCCGAGTTCTTCAGTAGTATTCCCGATCACGTACACAAGGTCACCATCGAATTTTGCGTCCATCGAGACTGCACTATTTACGTCGGGATGAATCCCGATGGAAGAGACAAGGAGTGTGGGTGGCACGGAGACCTTGACGGGATTGTTTTGTTCGTCGAACCCTGAAAAATCGTTAAACATACTGTCCTTGCCTGAAATAAACGGGGTCCCGAACCCGGTCGCACCGTCATAGCATCCAAATGCCGCTCCTTTCAGCTGGTCAAGCCGCCCGGGGTCGTCTGATGAGCACCAGCAGAAATTGTCGAGGATTGCAATCGCATCGAGCGGGATACCCATGGCGATGAGCCCCCGGATTGCAGTATCAATACAGGCAACGGCCATGCGATAGGGATCGATCTCCGAGTACGCGGGAAATATCCCCTGCGAGAGCCCGACACCCTTTCCCGAACGGGGGACAACTTTTGTCAGGGTCGCCACGGCCTGGACTCTCCCCTTACCCTGAACAGGTCCGAGCACGTGACCTCCCTGCACGGTATGATCATACTGGATGGAAATGAACTCTTTTGAACAGATGTTTTTCCGGCTGAGGATTGTTTTCAGGGTTGCATCGAGACGGCCGGGACAAAGAGTTTCCGGTTCGGGAAACTTCGTGCCGGTATGGACCGTCATGAGATGCTTCTTTGGGACGCCATCGTGAAGGAATGCAAGTTCGATATCCATCACAACCGACCCGTGGTACTCCACAACGCACCGGCCGGTATCCGTGAATGTCCCGATCACCGTTGCCTCAACATCCCTACGGTTCATAAGTGCCATAAACTCGTCCAGTTTCCCGGGTGGGACGGCAAGCGTCATCCGCTCCTGCGATTCTGATATCCAGATCTCCCATGGCGCCATCCCCGGATATTTGAGCGGAACGCTGTCAAGCCGGACATTGCACCCGTTGCACTCCTTTGCCATCTCGGCAACCGAGCAGGAGATCCCGCCTGCCCCGTTATCGGTAATGCTGTCATAAAGATCTTGATCGCGGGCTTCCCTGACAATGACATCAGAAAATTTCTTCTGGGTGATCGGGTCGCCGATCTGCACGGCCGTGACAGGACTCCCCGGATCCAGTGCCTCGGATGAGAAGGTGGCTCCATGGATCCCGTCCTTACCCACGCGGCCGCCAATCATTACGATGAGGTCTCCCGCCTTTGCATGTTTCTCGTAGAGCATCCGGTGATCGTGCCTGCGGGGCATGACGCCGACCGTGCCTGCGAAGACGAGCGGTTTACCTACGTAACGGTTGTCAAACCAGACGAAACCCTGGGGAGTGGGTATCCCTGAACAGTTACCCCCGACCCCGACACCAAGTACGACACCGTCCAGAATCCGGCGGGGCGGCAGTATCGGATTTGACTGGTTCTTTCCGCGGTACAAGGAAGGTCTGCTGTCAGGGTCACCCACGCAGAAACCATAGATATTGATACAGGGTTTTGCACCAAGGCCGAAACCGATGGTATCCCGGTTTACACCGACGATGCCGGTAAGGGCGCCTCCGAAGGGATCAAGCGCCGATGGGGAATTATGGGTCTCGACCTTGTGGGTGACGAGATACTGATCATCGAAGATAATAGCCCCCGAGTTATCGGTGAAGACAGAGAGGCAGATATCCCTGTCGCCTCTTTCCTTCCGGATTTTCGTCGTCGCTGCCTGGATGCAGGTCTTATAGAGGCCTTCCGGCACATCTTCGTCCATGGCCGAGGCGAAGATCGTGTGCTTGCAGTGCTCGCTCCATGTCTGGGCAAGTGACTCGAGCTCGACATCGGTGGGTTTCCTTCCTTTTGTTAAAAAGTAGTCGCGGATTGCATGGAGTTGCACGATGTCGAGGGCAAGCGGACCCCTCCTCAGGCCGGTCTGCGGATCTGCGATCCCCTCTTTTCCGATCCTTGCAAGTTCACGGTCATCGATGTCAAGGTCGACAGGCTCAGCGGCCGGGAGTTCGTGGAGTTCCACCCTCGGGACAACCCGGTCCATGCCTGCCGATCCGTACTCCTGCCGCGTCTTCACATGAACACGGTTGACGAGTGGGTTTGAGAGCGTTCCAGCAAGTTTTGGGAGGGCATCGTGAGTAAGATTCCCGCAAACAAAATAGAGTTGCGAGGAGTAGACCGCCTCCCCGTCGGCAAACTTTATGCCGGTAAAGTCTTCAATGGTCTCCCGTGCCGTTGTGCCGTTGTTGTCGGTTACACCCGGAAGGAACCCTATCTCGATGGCGTAATCGAAATTCGCAAGTGTAGCATCGTCCACCGTAAATTCCTGTACAACCGGGTTCGCAAGCTGGAACCCGATTTCTTTCAACTCTTCAGGAGTGAAATCCCGTGAATTTGTAGAGATCGTATAGATATCTACCAAATGCAGTTCCTCAATCAAAAAGCCGAGAGAGCGGATCCGATCCGTTCTGACCCTGAGCCGGGGATCGGTCTTATAGCGGACTTCTATCCGGTGGACATATGCCATGTGTATCCGGTACGGTATTGATCGTTTGTGAACAAAATAGATATCAAATCAGATCGGTCCCGGAGTGGGGTATATAGACTAATGCCTGGAACGGGGAAATCCGGAGGGAAATAATCGTCCCGGGGCCCGGTTTAATTCCCGGGAACAGGGAACTCCCGCGAAATAGTTTTTCATGTATCTAAAGTCAACTGCGTATCATGAATAAAAATTCATAATTTTCTTGTCCTTTCAGAGCAGCGATACGAGATTCCTGAGCACCACTTCGGGGTCTTTGGCTTTAACAACGCCCGATGCGAGAAGCACACCGTCAGTGCCAAGGTCCAGTGCTGTTTTAACACACTCTCCACACTGGATCCCGGCACCGGTCAGCACTTTCACCTTTGGGTTAACGCCATGGACGGCGTCGACACTCCTCCTGATGATATCGGGATTTGCTTTTGCAACCGAAATTCCGCTTCCGATTAGTTCCGGGGGTTCGATCGCCACATAATCGGGGGAGAGAGCTGCGCCTGCCGCACTAGTGGTTTCGTTATTGGTACACAGCACCGAGATCAGCTTCTGCGATCTGAGCCCAGAGAGTGATGCATCGATATCAGCAAGGGTTAGTCTCCGTTCCGAATGGTTGACGAGGGACCCTGAAGCCCCTGCAAGGCGCAGGGCTTCAGCGGTAATAGTCCCCGTGTGGGCACCGGGATCGGCCCCGTCGACATGCTGTGCGTAAACAGGGAGTTCATAGTGGTGTGCAAGCGGATGAATATCGATATATGAAGGAGCGATGCCGATCACGACACCGCTGTCGGATGCGACTGCCTGTGCGGCGGAAGCGATCCGGTGGGCCTGCTGCCCCGTCCCTTCGCGGTACGTTTTCAGGTTGATGAGGATAAATGGCGATATCATACGTATTCACCGAGAATAAGATCTTCACCTACAAGAACTGCTCGGTTCAGGGTCACTCGTCAGGTACCGGGAGGCACAGGCTTCCTCTGAAATGAGCGGCGGTGATACCCCCGAGAGAGATCTTCCGGATACGGCTGACGATGCCGGAAAAATCCTGCTTTCGTTCATCATTTTGGGAAATTTTCATTGCTTCACGATACAAATGAACCATTTCTTCAGTGTATGCCGGAGTCTTATGCCTGGCATCTATGGCGACCGAGGTGATACCCGATTTCCCAAGGGACGGTATCTCGTCTGCAAGGCAGGTCTCGGATGAGTTCCCGATGTGCGTCCGGCAGCTCCAGTCGGTCCAGACAGGGAATATCCTTCCGGTACCGTCCTGTATTCCCTGAAAATCCGAGTTGCTGCGTGCAGGACATCCTGACCCGCTGGTTTTCATCCCTGCGCTGATACAGTCCCTGCTTACCAGGACATCAGCATTCCCCTGAACAATTATTTCGAATTCCGGTAGAGGAATGCGGGAAGAAAACCCGGCTGTAAGAGTCCTGATATCGTTTCCTGACAGTTCGGGTGAGAGCGACATCCGCTGGAAGCAGGCCTGCAGGTTCCCTGCCGAACGCTGGTTAAAAATATTGAGGCCCTGACCACCATATACACGGGTTCCGGGGAAAGTGCAATGGACCCTGTCTGCGATGCCCGGACTCTCTGTCATGATACCGTAAAGGCCCTGGTCCCTGCAGCCCCCCAGGTTCCCAATAGCAAAATCTATGAAACCGGGATCCGCAATCAGAGGCCATTTCCAGACGATTTTTTCCGGGAAGCGGGAACAGAGCCTGGATACTTCCGAAACGATCAAGTGATGGGATCCGGTATATTCACGGTCGTGATCCCTTGTTTTCCGGCACCAGACTGCGGATACTCCTTCAGGCGGATGAGGTTCAAAATAAATGAGATCGCAACCGGCTTTAATAGCGGCATGCGCCTCGTCGTACCCGGATACATAGACGGCGATCTGCATCGGGCAGAATCCGGCCTTTTCTTCTTTACCCGCGCATTGCCCAGGTAATGGATTAAACTGCGACATCCTGGTTTCCGCCGATCTCCGGGCATCAGGTGTCGGTTTCCAGGACGCAAGGACAGCCCCGGTCAGGCCCGAAAATAATGCCCTTCTTAGCCGGTTAAGTTCCCCGACCGGGGAAAACAGGCCTCCCGGGTAAGTAACGGTCAGTTCCCGTATATGGAACGGCGTGCCTCCGGTCTTCGAAAGTTGCATCCGGATAGTCTCTTCTGTCAGAGGCCGGTTTTGTGCTTCCGGCATCTGGTTTCCGGTATATTCGAATGATACCGCCTTTCCCTGGTGACCGGCACTATGTCCCGAAATAACCGGCCGGTTCTGACTGTCCCATATGAGAGAAATGTTTACCGGGATCCAGGGCGCCTCGTTGTTGTTCCGGTCATGTTCCAGAACTGCGCTCTCACTCCGGCCTCTCCGGGTTATGTAGAGTAACGTTCCGGGAGAAACCTTTTCCTCGACGGTAAGAGAAAATCCTTTCTTATTCATTATAACCGGATGCTGTATGTTCATTCCAAGTTCTCTGGCTGATCCGGGATCGTGGAACACTACGCCGTCTCCTTTTTCCGGCATAGAAGAACCGGAAAGGGTGACCAGGGCATGGTGACCTGAAGGATCGTATGAAGACACGGTGCCGGCAAACAATCCCCTGTGGCCGGGACGATCCCTTCCCATCACTTCCCTGTGGCGGGAACCCCCGGCATAGCCCCTGGTAAACCCCCTGTTGAATGCGAGGGCCAGGTCATGCTCGTCCCGTGCCGACGGCGCCCATCTTCCTTCCCGGATGGCATCGAGGGCCTTCCTGTAAATCGATACGACAGTGCTGACGTAACGGGGAGACCTCATCCGCCCTTCGATTTTCAGGCTTTCGACCGGGAGGGTTACCACGCTGTCGAGCATCGGGTAGAGCGAAAGGTCCCGGGTAGAGAGCAGGTACCTGTCCTCGGACCTTACGGGGGACAGCGAGAGGGGACGGCCGTATGCATCGGGGGCTCCCCTGACAAAGGTATACGGTTTCCTGCATGGCTGGGCGCACATACCCCTGTTCCCGCTCCTGCCGCCAATGAATGACGACAGGAGGCACTGGCCCGAATATGAATAGCAGAGAGCCCCGTGAATAAACATTTCCAGGCCGATCCCCTGGCAATCAGGTGTAGTGCCGATGTCTGTTATCTCCTGAAACGATAATTCCCTCGCAAGTACAACTCTTGAAAACCCCTGTTTTTTTGCAAATGCAACCCCTTCGCAGTTACCTATCGTCATCTGGGTCGACGCATGGAGCGGCAAATCGGGGACTATCTCCCGTGCGACCGAAACAACACCATAGTCCTGGACAAGAATCGCATCTGCACCCGATTCATAGAGAAACAGGAGATATTCCGCCAATTCTTCGATTTCCGAGTCAAGGACAAGGGTATTAACCGTGACATACACCCGGACATCCCTGAGGTGGGCATACGAGATCGCCTCCAGGAGCCCGGACCGGTCAAAATTTTTTGCATAGCCCCGTGCACCAAACCCCCGCCCGCCCAGGTAGACTGCGTCCGCACCTGCCTGTATTGCAGCCGTTAATGACTCACGGGAGCCTGCAGGTGCGAGGAGTTCGGGTATCTTCATGGTACCGTTCCGGTATGGGGGACGAGGCCGGATTACTATGACACAATCAAACCGGGGAATTGGCAAAGGGATGCGAAAAGATTCCGGCAGAGGCTGTTCATCAGATTATCATAGAGCCGTCAAGGTCATATATACTGGTTTCCTGCAGGTACCGGAGCCGGGGAAGGAACGCAGGCTTCAGCCGAGGATCCAATGTATGATACCGAGTCCGGCGATGAGCACACCGACGGTAGCAAGGCTGTACACGGACATCATGATGAGAATCGAGGTTTTCCTGTCCCAACCGAATAACCATGATATCGCCGGCGATATGTAGAAACCGACGGTCAGGATTGCCGGGGCAAGGGCCAGGACACCGTATCGCCGCACCAGATGCGATCCCGTGTATTTTTGCCGTATCCATTCAAGGAATTTCCTGACGTTTTCCGAACGATTGTACATCGCGTCAAAAACAGGGTACTGGGCAAGGGTCACACCGATCGCGACAAGGATAACCGTAATACCGGTATATACAGGAGGCAGACCGGCAGCGAGACCTGCAACCGGTGCGCTGTATTCAATAATGAGAGTTGCAAGAATAAGGCCTGCCGTAAATCCCGGGGAGACCCGGACAAACTTACCGAGCAGAAATGGGATGAAAACGATAAGTGCCAGCGAAACAAGCATCTTCAGGGCCAGTCCGGGCTGGAACCAGGACGATCCAGGCATGTAGATATACCATAATATAAAGTAAGGGAAATAGGTTATTGAGCATCTTGGTGAAAATAGTCGCATCCACGAGCAGAAGTCCTGTGGGTTCCGGAATAGTCGCCTTCAAACCAGACCTGGTAGAGCTCCGTATCGACCTGATGGAGGGAGATCAGCGGGAAACGAGCTGCACTGTGGCACGAAACGACCGGTATCCCCCTGCTGATGACCCTGCGGAGCCGGAGAGAGGGCGGGTCGTTCCCGGGTACCGGAAAGGAATGGTGGGAAATAATAAACCCATTGCTTCCCCTTGCCACGTATGTCGATATAGAACAGGAATTTTCTTCATACGCCCCTGACGTAAAAAAACAGGGATGCACGGTAGTAGGATCTTATCACACTGCATCTATGCCTTCGGTATCTGTTCTTGAAGAGATCCGGAAAGCACTGCGTTTTTATTGTGATATACCTAAAATCGTAGTATCGCCGGGAAATTATGACCAGGTCCTCGATTTTCTTGCATTCACCTACCACGCCGAAAAACCCGTGATCACCAGCATTATGGGAGAGCAGTTCCGTCATATACGGGCAGTTCTCCCGTTGTTCGGATCATCCTGGGTATTCGGCCATGCAGGGACACCTACATCTCCCGGCCAATACCACATCGACGAGCTTAAATCACTTTTTTCGATCCTTGAGGGATAATCCGGCCTGAAAACCTCATAGCCAGGTACCCGAAGGAATATCCTGCGAAGACTATCCCCGACAAAGGAGTGGAAATTAATTCTGCAATTATACCGGATACATGAGCCTGTGAGCGAGCTTCCTGAGGTCTTTACGGCTGATTTTGCTGTCCTGTCCTCTGTTGGCGCCCTGAGGAGGAAAACCGGTCCGGCATATCCGGGACGATAGAAACTTATATCAGGATTAACACGTAAAGTCGCAGATCACCTCAAAAGACCGTGGAAAGATCCCGTCCGAGAGGAAAGGAGATCGGATCAGTATGCCAATATCATATCCATATCCCCCCGGAGAGGGGATTGTAAAATGGGTTTCCACCGGGTGGCTGGGAGAGCATCTCAATGAGACGGGTCTCACGATAATCGACTGCCAGCCGAACGTTCACGAGTATATACAGGACCACATACCGGGCGCACGGTATGTCCATGAGGGGATTTTCCGCCTCCATGGTGAGAAGCTGCCCACCGAATGGGTCGTACCGGAAATCGGACAGGCAATCGTACGGACATTAGGACTGGAAGCCGGGTCTCCGGTGGTGGTGTATTCCAGTGGTGGGCCTCTAACCGGCTGTGGAGGGTTTATCGGGGACGGCCTGGAACAGACGATGGTGACCTACAGCCTGATCAGGTACGGCCTTCGTAACGTGTATGTGCTCGATGGGGGATTTGAAAAATGGCGTGAAGAGGGAAGACCGCTTACACGGGTATTTCCAAAACCCGTCAAGCAGTCCGCTTTTAAGGCCGAGCTAAAGCGGGAATTCTTCACGAACTATCAGCAAGTGATCGAAATGAAGGAACGTCCCGATGTAGTTCTCATCGATGCCCGGCCGCCGCCCTTTTATGAAGGCCAGGGACCCTGGATTAAGGCAGGTCACATACCCGGTGCAGTCAGCCTGCCCTGGAAGACCCTGATGGACGACAAAAACAAAAAGCTCCTGAAACCTGAGGCACAATTAAAGACGATGGTAAAAGAGCAAGGGGTCACTCCGGATAAAACGATAATCTGTTCCTGCGGGACCGGGAGGGAAGCGACAAATGAATTTATCCTGTTCAAATATTTCCTTGGATATCCAAAGGTGCTCCTCTACGAGGGTGGTTTCACCGAATGGACTTCGTATCCGGAAAATCCTGTAGTGATCGGTAAAAATCCACGCTAATTTTGGAAAAAAAGGTTACAAATTTTTATAACGCTTCCAGACGGAACATTTGGCTGTCGTTACCTCATGGTCCGAAGGGGTAATCCACGTATTCCCGCAGTATTGCCGTGGCATTTTATCATTCAGATAATGAAAATATTTCAAAGATGATAGTTAATAACGTTAGCATAGAAATTTTTTTGTTACATATCGTACACCGGCACTGCCTGGGTATTATAGTCTCTGAGACATTCTCCGTCAAGCTCCGCTGTCACCGTTGACGAAGACCCGGGCCCAAGTGTTCCTACATAGAGTTCCTTCGAATCCCGAATCGCATTGTCGTTAATATGAACCAGTTCCACATACAGTTTTACATTTCGTGCAGTTGTATTCCCGGTATTGAAAACCTGGTACTGGACTGAATAATAACAGCCCCTTGAGACGTCCCAGTGATCCTGCTCGTTAATCAAGGTTGCCTGTACCGGTGAATTTTGCGAACCAGCCTGCCCCGGAGGTGCCGGCAGTTGCCTGACCGATGAACACCCTGCGAGAGTTATCATGGTGAAGACGAGTACCATTGTCAAGACCATGGCGATCGGTTTTCTCCGGGGTTTTCCTGTCGTTTTTTCGGATCCTGTAATTCTCATTGCTGCTCCTCCCTGTCAATTGCAGGGAATAACCTGAAAAATCCTTCATACTTTGCCTGTTCGATCAGCGCATCAAGGATGACGAGTGCAAGCATCGATTCAGCAACAGGGACAATCCTTGGGACGATGCAGGGGTCATGCCTGCCATGAACCGAAATGGTTTGTGGTTCACCGCAGGTGCTGATAGTTTTCTGTTCCCGGGAAATGGATGGTGTTGGCTTCACTGCGATCCTTGCAACAATATCGGCACCGGTTGAAATCCCTCCGAGAATTCCGCCGGCGTGGTTCGACATAAAGCCGTCCTTCACTATCGGGTCGTTATTTTCATGGCCAAATACTGCTGCAGGACCAAACCCATCCCCGATTTCAACACCTTTTACTGCACCAATCCCCATCATCGCTCCGGCAATCATCGCATCGAGTTTTCCAAAAACCGGGTCTCCGATCCCTGCAGGACATCCTTTTGCGATGATCTCCACAATGCCGCCGACCGAATCTCCCGAATCCCTGGCTGCCCTGATCTCACGATCCATCTCTTCAGGAGTCGTTTTACCGTGGATCTCCAGTATCCGGGCATTGACGGCTATCCCGGCCTGCCTGAGCACCTTGATCGCCACGGCTCCTGCTGCAACTCTTGCAACTGTTTCCCGTCCCGAACTCCTGCCTCCGCCCCGGTGGTCCCGGAAACCGAATTTCTTCTGCCAGGTGATGTCGGCATGACCTGGCCTGAACACTCCGGCCAGGTCGGCATAATCACGTGAGTTGCTGTCTGCATTCCTGATTACCAGTGCAACCGGTGCCCCTGTGGTCTTGTTCCCGAACACTCCCGACAGGATCTCCACCCGGTCGGGTTCTTTTCTCTGTGAAACCAGTTCGGACTGTCCAGGGCGCCTGCGGTCAAGTACCGGCTGGATGTCTTCTTCACAGAGGAAAATCCCTGCGGGACATCCGTCGATGACGACGCCGAGGGCCGTCCCGTGGCTCTCGCCGAATGTTGTACACCTGAAATTCCTCCCGAACGTATTCATGCAGCACGCATCCTGAATAATTCCGGTCTTCTCATAGCGCCAACCCCCGTACGAGTGCAAGAGGGGGGTCGATCCCGGTGAAACAGACTGAACTGTGCTGCAGCCTGCCGGACAAACATCTCGGTCCCGGGTATCACCGTGCATCCTGTTTTCCTGGCAGATACGATCAAAGGCGTCTCGGCAGGCGTGTAGACCAGATCGAATACGGTCATATCCCTTCTCAGGTATGCGGGATTGACAGGAATCCCGCCGCCCGTCGTGGAGGACATCCCTACGGGAGTTGTATTGAGTAATACATCCGGTTTGATCGATGGAAATTCCGATAACGGCAGGGATTTGCAGGAAAACCGTTCAGCCAGCTTTTTCCCCTTTTCAGGGGTACGATTGAGTATTGTTACGTCCATATCAAGAGACTGGAGGGCGTACACCGCTGCCGCTGCCGCGCCACCTGCGCCGATTACAGCGGCGTCCGACCCTTTCAGATGTTCGAGCGGATCACGGATCCCTATCCAGTCGGTGTTGAAACCGTACGAAGTGCCTCCTGAGAATACAAGTGTATTTGCTGCTCCTATGGATCTTGCATGTTCGTCAGGTTCGCCGGCAATAATCAACGCATCAGGCTTGAAGGGAAGAGTTACCGAGAGTCCCCGGAGGTCCAGTTTCGCTGCTATCCGGAGAATATCTTCAAAATCCGGCCAGCAGAACCGCAGGTATCGGGAATTCAGCTTGTACTCGCTGAAGAGCTCGTTGAACAGGGGCGGCGACAGGCTGTGCCTGCAGGGACTTCCTGCAACGGCGTAGAACCTTGTATACGGGTCTGTCAGGTCCCCGGTTATGTCGGTAACGCATCGTTCAGCTTCCTCCGGCCCGATATCGGTTTTCCTTATGAAAGAACTTACCTCATCTTTCGCCGCAGGGCCGGCCGGCCCTTCGGTAAGGAGGCGTCTGACGGCCATTGCAGTTTCATTTGCATCCCTCTTTGTCGTATCGACAGAGAAATCAGAGGACGATACATATCTGGTCCTCCTGAGATCCTGGAGTCGTGGATCTCCTCCCGGAGCGGCATTTTCGTCAGTGAGGGTCGCTCCGAATGAGATATCCTCTGCTCGATCGTCCTGTCATCGGCGGTCAGGAGCACTACGACACTCCCTGCTCTTAAACGAGCCACATTATCAGGGTTCTGGACCGCTCCGCCGCCGGTGCTAATCACGGAGTCCTCAACCGGGAACGATGCGATTGCATCTGCCTCAAGTCTCCTGAAATAGTCCTCGCCGTGCCTTCGGAAAATCTCGTAGATCGGCATTCCTGTGCTCTTCTCAATTTCCGCATCGGTATCCCTGAACGGTACTCCCAGCATATGTGCCAGCAGTTCTCCGGTCCGGGTCTTTCCGGTCCCCCGGAATCCTGTCAGAACAATTCTTACCATGCAGACCAACCCCTGCTTCCGGTTAGAACCGGCATCAGCATAAACCTGCCTTCTTCAGTTCGTCCCAGAAACCAGGAAACGATTTGTCAACGCATTCTGCATTTTTTATGACAATATCCCCCCTGGTAAGGGCAAGGACGGCGGCACTCATGGCGGTCCTGTGGTCGTCAAGGGGATCGATCTGGCCTGCGTGGAGAGGCGACGGTGTAACCTTAACAGAGTCTCCCGACACGATAACATCGCCCCCAAGGCAGTTGATAATATCCGCTGTGGACTGAAGCCTGTCACTTTCCTTGTATTTGAGGTGCGAAATTCCCGTAATCAGGGATGGTGAAGAAGCTCCCGCTGCAAGCATGCACAGCGTCTGTACCGTATCGGGAGACGAAGACATATCGATCGATATACCGGAAAGTTCTCCGGAGTTCTCAACCACGGCACCGGACAGCTCGAAGCGTACCCTGCAGCCCATCAGCATGAGGGCATCGAGAAATGCCCTGTCGCCCTGGACGGATTTGGGGTTTAAGTTTGTTACACGGACCTTCCCGCCGCACGCCGCTGCGATGGCAAAGAAATATGAGGCTGACGAATAATCCCCCTCAATCCTATAATCACGCGCAGAATAACGATCTCCCGACCTGATAATAAATTTCCGGTACCCCTCCCGCCCGGGCGTCACGCCAAATGCCTGCATGCAGTCGCAGGTCAGGTCGAGGTACGATCTTGAAGCGACCGTTCCTGTTACCGTTATATCCACATCCGATAACGCGTAGGGGCCGGCAATCATCAGGGAGGAGATGAACTGGCTGCTGATCTCCCCGGGAATCGTCACGTCCCCCCCTTCAAACCGGCCTGCTATTACAAGCGGTGGGAATCCGGGATGTCCGGCATACCGTATGCGGGCTCCCAAATGGTTCAGGGCGGTAACAAGTGACCCGACCGGCCGTTCCTGCATTCTCGGGGTTCCGGTTAAGATAACGTCGGTGTCGCAGAGAAGGGCAACCGTGGCAAGGAGACGGAGGCTGGTGCCGGAATTTTCCATATCGAGGGTAAGCCCTGGCCTGCAGGAAAATATGCCGGAATGTCCGTCAATAAGGAGATCTTCTCCCGAATTACTGATACCGGTCCCGAGAGAGCGAAGAGCGTTACAGGTAACTATTGTGTCCCGCGCCTGCAGGGGCCTGATGATCCGGGACTGCCCCCCCGCAAGAGCGGCAATGATGAGCGCCCGGTGGGTATAACTCTTCGAAGGAGGTGCCCCGAACGTCAGGTCGACATCACGTGCTCTTGGAAGAAGGACGTTCACGGAAGCACCTCCATACGGCAGTAGCACCCAAGAGGTTTTATGTCTGCAATACCGGTAATTTCCTTAAGAGCGTCCTGCCATCCCGGGTTAGCAGTAATATCCATGAAAAAGACATAACTCCCGATGCCACGCCTTGAAGGTCGCGATTCGATGCGGCACAGGTTGATATTACGCCGGGCAAATACGGAAAGAAGATCGTAAAGGAGTCCCGGCCTGTCTTCCCCGGGGTCCACGACAATGCTGCATTTCTCAGGCGTCTCGCCATTGACCGGCCGGTCGGATATTTTCACGAACCTCGTCATGTTGCTGGTGTTGTTCTCAATATTTCTCCTGACAATCGGCACGTTGTACAATGCTGCGATATGCTCGGACACGACGGCCGCCGCCGTGGGATTCCGGACGAGTTCCACTGCACTTGCCGCGTTGCTCCCGGTGAACTGTATCGGAATGCCAAGGGAATCAAGAAATTCGCTGCACTGCTCACTCGACTGCGGGTGGGCGTAAACAACTGAGATCTTATCAGGCGGGAGAAATGCCGCAAGGCAGTGGTGGACTTCGCGGTACAGCTCGGCGATGATAAATACGTGAAACCTGAGCAGGGCATCCATCGCGGGTCCCACTGCTCCAGCTTCACTGTTCTCGATCGGGATAATTCCGTCGCCTTTCCCTTCCTCAACGGCCCTGCACACAAGGCCTATCGAAGGCAGTAGACGGACTTCTTCACGAGTGGATACGGAGCATGCCAGTTCATGGCTGAAGGTTCCCTCTGGTCCGAGTGCAAACAGGGTCATCGTTTCACCATGCAGTCGATCAGGAAGTCGGTCAGCGATGCCGCCTGTCCGGCAAAATCGCCGAAAAATTCTGCATCTGCTACGAAAATCTCCTCAAATTTCCCGGTATTTCCAGAGGTCACGATGGTGGAGGTCTCCCTGATGGATTCACCGCATGCATCGAGCACGGCCGGCACGTAGGGGTTGAGGCAAAGCAGGTCTGCGTACAGCCTGGCGTCCTGAGAAAGGATCCTGCCGATAAGTCCTGTTTCTATCTGGTACACCGGGCTCATATACGGGACCGTGTCCTGCGGTCGGATTCCCGTCCTCCTCATGGTTTCGGCCATGGCTATCGTGACGAAATGGGTCAGGCCCTGGACGATTGCCATCATGCGATCGTGGGCTTCGGGTGTCGCAATCGTGATCAGCGCACCTTCCCGGGTCAGCATCTTCAATAGTGTTTCCAGACTGTCTTTTGTGCACCGGGCAGGAGTGACGATGATCGTCTGTTTTTCGAGCGATGAAACCGACGGCCCGAACATCGGGTGGAATCCGATTACTTCGGCCTCCGATTTCAGCATCTCCTCAACCGGGAAAACCTTCAGGGACGTCAGGTCGCAAATCATCTGATCGGATGAAAGGAGCGGTGCAATTTCCCTGATAACGTCCTTTGTTTCCCGGATTGGCACGGTCACCATGACCAGGTCGGACTGCACGGCGATATCCCTGTTGGTTATTGCAGTATTCCTGCCGGATACCAGCACGTCGTATCCTGCTCTCGCGAACACACCTGAAAAAAGGCGCCCCATTTTTCCCGTGCCCCCGATTATTCCGGCAATCAAAAATAATCCTCCCTTAGTGTGGTTGCGGATGGTCTCATCATAACGTATACTACCGTTTTATTGTTCCACGATGTGTTCCTGTACCGAGACTCCGAAATGCCGGCCGCTCTCGGTAACGATACCGAAAATTTCATCTCCGGGCGAGAGTTCTGCAACCGAACAT
Organism: uncultured Methanomicrobiales archaeon; assembly: GCA_963809105.1. GTDB lineage: Archaea > Halobacteriota > Methanomicrobia > Methanomicrobiales > Methanospirillaceae > CAIKOD01. Next base: position 52,439 of record CAWEIC010000003.1, on the reverse strand, counting down.
GCGGAACCGTCGGTACGGACAAGCCTGATAGTCTCGGCGTTCTGGACGACAGCGCTCACCGTATGTCCCCGGTGTTCCGCTTCGACGAGCAGGAGCGGTCTTCGCTCGATCTTGACCCTTCCGACCGTGGCTTCCCTGGTACTTCCTGTATGATCACATACCAGTACACGGTCACCTATGCGGAGGTCTGAAAGATATGCGGTTTTTCCGCCCGGGATCGTGATATATGCATGAACCGCCCCTGCATTCACCCGGAAAGGGCGGGGAGCGACGTAGGGATTTTCAAGGGTCTCGGCATGCACCAGAATGGCCCCTGCCGACGTATTCCCGATAAGCATCCCTTCGCCATCGGCCATCATCGAACAGGTATCGACACATACACGGTCACCCATACCAACCGGGCTTACCGATGTGACGACCATGGGCAGCAGTTCCATTTTTTCCGACCGGGACGAGATAAGGGCAGATACGGCCCTGATAACGGAAGGGTCTTCCGTTGAGAGCAGTATGCCCCTGACGCCCTTCTCAAGAACGTTCAGCGCGAGTTCAGCCGATTTCAGATCCCTGACTGAAGCAATGATACTATCCGATACCGAGACAAGGTTTTCAAGAGGGATGACATTCCAGTCTTCTGTTTCAATGACGACATAGCCGAGACGCGAGAGTTCCACTGCTTTCTGTTCGGATTCCTTGCTGTTGATCCTGCAAACGAATACATCGCGATCCGGTACGAGGTCGCCGTCCTTCGCGACTGTTTTAATACGGCCGAGTTCCTTTCCCCTTCCGGATTCTTCAAGTAACCAGTACATCTGCGCCGCTTTCGATTGCAGTTGTCGCGATATCCTTTTTCCATGGCCTGCAGTCAACCCACAGTTCTTTCATCTGCACCGCTCCAGGGCAAGGGCTGGTTCCAGGTCATCATGGACGACCAGGCCGAGCGCCCGGACAAATGACTTAGTGTCCTTCCGCTGGAATGCGTTTCGCCCGACACAGACGCCTGCCCCCCCGGCATGGACCGAATCGCGTATTATCTGCAGGGAGTCCAGGTCTCCTGTTTTCTCGCCCCCGGCGATAAATACCGGGACAGAACAGGCATCGGTGATCTTCCGGAACGTGCCCGGGTCCCCTGTGTAATTTGTTTTGATAAGGTCGGCACCCAATTCCTCGGCTACACGTACGCAGTGTCCTACTGACTGGGGCGATACCGGGTCTATGCCTTTCCCGCGGGGGTAAATCATGATGAGGAGGGGCATTCCCCAGCGGTTGCAGTCCTTTACAATTTTACCTGCCGACTCGATCATCTTCGATTCCTGCGGGGCACCAAGGTTGATATGGATGGATACCCCGTCGGCACCGAGGGCGACAGCCTCCTCAACCGTGCAGACGAGCACCTTGTCGTTCGGGTCCGGGTTTAACGAAGTGCTGGCCGAGAGGTGGACGATCAGTCCTATATCCCGCCCTTTCTTCCTGTGTCCACGTTTGACAAGACCTTTATGAAGAACAATTGCATTCGCCCCTCCTTCAGATACCTGGGATATCGTCTCTGTCATATCTAACAGTCCGTCGATCTGCCCCAGGGTAAACCCATGGTCCATGGGAACAATAACTGCCCTGCCTGTATTCCTGTCCATAATCCTTTCAATTCTGATATCCTTTCCTATCATAGTTTCTCCTATAAGTTCTGTTCAGTTATTTCAGGCCGACCTGTGAATTTTCCATAAGGTCGGCGATCGCATCCGGTCTCTTTTTTGGTTCCACGAAGCCGATGCCGGATTCAGCATTCTCTCAGGATTCCGAGAGCCTCATCAACGCTTCTTCGTTCATGGACGATCAGGGCGGCAGCACGGATGAACCGTGCCGGCGTCTTGTGCTGGAAGGCATTCCTCCCGATCGAGAGCCCGGCGGCACCCCCTTCCATTGCTCCTTCAATCAGTTCGAGGGTCGACCGGTCATCGGTCTTCTTTCCACCCGCGACCACTACCGGTACGGGGCACCCCGTGGTAACTTCCCTGAAACTGTCCGGATCACCCGTATATACGGTTTTTACGATATCGACACCCAGTTCAGCAGCGACTCTTGCCGCAATTTTTACTTCTTCCACGCCCTGTTCATTCACGATATTACGCCCTCTCGGGTACATCATTGCGAGGAGGGGCATTCCCCATTCCATGCATTCCACGGCGACTTTACCAAGGTCTGAAAGCATTACTGCCTCCGAATCAGCCCCGATATTTACATGCATGGAGACCGCATCGGCTCCCATTTTCATGGCATTGGTGACGCTGTTCACGAGTACCTTGTTATTCGGGTCCGGTCCCATAGATGTGCTTGCAGAAAGATGAAGGATCAGGCCGATATCACGCCCGGTCTTCCGGTGACCGTGAAGTGCCAGGCCGACATGCCCGAGCACCGCATTGGCGCCCCCTTCCGCGACCTGGTCTACTGCCCTTCCTAAATCGATCAACCCGTCGATCGGTCCGTTGGTGACCCCGTGGTCCATAGGGACGATGATGGTTTTTCGTGTGTTCCGGTTCATTATCCGCTCTAAGCGGATTTCTTTTCCTCTCATATTGCTGATGCCTCCGTTTTTTGCTTTTTTTGAAATTTTGAAACAACCGTATGATCTGTCATCATAAACTTCGTCCTTTGCCGAACCGGAATTTTCGTTTCCGTTTCAGAAAAGGAGATACCTAAAACTAAAGAAATAATAATAAGACGAAAAAACCGTTTCTGAACGAAGAGCCTTCGCTCCATGGCTGGTTCTCGAAGAACAAGACCTTAATCTGTTGGAATTACTGGTTTTTCTGCTCCGTGTCGCGGCTCCGCTGGTCCCGATAAAGACATTCACCGGCGAAAAAACACTCACCACACATTGCACTTTTTTATTGGGACTATCCCTATATAAATGATATGGATATTTTCGGAAATTCGGTTCGTGAAGTACCGGGAGGGATTAGGACCCGGTTATGAACGCCAAACACGGGCTCCTTATTTTTTTACTTTTTTTATCGAGATGACGTCACCAAGAGTGGGGACCAGGTTTTTCTGTTTGTGGCTTTCACGTTCATCCTCAGGGATGTCGATCAACCGTATATCCAGTGTTTTCTCCAGTTTCTGCCGTATGTCGTCTTCAGGTATCAGGTCGTTATTTTCAATCTTTTTTATCAGGAGTTCACGCACCATGAGTTCCATGGCCAGATCTTTCTGGGTCCATCCCCGTTCCATTCTCGCATGTTTTATCCTGTCCCCGTAATCGTCGACGATATCGCCCTCGATCATATCGAACATGTCCCGTCTTTTCCTTACCTGCGGGGTTGCGGGAACAGTGCCGGAGGGGCGCTTTCCTGAGGTGGAGATCTTATTCAGGGGTGTTTTCGGTTGCGAAATTTCAACCCCATAGTGCTCGCACTGGGGGCATACCTGGAGATTCGCCCCTTCTATCCGCACATTTTTAAGAACTCGTGCCTTGGCACCGCATAATTCGCACTGCATAGTCGCAAACATCTTTATAGTCATTTTTCCCTATATACCTATTTGAGGCACCAGATGGCAGAGACTGCCCGCCAACCACAGGAACCACAAAATCCTGAAGAACTGTACCGTTACCTGCTCGAACGGGTAACAAGTATGGAAACCCGGAACCTGGAGCTGACGCGAGCAGTTGCGCCAGATCGAATCGGATAAACGTTATATCGAGACCCAGAAGATCCGTTACGAGAGGGAAGTTAGGAAGTTGAAAAGTGAAATCGAACAACTCCGGAGCCCGCCCCTTGTCGTGGGAACGGTTACGGATATCATCGATACCAACCGGGTAATTGTCCGGAGCAGCGCCGGACCAAGATTTCTCGTCAGGAGTTCTCTCTGTATAGAACCGGACAAACTGAAACCCGGCGTCAGGTGCACCCTTAACCAGCAGTCGCTTGCCGTCGTCGAGGTCCTTCCGAACAGCTTCGATTCCCAGGTGTACGGCATGGAAATAATCGAGAGCCCTGCCGAGAGTTATACCGACATAGGAGGACTGGAACCCCAGATTACAGAAATCAGGGAAGCGGTCGAGTTACCTTTGAAAAGACCTGAACTATTTGAAAAAATAGGGATTGAACCGCCAAAAGGAGTTCTGTTGCATGGGCCGCCGGGGACCGGTAAGACGCTTCTTGCCCGGGCTGTAGCCCATGAGACGAACGCCCATTTTCTGCGGGTCGTGGGTTCGGAACTTGTCCAGAAATATATCGGAGAAGGAGCACGCCTTGTTCGTGAGCTGTTCGAGCTTGCCAGGCAGAAATCGCCGACAATTATCTTTATCGATGAAATAGATGCGATCGGGGCATCGCGCACAGAGGCCACGACCTCAGGAGACCGTGAAGTCCAGAGGACTCTCATGCAGCTCCTTGCCGGTATGGACGGTTTTGAAAAGCGTGGGGATGTGAAAATTATCGGTGCGACAAACCGGATCGATATCCTTGACAGGGCCCTGCTGAGACCGGGGAGGTTCGACCGGATCATCGAAATACCCTTGCCTGAAGAGAACGGAAGGCTTGCAATACTGAAAGTTCACAGCCGGGATATGAACCTCGACGAATCGGTAGACCTTGCAGATGTCGCAAGGCTCACCGAGGGGAAGAACGGTGCTGACCTCAGGGCAATTGTCATGGAATCAGGGATGTTCGCGATCAGGAAAGAACATGAAACAGTTACCCACGACGATTTCCTTGCGGCAATCGAAAAAGTCGGTCTCGATTTCGACCGCCAGAGGATGATCAGCACATACGGTGCGATGTTCGCCTGACGGATCCGGATGAGCCGGATCCAATTTTTTTTTGGTGATTAGGTAACTTCGACCCCTTGGCATATTCTATGATATCCTTGTTCAAAGACGCTCTCGGGGCTCTGCCCCGCCGCTGTGGCAACCCCGGTCGGGATAGAACTAAACCTAACTAAAAAGTGATTTCCTTATTCCTCCTCGAATCTACCCGGAACATATCATAAAAATGAAAGACTTGATGAATGGTGAAATCTCTTTTTGTCAGGTTATTAAAAATAAAAATTATTTCCCTAACTAAAAGTTAGGGGTGGACTTTACACAATCACCTTTCTTTTTTTTAAATAATACACCATTCTTGGTGTGTATTTTTGATAACATAATTTGGGAAATACTCATAAATTGTATTATCCCTGGATTACTCAAAGTATTCGAAATCCTCTTAACTATTGATCTGCCATTTTCGACTTCAATTTGTGGTGTATGCTATTTCAAAGGAGGATGGAAAAAACGGTTTGCGCCAGACTTCGACTTCACCATCATAGTGGCGGGACAGGTCTTCGTACGATTCTACGTACCCGAACTTCATGAGTATATGCTGCATGATGGATGAGGGTTTTACGATTCGCACATCATACCCTTCGCATATCCATCGGATGATTAGTTTCTGAGTATTTCCTTCATTTTTACACCGGGATATTATACAGTGGAGATATAGGCGGGAGTCTTTGTAAAGCTCCAGCCAACCGGAGAACAGATCTTCTGTAAATCCGAGAATATCCCCATCAAAAGTTCCGGTTTCAATGCGTTTTGGTATTGCCTCATCGTTTTTCAGATTTGACACGGTATTACCAAAATGTAGTATATATGAAAATAGATATCGATGTGACACAGAAGGAGATTGTATTCAACCTTGGGAAATACTGGTCCACCGTGAGCAGGGACATCAAGAATATGCAGAAACGACAGTTGTCGAAATTGCATATATGGTCTATGCCCTTAATTTAATTAATTAAAGGTACTGCTATGAGGATTCTTGACAGTGTAATTTCTTCAACTATTTCGCGCCCTTAAAATAACCCAATTTTTTTGGGAGAAGGAATGCTGTTCTGAAGCAAATCTTATAGCGAAACGAATGTATAACTTACTCTTGTGTGAGTATAGAGCCGCTTAGAGCACGTCTCATTGTTACATTTTGTTCATTTGGTTTAATCCTGAAATATCCTTTGTCGCGATATACTGATTTCCCACATTTTGTGAGGTCATATACGGCTGCTGTCATGGATCACCAACTTCAGATAACTGACGATGATTTCGGGTTCTGTCAAGTCTTCGGGAGCTGAGCACTCTTTGGATTACCTGTCAAAAATCGGGAGGTGAGAAAGGAGGCATAATATTTCCCGATTTTCATATAGAAACCTTTATAAAAACGTAAAAGAATTTTGACATTACCGATCGGAAATAGGATTCTACCTGTCAGATTTATGGGGTGTCTAAAATTAAATCGTACAATGTAAGAGTAATTGCTCTATTGGTTATAGTGATTCTGATAGCATTCACCTGTATCGTTTATGCAGATCAAGCTATACCTCAGACTCCTGAGGTTCAGGGTTTAACCACGTCAACCACTACCCAGACACAGGGTACAGTGACGGAAGCGGATTCCTTGGCATGGACAACAACAGCATATGAACAGTTTACTAGCGTTGATACATCTCATTCGGGTGGAGACCTGCCACAAGGACCGCCTATAGGACCTCCACTTAATCCAGTTCAATTGCAGGATACTACGGGTTACAATGCGATGTACTCTGGTGTATCAGGTCAGACGACATTTGCCAAGTCCATGGCACTCTCAACCGCAAATCAGATCGCAGATGGCAGCAATGTAAATGCCAAAACTAATGTCCAATTTATCGCGATAGACACCGGGCGTGCAACCAACTCCGAAGATCTGCTCCTTGACACTGTATCAAATGCATCAGAAACAGAATTCGCAATTCTCTGTCCGTTTGCTGCGTCGACATCAGAGATAATTCCGCCTTATTGTAATATCGTTCAGGCAGGCAGCTCGTTTGACTCGACATTGACTTCAACGATAACCTCTGCAAATGACAAGTTCACAGCAGCGCCTCCGGCCACATGGCTTGGAGGATCTGATTCAAGTGGCCCTGATACGCTGAACTACAATGTTGCATCCAAGGGTATCACCCTCTCTGACGGAACTTCATCCCCGATGATCGGCTCGGCAGCAGCATATCTCAAAGTCCATGTTCAGGAAGCCAGAAATATTTCCTATCCTGATGATGAAAGCTTATATTGGAATAACGTTAAATCTGAAGACCTTGCATATTCGGAGACTGCTACTGCAAGCGGGCTGATCAGTGGCTTCTCGAAGTCAATGTCCTATCAGTCAGGGTTTAACCTAATCTAATCTTTTTTTTCAAAAACATCGGCCGTAAGCGCAGGCAACAAGAGCAGAAAGGACATACCATGCTGTACAGGGCAGTTCCAAAAACCGGTGATCGCCTCTCAATTCTCGGGTTCGGTTGCATGCGTTTCCCGTCGGGAAAGCTTGGAGGGATCGATGAGGAGAGAGTCATCAGGCAGATCAGGTATGCCATCGATCACGGGGTCAATTACGTCGACACTGCCCCTGTCTATCACATGGGTAAGAGCGAACCCCTCCTGGCAAAGGCGTTGTCGGGAGGGTACCGTGAAAAAGTCAGGATCGCAACAAAACTACCTCCATGGTCGGTCAGCAAACGGGGAGACATGGATGCGATCCTTGCCGGCCAGCTGGCCACACTTCAGACAGACCATATCGACTATTACCTGCTCCATAGTCTTACCGGCAGTACCTGGAACCGGCTGCTGGGGTTAGGTGTCCTGGGATTCCTGGACTCCGCGAAAAAGGACGGAAAGATCCGGAACGCAGGATTCTCCTTCCACGGTGACCTGTCGTCTTTTAAGGAAATTGTTGATGCGTACGACTGGGAGTTCTGCCAGATCCAGTACAATTATCTCGATGAAACAAATCAGGCCGGGACAGAGGGGCTTCGGTATGCAGGCTCCCGCGGCCTGGCCGTAATGATCATGGAACCGTTGCGGGGAGGTAACCTGGCATCCCCGGTTCCGCCCGAAGTGCAAAAGGTCTGGGATACAGCACCGGTGCACCGGAGTCCTGCGGAATGGGCTCTTCGGTGGGTGTGGGACCATCCCGAAGTGACGGTTGTCCTTTCCGGCATGAACGAAGAGAATCATATTGAAGAGAATATCCGTGTGGCCGGGGAAGCCCTGCCCTGCTCGATGACGGACGTGGAGCTGGCGGTCGTCGAAAAAGCAAGACTGGCGTATACCCTGCTGATGAGCGTCCCGTGCACAGGCTGCAGGTATTGCATGCCCTGCCCGTCGGGGGTAAATATCCCGGAATGTTTTGCTGCTTATAATGATACCGCCCTTTTCCCTGGCAGCGGGCATGCACGGTTCCAGTACCCTGTTCCGTGTTGGCGGTTTGGTTGGCAAAGGGTCGTACGCAGGATTATGCAAAACGTGTGGAAAGTGCAGTAAAATCTGTCCACAGCACATTGATATTCCCGTTCGTCTGAAGGAGGTTTCGCAGAAGCTTGAAGGTCCCGGGATGGGATTCAAGATACGTGCAATCAAAGGGGTCCTCTGGTGCTATAACCGGGCCGGCAGGGTAAAGCGGCGACTGGTACAGAGACCCGGGTAAAAAGATCCTGAAGGGGATCGATCATTGTACCCCGGATCCAAAATCTGCGATAGCTGACCGGAGTGAATCATCTGCTACCGGTACCCGAATTCTCCGGTCCGTACTCCTCTCCGCTGGTTCCGGAAGGATGAAGAGATATAGAGTCCCGGAATGAAAATCCAGGATCTGAAAGTATTTTTTTGTCTTACCGGGATTAAGACGGCAGGATATTATTATTCTATCATTACGAGGCCGATTGACGTGATATTCCCGTGCTCGATCTTTCCATATTCGAGATTCTTACAGGGAATTGTCGATAATTCCCATCCGACATGTTTTGCGGTGAGGAAAACATCCATTCCGGCCGCCTCCATGGATGGCCGTACAAGGTCCAGGTGCCTGCAGAGCCTCCGGACGCTTTCGTCAACGGTTCCCTCCTCCTCCTCAGCAACACAGTGAAGGTGCTCACAATATATACAGGGGTACGCACCGAACCCGAATGCCTTGTAAAAACCATCGTAAAAGGCGGTCTTCTCCAGAAAATGAATAGTGCCGTTTACCCATCTGATGAGGTCGCTGAAAAAAGGGTGAAAATCCTCGGGGATCATATCCGGAGTCAGTTCCCGATGCCCGGGAATTCCGTCAAACCGGACGAGGACTCCTAAATTGTATTCACCGATCATCCTCCGGGTCTCTTCGGGCGACGGAGAATACGGAGGGCAACTCAGGTGTTTCCCAAAGCCCTTACAGCCGAAACGGCATTTAAAGCGCACCCAGTCGGCAACCACGATATCCCTGGCCGAGATAATTTTGATTCCTGCATTACGTTCCCTGGCAAGCATATCGAGTTTTTCAATCTCCTTCTTTATTTCCTCCCGCATGGCAATCACCCGAGTATAGTACCGATAGTCTACGTAAATATTTTGGTCAGCACGGACATGGGTAACGTTGCCCATGGAAAGGATCCGGGCAGTGCAGATTTCGAAAATGTACATTGATAGTCCCGGTTCGGGAATCGAATCGTATAACTTTATCACTTCAGACAATTTTTTATCCTCTATAGGAGTGAAGATGCATGGGGTTCGTAGCTGAATTCATGGAATTTCTCGAGGATACAAGGTTATCGGCCTTGCCATTGCTTTTATAATCGGTGTCGCCGCAACCGCTCTTATCAAGTCATTGGTCGACAACATCATCATGCCGATTATTACCGTGTTCGTGCCGGGAGGTGCGTGGCGTACGGCTACGGCACAGATTGGACCGTTTATTTTCGGCTGGGGACCGTTCCTGTCAGACCTGATATACTTTATTATCGTCGCCCTGGTCGTGTTTATCATAGCGAAAAAGGTCCTGAAGATGGATAAAGTAACAAAAATGTAACTTTTTTTTAAATACTCCCCAGGTGATTGTGATAATAACATAAATTTAAAAATTGGCAAATATCCTTAACCATTCAAAAAAATCCACGGACCATCCGGCTGTCCCATCTTAGCATCGGTTTATTGGTTTCACGAGTCTTGATAAGCCACGCCATCGCTTCAGTGTCACAGCCATGACGGGAAAGAACCATGCCTCCGTTCCAGGTCGTTCATTGCAATAATGTTAAAGACCATTCTCGTTTTTTTTTTGGTATGATTACCTATGCCATCTTGCCATCCTCCCGGGCAGGAAGTTACAAATAATTTTTTAGGTATAGTGGCATTGTTACCACCTGTTTTTCGTATAAATCATGTCGAAGATTCAGAAAAATTTCAGTAGCTAAAATGTAAATAAAAAAGTATAGGCTGTCACGCCTATACCTCGTACTGCGATTGACCCGGCTCCTCCAAAGGACGCCCAGGCAGCAGTTCAAAATACTTTTAATGATGACCCTACCGGATAAATTGAACATTTTGATATTCGCAGGAGGGACTAATCATGTCAACGTAAAGGGAAGAAGTATCCCCATTGTTCGAAAAATATCGTGGCTGAATTGACATTATACCCAATTTTTTACTGCTTCGTTTTATAGATTTGAATGCCGGGATGTCTGGAATTGCCTGAAATTTGCCCCGGAATTATGGTGCACCCCGGGGTTACAAAAAGGCTGATTGTTTCTGCTTATTTTCTGCCAGGTCAATCAGTTTCAACGCAAGCTCCTTCACTGCTTCCCGGGCGGGACTGTGATCAGGAATTTTGGAAACAGGTACCGCAGCGAGATCTGCCTCTTCAACAGCAGGATCGAATGGGATGACTGCAAAAGGGACAACCTGACCAGCATCGACGGGTGCGACCTCCCCGCGGTACCGGTTGTAGATCAGATACATGGCATCCCTTTTCAGTCCGAGGGAAAGGGCGATGTCTCTGATCCTCTTTGCAGTCCGGAGACCTCGTGCACCCGGGTCGCTGATAATAAGAAGGGCATCAGGTATCCCGATGGTCCCCCGGCTTATATGCTCCATACCGGCTTCCGAATCGATAATTATGAAACGGTAATCTCGTTCCAGCAGGCGCATGCACGACTGGAGAAGATCATTAGAAAAACAATAGCATCCCGTCCCTTCGGGCCGGCCCATAGCAATCAGGTCGAAACCGTCAGATTCGACAAGAACCTGCCTGAACCGGTATCTGATATAATCGGTCCTCGACATGCCGGGCGGGATACTCTTTGTGAAAGCCTCCTCACGCATTCCCCCGAGACTTTCCAGAACTACGACTCCCAGTGCCTCGTTGAAATTGGCATTCGGATCGGCATCGACGGCAAGGACCGGTCTCTGACCTTCTTCGATCAGGACCCTGACCAGCAGAGCGCTGATGGTCGTTTTTCCAGTTCCGCCTTTTCCGGCAACAGCGATAGTAAATGTCAATCCTGGTTTCCTCCACCTGTTCAGGTATAACGATGCAGTCCAGACGTCGTCAGGCCCTTTTAATACGGATCCTGCGGGATATCTCTGCCGCAGTCTTCATCATTTCGATCGATTGCGGTTCGTCTGCAAAACGTATCCCGCAGCTCGGTGTGATCAAAGATTGTGCATCGAAAAGATTTTCCGGAATATACGAGGTAACTTCGTTCCGGATCGCAAGATACCGTTCATAAAGCGAATCTGTGGTCTCATTTGAGAATACTCTCCACTCTGCCGGTACGATTCCCCAGGCGACTACCCCCCCTCCTTCCATATAGGCGAGAAGGTCATCGCGATAAAGGAGGATTTCCTTCGAGGTTGTGTAGGCATCGAACGATACGACCGCAGGACCGAGAGAGAAAAGAAAACCCCAGTCCGTGTTGCTGCAGCAATGGACACCAATACTACCTTCAACAAGCGATACGATATCGTCCCAGCCCGATCGTACGGAGTCTATATCGATCGGGACTACCGATGAACCGAGGGAAGCGAGATAGGGCTCGTTCAGAATTATGAGAGTGTTTTTCACTCCCGTCTTTTCCTTCAGTTCATATTCGTACCATCGGGCACGGAGTGCAAGCATTTTCGAAAGGACATCGGCAAACTGGCTGTCATAATATATCGGGCGTTTATCTGCATCCACAACCTGCATACCGAAAGTGACGGGACCCGTAACCTGGCATTTGACACCGTATACCATGGGAAAGGATCGTTTAAGGAACGAATAGAATCCCGAAGCATACGCAGTTCCGACTGAATACGGTGCAAAATTCCCTTCGATATAATCGAGGTAGATCTGTTCCATCTCAGGAGAGAGATCCCGGTTCCGGTCAACTGTCAGCTTTTCTCCTTCCAGTAACCTTCCCGGCAACTTTTCAGAATCGTTGATAACGATATTCTCTAAAAAGCCCCGGTTAGGGAGAAGGGGAACGTATGGGAATTCGGTAAACACGCCAAGTACCGCATCGCATGCTTCTTCGGGGTCTTTATACGGAAGACCCCCGATTCCTGTGGAAAGGCTTTCCGGAGGCGGCAAATACACAGCCATTATATCTGGTCTCCATGATTTTTCAAAAGCCTGCATTCGTTAAGCATTTTTTCAACGCCCGGGAACAATGATAAATCCGTATGGGGAAGGAAGGAGCTCCCCGTATATTCGTCCATAAACGAAGGTTCTGAATTCAACTCGATGTAGGAGATTTTTTTTGCAATTTCATCGAGGGTCTTCCGTTTTTTCCTGTTTACCAGCGCCATGCCGGCTCCTTCGATCGCCCCGTTCCCGATATTCCGGATACGTTCCACAGGGATTTCCGGAACAAGCCCGATCATTATCGCATTTTCCTTGGTAATATAATTCCCGAATGCCCCGGAGAAATAAATCGTTGCAATATCGTTCCTTGTCAGTCCGGCCTGTTTCATCAGGGTCATGCATGCGGCGAGGACCGAGGCCTTGCTCATGATCAGGTTTTTAATGTCATTTTCCGTTATTACGATATCCTTCCCGTTTCCGGACTCTTTCTTCCAGGCAATGACATATTCGGGAAAATGCTCACCTTTCCTGATCCTCTGGTTTTTTATCCCGAGATTAATCCTGCCCGTCCTGTCTACAACGCAGGCCTGGAGAAGACCTGCCAGCAGGTCGATAAGGCCGGAACCACAGACTCCGACAGGTTTCGTTTTGTTGATCGTCGCGTAAACCGGCTCGAGGGTTCCCGGGTCGATGGTGATCCTTTCGATCGCCCCCGGGTTCGCGCGCATCCCGAACAGGACTTCTCCGCCTTCCAGGGCCGGTCCAGCGGCTCCTGCGCAGGAAACCATCCATTCACGGTTTCCGAGCACTACCTCGAAGTTGGTGCCGATATCGACCATAAGAGAGATCTCATCTTTTTCTGCCATTCCTGATGCGAGGATATCGGCGACAATGTCCCCGCCTATATAATCCGACACCGCCGGGAAGAAAAATACCTCGGCGTCTTCGGCGACTTCAATCCCGACCCGCGGTGCGGCAGTGGTGAGATATCTCCTCACTACCGGGACATAAGGTTCTTCGATCATGTATGCTGGGTCAATACCGAGAAGGATATGGGTCATAATGGTATTTCCTGCAATAATTACCTCGTAAATATCTTCCCGGTCGATCCCTGCATTATTCGCAGCTGCAGTAATAGCGAGGTTCGTGCTCTCCGCCGCAAGCGCCTGTAATTTCTGGAGACCGTGTTTTCGTGCATAATTCACTCGTGACAGGATGTCTTCGCCGCAACTGATCTGCCGGTTGTAATTCGAGGCGATCCCTGCAATGTGACCGTCTATGAGGTTCCTGATATACGCGACGACCGTTGTCGTCCCGAGATCGACTGCCGCGCCGTAAAGGTTTTTTGAAGTGTCTCCTTTTTCGAGGTCGATAATACGGTAACCGGCAGGGACGTGGGCAATCGTAGCAGTTATTTTCCACCCGCTGTCCCGAAGAATCCGGGGCATTCTCCGTATGATATCGAGTGGCGTGTATATCTTGTCGGCGAGGGGCCCGCCCATCTTCTGGATCCCCCATACGAGCCTGGTCAGGTCGGACGATGGATCTTCAAGGGTCGGCGGAGAAAGTTCCAGGTAATATTTCCTGACCGAAGGCTGGAACTCTGTTTCGACTCCCAGGGATTCAATAAGTATTTTCTGCTCCTGGATCAGGGAGCTTTCCGGTATAAGCACATGGAGATCGTCATTGATAAACGATACGCAGGCAAGGACTGCTCCCTTTTCCCGTTCTTCGTCGGAAAAAAACTTACCGTATTTTTCCTGGTCGAAAGATACCGTGCCATTTTTAATGTATACAACACATTTCCCGCATTTTCCCTGCCCCCCGCAGACAACATTCATATTGATGCCGGCACGCTGCACCGCATCCAGCACCGTACATCCCTTTTCGAGGGTGATCTTACGATAACTCGGGAGGAACGTGACGGTGACCATTTCAGGCCTTCCACTCCTTCACCAGGTACTCTCCGATATCGGCGGCATCGCGAGGTCCGACAAGCACTTTCCACCCGGTTTCTTCCTCGATCTTGCCTGACAATGGCGATGCATATCCCGGGATAATCAGACGCCGGTGGGAAACGAGTTCTTCAACTTCGAATTTTTTAATCGAATCCCTGACAAGAGTCTCGTTCAGTTTACCTGCCGCAACTGCGGTCAGGACCGAAAGCCCTTCCGTGTCGACTATCAGCATGTAACACGGGATTTTTGTTGCCTCGAGATATCCCTGGAGGGTGAAATAGGTAAGGGAAAAATTCACCGTGAGGAGGACAGGGGCATCTTTTCCCGGTTCACCCACCGCGTACATACCCGGGTTCATCTGGATTGGTTTCTGGGGGTCGGTGTAGATGTTCTGCCGGAGTGTAAGGGTCGCGGCAGCAGACCCCGGCAGAAGGTCCTTTGTCACGATGATGCCTGCATATTTATCGATCCCGATTACGATCGCGGCGTCATGCTGTTCATACCGTGTAGTGTCGAAAAAGATCGGGTACCCAAGTTCCGGGGCCGACCTGCAGATTGCTTTTTGCCTGACGATGGTCGCTGCCGGTATGTAATCGCAGAGGGAAGGGAGGGACAGGTCTATCATGAGCGCAGAAATTCCTTCGGCAACGCATAGCTTTGTCAGCTCCCTTGTTTCCTCGGGATTGCCTGCCGAGACGACCAGGGGACACCCGTATTTTTTTGCAAGGCTGCACATCATTTTGTAGGTATCGCATGTTGCTGAATATATCAGTGGGCGAAAATTTCCGCAGACTGCAAGGCCTGCTTCCTGGACGGCAGGATCGTTTGCCATCAGGACCTCAGGGAGGTGGGTGCCCGTTTTCTCGACCGCTTTAACGGCCGCCTCAAATGCAGCCGGATCTCCCGTTTCACTAGTTATGGCCACACCTGAAAATGACAGATCCGTCCCGACCCTGGTCAGGGTTTCCGATGCTACTCTCCGTGTGACCTTTTCAATATCCCCGGCGGGCCAGAGGTCAGACACGCGGAACATGATGCCCGGAGGGTGATAAAAGGTCTTCTCATGGCGGAATAATACGAATTCTTCTCCTACGGCGAGTCTTTTTTCCCCCACTCCAACCCTTACCAGCTGGATCGGAGGCCTTGTGGATGCTCCAAGGATGGTTTTCGCGTTCTCATCGAGGTAGGGGCATTTTTCGACATCTCCCTTGCCGCTTGCCAGTTTCATTGCAAACGTGAGGCATGTGGGGTCGCCACATTCCTTACAGTTTTTTTTCGGGAGCAGTTTATAAATATCAAGGGCCTTAAGTGCCATGGCTCATCTCTCCCTGAATTGACGTTCCAGCCCACAACGCCGTGAATGCCTCTTTTAACATTGTTACTGTTTCAGGGTGTCGTACACAAACGACTGCGGCACCTGCTACCGCTGCTGAAAGGGCCGCATAAAATTCCCATTTCACCGCGATCTCATCCCGGACCTTCGGGTCTGCTTCCCTGACTTCTTTTACGGTGAGGGAATCGGCTGCCGACGAAATCATCGGCATTGCGAGATCTGAATCTCCTTTAAGGGCCGCATATCTAATCCGCTCCATAACCGAATATGAATATTCAAATCCGTATCCAAGCGTACCCGTGTAGGGATCGATCATCACCCGATCCGGGGGGACTCCGATTTCCCTGAGAAGGATATTCAGTTGTTTTGCCAGGTTGATATCAATCGGAGACTGGGCAATCACGGAGTGGTTGTACGCCATTGCCGCTGCAGCCACGCTCCGGTAACGGCCCGCCTCCGCAGTCCCGAGCAGGAGGCGTTCGCCGGCCCCGGCTTCACCGCACTGCTGGAATACATCGGAATCAATGGTCGGCTCATTGCTCCCCTCGACGATCAGGGGTAGGGTCGTATGGGAAAGGACATCCCTGATACATTGTCCAATGGCGGCAAAATCATTAAAGCCTCTTGCTTTCGTGCTGGTAAGATACAGCCTGATTAAGTCCGGCTTGTAGTGTGTCTCGGTCTCTTTTGCCCAGCCTGGAGTGTCGTGTACCAGGTCCCCGACATAACCGGCAATAATCGGCGACCAGAACGCAGGGTCGTCGCATAATTCAAAAGCAATCAGTGGCATGGTTCCGTCGCTGCATTCCATGCCGAGGAATGGAAGGTCGGTCTCGCCACCGAGACGATACGAACGCGACCTTGTGCCGCCTTCAGCGGGTGTCGCGCCGAGGGTGATTTGCCCGATACGTCCGCTCCATTCAAAGGTATCATCAGCCATTATCTTTCGCACCTCAGATAAGCGGTTTCATGGTGAGTGCAGGGTGCTGCACTTCATCGAGAAATGCGATCAGTTCCTCAAGAGTTGTTGCCCTGGTCTCATCGGCAATTTTTTCAAAAAATCCCTGGTGGCCTGTTTTGTTCAGTTTCGTGATCAGCCTGTCTTTTAATTCCTCTTTTAACAGTGAGGGCACCCAGACAAGGCGTTCGATGCCTCCCTCGGCCTGGAGGAACCGGTCGGACAGAATATAATTTTTGGAAATGCCCGCAAATCCCGGGGTCTGGGCCCCGCCTCCGATTGTCCCGGCAAGGGTGGAGAACGACATCCCCGAGGGGGTATCTCCCTTATATTCCCGGTTGACAACCATGATTCCGTTAACTTCGGGGAGCATAAGCGCAATACATTCGAAGCATCCGCAGCAGGTCATCGGGTGCTCCATGATACTGTAGAGCGAACACCTGCTCACCTCGCCATGGGAAGCTTTCCTGACAAATTTGTTGACACCTTCAAATTCCCCGGTTTCTTTGTCGAGCACGGAACCTTTATCAACAGGCTGGTTTGCACCTGAAGGGGATATTTCATAGGCGATCTTACCATCGAGCCACGATATGGCCCCGCATAACGCCGGTCGTTCAGGGGTGATGATGCAGACGTGGTTTGGCGCAAACGTCTGGCAGAGCGTGCATGAATAAAATGTCCCGACATCGTTATCCTTCATCCCCCGTATCCGGCTGTCACGCTCTTCGTATACGGCCAGCGCCTCTTTTCGTGCTTCGAGTACCGATTTTTTCGTCGGTTATCATGGTGACCTGGACTGCATCCAGAAGGTCCGGGAAATCGATCCGGAATTTTGCCGCTATCAGTTTTCCGATATGTTCTATTTTTACCCCTGATTTTACCGCATCTTTCGAAATTCTCACCCAAATCAGGTCCCTCTGGGCGACATGCCACGAGCCTTCACCGTAGTTCACGAAATTATGGATCCTCCGTTCGAGGACCGGTTCGAAATCTTTCCTCATCGATTTACCCGTGACATTAACAATAATTCCCAGGGGAATTGCAGATCCTTCCTTCACCGAGTCGATCTCGGGTCCGATCACCCTGACCAATCCATCCGTCACTTCCGCCGCAGGCCGTACCCGGAGAAGCTCGAATGCCGGGGATCTCCCGCCCCCGAACTCGACATACATCTCTTCCTTCCTGATGCTTTTACCTTCGAATGCCGGGGAGCATGACATCGGTATCGGTATGGCAGTTACCGTTACCTTGATGCCTTTTCTGTCCATCCCCTCCTTTACTGCATTCTGGGGGTCGGAACCGATCCATTCCCCTCCCTCATACCCTTCGAGCGTGATGATGGGTATGCCGAGGACCCTGAAGGTATCGACCATTGCAATGCTTTCGTCGTCCAGGCCCGGGAAAACGATGGCGATAGCCTTTGCCCGCTGGGTTGCATAAGCGATGAGCCTTCCCGGGTCTCCGGGGACAACCCCTCCGAACATGAGAGCGACCCGGGCTATTATATCGACAAAATGGACCCCGTGGAGCGGTGTGGACCCCAGCGGTACAAGTCGGTATTCAAGGCCCAGTTTTACTGGAGCCTTCAGGAGCGATGAAACGACGTCTCCGGCAAGAAATGTCAGCATATATTTTTCCTGCAGTTCACGGCATACCCTGGCTGCGGTATCAGGGTTTTTCGGTGTCCCGACGACAAATGCGAGGCCGAGAATACTGCCGTCCACGAGGGAATAACCGAGTTTACGGAGGACATCGTCACCGATAAACCCGGTGTAGGGGGAAAGTTCTTTTCCCGATTCCTTCAGTCGGGATGCAATAATGCTCTCAGCCGCAACGAGTGGATTTTTACCGGTTACGGCATATGCTTTTCTTGCCTCTTCTGCATCGTGCACCGGAAGACCGGTGAGAGCGAACGAAACAGGAAGGTGATACGCGGTCTCTTCATACTCAAATGTTCCCTGAAGGATATTCATTGCCTCTTCAAGACGTGCACTACCCTTCACGACTGCAGGTTCTATCTCGGTCATCGCCAGATCCTTCTGTTTACAAGTATCCTACCCTATATGGTAAATGATTTCTGATATTCCCAGTTGATTAAGGACCTGGGTTTCCTCTGTCGCGGAATGATAAAACCGGATAGTATTCTCCTTCAAATACTATACCCTCCTGTAAGGAACCTTCCTGTTTTCTTATAGTGCCAATAATGTTTCAATGAAGAACGGTACCCGGTTCTTTAGTCAATACTTATATACTGCTTCTATCAACCCTATGTCAGAACATCCCTTTTATGAGGACGCTGATGAAACCTGAACATGTGGATGGAAGAGATGCCGGGAATGTACTCCTGTTCGCCCTGTCGACCTGTGGCTGGTGCCAGAGGACTAAAAACCTTTTAAAAGAACTGGGAATTGCCTTTGATTATATTTATGTCGACCTGCTGCCGGCAGACGAGTTAAAGAGCACCTTAATGCTCGTAGAGAAATACAATCCGACAGGATCATTTCCCACAATCATTATCAATGACAGCAAAATCATCGTCGGCTTCCGGGAAGATGAGATCAGGGCAGCATTACGATGACACAAATGGAGGATATCGGGGAAGAAGAGGTCGAAGACAGGTTTCGGCGGCTCGACAGGGAAGCCCGGGAGGGTGGATATTTTCTCAATCCGGATACGGCTTTTACGAAAGGACTTGTCAAGGGTCTGCTTTTCAATGAGAAGAGGTTTGGATATCCGTCCTGTCCCTGTCGCCTGGCTCTCGGCACCAGGCGCCAGGACCTGGATATCATCTGTCCGTGCGATTACCGCGATCCTGATCTGAATGATTTCGATGCCTGTTACTGTGCCCTGTACGTGTCGGAAGCAGTTTTTGGACAAGGAAAGAAATTGCATCCTGTTCCCGAGAGGAGACCCCCGTTAAGTGTCCGGGAAAAACAGGGCGATGACTTCCGATCCATTGTACCGGGGACCCTTAATTACCCTGTCTGGCGATGCCGGGTATGCGGGTATCTCTGCGCACGTGACGAACCTCCCCTCGTCTGCCCGGTCTGCAAGGCCAAAAAAGACCGGTTTGAAAGATTTTTATAGGGGTTTCAAAAGCAGGAGTTGGATAGACAGATATTTTGCATGTGACCGGACATCGGCAGTGTATTGGCGGATTATCCTTCGCATAGTATACGTCCCGATGGTCCTATCATCCCTCTTTGATCTGATTTCCCGGAATAGATCCCCTGTTTTACATGCAGGTTACATTGGCATAACAGGACCATCGAAGGTACGATCTGCCGCCCCGGCGTGCAGGTACCTCTAATATGGTCCAGTCCGAAAATGTACGTATGCAGGATGTCATCACCATTGAAGTCATAGGACTTGCCGATTCCCCATGTTCGCCATTCCCGTGCGACGAAGAAAGGACGTGCGATCTTACCGATTGTTACCCGACAGGTACGTTGTGCTGTGCCTTTGATGCCCTCGCTAACCGGATTAATCAGGTTTATGGCCCCCGTGTCTCGCTTATCCTGACCCTGATCGACGAGAAGGTCCCGGATCACATTGAAAAAGTGATCGAGGAGTGCTTTCCGCCGTTACCAATTATTCTCATAAACGGAACCGTCACACCAATAGGGAGGATTTCGTTTCCTTTAATAAAAAAAGAAATTGACCGGCGCCTGGTGATCAGGTGACTCTCGACAGGGTGCCGGATGACAGGTCGTAATAAAGGCCATGTACTGCGATTTTCCCCTCTTTTAATGTAGTCTTGATAATTGGGTATGTTTTCAGGTGTTCAATCTGAAGGCGGACATTTTCCTGTTCGATCTTCTTCGATCGTTCCCTTTCACTACCGGAATCCACAGGATTCTTCGGCCCGGCATCGATCCTTTCCTTAGGCAGGCATCGCGTTATTCAGCCATAGCGGGATGTAATTATCGTTTGTTTCATTGTCCAGGGCTTTGATCGCCCCACAGTCGGAATGTCCGCAAATAACGATATCGGTAACGGCAAGGTGGTTGACTGCATATTCCAGGACGGTTGCAAAATTCCAGTCGTGAAGAGGCACAACATTCCCTATATTTCTCTGTATGAACAGGATCCCGGGCCGGGCACCTGTCAGACGCTCGGGGTTGACCCTGGAATCCGAACATCCAAGCCATAGTACCTTGGGATTCTGACCTTTTGCAAGGTTCTGGTAGCAGTCGATGTGGTTACTGAATTCATTTTCCCTGAATTTTTTATTGCCTTCCAAGAGGTTGTCAATCATAATAGTCGCTCCGCGCCGGCAGGACGGCACCGAATCACAAAAAATAACAATGGATCCTCCTTTCTGCATGTTGTTAAAGATTGCTAATTAAAAATTATGCGGCATGGCCGCGGGCCGGGCCTGTCCCTGATTTAATTATGCAAGGATTATGTCCGGAGTGCCACAGGTTTTTCTGGACGCTAGTCCGTATGTTTCCAACCGGTGTACCATCACCGCCGTCGGAGCACGAAACGTAATAGGCTCTGGAATACCCATAGTGTGTATGTTTGTCCGGACCCGGCCTCCCTGCTCATCACGGGCCGTGAGCCTTTTAGTCTGCCCTGGCGACTGCAATTGTTGCACACCGCATTCTGGATCCGGCATTTGAAATTCCGTGAGATTCGGGGGAAGAGATTGGAAAACACTCATATCAACCGGCGATATATCGAGATCGACCTCGTGAGAGGGATTGCGGTCGTCATGATGGTTCTCTATCACCTGCTGTTTGACCTCTGGTTTCTCTCAATGTATCAAATCCCGGTCACGACCGGGTTCTGGAAATACTTTGCAGTGGCGACTGCTTCCCTGTTTCTTATTCTCGTCGGAATTTCAGTCACGATCAGTGCCGCACACGCGGAAAAACTTCTTTCACGGCGGGATTTTTATTTGAAATTTGTAAGACGCGGTATCGTTATCCTCCTGGTTGCCGCAGGTATCACATTCGCAACCTGGTGGTATCTCAGTGGGGAAGGCTTCATTATTTTTGGAATCCTCCATCTGATAGGATTTTCAATAATTCTCGCTCCCCTCTTTTTTCACCGGGGGAAAAAAACATTGGTGGCGGGAATCGTCATTATTCTTATTGGAATCCTGCTGATGCAGGTACGTGGTCCGGCCTACCTGATTCCATTCGGGATTTTTCCCGAATCGTTTTATAGCGTGGATTATACCCCTGTTTTTCCATGGTTTGGACTTGTTCTGGCAGGTATCTTTATTGGTGAAACACTATACCCCGGTGGCAGGCGGGCGTTTTCATTACCGAAATTCCAAAACCCAGGCAGATTATTTTCTTATCCCCTAACTTTTCTTAGTTTTCTTGGGAAACATTCATTGATTATTTATATTATCCACCAGCCTGTGATCATTCTCCTCCTGCATCCCCCAATTTAAAAACGATCGATCGTTAACCGGGTGACTGTTTATAACTGGCATAACCGGCACGTTGGTAGTAACCATAGGAGTCTGTGACGGGATCAAACCTTGAGGTATTCGAATCAGAAAGATAATTGAATGTGCCTGGCTTATTGTTCCTGGTATTTTCGGAGGGTAAATTTGATAACAGCCCCCCGGGAAAAATCTCCAGGGACCCGGTCTTCCACCCAGATTCTGCCGTTATAGCGTTCGATAAGGGTCTTTGCAATATAAAGGCCCAGTCCTTTACCGCTTCCCCTGGAGGAACCGATCTGAAACCTGTTGAATATCACCGGTTTTAATTCATCAGGCACGCCCGGGCCGGTATCTGAGATGGCTACTTCGACGAATCCATCAGGCAGCTCCTGCACACGGATTGTGATTTGGGTATCGGCACCACCGAATTTTACACTGTTTCCTATGAGATTGGTAATTATTTCCGCCAGCAGTCCGTCTGCAAGGACTGTTACATCAGGCCCTTCATAGTCGATCTTTTTAGTAGGAAAATGCCGGATTTCCTGTGATACAATCGTATTGAGGTTCACCGGTTTGATTTCCGTTTTTTTCTCCTGGATGTGGCGGATCGTTTCCAGGTTCCTGATTATTTCGCGGCTTTTCTGGACACCCTCGATCATCTTCTGGGCCATCTCCTGGGGACGGCCCGAGGTCATCTCGAGGAGGAGATCGCCATACCCGAGGGCGGCAAGATTCGCATTATTGATGTCATGCACGAGGATATCGAGGTAAAGGTTGGCTTTTCTGTTCGCATCCACGAGGCTGTCGGAAAGCCTGAGTTTATGGATTGTGCAACCGATTTCTTTCCCGATTGCCTCAAGGACTGCCTTATCATCGGGATCGAACGGACTTTCATCCTGCTTGACAAGGAACAGGGCTCCTATGACTTCATCAACACAGATAACGGGAATTGCGGCACTCATCTTTTGCGGCTCAACCGGTGTCCCGTCTTTTTTTGTAAATATCCCGTATTCGGGTTTCCGTGACGCCACAGCATTTTGAAACAGGGCAGAAGTGACGTCGACATGATCCTGGAGGACGACCAGGCTTTGCTGTGCGCCACGAATGAACCTGGATTCCAGGTGGTTACGATCCTGGTCGAAAAGATAGACTGCCCCTGCATCAATGGGGAAAAGGTCCTGGATCTTCTCGAATGACCGTTTCATGAGGTCATCGACACCCGTCGCTGTGGATGTTACGGCGATAATCTGGTTTATTGTCGTAAGTCGGGTATTCCGACGCCTGATTTCTTTATTTGCTTTATTCCTCAGGGTAATATCCATGAATGTAATAACGAGCCGGTTTCCCGGGAATCGCGCAACAGAGATGAGGACAGGAAGATTTGAACCATCCCGTGTCGTGAACATTGATTCGATATCCGAGCAGTTGATACCCTTGTCGACCTGTTGTTTCAGAAGTTCGAACGTATAACCGTCGTTCCAGATCGTCTCAAGATCCTGTTTCGCAAGGTCAGAAGGGAGGAATCCCAGGAGCTCGGCCCCCCGCCGGTTGATTTCATCGATATAATACCGGCTGTCTTTCCCGTGGGCGAGAATTATGCCGGCCTCGGAATGATCAAATATTGCGTAATACCGTGTCTCCTGTTCTTTCAAATTCCCCGAAAGGGCTGAAATGACGACCCCCACGGCGACCAGAACATAGAAGCTCGCAGTTGCCGTGGCATAGGTAAGTGGAACAAGGTCAGGGAAATTATACAGGGAAACAAGAAACAGCTGGAGTATACCGATAGCGACTGCAAAAAATACACCCTGTTTCGGATACCAGTATGCCGCAAGGATTATCGGGAGGAAAAACAGCAACTGGGGGAATATCGTTACGCCGTGGAGCTGCCCTAAAATGTCGATTATAATTGATCCGAGAGTGATAATCCCGATAATCAGGAGCCTGGCATTTCGTTGTCCAGACAGTCCGGATAATGTTACAGGCATCAGAAACTCCTGGGACCAGAATAAATTGATCTGACATGAATATCACCGTGGAGCCTTTAAAATTTATCCTTATGTGTCTGAAGCGTGAAGGTTCCAAATTTTTTCCTCCAAAGTGTTTCGGTAAATAGAAACCCACTGAATATCATCATCGGAAAAGAGTGGTAAAAAATATGGATTAGGGACGCCCGGCTTGTTATCGGTTCGTTTTCGTCTGACCTCTCCTTATGAGGAGTTGCGCATGATCGAAACACTTCTTCGCCTCTTCATACCTTCCCAGTTCCTTGAGACAGACTCCCCGGTAATTCCAGGCATATACCTGGTACGGGTTCATATTAATCACGATATCAAAGGCTTTTATCGCCTCTTCAAAGAGTTTGTAGTCACCGAGTGCCTTGCCGAGTTTTTCAAGGGCCTCCCCTTTATTATAATATACTTCCTCGTCATTCGGCGTCATCGAGATGACTTTATCAAAGCACTGGATAGCCTCTTCGTATCGCCCGAGTTCTTTTAAGCAGATGCCGCGCCCATTCCATGCTCCGGCATGATCGGGCTCCGTCTCGATCACGCGGTCGAAACAGTGGATGGCGTCCTGGAACTTTCCCTGTTTATAATAAAGGTCAACGCCTTTCTTGTACCATGCGCCACTTGTTTTGCCAAACATGCGGTCAAATATTCCGGTTGTGCCTTTATCACCGGCGACCGGTTGTTTCGAGGAGGGGATTTCCTCCGTGATTCCAACGACTGCGGCATTTTTGGCCTTCCTGAATTCGGTAATGTCGCGTATTGATTCGATCGCCCCGATCTTCTCTCCTTTCGGGTTATAGAGCGGCGTTGCTTTGGACCATAGAACCGCCGGTTTCCCACGCGGCCTTGCTTTCTCTGTTTCAGCAATCAGGACGTCTCCTTCGCGCTTGATGATCGAATAATAGCGTCTCCTTATCTCTTCGTCGGAATCTATGATGAGATCGATAAGGATCGGCCTTCTCGCACCATAAAAAGGAACTGCATATTCATGATCTCCCTTACCCATCATTGTTTCTGATTTAACTCCCGATAACTCTTCCATTGCCTTGTTCCACGATATTACGCGCCCTTCGTTGTCAATTGCAAATGTGGCGTCGGGGAGGAAATTGATGATTTCTACAAGGAGTTTTTCTGATGCCTTCAAATTCTCTTCGGCATCGCGTCTCTGCACCGCCTGTTCGATCATGTGTGTCAGTTCGGCGAACTGGGTTTTCGGGTCCCCTCCTTTCTGGAGGTAAAAATCAGCCCCGTTATTCAGGGCTTCGATCACGACGTGTTCCCTGCCCTTTCCGGTAAAAATCAGGAACGGCGTATCGTTTTTCTCCGCACGGAGTATTTTCAGGAACATAATCCCGTCCATAAGAGGCATTTCATAATCAGAAACGATCACGTCGAATTTCCTGTTTTTCAGGATTCCAAGCGCTTCCAGTGCGGAACGGCAGGTCTCCACCGTCATGGAGCCGTTTTTCTCGAGGTAAAGGCGGGTTATCTCGAGTAACGCTGGTTCATCGTCGACAAACAGGACAGATATCATGTAATCTTCCAGAATCCTGGGTTTGGATTCCCTTAATTATATCCGGATTTCAGTGTGTAGTGTAATCTCACGATGATTAATTAATTTGATCATTTATGGTTCTGCATGTTGCCGGCGGAGGCGACCGGACAGGCCACAGGTATCCTGCGACATTTCCTGATGGACGCCGTGGTGGAGGGCAGATAACGCCGGAACATATGCATCAGGTATATAATTTCAGGAGCATGAAGTGCTGTCGGTAAATATGGAGATAAATTAAGGGCGTCATTATAACTGAATCAGAAAAACTGAACACAATATTTTGCGGAACCGATTTGCCGGTTTAGCGTCAGGCCCTTATGTCCGCACCTTTGTCGGATGGATTTTCAGCAATCCTCCGGTTGATGTACCGCTGGATTGCCACGCCGGCAACGGCACAAACAAGGCCACTGATAACCCCGAGAAAAATATATTGGAGTGCTGTTTCCGTCGTATAGGGGAAGTCCGTGACGTTTGAAATACTGAGTACGTATATACTTGCTCCATATGCAATAAGGCCGATTGCACTGATAAAAAACGGAAATACGATAACCCTTACCAGACCTTCACGTTCATAGAAGAAATTATCAACGACTATCCCGATCGAGGCCACAACGCCCCCAAGGGTGATCCAGAGAACGGCCCCGTAGACGAACGTGAGAATATAAAGAAGGGGCCCGAATGAACCGTCGGAGGTATAGTGCTCGAGGATGCTCATCAGTCCGAGGACGATGCCGATTATAAGGAGAAGGATCCCTGCACTATAGGTAACAAAAGAAAATCTGGCCCGTTTTAACGATATCCTGAGAGCATTGACAAAACTCCTGAGCATATCGTCAATCCCGATTCCCCTGTACAACAGATACAATCCAATCACACCGAGAACGATGATTGTGGCGATTTGGGGATAACCGAAAATGTTCGCCCCTGCATAGAGAAGCAGGGCAAGGCCTATTGGAACAAGAAAAATTCTCGAGAACTTGGGATCATTGAGGAGTTTCTTTATGATATAATAGGTTCCTTCCAGGTTCGGGATCTGCGAAACAATGACCCGCCTGATGCTCGAAACCGGCAATTTTGACTGGATGATAGGGATAACAAATTCATCTTCAGCACCGTCAGCAACGACAACACAACTGGTTACCCCGGTTTTACTGATAACATCCTGCAGATGTTCGGCTATCCTCCGGTCTCCTTCTATCATATGGAGGTGGTTTCCTGAGACGACGGCTATTTCGACTTCTTCTCCGGCTGCTTTCAGTTCATCGTAAGTCTTGATCGCCTGGAATATCGCATTTACATCGGAATCTTCAGGATCGGCGAGGCCCAGGCTCGTTGCAGCATTAAGGCATGCTTCACGGCCGATCACCGGGCTTTCTATCGAGGCCTTAAACCCGATATCGTCATCTCGATCTACAGAGAGGACCAGTGTCCTTCTCTCTACCATCATTATAGAAATTACTGTCAAATCTATTAAATAATTGCCCGTGAAGCCTGAAAAAATAAGTTTATTGCTGGAATTAAATCAGTTTGGAACGCTGGAGGAGAAGAATGTCATCGGTCGTGAGTTTCTCACCGGACCGGAACATCTTGAATAAGTGTTCGGCTTCTTTCCTGACGGCTTTCTGCTCCTTGGTGACCTTGACTTTTTTGGTCTTTTTCCTGAGACCCGATATGACCTTGTCGTAGTCGCGGAGCTCTTTTTGGCAGGTGATGAAATATTTGTGCTCGGCGTCGGCCGATTCCTGGGCCTCCACAAACTGTTTGTGCTGTGCATCGGCCTCTTCGCGTGATTTGTCGGCTTTGCGGTAAAAGTCGACCATCATGTCATGATGCTTCTGAGCGAGCTCTGCCATTTCGGTCACTTTTGCATGAATGTCTGAAGCTTCCTTACGGAATTCCCGTGCAGATGTGATCTTGGCCTTGATCTCCTTGTTCTGCTCAAGTTCTGCCTCCTGCTCGCGGACCGAGGACTTCATCTGCTTGATCTTATCGATGAGTTCCCGTTCCTTGTCTGTGCTGATAACCTCTGTCTGCTGTCTGAATTCAAGGTGCTCGATCTGTTTCTGGAGCTCCTTGATGCCCCTGTTTTTTATGCCGCCATGTTCCTTTTTAAAGGCTTCAATTTCATCGAACAGTTCGTTGGCTTTCTCATTGAGCTCATTTCGCCGGTCTTTTAAGGCCTGGACTTCGTTATTGAACTTGTCCCGTTCATCCTTGTTCTTCTGGGCCTCTTCAACAAACTCCCTGGTCTGGTTATTCAGTGTGTTACGGTCTTTGGCATACTTGCTTGCCAGAGCGTTGAGTTCGTTCCTCCGGTTTTTGTGCTGTTCAGATTCCGCAAGGATTTTTTTTCTTTTTTCAATCAGTTCATTCAACATGCGCTGCTCATCCTCGATAATCAATTCCGTTAATCACCGGGCTGGAATTACCTGCTGTGTGAACTTTCCATGAAGGATGAGAAAAATGGGCTGCCCGTTTCATGTGAGAAATAGTCCCACTGAAAAGATACTGCCCCGACCTCTGCAGGATTGAATAAAAGAATGATGCAGTAATGGCGCAGAGGGTGGTGCCCTTGTTCATCTGTCTGTTCATGATGTTCAACTCCCGATACTCCGGCCTTTCTTTTAGTCAGAATGACATAAGAAGGCCGATCACACAGTTTTCCAGATTAGGATATTCCGGAAGACTAATCTATTATTTAAAAGACATCCGGATTATTAAGCATTTCGCCGGCACGGGGCAGTCCGGAACTCATGTATGGGGGAAAAAATTCCGTTGTGGGGATTTTAAGGAGATTGACCCTTCAGCATGACCCTAATGCCTGAACTCTCTAAGCAAAACGGACAGAAATAAAAACAGACGGATCTGTAAGATCTGACATTCATATATTTTGTATCGGAAGAGTAACGACACGGCGAAGTTCAAAAGTGGAATGAGGTATTGGTAACACAGACAATGTTACCCGACCCATTCCAGAAGATTTCCACCGCTTGTCATATCGCGGGACCTCCGGTTTGCCGGGATTTCAACCTTCTTCGGGTTGGCCTTCTTCTGATCAAGCTCTTCGAGGACCGATTTGTAGGTCTGCCGGTTTCCAAGGAGCGCTCCCTTCTGGACACCGGTCATGATTGCCAGTACCCTGACTTTTCCTTCCATATCGTTCCTTACACGGGCACCCCAGATGACGTCCGCATGCGGGTCGAGCTCGTAAGTGAGTGAGGTCGCTATTTCTTCAGCATCCTGCAGTGTCAGGTCGCTACCACCGGTGATATGGATAAGACTGCCCGTTGCGCCGCGGTAATCGATATCAAGCATCGGGTTCGAGAGGCATTCTCGGACGACGCTTTCGGATTTGTTCTGCTGCTTGCTTTCTCCGACGAGCATGACAGCGACGCCACCCTTGCTCATGATTGCGCGCACGTCGGCATAATCGATATTAATTAACGACGGCTCGGTAATTGTTTCGCTGATCCCCTTCACGGTCTCCCCGATGAGCTGGTCGATGACAGAGAATGCCTGGCCCAGGGGAAGGTTCGGTACGAAATTCTTGAGCCTGTTGTTGTCGAGTACCGATAACAGAATCGGCTGCGGCCGAAAGCGCTTCAAGTCCTTCCTCGGCACGGACAAGCCGGGCTTTTTCGACCTGGAAGGGATAACTGACCATACCGACGACGATTGCTCCCTGTTCTTTTGCAACCTGTGCGACAACCGGGGCGGATCCTGTACCGGTCCCTCCTCCCATACCCGCAGTGATGAATACAAGGTCGGCTGAGTCCAGGAGCGCTTCAAGCGTTGGCCTGGCCATTTCCGCCGCCCTTTTACCAACATCCGGGTATCCGCCTGCTCCGAGTCCTCTTGTAAGGGATTTGCCGATGAGGACACGTTTGTCGGCCTGGATCATGTCGAGGTGCTGTTTGTCGGTGTTGATTGCGATAGTCTCGGCACCGGATACGCCCATGTGATGCATCCTGTTGACGGTGTTATTACCTGCACCGCCGCATCCGATAATGACGATTCTTGGCTGGCCAACAAAATCGTCATCCATGGGACCTCCGTTTTTCATTTCTTTCTCAATTTCGGCATTTTTCAATGCTTCGTTAATGATAGTCTGCATGTCTAACCCTCCTAAACCTTGAATGAAACCTGGTCGCTGTCTCTGATGACACGGCTTGCACGTTTCTCAATGAGTTGACGGACCGCATCCCTGACTGCCTCAGATACCGTCGGAAATTCACCTGCATCGACCATCTGTTCAAGCAGGAGAATCTGCTGTTCAGGCAACCGTAGTGTGATTCGTTTCATCAGTGAGTATCCCCCTGTTCTGACATATGACTGACAATTGTCAGACAAATGTCAGACGGATAGATCCTAATTGTCTGACTAACCAGATAAATCAGAATATATCCTTTATCTATATAAATGTTTTCAGGAAATGGGTAACAAATGGAAAAGTCCCTGTTCGCAACGGTTTTAAGGCCCGGTATTCAATATTACCTGAAAATGAGGACGTAATTTTGCACCGGAAACTTCCTCCCAGGGTTGAACATGGCGGTCTTATCAAGCGATGCCGTGAGAAGACCGGGAGGACGATAATCGATTTTAGTGCCAGTCTCAACCCGTTTCCTCCAGGGATTACTACCGATAGTACTCCGGCCCTCTTCGATCATTATCCAGATGATACGTATGCGGTGCTCAAGGAGAGAATAGGCCTGCTGTTCCATCGCAGGCCAGAGGAAATAGCAGTAGGAAACGGTTCAATTGAAATAATCAGGACATTTTGCCAGTGGAAATTTCAGGAAGGAGGGAGTGCGCTTGTCGAACCACCGACGTTTGGAGAGTATCTTTTGTCTTCCGAGCTGGCCGGCGGGCACAACATATCGGCCGATGAAGACCCAACTGTCCATTTTATATGCAACCCGAATAACCCGACTGGCGGACTAAAGAAAAAAGATGAAATCCTTACCCTTCTCGGGGAATATTCCGGAACCGGCACCCTCCTTTTTCTCGACGAGGCATTCATTGAACTGGCGGACCCTGACCAGAGCCTTTCCGGAACACGGTCGCCGGATCTCTTCGTGCTCCGCTCACTGACCAAGTCGTTCGCGATCCCGGGGATCAGGTTTGGCTATGCGTTTGGGGAACCCGACCTTATAAATGCACTGGAAACATTGCGGCCACCCTGGAGTGTCAATGCCCTGGCCGAACAATGTGCATTAGAAGCTTTTTCCCATTATGAAGAACTCGGGGAGTCGAGACAAAAAATTAAAAAAGAACGGGAATTTCTATCAGAATGGCTGTCCAACCAGGGATTTATTGTTACCCCTTCTTCGGCCAATTTCATTCTTGCAGGTACGGGAATGTCGGCTGCGCTATTATGCGGGCGCCTCCTTGAGAAAGGCATTCTTGTCCGGGATTGCACATCGTTCGGTCTCCCCGAATCCATCCGTGTCGCAGTCCGGAACCGGGTCGAAAACAAGTCTTCTCATCGAGGCGATCGAAGAATGCTTGCACTGATTATGGCGGGTGGAGCCGGTGTACGGCTGAACCTCGGGGAGAAACCCCTGGTCTCAATTCTCGGGCGACCGATGATAGAATATGTAATTTCCGCATTCCAAAACTCGGGATATGACGTCGTAGTCGTCGCATCATTCCAGACTCCTTATACCTATAACTGGGCCAGGGCTCTCGGTTATGACTGCATCAGGACGACGGGCACGGACTATATCCGGGATCTTTATGAGGCAATCGGTGTCCTCGCCGAGCGGGGCCCGTTTTTTACCTGCGTTTCAGACATACCCTGCCTGACGGCTGATCATATCAGGGATATATATGCCTCTTACCGAAACTCCGGTAAGGAAGCCCTGTCCGTATGGGTTCCGGAACGGGAAGGCCCAATCCGACATTATACCGAATCAGTGGATGGTATGGATGCATATCCTGCCGGGATCAACATTCTCCGGGGGGATCTGATCGATCGCCCACAGGAAGAGTTGGCACTTCTGATCCGTGATACCGGTCTGGCTTTTAATGTAAATACACGGGAAGACCTTGAAAGGGTCAGGGCCTATCTTTTGGATCGTTCCCGAATCAGGATTGCCTCTGAAAAGACCGGTCCGGACTATCCCGGTTCCTGTCAGGACTGATGGTTTTCTCCCGGGACATGCCGGATAAATATGACAGTATTGTGCCAGAAATAAAATAAAATAGCATCAGCGCCCATATTCACCTATGGAAGCGTCGCGTGAAATAGAGCTTGAGGGGCATATTATCGACTCAGGTATAATGACCAAGATCTTTGATAAGATCATGGATATGGGCGGCAATTTCGAAATCCTTATTTTTAACGTGGGAAAGAAAAAGACCGACCCGAGCTACGCCCGCTTGCGGGTGAATGCTTCCAGCGACGAAACTCTTGATTCGATTATATCTGAACTCCACCGCTACGGTGCACAGCTTGTTAAAACAGAAGAGATCCGGTTAGTTGCGGCGGAGGCCGACCGTGTGGTTCCCAAGGGGTTCTACTCCACCACAAACCATCCGACTTCGGTAAAGTACATGGACGCATGGATTCCTGTGCTGGGAATTGAAATGGACTGTACCATTGTATTCGATACCGAAAAAGGCATTGCGATATGCACACCGCTTAACAAGCTGAAAAAAGGGGACAAGGTGGTAGTCGGAGAGCAGGGGGTAAGGATAGTCCCTCCCGAACGTCCCCGCACACAGAGCAACTTCGAATTCATGCATGGCACGGTGTCATCAGAACGGCCCAGCGAAACACTTATAGCAAGAGTGGCGGCAGAGATTCTTGAAGTCCACAGGAACGGGGGAACCATCGCTCTTGTCGGGGGACCTGCAATTATTCATACCGGTGCAGACCGGGCACTTGCGGGTATCATCAGGAAAGGATATGTTAATGTCCTCTTTGCCGGCAACGCCCTTGCCACCCATGATATCGAGTTCAACCTGTACGGGACGTCACTCGGTATGGATATTTCAACAGGGAAACCTGTCACCGGAGGGCACAAGCATCATATCTATGCGATCAGCGAGATTATGCGGGCAGGATCTATTAAAAATGCGGTAGACCAGGGGATTATCAAAAGCGGCATCATGTATGAGTGCGTAAAAAATAATGTTCCCTATGTTCTCGCCGGGTCAATCCGGGATGACGGCCCGCTTCCCGATGTGATCACCGATGTGATGCAGGCACAGGATAAGATGCGGGAATATACAAAGTCCTGCAGCATGGTGCTCATGATAGCGACACTGCTTCATTCAATAGCAGTCGGAAATTGTCTGCCGTCTTCTGTCAAAACTGTCTGTGTCGACATCAATCCCTCTTCGGTGACGAAACTGATGGATCGCGGTACCATGCAGGCGATCGGGGTGGTCAGTGATGCGGGGACCTTCCTCCCGTTGCTTGCAAAGCAGCTCGATATCCAGTCAGGCTCTGCTGAAAAATGTTCGGACTGATGTGAACCCGGGTCCTGACGGAACTCAGGCTTTCTTTTTTTTGTTACCTGACGATCCGGTTTGCCAAAATTTGCAGGTTCAATGCCAGAGGACTGGATTAACGGGTGAGGGGCATGCACCAGGGCATCTCTGTTTCGAGGACGAATTCCCATTCATCCCGGCATCCGCATCCGGTTTCAATGGCAGATCTAATCGGTTCCCTGTCCCCGGTAAGTGAATGGTGCCTGATTGCAGTAATTATCCCGTGATCGCATCTCCCACAGTTATGAGGTCCTCTCTGGTGTCCTCCGCCGACCGGATCGCACAGGATATCGCGATAAGCCGAGACAAGGACTTCTGCCACGCTCCAGAGATATGGGGGCCTGTATGCGCCCTGTTTCCAGAACCATTCCATTTCAGTTCTTCTCTGGACATTGCAGGGGTTCATGGATATCATATCGGCATACCCGTCGAGATCTTCGATTGATTGTTTCATATCGTGCATCGCTTCTTTCTCGGTCAGGAACAACGGCTTCATGAGAAGATAAGCCTTAACCCCGGCTCCTGCTTTCCGCGCAACCGAGGCTGAAGCCCGGAACTCCCCGAATGAAAATCCTTTGGCGATTGATTTTTCCCGGATGGTGTCATCCGATGTTTCGACGCCGATGGCTGTATAGAGCGGCGTCTGAAATCTTCCCGTATCGATCAATGAGATAAATTCGCCGAGGTTTTCGGGATCGATGTATTCGGGCCTTGTCTCAGCAATGACCAGTTTTCCCCGGAAGAGCCTGCCGGCTTCGCGCAATGCTTCCTGAGGCACTTCATCAGGATCAAAAAGCTTCCCGAAGTGTATAGTTTGACCATTTCTATTTCAGCCAGGGGAAAACTGGCGGCAATATACCGGAGCTGCCGGATGATGCCTTCTGCCAGGAGTTCCGGGGAACGCGGAGTGAAACGCTCGTGCCGGTAGCTGCACATCAGACACCGGTTCCATGAGCAACCTCCGGTTCTGAGGATGATGGTGAGGGACGTGAGTTCCCGGTTTTCATATCTGTCGGTTCCGGGGAAGCAGGCAAGGGGCTTATCTTCGTGTTGGACAACCATTAACAGTATAGTAGTTGAAGTTTATCTGATGAAAAAGATCCTCATCATCACAATTTTCTTATTCAGCATGGCAGGACCGGTCGCTGCATACGAGATTTCAATTTTCGCTCCGGCTTCCCTGAATGTGGGGGAACCGATTATTGTGAACGGAACGACCAACTTTCCGCCGGGTACATCATTTGATATCACCCTTTCCCATTCCGATTATATAACTGAAATAAAAGACACGAAATCGGTAGTCATCCAGCAGGGGCAGAATTTTTCTGTCGTATTCCCTACCGTCGGTTACGTGAAAGGAACGTATAAAATCGAAATTCCCCCCATCAGCCAGGCCAGATACCTTGGAAATTCTGTGCCATTAAGGGTAGTCGAGTCTGATTGACCGTTCCGATGAAGTCACCCTTTCCTCCCCTCTCACGCAATACCAGAGTGGCAGCCTGATCGTAACCGGAATGGATAAAAATGTCGGTAATAAAGGGATCGAGCTTCAAATCACGGGCCCGGATGGCGAGCATACTATTCGGACCCGGATTATATCACTACTACCGGATCAGGTGCATTTTCCAAGGAGACCCCCATCAATGTCAAGCGGCAATTATTCTGTCACGATGGAAGATCAGCAGGGCTTTATCGGGACTTATATAGTAAGGGTCCTTCCCAGGGTGACGGGTGAAGTCCCGGAAGTAACCCAATACGTTCCTGCAGCAACCACCATGCCAAAGGCATCGTCCCTGGCGTCGGCAAGTCTGTCCTCGTCGAGGGACCAGCCGGCATATTTTACGGTAACGACAAAGACCGGTCCTGTCCGGGTCTATACATCCATCGGTACCGACTGGGTGATCGAGTATGTGGATGACTCTGGGAAACTGGTGAGAATGAACAACAAGGGGCATGATTTCCCTGAAGAAGCGACAGTCCAGGGTAACGGAAATGACCGGTATTTCATGGTTTATCCCAATAAATACTCGGATTCGGGAACGGTGACGCTTTATGCCGAAAATGCCAACGATGTAAAGGCTTCTTCAGAAGCCCCCGCCGGATTTGCTTCGGGGCAGGTTATGGGTCCCGATACGACAAAGAAAACACCTCTCCCGTCATGGCTGGCTGTACCTGCGATTGCAGGCGGGCTGCTGGTATTCCAAAGAAAACGGTGACGGGCATTATCAGATTTTGGCATTTCAAAAGATCCTTCAAACGGGAAAATCCAACAGGACTGGAAAACCGGATACCTTTTTTACATGATCTCTCCAATAGTATTGAGCGGGCCGAGGTAGTCTAGTCCGGAAAGGCGGTGGTCTTGAAAACCACTGGTGCTTGCACCTCAAGAGTTCAAATCTCTTCCTCGGCGTCCAGAAAAAAACACTATTCTCTCTAAAAATAAACCCGCTATATCACCTAGTAAAAAGAAATGGCTGAAATTAATAAAGAATTGTTGTATTGGTGACTCCATTCGGAACAGTCCTGTCAATTCCCAGGGTCACTCCATTCTCAGTTGTTATCTGCAGGTTGAAATCTTCTCCCGGGTTCAGGGGAACGGGAGGCATGACCCTGATAGTAGCCCGCTCACCTTCATGTAGGACGGCAGTCCCGGTCTGCGTATTCGATGAGACGATAGTCCACGAACCCGGTACCATGCCATAGGCCGGTGGGGCTGCTGAACCGCCGGACTCCCTGTAAACCAGGACAATGGGTGTACGGCTCGACGTGCTATACTTCATGCTCATTTTTGATACATCGACAGGTAATCCTCCCTGAGCCAGTCCGAGATCAAATTCCAGCACACTCACGTTGCCTCCATTATATGTGTCCAGTCCAATGACATCCCCCCGGACTACGATTTCAGATGCTGTCTGGGTCACGCCTGCGTGTGCGATTTGCTGGCTTTTCTGAGTGGTGAAAAAACCCGCACTCAGCATGACATACGTGAAAACAGTGGCGATGACGACAAATGCGATCAGGACAATTGCCGCTTCAATGCCGGAAAACCCGGATTCATTTCTTTTCAACGTGTTCAATTGGCACATCCTGCATATCCTCTGTCGCATGCCACACCTGTGAGGACGTTCCTGGAATAGCTAAAATACTTTATCAACCCGATCTGGCGCGAAGGATTTTTTGAAACAGTTGTTTCTGGAAGCTCCTGTCTTCTTTTCATATTAATTAACCCTTCCCGTGTAAAGCTTCAGATCCTGCCCGATTGGGATCTGGTCCTGGGTGTTCCCATTGCTCCGGCCGGATTCGGAATATCCTATTGACAAAATCCGTAATGGGAATTTATTTTTTAAAAATGAAATCCAGTCGGAGAAGAATATGATGTCCTCCGTCGCCATATCTTATTCCGAAGGCCTGCGTCGGTGCAGAAAAATAGTATACGGCCGGAAGGATTCCTGGCGGGAAATAACCTGTATTCTTAAATAAACTCTCATATTCCTAGCATTGCGCCGTACTTTGAGTATACTTCCTTAATCAGCTCCCCGGCTTTTGGATTATTCCAGTCATGCATCCATTCCGATACGAGCGACTCGAGCGTAATCGGAATGACCCCTGCCTGGAGCATTCGTTTGATGCCGTATTTATGGGCGTTCGGTGTGGAATCCCCTGCGGCATCAACCAAACCATACACATCGTACCCTTCTTTCAATGCATGGATCGCGGTATACGCAAAGCACATACTGGTCCATAGGCCTGAAATGACCATTTTCCTTCTGCCGGTTTCCCTGAATGCATTCCAGGTATTCTCGTCTTCGAAAGCATCAAAACTCGGTATTTTTCGTGCAAACGCAACCTGGCCCGGAAACAGGCTTGTGATTTCAGGAATAAACTCCCCGAGATTCTGGGGATTTATCGCCGACATGACGACGGGAATTCCAAGGATCTTAGCTGCTTTTGCAGCACATAGTGCCGAGTTCTTGATAATCGTTTTATCCCCGGATGCCACCCCCTTAAACATTGCAGACTGGTAATCTACTAGGACCAGTGCACTGTTCCTGTCGGTTAATAGATCCAGTTTACTATCTTGTACCATTTGGTTCACCTTTTTTTTTACTTTTTAACGAATGTCAGAATGTCATATGTGCTATATATCATTTGGGGATCCGGTTCTGATGATGGGATTAACCACATCCTCATCAATCGTCATAAGGCATGTTTTATAGCCGGGAACGGGCCTGTTTTCAGGAGAATATTTGCATAAGGATGCCGGATGTTAGTCTGGCTGCACAGATTGACAATTAACAGGCCCGGGGATATGTACAATACCGGACATTTCACTTTGGTGTTTTAGTATGACAATCATGCATCCTGGATGACGCTCCCATCAATCCTTACCCTGACGTGCTTATAATAGGGAGGATACCTGATTGTCCCGTCTTCCCGCAAAGGATCTTTTACGGTAATTATTTCCCCGTTTCTTTCGGTTACCGTAAAATATGAATTGTACCTGACTCTGCGGACTTCCGGGATGGTTTCGATCTTTTTCAGATCATCGGCAGTAACACCGGTAGACTCAGGGTAGTTTTTGATCCCGCCGACAGAACCGCCAGTCAGGGAAAAAAATCCTGCTGACCATGACGCTCCTTCCTTCCTTCAGTACCATCCAACGCAACGGGTTGAATGTCGGGAACGAGTCTCCAGGCAAACGGCTGAACGCAATGACCCGGATAGCGCCCCGCAAAAATAGGAATGCAAGAAACAGGGTCCCGTATATCCAGAGAAAAGAAAGAGAAACTCTTCCAAGGACCAGGAGAATTAGGAATGTCCAGCTGACAACGATCATAAAAAAACTTGGTCCTGCAAATACGCCCACCGTATATTTCTCATCCGAACGAGGCCAGAATAAGGGGATACCAGGAGTCGCGAGATAGTCCAGAACTACGTGTAACCATGCTCCTCCAACCGTACATGCTGCAGCAGGCAACCCGAAATGGAAGGGTACCGGATAATGGAGGACTCCCCCTGAAAAAACCGAGAAAATGTAGAAAATAAAATAGGCACATATGGCCATCACTGCAGATCCCAGAATACTGTGGGCCGCTCCTCCATGTATGTACATATATAAGGAAGGCCTGTTCCTGGAAATGAGTGTAAAGAGGATATCAGCATCGAGGATTACGGCGCCTATGACGCCGAAAATTATGAATTCCTGCCCCCCTGCTGCCATTAAAAGTGTTGCGATGAGCAGGGCATGGGTGATACTGTCCACGTCTCATAGGTTATCGCCCATCCTATTAATGATGGGCCATAGCGGCTGGAATTATCGTAACGTTAAAGTAGCCCGGATAGAGAAATGTTACCTGTTGCATCACCTGCTGAATAGTTCCAGGGGGTCAATTGATACCTATCATTATTCTTTTATCCCTGAAAGGCCGATAGGTACATGTACAAGGAGTATTCCCGTGTGTATCGCCATCCCTGCTGAAGTAATCGAGATTAAGGAAGGAAATATCGGTATCGTGGACTATGGTGACCTGAAACAGGAAATCCGGCTGGACCTCGTAGACGTATCGGTCGGTGAATTTGTCCTCGTCCATGTTGGGTTTGCGATCCAGAAACTTTCCCGGGAAGAGGGTCTCGAAACCAGGGAATTATTCCGGGAAGTGTATTCAGCGATGGAGCAAAACCCCCCTGTATCGTTGTAAACCAGATTCCGGATCATCTGAAAATAACCGGGAATTACTATTTTTTTCGAAATATCTGAGTTAGTCAGACAGCATCATGATGCTGTAACGATAAAGAAATTTTTAAGTAAATGGTGATGATTGAAATTTATACGCCTGAATATTATCAGTCTAATCGGTATACAGGTCATTCTTTCAGCAGGCATTTGGGAATTATCAGGTTTCAATCGCTGAATCTCCAGGGATATATTCCCCGTATCATGGTGCTCCGATAGTTTTTTTCTTACAATGACCTAAATATAAGAAGGTTTTTCATACAATGACCGAATTTGAAGATACGAGTTGGGTGAACGACGATTTTACCCGCCATTACCTGCTTACCGCCGATGCCAGGATACCGCAGAGATCGCGCCTGAAAAAATTAATCCGTTCCTTCTACCGGTTCCATGTTAAAAAAATCAAGAACGCGGTAGTCCTCGATCTCGGTTCCGGAGACGGGTCGATGATGGCAGCGCTGCTCGAGGAAGACCCGGGAATCAGGCCTGTTCTCATCGATGCGTCGGGGGAAATGATTAACCAGGCCAGACAGCGACTGTCCCGGTGTCCAGGATGTATCTTCGTCAACAAAAGTTTTCACGAATTACTTAAAAACGACAGGGATATTCCCAGATGCGATTTTATCGTATCATCCCTTGCCATTCATCATATCGACAGCAAAGAAAAGGCGCGGCTGTTTGAATATATTTTCGATGCATTGAAACCTGGTTGCTGGTTTCTCCTGTACGACAGTGTCCTGCCGCCTGCTTCACTTGAAGACTGGTACATCGCCCTCTGGCTGGAATGGATCCGGGACCAGAAGGAG
Organism: uncultured Methanomicrobiales archaeon; assembly: GCA_963809105.1. GTDB lineage: Archaea > Halobacteriota > Methanomicrobia > Methanomicrobiales > Methanospirillaceae > CAIKOD01. Next base: position 12,799 of record CAWEIC010000003.1, on the reverse strand, counting down.
AAGAAGGGAATAAATGAGGAAATGGAGAGTATCGTTTTTGACCATCACCAGGCCCCGGACCACCATAAAAATCTTGACAGCCTGGAGAAACATTTTTCCCTGCTCCGCGAAGCCGGATTTTCCAATGTCGATATTATATATAAATACGGTGTATTTTCACTCCTCTGCGGCAAAAAATCTGACCAATAGAACGATGCTGCCGGATAGCAGATCACGGTTAAATGCTGCATTTTAGTAAATAATTTGAATTGGGGGGAATCCTATAAGGAAGGTAATATGCGTATAAAGCTGTTAGATGGGCAACCCTGTTCCTCCTTAATTCATGGAAGAAAAGGAGACAGGCCGACGAATAGTAAAAACATGGTTGTTTCATTACTTTAACGATACACAACAAGGCACGAAGGATCTCATCACCTGATTTTTGGACGAGGCGATCCATAAGAGGCCGCAGGTCAGGTCGGACCGGTAAGTACGAGGACCGTATCAAGAAGGACCTGTCGTGATGGAGCCCGGTTACGGCTTTGAAATCACGAGATAGTCCTTTAAATCTGGATAAAGCATTATTGAGGAATATCCTTTGAACCCTCGGTTTCAGGAGGATGCCTTTGAATAATCCAACCCCAATCCGGCCTCTCTATCCCAAAAATAAACAGGGTATCCCATTTTCACCAATCCGTTTGTTCATCCTCATCCCGTTAAAACCTAAACTTGGTGCAATACTGCCTGAATTCCCGTCCGTTGATGGAAATACGCAATTAATATCCGTATTAGAAACCAAGCCCATATCACTTGTTTTTTCAATGGTTTAAGGCCGAGAATTGCGTTGGTTCAGATCTGCTATTCGATCGATTGGGCTGAATAACCGCAATTCCCTTATCAATCTCCGGTAATATCGCTGGAAACGGTGATCCGGACATCGGGGGGGCCGAGAATAATGGGATCCGGGATTCCTTAATTACTGGTTTGCAGATGTGAACAAACCTGATATCCTTGTTCGTTGACAATTAGATCGGCTCCTTGTGTTTTTTGCACAACAATTTAAGGATTTATCGTCCTTTACACCCTTCGGTCCTGTTTTCTTACTACGGATGAAAAATAAGGATTTTGCAGAGCCATTAATTAGGAATATTCAGGTGAAATACGGGTCACGGCGAAAAAAATATATCACCATTATACTATTTGTGGATGCCGTCTGTGTCAGGCTGTGGCATAGAGCATAATGCTTTTTTCGTCTGGAAACAAACGGTAGGTATCGATAAAATGAATCAGAGCGATTGACTTGGTAATTCTCCTGACCCCTTTTGAATGGAGTGTTTTTATTACCTGGATTGTATTCTGGTCTTATTGGCTTATTGTGGCATACCGGACACGATCGCCTGTTAAAAAAAGGTGGCAGTCTGCTATGTTTCCGGTTCTTCCCATTATCGTAGTGTCGTTATATCTTCTTATTACCGCATTTTTCCCCGGACTTCTTTTTCAACGGATAGTGCCTGCGGGGATCCTGATCGGGTTGGCAGGTATCGCAATAACCCTGTTCGGATTGGGATTCGCTATCTGGGCACGCCTTCACCTGGGAACGAACTGGAGTGGCCAACCCGTGATCAGAATGGATCATACGTTAATCAGGACAGGACCGTACAATATTGTACGGAACCCGATATATACCGGAATAATTATTGCGCTTATAGGGACGACACTTGTCGTAGGTAAATTCTGGGCCCTGATCATAACAATCATTCTTCTGGTTGCATTTTTAATGAAGATACGGATGGAAGAAAAATTCCTGGAAGAAGAATTCGGCGAATCATTTGTCATCTATAAAAAAGAGGTGAAGGCCATCATCCCTTTTATATTATAACGGTCTGGTGAATTGCCGGATCTGAAATGTACTGTTTCCGGAATGTTCATGGAAAATCTTTTATACCCATCAGGAATATTTCACAAGCAACGGTGTAATATTGACCAGCAGTAAGATCCTGATCGTTGAGGATGACCGGATTATTGCAAACCTGACCGAACTTAGGCTGAATAAAATTGGTCATGAAGTAGTAGCGAAGATAGAAAATCCTCATCTTGTTATGGATTACCTGTCACAAAATTCGCCTGATCTCATCCTGATGGATATCAAGCTTAGCGATGAAATTGATGGGATCGCTCTTGCAGGTATGATCAGGAAAACGTCAAAAATTCCCATCGTCTTCCTGACTGCTCTTGCCGACGAGGGAACAATCGGGAAAATTAAGAAGATCAGCCACCACGGTTATATCAGGAAACCGTTCAATGATGACGACCTCAGGACCGGCATCGAGCTGGCCCTGCCGAAGAAATAAGATGGAAAGATTCGCATTTCAGGAATCCTGGAAACCTAATTAGCCCGGATCTTCCTGTTATATTCTTGAATTGTCAACCTTTTTTCAGTCATGTATGGATAAAACGGTTATCCGGAATCTTTAAATTGTGGGTTATTATCGAAATGGTCCGACGGCTGCGGCTGAATGCAACCGATCCGGTGCAGACTCTTCCCGGGAGGCGATGAAGAAAACCGGTATTGCGATCATGTCGGCGTAATGCCTGTTTCATCTACTTTTTGAAGATGAGCACCGATACGTGATGATGATCAACGATATGCAACAAATATTTCCCGGCAAAAAAAGGAGTTGGGTGTCAATATGAATGATGGAACTGACCGCCTGTCAATAAAGCCCGGATCCGTTGTTGATGTCATCCTTAAGAAGGACCAGCGGACCGGTAAGAAAACCCGCGGTATTGTCCGGGAAATTCTGACCAGGTCGTCCTTCCACCCGCATGGGATCAAGGTCAGGTTAGAAGACGGGACTGTCGGGCGCGTGACCGGGAACATCGAAGGCGATCCACCGAAGTGAGAAAAACATGCCTTGTGAGGGGGGACCCCATAAGGTTCCTGACTATTGAAGGTGAACCAGCTCTGATTTTTTAAGTGTTATTGTTTACCGTTATTTCCGTCTTTTATTCTTCTGGTTAGCAGCGATTTTTTCCTTCGACGTCATGGTGACAGGTGTCGTCCTGGTCGCTGCTGGCTTGTCTGTTCCCGCTGCTGCTTTCACATCCGTACTCTCCGGTTTTCGGCTTGTTCCTTTCTTACTGCCCTGATCTTTCATGGTATGCCATACGGTGTACAATTACTTAAATATTCTCTGGAAAAATCAATTGAAACCCGGGAATTTAATTTTTTAAAAATATCGGGCCATTCGGCAATTTTCCCCAGCCTCCGGTTCCGTTATAAAGATCATGAGAATGAATATTTCCCATGCGAGCAGTGTGTACCTTCCAGACCTGTGCCATAACAGGTTATACCGGTACTTGTCTCCTGATTCCCGGTATAATTGTTGCTTACAGGCGATTCTTCCAGGAAATGACAGGTTCTTTATCTTCTCTTTGCCTTCGCAGCATTTTTGTCTTTTAAGGAATTGATCTTTTCTTTTGTAATTGGTTGTGTCGCCTGGGTCACTGCTGTCGGTGCAGCGGTATCTTTTGCCTTATGTCCCTTCGTCTTTTGTTCAGCCTGTTTTTTCATGGCACTACGTGTGATTGCATCGAATATATAGGAGGCACTATGGTCCAATGGGGATGGAACTTCATTTGTCGGATGAATAACTATAGAATGAAATGAATTGTTTTATGTTCATTGCAAAATCTGAATATTGCGCACTTTTGTCGCTTGACTGCGTATGATAGTAATCATTTCTTCTGGCGGAACGTTCCCTGGTTAAAAAAAGCCTGGTACAGGAACGTGCCCCAGGCAAAATCCACCCTTCACATATTCGGCCCTGGAATTGCGTCATTTACCGGCCTTTCGCCGTTTTGATCGGTAAATTACCTGCATTCCGGCATCTGTCCCCGCCTTCATTTGTCCGGCCCTCCGGTGTACTGTTTTTGTCGTATGCTTTTCTTTCGCCGTTTTGAAAAGCATACTCACTATGCCAGAGCATCATAGCCGGGAGAGACATGTTCGGCCCCGCAAATGGCGTCTTGGTCACAAACCGATTGTTACCGGTTGAATCGGTTTATTCGCCACGGTGCGAGAATGTGGTGCAAGGTGCACTTTACTCCTGAGGCATTTCGCTAATAGTCATGTGAGGAGAAATAATTTTCGATTTGATTCGACTTATAAACGTTTATTTTGGGTATTTTTATAAAATGATCGATTATTAGTTGATAAATGATAATTAAAGATATATACTGTTTCGGATTTGGATTTTAAGAGTTTTTAAGAGATGCTGCCCGTTAAAAAAAACAAGTAAGGAGCCAGAATAGTATCTCGTGAACAACCCGCAACGTTGACGACATGACTAACAAAGCACCGGATATATAATACCCGTTGCGATGTTCCTTATTTTTATGTCCACCGGAATTGCTCTCTCCTTTTCTGGCAAAACCCGGCACCTCAAACTTATACTTATAGGGCTGTTGCTACATACCCCATGATCCGGATGCATTCATTAAGGGACTTGCATACCATAATGAATTCTTCATTGAAAGCACACCTGATGGGAACTTCACGGTACAACATGTCAGCCTGACTACAGGCACACGGTCATCATGGAGCATCGACTGCCCAATACTACAGGCATCGGTTACAGAACCCCTGGCCGATGTTTCCGTTTTTTGTATTTTTTTAATTCATCAAAGAAGAGTGCTGCTATGGGGATTCTAGATAGTGAGTCAGAATCTTCTGTCATTTTGGGCCCTTAAAATGAGTCAATTTTTAGTGTAAAGTGAAAGCGTAATTTCAGCAGTTACACAACTTGTATAGATAAAATAAACATAAAAATTTATGCGGCATCAAACGGCCCGTGTTTATGCACTGCGGACGGCCTGGCCCCGCCGCTCGCCTACCGTTCAGCGTTTTTCGGGGTTAGGTTTGTGATTCGATTTTCACATAGATACTTTTATATTAATGTAAAAGTATTTTGACATACTGATCGGAAGAAAGTTTTGCCTGTCAGATTAATGGGGTGTCTAAAATTAAATCGTTCAATGCAGGAGTAATTGCTCTATTGGTTATAGTGTTACTAATAGCATTCACAGGTATGGTGTATGCAGATTCAGGAGTAAATGCAACACCAGAGGTGCAGGGAATCACAACAGGTACGTCATCGAGTGTACAAGGGACGGTTACGGAAACAGATTCGGGGGCTTGGACATTGACGTATGATCCATCAACACCAACTGGGCCAATGCTTGTTTTTACGCTTCAAAATGTAAATTTCGCCATCTCACTAAATCCTTTGGATGCGGCGCAACTAATTGCGGCGGGAGGGAGTGTTTCTAACGTGCCGTCTGGCCAAGCAGCGGGATCTATTCAAAGTATTTCAATACCAGAATCATTACTAAATACCGTCACAGCCAGTAACCCACCCTTCACATGGCAAAACATTGTTAATGTTATAAATAACCCCGGATACAATGAGAACATTCTTACTGGAACTATGGGAGGAGGAATCCACACTGGCGTCCTCGATCCCGGTCAAGTCCAATATACAACTGGGTACAATGACCAGTATTCTGGTATTTCCGGGCAGCAGACTTTTGCAAAGTCGATGGCAATTTCCACTGCAAACAAGATTGCTGACCAGAGCAATGTGAAGGCAAATACAAACATCCAGTTCATTGCAATCGATACAGGTCGTGCGACCCGTTCAGAGGACTTACTGCTCGACGGGGCAGGGAACTCGACGGATACGGCAAACTCAATTCTCTGTCCGTTTGCACAAAGCGTATCAGATGTGATCCCGCCTTACTGCAACATCGTTCAGGCTGGGAGTGCATTTGACACGACTTTGACCTCAACAGTGACATCGGCAGACACACGGTTCGTCGAGAGTGATTCAACATTCCCGGTAGTATTGAACTATAACATCAATGCCCAGGGCATAACCCTTGGTAACCAGACATCCCCAATGATCGGTTCTGCATCTGCCTTCCTGAAAATCCATGTGCAGGAAGCAAGGAACACAACACCAACAAAATCTGAAGACCTCGTATATTCCGAGACCTCATCGGCAAGCGGATTAATCAGCAAGTTCAGCAAGTCGATGTCGTATCAGTCAGGGTTTAACCTGATTTAATCCTTTTTTACATATAAAGTTTGAAACAATTGTATTTTCAGAAGGGATACGATGTCATTTAACACCACACCTAGATGACCAACCGATTGAATGGATTCGGTACCAAATCCATCAACTAATGGCATATTTTAGGTTTTTAACTCAGGGTACAAAGATCTTTTGGTCAAGGAATTTCAAGAATTGAATTGGTTACTGCGGATTGTCGGATGCACACTACCATAATATCAAATCGATAACTATATCCAAATGTAAAATTATTTCCACAAATACCTGGTAGAGAACCATTTTCTATCAGAATTCAGGGGGGTATAAGTAGTGAAAATTGGTACTGGAACATTATTAATCTGTATTGCTATTTGCATTATATTAGGGCTTCTGGTTTCGCCGGCATTAGCTTATTTGCCAGGTCTTGCGGACGACAATCAAACAACTGGGGATATTTCCGGAATAACACCTTCTCAAATTTTCAGTGGAGATCCTACAGGTCAACCCACTGTCATACCTACTGTTGATGCAACATCTACACTAGTTTCCACTGAGTCTCCAACAGTTTTACCGACTGACACAACAGATCAAACGGCTAATTCAAAATCCAATATCCCTAGCACATCATCTCCGGATATTGGAAATACAACGACCGTTCAACAAATCATTAACACAACCAGCATTGATCCAGGATCAATTGCGAATGAGACAGCAACCAATTCCTCAGCTCCTTCGCAGTCAGGGGAAGCAGATTTATCAAGTATTACTGCTTCAAATACATCGGTCTCAGGGCTTAATCAAACAGCAGATTTGGCAGGTAATTCTTCTGTATATGCAGTAAATATTACCCCAGACCTGTCAATATCGCTGACCAGTTCTTCTTCTCTGTATAGTAACCTTGTTGATCCGCCATTGAACACCTCGGTCAGCAACATTTTTTATAATAATGTTACCGCAGATTGGGTGATCAACCAATCTGGAGAATATTACCTTGATCTGAATCCATCCAACAACAGTGGAGGAATGGTTCAGTTTAACTCAGCCAGCAATACGTTCTCAAACTTTGGTTCAGGATTTGGAATCCTTATTAACTCAACCAATGTGATCCTTGATGGTATGGGTGCCACCTTGGATGGAGTCTGGTACCACAGCATACGGAATTATCGTAAATAACCAGACTGCGAGCACCCCAACCGGCACGTCACAAGGAGCTCTTGGTGGTGTCAGCATCACGAATATCACCCTCACCAGATTCACCCAGGCAGGGATATTGTTTAATAATGTGATCGGGAATCCAGTTGATATCGCATCAAATATCACGAAGGTGAATGCGAGTTATAATGCCCCGGCTGGGGCAGGAACTGGAATTGTCCTTCAAAATTCTCAGAATATTGCAATAAACCAGAACACCGCGAATAATAACGGAGCATTTGGAATGCAACTCATCCAGTCCGCAAACAACAATCTCGCGGGCAATAACGCCACCCGGAATCAGAAAAACGGGTTCTACTTTGACTCCTCCAACAACAACAATCTCTCGGCCAACAATGCCACTATGAATTATGGTCATGGGTTCTCCCTTGATAACTCCAACAACAACAATTTCACAGCCAATAATGTCGCTGGGAATCAGGGTGACGGGTTCTACTTTGGTTCCTCTAACAACAACAATCTTAAGGCCAACAACGCCACTGGAAATCATCAAGAGGGGTTCGAGCTTGATACATCCAACAACAACAATCTCTCGGCTAACAACGCGATCGGGAATCAATGGAACGGGTTCTACTTTGGTTCCTCTAACAACAACAATCTTACGGCCAACAACGCCACGGGAAATAATCAAGCGGGGTTCGAGCTTGATACATCCAACAACAACAATCTCTCGGCTAACAACGCGATCGGGAATCAATGGAACGGGTTCCTCCTTGATAACTCCAACAACAACAATCTCGCGGGGAACAACGCGGCAGAGAATCAGGCTGACGGGTTCTACCTTGTTATCTCCAATAACAACAACCTCACAGCCAATAACGCGACCGGGAATGCTTATAACGGATTCTATCTTGGTGCCTCCAATAACAACAACCTCGTGGCCAACAATGCGACCGGGAATCAAGAGAACGGGTTCCACTTTGATAGCTTATCCAACAACAACAATCTCTCGGCTAACAACGCTACCGGGAATCAATGGAACGGATTCCTCCTTGATTCCTCTAACAACAACAATCTCGCGGGGAACAACGCGGCAGAGAATCAGGCTGACGGGTTCTACCTTGTTATCTCCAATAGCAATAACCTGACGGCCAACAACGCTACCGGGAATGCTTATAACGGATTCTATCTTGGTGCCTCCAATAACAACAACCTCGTGGCCAACAATGCGACCGGGAATCAAGAGAACGGGTTCCACTTTGATAGCTTATCCAACAACAACAATCTCGCTGCCAACAATGCGACCGGGAATCAATGGAACGGATTCCTCCTTGATTCCTCTAACAACAACAATCTCGCGGGGAACAACGCGGCAGAGAATCAGGCTGACGGGTTCTACCTTGTTATCTCCAATAGCAATAACCTGACGGCCAACAACGCTACCCGGAATGCTTATAACGGATTCTATCTTGGTGCCTCCAATAACAACAACCTCGTGGCCAACAATGCCACCGGGAATCAGGAGAACGGGTTCCATTTTGATAAGCTTATCCAACAACAACAATCTCGCTGCCAACAACGCTACCCGGAATCAATGGAACGGATTCCTCCTTGATTCCTCTAACAACAACAATCTCGCGGGGAACAACGCGGCAGAGAATCAGGCTGACGGGTTCTACCTTGTTATCTCCAATAACAATAACCTCACAGCCAATAACGCGACCGGAAATACTTATAACGGATTCTATCTTGGTGCCTCCAATAACAACAACCTCGTGGCCAACAACGCGACCGGGAATCAGGAGAACGGGTTCCAGCTTGATAACTTATCCAACAACAACAATCTCGCTGCCGACACGGCGACCGAGAACCAGAATAACGGGTTCTACGTTGTGACCTCCTCCAACAACATTCTCACTGGCAACAACGCCACTGGGAACCAGAATGAAGGCTTCTTCCTTAACACCTCCTCCAACAACAATAACCTGACGGCCAACAACGCGACCGGGAATCAAGATGAGGGGTTCCACCTTCGTAACTCCGACAATAACAATCTCATAGGCAACACTGCTACTGGGAATCAGTGGGAGGGGTTCCAGCTCTGATACCTCCAACAATAACAATCTCACAGCCAACACGGCGACCGGGAATCAGAATAACGGGTTCTACCTTTGGAGATCCAATAACAACAATCTCACGGCCAACACAGCGATCGGGAATCAGGATGACGGATTCGCCCTTGTTATCTCCAATAATAATAACCTCACAGCCAATAACGCAACCAGGAATGCTTATAACGGATTCTATCTTGGTGCCTCCAATTCTAACACAATAACCGGTAACAATGTCTCATATAATGGTAATAGCGGATTCGAACTCGATCCCTCCAACTCGAATACACTTTCTGGTAACTGGATTGTCGGGAATGGCAATTACGGTGTTCAGTTAGAAGGATCGACAGGAAACATAATCTACAACAATTATTTCAATAATACCAACAACACATTCATCGACAGCGCCAGCACGAGCACCGCGTGGGATATTACTCTAACACCCAGCACCAACATTGTTGGTGGTCCGAATCTTGGAGGTAACTTCTGGGCAAACCCCGCAGGGACTGGCTGGTCACAGACTCATGATGACATTGGAGGAGGATTTACCTCTCCGTTCTCTGTCAACGGGACAAATGACCTAATAAACATCGATCAACATCCACTAACACTAAATGGACCACCGCCACCCACACCCATTCCAGGTTCATCCGGCGGCTCCTCCAGCGGTTTTACCATGTCGGCACCTTCGATCACCGAGCCATGGGATTCAACCTCCACCGGCAATACCATTCCCGCGACAATGCAGTCCTGTGGTTCTTATACGGTGAACGTGACATTCGAGAACACAGGAACCCTTCCATGGTCATCTGCCAACCATGTGGCCTGCATTCCAGTATCAACCGATGGTTTCACATTCACCCCGTCAAGTTACCCAATTGCTGATGGAGTTAGTGTGAATCCAGGTCAGTCGTTCACCTTCCCCTTCATTGTCAACGTCCCATGCTCGATGAAGAATGGTACCTATACGCTCAGTTTTTCGCTTGCATATACGCTCAACTCTACACAGGGTCCGAAGCAGATACCCTTTGGAGATGTTTTATCGAATAATATGAACGTTGCTACACAGAGTATTTCTGTTAGTGCAATGGGCATTATAAAAATGCCAAGAACAACTCAAACGCAGATAATACTTCCCACGATTTCTATGAAAAATCCGACCGACCTGATGCAACAGATGCCAGAAAGTCAATCAGGTGCCCTGTTTATTATTCCTGTGCAAGGAGATGTTCAGGTAAAAGGATCGGTAGTTACAATGGCCCCCCAAATACCAATTACACAATCCACAAGTAATTTCCAAAATACACTGGTTAGCAGTCATATCTGCTTAAAAAGGTTGCAACTCCCAATATCATAGTCATGATGGGATCTTTCTGTTCCGGTGCCCCGGTTTTGACTTGAGGTTAGGATAAGCAACCCCTTTTTTTGTTTATATCACGGGTAATAAGACGTGTTATGTGAGTTTTTTGTTCATAGAATCACATTGTGATATCATATTCTGACGTGATATCTCAAGCGCTGATCAGTAAATCTTCAGCAAGTCGATGTCGTATCAGTCAGGGTTCAACCTGATTTAATCCTTTTTTTATCACGTTATTTCCCGAATTATCGCATGATGGGCATATCCTATAAGATCCCCTTGTATCACGCGAGGCCCCGCCGCTCGGCCTTCATCTCGATGTCATGTTAGGGTTGTCCTGTAACATCGGCATGTGAGGGATGTGGGGCCTTTATAGGGGGTCAGGCAATAAACCGGGAAAATAGCGATTTAGCGGCGTATTACGGCTCCAATGCGGCGAATTGAATCAAGGTGTTCCCCAGGTCACGCAGCGGCAATGACCCGTTATTGCCCTGCAATTGGCTTCCTTTTATGGTGTGCGATCCGTAGACTGATATGCCCCCCATCGTGTCATCTTCTCCATTATGATAGGTGAGATGATCCGAGATCATTTGGGATCTTCTCCCTGTATCGATGGGTGTTCCATATGGATTAACCGGTGAGTTCCGCACCCACTTTACCGGGATCCATAATCCCGGCAGGCGCTTGATATCAATCCTCCCCGTGTCTTCAAGTGCATCTAAGTAACGGCACAACTTTTAAAATAAGTTTTGTTGGTAAATCATGCAGACAGCATCGTTGTTACCATGAACTTTAAACGGTATTTCGTCGGCAGTGACTCCCGTCTCTTCGACGATGATCGTTGTTAATTTAACGAATGAGATTTCTGCAATTTCAGTAATCCCCATTGGATAATGGATTCCGCCAGGGCATTCCAGTTAAGACAGTTCCTTACCGTAATATAATATAAAGTAAGATTTATTACCTGTCAGAATAGAAAGAATTTTCATCGGGGGGTTAGTGAATCCTCTCTTAATCGGAGGAAGTATTAATGAAAATTTCTTCATTTGGAGTTATTTCACTCATAGCGTTTGTATTGGTTATTGGATTGACCGGATTGACATTTGCAGACACTGGTGTACCGGCAGTACCTGAAATTCAGGGAGTTACTACAAGTACCGGAATGAATGTCCAGGGAACTGCAACCGAAACGGATTCCGGAGTATGGACCTTGACAAATGATCCTTTGGTTCTGTATATCTACAATGTTATTCCGGGTCAACAGGGTCTTAATTTTGAAAGCGGAGCTATGGCACAATTACAATCTGCAGGGGAATCCTTTCAAGGAATAGTATACCAAATGGTGGTTGGAAAATAACTCAATTAAACATCCCCCAATCTCTCTTGAATGAACCATATTACAATCAGCCTTTTACATGGCAGTCTGCGATAGACAGTGCCGGGAATAATTATGTTTTATCGGCTATTACAGGGACAGGTATCCACAATGGTGTCCTCTATCCCGGTCAGGTCCAGTATACTATAGGTTACAATGATCAGTATTCAGGCATTTCGGGCAACAGCTCGGTAAAATCATTGGTTTTATCAACAGGAAACAAGATTGCAGATTAGAGCAATTTCAAGGCCAGCACAAGCATCCAGTATGTTGCAATAGATACAGGCCGTGCAACGAGAACTGAACAACTCCTATGGTGTACTTGAAGCACAAAGTTCATCCAGTCTGATTCTCTGTCCTTTTGCCAACGCTAACCCAGGGATAATCCCGGCGTTTTGTAATATTGAACAGGCAGGCGGTGCCTTTGATACAACTCTGACATCAACAGTAACCTCCGCCGATACTCGCTTTGTTGGTACAGATGCAACTATCCCAGTAGTCTTGAACTATAATATCAATTCTGAAGGGATTACCCTTGGTAATCAATCTTCACCAATGATTGGCTCGGTGTCAGCCTACCTGAGGGTGCATGTGCAAGAATCTCGTAATGAAAGCACTATCACAGGAATAGAGAGCGGACTTGCATACCCATTCTATTCATTCCCAGACCCTATGAATCCAAAGAAATCTGAAGATCTTGTGTATTCCG
>CAWEIC010000002.1:0-138304 GCA_963809105.1 uncultured Methanomicrobiales archaeon | reverse complement strand
AAAAAATCAAACCTGCATGCACTCTTCAGTTACCCCACAACCTTTAATTGTTAGTCCTCCTAACTCAAAACAAAAAAGAGGTATTACCAATGCCATCAAAACTCATGGATTATTTCAACAAATCACCGAGGATCGGGACGATGAGCACCAGCGACAAAACGGGGAATGTCGATTCCGCCCTCTTCGGCTCGCCCAGGATGACCGACGGGAAGACGGTGGTCATGGGGCTTGGAAAGAATCGCACGCTGGCCAATCTCCAGCAGAACCCGCACGCCGTGTACCTGATCATGGAACCGGGGAAAAGCCTCATGGACTGGAAGGGGGTCCGGGTCTACCTGGAGGCAAAGAACATTGCAACATCCGGGCCGGTGCTTGATGACTTCAAGGCCCGGATGGCAGAGGTTGCCGGGGCAGAGGCGGCGAAGATGATCCATGCCGTGGTGAACTTCGAAGTCACTGAAATCCGGCCGCTCGTTGACATGGGGCAGGGTTGGGAGAAGTCGGTTTAGAGATTTTCGTGCCGGAAAATATTATACCTGATCGCGGAAGGAATTTGATTCTTTCCCTCCTGTACATCCCTGTTGAGGATCTCCAGAGCTGAAAATACACAAACCATCATGTGTTCCTAAAAAAATATTTTTCAAAGATACCCTGCAATACTATCACGGACGATTATCCCCGTTCGCAAAAGAAGGGATAGAATCCACAAAATCACTCACTGCCGCGAGGGATTGTTTCCTGTCCAGGGCTGAAATCTTCCACACGGGGTATGTCCCGAACTGTTTTTCCAGCGATTCCGGGTTTGCCCCGACATTCTCGCACTTGTTCAGGAAGATCGCCAGGGGAATCTTTGCGGAGGACAGGGAATCATAGAGATGCAGGGTAAAATCATCAGGCGTTCCGGTCGCATCCACAAGAAGGATTGCACCATCCATTCCTTTTGAGATGATCTCACGGGCGAACCCGAACCGCTCCTGCCCGGGAGTCCCAAAAAGGAACACACTAATCCCGTTCACCTGCACACGACCGTAATCGAGCGCAACCGTCGTGGTCCCCCCGGGGCAGTCGGCTTCCACGTGCCTGGATTCCGGGTCGATGCTCTTTATCAGGGTCGACTTTCCTGCGCCATACGCTCCGAAAATAACAATTTTACATTTTTTCCCGGCGGTCATTACACTATAATTGTATGAGAGCGATTGTTATTATTTCGGTTTGGCAGAGATCCTTTGCAGGGGACTTTCCATTTGTCAGGCAATTGTCTCCCGGAAACCTGGCGAACAAGGATTTATCCTGCTGAACGGGAATATCGGTGCAGTCACCGACCGGGCATAAGGACGCAATATGTCGTAACCGGGTCGGGTGGACCTGAGGATCTAAAAACCGCTTCCTCCACGTTGGAAACCGCTACAAAGGAAATGATCGACCTGCTGGAAAAATATGTCCGGGAAAAATAGTAAACCATTCAGATTACATACCGGAATTTTTTCTTTGGTAAAATTTGGGTCGGATAAGGTGTCTTTTTTTTTATTTTCATCACGTTGATTATGTTTTTTTAACTATTACGCCCACGCGATGGACATTGTTACGGGAACAGGCGGAAATTTCTAAGAATTTTATTATAATCCGGGTTGTTCATATCCAATTATCAACCTGGATATCACCCGCAGTTATCCTCATTCCCGGTCAAACGCCATTCCCCTTTCGGGACCATAATCTCAAACCGTGCTCCCTTACCCGGTTCACTCGTCTCGTTAATCGTAATTCCTGTTATCGAAAGAATTTCCCGGGCAAGGAATAATCCATATCCCGTATTTTTTCCATAACCCCTTTCAAACAAATGCTGTTTTGTCCGTCTGTCAAATCCTGAACCGTCATCTTCATAGAGTAATGTTAACGTTTCCCCGGATTTGTCATGAGAAAACCTGATACTGGTTACATTCCCTCCATGCTTCTTTGAATTCTCGATAAGATTAAAAAATACCCGTTCAAGAAGCGGGTCCGCATAAATCCGGATATCGTCGATATCAAGCGAAAAAGAAACCTGCTGTAAATTTACGCTATTTATCGCGTTGCAAACGACATCATGAACATTTTGCCATTGGGGGGACTTTACTCCGATATCCTCATAGATCTTGGTAAATGCAATTAAATCACTGATGGTTTGCGCCGATCCCTTCACAGGCTCAAAATATTTTGATTTCCCTGCTATTCCGGAATCTTCTTCCAGCAGGGTGAGGTACCCTGTCAGGATATTAAGCTGGTTCTGGACGTCATGCCTTGTGATACTCGAAAGGATGTTCAGTTTAAGGTTTACTTGGTAAAGAGCGTCATTGGCTTTTTTACTGTCGGTAATATCGTGCACTAAAATAATAACCCCGGGAACCTCACCATTTGAGGCATAATCGGGAATTTTATCGGTGTTTGCCCATCTCTTCTGTCCATCGGCACCTGTATATTGTTCGATAATGTCCAGTTTGGGTTCACGGGAGCTGATGACCTCGCAATTATCTGCAAAAAATGCATCGGCCTCTTCTTTGGGAAAGAGATCCCAGACGGTCTTTCCTATCAGATCATCAAGGGGAAGTCCGAGCAGATCGGATGCAGCTTTATTTCCATGAATGACCCTCCCTTTCGCATCCACATGCCAGATTATTGCGGGAACAGCATCGAAAATTGTTCTGTACTCCTCTTTTGTCTTCCACAATGCCTTCTCTGCTTTTTTGCGATCAGTTATATCCCAGGCTGCACCGAGCATAACTCTCCGGCCCTGTAAAAAAAGGATTGTCGCTTTAATCTCAACAGGCAGGGTCGTTCCGTCTTTTTTAATATGCTCGTTCTCAAATGTCACCTGTCCGGTGGTAAGCATCCTCTTCATCAGGGAACCCGCAAGCGCCTTATCTATTGAGATAATGTCAAAGAGCTGCTTTCCCAACAGCTCTTCCCGTGTATACCCAAGTCCCTGGTATGCAGCTTCGTTTGCGTCGAGGATCTTTCCCGGCATTTCATCAGGACCGATATCGACCACGAACCTGGCATCCTTGGAGGATTCAAACAAAGTGTGAAATTTCTCTTCGCTCTCGGTCAGTGCTATTTCCGCCCTCTTACGTTCGGTAATATCGTTGACGAAAATAATCACGCCATTGATCTTCCCATCTTTCGTACGATAGGGGATCTTGTCGGTTTGTGCCCAGCGTACCTCCCCGGTGGCTATGGTATAGTGCTCGATGATGCCGAATTTTGGTGTGCCTGATTCGATCACGTCCCTGTTATCGGCATTGAACCGTTCGGCCTCTTCCCTGGGAAAGAGGTCGAATACGGTTTTACCGATAAGCTGATCGAGAGGGATTTTTAACATATCTGCCGCAGTTTTGTTTCCCCTGATTACTCTCCCTTCCTTGTCGAGGTACCAGATAATGGCGGATACTGCATTGAAAATAGTGCTGTATTCTTCCTCCGCCTGTTGCAGATCCTCGTTTATCCGGTTCCTTTCTGTGATATTCCTTATTATCGTGAGACCTGCAGGTCTGCCATGCCAGTCAATGAGAGTCGTGTTTGGTTCGACCCATATGGTCGCCCCGCTTTTGGTTACCCCTCTGAACGAATAGATAGTCGGGATACCTGCCTCACCAGAAATCCGGCGTTTATGACGGTCAATAACCAGGGCCAGATCATCGGGATGAACAAATTGTTGGAGAGGTTTGTTGATCACTTCATCGAAGGAATAGCCGAGCATTTCGGCAAAATGGCTGTTCAGGTCTTTGATTATGCCGTCCTGGACGATAATAATCGAATCCTCCGCAAGATTAAACAACCGGGAGTAGTGCTGTTCGCTTTCTTTTAAGGCTTCTTCCGTGCGTTTTCTATCGGTAATATCCTGGAGGATCCCGAATACGACCTTGTTGACAGGATCGTACTCTGCCCGGGAATGGACATCAAGAATTGCCCCGTCTGAAACCCTGCGGATTTTAAATTCCAGATCATAAGGTTTTCCCGTATCAATCAGACTCTTTAATGCAGCATCGAGACAGGGGCGGTATTCCGGGAGAGGAATTTTCTGTGCATCATGTATCGACAAATCCCGGTCCAAAACACCATAGACTTCTTTTGCCCCTTCCGAAGCGACTATCTTCCCGGACTCCATATGGAATTCCCAGTGACCCAGGCCAGCCTCTTTTTCAGCTTTTCTCAGCCGGGCCTCATTGGCATGGAGTGCTGTTTCCGTCCGCCGCCGCTTTAAGACCTGCCAGAGGCCCTGCATCAGGAGGGAGAGTTCACTTACATCGTTATCCGAATAATCGGATGATTTATTTGCAACCCCCGCGACTAACACGATGTGATCGCCATCCATTACGGGGATATTCATGTGGCGCATGATATGCGGATGACCTTTCGGGTAACCTTTTTTCAATGGATTTGGTGCCTGGTAATCGTTGGTAATCAAGGGACGTCGCTGCCTGACTGCTTCCCCCCACAGGCCTGTCTTCTCAACGGGATAAACGACAGGCTTATCCCGCATGGTGCACTCCTGCATTGAAGTCTGCGACCATGCGTACATCGCAAGCTCGCTCTCATCGTCATTAAGGAATGCCACGTATGCCAGCGGGCTCCCGGTAACAGCACCCGCCCCTTCAACGGCATGTAACAGGAGATCCTTTTCCGGTTGCTGCACCATTTCATAGAAACCGAGTAAATATTTGAGCCGGCCCTCCCGTTCGCGAATCTTTCTCTCGTTTCGTTCCAGTGTTTTATACTGGGAGGTCAGTTCCTCTTCAGATGCGACAAGCTGCTCATTTGCTGCCCGGAGTTCATCCTCCGACCGTCTTATTTCGGTGATATCCCGGATAGACTCGATGGCCCCGACCATATCACCCTCCGCGTTATACAGCGGACTTGCCTTGCCCATGAGGATACGAGACTTCCCCCTTGGTTGCGGCAGCGAAGTCTCGCCAATCAGAATGTTTTTCCCGCGAATGACGTTTTTATAACACGCATCGATCTCCGTCGCCGGCCGGTTAATCAGGTCGATCAGAATAGGCCTGCGGTGGCCATAAAAGGGAATCGCATATTCGTAATCCCCCTTACCAAGAATATCAGCAGCCGCGATGCCGGTCATTTCCTCGATTGACCGGTTCCATGTAATTACCCGGCCTTTTTCATCAACGGCAAATGTGGCATCGGGAAGGAAGTTGATAATATCCGCGAGCCGTTTTTCCGATTCGCTGAGTAAGAGTTCTGCATGCCGGCGTGCTATCGCCTGCCTGATCTTATGGGCCAGCTCTGCGAACTGGGCTTTCGGGTCCCCGCCTTTCTGGAGATAGAAATCCACCCCGTTGTTAATAGCCTCGATTACCACCTCTTCCCTGCCACGGCCAGTGAAAATAATAAAGGGGATTGTATTACCTGTTGCCCTTACCTCTTTTAAAAATTCGATGCCATCGATACCGGGCATCAGGTAATCCGAGATGATTGCATCGGTTTGTCCTGATTTCAGGTATTCCAAAGCTTCAGATGCAGAATCGAGGGTGATGACAGAGAAATCTCCGGATAACTCAAGAAACCTTTTTCCTATTAATAAAAGATCGGGTTCATCATCAATGTAGAGGACCCGGATCGCATCATCCATTTACTCTTCTATTTGTCTTTTATAACATACAAGTTTGCCTTGTGATACTAGTCCACAAGTTACATCATCATTATGTTAAGACAGGGCCCCGGGAGAAGAGATAGTGCCTGGGTACTGAATGGAAATGAGGAAGTCCGGTATCCAGCCATGACCCTCTGTCTCCGGGAGCAGGACATATAACTATTTGTTGTATCTTTTAATAGGAAGCCTGTCGACAACCTGTCACTGACGATATGCCGGTAGGAGAGATCATGAAAATCATCGAGGCAGAACACCTGAAAAAATCCTTCGGACCGTTAACTGCTGTTAACGATGTAAGCCTCGCAGTTTACGAAGGGGAAATTTTCGGGTTTCTTGGGCCTAACGGAGCAGGAAAAACTACCACTACCCGGATGCTGAACGGTGTCATCCCCCCGGATGCCGGGACCGCCACGATTCTCGGTTATGATATCCGGTCCGAACCGGTCCTCGCAAAACAGGGATTCGGGGTTGTACCTGAGACATCGAATGCCTACACCGATCTTACTGCATGGCAGAACCTGATGCTGATGGGAGAGCTGTATGGACTTACCCGTAGCCGGGCGGCCCGGCGTTCAAAAGAACTGCTCGGCATGCTCGGTCTTCTTGATCGGAAGGACCAGAAGGTGCAGGCATACTCAAAAGGCATGAAACAGCGGCTCATCCTCGCGATGGCGCTTATCCATGAACCCGAACTCCTCTTCCTTGATGAACCTACCAGCGGTCTGGATGTGCAGAGCACGCAGATGATCCTCTCCCTTCTCCGTTCCTTAAACCAGGAAGGCACGACTATTTTTCTCACGACCCATAACATGGAGGACGCAAACCGGCTCTGTCACCGGGTCGCTATCATCAGGAACGGGAGTCTTATCGCGGTCGATGCACCGGAAAAACTCAAAATGGCTATCGAGCAGGTGCACCGGATCGAAGTGAGTTTCGACCGAGAGGTGGCCGGTGACGACCTTGCCGCCATCCCGTGGGTAACCGCGGTGGAAAAGATCGGGGACAAGTGGCAGCTCACCGCGGAAAAACAGGATGCCGTCATTTTGTCCCTGGCAGCCTTCAGCCAGGAAAACCATGCAGCGATTGTCACGCTTAATACGCTTGCTCCCACGCTCGACGACGCCTTTCTCAGACTGACACAGGAGGCACCGCCGTGAACCCGGCCGGGCTTCCCGAACAGCCTGCGCCGGGCATGGGCAATTGCGAAGAAGGACATCCGCCTCTATTACGCCAAGAATTCAGTGCTTATCTTCGGCATTCTCATGCCGGTCTTCCTGTTCCTGGCCTTTTTCATGGGCAGCATGCAGCTCCCCCTTGCCTTCCTGCTGCCGGGACTCGTCGGGGTAACGCTTCTTTTCACTGCCACTGCCATCTCTCCCGCCATTTTTTCATGGGAAGGGCGGCATGGGACCCTCGAGCGGCTCGTCTCGTGCCCGGTCACCACCGAAGCGATTGTCCTCGGTGATATGACCGCCTCCATCCTCTTCGGGATAGGAATTACTACCATAACCGTTTTCATCGGGCTGGCGCTTGGTCTCCCCCTGCTTCACGGGATTACCATGGTTGTCTCGATCCTTATTGCAGCCTGCTGTTTTTCCGCAATCGGGATGCTCCTTGCGGTCCCTCCGACAAACGAGCCTTCGACTCCCATGATGCTTTCGTTCCTCATCAAGTTCCCGCTCATGTTTATATCAGGTATTTTCGTCCCCCTCGGCCAGCTGCCCTCATGGGGACTGGCCCTTGCCGCCTGCTCGCCGCTCACTTACTTCACGGATCTTGTTCGTTACTCGTTTACCGGAGAACATTTCTTCCCGGTAATGATCGATATTGCAGTCCTCGGCGTTATCACATTCGTGTTTACCGCCGGAACGATGTACCTGCACAAAAGAACAATACCCAGGCGAATGTGATGGAATAATAACCGGTTTGTAACAGACGGGAAGAAGACCTCTCCCGGAACTTTTATAATTCGTGGTTCAATTCTTCCAATCCAGCACCACTCTTACCTGAATAGTAATCGTGACGCTGCCCTGTTTTGTCGGTTAGGTTTTTTCAGCATTCACTATCCTTCACGTCAGGATTATGAAATTCCTTTAACTGAAACCCTGTAACCACAAACCCTATTGTCTCATCCGGAGGTGAGTCCTTTTGCCTTGTTATGAGCGAACGCGAATAAAGTTTACTACAACTCCCGGATTAATTCCAGGACCCTGCTCCTGATTCACCAGGTTTAAGTATTGTAAATACTTACAATATATCGGGGAAGTGAATCCCATAATGGAAACAAAGAGCCTGATCCCCAATGGAAAAGAGCTGGCGACGAAGAGAATTCCGGTATCCCCTTCAGTCTGGATGGCCCTTCACAATGAACGGCAGCCTGGAGAGTCTTATGATACCATGCTTCAGAGACTCGTAATTGAAGCTGGGAGATATCGCCTGATTCGTGATATGGAGGAAATAGAAAACAGTGGTGATTTCATTCCTCTCGAAGAGCTGGACAAGTGAAGGGAAGTACCAATCTTGTTAATTAAGATTCATTACAACGTCATGGAATACTATAAATCCCTTCCTGTAAAGAGTCAACGGATAATAAAAGAGCATATTGACCGGCTCAATCATTATCCTGATATTGATGCCGATATCGAATGTATCAGACGGTCACCGGATTCACAATTATGGAGGATGCATATTTCCCGGACATTTACATTGTTCTATACGGTAATTCAAGGTGAAAATGAGATCCATGTCGACGCTCTGATGACAATTGAACAGGCACATAAAAAATATGGGTCATTTCTCTAGTAATTCCTGAATTAATTTAAGGACCTGTTTGGGATTAGCCTTCAAGGATTGCCGGATTACTATCCTTGCGAATGCAGCATCCGGAGTCAGGGTCATTCCGCAAGTACAATATCGATCGATGGGTGCAGTTAATTTAACAATTCGGACATCGCCGGACCTCAGGTTTATCGGATTTTGTCTCCTCGTTTTTCACAATAGTGCTCCTGTCCGGGACCTCGGCATCGGGATTGGATGTAAGGGCAAAATTTCAAACTCTCCATTCCGTGAAAATTATGAAAGAGTCTTACCGTCTGCGCGATGAAAGTGGAGATTTGGACAATATGTACCGGCGCCTGGGGGAGCTAAACCACAAACAGGGATGCCCCATAGCAGTATTTGACCAGGTACAAAATCTGTCAAAAATCTTTAATCGCCGTACTCCCGCCTATCGGCAGGTATGGTAAAAAAAACCCGAACGGTTCCATGGTTCGAGATTTTCCACCGGGAGATGTTCAGCATACCCGGGGAAAATATTACAACAACCAAATGTTTTTATATTTATTATCTATGGTATAATATATTAGGTTAATTTTTATGAGGGCCGATGACGCTTAAGGAGATACTTCAGGAATTTCTCGTGGAAGAAGGAGTGAATGCAGTAGTTATAGCAGGCCGGGACGGGTTTGTAATCGAAAGTGTCGTAACAGGAAAATTGAATGTCGACGCTCTCGGTGCCATGATATCCGCAGGACTGGGTTCCGCCGAAGCGATGGGGAAAGAACTGGATAGGGGGGAGATGATCCAGACCCTTCTTGAAACAGAAGGGGGGCCGATTATATTGTCCCCGCTTTCTCCTGATGAGATGATTGCAATCGTTGGCGACTCGTCAGCAAACTCCGGTCGGATCAGGTACGTCCTGAAAAAAAGTCGCGACCGCATAATCGCTGCTCTCTGATGGATCAATAATTTGAAAACAGGGCTTTCTTTTCAACTTCTCCGGATGTGCTTCTCATGCCTGCATCTTCTCCACGATGAGTCCCGACGATACAACAGAACCACATACGAAAATTTAAATATCGTTGTTTTAATCCTACTGTATAAGGAAGTGAATCACTCAATTCTGAATTGCTTATTTCTGATTGATGATGATCTGGAGATTATCCGCTTTATCTGAGAAAATGATATTTGATGAAGACTTACGCAAATTTATAAAAATTTTCAACATGGTGGTCAGGTATGGAAAAGGTTAACATTGAGCAGGCAACAAAACTGGTTAATTCCGGTAAGATTTCGTTCAGATTGGACGATACCGGTGCTGATGAAACGACTATTCCTTTTATCAAAGCATTTAACATCCTTATTGAAAAAACAGAGGAATTGAAACGCCAGAACAATATTACATTTCTGCAAAATCCGATGCCAATCCTTATTTTTAGTCCCGATTGGAAAGTGATCACTTCAAATGACGCGTATAGCAGACTTAGTGGTTATTCCCGCGAACAACTCCGGTCGATGACAGCCAGGAATTTCAAGATAACATCCCAGACTGGCGAAGGACTTAAAAGTGCATTAATTAATAAAAAAACAAGTTACGGTGAAGTTACCGTTGAAATGCCAACAGGAATGCACGTCCTCGAGCAGCATGGAATCCCTATCCTGGACGACCAAAAAAATGTCCGCAGTCTTTTTGTGATATATAATGAAATAACCCAAATCCGTGAAGAGATGGAACAGATCCAGGCATTGAAGAACCAGACCGATACTATTGTCCAGGAAAATCCCTACCCGCTTATTCTGATAGATACCGAGATGACAATCAGGTCTTTTAACAAGGCGTTTCTGGATATGGCCGGGTTATCAAAATCAACAATTGCCTCACTTTCGCTCAAGGATTTTAAATATATAAAAAATAAGGGTAAATCAGTAGAACATACGATAAAAACTAAACAAACCTCACATGGTGAAGCGATAATAGAATTTCCTTCTGGTGTCCGTACGGTTGAGTGGCACTATATTCCTCTCCTTGACAAAGAAAATTCAGTAACCAATGTCCTGATTGTGTTTAACAATATCACAGAAAAGCGTTCAATGGAAGAGAAACTGCAGAAAAGTATCAATGAACTGGCTGCCAGTCTTTCAGCAGTCTCCCGGGGGGATTTCACTCAGGTTACCGTGACATATCCGGGAGATCCCCTTGAAACCATAAAAAAAGACCTTAACACAACATTGGAAGAATTACGCCGTATTCTTAAGGATATTCTAAAGCAGGCCAACCAGCTCGAACAGTCTGTTATTGAAGTGGGCAAGGGCACTGAAGATATCGCAAAAGCATCGCAGCAGGTTTCTCTTACCGCCCAGGAAACATCCGAAAACATGAAAACACAGATTAACGATCTTGAGAAAGTCTCGAAAGAAATATCTGACCTTTCGGCATCGATTGAGGAGATTGCCAGCACGTCTCAGGAAGTTAAATCCCTCTCGATAGAAGCGGCTTCGGCAGGAAATGAGGCAACAAAGTTAGGGAATGAAGCAAGTTCCAAAATGAATCTCGTTCAGGAAATATCTCAACAAGCCTTAAAGGAAATGACAAATCTGAATGAAAAAATGAAAGAAATCATTAAGGTTATAAATCTGATTACCGACATAGCGAACCAGACGAATCTTCTCGCTCTTAATGCAGCTATTGAAGCAGCTCGTGCCGGCGAACATGGGAGAGGCTTTGCGGTTGTCGCAGGGGAAGTTAAAAACCTTGCAGGGGAATCCAAGGCCGCGACCAGAAATATTGAAGATGCAATTGCCAGTATCACCGTTAGCAGTGAAAGAACTGCGGGCGCAATGAAAAAAGCCTATGATGAAATTATTACCGGTATTGAAAGTGTGAATAATACCATCATTGCACTTAACAGGATCGCGGACGACATCAATACAACAGTTAAAAATATTGCTGACATATCCCGTGCCACTGAAGAACAGGCAAATGCGACAAATAATGTGACAAGAAATGTCGGCATGATAAATACGCTGATGATAAACGGTGAAAAGAGTATGGAAAATCTTGCAGCGTTAGCGCAGGAATCAAGTGCATCCACGGAAGAAGTCGCGAGTGCATCAAATGAAATCAAGATTATGGCAGAACGTCTTCGCGAAATGGTAGAAAAATTTAACGTATAAAGGTGAACCGTCATGGATGCAATGACTCATAAACCATCTTCGACGACCGAAACCCCGCATAATGAGATCCAGGTTGTGGAATTTATCCTCAGCAATGAACGCTTTGCCATAGATCTCTTTGATGTCAGGGAGGTGGTCGAATACACCACGATCACCAAACTTCCGAATGTCCCGCCCTATATCCGGGGAATTATCGACCTTCGCGGTGAAATTACCACCATTGTCGATCTCAAACAGCGGCTCAATATTATCGATAGTTCAGAAAGTATCAGCGAATATTCACGAATAATCGTTTTGGATGAGCAGATTACCTCCGCGAAGATCGGAATCCTCGTGGATGATGTAACTTCTGTCTCGACATTTGCAGACGAACTGGTTGACAGAAACTCCACGTTAATTGCCAGACAGGATACAGTAATCAAAGGGATTATCAAACGGAAGGTAAAAGAAAAGGATAAGGAGTTCAATGAGCTCATCATCTGGATCGACATTAAAAAGTTATTATCCGATATTGATTTTTCATTCCAACCCGGGTCAGAGGACTAAAAAAGTTTCTCATTCTGGTCCAGATGAGTTACCGGTTGATTTGATAATTTACCTACGTGAAAAATGATTGATCAACCGCGAACTTACCGGGACCTGACACACTGTTCGAAAATTCCCTGGCAGCACTCTCCACTCGTAGTTCGATTCCTCGTAGATGCGTCATATCTTAAAATACGAGATGGAATAAGGTAATCTAACAAGCCTCTTCTTGTGATCGCAGGGATAAGAGAGGACGGGATTCGTGAGATCCTCGGAGCCAGGATCGCAGATTCGCGAGGATGAGCTTACTTGGGAGGGCCTCTTTCCAGATCCGAAAGAACGTGGACTTCAGCGAGCAGACCCGGTTATTTCAGATGGCCACAAAAGTATACAGACAGCCGTGCAACGTTCATTCCATGGTTTCAGCTGGCAGATGTGCCAGGTACATTTTATCCGTGCTGTATTGATCGGTTCCATTGATATCCATAATAATGATCGAAAATGCCTGGTGGCGAAAGAGTTAGATGCCGTTTTCCCGACGGGTTCTGGTGCTTATCGGGACTTAAGGTGAATGACTTCGTCGCAATCAATAATAAGTTAATATTTAAAAGGTACCGACAACGCACCAATATCCAATTTATGAGCTCAGGTGCTGGTGCGTTCGAAGTTGATTTGATAGTTTCTCTGAAGTAAAATATTGGTCACTAACCGTCAACGCAATAGAACCCAAAACTCCGGAATAAATGGTAGAGCAGCCACGACAAACGATTGTCTTTTGAAACAATCTGACATCACTCCCACCGGCACCCGCATCCGTTTTGATGAGGTAAAGGCCGAAGCCGGTCTTTTTCCTGCAGGAGACAGGTGTCACATAAAAGAACAACACCCATTTCCTGATGATTCACCCTCGTGAATGATATGCCGGGTTCACCACAGCGTGCACATTTCATGGGCGGACCGCCTTCCGGACCGCAGCGACAAGGGCCTCAATCTCATCGAACCTTGGGTCCGCCATGCCGTTCTTTTCGATTCCTTCATCCGTTGCAATGATGTGGATGTGAGGAGTAATGCAGAGACTTTTCAGTTTTTTTGCCGCACATTGATCTTTGCAGCCGTCCAGCACCACCGTCATTCCGCCGTTAATTATCTTTTCCATATCATGAGTGGACTGTTTTGCATGCAGGTGTCCTTCAAATAAATCCGGGTCCCGCTAGTTAAGGACTCCAGCCACCTGTGCAGTGAGTTTTCCTGTATTGGAGATACCGGAACAGGTAATAAGAATTAACGGCTCTTCAGTATCAGGGATTGATCTCACCCTCACTTTGCTCTTTATTCCCCTCATTCCCTTCTCCGAATGTGGCATCGATCCATCTTAGGATCTCATCTCTCACCGTGCGAAAACCTCCGAGCACCGCTTCGTCGCTTCCGGTGAACCCCTTCGGGTCCGGAAAACTCATATGCATCGTTTTCTTTGCGCCCGGAAAGAACGGACATACTGCTTTTGCCTTATCGCAGACCGTGACGACGATATCCATTGTTTCCCCATCGAATTCATCAAGGCTTTTCGAGCGCTGCTGTGAGATATCGATCCCCAACTCCTTCATGACCCGGATTGCATAGGGACTTACGGCAGAAACCTCGGTACCTGCACTGAAGGCGTCGAACCGGTCGCCATACTTCGCACGGAGATAACCTTCTGCAATCCGGGAGCGGGCTGCATTGTGAGTGCAGATGAAGAGGTACTTTTGGTTTCATGTCTCATTTCCTCAACTTGTTTCTTTTATTCAGGGGTCCCATGGAGACTTGTTGATTGAGCGTCTTATGGATCAATCCAGTTTTGATATGGTTTCTTTTGCGGCACTTCGTGCTTTCAGCATCTCGATCATATCGAGAGCACGTTGTTTCGCGGCTCGTTCCTTGTCATCCTGCGGTTCAGACCATGGCTGTGTGATTTTCCACGTGATCCTGCCGCTTAGCGGAGGCTCCGGCCACGCCCCGGGGTCGCAGAGAGACTGTCCTTTAAAGTCAACCGGAGTCTCCTGGTAGCATGACCATACCGCCTTCCTGATAACCTGTTCTGTCTGGAACTGGCAGTCAACGAGTGTCAGCTGGTCACGGAACCGCTGGATGAACTCTGTCGGGACATTATACAGGACCGCGGTGAGCCATTTTGTCCCGATAATTCGTTTCTTCTCATCGACACCGTTCCGAAACAATGCTTTAATCGCATCGCCGGTCTTGTGCCCCTCGGACTCGGGGCCGCCAAGGATAAGGAACCTGATGTTCGGGTTCGCAACGATATTGCAGATAATTTTTTCGATACCGATATTTGCGGTCTGCAGCGTCCCGGAGAGTGCGGCTCCGCTCTCCACGCCAGTCCTTACAAGTTTCTCAATCTCGGGCGGGATATCTTCGGCATCGGTAGTCAGGATGATGACAACCGCGACCGGGGAATAATCGTTCCCCCTCAGGTAACGTCCTTCCTCGGGTGGATACGCTTCATGGGGAGGTACTTTAAGCATAATTATTCACACCGTTCCTGCCTGTTTTTTCCGGAACTGTTCAAGTATCTGGTCTATTTCATCCCGGAACCGTTCAAGCCGGGCCGCAGCCACATCCTTTTTTGCAATACTATGGAGCAATTGCCGGACATGCAGGGCACCTGACACTTCCTTGTCACAGGTCCTGCCGAATCTGGGGGCGACACAGTGATGACAGATCCGGAGTCCGAAATGCCTGAGCGTCTCTGTACAGAGCGGCATACCTGAGCAGTCAGCAGCGGCACCCCGTGTCGAACCGCACGGAGCTTCCCGTAAAACTTCAATCCGCGTGATCTGCCCGTTTTCTATGGATGTCCTGAAAGCCGGAAGCCCGAACTTCTCTGCATACAAGTCGATCTCTTTGCACCCGGTCGTCGGTTCAAGGGAGCACATGGTCGGAGCCGAAGTGACGAGAGGGTTTATTTCCTTTGCCTGTCGGACAAGACCCGGCCCCGGAGTAATGCCAAGTACGACGGGTATTCCCTGTTCGACGATAGCCAGGATGACATCGGGGTGACGGGCATAGGAGATGCAGAGGTCACATGACGGCAGGTCTATCTCTACATCTTCCATGATGGGTGACCCGGAAAAAGGGACCGTAACCCACCGGCAGGGGAACTGCCTGCCGATATTCTCGAATGCCCGTTTCCCGAATAATCCGTCACTGACGATGTTTATCTGCATAGGTGTTCTTTCCCGGTTTTTCCGGTCATTGCAGCACCGGGCTGCATGCATTTGAGTTCTCTTCACCGTACCATTTCTTTTTGAGCCAGAATGAGACGTTCACAAGCGAGATCAGGACCGGGACCTCGACCAGCGGCCCTATTACGGTGGCAAATGCGGCCGGTGATGCGATACCGAAGACCGCCACGGCAACCGCTATCGCCAGTTCGAAATTGTTGGATGCAGCAGTGAACGAGAGCGAGGCCGATTTGGGGTAATCCACTCCAAGGCGATGAGACATCCAGAAACTCGAAAAGAACATAATGACGAAGTAGAAGAGCAGTGGAATCAGCTACCCGCACGACATCGACGGGCACGTTGATGATATATTCTCCCTGGAGAGAGAACATCACGATGATGGTAAAGAGTAATGCGATGAGGGTCATTGGCGAGATCTTCGGGATGAAGACCTGTTCGTACCATGCCTTTGACTTCAGGTGAATCAGGGTGTAACGGGTCACGATGCCGGCGATGAACGGGATTCCCAGATAGATAAAGACACTCGTGGCGATTTGCGTAATGGTAATCGAAACTACTGATCCAGTCCCTATGCCGAGCAGCGGTGGCAGGTACGTGATGAAAAACCATGCGTAGACGGCGTAGAAGAATACCTGGAAGACCGAGTTCAGGCCGACAATAGCCGCACAATATTCACAATCCCCTTCCGCGAGGTCATTCCAGACGATCACCATGGCGATACACCGCGCAAGACCGACCAGGATCAGACCGTACATTAACAACGGCTGGTCCCGAAGAAAAATAACCGCAAGGGCAAACATCAGCACAGGGCCGACGATCCAGTTCTGGACTAGCGAGAGCCCGAGCACCTTCGTATTCTGAAATACTTTCCCGAGCTCCTCGTACCGTACCTTCGCGAGAGGCGGGTACATCATGAGAATAAGTCCAATCGCAATCGGGATCGAGGTCGTCCCGACCGACAGGTGGGTAATTAGTGCCGGTGCAGCGGGTGAAGCGTACCCGATACCGATACCGACTGCCATCGCAAGGAATATCCATAGCGTAAGGTACCGGTCAAGAAATGAGAGTCGTTTTCCTGTCGCAATGCTTGTCGTGCCTGATCACCCGTATGAAAATTTTTCAGCACTTACCGCCGCACCCGCAGCCACCGGATCCCGGGGCATTTCCGTTTTGCTCCGGTTTTTCCGTTCTTCCTAAACCTTCCCAGGCCGCCGATACCACGGTTTCAATATCCACATCATTATAATCCCGTGACCCGGCTTTTACGATACCAAGTTCCGTCACAACAATGTGCTGGTCCGGGGCCAGGCCCTGTGCTGCGGCAATCTTTCCGGCACAATGCATCGGACACCCGTCAAGGATAATCAATTCGTCCGCCTTCTTTGCGTTCGACAGAAGTCCTTCGGCACCGATAGCGAGCAGTGCCACGCAGGCGATGTTTCCATATCCTTCCTCTGTCAGCTGGACTGCCGCAAGGTTCGTCAGCTGCCCGGTGTTAGCCTGTCCCGCACAGGGAAAGATGATCCTCGTCGGTCCACCCGATCCTGCCGTGGTACTGCATGAGCAGGCAGGTTGCATGGCCATTCAGGCACCCCCTGTCAGGAACTTTTTGATCTCAGGCACATCGGCGATCCTGCCGGAGACTTTTATATCCCCGTCAATAACCACAGCGGGCAACAGCATAACACCGCGTTCCATGATTTGGGCCATATCTTCAACTTTTATTATCTCTGCGGTGATCCCGAGCTGCCTGACCGCCGTTTCAACATTGCTCATCTGCCGTTTGCAGTTTGCGCAACCGGTCCCAAGTACTTCAATAGTTACCATGATTTTACCTATCCTAGGTTATTTCAAGCGCCCTGTAAGGCCGCACGCTTGATAAGCCATGCAGGAATTGCTTCATACAGTTGGTTGTCAACCTGGACAGCGCGACAACAGGCATCCATACCGGTGAGCGTCGAACAGGAACTGCACGAGGTCTCAGTTTGATTACCGGCAATTAGTTCTTCAAGCGGTATCCCGTTGAATGTAATCAGGTTAGACTCTTCAAGCCGATCCTTGTCAATCACCACTTCCCTGAAGAGAACCCTGATATCTTTTTTACCAAGTTCAAACGTGAGGTCATCGACCGCTTCCATTACGGCGGCCCCGGTCGTCCCGCATCGTTCGCAGGTTTCACCACCTACTGAAAGGTGTCGCCATTCTATCATCAGACGGTTCGTGGTTTCTTTATCTGAAATTGTCATCGTGATCCTCACTTTCTGATTTGGCATAATATTCCCGCAGGATAGCCTCCGTATATGCCTCATGCATCCCGGGGGGAATATAATTATAGACCCCGATTCGTCTCATAAGCGCATTACGGACTTCCTGTTCACCTGGATATGATTGTTCTCTTACTTCTGCGATACTTTCATCCAGCATGGTGATTCCTGTTGGAATCCCGTTCACCTCTATCTGCCTGATTCTCCGGAGTGCATCAGCAGGGCAGCACGGTTTTTCTGCCATGATCAACACCTGTCTCTTCCCGGCATTGTTTTCAATTCCTGTCATTTTATCCTAATATTGCATTGAACAGTAACCCCGTCAGGGTAATGGCGACGAACAGGATTCCGACAAATATCGCAATCAATTTTATTTTAATTACTTTCCGGAGGATGATCATCTCCGGGAGCGAAAGCCCGACCACCGACATCATGAACGCCAGTGCCGTCCCCATCGCCATGCCTTTCGAGGTCAGCACCTGCATGATCGGGAGCATCCCTGCGGCGTTTGAATAGAGGGGGATCCCTATCAGAACCGCAATCGGGACCGCCAGTGGGTTGTCCGGCCCGGCGATATTGATAAGGAAATCTGCAGGGGCATATCCGTGAATTATCGCACCGATGGCGATGCCGATGAGGATGTAGGGCAGGACTTTGAGGGTTATACTCTTCGACTCACCAACGGCAAAGTCGAACCTG
Organism: uncultured Methanomicrobiales archaeon; assembly: GCA_963809105.1. Lineage (GTDB taxonomy): Archaea > Halobacteriota > Methanomicrobia > Methanomicrobiales > Methanospirillaceae > CAIKOD01. The sequence goes on along the minus strand of CAWEIC010000002.1, from coordinate 119,978 downwards.
TCCCGCCAGGTCATTGGCTTATCGGCCTGATCATGCAATTTGCATTGGTAGACAAACTCTTCGACCTGGTTTTCGAGGTGGAGCCGGCCTATAACAATCCCTGCAACGATCGCGATGATAAGTCCTGATACAATATAGAGCACGGCAATCTGCCAACCGAATAGTGCAAAAAGCATGGCAACTGCAATCTCATTGATCAGCGGCGATGCGATGAGAAATGAGAACGTGATCCCGAGGGGTACGCCGGACTCCACGAACCCGATAAAAAGCGGGACCGCCGAACAGGAACAGAACGGCGTCGGAATTCCGAGCATTGCAGCAAGGACGTTTCCAACCCCCTCGGTCCTCCCACCGACCCATTTTTTCACCTTCGACGGCGTGATAAAGGTCCTGATGACCCCTACAAAAAATACGATGACTGCGAGGAGGGCCGTGACCTTGATCGAATCGTAGATAAAGAAATTGACCGAAGAGGCGAGCGGGCTTCCCGCAGTCATTCCTAACACCGAATACGTGATCCAATCTGCGAATATCTGTAAAAGATCAGGAATCATCAGTTACGCCACACTATACCCTGTCATTTCGGCATCTCATTTTCCAGGGCATCTTTTCTGAAGAACAACCGGCAATGACAATGACCGTCCTGTGCAATTTCGTCACGGTGATAGATGCACGGACAAATAATTTTTTTGTCAGTCTCCGGGTTACCGCTTCTAACCCGGCAGGGGCAGTACTGTTTCCCGAATTTGAGACGATTTACTGCAAGGCCTTTGAGAAGACCCAAGCGTTCCTTGTTATCGGGGTTCAGCACCCAGCCATTTTTCTCTGCATATTTATGAGCCCATGCCGTAATTTTCGCGAGCATCTCATCGATCGCGGACCCGCCGGTGGGATCAGTAATGTCAGTGTCAGTTTTATGTTCAGATTCTTGATCGATAACCATATTTTCAGAACATTCCTGCTGTGCCATCAGCTGAAGATTCAAATTATCTTGAAATAATTGCCGGTGAAAATATATATATGTTACCATTTCATATTAATTTGAATCTTCTATGCCACAGACACAAACGCGTTCGCATCATGAGGTATGCTGCGATTTCACCAGGGATATCCCGGATCCCATACAGGAAGAATTGAATAAAAAGGGCGGATTAGAGGGACTTATTGCCCGGATCCCGGACCAGTCTGCATTGTATGCGAGCAGCCGTATTAACCAGGCGCTCGCCGATCCTATTCGTCTTACCGTCATGTACGCACTTCTGTCCCAGCCGCTCTGTGTCTGTGTCATCAAGGCCGTTGTCCAGATCGCCGCCTCGAAACTCTCTTACCACCTTACCATCCTCAAGGAACAGGATTTTATTGTCGGTGAACAGCAGGGCAACTGGATCATCTACTCCATCACCGATCGTGGCCGCCAGGCACTGAAGTGCATTGAAAAGTTGGGAGTATGAATATTCCTGTTATCAATGGTGGAGGTTGGGAGACGATAATTTCGTTCTGAAAACAGCAAAGAGGTCGAAGAGATAATCAGAGTTATGCAGGATTACCGGAGGTGGGTTAATTGAAAGAAGATATCCAGCACTCCATACGGAGTTCAACGAACATTTCATTGGAGAGGGACGATGAGATTCCCGGTGCGTTTCTCGCAATTCTTGCCAATGAAAATGTCCTGTATCTCGGCCCGCCAGGGACCGCCGAAACCAGATAGTCAGGGGAAGATCCGGTTCGTTGCATCTCCGGATAATCCGAAGAATTGAAACTCATGATTAAGAAGACTTCTCCGACGCAAATCTGAATACCACCGGATCTCAATGCGATGGTAAAAAAATTAAATAATATGCATCAGTTTAAGGATTAGCTGAATTGCAAATACCCAGAGGATCACTCCGAAACCAGCCTTGATATACCCGCTCGAGATCCTCACCATGCTCCTCGCACCGATTGTAGCGCCGATAATCACTGCAACAGCAGTGCCGACGATCAGGGGAATGTCGAATCCCCCACTCGCCAGGTGGCCGAACACGCCAAAGAGTGAGGAGAAGATCACGACGAAACTAACCGTTCCGGCAGAATTTTTTGTCGGGTAGCGGCAGAGGAATATCAGGAACGGCACAATTATGATCCCGCCACCAACACCAAGCAATCCGGATAAAATGCCGACAGCGAAACTGAATATAATGATGAGGATGTACATTTCCCTGGAGAACGTTACCGGACAGGAACCTTCGGGAGCCGATTTCTCCCAATAGGTATAGATCATCCGTCCTCCTGCACCGATGAGGAAGATGACGAAACAACCACATCAGGAGTACCGGATTGACATATGCGGTAATCACACCGCCGAGGTATGCACCCAGACAGATACCCGGAACAAACCAGAGTGCGAACCGTATGTCCACCAGATGAGATCGATAGTACACGATCGATGCCGATAGTGCCGTGATGAGATTAAGGACGAGCGAAGTAGAGATCGAAGTCAGTGTAGCATAGCCCAGCAAAAAGAGGATTGGTGTATAGAGCGACCCACCACCCTGTCCGAACATCGAGAAGATGATAGAAACAATAAAGACCGCCGCGATGGCGATCAGGAGGGTGCTGTCCATGGTGCACCGATTTATTGCATGCCCTTAAGGACATTCACCCAGGTCTGGTTATAGTCTGAACAGGGAATACACTCAGGTTTCCCGTCCACCATGCGGACGTACCGTTCGAACACATATTCCCCGCATTTGCTGCATTTCATCTTCGCGAACGATCCCTTCGGGCGGCTGAAGGTGAAATCAGGAAGTCTCTCTACTTTGAACAAATCTGCTTCGGATGCGTTCATAACCATGTCAACGACTTTTTTTACGACATCTGCCGGGACCTGCGAGGGTTCAATGCCTTTCTTCCGATAGACAAAAAACTCCTGTTTACCGAGTTCGTCCTGGAACTCCGATTTCAGGTACACACGGATGGCCCCTTTTCCCGGAACAAACAGGATACAGGCAACCTTTCCGTAGCCGAGCCTCTCCATCATCAGTTTGCCATACGTGCAGCCGGTGACTGCCATAAATCCGTCAATCATGCAGGTCTGTGGATGCCCGACACCCATTTCAGACAAGCCGAATGCACCGTGATCACCGATATGCTGCACTCCCAGTTCACGCATCGCGATCTGTCCCATACGGTACCCTATTGGCATGAAAGGGCAGACATGGCCGTGAAAGTCCCATACCCACTGTGGAATTTCAACTTTTTCTGAAGTAGTCATGAACGATACATCCTTGCAATCGCTATAAATACCTTTTTATTAGGGGTTCTGTCAAGTCTTCGGCAGCTGACCAATTTTAACATCAATAAGTTTTGTAATCAAATTATTGAAATTGCCAAAGAAGAGTCAGAAATCAAATCGAAAATATTAGATTAATGCCATTATGTAGATCGATGAATGACATTATGTAAAGAAAGAGTCAGCTGCCGAAGACTTGACAGAACCAGAAACTACAAAGGTGGCACACTTAAAATAAATAAAGTGTCTGATATCAATCAGGAAGCGTAATGCAACATCCTCTCAAAAGCCTTGAATATTTTCAGAAATCGTATGATATCCGTGTTGGACAATTGAATGAAGAGCGGGCTAAGGGGACAAAGATCGTCGGAACGTTTTGTCTCTTTGTTCCCGATGAGATTATCTTTGGAGCAGGTGCAGACCGGATCGTGCTTTGTGGTGGGAGAACTGATACAATTGGGCTTGCGGAGCAATCTTTACCGAGGAATATCTGCCCGTTAATCAAATCATCGTTTGGTGCAATCGTTGATTCCTGTTGTGGGGGTAGCCTTTCCTGTCCACATGTTCAGCTCGTGGACGTCGCTGTTGCGGAAGCGACCTGTGACGGGAAGAAAAAGATGTACCAGCTCCTTACCGATTATCTATCCACTTACGTTCTGGATCTCCCACAGAAACCAAGCAGTCCTGAGGCAATCGCCTACTTCCTCTCTGAATTGCGTAAGTTCGGAAAATATATGGAAGGTTTGACCGGGAACGTCATTAGTGAAGAACTATTGAAGAAGGAGATCAGAATCGTCAAACGAAACGCGGAGGCTCCTTCATCGGTTTTTCGATATGAGAAGACGCGATCCACCACTCATTTCCGGGTCCGAGGTTCTCCGGGTGATGCAAAAACAATTTTTCCTTTCTCAGGACCAGTTCAGGGAAGGGGTCAGCCAGCTTTGTGAGGAGATGGAACATCGCATTCCACCAGGCAGGTCAGGGCCACGAATCATGATATCCGGCTGTCCGATGGCAGCGGGGAATACGAAGATATCCGACATTGTCGAGCAAAAAGGAGCAGTAATCGTAGTTGAAGAGAGTTGCACGGGGACGAGGTCATTCTGGGATCTTGTTGATGAGAATAAGGAGCCGTGGACAGCACTCGCGGAGCGGTACCTTGAGATCCCCTGTGCTTGTATGACCCCAAATGACCAACGGATTTCCCGGATTGTTGACCTGGCAAAACGATATAACGTCGATGGAGTTGTGTACTATACCCTTCAGTTCTGCCATGCGTATAATATCGAACGGCTCCACGTGCAGAGAGCCCTGAAAAAAGAAAAGATCCCAATGCTCGCTATCGAGTCAGATTACGGCGACTCCGATGTTGAGCAGATCGGAATCCGCATCGATGCATTCCTGGAGATGGTCTGGTGATTACTGCCGGGATAGATGCCGGTGCTGCCACGACGAAGGCAGTACTTATCAGAGAAACGGAGATTGTGGGATACCGTATTTCCAATACTGCCTTCGATTTTCTCACCACTGCTGATAAAATCTATAACGAACTCCTTCTTGCTTCAAATATCGATAAGGACGACGTTAATAAAATATATGCAACGGGATATGGGAGAAACTCGATTTCTTTTGCCGATAAAGGAATAAGCGAGATCACAGCCCATGCAAAGGGGGTTCATTTTCTCTATCCGGAAGTGCAGGGCATCATCGATGTAGGTGGCCAGGACTCCAAAATTATTGTCGTCGAGGATGGTAACGTTACTGACTTTCTTATGAATGATAAGTGCGCTGCAGGAACAGGCAAATTTCTCGAATATACTGCAAAGGCGCTGGAAGTCCCCATAAATGATCTTGGAAATCTTGCACTTACATCCAGACACCCGGCAGGTATTACGAGTATGTGTACGGTGTTCGCGGAATCGGAAGTAATTTCACTCCGGGCAAGAGGAATCCCGAAGGAGGATATTGCAGCCGGTCTTATTGCAAGTGTCGCCCAGAGAATCGTTGTAATGGCAAAACGGATGGCACTAAAGGATCATATAGTATTCGTCGGTGGTGTGGCAAAAAATGCGGGAATGAAGGGTGCCCTTGAGAAAGAATTGGGTGTAACGCTCTTTGTTCCGTTTGAACCTCAGATTACCGGCGCTCTGGGTGCAGCGATTGCTGCCCGGAGATAACATCCTATGATGTAGATTTTCTCGGTAAGTGTTATTCGCGTCTTGTTAGATCAATAAGATTCGAGAGTGAGGGGACAGTGGAGAAGTAGGCCCGTCACTACACTACCCAACTCTTTTTCGTTAAAAAATATGTATCCAACAGTTATTTCCCAAGTTGCTCCATTGAAACAAACCGCATCTTCAGAATCACAATTTTTTGGAGCTTTCAAAATTATCAATAATAGCGCTTTAGTTCGTCCTGTTCCTACGATCGTCCCAACGTATTCTAATTACGCTGAACCAGAAGACCCGTTTATGCTCACGGTAACAGTATGGGATAAAGATCACCTACATCAGGTTCCTGATGCGACTCTGACTTTTGAACGATTAATCATCCCCGCTTCAAATGGGCAAGTCGAACTTACGGGTTTCACCAGCAAAGTCATAGCTGTAGGCAAAACCGATGCAAATGGGAGATATTCAATTGTTCTTAATCGCTATGATGTAATAGAGATCGATGTGCACGGTCCCACCGTTGTTGAAAATGGTGAGAAAGTATTCTATAATAATGCTCAAACTGTTACTTATCAATCACATTTTATCGATATTCCATTGGAAGGTAGAAATAAAGCAAATTAATCCTTTTAAATCAAAAATAAAGCGCTATTAAGATGTAATAAACTTATAATATTTAATCCTGCTAAACTCCATAGCAGCACTCTTCACTCGTGGTTCAAATCCTTTATGACATTAACAAATTGAATTTGAATCCTATTTTGTTAATATATATCACTAAGAGCGACATCTTTATTTTGCATTATTTACAATACTGTAATGCCTGTTATTTTTTACAGCAGGTTGGAACCACACTCCATCAAAAAAATGTTGAAGATCGAGGAGAGAATGTCATGAATGAGGTGAAACACAGGTTCGGCACGCCCCCTGATATAGGCGGCACGGACAACGAGGCCGCAAAAGCGACAAAGCGCATTCCCGTTACTCCCGAAGTATGGGCCAGCCTGCATGACCAGCGTAAGGCTGGTGAGTCATATGATATTATGCTGAAACGGATTATTCACGAGGCTGGAGCGTATCGGCTGATCCGTGATACGAATGAGATAGAACTGGAAGGCGATTTTGTCCCGCTCGACGACCTTGATAAGCAAGATTAGAGAGTCTGAGGCATAGTGATAGCAATCAAATGTAGTCATAAATCAAGGAAGTTTTACCGGGCACTTCCTGAAAAAGACCGGCGTATCGTGGTTGAACATATCCGGCTACTGCTGGAATATCCGGACATCCGGGCAGACATTGAGTGCATCGAAAAGACCCCAAGGGACCAGATATGGCGAATGCACGTCAGCAGGAAATACACGATCACATACTCCGTGATCTTGGCTGAGAATGAGATCCATATCGATGATCTGATGACAATTGAGCAGGCGCACAAGAAGTACGATCGTTAGATCGCACGATTGATACATTCCGTGAATTTTTCCCTGAGGATCCGGATGCCACGGAGCACGACAGTCGCGAAAAGGGCCTCCTTATTTTCAAAATACAGGTATAGGGTAGCCTTGTTCAGTTCAACATCCCGGGCGATATCTTCCATGGAAACATCCTCGTAACCCCGTGAGAAGAAGAGACGCTCGGCTGCATCGGTGATCCCGGTCTTTCGCTGTTCCTTTTCCCGTTGTCTTCTGTCGGCTATTCCCATCCCTGTTCTCCCGTTGTTGCCCGGTTGCTCAACAAGCGGACTGCGAAAGGATTATTAGTTCTGCCAATCTGGTCCGGTAACGGCCGATACCTGCACACGGATCCGACCCGATGACACCCCTGGTTTCCTCTCTTATGATGCATGACGGGTCCCAAGGGCCTTAAGCAGCCATGCCATATTCCTGCCGGTGTCATGGGCACGGCGGATACCTTCTTCGTCTTTATTAACGGCTCCAATCTCATTGCCAACACCAATTACCGGTTTTCCCGGGACGATCATGCCTGAATATACCATGAAGTTGATCATCGTATCCAGGGCGGTGGCGGCTCCGGCCCTGCGCATTACGGTTACTGCAACGCCGACCTTCCGCTGGAAAATGTCCCGGTTGGCCATTGCCACAAACCCGGCCCGGTCGATCAACCCTTTCATTTCGGCGGTGACACCGAGGAAATACACGGGTGATCCAAGAATAATCCCATCCGCTTCTACCATTTTGTCGATGCAGACTGTTGACGATATCATCGTCAAATGTGCAATGTCCGTCCTGGTTCTCCCGGCATTGCATACAGGCAGTACATCCCCGTGCCACGCATCCGCCCAGGTTTACTTTTTCAGTGGCGATACCTTCTGTTTCAAGCTCTTCCATGATATGCCTCATCAGGATGGAAGTGTTTCCCTCCATCAGGGGGCTGCCGTCGATCGCGAGTACCTTCGTCACCATGAATCACCTGTTAGTTTTTTTTCCTGTGCATTCGGATTTTCACATGTTCCATCAATTCGTTCCCGTTGAGAAAGCATCCGGCTCTTTTTGTTCTGTTCACCCGGCATTTCAGATCTCCCGCCTGATCCAGGCCTCGATGAGCGCCCGAGATATGCTCGTCTTCGAGGGAACCGGGGGCAGGGTGCTTCTGGTAAACCAGCCGGCGGCTTCAATCTCCTTGTTGTCGATCCTGATATCTCCCCCGGCATAGTCTGCGACAAAGCCGATCATAAGCGAATCGGGAAACGGCCAGGGCTCGCTCCCGAAATACCGGAGGTTTCGCACCGTAATGCCGACTTCCTCGCCGACTTCGCGGTGGACGGTCTGCTCGAGGTTCTCACCGGGTTCATTGAAACCTGCGAGGACCGAGAAAACCCCGGGCGGGATACGGGGGGAACGGGCGAGCAGGACCTCCTCACCCTTTTTGATCAGCACGATGATGGCCGGGGAGATCCTGGGGTATATGATGCGGCCGCAGGCCGTGCAGACCTGTGCCCGCTCGGTCGTGTGGGGGCGGGTTTTTGCACCGCACCGGCCGCAGAAGGTGGTCGACCGGTCAAAGTCAAGGATCCTCACGGCATAGGCGGCGATGGCCATGTCGCTGTCCGGGACCTTTCCGGACAATTCCCGGACCGGCGAGGTCTGCCAGCCGTCCGGAGGGGTTGCATCGGCAGGGACCCCGGCCGCGTAGTAAAAAAGGCCGTCGCGGGTGCCAAGATACACCGGTTCAGCGCATACCAGACCGGCGGGGAGGGGGTCCGGCATGAGGACGGTGCCCGGTACCGGGTCCTCCTGGAAGAGCACGGAACTGCCCTGGACCATTATCCGGCGTTTCCGTGCAGGCGGCAGGTCCACAGGTTCCGGGTAGACCGGAAGGAGGGGCCGGACTGAGTAGAACGGGTAGTGATCCATCAGGTATCCTCTGTATATATCGGTAAAGATTTCCCGGTTGCAACCATGAATTTACCCGTCATAGAAAAGTACTCCGGCTCTTTCCGCTCCTTATACAGAGTACTTACCGCAACGAAGCGTCAACAACCACAACAAAAAAAACCGGATAGCGGCCAGCGATTCATTCCTTTTGTTGACTACATCAGGAATTGGAATCTTCACTGCTATAGATCCCAAATTCATGACGTATTCATCAATTATGGATGATTCCCCATGATTATGGGGCCCATTTCAACTTGTCCAGATTGATTGCTTCCCGGTATAACGATACATCCTGGATTGCCGCTCGTGGAAACGGGAACGGTCAGCAACTTTGAGAATTCGTCCGAATTCTGGTATTACCTGTCACTTAATTTTTATCCTGAGGTCAGGCGGCACTATCTAACCGTACGGGACTTTCAGGAGGTACCATCCGGTACCTGATCGGCTTTTTCTTCCTTTCGCCAAATAACCGGATTTAATCCCGTTGAAATCCGATTTTTGCGGATTTGCAAACAGGACATAACACCGTCTGGAAAACCGGGTTAAACCGGTCACGGATTTTATGATTCTGTTCGGGTACAGGTCCCTGCCATTCATGCCCGCATTTCCAGCAATAATAGGATCTATGGTGTGTCTGTTCAATCATCTATCATCATATGTGCTCTGAGATGAAGATAGCAGGGTTCGTAACCTTCTGTTTTACCCGTACAGGGATCTGTTTCTCTGACCGTATCCTTGCGAAGGCAGCTTTGATGCATCTGCGGTTGATGATAACTATTTCACGCAGGTACAGATTTTCAATCAGCCGTCAACGCATCAGCGCCATTCATCCCTTCCGGCCGTTACGGTACCGGGTGGTTACGGAAGATTAGCCTGTGTTAGGTTATCTTCCGGATCCTCCCGTCCACCGTGACATTCACTGGTTGCGGTAATGAGCTCACATAGGTAACAAGAGCATTCGCATCGGACGGCCCATAGGTAATGTTCTTTCCTTCCTCAAACGTCGTGTAATTGTCACCGCCACCGGCAAGGTATCCCACCGTGGAAACAGTGTAAATTTTGTCGGGGTCGAGCGGGACTCCCTGGATCGTCACGCTGACGACCTTGCTGCCCGCAGGTCTTGAAGCATTATAGGTATACGCAAGCCCCGAGACGATGAGATTGTGAGGGGGGAGCGGTTCCTGCCACTGCTGTTCAAGGGCCTTTAGGATCTGTTCCCCCGACAACGTCATTGATAGGACGGTCATCCCGACCGGCTGGACAGTCCCGGGGACTGGCTGAACGGCATACAGGTCGCTCCAGGTAATAGTTCCTTTGGACAGGTCTGCCCAGAGGTCACCGGAAGTATCAAATCCCACATCGGCATGCATCGCAGCCCTTTCGCCGTCCGCTACCAAATCCCCCATTGCTGATTCCCCGGCATCGTTTTCTTCCCGGGTAATATTCCCGGCAGAAACACCGATTACCTGGTTCTCAACCGGGCGAAGGGCCTGCTCATCCCTTGCAAGGAATGCAACGGTTGCAGGATCCGGACTCGTTCCCGGAGGCTGGTCCGCATATGCCGGGATAATCTGTGCGGATTTCGCGACGATATCCCCGGTTGTCCTGTTAATATAAATATCGACATCGGCATACCCCCTGCCGTACATGTAGGCCTGGGTGACCAGCACGGGAATTCCCCCGGCATTGTCGATGAAGGCGTTGGTAAACTCATGGGTATGGGCGGACAGAACGACGTCAATGTCGGGGTCAAGCCGGTTAACAATCGCGGTCACCCGCCCGGTCACGGTTTCATTGACCCGGGTCGGACCGTTATAAGGAGTCTGGTTCCCGCCTTCGTGAAGAAGGACGACAATCGCATGCACACCCTGCTTCTGGATTTCCGGAATGTACCGGTTAATGGAATCGGCTTCGTCAAGGAACATCACCCCGTTGACATTGGCAGGATCCGTGAGTTCAGGAGTGCTTATTGTAACGGCACCGATGAATGCGACAGGGACCCCTCCGACATACCGCAGGGTATAGGGCGGAACGATAGGGGTGTTGTTGGCTTTCCAGACCACATTTGCGCAGACGTAATCTATCTTCACGCCGGGATAGGGATCAACGAGGTGGGTTATATTCGTCGTCCCGTTCCCTCCGTTAATTATCCTGAGCAGTTCGGGTATGCCGCCGTTGAACTCCTGGTTGCCCAGCGTTGCAACCACGTTACAGGAAGTGTTGGGTGAGGTCTGGCCGGTAGGTACAGTACTGATTTGCAAAGCCGTTGAAAAAAAGTATTGACGGCTCGTCGAGAAACAGCCCCGATTCGGGAGGTGATCCCCCGATCACATCGCCGGGCAGAGCAATGATGGTCCCGTCTGCATTCCCGGAGGCAATCGCTGATTTAAGATAGGAAGCGAGTACCGGAGCACCGCCGACAGGGCGGTTGTTCAGGGTCTGTCCCGGGGGCAGGTGCCCGTGAAAATCGTTTACCGCGAGGATTTTTATATGAAGCGTGGAGTTTGCATGAGGTACCATGGCGGGTCCCGGCAGAGACCAGAATAACAAAACCGGTGCGAGGACGATACCGCAGAGAATGCAGAGTCCCAGGAGAACCTGCAGTCCGATCGGTATATCATGCTGCCGGGAATCAGTTGTCATACTATTTGCTATTATGTATGCGATCGGTTAAGGGTTCGGTTCCGTCGCAATCCCGGGAATAGCACCTCATTCTGAACCGGTCAGTATTAGCAAACCGCGACGACAGGAACGGGAAGAGGATTGCCAAAAAATGACAATTGCCAAAATTTTTTTATAGTGACGTTACCATCACATGGTTCTATCCGGAAACGTCTATCCGGAATTCCTTGAAAAGACAGGAGGTATTTTATGCCACGACAATTCCAAAGAAAGTCAATATTTGATGAATTTGATGAGATGCGTGATTACATGGATTTCATGTTCCGTCACATGATAGAGCCCGGACAACTCGCATTACTGCCGGCCAGCGATAAAGCGGATATCGTACCCCTGACCAGGCGCGATCTTAAAGTGGATGTCACCGAGCACGATGACGATGTGATGGTGACCGCGGACATGATCCCGGGCACGTCAAAAGAAGATATTACCCTCGATTTGATCAACCCGAAGGCCCTTGAGATTTCGTGCGAGAGAAAGCAGGAAAAGACCGAGCAAAAGGGAGATTATTACCTGCAGGAAAGGACTTTCGGCTCGTTCCAGAGGGTAATCCTTCTCCCGAAACCGGTCAGCGAGAAGGGTGCGACGGCAACGTTCAGGAACGGGGTACTTGAAGTTCGCATGAAAAAAGAAATAACTGAACCGAAAACGAAAATTACCATTGAATAACTATTTTTTCTATCGGGCGAAAACGGGAAAGGACGAACATCGCCTGTTCTTTCATTTCAGGGAAGCAAAAGCAATATTTCCGTTCTATTGAGCGAGTGTCTCCAGTATTCTTTCCAGCAGTGCCTCTTCCTCTTTAAGAGTCTCCCTGAAATCCATCTCCTCTGTGTCGGCAATCTCCATCCGCAGGTCAGAACGATAGCTTTCAAGGATCCTGCGAAGCATTGGTACTTCGGTTTCCGTGAGGTTGAGTTGTGTCATTTTCATTTCAAACTACTCCATGTCTGGACATATCGGTTGCATTCCATACCCCACGGTATCTTATAAAATTTATGATGCCAGGTTCTGATGCATTTGCTGTTGGATACCAATATTTCACCTCGTTAAAATTTCCCACTCACCACCAACAAATCGGCACCAGCACAGGACAGTTTATGGATCAAAAAGCGACGGCACTAAGTGTAAGGGTGTCAGGAGCGAGAAATAGAAATCATTTTTTTTCTTTTTCCTCAACATTAATATAGTAATCAGCAAAGGAAGACATCATAGGAAATCCGGAACCCCCATGATACTCTTAAAACCCAGAAGTCCTGACCAGCGACGAGGAGCATATATCAACCAGTTCCTCCTTATCACGGTAATAATCTGCCTTCTCGGAGGAACTATGGCTTTGACCGGGTGTGTGCGTTATCCCTCTCCCGTCATACAACCAACCACTACAACTTCGCAGGAAACCCTTGTCATTCCGAGTTCTGCTGCTGTACAGCCACCAGTTCCGGCAGCATATCAAAGCCTGTATAACAGCCTCAAAACCGACATGGACAATTATGATACAACACGTGCAAATCAAAATACGAACACGAATTATCCGATAATTTTCGGGGCGGAACTACTGCAGGCAGATGATAACCGGGGCGATGTCCTCCTGCAACCGCAGGTAATGGACAGTGTCAGGTTAATGCTGGATCGTTACAAGGCAATGGGAATACAGGGCGTGACCATCCCGATCGCCTATCCACTTTATACGCCGGACTACCCTCGCCACAGCGAATACGAAGAGTTCTATCGCCAGGTAGCAGAAGAGGTGCACAACCGCGGGATGGATCTTTGCGTGGAGAACCACATTCTTTTCGCCAATACCATGTTCTCTCCGGTAAAATGGGACTATTCCGGGGTTACTTTCGACCAGTATAAAAATGCCAAGAAATCCATGGTTGAGACTATTATCAACGATACGCACCCCGAATTCCTTGACATCAGCGCTGAACCTGATACAGAATTCGCCCTCACCCATTGGAGACTTTATGCAAGGCCCGGAAAATCACACGGAACTTGTGAAATACGTCCTTGATGGACTCGATCGAAAGGGGACAAAGATCGGAGCCGGAGTCGGCACATGGGATTCAGTAGAATACGCACGGAGTTATGCCACGGAAACCGATCTGGATTTCATCTCCATTCATGTATTCACCGTTTATGGGAACGGGCTTTCCAATATCGATACCATCAGTGCTATCGCGAGGCAGAATAACAAATCAATCATCATCGACGAGACAAATCTTCATAAGCAGGCTGCCCCGGTGAAATCCTTCAACGGGATGTCCACCGCATCAGAGGCGTATGGCCTCGATATTTTTAGTTTCTGGGCCCCCCTCGACCAGCAGTTTCTCTCGACGATCACACAGTCGGCCCGGTTGAACCACATCCAATACATTTCGCCATTCTGGAGCACGTATTTTTTCGGATATGTCGATTATTCACCTGAAATCGACGCTATGAACTACAGCGCCCGGGCGAGTACGGTGAACGCAATTGCAGCGGGAAATATCCGTAATGGTATTCTCTCGTCAACAGGAGAATTTTACCAAAAATTGATCGGGTCTTGATAAATTCGCAGTTGATCAGGGATTTCACTCCTGATCATATTCAGACGATTTCTCTATTCACCGGGTCATCATAGGGTTTTCGAACCATGTCTTGCATCAGTTCCAACTGGATATTCTGTATCTCTAAAAGTTTCTGCCCTTGTTTGAAAATGAGATGATCAATTTTTTTATGTAATTGATGAATTTCCATTTCGGCATGCTGGTTTACCCGGTAGTCCTGTTCAGCATTGAGTCGATCCCGGATTTCATGCCGGTTCTGACTCATTATAATGATAGGGGCCTGGATCGCAGCAATCGTCGAGAGACAGAGATTAAGCAGGATATAAGGATACGGGTCGAAGGGTCTCGTTGCAATAATGAACGTGTTTGCGACGATCCACAAGGTCATTATTCCTGCAAAAATAATGATAAATGTCCAGCTCCCCGCGAAGTCTGCAATACGATCGGAAAGTCGCTCTCCAAAAGTCAGACTGTCGTTCAAAAACGATGTTCGTGTTTTTAGCAGGCTGTTCATGATCTTTCATCGTCAGTATGACGGATTCTTCCAGGGATGCAACATCGTTTCTCTCCTCTTCGAGCAGTACCCCGATATATTGTGCCCTGAAACGGTTAAGATCGTCCCGACAAATATACCCGTCAGATGACCAGGTGAAATGCTCCTTCCTGATTATCTCGACGATAGGCTCAGGAACCGACTGTGCAGGTACAATTTCATCTATCTTTTTGGATTTTTTGCAAATCTGGCAGAGAAATGTCTCATTATTGACCATCCATTTTCACTCCATGAATCATGCTTAATCACTCTGTAGTTATGGAGAGGAATCGTTCTGTCAAAATATCAAGAGTGTTCAAGTACCTGTGGGAAGCATTGAATATTAATTTCTGAAACGGACTTGTTGGAAAAGTTGAACAGAGGTAATAGAGCCAGGAGACTTGGCGCACTAATCGATGGATCATATTCTGCAGGGACTATTATTTATCTGGATCAATAGGGGTCCGCTTCCCGGGTACTGGTATCAATCCGGAATATCTGCCACATTCGGAAATGTAAATCAAGACTAAAAAATAGTCATTTAAAATGATATAAGCAGTTTATTTAAAGGAGTTCCCGCAGAGGCAAAAGAATGCGGTTCTGTCTTGAATTCCAGACGAATTTCCTCTATGAATCGCGGCTTATTAGTTTCAGTGGTTCACCGTGGCAGACAAACCCCTCCACCCGCTACCTTCACCCCTACGACATTGCCGCAGATCTCACATTGGTAGATCTGCCCTTCAACTGATACGCCGACCACAAAATTTCCTCTTATTATTATTTGCATTTTACTGATAACCCGTAAAAAACTAATTTCCGGAGGGTATCATTTCAAAAGGCCCTCAATCTTCTTCCGGTCAAATCCGAAGACAAAATCCTCCCCGATCCGGACAACCGGAGCACCGATAAAGCCGGTCCTTTCGATTACCATCTGTGCCGCTGCCTGATCGGAAGCCATGTCGATCTCCGTAAAATCCACATTCCTTGACTTCAGGTATTCTTTTATCTCGCGGCAATTATGGCAGTGCGGCGTCGAATAGATTATTACTTTTTTCTTCCCGCCCCAGAATTTTTCGATAAATGCTTCCCGGCCCGAGAACTTCTTATAGCGTTTATATTCTTCAGGTTTCTTCTCCGCATAGTCCTGATGGTGTTGTTCAGCGGGATAGAACGTTGTGTACGGCCGGATCTCCGTTGCAACCGGTTTGTTAAATTTCCCCGAATCGTTAAGCTTCTTCTTCGAAGCTTCGGCGATTCTTTTCTGCTCCTCGTTGTGATAGAAGATTGCAGTATGGTACTGCGACCCCTTGTCCGCGAACTGGCCTTCGGAATCGGTCGGATCGATCTGCTGCCAGAACACGTCCAGCAGTTGTTCGTAGGAGACTATTCCCGGGTCGTACGTTACCTGCACCGCCTCCAGGTATCCCGTGGTCCCGGAAGAGACCTCTTCGTACGTCGGGTTTTCCTTTGTACCGCCGGCATATCCGGCGACAGAGTCGGTCACACCGGTAACCATCCGGAACGGCGGCTGCATGCACCAGAAGCACCCGCCGGCAAACGTTGCCTTCATCAGTGTATCATTCATGATATCCTCATCCATTCCCAAAACTATCCAAACGTAAACGTATAGGCTCGTAATCCCGGCTGCGGGATATCCAGTTCCAGCGTGTGAATCCCGTAGTCGGTTCCCGCCACGAGTTGGTACAGCCTGCTCATCCTGAATTGTCGCAAACCCGCCCCGGACATCCGGACCGGCGATGGCACCCGCTGGTTTACCGTCCACAAGGACGGTGACATTCGTTGAATTTCCGGCGCTGGCAACGAAATAAACGTTCTTTGCGTTGTACTGGAAGACAACACTGTTGTTTCCGGTAGTTTCGGCATATTCATCGGTAAAATTCCACGTACCGCCAAGGTACAGCATATCGGGAAGGGGGGAAGCCGGAATTACCAGTGTCTGCCTCCCGTTTACCCCCTGGTTCCCGTTCGCGAGGTACTGGTTTCTTGCAGAACCGAAATACGTTTCCGGGCTTTGAATCCGGGAAAAATTGACACTGACCGCATTTGCAGGTACTACTGTCGTGTTGGAGATGTTGACCTGGAGTCCTAACGCAACCGCCCGCTCTTTTAAGAGGTCCTGGATCTCAATCTCGGTTTCGTTATAATCTCCCTCTCCGATATGCCGGTAGACGATAAAGCCGTCAATATCGATCAGGTAGTCCTCAGGCCAGTACTGGTTCCCGTACGAATCCCACGTAGCATAATTGTTGTCAAGCACGACCGGGTATTTGATGCCGAATTCCTGGACCGCCCGCTGTACATTGGAAATATTGTGTTCGAACTGGAACTCGGGAGTATGGACGCCGATGATCTCCAGTCCCTGGTCATGGTACTCTGAATACCACATGTTCAGGTACGGGATGGTGCGCTGGCAGTTGATGCAGCTGTACGTCCAGAAGTCCACCAGGATAACTTTTTTTCCGATCAGGCTGCCGATGGTGATGTTGTCCACATTCACGAAGCCTGAAGGTTGTGCGATCTCCTTTGCATACTGGTATGTCTTTGCCTTTTCGGCATTGACAGCCGTCCGGTTTCCTGGCGTTACCGTTGTTCCGGTAAAGGATTTATTCGGGGTGAACTGCCCCAGGTACAGGATGGCCGCTGCAATGATAATCAGGGCCGCAATGAGCATTATTGTCCGTTTTTCCAAATTATCAGCTCCCCTGGATGAAGTTGTTGATCATGGTCAGGTTCGCGATAAGTCCGAGAGTCTGCGTAAAAATCAGGATACCAAGACCGATCAGGAGGATTCCGAAGACAATATTTACGTACTCCAGCGTTTTGGCGTACTTATTGATCCACACGACGGCTTGTGATGCGAAGAGACCTGTAATAATGAAGGGCAGGCCGAGGCCGAAGGAATATGCCATCAGAAGGCTGAATGCAAGCGTAGGCTGGGCAGCTGCCAGGCCGAGGATGGCTCCCAGGGCCGCCCCGACGCAGGGTGTCCAGCCGGCTGCAAAGGCGATACCGAACAAGAAAGCGGTTACATATTTCGATTTAATCCCTGTTATACGGAATTTATACTCCTTATCGAGCCATCCCACCCGGATCAGCCCGGTTAAATAGAGGCCGAAGAAGATGATGATCAGACCTCCGATACGGGATAGCCATACCTGGAGGTCTGATGCGACGGAGGTTAGTACCGTGTTAAGCAGCACCCCGATGATGGAGAAAACCAGCGAAAACCCGGCGACAAACAGAACGGTTGCAGCAAGAATATCCCATCGCTTTGCTGATCCTTCCCTCACCGTCGTACCGGCCAGGTAGACCAGGAAACCTGGTACCAGCGGGAGCACACACGGCGCGAGAAACGAAACGACACCTGCACCAAATGCAACGAGATATGAGACTTCGACCATGAATCCGCACCGATGATCCTGTAGGTATGAAAGATCGCACCTACCTGTACTTCTGACAGTTGATAGAACAAATCATGTTTATAGGTTTCGCTAAAAGGTGTGTAATAACACCATGACCTTCGGAAATAAGATATCAATGAAGGGTAAAACCAGGATCTTCGGAAATAAGATATCAGTGAGAGGTAAACCAGAATCTTCGGAAATATGATATCAGTGAGAGGTAAACCAGGATCTTCGGAAATAAGATATCAATGAAGGGTAAACCAGGATCTTCGGAAATATGATATGAGTGAGAAGTTACCGGTCACATTCATGATGCCAGCTTTCCAATGCCGGCCGTTTCGGGATCTTCGGGAGCAGCCGCGCTACTATGGCTGCAAGAATGAAGAAAAAGATAGTAACGAGGACAATTGATCCGCCCGGCGCGAGGTTGTACATAAACGACAACTGTAATCCTGCAACAACAGATAACACCGCAATGCCGCATGCTGACAAAACGGTCTGCTTAAACGGCATTTTCAACTGTATCATCGCCGATGCGGGGATCACCATCAGGCTTGATACAAGGAGCACACCGACAAGCCGCATCGCAACGACCACGGTCAGACCGGTCAGGATAGTGAAAACAAGTTCCAGTGTCGGGACCGGCAGTCCCGAAACTCTTGCAAACTCGGCATCGATGGTTATTCCAACCCATTCCTTCCAGAACAACAACAGGATAGCGAGGACTGCCGATCCAAGTACCTGCGGCAAGGTAGAGATCGGTCTGGTTTATGCCGAGAATGGTCCCGAAAAGAAAGGACAGGACGTCAACGGCCACATTTTGCGTAATGCTGATTAACATAATACCAATTGCAAGGCCCGCTGCAAACATGATCGCTATCGCCGCATCAGAGGCCACCCTCAATTTGCCGAGAGCATGTATGCCGAGCGATCCGAGCACGACCCCTGACGACTGCCGTGTATAAGGGATAAATTCCCGCGAATAACCCAAAAGCAATCCCTCCAAAGGCAACATGGCTGAGCCCGTCTGCGATAAGGGACAGCTTCCGAAGAACAAGGAAAACGCCGAGACTCGAACAGGTGACTGCAATAATCAGCCCGCCGATCATTGCACGGACACCGAACTGGTAGGATAAAAATTCAAGGACCATGGTTGTATCAGGTATCTTTACCCGCCTTTACCATCAGGTTCCACAGGCCTTCTGCATTAAGACCCGCGGAAGGTCCGTCGTAGATTACTTTTCGCTGCAGGAATATGACCCTGGTAACATGCGCCGCCAGGTCGGGCAGATCATGGAGGATCATCAGGACCGTGATCCGGTGCACCTGGTTCAGGTGCCCGACGAGGTTATAGAACTCCTGCCTGCTCTGTGCGTCGACCCCGTTCGTAGGCTCGTCAAGAGCGATGATATGGGGCCTTCCGACCAGGGCCCGTGCGATCAGGGTCCTCTGCTGCTGGCCGCCCGAGAGGTCTGAAAATAACTCATGCTGCACCTTATCAAGACCTGCTTCCGCAATGGCATTATCGACTGCTCGCCTGCTGTCGGAATTCATGGGTTTTAGCAGTCCTATCTGGCCGAATGTTCCCATTTCAACAACTTCACGGGCGGTAATCGGAAAATGTTCCTGCCGGATAGCAGGGTTCTGGGGCACATAGCCGATACACGGCCTGCAGGGAGTCTTACCTTCGCACTCGTCAATATGGCAGGTAAATGAAACAGTTCCCCTGTCAGGCTTCAGGAGGCCGACCATGATCTTCATCAGGGTCGACTTTCCCGAACCGTTCGGCCCGGCTATTCCCACGAGTTCCTCCTGGTTGATCGACAATGATATGTCTTCCAAAACGGTGTTTGCTCCATAAGCAAACCAGACATGGTCCAGGGTAAGACAGACCTGCTCCCGTTCCGGACGTATCACTGGCATGCCATCGCTTTCCTCATTTCCTGGAGGTTATTTTCCATTACTGCAACATAATCCATATCATCGGTGGTCAGGGGGCCCGTCGGGAGTACCTCCATTGTCGTGAAGGAATAAACAGGAAGATGAAGTTCGGCCGATACGGCTTTACTTAAATCCTCTGCTTCATCCGGTTCTACGAGGACTCCCTTGACATTCTGTGCCTTTGCCTCCTCCACGATAGCCGACATCTGTTTCACCGAAGGCTCGGCATCCGGGCTTAGTCCGGCGATTGAAATCGCCGTCAGGTTATAGGCCGCTGCCGTATAGTCAAGAAACGAATGCGACGTTAAAAACGTTCTTGTGGTGCAGTTCGAAAGGCCGGCCTTATAATCGGCATCAAGCTGTTCGAGCCGTTTTTCGAATGCTGCGGCATTATCCTGGTAATCCGATGCATTTGCCGGGTCTGCATCAGATAACTGCCGGGCAACATAGGGCACGAAGTATTCTGCAAGCTGCGGTGATAACCAGAGATGAGGGTCTTTTGCTACATCCGGGAAATCAGGGTCCTGCTTTTTCATCTGATCGTAGACAGGTCCCGGGATGGCATCGGCAAAGGTAGCAAGCTTTATGTCAGGATTTGCAGAGGCAGCCAGGTTTGCGGCCCACGGCTCAAGGAAGGGACCGTCATAAAAGAACACCCTGCCATTTCTGAGAGCGACTGCATCGTTCGGAGTCGGCTCGTAATCATGGGGATCGGCACCCGGGGGGAGTATCTGGGTAATTGTTATGTGATCCCCTCCTACCGGTGCAACAAGAAGCGTAATCGGGCGAAACGATGTGATTACCTGTATTTTTCCACCGGTTCCGGACGTTGTGGCTGGTGCTGATACAGGTGCGCCGGGATTCGGTGACGAACCCGGACCGGATATGCTGCCGGATGGATTGGTCCCCTGGGGATTATTCGTACAACCGCATCCTGCTACTGCCGAAGTTACGATCACCACGACTACCATTATAAAAATTATGCTGGAATTTCTCTTTTCCATCATTCTCACAATCCCTCGCTGATATGCGATGTCTTTCTTTACTACCGGTTCGTAGGCTTAACAGATAAGAGTTATGCCAATTTTGGATAATACCCAAAAATTTGTGATAACCGTCTTCAGAGGTGAAAATCTGATGTAAATGTTTTTTTTTTGGATCTGGCGGAGCGGGCAGACCTGATAGTTCGATCAGCCCGGATCCTTTCTTAACTACCTATGTCGAGGCAGCCGTCATCATGGGTAATATTCCCGCATATACCTTTGTTGGGGTGTCCCATCGAGCTGACATATGCGATCGATTGCGTCCTTGGATACACGGCTTTCAAACCTTGAAACCTCGGTACATGCCTGTTCGGGTGACAATCCGAAATGGGTCAGCATCAATGAAAGAATCCTGTGCCTTTTTGTCAGGAATCCGGCATAGTGCCTCCCCTGGTCCGAAAGCCTGACACCATAATAGGGGGTATGAATGATAAGGCCAGTTTCGGCAAGTTCGTTCAACGTTTTGGTAACTGTTGACGGGTCGACCTTAAAACGTGATGCAATATCGTTTGTTTTAACGGCATTCTCTTTCTCGAAGATATATTTGAGATATTCGACTTTTCTTGGGGACAATTCAAGCCCGTCAGAGGGATCCATAAACTGGTTTTGTATACAAAGGAGAAATATTTTTGGCATGACCCCAACTTATCAATCACCTTATCGATCACTATTGTTTTTTTTAAAAATCTCTAACAAATGTTAGCAAATATATTCAGCAAAAAAAGGATTACTATGAAAGAGGTATTGCATAAGTGGATTTCGGAATCCTAATAAATTTCGTCCATTTTTTTCACATTTTAGAATCTATAACCTGTATTATGGAGACCTTGGACATTTTTGTAAATTCATAGGAAGGTCTGATAGGTTAACGGTTGAGGTTCTGTCAAGTCTTCGGGAGTTAGGGTAAAGTCTCTGTCGAAGATAAACAAGTAAGCTCCCGGAGACTTGACAGTACCCAAAATTATTTTCAGGAAACGTTTTCCGGTGAATCTCCCGGAAAATATTCCCATTGCAAAAAAATTATGGCGCTGCGTAGGGCGCGGACTCGTTCATGCCCAGGAAGTCGAGCCCGTTCATCCCGTACTCGACCGGTGCCTCCTGGGATCCGATATGCGGAAGTCCCTTGAATCGCACGAGCCACGAGCCGTTGATCTGCCTGGTCATATTGGCTGCAATTGCATCGGGCGTAATGACATCGGCCGTACCTTCAACCATCATGACACTCTTCTGGATGCCGGGAAGCTTGTCCCATGACCCGCTCCACGCAAGGTCCGCTTCTGCCTCATGTTGAATCCCCTCAGAATAGGTCGAATTGGGAGCGACAACTGATTCGAGAATGCCGAGCAGTGTTTTTGTTTCGGGGATACGGACGCTGTAGGAAACGGAATCGAGAACCAGTTTCCTGACACGTTCAGGGTGATCGATGACCAGTTGCTGGGCGATCGAAGATCCCATGGAGACGCCATACACATGCATGTTGTCATACCCGAGAGCGGGCATGATCGCGGCAGCGTCATCAGCATACAGGGCAATGGTGTGCGTCCCATTACTGTCGCTGCTGTATCCCATTCCCCGGTTGTCATACGTGTAGACATGGTATTTCGTCGCAAGAATGCCGATGAACGTCTGGTTCCAGGAATCAATGGTCTCGCCGAATCCCGCGATCATCAGGAGCGGTTCACCGGATCCGAATTCCCGGTATCCCAGTGAAACCCCGTTAACCTGAACGTGCTTGACGGGAGTTGCGTTGAACGATACGGTCGGATAGTTGTGCGATGGCGTGACCTGTGGCTGAGAAGGGGCGTTCGGAGCACTTGTGCAGCCCGCCATGGCGATGAGGCAGATGGTGAGGGCAATTGCCAGGATGAAAATGTGGTTTTTATTCATAACGGGTTCCTCTAAAAATCGGTTTTGTTTTTTCCCTTTCATGGTATATTGGGCCTGACCTTGAAAAATGATTCTTCTTGTTTGTTAACCGGTGAAAGCCCCGCTTGTTTTTAAAGCAGTCGCATAGTTCCGCCGGACCGCATAGATACTCATTCATACACCGATCATTTTAGATTTTCTTCGAGAACTTTGATGAAAAAGGGGGTATGCGGGAGTCTCTGATAAGGCCAGAGGATAATTCAACAAACCTGATATACCAGTTTGCCGACATTAGTTTGCCTCCTTGTCGTTAGTAGCATAACAAAATAAGGAGGCACTGTACCTTAGAACTTTCGGTCACTGTTTTACTTCGGTGAACTCAGCATTTCTACAGAGCCTAAAATTTAATTTTTTAATCGATGGTTCCTTTCGGAATGTGTCCAACATACCGAAAAATTAGTTAATTTTCAGGGAAATTGGCTGAAATACTATAAGAGTGATAACTCCTCTTTTTAGAACAGAAATTTTACTTATAATCTTCGTTGGAAAAATCCACGATCTCCTTTCTCAACGATGATTAATATAAACAAGGATCAGATTCTAAATTTTGGCTGGCTAATGGGCTTGCAAAATCGATATTTAGAGATCAAACCACTCATCAATCTATGGGTTCTAAAAAAGGGAGTTAGTTCTGAGAAAGGGAGTGAGTTCTGAGAAAGGGAATTGGTTCTGTAAAGGGAATTGGTTCTGTAAGGGAACTTAAATGAGTTTTTGGGGGAGCATATACTTCATGAAGGCTGGGAGTAAAAATTATCGTAACAATCTACGATGCCCTGGGTGCGGTAAGTGGTATACAAATTGGAAGCAATTAGGTGGCCATCTTCGATGGTGTTCTCGGTATAAGGATTTTAAAATATGGTTCGAGTATACAAGGGATATATATCTTGAACTGTTCTGATAAGATAACGGTTGATGAGAAAATTCCCACCTCAATAAAAATGTCGATCAACCGCAGACTTATCAGCACCGATCTCCCTTCAAGAACCGATTCTGTTGCGTCTGCGGTTGTTTTAGGCAAATTCATCCGACGTGAAAAAATCTGCTACCCACCGTAGATGTAACAGCACCCTCAAAACAAAAAACTTAAAAATGGCAAAATTTCACTTTCCGCATATGATGGGCAAAGGGGTTTCACGGAGAGGCGTGGTTGCCGTTATCTGTGCGGTCCTGCTGATAACGGCATTGGTACTGATAATGGCTTACTTTTCGGCCGTTTCAGAAACCGATTACAACAAGGGTTACGAGATTGGACTCGAAGCCTACACTTACGGTTTGCCTCTCCTCGTGACCAACACGACATTTGAGACTCTGACCAGCATCAACGTCTCGAACGGTGCGTTCGGTCCGGTCAACCAGTTCAACAACTGTACGCACCTTAAACAACGCGGGGAGCACAGTAATTGTGGCGCCGGGCTCTACCGGGCTCTCGTCGATTGCATGGCTCGATCTGAGCAAGGAGCCAGAGGTCCTCCATGTGCCGGAGGTTCAGGATAATTTCTTTGTTCTGGCCCTTATCGATCCCTACACCAGCAATATCCGAAACTTCGGCAGCGTCACCCAGACCCCACCGGGCGATTACGTTATTGCTGGCCCCGACCAGCATACAGTGCCCATTCCGGCTGGAACCCACCGTGTCAATGTCGACTACAACCGCATCTGGATCATAGGATCAACCCAACTGAATGGCAGTAACGACATCGCAAATGTGAACCTCATCCAAGATAACTATACCCTGACGCCATTGAGCCAGTACGGGACGAACTACCAGCCGGAAAATCTGACCAATCCCAATGCGATCCCCCGGACCTATCAGATACCCGGCGGGCTTGCATTCTATGATACGCTCGGACAACAGCTTGCGCTGTTTCCCCCGCCGGCCGCCGATCAGCCCGAACTCGCCCGGTTCGCGAAGGTTGGGATCGGGCCCGGGATGGCACCATCGCAGAACCCGCAACTGAGTAAAGACACCGTCAGGGGGCTTGAAGATGCTGTAGCCGCCGGTCCTGTGGAGATCATAAACGACACCATGGCCCTGTATCTTGAAAGCTTCGACCAGCATGACGGCTATCTCCTGGGCGGCTTCGGGCAGTACGGGACGAACTACCGGCTGCGTGCTGTCATAAGCCAGATTGGCCTTGGTGCCTTTACCCCCGATCAGGCGATTTATGCCCTAAGTTGGGCAGATCACAACAAAAATCCGCTCAACGGATCGACCAACTACACCCTACACCTGGTGTCTGCTCCTCCGGCTGACGAGGGCTGGTCACTTACCGTCTACAATCTGAAAGGGGCAATGATCCTCAATCCGATCAACCGGTCTGCGCTTGGCAGCACATCGCAGCTCACGGATAACGCCGACGGGTCGGTGGATTTTTACCTGCAGTCCACGCCACCTCCGGACCCGGCCCAGGTAAACAACTGGCTGCCGACCGCGAACCGACAGGGATTCGAGGTTATGTGGCGACTCATAGGTCCCGAGCCGGCCCAGATCCCCGGTATTCTCAATGGGACGGGTTGGCAGCCGCCGGCAATCACTGCAGTGCCGTAATTGGTGAAGGAGGAGGAAAAATCCCCATCATTTTTACATCCTTTAATTCAGTATTTTTTTAAAGAGCCATACAAAGTATTATTCTGTTTACGGGACACCATTCAACAGGATACGGACGTGTACAAAAAATACAACATAATTCTTGTGATTTTTATCACCATTATCGCAGCGATCATTCTTATTTCCCTCCCTAGGGACATTCCCCGTCCAAGCCTTGCAGCAGCAACTGGATCTCCGGCCATCACCCTGCCGCAGACGACGCTGCCCCTTTCTGAACGACTGAATTCCACCTATCTCCTCCTTCACGAACCGATAGGGGGGTTCCACGGACCTCAGATGTGGATAGCCGGCCCGGACAATGTCACTTTTGATTATACATTCTATTCCCGGGATTATGGACCGGGCAATATCACCTTCACTATATACGAAGTGAGCAGTCCGCTGAATATAACTCCCATCACCCCCTCGCCAGGCATCTCCGCCCGAATGATTCCCGATCATTTCACCGCCCCTTCCGGGCATGGAAATCCAAGCGCAATTTATCATCAACATCAGCCCTGAAGGGTACAGAAATGACACGATAACCAAGACATTCTACATTCACGCAAACGCCACGGGAGGGATGAATGCCGTCGCCGACGACTGGATCCGTGTCCGGATGGGAGATAGACCAAACACCTACATGAGTTATGTCACCACCGCGGAGATCGGAGAACAGGACATTACAGTCAGCCGAGGTGGCATCTGGACGGGAAACCTTACAATCAGGACTGGAGAACGGGGAACCGGCCCCCTCCTGATCTGGGTGAAGGAACTGGACTGCGGGACCATGTTTTTTTCATCACTGGACACCCTTGCGCCTTTCAGCCCCGGCTCCCCGGCAGTTTCTATCGACCCGGCCCTGTTCACAGCGAGGAGTTTCGGGAAATACGAGATTCCGGTCATAATTGATGCACATTCACCCGGAGTACTGCCAGGGACTTACTGCTATCAAATTGTTATCAGCGCCCCGGATACCAATACCGATTTTTCCGCCACGGTCCAGGTAATCCCTTGAGAAAGCAGGCACAATAATCAGGATTCTGTTTATTTCAATGTTTTTCTCCCTGGATATTACGTTCCTGTTGAGCGAATTGAGGAAGAGAAAACGACTTCGACAATTTACGCGGGTATCAGAAGTACCATCCGCTCAATCCATCTATCAATTCGTTAGTAAATTTGAGGAATATCAATTCATTGGTGCTGATAACTTCGCGGGACATCATAAATCTTAACAATTGATCACCTCGGCGAAAATCATATTATTCTTGATTATTTTTACTATGTCCCGCTAACTTATCAGAACCTTATACCGGTGTCTTTATATATTCTGATGAGAATTTTTAAATTACTGATTGGAAAAAATTTTTCTCTGTCAGATGAAGGGGGTATTGAAAATAAAATCCCATAATATAGGAGCGATTGCCCTTTTGGTTATAGTGTTACTTCTCGCTTTCACTGGTTTGGTATATGCAGACCGCAATGTTCCCGCTGAACCTCAAATTCAGGGACTTGCAACAAGCACCGGGATGAATGTCCAGGGGACGATCACTGAGACGGATTCCGGAGCCTGGAGTGTTAACGACAATGGGATTCCCTTAAGAGGGGATGATCCGATATTGGCGAATTATCCCGATTGGGCGAATAGCGGTTGGGGAAGTTATCAAAATTTCCTTTCAAATTGGCAATGGTGGCTGCTGGATGAATCTGATCCATCATCGCTCCATCTCCAGGATATGCTCAATGCATTCATCGCGGACGGGCATGCAGTTTATGGCAGTCCATCCACTAGTGACATTCAAAATTTAATTAATTGGTTACAAAACCAGGGAAGTCCATTGACTCCACCGCTTCAGGATCAGGAAGTCCAGTATACCACGGGTTACAATGACCAAATGATGGCAGTTTCAGGACAATCAACATTCGCAAAGACAATGGCGGTTTCTACCGGTAACAAGATTGCCGATCAAAGCAACATCAAGGCAGATACAAGCTTGCAGTATATCGCCATCGATACTGGCCGGGCAACCAGAACGGAAGACCTGCTCCTTGACGGGGCATCTCAGGCGACAAGTACGTCAGGTGCAATTCTGTGTCCGTTTGCCTCCAGCGTATCATCGGTTATTCCGGCTTACTGCAACATTGAACAGGCAGGCAGTTCAATTGATACAACTTTGACTTCTACAGTTACTCGTGCAGATGACAGGTTTGTTGGCAGCGATTCAACATTCCCTGTTGCCTTGAACTACCAGATTAACGCACAGGGCATTACGCTTAGCGATGGGACATCTTCGCCAATGATTGGATCGGTATCGGCATACCTGAAGGTGCATGTGCAAGAGGCCAGAAATATCAGTACCATTCCAGATATAATAAATATAGGCGCTCATTATCCGGATTCGGTTATTACACAGAGCCCACAGAAATCTGAAGATCTCGCCTATTCGGAGACATCAACAGCGAGCGGGCTTATAAGCACGTTCAGCAAATCGATGAATTATCAGTCAGGGTTCAACCTGATCTAACCCTTTTCCCAGAAATCCTGTGCCAAAACAATATAATGAAAATATTTACCAATTGGGTATTATTCGATTATTCACCCGATTGGAAAGATTTTCAAACAATCCATCATCAATTAAATGATTATGGGCTCGTTTAATTCTCAAGACGGAACGGTTAATTCCTCATGACAATGTCGAGTAAAAGAAGTGCCCAACCCTCGATCCGCAAGTCTGGTTGATGGTAGAATAATCGTTTTCGTGGTTCTTTTCAAAATATGGAACATCCGGAAAATATTATCAATGATCAATAAAATCTCCTTCCAGTGATCGGAAAGAATGCATTTCCTTTCAGATAATGGGGTGTCTAAATTAGATCACACAATGTAGGAGCAATTGCTCTACTGGTTATAGTGTTACTTATTGCATTCACTGGTATTGCATATGGAGACAGGAATATTCCCGCAACGCCGGAGATTCAGGGACTCACAACCGCTACCGGTATGGGAGCACAAGGTACAGTCACGGAGACCGACTCACTTGCATGGACAACTTCTGCATCACCCGATGGAATTTACACAAATGTTCAAGAAATATATATACCGGGACAAAATCCAAGTGCAATTGGGCCTCCTCTCACGTTTGATCAAGTCCAGTATACAACGGGTTATAATTCAGCATATTCTGGTGTCTCTGGGCAAACAAGTTTTACAAAGTCAATGGGAATCTCAACTGCAAACCAGATCGCTGACGGCAGCAATGTTGCAGCATCGACCAGTGTGCAGTTCATTGCAATCGACACCGGCCGTGCAACCAACTCTGAAGACCTTCTCCTTGATGGAGCAGAAAACTCGACCGATACCGAAAATGCAATCCTATGCCCGTTTTTACAACCTTCGAATGTTGATCTCCCGGCGTACTGTAATATCGTCCAGGCAGGAAGCTCATTTGACACAACATTGACATCCACGGTCACAAAGGCAAGCGACCGGTTTGTCGGTACCGATTCGACCATCCCGGTAGTCCTGAACTACAACGTAGCATCCACTGGTATCACACTAGCTGACGGAACCTCATCGCCGATGATCGGTTCCGCAGCGGCATACCTGAAAGTCCATGTGCAAGAAGCACGCAACTGGAGTATAAGTTCCCCCTTGGGGCAATATCAGTACCCCAGTTCTCCCAAGTCTGAAGACGTTGCCTATACCGAGACTTCTACAGCAAGCGGTCTGATCAGCAGCTTCAGCAAATCGATGTCGTATCAGTCAGGGTTTAACCTGATCTAATTCTTTTTTTTAACATGTAATTTCCCGAATTTTCACATGAGGGGCATATTCTATAAGATCCCTTGTATCACACGAAGCCCCGCCACTCGCCGAGCTCTCAACCGGAGTTCAGGGTAAGCCCGTAACTTTCGGCAAGTGATGACTGCGAGGCCGTAATACGGTGTCAGAAAAGAGCCGTCAAGGAACTGCATTAACTCACTTCCCGTGATTATATGCGGCATCAAACGGCTCTCGTTTATGCACTGAGAACGGCCGGGCCTCGCAGCTCGCCAACCGTTCAGCGTTTTTCGGGGGTTAGTTTGTGATTCGATTTTCATATCACAACCTTTATAATAATGAAAAATAATTCTGACATACTGATTCGGAAGAAAGGTTTTGCCTGTCAGGATAATGGGGTGTCGGAAATTAAATCATATAAGGTAGGAGCAATTGCTCTATTAGTAATAGTGTTACTTATAGCGTTCACCGGAATGGTATATGCAGACTCAGGTGTAAATGCAACACCGGAGGTGCAGGGTCTCATAACGAGCACATCTTCGAGTGTCCAGGGAACAGTTACTGAAACAGATTCAGGGGCATGGACATTGACATATGATCCTCCAACTGTTATTCCTGGAACACCGGATTTGACCAACTATAGTGCTGATTTCAGTTCTTATCCAGGAGGATATTACATAGATGATTCAACTTATAACGAAATGACCCAAGTTCAATCTATATTGCAATCTCAAGGTGGATCAATAACAATTAATCCGTCCACCACTTATCCAAATTTCAAAATTGAAGATGTAGTTATTCCGTCAACATTCAGCTAATACGCCAGGCCCTTGGGGATTTGCTACGTACCAAGATTTTGGTAATGCTATCAGCGCTAATGGTGGTGGATCTGGATCTATTACTTTTGTCCAAGGTACTCCTCCAGTTGTAAAAGAAAATGGCCTTCACACCGGCGTCCTCGATCCCGGGCAGGTCCAGTATACAACCGGATATAACGACCAGTATTCAGGTGTTTCCGGGCAGCAGACCTTTGCAAAGTCGATGGCAATTTTAACCGCGAACACGATTGCCGACCAGAGCAACATCAATGCCCATACGAATATCCAGTATATTGCAATTGATACCGGTCGTGCCACCGGGACTGAGGACCTGCTCCTTGACGGGGCAGGAAATTCAACACCCACAGCAAGCGCAATTCTCTGTCCGTTTGCACAAAGCGTATCAGCGGTGATCCCCCCCTATTGTAACATCGTCCAGGCGGGAAGTGCATTTGACACGACGTTGACGTCGACGGTAACCTCGGCGAATACACGATTTGTCGGCACCGATGCGACATTCCCTGTCGTGTTGAATTATAACATCAATGCACAGGGTATAACTCTCGGAAACCAGAACTCCCCGATGATCGGGTCCGTATCGGCATACCTGAAAGTGCATGTGCAGGAAGCACGGAATACAACACCAACCAAGTCTGAAGATCTCGCCTATTCGGAGACATCAACGGCGAGCGGCCTTATAAGCACGTTCAGCAAATCGATGAATTATCAGTCAGGTTTCAACCTGGTCTGATCCTTTTTTGCAAGGCAGGATCAATCCTGTTACCTTACCGGGTGTCGCGCATCCGATAGGGAATATGGCTCAGGATGTCGTATAGGAGCCTGATGTGCCACTCGATCCCACCAATTACCTTTTATAATGCGATAACCAATGATATTCAGATGTACCAATCAGCACTTACCACAACCACTCGATCGGTACGGGTAGTACCTGGTAAGCGGCTGCTGTTCTTCGTAATTTAAACGGATTACAAAGCAACCAATATTCTGACCGTTTCCGGGAAGAATTGGATCGTATTTCACAGGAATTTTCATAAAAATTCCAGGAACATCTCTCACACCTGATCACCATATACCGAAAAAATCAAGAGGAATAACAAAATGGCCCAGAGTTCGGAACCAGCCGGCAATGAATGGTTCGACCGGTTCGCGAGTGCTTCCCTGATCTACCGGATCATGGACAAAGCCCTCGCGGGAGAAATACCTGAGGACAGGGCAAGGGCGATCCTGTCCCTTGGGGAACGCGGGGACCCGAGGGCGGTCGTCACCCTGATGGAATGCTGCAATGACGAGGATCCCGGGATCCGCAGGAATGCCATCGACGCACTCACGAGACTGAAGAGCGGCCGGGCGGTACCGACCCTGATCGGGCGCCTGGACGACCCGGGGGAGTCCTTTGAAAACCGGTGCCGTGCGGCGAAGGCCCTTGCAGAAACCAATACATATTCATCAGTGGAAGGGTTAATGGCCCTCGTGAACGACGAAGAGGAGGAACCCGCCCTGAGAGAATATATCGCGGTGCTTATAGAAAAGCAGGGATTGGGTTGAATACTTCCCAAATAATACTGTCCCGATTACCTGTCTATCGGTCGTTTTTCTGATCCGTGAAAGAGGATTAGCGATACAGTCCGGGACCGGATAAAAACAGGACACGAATCAGAACGAACGCAAAACCCCTTTTTATGAAACCGGGCTCTATTGTCTGTCATACCCGTCATGTCGTTGCTTTAGTTCCTCATACATTGTGAACCCGGTTTTCTGTAGTCCGACCGTTGCTATGTTATCGGGTGGAAATCGCCCGGATATCCGGACGATCCGCACGGCCTTTATCCGTTCGAGGTTACGCAGCACTTCTTCTACCTGGTCTCCGGATAAGCGGGTACGTTCGATCAGCTGTTCGGGGCTGGCGTGTTCGTGGAACTCATCGCCAAGCAACCAGATTATCCAGTCCTCATCGTTTTGAATAAAATCGGGCCTGAACATACTACGCATTCCCTCGATATTTCCTGTTTAGCGGGTATTGCCGATAAAGCTCTGTATAGGCCAACGATTGTTCCAAAACTTTTTTCCCCTATCCAGCGTGACCCGGAATTGAGAACAGTTTCAAAATGGTGAAGTGAAATAACAAAAAACATATTGGGAATACAGGTTTGGCATACTAGAGATCCTATGGAATCAATGCAACCGGTAAGAACCCGGTGTGCATACGTTCCAATTCCCGGGGACCTGCAATGTTACCCTGATAGTCCTGAAAAATGATGCGGGCAATGGCTTCAGTGGTCAGCAACGTATCTGTACAAAAAGGCATGATTGTCGTCGTCAATCGAACATAATTAAAAAAAGATTCTTTTTTTTACCGGCGGCATTCCTGTCTTTTCATGTATCTCCCTTTCACTCCCGCCGGGGGATGGGTCCGGTAAATAAATATATATCGGGCCTTGTTCAGGTGGGATACCCCGTTTGGAACCCTGGATTTTGAATGGTACCTCTGAAAAATCAAACCCCATTCCGGCCTCTCTCTCTCAAAAATAGACGGGGGTCCTCATTTTTACCATCCAATTGTTCATCCGCATTCCCGGCAACACCGGAATTGGTGCAATACTGCCTGAATTCCCGTCCGTTAACGAAAATACTTAATAATTAATCATATAAAAAATAAAGCCCATATCACTTGTTTTTTCAGTGGTTCAAGGCCTGGAATAGCGTTGATTCAATTATGCGATTCGATTGGTCGGGCAGGTTTCCTGCAACAGGAAAAAGTGAATCGGGTTACCGTGGCATCGCAGAGCCGGGAACATTCTTCCGTACATCGACCTGGGCGCCGCTCTTTGCCTTGCATTCTGCGATGGTAAGAATTTCATGGGTAACCCCTTCTCATCCAGGTAATCCTCACCACAATTGGTGCAAACTTGGGCAGGTACATCTTTTACAACAAGGGCATTCCATCACGATCAAGGTAACTGTTGTTGTGCCCTCTCTGGTATCCCCATGTTTGCAGATGACACACTTCATGATATTCTTAGTAGTCTCTATTTAGCGAGACTTCACCAGCAGGAAGTGGGCGCATACACAGTTTTTTCTGGTGAGCAGCCCGCATAACATCGTCAATTTTCCTCAACGTAATAATGCTCATCTGTTTTTTTCCTCAAGTCGTTTCGCAATCTGTTCGAAATCTTTGTCTTCGGTTTCAGCCTCTTCAGCAAGTCTTCGGAGGGAAAATTTTTCATATTCCCTGATTGCCAGTTGTTGGGCAATTTCCATCGATATTCGTCCTGGATCTTTGAGTATATCCCTCTCATTGAACTGAAGAAATGCATCGAGCTTGGCTTTCCAGTCTCTCATATACAGCGGTTGCCGTCTTTCAGCCTGCGATTCGGCATAATCGAGATACATCGTAACAATGCGGTTAAGTTGCCGGATTTCTCCTTCGTTAAGATAATTTTTTGCTATCGTTACATCGCCTTTACGCACCTTCGATCCTTTCCAGCTCGTCAGCCCCATATTGGCCTTACCTGAGTCAACGCGATCCGCGATAATTTCAGCGGCCGTATGATGTGAGATTGCCCAGTGCAACTTGTTCTGGGCTATTTTAAAAAATTCCTTTGTAGGTTCCGAATGGGGATCGTAATCGATTGATAATTTGAACAGGTCGAGGATCTTCTGGTAAAATCTCTTTTCTGAAGCCCTGATGTCCCGGATACGTTCAAGTAATTCATCGAAATAATCCGTTCCGATTGCAATACGACCTTCCCGCAATCGTTCATCATCGAGCACGAACCCTTTGATCAGGTATTCCCGGAGGTGATCGGTAGCCCACCTGCGGAATTGTGTACCGCGATGTGATCTGACGCGATATCCGACTGCGAGGATCATATCCAAGCTATAAAATAATGTGCGGTAATTTTTCCCGTCGGTGGCAGTTGTCAAGTATTCCTTGACTACTGAATTATCCAGTTCACCATCGGCGATAATATTCCTGATATGCAGACTGATATTCTGTTTTGTGGTCTGGTATAATTCGGAAATCATGGCCTGGGTAAGCCATACGGTCCCTTCTTCCAACTTTACTTCTATTCTGCTCTTCCCATCCTCGGTCTGGTAGAATAGGATCATTGAACTGGATTCAGACGGCAGATCATTATTGTCCTGCATTATGTCGTCCCCTCCACGATCTTCCGCTCCTCCTCCGTGAGCCCGTAGAGCTCGTATACCAGCTCGTCGATCTCCTTGTCCGTCGCTGCAATCTGCCTCTCGATTATTATCCGCTCCTGGTCTGTTTTGATATCAGGAAGCCCCTTATTGAGATCGAGCATCCGCTCGACAAGGGCGACCATTTTATCATGGCGGGCGACGTCGGTGGGATCGGAGAAGTTGATGGTACGGATTGGTAAATGGCGGATAAATCTTGATTCAGCACTAAACCAACCTCCTCGGAATGAAGAAGAAATTTGCTTTAAAAACCAGTTTAACAATTTACTGTTGATTAAGCCAAGAATATATTCTCTTGTATAAGCATCTGAAACCAGTATCCCATAGCCGCCAGCAGCGCCACCAGTAAAAAATAATTCTCCAGTCTTATCTAGCGAAAACGATACATGTGCAACTAAATCAGGGGTAAATATTTTAGGTAAAGAAATAATATCGAGGTTTTTAGGATAAACGTAACCATACCATTTAATACCCTTCATTTTACCATTCTCTCGATTTTCTAAATATTTTTTATTATCAACCAAATAAGCCCAGGTTAGAGGATAATTTATTTTAAATGTATTTTCAGGAATCAATTCCATTGAGATATTTTGTTTTTTATACGGAAATAAAATAAGGCGATTCGGCTTAATTATGTGATATCTCTTCCCATTCCCTCCCTTGATTAGAGGATGAAATAATGTTTTTTCTACTTCATATTCTCTTTCTAGCTGAGGGGAATATATTTTGATAATTTGGTCATTTCGCGTGATCTCATTCACAATATATATTTTATCCGCACTGGTTTTTATTCCTTGAAAAATTCTTTCGGTAACATTTTCCAACTTAGTTGGTATTGATTTTAATTTATCAAATAATTTTGAATTCTCCCCGACAACAAAATTCCATTCTCCTTTTCCCAGAAGATTGATATCCAATTTATCTCTCTCCTCTTCAGAATGATTACCTCTCCATTTGAGCAGATTTTCAACTCTAGTTACAGAAAATTCCTTTTGTGGAGTTTTATTTAAAAATAATAAACAAGTGTAAGTTGTCGCATTTTCAAAAATCTGCTGATGTCCAAAATGGACAATTTCATGTAAATTTTTGTCTTCTGTTATCAAATTCCGAACTGGCTCTCCATATTTTGCATTGAAAAATTTATGTGGGAGAATAAATCCAAGTAATCCTCCTTTACTTATGAGTGATAGACCCTTTTCAACAAATATCACATAAATATCATAATTTCCCGAATTCAGCTGATGAATAATGTTTTTTATAAAATTCTATTTCATCAGGCGCCCATTCATTCATCGTTTGGATACGGATATACGGCGGATTCCCGATCACCGCGTCGAATCCCCCTCCTTTCATAATATCAGCGAATTCTATATCCCAATCAAAGGCATTGATCCGCTTCACCACCGCAGGATCTTCAAGCGTAACGTGTACGTCCTTGTAAATATCGGACCCAATCAGCGAATTCCCGCATTTGACATTCTCATGAAGCGAGGGTAGTGCCCGTTCCTTGAAGAGTTTGAGTTGTTTCGAAACAGTCTCCTCATTCTCCTCCTCAAGCACTTTGAGAAGAAGGGAGAGTTTCGTGACCTCGACAGCCTGCCGGTCGATATCGACCCCGTAAATATTGTTGAGGAGAATCCGTTTCCGTTCGGCAGTCGTGAGCTTCCAGTCACTCCGAACCTTGGACTCTTCGCCGTTAGCAGCCTTGTAAACGGGTAGGTTCTCCTCCCCCCGGGCGTCGGGTGGTAGAGAGCTCTCACCTCAGGTGATGTTGCACCCTTCTCTTTCAAAACCGGGACCAGGTTGTAAATATACCAGTCCCGGTGCCATTCGAGCAGGAATTTGTATGCCCCAAGGAGAAACGATCCTGACCCACAGGCCGGGTCGAGTATCCGAAGTTTCGCGACCTCTTTCGGGGTCTTGTCCTTCACCAGTTCCCCGACGGTATGCTTTACAATGTAGCTGACGATATATTCAGGCGTGTAATAGACTCCGCCCGCTTTCTTCACTTCCGGCTTATATTCCACTTTGGCCTGGTGGCCTTCGGTGAGACGGATTACTTTTCCGAGGAACTGCTCATAGACGTGGCCGAGAATTGCAGGCGGAATCACGTTGAATTCAAACGGGCTCTCCGGATAATAGAGCCGCTTGATCAGGTCCTTCAACACTTTGTCATCGAGAATGAGGGATAGCGTATAACCGTCGGGTTTTTCCGGATTGTCTTTCTCTACCCTGAAATGGAATATCCCTGAATTGTAGCGTTCGTCGGCATCAAGGAAGAGGGCACACAGCTGCTTGTAGGTATCAGTACCATCGAGTACGTTCTTAAGCGTCTCATATTTCTCAATTCCCCGGTCCTCGCAGATCCGGAGGAAAATAACCCGGTCGATAGTCTTCTGGACTACATCATTCAATTGGTCAACTGAAAGAGACGGGTTCCGGAGCGCGAAGTTCTTCGCAAGATGGTCCCGCCATTCCTCGATCTCGGACAGGAAGGTATCGTCGACACTGGCAGTTCCTTTCTTCCCTTTCGTCTCGCTTGCATAGGCGTCAAAAGAACCCTGCTGAATCGCGGTTTTCGTAAAAATCGATGAGAGGTAGTTCCATTCTTTAGGAAGGTCCTTGTAGCTGAAATATTTTATCCGGCCTTTCGTTGCAGGATCATTATTCTCGGGCTTGATCCGGCAATCATAGATGGCCCATTCTTCAAAATTCGTGAGGATATTGAGAGTAAGTTTGGCGTTCCAGGCATAGCGGCGGACCTGCAGGGCCGATTTTGCATCGTCGGCGATCTTCACGGACGGTTTCTTAGTCTCGACGATGAATTTCATGACCCCGCCGAGACGGAAGGAATAATCGATAAATTTCGTATTCGTATCGTGCCCTCGGAATTTTATGGTCTGTTCGTGGACCACTTCCTTGTAGGCTTCCGCGAATCGCTGGTTGTTATCGACATCCCATCCAAGAGCCCTGAATAAGGGATCAATAAATTCACGGCGCAATTCTGTTTCGTTGTATTGCCCGCGAAGGTAGGAAGGCCTGTGAAACTCGTAGCCCTGCACCAGGTCGAGAACTTCTCTTGGGACTACCGTTTCCTCACTCACTTATGGTCGCCTTGATGTAGTGTCGTTCTATGAAGACGAAAAGGTTCTGATTCTTTGGTTTAACGGTTTGGATAAACTAAGGGAATATCCGGTTCATTCAGGTCTTTGTGGCTTGACAAAAAGAGCAGTTTGTGCAGCAGGTTGCTGCACAAAAATTCAATAGTATCATAACTGGGCCATTTTTATCCGAATTGGTGACCCTGATGGAACAGGAATATGTTATTTGCATTAAGATGGAGCTTGGGTTTTTCACTCCTTATGTTGAATAAATCCCTCTCTCTACATCCCTTTCATCATATTCCGTTTCTGGATCAGCCGCGTGGCGATAATAAACCCTAGAGAGACCGCGATGAGCACACTGCCGTCAGTAAGAGGAGAAAATACCGACGTCCCGGACATCGCGGCGTTGAACAAATCGACGATGTAGGTGAGCGGCGAAAAATATGCGAGGGTAAGCCCCAGTCCCTCCATCTGCTGGAGTGGGACGAATATCCCGGAGATGAAGATAAGCGGGAACCGGATCAGGTTCGAGAAAATCATTACGTTCGGCGGGCTGTCTGAAGCCGGCGATGCGAGTAGGGCACCCAGTGCGGCACAGGAAAGCGTTCCAAGGATAAAAGCAAGGAGAAATAACCCAATATTCATTATCGACAGCGGCATGAACAAGGCACTTGCGACCCATACCAGCAGGGAGATGACAAACCCGAATACCGCTCCCGCCAGCACGTCGCCAAGGATGATACTGTCCTGGGTCACCGGGTACGAGAGGAGCCGTTCGTACGTTTTTTCCCGTTTTTCCCATGGTGTGATCAGCGGACCTACCGAAGACGCGGTGAAGAATACCATCATCCCGAGAAAACCGGGGAAGAAAGTCGTCAGGTCCAGGTGGCGGCCGACAAAAAATGCGAAGAACATGAAGAGCGGGAACAGGATCCCGAACATCAGGACGGGAGGTTTTGTATAATACAACCTCATGTTTTTCCCGGTTATCACGAGAATGCCACGGAACAGCAGCGGGACTTCCATCATGCACACTCCGTGATCTGGACGAATGCCTCCTCAAGGCTCGGACCGGATGTCGAGAGAGAGGTAATTACGAGTGATTCGCGTTCGGCACGCCCGATAAGATATTTTAAAACCAGGTCGGGGGTGTTTGTATACAGTTTCCATTTATCGCCGCAGGGTTCCACCCGTAAAATACTTTCCGAGACGAACAGGTCGCGGGTTACCTGCCGGTCAAAGGAGACTTCAACCGATTGCGTGGTATCGAACATTTTCCTGAGCCGTTCGGGGCTGTCCTGGGCAACAATCTTTCCCTTGTTGATGATGCAGACCGTATGACAGAGCATGTTTGCTTCTTCGATGTTATGGGTGGTTAGAAAAATCGTGCTGCCCTGATCGTTCATATCGTGGATCGTATCGATTACGAGCCTCCGGCTCTGGACATCAAGCCCGCTGGTCGGTTCGTCGAGAAACAGGATACGGGGCCGGTGAATAATGGCACAGGCGATACTCACCCGCTGTTTCATCCCTTTCGAGAACGTGCGGACCGGGAGGTGCCGCTTTTCAGAAAGGCCCAGTTGTCCCAGGATTGCAGTAATCCTTTCGTTCCGGAGAGCCCTGGGCATGCCGTACAGCTTCCCGCTCAGGTGAAGGTTCTGTTCCGCAGAAAGGTCGCCGTACACCGTGCTGCTTTCCGGAATAACGCCCATTTGCATCTTGGCATCGAGGGGATGCCGGTGGATGTCGGTGCCGTTGATGTGGACGGTCCCCTCGTCAGGGGTGAGCACACCGGTCAGCAGACGGATTGTCGTGGTTTTCCCTGCACCGTTCGGTCCGAGGAACCCGAATATTTCACCTTCACGGACCGACAGGTCCACGTCGTCAACGGCCAGTACCGGTCCGAATCTCTTTTTTAAGTGTTCAGCCCGGACCGCATCCATTAATATCCTCCGGTGGACGCATTCTTACAGACTGTATCGTTTCATAGTTTGTCGTCATGGGACTCATTCTTCAGGATTGTGATGAATAAGAGTTTATAAGGAATAAGATATAGGTTCAGGTGCTCTTCTTCAATCCCCCGATTCTTCGTTCTGTCATTGCCAGCTGAACCTGCATTCTCTGTTTGCTGGCTTCCAGCAACCTGATTTCTTCCTCAACGGAAAGAGCACTCATACAACCACAGGTGCCGGTACAATTACATAATTTTTCCATGACGGGCATACACATTGCTGATTTCACCTCCTTCGTGATATATATAATTACATTATTTTGGATAGCATTAATACTACCAAGTTTATAGTAATAAAGTGACTATGGAACATGATAGCGACAGGATCTGTTTATGCCCGCTCGAGGGGATTATCACCACGATATCCAAAAAATGGGCAATCCTCGTCATCAGCATCCTCGGGCACCATGAACGGTTACGGTTCAACGATATTATGAGCATACTGGAAGGAATCAGTCCCAAATCCCTTACCGACCTCTTGAAAGAACTGCGAAGGACTGGCCTGATCGAACGGGAATCATTCTCAGAAATTCCCCCGCGGGTTGAATATTTTTTGACAGACGACGGGAAACAGCTCTGCGAGGCAATTATCCCTTTGATACAATGGGCGGAAAAAAGAGACGACCTTCATTCGAAAACCTGCAAGGCGATTTGCCAAAGCAGCTGCTGCCCATCAAAACGAACGGTAAGAAAGAAAAGCGGCCGGTAGTTTCTTCATTGTTCCCGGAACAGGATATTGTTCCTTTAATTGCATACGAGTTTCTAAACGAGTAGGGAATCCGGATTCGGCGAGCCCATCGGATGGCATGAATCTACAATAGAACCCCTGGTTTCCATTATTCTTACATGTTCACGTTCAGCGCCGTGCGTATGAATATTCCGATAACAAAGGATATCGCGGCAATCCCAAAACTAATGACCAGCATCTCGGCAAACCTTCTCCTGAAAGGGAGGTCCCTGGCAACGGAAATATAGAAGGTGAACAGGACAATGATTACGACCGCAACGATCAGGGTGAGCAGGAGAGCATAATAAGGGCTGGGAAGTACCAGGAACGGCAGGATAAGCAGTATAACCGTTACGATATAGGCGATACTGGTATATAGTGCGGCTTTTTTCGGATCGGTGGAAGAGTTTTCGGATTTTTGTGAAAGATACTCAGAAGATCCCATCGAAAGCGAGGCGGCAACACCGGTGATAAGCCCTGCCACCGCTATGATCTGGGAATTCTGGAGTGCAAAGGTCAGACCGGCGAGCATGCCGACGAATTCCACGAGGGCGTCGTTAAGTCCGAGCACAATAGACCCGACGTAGTTTAACCGCTCTTCATTGATGAGGGCAATAAGTTCACGCTCGTGGATTTCTTCATCTGCCAGGATCGACTGCATTTCGGGGATCTTGTCGACGAGCGTCGTGTCGTGGGTCTGGGCACGCTTTTCTCCCCCTTCCATGAGTTTAACCGCAAATGTAGTGCCGAGGAACCGTGCAACCAGGCAGTAGAACAGGATCCTGGAGTTGTCCAGGGTCACATCCCGGCGCGTATACCGTTTCAGTATCCTGTAATGCCCGAGCTCGTCATTCGCGATCCGGGTCAGTACCTCGCGGTTATGGGGATCGTTATGCGAAGCAGCGATCTTATTATAGATATGATATTCGGTGATCTCGCCCCGCTGCATTGCCACGAAGGTCGACATAAGTGCCGGGTCGGATATGATCTCTGTCATGGGCACGTATCCTGTATGCGGGTCATGTTCTAAAACTCTGCGAGAAGCTGCGTGGTTTCCGGTTGGCAAAATTTCTATAGATTAATCAATACCATCCTTCCTTTGTCGTTTTGCGTTTGCTCAACCGGTTTCATCAGGTTTAACCGGCGATGAAACTACCGTTCTGGACGGCTTATCTTAATATAAACCGGTTTTCCCGGATTATTTATCGGTTGCGTCAAACATCCCGATCTTTGCCTGATGTGACCGGTGTTTCCGGTCGCGACTATCGCGTTGCGGCTGGATATGCCTGCGGATGAGATTTCCCCATTCTTCAAACAGGTACATCCTCTGCGACGCCTTCATGATATACCGCATGAAACGGTCCACCCCGTCGGAATAGATAATTACCGTGCCATGTTCGCGGGCGAACGTGCCGATCTTGTTTGTTACCACCGGCATCATCCGTGTATCGTCTTCATAGAGCGACGGGTCGTGTTCAATGAACAGGTACGTCGTGTCGCACTCGCTGATAATGGTGGAAATCTGGTCCGAGGTAAAACCACGTCGTACAGAGAATCCGGTGAGCGAACGGTGGAGCCCCGGCAGTACCCGGGAATAGTTGCTGCATACATAGAGGAGGGGATAGCGTCGCATCGTGAGGCGACAGGAGTTAAGACCATCGATCACCACCTGCGGGGGGCCGACGATCGCGGTTATCATCCGCTCCGGTACGAGGATATCCGGATGCCATTCGAGATCCATGATACAGGACTATTCCATCATCAGGGCAAAGGGATAAAAGCGGGTCGCGGGCGGGGTGAAACTAATGGTGGCAACGGTGATTAACTACCAGTCGGATTACTTATATGTACGAAAAAGTATGGGTGCTTAATCGGGGTTTTATCAATCCTCAACACCTGTTTGAAAACGACGATAACCTGTTCGTGAAGCGAGATATGCGCCGGAACCGGATATCGCACCAGCCTTGCTGCAATCATCAATGCAGAGCAGAATTGCGTCGGAAAAACATTGAAGACCTATTGATACAATGCCAGCAGTCAAATTGGAATTAAGAGAAACGAACGTTGGTAAACCCCTCCCGGCCCGGCGCCCGGGAGGACCGGGATCTTTCAGGGAGGACTGACGATGAAAAGCACGACAGGGTTCTTTCCAGGAAAAACACTCGGAGGGGAACTCAGAGCGGCGATGAAACGGATCAAGACCTACGGGGTTACCTATCCCCCCGGGTACTATCGTATGCTCGCCGGAAAGTATTCGAAGGAAGGGGTGCGGTATCCCCATATCCTGATGATCATCGGGAACCCGCGAATCAATCACCACTCCTTCTATCCCGGGGCCTCCGCCGGATGTGGGCGGATCCTCGATTATGGCTGCGGTACGGGTGACAACGTCAGGCAGCTGATCCGTGATGGCGTGCCCCGCGGGCTCATCACGGCATTCGACATCAACCGGGAGAGTATCGATCTCGGTTTTGACCTGTACCGCGACCGGGATG
Source organism: uncultured Methanomicrobiales archaeon (assembly GCA_963809105.1). Classification (GTDB taxonomy): domain Archaea; phylum Halobacteriota; class Methanomicrobia; order Methanomicrobiales; family Methanospirillaceae; genus CAIKOD01. Next base: position 77,293 of record CAWEIC010000002.1, on the reverse strand, counting down.
AAATCTCAGATCTCTTCGTGGTCTCCGATACGTTTCCTTTCGGCCCGGAAGAGTTCGATTTTGTATATTCCGCATCAGTTATCCATGTGATTGCCGATGAACGGGAATGCCGGACCTATCTTGCAAATGCATACTCAGCTCTCAGGCCCGGCGGGGTCTTTTTCGGTTCCACGCTCGGGCTGGTCCCGGGTGCGGCAAGGCCTCCCGGCACGCGGGGGCCGCCAAGATTGCTCACAATGGAGCAGCTGGACGCGTATCTGGCCGGTGTGGGTTTCATCGGTATTGAGATTGTAAGGCGTTACGGTGTACCTGCGTATATCCCCCTGAGTGAAGATCTCTGCGTCCTGGAATTCTGTGCGAAAAAGCAGGCCTCCTCCCAGGCAGCACCCCGTTGATCGGCCATTGGGTCGGTTGCACCGGAAGCGTCTTAAAACCCTTTATATTTCCCGGCAAGCGTGGCGAGATGTTCGACACTCCCGAACCCGACCTCCCTCATTCCCGACGCGAGCATCCCAGAGATGTCTTCGCCTGGGTTCGCAATGTCGGTGTCTGTGATCGCATATCTGCCTGTATGTCGATGACGACAGGGACCTTCCCGGTTCGGAAAATTTTTTCCTGGAAAAAACAGGGGCGTTTAAAACAGGTCTCGCACGGTACGTCGATGAAACATTACAGAAATAACCCACTACACCCATTCCGGAGAGAATATATATTGTTGATTGTTAATAGCATTCTATTTACCTTAAGAAATTACAATTCCGGGTTGTGTGGCGTTTTTTTAATGCATATCCTGTATGTTGATGACGAACCGGCGATGCTGAGTGTCACGGAGGAATACCTGAAGCGCCGGAGCAATTTTCAGGTGGACACGGCAGATTCTGCCGGAATGGCACTGGAAAAGATGAAGGAGACGGTATACGATGCAATTGTCTCCGATTACCAGATGCCTGGCATGGACGGTATCGGGTTTCTCAAATATATCCGCGAGCATTATGGTACCATTCCATTCATTCTCTTCACCGGAAAAGGCCGTGAAGAAGTGGTCATCCAGGCCCTGGAAAATGGTGCCGATTTCTACCTCCAGAAAGGTGGTGATCCAAAATCCCAGTTCACCGAGCTGATCCACAAAATAAACCAGGCGATAAAACATAAACAGGCCGAAGACGAACTCCGCGAGAGTGAAGAGCGGTACCGGAACGTTATTGAGGACCAGACCGAATTTATCTGCCGGTTTCTTCCGGATGGCACTCATATCTTTGTTAACGATGCGTACTGCCGGTATTTTAAAAAGAAACGGAAAGAAGTTGTGGGACACCGGTTCAAACCCAGGCTTCACCCTGAGGACCGGGAGATCGTCAGGTGTCACATCGCCTCGTTAACCCCAGAAAACCCTGTGAAGAATATCGACCAGAGGATCATTATGCCGGATGGCAGCACCCACTGGCAGCGATGGAGCGATCGGGCCATTTTTAATGCGGATGGTCAGCTCGTTGAGTTCCAGTCTGTTGGAAGGGATATTACGGAACAAAAGGAAACAGAACGCGCCCTCCTCAAAAGTAAAACAGAGTTACATGCGGTATTATACGGCTCTCCCATTCCAAAGTTTGTCATCGATAACAATCACCGTATCATATACTGGAATAAGGCGCTCGAGCAATACAGCGGCATCAGGGAGGAGGAGATCGTCGGTACCGAACAGCAATGGAGAGCATTCTACCCCTCCAAACGCCCCTGTATTGCAGACCTTATGGTAGATGATACCGGGAAGATACCACACCTGCACAAAGGGGAATATCATAAATCAAAATTTTTTGACGATGCGTACGAAGCCACGGATTTTTTTCCGAAACTGGGGAAAAACGGGGCATGGATGCATTTCACGGCAGCACCGATCCGGGATGAAAAGGGGAATATCATCGGCGCCGTGGAAACGCTCGAAGATATCACCGACCTGAAACGTGCCGAGGACGAACTGCGGAAGGAGCATGAAGAACTTCTTTCCTCGCACGAACAACTGACGTCAACTGAAGAGGAGTTGCGCCAGAATTATAATGAACTTGCCGGGAGCCAGAGAGCTCTTGCAGAGAGCGAGGACCGGTACCGGGCATTTTTTACCACTTCCATCGATTGTGTGTTCATCACGTCGGTTGATGGAAAATGGTTGGATTTCAACGACTCTGCCGTCCAGTTCTTTGGCTATGCAGGCAGGGACGACCTGAAAAACGTCAATATCAGGGACTTGTATGCGGATCCGCGTGACCGGGAACGGCACCTCGCTCATATTAAAGAGAAGGGATATTCCAGGGAATACCCGGTAAATCTGAAGAAGAAGGACGGCACTGTTATCAGCACTCTTATTACAACCGTCCCTATAAAAGAGACAGACGGTACCATAATCCGTTTTCAGGGCACGATTCATGATGTTACAGAACGGAAAAAAAGAGAGGATGCCCTGCAGAAGGCAAACCAGCAACTCACTCTCCTGAGTAGTGTCACACGACATGATATTCTCAATAAAGTCAGCATCCTCCTCGGCTATCTTGCGTTGCTCCGGAAAAAAACCGATCCTGCCGAAATTTCTCAATTTACAGAGAAAATGGAAGCTGCCACCAGGGCAATCCAGGATGAGATAGAATTCACCAGGAAATACCAGGAACTGGGTACAAAAGAACCGCAATGGCTTGACATGAAGAATATTATCGGAGATTGTATCATCCCGCCGGCAATTACCTTTCATGTCGATATCCCATCAATTGAGGTGTATGCCGATCCGATGCTCGGCAAGGTCTTTCCGAACCTCCTTGACAATTCTGCCAGGCATGGTGAAAAAGTTACGAAAATCCGGCTGAGTGGCAGGGAGACGCCGGATGGGTTCCAGGTGAACTGGGAGGACGATGGCATTGGCATTCCCGGGGACGAGAAGGAAAAAATCTTTATGATGGGATACGGCAGGCATTCGGGGTTCGGGCTTTTTTTTGTGAGAGAAATCCTGTCAGTTACCGGGATTTCCATTAAGGAAACCGGCGAGCCTGAAAAAGGGGCGAGGTTTGAGATCCTCCTGCCGAAGGAATCATATCGCATGGCCTCGCAGCCTTGATTTCCAGCCTTACCGGGCAGAGTTCATGCTTTTTCACATCCGGCATCTTTCAAAAATCCAGGCCGATTACACTGATAAGCCCGACTTCGCAGCCGGACGCCCTGGCTCCCACCATGGCCTTGCAGGCAGTATTGCCCTCGATGTGCGGGATTCCCTGGACCCCGATAGATCTTGGCATGCGGAGGATTGGGGTGAGACAAATCTCTTGCAGGTTTTGGTATAGATACTCGCATCTTCCTGTGTTGTTGGTTTAGGGCGTTCCTGTTCACGAGCTCTGCACTGGCAAAAAATATCAGACTATGACCGAATCCATTGCCAGGCTTCATCCAACCGTTCCTTTTTGAAAAACCTGAGTTCGGTTCCGGTCAACGTTGTGAAAGCCTTGAAAAGCAGGGTAATCCATTCATCCCAACTCTCATCGATGACGGTTGCCATTTTCTCCATGACCGGGAATTTCATCCCGAGAAGGAAATCCTCCCATGCCGCTCCAACCGTCCACCCCTCGAAGTTCTCCATGACCCACACAACCCTGATCCTCGGGAATTCCTTCATTGCTTTCTCTATTTCCGGAATAAGGAGGTCAAGGTAGTCAGCTTCGGTCAACTTCCCCCGGATCCGGAATCCGAGGATATTTCCTGAACTCTCAGGCAGCTTTTCGATCATGGGATATCCCTCCACTCAATGCGGTCATTGGGAAAGCGACACTAATAAGGTTTTCGATGTCCGGGTCCTGTTGCGTTGATAGGTGGATAACTATTGTCGGTCAAATGGAAAAAGGCCGGAATGAATCAGAGCAGCCGTGTATCTTTTCCCTTTCCGGTTTTTAATGTCCTTACCACCATCACAAGGAACATTTCCCCGCGTTCATTTGTCCAGGTATGGGCAATCATGGCCGGACTTTCTCTACGGAATTCTTACCGACACTCTGTCGTTCATCACCGGTTTCGACAATGCCGGTCCCTCCAAGCACAGAGAAAAATACGTCGACGGGCGTAACGTGTTTCCTGAGTGATCCCCCGGGGTTGAGCGTGATTATGACTGCAGATGTGTCTGGTGATTCGTAAATCTTACGCACATCGACATTGTGCTGATTTTTGATTTATTCCAGGTTTGCGACTTCGGTTATTTTCATGGTTACTCCACCTCTTCAAGAGGAATATAGGGAATCAGCGGGATTAATTCCGATTTCAACGTGTCGATACCAATCCGTTCCATGAACCGGGCGGTCCTTTCATGCTTTTTCGCATGGCTCCGGTAATACTCCGAAAGACGTTCTGCACAGTCCACTGCTTCACTCGCAGAAAGGTCCCATGCAATAAGATCGCCAAACCGTGGCCGTGTGCCTCCATTGCCGCCAAAGAACACCATCCAGCCTCTCGAAGTCCCGATTATCCCGATATCCCTTATATGGCTCTCGCTGCAGCAGCGGGGGCAGCCGGAGATTCCGATTTTGATCTTTGCCGGGAAGGACCTGGCGCTGAATTGTTCCTCGATAGCTCTGGCAAGCCCGATCGAGTCCTGTTTTCCGTATTTGCACATATCCGTGCCGAGGCAGGCGTGGACGAAGCTGACGCACGGAAGTGTCCCGGGTTTTGCCAGCGGTCCGAGGTCATGGCAGACCCCGGGCAGATCGTCAGGCTGAATTCCTGCAAGGATAACCCTGAGACCTGATGTGATCTTCAGGACCGGGATACGGTACTTTGTTCCGACTCGGGCAATTGTTTCGAGCTGTCCGGGTGTGATAATGCCGGCGGATATGCGGGTAACGATGGCATAGGTTTTCCCGTCCCGCTGGAGAACTGCTTCAGGTAGAGAATTTGTCATAATTCCTTTCGACTCCTTTGGTTTACTATTTTTAATACTTTTTTCCGGTCTTGTTCCCGGCTCCACCGGGTTTCCTGCTTTCTGGTGTTATTTCATGAGCCCGTCCGATCAGATCCCTGAAGCAGATCTATCATTGTTTTGCAGGTGATGAAAACGGTAATACGAGAGATCGTAGTCTTTTCAAATACTATGACATTAGCATGCCTGAATATCAATAATAATAACTTCCAATATTTTTTCACATGATACCCGGGTTCCGTTTCTATCGATGCCGATGGCACTGAATGGCAGGAACAGGTCTAGGCGGTGTTTGCCGCAGGAGCCGGTATAAGGAAACATTTACGGGGAAGTACGAGAGTATAAAAAATGGTTGTTTTTGTAATTATGATGTATCTGCATTGATCAGGTTCATCATCCGGCCAGGAGGCTCAAGGTGCCCGGATCCGAATCTCATAAAAAAATAAACACATTTTACCTAGACAATGATTTATTGTTCTTTTGTGATGAAGATCGAATTGTAACATAAAAATTGCAGTTCCTGGTACTTTCCCGCTGTCAATGCCCCGGGAAGGAGATCTTTTTTCAATTTAAAAAGAGGTGGGTGAAGGTCGTTATGCAGTTTCAATAATTTCTCGTATTTTCTCTTCTGGAGTATCCCAACGATGAAACTTTTTTTATGAGTGGAAATCCGGTTCAGGGATTGTGCGCAAATGTTTATCCAGTTTTTATACACTTCAAAAATAATTCGCTGGTTGGCTTTTTTACCTGACGGCTCCATGATAAAAGCCCCCCCAGGTTCCTGGTGCAATGCAAGAATGAGAAGTTCCCTGGCTTTTGTCCTTTGTTTACATGTCCTGTCCCCGAAAATGACCGGGCAGTAGTCGTCATGATCGGGGGTTAGATCCTTGCCACACCACTCGCAATAAGGATTAATCGCCGGCAGATAGGTGACGTTATCCTCAATTTCTTTTTCCGTGTCGAAACAAAAATCCGATTCATTTGTTCTGCCCATCTGTTTGAGAACCAGGCCCAGATTATGCCAAACGGGAGAATACCTGAAATCCATGTCCAGTGCATTTTTATAAAATTCCAGTCCTTTTTCGTAATTATTGGATTTAATTGCCTCATTCCCTCTATCTTTCCAGTATCCGGGTGTGTTTTGAAACATCCAGTCAATTTTATATTATTTTAATCTGATAAAAGTATCAGTGCTACAAATCTCATTATAAGCGGGTTAAAAAGTATTTGGTAGCCATGGATAGTCGGGTGCCGCAAGGATATCGGCATCGGGGCGGTCATGAAATTTATAAGGGAATCGTCCCGCATCGTGATGAAAGTATCATAACGGATGAAAATATGAGTAATAATAATGTTTGACTGGCTTTTTTCCATAGTATTTCCATCAGTTTTTAAAAACCGGCCTTTTTTTCTTGTTTCTGATTTACATTTCGGACATGCCCAAATCATAAAACTTGTCAACAGACCATTTCCAAACGTTTACGCCATGAATACAAAATTAGTGCAAAACTGGAATGGGACAGTTACCGATGGAGATATAGTCTGGTGTCTTGGTGATTTTGTTGGTGGACGTAATATCGGACATTGGATTAACAAGTTGAATGGCAGGATTTCATTCATAAAAGGAAATCACGATAAATTTCTCAGGACTCCTTATCATCACAAATTAATCAGGTATCGGGGCTATTGGTTTTTACTCATTCATGACCCTAAAAAGACACCATTTTGGTGGAGACTGTTTTTTAACGAGAAAGGATGGATTATTCACGGCCACACGCATAATCATGAATTTTATCCGTTCATTAACGGGAAAAGAAAACGTATCAATGTCAGTGTGGAAAGAATAGATTATAAGCCCATTTCAATAAATGAGATATTATCTTTGTGCCCAAACACAATCTGGCGAATCGAGAAGAGAAATAGTAATCCAGTATACAGATATTCCCGGAAATAAGGTTCTTTTATGTTTTATTCATAGTTTCAATGGTTAACTATTATTTAATGGCGGAAACGTCCAACAAAAGAGGGTATCGTTCCCGCGTTTGTATCGGTGCCACATACGAAATTCCTGCATATAAAAGGTCTATTAATCCGTGTCGATCTTGACACAACCCGGATTCAGTTCATAATCGCGACGAAATGCTCCTTCCAGGTTCACACCATAACGAATAATACGGATTACGCTCTTCAGTGGATAACCGAATAAGCAAGATATGATCGCCATGAAACGCCCGTTTACCCTGGTTTCCGTATTATTCGTTATTCTTATGCTCGTATTGGTGGTTGCCCCCTCTGCAGGGCCCGCCACGTCATCCAGTGACCTGATCAACGTATCGGGCAACCCAACGGCTTCTACGGCTTCCCTGATAGCAAGCCAGGAGCGATTTATCATTACATCCGGCCCGCCACACCGGGTCCCTTCCGGAGAGGTGGAATATCCTATTACCGGACCAATTACTCCGATTCCGACAATACAACGACCAACGGTCCAGTACACACCGACATTCCGGACTCCGACGGTAACCTATACACTGGTGTTCCAGCCAACGACGGTAATTACTACATCCTCACCCCAACCCACGACTGCGGTAACCACCCCTGCGACGCAACCAACAACGGTACTGACTACCCCGACAATCCAGCCAACGACGGTAATTACTACACCCTCGCCGCAACCAACGACTGTAGCAACCACCCCTACGACGCAACCAACAACGGTACTGACTACCCCGACAATCCAGCCAACGACGGCAACCGCCACCCCGACGGTTCTGCCGACAACTGCAACGACCGCAGCAACGCAAACCACGACCGCTACCACCCAGCCCACCACGGTTTCCGGTACGCCTCCGTTCCAGACACCGACCGTAACTTATACCCCGACATTCCAGATCACCAATCTTACGGCAACACAGACATCCCAGCCAACAATAACGGTGACCGAAACCCAGACGACTGCAACACCGGTTACTACGGCGACACAATTTTACCGTAACGGCCCGGTCTACCGGTACATGATAAACTCCGGTGATTTCACCAGTACCCTGACGGTCACCTCAAACCCGTCGGATGCAGTAATCACGCTCGACGGATACAATTCAGAGACAACACCGTTTACCTACACCGAAGTCTCGTCGGGATATCACACGTTGGAGATTAATTACCCGGGCTACGAGGTATATACGAGGAATATCTACCTGGATGTCGGATCCAGCCTGGAGGTTGATGCAGACCTCGCACCGGCCGTCGATACCGGCTCGTTATTCGTCGATTCGACCCCGCAGGGAGCATATGTATACGTGGATGGGAATTCCCAGGGGCAATCGCCGGTAACGGTTGACGGACTGTCGGCAGGCCTGCACCAGGTCGAACTCCACCTGGCAGGGTACGATGTCATGGTGAACACGGAAAATGTGATCGCAGGGCAGGAAACCGATGTGAACTACGATCTCGTGCCCTACTCGGAATCGTCGGCATACGGATCGATCAACATCGCATCGACGATACCGGGTGCACTGGTATATCTCGACGGGATTTACAAGGGAATAACCCTGTCGGGAAGTGCGTTCAATATCATTTCCGTCGACCCGGGCCCCCATACAATACTCCTTCACCTGCCTGGCTACACGGATTTCACGGAGGCAGTGCAGGTCAGCTCCGGGCAGGTCTCCTATGTCACGGCAGATTTCTCCCTGCCGCCCGTGAATCAGCCGGTCCCTACCGTTACGGCCGCACCCGCGGGAGGGGTGATCGTCACGTCGTCACCGACCGGCAGCCAGGTGTATGTCGACAACCAGTTCCGGGGCGTAACACCCGTCACCATCTATAACCTCGCCCCCGGGACCCATATCATAAACCAAAACCTTGCCGGCTACACCAACTGGTCGACGTCGGTCGATGTCCAGGCAAACCAGATGGTCCAGGTATATGCCACACTATTGCCGGTCAGCAGTACGACACCGGTACCTACAAAGACAGGACTTTCGGTATTTACCCTGCTGTGTTCCCTTGCAGGCTGTGCCGTGATTGTAGCATTCAGGAAAGGGAAGTAAATCCGTATCCTCGTCTTCCCTTTTTATTATGCCGGAATAGTGGAGGACTGTTCCGGACAGATTGCATACGGCCGGAATAAAAAAATAAAAGGAGGGGCCGTCCGTCAGGTACCGCCAGGGTCCTGCCGGTATGGCCCGGGCCGATCCCTGAAAAAAGGCGCAACAAACAAAAAAGAATTTATAGGAACATTTATCGCCACTCCGGTGTTAGAACATCGATCGTGAATTATCCAGGGAGATATGCCGCGGGGGCAGGCATCCATCATGAAAAAACACCTTACACCTCCTGACCCGCATAAGGCTCCCGGAGATAATACCGGTCCGGCAAAGGCTGCTGTACCGGAAGAAAGCGCCAGGCTTTTCCCTGTCGTTGGCATCGGGGCATCTGCCGGTGGCCTGGAAGCATTTACCGAGTTCCTCAGGGCTCTCCCGGCTAAGACCGGTATGGCATTCGTTTATATCCAGCACCTCGACCCCACTCATACCAGTCTTCTCGCTAACCTCCTTGCCCGGGAGACCCTGATGCCTGTCCTGGAAGCTTCTGATAATACCAGGGTCGAGCCCGACCATGTGTATGTGATCGTACCGAATACGGTCCTTACCATTTCCGGGGGTATCCTCCACATCTCCCCGCGGGAAAAGGCCGGACGGTTCCTCCCGGTTGACGAATTTTTCCGCTCGCTCGCTGCCGACCGGGAGAACCTCGGTATCGGTGTGATCCTGTCAGGGACCGCATCGGACGGGGCCGCAGGGATCAGGTACATCAAAGAGGCGGGAGGAATAACCATCTCCCAAAGCATCGAATCGGCCAGCCATTCCGGAATGCCCGAGAGCGCTATCGAGACCGGTGCCGTGGACTTCATCCTCAATCCTTCGGCCATATCAGAGGAATTGATCAGGATTGGTCAGAACCCTCATCTCATCCTTGAGGAAAAAAAAGAAGCGGACAAGCGTCAGAAGGATGAAGTAAAAGCCATGAAGGGCATCTTCGCCCTCCTGTTAAATTCGGAAGGCGTGGATTTCAGCCAGTACAAACAAACCACCATAAAACGCCGTATCGGAAGGCGGATGGTCATCAATAAATTTGGAACGCTTGCAGAATATGCAGCATATTTACGGGACCACCCCGGGGAGATCGCGATACTTGCCGAAGAGATGGTCATCCAAGTGACATCATTTTTCAGGGAGCCCGAGGTCTTCGATGTGCTTAAGACCGAAATCTTCCCTGGTTTTTTCGAAGGCCGGGCAGCAGGTGCCCCAATCCGGATCTGGGTCCCGGGCTGCTCCACCGGTGAAGAGGCGTATTCGATCCTGATGAGCCTCCTTGAATCCGTGGAGGAACGGATGGTCATCTTTCCCATCCAGATGTTTGCGAGCGATATCAGCGAACCCGCCATCAGCAGGGCCCGCGACGGGACCTATCCCGGAACGGAAGTCGAGAGCCTGGGCGAACGGCGGAGGACGCGGTTCTTCGATGAAATCGGAGGAAATTACCGGATTAAAAAGGAGGTCCGCGAGTCCTGCATTTTTGCCAGTCACGACCTGACCCATGACCCGCCCTTCTCCCACCTGGATTTTATCAGTTGCAGGAACCTGCTGATACACCTTGACATGCCGATGCAAAGGCAGATAATCCCGGTTTTCCACTACGCCCTGAACCCCGGGGGAATTCTTCTGCTTGGCATATCCGAGACAGTCGGGCCGTTTACCGATCTGTTCGCGGCGGCAAACCAGGAGTTCCGGATTTACCAGAAGAAGCCTGCACCCAACCGTATTCCCCTTGCCCTGCCCCCGGCCAGGAAAACAGCCACCATCCCGCCCCACAGCCGGAAGGTGCCCGGTCTGGCCCTGCCGGGGTTCGATCCATCTGCCTAAGCGTCCCGTATCCCCGGGACCTATGGCCCACCCTCAGTTTTTGCGAACAAATTGATGGATGTCCTCCAGTTCAGTGGTAAGATCGGCCCGTATCTCGATCCCGTTCACGGTGAAGCAGGTCTTACCCTTAATAAGATGATCCGTCGTGATATGCTCGTTGATCTCCGTACGGCAATCCACAAGACTAAAACAACCGGTAAAACGGCCAGGAAAGATAATCTCATGATTGGAACCGGTGTGGAGGTTCGGACAATCGGGGTTACCGTTGGACCGATTAGGCTGATGTCCTTAGCGCATTAAGATGCTGCAGAAAAATCAGGATCGAAATAAGATCGATAATTCCTGCAAAGGTAATAATAACTATTGACGAGGTAACCTGTAGCCTGAGGTGCATTATACCGGTAAGCGGACTGAACCTGATATCCGGCATCGGCATGATCGCCGTCGGTGCCGGTGCCATGGCATACTGGTACCTGAAATACCGGATCGGTATCGGGTACTTTTTCATCGGCGGGATTCTTTGGGCAATCGCAATCGGGCTCAAACTCGCAATGGACCTGACCATCACGCAGCCTATCCAGGCAGCACTGCTTGCGAACCTGCCGGTCCTCGCGGTTGTCGTAATAATGTCGCTTTATGTCGGCCTGAGGACCGGGTTCTTTGAGAGCGGCATCACCTATCTCGTGGTAAAATATACTTCGCTATCCAGGTCCGGGTTTAACGAAGCGGTTGCTCTGGGTATCGGCTTTGGCGGCACAGAAGCGATCGTCCTCGGCGTCCTGTCGCTCCTGAACGTCCTGGCTCTCATCCTGGTCCCCGAGCTGCAGGCGACCCTGACCCCGGACGTCATTGCCCAGTTCTCAGCAATATTTATTCCAATCCCGGTCATCGAACGGCTGTTCACGTTGTTCATTCACGTATTCTCCGTTGTCCTTGTCGTATACGCCGTGAGGAGCCGTGAACTCCTGTGGCTCTGGCTGTCAATACTCTTAAAGACGATAACGGACGGACCCCTGCCCCTGTTCAATTATTATTTCAAATCGCTCGGGACGCTGTCGATTATCCCTATCGAGGCATACGTCGCGGCATTAGGGATCATTTCGATCGCAGGGCTGCTCTGGATTGAGAAGCGGTTCCGGATTCTGCCTGTGGTACCTGATTAACCCGGAATTCTTTTTGGGAAGGAACATCGCACTACGCGGATGCACTTGCGGGAAATTTTCAGAATCTGATAACAACAGGTAGTATTATCATAGTGAAGGGATACGGAAAAGCATGCCCGACCAGACCGATTATAATGTGTTGCATGCTGTCATCTGCCCACACTGCGGCCACAAATGGCTGTCTTCGGATTTATCCCCGACAATCCATTGCAATAAATGCAACAGGACATTCCCGAACCCAAACCCGAATGCGAGGAAAGCCTGACCTGCGGATGAACCGCACGCCAGTCATTTCACCTGGGTGATCCTATGCCCGGACAATCCGAATACATACAGGAACTGGTGCACGACCTCGGGAACGAGAATGAAGATATCCGTTGGGGTGCGGCATTTGCACTCGCACACGTTGGAGAACCTGCAGTAGAATCGCTCATCCATGCGCTCGACAATCCGGACAGCACCGTAAGACTTCGTGCGGCCTGGGCCCTTGGGACGATCGGGGATAAAAGGGCCATACGGCCATTAATCTCTGCTCTCAGGGACGGGGACTGGTCCGTACGGATGCGGGCCTGCGATGCACTGGGAGATTTAAAGGATAATTCGGCCATTGATCCCCTGATCACCACACTTCGTGATGAAAATGCGACGGTACAAAGACATGCAGTCGTCGCCGTCAGTAAAATAGGGGATACTTCGGCAACCCCGAAACTCGGGCTTGCCCTGAAAGACGCCGACTGGCGGGTCAGGATGGCGGTAGTTATGGCTTTTGCATTAATGAGGGGAAACGTACCAAAGAATTACGATTGCTCGCTCTTCATGATGAAAATGCGGATGTGGCCAGGGTTGCCAGTTCGATGTTTAAGGACTGAAACGACGGTTTCCCATGGATGAAGTTGCCGGTCGGTCCGGAAAAAACGGATGCTCCGTATACCGGATGGCATGGTCAAAAGACATGCACAGGAACGCCCTGGCGATAAAGAACATTCAGTTCGCGATTGGGGAGTAACGAGTGAAAATGCAGACCTGCTGCAAGAAATGACGGATCATCGGCCGGACAGGAACGGATGAGCGATCTCCCTCTCCTCTGCAGGTAACCATTCAATGGAGGAATCGAAGTATATGATGTGGGATTATGACCTCGTAATTATCGGCTCCGGTGCTGCCGGGACGTCAGACTGCCACGACTGCAGTTCATCTCGGTGCACAACGGGTCGCCATCGTGGAACAGGGACCATTATGGGGTACATGCCTCAATAACGGATGCATACCGAGCAAATTTCTCATAAGTGTCAGCGACATTCATTATTACCGGAATTACGGTCATCCGGGCCTGTCGGTGGAAAGCAATCTTAATCTCCCGGCAGTCCTGCAGGAAAAACAAAGATTACTTGATCGTCTTCGGTCCAGGAAAAAAGAACGTATTTTTGAAGACCTCGGGATCGATCTTATCAACGGGACGGCGACGTTTCTTTCCCCGCATGACATTACTGTGGGCGAAAAGAGAATTTCTGCGGGGAAGTTTATTATTGCCGCAGGGTCCCGCCCTTTCATTCCCGACATTGAGGGAATACATACGGTCCCTTACCGGACAAATATCGAAGCCCTCGAACCTGATACCATTCCGGGCTCTCTCCTGGTGATCGGGGGCCGGGCGTTAGGGCTCGAATTTGCACAGGTGTATGCCCATTTCGGGTCAAGTGTGGCGATTTTGCAGCGAAGCCCCACGATAATTCCTGAAGAGGAACCTGCCATTGCGGCACTGATGGAAGAATATCTTCGCGCAGAAGGGATTTCTATCATTACCGGCGTTACGCTCGAAAAAGTCAGGACGTCCGGATCGGGTATTGCCGTATCGACCAGGATGAACGGATCGGAGCGTGAATTCGCTGCAGACGCAATTCTTGTAGCTACCGGAAGGGTTGCGAATACACGGGAACTGAATCCCGATGCTGCAGGGGTAAAGACCGGGAAAAACGGTATCATCCTGGTTGATCGGAACCTCCGGACATCAGCCCCCCATATCTGGGCGGCAGGGGACGTCCTCGGGGAACCCCAGCTTGAACCGGTCGCAACGATTGGCGGTATTATTGCAGCTGAAAATGCCTTAGCGAATAAGGACAGGACACTGGATCTGAGTTCGTTACCTCATGCGATTTTTACCACCCCACAGGTGGCAAGTGTCGGGTTGACCGAATCACAGGCAAAGGCAAGGGGAATTCCGGTCACATGCAGGTCGGTACCAATGGATGCGACATCGAAATCGCAGTTATCGGGAGACAGTCGCGGCATGATAAAAATTGTGGCAGAGGAACCGGCAGGTGCGGTTTTGGGTGTGCACATCTGTGCACCGCTTGCCGCCGAAATGATCCAGGAAGCAGTATTTGCCGTGAAATATCACCTGACAGTGCGGGATATCATCGATACGTTCCATGTCTATCCCTCGTTTGCAGGAGCGATACAACTCTGTGCACGATCGTTCTTTAGCGAAATAAGTGAAACAGGCCCGTGTTCCTGATATCCGGTTCCGGGGGAAAGTCCAGACAGGAAAACTGCGGGATGGAAGAATCCAGACGGGAGAAATCGAGACAGGAAAAATCCAATAGACACTTCCGACGCGGGGTGGAACCGTTGAAGTTCGTTCCGGCAGGAACGACGTTATCCTTCAGGCTGATGGTGAAACGGAAATCCCATTATGTTAAGAATCGAATAAAGAAAGGTTTATTTTGAGCCTGAATGCAAATACAACTATACTTAAGGGACCATCGGATTTCCTGCCAGATTACGGGGTGACTGAATGAGACGATATAGTACTGAGATAATAACATTGTTTACGGTTGTATTGCTGATCGGGTTCACGGGTATAGCATTTGCGGATCATCCGTTAAACAGGACCCCCGAGATCCAGGGCCTGGTAACAGGGACTTCGGCAGATGTCCAGGGAACGGTAACCGAGACGGATTCCGGCGCATGGATTACGCGGGATAACATGTATTTTGATATTCATGGGTATGATTTACCCTCACCCCCGTATGGTTACGGACCGGGAGTTTTAACTGATCCGCTCGTCGGCGACCAGGCTATTGTGACGACAGGTTATAACGACAACCTGGCAGCGGTGTCGGGCCAGACCCTATTTTCCAAGTCGATGGCAATCAATACCGGAGATCAGATTGCTGACGGAAGTAACCTGAAAACATCCGCCAGCCTGCAATACATTGCAACAGATACCGGCCGTGCCACCCGAACCGAAGATATCCTGCTTGACAGTGCGGCAAATCAAACGGATCCGACTGAGATTTACGTCCTTTGTCCATTCGCTTCGGCCGGTGGCGATGATACGTTCGGCATCCCTGCACATTGCAATATTGTCCAGGCAGGAAGTTCAATCGACACGACACTCACATCGGTTGTCACATCGTCTGACGAACGCTTTGTCGGTGCTGATTCGGGCATTCCCCTGGCGCTTGATTATGCGATCGATGCAAAGGGAATAACGGCCGGAGACCAGTCCTCTCCGATGATCGGTTCCGCATCAGCGTTCCTGAAAGTCCACACGCAGGAAGCACGGCAGCCGGACCAGAATGCAACCACGGATGCAGCATATTTAGCCAGTTGGACTACAAAAAGCCAGGACCTCACCTACACAGAGGCGTCTTCCGCAAGCGGCCTCATCAGCGATTTCAACAAAGTGATGCATTACCAGTCGGGATTGATGCTCCTCTGATATCCCGGAATTTTTTATAATCAGGGCGGATTCATAAGTTCCCGGATAGAGGGAATGTAACCATAATCCCCCCATATCCGGGTGAAAACCCGTGTTATTACAAATCTTATAAAGAAAAGGTTTATTTTAAATCTGATTATAGTATCAGCCATGCTGACGGGACCATCGTTTCCGTCAGATCATGGAGTGGACTGAATGAGACGATATAATGCAGGGATACTAGTATTGTTCACCGTTGCATTGCTGGCTGGATTCACGGGCACTGCATTTGCAGACCATTTGTTAAACCGGACCCCCGAAATCCAGGGCCTGGTGACCGGGACATCGGCAGATGTCCAGGGGACGGTTACCGAGACCGATTCAGGTGCATGGATTACCCGGGATAACCTGATTTTTGACGTGTTCGGCACCGACAGTCCTGCACCCCCATACGGCTATGGTCCGGGTGCATTATCCGATCCCCTCTTAGGAGACCAGGCGATCGTGACGACAGGTTATCATGATAACCTGGCAGCAATATCCGGGCAAACCGTATTTAGCAAGTCGATGGCGATAAATACGGGAAACCAGATTGCCGACAGCAGTAACCTGAAAACGTCTGCCGACCTGCAGTTCATTGCAACAGATACCGGCCGTGCCACCCGTTCGGAAGACATCCTGATGGACAGTGCTGCGAACGAAACAGATTCCTCGGACCTTTACGTCCTTTGTCCTTTTGTCTCCAATGATGATGCCTATTTCGGTTTCCCTGCCCATTGCAACATTGCCGGGGCAGGGAGCTCGATCGACACGACACTTGCTTCAGTGGTCACATCGGCAGATGACCGGTTTGTCGGTACTGATTCGGGCATTCCCATGGCTCTCGACTACTCTGTCGACGCAAAAGGAATAACCGCGGGAGAGCAGACTTCACCGATGATCGGTTCTGCTTCTGCATATCTCAAAGTCCATACGCAGGAAGCCCGGCAGCCGAACCTGACGGCCGCTGACGGAACATTCAATGCACCGGATTACGTAAACAGCTGGACCCTGAAGGGCCAGGACCTTGCGTATTCGGAGACCTCCTCGGCAAACGGATTAATCAGCGATTTTGGCGAAGTAATGCATTACCAGTCAGGGTTTTCCCTGATCTGATATTTATAAACCTTTTTTTGAACAAAAGAAAAAGAGTCCGCGAAGTTCTGTCAGGTTTCCGGCAGTTAAGGGGTGTTGGAAAGAGCTGTCAAAACGCGGCAGCAAAAAGGTAAATATCATTTATTCTTTCTATTAATACCCCCCAAAAAAGTTGATGAACTGCTGGAGACTTAATGGAACCATAAATAAGGTTCTGTTAAGTCGCCGTGGAATGATCCCACACAGAGTTAACAGAGCCATACATAACTATTTTTATATCGATGTAAATTGGACCTGGCGAACTGCTCCCGGAGTTGGAGGTATGGGGAACGGATGTCTTTTTTCCCGTTCCGATGATTAGCGCAAAGATTATTAATTTTAACATGTACCGTGACTGCATGAAGATTAAGTTCACCAGCGTGTACGTTAATGATCAGGGCAAAGCGCTTGAGTTCTACACCGAGACGTTAGGTTTTGTAAAAAAGGCAGATATTACAGCCGGAAATTACCGGTGGCTGACTGTTGCTTCCCCTGAAGAACCTGATGGTACGCAGCTGGTTCTTGAGCCAAACGAAAATCCGGCAGCAAAAGCATACCAGGAAGCTCTATTCAGGCTGGGTATTCGTGCAACATTATTCATCGTGGATGATATTCAGAAAGAGTATGACCGGTTGAAAACGCTTGGCGTGAAATTTACCATGGAGCCAACAGAGCTGCCGGGCACGGGTTCGACCATCGCTGTATTGGACGACACCTGTGGCAACCTCATACAGATCACGCAGTTCCGGTTCTGACAGTCAAAATATTCAGCCGTATCCGGGTTTCAAATCCTGCCTGATTATTCTTCCGGTGACCGCCCTTCACAATCAAACCCGGTAATGTTCGGTTAATGATACCAGGGGATTATGGTAATTGCCGGCATGCAGTGAAAGATGGGATTGACCGGAAATTTAAGAGATCTCAACCACCGGGATCTAGGTCTCCTCCGTCTCTGCCGCCGGAACCCAGAGATAAGAAGTATAATAATCTTCAAACCAGTCAGCCTTGTCGAGAGCGGCAATCTCCGGGATTTTCATCCAGCGGAATTCCGAGTGCTCGTCGCTGATGGCAAGGCCGCCGGAACGGATGCCGGCAAGGACAATGATGTGGATCACGTGCCAGCCAGGAATATGCTGGTCTGCAGTACCGACCGAGCGATAGATGTCTATTTCGAACCCGGTTTCCTCACGCACCTCCCTCCTGAGACTTGCCTCGAAGGATTCGCCTTTATCGGGTTTTCCTCCCGGTAACTCCCATTTTCCGGGGTTGGTCGTCGACGCAGGATGTCGTTTCAGGATCAGGGCGTTTCCGTTCTTGTCAAAAATCAGGGCACGGCCCGAGACTTCAATCTGGTCAGTCATGGCTGTGAACAGGTATATCACCGGATGAAATAAAACTCCCCCTGGCCGGCCATTCCATAGAGGCATTTGAAATCTCCCCTATATTTTTCTCTCCCTGCTCCTACACTACAGCATGATGAACGGGAGATCGTTATGTCTGGATTTCTGACCGAACCTCTCTGGTCCCCCTATCTTGCCGGGGCCGGAATAGGCGTACTCGTATGTCTTGCCCTCCTTCTCTCCGACCGCCCGATCGGCTGCTCCACGGGATATGTCAAAGCCAGGGGGCTGATCGGAAAAGCGATCAACAGGGGACATGTTGAAAAAAATGAATATTACCGGGAAGTTGCTCCTGTTATCGACTGGTCTCTTGCGCTCATCCCCGGTATCGTTGTCGGGGCTTTCATCTCGTCAATGCTGTCAGGCACCTTCCAGGTCGTCATCGTACCCGCTGGTTGGAGCATGACATTTGGTAACGACCCGATTGTCCGGATCATCGTCGCCCTGGCCGGTGGCATCCTTCTCGCGGTCGGAGCCCGCTGGGCCGGTGGCTGCACGAGCGGTCACGGGATCAGCGGCTCGATCCAGCTCTCGCTTGCGAGCATGATCACGGCAGCCTGTTTCTTTGCCGGTGGCATCGCGACCGCGATGTTCCTGTTTTATATAATAGGGTGATGCGTTCATGCCACTGCTTATCAGGCTTCATACCAACAGGATCCTTCAGATAGTCCTCGGATTCCTCTTCGGTATCGTGTTCGGTTTTCTCCTCCAGAAAGGCGGGGTGACGAATTACAATGTAATAATAGGGCAGCTCCTGCTGACCGACTTCACCGTCCTCAAGGTCATGCTCTCGGCAGTCATCGTAGGCATGGTCGGATATCATCTCCTGAAACAAGCCGGATACGTGCAGTCTCATGCTGCAGAAGGCAGTATCGGGTCGAATGTGGTCGGGGGACTGATATTCGGCGTTGGTTTTGCACTCCTCGGGTACTGTCCCGGGACCGTTGCCGGCGCCGTGGGGACTGGCGCAATGGATGCCCTGATAGGAGGATTCGGCGGCCTTTTGATTGGCGTTGCCATTTTTATCGAGATATTTCCACGTATCAAAGGAATGCTCGCGAAATGGCCGTTACCGGTCGTTACCGTTCCGGAGTTGTTCAGGCTCAACCAGTGGGTCTGCGTCCTCATCATGGAAATCGTGATGATCGGGTTTCTCGGGTTCCTGGCATGGCTTGGCTATTAAACAAGGCAATCCCGGGAAACGTTATCAGCCGGGCCCGGTAATCAACTGAACAAAACCCTTTTTGGTAGAAAGGAAAGCCGGTTTTCGGACCCGGACCGTATACCCAACAGGGTCTGCCGATACCGGCCTGAATCGAGGTTCGGTTCCGAAACAAAAGATACCTGAAGCAAAAAACACATCCGGGAACCAGGCTGCCGATCCAGGCACTGATGCCTGAAAATCAGTACAGACGCACCTTTTCCAGTCGCAGGCACCCTGGTTCAGTACGGCTGTGTCATAACCAATATCCCTATGGAAGACACAGTCTACGGATATCCAGAGTATCGGGAGGGCGGGCATGATGACGGTGCGGGAAAAAAAGGAAAGCGGTGTATTCCTTACTATTCTTGTTTATCTTTGGGTGGTTTCCCTTTTCCTGCTCGGAATCGGGATCCTTTTCCGCTCCTACACCCCGGTCCCGGCATCGGCCATAATTGCCGGCTCTGTCCAGACACTCGCAATGGTGATGCTGATCATCGCGAGCATCGCCGGCTGTATTTACGTCGCTAACCTGATACACCGGAATACCTGATATTCCGGCGACCATCACCGGGGACAGGTATTAAAAAAAGAATTAATAGGCCCCGGCAGCGCCGACTGCGCCCATAACAGCCATATAGGCAGCTATCGCGAGAACCATGACGATAACGATAAGGATAACGCCTGCAATTACGACCGCTGCAACAGCCCTCCCAACCGACATCTCCTGGAGCTCTTTGATCCCGAATATATCGAGGATTATGGTCCAGATTGCCCCGATGAACCCGATGATCGGGATCCAGCCGAGAAGGAGACTGGGAGTCGATCCGTACATAACCGATTTTACCGTCTGCACGTAGCCCTTCTTTCCGCCCAGGGCCCAGACAAAGATATGAAGCCATGCTCCGCCGACAAATATCCCGATGATCCCCCCTACGAGTACCATAAAGAACATTACCAGTGGGAAAGCACCATTAAAGCCGGGAATACTCTGGTAAATGCTCATCGCACTTAGCCCGGCCGCAAGCACAATGGCTGAAAGAACTGCATTGATCACGAGGAGGATAATGTAGTAAACGAATGCATCTCCAAGGGAACCTCCCTTGACTTTCTGGAAGGTTTCCACCGGCTTCATGATGAATCCGCGAACCTTCTCCACGAAATCGTTCAGCATATACCAAGAATCTTTTTGACCGGTATAAAAGTTATCCGGTTTATTTTTTTTACAGGCTGGCTGGATTCCCGAACAGAACGCTCCTCATTGAGACCGAGCCTGCAAACATGCCCTCGTTGAAAAACCGGGGCGGATCGGTCCCAGCCGCCCCGAGTGCATACAGGAGCGGGAGGAAATGTTCACTCGACGGATGGGCCGAACGGGCGTTCGCATACGAATCGTACCTGACCAGCGACTGGTGGTCGCCTTCCGTTATCCTGTCCCTGACAAACAGGTCGAACTGCGTTGCCCAGGGCCAAATCTTCCCGTCGGACCTGAGCATCATCAGGTTATGGACACAGTTCCCGCTCCCGATGATAAGGACGCCACGGTCCCGGAGCGAAGCAAGTTCTGTTCCCATCCTGTATTGCAACGCGGTGGGTTGCCGGTAATTCAGGCTCAGTTGGACAACGGGAATATCTGCTCCGGGATACATGTGGCGGAGGACTGACCAGGTACCGTGATCGAGCCCCCATCCGGTATCCGGGGTCACAGGTCCGGACCTGACGGCAGACTGCACTAATGCCGCACCTTCCGGAGAACCGGGGGCTGGATACTGGATACGGTATAATTCGGGAGGGAACCCGTAGAAATCATGAATGGTCCCTGGTTGTGCCATGGCGGTGACTGCGGTCCCTTCGTCGACGACCCAGTGTGCCGATATGCAGAGGATAAGTGTCGGTTTCGGAAGCACTTCTCCAAGGCGTTTCCAGTTCCTGTTATATTCGTTCGGACCGAGAGCATTTTCGGGTGATCCGTGGCCGACGAACAGCACCGGCATCCTGGTACCGGTGACCGGAAAGCGTTCATCAGGTTGAACATTCATGGGTAATTCAGGATCAGAACTGCAGATATATAAGGGATCGGAATGTTCTTTTGTATAACCCGTTTCGTAAACCTGATAGACGGGCCGGTTTCTGTTCTTCCTCCCGTGCGAAAAAACACCATACGGAATAATCAATACGGTTCTTTTGGGTGCATCGTCTCTCCGGTATGCGTGAACAATTAAAAATAAAACGAAAATATCCGGGGTTATTCTCTTATCCGGCTTCCGTTGCGCTCTTTGTACCGTCCGGCAATCTCCCGCCGTACGCCGACGAACACCTTCTGCCGGACCGGCCCTGAATCCCGGACACCAGATCCCGCTATCCCTTATCGTTCGCCCCAGAACCAGTCCCAGAATGACGGTCGCGGCGGCGGGAGCTGGGGGACGGCCCGTTCGCTTAGTTTCCTGAATTCGGACTGTAGGAATTCCTTGTCTTTTCGCAGTTCGTCGATGATGAAGTTTTTGGCCTTGGATAGTTCTGCCTCGGTAGCCAGCTGACCGACCTGGTGTTCAAGATCCTGCCGCTCGGTGAGAAACCTGTTTCGCTCCTGTTCTGCGAGATCTTTTGCCGTCTCAATTCCCGACAAACGTTCTTTCAGTCCACTGACTTCTGCTGCCAGCCTGTGATTCTCGTCGATGACCTTCCCGTGGTTAACCTGCTCTGCCCTGATCCTGCCGGCCAGCTCCTCTTTTTCATTAAGGACTTCTGCCAGGGCTGATTTCATGCCTGCAACTTCAAGAGTAAACCGTTCCCGTTCGTTATTCAGCGTTATAATCGAATCGGTCGAAGCAACAAGTTCAGATTTCAGACGTTCACGTTCAGCCGAAGCGGCCTCGTGGTCTCCGGCTGCATTGGCGAGGTCCCTTACTGCGGCGTTGTACCTGGCATCGAGCTGGTCGTATTCTTCCTTCAATTTTCCTAATTCTGCAGATACACCCGCACAGTCCTTTTCGAGGGCTTCACAGGAGTTTTTGAGTGCCGCGTACCCGGTTGTAAGGGACTGGTGATCGGCATGGAGCGCGATATTGATTTTTCTCAACTCCGAAAGCTCGTCCGACAGCATATCCCGTTCGGCAACGAGATGTTCCGACTCGCTTTTCTGCCGGGCTGCAATAACCTTTGCAGCCTCGGATTCGGCCTCAAGTTCCCTTGTCTGCCGTTTAAGCCGGGATACATCGGCCTCGAGGGATTCGTATTCAATCCGCAGACGTTCTTCACGGTGCCTGATCGTGGTGTGCTCAGCTGCCAGCGAATCCCGTTCGTGAAGAACCGTGTCATGCCTGCCCTTCAGTTGGGCATATTCAGATGTAAGGGCAATGTGGTCTTTCTGAAGGTGGTCATGGGCGGTCCTCTGTTCCGACAGGTCGGCAGCGAGGAGATCCCGTTCAGACTGCAGGCGGGAAAGGCGCTCGTCCATGGCCTCCAGGTCCTGGGCAGAAACCTGTTTTGCGGATGCCATGGTTTCATATTCCTTCCTGACCCGGGTGAGTTCCTTCTTTAAATCGTTCCGTTCGGCCGAGATATCGTGGTATTGCTCCTTAAGCCGCCCGATCTCTTCGGAGTCTGCCGCTGCCGGGCTGAGATAGTTCTTTGCGGCAGTCGTGATCCATTCGGAAAATTTCATACCCTTCTGTTTCCTGTCGTTTTCGATCATGTCGAGAAGCAGCGGGTCCAGTTTCCCGGAAATCTTGGTCATATGGACCCCTCCCTGCGTGATGTGCCACGGGCGATGAACCATACCCCGAGGAGAAGGAGAAACCCGGCGGCTATATCAGGCCATAAAGGATTCGGAACGATAATAATCGCAATCCCGGAGAGAACGATATAAATCCCTGCGAAGAGGAGCAGTATGTCTGCGGCCCCGGGCGGTGGAGCCTGGCCCATGCCTGCAGATGCCCTTCCCGGCCGGTCCGTGACAAAAATAAGGAACCCGCCGCCGAGGCCGATTAGTAAACCGGTCCACATGTAACCTGCCAGTATCCCAAGGCCAAGACCGATCAGGGCCCCGGCGGGTATAAGAAAAACCCCCCCGTGCCTCCTCCGCTCCGCTGAATTCATACCCGATCTCTCTCACCTGAAGTAATAAACCTGTGATATTTCATCGCAAGCCCAACGGGCAGATTGACCCTTCAGGGCACGTACGAATAGCCAACCATTAGAGATATTCCAGGCCGTATATTGAATTACTGGAATAAACCGGCTTCCCCGGAGATTGGTGCACCGCGTTGGGAAAGAGAAACAGATACCATGGACAGTCCGGGAGGTTTGCATTATTCCAGAATGTTATCCTGATACACCGTAACCCTGGTTCATGGCCTGTTTGTGAATTTATTCCGTTTCCGGTGTTGGGGCACCGGTGGCTAACCTGTTACCTGAGGGAAGCCTGGTTTAATTCCCCCCCTGCAGCCCGGCTACCAGTACCTGGCCGCTCTTAAAAGAAATCCTTTAAGAGAAAGCAGGCGATACAAATCCCTGGTGTAGTATGGAAAAAACCAGCAACCGCCCGACCGGTGCGATCCTCCTTTCATATGCCGGAGGGTTACTCGTTCTCGTATCCGGTCTCTCTATCCTGCTTATCGGGTCATTTATGAGCTCGATCAGCCTCATCCCCGGCTTTTCCATCGGCATTATTATTGTAGCAGCCGGTGCATGGGGTATAATCAGCGGGCTCGTTATGATAACCGGCTCGTACCTTATCCAGACCCGTCCCAGGGCATCTCATACATTGTGGGGCATCCTTGTCTTCGTCTTCGCATTGACAAGCTACTTCGGTGGCGGCGGTTTCTTCATCGGTGGCATACTCGGCGTTGCCGGAGGTCTCCTGGCAGTACGCTGGGACCCGGATGAGGTTCCGGCCAAATCCACGAATCAGGAGAAAACCTGAATCCGGACCCCGAAGATTGAAGGATACCGGGTCCGGCTCGCTACCAATCCTGATTTTACCAATTGTCCGGGGCTCTCCAGCTTGGAAAGGTTTTCTTCACAAATATTCTACCGGTTATACGCGGTTTTGGATATCCAAAAAATACAACGTTCATGAATGTCAATAGAACGAAAAAGAAAATCAGATTTCCCTGATTCGGTCGGATTTAACTCCGTCTTCCGGTCCGGGTGATTTTTTTTGCCGGCTTGATAGGGGACGGCGGATTCAGGTGCGGGCCCATCAGGTCATAGTCGGGCCTGTTATGCGGGTTGTGGAGTGGATTGCCATGTTTACAATTCGTGCAAAACCACACGTGGGGAGGATGGGGTTCAAGGTGGTCCTGCGGGTGATGGCGTTTTGCTTCGATATGACGTTTCCGGTCCTGGCCCGGGCCCCCGCGCTGGTGAGACATGCTGTCCCGTATACTCGGGTCAAATATTTTTCTCGGCATACCCTAATTATTACGCAGGGATATGTAAAGAAGCCTTTCGGGCGTGAACCGGTTCCGGCACATCCTACCTTTCTTCAGGTAACTGGCGAAAAATAAATACAAACCCGGAGCGCAACACCCCGGTCTCCCGGGTGCCTCTTTAAATAGCTGGCATTCTTCCTATCCTTCAGGTGAAACGATGAAGATCGGTATTATCGGTAAAGGCAATGTAGGGACTGCCCTTGGCAGAGGACTTACGCGGGCCGGGCACGAGATACGGTTCGGTCACCGGGACCCCGAGGAGACGGTTGGTGGTGCCGCTTCATGGGGGGAGGCTATTATCCTTGCCGTACCGTTCCCGGAGGTACCCGGGGCCGCCAGGGAGATTGGACCGGCCGCCGACGGGAAAACCCTTATCGATGTTACGAATGCCCTTGACAGCTCGCTCGACCTTGCGATCGGTTTCTCCACTTCAGGTGCCGAGGAGCTCCAGAGACTGCTCCCAAAAGCACGGGTGGTAAAGGCCTTCAACACGGTGTTTGCACAGAACCAGGGAACCGGGAAGGTGGGCGGGCAGCAGCTTACCGCGTTTATCGCAGGGGACGACCCTGGTGCACTTGGCACGGTAAGTGCGCTCGCCCGCGATATCGGGTTCGACCCTGTGGTAGTCGGGGGCCTTCGCTATGCCCGGTACCTCGAGCCGATGGCAGTGATGATCATCAGCATGGCCTTTAAAGGGAAGATGGGTACGGGAATGGGATACAAGCTCATAAAGGGCTGAATACGGATCCATATAAGGGGTACTCGCTCATGCAGATGCTGATCTCTGGAAAAGGCAGGGATTCCCTGAACGGGAAATGGCTTGACGTGGAAGACCCGGCCACCGGGGAGGTCATCGACCGGGTCCCCGACGGCGGGCAGGGTGACGTCGATGCGGCGGTCGATGCCGCTGAAACGGTATTTCCCTTATGGTCGGAAAAGACCATGCGGGAGCGGGGGCTCCTCCTCGCCAGGGCCGCAGGAATTGTCAGGGAACGCTACGGGGAGCTGGGAAGGCTTCTTACGAGAGAGCAGGGAAAACCCATCGCGGAAGCAAAAGACGAAGTCCGGGGGTTTGCCAACATTCTTGAGTTTTACGCCGGAATCTCATCGATACCTGCAGGAGATACGATCCGGCTTGGGAAGCAGGGTGACTGCCTGATTGTCAGGGAACCGCTCGGCGTGTGTGGGGCTGTCATCCCATGGAATATGCCTGTCCTCATCATGGGCTGGAAGACAGGACCGGCCCTGCTTGCGGGAAACACCCTCGTCCTCAAACCCTCCTCCTCGACGCCACTTACGTCTCTTGCGCTCGCAGCAATAATTGAGGAAGCAGGCGTCCCGGCAGGTGTCCTGAATGTTGTAACCGGCCACGGGGAAACTGCCGGGGAGGCGGTTGTAGCCCACCCGGGGATCAGGAAAGTGTCATTCACCGGGAGTCGGAAACAGGGTGCCACCTGAGGCGGGTCGCCGGCACCAAGGACCTTATCCTCGAGCTCGGCGGATCAGATCCGATGATTGTCATGGAAGACGCCGATATCGGGAAGGCGGTGGAGGGAGTCGTGCGGGGCAGGTTCTATAACGCAGGCCAGACATGCACCGCCGTCAAGCGCCTTCTCCTCCACGAGGATATTGCCGGTGCCTTCATGACAAGCCTTGCCGAACGCGTGCAGAAGATAAAGACCGGAAATGGCCTCGATCCCACAGTGACGATGGGCCCCCTCCATGGTCGCCAGCAGTTCGACAGGATATCCGCCCTGGTCCGCGAGGTACGGGAACAGGGACAGGGCCGGGTCATTGCCGGGGGGACGGTTCCCGGGGGAACAGCAGACGGGAAAGGATATTTTTTCAGTCCGACGCTGGTTACTGAAGTGGCTTCTTCTTCAGCGCTCCTGTCCGAAGAGGTATTCGGTCCCGTGCTTCCCGTCATGACGTTTACCGACATCGATGATGCCGTTAGTCAGGCAAACCGTTCGCAGTACGGCCTCGGTGCATCAATCTGGACAGAGAATATGGCCTACGTGAAACAGATGTTCGACCATGTCAATGCAGGCGTGGTCTGGGTGAACCGTCACCTTACGGTCCCTCCCGAAATTCCATTCGGCGGCACTAAGGAAAGCGGGACCGGGAGGGAAAACGGGTACCGGGCCATCGAAGGGTATACAAAGACAAAAACGCTGTTTCTCGGATGGTAATCAGGAAACATCGTGACAGCAGGTCCGATCTTGCTGGCCTCGCGGTGCAGCCGGCGGGAACTGCTGACAGACAGGGCTACAGTGCAGCAATACGGGCGTAATAGAAATTTTTTCCGTATCCTCCCATAAAAAAAATTGGTCGGGAGGTTTTCCCGGCGGGTGAGCGATTACGGTTTCTTCTTTTCAAGTGCCTCAAGCCGCTGGTAGATACCCCAGCAGACTTTCGCCTGGTCTTCCCGTTCGATCTTCTTCAGCGCGATAGATTTGTTGTACCAGGCGTCTTTATAGAACTGGTCAATTGCGATGGCCTTCTCGTAACAATCGATCGCATCGAGATATTTTCCCGCCTTGAAAAATTCATTTCCCCGGTCTTTCAGCTGGGCCGCGGTGAGTTGTTCAGGCTGGGTCACGGCAGGCTCCGGCTGCGTTTGTTTTTGTAAAATTCCTGCAGGCTCCCCGGAGGCACCACCGGCCCGTGTTGTACCGGAATCATTTCCGCCTTCTGCGCCAATCGTCGCAGCAAAACGGGCAATGACAGGGTCATTTTCTGCCTGCATCTCGAGGATCTTCTGGATTTCGGTCAGGGTCAACCCGCACTTCGAGCAGCACATCGCGTATCCCGGGTTTTTTTCCCCGCATCTGGGACAGAACATGGAAAACCGCCTGCGAAAAATTTGGCACCAGCGGATGATATACTTTTTCAACAAACCTGATATGAGATATCCACCGGATCTGGTAGAAATACCAGGGAAACACTCTGTGGGGCATGGCAGGATTACCGGGAATCATTCTATCCGTCATCGCAGGATTACCGGAAAATAACGATTGATTACCGGGGAATATTATGAATTCAGCAGGAATCTGAATAGAATACCGTCCGATGGAGAATGATCCGAAAAATCATGGCAGGGTATCCATCCTATGACCGGAATAATTCCGCCAGAAATAACCCCTGATGTATTCTGTTATTGCGGGTGGCCCTTTGGTATTGAAGGATATTTTTCAGCAGTACATTCGCCAGGTACCAGTCACCCCCGATCAATCTATAGTCAATAGAGAATTCTATAGTTATTAATGAAAATTAATATATATTCAGACGATGAGGTGTGACCGGGAGTTCCCTACACCATGTGGATCATGGCAGTAAAACGGTTTCATCCCCGGAAGAACATCCACTCTTCACCTGCCTCAATAATTACGGGAACTCTCAACCGATAATTTCGAATCGCAACACCGTGGACTGTTCAGTCCGGGCGTCCTGAAAAAAGCGGGGCAATATCGGGTACTACTGCATCGTCCCCGTATAGTATAACCAGGTCGCCTTCTTCTATGATCATATCCCCGGGTGGCATGCCATGCGTTACATCCCCTCTCCTGATGGCTAACACATTCAGGTTTTTTTCCGGGAATGCCAGCTGATCGAGTGTTTTCCCTATGACAAAGGAACCACCAGCGGCCCTGAGTGTGTGGAAACGGATATCCGCATGTTTCAGCCTGTCGCCGGTCTCCGAAAATTCGGGTGCATCGGTCCTCGTGAACATGTTGTACCCCCTGCTCCTGATCCGGGAGACAAACTTGACAATTTCATTTTCAGGTATCCCGTATTTCGCAAGGATACGCGAGAAGATCCCGATGGAGGCCTCGAATTCCTCGGGGATAACCTCGTCGGCCCCGAGGTCAAGGAGCTTGCCGGCATCCCCGATATACCGGGTCCTCGCAACAACCGAAATATCGGGTGCCATCTGCTTTGCAAGCCTGACGATCCTGGGAATGGCCTCCCGGTCCGATATCGTGATCACCAGGGCCCTCGCCCGGGCGATACCCGCGTGGAGAAGGAGTCTCCGGTTGTGAGGCATCACCGTAAAATGCCCTGCCGTCTTTGTTGATTTTCAGATCCCTGATAGTATCGGGGTTGAGGTCGATCACTGAATAAGGGATCCCGGCGATCTCCGCAGCCCGTGCGACGCTTTTGCCGGTGATTCCGAACCCTGCAATAATCAGGTGATCGGAAAGGAGTTCCCTGTCCTGCGCATCCTGTGAATCAGGTCTCCGGATCGATGACAGCAGCCCCGGCGAAATACGGTACAAAGCATCCATGATCCCCTGCGATGCTCCCATAACATAGGGGGTAAGGGCCATGGTGGCAATCGCCCCGGCGAGAAATATCTGGTAAGTCGTATCGGGGATAAGATCCGAATCGAGCCCCGTTTTCGCGAGTACGAAGGAGAATTCACCAATCTGGAAAAGGGCCAGTCCTGTCGTGATGACCACGCGTGCAGGAAGCCCGAGGACTGCAGCCGCAAGCGATCCGGTAAGAATTTTTACGATAATAATCGTCGCTATAACAATGGCGATAACTGATAGCGCGCCTGCAGCGACGCGGGTGTTTAACAGCATCCCGATCGAGATGAAAAATACCGCGGCAAACACATCGCGGAACGGGATGATATTCGACAATGCATCGATACTGTAATCAGATTCGCCGATAATGAGCCCTGCGAGGAATGCCCCCAGCGTCAGGGACATGCCTGCAGATTCGGTCAGCCATGCGACCAGCAGGCAGATGCCGGCGATGGTAACAAAGAAGAGCTCGCGGCTCCTCTGCCGGGCAACGCGGTTCAGGAAGGCCGGAATGATCCAGTGGGCCATGATGAGGATGATAACCAGTATTCCGGCAACTTTTGCTACCTCGAAGGTGAGGGACTGGTTGTTCGCGGCGCCCGTGCCAAGGAGGGCAGGGGAAATAAGGATCATCGGGATGATCGCAAGATCCTGGAATATCAGTATGCCAAGCATGGTCCTCCCCGGGAGTGTCTCGATCCCGCCCCTCTCCTGGAGGACTTTCATCACGATCGCCGTGCTCGAAAGGGAGACCAGGAACCCGAAAAACAACGCCACGTTGAATGGCCACCCGAGACCGTACATGATCGCGGTAATGGCGATAATTGTCAGACATACCTGGACCATGCCCCCGATCACGACGGCACGCCATGAGTCGAGCAACTTTTCAAACGAGAATTCAAGGCCGATGGTGAAAAGAAGCAGTATCACCCCAAGTTCCCCGAACATGGCGATAAGGCTCATATCCCTGACGACACCGAGACCATAGGGGCCGACAATAATCCCTATGACCAGGAAACTGACCACACTAGGGATTTTGAAGCGCTGGCCTGCATAAAGAAGGGCAATGGAGACGAGGATTATGATCACGACGGCAAGGAGGATATCCATGGTTATCAGTCCCCGGATCCGCACCTGAGCAGAACCATCATTGTATGGTACTGAGTCGCTCCTGATATGTATTTCACCCGGGGATCCTGCTGCTGCTGTGAATTATCCGGTGCACGGGCTCTTCGGCGGATACCATTGGCTGCCCGACCCGTATACCCGGATTAATTCCTGCACCTCCGGTCGGACCGCGAAGTACAGGTGAGGACAAATTACATATCGTCATACCGGGGATAGAGAGGTGAGTGATACCCGTGACGGTACATGATTTCAGAGAAACAGGCAGGAGGCTGGCTGCCGCTTTCAGGCTGGACACTCTTCCCCTCGCAGTATACGGTGCAGACACACCTCCTGCAGGCAGTGTCAATCTTGCGTCGGTAAACCGGTGCTTCGCCATGACCATGTTCATGATGGCATCAGGAAAGGGACCGCGGATCATTCATGTCGGCAGGAACGACCACGAGGGCTGTTGCCCGGGCGGTATCTCGCACGTTGGATTTACTCCTGAGCATGAGGATATCTGGTATTTCGTTTCGACAGGGAGAAGCGATATCAGGGGAGGAGCGGCAGAGTACCTGAAATCGTCCCCGGAAATGGTCGAAAAGAGTTTCAAAGCGGTGGGTGTGATAACCCCTCCGGGCCCGTACCTGGTCGTCTCGACCTGCGAGGCCCTCCCGGAAAAGAATCCGGGTATCAGATCGGTGTGCTTCTTCGGGACCGCCGAACAAATGAGGAATATGGCGGCACTTGTCCATTTCGACCGGGATGATCCTTTCTCCCCGGTCATCGTCCCCTGGGGGCCGTCCTGTGCAACATTTATCAGTTATCCCGCAGGCCTGGCCGCAAATGCACCGAAAAACACCGCATTCATGGGGCCGCAGGACCCGACACAAAACCATAGTCTCCCACCTGACATGATGGCCATGGGAATTCCGGCGACGCTGGCTGAACGGATGGACGGGAACCTGGACCGGTCGTTTATCGTGAAAAGGCCGAATGTTGCCTTTCCCCGTCATAAAGGCTGAAGAGAAGAACATGCGGAACGTTCCGGCAAGAGTTGCCCGGGAGAACCGGAGCTATAAGGAACCGAAACACACAACCGAAGCTATGGGCAACCGATATTCACAACCGAAGTTATGGGCAACTGATAATCACAACCGGAGCTATGAGCAACCGATATTCACAACCGGATAGCACCATGAACAGACAAGTAAAATCCGGGGTACCAGGAACCGGGGGTCACGACCGGAGCTAACCTCTATCGTGATATTAAGGCAGGGGACTGGCGATGAGACCGTGACCTGCGTTTACAACCGCGAACCAGCAGTACAAACAGGGAAATTTATCGCAACCGATTCAGTTGCCGGGACCGGCATTACCGCAGGGAACTGGCGATCACCATCTGAAACGGTGTTCGACAACACAATGACCGGGAATTAGCCAGGTAATGCCTGTGAAAAGATTCCGGGCTCTGGTATCAGGATCCTAACGCCATGGGAAGACCGGGTGTCCGGTCCGCTGCAGCAGAACATCTGGAACACTACCGGATGACCGTGTCAGGATCAACCGGTTCTCTAAAATCCATCCACCGAATGGAAATTCCAGCGAGGTCGAAGCAAAAGGGATAAGAGGGTTTTACCCTGTTTCCCTTACCTGCCCTGGATTTAAATGAGGTTGAAACCGCCCTGGTAACTGGCTGATTTTGAGAAGCTGCTGATGAGGCCGCTTGCCGTTGAGGTCTCTGAATATGCGAGGTCTTCGGATTTGACCGGAGTTCCTGTCACATCACCGGTGGTGGTGTTGCGGGCTTCCTGGACATGAACTTTAAGGTACGACGAGACAGAACCGATCATCGGTGATGACGTTCCGTCTGCCAGGGTGATGCCTGTCGATGCGATGTTATAGTTCAGGGTGACCGGGAAGGTCGAGTCGGTTCCGACAAACCTGTCGCTTGCTTTCGTAACCGTCGAGGTCAGCGTAGTATCGAACGAGCTGCCCGACTGCACGATGTTGCAGAACGGCGGAATGATCGATGAGGTAGAGGATGCGAACGGACAGAGAATGGCATCTCCAGTAGCGGTGGAATTACCGGTTCCGTCAAGGAGTATGTCCTCGGACCGGGTCGCACGTCCCGTGTCGATGGCAATGAACTGGACGCTTGTGGATGCTGCTACATTGCTGCCATCGGCGATCTTGTTCCCTGTTGAGACAGCCATAGATTTCACAAACGATGTCTGTCCTGAGACACCGGTATACTGGTCGTTATAGCCGGTGGTATACTGGACCTGCTGGCTTGCCAGCGGTGGTCCGATTGCCTGTGCTGTCTGTGAACTGCCGTTTGATGCGCTGGTCCATGCGAGCGAGTCGGTCTCGGTCACCGTTCCCTGTGCCTGGATCGATGTCGAAGTGGAAATACCCTGAATTTCAGGTGTTGCCGGGATGTTACGCTCGGCAGTCTGCCACTCCGGTCAATGCAACAAGCATTGCCATTGCAAGGACGATCACGCCCGCGGTGTGGTGTTTGTTCATGATTTCTCCTCTTATGTTCGTTGTGCCTGAATATCCAGAGCACACGATATCATAAAACGGAATAATATTTAATGAGATTTGTTCATTTACTCCTTAGTTTAAGCGTATAACTCCGAAGTGCTGGCTTAACGGGGAGATTTATTATAGTGGAGAAGAAAAAAACAGTTAACAACCACCCCCAATAATGCTCCTACATTCCCGGTGGTTGTGACCGTGGGCCCGCAGGGAGGACTAATTTCCCTGCAGGCCTTTAATGCAGCGAATAATCCGGCATGTGTTTTCTAAAGCAAGGTAATTCGGCAGCCTGGCCTTCCGGAAAACAGGTCCATACCCTGATGTTTTGTGCGTGATTTACCCGTCACTCCTGTTCGGGTTGTATACCATTCCGGCCCGGTCCCCGTTCCATAAAACCGCCGGCGTTCAGCCGGTTGAAGCGCCGGAGACCCCTGAGTTCGACCGCACGATAGCGACCCCCAAGTGTAGGGATAACCTGAAAGGATTGCCCGGTTGACTGGCGCGATACCGAATGGTCCGCTCGATGCAATTCCGATATTCTTACCAGGTGTTTTTTCCCGGATGAGGACTACCAGGGTTTAAACAGGAATCATCTGCCCAGGCATTCGGATTCCTGCTTTATACAGGATACGGCAACGGCCGGCAAGGATACTCTTCCGGACAGGCAGGGCCGGACACCCTGAATTTCAACCAAACGACAGTACCGGGAATATTTAAGAGGCCGGGAACAGGTTGAATGAGAGAAATTTGCCAATGTCCCGTGACCTGCTGGCTCAAAGAAGAAAGATATTAATCAGGAATGTCAAAAGTACTTTACAATTGTCCGGACGGTGACGATATGATAAGAAAACTAGCCCTGATTATCTTCTCAATTGCCTTTATTATCACCACTGCGTCTGCCTACGAGGTTATCCTCGATGCGCCGCCCTCTCTTACTGTCGGTACCACGGTCGTTGTAAACGGCACCACTGATCTCCCTCCCGGAATAAGCCTGGATATTGTTTTTTCGCGGGAATATTTCGGGTCCGAGCCTGTCTCAAATCAAACCATTGTCATACAGGGTAACGGTGGCGGGAATAACAGTTTCAGCCTGAATTTCAGCACCGAGGGACTTCCCGCAGGGCAATATAAGGTGGAAGTGGCCCCGATCAGTGATTTTGCGTTTCTCGGGGATTCTGTCACCCTCAGGTCGGTTACGCTTGTCGATCGTTCCGGAGAAATCACCTTTAGTTCACCGTTAAAGAAACTGGATGACGGTACCCTTACGGTAGCCGGGACCGATGAGCAGCTCAAGGATGCCTCGGTCGAGCTGACGATAACGGACCCGAACGGCAATATGGTGTTCGGGCCGGAATTTGTTCCCACGAATACGTTTGGTGCATTTACAAAGACACTTGACGTCCAGGAAACAGGGAATTACAGCGTCGGCTTTGCAGATAATACAGGGACCATCACCAACGTGACCTATACTATATTGCCAAAACCCGTCCCCGACCTGATAATTGCACCGGTAACCGCGACGCCCACTCCCCAGATGCCGTCCGTATCCGCAAGTTCGTTCTCCAGCCGCGATAATCCGGCGGTATTCGTGGTTGTCTCGAACCCCGGGACTATCCGGCTCCGTGCATCCACCGGTATGGACTGGGTATTAGCGTACCAGTCCCCGGACGGAAGCATCCAGCGCGTACATAATACGGGGACGCTTGACCCGGAAACCGCTACCGTTCAGAGTAATGGCAATATGACCTGGGTGGAAGTGTATCCTTACAAATTCGACGAGAACGGCACGGTCACATTGTATGCCGAAAACGCGGTTGCGGTCCAGGTCGATAAGAGCGGTGCCGACAGGTTTGCACCTGAAACAACCGGCATTCCCGGGACAACCGGCACGACCGGCGTTCCCGGAAGTGCCCAGACATCTCCCCTGTCCCCGGTTGGGATCGTCGGTGCCATCGCGATCGGTATGGCCGTATGGTTCAGGTCATCCAGACGATAAGTCCCGGAAATTCGTTTATTCCCGTATCCCCCTGTATAATCCCTCTCTTTTTGCACATTCAACCGCACAAGCATATTCTTCCCGGGTGACCTGCCTGTTCAGGCTTCTCATGACAGGATCGGTTGTCCCATCCTTTACCTTCCAGGCCGGCCTGTACTGGTCCATGATGTTGATATAACTCTCCCGGGAAATCTTTGACGCAATAATGTGCATGATGATCCTGCTGTCGGCCAGGCCGGCGGGAAGTACCAGGTGCCTGATCAGGAGGCCCCTGACCGCAATTGCATGTTCGCAGCGAAGATCCCCCACCTGGCGGTACATTTCTGCCAGGGCGTCCTGCATAACTGTCGCATAATCGGGCACTTTCGAGAGTATCATTCCAATCTCGTTCCTGCCATATTTCATATCAGGCATGTAGATGTCGACGACACCATCGAGGAGGCGGAGGGCAGGCAACGCGTCGTAGGTCCCGGTATTGTAGACAAGCGGGATGTCCAGGCCTTTCCGGGCGGCTATTCCGACTGCCGAGAGGATTTGGGGTACGACATGGCTGGGAGAAACGAGGTTGATATTGTGGCAGTTCAGCTCCTGCAGTTCGAGCATGATATCTGCCAGGTCGCTGCAACCGATCTCCCTGCCGCACGTCTCCTGGCTGATGGTATGGTTCTGGCAATAGACACAGCGAAGGTTGCAGTGGGTAAAAAAGATCGTCCCGGAACCACGACTTCCCGAAAGGGGTGGCTCCTCTCCAAAATGCGGGCCGTAACTGGCGACAGTCGGAAGAATCCCTGTATGACACGCTCCACGCTCGCCACCAGCCCTGTCTGCCCCGCAGTTCCTGGGACAGAGAGTGC
Source organism: uncultured Methanomicrobiales archaeon (assembly GCA_963809105.1). Classification (GTDB taxonomy): domain Archaea; phylum Halobacteriota; class Methanomicrobia; order Methanomicrobiales; family Methanospirillaceae; genus CAIKOD01. Next base: position 41,538 of record CAWEIC010000002.1, on the reverse strand, counting down.
ACGGGGACATCAGCTCGAATGCCCTGCACGCCCGCTCCTCGAGTTCGCCTGAATCAGATAACTCCCGGTAGGAAGGCACCTGCATGATGATACTTCCACCGGGCTCGTCTAAAAAAATTGCGATCCCGGCTTAGTTAAGGACGGGTTTTTCAAAAAAAAAAATGAGAATCTCATGCCCCGGGAAAATTACGCCGACCGGGGAACAACGATTATATGGAATCATGCCCGTTTCCCTTGTAATAAGGAGTGAATCACAGGTGACGTTTTCGAAAGCCGGCGAAGCAAAAAAACTTACTGAAGGATCGATGGAGGGAATAAAATTCGGGGATATAGACGTTCTCGTGGTTAATGCCGGGGGTGCATTATCGGCGATCGGGAATACCTGCACCCACAGGGGATGCAGGCTCTCCTCGGGCAGACTGGACGGCAACGAGGTAACGTGCAGGTGCCATGGATCGGTTTTTAACGTGAAAACCGGCGAGGTCGTTCACGGCCCGGCGAATAAACCGGAACCGGTCTACAAGGTTAAATTAGAAAATGAAGAGATCCTGATAGACATCTGAATCGGGTTAAATCAGGATTACCACGCTTTTCAGATAATCAGACAGGGAATTTCTTCTCCTTAAATATTTCATTGATAAGCTGGCCGAGGCCGACATAGAGCGCAAGACCGCCTGCTACAATTCCCGTGAGCCCGCCGAGGATAAGGACCAGCGCATTCCCGCTGAGCTCTGCAGCGATAAGCACGACGACAAGCAGGACTACGAACAGGAGCGTGACCCGGAGGATCTGATGCATTCTTAAGGTGCAGACGAAAAGGCCGAAGGCAAAAATTCCCCATACTGCCAGGAACGCTGCAAGATCTACCGGCGTGGGGGCCTTTCCTAAGTTCAGTGCCGGGATCATCAGGATCGAAGCAAAGGATATCCAGAAGAACCCGAAACTTCCGAATGTAACCAGGCCGAATGTGTTGTTCTTTTTCCATTCCATTATTCCCGCAATCACCTGCGCGAGTCCGCCGTAAAATATGGTCATGGCCAGGACCGGGCTCGACAGGGCGGTTATTCCGACGTTGTGAAGACTCAGGATCAGCGTAGTCATGCCAAACGCACAAAGGCCGAGTGGTGCAGGGTTTGCTGTATTATCGGTAAGAAAAATGTCATTTCTGTTGTTTTCATCCATGTTTTTCACCAGGTAGGATTCCGGATTAAACCAGCCTCATGAGGAATTAAGATTCAATGCTCCAGAATTCAATAAACGCTGCATATCTTCAGCAAAACGGGAGACATGATCAGGCATCACGATGAGGCCCGGCAGTGACCGGTATGGTGCAGCCCCATAAGGTGATGCAGCCATTAAAGTACATTGTGGTGCAATTCTCTTAAATATTTTGAAGTATTGGTGTAATAATCACCAGTATTACTGCACCACTGTGTCATCAACTGCACCACTTTGTCGGACCGGAAAGGGAACAGAACTGAATATCGCCATAACCAGTATCATGATGCTTAAATAACCTGTCTCACGAATAATCAAGTCAGCAGCAGCATCCTGATTTGTCCGGTCTGACCTCCCATGTCCTATATTACAAATTTCGCTGGAGATACGGCTTCCCTGGTCCCGGGTGACGGACCCCGGGACGAAAAAGGGACGCCCCGCCGTTTCAGGACGCGACCGATAGTCCGTGAAGCCGGTGGAATACCGGGACTTCGGATGTTTGCGGCACAGCAGCTCCCCCGAGGCTGGAAGCACTTACCAAAGAGATCGATGGCGTAAGGGCCGGGGAAGACATCGAATACCTCCACAGGATGAGGGTCGCATCGCGAAGGCTGCGGGCCGCACTTCCTGTTTTCGCCTCCTGTTTTCCGGCAAAAAAATATGCCAGATGGCTTACCGATATCCGCCGAATAACACGCGTGCTCGGGGATGCCCGTGACGCCGATGTCCAGGTTGGCGCTCTTCGGAAATACCGTAAAAAGCTCCTGAAAGAACAAAAAATTGTTATTGGCGGGGGCACCACGGGAAATGATGCACGCCTGGAGGGTATTGGATACCTCCTGTCAAAAACACGCGAAAAAAGGTCTGAATACCAGAAAGAAATTATTTTGGCCCTGTCTGATCTCCAAAAACACCACGTTATCGAAGAGATCGGGCAGGCCGTTCTTATTGAATCTGTTTCACCGGGTCCGGCACGGAAAAAATCCCGCATGACCGGAGTCGCTCCTGTCGGGGTGTCACATATCGGGAAAGGAATAGAAAAGCTGCTCAGTTACCAGCAATGGGTGCAGTACCCTGACGCCGTTGCCGAACACCACGCGATGAGGATAGCGGCGAAACAGCTCAGGTACATGATGGAATTATATTCTCCGCTGTATCGCAGGGGCTTAAAGAAACAAATCTCGCAGGTCACGAAACTCCAGGCGATCCTTGGTGAGCTTCACGACTGCGATGTCTGGATAGACCGGGTAACCTACCTGCTCCTGAAGGAAAGGACAAAACCCCGCGTGCTCAGGGATACGAATCGTCCCGGACCCATGGTAATAGCGGGGTTGAAACAATTCCTGGCCGACCGTGAAAAGGAAAGAAGATCCATTTACCGGAGGTTTTCCCGTCTCTGGAAATCCCTGGACAGGGTGGGAGCGTGGAGGGATCTCAGGTCCGCCCTTGTCGACGATGTCAGGGCACCGTTTATTACGAAGACAGATATCCCTGATGAGATAACCCTCGCTGCCGTCAGGGATCTCGCCCGTGTTTTCCCCGGGGGGCATGCTCATGCAGAGCATGTCAACAAGCTCGCAGGACAACTTTTCGATTCGCTGACACAGGTCCACGTGTTGGAAGGCAGGAGCCGGTTTCTCCTTGGATCCGCGGCTCTGCTCCATGACATCGGATGCGTTTCCGGACAGAAAGGGCATGCCGGCCGGGGTGCTGCAATGATCCTTTCAGACGATTATCTGCCCTTCGGCATAAAGGAACGTGGAATCGTCGCCCTTGCGGCAGCAGCTCACCGGGGAAAGGTCACGATCCGATCCGCAGGAATATTCAGCGTCCTTTCGCCGACGGATCAGCACAGGGCGCTTATGATTGCATCACTACTCAGGGTGGCAGACGGCCTTGATGTTCGCCATACCGGTGTGGTTACGTCCGTGAGTTGCAGCATGGCAGGGAAACAAATCTTCTGTACTATTGCGTCTGAAGCCGATGCAGGCCCGGAACGACAAAAGGCACGTGAAAAGGCAGACCTGTTGACCCTGGCATCGGGACATACGATCCAGTTCAGCTGACAGGTTCATTGAGTTGTCATTGGCACAGGGATCACGGGTCCCGTTTCACGGGAGGATGTAATTTCCCGGCAAGAACGACTTCAGCACCGCTGATTTTATAAGTAGACCGTTGATACGAACGAGATGGATGTTGGAGGGCCCTCTGATTACAATCCAGAATATTATCCCGGGGGGTTGCTAACCCGGGCCCCGGTATGCCGCTTCCGCTCGTGGAATGGCGTCAAAACCAGGGGTCATCCATGACAAACCAGATAAATGCAGGCCGGGGCCTCATCGGGAAAAACTCCCCCGACAGGAGATATACTTTTTCGCAATACTCTGTGAACCGGTATATAGTCTATAGATTGTCCGGGGGACAGGCAGGAATGATGTATGATTCCAGGCGATAGTTATTATGAAATAATTCACCGGTGCACCTGTTCTCCCAATAAAATGATAACCGTTCAGGATAATGTGCACTTATGGACGTTTATATACTGCGCCATGGCAAAGCCGGCCGGCATCTCCCGGGAGGTAATGATTCATCACGGGCGCTCACTGAAAAAGGGAAGGAAGAAATCGATGGAATCGCTGAATGGATGGCATCCCTGGAGATCTCTTTCGATATTATCGCCACGAGTCCCCTTGCACGCGCAAGCGAGACAGGTGCGATTATCGCCGCAGGGCTCGGCCATGAAAAAAATATTGAAACCTGGCCCTCGCTTTCGATCGGAGGCGATCCGGTCACTATCTGTCAAAAGATAACAGAAGAGGCCGCAATGTCGTCGTTATTACTGGTCGGCCACGAACCAACCCTCTCTTCACTCATAGGCCTGATTATTTCCGGAAATGAAAGTGCAGGAATCCTGCTGGCCAAGGGTGGTCTGGCGAAGCTCCGCGATGTCCGGGATGGAATGAACGGCAGGGACATCCCCGGGGGAGAACTCCAGTGGCTCCTCACACCGAGGCAGGTCCTGAGTATGAAGCGGACACCTGAAAAAAAGAACCGGCATTAGTCCTGTCCGGGCTGAAATGCAGTTTAAATAGATCCGGTGCCTGGTTAACGATCATTACCCGTTCTCCGGAAACAGGGGGAAGATCCGGTAAAAGAGGTATTTCTCACCGGCTGCCCGGGCAAACCGGACAAAATCCCCGGTATCAGGCCATTGTTCTTGGAAAGCCGGATCCTTCGTTTCCCGATAATATATCGAGCGAGTGTTTTGCTCCCTCCCTGACGTAATAATTCCGGTCGTTGCAGGCACTGGTCAGAGGACCGACAGCCCGGGCATCACCGAGTTTTCCAAGCGAAACGGCTGCGGCAAACCTTATATCCTTATCGGTATCGTTGAGCAGTGCGACAAGGAACTGGTAGGAGCGGATATCCTGCAGGTCGGCAAGAGCATTTGCCGCCGCTATCCGTACCCATTTGTCCTGGTCCCAAAGGCTGATGACCAGATACTCGAATGCCTTCCTGCCAAAGAGAGTGAGCATATCTTTCACCGCATTATCACGGGACATGCCCGGCCTGGTCCCGGTTCGTGGTTTGAAAATCTCCATGGGCCTGTCACCTCATCCCCCCCGCGAGGATGAGAGAACATCATGGCCCCGGATGATGAATATTTGCCATTCATCAATGCAACCGGATATGCACGGCAAAAGAATACCGGGTAACCCGGGGATGGAATCAGCCCCGGTAACCGTTTGATGAACCTGGAATCCTGTATATTGTTTCAAAAGTCAGCATTTACAATCTGAACCAGAAGATTTCCATTATTCCCTGACTTCACCAGCGGGCGTCTTCGGTTACCCGGCCGCAAGCCCATTTCGTTCAGGCCCCGTCTGATAACGATCCACCCATTTTTTTCGTTGCCACGTCGCATCTTACTCTGTCCTGGTACCAATGGATACAAGAACTGCAGGAAAAGATCAGTCTCCCGGCATATCGGACAACAGTTCCGGCTGGGAGGACGAATTCCGGAAAAAAGGACGGATTTGGGGCGATACACCGGGAGTACTAGCCGGTGTGGCACTGGGCCGGATAAAAAAGTCATCACTCTGTACGCGGGACCACACATTCGTCGATCTCGGGTGCGGTTATGGCAGGGATTCCCTTCATATCGCCAAAAACTGCCGGATCTCCGTTTATGGTATCGACACATCTGAGACTGCGATTGAGACAGCCCGGGAGTCAGCGATTAAACTGGGTCTCAATCCCGGGATGTTCCATTGGGGTAATTTCCTTACATGTGCTGACCTTCCCGGAGCTTCTGTTCTCTACTCGTCAAACGTATATCAGATCCTGAGACCTGACGAAAGGGCAGTATTCCGGGAACAGGTATGGGCGATCCTCAAACACGGAGGCGTGTTTTTTCTCAGCACACTTTCTGTGAACGATCCCGAGCATAACGGGAAGGGGAAAGTTGTCGACGGAGAGGCAAATTCTGTAATCGATCCGGGAACCGGGAAATACCTTCATTTATGCACCCGGGAAGAGATCGCCCGGGATTTTGCATTCTTAACAATCGCGGACTTATCCGAGCTTGAATACACCGAACCGAGGACCGGCGGGGACCATCACCACAGGTCATGGATCCTGACAGGATACAATATGAGTCATTTCCGGTAAAGTAATTTTTTGACCTCCGGAAGAAGCCCAATGAATCCCGTATGTGAACCGGCAGATGAATCCCCGCAAAAAAAATCAGTTTTATCTGCTATTCCCGGGGTTCATGTTCTTTAAGGGCCTGGAATATGTTCCTTATCGCATCGCCGTGAGACGGTCCGTATCCTCCTTCCAGGACAAATGCCAGCCCGGTACCTGTCACCCGGCAGACCATCGAAGTCATTTCCCCGAAGTCTTCCGGGAAGAGGTTCATCCCCCCGAGCGGGTCGTCATGGAGGGTATCCTGTCCTGCAGACACAATGATAAGATCCGGTGAATAGCGGTCAATTGCGGGCAATACCTGCTTTTTAAAGGCGAGACGATAAGTATCGATCCCGGATCCGCCGGGAAGCGGTATATTCAGGTTACAGCCCTTTCCGTTGTTGATTCCCGTCTCATGCGGCCAGCCTGTTCCCGGAAACCAGGGGGACTGGTGGAGAGAGCAATACAGCACGTTTCCCGTATCATAAAAAATGTCCTGGGTGCCGTTGCCGTGATGAACGTCCCAGTCGATTATGGCAACCCTGTCACATCGTAAGAGGGCATACGATGCGGCTACTGCCGCATTGTTGATGATACAAAATCCCTTCGGGTAGTCTCTCCCGGCATGGTGGCCCGGCGGCCTGACGAGTGCAAAACAGTGAACGCCGTTTAACGCCCGGTCGACCGCCATCATCGACGCCCCTGCAGCAATTAACGCGGTATCGTATGAATGTTCATTCACGTACGTATCCGGGTCGAGGTAACAGCAACGGTGGGGCGGGCAGGAATTAACCCTCTCCCTTATAAAATCCAGGTACTTCTCATCATGGACGCGGGCGACATCCCCTGCACCCGCAGGGACCGGTTCAAGGATCCTGGTATCCGGAGGAATGCCGCTGGCAGCGAGTTCCAGGCGTTCCTGTGACTCGGGATGTCCCGGGCAGTCATGGTTCCCGAATATCTTTCCCGATACCGCCTCCGGGTTGGTCATAGGTAATTGGCTTTTCAGCACCGTGACGGATTAATTTTGCGGAAAAATGGTATGATGATGGAGGAACATTCATTCAGGTACCGGTTTAATTTCCTGCATTGCTGATGTGCCTAATCCCGGGACATGGGATAACAAACAGCCCGGCTCAGCCGGTATCCCCATGATTAATCCATTTCTTTATCCAGTCTGGTTAACCGCATCTGTTTTCACGGCAGTCCTGGTGACCCGGACCCGTGGCCACGGGTCCGCATCACTCTACGGTGTACCCCTTGCTCCGGAAAAACGCGGCAATCCAGTCTTCAACACCGGGAGATTTCCAGGGGATCTCACGGTCCGCAGATTCCCAGATGTTTTTCAGGCAGGGATCATCAGTGTGAAGGGAAATGTTGCCGGTTATTTTTCCGAGGTAACTCCCCTCAGGTGAAAAAATTTTCAGGACGGTGCACCGGTATAATTTACACTGCACCGCACTCGTCTCGTGGATCGTGCAGATGATCCGGGAATCCCCGGCCGGTCTGAGAAAATCTGCATGCCCTGGGATGACTGTCAATCCAGCTCTTCTCGAGGAAGAGGGTTAATTTGTCTTCGTCAACCCTGGCATGGAAAGGCGTCCCCGTCGAAACGGAAAGACAATCAAACTCGAAAGGACCTGTTTTTCGTTCGATTGCGATGTAGTCCCCCATGTATATACAACAGGAACCGCACTGGCGGCAGTTGAAGGTCATTCCAGGACCGTTCCTCCATGAACCGGCCCGGATATTTCGTTCATTTCCTTCCTTTCCGGCATAAAAGGCCTCACCTGATGCTTTGCCATATTGCAAGGGCGAATTCAAGAGCGATGAGAACGATAATGACCCATTCCAGGAAGTTGGAATGCTGGATCCGGACTTCGTCGGACAGCATGGAATAGTTCTGCCGTATCACCTCTATCTTCCGGTTCAGGCTCTCGCTCCACTGTCCGCTCCTGATCACCTTCAGGACCATTGCGTAGACCCGGGCGTAGTATACGTCTTCGGTGACCTTAATCAGGTTATTTACCTTTTCGGTAATCTCGGATATCTCTGCCGAGGTCATCATCAACTCGGACATGATCGCATGGTATCGTCTGCTCCTCCGAAACCCGGGCATTTTATCGGCGAATTCGATATCGTCGTACATCTTTCCCATCTGCCTCGTCAGTTCCCGGTCGTAGTAACGCAGTTCAAGTACCTGGACATTGGCGAATTCGATCAGGTCGATAATATCGGCCGGGTTTTCAGGCTCACATACAAGGGCCGCATCCCAGGAAAGAATAACAAGATCGTCGTTACGGTAACTGAGGGAGTTCCTCATAATTTCGTCACGCATCTGGGGCGAAAGCACCCCGCCTCTCTCGCCCGAAAGAATAATCGCCGGGTCAACAGACTTCTCGATCCGGTCCATGACGTAGATCACGTAATCTTCATAAAAGCCCGGGGTCAGGGTCATATCTTTCAGGTGAGACATGAGAAGTCCGGCGAGCTGCGTGAGATATTCCGAAAAATATTCGATGAGCCCTTCCTGCCCATATAATGATACCGCTATCTGTTCCAGCCGGGTCACCGGGGATCCCGGGTCCTCGAAAATAAAGCAGAGACTTAATGCCCCGATATCATAAATTTTCGCCACGACCAAAAAATCGAGTTGCTGCCCTTCCCGTTCAATCCGGAAGGGGTTCATTTTTAACATCAGGGGCTGTGCTTCCAGCATGATCGACTTAGGCTTGACCCGCTGGAAGCCTGCCCGTCCCAGTGTATAACCCGCGGCCGGGTCTTCGGCCAGGGACTTCTCCAGGGCAGCCAGGTCTATTTCCCTGCCGATATCATATATCCGGTAATAACGGCAAACGAACATGGTATATCGCGCCCTTGCGGTATCGATTCCGCAGGTGTTTCGAGCATTATATATGTCCTTCAACCTTTATGCAGGTGACTCTCATGCCGGGAAGGTCATCCGGGAGATGGCATGCAGGTCGGGCACATCGCTGACTTTCATTATCATGCATTTCATTTACTACCCGGCTATCAGCAGGATTCGCGGATCCATGAGGTCAGTAAAAACCATGGGAGCTGTGAAGTGTCTTTATTTCAGTCAGTACGCTTTGTTCAGTGCGCCGGATAGCATTCGTTATCTCGGAAATCCCTGTCCTGCCAGTGCATCCCGGATTTCTGAAAGTACCTCCGGGTCATCGATGGTTGCCGGTATCTGGTACGGTGCGCCGTCGGCAATTTTTTTGATCGTCCCCCGGAGAATTTTTCCCGAACGTGTTTTCGGGAGCCTTTTAACGACAAGAACCTCCTTGAACGAGGCGATAGGTCCGATTTTTTCTCTCATGAGCCTTACGAGCTCCTGCCGGAGATCGGGAGTGGAACGCTCCCTGCCGGATTTCAGCACTACAAATCCGACGGGGATCTCACCTTTTACAACATCCCGGACGCCCGTCACGGCACATTCTGCAACGTCGGGGTGGGAAGCCAGGACCTCTTCCATTGCACCCGTCGAAAGCCGGTGCCCGGCAATATTGATGATGTCGTCGGTCCTTCCCATGATCCAGAGGTAGCCGTCGCTGTCGATATAACCGGCATCGGAGGTGAAGTAATACCCGGGGTAAAGGGAAAAATAGGTCTTTATGAAATCAGCGTCATTCTGCCAGAGTGTCATGAGACAGCCGGGGGGCAGGGGCCACCTGATGGCAAGGTTGCCGTTCCTGCCTGCCGGTAGTTCTTTTCCTTCCTGGTCAAGCACGTGGATATCATACCCGGGCACCGCTTTCGTGCATGAACCGGGACGTACGGGAAGAAGTTCAATTCCCGTACAATTCGCCCCGATTGCCCAGCCGGTTTCGGTCTGCCACCAGTGGTCGATTACGGGGACGTGAAGCGCCTGTTCTGCCCATTTCAGGGTATTGGGATCGCAGCGTTCACCGGCAAGGAACAACATCCTGAACCGGGACATATCGTATTGTTTCAGGTATCCGGCATCAGGATCCTCTCTTCGTATGGCCCGGAATGCAGTCGGGGCACAAAAAAGGACCGAAACACCGTGTTCGGAAATTACCCGCCAGAATGCTCCCGGGTCTGGTGTCCCCACGGACTTGCCCTCGTAAATAACCGAGGTGCAGCCGTACACAAGCGGCCCGTATACGATATACGAATGGCCCACAACCCAGCCGATATCGGATGCTGCCCAGAATACTTCTCCTGGCGAGACACCGTAAATATTCTTCATGCTCCATGCGAGGGCGACGAGATGGCCGCCGTTATCCCGGAGGACTCCTTTTGGTTTCCCAGTCGTTCCTGACGTATACAGGAGGTACAGCGGATCGGTGGCGGCAACCGGGACGCACGGATGCGGAGGGGCCGATAATAAATCGTCCCATGTACGGTCCCGGCCAGGGACCAGATCTGCACGCGACTCCGGGCGCTGGACAATGATGCAGGTACCGGGCTTGAAGGAGCACATGCGTATCGCCTCGTCGACAATCGGTTTGTAGGGGATGATCCTGTTGACCTCGATGCCGCATGACGATGTAACGATTACCTTCGGCCGTGAATCCTCGATCCTCGTGGCAAGTTCCCCTGGAGCAAACCCCCCGAATACAACGGAATGGACCGCGCCGATCCGTGCGCAGGCGAGCATTGCAATCACGGCTTCGGGGATCATGGGCATGTAAATGACGACCCGGTCGCCCCTGGAGACACCCGTTCCCGCCAGCCCCCCGGCTACCCGCGACACGAGTCCAAGCAGTTCCCTGTAGGTATAGACCCTTACCGTCCGCGTCACCGGGCTGTCATAAATCAGGGCCCGCTGTTCGCCCCTTCCCTGTTCTACATGACGGTCAATGGCGTTGTAGCAGGTATTCATAATGCCTCCTGCGAACCACCGGCTGAAAGGAGGGTGTGAATCGTCGAGGACACGGTCCCAGGTGCGGTACCAGTCGATCGCTTCAGCAGCTTTTCCCCAGAATGCTTCTTTATGATCGATTGAATCCCGGTATACGCGTTCGAACATCATGCCCAATCCATTCACTTCCTTTTATTAATATGAGTGAATAGATGAGCCGGTTCATATTGCTTTCTGCGGGGCATGGCATAACGTGGGATAAAAAATCAACACGCCTGCAATGGCATCGGTCCCATGATGGTCGGTGCGTAACCAGCAGGAATAATCCTGCTACACCTTTATCCGGAACGGTTCCGGGAAATGTTGGCCGGTTCCCGCATAGGTACCGGGTATAGTGAAAGCAGGCCCAGATATATCACTAAAGCGGTTGTTTTAAGTACAGACAGTTCCGGAAGGCCCGGAGGCGCTGGTGAACCCTGTTGCTGGAATACGGTATTGCCCTGCTCATCGCAATCGGCATCGGCATCATCGCCGCTATTCTCGGTGTCGGCGGGGGTTTTCTCATGGTGCCCGCATTTACCATCCTTTTTGGTCTCGACCAGAAGACTGCCATCGGCACGAGCCTTGCCGTCATTGTCGCGACCTCGTTATCCGGGACAATTGCTTATTCGCGACAACGCAGGATATTTTACCGGGCGGCACTGGTGGTCATTATCCCCGGGGTCGCCGGTGCGGTAATCGGGGGGCTTTCAACGGTATTCCTCTCTGCAGCCGTACTTGCTTTCATCTTTGCAGGTGTCATCATCTTTTTTGCGCTCGTGATGCTGACGGGCGACCGGACCCTTATCATCCCCCTGAAATTCGGGCCGTATTTTATGGAGACCTGCAACGACCGGTTCTCTCAATGCGTTGAAATGAGGATGTATTATCTTCATCTCGCCCTGTGGGGATTTGCATCAGGGCTGATCGGGGCCGTATGCGGACAGGGCGGCGGGGTCATTAACGTCCCCTCCCTCTTCATTCTCGGGATGCCGATCCATTTCGCTGTCGCCACATCGACGTGCATTATATTCTTCACTTCTCTCGCCGGGGCATCCACGCACCTTCTCCTCGGTCATATCACCCCGCTTTTCTTCGTGATATTTGCCGCCGGGGGTTTCGCCGGCGCACAACTTGGTTCGAGAATGGCACCCGGTATCCGGGCTGCTTCATTAAAAAAAGTAATCGGTGTCGTGTTCCTTGTTATCGGGATCAGTGTCGTAATCAAGACGATGATGGGGTAAACCCTGATGAGGTGGAATCGTGCACCTTGGGTACATCGTAATCTATCCTGCGATGCTGCCTGGCAATACTGCATGCCAGGTGACATGAATCTCCGACGGATAAACGTTTATTGAAAAGTCTGTCGGGTCAGGATGACCTTTCTAAAAAACCATGATAAATGAATAGAAAAAATAAAAAAAAAAATTAAAATCGACGGATTAAATAAGCACTCCGGACTTGTAGTCCATCGACTTTACAAATTGACCGATTTCACCCGATGCTGTCGACGATTCGCTGTAGGCCAGGTCTTCGCCTTTTATATTCTGCAGGATCCCGACATCATAGGTATGTTCATTCACCAGGGCGTATCCTGCACCTATGGTTCCTGCCCTGCCTTCCTGGATGTGGACCCCCATCGATGCCTGTGCACTGCCAATTGCCGGTGCGCCATTAATTCCCGTTACTGAAACGGAATGACTTATTTCCGCAGGAGTATCTGCTGATGCAGCGACTGAGCGTTCACCGGTCTTTGTCACCAGGGAGACAAGTGATACATCCACGGAGCTGCCCATCGTCGCGATATTGCAGAAGGACGGCAGGTAATAATTATCCTCCGATGCAAACGGACAGAGTACCGATGAATTTGTGAAGTCCAGTTGTCCTGCACCGTCGATAAGCACATTCTCGGAAGACGTCATTCTTCCGGTATCCGCAGCAACGAATGTTGCAGTTTTGGATGTCTGGACGTTATTCGAATCCGCGAGTTGGTTTGCAGTGTCTATTCCTGTTGATTTTGCGTAGACGAGTGCCCCGTTGACAGCGCTGGTATCCTCGGAATACCCGACCGTGTAACGGACTTCTCCGGGCAGGTCGCCGCCATACATCGCATCATACACGGGGTACAGGCCGGGCACATCGAAAATTAATGTACCCGTCGTATCCTCGACCAGGTGTGACGGTAGAAGGAGCGAAGTGTTTCCAAGCGCCCCTCTGTTTGAGTTTAACCATGAGAGTGCGTCATTTTCGGTTGCAATACCCTGCACGTTCATGGACGTCGATGTTGACAACCCCTGGACTTCGGGGTCCTGGGGAATAACCCGGTCGGCAATTACTCCGCCGATCGCCACGAGGACTAACAGCAGGAGGAATCCTGATAATAATGTTGAAATTTTCATGTTTCACTGCTCCTAAATCAGATGTAGGGCCAGGTGTCTGCCCAGTCTGCATATACTTGTCCGGTGCCGGTGTTGGTGACAACGCCTGCTACGCCGCCTGCACGCCTGCAGTTATCAAACACTGAAGAATCACTATCTCCGGCTGAATTCGAAGCATTCACATATCCTTCGTAACAGCGCAGGTTGCTCAATTCATTTTCCACCTTTGTTACGGTAACGTGGTCGTTGAGTTCTGAACATGCAGACAGGTCGATATCAATTTTTCCTCTCGATCCATATCCGGTTGTACCATAGCTATCGATTGAGCCCTTGGCAAAATTTGCCGTTACATCCGCTGACTGTCCGTTGGGTCCGTTCGCCAATGTAGTAGTCGACCCGCTCGTGCCACTGGCTTCAATGTCTGCTTCGGAATTTACCTTGTATTCAGAGCCGTCAGGAACACCGTATCCGGATTTAAATTCCGTCTGGTTTTCGGCAGACGAGTGCATGTCAAAACACAGGGAACTCGGAGTGTAATAACCGTCCGAAGAATAACCGCCTGTCGAATCAGGGGGTCCCCCGCCATTGACCGTGGCCGAAACCATTGAGGAAAGTCCGTTGGTCGTTGTCGCCGAAGTTGAAATGGTTGCGGTTTCAGCTCCCTTGATTTTGCCGTCCTGACATGCTATTGCCGTATTGCCGCATCCGAAACTTCCCGACGAAAATGCTGCAGTTAGTCCAGAGACCGGTGAGAATGCACCTGCCCATTGGGAGACCTGGAACAGAGAACAGCCATATTCACCACCATCAACTCCGGTAAAGGCAGATGCTTCTACCGGTGGGGTGAGGCCTGTAGCCTGGGCGTTTACATCGGCCGCAGAACCATCAATCGCTTCCGAATCGGTATCAGCGATAATCTGCGAGGCATTCCTCGAGTATACGCATTGTCCGGCATAGGCACCCGTGAAGGGAACAGATATATCCCCGAACTGGTTTTGTGTTGAACTGTCAGCGCCCGGCTGGATAACACCGGCAAACTGATTGACGCAAGCACTGCCGTCATAGAGCCATGTCTCCGTGTCAGCCTGGTTACCACTTGAGTCCTGAGCAGCGTCAAGTGCGTACCCATACTGGCCGCTCATCTGAACATTTTGTGTTGCAGTCAGTCCTGGTGAAGGGGGATCCGATACCGTCATGGTCCCGTACGCCACGCCGGCAGCCTTGAATGTCTGGCTGTTATCGGGATTTACCGTGTACACTATCTGGTACTGGCCATTAGCATTCTGGTCGGCTGCAGTATATGTTGTTGCAGATACAATCCCGGTTAACGTGCACAGGGCAACGAGAAGGAGGAAAATTCCTATCCCTTTGCAGGCAGAAAACCGGTGGTTCACTTTAAGTTTCTTTTTCATAACGTCTACTCCTAACGTACTCCGATTCAAAATGTTTTGATGATAAACAATAACAATTATGTGATGGATAATTTAAACCTAATGCATTACAATAAGATATTTCATTAAAATATGGCCAATGAAGCCTTTATTTTAACAAAAAAAACTATATTATCCAATTTTTTTATAAAAAAATATGGAGATCCGGCAGAAAGATAATATACTAAAGAAGGGAAAAGTATATCTTACATCAATAAGCAATAAGCCGGACCCCTCAGAACGATAAACCCTGAGTGCATTGTCCCGGCCCGGAATATGAGAATTTTTCCATCTTTGAGAGAATAGCGGCAGGATGATCCTCATCTTTCCGTCTGGATGGTATCTGCATCATGCGTGGGAAACCTGGTAACAATGAAATCCACTGGCGGGGAGAATTTCCAAAGTCCCTGATCCACTTCATCCTCGAGAATGCAGACGAAGGGATCTGGTGGCTTGACAAAAACAGCGTCATATCAGCCGTAAATCCCATGGGTGCAGATATCGTCGGGTGTTCGCCGGAAGAGATGATAGGGCATTCCCCGATAGAATTCCTGACATTCTCCGGCGCACCGCTGGTCGATGGGAAAGTTGTCGATAAAACCGGTCCCTATACCATGCACCGGGTGCAGAAGAAAGACGGGTCCGCTTCCATCGTCGTATCCAAGACTGTTCCCCTGGAAGGGCCGGAAGGAGAGTATAACGGTGCGATTATCTATATCGTTGATATTTCAAAAGCCAGCCGGATGATCCGGTCAGAAAGCACCGGAGAGCAACTTGAACAGGTGCGTGCCGAACGCCGGCTCCTGATCGGGATCATGAAACGGATGCCTGACCCGGTCTTTCTGGTCGATCGTGCAGGAACGATCCTGTTTGCCAATGCAGCCGCCTCGATCATGACGGGCAAGGAACCCGGGGATCTGGAAGGAAATCACCTGCAGGAGGCTGGTCTTCCCTGTCCGCCCAATGATGAAGCGGCATCGAGACTCCTGTCTGTATTCGAATCAGGATCACCGGTCCGGGAAGTCGCGGGGTGTCAGGGTCCTATGGGTACCCTTGCACAGACGTTTATTGCGACCCCCGTGCCCGGGCCCGACGGGGATTTTTCCTTTGCCATTCTGGTTGCCCGGGACCCTGAAAAGCATGATACCGGTGAAAAAAAAACTCCGGGGCAGGGAAATGAACCCCGCCTCATCAGGGAATCCCCTGTTGAAGGGCTTAAACAATCGATACAGGACATGTACTCCTCACTTTACGGAATGCTTGGAGAGAATCACGATTCGGCGGTGACGGATCCCGGTCAGGAGATCCTTTCACCGGTTTCAGAACTCAGCCGGGCTCACTCCCTCCTCGGCGATCTTCTTCTGTCCGCCGGTCCGGAGACAGGCGAAGAGGTCCCTGTTGAAGTCAGAAGTCTCGATATTCTCAATGAATCGGAACATGACCTGACGGTTATGATCAATAAAACCGGCACTTCCGTGGTTGCCGGAACGTTGCCGACGTTACGTACCGATCCGGTCCGCCTTAAACTGATCTTTTCAAGCCTTATACGTAATGCGATCCTGTCACGTGGGAATGATCCGCTGATTATCCGGGTCGCTGCGAGGAGTACAGGCAGCAACTGGCAGTTTTCAGGTACAGGATAACGGGCTCGGCGTTAACCCCCTTTATGCAGACCGTGTGTTTGAATTCCCGGACGAACATATCGCTTCCGATATCGGTGCTGAAGAACGGATCCGGCTGATTGCCTGTAAAAAAATGATCGAACGTAGTGGTGGCAGAATCTGGGTGGATTCAATGCCGGGGCAGGGAAGCACGTTTTATTTCACGATACCCCAGGAACGATATACTGCGAGGCACCGGACAGTGGATATTGCACGTCCCTGAGCCATTAGGGTCTTTTCATAAACGTGTCAAACAGATTAACAGGTAAAAAAAGAAACCGGCCGATCTTCGATCTCACCGGGACCGGCATGGGCGTTGTCAGACGAGGGGAGTCGGCTGGGAATCGCCGGCAAAAGGAAGCTTCGAACCCTTGATGAATACCGGTTCATTTGTCTCCTTCAGTTTGTCGAGTATGATTGCTTTTCCCCTCTTTGTCATGGCAAAAACCGGAATGGCGGTCCCCGCCTGGAGAAGTGCCTTCCTGCCCGCCACTTCCCTGACCCAGCGCGATGCGCAGGCGGTGATCAGGTCGGCAGAACCCGATAATTCCTCTACCTCTTCCCTGGTAAGACCGGTTGTATGAACAGCGATAATAAGGGCATCAGGACAGAGCGTCCGGATTTTTGTTGCATCCGCCGGGAGGGCTATTGTTACCGCGACATTATGGAACCCTTCTGCGTAGGCAAGCACAGTACCTGCCACCTGGTCTATCCGTGCTGTGACCGGGTCAAGGACTATCCCGTCATGCTCTTCGATCTTCGCGATTACTCCGGGTATCGGGGAAGTCTTTACAAGCCCCGACATCCTGCCTCCGATCCCCTGCACGAGTTCAGGACTGCTGACTATGACCGTTCCTGCCCCGTCTGATGCGATAACGGCGCTGTCGATCAGGCCGAACCTCAGGCCCGCACTGATCAGTTCAGAGGCGCCGAATCCGACGAACTCTCCCTTTCCCGTCACCTGGCGCCGATCTGTGCACATCCCGAATTCCCGGATCCGGTTTTCCCAGTTCTCTTTCACTGCACCAGGAGTGATCTGGTACACAGGTTTTGCAAACCGCTCGGCAAGGGGACACTTCGAGATAAGGGAAGGCCCGACCTCGACGACCTGGCCGTTTCTTACGACAATCCGGCATTTCCCTATCGCTTCGATAATATGTTCGTCTTCTGGGGAATCCATAGGTATCCGGGATTAGTGTACGGTCTGCCGGTTTTTAAGGGTATTTATGGAGGCGAATACGGCATTTCGCCGAAAATAGGATCAGGAATTGTTTTTCTTTCTTACGCAGATCAGGCCTGCAATCGCCGCTGCAACAGGGACAAGCGGCCAGGGCAACGGTGACTTTGTAGTGGTTGGGACGACCGTGGTTACCACTGGTAAGGGAGTCGGCGTTGTAATGATGGCTGTCGGAGGTACTGTTGTCGGTACCGGTGTGACATCCTGCATCGTGTATAGTGTCACATTGTCGATGTACCCTTCTGCGTAGCCGCTCATATTACCGTAAAATCCGATTGACGAGATATACAGGCGGTTCATGGTATGAAGTTCGGTCCCGAGATTAAGATATGAACTCCACACCGTTGTCTGGTTATCCTTATAACTGACCCTCATGTCGGCATTCTGGAGGTCTTTTGAGTAGCGCACCGTCACATGATATGACTGGTTGTCGTCAAAATTTACCGTCGGTCCGTTGTACGATTCGTGGGCGCTGTCAATTTCGAGCTTATTATTACTCTGGGAGATTACCTGGAGAGACATAAGTTTTCCATATTTCTGGTAGGGGAACATGGAAAGTACATTTACACCCTGCGTGATATCCATCTCCTTGCTCCCTATGCCGAACTGGAAAGATGTGTCCTTGTCGGTCCTCACGGGATACCAGTCATATTCAAGGGTGAACGGGCCGTTGTCATAATTTACAGGAACGAATGCGTAACCTCCCGTCCCTCCCTGGACCAGATAGTGATACATCTGTGAATTCGCATCCCAATAGTACCGCGAAGGGTTGTTTGTCTGCCAGTTCGGATTGGTTGAAAAGTCCGTCTGGTATATGATCACTTGTTCCTTTCCAGCCGACTGGTCGTCTGCCATAACCGGTACCGCAGACAGGAACAGCAGTAGTATGGCGACTGAGATTATTGCAACGGTTATAATTTTCATGGTGGACCTCGCTTGCAGGTGCTTTTTTGTGATAATCCGGAGAGACCCGGTGATGCCAGGTGATCTCGCATTTGAGTTGTTTTAACTATGACGACACTCTGTTATCAGTAGATGGGTTTTTTTCTGCTATAACTATTCTCATCCGGTATCCGGTGGCCAGGCCGTTTCTTCCCGAGGAAGACGGCCGAAGTATGAATCTTTTTATAAGCCGGGAGACGCAGTGGGCGGTTCGCATCCATGCCAGCCAGGACAGGTATCAGGTTGGCCGGGCAGCGTTGCATAAATGAACCGCGGGAACTCCGACACGTGGAAAATGAGAGAAGTCCGAAAAATAGAGAAATCCGAACAGCTTTACATGATCTGGAAGGACTCCGCTCCTCCCTGGTAGACCACCTCGAACAGTTTCTTCGTGAACGTCATTTTGCCGTTCGGATCGGGCTTGAAATTCCTGATAATGATCTGCTGGCCAGGTGCCGGGATTATTTTGCTTCCGTCGGCAAACAATACGGTCCCGCTGTCCCCGGCAGGAATGATGAGCGTCGTTGACGACCGGTAATCTGTGTAACCAGTAATATCGATATCGGACACGATTCCCTCTTTTGCGAGGGTATTATTGATATACATCCGTACCATGTTGAAATTGAATGCGGTTATCGCATTGCCCGAAGCATCGATGAATCCTGTAGAGGGGTCATCGATAATCAGCTGCACCGTATCCTGCGGGTTAAACATCCATATTTTGCCACCGATTTTAATCCACGAATCGGGAGTCGTTACCCGGAAGGCAATGTAACCGTCAGGCTGGAGGTATCCGTTAACGCTTCCGGTCATATACAGGTTATGGGTGGGGGATGTCCCGACACTAATATAACCGCTCTGTATCCGGGAATCGGCACCGAAAAGGTTTGCTATGGTAAGGGTTACAGGGTAGGAACCCCCTTCACTATACACATGGACCGGGTTCTCAAGAGTCGATGTCGTCCCGTCCCCGAAATCCCAGGACCATGCGACAGGCTGACCGGTCGATGTATCGGTGAAATGCACTTCAAGCGGGGCATTTCCGTCGCGGGGTGAACCGCTGAAAGCTGCGACCGGTGCGATTCCCGAAGAAATCATCCCGCTCCGGGTCTTTTTATCGGACCCGAAATTGTTCGTCACCGTGAGACTCACCGTAAATGTGCCGGCAGTCGAGGTAGGTATGCACGGGGTTCTGGTCTGTTGAAGTTGTGCCGTCACCGAAATTCCAGTTCCATGCAGACGGTATTCCCGATGACTGGTCGGTGAAATGAACGATAAGCGGGTTAGACCCCGATAACGGCTTTGCGGTGAAATCCGCAACAGGCGGGGCGGGTGTAGCGGCTGGTGGCGAAGTTGTCGAAGGGAACACAACGGGAATAACCGGGGTAGCAACCGGTCCTGTTCCGGGAGACGTCATCGTGCTACTGCTGGTGTTCGTCGTCGGTACGGCGGTTGCCTGGACCGTTGGTATAAGGGAAGTTACCGTCGATATCGGGATAACAGCCGGTGCCTGGATCTGCTGGGAGAAAACTACCGTCTCTTTATTCCCGTTTTTAAAGATCCCCTGGACAAGTTGAGGGCTGCCTGCCCCGTTATACTGGACCTTGACTGTTTTCCCTGCCGTCCATGGCCAGTCCTGCGAGTGGAGAAGCGAATACGAATCGGCCGGGATATCTTCCCCGTTAATTCTTATCAGCAGGTTGTCTTTCGGAAACGGGTCTCCACCGTCATGGTACAGATACACCACATTCCCGGCAGCCTCCACCGTGGCAGTCATATTGGGAACCTTTGCAGGGGAAGAGTTCATGAATAAAACCACCCCGGCTGCTGCGACGATCAGGATAACCGAAACAGCAATAATTATGATCGTTGTTTTCGATATCGCGTCCTCGGTATACATATTCCTCCGATGCTGCAGCGCAGGAGGACCGGATGTTCTGTCCTTCAAAGCCGCGCCGGCATATAGTTATTGATTCTTCTCATGTGAGGGCATATGAAGGTATCTCAGTAAAGAGGATCAGAACAGGTCTCAAAAGCATATTCAGGGGACCATGATCTTCTTTATAATAAACCGGTCAGAGAACAGGAGAACCACGATTCCCACGGTCATTAGTGATCCTGGCCACAAATGAACAAACGTTAAACAACGTTGCCTGAGCGGCCCTTCTTCTCCGGCATACCGCGCCTTCGGGACATTATTATGTTACCTGTCAGATGTGGTCCTGTTTATCCTTTGTTTCCGGATTCTCAGGTACGGCGATATTTTCCTGAGGAATGAAGTAATGAACACTGAAAATTCTTCATCATAACAATCTGCACCGGCTGCGACAGTATAGGTCCCGGATAGCACCTCCCTGACATGCTTTCCGAGTCCCGTCCCGAGGAGCTCACCGGACCTGAGGAGATCCCCGGCAGTCCTGTCGCTCCGTCCCAGTTCGACGATATAGGTACCGTTTTCGATATAGGGTCCTGAAAAAACCCTGGCGGAGGTGGTATCCAGATACTTTTGTGCGAACTGGCTGGCATGCTCAAATGCCCAGACCGGCGGGCCGTGATGGCGCCTGAGCGGGGGCAGCGTGTCAACGAGAAGTTCTATCAGAAATACCGATCGGTCTTCATGCATCTCGTAACCGGCCCTGCTGACAATAAACTCGTGGCGGTTGAGAAGGGAACAGATCGCCCCGAGGCTTTTCCTGAGCTGGGGCACGATAATTTCTTCGATGTAGGGTGGGGTTGCGAAATATATCGCATACAGGGATGTCCCCCGGCTCCCGATCTCGTCTTCGAATTCCTTTCGGTCAAGGACAGGGTCGGGAGACAAAAAAAAGAACTCGCGGCCAGGGTCTTTTTGGTATCCTCTGGCAAGTTCGATGAATTCGCAGAGTTTCGTGAGCGATACCGACGCAGATACATTTCTCCCCGGATCGACCGGGTCTACGACTATGAGCGGCTCGGTGAAATCCTTTGACCGGTGTCCTGAGATGTCGATACACACACCTGGATGCCAGGACTGTGCTGCATCGATTAGCCGGGTGAACCCTTTATAATAGAGGATAAGGAGTTCGCAAAGGTAGCCGGAAAATCCCTCGGTCATCTGGTCCGAACCGTAGACACCGCTGTTCTTCATGAACTGCTTCAGGAGCAGGACGTCGTCGGTGAACTGCCCGATCCTGGCCTTCGTGTACCGTGTATGAAACGGCGTCCGGTCGACGGCGCTTCTGATAGACGAAGCGTCCGGTACCTGGTAACACGGGACAATATCAACCTCGAGCCCTTCGATCGTTGCATGTATATAAGGGTGCTCGGCGTATTTTTCATGGTAGGTCCCTCCCCCGGAATCCGCCACCTGCCTTGCAAGGGAAAGCCCCTGTTCTTCCAGTTCTTCCCGGGAAAGGTCGGGGGAGAACAGCATGAAAATATCAAGGTCGCGGTCGCCCCTGATCCAGGTATCCCGCGCCACTGATCCGACCACCATGCCGGTCGCGATACCGCTCTTATTGACTCTTTCGATAAGCCGTTTTGCAACCCTGTGAAGAAGTTCTCTCTCTTCACTCCCGGGCCGTATCTCTTCAAGCACCGATTCTTCCAGTGCAGACCTCGTTACCACACGACCTCCCTGACCGTCTCATAGACCGGGCCTTTCGGTGTCAAAACACTTTTTTTCAGCGAAAACCTGTCTATCAGGCACTGACCAAACTGCCGGTCTGCAAGGGGTCCGATGGTCGCTTCCAGGGAACGGTCGTGTTCCCTGACCCTTGCGATGGTTGCATGTGGCGTATACGGGCGTCTCTCTCTCCGGAACCCGAGGGGTGCAAGCGCCGCCTCAACACGTTCGTTCAGGGTCCTGCATGCTTCTGCCGGTGCGATGTCAGCCCAGATCACCCTGGGACTCCTCGGATTATTCACGCCGACCCCTGTTACGGCGATAGTAAAGGGTTCAAGGTGTATCTCATCCAGGACGCGTGCAATAACTGCAATGTCCTTTTCATCGACTTCACCAAGAAATTTTACGGTGATGTGAATAATTTCCGGGTCGACAAGTGTCAGTTTCGCCCTGCACTGCCGCAGATCTGCCTGGATCTTTCCTATTTCCTCCCTGACCTCTGGAGAGAGATCAATCGCGATAAATGTCCTGACCATCGAGATTCTTCCCTTGGGAATACCCTGTTGTTGATCTATTCATGGTCTCCCGGCATCAAATACTTTATTTTACGGGAATCCTGCTGTCACCGAACAAACCAACATTTATTTTAAAATTAAAACAATATACGTGGGAAAGGGGGATACAGTGGCAGAGACTTCGCACCTTACCATCTACACGCTCGAGCATTGCCCGAATTGCGAGTTACTGAAAGATTACTGCAAAAAAAACCGCATCCCATACCAGGAACGGGACATGTCCACTGCCGATTCACTGACGGAACTGCGTATCAACGGCGTTTTCGTGAATGAAGCGCCGGTCCTCCAGAAAGGCACGGTATTTCTTACTTCTCCCGACCTCTTCTCGAAAGGAAGTGTCAGGGCAGAGCGTATGAAAGAGCTGCTTGAGGGGGCCTGAATGCAGAAACGCGATACCCGACAGAAGACTCTCGATGGCGTTTTTACACCGCTGCTCCCCCCGGTGAGGACGACTGACGGTCACATTATCGAATGGGACCGGGAACGCATCGTCCGCCAGATCACGGAGGAGACCAAACTTGTCGAGACGTTTTACGGGTATCAGAGTGCAGACGAGGAACTTGCCCGCGAGATCGCCCTCCTCGTCGAGCGAAGGATCCAGTCGATGGGACTGCATTCTCTTTCCGGCCCCCTGATCAGGGAAATTATGAATATCACGCTCCTCGAAAAAGGACTGATCCAGTACCGGAATGTGTGCACAAGAGTCGGTACACCGGTCTACGATGCACACCTTATAGACGTCGGGCGCGGATTCGAAGCGAAAGATAATGCAAATCTCCAGGAAAATGCCGAGACATCGCACAAGAAAAAAGCAGACAAGATCAGCAAGGAACAGTACCTGCTCCAGCTTCCGCCGGAACTGTCCGACTACCACCTCAGGGGGGATATCCACATCCATGACCTCGAGTATTTCGGGACGAGACCGTTCTGCCAGGACTGGGACCTCAGGTATTTCTTTTATTACGGCCTGATGCCCGACGGGAACGGCACGAAGGCGTCGGTAGCCGGCCCGGCTAAGCGTGCGGAAGTTGCGGTACTTCACGCGGTGAAAGCTCTCGGGAGTGCCCAGACCAACTTTGCCGGCGGGCAGGGATATTATAATTTTCTCACGTTCCTCGCCCCCTATTGTGAAGGGATGACCTATGGTGAGATCAAGCAGCTCATGCAGATGTTTGTCTACGAGATGACCCAGATGATGGTCGCACGCGGAGGGCAGCTCGTCTTTTCATCGGTCCAGCTCGAGTCCCGGTGTCCCCACGCTCTGGAAAGACAAGCCCTGTGTCTACAAGGGAAAGGTATGGGACGGGAAGTCAGCACCGAAACGGACATACCATGAATTCGAGCGTGAAGTCAGGCTGCTTTTCAAAGCACTGATGGAAGTGATGCTCGAGGGTGATTCATGGGGGAAACCCTTCTCGTTCCCGAAACCCGAGATCAGCATCGAGCCTGACTTCATGACCGAGATGAAGGAGTGGAACGAGGCACACCCGGACATGCCGACTTACCAGGAACTGTATCTCCTTACCTTCGAACTTGCCTCCAAGTTCGGGACTCCCTACTACGATAACCAGATGCCGGCGTACCGTGGTGCAGGGAAGGGGATCTCCTGTTACCAGTGCTGCGCATACCAGTTCTCGGCGACCCCTGACAAGGATTCGGACTTTAATAAAAAACTCTATTTCGAAAAGGGAATGCATTTCTCGATGGGTTCATGGCAGGTAGTCTCGTTAAACTGTCCCCGGGCGGCATATAAATCGGGAGGCGATGATGCCCGGCTCTTCGGCGAACTCCGTGCCATGATGGACGTGGCGGTGGAGGTCTTCCGGATCAAGCGCCGCTGGCTCGAGATTATCAGGGCCCACGGCAGGATGCCGTTTGCGATGCAACGCCCCAAGGACCCGGAAACAGGAGAACGGGGAGCGATTGCGGTAGACCTGGAAGGCCTTGTATACACGATAGGCATTGTCGGTGTGAACGAGATGGTGGAAGCCCATACCGGGTCGGAGCTCCACGAATCGCGGGAGGCCTTCAGGCTCGCCGTGCGTGCCATGACCGAGATGGAGCTCTACGCGAGGGACCTGTCCCAGAGGCATGGGATGACCATCGCCCTCGCGAGGACTCCTGCGGAGACGACCGGGCAGCGGTTCGCGGTGTCGGACCTCCTTAACAAGGAATTTCGTGACCTCGCAGCACCCGTGATCAAAGGGGACCTCGAAGGGGCACTGAAACGGATCGGGACGACCCGCGACCTGCCGGTCTATTATACGAACGGGACTCATGTCGCCCCGGGAGCAAAGATCCCCCTGGCAAAAAGGATGGAGATCGAGCACGTCTTTTTCCCGATCGTGGACGGGGGAAATATATTCCATATCTGGCTCGGTGAATCGCGGCCTGACCCGCGGGGTCTCATGGATATGGCAATGAAACTGTGCAGGAGCACTCAGATCGGGTATTTCGCGTTCACCCGCGACCTGACGGTATCGCTCCGGCAGTTCCACGAATATGAACGGAAGGAACGGAAGATCACGGAGTGGTCCTCCACCGATGTGCCGTTAAAAGTCTGAAGAACCGTTTTTTTCAGATACCCACGCAACCGAATATGACTATGTAAAAAATGAAAAAAGCCTCTTCGACTGATGTGACCAAGTAGATTTTTTATTTACGGAAATATAGACTCAACTGACCATGCGGGTTTTAGTGAGAAGATCAGGTTGGAGGAATCAATGACAGAAGACCTACAAATAACAAAGGATATCACCAGGGATCTCCTCGATCGAATCGGCAGTCCCCTGCCGGATGTACGGGAAGGTGCTGTGGAAGCTCTCGCGGTGAGTACCGGGGATGAGGACTGGAGGCCGGATGAATTAATCGAGCAGGGCGGAATCGACATTATCGCCGCTCTTCTTCATGATAAAAAAACTCACGTTGTCCTGGCAGCCCTCGATATCATCATCGCTATTGCTGCAGCGGGTGAGGAAGAGGAACTTATTACCGACGGAGTTATTGACCGGCTTGACCAGATACAGAACCACGAGGATATGCTGGTACAGAAAAAAGTGCGCGAGGCACTATGGCTCCTGATGCCGGAGGTGGATGAGGCGGTTACATCCAAGCCCCAGGAGGATTACTGAACAAAAACCGGGATGGGAAATGTGATGCAGAGTCCCGGTATCACCATTGTGACTTACATCCGGTGATTCACCTTTATTACCCATTCCGGGTATGTTTTTGCTCAATCGGGAACCAATGACTGTGAGGATTATCAATGGGTGTCTTCAGATTTGAAAATAAATTTGCTGCTCCGACCAAAGAACAACGGGAGCGGTATATGAAAGGGGAATCCGAGGAGCATCTCTTCGGCCCGGATAACAACATAATGCTCATAGTCTACGATGAAGCCTGCCTACCTGAAGGATGACATCGACGGGGTCAGGATCCTCTTTACCGGAACGAACGACAAAGAGAAAGTATACGATGAGGTTCGAAGACTCCTTGAGTTCCACCAGCGGAAAACAGGTGAGAAAGGTTCATTCAGAAACGGCGGAGAACAATAAAGTACAACGTATCGACCGTATCAAATTTTTTTATTTATTTTTTTAACCTATCCCCGGTTGGGTAATTACAAATACATCGACTTGTCTTTCCGGAGGACAATATCCATGACGCCGTGGCGGACCATGTAGAAGTCTGTGGATCACGTCGATTTTCTGTTCAAACGGGATTGCGGTATTCAGTTCGTCGATGCAGATCCTGACCGAATCCGGAGTGATATCGGCATACGGTGCGTTTTTCGTCCCGGGCGGTATTTCGGCAGTGATGAAAATCCGGTCTCCGGTCTCGATCATTTCGTACCTGATCTCACGTTTTCCATTGCCGGCGCCCGGTACCATCGGGATCCCGTTCGCACCTCCGGCTATTATCGTGCACCCGATGAACCGGGTATTCTCGCTATCGGGCATATTCTTTATAATATCTTCGACGAGTTTTGCAAGGTTTTTAAGAAAATCGTCGTAAGGATTTTCGGTATCAGGCATCGATGTCACGCAGCATGTACTGAGATCCGTTTTTCTCGATAATATGGTTGTCCCTCAGCCGTTCAAGTGCAGGGACAATCAGATCCTGCTCTTTTCCGGTCAGTTCCGAGAGTTCCGGGACCGTGAGCCTGTAATGGGAGAGAGCAATGACCAGGTCGAGTTCTGTCTGTCCGTGCAGGATATCCTTGCCCCTCTGTTCGATCTCCCTGATCTGCAGGTCGATATCGTGGTCGAGGTGCTCCAGGTTTTTGGAAAGTTCTTCCCGTGCCCCGACCATCCGTTGCAGGGAAATAAGGGACTTTCTGAAACGTGTCCCTGCATCTCCCGTTGTCCTGATGCGGACCTGCTCCTGTTTCTGCAGGTCTACCCTGACGCTGATGTCCTGCGAGAGGAAATAATATTTCCTCCGCCGTTCGTCCATCTCGTACGAAAGGATCTCCTCCCTCTCCATCAGCTGGAGGTGTTCGATTACCGCTTTGGGTGACAGCGTGAGGCGGTCGGAAATCTCGGTGACAAAACAGGGCTTTTGTCTTAGAAGTTCTATGATCCGCCTCCGGTTCCTGTTGCCGAGGATATCAAGGACCCGGGCTACCTCAAAGCTGTCAAGCATTAGTTACTTTATGTTAGGGTTATTAATATTTAAAGGTGAAGGTCAAGGGTTCTGGTGCTTTATCGTGACTTTTCACTTTTTCTACATCGATGGTACATTGTGGGACTTTTAAAAAAAAGATTATTTAGCTGGGGTCTTTGTTTCACATTTCATTTTTGCCGCCATTACAATGGCCAGTATGATCATAAGGATACCAGCAATCATTAGACTGTATCCGGTGATCATAAGCGCCATATAACTTCCATACCCACCGGCTAGCAGACAAAGTCCGATTAAGAACAGTAATGCCACCGATACCAATTTACTCATTTTGTTTCTCCTCCAAGGAACGTGTGGCAGTTCAGAATTTCAGAGATTTACCGGTCGAAGGTCCAAGCTGCCCATGTATCTTTTCAGCAATCCAGGTAAAAAAACTTCTTCAATTCAACAGGTAGTTTGGAGTCTACTTCCACGGTTCTTTTGCATTGCCGGGACTTTTTTTACTTTATTGCAGGCTGTTGCCTCGCGGGACTCTGATATCCGTATGACGCGAAATGTATTGCCTGCAAATGTCCGGAATTTTATACCGATGCCTTTATACGAGGTATCCTAATTGGAAAAAGGTTTTTTTTCTGTCGGACTTACGGGGTGAATGAAATGAAATCCCATAAAGATCGAAGGTAAAAAATGCAGGATTGTCACAAGAATAGGGAGAGGATGGAGGAAAATTCCCGGGGATTGATGAGGAGAGCGGGAATCCGTTTTTCGTTCGGGAATAGTATAACCCAACCGAGTAAACGAGATGATCCCGGGGCCTGCCATTTGAGGAACTGGAAATGGTCCGGTATCTTCCTGTACTGCCATCCGGGCACGATAACCAGAACCTTTAATTAGGATCTGACAGAGTAGAGAAGTATGAAAAAATCGGGATTTTGCCTGCTATTAATAGTATTTATCATGATAGCCTTTGGAGGATGTGCAACCACATCCCCTGAATCCGGATCGATAACTACGGTAACCATGAGTGCGGTCCCAACGACAATTCCGCCGTCTCAATCACCATGCCCAACCTGTAATCAGACAGTGACAATTTCCCTTGCAACTCCCAATGTAACACAGACAACAGCCGCTGCAACCAGTCTTCCTGACCAGGTACCAATCGCTGGTTTCATTGCCAACAAGACATCCGGAAGAGCGCCGTTATCGGTAAAATTTGTTGACACATCGTACCTTTCACCCACGAACTGGTCCTGGAATTTCGGCGACGGGAATATTTCCCATGAAATGAACCCTGTTTATACCTACGTAACTCCCGGAACATACTCAGTAAAATTAATTGCATCAAACGAAGCAGGAAGCAATGCGGTTACGAGGATATATTATATTACCGTCATGCCGGAATTTCAGGCTCCGGTCGCGGCACTCGGTATAAGCCCGCAGGAACCGCTGTCTGACACGATCCAGTTTGTTGACCAGTCAAATGGACCGGCCACAAACTGGTCATGGGATTTCGGCGATGGTGGAACATCAGTCCTTCAGAACCCTGTCCATACGTTCCCAGCGCCTGGGAATTATATAGTTACATTGACCGTTTCAAACCCGTTGGGCAGAAGTAGTAGTACGAAATACTTCATGCTGGGTGGAGCGCCCGGGACATCATCGTCATCATCATCTGCCGGCAACACCGGTAATACCAATTCAAACGGGGGAACATACGGCAACGGGAATGGGGCAATTTTTTACCAGCAGAACTGGTGATAACCCCTTTTTCTTGCAGAGTTTAAGAATTGGTTGTAATCATATTTCGTCTTCCCGGACCGATCCTTCCCTGTTTTTTATCCGTTATAGGAGATCTCTCAATAAAAAACAGAAAAATCAACCATTGTTCCAATGACTTACCAGAGGTGGAGGGCTTATTAAAAGGCTATTTCATGAATTGTAGAAAGTGAAAGGGAAGATGGATTTAACGGGCAGCCGGACTTTACTTTTAACCTCCACCCTATCCACTCAAAATCATCAGGACCAGATCTCCTTTACATGATGACCCCAGCTGCATGAAAAATTACCGCAGACCGATGGAAAAAGGGTATGTGCCCGTAAAAGATCCGGGATCAGAACTATGGGCTTCATTGATCTGATATGAGAACAATACCGGGTTACTGAGATTGCTTTTTTTACAATCCTTATGAAGCAGTGACATGTATTCTGCTTATTGGACTGATGAAAGAGCAGGATTAAGGGAACTAACACGGGTTTGATCCGTGATATTTCATTCAGGTGTTAATAATCCGGAGGACCTGGCAATCAAAATAATTCACTACCACCGAATAATTGATTTAAATTGCCATTTCCAAGCGATTCAAACTGGGACATGGCTGCCGTCACTAACGAGATGATTATCAGAACTGCAATGATGATAACAACAATGGCGAACACAATAAACAAAACCAGGTGAAATGTCCGGGTTACGCGGAACGGGATCTCCCCCGAGTTCTGTTTACCTGCCATGGAATATGCATCGTACATCGCATATATCCAGACCACGATCCCGGGGATGAGTAAGAAAACCAGCCCTGCGAGAAAAAGAAGGAAAATGGCAAATCCTTTCGCGGTATAACCATTGTATACCTGTCCGAGGCCGGGGAGGAGACACGAGCAGAACCCCGCGATCATCTGGCTCTTTCGCTCTCCCGCCTGAGTCTGATATCTCCCGTACCCAACGGGGGTAGTCCCGTCCATCCGGGCGCCGCATCCGCTGCAGAACCGTGGAGACTCTTCATTTGATATCTTTCCGCAATGGGGGCAGATCTTGTGCATACCAGAACTATTGAGGGAGATTGATCTACGTATCATAATAAGACTTGTCCATCGGCAGGAGTCATCAGATCTGCCCGGCTCCCCCTTAGTCCGGACCGGCACGAAGGATCCCGTCACCTGGTTTTTGAACGGATGCAATGCTAAAAGTCCGCAGTATTACAGTTCGGAGCGGGTAAGAACGAAGGGAATCGGATCAGGAGGATCTATCTTAGGGGAACCCGAATCCCGGACCTTGAAATCACGATATCGTCCATTAAACCTGGATAAACCATTACTGAGAAATATCCGGCCTGAAACCCGGGTTTTCGTAGGAGACCTTCGAAAAATCCAAGCCCATCCCAGCCTCACTATCTCAAAAATAAACGGGGGTCCTCATTTTTACCGTCCCTTTGTTCATCCGCATCCCGGGCAACACCGGAATATGGGCCAGTACTGCCGGAATTTCCGTCCGTTACCGGGAATACCCAATAATTATTCGTATAGGAAAACAAAGCCCATATCACCTGCTTTTTCAGTGGTTTGAGGCCTGGAATTGCATTGGTTTAATCCGGCAATCCGATCAAACAGGGCTGTTTTCCTGCAATTCCTGATATCTCCCGGTAACCGGTATTTCCCTGGTTTTTATCGATCTAAAATAATTATTACTCCCGCTTAAATTTCTCATGGGATATTGAAAAATCGGGAAGTTCCTCTTCACTACTAAATCAGGTTAACGACGCTGATAAAATATCGGGATTTCTCCCAATATAAAAAGGCTGTGCATTACCCGCCTGAATCCAAAGAAAATGAAAAACCGGAGGATAATCAGATTAAACAGAATGTGGGAAACCGGTAAATATTGGAGCGCGGGTGAATGAAGGAGTAGTCGACTATTTTGAGAGTATCAGCACCCGCAGCTCTTAGGTAGGTCTTCCTTCTTATTGTATAAAATTTTTTCTGATGCCTGATCTTTTTTTTGATTTCCGATTATGTAACCGCCAGGGTACACGATATGACCGGCTGGTTATTCCACCGATTTGCATAAATACTTTAAAATGGTAGATATTTCATTGGATACTTTTAAAAGTATCACTACATGTAGGAACTGATACTATGAAGAAAATTGTTATATTCTCTATTGCAATGGTCCTGCTCCTTGCGTTAAGCAGTGCAGCCTTT
This sequence comes from uncultured Methanomicrobiales archaeon, assembly GCA_963809105.1. GTDB lineage: Archaea > Halobacteriota > Methanomicrobia > Methanomicrobiales > Methanospirillaceae > CAIKOD01. The sequence goes on along the minus strand of CAWEIC010000002.1, from coordinate 10,315 downwards.
GCAGACAGGAATGTCCCTGCATACCCGAAATCCAGGGTATCTCGACTTCGACTTCAATCGCGGCACAGGGAACTGTGACCGAGACAGACTCGCTTGCATGGACAACAGCCAGCAATGACAGTACCCAGATGGCCATTGCACCAGGTGCACCGCTTGCAGACTCGCAGGTCCAGTACACCACCGGCTACAACGCAGCATACTCTGGTGTCTCAGGTCAGACAAGCTTCGTAAAGTCGATGGCAATCGGCACCGGCAACAAGATCGCCGATGGCAGCAATGTTGCAGCCTCGACCAATGTCCAGTTCATTGCAATCGACACCGGTCGTGCAACCAACTCTGAGGACCTTCTCCTTGACGGAGTAGCAAACTCGACAGACACTGCATCTGCAATCCTCTGTCCGTTCGCAACCTCAGTCCAGACCGTGATCCCGCCGTACTGTAACATCGTCCAGGCAGGCAGCTCGTTCGACGCGACCCTGACCTCAACGGTTACCAAGGCAAACGACAGGTTTGTCGGAACCGACTCGACCTTCCCGGTAGTCCTGAACTACAACGTAGCATCCACGGGTATCACCCTCTCTGACGGAACCTCATCACCGATGATCGGTTCAGCAGCAGCATACGTGAAGGTCCATGTCCAGGAAGCACGCAACTCGACCACAACCAAGTCCGAGGACCTCGTCTACTCTGAGACCTCAACGGCAAGTGGCCTGATCAGCAGCTTCGCGAAGTCGGTCGCTTACCAGAGCGGCTTCAACTTAATCTAACCTTTTTTTAGAAGCAGCGTTTTATTTCCGTTTAATGGCGTGATTTGAAAAGGGCCATATATTGATAAACAAACGTCAGGTGAGGCCGGATACACCGGCAGCCGGATATTGTACCGTTCATGCTGTCCTGTAACCACGGCACGATAGAAAGAAGGGGATCTTGTTCAGGTATTGAAATAAGGAGATCCTCAACCGGTCAAAATCCTTTTGAGAATCCGTTATCGTGCCTGAAACAATAAGGCATGTCATATTTCCCGGAATTTTTGCAGTATTTCATGGAATTCATTGATTATCTAATGTTTCCGTTCCTTTCGTTCGATAGTTTTTGCACTGTTGTAATAAAACAGCCAGAAAAAGACTATTATTGCACACATGCCGATTATGACAAAGAGCCACAAAATTGTAGTATCCATAATTGTCCCCCTACGAATTCGTGCCTGTATCTGGTATGGTTTCCGGTGCCGGAATAAATAGACTCCTGTTTCCGGTTTTCTTCCCGGCTGGGAACTGATGCACCTGAACCATACCGGTCCTGCACTATGGCTTTCCTGGGATCGAGCCGGATTTCTTTGAAAAGTCCTTTGAAGATCTGGTTACTTTTTTCAGAAGGGATACCATGTTACCGTGGGTGAAACGATCCATGGTCCTCGTACGAGGGAAAGCAAAACAGGGAAAAATAGATGGCTGTAAGGTTATTCGGTGAGGCGGTAATTCGGGGCTTCATCCGTAATCAGGATATTGTGCGGATGGCTCTCGTGCATCCCCGCCTGGGTAATCCGGACAAATCTCGTTTTTTCGTGCATCTCGCTTATATTCCGCGAACCTGTATAGCCCATCGCAGACTTCAGCCCCCCTACGAGCTGATAGATGATGTCTGCAACATTCCCGACATAGGGTGTGACTCCTTCCACGCCTTCGGGAACGAATTTCGTCCTCCCGATATCTTTCGGCTGGAAATACCGGTCGCCGGACACACCGGAACTCATCACGCCGAGTGATCCCATGCCACGGTATTGCTTGTAACGTCGTCCCTTGATCGTAATGACCCGTCCCGGGGATTCATCGGTTCCGGCAAACAGGCTCCCCATCATAACGGAATCGGCTCCTGCGGCAATTGCTTTTGCGACATCACCGCTGTACCTGACACCCCCGTCCGCGATGACCGGCACGTTGCAGGAAGCCGCGACCTCTGCGACTTCGGCAATGGCGGTGATCTGCGGTACCCCGACCCCTGCAACGATACGGGTAGTACAGATCGAACCCGGGCCGATACCGACTTTCAGCCCGTCCACGTATTCCGTAAGTTCCCGGGCCGCTTCGGCCGTTGCAACATTCCCTGCAACAATGTCAGCCTTCACACTTCCCCGTATGTCCCTGACCGCTTTCACCACTTTCATATTGTGACCGTGTGCGGTATCCACCACGAGAGCATCTGCCCCTGCTTCCTCGAGCTGGACCGCCCTCGAAAAGTCGAACGGCCCGACCGCCGCGGCAACACGCAGGTTACCTTTCCTGTCTCTTGAGGCCCGGGGATACTGCCTCTTCTCAAGGATGTCCTGCATGGTGATGATCCCGATCAGTTTTCCTCCCGAATTTACCACCGGCAGCCGCTCGACCTTGTTTGAATACATGATTTCGAGCGCCTGTTCCATGGTGATATCTTCTGTTGCCGTTATCGGCTTCTTTGTCATGATCAGCTGGATGCTCTCGGCCCCGCGTTTCGAGGCGATCGCCCTGACATCCCTGCGGCTCACGATGCCGATGATCGTTTCGCCTTCGATGACTGGTACACCGCCGATACGGTTCTCGTTCATCAGGCGTTCCACATCGGATACCTTGGAATCGGGCCCTACCGTCAGTACTTTGCGCTCTATCAGCTCTTCGGCCTGCTTCACGGCACGGACTTCCTCGACTTCCCTTTCAGCAGGCATATTCCGGTGGATAACGCCGATACCCCCCTCCCGTGCCAGCGATATCGCCATAATTGCTTCGGTGACCGTGTCCATCGCCGCACTGACCAGGGGAACGTTGAGCGGGATATTGGTGGAAAAACGCGAGACAACCACTGTCTCGTCGGGGTCTGTATGTGACTCGGCCGGCAGGAGGAGGACATCGTCAAAGGTGAGTGCGAGCGGTGCATCGAGTTTCTCGATAAACATGGCTATCTCACCAGCCCGAGCACCTTGTTCACCAGGTCTTCCCTGATGGCAGTCGTCCGGTCACCGCCGCAGACCATGCCGCGGACGCCGATGATGTCGGGATCTATCCGCTTGAGGACCGGGATATCATCGAACTTCAATGCCCCGGCGAGTGCCGTCCCGATACCGAGTTCACGGTTTTTTTTCGTAAACCGGGTCAGTTCCTCCTCGTCCATGAACTCGAACGTGCTCTTCCCATCCTTTATTCCTGTGTCAATCATGGCAAAATCCGCCCCACCGCGAGACGCGAGAGGTGCCATCTCGAACGGTGAGATAGTTGCTATCCGTTCATAATCAGAATAGGCCGCAATCACTACTTTCTTGGCTGGAAAATCGTCCTTCACCGCCCGGACAACCGCCCTGATAAGGTCGTCCGCCTTATCGGATCCGTCAAACATCAGTCCCACCTTGATATAATCGGCACCTGCATATGCCGCACCCGATGCCGCGAGCGACGCCCCTCCGGGTTTGTAATCGAAGTCACCGATGGCTGCACTGACAGGTTTCGGCGAGAGGGCTTTGATCTCCCGGATGACCCAGGGAAAGTTTGCTCCGAGCGATCCCTCTGATGGTTTTTTTACATCGATAATATCAGCAGCGAGGGACCGGCGTGCCTCTTCAATATCCCCCGGGCTGACGAGTAATTGCATAGGATTTAATGATCTTTTATCCTAATAGTGATTGCTGTTGCTTTTGGCGTATTTTACTTTAAGTGGGATTATTTAACATAGATGTATTAAAAAAATAATTTTTGTCTTGCCTTTACCTCCTGAGTTGTTGGATATCCAGCCATGTTAGTTTTGCCTGTTCAGTTTTTCGCGGATATACTTCCGTACCCAACGTGTAAAAAACCGCAAACGATCGCCGGCTGGCTCCCTCATCGTCAGTGGCTTTATCGGATGATAGAGTTTGTTTCTGCGAAATCCAGCCCGGGCCCGCGATGGCCGCCAGCGCATTGTGCAGAACGGGTTAAGATCCCCTGCTGCACTGCCGGAAGTATAGAACCTGTTCCGCAGGCAATGAGGGACAAATTCTCCCTCTCCCCCAAAGTCGAGCAAAGAACAGCCGCTCACATCCAAAAGGGTCGGTAGCAAGACTTCCGGGTAACCACGCCAGCCGTTTCGTTGTTTGTCATGGATCAGGGTAAGAGCACGCTTTGAGATCCTATAAGTTACATTAAACGATCTCAGATACATTTTTCGGTCGATGGTCTCTTGAGGGTGATTGAACGAATACCACCACCAGAAACGGGGTTCTTCATGGAATCGGCGGATATGACTTGTAATCAGGTCGTGGTCGTATGGTTCAAAAGCCCGCAAAAATGATTCCCATTCGCCAGTATAACGGACATCAAACTCGATAACCCAATAGTAATCATATTCCGGATGGTTGAGAAAGAAGTCTAAAACGGGGAAATGGACATGTTCATAGAGTTTTTTTCCATCCAGACATGGGTAGGGAAGGCGCGAGAACAGCTCATTTTCGACGATCATATGACAACGCTCATACTTCCGGGAGATCTCATCAGCGCCCGGGGCTCTCGAATCAAGAAGGAGCCAGACATCGGGGGACCCTGGATATTCCATCCGAAGAAATTTCCGGAATTCTGCTTCGAGTTCAGGGCTCCATGAGTGTGTCATCCATAACAGAGCCGATCGCGACGTCATGAGACCTCCTCCGCTGCCCGTTTCCCACTGATAATTGCCTGGTCCATATTCAGGTACTCCCATTCCCCAAACCGTCCGCGGGAACTGATGCCGAGCCGATTAAGGTACTGGTGAATGACCCGGGTGTTTTCCCGGTGTTTCATATCATAGATGACATAGGCAGGTTGAAGGGTAACTACGCGCGCCACCTGCACGTGCTTCCGGTCACTGTTTTTCAGAATCCCAACCTGGACCAGATCGGAGAGGCACCGCCTGATCAGATTATCGGGGGTACAGGGACGTTGGGGGGATTCGCTGATCTCGAGCTGGAGCGAACTGCATCCATCGGGGATCATATCGGGAGAGAAATTGCCCGGGACGCTTGCACGGTGAAAAATCGTGCTCTCTTCAGGAAAATAAGCCCAGTGCATCGCTCCCAATTGCCCGATATCCGGTATATCAAGGCCGATATTCACCGTATGCACTGTGTTGAAGTTGAGCCCTGCTGCACTCTGCCGAACAACCGGGGGGATTCCATCTCCAAGAAGGTGAACCAGCGCAGGCAGAGGTATTGTCGAGATCAGGCGGTCATACCGGATATACCGGCCATCTGCTAAGGCCACTTCGTGGCGGTAGGCATCGACTGCTGTGACCGATGTATTCAGCTGAATACGATCGTGAGGTATAAACCTCAGGAATGCCTGAGAAAGTGCGTTAATTCCCCCGGTTAACGGGTACCAGAATTCGCGGTTCGGCCCATGTTTTTTACCAGGGTGCTGCACTGCGCCCCTGAGAACTTCACCGATTTCCGGCACCGGCACACGGCCGTCAATCCAGTTGTAGTTCATCTCCGATAAATCCCACGCCCACTGGCGACGGTTGTACGGGAGCATGAAGTGCTCAGCAATACCGCGGCCGAAATTCTGGTAGATCCACTCCTCGAAATTGTCAGGTCTCTTACCAGATATTGCTGAAATTTTCGCTTCGATCAGCCCCATAAGATTCTCAACAATTACTCTGGTGGGCAGACCGAAATTGTTCAGTTGATAGGGGTATTCCGTAAAAATCCCCTCTGTATAACAGAAACTCTGTCGTACCTGCCGGCGAACAGCATCCTTCAGGAGAATATTGCAGACAAGATCCTGCACATAAGGATCCTGTGAATACAGGATATGAATCGCATGATCGAATGAAAAACCATCATATGTTTCAGTCCGGGCCAATCCCCCTACTTCAGGGTTGCGTTCTAAAATGACATAATCCGGATTACTTTGCCCTTCCAGATGATAGGCCGCTGATAGCCCACAGAGTCCGGCACCGAGAATAACGGTCTGGTAATACGGGGTCATTGCGGTTCTCACTACATTACATTAAACGAGAAATAAGTGCCATCAGGTTTCGGATTATACCCCAGCAATGAGCGGGCTTTTTCTGTGCTAAGAAGACATTCGTTTCCTGTCGTATGGTTCGGGATTCCAGGCCAGCTGGTCTTCAGGAATTCCTGGATATTGACTATCTTCGGGTCGACGTACCGGTCGGCGAGATTGAACGTGTCAAAACCTGTGCCGAGATCCGTTTCGATTGCTTGAGTAAACCCGTTTACAGTATTCTCCACCGATGTGCTAATGAAATAATTCCAGGGATATAGGGAACGGACACCTGGGAACTCCATCCGTAAAGCGACGGCTTTGATATCATAACCGGTACATCTCTGCCTCAAGTACCGTTCAAACTCACCTTTTAAAAAGCCATAGTGGCTCTGGCCGTCTGCGATAGTCGGCAAGTAATTTGTTTCAAGAATAGGGAATTGGTCGATATGCGATGCTGAATTGATATTATACACCTGTGCGGATGATGCAAAGATAAATTTTTCCACGCCTGCAGACCGTGCGGCCTCAAAAACATTTATCGAACCTTCGTAGTTGATTCGTTTAAAATCTGCAGCAGTCATTCCCGGCACATTGGGATGCGGGAGCGCAGCAAGGTGAATAACGGCATAACTCCCCCGAAAACGTTTTATAAGGCGATCGGGGTTATCCAGAATATCATCTGTTGTCGGGTGAATGAAGTGGTGTCTGACAAGCGATCGCTCGATCCCTGCCTGTGTATGCCTGAATTTTTTAGCGAGATCCCGGGCGGTCGGCGAGGTTGAGGTCCCCAGATACCTGTGTCGCAGGACGTCCACCAGGAACCCTCTCATTGTATCAAAGACATCGATCTCATATCCCTGCTTACGGAGGCCGGATCTGAGAATCCTTCCTACAAAACCACTTCCACCGGTAATCGTGATCTTTTTTTTACTTTTCATGAGTGCCATTTGTGTTTATCAGTTTGGTAATTTTGGAATAAACACCTGCTGTAATAGTTCCGCAATCCATTGGATCCATACCCAGGGAAATGTTAGTGCATGCCGGGAACGTTTTATGAGCAGGCTATGCACAGGTAAAAAAATGCCGACGCAGACCATAATTACTGGAAGAAAAAATAAATGAGCTCCCTGTCACCAGTACCTGGTATATAATTCTGGTAATTATGGTCGAATCAGGAATAAGTCCCGTGGAAATTGTTACCGCGTGTGACGATCATTTCGCACCCCCCCTGGGGGTAATGCTTACCTCGTTATTTGAAAATTCATGGTCTCGCGATCGCATCCACGTGAATATTATTGATGGGGGAATATCACCGGAAAACAAGGAAAAATTACTTCATATCTCGGAAAAATACCTTGCCCCTTTTCATTTTCTCACCATCGACAAGGTTGAATTCAAAGGCCTGATAACAAGAGACCACCTGAACAGTGTCGCATATTATCGGCTGGCGATACCCGATTTGCTGGATGAAACAATTATTAAAGCATTGTACCTGGACTGCGATATGGTTATTAAGGATGATATTTCCTATCTTTGGGATCTCGATATTTCTACCTGGTTCCTGGCAGCTGTTGAAAGCGTGGGAATCGAACGCGGTGGATACCTGCAGGATACGAAAGAGCGGCTTAACATCCCCGTTGGGAGCACATATTTCAATTCCGGTGTAATGGTTATGAACCTGCCCCTATGGCGAAGGGGAAATATACATCATTCCATTATACAATTCATTGCCCGGAATCCCGATAAAATACGGCTTGCTGACCAGGATGGCCTGAATGCATTTCTTTACGATAAATGGCTTCCTTTGCCCATCAGGTGGAACCAGGAGAGAATTCTCCATAAAATAATACTAACCTGCAAGGATCCCGGATACCTTGACGCGATTAATGCTCCCGGCATTATTCATTTTACTGGAGCGAGCAAGCCCTGGCATTATCTGGATAAACACCCCCTGAAAAATGAATATTTTTACTATCGTGCCAGGACGGAATGGAAAATCGTCCATGTTTCTGCGATTTTGCCTGTTTTTAACGAAGATCTGATCATAGATCCCAGTCTTGCCAGGATTCAGGGGGTTTTTAATGAAAATACAATTCATGGCGAGATCATTGTCATGGACATGTCTGCCGACCGGACTGCCGGGAATCTCCAAATGTCGGGCACGAGGGTGATTCACCTGGAAAAAGGTGGCTTTGGGAACGCTTATCGCGAGGTGTTCAGGCACGCGCAGGGGGAATATATCGTCGTGGGAGATCCGGATGGCTCGTACGATTTTCTCGAGATCGTGTCGTTGCTTGCGGCATTCAGAACAGGAGCAGATCTTGTTATCGGCTCCAGATTCGAAGGAACTATCCACCCGGGATCCATGACCGCTCTGTACCAGTATATTATCGCTCCGCTTCTTATCGGATTGATCAACAGAATCTTCAAAACCCGTTTTTCAGATGCGTTCAGTGGATTATGGGCTATAAAAACAGAGTCTCTAGATCGTCTGACCTTGAACACCAAGGGAATAGAGTTCGGAACCGTGATTTTTATTAGGGCGTCCCTCGAAAAAATGCGTATCAAAGAAATCCCGATCAACTATTATCCTTGCAGGGTCCCTTCGAAACGCCGTAGTTTTACCGATGTCTGGAAGTGTATCCGGTTTGTTCTTTCCAGGTAATTATTACCTTTTACAAATCCGACCCGGGTATTTTGTTTGTTGCTGTTGGATTTCATTTTAATGGTTTTTGTAAATGACCTGGATAATCCCGTATCCTCTCATTTCCAATCAATGCAGACGGGGTAATCATGCTATGGGGTTGGCATACCATTATCGCTATGGCCCTGCCGGATGAAAATGTAATCAGTTATCCCTGGTTAAGTGTGGAAATTGGGGATCATCGGACTTTCATGTTATCACATCCGGAGAAATGGATTTTGCCCGTTTTTTTTAAATCTATCCAGGGACCTTTTTTCGGGTCCGAACATCATGATTCGGTGAATCAGCGAAAACTTCCGGTCTCTTCATGAGATCTCTGTGCCAATAGTTCCACTTATCCTGATCGCTATCGGTTTCCAGCTCTTTTTCTTTGCCACATTACCAGAATATGAAAGTGCTCAATGAGAACAATGCTCCCTTTGATGCAACACACCGTTGAGTGCCGTTGCCAGGGGGTAAATTCAGACCCTGGAAAAGGAAGAATAATATTTATCGTACCACACAACGGTGCGCATGATCCCCATTTCCAAAGTGGTTTTCGGTTCAAAGCCTAAGTATCTTTTTACTTTTGTAATATCAAGCGCCGACTGCATGACCTCTCCGGCCCGGTTATCCTGAACGATGACAGAATTTTTCCCATTCATCGCAGTTCTTATTAGGGTGGCAATATCGATAAGCGATACACTCTTGCCCGATGCAATATTGAAGACCTTATTCTTTATTCGGGGAAAATGTTCGATACACCTGATTAGTCCCTCCACGGTATCATCGATGTAGGTAAAGTCAAGGCATTTATCCTTTCCATAAATGACAAGATCCTTGTTTTCCCGTGTCAGCCGGATAAAAAGAGGGATTATCCGGTCACTGTTGTCATACATACCGTACACGTTGGAAAAACGGGCGATGACAAAATCGATCCCATAGCACTGGTGGTATGCATGGATAAGGGCTTCCCCACCGATCTTAGTGGCTGCATAGGGGCTTTCGCACCGGAGGATATCAGCATCTGTTTCTGAATGGGCTACCCCCTTTGAATTGCCATATACTTCGCGGCTCGATGAAAATATGAAATTCGGCACCGAATGCGTTTTACAATAATCCAGGATATTGAAGAGCATAAGAAAATTTTCCCGGGCCAGTCCGGGGCTAACAGTCAGGTTATAGACCCGTGAATTTGCAGCCAGATGAATGACCATATCGAAGCCGCCTGGCAGTTTCTCAATGTCTCCAGGTCTGCACAGGTCCGTGATGATGGTCAGATCGTTTATCATCCGGCTCCAGGGATTTGCTCGGGTATCAGCCCCCGAAACCGAATATCCCTGTTCCAGTAATTGTTCGCACAATCGTGTTCCGATGCAGCCGCTGCTCCCTGTAACCAGAATTTTTTTTGGTGTAATATGAATCCCAGAAATCAATTGGCTTATGTTTTAATAAGGTTTCTTTGGTAGAGCATCGGTGAATCTTCTTTAAAAAAAATCGGGAAAAAACGGTAAAAATTTTAAAATCTGATTAAAATACTAAAAAAAATGTCATCATACGGGCAGTCCCATAAGCCAATATAACCAATGAATAAATAAGCATATTCCAGTGATATATGAAGTACAAATGGAAGCAGGATAGATGTCGCCAG
>CAWEIC010000001.1:0-314494 GCA_963809105.1 uncultured Methanomicrobiales archaeon | reverse complement strand
GCTGCTATGGGGATTCGAACCCCAGTCGCGAACGTGAGAGGCTCGCATGATTGGCCGGACTACACTATAGCAGCAATGCAGGAATAACTGCTCAACTAGATGGGTAGTCGTTTTACTTAAACATGTTGATATATCGGTCTTGCCATAGTAAAGCCATGGAAATGCCGGGAAATCGCCTGGATATCTCCAAATTAGCCCGTTTTCCCGACCCACAACTATATGTGAGATATCCTGCCAATACTAGAAAGAATGAGTGGTCTCGAGGATCAGATACGCGAGCTGGAAGAACAGTCCCAGAAGACACCCTATAATAAGGCCACGTCAAAACATATCGGCCGGATAAAGGCCAAAATAGCCCGGCTACGCGATGAAGCCGTTAACCGGGCGATGAAATCGGGAGGCGGCGGAGAAGGCTACTCCGTAAAGAAGTCCGGCGACGCAACGGTCGTCCTGGTCGGTTTCCCGTCGACCGGTAAAAGCACGCTCCTGAATCAAGCTGACCGGGACCGAAAGCGAAGTCGCTGCCTATGAATTTACCACCCTGACCGTTGTCCCTGGTGCGATGGAGTACAAAGGTGCAAAAATCCAGATCCTCGATATCCCCGGACTGATCGCAGGAGCAGCGATGGGGAAGGGCAGGGGAAAAGAGGTCATCGGGGTAGTGCGCAGTGCGGATATGATCGTGATCCTCGTCGATGTGTTCAACCAGGGCCATGTCGATGTCCTCATGAAAGAACTCTATGATGCCGGCATCCGGATCAACAGGCCCAAACCCGATATCACGATAAAGAAATCTTCCCATGGAGGGATCAGGGTTCACCGCGTCGGGACGCTGGAACTCGATATCGATGAAGTGAGGGCAATCCTCTCCGAACAAAAGATCATGAACGCAGATATCCTGATCCGCGGAGGGGCGACGCAGGACGACCTGATCGACGCGATGCTCGGGAGCAGGGTTTACATCCCGGCATTCATCGCAGTCAACAAGGTCGACCTGATTGAAAGCGAGCAGGTAAAGGCCATTGAAGAAGACCTTACCACCCGGTTCGAAATGCCTCCGGTAATGATTTCGGCACACACCGGGTATCACATGGAAGAGATAAAAGAAGAGATATACCGGAGGCTTGGGTTTATACGGGTATTTTTACGTCCCCAGGGGGAGGAGGCAGACCTCGAGGAACCCCTTATTATCCGGAAGGGCAGCACCGTCGAGGACGTCTGCAGGAAGCTTCACCGGGATTTCGTCGAACGGTTCAGGTATGCCCGCGTCTGGGGGGACTATGTGAAGCACCCGGGTCAGCGGATCGGTCTTCCGTACAAGATTCACGACGGCGATCTGCTCTCAATAATTATCGAACATTAACGATACCGGTAATCATTCTCCCCGTATTATTGAAAGGATCAGGGACAGTGGAGCCGTCGTTTTTATCCCGGTCCCGAGGTAATGGCAACGGGTCGCGGGATAGCCTTCCTCATGAAGGGATGCGAGGAGTGTCTCCATCGGGATCGGTGAGCAATGCTCATGTTTTGCCAGCTGGTGGTAATCGTAACATCCCGGAACAGGGAGTTCGTCCCTGCAGAGCGTAATAATCCGTTTCAGCTCATCGGGATGCGTAAACGAAAAAGAAGGAAGATTACCGAGCATGGAATCGAGAATCTCCGGCGCTTGTAATCCTCCAATCCAGAGCGGTCCGATCGGAACCAGCGGGCTTCCACAGTATTCGCAACGATCTTCTCCCGGGATAAGTCCCTGCACTTCTTTTCGGAACGGACATGCCGGACACTGCATGATGTACCCCATTGAACCGATGGTCCTGTCCGCTGCCCGTGCCCCGCGGACAAGACGCAGGTGGAGCCTTACAAAGTGTTCATGGCTGAAACAAAACAGTGGGAAAATACCCATATCGTATTTTACGGTTTCCCTCACGACAAACCCGAGGAGAGTCCTTAACCCCGTCTCGGCATGGTATTCGGTATTCAGGGGATTCGAAAAATACCTGCGTATTCCTGCCTTTTTATGTGCTCCGCACAGGGGGGCCGTATCAGTAGCCGTAATAAACAAAAATCTTCTCGAGGCCCTGATTGCCGAATCGATAAAAGGCGCCGGTGTACCGAATGGGTCGATATCGACGGCGTCAAACCGGTTTCCCGAGAGGAGAACATTTGCATCCTCCCGGGTAACCCGGACATTGTCAAGTCCGAGAATATGTGCATTCTCGAGAATTATATCAAAAGCCGCGGGATTGCGGTCATTGATGGTTACCGGGATGCCACATTCATTCGCTATCCTGAGGCCACGGATACCGGTTGCGCCCATTGCGTCGATATAATCGGAGGGCCTGACGACCGAAAGCAGAAGAACGGTACTATCCCGGTTGATCTCCATTCGCTTGTTATAGAATACCGGGGCAGTACCGGGGGGAAAAGCGGATTCTTCGTCCTGTTCAGGGATGAATATTCGTGTTATCCCCTCTACGGCCTCTTTTAATTCCATAGGCCTTAATATCTGGCGTTTCGTTAACCTTATACCTATCCCTTGTCAACTCATATAGGCAAGGGCGTGTGGCTTAGCCCGGACATAGCGTCAGCCTCCTAAGTCTGAATGCCGGGGGTTCAAATCCCCCCACGCCCGTTTTTCCGTATCAATAGCAATTCCCGCATTATTATCGGAAAATCAGGTGGCTGTGACGGAATGACTGTTCAGGGATTTTATCGTATTATGCGGCCTGTCAACTCAATCGTTGCCGGGCTCGCGGCAGCACTGGCCTACCTTCTCGCCACCGGGACTCTCATCCCTGGCGTGATCCTGCCGGTTATCATTGTAATCCTGATCACCGGGGCAGGAAATACCATAAACGATTATTTCGACCTTTCGATCGACCGGGTCAACCGGCCCGGAAGGCCTCTTCCGGCTGGACTGATTTCTGCCAGGCAGGCTCTCTGGTTTGCAGTTTTATTATTTATTGCCGGGATTGTCATCAGTTTGTTCACGACGCCCATATGTATCTTTTTCGCAATCGTCAACTCGGTTCTTCTCTTCACCTATGCAGCCAGACTAAAAACGACACCCTTTATCGGAAATATTGCCATTGCCTACCTCTCGGGAAGTATATTCCTTTTCGGGGGAGGTTTCGCCGGGTTACCCGGGCTCATCAACAATAGTGTGATTGCACTGATGACGTTCCTTGCAATGGTCGCACGCGAAATCATGAAAGATGCCGAAGATGTCCCGGGAGACCGGATAAAAGGGGCAAAAACACTTCCGATTGTATACGGCACCCGGAAAGCAACGCTGGTCGCGGTGGCCTTCTCCCTCGGAGCCGTCGGGGTTAGCTTCTATCCGTATTTTCGCTTTGGAATCTGGTATATTGCAGGTATTATCCCGGTTGACCTGATCATTCTCTATGCGGCATGGTGTTCATTCCGGTGCCGTGACCCTGAATGTATCAGCCGGAGCGGTGCAACAACGACGATCAAGTACGGAATGTTTGCCTCTCTCGTCATATTCACCCTGAGTGCGATATTTCTTACCGTCCCTGGAGGATGAAACAGCGCTTCGTCTGTCAGGATAGTAACAGGCGATTTCTGCTCATTTATTTTGTTATGAAAATTTGGATCCAACAACGCAATGGGTGTAAATACAGGACCTTCCAAATTTGCATTGCTTTGGTGGGATGCCTTCTGGCTTCTTGTATTTTTTTTGAGGACCATTTAAAACCGGTCGGTCGGGTGAATCCAGGGAGAGTCCCTGATTTCCTCAGGTATTGAACCGGGATCGATCCCGAGCAGGGCGACGCTGAAGACATCCTCCCAGTTTACCGATGTTTCAACACACCCTTCCTTCAGGGTAACGACACCGATGGCAATAAGGCCCATTTTATCGGCCATGTCGATCCCTTCCTTCACTTCGGAAAGACACCCGATACCGATGATCGCCCGGGGACGATATTTTTTGACCATCCGTTTGATAAACGAGGAACCCGGGACGATAAACAACCGGTAGCCAATTTTTTCCAGGGTCTTCAATGCACTTGAAATCGTGCACTGGCCGCAGTTTACGCATCGAAGACCCTCCGGAGTAAGATTTGCAGGGCATTGCGCGGATCTCAGGCACTGGGGCAGAAACACGGCGCGATCAGAGACGGGAATTGCTTCAAAGACCTTCAGGGAGAGCGAATTATGGAGCTGGATAAAAAAGGCCTGCATCTCGCGGTCTTCCAGTCCAAACAGGCGGAATATTGCTTTTGACAGTCCTTCCACCGCTGTGAAACCGGCTTTCAGGAAACCCGGGAAAACCATCCGTCCTTTCCGGATAGAATACAGGGATATGGTGACCAGGAGTACGGCCAGCAGGAATAATCCGATGAGGATAATGATGGTTATTTCACCTATGATGAAAACAACACTGTTAACAAGGGTGTAGTCATACAGCGTCAGGTCGGGAGCAGTAAAATTCATGGTCCACCCGAAGATGTTTTTCCCGCGGCTCCGGCCGTGCGGGGGATATCGTATGGCGGCATCAGGACGCCGTTTTCAGTAATGATCGCAGTTACCAGCGAGAGGGGAGTTGCGTCGAAAGCCGGGTTGATGACCGGAACTCCTTCCGGGATCGTCACCGGTCCTGGGAATGCTGCAATTTCGTCACGTTTCCGCTCTTCGATAACGATCTCATTCTCTGATTTCAGAGGATCGAATGTGGAACAGGGTGCCGCCACGAAAAAGGGAATATCATGGTATCGTGCGCAAATGGCATGCATATAGGTCCCGATTTTATTGAATACTGCATCCGCCGTGATCCTGTCCGCACCGACAATCACATAGTCAATTTTCCCGAGACGCATCAGCATGGCCGCGGTGGAATCGGTAATTACGGTAACGGGAATATCGTCCTGTTTCAGTTCCCAGGCGGTCAGCCTCGCACCCTGGAGCAGCGGACGGGTTTCACACGCGATCACTTTTACATTTTTTCCTTCCATGACAGCCGACCGGATGACCCCGAGAGCCGTACCCCACTCGCTGCACGCGAGTGCACCGGCATTGCAGTGGGTCAGTACTGTGCAGCGATCAGGCAGGAGCGATGCGCCATGGTTGGCGAGGTTCCGACACACCACGGCATCCTCTTCAGCCACTTTGAGTGCCTCCGAGAGAACGGCGGTTTTCAGTTCATCGACTGACAATGAACGATCGGCTATCTGCTGCACGCGCCCGATCCCCCAGGAAAGGTTGACAGCTGTCGGCCGGGTATCACAAAGCCAGCGGGCCTGATTTTTAATCTCTTTTTTTAAATCAGGTAATGACGATGCTGTTGAGGTACGTGCTGAAAGTGCGACGCCGAATGCACCGGCAACACCAAGGGCCGGGGCTCCCCGTATTGCAAGCATCCTGATCGCATTCCCCAGTTGCTGAACCGTTGAACAATATTCTATCCTGAATTCAGCGGGCAACAGGGTCTCGTTAATATAACCAATCCGTTCGCTCTCTTTTTCGTACCAAAGAGTTTTCTGTGATTTCATGGCAGGGTCAGTCCCGGGTGCTGCCAATGAATGCCTTCATGGCGGCAGCGCCTGCGATAGCGACACAGTCGGGGATATCTTTAGGCGCAATGGCTGTACCGGCGATATAAATTCCCGGCCGGTTCGTCTCGACCATGCCCACTTTGTCGTCGAGAGATTTAAAGAATCCCGTCTTTTCCAGCGAAATTCCCAGTTTTTCTGCGAGCCCGGCGGATTTTGCAGACGGTCCGAGCCCCACGGCAAGCACTACCAGGTCGGGACTGAGTTCTTCGACCTTCCCTGTTTCGCTGTCTTCGACAAGAACTTTCATTGAATCCGGCAATCCTCCGATTTCTCCCGGTATTCCCCTGAGAAACCTGACCCCTATCCGTTCTGCCCGTTCGCGGTATTCTTCATATCCTTTCCCATAAGCCCGGACATCCATATAACAAATCGTTATGGTGGTTTCGGGATGCTTTTCTTTTATCAGGATTGCGTTTTTTATTGAAGCCATGCAGCAGACACAGGAGCACCATGGCCTGCCAATCGGGATATCCCTCGAGCCGACACACTGGAGAAATAGGATATTGTGCGGTTCCTGCCCGTTAACCAGGCGTTTTAAACATCCACCTGTCGGGCCGCTGGCATTGATCATACGTTCAAGTTCGAGACTCGTAATGACATCCGGGAATTCGAGGTATCTGAACTGTCCTTTCTTCCGTGCATCGAATACACCGTATCCTGTTGCAATTATGATACTCCCTGCCTGTATTTCGGTTGTTACAACAGAATCTTCTTTTTTAACTGCACCAGGCAGGCAGGCATCGTAACAGAGTCCGCATTCTATACAGTGCCCGGGGTCCCGAATCACGATATCAGGAACTGCCTGGGGGTGAGGTTTATAAATTGCCTTCCTGACCCCCATTCCGGCATCAAATTCGTTATAGACCTCAACGGGGCAAATCTCGATGCAGTCACCGCAACCGTTACACAGTTCCTCGATAATATATCGCGGGTTCTTCCGGAGGGTGACATTAAAATGGCCTTCCGATCCTTCTACCCGCTCGATTTCCGTACAGGTATGAACCCTGATATTCGGATGACGACAGACATCCACCATTTTCGGGGACAGGATGCACATAGAACAATCATTCGTGGGAAATGTCTTGTCGAGTTGTGACATATGACCGCCGATGGACGGCTCCTGCTCAACAAGATGCACATGGATCCCATGGTCCGCAAGGTCGAGGGCTGCCTGAATACCCGTAACTCCTGCCCCGATAACGAGTACGTCAGCCATTCCGGTATTTTTTTGCGAGTTCAATGTAGCTTTCTGCATTGGCGATGATTCCCCGGTCCTGTTCTTCAGTTGTCTGCCTGATTACCTTTCCCGGTACTCCGAGAACTACAGAATGCGGCGGTATCCGGGCTCCTTCGGTTACTACGGTCCCTGCCCCGAGTATGGAACTTTCACCTATCGTTGCACCGTTCATCACGATCGCGCCCATACCGACAAGAACATCATTCCCGATCGTGCAACCATGGAGAATTGCCCCGTGACCAACGGAAACCATATTCCCGATCTGCACAGGGAATCCCTTACTTGTATGGACGACAGCGTTATCCTGGATATTTGACCCTTCACCGATCCGTATCCGGTCCTTATCAGCCCTGATGACCGCTCCAAACCAGATGCTGACTTTTCCGGACAGTGTAACATCCCCAAGGACTGTCGCATCCGGTGCGATAAATTCAGGGGCCCCTGCACTATTATCCATACGCATAATACTATAGCAGCTTAACTATGCAAACGAATGAAGGTTATGGTCGGGGGCACCTTTGACCCTTTGCATGACGGTCACAAACGGCTCCTCACCCGTTCTTTTGATCTGGCCGGTCCTAAGGGTATGGTGACAATCGGTCTTACAACCGATTCGTTCGCTAGTGTAAAACAACACCCGGTAAGACCGTTTTTGGAAAGAAAGGCAAATCTTGTCAGGTTTATAGAAGAGCGGGGATACGAGACCCCATGGCAGATAGAAGCGTTGTCCGACCGGTTCGGTACTGCCCTTGAAGCCGATTTCGATGCAATCGTAGTCTCGGAAGAGACGCTCCCTGTCGCAACCGAGATCAACCGCCTGCGGAAGGACCGGGGTGCCCGGAAAGTCGATATCCATCAGATCACCTGCGTACTTGCGGAGGACGGACGCTGGATCTCGAGTACCAGGATATACCGGGGAGAAATCGATGCCCACGGCCATCTTATCAGCGATCGTTAGGAAACCAAAAATTCAGATCAGGTGGCCGGTGATATCGGTGGTTATCAGCCAGTCGCAATACATACAGCGAAGCCCGTTCGGCAGGACCTCGAACCTGCTGCTGATCGGTTCGTTGGCATTTGAAATGCACCCCGGATTGGGGCATTTTACTACACCGACGAGAAATTTTGGCCGTTCAACACCACTTTTTGAAAAAACCTTGAAGTCCCTGATGATATTAATGGAGACTGCCGGTGCGATCAGGGAAATACGGTCCATTTCTTCTTTCCTGAGTTCCCTGTTCTCGATTTTAACAATGTCTTTTCTTCCGATTTTTCCGCTCGTCACATTGGTTGCGACGCTCACCGATTCCGTGGTTGTCCCGGTGATCCCAATAATCTTGAGCACATTCAGGGCCTCTCCTGCCGTGATGTGGTCAATGACCGTGCCCCTCCGTATAGGGCTTATCAGCAGTCCTTCGGACGGACGTTTATCCCGTGTCATTTCATCACTTCCTCAAGCATCGCCATCCGCACGGGGACACCGTTTTTCGACTGCATGAAATAGCGGGCATAGGGGAGAGCGTCCACAGCAGGGTCTATTTCGTCAACGCGGGGAAGGGGATGGAGAACGATCAGGTTGGAACGCACGCCCTGAAGTAATTCGGGCGTTATGCGGTAACTTGAGGCAACATCGAAGTACGAGGCTGAATCAGGAAAACGCTCCCGCTGGATGCGTGTAACATACAATACATCCAGGCACCTGATTATCTCCCCGACATCTTCGTGCTCTACGACTTCGGTACCGCGTTCGCGGAGTTCCATGATGAGGGCAGGAGGGAGTTCAAGTCCCGGAGGGGTAATCACATGTATCCTGCTGCGATACAGAGACAACGCGTAAGCAAGCGAATGTGCCGTCCTTCCATACCGCAGATCGCCGATCAGGCCGACATCGATGCCATCGAGAGACATCGACTGCTGGATTGTATAGAGGTCGAGAAGGGTCTGGGACGGGTGCTGGCCTGCGCCGTCTCCTGCATTGATCACCGGGACAGAAGCAAATTCGGAGGCGAGCCGGGCCGCTCCTTCTTTCGGGTGCCTGAGAACAATGGCATCGGCATATCCGCTGACGACCCTGATCGTATCGGCCAGGGTCTCTCCTTTTGCCATGGAACTGGCTTCGACGCTCCCGACCGACAAGGAAGTACCGCCGAGCCGGGCCATCGCAGCTTCGAAAGACATCCGGGTGCGGGTACTTGGTTCAAAAAAGAGGAGAGCGAGGACCTTGTCCTTTAATGCGTCAGGACTGTATTTCCTGGATGCGATCCGGCCTGCCTTCCTGATCAGATCATCGATGAACGGTCTCTCCAGGTCCCGAATCGACAGAATATGTTTCATTCAGCAGCCGCCTCATTCACCCATGTGACGTGATCGTCCCCTTCAGCATACGGAGCCCGGATAAAACCGCAAGATATCCTGTAACCCGGGCACCGTGAACACCATGATGCTATTGTCCCGCCATTATTATCAAGATTTGGCATCTGTATGAAAGTACAATGCCGGAGATACCTGAATCAGGATGATAAAAAACGGATCGGTTCTAAAAAAGGTTAATCTGTCGGAGTCTGGTAAATCAGCCGGGTGTATGAGTCTATCTGGGACATCATGTCATCGAGATCCCGTTTATCGGCAGCGATTTGGTCCCGGTACTCGCTCGGGTACGTTCCAATGTCTGCGGAGTTGACAAGGTCCAGTGCTTCCATCACACTCA
Organism: uncultured Methanomicrobiales archaeon; assembly: GCA_963809105.1. GTDB lineage: Archaea > Halobacteriota > Methanomicrobia > Methanomicrobiales > Methanospirillaceae > CAIKOD01. The sequence goes on along the minus strand of CAWEIC010000001.1, from coordinate 304,974 downwards.
GCCGGGCATTCCTGATCTCTGACTTCAGCATCACCGGGTCACGCATGTTGGCATACTGTGTTGCATGCAGCATTTCCGAAAGCGTCTGATATTTCAGGATGGTATAATTTGTCATCAGGATAAGTGTCCTCGTCTCGTTTTGCTGGTCCTCTGTCACCGGCTGGAGTGTTTCGAGGTTGCTTCTGATCGCACTGATGTTGTCGGTGGTCTCGGGAATCAGCGTGTACCGTAAGTAATTGATATCCTCGCTTTTGGAAAGGTCGAGAGTAAGATAACGGGTCGTCAGGTCGAGGTTTATTATCCGGAACGATTTCCAGTCCTGATCAAGAGTGGAACTGACATTACTATCAGATTTGAACACTTCAGAATTGCCCGTTCCTGCGGTACTGGTAACGACAGACGAATTATCCGGATAACCTGTCATGCCGGTCGTATTATTTTGGGATATGCTGGTATTAACTCCATTCTCCTGGGCTTTTGCGGGATTCCCGACACAGCCGGACAGCAGTACAAAGAAGAACAGCACGAGAATACAACAAAGAAAAAAATATACCCTGTAATTCCGTACACTCATAAAATTATTTTTTTCCCGTTCCAGATAAACTTATGTCAACGACCATCGCTGTAACGAGATGAATTTTCTTAGGCCAGGATATCGCCCGATGCCAAATATGGTCCCTGTTCCGGGAACCATGACCTCTCATCCTGACAGTTCCCGGGAAATATCCTTTGCGATAAAAAAATACCCGGTAGTGTCAGGAATATAAAAAACAATAAAATGCATAGTCCCCGGCCATTCTGTCCGGTTTACTGAAAATTCCGATATTATAACGGTTCCCTGTCCCGGGTCCGGTTGAAATCTTCTCCGGGAATAGTTACCCTGGTGTCCCGGCTGACAAGGAGGTTATATGCGTCATGCCGGGAATTGTACCTGACCAGAACACCTGACAGCCGGATACGCTGCCCGTACGGAGCATCGTAAAGCGCCCTGTTTCCAGGTGAACGATGATACGATGGCAGGACAGCATATACCGGTTTCTGTGGAGATCCATCACATAATTTCCAAAGGTGGGTATTCCGGTTCCCCAAATCGCCGGACATGACCAGAGCATTGATATTGATCTTTTTTCCGACATGCAGGGAGAGACTTGACAGTGGCGCAGTTTTCTTATTGCCCGGCAACGGTTTTTCTGATGTTGTTATGCAAGTTTTTGACAGGATAGCAAAAGAAAACTTGATGTCGGTGTTCCGGAACCGGTAGCCTTCAGGATTGTCGGAAACGGCCTCCATGAGCCGGGTGGTCCTGACAGGAGATTTTTCAACGAAACTCCAGCAGCGTTCCGGTCTGCAGTTCTTTGTCCATCCCCTGATACAGGGGGAGATCACCGAAAACCCGTAATTCCGGGAGAGTTCGCAGGTAAGTTCCCTCAATCCCACCGAGTTCGTCAGATCGGCCGGTTCTGCAATGAGGACAATTCCTCCGGGCGACAGCACCTCCGAGAGACTGCTGACCCGCTTCGCACGTTCCGAAAGGTTGAGATCCGGGATCTCATTAAGGACATTCTGAAACACCAGCAGGTCCACGTTACCGGCCAGGATTCCCGGATCGATGTTCCTGATGTCTCCATCCGTCACCGGATGGACCATGACCTGCTTACTATTCTCTGCAAACCCTGTTGTAAGAAATGAATAGGCCTCCCGTTGCTCCTCCGATAATTCAAGGGCGAACAGTTCGGCCGTCCCATGACCGGCTCTGCCAAGAAAATCCGTGATTGCGAGGGTTAATGCTCCCGGACCGCTTCCGGCGTCGAGGACTGTCATGTGTTCTTTTAACAGCCCCATTTCTGCGAGCATCATAAGGATATGTCCGGACTGGGCATAATATACGGGAAACTGGTACGCCAGATAAGCAAAAACCCGGTACCCCTTCTCGTACCTGATCTTCTTTTTTGAACCCTCATGCCAGTATTCTCCTTTCTGCATCATGATTGCAGACCGGATCCGTTCCAGGGTAATCGGATCCTGCCATTCCTTGCCTGTCTTTTTACGGATATAATTTCCGGTCAGTACCTGGATCTGATCCGGGACATCCGGGGATTTAAGATAGGCATGAAGGGTTCTGCGTTCCTTATCGGAGAGGATGAACGGCATGGCATCGCACCGGGTTATCCGGTAATCAGACCCGGTCTTTTCGGTCAGCAGCCCGAATAATTTCAGACGGTTCAAAATGGTTTCCATGGCTTTCCGGCGATGTTCGCCACCATTCGCTGCCGGAAAGAGTTCAGAAAGTAAAAAGACCGGCTTTTCCCGGGACTCCCTTAGGATCCTCCCGGGAATCTCATGGTCCTGCATCAGGATTATATCCGTATTTCACCGGATAATGGTTAGCAATAAACAAAAGAAGGGGAACATATTCGAAACATAGGGCTCCTGGATGGGTGACAAAGCAGGGGATTGTTGTAAACCGGATTTCCCCAGGGTGTACCAGAGGACCGTCGCATGAAATTAAGAGGGATCGGATGAAATATACCTGCGACAGAAAAGGAATCCGGCCTATGACAAAACAACTGCTCTCCGAACCTGACGGTTATGCCCTGCTGAAAAAAATGGGAGTGCCTGTTCCTGATCATGGTGTTGCAACGGACAGAAGATCAGCAGAGGAACTGGCGACCCGGCTGGGATTCCCTGTTGTCATGAAAATATTGTCTCCACAGGTCGTTCATAAGACGGATGCCGGGGGGGTAGTAACGGGCATCGGTGATGCCGGGCAGGCAGGGGAGGCCTTCGACCGGATTATCGGGAACGTGAGGAGCCACCTGCCCGGTGCCGGAATCACGGGTATAATTGTGGAAAAACAGGCGCTGCCAGGTCTTGAACTGATTATCGGGGGGAAAACAGACCCCTCGTTTGGGAAGATCCTCACGGTCGGCCTTGGCGGAACGTTCGTCGAAGTACTCCGGGACTACCAGATCCGGATTCTTCCGATAGACAACGCAGAAATTCTTACAATGATACGGGCATTGGCAGGATACCGGTTCATTTCAGGATACAGGAACCAGCAGCCTCTCGATGAAGCCAGCCTGAAGGAGATCATCTCATCGGTATCTTCCTTTTTTTTCAATGCAACAGAACTCGAAGAATTTGATATCAATCCTCTTATTCTTTACCGGGACGGGCTGATCGCTGTTGATGCCCGGATGTATGTTTCTGGCGATCACGAAGAAACCCCTGCCATGCTTCACAAGGAGATGGATCCTGACCTGTTGTATCCCCGATCGATAGCGGTGATCGGAGCTTCTGATGACCCGGAAAAGATCGGGTATGCAGTATTACGAAATCTTCTCTTGTTTCCCGGCGATCTCTACCCGGTTAACCCGCATCATACGGAAATTCTTGGTCGCCCCGCTTTCCCCTCCGTGGAAGCGATACCTGGGCCAGTCGACCTTGCAGTTATAGCGATTCCCGCCCCGGCAGTTACGGAAGTCATAGACGAACTCGCCAAAAAAGGCTCAAGGATCGCCATTGTTGTCTCATCGGGGTTCAGGGAAACCGGACCTGAGGGAGCATTACGCGAGAAGGTCCTCCTCGAGCATGTCAGGGCATCGGGTATCAGGCTGGTAGGGCCGAATACTCTCGGCATCATGCTCCCCCACAGGGGCATCAACACCACCTTCGATCCGATAAACGCCCGGCCCGGGCACATCGGATTTATTTCGCAGAGCGGAGCCATTATTACGACAATCGTGGACTGGAGCCTACCCGAGAAAATTGGTTTTTCCGCGGTGATCAGTGTCGGGAACCAGGCAGATCTCGGGTTCATCGACTATCTTACGTTTGTTGATAACGATCCCGATACCCGCGCCATCATTCTCTATATCGAAGAAATTAAGAACGGAGGAGAATTCCTCCGTGCCGTAAGCAGCGTCGCATCGGGAAAACCGGTAATAGCCCTGAAATCCGGGTCTTCAAAAAAGGGCACTATCGCTGCATCGTCGCATACGGGTTCCCTTGCGGGAAATTACGAAGTATACCAGGCTGCATTCAGACAGGCAGGAGTTATTTCGGTAACTTCCCTCAAAGATGCGTTTTCTGTCGCAGAGCTTCTTGCCTCTGAAGGTTATCCGAAAGGAAACAGGGCGGTGATTATTACTTCGGCGGGGGGTTTTGCCGTGCTCGCATCTGATTATTCGGAACGGTATGGTATTGACCTGGTCGAACTCGCCGGTCCTCTTTTCGACGAACTAAATGCACTTCTCCCCGTGGCATGGAGCCATGAAAATCCCATAGATATCATTGGGGATGCAGGAACCGGGCGATATGCCCGGACATTCGATATCATGATCCGGCACCAGGACGAATGGGATATTGCATTTATTATCGCGGTCCCCTCGGCAGTACTCGATCCCGGTCATCTCGCACAGGAAATTGTCAGGTTCTCGAAAAATACCCACAAAATGACAGTGGGGTGTCTCCTCGGCGGCGACAGCGTGAAACAGGGGATCGGTATTCTCCGGGATAACCGTATACCGAATTACGAAGATATCGAAGAGGCGTTTAAAGCGGTGGGTACCATTGTCAGCAGCAGGCATTGTTGCAAATAAAAGAAAGAATGAACAAGCCCTGGTGATTTTTGTTTAACCGGTAAGAGTCGCGTATATCCATGATGTCCTCTATTCCACGTTTTTTGGTTACAATAGATAGTTCCCGGTATGACTGAACCGGTTACCGGGAACCACTGGTACCAGAAATACGCTTATATCCCGGTGAGATAAAGAAAACCTGACAGGAGTGGCAGAACGATAGCATGCCTGATCGCCCGTTCTTTTCCGACGAATCAATTCTGATGCGATGGATGAATCTTGAAATTTCAAAAATCAACAGGGGAGTTGTCGCGGAAAGAAAATTATTAAACGATCTCGTGGATATGGAAAGACCTGAAATTCCGACGAAAGGAGGGGGAACATACCATTTTAAAAAAGATACCCTTGTTATGCTCCGGACAAGACTCCCGCAAAGCCTCTCCGGGAGGCTCCGCCTTCCGGTGTTGTGTTATTTCGATTCGTCGGTGGGGGACAGTTGCTTTATAACCGACGATCAGGGGGTCGATATGCTGAAAGAACTAAAGGAAATCAGACTCCATGAGGGAAATGACTGACGGGCGTTTATGGATTGGCAAGACAATTATTTTCGATATCATAAGAAAATATCCCACGGTTATCCAGATAGTAATGATGTAACGGCTCAGTTCTTGATGGCCGTGATATATTCCGTGGATGACACCATAAGCCAGTTTCGTCATTTATAAGAGACATGGCGTAGTATGGAGATATCAATGACCCTGATCCTCATTATAGAGGATAATGAAACTATTGCGGACAGCCTTTCGTATTTCATCAAATACCTTTCTCATTTTGATACTCTTATCGCCAATTCGGCGGAAATAGCAATCGAGACCCTGATGAAAGGCATACGGCCGGACCTGATCCTCCTCGACGTGAAGCTTCCGGGAATGGACGGTATAGATTTTCTTTCGAAGATCCAACGGATTGCAGATCTGCCCGATCCGAATGTTATTATTTACACAGGGCTAGACGAAAACCAGGTCCGCGAGGCTCTTGAAGAGAGACATATCGCTATCGAACATGTCGTCGGGAAACCGGCAAGACCTTCAGATATCATCGGCCTGATTGAACGATCGGTACGTCATACCTGATAAGATTCATGTATCCTGGTCCCGTGCTGATATCCGGGTGAACGGCGATCACCGGTCCATCAGCGTTGCGTTGCGGGATCTGTAAGCTTCCCAATAGTTTATACTTCTCAGGTGGCAATGACCACCTGATCGTTATGCCACAAGAACCAGTCGATCCTTTCGTCGGAAAGCAGGCTCCTTCGTTCTGTCTTCCGGATTCAGGAGGGAAAATGACCTGTCTCTCGGATTTTAAGGAAAAATGGGTGGTCCTGTATTTCTACCCGAAAGATAATACCCCGGGTTGCACGCTTGAAGCGATGCAGTTCTCCCAGGCGATGGAAGAGTTCGTAAGCCTCGGAGCTCAGGTGATCGGGATAAGCCAGGACTCCCCGGAAAGCCACCTGAATTTTATCGATCGTCACGATCTTACGGTTTTACTCCTTTCAGATACGGACCGCGGGACGCTGAAATTATATGACGCCTGGCAGCCGAGGAAGCTGTTCGGAAAAGAATTTCTGGGCACGGTCAGGACGACATTTCTCATAGATCCTGATGGAACTATCGTCGAAGTCTGGAGAAACGTATCGGTGAAAGGACATGCGGAAGCAGTCAGGCAGGCTCTCCTGGCTGATAAGGCAAAGAAAGGGGCCGGATAAAAAGAAAAAGTCGATTGCCGGATTGGTGAACCTGACCGGGGTTTATCATAATACCTGGTATCCGTTGTCAGGATTGAGGATTTTCTCCCGCAAAATAGATGATACTCCCGGCAATAATCAAAATAAAACTGCTGATCGCGCCGATAAACATTCCATTTATATTTCCCACAAGGAATAAAACGGCCGCAACAACGATGAATGCAATGCCAATAATAAGAATTAACAGGCCTGTTAACGGGTTAATGGAAAAACCAGCCATATAGCACCATGTACAACGGCAGAAGATAAAAATCTCCCGTTTTTGGTCGGATAGGTCTTGTGTGACGGACCCGGCGTGTATAAGGGAATAACCATTATTCAACCTCGAAGACAACAAAACTGATAGCAGGGGAATTATTTTCATAAAACCGAAGCGAATCAAAAAAAGTTCTCAATGATCCGATCAACAGGGTGCCTGATACCAATCGTGCAGCGTTTTTTTTTATTTGTGATTTGCCCACACTGGCGGTATCTTATATCCCCATAACCCGGGATATCAGGGAATTTCTCGTTTTTTTCAATAACCTGCAGGGTGACATTAAAAAAACAAAAAGGAGCAATTAAGCCAGACGTTCCCCATTGAAATGTATGGAGATCCGACTTCTTGGAACGAACGGGTGGTATGATACAAAAACCGGGGATACAACGTGCATTTTTATTGATTCGAAGGATTACTATCTGATTTTTGATGCAGGGAACGGCATTTACAAGCTCGAGAGTTTTATTAAAAAACCAAAACCTGTTTTCCTTTTTCTAAGCCATTTTCACCTGGACCATATTTCGGGATTACATATCCTCAATAAATTTGATCTTTTGGAAGGACTGACAATTGCCGGACAACCGGGTCTGAAACCGGTTCTGGATACTCTTGTACGGCAGCCATTTACTATTCCGTTCTGCGATTATCCCTATCCCGTGACCCTGTGCGAACTGACCGAAGGCGAGCATGCCATGCCGTTCCGGGTCGAAGCCCGGGAATTGGTGCATTCTTCAGTTTGTTACGGCTACAGGGTAGAAATTGATGGTAAAATAATTACCTTCTGTACTGATACCGGACTATGCGACAACGCGATACGCCTGGCACGGGATGCGGATGTCCTGTTAACAGAGTGCTCCCTGAAATCGGGTCAGGTCAATGCACTCTGGCCCCATCTGAATCCAGAGGATGCCATCTCCATTGCCAGGCAGAGCAACGCCAGAAAACTGGTACTCATCCATTTCGATGCCAACACGTACAGGACCCTGGAAGAACGGTTTTCCATTTATCGTGAACAGGGAGAGCAGTTCAAAGATCTGGTAGTCGGCATCGATAACAAGAAGATCGTCATATGAGGACCCGGTTCTTCCGGATGAACCGTTGTCAAAAACATTATTGCATATCAAAGTGTATCATGAAAACCGGAATTTCGTTTCACTCCCCGGCAAGGATCGGGAATAATGGGATATTGAAATTAAACAGCCTGGCAACAGGATAACCCGGCTTTTCCCGTGTGATCAATTGTTATTCGGCCCGGATAATGATGATGGTAATATCGTCTGCCTGCGGTTGTTCGCCTGCAAATTTCGTAACTGCATCGACAATATAACGGACCATATCCTTCACGGGCAGGTCCTGACAGGCCCTTATCGTCTCGTTCAGCCGTTCTGTTCCAAACTCTTCTTCCTCCGTGTTAATTGCCTCGGTCAGGCCGTCGGTATAAAGAACTGCAACATCACCACTCTTTAATCCGATCTCCACAGAATCGAGGGCAATGTCGTCCATGACGCCGAGGGCGATACCGTCCGCACGGAGCAGCGTAACTTCAGTCCTGCCGGTCCGGAAGAGCATCGGGGGATTGTGGCCGGCATTTACATACGTCAGTGTCCTCGCTGTTGGATCGATGATAGCATAAAAAAGCGTGACGAACATGCTTGTAATACGCGTATCCTGGACGATGAGGTGGTTTGCCTCCATTATCGCATCAGAGGGCGAAGGATTTTTTGAAGTGCTTGCCCTGACAAGAGTCCGGGAAAGTGCCATAAACAATGCAGCAGGAACCCCCTTGCCTGATACATCGGCGATGACGAGCCCCCAGCAACCGTTCGGCAGCGGTATGAAGTCATAAAAGTCACCGCCGACCTCGAGGGCAGGAAGACTGAATGCCGCTAATTCAAATCCCGGCATCTCCGGGACACTGTCAGGCAGGAAACTTTGCTGGATATCTCTTGCAATTTTGAGTTCCTGCGCGATCCGCTCTTTTTCTGCCGTGGTCCGTTTAAGTTCCCGGATATAATTCTTCAGGTCGCTTCCCATCGTATTAAAAGACCGGGCCAGGTCCTCGAATTCGTCCCTGGTCTGGACATCCACTTTATAATCAAGATTTCCATGTCCGATCTCTTCGGATCCCTTCGACAGTTTTCTCAACGGATCGGTGATCACGCGGGCAAAAACGATGGTGAGGCCTGCGATCAGGGCAAACAGCAAAATGAAAAGGACGAGGAATGCCTGCTCCATCCTGTCGACCTGTCCCTGGATATGCGATTCCGCATCCCCGGTTGCTGCCTGGATTTTTATCCCGGTGTCCCTCGCCGGGGCAGTAATCTCATCGACCGGCATTACAATAACGACGCTCCAGTTCGTACTGTTGATCGGGGCGAATGCGACAAATTTATCCCCTTCCTCGAACGAAACCAGTTTCACGTCGCTTGCCCCGGTTATCATTTCGGCTGCAGCATCGCGTAAACCGGGGTTTTCACTCGATAAAAGATTTTCTGTCTGGAATGTCTCATCCCACTGCCGGCTTCCTGCTGATACACCGGGCCTGGCAATAACATTTCCCTTTTCGTCGATGAGCATCGCATATCCCGAAGATCCGATCTGGGTATTGATGATCTGCTGGTTGATGGTCTCGATTGTCACGTCAGACCCGATAACCCAGGTCCAGCCCTTCTGATCGTCCCTGACCGGGCGTGAACAGGTGACCATCAGGCCACGGCCGGTGGCATCTATATAAGGAGCGGACCAGGTGGTGTTGCCTGCAGAAAGGGCGGCAGTAAACCAGCTTCGGTTCCGGGCGTCGAATGACGGGTCGATACCGGAAACCCAGGGATAAAGCCTGGTGATCCCTGATTCCGAGCCTGCATACACCCTTGCAAGGCGAGGATCGGATGCGATGACCGGCTTAAATATCGTATCCATGCCATGAAGAGCCCTGAATTCAGGAGAAGAAGTATTTTCCACGATACCAGGGGCAAAAAGGTAGACGGAAGCATCATTAACCGATGGAGGAGCATCTGCCTGCGAGTACCCCGGATCCATCATGGCTGGCGGCGATTCCATCTGGGATGCTGCATATGATGCCATAATTGCCATATTGCCTTCCACGTTCTCAAACGCCATATTGCTCATATCTGCCTGGTCTTTTGCAAGAGCCAGGAGACGTTCTTTCCCAACTGTTTCAAGTGCCGTCCCGCTGTCCTGTACTGCCTGGTCACCGAGCGATATACTCCGGTCTGTTGCATAGGATCCGACATTGTCCAGGGTGGTAAATGCGATAAAACTTACAAGAATTAATGAAACCATGGAAAGGGTGAGAAAAACGATGAAAATCTTCGTAGTAACGCCGAGATGGATTTTATATGGCTTTTCCGGGGACATAAGGAGGTTCTCGAAGGTTATCGGGTGGTGAATCGGGGCGATTGCGGCTCAGTCGTAACGATAATCAAGATACGCATTTTTCGTTGACAGGTTCAGAGAACTATATGTTATTGCTTTTTTTATAGTTCTGCTTTGTGTTACCTGAATCATTGGGGTACATTGATCAGAACCGACGGCACAGCATAGAGAGTATCAAAATGGCTGGTGCAGTAATAAGCTGGTTGCCTCCCGGCCGGGATTCAGTAACCGGGCACAATTCTATATACAATACGGGTTATTGCAGGAGATATACCATGATCGATTATCAGCTAAACCGGTGGTACAACATAGTGATGGGCCAGGCACGATATTCCCCGGAGATGCATTAATTTGACAACGACAGGGAGGATGGATCTGGCCCGCGAAATCATGCTCGATTTTTCGAAGACCACGGGGCTCGAACCAGAAAATCCTAATCCCAAACGGTACCTCTGGACCGATGCATTTGCTGTCTGCAATTTCCTCGGCCTCTACCGGTTAACCGGCGAAATGAGATACCTGGACCTTGGATTGCACCTGGTTGACCAGGTTCACCATACCCTCGGCCGTCATCGTGAGGACGACCCGAGGGAAGGATGGATCAGCGGTTTGCCGGAAAAGGAGGGAGAGAAACATCCCCTGGCGGGTGGACTCAGGATCGGAAAACCAATGAATGAGCATAAACTAGGTGAACAGCATGACGACCGGCTCGAGTGGGACAGGGATGGGCAATATTATCATTACCTGACAAAGTGGATGCATGCCCTGAACCGCGTCAGCCGGGTAACCAGGGATCCTGTTTATATCAAATGGGCGATTGAACTCGCAAGGACTGCACAGGCGAAATTTTCCTACGTACCCGTATCCGGCCGGGGAAAAAGGATGTACTGGAAAATGAGCATTGACCTGTCCCGTCCCCAGGTTATGTCCATGGGCCAGCATGACCCGCTTGACGGTTTTGTTACCTACGAGGACCTGCAGGAGAGTGCAGCCGCGGATTTCGGATTAGTCCTGCACCCGGGTCTCGAACGTGAGATTGCGGATGTCAGGACCGTATGTGAGGGCGGTCATCTCGTGACAGACGATCCGTTGGGGATTGGAGGACTCCTGTTTGACGCTACGAGGGTAGCCGACCTGATCGTCAATTACAATTCCCGGTTATCCGGACTGCTCGAATCGATACTCGGTTCTGCCCTGCCAGGTATCGGGTTCTTTAGAGAGAGCAGGTCCCTGCAGTTGCCGGCCGGAAGAAGACTGGCATTCAGGGAACTTGGGCTCTCTGCCGGGCTACGGGGAGTGGAGTATCTCAACGAACAGGTAAGAAATAATCCAGGGAAATTTACCAGAGCTCATACACACTTTTTGCGTTCGTTAGGTGAATATGTCCCTCTTGCCGAAGCTATCGAAGAATTCTGGATAAACGGGAGAAACAGGGAGGCCGGTACATGGACCGATCACCGGGAGATCAACATGGTGATGCTCGCAACAAGCCTTGTACCTCAGGGATTTATCGGGACAATTCAGGCGCCGGTTAAGAACGGTTAATTTTTTTTGGTGATTGTGTAAAGTCCACCCCTGACTTTTTGTGAGGGAAATAATTATTATTTTTAATAACCTGACAAAAAGAGATTTCATTATTCATCAAACCTTTCATTTTTATGATATATTCCGGGTAGATTCAAGGAGGAATAAGGAAATCACTTTGTAATTGGGTTTAAGCTTTGTTCCGACCGGGGTTGCCACAGCGGCGGGGCAGAGCCTTGAGAGCGTCATTGAACAAGGATATCATAGAATAGCCAAGGGATCGAAGGTACCTAATCACCTTTTTTGATATTGCAGATCGACGAGAGAGCTGAATTACTTCTACCGGAAGAATGTAACAACAAGTTAGCATTTGCGATTTTTTTTCGAAAAGAACATCACGGGATAATTCGTACTCATTGGACATTGCAATGCTCAAATTATGAGAAATGAATACTACCTTTGATGTATTTCCTGACAGAGAATTCCCGGGTTCTTTTTTGAGGATTCGCAGCGAAAAATGAGCCTTTTATCTGTGTTATGGAAGTAGATTACCAGGTAGAATGGGTAAAACCATAAGGGTAAAACTGCATTGGTTCCTGGGGCTTGATGATGATTAGGAGAGATGCAAATCTATCGTATTTTGCCAAACAGACCGATTATTGAACGTATTTTTTGCCAAGGCAAAAAAGGGGTTCGTATAGGGATTTTCCGATATTGCCAGTAAAGCGGAAGCGGGGAAAGGAGACTCCATTTGGGCTTAATTTGGCTTATTCAGGATATAACATTAAATGTTCGGGCTCCAGGGTAGATACATAAGTCCAACCCGGTTATTGCCCGGTGGGGGGTATCCCCTGGCGGGTAATGTTACGGGGCCCCTGGCCACCTCCTTGCATCCCCAATGCCTCGGCAAGTTGCTGGGGTGTTACACCGAGTTGCTTTGCAGCGTCGGTAAAATTTACCCGTCCCCCGGAAGGACTGGTCAGTGCACTTTGAAGCTGTGGTTCTGGTATACCCAGTTTTGCCGCTGCACCTGCAAGTACCGTAGCATTTGTCAACGGTCGCAGACCCTGTCCCTGACTTTGGTTCAGCCGTTGCGATCCGGCAGGAATTGTCCCGGCATTTTGTGGCGGCCCCTGGTGCTGATCCGTTGGTGCTGTTGATGTTGAAGATGCCGCGATTCCAGCACCATTTCCTGCAGAAGAGGGGGTACTCTGCACACAACCGGTGATCAGCAGGGTCACAAAAATTGCTGCTGTGAAAATTAACGCTCTTGTTGTACTTTTCATGGCACACCTTTGATAAAATTTCCAAACTATTCAATCGTTATTCAGTTTTTTTCCGTATTACGGTGATAAATGTTCCCCGAAATAACCGGGAATCGCAGAAGGGATCTGGTATAACCGTCCCTTTGCAATATCCAGTTAGTTTAACCTGGTCTTTCGATAGGCTTTTTCTCATGGCATGAGTTGGGAAGTCGTGGAGAGGATGATTACGTTCCTATCTTACGAGGATTATACACGTATCCGGAGTCCTTCTCAGTTACACCAGGGGTGTCGACGAACCTGTATTTTTACCATGGTTCTTTGTGGAATTGAACGAATGGGTTCCTGTTGTTGTGGCCGTCTTCAGCGTTGGGTGCGGAATAACCGACTTATCGATACTTCCGCTCTTAATACCTGCCTGGATGTCCTGGTTGAATGTCTTCATGGCGTCCTTAAATGCTGTTGCATTACCGTCCTGGATGGCACTCTGCGCACTTGTAAGCGCTGCATTGAGGTTAGTGACATCAACGCCCTTTTGCTGAAGGGTTGTCGTCAGGTTCTCTTCTTTGCCAAGCATCTTTGTTTCCATGGTGGCATTCATTACCGGAGGCGTTGCTCCACTCTTCTGGAAACCCTGGTATCCTGTCCCCTGGGGGGCAGTTTTCGGAATACTTCCATCCTTGATACCCGCCTGGATATCCTGGTTGAATGTTTTCATGGCATCTTTAAATGCCGTTGCATTACCGTTCTGGATGGCAGTCTGTGCATTTGCAAGCACTGCATTGAGATTGGTGACATCAACGCCATTTTGCCCGAGGGCCGTAGTCCGGTTCTCTGCAAATCCGAGTAGTTTTGCCTCACCTGCAGCGTTCATTGCGTGGCCCGTGGATGAGTCATGGGACGGCGCTGCCGCGAATGCCGGCATTGCAATGAGTGCAGCCAGGCAAACGAGGATGGAAACTCCGATGAGTTTCATCTTTTTGTTAATCATTGTCCTTACCTCTGGGTTGTAAGTCAGGCGCCGGGTTGTTCCGGCCCCCAATTGTACAATATTCTATACATAATGTAAAGTATATATTACTTTTTGTAAAAGCATCTTAACAAATATAAATATCTGATCTCATTAATATCGTTAAAATGCAATAATAACAAAGTCCTGCTGCTGGATGAGGTTATTTTAAGGTCTCCGATATCGAGCGCTCTTTCAATGGATTTCTCGGACCAGATTAATTTTTTCGACTACTATCAATCGAATCGGAGAGTTACTTAACAACGGGTGCAGTATTCGAATCGGCGAGCAGTTACATGTCCCTAACTACACTAATTTTTTGAGAGAATTAAAAACCCTGATTCTCTGCGACTCATTGACCTTTCCTGCATCACAATCAAAGGGAGGACAAGGAGATTGCATTACGGTATGATGCGGATAAGGTTGTGGATGCCTGCAGGAAATTGAAATTGTTTGTACCGCTCGGGATTCAATGTGTTATCATGGCTTCGATGATTATAATGACAGATATAGGATTAGATATTGTCGGAATTCTCGATTAATTGTTTGTTTCCGGATCTCGACCTGAATAGCGCTTTGCTTCTTCGTAGTATGTGAGGATGAACAACTTTTTTAATCCCGCTGTCTTTTGCAATTCTTCCGATTAATCTCAACATTATTTGATGGGTGAATGGATTTCCCTTGTGAGTGACGAATACAAGATTATCTCCTGTTGCCTCATCGGGATAGTCATTCCTCCAGGAAAGAATATAATCTCTACCCATTAAACACCGGATTTGTTTTTTGGATGTTGTTTGATCTTTCAATACCAGGATTACTTCATGCTCGTTGAATTTGAACTGTTTCCATGTGAGAAGGCAAACCTCTTTCGGCCGAAGACTTGCTTCGTATAACAATGCAATAATTGCACGATTCCGGTTATTCTTGCAGGCTTCGATAAGTTTGATCACGTCCTCTTTGGAGAGTATCGAGTCTGCAGTAACAGACATGTTTTCAGGGTTCTTGGTTTTTATTTTATTTTCAACCATTTCTCGAGGAATCGCAGAATAACCCGAATCGATGAGCCATAGATAAAATTTCCTTAATACAGCCAGATAATGAGTAACAGTAGTTGATTTTCTACCTGATTTCTTAAATTCTGTTACTCCCATAAATAATTCATTAAATGTATTTTTACGATATTCCCCGATGAACTCCCTGAACACTAGCAAATTATAAAAAATTTTGTTCTGGGTGGAAGATACCTTTCCGTTGGGATTCTGGTCCATCAAATATTTTTTTATTAGTTCCGCATCGTCCCAGGTAATTTTCCCTTTCTCAACGGATTTATCGACAAGAGTTTCAGAATACTTATGATATTGGGACATAACGGGAAATAAGAAGTCTGAACCTATAAATTTTTTACTTTGGTGGGTTCTGCCAAATTATCGTGAGTTGAGAGATACTGAATTATGTCGTCAAAAGTCGGGAGAGATAAAATATTTTAATGACAGGATATCTATCACACGGTGAGGATACCCTTGGCTGAATACTCTCCATGAATTACCCTTATCACCATTACCCGTAAAAACCGGCGATAAAGCACTATTATTTGGTGAGAGCCAATTCACTATCGGAAGTGGACAACTCTCCGGAAAATAGTAAATCAAGAATTATCCAGTGATACGAAAGCAAAGGTATTTTTAATTTAATTTTTTAGCGGCCATGAGTACATCATTTATAACGGTGATATTTAACGAATTGAATCGGTATAATTCAGTTTAGACAACCCGACTGAACCTGGAGAAAACAAATCAAAAAAAAAAATTCCGGATCAGGTCACATTAACATTGAGGACGAAGGGGGTCTCATTTCCGGTAAGGTTCTCAAAGGGGCGTTTATAAATTCCGTTAAACTGTTGCTGACCCATCTGGATAGCCTCGACACTCCATTCGTGGACGCCTCCAGCTCCCATAAGTCCGGATGTGGGAGGCAGGAATGTGTCATTTGTTATTGTTAAGCCACTTGTCACTGTTACATTCCAGATATAACCCGTTGTTGGATTTTCCTGGAGCATTACAATAAATGTTCCGTTAGTCGGAGTAGAAACGGTAGTCCCGTTTGAAGATTCGTTATAGATTTCACCCGTTATAACGGGTGTCGATGTTGTTGTTACATTTACGGCAGGCGTAGTAGTTATTACCGTCGGGGCTGTGGTCGGTGCTGATGTAGGGGCGGGGGTTGCCGCAGGTGTCGTGGTCACCGGGACAGTTCCGTTCTGCGTACAACCAGTCACCAGGATGAATCCCAGGCAAAGGACAACAATGCTAATAATAGCATACATTTTTTTCAAGGTAATCTCCTCCGTTGGCATTTTCGGTGGTCGAAAATTTATTTCTTTCGAAATTACCGTCAGAATACAAGACCAGACTACCTTCACCATGAGGGTGGGGAATATTATCCCCCCTACTGGCCCGGGCGGGACCTATCCCCCCTGCAGATTTCCGTTCGGTTATGAACTCCTGGACATATGCAATATCTTTATTGGTAAGGACTCCGGTATCGGGCGCTCTTTCAATAGATCTCTCATAATAGACCAATTTTTTCGAAAAATAGTGATCGTTTGCACTGAGATTTGTGGAAGATGTCAAGAAAGGGTCTGAAAGGCCCGCCCCGAACAACCGGATGACACAATGATCAGATTCACACACAAAACTTTGGCAGGATAATTGAACAGTGTGTTCCAAACCCCTTCCGGGAGAATATTACACACAGGGTACCAAGTGTTCGACATTCAGGATGTTTTTTACGTTTTTTAGCAGCAGATAGTCCATGCCGGTTGTTGGTGGAGAATCATATCGAAGCTATAATATGCCTACAGATGCATACTAATGTATGCCATCATCTACACCATGTTTACGGATCAGTCCTGAAAATCGGGAGAGGCTGAACAAGTTGAAAATACATCCGAAAGAATCATATGATACGGTTATAGGCCGGTTGTTAGACCGGATGACAGATCCTGAACCTTTGACAGAGGAGGACCGTATGGCAATAGCTGAATCCTTAGAAGAGATACGGGATGGCAAATATTACACGCTTAAAGATGCCAAGAAAGAATTAGGACTTTCCTGAAATGCCATACGGGATTATTATATCTCCCCGGGCGATGAAGGATTTAAAAAATTTGCCGAAAGATGTGACTGCCCGGATCATCTCCACCTTGGAGCAGATCCAGGATGACCCGATCAGTTCTGTGTACCGTTTAAGAGATTCTAATTTATATTCGCTCCATATTGGTGAGTACCGGGTTATTCTTGATATTCTCCATCAAAAACTTGCGATCCTTGTCGTCCGCGTTGGACACCGCCGGAACATCTATCAAAAAATATAGGCTCGAATTTTTCTCCGTTGCAACAGAATCAATCTCTCATTGGTTTTAATATGCTATTTTTGGCAAGTTTCCCTTCACTGATAACCTGGGTTGTCCTGAAATGTAAATGCCTGAATTGTCCAATCCAAAAAAATGGTTTTAAATATCGCTTAAATTCTCCTTTAAGCCGCCGGGGGGACTTGAACCCCCGATCTGCTGATTACGAATCAGCCGCTATACCGCTAAGCCACGGCGGCAGAAAAATACCTCTTACCTATTGTCTCCCGGTTCTTATAAATTTAAGAGTCGGATGGCTGATGTCTGCGGTCCGGCCTGTTGATCTATGAATAACCGCGGATGGTCGTGACACTATCTGCCGGGACATTTCCGCCTTTCGGTTCTATCCGGCCGAACTTTGACTCATAGTCTGCCATGGTCTTTTCAAGCACGGCGAGAAGGTTTTTTGCATGAGTCGGCGTGATACTGACGATAGCTTTTGCCCTTGCCTGGTTAACGCCCGGGAGCTGGTGGAGAAACACAAAAGTAAATTCGTCCTCCTTGAAAGCAATCTGGATCATATTACTATAAACCGGGTCGAGCGTCTGGGGGATATTCACCGATATTTCCTGGTTTGTCATCACCAATATATGGGCGTGATTTGTTAAATACGTGATGAACCGGCAATAACAGAATTTCCGGATCGGGACCGGGAAGATACATCCGGTCTCTTACCGAACGCAATGATTTACAATAATGATATATAATATTATATACTGCTTTTACTTATATACAAGTATCAGGAGACAGACACGATGACCATGGCCATGAGTGCAGACAGGGTGAAAAGAAGGGAGGTCAGGATCCAGATCCCGATCTTCTTTAAACTGATGATCAGTATGCTGATCGTTGCGACTATTCCGATATTCCTCCTCGGAATAGTCTCGATGGGTGGAACGGAAAGCATTATTTCTGCCCTGGGTCTCCAGTCAACCATCATTCTCCTGACCGTAATTACTCTCGCGGTCGTCCTGATGTGGAGCTTCTTCCTGGCAAGCAGCATTACCAGTCCGATAGTGAAACTCTCGACAATCGCCCATGGGATGAGTGAAGGGGAGATCAAGACGTCTGAGATTGAAGTGTTAACGAACGATGAAATAGGTGAATTAGTAACCTCCTTCAACAAGCTCATCAATACCTACAGGATCCTTGATACTCTCGCAAAAGATGATATGACGAAATAGGACGATAAGACACTCCCGCAACTGATTTCTCATAAAAATCAGGGAAACGTTCAATCCGGGAGATACCATCTCCTCTTCCTGCTGTTCATCTCAACGGACGTAGTATAAGCCCGGGAATATTTTGAGACTTTATCAGAGATAGTACCGGATGCCCGGTATTGTTGTGACCCGAAGATTACCGGAAACGGACAATTGTTGGCCGGGAACAGAGTTATATATGGGGTGGCCGACAAAATATTCAATCGCGTTCATGTTAAAGGATACACTGCATAAATTTATCGTCATCGAAGGGGTCACATCGGTGCATGTAATACGTGACGACGGAGAGGTAGTCGATGGGCTTGAAACGGTCGAAGTCGACGAAAACCAGCTTGCAGCTGTTGTCTCGTTTGTCATGGCAGAATCAAAAGCAATGGCCCTGAAATTAAGTAACGAACCATTGACAATGGTTTACCTCGAGTTTCGGGATTATCTGCTTATTTCCTCTCCGTTAAAAGACCAGCTGTTTATCGTAATCATCGTAAAGCCTTCGGCAAACCTTGCCCTGGTTACTGCAGAGCTTCGGAAAAACCGTGAACTTATCATCGGCCAGTTATGATGGAAAAACTCCCTGAAGGAACCGTTATAGGAGAGATGCGGGCTTCATTCGACTGGATACTCTCCCACACCGCGAGGTTTGCCGGCATTGTCGTGGTTACCGTGCAGGACAGCCGCGGGTTCATCCTGATCGACAAGGGTAAACCGCTTGCATATTATTTCCGGCACGGAAAACGGGTCCTTAAGGGCCACAACGCCTACGAGTATTTCCGAAGTCAGGATGCGATTCTTTTTGAATTGCGAAGGTACAGCCCTGAAGAAATGGCAAAGGCGCTTGAAATCGCATCGACAGAAGACAAAAAGACTTCCAGTCTTGATTCGGTATTCCTTTCCGGTGAACATCCCGGTCAATCCATAAAGACTGCCGGTTCTGACGTCCATAACCCGATACATCAGGCATCCGGAGAAACACTGTCAACCGGTGAAACTGCCGGATCTGGTGAAGAAAACGCAATAGAAGTTACAGAGACTGTTCCGGAGGAATCACCCGGTGCCGGGAACCTGGCATCTGACGTCCTTGCCCATCTGCCCGGAAAAGATGCGATCTTAGACGAAGGGCGGGCTCCCGGTGATGAGGAATACGAAGAGCAGGAGGAGGAAGAGCCGGATACCGGGCTGTTCGAAACCGAGAACGATGTAGTCACCAACGTGGGAGAACTTCTCCTCGGCCGGATTATCTCCCTTCCCGGGGTCATCGCCGTTTCTATTTTCAAACGGGGCATGAATATCCTGTCGATAGGAGATATCAGCCTCGAAAACCTGATCGATGTCGCGGAAGATTTGATCGGCAGTGCAAAGGAGGTCTCCTCCGTCATGAGGACAGGTCCGTTTGTGCAGATGACCCTCCAAATCCCGGCAGGGAATGTCATCATCGCACCGTACTGGGATGA
This sequence comes from uncultured Methanomicrobiales archaeon, assembly GCA_963809105.1. Classification (GTDB taxonomy): domain Archaea; phylum Halobacteriota; class Methanomicrobia; order Methanomicrobiales; family Methanospirillaceae; genus CAIKOD01. Next base: position 285,057 of record CAWEIC010000001.1, on the reverse strand, counting down.
ATATCTCTGCATACTGACAAGACCCGGCATCAATCTGGGCCAGATAAGGAAAATACTCCGCGATATTCCGGCCGGAAACGCTGCCGGCCAGGACCGGTGATCCCGATGTATACAATTCTTGTTGTTGACGATAATCCCTCAATTGTGGATATTTTCGTAAATATGCTGCAGCAAAGGGGGTATGCGACCCTCACCGCAACGAGCGGCGAGCAGGCACTTCAGATCCTCAAAAACACCCGGCCGGACATGATCCTCCTCGACATCATGATGGAACCCCTCGACGGATGGCAGACCCTTGAACGGATAAAGGCAGGGCCCCCCCCGGTCTCCTCAATCCCGGTTCTTATGCTTACTGCAAAACAACTTACGATCGAGGAGGCCGAAAAATTCGGGCTTTCTATTGAAGATTACATCAATAAACCGATTACAAGAAGGGCATTATACGATGCAATAGAGAGGTTCTTTTCACGACGCGACCGCATGGAAACTAAGATGCAAATCGCCGGAGAGAGTGGAGCCAACCCCGAAATAATACAGGAATATCGGACCCTGTGCCGGACAACGGACGTGCAGAAGCGGCTGATACGGATCCTCGAACAGGTCGCGAATACCGGGGATATTTCCATCGAACAGCATGCAGAAATTTTTGCGGCAATAAAGGCAATGAAGGAAACGGTCACCGGCAAGACCGAACGTCTCAACGAGATCAGGCAGTTGTTTGAAAATCTTGGAATTTCTCCTGATAATGGATAAATCCAGCGATCGAAAAAGGGCCTCTAAAATCAATACAATTGATTATCAGCACCATTGCCGTATTATACAGTGGATTTGATCATCTGAATAAACAGATTGTCCCGGTGTCTCTGATTGCAGCTGCTTCCCGCTGCCCTGTCCGGGCATATTTCATCCGGTCGTCGGGATGGGAAGAACCACCAGGTTATACCATATGCAAACAGATCTCCTACCATCTCGGAGGGCCTCTCTGTTTTGATACGATCTGGGATGAAGTACTCAGTATTTCTCCGGCGATCGGGGACCATTATGCCGATGTCCTGGATTCATATATAAAACAATGCAGCGAAAAGGAGTGGCGTACTGCCTCTGATTACGATGTCCGTGTAAGGTCGGAAAAATACGGGATTTCCGGTGTGATCGACAGGATATTTGAGGAACCCCCTTACTTCTCGATTGTAAGGCCGGTCACTCCTCCGGCAGCGGGAATTTATTCGCAGGACCGGATCAGGGTCACTGCCTATGCCCTGTGCCTTTCGGAAATGCTCGCAAAAGAAATCAGGGGAGGGACAGTAGAGTATATTCCAGGAGGAGAGTCGAGGTTCTGCGGCATACAACCAGGGGATATGAGAAAATTCTATTCAGGGCTGAGGTCGGTCCGGAACATAGAAGCAGGGAGCATCCCCAAAAAACCGGTACATGCACCGTGTGCCTCGTGTCCCTATCAGCACCGGTGCGATACCGGGCCGAAACGACTTTCAGAACGACCGGATGGGGATAAAACATAAATCCAGACCCGGGGTACGCGAAGAATCCAGGCTCTTCATCACCGGTGAAGAAGGGTTTTGGAAAGGATATATTCCCCACGGGCTTCACGTGTCGTCCCGACAATCAGCCAGTGTTCTTCGCCATGGCGTTCGCATATTCCACGTGCCTCGATAATCTCTCCCTTTTCCGCCTGGCCGCTATACGTATGGGTGAATGAAAGAACACAGGAGATCTCCTCATGGTCGACCTTATACACTGCAGGATTATCAAACGAATACGATGCATCGGTGACTTCCGCTTCTATTGTTAATGCCCCGAGAACATCTCCGCGACGGGTTGAGGCTTTTCCGATATCGTCATAGGACCTCGTATAGAGGAGGTCAAAATAGGTGTTGTCAACCTGCCCCCGGTTCCATTTTCTCTCTTCCTGCATGATGAATTCATCAAGGCGTATCTCAGGTCTTCTTTTTTCGTAAATCCGCTGCCACAGTTCCGCGTTCATCGGTTCGAGAACTCCATGTTTCACTGCCCTTTTCATGTCATCGCGGGCTCTGAACCAGTCGTTTCCATACACTACAAAGTCGATATCAGATGAGTCGGTTTCAAGACCGCAGAGGAGTGACCCGGTGCACCCCATGCTGGTCACCGGGACATGGAATAAACCGGTCAGTTTTTTTACTCTCGGATCCCGTACGGAGATCGCCGGAAGTTCTTCCTCCGGCTTAAGGACGCGTTTCACATCCTTCCAGGGGACCCTGTGGACAGTATCGAGATATTCCGGTTTCTCCTGTTCGATAAGTTGGAAGGAAGGTTCGAAGTCAAGTTTCCGGAACCTCTTCCCAAAACGATCGATCCTGTCCCCGGAGGGATCCGGGATATATCGCAGTATGCATCCGATGCGTTCAGTGTTGTCGTACGCAGATACCGCGTAAATCCATCCGTCGCGGTCTTCGATAAAGTCCCTCAGGCGTACCTGCTGCACCATGCGTGGTCTCACTCCCGGCCTGCCAGCCACCCGCCAATCTCTGACGAGAGCGTTCCGTCCCTGATGATAATTTTGTTAACCAGGTCCACTACAGTACTCGGGGTACCGGGCAGCCTGCCTCCATCGATAAGGAAATCATAGACAACATGACATTCACCGGGAGTAACGGGGTCTTTTGCTCCGGACTGGTTGGCGCTTGTCGCAGTTATGGGAGAATCAAACCCCGAAATCAGACTGTAAAGCCAGGGGGTGGTTGGGGTAACGGATCCCTATCATTCCGGTGCCGCCGGTGAGGATGCCAGGGACCGGGGGGCGGGCCCGGACAACGATGGTGACAGGGCCCGGCATGAACCGGCTGATAAAATCCTCCTCGCAGGCCCCGATATATCCTACGGCGCAAAGCATCTCGAAATCTGAAACGGCAATCGATATCGGTTTTGAGACGAGACGGGTTTTCGCTTCGAACACTTTCAGGATTGCCTCGTCGGAAAAAGCATCGCCGCCAAGGCCATACACGGTATCGGTAGGATAAACGACAATGCCATCGGTATTGAGTACCTTCACCGCCTGCTCTATGATGTCCATCAGAACTCCCGGCCCCTGACCCGCAGGATATCAAATACCGCGGCTCCGCTTACATGCATCACCGCAAAAACCCCGGCCTGGATAGGATCGGTAACTACGAGATCTGCATGGTCCGGGACGCTCCCGGCCATTTTCAAAGCTATTACCGGTATGCCCGCTTCGCGCACCCGGTCCACCGCCAGTGATATCTCGCCCCCCATCAGCGAACCGGCAAGGACGAGGATCGCTGCACGCGGGAGCCGCGCAACTGCGTCTACCGCCTGTGCAACGGTCTTTTCTCCCACGAGCGGTATCGTGTCGACAGAAATCCGCTGGCCCCTGATATTATGACGGTCGGCTTCGTTTACTGCACCGAGGGCAACCTGTGCCACCTGTGCTCCACCGCCGATGATAATCACCCTGGTGCCGAATATGTTCGAAAACGGCTTATAGGGCTTGACGTCTTTTACCGAGGGAATGGTAAGGATTTCCGTGATAAGACTGTCGATATCTGACCCGTCTTCAAATTCCACATAAATTTCCGCAAGCTTGTCAAGCGGTCCCGAATCGAACGATTCCTGGTGGATCATCATGATATTCGCATCATGATGAGCGACAACTGTCGTAATGTCCCGGAGTACGCCCTTCGAATTTTCGGCAATAATCCGGACGGCAAAAAGTTCCTCTTGGGAGTCAGACATAAATGAATGCGATAGCCGGGGATCGAACCCGGGTTAGAAGCTTGGGAAGCTCCTGTCCTGCCGCTAGACTACTATCGCCCTGTATTTTTCCACTAGGTGTTGGAGCCTTGAAAAGATAAAGGTTTTTTTCGGGAGAATCTTCCAAAAAGCGTAGTTTCCGGCAAAGCCGTCTGGTCCATCAGCCTTCGCATAAAAAAGCCTTTGGATAGTCTGCCATTCCCGTCCTCACCGGTGAATCTCGCTGTGTCACGCCCGGATTATTAATTTTCTGGTTGCAGTACATCCCTATCCTCAAAATCAGGGTTTTTTCTGACCGTATAAAAGGTGGATCTCATGCATGATTTCCCGGTGATAACCGAGAAGCATGTCACTGATTACCCCGAACATGAAGATCTGGAATCCGACGACAATCAAGAGGACCGTGAGAACCGTCAGGGGAAGGTGGTCTATATGACGCAGCCATTCCGAGAGGACGTATATCCCGGTAATAATGCCTCCAATCATGATAAGCACCCCAATAAGCCCGAAATAAAACATCGGGTTGTTCATCCTCGCAAGTTTATAGATGGTTGTCATGATTTTCAGCCCGTCATGAAACGGGTTAAGTTTGGTATGGGTTCCGGGGCGTTTGAAATACCTGATCGGGACAACGTTTACCCGCTGGTTATTACGAACCGCTTCCGCCGATATCTCGGTCTCAATCTCAAATCCTTCTTCCTTCAGGTGAAGCTGCCTGACCGACTCACGGGTAAATCCCCGGTACCCCGAAAGGATATCGTACAGGTAGACCCCCTGTGCAAGTTTGAAAAGACGGTTGAGAATCTGGTTGCCAAGCAGGTTCAGCCTGCTAAACGAGGCCTGGTTCTCAGGGATCAGCCGGTTCCCGATGGTCTGGTCCGCCCCTTCAAAAAGGGGAGCGAGCATTTTTTCTGCATCACCCGGTGAATATGTCCCGTCCCCGTCAAGCATCAGGATATAAGGGGCATCGATAGTCCCGAACGCCTCGATAAGTGCATTGCCTTTCCCTTTTCCCGATTGAACAATTACCCGGGCTCCGGCCTGCCGTGCAAGCTCAGGTGTATTATCCCTGCTGTTCCCGTCAACAACAACGATCCAGGAATAGCCGAATGACTGTAATTCCCGTATCAGGTCACTGATGGTAGGAGCTTCGTTCAGCGTCGGAATAAGGATGCATACCTTATCTTTTTCAATATTCATTCAATTATTATATTAGATTCCCAGACATAAGTGCTTCCATGCAATCGCAAAGGTGTTGTTTTCGTATCCGTTTACGATACTGATCCCCTGGATCATGGAGTGAAATGAAGAAATGAGTATAGGATCTCTAATCTCCAAAAAAGGTACACGGGCACTGGGTGTTGCAGAGAGTTATTCGGGGAGAGAGCAGTCGGTGCTCTGTGGTGTTTCGATGAGAAAAGACAGGAACATCGACGGTGTCAGATTTGTCCCGGTCTCGGTAGGGGGGTGTGATGCCACCGATGCCGTCATTTCACTGGTCGGGGATTTCGAACGAAACGATATCAATATCATCCTCCTCGGGGGATGCATAATCTCCTGGTTTAATATCATCGACCCCGGGCAGGTTGCCGGTGCGACGGGGATCCCGGTCATCTGTGTCACCTATGAAGATTCGGACGGCCTGCTCCCCGATATCATGCACCATTTTCCGGGTGACGGGTACCGGCTTTCTCTTTATAAAAGTCTTGGAGACCGGATACCAGTGCACCTGAAGACGGGAAAAACGATTTATATACGCCCATTCGGGATCCCGGGACCTGATGCGGCCATACTCTGCGACCAGTTCACCCTTGACGGAAGAATTCCCGAACCGATCCGGGTTGCCAGACTTGCAGCCCGGGGTTTCATGCGGTATGCGCATGGCTTGAAACGAGTGCACCCGTAGATCGAGAAAAGACATCCATCCTGACCCGATCTCCAGGGTGGAATGTCCCATCGGTGAAATCTATAATAATTTTTTCCCTTGGTTCCCATGTGGGTCCGGAACACCCGGGTCCGCCCATGGTCTGGACGCCGATATGGACTGTCGGGATGAAATTATGGCCGTTCATGGTACTGATGCGGCATGGCAGCAGGACGTCATTGCGGTAGAACAATGCTTTCAGGTCATCGTTTTTCAGACTGGCGGTTCCTGTATGACAGAGCAGGACCCTGCTGTCGTAATTTAATACTCCCTGTTCATTCACGCCGTAAACATCCTGGATCTCGAGGAATGAGGGAGGTTTATACCATTCGAATGCCGGCATCCGGAACATCAGCAGTACGAGAAGTGCAAGAATGATGGTGATTGCCACGAGGAGTATTGTCGCGGTGGTATGCGATGTCGCATCCCTGACTCCTCTGGTAGTGCCGTTATGCAAAGTACAATGTTATCCTGACAGGACTATTTAACATTGCGTTTTTACTTTCTGATGAAAAATTTCTCTGATTTTTAAAAAAGAGTGTCAATAATAGGGTAATTACTAAAAACAGGGGAGAATCCTGTTTAAATTTTTTAAAAAAAAGTTGAATTACTGTTCAATATCGCCGGTCCGTACCCGGATCGACTTTGTTACCGGAGAGACGAAGATCCTTCCGTCGCCAATCTTTCCCGTCCTTGCCGAATTCATGATCAGATCGACTATCTTGTCAACATCGGCATCTTTTACAATAATTTCAATTTTGCATTTCGGGATAAAGTCAACCTCAATTTTTCCTCCCCGGTATTCGAGGACTATGCCCTTCTGGTCTCCCCGTCCTTTCACGTCAGTTACGGTCATCCCAAAGATTTTCTGTTCTTCCAGTGCTTTTTTGACAAACTCAAACCGCTCGGGTTTTATGATTGCTTCGATTTTCATCATTTTTTTTCACCTTCAGAAAGCGCACTGTTCCCCGTGCTGGGATATATCAAGCCCGACATACTCTTCCTGCTCAGTCACTCGGAGTCCCATCACCTTGTCGACAACAAAGGCCAGGATGTACGTGACTACAAATGCATACCCGAGGGCTGCAAAGGCTCCTGCTGCGTTTGCCACAAACTGGTGAACATTACCTTCCAGCAGCCCCGGGGCTCCGTTTATCGCCGCCGCGGCGAATATACCCGTTGCAAGCGCACCCCATAGTCCGCCCATGCCGTGAACCGCCCATGCATCGCAGCTTTCATCGAGTTTTTTACCGATACGGAAGAGCATCGCAGCATAACAGAGCAGTCCTGCAACGACCCCTATCAGGATCGATGTCATGGGAGTCACGTATCCCGATGCGGGTGTGATTGCGACAAGCCCGGCTATTGCACCGGATACGAAACCAAGCGAGCTCGGTTTTCCCTGGTACCAACTTGCAAACATCCATGCAAGCGCCCCGGCGGCTGCAGCGGTATTCGTAACGACAAATGCATTGGCAGCAAGTCCGTTCGCTGCCACGGCACTTCCGGCGTTGAATCCAAACCAGCCGAACCACAGGAGTGCAGCGCCGAGAATTGTCATGGGTATGTTATGCGGTTCCATGGTGTGATCGCCATACCCCATTCGTTTACCGATGACGAGTGCTACGGCCAATGCACCGAACCCTGAACTGATATGGACTACAGTTCCTCCGGCAAAGTCAAGGGCCCCGAACTGCTGGGCCCATCCTCCACCCCATACCCAGTGTGCCAAGGGATCGTATACAAGGGTTGTCCACAGCAATGCGAATACGATGAACGAGGAGAACTTTACCCGTTCGGCCATACTCGATGTCAGGATCGCCATGGTCACCGTTGCAAATACGAGCTGGAACACCATGTAAAGGATGCCGGGAACCGCAGTGCTATAGGGTCCCGCGTCCATCCCGACCCCGTTCAGACCAACTGCACTGAGATCACCAATCAGGGGTCCACCGCTGCCGAAGGCCAGAAGATACCCGATAAGCACCCATTGGATACTGACCAGTGCAAATGCCGCAAACGAGAGGGCTATCATCGAAATGATGTTCTTACGCCTGAGGAGGCCTCCGTAGAAAAATCCTACCCCGGGTGTCATGATCATTACAAGGGCCGTTGCGGCTAGGAGCCAGGCCGTGGATCCAGTATCAATTGCCATTCATTTTCACCATACCTTGGTTCATACTTTTTTTGGGAATAATGCAGTCCCGTACCGGATAACAGTGCACCAGCCGGATAACCATTGCCTGTCCAGTCATAATACTCTGCTCAGGTATCCGATTTTTTCGGGAACGATCACATCAGAATACAGAGGATTCAGCGGGTACACGGTGGAGAGGTGGGATTCGTTCATGAGCGATTGCACAATGAACAGTTCCGGTACCGCGATCCTCTGTTAGAAGGAAGTTTGTTTCCACCATATTTAAAATTTACTTTATTGCGATAAAGAAGCTGTGGAGTTAATGCCCGATGGGTGGACATGAAATACCATTCGCCTAATGCGGACGGTAAATTATAACCAGTAACAGATCTTTTGATGATTTACCCTTGGAGATCACGTATCTCACTGGGAAAGGGTAAATAAGGATATCCATGTTGGAAACGTAAGACAGAATGGATTTCCAGGGAGTCGATAAACCGTCAGGTCCCCGGCATATGCGAAATCCGGTTACCGGATTTGGATCAGGGAATACCTGAATGCAGATTTTTGAAAATAATACTGAAAATGGGGCCGGGTCATATCCGGAGTTTTTTTCAATGGCATAATGCCGGTAATTTCCCGTATCCCTCCACCCCGGCCGGGTTCGCGCCGGACATCATGGGCCGAAAAAAATTGTCATAATCCGGTGTGGCAGGCCGTTTTATTGTTTTCTCTACTGCTCCACTTCTCCGGTCCGGACCCTGACCGCTTTCTCGACAGGGATCAGAAAAATTTTACCGTCCCCCATTTTTCCTGTTCTCGCCGCCTCAGTGATAATGTCGATAACATTTTCTGCATCCGCGTTCTTTACCACGAGTTCTACCGATAACTTTGGCAGGAGGTCGATCGCCATAACGCCTCCACGGAACTGGAGTGCGATTCCCTTCTGTTCCCCGCGGCCCATCACGTCGGTAATGGTCATACCGAAATACCCCTGTTTCTCAAGGGCTTTTTTAACGAAATCAAGTCTCTCGGGACGAATAATAGCTTTTACCATCTTCATGTCAGATCACCCTCACCTCAGGCACGTTCCCCATGCTGGGACAGGTCAAGACCCACATATTCTTCTTCCTCGGTCACGCGAAGACCCATCACCCGGTCCACAATTTTTGCAAGCACAAATGATACGACAAATGCATACACCATTACAAGCAGGGCACCGGCAATCTGGACCAGAAACTGCTGGACATTACCATACAAAAGGCCGGTATACCCGTTGATGGCCGCAGATGCAAAAATACCGACCGCTATTGTTCCCCATAGACCCCCGATACCGTGAACCGACCAGGCATCCAGGCTTTCATCCATTCCCCTGCCGATACGCCACAACATGCTTTTATAACAGAGAATTCCTGCTACTGCACCGATCAGGATAGAGGCCAGGGGACCAACATATCCGGCACAGGGCGTAATTGCACCAAGACCGGCGATCGCACCGCTCACCATTCCAAGAGAACTGGGATGACCCGTCATCCAGGATGCAAAAAGCCATGCAAGGGCGCCGGCAGCGGCCGACGTGTTGGTTACGACCAGTGCGTTCGCCGCAAGACCGTTCGCCGCAAGTGCACTCCCGCCGTTGAACCCGAACCAGCCAAACCAGAGAAGCCCGGCACCGAGCAGCGTCATGGGGATATTGTGCGGTTCCATGGCATAGGTGCCGAACCCCGACCTTTTTCCTATAACAAGGGCAATGGCAAGAGCTGAGAATCCTGCCGAAATATGGACGACACTTCCACCCGCGAAATCAAGGAAACCAAGACCTCCAAGGAAACCGCCCCCCCATACCCAGTGGGCCACAGGGTCGTATACGATGGTCGTCCAGATGAGTGCAAACACGATAAAAGAACTTAGTTTAACACGCTCGGCCATGCCCGATGTGACAATGGCCATGGTTACCGCGGCGAACATCAGCTGGTATGCCATGAAAAGCATCGCAGGGATTTGGGCACTGTAGGGCCCCGGATCCAGTCCGACCCCGTTCAGACCTGCAAGAGAAAGGTTCCCAAGCGCCCCGGACACGTCACCGCCGAATGCAAGGGAGTACCCGATCACGATCCACTGGATACTGACAAGGGCGAATGCCATAAATGACATCGCAACCATAGAAATGAAGTTCTTCTTCCGGACAAGGCCACCGTAAAAGAGGCCCACACCAGGAGTCATCAGCATTACGAGCGCTGTTGATGCCAGGAGCCATGCTGTTGCTCCACTGTCTACCACCATTATTACCCACACCCCTCCAGATGTTTGTTAATGTTATCTCAATTTTTCATTTGTTCTTTCCCGTCACATTAAGATGCATGTAAACGTCAAAGAAATTCGTTCCCAAACAGACAGAAGCAATAAAGACCTCGAGAGGTTGGGGAATTCATTTTCCTGCTCATGTACGGAATGAATTCGAATCTTTACTGCTCCTGATAGAAGGAATTATATTTCTTCCATATTTAAATATTATTTTATTTTAGATTTCATAGTTTTATTCCTTTGGTCCCAACGACGTGTAGGGAAGGACATGGTAATCAGGAAAATTAATCCGGGAATACTGTTCCTCCTTCAGGTATCTTTCATTTAAAAAAAATTGCCTTCCCGGTAATTCCCCAGCATTTACCGAGGTTAGTCAAGGAGTATGCTGATTGCATCGTCCCGGTATGCATCCATGATATACGGAATGCCTGAAATTCCCGCAGCCTCTTCGGTGAGAGCCATAAGATCGTTCCTGCCTACCACTTTTAAGGAAAAATTCCGGCTGCCGGCCATTATCTGCTGGAGTCCTGTCCTGAACTTCTGTACATAGGTGTAAAGCCCGATGGCACCCATGGGGATCTCCCTGAACCGTTCCCCGAATTTTTCCCGGAGTTCTTCGTAGGAAACAAAGATCTCTTCAGCTTTTGTCCCGAATTTTGACACAGAGTTTGGTAGATCTCCGTCCGCGATCCATTTTCCGATGTTCTTCCCGACCATGCCGGGGATCATCAGGCCCCGGCCCATGCAGACCGCTTTTACATAGGGGCTGCCCATTGCAATCGCCTTGAACACGTTCGGTTCATCTGAAAAACCACCGGCCATGGCGATATCAGGCACGCGGATCCCTCTCTGTTTCAGCCTCTCGCAGAATTCGTATGTCAGGCACTGGAGATAGAATGTGGGAATTCCCCACTCATTCATCATCGGCCATGGACTCATCCCGGTCCCCCCCGATGCGCCGTCAATAGTAAGAAGGTCGAGTCTTTGCTTCGGCACCGTAACGGAGGGCTGTAGCCAGTTCAACGGCTGAATACGCACCGGTCTTTAACGTAACCCGCTTAAATCCGATATCGCGGAGCCTGTCCACTTCCTCGAGAAATCCTTCCTTTGTAATAAAACCAAGGCGCGAATGGCGTTCAAACTCCTTGATTGCTCCGCTTTCGAATGCTTTCTGGCTGTCCATACAGGCAGGGTCCGGGAGAACGATGTACCCTCTCCTCTTTAATTCCCTGGCTCTTTCAAGAGAACGGACCTTGATTTCACCGCCGATGCTTTTCGCACCCTGCCCCCATTTCAACTCTATGGTATCGAGGTTATGCTTCGATGCGACATATTCCGCGGTCCCGAGCCGGGTATCCTCGACATTCATCTGGACAAGCATCTCTCCATAGCCTTCATGGAACCGGTTGTAGATCTCGATACGGCGGTCCATTTCAGGGGATTTTTTTATCTTGCCCAGGGAATCGAATTCAAGCTCCGGATCGATGCCGCAGACGTTTTCTCCACATACGATAGTAATTCCGGAAATTGCTGCCCCTATGGCAAAATGTTCCCAGTTTACCTGGGCGATGTCCGTGGAACCGAGTGCACCGGTAAAAATCGGAAGCCGCATTTTTACTTTCTTTTCCCACCCGTACTCTGTCTCTGTATTGACCGAATAGAAGACGGCGGTATCAGGACCGATATCGGTCCCTTCCGGAAGGCCTTCGGCTCCCATTGCGTATCCCTGGATGTTCAGGTGCGAGTAATCAATGGGGTAATTTTTATCCGAACCGGCCGTTACCTCTCCAAATGGTCCGGGATAAAGGACTTCACGACCCCGGAATGAAGACAACCAGCTCTCGCAGGTGCCTTTGCATCCGTCAATACAACGTGTGCAGATACCTGACATCGGTGAGACGCTGTGGGATCGGTTTATCGTACCTGTCGCTTCATTGGCATTCGGTCTTCTAAGGTTCATTCTGTGATTCTCCTGTTTCCGTCCATTAGGATCTGCAAACAAACGCGATGCAGCCTTTATGGGTATTCCGGCAACTGGGAGTTATATTTTTTACGCTGATAAGGGCTTGCCTGTTCTGCTGGTTACTGAGATCTGAAGATGATTCACAGCGGATCAGCGGGCGAAAAAAAAATTGCCCGTCCGGACTTTTTAAAAAATAAGGGCTTTATTGAAATCCCATGTTCGACTTATAGATTTAATAGAACCGAACAACATTCCTGATGACTTTGACCCCGGCACCGGGATAATCCCGGTCGGGATAGGGATTGTAATGAGGAATGCCCCCGAAAACCCTGCCCGCAGACTATCCTGTGAGAGAGAGTCGGGGAGGGGGTAAAACCCCCTCCTGTCTACCCGTTTTATGGATATATTTCTTTTCGGGAAATTGAATAATAATATGATAGAGCATTTCAAAAAAGCCCGAGATTGATAAATTTTTAATCAGTAATAAAAGAGAGATATTAAATACTGATAAACAATATTAAAAATATCTGGCAGAAATGAATTATTGCCAGAGGGGGGTTATTATGGATTTGGGAATGGCCTTTATTAGTATTTCGGCGTTTCTTATGGGATTCGTCGTGATGTGGATTGGGTTTTTCTTTATTTCTCGTGAACTACAATTTACCGCAGCAGAATTTGGCGGTTTTATTACTTCCTTCTTCGGTGGGGCAGTGATTGCGGTTTACACAACTATGTTGAATCCTGCAACGCAGATTCTTTTCTGGTGGTATCCAATCGGTCTTGCAGTTGGTTTGTTGGTTTATCACCTTGCACCCGCCAGTGCGAAAAAATTAAACTATTTCGGGCACTAATTTTATTTTCTCATTTTTTAACTGAATTATGGGTGTGATATGTTTTTCAACGCTTACTTTTTGATACAAAAAGAATTTGAATTTTATAAATATGTCTGAATATTTATGGTTCCTTGTTGTGTAGTTTGTGCATATTCTCCTCAAGGGGCCGATGTCCCTTGGATCTTTCGATTACCAGCCTGTTTTAACCATTTCAGCAGTGCCAAAATAAGATGCTTTTACGTGGCCATTTTCAAAAAAGAAATGCTTCTGACGGATTACTTTCTCAGCCGTGCACACGAACTCCGCAATGTATCACCGAGGAACGGGCTGGTATGAATAGTATCTCCGATATCTACTTCTGTGATCATTAATTTGTTCTGATAATAAAAAAATTTGAAATTTCAATAGGTTGCCAGGTAGCGATCAAGCTCCCACGGGTGGACCGCAAGCCGGAATGCATCTGATTCCATCTGGGCGGTGCAGTTCAGGCTCTCCATCACATGATCCCCAAGGGTTTTTGTAAGAACCTTATCCTTGTTCAGGAACTGGCTGGCCTCCATAAGGCTGGCGGGAAGCATCTCGATACCCATTTTTTCCCGTTCCTTTGCGCTCAGGTGATAAATATTTACATCGGTGCTCTCGGGTGGGTCGATCTTGTTTTTAATACCGTCGAGCCCTGCGGCGAGCATGCAGGCGAACGTGAGGTACGGGTTGCACATCGGGTCAGGGCTGCGGAATTCCGCACGGGTACTGTTGCCACGGGCTGCCGGGACACGGACAAGTGCCGACCGGTTGGTATTGCTCCATGAGATGTAGCAGGGAGCTTCATAGCCAGGGACCAGTCGTTTATACGAATTGATGGTCGGGTTTGCAACACCGGTGATCGCCTTGGCATGCCGGAGAAGACCTCCGATGTAATAGAGAGCTGTCTGGGAGAGCTGCTTGTCTCCCTTGAGATCGAAGAAGGCATTTTTCCCGTCTTTAGCGAGTGATCCATGGGTATGCATACCGCTGCCGTTTATTCCGGCGATGGGCTTTGCCATAAATGTGGCATGAAGTCCTGCTCTCAGGGCCAGTGCTTTTGCAGCGAACTTGAAGGTAATAACCCGGTCTGCAGTTTCGAGCGCATTACCATATTTGAAATCGATCTCATGCTGGCTCGCTGCGACTTCATGGTGGGACATCTCGATCTCGAATCCCATTTTGGTCAATGTGAGGACAATATCTCTCCTGACATTTTCGGCTGCATCCTGCGGTGCGAGATCAAAATAGGCCCCGAAGTCCTGAAATTTCGTTGTTGGCAGGCCATTTTCCAGCTGGAATAAGAAAAATTCCAGTTCCGGCCCGGTATTGAAGGTAAAACCGAGTTTTTCCGCCTCTGCCATCGTCTTTTTGAGGATATACCGCGGGTCCCCCTCGAAAGGCTCGTCACCATACGTGTAGACATCGCAGACGAACCTTGCTACCCTTGCATCCTCTGAACGCCAGGGAAGCATGGTATAGGTGGCCGGATCGGGTTTCAGGAGCATATCTGACTCTTCAATCCTGGTAAATCCCTCGATCGAGGACCCGTCAAACCAGATTCCATCGGTTAATGCTTTTTCTGCCTGTTCAACAGGAATGGCGGCATTTTTGGGCATTCCCTGGACATCGGTAAACTGGAGCCGGATAAATTTAACGAGATCGGCATCGATCCGTTCCAGCATCTTGTCAACTACGTTTTTGCTCGTCATTATCAAGAGTATAAAACCTGACATTATTTATATTTAATTACCCGGATTTCTAAAAAATATCTTTATATATTCATTTATTTGTTAATCAGAAGGATTAAAAATGAAATTTTACAAATTATCCGTAAAAATCACGTGGAAGGAAATTTCTACCCACCGCGAAACCGGTGACGGATCCAGGCTCCCGATCAGTCCTGGTTCACATCCGTGTATGCACCGGCATCACCTCAAAGTTGACAAACAGCTGTTCCCCATATATGAGATTTATCAACGAGGAAATCCTACCTGTATGATCGGCATTGAATAATTTACTATTCGGGGTATTAGTGGTATCATGTGTGGCATTATCGGTGTAATTGACAAGACCCGGGAAAGAACAGGCGGCTCATCGGTCCGCGAAGCCCTTTCAAAAATGGATGAACGTGGGAACGGGCAGGGGTCAGGATACGTGGCATACGGAGCATTTCCTGAGTTCCATGATCTCTATGCAATACATGTCTTTTTTGACACAATCCATGATTCGAAGACAAAGATGGATACGCTGCTGTCCGAGTGGGGTACGATAGTCCATGACGAGGAGATACCGACCAGTGAAAACGCAAAAATAAAGAAAGTCCACACGCCGTGGCGGTATTTTTTCAAACCCGATAAGAACCTGATGCCCCAGAG
Source organism: uncultured Methanomicrobiales archaeon (assembly GCA_963809105.1). GTDB lineage: Archaea > Halobacteriota > Methanomicrobia > Methanomicrobiales > Methanospirillaceae > CAIKOD01. The sequence goes on along the minus strand of CAWEIC010000001.1, from coordinate 269,729 downwards.
CCGTACCCCGGAAGACGATATCGTAACAAATCTGGTCATGAAGGTAAATACCAGCATGCCGGGAGTCCTTATTTTTTCCTCGGGAAAAGATGTGGCGTTGTTCAAGGCATCGGGATGGCCTGAAGATGTAGCCGATTTCTACCGGATCCAGGACTACAAAGGGTATATCTGGCTCGGTCACAACCGTTACCCCACAAACACCCCGGGCTGGTGGGGCGGCGCCCATCCATTCAACCTCCTGAACTGGAGTGTCGTGCATAACGGGGAAATAACCTCCTACGGGACCAACCAACGGTATATCGAAAGTTTTGGCTACAAATGCACCATGTTTACCGATACCGAGGTCGTCGCGTACCTCATCGACCTCCTTGTGAGACAACACGGACTTTCCCTCGATCTGGCTACCCGTGCGCTTGCAGCCCCCTTCTGGGATGAAATTGACCGGATGCCGGATAAGGAACGAAAAATAGACACTGCGATCCGGATGGCCTACGCCTCGGCTCTTATGAACGGTCCGTTTGCAATCGTTGTCGCGAACAGGGACTTCATGATGGGATTCACCGACCGAATCAAGCTCCGCCCCCTCGTCTCAGGAGAACATGGCAACCGGTTATACATTTCGAGCGAAGAGGCCGCAATACGGGTAATGGAGCCTGATATCGAGAAGGTTACAATGCCGCGTGCCGGATCTCCCGTGATCGGGAGGGTTGTCGCATGAGCATCGGTACGGTCCCGATGAAATTCCGGGTTTCGATCGACCGTGACCGCTGCATGGTGTGCGGTCGCTGCGTCGAGAACTGCTCTTATAACGTATTCCGGAAAGACGGGGACACTATCAGTATAAATCCAAGAAACTGCGTGGCCTGCCACCGGTGCCTTGCGATGTGCCCCCGCGATGCGATCTCCATCGAAGAGCGACCTATCGATTACCGGTCGCACCCTCTCTGGACAACTGAGATCAGGGAGGCGATCTATAACCAGGCAAAATCAGGAAAGATTATCCTTTCCGGAATGGGCAATGCGCTGCCATACCCTGTGATCTTCGATCGCCTCGTCCTCGATGCCTGCCAGGTCACGAACCCGAGCATCGACCCGCTCCGGGAACCGATGGAACTCAGGACATATATCGGTAAGAAACCTTCGCGGCTCGAGTTCGGGAAAAGCGATACCGGCGACATTGAACTTCTCACCGAGCTCGCTCCCAACCTCAAACTCGATACGCCGATCATGATCGGCCACATGAGTTACGGGGCGATCAGTCTCAATGCACAGACCAGTATCGCGAAGGCTGTTACGGAAAAAGGGACATTCATGGGCACCGGGGAAGGCGGCCTCCACGAGAGCCTCTACCCGTACCAGGATCACATGATCGTGCAGGTTGCTTCAGGCAGGTTCGGGGTCGATATCAATTACCTGGAAAGGGGGGCGGCAATTGAGATTAAAATAGGCCAGGGGGCAAAACCTGGGATCGGCGGCCATCTCCCGGGAGAGAAGGTAAATAAGGAGGTCTCGGTAACGAGGATGATCCCGGAGGGCAGCGATGCCATCAGCCCCGCACCACACCATGATATTTACAGTATCGAGGACTTAAAACAACTTGTCCGAAGCCTCAAAGAGGCAACCGAATGGAAAAAGCCGGTATTTGTAAAGATTGCAGCCGTTCATAACTCTGCCGCGATCGCAGCGGGGATAGCGCGGTCTTCGGCAGATGCTGTGGTTATAGACGGTTTCCGTGGAGGTACGGGAGCGGCCCCCCGGGTATTCCGGGATCATGTCGGAATCCCTGTAGAAGCCGCGGTTGCAGCAGTAGACGCGAAACTTCGTCAGCAGGGCATCAGGAACCAGGTATCCATTATTGCGAGCGGCGGTATCAGGGAGAGTGCCGATGTGGCCAAGATTATCGCCCTCGGTGCCGACGCCGTCTATATCGGGACTGCCGCCCTTGTAGCCCTCGGGTGCAGGGTATGTGGGACCTGTTACCGGGGCGTCTGCGCCTGGGGCATCGCAACCCAGCGGCCGGATCTTGTAAAGCGCCTCGATCCTGAAACAGGGTCGAAACAGGTGGCGAACCTCATTGAGGGATGGACCCTCGAACTTGCTGAACTGATGGGAGCAGCAGGCATTAACAGCATAGAGAGCCTCCGGGGTAACCGCGACCGTCTGCGAAGTTACATGCTCGACGAGGCGCTGATGAACGTGCTCGATGTAAAATCGGTGGGGGCCTGAACAGGATGAAAACCGTTGAGATCGACGCTTCCGATCTTCATTATACGGCACTGAACAGGAGCATCAGGCAAGCGGTTTCGGCAGGAGCAAAGGAGATCACCGTCAGGAATATTATGGGGCAACGCTTTATCGCCGACGGCCTGAAGGGCGATGTATCGTTGTTCCTCTATGGGGTAGCCGGCGGCGATCTCGCCATGTTTATGAGCGGTCCGACCCTGACACTCTACGGCAATGCAGACCACGCACCCGGTAATACGATGGATGCCGGAAAAGTCATCATTCACGGAAGTGCCGGCGATGCGACCGCCCACAGCATGCGGGGAGGTCATGTGTTTGTCCGCGACAATATCGGGTACCGTGGAGGGATCCATATGAAACAGTACCTGGAAAAGCGTCCTGTCCTTGTCGTCGGGGGCGCAGCCCGGTCTTTCCTCGGCGAATACATGGCCGGGGGGATGATCCTCGGTACTGAGACGTTTTACGGGAGACATGGTCGATGAACGCGGGATAGGCAGCGGTATTCACGGCGGGGAAATTTTTATCCGTGGGGATATCTGCGACGAATGCCTCGGCATGGGCACTAAAAAGAACAAATGCAGTGCTGACGAGATGAAACGGATCAATCCGTTTATCAACGAGTTTGCAGCCTGTTTCAATCTCGATCCGGCTCAATTCCTCGATTCCGACTATGTGAGGATTTCCCCGGCCAGCGCCAGACCGTTTGCGAACAAATATACATGGGAGTAATGAGAACGATGCCTGCAAAAACATATGTGGACCTGAAAAAAGAGGTCTGGGAAAGCGGCAAATGTTCCGGGTGCGGTGGCTGCGTGGCCGTATGCCCGGCCGATGCGATTACATTCCCGGAACAGGGTGATAATAAGGCCCCGGTACAGTCGGGGTACTGTAAACAGGAGACAGACGGGGTACCGTGCGGGGCATGTTACGCGGTCTGCCCAAGGGTTACCGGACAGACGACCGAGACCCTCGGCACCTATCTCGATATTGTTTCAGCAAAGTCCCGGGCAGATATTCCGAGACGCCAGAGCGGTGGCGCGGTAACCGCGATACTCATGCATGCCCTGAATACCGGAATGATCGATGCCGTCGTCACCGTCAGCGAGGACCGGTTCACCCTCAGGCCGGCATCCGTGGTCATCACATCGGCAGAACAACTCGTCCATGAAGCCGGGAGCCGGTACAGCTGGTGGGTCCCGCTCCTCGCTGCACTTAAAACTGCCGTGATCACGCGAAAATATAAGAAAATAGCCATTGTCGGAGTTCCCTGTGTAGTCCAGGCAATATCACGCATCAGGAGTTCAGACCATGACTTACTGATCCCCTATGCACGGGCTATCCGGCTTGTCGTCGGGTTGTTCTGTACCGAGACATTTGATTACACCGCCCTTGTCGAGAACAAACTCAAAGCCGAACATAAGATTGCGACCTGGGAGATCAGGAAACTCGATGTCAGGGGGAAACTCGTTGTTACCATGAACGACGGCAATGTATTCACGTTCCCGATGAAAGAACTCGATGATTCGGTCAGGTCAGGGTGCCATTTCTGTACCGATGCGACCTCCCTGTTCTCAGATATTTCCGCGGGATCGGTGGGAAGCCCGGAAGGCTATACAACGCTCATTGTAAGAAACCAGGTTGGAAAGGTGTTTGTTGACAATGCTGTCGCCGCCGGCATCCTTGAAGTGTCGGGTGGGATCGACAAGGGAGCAATCGAAAAACTTGCAGAAAATAAAATAAAAAAGAATACGATCCGGTAATTTTTTTTCCGGTTATAACCCCGGACATCTATTGTTCAACCTCCCGGTTCTGTCCTGATCCGCATCTTTTATTGACCTGCCGGTGATTGTTACAATATTATCCGGTCACGATCAGGCCCGGTTCCACGATAACCTGCGCAGGAATGATACCCATGGAAAGAGCCAAAACCGCAATTTCACTACTACTTGTCTGTATTATCATTTCCGGAATAACCGGCACCGTTGCAGCGGTGCCTGTCGCCGCCCGGGCGGACACCGGACAGACAGATACACCCTTTATCGCTCCTTTTTGCCAGGAATACATGGACTGGCTTCACAATCACTCAATAATCTATAAGAATGCAGGAGGGCACGGTCTCGGTCTCATCCCTGCACCGGTCGACCTCGCCGGGTCTTCACCTGCGACATGGTCGGGCACAGTCCCGTCCGGTTCATCGTCAGGGAGTTCAGGTACGACCCTCAACCCCGGGCAGTCCGGGACGAGCAGCACAGGCATACCCCTGTCCTATGACCTCCGGACGCTCGGAAAAACGGCCCCTGTCAGGGACCAGGGCCAGGACGGCAACTGCTGGGCTTTTGCATCGATCAATTCCCTTGAGTCATCCCTCCTGCCCGGCGAGCGGGACCAGTTCTCGGAGAATAATTTAAAAAACCTGCACGGCTTCGATGTGGCACCGAATTCAGGCGGTAATGATTTTATGGCCACGGCTTATTTTGCCCGGTGGAGCGGCCCGGTCAGCGAATCAGCCGACCCCTACGGGGACGGCAATTCCCAGTCGCCGGCTTTTCTTGCGGTCCAAAAACATGTGCAAAATGTCATTTTCATCCCCGCCCGTACCGGCCCGTTATCAAATGACCAGATAAAATCCACTATTATTGCAAATGGTGCAGTGTATTCCACGATCAGGTGGGAAGACAGTGCCTATAACCCACGGACTGTCGTCGTACTATTATTCAGGTTCCGGTGAGCCGAACCATGCGATCGATATTATCGGCTGGGACGATTCCTACAGTGCAAATAATTTTGCCACTCCTGCACCTGGCAACGGGGCATTTATCGCACAGAACAGTCTGGGGAACCGGCTGGGGGGACGGGGGATTTTTCTATATTTCCTATTATGACACCCGCATAGGGCGGGACAATACGATGTTTACCGCGGAACCGGCCACCAATTACCAGAAGATATACCAGTACGACCCCTACGGGTGGGTGGCCAATTTCGGTCTCGGTTCCGATACCGCCTATTACGCAAATGTGTTCACCTCTTCGGGGTCCGAGCAGCTGAAAGCAGTGTCATTCTACACGACGGCGACCTATGCGGATTATGAAATAAAAGTGTTCCTCGATCCCGACCAGGGGCCGGTCAATTCGGCAGGATATAAGGTCTCTCAAAGCGGAAATTTCGATATGCCCGGATATCATACGGTCGTTTTCAATACCCCCGTCCCGTTGAAAGCCGGGGAACGGTTCAGTGTTGCTGTGATGGCGCGTAGCCCGGGATGGGATTTCCCTGTTGCTATCGAATACCCGATATCAGGGTATTCCGGGGGTGCGACCGCATCTGCCGGGCAGAGCTATATCAGCAGCGATGGCAGCTCCTGGCAGGACCTGACCAGTTCGCAGCCAAACACGAATGTCTGCATCAAAGCATTCACAACGACGTCAGGTTCCCCGGTAAAGACGATATCCACGTTCCCGACACCGGTATTCACACAGTCAGGAACCTCGATTTCGACTTCGGCAATCCTGAAAAAACTGACAGGAAGTACACAGGTCGTCGGGGCAGCGTCAGGGGGTATCCTTAGAAATTTATCAGGCGCCTACCAGAAAGTATTCCTGCCGGTCCTTCCGGCTTCATCTTCGTTTACCTTCAACATCACCGGCCGGCAGACCGTAACAGGCGATGCCGGCAGCAATAACGGAATGCATGATACGGCATTTTCGAGGGTGACGGTAACGCAGTTCTCACACCAGGGGGTTCCCCTTGTCTGAAATGGTTTTGCAGATAGCCAAGAATTAATACCCTTCTTTTCCAATCTATCAGGCTATACCGGCGGAAGCACCGGATGCCAGGTACCATGAGAACCCGGATTCGCAGGAAAACTGCCCAGATCAAGGATAAGCAGAGCGAAGGCTGCAGGATTTGCCGTAAGGGCGCAAAAATGGTTCTTTTCATCACCGGTACCTGCCGGAGGACATGCTGGTACTGCCCCCTCTCCCGGGAACGAAAAGGGATCGATGTTACTTATGCAAATGAACATCCGGTCACCAGTCCCGGTGAAGCGGTACAGGTATCCCGGATAATGAGCGCCCTCGGGACCGGTATCACCGGTGGGGAACCGCTTCTGCAGCAGGACAGGGTCATCGAATACTGCACCCGCCTGAAACAGGAATTCGGTGAAAAACATCATATTCACCTCTACACGGGTACCGCGCCCGATAAGGTGACTCTCGCTTCCCTGAAGGGTCTTGTCGATGAGATCAGGCTGCACCCGCCTGAAGAAGAATGGCCGGAGTTCCTTTCGGGGAGTTATGCAGAGTCGGTAAGGGACGCAAAGGAAATGGGGTTTGACATCGGTGTCGAAGTGCCGGCCCTGCCATCGGTCGGGGAACTTGAACCGGCACTTGGTATCCTCGATTTCTTAAATATCAACGAACTTGAATGGGGCGATACCAATGCAGGGGCGATGCGTGAACGCGGCTACACGCTTGAAGACGGGTACCATAATGCCGTGGAAGGGGCACGGGAATGGGCATACCATATCAGCCGGGACGAGAAAGTCCATTTCTGTTCCTCGTCGTTCAAGGACTCGGTCCAGCTGCGCAGGAGACTGATCAGGATCGCAAAAAATACTGCCCGCCCCTTCGATCATGTCACGAGAGACGGTACTGTAATATATGGCAACCTTATTCCATCCGGGACTGATGCCGCATGGGTTGGAAGGCTGTCACCCGGTTCATTTACCGACTGCGGCGATCACGTCGAACTCTCGTGGAAAATTCTTCACAGGCAGGCTGAAGTCCTTACCGGTGAATGCAGTATTATCGAACGGTACCCGACCACGGGATGATCGTGGAGGTGACACCCCTCTGATGTTCAGTTCCCTTTACGAACCATTATACGAATCCCGGCTTATGCGGCAGTGCAAGCACCTGCCGAAGCACATCGCAATAATCCAGGACGGTAACCGGCGTTACGCACGAAAAGCAGGGGTAGATATGGCCAGGGGACACCGGGCCGGCGCAGAAGTAACCGAACGGGTGCTCGACTGGGCCCGGGAACTCGGGATCAGCCACATGACCCTCTATTCATTCTCAACAGAAAACTTCAACCGGGACCATGCTGAAGTGGAATCGCTCTTCTCGCTCTTCAAGGAGAAATTTCTGGCGGTCGAGCGGGACGACAGGATAACGCGGTACCGCATCAGGATCCGGATGGTGGGCGACCGGTCGATGCTCCCGGACGACCTCCTTGCGACGATCGAAACTGCCGAGAAGGCAACAGAGCAGAACGACGGCTTTTTCCTCAACGTGGCCCTTGCCTACGGGGGCCGGAACGAGATCCTCGATGCTACCCGCCGTATACTTGCCAAGGTCAGGGCAGGGGAGTGCCGGCCCGACGATATCACCTCTTCCCTGGTGGAGGAACACCTGTACGGCAGCCCTGATCTCCCGCCGGTCGACCTGATCATCAGGACGGGAGGCGAATTCAGGACATCCAATTTTCTCCCGTGGCTTGCAAACGGTCACGAGAGTGCCGTATATTTTTCCGCTCCCTTCTGGCCGAAGTTCCGGAAGATAGATTTCCTCCGGGCGGTCCGCGTCTATTCCCAGAGATCCGGGTAACTTTCCCGGGAATTACCGTCCGAACCGCCTCACCCTTGACTGGTAGTCCCGCAGTGCCCGAAGCAAGTCCACTTTCCGCATGTACCGCCAGTTGACGTCAGAGAAAAACAGTTCGGAATACACGGACTGCCAGATCAGGAAATCGGTAAGGTGGTCTCCTTCAGTTTTTATCACGAAATCCGGGGTATATTTGAAGGTCAGGAATGATTCGAGCATGCGGTCGTCGACATTCTCGGGCGGGACGCCCCTGCATGCCATCTGCCTGATCCCGTTGGTGATCTCTTCCCTTCCGCTTTTTCCGATGGCAACCGTGACGTGCATCCCGGTCCCGGCCTTTTCAACGGTATCGCCATAGAGAATTGTCAGGCGGGCGATATCGGCGATCTTTCGCATCGCAGGAAAGAATTCCTGTAACGAGAGAGGATCTTTTGTGCTGATATGATACGTAAGCCCCTCGATAGATACATTATTATCTCCATTCTGGGTCCCGCCAAATCCCCTGGATACTGCCGATGAGATCTCGATGCACCAGCGTGTGCACTCAGCAATCTTTTCCGGTGCGTCCCTGACTTCCTCCCCGGTAATCATGATGCAGATGTTCTTCGGCAGCATCGTGAGCTGCCCGACGAGGATTTTCTCATACAGCCAGTACAGCACCGTAATCCTCCGGACAGCAGTTCAGGATACCCACGAAAGCAACTCCTTCAGGGTCCGTGTATTCAGCACGTCAGGCAGCCCGCACCACCCGCGACGGGCAATGGTAACCCCGAACCGCATGAATGAAAATTCATCATACTGGTGGGAATCGGTGCCGACCGATACCAGAACGCCTTTGTCCCGTGCCTGCTTCACGTACAGGTCATCGAGGTCGAGGCGCCAGGGGGATGCATTGCATTCGAGGGCGGTCCCGGTTGTTGCTGCAACATCGATGATCCGGGGCATATCGATCTCAAATCCCTGCCGCCTGCCGATCAGCCGCCCGGTAGGATGGCCGATGATATCTACGTTCTCGTTTTCCATCGCGGCAATGACACGCCGCGACATCGTATCCCGGTCTTCCTTCAGACCCGAATGGACAGACGCGAGGACGATATCCAGGTCTGCCAGGGCCTCGTCGGGAAGACCCGGTTTCCCGTTCGATAAAATATCGACTTCGATACCATGAAGAATAGTGCAGCCCGGCCCGTCCCGGTTGACCAGTTCGATCTCATGCCCCTGGTTTTTCAGTTTCTCCTCGTCAAGACCGTGGGTAATGCCGAGGCTTGCCGAATGATCGGAACAAAGGAGATATTCGTAGCCTAGTTCCCCTCCCCTCTTTGCAGACTCGGCGATAGTGAGAAACCCGTCGCTGTAGTTGGTATGGATATGGAGGTCCCCCCTGATATCTCCCAATGTAACGAGATTTGGAAGTTTCCCGTCTCCTGCGAGTTCTATTTCTCCCTGGTTTTCCCGCAGCTCGGGGGTGATGTAATCCAGGCCGAGATACCGGAACATGTCCTGTTCGGTGGAAAACTCGTGGAGGTTCGTATCGACCCGTTCTTCGATACCGTATTCGTTGATCTTCAGTCCCTTTGTGATTGCAATCTCCCTGAGACGTATATTGAAGTCCTTCGACCCGGTGAGATAGATGAGCATCGACCCGAACTGCCGTTCTTTCGCAAACCTGATATCCACCCGCTGACCGAGCACCCTGACCGAAGTCCTCCGGTCTCCTTCGTCGATTACTTCGTCGGCGACGGTCCGCAGGCGGGGATTTACTGCCGAAGGGGGTTCCCGTGAAACGATATCGATATCCCCGACGGTACTTTTTCCCCGACGGTAGCACTGCCGGCCACTTCCCAGGTCCCCGGCGTAAGGGCACCGGTTACTCTGGTCACCACCGCCTCGGCCTCAAGGCGGTTCATCCGCCCACCTGCGGAACGGTACAGGGCGATGGCATCGAGTATTGCCGCCTCTTTCTTCTCACCGAACCCCTTTACTGCCCGGATCCTTCTTCCTTTTGCAGCCTTTTCCAGGTCTTCGATACTCTGGATATTCATCTTCTTCCAGAGAGTCGCGACGGTCTTCGGACCCACACCCTCGAGTTTCAGGAGCTCTATCAGCGCCGGGGGAATTTTCGCTTTCAGTTCCTCGAGTTCCTCGCAGGTCCCGGTCTCGATAATATCCCTGATCTTCTTTGCGATTGCTTTACCGATCCCCGGCACTTCCACGAGTTGTTCCTCGGTCATCTCTGCGACAGGCCCTGCCATACGGTCGACGGTTTCGGCGGCCTTGTAAAATGCACGTATTTTGAAGACATTATCGCCGGTGATCTCGAGGAGCTGGCCGATCAGGTTGAGTTTTTCCGCGATCTCCCGGTTAATGACCTCCGTGACTACGACCCCCGTGCAAATTGTCTGGTTCGTAAACCTATTGGAATAATCCTATATAGGTGCATTTATTCTCGTCGGAGATTACCATTACCACGACGACGACGCGGAGAATATGAACGTTAGCCGATCGCTCTGCACCTTCGGAGAACAATCACATCGGTCCCGAAATGGGAGGACCAATTTTTACCTGTTCGCAATTTCTTGCCACCATATCGTAAGAGTGGTAATACTTTGATTATCCGCCCTCTTACTACTGGAAACAGTAAAAAACGAAAAAAAAATGAGGACGTTCTTCAGGGAGCCGGTTCCTGTTTCTGTTCAGGAACTACGACTGAATATATTTTCACCGGCTTAGGCATAATTCCCGGCCGTTCATCGGTCATCCATGACGTGTAGGACAGCACATGGACATGGTATTCAAGGTATCCTTTGATGAAATCCGAAAGCTCCTCGCTCCGTCTCCCGAGGACAAGGATAACGAACCACTGGATAATCATCAGGATATCGGCAATCAGTCCGTACACGAACATAACGATAGCGATGGCGATCGAATAGAAGATACGGATAAGGAGACTCAAGCCTCCGGGCTTTATGCTCGTATACGAATAACTGTTTCATCTGACCTTCATTTTCATCCATAAAGGATACCAACCTGAACCTGGCAGATGACGTTCCCCTTCATTCCATTGTTCACCTAACCTTTAATTCCGGGAGGTATAAGGTGTTGCAGGAACGATGTGAGTGGCAGCCGGAATCACCCGATGCACATATTTTTAAGCCATTGAAACGAAGTAATGAAGTCAGATCATCATCTGATACGCTCGTGTCCCGGTAGGGTAGTGGACATCCTAGAAGCCTGCGGAGCTTTTGACCCGGGTTCAAGTCCCGGCCGGGGCGTTCTGAGGAGTAGTATAGATTCTACTCCTTGGTTTTAGGAATCTATAGCCAAATTACCATGGTTCAAATCCGGGCTGAGGCACTTTGACAAGTTAGGTTCAATGCCTTTTCTAAAAATACCTTTAATTTGAAGAGATTCATCGTTTTAGATCTTCCCGCGCCTCTTGTCCTGTCCATCAATAAATTATCTGAATGAGGAAATATACTGGCCTCTTCACAAATAGAGCTGTTAATGACCCGCTATTGGCGTCTGTATGTGCCGATATTGTTGCGATATGGGGCTCTCTAAAGGATAGAAATGAAATTAACTAGAGGTTCCGAGAATACCCCAGAACTGACTGATCATCCAGGACGTTAACCCTGAAAGAATTGTCATAATTGAATCAATATCCTGTATAAGTTGATTAATAAGCCAGAAGCCCGCAGGGGTATGGCTTGTTGGATCAAGTGACCCCATCATCCATAAAGCGACGAGAATAAATAAAGCAAGCAAAATTAAGATCATAAGAAAAACAAAAAATACACTTTTTCTTCTTGGCATCTGAATTTTTCATTAACATAGAATAGGATTAATAATTTCGATATTGATTTCACATTACAAAAGGGTTATTTCCGTTTCCTCTCTGCTTGAACTTCCCTGATTTCTGCCAGGGTGTTAATCATCTGCATGTCCTCACCTACCAGGCACCTCCCCGAGTGGTCACATGCCCAAATAGGGTAATTGGTATGTATATCATCAGGGATGGGTGCACTTGGAAGTGCTGAATAGTCAATGCTGTCCTTAAGATAGTGATCCTGTTCGTCGGCATCGATTGCACCCCGGAGAAATGCAGCTGGTACTTCTTTATCGAAGTCATTCAGTCGTCCCTGTAATTCTTCAATATATTCAGTATCCCAATTTTTAATCTGCTCTATAAAGCGCTCTATTCGTAATCTATGAGAGTATTTGAACGCATCGACTACTTCATCGGCGGTAATGTATCTGCGCTGGGTATCGTCGAATATCAGACCCTCTTCATCCGGGCCGATAGTATCATCCGAGATCAGCCACTCCCGGACTTCTGGAGATAAATCTTCCATCCGTGCCGGGTCGTTTATTTCTGTCATTCTTTTTAATCCTCCTATAGATACCCGACAAGCCGAGCCTTTTGTCTGCATACCTGCGCTTGTATGGGTCTACCTTGGTTCTCGTGTTTCTTTGCCTTCGATAAAAGATTGTTGATCCGGTCCTGCTTCGCAGCAGGGATCATGCCATCCGCTCCGCCAAGTTGACGGGCACGAGTGAGTTGATCAGGGTGTTCGCTAGGTCCCGGAGTCGCACAGCCTCCCGGATCCTCTACTCTGCATCGGTGGCGTCAACGGCATCAAAGTAGACCTTCATGGCACCCCCTTTACCTGGCGTCCCTATCTCCAATGGAGTCCTGGCGTTCGGTAATTTGCCGGATCACCGTCTCATTAACGGGGGATACATTTTCCCCGAAACCATCCCCGACATAGGCTGATATGCCAGTAATGACTCGTTGACTCATCCCGTCAGGACAGTTCTTGCGAAGGTTCTCTATGAGGAGCTGGTCGTTGACTACCCCTTCCATAAATTGAGCTGAAATGTAAAATCAGCTCATCTGTGACTTCTACCATTGTTTTCACTTTAAAATGTGGCTGCGAACGGCTGTATGTTAGCCGGTCCAATAATAAAGCTATCAGAGGAGCGAATCAAATGTTTTGTCTCCAATGTTACCGGTTCCCCAATATTACCAACCATGGCACACTATTGTTCACGGTGTTACACTATGGCCCATCACCTCATTACTTTCAGCCCATCTCTGGTAGTACCTAATAACCCGCATCTCCAGATCTGATCGTGCATGGAAAACCGCTTTCCCGAAATGGTAAAAGGGATGAAATACCTATCACGGCCCGGGGTGTCACTGATGTGGTAATTTATAGCGGTTCAGACGAGATTAACAACCCAATATGGAGGTTCGAAGGGGTGTTAATCCTAATTCCTTGGCCATAGATTGAACGGCTGGAACCGGTAAAATAACTGATTTGTCATTTTAATGGATGATCCCTGCGCATTTAGAATCTGCAGAAAAGATAATTGCATCGGCTAACCTACAAGTATAATTCACCCATTAATTAATCTGGGGAATTGAAAACTAATAAAAGATAATCTTCCAATTGTAATTACCCTCCTTAGTCGCTTTTTTTGTAATCATGCAGCATTAGGGTTCTGGTGCGTCGTCGAGGCTTAAAGAAATAACATCGTCGTAAAAGATATCTGCCTGATATTTAAAGAGCCACGAAAACGCACAAAAACACCCCCAATGGATTCATCATGTGTTCTAGGCTATATAAATTATTGGGATGAGCCAGATTCAATCATTACACCTCCCGAATTTTGACAAAGGACAAATGGGGAGGGGCGTACCCCCCTGATAACATGACAGACCCAAATAAGAATATCTTTTTTAACTTGAATTAATGAATAGCATAAATTGGCAGCTTACCTCTTGGATAGTAAACACCTCTCTGACAGTTCACGGCTGCCAAATATTCGTTCGGAGGTGAGAAAATGAGTAAAATGGTAATTGGAGTATTGTTCTTTTTAATTGGACTTTCCCTGCTAGTCGGGGGGATTACATGTTACATGACACTTATGATCACTGGTTACAGTCTCATGACAGCTGGAATCCTAGTAATCATACTTGCAATTGTCATGTTAATGAAAAAAGAAATGAAACCCCAAGCAAAATAATCTTTTTTTGAAAGTCTCGCCACGCACCACAACTGGTTCACTATGTCAGGGACGCGATAACGCACCTGAACCCCGATCCTTCGATAATCTAAAGCACAACTTTTTGTAGAATCATCGGAAATCACTATCTGGCCGCTCGATCATCGTACCTCAAAATCGGGTTGCCTCTATTTTTTCCAACCACGATGTTTTGCAATGAATGGTTTACTCCAAATAACCCCTTGATACTGGAAAAAGAAATTAAATAAGAAGAATTGTTAAAGAGATTATTATTTATAGTTATTTGATAACACTAGCAAAATGGAGATTTTTTGCATTATATAATTCAAAAATATCTCTATATTGCAGCTCATCGGCATCGATAGATGATAACCTCCTACCTAAGAAAATGGCTGCGATACATCCTCAATTGAAACTGTGTTTCTAAGTATTACCTATTGTTGAATAAAGATTGCCGTTTTTTAAAAGCAAATCCCAAAAATGACCGTTTTAGTTAGGGTCTAAACATTTTAGAGTAATTTCATTGCTATGTGTCAATTGGTTAAAAAAATTATTTGAAAATATTGAATATCTGGTCGCTCCCCGTAGCGGCAAGACGGGCACGTTCTTCTGTCTCATTAGCTAGTGCGAGGACAGGAAGTTCCATGCTGATACCTGGGGTATGCCCGAACATCTTTTCGAGTTCGACTTGCTGGGCATGCATGAATAGGGCATTCGGAATCTCGGCAGGACAAAGTTCCTGGCATTGACCGCAGTTTACACATGAATCGGCAATATGGGCAAACCTTATTAAGTGGAACATAAAGTTCGGCGGGATTTCCCCGGGTTGGACCAGTGATGCCTTTTTAGTAGAACACTCCACACAATAACAGATCGGACAGGCAGTGATGCAGGAATAGCATTTGATGCACCGTGAAGTCTCTTTTACGATGGTTTCTAGACGTTTTCTCCCATCTCCAAGCGCCTCGAAATCATGTTTACGCCACTTATCTCCGAGTTTGAACATCGCACCTTCAACTTTGGCACGGATCTCAAGACCCTTCGGGTTTGCTTTCTCTGTACCTGAGTACTCCCGCCTTCTGTGCACCATCGATAAGCATCGCCCCCTTTTCACTACATACCTCCACAAAAGTGGCTTTTCCGGCTTTTTCACCAATAACTCCCCAGTTACCACAGGCAAGATCAGCCTGCCGGGGGATCTTCATTTTGCAGCGACGGCAGTTGGGACGCCTTCCATATCCCGCCTCTTCAAGTTCATCGATGGAGATCCCCTTATGACCACCCTCATATTCGATTATGAACTGACCTTTATCGATCTCTTCCTTGTGAACTTTATCAGGATCGACACCGAATTTATCGACAATCATTTTCCTCGCAAGTACCGGGCTTACGGAACCTCCGCAATTTACCCCGATCATGATGATATTGTCGAGATTTATCTGTTGACGCTTGGCCAGTTCATAAAATGCCATTGCATCACAGCCCTTTACCGTGACGCCGATCTTCATCGTATTCGCCCCATCAAGGTAATATTTTATCAGTTTTGGTATCAGCAGAGTTCCACAGTGGAGAGATCCTGCAGTGTCCTTCAGCTGTGCCGGGTCCTTGATGAGCACCGGTTGGGCGTCATAAAGATCTTTTCCCTTCCTGATTGCAAATACAGCGTCAACCATCTTGGATTCGAGAGCATATTTCCAGAGTCCGGTTACAGCCCCACCAAGCTCGGCTTTCTTTTTTATCTCTTCATCATTTGTCCAGGCGTAGAGCATGTCACCTTTTGCTGTCATTTAGCTCGCCTCCGGAATAGGTTCGATTTTCACGCTTACTGCAGTGAAATATGCCGGCATATCCACAACACCTGGCATAACATCAGTGGTTAACTTTGCTCGCAATTCCGCCTGGTCGTTTTTTGCCAGTATTCGTACGGTCTGATTATTCTTAATACCAAGCGCCTTTGCATCTTCATTATTAATTTTGACATAAGGACCAGGGTACTCTGCTACTATTGATTTTGAGTGGTTCGAGAGCATCCCCAGGCGCCAATGTGCGGAGAGTAGAAATGGATATTCGCTTTCAGCCGCTACGGCCTGATAATCTACTTGGTAGAATGAAGACTTTCCACTTTCAGTGTCAAACTTATCTCCATAGAGGATCTTCGAACCAAATGTGTTTTTATCTACAAGCGGTAACTGGGCTGATTCCGGACGTTCAAGTACCGCATAGGAGAGGTTTGAATATTTTGGGATTTGTTTAACAATCTCGTTGAATACCTCTTCGGCATTCCTGAATCCAAATTCCTTTTCGTGGCCCATGTTCTTCGCGAGTTCACAGATAATCTGCCAGTCCGGTTTAGCGCTGCCAGGAGCATCCACTGCTTTTCGTGAACGCTGGACGTGGCGATCACTGTTCGTCTGTGTTCCTTCGCGCTCCCCAAAAGCGGCCGACGGAATAACTACATCGGCGAGTTGCGCCGTCTCTGACATAAAAAAGTCCTGGACTACGAGAAAGTCAAGGCTTTCAAGTGCCTTTACAGCAGCTGCGGTATCACTACTTGAGTTAATGACGTCCTCTCCCATGACATACAGAACTTTTGGACCTTTTCCTTCTGCGAGAGATTCCATCATCAGGGGAACTGTTTTGCCTTCTTTTCCTTGAGGCATACAACCCATGTCAATGGCACCCTGAGTGTTTGACTGGCCACGGAGCATGTTCAGGCCAACTCCGGGTTTTCCAAAACTCCCGGTGGCAAGCGCAAGATTTGCCAGCGCCTTAGTAACCTGGGCTCCTGACTCATGACTCATGGGTCCGGATATCGAACTAACAAATGCTGTTGCACCGGATTTTGCAATCATCTCCGCTGCGGTCGATATATCTTTTGCGGCAGCCCCGCATACTTTGGATGCATTTTCCGGGCTGAATGTGTCCTTGGTGATAAATGTCCTGATTTTATCAAAGTCTTTTGTTCTGCTTGAAATGAATTCCTTGTTTTCCCAGCCATTCCTGACAATCTCATGAAGAATTGAATTCAGGAGTGCCACCTGAGTCCCGGGTCTGCACGGCAGGTATAGGTCAGATTCCCGGGCTGTGGCATGTCTGATAGGGCCCATAGTGATAAGTTTAGCCCCATTTTTCTGAGCCATTATAATCCGGCGCCTGATCAGCGGGTTTTCTTCGAACGGATTCGAACCAATGAAAATACATTTTGCCTGGCTCAAATCTTCGATGGAATTGGTCATTGCACCGGTTCCCATAACTTCGTGGAGTGTTGCCTCAGCGCCTGCATTACAGAACCGTCCTGAATAATCGAGGTTTTGTGTTTTTAAAACGACTGTGGCGAATTTTTTCATCACATAATTATCCTCATTCAGGACCCGGGATGATGCGACACAACCTATTTCATCAGATTTAACAGATTTAAATTTCGACTCGATCAGCTTGAATGCTTCTTCCCAGCTGGCCTCTTCGAATTGTTCACCTTTTTTGATGAGCGGTGTGGTGATACGGTGCTCGGTATCGTTTATGAATTCATCAGCGCTGTTCCCACGAATACAAAGTTTTCCCTCATTGATCGGATTCCTGTGCCAGGGTGCGACGCCGACAACCTTTTTGTCTCTGACAACCAAGTTCATCCCGCAACCCGTACCGCAATATGGACACGTAGTTGGAATGTAGTTCATTTCCATAGTCTGACCTCTTGCACTAAGAAAGATGATTTCACCAGCATATAATCCTATTGAAAAAAATCATTTTTTTTGATGAATAGTGGTGGGTAATATTGCTGATAAAGACGGGATAAACCCCCTGACTCCCAAACACCTCCGCTTCGCTACGGCTGGGGGGTGAGCACCGGGCCTTGATAGGCCCTCTCTTTATTACATTATGCTCTCATCTAGAATATCCATCAATTCTTTCTCCAGGTTTTCACAATATTCGAAATACCTCCAATTTAATTTCATTGTAATCCGTAAGAAACAGGAACCTATCTTACGATCACTATTCCCTTCATATATTGTTCAATTCCACAGTGGTACGAATAGGTGCCTGGTTTGTTAAATGTGAATGAGAAGGTGTCACCTTTGTTTTTTAAGGTTTCAATTTTAAATTCAGTTCCGTTTGCACCCGAATCTTGGTTGTCAATGATGATTTGGTGTTCTGCCCTAACCAAGTTTGTCCAGATAACGGTCGTCCCCTGTGATATGGTAATTTTGGCTGGATTGAATGCATAACTCTGAATGTTAACATTGATCTTTGGGATAATTGGCTGTCTATATCTACAATCATTCCCTTCAAGATCACTTCCAGCTTTAAGATTTTGATTGTTGGTTTCACAAACCGCCCATATTTCCGGTGTTATACAGGATTTAGGCGCAACCTTCGCCATAAATGAGTCTATAATCCCTGTTTTTTTCAATTTATAAATCTCAGGATAGACCATAGGGCATTGAGAGGGCTTTACTCCCTTGAATAAATTTTTAATAAATGTGTCAATCTCGGCTTCCATATTTAGCGCAGTTTCGGTGGTTATTGGATAATACTCTCCGAATACCTCCTTATGTAGCTGATTGAGGTCAGAATAGAGATTTTTCAGGATTGCGGTCACCCTATCAAGATATTGACAATAATATAAAGTTCGTTCAAAAGATAGCTCCATATATGTCCATTCTTTACGTTTGCATTTATATTGCAGCAAATATCCTTGTATAGCAAACGCGATAATTGCAAAAAAGACAGCGGCTCCCCAGATTAAATAATTAGGAGCCCCATATGCCGTTGCTATTGCGACCCCGGAGATGCCCCCTAATGCCACTGTGGGGAGGGTTTTTATCCAATCTTTTATTTCGGTTCCAAAAGCAAAATTGTCTACCACAAAATCGAGGTACGCAGAACGCAATATTTCATTCTCTTTAAAATTTAGTTCACGAGTTACATATACCGTTGATAAACTTCGCATATGCATATATATTGAAATTTTTGCCCTTCTTACATACTCTATTTCCTTCTGACTTTCACAAGCGGATGGATTAGTCAGGGAAGGAGAGGGAGGTGTGGTAGTAGCATCGGCATTGAGTAATTTTTTAAACTCATCTAGAACTGGTTGTGCTAACATTCCAGCATAAGGAGCTTCCGGAGCTTTAAATTGATCCTGAATGTTGCTGTTATCTTTAGTTTGATCGGATGCTGTTGGAGTTGCGTTATGGAAAGTAACCGGTGAGTGCCCATGCAATCCTGACCCCAACCAGAGGAGGTAAAAGTTTACTAATCGGAGGAACATCAGATGGAGAAGTTATTGGCTGTGGAGACGGCGGCGGTGTCGGTGAAGGAGTAACCGATGGAATAGTTGGTGTTGCAGATGTAACCGGTAGAGTTGTTGTTGTAGTAATTGGTGGTGTTGGGATTTTCGTGTCAGAGGTTTTTTGTTGCTGGTGTTTCCTCTGTGATCTTGAATGGTTGGCTTGCCCGTGGATAACTTTTCTATGCGGAGGATCCGTCATTTGATACCTTTGAATGTAATATTTATTGCTTACATTCTCTATATTTAAAATATTCCGTAAAATGGTTAAAATGTAGAATGTTAAATCCTCCTGGTGGGAGAAAAAAACGCAACTTTAAATACATTTATTGCTTCTGTTGGAAATTGATAGTATTCCCTCTTCACCAACCCAGTGCTAATCTCATAGCGGTTTGGATTAGGATATAGATAGGTGACACATCCTGGAATTATTATGATGGAGTCTGACTAACGGCGTTCAAGAGTGCGATATAGATTGAGATGTATTGGTGAGGATATTGTTTGGAGGGGTTGTCGGTATGGTTGTAGTATTGACTGCTATAATTGTGACTGTCGGAGTCGGTGTAGTATTGGCTGTTGGTAAGGTTGGTACAGTAGGACAATTACAAGGATGATACGGAACAGATGCTCCAGAGGCTATTAAAAGATTGAACGTTAAAAATCCTGCGAACACCCCGATAACGTAAAACCAAAAATTTTCCCTATTTGAGCTGATAAAATAGGTACAAAGAAATGTTAGAAGAGTTCCCCCAACAAAAATCCCTATAAAACTTCCGAGACTCCCGTTTAGAAAATAGAGGGCAAGCCACATGACAAGGATTCCAGCAAGTAGAATTGCAGAACACTCTGCGCCAATCCTGAAGTATACTTTTAAAGGTAGTCTTTGTATCACTTCCGTTGCTCATGTGTTCTCTCCCCCACAATTTCCAAAATCACTTTATGAGATTATAAGGGTATGCATTCGTAAATGGGTGCTGTTGCATCTGCGGTTAATTTGATAATTTCGCTGATGTAAAATATTGGTCATCATCGTCAACGCAACAAAACCAAATTCGACATTATCTTGCTATTTAACAATTCACCTGTCTATGAGGATCAATCCAATCCCTGTCAGAAACGATATTAAAATGGTTGGGTATGAAAAACACCAGAAAAACGATGGCACATCGAAATTTTAGAACTCGGTTTATCGTGATTTTTCCGAGACCAAAAAAAGGCCAGAATGTCGATTAAATCCAAAAAAGGACACTTTACGCCACTAATCCTGCCTTCATTTTCACCTGGTTTCTGGCAGCCATCCGCTGCTATCGTCATGGAGAGAGACCCACCTCATTTTTCCGATAAATCGCCTGATTTGACCTTCTTTTTGTCCAGATACTAAACGCGGTCTTTTGCAGCGATTTCATCCCGATTATTCCGATAATACGCCTTCTTTTGCTCCTTTCCTTTTCCGGTTCCGGAAATGTCCATTATCTTCCAAAATGTCTGGATTCATCGGTGCCGGATTCAAAACTGCGGGATTTTTCGTAGTTTACACTGGCTATTTATACGTTCCACAATGAAGAACAGGTATGAAATATAAGGTCTTAACCCTCCTTCTCGTCTGCATCGTCTGCATCACGGTAGTGGTTATATCCGGCTGTACCAGTTTACCAGCTGGTCTTTCAAAATCGACCGCCCCACAGGAAGTTGTTTCCGGGGGCGGCGGAGGTGGAGGTGGATCGCCATATGCCTCCGATACAAACATCGCTTACTCCGGGGTTGTGCCAACCGCTGTACCCACTATTGCCACCCCGCCAGGCGGACTTCCGGGCCAGGGAGTCGATACAAAAATCATCAAAACTGCACAGGTCAATCTTGAAGTGAAAAATGTAACCGATGCCGTAGAGATAATCAAAGAGATTGGGACCGGTCGGGGGGGATACGTATCGACCACGAACATCGGAAAGAATTACAATGGTCAGACCACCGGAACCGTTGTCCTCCGGATCCCTGCGGATCAGTTCGACACCGCACTCTCCGGGGTAAAAGCAGTCGGTACAGGTACAGTCCATATCCATGCAGGGACAGGACGTGACCGAAGAATATGTCGATGTCCAGGCCCAGATCTCCTCCTATGAGAACCAGATCTCACAATATAACCTGATAATGAAAAATGCCACGAATGTCAAGGACATCATCAGTATCCAGCAGCAGATCGATCAGGTGCAGACCAGCCTGGACCGGCTTAACGGGCGGCTGAAATATCTCAACAGCCAGATCGATTATTCGACTATCTCCATCTCTCTGCAGGAACCTGAACCGGTCGGCGGACAGAGAGGTCATGACTTCGTTAATGCAATAAACGAGGGGATTAATGGCTTTTTTGGGGTAATCGATGTAATTATCGTTGTATTGCTGAGCATCATCCCGTTTATTATCATCGGTTGTGTGGTATATGGAGGCTACTGGATCTGGAAACGGAAGAGAGGGTAGATGCGAAAGCCCGGGCAATTACCGCGGGTCCGGGGGATCGGGAAATCAACCATTCACTCCGGTCCTTCTCATCTTTTACCTTTTTAAAAATTTCCCACCCGGGAAAATCAGGACAGGCTAACCCACCCATTATACCATTTTCACTCCCGAAACCGTTTTCCTGAATCTTCTCGACCTCAACGCAAACAGCATCATACAACTATCTGCCATCAGCCTGGAGGGGTAAAAATCCACGACAGCCAACAACACCAGAGGTTCAACTCTCGCTGGAAAGAAAGAGTTCAAGAGGCTGGAATGTCCAGAGGTACGTGAAATGAAATTGGGAGTTCTCTGTTCAGGGGGGAAGGACTCGCTTTTTGCCTGTTACCTGGCTATGCAGAAAGAGGAAGTGGCATGCCTGATCTCGGTCCGCTCCAGGAACGAAGAGAGTAGCATGTTTCACACCCCGAACGTGCACCTGGTACCCCTGCAGGCCGAAGCAGCAGGTTTGCCATTGATCTCGGTTGAAACGGAAGGAATAGAGGAATCCGAACTTTCCGATCTTTCCCGGGCCATCAGCCTTGCCGTGGACCGGCATGAAATCGATGGTGTAGTGACCGGGGCCATCTTATCGGTATACCAGTCCACCCGGATCCAGCGTATCTGCAGGGATCTTGGCCTCTGGTGTTTCAACCCGCTCTGGTATACCGACCAGGAGGCCTATATGCAGCAACTTATCGGGACCGGTTTCAAGGTTATCATTACCGGCGTGTTCTCGGCCCCGTTTGATGAAACCTGGCCGGGAAGAACGATCGACCCAGAGGTTATTGCGACCCTGAAAGCATTCTCCCGTACCCATCGTATCATGCTTACCGGCGAAGGCGGGGAGTATGAGACCCTTGTGCTGGACGCCCCTTTCTTCACCAGGCGGATTGTGATCGATGAGGCTTCGACCGAATATCGCAATAATCGCGGCATATTCAGGATCAGGCGTGCACACCTGGAGGATAAATGATCCTGGTCCTGGATTTGTCCTGGAAACCTCGATCTTTATCGCGGGATGAATTTACAGGGCCCGTTGCACGCATTGTAAAACATGCAGGCCGGAAATGGAAAGAGATACATTTTTCAGAGATTGAGAGCGTCGACATCGAAAGTTTCTCGGGGATCATACTCTGCGGGACGGCCCTGAAAGATAACGTTTTTGCAACGAGGACGAAGGAGTTTATATGGCTCCTGGATGTTTCCGTCCCGGTACTCGGTATCTGTGCAGGGATGCAGGTCCTCTGCCTGGTTTTCGGTGGATCTATTCGTCCGGGATGCGAGATTGGGATGGTGGAAGTCCGGGCATGCCCGTCAGACCCGCTCTTTCCGGAAAGCCTTTCATTCCAGGCATATGAACTGCATTCTTTCGCCTGCGATCCGCCGGAAGGCTGGGTGGTAACAGCGGTCAGCGAGGGCTGCATCCAGGCAGTCCGTCATCCGGACAGGCCACTGTCTGGAGTGATGTTCCACCCCGAAGTAAGAAACGACGATGTCCTTGCGCGATTCCTTTCTCTCTGCCGGGAAAAAGACACCGGATGTGGTTCCGGACGTCCTTGAGACTTGAATGATCTGATATCGTCGTAAAATATATCGACCACATCGTTAAAGCACCAGCAACATACAACGGGCCACCTGATCTTCCTGGCTATTATCATAGGCCTGGCGGATCACCACAATACCGATGGGCAGCATGAGTGAACCTCCCGGGATACTGGTTTTCGGGACCTTTTCTTGATCTGGAATCGGTATCCAACAAGGACTGGCCCTTCCTGCAACCCGGAGCCCGCACGCAGCCTGGATTAAAGGTATTCCGGATCAGGATCATCTCTGCTGTTATATTCCAAAAAAATTTTGAATGAGAGATCTCATTCCTGTATTTTATCGATAATAATCCTCCAGGGTGTCCCATGGAGCGAAACCGTTGTCCAGTAATTTTCTACGGTCAGGTTCTGTAGTGTCATGTACGTCCCTGACCCTGATTCATTCGAAACGACCAGGCGGGCAAACCGGATGAGATCAGGGCGCGATGTAAACAGGGGGTTATCAAAGGTCATTAACCCGACCTGTGATGAATTTGTCGCATATATAATCCGGCCGTCGGTCTGGATGACGGTGACCTCATAGTCCGTGTTGTTTATCAGGGGACTGATAGCACCCGATAAGAGGACCTGAGGGAGGAATGGGACAGATATAAGACCCAGGGTTGTTCCATTCGGAGCATGGACAGGGTAGACATCGGCGGCTGCATTGAACCCTTCAACGGTCAGGAATTCCCCGGACAGCACCGGGTCGCCTGTCGCGAAACTCTTAACGATATGGGACTGGTTGGCAACCGGACTGCCGATCACATTCTGGTATTTTTCAGGCATTACCGCAGCAATGTTCCCATCCGGTGCAACCGTCACCGCGTCAACCACCGATGGCAACGAAGTCAGGTTACCAAGGATTGCGAAGGTTTCATTACCCGAAATCCCCGCGGTACCAAGGAGCGTCGCTGCTGCCGAAACATTTTCGTCCAGTGATGAAAGAGACTGGTTTACCCGGGTCCCGGCCTGGGCAAGCAGCGACTTCATTGCCGTATCATTTAAGACAGTTGGTACTGCCTGGGGAATCGTTGCTTTTGGCAATGGCGAAACAGGGTTGGTCGTGGTTTCCGGTGTAATCACCGGAACCTGATAACTCTGGCTGTTGTTTGCCGGATTTATGCAACCCGGTGCCAGGAGTGAGAAGATAATTATTGACAGAAGTGTCAGGTCACGTAGTGTATGCATCAGTTCATTGTCGCCGTCTGAAGGTTAAATTTTTCGTTGATCGGGGGAGAGAAAGATTGATTCCCGAAAAGAATTCTTACGTTAATTTCACCAGTCGATTTTGTATCCAAATCGAATAGTGGAGCTCTGACGATATTCGAGACCGCGATGGCCGTCATGGTATGGAATCGGGAAGATTTGCCGGAATATTGCATAATCTGGCAATTTCCGGGATAAATCCCCTAAAGGTGCTGAAGCAATGACAAATCTCCCGTCAGACCATTAGTACCGTCTCATGAAAAATTCCTTCTTAGGATCCCTGATGTCGGGGGAAATTCTATCCTTGTGAAAAACCCGTATCAGAAATGTTTGGGCAATACGGTAACCGATATATCCGGGGTTGAATATTAACTGTTAATTGGAAGACCATACGAACTATCTGCCTGCGATGCATTCGAATCCTGGCCAGTCTGCGGTATTTCTGATGGTTTTTCCAGGTTGATCATCCCGGGGTAAAGTGGCAACGGGATGGGATTTGGAGGTTGTGCTTTTCCCGGATCAAAAATCCTGATTGACCACAGGGTATGTTCCATAATGTCTTCATTATCGAGCGTCCTCATCAGGCCCTGACCGGGTACAAAGGAAGTAACTGCATATTCATATTTACTGTCCCCTTTTCCCGGGAATCTCGTTTCGTTATAGAGGTAATAATTCATCATACCGTCATAGGAATTTTTTCCCGCAAGGGAGAGCAGCCCGTCATTGACCGTGCTGAGTTCGGCCGAGGAATCCGGTGTATGATTATCTGGCCAGTTGCGACCGTAAAAATAGGGATACGCATCGTTCCTGGTCCAAAGGCAGTCAATAAAGACTGCGGAATGCGATAACGGGTCTTTTATCTCTATGTCGGACCGGTAAGGAGGAAAATTACTGGCAGAAACATTCCAGTATACCGGTATATTGATCGAAAACCCGAGGTCTTTATCAACGTAATTGCGATAGAACATGGCTGAGGGGTCTGATAATTCCGCATTCACCCCACAGATCACCAGGACCGGAATTATTACGAAAAGGATACAAATCCTTCCAGGAGTCCCCATGCACAAAACAATGGTCAATTGAAACCATTATGGTTCCGATACTCTCGCGGCTGCAGCTCGTGAGCAACAGCATTTCCTGAAATTGCAGGAAACCAATTTGGGGGCAAGTCCCTTTCAGCGTCCCGGACCGGCACTCATAAAGGTGAAGTCGTCGCATCTTTTCACAGATGGAGGCGGGGAATGGATGACGTCCGGTCAGGTACGATCCGCAAGGTAACCTGGAGGCTCATCCCATTCCTGTTCGTCCTGTACGTTATTGCATATCTCGACAGGGTTAACTTCGGGTATGCCGCCCTCGGGATGAACAGCGCCCTTGGCATATCGGTGGAGGTATTCGGTTTTCTCTCCGGGATATTTTTCATCGGTTACCTCCTCTTCGAAATTCCAAGCAATATCATCCTGGAAAGGATTGGAGCACGGGTCTGGATCGCGAGGATTATGATCACGTGGGGAATCGTCGAGGTCGTCACAGCCTTTGCCACAAACGCCACCGAACTTGCCGTCCTTCGCTTTCTTCTCGGGGTTGCAGAGGCAGGCTTCTTCCCCGGCCTGATCCTCTACCTGACAGGGTGGTTCAGGAAGCGCGACCTTGCCAAAGCCGTAGCACTGTTCATGACCGCCCTTGCGGTCTCGAATATCGTCGGCGCCCCGATCTCGACCTGGATACTTGACCATGTGATCTGGCTGGGGCTGGCCGGCTGGCGCTGGCTTTTCATCCTTGAAGGAATACCTGCTGTTCTCCTCGGTATCGCCGCGTGGCTGTATCTCACCGACCGGCCCGGGGAAGCCGCCTGGCTCAGTGGTAATGAGAAGACCTGGCTTGAAACCGAACTCGGGCAGGAGGATAGACTTCGCAGACAACAGGGTGCCATGACAGGAATCCGCCCGGTTCTGGTAAGCGCCGGGGCGTGGCACCTGGCACTCGTATACTGCCTGCTCGTCATCGGGCTCTATGGTACCGGCTTCTGGATGCCCCAGATCGTCCATTCGCTGGACCCCGGATTATCGAATTTTACCGTCGGAGTCCTGCTGATCATCCCGTTCATGGCTGCACTCGTCGCGATGATCGCCTGGGGTCATCATTCCGACCGTACGGGGGAACGCAGGTGGCATACCGCTCTTCCGCCTCTTTTTGGGGGCATTGCGCTGATCGGTGCCATGTTCACCACGCAGCCGTATGCAGTCTTTCTGCTGCTCATCGTCGCAACCGTGGGGATCTTCTGTTCATTCGGGCCGTTCTGGACGCTGCCCATGGCAGTTTTTTCAAGCGCAGCGGCAGCGGTTGGCATTGCACTCATTAATTCAATTGGAAACCTTGGCGGGTTTATCGGGCCGATCATGATGGGATATGGAGCCGCGGTCACGGGTTCACCCCTGGGTGGCCTGCCGGTCATAGGGGTATGCCTGGTGGCCTGTGGAATTTTTGCGGCTGTCATCCGCGAAACAAAGGAAACAGATTTCCCGCCCGGTTAGCATAAGTCCTTTCCAGGACTCTGTTACACATTTTTTTCATATGAAACTGATAGCTGTTGTAAAACCAGGATTGCATGGTTTTAACATCCCAAGCCATACGTCCGGAATAATTGAAGTTCAAATTAGCCGCCGGTGCCGGATTAGTGCAATGATCGGGTTAAACTATTGATCGAATTTGTTGAGACAGCGGATGTAATTCTGGATTCAAATCAGGAACCTGAAATTAAGGATAGCTACTCGGTGTAGCAGACAATCACCGGGTTTTTTATCATATGGCTCAATAAGACAGGATCGTATGAACTCACGTGCATTAGGGAAGTATTGTATCGATCTCGGACTTCTGATCACTGCAGTCGTCTGTATTGTTACGGGCCTCCTGAAATTTCCCGAACTTATCCGCTATATCGCCCTGTCCGGTCTTGTGCTTCCCTATAACGAAATCAGCTTTGCCCATGACTGGAGCGGGGTTATTCTGGTTGTACTGGTAGTGATCCATGTTGCCTTCAACGGAAGATGGCTGGCAGAAATGACACGGAATTTAGTGAATGAAGCCAAATCCGGGTGAAGTAATACAAGAGAAAATGGCGAAAACATTTTGTAAGCGAACCGGCGATCCGTTCGTGGTCGAAATCTTCATCCGGACGTCAGTCGCGAAGGACATGGTTCCTGGCCAGGACAAGTCTGCTTTTTGACGAACATGGCAAAATGACACCTGAGCAATTGAGACAATACGGGATATTACCGACAGGAAACTGAATTGAACCCGGGAATGGGAGAGCACGACAGAAATTCGGGGAAATTATCAGTTTCCTCTGAACTCACCTTTGTTCCCGACCGGGAATGCATCCGCCTCCCGGCACCCTGACTTCTTCAGTCCTTTCGCATGGAACAGAATTTTTCCCTGGAACTGGGGACGGCCATCTCCTTCACTACCTTAAAACCCCAGTGTTCATACGTTCGGACATTATCCATGGTCTGGGTGATCAGGGTGCAGGGTAGTCCATCCCGGGCAGCCCGGGCCAGCACAGGCCTGACCAGGTGCGAAGCGTAACCATGGCCGACGAACTCGGGGCGAACTGCCACCAGGTGGAGATACCACTGCGGCTCCTCGCCGAGATGTCCGGTCAGTGCATCGATCACGTCGTTGACTGCCTGCATCCGTTCCATCGTCCCGGGGTCCGTGAAATCCTCAGGGCTGAAGGGGTCCTGGTCTACATCCTCAGAGTGGTCCATACCCGGCGGGAACCAGATGCTGACCGCCTCGAGACCAGGCGATGTTCCCTGGATTACTGCATTTTGAGAGCAGGAGGTCACGAGAGAACGATAGAACCTCCTCTTCAGGACGAGATGATCCGGCTCGTTCCCGAACATGAAGATCCCGATCGGGCAGCCGGCGCCGATAAACGCATCCGCAGGCTGCATCGGCAGCCTCATCGATCCTGTCCCGGGGTACTTCGTATAACATTATTGGAATCCTAAGTCAACATCGTGTTATTGCATTGAAAGAATAAAAATAGCACCCGACCCGTTTCATCACCCGTAAATAGTGATGTCACCCTATGCTAGGTATGCAGATCAGGGTTCCTCAAAGCGAACTCGATAACCGTATGAAGCGGTTCCGGATCCTGATGGACAACGTTTACCCGGACTGGGAAATTGCCACGATTTTTGGCAAAGTCAACCTCTACTATTTCACGGGCACGATCCAGGACGGCATGCTGCTCATCCCACGCGACGGAGATGCATGTTTCTGGGTCAGGAAAAGTTATGAACGGGCATTGGATGAATCCCAATTTCCCCGGATTCAGCCCATGCAGAGTTACCGGGACGCTGCCAAATCGGTACCTTCTATCCCTGATACCGTTTATATCGAGACCGAACAGGTCTCCCTCGCTCTTTTCTCACGCCTGCGGAAACATTTCCCCTTCAAACATGTAAGGGCGGTCGATTCACAGGTCATGCAGATCCGGTCGGTCAAGAGTTCATATGAACTCGAACTGATGGAAAAAGCAGGCGAAATCCATCGTGTCGTACTCGAAGAGATGGTCCCCGGAGCATTACGGGAAGGGATTAGCGAGGCTGAGTTCACGAACGATCTCTACAGCCTGATGGTGAACGAGGGTCATCACGGGATCGTCAGGTTTGGCATGTCCGAGTCGGAGATTGTTCTCGGGTTGATCGGTTTTGGTGAGAGTTCCATCTACCCGACGTACCTTGACAGTCCCGGAGGCAATGCAGGAATGTCCCCGGCGGTTCCGCTGCTTGGAAGCCGCGACAGGAAATTGCGTGACGGGGACCTCGTATTCGTAGATATCGGCTGCGGGTTCCAGGGATACCATACGGACAAGACCATGACCTATGTATTCGGCACCCCGCTGCCGGACGACGTGGTTACGATCCACAAAAAATGTGTAGAGATCCAGGACACGATTGCGGCTCTCCTGAAACCCGGTGCAATTCCGTCCGAAATTTACCATTCGTTCGTGACCGGGATGGAACCTGCATTCCTCGAGAACTTCATGGGGTACGGTAACCGGAAGGTCCAGTTCATCGGTCATGGGATTGGTCTCGAGATCGCGGAGAATCCCGTTATAGCAAGGGGATTCGATAAGCCGCTGGAAGAAAATATGGTTATCGCCCTTGAACCGAAGAAAGGTATCAAAGGGATCGGTATGGTCGGTATCGAGAATTCATTCGTCGTTACACCCGGAGGCGGCCGGAGCATCACCGGCCACCACTCCGGCCTTATGCCGGTCGGATAGCGGCAGCCGGCATCCCTGCCTGGTCTGATTGATGTGCGGATCGCCATACCATTAAATAGTATGTCGTTTTGAAGGTCAACTATGCCAGGACTTGAACCACTTGACAAAAAGAAAACTGCCCTCGTCGTAATCGACCTCATGAAGGGTATCGTATCGATGCCGGGAAGCCCGCACAGCACTGCAGAGGTCGTTGCAAATGCGATAAAACTTGTCACCGCTTTCCGGAATCATGCCATGCCTGTATTCCTGGTAAGAGTCGAGATGACGCCGGAAACGATGCTTCACGTGAAGAGTGACGAACAATTCAGCAGGCCTCATGACATCCCCAAAGACTGGAGCGATTTTGTTCCCGGGCTCGCACAGGGACCTCCGGATGTGGTCATCACAAAACGACAGTGGGGGGCATTCTATGGAACGGATCTCGAACTACGCCTGCGGAGGGGAGGTATCGATACCATTGTCCTCTGCGGGATTTCGACCGACATCGGTGTTGAGAGCACCGCCAGGTTCGCCTACGAATATGGCTTTTCATTGGTCTTCGCCGAGGATGCGATGACTTCAAGGTCACCGGAACAACATTCGGGTTCAATCGACTTCATTTTCAAAAGGATGGGAAGAGTCCGGAAAACAGACGAAATCCTTATGGCAGTGCAGTGATATTAAGAGAAATTCTGTTTTTTTCCCTGATGAGAAACTTTCTCCAGGAGTTGAATCCCGTTTGAGTATTGATTTTAACAGCAGATAGGTCAGATCACGTGTTACTCATTTTTTTCAGGGGATTTCTCACTATCAGATCATATGCAAAATAATAATAAAGAGGTTAATATCCCAAACACGAGAGGGAATGGATTAACAAAATGGAATTATATCCTTGTTGAGTCATATCCCTGAATAGATCTGAAGGAAGTCCTGAACATATCAGGACTCTTAAAAAAATAATTTATAATAATCGCAAAATGTTTATATACTGTTTTAGCGTAGTCTCCTTTTGCTTCAAGGTGGTTGGTAATGAAAAGAGATTCGCTCTCAGCTTATGCTCTGAAATCCGGGAATGTACTGCTAAACAATAACATTTTCAAATCCCGGAAGGTAATTTTCTTAATCCTAGGACTGTGTTGTTTTTTTATTTTCCCGTGTTATGCGGCAAATACCGATGCAATCACTAATCTAACAAATACAACTTACCAGCAAACATCCATAACCTGGACGTGGACCGATCCCGGTTCTCCTGATTTTGACCATGTCATGGTCTACTTAAACGGTATATTCGGGACTAATGTGACCGGAGGAACCCAGAGTTATACCGCTTCACCCCTGTCACCGGATAGCGAATATACCATTGCCATCCAGACCGTTGATACTGACGGACTCGTGAATCAGACCTGGGTAAACAGTACCGCCGGTACGGCACCTGTTATCCCGGCTGCAGGAACTATATCAGTTGATTCGACTCCCCGGGGGGCATCCATTTTCCTGGACGGGAACTTTACCGGTTTTATCACCGAATATACACTGACCGGCATCAGTGCCGGGCAACACACGGTGGTACTAAAGTTCCCTGGATACGACGATTATAACCAGACTGTAACCGTGTACGCAGGTCAGACCGCAACGATAAATGCGACCCTTTCAGGTTTCTCTCCCGTGGCAAATTTCACGGCAAACGAAACCTTCGGGGTCCCCCCGCTGACCGTGCAGTTCAGCGATTTATCTACAGGGACCCGGCCTCTTGCATACCAGTGGGACTTCGGCGACGGGTCCCCGAATGATACAGGGCAGGACCCGGTACACACCTATACCGCAGATGGTACCTATAATGTGACTCTCACGGTAAGCAACGGTGCAGGCACCAGTACGCTCGAAAAACAGGGATATATTTTTGCACTGGAACCGGTTATCGTCGGTGGCGGTACAGCATATTACCTGGTCCATTCGAACGTTGACGGTGCCGATGTGTATTTCAACGGCGACTGGTTCGTGGGACAAATAGAGAATGGAACCCTGCTTGTTCAGACCTGTCCGACATGCACCCCGGTCTTTTCCTTTACCGTAAAAGAATGCGGTTACTTCCCCCTGACACAGAACAATACCCAGTACCCGGGGAATAATGAAACTGTCGACCTGTATGCCAACCTCACTGCCCCGAAAGAGCCGTTGATTGCCGATTTCTTAAGCAACATAACAGCGGGTCCCGCACCGCTGGACGTCGGGTTTACCAGTCATTCTATTGGTATTGTGGAGACCTGGAACTGGAGTTTCGGTGACGGCACCTATTCGGAAGAGGCCCAGCCGGTCCATACCTACACCAGTGACGGGGTATATACCGTCAGCCTGTCCGAGACAAACAGCGCCTGCCAGAACAGTACCATGGTTAAAAATGATTACATCAGCGTCAACACTCCCAAACCGACATTCCAGGCTGATTTCACTGTTTCTCCGGTCAGCGGAACAGCCCCGCTGACCGTAAAATGTACTGATACCTCGATAGGTAAGCCGACCTGGTACAGTTATAATTTCGGAGATGGTATCAGCATGTCAGGCCCGAACCCGGTCCATACGTACCGGTTTCCGGGAACCTACTCCATCACCCTGACAATCTCGAAATACGACAGGGCTTCGTACACAATTTTGAGCACAAGTACCAGGAAAGATAATGTAATTACCGTCGGCAGGGTTCCGTTCGTTATGCCGGTTGCACAGTTTTCTGCATCTCCCACCGAAGGGAAGGTTCCGCTTACTGTTGCCTTTACCGATATGTCACTGGGAAATCCGGCATTTTTCAATTATAATTTCGGGGACGGTATCAATATGACCGGGCCCAACCCGGTCCATACCTACCACCAACCCGGGGTCTATACGGTCACGCTGACTGTTCTCAAAAACGATGCTGCCAACGGGACAATTGTCGGAAATTCATCGGTTCAGACCGGGCTGATCGCAGTGACCAGCCAGTAAATCAGATAAATTTTTTTACTTTTTTCCGGTACGTGAACCGGCAGTATCAGACGCCCTGTTATTACTGAGACCCCGTTAAGAATTCTATTGAGTCCTCATTAAATCTAAATTTAAAAAAAATTTACCTTCGCTGGTGCGGATATTCCTGTCAGGGCACTGGCGATCGCTGTTAGGTTATACCTCATCCGGGAAGTCATCCGGACATGCAAAAAAAATTGTTCACTCTTATTTTTCATCATTTCCCTCTGCAGGAGAACTGCCCGGTACATCACCCCGTTGTTCCCATTCCCTGCCGTAAATAAATCCATTCCGGACTGCTTTTTCAATGACCAGCCAGAATATGACCGTACCCAGGGTCAATGACCAGATAATATTGTTGCCAAAGTAGCTGATGAACTTGCTCAGGAAAGGCCGGGCAAAAAAGATCGTCCCCAGAAGGGCGAGGAGCACCGTACAGACGAGAGTTGTGACGAAGGTTACACCCAGGAACCGGCTGACGCTGAAGAAATCCGTGCGGATTTCGTGACCTTTCATCACATGGTGCCACAGCAGGTACGAGAAGTACGGATAGATGACGTTAATGAGGAATCCGAAGATGCTCATCAGGGACCATGAGCCGAAAAGGTCCCCGGCGATGTTACCGAT
This sequence comes from uncultured Methanomicrobiales archaeon, assembly GCA_963809105.1. Taxonomy (GTDB): domain Archaea; phylum Halobacteriota; class Methanomicrobia; order Methanomicrobiales; family Methanospirillaceae; genus CAIKOD01. The sequence continues at coordinate 236,377 of CAWEIC010000001.1, read as the reverse complement.
GCCGAGACCCCATGCAGCTGCAGGGCCCCAGAGGATACCGAGGACGACCGGAAGTGCAGCAGCCGGCCGGATGGAAATCCCTGAAATTACCCAGTTAACCTGGTTAAACGGTATCAGGACGAGTGCATATATAAAAGCGCTCACAGCGATCAGTATCAGGCCTCTCTTTTCGGTCCAGGCCCTGGCCAACTCGTGCATACTATTCCTTTCGGATTACTGGTAAAAAAATCCCTTTGACAGTTCCGGACGTGATAGCCAGGACATGGGGGATAGTTTCCCTGCCAAATGTTCCGGTTCCACGGAGGTTCGCTGCAAACGTGGCTGGCAGTCAGGGGGTTCACGGCATCGGGCAGGCCAGGTTCCCAAAAACTAAATTTACCCGTATCAAGTATAAGCTATGATCTCGTACGAGGAAATCCTTCAGGCAAAGAAGGTAATCTCACCGCATATCATCCGGACCCCTCTTGTATATTCCCCGACATTTTCAGAAATGACGGGAGCCAATATATACCTCAAACTTGAAACCCTCCAAAAAGCAGGATCGTTCAAAATCAGGGGTGCGACGTACCGGATCCTGCACCACAAAAATGATATCGGGCCGGCAGGAGTGATCGCAGCTTCTGCCGGTAATCATGCACAGGGCGTTGCGGTAGCCGCCAGGATCGCCGGAGTCCCGGCCACAATAGTAATGCCGGTCCATGCTTCAATGACCAAACAAACGGCGGCAAAGCGTTATGGAGCCGAAATAATTCTCAGGGGAGAGAATCTCCAGGAATCGATAGAAGTTGCGGAATCAATCGCAAAAGAGAACGGTGCGGTCTTTATCCATCCTTATGACGATCCTGATATCATTCGCGGTCAGGGTACTATCGGACTCGAGATCATGGAGGATCTCCCTTCAGTTGACATGGTTGTCGTCCCGGTCGGGGGGGGTGGCCTGATAAGCGGGATATCTGTTGCATTATCAGCCCACGCTGAAAAACAGGTCAGGATTGTCGGAGTCCAGGCAGAAGCGTGCCCGTCTGCCTATATATCGTTTCATGCAGGGGCACGGGAATTCAGAAAACCTGGCAAATCGGTGGCTGACGGAATACTTGTTCCACAAACAGGGAGCCTTACACTCCCTGTCATGAAATCGCTGGTCAGCGACATTGTTCTCGTAAATGAAAAAGAAATTATCAGGGCCATGCTCCTGCTTCTCGAACGAAAAAGAATTATCGCTGAAGGCGCCGGGAGTGCTCCCCTCGCTGCAGTTCTGTTCAACCGCACCGCCATTCCCAAAGGCGCAAACATTGTCCTGGTGATATCAGGTGGAAATATCGATATCTCATTGTATACTCGGGTGATAGAATTTGCACTGGTCCAGGAGGAACGGATAACACACATCACTGCGTGGATTCGGGATATCCCGGGATCCCTTGGGGCGCTGCTCTCTCTTATTGCAAAACAGGAAGCAAATATCATTCGTATCGAACAAAGGAGGGAAGAAGCCGATTTTTTCCTCGATACCGTCATCGTCGAGATCGATATCGAAACCCGTGGGACCGATCATGCAAAACAAATCAGGGAAGTAATCGGGAAAGCGGGATACAAAATAGTATAAATCAAAAAGCATGCAGGTCAGTTACGGTAATCTCCCGGATGGGGATGTCCTGAAAATATCAGGCAGTCAAAAGATCCGGTAACAGGAGAGAGGATATTAATCAGTTACAGACTTCGTCCATAACTGGAAAACCAGGAAAAACTTATGGTAATTATAAAGAAACAGCCCCTAACCAATAACTGGTGGAGAAATCGGATAAATCCTCCTGTAAAGGGTGATATCGACGAGTGATCTCTAATCAGTCCCGCAGGACAGTGTAAAACCAGCTGCATTGCTAAGACAGGAGGGGGTTGCACCCCCCTCCTCACCTTCCCCCATTACGATATTCATTTGACAGGATTCACAAAAAAAATACGTTGAAATAATTACAGAATTCCATCCAGTCCCTATACATGCCGGGGTGCCACAGTAACGGGGCAGAGCCTCTAGAGCGTTGGTAAATTTCCAGGATGACAAACTTAAAATTTGTTTTATAAAGGGGCAGATCTTTCATAAGTACCAAACTTATTTTACCCTTCCCGGAGAAGGATAAACCCGTACCTGTTTGTGGCCCCTCCCGGTACAGGCGATTCCTGCATTATTTCCTGTTGATCTCCTCTCTCATCCTGTGGAACGCATCGTACAACATCCCGCGGAATTCGACACCCACGTCTTCCCAGGTCTTCCAGGTCTTTTTGCCGCTTTGTTTCTCGGTGGATACTGCAGGGTTTTCATCAGGGATTCTCTCGCTTTGGGGCAACCGGGAAAAAATCCGGACATAACCGGCAACCAGAACAAGAATAAACAGGATCAGGTAAAGCAGCGGGACGAACATTGAGAAGCCGGGGAAAAAGCCGATAGCGTAGATCTGGTCAAGATACCCGAACATATTGAAGATAAAAGTAAGAAAAAAGAGGACCCCGATCCCTGAAAATACAGGCCCCGGCAGGCTGGCCGGGAACGGAAATGAATAAAAGATCTCGGCTATCATCGAAAAAATTGCGAAAATGATGATGACTGCTACATTTGCAATGATAGCATCGATAATTCCTGTAAAGGACCCGTTCCCGATACCGGTGGAAACGTATCTCAGCACGACCAGGAGGATGAGAAACACGACAATACCAAAAAAACCAGAAACAATAATCCACGGAACTGATCGCTCTTTCCGGTTAATCATACGCCGATCTCCCTGTCAGATGGTACATCGCAATCCTCGATCATTCTGCCCTCTGCGGTTTCCTGAGAACAGCCGCACGATTGATAAAAAAGAAACGATCTTCGACCTTCATGAGACCTGCCTCTGCTGCCTGTTTCAGAGTGATACGAAATTCCCTGCCTGAAACGACAATGGGAGGTTCTGAAATGAACAACAGGCCGCCAGGTACTAAAAGTGATGCAATTTCACGGAATAATGCCGGAGCATCAGGTACTTCATGCACCACGAAGATGGTAAACGCTGCATCGATCCTGCCATCCCACTCCGGGGAAAGCCCGATACGGTCAGGGGTACACTTGTGGGTAATAACCCGCGACATCAGTCCCTCCGGTTCCAGGTTCTCCCGAAGGACCCGGAGCATCTCTTCCTGGAGGTCAGCAGCGATTACGGTTCCCGTTTCTCCCGTCCGTTTCGCAAACTCCCTGGTGAAAAAACCAGGACCGCAGCCAAAATCGAGCACCCGATCACCGGGCCTGATATACCGATCGGCAAGACTGCCCGGACGATAGAGAATCCTCCGGAGCCGGGAGTCGAGATGCCGGGCACGGGAGGCAGGAAACACCTCGTGGGGCCTGGATTGTGTATTATCCCGGTCAGACACCGGTGACCCTCCGGGAGTGTTGTTACAGGACATTCTGGAATTATTGTCGTAGAATGAGAATAAATATGCTCCGGGAATAAAAAACGGTATCCCGCATTTGAACCTTTTCAGCATTTACACGGGTCAGTTCAACCATCCGGATGCGATGCTCTCCCGGATCACGAATAATTATCCTCGAGAATTTTCCAGGATAATATTCACTTCTTTAAGAACCGTTTCTTTTTTATACGGTTTGTTGATATAGCCAAGACCCCCTTCCTTAATCGTCTTCGAGACATGGTCCCCCTGCGAATCCGCAGAAACAAAAAGTATCTTTGCATTCGCATCGTACTTGAAAATCTCGTGCATGCACTCCCTGCCGTTCATGCGAGGCATGATCATATCCATAAGGACCAGGTCGGGCTTGAATTGTTTATACAGTTCTATACCTTCAATCCCGTCATTTGCCTCGCCCACGATCTCGTGTCCACCCTTCGTGAGTATCATTTTCAGAAGTTGCTTGGCGTACGACGTATCATCGATAAGCAATATCCGCCCCACATTATCAACCCGATCTCTATCTCGGTTCCTTTAGTTTATAAAGTATCTGGTAACAATTGAGCAACATCAATGCCGTGTTCGCCATTTGCCGCTGGGAAAGAGTTTAGCGACGATTCATCAGATCATGCACATTTTCGTTGATTTTACACGAAACACCGCCACACCAGGAGAAACCGGCCCCTGGGTAACCGGGCGCGGTTTATAAAGGGAGACAGGGATCCGCAGGAGATATCCGGGCTGCATTCCCCGGTGAACACCTGTTAAATTATGCGTATAACATACGTTCATGTCTCCTTTTTAAAAACGAGGTTGAAATGATTGATTGAACCGATCGGTTATACGTAGCTACTCCATTGGTATCGTCCCGCTTTACATATATACTTAGTAAACGTGACGTTTCTATGGATACGTATAGTATCGTTACATGTAGGATGTCAATTATGAAGAAAATCGTTATATTCTCTATTGCAATGGTCCTGCTCCTTGCGTTAAGCAGTGCAGCCTTTGCAGACAGGAACGTTCCTGCAGTACCTGAAATCCAGGGCATCTCCACTTCGACTTCAATCGCGGCACAGGGAACGGTGACCGAGACTGATTCACTCGCATGGACAACAGCCAGCAACGACAGCACCCAGATGGCAATTGCACCAGGTGCACCGCTTGCAGACTCGCAGGTCCAGTACACCACCGGCTACAATGCAGCATACTCTGGTGTCTCAGGTCAGACCACCTTTGTAAAGTCGATGGCAATCGGCACTGGCAACAAGATCGCCGACGGCAGCAATGTTGCAGCATCGACCAGTGTGCAGTTCATTGCAATCGACACCGGCCGTGCAACCAACTCTGAGGACCTTCTCCTTGACGGCGTAGCAAACTCGACAGACACTGCATCTGCAATCCTCTGTCCGTTCGCAACATCAGTCCAGACCGTCATCCCGCCGTACTGTAACATCGTCCAGGCAGGAAGCTCGTTCGATTCGACCCTGACCTCAACCGTTACCAAGGCAAACGACAGGTTTGTCGGAACCGACTCGACCTTCCCGGTAGTCCTGAACTACAACGTAGCATCCACGGGTATCACCCTCTCTGACGGAACCTCATCACCGATGATCGGTTCAGCAGCAGCATACGTGAAGGTTCACGTCCAGGAAGCACGCAACTCGACCACAACCAAGTCCGAGGACCTCGTCTACTCTGAGACCTCAACGGCAAGTGGCCTGATCAGCAGCTTCGGGAAATCCATCGCTTACCAGAGCGGCTTCAACTTAATCTAACCTTTTTTTTAAATGGTGAAAAGTCCCGAAATTGGGTTTACTCCACGTATAATCCTTAAGTCCTGATCTGAACCAGTTTCTGATACGGATACCGGTCCGGTTTCCTTGTTTCCTTCATCGGGGAGTACCGGGTCGGACAGATACCTTTATTGTCTCACAGGGAATTGATAAAATTCTCAACCAGGTGATCATCGTATGCCAGTATGTGAACAATGCGGGTATGCCGCCTCCCCTGAGGCAAGGTACTGTATAATGTGTGGAACACGTCTGAATACGCATTCCGGGACAGATAGCAGTTTGTTTAGCAACCTGAAAAGCCTCCTGCGGGGTTCCACGGGAGAAGACGAGCTTTCGGCATAACAAGCGGATTTTCTTTCGATTGTTATAGCAGTGAGGCAGCCGGATAGTTGGCGGTCAGCCAAACCTATCGACGATCATAGGAGAGTTCCAATCCTTTTTTTGAACCATTATTACCTGGACTGGAATTAAAGGGCAAGACGATACACAAATCATGAAATTTTTTTTTCCGTTCGCCTGACCAGGCCACGATGTCGCAGCGGCCATAAAAAAAATCAGGTTACGATGAACTGCCCGTTCATGACCGGGGGATACACATCGCAACGGAAATAATAAGTACCCGGAACTGCGGGAGCAGTAAATGTATACGTAATATTTTCTCCCCCGGTAATTATCTCCCCGGAAAATATCTTCGTTGTAACATTTGACGAGGTATAAACTGCAAAATTATGGGGAATACCCGTCACCTGCGACGACCCCGGCGGTTCCTGGTTCTGGAAACGGATTATGACATGTGCTCCTGCCGGAACGGTGATTTTTGAAGTATTGAAGGCCATTTTCTTTGCAACGAGATCGATTAAGACATCGGGTCCGGGCGTTACCGGGGTAATGACAATTCCGGACACAGAGGTAACGGCCGGAGCCGTCACGTTCATGGATTCGCTCCCTGCGGGAGCGTTCATGGGTGTGGTCACGGGCGCCTGGAAAGCACCGTAACCCGCTGACGGGCTTGTACATCCTGCGAACAGGGTACCTGTTGCAAGAACCAGGGACATGATTATGTATTGGATTCTCATATGCAACGGGATATCGTTGATCCTTATAAATATATGCTGCTGAATTCACGGATTGTACCGGCACGCATAAAAAATCGGCAGTTCAAAGAACAATTCGTAATAATAGAATTTATGTTTGTTAAACCGGTTTTCTACCACAATTTATAAACGCTGAACAGGAAATTACCGCGTATGAAATTATTTTTAGCCGGGGTTCTTGCGTGCTTCATTACGGCAGTATGTATCGCCGGCTGCCTGAATTATCCCCCACAGACTCCGGCCGGGACAACCGTTCCGACAACGTGCCAGGTATGCCAGGCCCAGGCCGTACCAACCGCTTCTCCCACGGCATACAACAAATCCACTCTCACGGTTCAGGTTGCACCTGCCGCCGGTCCCGATGAAGGTATTCACAAGATAAAACACGTTATCATCATTATGCAGGAAAACAGGGCATTTGATGAGTATTTCGGCACGTATCCCGGGGTGGACGGTATTCCGATGAACAGCAACGGCACACCTGCCGTATGTGTTCCCGATCCTGTCAGCGGCCTGTGCCTCGCCCCGTATCATGATTCGAATGATTCAAACTACGGCGGTCCTCACGGGGAATATGATTCGATTGCCGATATCGATGCCGGAAGAATGGACGGGTTCCTGCGGCAGCAACTGGAAGGGATAAAAAATGCCTGCAACCAGACATCCAATTCGTCGAACTGCATGAGCCAGCTGGCGACGGTTGATGCAATCGGATACCATGACAGGCGGGAAATACCAAATTACTGGGCATATGCTGATAATTTTGTCCTCCAGGACCACATGTTCGAGTCGGGGGGGACATGGAGTCTTCCACAACACCTGTTCATTGTTTCAGCATGGTCCGCGGTATGCAATTCCACTGACCCCATGAGCTGCGTCAATGAACTGCAGGGACCGGACAGGCTCATCCTTGCGGCCAACGGGACACCAACCACGGTTCCCAATTATGCCTGGACAGATATCACGTATCTGCTCCATATGAAACAAATTTCATGGGCATATTACCTTGATGAAGGCGATCAGCCGGACTGTGCGAATGATGCGATGTTTTGCGAAGCCCAGCCCCAGCGTGTCGGCGTCCCTCAAATCTGGAATCCTCTGCCATGGTTCGTAACAGTGAACCAGGATAACGAGACTGCAAATATCCAGTCCCTCGATAACTATTTCACTGCTGCACAAGCAGGAAACCTTCCCCAGGTCTCCTGGATTACTCCGAATAACAGGGACAGCGAACACCCGCCAAGCAACGTTTCAGATGGTCAGGCATATACAACCGCAATCATCAATGCCGCGATGGAAAGCCCCGACTGGAACAGCACGGCGATCTTCCTTGCCTGGGATGACTGGGGCGGATTCTACGACCACGTGGTGCCTCCGGTTGTGGATGAAAACGGATACGGAATCAGGGTACCCGCACTGGTTATCAGTCCGTACGCCAGGCAGGGGTACATTGACCACCAGACCCTCAGCTTTGATGCATATCTGAAATTTATCGAGGATGATTTCCTTGGCGGTGCACGTATCGACCCCGCTACCGATACCAGGCCCGACCCGCGGCCGACCGTGAGGGAGAACGTCTCGATCCTCGGTGACCTGACCAGTGATTTCGATTTCAACCAGACACCAAGGCCACCCACAATCCTGCCCGTTTACCCGGGTTACCAATAATTTTTTCAGGAGAAGGAAAGAAGGATATTTTTTTTAAAGGCCCATTACGGCGATCAAATAAGTATATAGCATATCACGAGGATTCGAGGGTATGAACTATAACATTGCAGTGCTGCTGACGTTCCTGGTCGTTGTTATCTTTCTTTCAGGCTGCTCGACCCCGAACCCTGGTGGCCAGCCGGGAGGTACCATAACACCCACTCATCCCGTTGTGCTGACGCCGGCCCCGTCAACGAAATCAACCCTGGTGATGCCTGTCACACTTTCTTCGGGCCAGAACGAAGGGATTCACAAGATCAAGCACGTGATCATCATCATGCAGGAGAACAGGGCATTTGACGAATATTTCGGAACATATCCGGGCGCCGACGGTATCCCCATGAATAATGGAGTCCCTACGGTATGCAATCCCGATCCGATGACAGGACAATGCGTCCGTCCCTACCACGATCCGAACGATATCAATTATGGCGGGCCCCACGGACAGTATGACTCCGAGGCCGATATAAACGGTGGAAAGATGGACGGGTTTATCGAACAGGCGGAAAATGCCGTCAATAATAGTTGTCATAACGCAAACGCCCATCCTGGGGAATGTATGGCCGAGTTTGCAAAACTCGACGTTATGGGGTACCACGATCAGAAAGAGATTCCCAACTACTGGGCATATGCCGATAATTTTGTTCTCCAGGACCATATGTTCGAATCTGCCGCCTCGTGGAGTCTTCCTTCCCACTTGTTCCTCGTATCCGGGTGGTCCGCACTATGCAGCTCCAGCGATCCGATGAGCTGTGTCGATGCATTACAGGGTCCGGAACGACTTATCCTGGATAAAAACGGGACCCCGACAGAAACCCCCGATTATGCATGGACCGATCTGACCTACCTTTTGCACCGGAGTAATATCAGACTGGGCATATTATCTCAATGAAGGAGACCAGCCGGACTGTGCCGACGATGCGATGTTTTGCGAGGCACAATCCCAGAGAGTAACTGTGCCTGAAATCTGGAACCCTCTCCCCTGGTTCGAGGACGTCAGGCAAAATAACCAGGTCGGGAATGTTCAGGCTCTCGATCAGTATTTTGTCGCTGCAAAGACGGGAACACTTCCGCAGGTTGTGTGGATCACGCCTAACCAGACAGACAGCGAGCACCCCCCTGCACGGGTATCCACCGGTCAGGCCTACACGACGTCAATCATTAATGCTGCAATGGAAAGTCCAGACTGGAACAGCACGGCAATATTCCTTACCTGGGACGACTGGGGTGGTTTCTATGACCATATGGTCCCGCCGAAGGTTGATAAAAACGGCTACGGGATCCGGGTTCCGGGAATAGTAATCAGCCCCTATGCAAAGGAGGGATATATCGATCACCAGGTCCTCGAGCTTCGATGCCTATCTAAAATTCATCGAGGACGACTTCCTCGGTGGCGAGCGGATCGATCCTGCGACCGATACACGCCCGGATTCACGGCCTGACGTGAGAGAGAATGTATCAATCCTGGGCGACATCAGAAAGGATTTTGATTTCAACCAGGAACCGAGACCTGCGGTGATCCTACCGCCATATCCTGGCTGATACCTTTTTTTCCCAAAGGCTACACCGCAATTACGTAATCGTTCCCCGGACGCATCCATGGCCTGCGGAAAAAATAGGGAATCACTTTTCAGAAGATTACACCATCCGGACGAGAAAAATTGTTCCCATAGCAATTCAGTACAGGAACGATATCAGTTCATGGGGGTGTGGTTATCTTTGCACCGGTGCCGATGAAAATTATATACATATACTAATAATCAGGGGGCTTTTTAATATTTTACGACATTGTAGGATTAAGCTGATGTCGGCAACCCCGGGGCCTGATAATGGAATTTTTGTTCTTTGATGATGTAGGGAAAAAACCATATGTTGTCCAGGGCCTGATAGCCGTCAGTACTATTATAACGCTTTTACTCAATATTTATGGACTATTTATCGGAATAACCGTTGTAATCCCCCACTTGTTTTATATTCCTATAATCCTCACGTCATATTACTACCCCCGGAGAGGCGTGATTTTCGCAATCGTCCTCTCCGCCTTATATTGCGTTTTAGCGATTGCAATCAATTCCCCGACATTCAATGATGTAATCGCCGCCATCGCACGATCTTTTGTGTTCATTATTGTCGCCGTTGTCGTATCCTACCTGAGCAACCGGGTCCATACTGACACACAGATGTGCCGAAGGCTTGTTTCAGTGGTCAGGTCGTCCCGTGATGCCATCGTCAGCGAGACTCTTGAAGGAATTGTAACGGACTGGAACAAAGGTGCAGAAGATCTGTATGGATACACATCCGGGGAGATGATGGGAACATCAATCCTCAGGATTATCCCACCGGATCGGGAAGAGGAAAACCTGGGCCTGCTCGACAGGATCCGCCACGGTGAAACGATAAATCGACACGAAGCCGAGAGAGTTACCAAAGCCGGTAACATCATACAGACTTCCCTTTCTCTCTCCCCGATAAAGGATATGCAGGACCATATTGTCGGGGCGTCGGTAATTGCCCATGACATAACAGCACAGAAGGATGCAGAAAAAAGGATCCAGGAGAGCGAAGAAAAATTCCGGGCAATATTCAACTCGGTTAACGATGCGATCCACATACATGACATTGACGACAGGGGCTTGCCAGGGCGGTTTATAGATGTCAATAATGTTGCGTGCCTGATGCTCCAGTATACCCGGGAAGAGTTCCTGATGATGAGTCCCCTCGATATCTCCACTGAGTATCATAGTATTCCTATTGGGGAGCTCGGAACATCGTTGATTACTGCCGGGCATGCAGAGTTCGAGACGGGGCATCGCAAAAAAGACGGCACAATCGTTCCTGTTGAGATCCATGCCCATGTCGCGACAATTCAGGGAAAAAAAATTGTTCTTTCCGTGGTCCGGGATATTTCACGACGAAAACGGGATGAAATGGCATTACGCATGCTTGCAGCCGATCATAAGGCAATTATTGATAATGCCCCGGCCATGGTCTGGTATAAAGACACGAAAAATAACTTTATCAGGGTAAATCCGGCAGCAGCAAAGGCGTTCGGGTTGTCTGTTGAAGAAATCGAAGGAAAAAATGCCTTTGATTTATTCCCGGACAGGGGAGAATCTTATTATAACGACGACCTGGAAGTCATTACAACCGGAAATCCCAAAACAGGGATTGTTGAGCAGATGCGTACCGCATCCGGTGAACTGCTGTGGGTACAGACAGATACAATCCCACTAAAGAATGAGCAGGGAATAGTAACGGGTGTCCTGGTCTTCGTCGTGGATATTACCGAACGAAAACGGGCAGAGGATGCACTGGCCCTGGCCGGCAAAAAACTTAATCTTATGTCGAGCATTACCCGGCATGACATTCTCAACCAGCTGACGGTCCTGCTGGGTTATCTCGAATTATCGGAAAAAGAAGAGAATAATCCGACCCTGGCTGACTATCTAAAATGGGAAAAAACTGCTGCAGAGAATATCCAGAAGCAGATAACCTTTACTCGTGATTACCAGGATATGGGGGTAAAAGAACCGGTCTGGCAGAACATCGGCTCTGTCATCAGCTATGTTGTTAGTACGATTCCTATGCGAAATGTCAAAGTCGAGGTCGATCGGCCTGACCTTGAGATCTATGCTGATCCGCTTTTTGAAAAAGTATTTTACAACCTGATCGATAATGCACTTCGTTATGGCGGTGACACCCTGACCCTCCTACGGATCTCTTCAGGGGTTGTCGGAAACAACCTCCTGATGATTGTTGAAGATAATGGCCAGGGAATATCAGAAGAGGATAAAAAACATATATTTACCCGTGGTTTTGGAAAACATACAGGCCTCGGCCTGTTCCTTTCGAGAGAAATCCTATCGATCACCGGGATGACCATCGCAGAAACCAGTTCTCCGGGGAATGGTGCACGCTTCGAGATACTGGTGCCGAAGGGAATGTTCAGGTCAGCCAATGGAAAATAACCGTCGGGAATCCGGGATTTTTTTTTATAATTTTTATAACGATACTCAAATTATTTATGGCATAAAACCTTTAAGGGGCCTTCAGGACATACCGGGTAAGTTCACCCGGAAATGTCGAAGGAAGGAATAATAATGTTTGGAAGATCCGAAGGTAAAATGGGAATGGAACATGGTATGGGAATGGAACACCATCATGATCCCTGCATGGGGATGATGTGGGAAAAATTCGACGACAAGACCAAGAAAATGATCATGATGCGCATGCTCGATGAGAAGATCATGATGAAAGAGCATTGGATCCAGCACCTTCAGTTCAAAGTCGAAAGTATGAAAATGTTGAAATCGATGATGGAAAAGATGTAATACAGCGTCTTTCCCCTTATTTTTTTCTCAGTTATTTTGGGTTTGTTGAATTGCCAGGAGGGCAGTGGGGTATTAAACGCAGGATAAATTTGAGAATTTGCAGACATCATCGTCATCTATGAACAGTGTGTTCGGACCGATGTACTCGAAGAGGCAGGGCCTTTAACCAACCCAAAAATTTGACAATAGGGGGTTTCTACCCCCTCTCTGCCTCTCCCTGTCAGGGTAATCATCAGACGGAGTGAACTCTGGAGCCAGAAATTAATCTTTTCAGAACAGTCCTTTTATGACCCGGGTCGCCACGGAGGCGGTGCGAAACCCCGCGAGTTGTCTGATCCGGATGAACAATCTAAATTCCTACGGGATGCATACACCAGGAGGAAATAAGGTGACATCATCAGAGGCACGGCTTTAATAAAGTCCATTTTATCCTTCGTTCCCTGTTTCATACCCGTGGAAACCGGCTGAAATCTGGGAGTCGTATCGAAGGCACGGGTTTATCAAAACCGATGATTTCTTTGCAGCCAGGCCGCCATGACAGCCCGGCACACTGCCACAGGTGATCCATAAAAATCAACTCATGCACTACGATAATAATGAAACGGGACGATGTTTCACATAACAGGATTTAACGAAATGCTTATATAATGACATGGTAAAAAGACCGCCTGTACCAAAGAGGTAGATTCTATGAAAAACGTTACCATGGCGATCCTTCTTGCTGTTGTTATTTCTGTTCTTTTCATCGCAGGATGCACCCAGTCGCAACCCGCACAGCCGACAGAGCAACCCACTGCAGTACCGACCGTTCAACCTGCAGACACGGTGAAAACTGCCGATACAACACTCGGAAAAATAATTGTAGATGCACAGGGCAAGACATTGTATTATTTTGCAAATGATGTAGCTTCTAACGGGACAAGCGCCTGCAACGGGCAGTGTATGGCGATCTGGCCACCTTTTTACACCAGTACCATCACGGTATCAGCGCCTCTGGGTCCGGCTGACTTCGGATTCATTACCCGTGCAGACGGTTCAAAACAGACTACCTACTATGGCTGGCCTCTCTACTATTATTCAGGGGATAAAAACCCGGGCGATGTAAACGGTGAAAACTTCAACAAAATCTGGTTCGTGATAAAGCCCGACGAAAGCGTGCTCATCTCCCATACATCAGACCTTGGTCTGTTCATGACAGACACATCCGGAAAAACATTGTATTACTTTATAAAAGATACACCGGGCCAGAGCGCCTGTACAGGCAACTGCTCGAAATTATGGCCACCTTTCAGCGCAAGCCCCGTGACAGCTCCATCAGTCCTGAATGTCGGGAATTTCAGTACCGTGACCAGGACGGATGGGATGAACCAGACAGCATACCTGGGAAGACCCCTGTATTATTATTCCGGCGATATGAAACCCGGGAATATTAACGGGCAGGGGTTCAACAACCTGTGGTATGTTGCAAACGTGTCCGGTATAGTACCTGTTGCGACATCAACACCCGCTGCAACAACAACCACCGTACCACCTACAATGATGGCAGCTGACAACGATGCCTACTACCAGCGGTGGGAGCGGCTATTAAAATCAACAATCCTCCTTATTTTCTCCTTGACCAGGGAGATTCACGATCCGCTTTTCGATATCCCGGAATTGGTGCGCGAGTATTTCACCATGTTTCACCATGAAGGGAGTTGAACGGGCCCGGGATATTGTGGGCTTTGCCGGTTTCGAAGGCCGTCTACGGTATCAGCATATATTCGGATTCTTCTGAAGTCTCATCGTGTTTTATTCCGGGGCCGGCACCCGGTGCGAAAAGCAGCAGTTAACGGGAATCCCGATGCAAAAAAGTATGTAGTCCCAGAAAGAAAGGAAACAATCGTGGCAGTACCATGAAGCTCCTGCATTTCGATGACAATCCGGACCCGGCCGGGCCGATCAGCTTCTTTCACACAGGGGGAAAATGAACTGAACTCCCGGACACTCCTTCGAATTCTGCGTATTGAAGGACTCATCCCATTCACCGGGTGTGCCATATTACTTGGTTTTGCCGTCACTTTATGGCAAACAGGATTTTCAGGTGCTGACTGGACGCTGTTCATTATCGCTTCCGTAACAGCCATCCTCATCCATATCGATGGCCACGTCTGGAATGACATCATGGACCTGGAAATCGACCAGCATGAGAAGAGCAGGGAGACCGGGCGTGACCGTCCGCTGGTTTTCGGATGGGCGACCGAGGCGGATTACCGGAAGATTTCTCTGATCATCATGATCGTGGTACTTATCCTCGTTGCGTATCTTGCGACAAAGAGGATATTTATCCTGTTGCTGTTTTTTATCGGCATTTTTTTTGATTATGGCTATAATCATCCGCGTATCGCATTAGCGTACCGCCCGTTTACCGAGTGGTATATATTCCCCTGGCTGGTTGTTGGCGTCACGGTGACCGTTGTCTATGCGGCAACCGGTATTTTTTCTCCCCTGGCCTTCGTTTTGTCGCTCCTGCATGGCCTGACAGTGACCTGCTTTGTAGTCTCCATGATGCGCAGGGACGAACGTTCCGACCGGGCAGGTGGAAAAATGACTTCTTCCGTTGAATTCCCGTGGTTTCCGCATTCGACCGTTTACGGTCTCGTTACGGTGCTCACAGCGGCCTTATGTTTCTTTCCGCTGACCTGGATACTTGGAACCTCAGTGCTCGCATATGATCTGGTCCTCGTAACAATCATCACCGGCGTAGTCATTACGATACTAGGAGCACGAATCGATCAGCTCTCCACACGTGTTATATATTCTGATTTTCCTGATTTCGAATTGAAGGCCCACAAACTAGTAATCCGGCAGATCAGGGTCTCCCTGATTAATGCAATCGCGGTGGCTGCGATATTGATCGCATCCGGGGGGATTGTATGCGCATTGCCATAGCAGGTGCCGGAATCGCCGGCGGATACCTCGCAAGGCTGCTCGGTCGGCAGGGAATGATGGCTGATTTATATGACGGATTAACCCATAATACCCGATGCGGTTTTCGCTCCTGTGGATGGGGCGTTCCTGTGGGCATCGAAATATATCTCGATAAAATCGGCCTCGATTTAAACGAGTATCTCCTGGAAAAAATGCCTGTCATGCATTTCGACGGTCTGAAAGCAAAGACTCCGCTCTGTACCATCGACAAACCACGGCTTCTCCAGGACTTGATAAAAGGCAGCAGACTATACGGGAAGAGTCCGGCGCTTCCGGAATTAAAGGATTATGATATCATCGTTGATGCAACGGGTATCAGCAGGGCTCTCCTGCCTCCGTGCAAATCCGATCTGATCCTGCCGACCATGCAACAGAGGGTTTTTTTAGAATCCCGTGGGAGAGATCGCCTCGACCCGGGGGTTTACGGAAATATCGTCCCGGGACTAGGCTACCTCTGGATCTTTCCTATCGGTAACGATCAGTATCACATCGGAGCAGGCGGGATCGGGCTCGTCGATCACAACAGCATTATTTCGCAGTTCTGCCACGAGGTTTCAGGCCGGTGTTCCTTGACGACACTTTGCAGGTGCAAAGGGTTTGTCAGGGTTGCATCGCCGTACTATTCCACCCCGTTTTCTTTCAGAAAGCCCATAAAGGGAGGAAAGACTCAGGTCATTGTTGGAATTGGAGAATCGATAGGCACCGTGTCGCCATTTACCGGGGAAGGTATTATTTTCTCCCTGGAATGCGCAAAAATGCTGGCCGATGCGTGGCCTGACTATGAACGATATACAGATTCTGTACTATCCGGATTTGCATGGATGAAAAAAGAACGCGAAACGCTCGATTATCTCCTTGCACAAAAAGGGAAAAACGGCCCGAGGCTCCGGGACCGGTGGAGATTTTACCGCAGTGCCCGCCGTTCTGGTATCGGACTCCCGATGCTTGATGCATTCAAACGGATTGGAACCCTTTCGCGATGGGTCGAATACCAGAACGGGGAGAACTGACCGTGTTTCCAGACAGTATCCGAATAGTTCCCCAGGAAGACTATTCCGGTGAAGGAAGAAGCCGGGGACTGGTACGCGGCCTCCTCGTGTATTACGGTGGAGCTAACCTGGTGGGTGAAGGAATGGGCGTAGGCAGCGTCGCGATCAGGAATAATGAATGTACGTATTTTTCCCGGTCGTGTAACGACCTTATCGAAGGTAAATATTTCACCCGCACGTTCACCATCGATACCCGCCTGAACTGGAAGATCCGGGGGAACCCATCTGCCCTTCTGACCCGTGTGAGCTTGTCAGTCGTCAGGATATACATGCAACTTCCATGGATCCAGGGTATTATGCTTATCCTGTCGCCCCGACTTCACTCCATGCTCGGAATCGAGCCTTTTTTTGAGCCAGTACCTTCCCGTGGGAGCGTAACACTCAGGTACCGCATAAGCGGCCATCACGTGGATATTCATGTACCGGGTGGAGTCCAGGTCGGGCCGGATGAAACACTCTGTCTGCTGAACGAACTGAGCGCCGAATGGCTTACGTCAGGCTGGGAGGATGGACATCAGGTACCGCCGCCTCCCGGGTGGAAAGAGGTATTTCCGGCTGAACTGCCGGTTTCTCTCGTTGATCCCTTCCACCGGCTCCGGATCTGTATCGACAAACCCGTAATTAACCCGCCGGTGCCGTACAGGATCTACCAGGGGCGTGAGAATGCCGGGGATCTCTGCTGGGCTGGGTTTTGTATAGAAGTAGGTCCGGTTCAGGGTTCACAAAAATTACCCGAGATACAGGTACTGCATAGATGTTAAAACGGGGATTTGTTTATGAGTCCGGCCGGCCCCGGGGTCACCCTTATCTATCCATATTTCAGATCCAGGGACCCGGTTGAAAAGTTGTTTCCACCGCTCGGGATTGCATACCTGGCCGGCCAGTTGAAACAGCTGGGAATCCCTGTAACCGTGGCAGACTGCACATTTGAAACTTTCGACAGGGCAATCGTCCGGATTGCCGAATCCAGGCCTGCAATTATCGGTTTTTCAATCATGGTCACCATGAGCAGGAATGCTTTCGACCTGCTTGAAGAACTTCGAAAACGGCTGCCAGAGACTCTTTTCATCGCAGGAGGTCCACTCCCGAGCGTTAATCCGGTAATGTTCGGAGAACGGTTCGATGTCGTCTTTTGTGGAGAATGCGATGGTACCTTCCCACGTTTCTGCCGGGATTACCTGGCCGCAGGAGGTACCCCTCATAATCCGAAGATACTCGATCCTGCAGACTATCCGGGTCTGTACATCCATAACGGAAAGAGGGTGATATCATCTCCCCCTGTTCATAACCCATCGGCAGTTCTCGATAACCTTCCCATACCAGACCGTTCCGGATTCGATCACCGGCAGTACAAGGCTGCGATAGAACAAAATACCGGCCTGGTACAGACGAGCCTCATCGTGACCCGGGGTTGCCCGTTCTCATGCGATTTCTGTTCGAGGCCGGTCTGGGGGGATCTGTTCCGTAAGCCCCTGATAGAAAAAGTATTTCTCGAGATTGAGGAAATCAGGTCGCTTGGTTACCAATGCCTCTGGATTGCTGACGATTGTTTTACGCTCGACACCGATTATCTCAAGGCATTTTGTAACGAGATGATCCGCCGGAACGTGCCGGTACGCTGGACCTGTTTGTCGCGGATCGACCGGCTTATACCGGAACTCGTGGGCCTTATGAAAAATGCAGGTTGCATCAGGGTCTATCTCGGACTTGAATCCGGAAGTGACGAGACCCTGCGGCTTATGAATAAACAGACAACCGTCGAACAGGGTATCCATGCCGTCAGACTCTTCTCGGATGCCGGGATCGGGACGGCAGGGTTCTTCATGGTCGGATACCCCGGGGAGTCCGTCGAATCCATCGAAAAAACATTCGCCCTTGCTTTATCTCTCCCACTGGATGAAGCCTGGTTCACGGTTCCCTTGCCATTGCCCGGAACACCCCTCTTTTCCCGCGTTGCCGATATTAACTCGTGGGAGGACTGGGAAATCTCAAACCAGGTGAAATTTATATTTCCTTCCGAGTTCGATGAACAATGGCTCCGCCGTCGCATTAAAGAGACAATGGATGAATTTGGCAAGACGAGAAACCGGGACCCGAAAGGGCTTCCTCACTGAACTCCGGCGATGAAGGGGATATTTTCATCGTTAACGATACAAACGATTTACAGGCTGTTCCAGTATTGATTTACTTTGGGAAACCGAAGAGAGAACAGAGAACCGGGTATCGGGAGAGCCGATCCGCCGGAACACTTACCGCAACCAGTGACAGTAGCGATAACATCACGATAGGTAATCACAATCCGGTAACTCATTGGTTTTTTATCTGTCCGGCCGCAGATACTTCACTATGTCTGCTGAAACAGATGCTGTAAAAACGGTTGCAGGTCTCATGGCGCTGGCGGCACGGACCGCCCCTAAAGCCGTTGGGATCGATTCAATCACCATTGAAATCGTCACGGGTCAGGGCGACCTCGAAAAAATCGCCGGGAAAATGGCCCGGATCGCAACAGAAACAGGTATGGAATTTTTCAGGATTAACGGGGACCAGATAAAGGCGAGCGATGCTCTTGTCCTTATTGGCGTCAGCGGGGAGAAGACGCTTGGCCTGAACTGCGGCGGCTGCGGCTATCCGACCTGCAAGGAGATGGCCAGGGCAGGTGCATCGGCAAAACCTGGAAAAACAGATTTCAAGGGTCCGAATTGCATATTCAAGATAACCGATCTCGGTATCGCGGTAGGTTCGGCCGTCAAAACGGCGAGCATCCACAACGTAGACAACCGGGTGATGTATTCTGCCGGTGTTGCTGCTATAAGTCTCGGAATAATAAAGAATTGTTCTGTTGTCTATGGGATCCCCCTGAAGGCCTCGGGAAGAGACATCTTCTTTGCGGCTCCGATAGAACATTGACGGTCATTTTGCAGATGCAGGGGTCAGGTAATTTTTTGGTCCCGGGTGCATGAATTGTTCAGGCTGCGAACCGGGGATTATAAACCCGTACTGGACCGGGTCATTATGTGGCCCGATCATCCGGATCTCCAGACGCCGACCAAAATTAATGGAAATAGATAAAACAGATCTGATATTATTTTCTTTTTACAGCCCTGTCGTAAATAATCCAGTTTTGTTCCCACACAGGATTTTTCTGCCTGAGCTGGGACAACATTTGTGACCTCAAATCCCGGGTCGTTAAACTGCCTGACGCCTTTGATTCGATTTGTTGTGCTATGGCCCTCGCGTCTTCGGGTGTCGCACCTGACTTAACAGCACTGACCACAAGTTTTTCGCGAATGAATGGTTCGGTTCTGCCGTCCTACTTTGTTACCTGTATCATGTGTCCATTCTCACCGGGTGGAATAATCGCCACTGATGATATAATTTTCTCTTCCTTTCATGTTCTGAACAATAGGAGACGGTTGATAGTAATACGGCTGATCCGGTTGTTCGTTAAAAATATCTTTTCTGACCTGGATACTATTTCCCTGGAAAATATACCCGGGTGCATGATTCCCGGCGCAAACCTGACGGTTACATGGTATATGGTTCAGGAAGCCAGGTACCGATGCTGAAAAAAGAGGATCCGGAATTTTTATTTTACGGTTTCTCACGCACGGGCAAACGTACTGTCGGTGACAGGTATCGTTACGTTTCGTTCAGGAATAAACTCTATTCCCGGATAAACCGGACCTCCATTCTCGTCCTGCGAAATATCGCAACCGAACCGACTGACAACAAGGTCCTGGAATTCTTCCTCGCAGATAAGGTTCGGGAATGAATTCATGGTTTTCAGGAAAAACCTCACCCATTCCGTCCAGAGAGACATGCAGGATACGCTGATCCCTGCTTTCGATTTCACGCGGGAGGAAATAAACATTGCAAAAATGCCGAGTTCCATGAGTTCCTCATTACTGACCTTCAGACCCGTTGATGCGCATATCCGGGATAAGTGATCGAGCATCATCCGCGTCGATCCGTCCAGACAATCGGGACACAAATAGTCAGATCCGCCTCGATTATTTTGTTGGATTCGCTCAACGAACATGTATTGAGGGTTCAAACCAAACCCTCCCCCTGCTGCCGGACTTCTCATGGAAGACAAAAGACTCACCAGCAAGTGATTGATGGTTGAATGTTATAACGGGTTCCTTAACTGACAATTTGTGAAACAATTTTTGTAAACTCGTGGTATGCAGAACAAGGGATACCGATCTCGTAAACGACTGATTCTTCACTCTATTCAGGGGTTCCTCTCCATAATATTCCGCTGGCCGGGTGAAGGCAATTCCTGTCGGGACCGGGAGATCATTGTTCCTACACAGTGAATACAAGCCTGCTCCATCCGAACGACCAGAAAACCCAGAACACGATAAGCAGGAACAGCAGTATCATTACCTATACACTCTTATTTATCATTCTTGCAGCACCGCTGATATTCCGGGATAAATGCCGGTAAAGAAAAATCGCGTATCTGCTATCCAGGTTCCCGGATTTGACAATCAGAGAAACACTCAAATAGACATCTGTCAAAAAATGCAATAATTAATAAAATTCTGCAGCCGGTTATCTGTGGCGGTTGCAGTTAAATATTTTTGGGGAGTAAACAGATGCACATGACTGTTCCAGGAACATTTGCCGGGCATGACACCCCATATCCCAGGCTTGTTTCATGGAATGTTACTCGAAAATGTAATCTCCAATGCCCGCACTGCTATCTTGATGCAGGTTTTTCCTATCACGAAGAACTTTCCACCACCGAAGGGAAGTCACTCATCGATTCCCTGGTGGATGCCGAAACCAGGGTGCTGATACTCTCCGGGGGGGAACCCCTGCTCAGGAAGGATATTTTTGAAATTATAGGCTACGGGAGAGAAAAAGGCCTCAGGATGGCGATGGGCACTTCGGGGAGTATTCTCGATCGGAAGACAGCACAGCTACTCGGGGAGAGCGGTATCTCGTCTGTTGCGATCAGCCTCGATTCTCTTAAACCTGCCGTTCATGACCGGTTCCGTGGATTAAAAGGAGCATGGCAGAAAGCAACAGGAGGCATAGTTGCATGTCGCAGCGAGAATATCCCGGTCCAGATTAACATCACCGTCTCAAATGAGAACTGCCGGGAAATTGATGACATCATTACATTCGGAAAGGATCTCGGCGTTCACAATTTCCAGGTGTTTTTTATCGTCCCCGTAGGAAGGGGGGTCACATCTGGCGGTCCGGACCCGGGGTGTTATGAAACTATGATCCGGGATGTGCTACAGAATACCAGGAATTCCGGTGTCTCCGTCAGGCCGACGTGCGCCCCCCAGTTCATGAGGATCGCGAAAGAAATTGGTGTCGACTATCCGGCGACGCAAAAGGGATGCCTTGCCGGGATATGTTATTGCCGTATCTGCCCTGACGGGGAAGTCACACCCTGTCCCTACCTGCCGGTCAGTGCAGGAAACGTGAGAACAACGCCATTTATTGATATCTGGAATCACTCCCCGGTATTTGAATCCTTAAGAGATCCCGGAGCCATACGCGGGAAATGCGGCAGGTGCGAATATCTTACTATTTGTGGCGGCTGCCGTGCGAGGGCTTACGGCATGCAGTCCGGGTCCCGCAACAGGTGCGGGGAATTTGCCTTCCAGGCCGATTCTGACAGGTATTACCTTGAGGAAGACCCGGTATGCACGTATATTCCAGGCAGGGCCGATCGCTGATGAATGACATAACAACAATGGACCGTACAGATCGTCTGCTCCTTTCACTCCTGCAGGAAAGGTTCCCGCTGAGTGTGAACCCCTGGGATCTGGTTGCACGGGAAGCAGGGATTTCACCGGAAGAAGTCCTGTCCCGGCTCTCGGATCTCTCCGCCAGGGGTATTCTCAAAAATATCGGTCCGGTTGTCGAAACGAAAAAAATCGGTTTTGAGGCCTCAACCCTCATCGGTCTGAAAATACCTCCCTGTTCGATTGAAGAGACAGCAGCGATTATTAACCGGTATCCCCAGGTTTCCCACAATTACCTGCGGGATCATGCATACAATATCTGGTTTACCCTGGTATGCAGGGATGAAAAAGAGTTGGAGGCAATCAAGCAGGAACTTCTTTCTATGGGGGACATTCCCGGGGATCAGGTATTGGATCTTCCTGTTAAGAAAAGATTCAAGATCCAGGTTAAATTCAGGATCCCGGATGTAATGGAGGTCTGAAAAGGTGGATGCTATTGACGGGAAAATTCTCGCGGCTCTTGGGAACGGGATCCCCCTGAAACTGAACCCTTTCAAAGATATTGCAGACGAAATGGAAATTACCGAAGAAGAAGTTGTTGATCGCATCCGTCATATGATTGAACAGGGAATAATCCGCCGGATAGGTGCCCGCATTAATCATAGGAATATGGGGATTATTTACAATGCGATGGTAGTATGGAAGGTGCCTGGCGACCTGGTCGATAAAACGGGAATGACAATGGCTGGATACCCGGAAGTAACCCATTGCTATGAGCGCGAATGCGTTCCTGGGAGATGGGAATATAATGTCTACACCATGCTACACGGGTATTCGAAAGAAGAAGTGGAACAGCATATCCGGCAGATCTCTGTCCTGACGGGAATAACCGATTATAAAATTCTGTACAGCATAAAAGAATTGAAAAGAACCCCGCCAGGGATGTACCATACCAATAGGGAGGCCTGATGATCAGGATCAGCCAGTTTATACATGGCAGGGGAGGCATCGGAGATCGTCTGAAATCGGCTCACATATTCAGCGAAGGTCCACAGGGATACGCCGGAAAGAGGGGGCCGGTCGTATTCTGGAATATTACTAACCGTTGCAACCTTCACTGTTCCCATTGTTATGCAGATTCAGGTCCGCTGCGTTCCACTGATGGCGAGTTGAGCACGGAAGAGATGAAGCAGGTAATTGACGAGTTAAGCCTGATGCACGTACCGGTTCTCCTGTTCTCAGGCGGGGAACCACTGGTACGGGAAGATTTCTTTGAAATTGCTGCATATGCGGCATCCAGGGGATTGAACACTGCAATAAGCACGAACGGGACTGTCATCAGAAACGATACGGTCAGGAGTCTTATTGATTCGGGGATTTTGTACGCAGGAATTTCTGTTGACAGCGCAGATCCCGGGCTTCATGACCGGTTCAGGGGTTTGCCGGGAAGCCATGAAAAGGCAATTCAGGCGCTTGAGTACCGTGTCGGCTCGGGATTGAAATGCGGTATCAGGATGACAGTTACTTGTGAAAATTACCATGAGGTCGGGGCCCTGATCGAAACAGGACTTGCCATCGGAGTACCAAGGTTCTGCCTGTACTGGCTCGTCCCAAGCGGCAGGGGAAAGAACCTCGGGAATAACAGACAACTGACCCCGCAGCAGGTCAGGAATGTACTGGATGTGCTCTTTGACTATGCCAGGGATACGGAGCCCGAGACCATGGAACTGTTATCGGTCGACGCCCCTCAGGACGCCTTATACGTACTACATAGAATGAAAAATGAGGGAATTAACGAGGAATATGCGATGAAAATGATACAGCACCTGGCGCCCGGTTGCAGTGCAGGAATTAATGTCCTCAATATCGATGCCCATGGGAACCTCTATCCCTGCCAGTTCGCGCAAAGAAATGAATTTTTCCTTGGCAATGTAAGGGAATCAGGGGTCAGGAGAATATGGACCGAAACTATGCCCGGGTGCCGGCAGAGGTTCCGTTTTCTGCCGGCGGAGGTTCCGGAATGCCGGGACTGCACCATTAAAACCTTCTGCGGTGGAGGATGTGCCATCCGGGCCAATGAGAATGCACAGATATCATTACCGGCCGATCCCCTTTCCTGCCAGAAATCCGGATACCAGGATCGATAACGTAACTTTTGCCTTTTGGTTGAGCGGAATCCAAACTCACCCAATTCCCATCGGCGACATCACCTGCCCGGTGTATTCCGGCTTGATATTATATCTCTGCAGGAAAAGGCCGTCTCCTGGAGCCCTGGCTTCTAAAGAACAGGAAAGTGTCCCGGTACCTGATTTGGGCTCGGTTTGACGGAGAGGGGGAAAATGCTGGTGCGAGCCTGCACATTAATGAGCTGGATGACGACCGGTAGCCGGAACATGAATTGCTATACCGGTGCAACTGATAAAAAAATTTCGTCATGTTACTAATTTTGAAAAAAAAGAATTTCAACGCTTCAGACGTCCTTGAAAATATTGGTCCCCTGCATTTTTGGGAAACTTGCGATATTGCCGTATATGGATTTGTCCGATTAAACTGACGCTCCACACAGTCTCCGCGACTGACATATCCCATGCAGGGCTGGACGAGGATTCAGGGAAAATTCTCTCGTTTCTCATTTGCAGGTATCCGGCTTTCACGAACCCGATGAAGAAGGGAGCGCACGTCGTAGGAACATCCCCCAAGCCACCGTCATAAAGAATCCGAGAAAGCCCCGGGGCCAGGTTTGAAAAAAATGTGCTGTTATCATCCCGGGGGGTGTTGTAGTTTTCGGATATCCAAAAATATCATATAATTGGTACAATATTCGTGAAGAAACCTCAAACCGACGCTCCCGGGGATCAGCCCCGCCGCTGTAGCGACCCCGGTCCGGACAGGACTGCCCTGGTAACTCCTATCCTCTTTATCTTCCGATCAACCCTGTCAAAAGACTATTCTGAGGGGGAAGCGCAGGGATGGGACAAAATCCCCTTCTGTTTGAAATTTAAAAAGATAATTTGCAACGAGAAGAATTTAACAGAGCCATAAAATGATGTAAGAGCTGACCATTATGTCACGGTCCCGGATCCATTCTGTACCGGATGCGCTCTTAATTCAAAAATTGAATTTCAACCCAATATTTTATATCTTTGGCGTATCTGTTTTACCCGGATGATTTTCCATGACAACAACCGTTCAACAGGCGATTAACCGTGGAAATAATGTATTGGTATCAGCATTCCTTGTCGCTCTGGCGGTAGGCCTCATTGGCACGATGTTTTCGGAACCGGAATGGATCGACCGGCTCGATGACATATTGTTAATACTTCTCGCCGTTATCGCTGCAGCCTGGTATTTTTATCGTGATAACCGCTATAACTGGTCGGTTGTTCCTGTCGGGCTCCTTTTCCTCGCCCTTGTCGGTAAGCTGATCGGGCTCGTACTTGAGATGGGAGCCCCGGAATCGGTGGAGATGGTCGGCATGTCCGATTGATTGGTATCTGCTGGATATCGCCGGTTTCCTTGTTTGGAAAGCGCACCCTCCAAAAAATACTACTTCCACAACCGGTATGGAGGATTAAAAGGGATAAGGAAAAGATGGAGGTCATCATTACCATCTCAATTGCCAGGGCTGTTTTGTAACCTTTATAACCCGTTCTTTCCGGCCTTTATTCCCCGGAAAGAACCGTTGATGTAACTCCGGTGGGGTCCCCCATTCCCTGTACTTCTCCAATTTTTTTATCAGTAAGTGATGCAGTCCTCATTCCTGAAAAATCATAACACGCTATATATTTGTTTTGATGAAAAAGTGAAGTCCCTTACACAGTATACCAAAAACTTTTCTGCCACGGTAAAAATAGGGATGGAATCAGGTCGTCATGTTACGATAAATGTCCCGTACATGACTGTCGGGTGGACATCGCACCTGAAGAAATAGGTGCCGGGCTTGGAAGGTGCCGTGAACGTGTAAGTAACTGTTTTCACGCCGGTAACGAAGTCCCCGGCAAACAGCTTCTGTGTAGCTGTGGAATCGGTATAGAGGGCGAAGTTGTGAACCACTCCCGCATCGTTGTTGATAAATGTCATGACTACGGTCGATCCTGCCGGAACACTGAGTGAATTTTTGTCAAACGCAATGTTTTGTGCAGCCAATGTCAACGGCACCGTTGGGCCGCCTTGGGGAGGCGTTGCAGTTACCGTCGTGGCTGGGGAGGGCCCTCCCGGGGCCGTGACAATAACCATAACGGATGCTGTTGCAAGAGGAATAACCGGTGTATGATCGTTGTTCGCGAGTTGGACTGATACCGTATGCACGCCGGGAGTCACGTTCATAAAAGTATATGATGTGGATGCAACGTGGGCCCATGTCGCATTCGCATTTGCGGGAATTGCCGGTTTTGAAGGATCTGACGGCAGGGGGCTTAGATCAAGGTAATAGTGAACATGCCCCTCTCCTGCAACGTTTGCCTGGCCCTGTTTATCAACAATATTAAAATTGCTGACTTTGACCGTTACCGTAATGTTGCCTGCGGGAAGCGTTGCCATATCCTGCGGAGAAACAATGGTAATCATAGGTACACCAGGTTGTACCTGTGTAGTAGTCGGAACGGGTGTAGGCGTTGTGCTCCCTCCTCCATACGGATTACCCGAAGTACAGCCTGCCAGCAGTAGCCGAAATGCTGATGATTATCAGGATGCCTGCTACGATAGTTCTGGACATATGCGCAAATACGCTCAATATTATTAATTAAATTTTCCATTATAGTCCGGACGCGGAAGAAAATAATTGTTCTTCCTGTTTTTTTGTTTTCCGCATATAATTCTGTGATAAAAGATATTTATGCACCTTATTTATTATGACCTTCAGGTCTTGGATTCTTCGACAAGGAATGACGGGGATTCACCTCAGTGTCCTGTACTTCTTCACCGGTCTCCAACCAACCTGAGTAGTTTTCATGATGAAAAATGTGCGATGGAAATGCATTTTTGCGACAGCGATCGCTTTGATTTTTCTCTGCAGCGTTGCCGGACTGGTGTCGGCCCAGACACCGGTCACGCCGGGTCCGAATGACTGGCCGGTCGTGAATTATGATTCGTCATATTCACGTAACAGTCAGCAGACTATGATTACCAAGGATAACGTAGCCCAGCTCACGGTGAAGTGGATCCTGAATACCGGGTACGGGTAGAAAATCCTCCGCTGATCATTGGGAATACCGTGTATGCCCAGAACAACGCCTTGCAGGTGATCGCAATCGATTTGACCACCGGTTTGTGCAAATGGAGATTTGATCCGCATGTGACCTACACGGGAGGCATCCTTCCAAGGTCGTCCTCTTCACATGGTATGACGTATGATAAAGGTATTATCTATGCTCCGACAGGACCAAACGGTACGATCGTAGCCATCAATGCCGGCGACGGGACAAAAATCTGGGAATCGGATCCGATTGATACAGGACCGGCATGGAGAGAGTCTGCACCCCCGATTATCTGGAATAATATTATCGTAGCGGGTTCAGCACTCGGTGACGAGCCACCCTTCGGTGTTGCACAGAAAGGAACAGTTACCGGTCTCGATAAAGCCACCGGGAAAAAACTCTGGCAAACTCGACTCGCTGTCGGGGACTGGGTAACAACGAGCCCCAATGCAAGCCAGAATGGCGGTGCAACGACCTGGACCGGAGGATCTGTGGACACCGACAAGGGGGTCATTTACCTACCCGTTGGGAACCCGTCCCCGGATTTCCAGCCTGCTCTTCGTGTTCCGGAACCCAATAAATATTCGAACAGTGTTACTGCGGTGGACATTACAACGGGAAAAATTCTGTGGTCGACACCATTCATCGAACAGGGGACGGTATTAACAGGTCTTACCTTGCCGGATGGCCATGACTATGATACCGCATGGGGCACAAACCTGATGACGGTAAACGCCGGAAATGGACCCGAGAAAATTGTGATCGGTCATAATAAACGCGGCGATGTGATGGCACTGCACGCCGCAACCGGAAACCCAATCTGGAACGTAAACGTTGTGTATACCCAGAACACCGATCAGAACCCCTCTCCCAATGGAACCGATGTGGTCTGGCCCGGGCCCGGTGCAGGAGTGGAGGCGTTCACCGCCGATGACGGGACTTTTGTCTACGTGGCAGGCAGCTCAACTCCGGTAAAGTACGACAGTCAGCAGCCCGATTTCCTGAAAGGAACCGGTTCACTACTCGAAGGAGGCGCAGTCCCGGTATTCGATGCGATAGACAACGGCCATGGCAACGGGACAATAACGAAAATCGATGCCCGCAACGGACAGATCATATGGCAGGACAAGATAGCGAACCCGACATTCGTATCTCCCCTGGTAACGAACGGACTGGTATTTTCTGGTCATGTGACCGATACAGGGAAACCCTATACCTCCAGTGATTTCGGTGGACCTTCGGTAACTCCGCTGCAACCCTCAGGGATGATCCAGGCTTACGATGCAAATAATGGAAACCTGCTCTGGGAATTCAACCTCGGAGGTCAGTGCGGCGTCGGCGGACCATCGATTGGGAACGGTTACTTAATAGTCCCGTCGGCGGGATCCAGATTCCGAACAATGAGGGATACGTTGTTCCCTTTGGGCTCCCCGGTTCCTAACCTTTTTCGGGCTTCGATTAAGATACCATTTATTTTATGAGAATCTCAGGAATTCTGTAAAATTTTCCATTACAAGGTCCCTGAAGAAGGTACTTTCTGAACAATAGAGTAGATTATTCCCTGATGCTGGAAATGGGACCACTGGTATTCCGGAGTAATCCCGACAACTATAATAACGATTCTGTGTTTAACCTCCATTGTTCCTGATGGAAGATAAGCAGAAGATCATATTGTTCATTCTCATGCTCGGGACTCTTATGGGTTCCCTCGATTCGACGATCGTGATTCTGGCTTTTCCGACAATTTCACACAGTCTTCATTCCGATTTGCTGACTACCATCTGGATAATTCTCATGTATCTGCTCGTCGTGGCGGTATGCACTACCCAGCTCGGCAGACTGGGGGACATCTATGGCAGGAGCAGGATGTTCAATGCAGGTTTCGGGATTTTTACTCTTGGATCGCTGTTTTGCGGGTTCTCTCCGACCATACAATTTTTAATAGGGTCGCGTGCTCTCCAGGCATTTGGCGGAGCGCTCATGCAGGCCAATTCAGGTGCAATAGTTGCCGATACCTTTGCACCGAACGTCAGGGGGAAGGCATTCGGGTACATTTCCCTCGGGTGGACTACCGGAGCAATGCTTGGGATAGTGCTTGGCGGGGTTATTACGACGTTTGCAGGATGGGAATATATTTTCTTCATCAATATCCCGATTGGCGTTTTTGCCACAATCCTCGGGTATTACTATGTTGTAGATTCGATCCGGATCCCAAGAAAACTTGATATCATAGGCATGCTTCTTCTCGGTACCTCGCTGGCCCTCCTGTCGTTTGCAGCGGTAGATTATGCGGGGGTGGGAGTTTCGGGTTTGAATGTCATTACCTGTATTATCGGAGGGCTGACCGGGATTGTTTTTATTATCTTCGAGACGAAAACAGTAAATCCCATCATTAATTTCAAATCGCTGAAAAACCGCATTCTCAAATACTCCCTGCTGGCAGCATTTTTCGTGGCACTCGGCTATATTTCCGTAGTTTTTCTTATCACAATGTACCTCCAGGGGATACGGGGACTTTCACCTCTCGATGCGGCGCTTCTCCTTATTCCCGGATATGTAGCCGGAAGCCTTCTGTCACCCTATATGGGGAAGATGTCCGATCGTTTCGGGGCGAGGCTTCTCGCGACGGCGGGGTCCGGGATCATGATTATTGCAACGCTGGTTTACCTGACGTTATCCACTGATACCCCCTACTGGGTCGTCCTTATCGGATCGGGAATATCGGGAATCGGCACTGCAATGTTTTTCCCCGCAAATAACAGTGCGGTGATGGCAAACGCACCACCCGGGGAATATGGAGGAATTTCAGGGGTTCTCAGGACCGTCCAGAATATCGGCATCCTGGGGAGTTTTGTCCTCGCGATCACGGTGGCGGCCGCATCAATCCCGCGTGATGTGGCATTCGAGGTATTTATCGGAACAATAAACCTCGTCGGCGGGGTTTCGCTTTCTTTCATCAGGGGGATTGATGCAGCCCTGGTCACATCGATTATTATTATTGCATTTGCCGGGTTCATGTCATGGCTCCGCGGAAAAGAGACAAGGTAACCAAAAAAAGACAATATCAGTAGCACAATACTATGCAGACATTACTTTCAAAATTTATAAAAAAAGGAAATATTTTTAAAATCATCAAAGTTTTCTCTACTATATCTTTATTTAGCATACCATTTGAACGGCTGAAATCCGAGATGTGTATATTTTGAATTGGCAGAGATCTGATAAGAAGAGGCATATAATATGAGAAGCGCATTAACCCTGGATTTTAATCTTCAAAAATCTATAAGTCTCCTTTTAATCCCGTTGTTTCTCTGCCTTCTGGCCGCCCTCCTGGCCCTTGATATCAGGGCCTCCTTCAATCCGCCGATACTGTTATTTCTGTTTAATTTTCTCTTCCTGGGGCTGATTCCCCTTTACGTTTCGGCTATTTTTTTCAGATCATACCAACACAGCGGTCTGGCCGGAACACTTCTCATGGGTCTGGGAATGGAAATACTTGGATTGGGTGCAATAGGGTCCGGAGCTGTCGGATTCTTACCCGATCCCCTGAATATGAGTGTCACCATCCAGAATACCAGTTTTTGCGTTGCTGCATTGTTGCTGATGACCGGTATCCTGTTAAACCTCCCGGGTGTAACCCCGAACCGTTCCGAATCCGGAATATCAAAGCCGGCAATATTATACGGAATATCGGGAACTCTTGTTATTTTACTCTGTATCGCTGCCGTTGAAGGCATTACCCCGCCTTTTTACCTCCTGGGCAGTCCTACGATCCTTCGGGAAGTAATTATTTTCAGTGCCATTGAATTTTTCATCATAGGCTCGGGATTTTGTTATTATTATTACCATCGGAATAATCAGGATTTTTTCTTCTGGTATTCAATCGGGCTGGCACTCCTTGCAATCGGTCTGCTTGCTGTCCACTTCCCATCAGTTCTCGGAAGCCCCCTCGGGTGGCTGGGAAGGTCGGCACAGTATCTCGGGGCGAGTTATATCCTCTTCGCGGCACTCTCTCTCGAAAAGAGCGCAATCCGTAATGGCATACCGACCCCGGTTGAGCTGGCCAGGTTTTTTGGCAAATCCGAAAGCAGTTATAACATACTTCTCAAAAACGCTCCCGATGCGATTATTGTTACCCGGGATGGTCGTTTTCTTTATGCCAACAATGCGGCCCTCGATATGTTTGGGGCAGGATCCTTCAGTGATCTCAGTGCATACACCGTTCTGGACCTGGTTTCGCCACCGGATTGTACCAAAATGGAAACCCTGATACGGAAGGCGGGGGGTGGATCTCCTTTGGGGGGGCAGGATATAACAATAATCCGTCCGGATAACAGCGAATCCGATGTTTCGGCACGGGCCGCCTCCATCGAATATGCCGACGGGCCGGCAGTGATGATCATATTCCGCGATATTACCGACCACATGCGGGCTTTGGATCACCTGCGAGACCAGGCTAGGATCCTCGATGTTATTAATGATGCGATAATCGTTGTCGATACGTTCTACAGGATAAGTTCCTGGAATTCCAGGGCTGAATATCTTTACGGATGGAAAGAAGAAGAGGTGCTTGGAAAGCCAGCCGCGGATGTTATTCGCTCGGATATTATCGGTATGGACCGCAGCGAGGTGTACCGGAAACTTGAACACGGTGAAGCGGTGATGATGGAATCGTTCCAGCGTACCAAAGATAATCGTACATTACGGGTTCAGGGGTACACGGTCCCACTGCCCGATGCCGACGGAATTAATACGGGTTATGTCGCCGTTAACCGTGATATTACCAAGAGTAAAGAAGCAGAAACAGCCTTGCAGATGACTTTGGAACGTCTCAATACACTGGTTTCAAACATGAGGATAGGAATTCTCCTGGTGGGTGAAGGAGAAATCAAGCTGGCAAACCAGACATTCTGTGATTATTTCGACCTGATAGAATCCCCAAGCGATTTGGAGGGGCTCCCGTCATCCCAGCTGATCAACAAAATAAAGGACAGATATCTCCATCCGGGTGAGGAGGCAATCCACATCCAGGAAATAGTCCGGCACAGGCAGCCGGTACTAGGTGAAGAGATTGCTATGCAGGGGAATCGGACTTACCTCCGGGATTTTATTCCTATTTCCCGGAGTGGAGAATCTTATGACCGTTTATGGTACCATGTGGATATCAGTGAACTTAAACGGATGGAACAAGCCTTACGTGACGAGAAGTCGAGGACCGCCACAATTCTTGAGGGTATCGCAGACACCTTCTACTCCCTCGACAATCAGTGGCGATTTACAACGGTGAACCCGGCAGCAGAACGAGCCCCGTTCGGAAAACCGGCAGCAGAATTGCTTGGCAAGGTGATCTGGGAATTATACCCCCACCTCGTGGGCACACCGATCTACCAACACTACGTTAGCGCTGCAAAAAATCACACGATGGAGCACTATGAGGCGCAATCACCGCTCGACTGCAGGTGGTATGAAGTGTTCATGCAGGGTCGGATCGGCGGTGTGGATGTCTACATGCGTGATGTCACCGGACGTAAGTCGGTTGAAGAAGAACTGGAGAAAATACGTGAAAATCTCGAGATCCAGGTAAAGAAAAGGACTTCTGAACTTGAAATAGCTGCCAAATCCCTTGGCAGGGAACGACGCAGGCTCTACGGTGTGCTTGAAACCTTACCGGTTTATGTCTGCCTGCTCGATGAAGACTATCGCATGCCGTTCGCCAACAGGTATTTTCGGGAGACTTTCTCCGAGTCACAGGGCAGGCGCTGCTATGATTTCCTCTTCAACCGCACGGAGCCCTGTGAAACATGCGAGACCTATACCGTTATGAAGACCCGGACACCCCACCACTGGTACTGGACCGGCCCGAACGGCAGGAATTACGACATTTACGACTTCCCGTTCATAGATACGGACGGCTCATTTATGATCCTCGAAATGGGAATCGATATCACTGAACGGAGGAAGGCAGAAAAAGAAGTCATTAAGGCAAACGCGTATCACAGGAGCCTGCTCGAAGCAAGCCTCGACCCGCTGGTCACTATCGATACAGACGGGACCATCAGCGATGTTAATGAAGCAACAGTCAGGGTTACCGGATACCCGAGACAGGAGCTTATCGGGACCGATTTCTTAAATTATTTTACAGAACCTGCAAAAGCAAAGGAAGGATATGAGAAAGTTTTCCGGGAAGGATCCGTGACCGATTATGCACTTGAACTCAAGCACAGGAACGGGCACGTGACTCCGGTCCTGTACAATGCATCTGTATTCCTGGATGGGGGAGGTAATGTAACCGGTATCTTTGCAGCGGCCCGGGATATCACTGAACGGAAAAAAGCAGAAGAAGCGCTTCAGGTTGCCCATGATCTCCTGGAAGAACGGGTGGGGAAAGGGGTGGTTGAACTGGCAGAGGTCAATGCGACACTCAGGCGTGAGGTCGAGGAACGCAGGAAAGCCGAAAGCGCCCTGAGTGAGACGAGCCGGTATCTCGAAAATCTGATAAATTTCGCCAACGCTCCCATCGTAGTCTGGAACCCAAAGTTCCGCATTACCCGTTTCAACCAGGCCTTTGAACGGCTCACAGGACTGACGGCACCGGAGGTCATCGGTAAGTCCCCGGATATCCTTATACCGGAAAAATTCCGTGGGGAGGCGATGGCCCGTATCAGAAAGACCTCCAGGGGCGACAGATGGGAAGTCGTTGAAATCCCCATTCTCCACAAAAACGGGGATATTCGCACCGTGATCTGGAATTCAGCCACCCTCTATGAAGAGGACGGAAAAACGGCGATCGCGACGATTGCCCAGGGCCAGGATATTACCGATCGAAAATTTGCTGAAAAAGAACTGCACCGAACTTATGAGCGGACGTCCCTGATCCTTGAATCGATTAGCGACAGTTTCGTCGCAATCGATAAAGACTGGCGTTTTACGTATGCCAACCAGAAAGCACTTGAATATGGTAATAAATCAAAAGAAAACATACTAGGGAAGACCCTCAGTGATGTATTTCCCGAAATCCTCGGGACCCCGCAGGAGGCGTTTTACCGTCAGGCAATGTCCAGCCCTGAACCCCTTACCTTTACCAACAGAAGTACCAATGTAGGGGGCAGGGATTTCGAGTTGCACGCGTACCCCATGGAGGACGGACTGTCCATTTTCGGCCAGGACGTAACCGAACGTAACAAGGCAGAAGAGGCGTTGATCCGAAAAGAAGATGAACTCATGAATACACTTTCCCTGCTCAATGCATCCCTGGAATCTACGGCAGACGGAATACTTGTCGTTGACAATGCAGGAAAAATTACCAGTTACAATCATAATTTCATGGAGATGTGGAAAATACCATCGGATATCATAAAATCCCGGGATCAAGTAGCTCTCGTGAATTTCCTCAGGTCCAGGGTTAAATATCCGTCAGGATTCATTGCGGCCGACTCGGACCTTGATGAGCACCTCGAACGGGAAAGTTATGACATGATTGAACTGCAGGACGGCAGAATTTTTGAACGTTTTTCAAAACCCCAGAGACTGGAGACCTTTATCGTGGGACGTGTATGGAGTTACCGGGACGTTACCGACCGAAAACGTGCAGAACAGAGGATTTTAGAGTCTCTCCACGAGAAAGAAGTCCTGTTACGTGAGATCCATCACCGGGTAAAAAACAATCTCCAGCTTGTTTCAGGACTCCTTGATATGACACGCATGAGGACGAACGACCCTGTTACGCATGGCATTCTGACAGACATGATGTTAAAAATCCAGACAATGGCCCAAATCCACACGCGTCTCTACGAAAGCAGGCAGTTTGGAAAAATTAATATCAGGGAGCAGATCCAGGACCAGGTCTCGGCATTATCGAACATTTTTTCCCGCAAGGGACATGAAATTACCTGTGAAATTGAGGCTGATGAAATTACCCTGCCGGTCGACCAGGCCATTCCCTGTGCACTCGTGGTAAATGAGATCCTTTCGAATGCGTATAAACACGCATTCAGGGGACGCGAACGGGGAATTATCGGAGTGAATGTTAAATTGGTCAATAACCGTGTCAGGATAGAGATACATGACGACGGAACAGGACTGCCGGAAGGATTCGATCCGGACCGGACGACCAGCCTGGGGGTCAAGTTAATCAGGACTCTTATGCAACATCAATTAAAGGGATTATTTGAGATCGGGAGCCATAACGGAACCGAAGTAATAATTGAATTTCCGATCCTGGCGACGGAGGCCTGAACTGTGTCGGATGTACTGATTGTCGACGATGAAGCTATTATTACGATGCAACTCGAAGAGCGGCTTACCTCGATGGGGTATTCTGTCGTAGGAATGGCCGCTTCTGGTGAAGAAGCCATCAGCAAGGCAAAAGCACACAAGCCTGATCTGATCCTGATGGACATCGTTATGCCCGGGAAAATCAACGGTATCGAAGCTGCAAAAATAATTAGCGAAGAACTTGATATTCCCGTCGTATTTGTCACATCATATGCCGATGACACGATCTTGGAGAAAGCAAAACATGTCCGGCCCTATGGATATATCGTCAAACCTTTTGATGAACTTGGCTTAAAAGCAGCCATTGAGGTGGCGCTGTTCCGAAAAGAGATAGAAAAGGAGGAAAAAACCAGGAAAAAAACCGCCGTTGATCGTGGGATACAGGGTCCCGGTGCCGCAGAGGCCAGTGAACCCGAACCGGCATATCTCGATCTGCCGGAAATAAAGACCGTCCTTCTTGAGGATATTTTCTCTGATATCCTCCTGTTCCTCTATACCGATCAAATAACAAAAGAACCCGTTTTTAAATTTGCACTGGAAGAAGCCTTAAAAAAGGGCGGACGCAACATTTTTGCTTATTCCAGGTCGACGGTCCAGAAATATTTTTTACAGGACATACAGAAAGAACGACTCTTTACGTTCCGGCTGAAAAGAAATGAAGTATATGCATTCCTTCCAATCCTCGAAAAATGTATCGGATCGCTTGATTATGACCGGACTAAACATGACCTCCATATCCTTGTTGATTTTTCTGAAACTGACGAATTCGAGGATATTATCGCAATAAAGAACTTTATTATATCGAAAAAAGAGAGCGGAGTCCCTATTTCCGGGATCATCGCATTGAATATCGGAAGCCTGGATCACAAAAAAATTATCATTCTCTCGGAAAATGTACCTAAAATTATCGTATCCACGGGAAAAGACACTACCCTGTCATTTTCCCATAATACGTTTCCCGCCGATTCCGTGTCCGCAGTCCCGCAGTCTATCATCGACGAAGTCGTAAAAAAATCACTGGAGCCCGTTGTTCTTTCGATGCTGAATAAACCGATTTCAGGGTATGACATCGTTCATGAAATACACAACCGCTACAATGTCCTCATTCCACAGGCACGGGTATACACGCTTCTTTATGATCTCGAAAAAAACGGCTACCTGGAGATCAGGGTATCAGGGAAATCCAAATTATATTACCCGACCGGTAAAGGGAAAATTTTTATAACCCAGAAACTCAACGAGTTTAAACTCGTATTCCGGCATATTCTCGGGAGCGCTGAATAAAAGGGGAATACTTCTGATAAACGATTAGGATTACCGGTTCAGTCTGTCTGGTAATAAAATCTGAAACAAATATTGAAACGAAAACGCATCTTTTTAACCGGATTTCACATAGCAATACAGGGGATATCCGCCTGTAGATCCGAAAAATGTCTAAATATATGAACAATTATTAATCTGCCAAGGATATACCGTCCCATAAAAAAGATAACCCGTGAAAGAACAGGTGAGATCGATGAAAATTAAAAGACGACAGGGTACAAGAGATTTCCGCCCGGATCCCCCTATCAGACATATTGTCGATGAAGGCAATTATTTTTCAGTTGTTGCTGACTTACCCGGTGTCAAAGAAGAAAAAATCCGGATTAATCTGGAAAATGATTTATTAACCCTTGAATGGTTGGATCCGAAGATGAAGTCCTGGAAAAGGGAGATTCCCCTTCCCTGTAGGGTCAGCCTGGGCAATAAAAAATTCCAGAACGGTACACTTGAACTATCGCTGGAAAAGATTAACGAATAACCAGATAAACGGAATCAATTCGATGATATCTCACCCGAATATTTCAATTTTTGTTTCCAGTACCTGTTTTTCACAACAATCCCTATGAATAAAGGCGAAGATTTCCCTATTCCAAGAGGTATGTATTTTTGGTTATTACCGTGAAGCGGGTATATGATCTTCCGGCAGACGAAGACGGTTACAGGATACTGGTTGAGAGACTCTGGCCACGAGGAATATCAAAAGAAAGAGCCCATATTAATCTCTGGTTACGGGAGGCAGGTGCGAGCCCGTCACTCCGGAAATGGTTCGGTCACGATCCAGGGAAATGGGAGACGTTCCGCCATAGATATTTCATGGAACTTCATGACAGACCGGAAGTCGTTCAACGATTACGCGATATTATAGAAAAGGAACGAAATGTCACCTTTATAGTTTCGGCACGGGACGAAAAACATAATAATGCAGTTGCCTTAAAGGAATTCCTCGAGACGGGACAAGTCAATGAACTGGCTGCACAATAAGTATCGGGCCGGTTGAAGGCATTTCCGAATATTTTCGTTTTATTCTCCATCAAGGAATGAGAACATTCCTATAATCCTGCAATCTGCATTTTTTACCCGGGAGTGCCATAATTATTCTGGAATACTGCCGCTACTCTTTGGAACTGATGAAAAGAAATAAGTATTTTCGTCTTTGCCAAACCTGAACC
Source organism: uncultured Methanomicrobiales archaeon (assembly GCA_963809105.1). Taxonomy (GTDB): domain Archaea; phylum Halobacteriota; class Methanomicrobia; order Methanomicrobiales; family Methanospirillaceae; genus CAIKOD01. The sequence continues at coordinate 198,323 of CAWEIC010000001.1, read as the reverse complement.
TGTGTTGGGAATGTACGGTTACTTTTTCAATGAACCTGTCGGGACGTACCTGCAGATACCATTTATAAACACAATGAAACCTGTGATTGCCTGGGGAACTGATAGTCCTATAACTCGGGCAATGGTATTTCCCGACAGGTTAACTGATAGTCCGGTAAGGAATCAAAAATGTTAAGTGATCTCATACCGGAATTTTCCGTTAGAGGCCGCATTAAAAGCATTTTTTTACCATATCCTCCTTTATTATAGTAATGAAGATACGAAACATGGCGATTGTATTATGGATTTTGCTTTTAATCTGCCTCATTGCTGCCGGTTGTGTTCAGACAGGGACAGTTCCTGCCGGAAACGGGATCATTAATGCATCGTCTCCGGAAATCACCCCGGTATCTTCAGGCACGCCCACGAAAGACCAACTGGTCGCCTTCGTAACCGAGGCTGTGGCATATGCGAAAACGAACGGCAGGGAGAAGGCGTTGTCCGAGTTTTCGGATCCCAATGGTTCGTTCTTCAGGGGGCAGTTGTACATCTACGCGTACGATTTCAATGGCACGACGATAGCCCATCCTGTCAATCCCGAGAAGATCGGTGTAAACCGCCTGAATGAACGGGACGCTAAAGGTAACCTCTTCATCGAAGAATTGCGGGATACGGCGAGGAACGGAAGCGGGTTCGTCCAGTATTACTATGTCAACCCGGTCCATAACAATTCAATTGAACCGAAACTCGGGTATGTCATGAAAGTCGACGATTCATGGTGGCTCGGTTCAGGCATTTATGGGAGCCTTGATCCAGGTACGCAGGATATTGTACCGTTGTCAGGAACAATCCGATAATAACATTTTTTTTATGTAAGCCTGGCCGGTTCGCATCAGGATGTAAAAAAATCCCTATCTCCCGATATCTTCGTTCCAGAGATCGGAGTGTGAGGCAATAAAATCCTGCATCATCCGGATACATTCCGGATTATTGAGGACTTCCAGGCAGACGCCGCGTGAACGAAGATAATCTTCTGGTCCGCGGAACGTGATGTTCTCTCCGATAACTACCATCGGGATCCCATAAAGCAGGACCATCCCGCTGCACATATCGCATGGTGAAAGAGTCGAGTACAGGATCGCACGCCGGTATTCAACGGCTTTCCGCCGGCCGGCAGTGCCGAGAGCATCCATCTCTGCATGCAGGATCGGACTGCCAGTCTGTACCCGGCGGTTATGACCGCGTCCGACAATTACACCCTCGATGACCAACACCGAGCCGATCGGGATACCCCCTTCGGATAATCCCTGTTCGGCCTCGCCGACTGCGGCCTGCATAAATTCATCCATCAGATCATCACCCGGGCGGGCAGGAATGCCCTTGTCCCGATGAAATGATCTGAATCAAGGATTAAAAGAGATTTTGGATACCGGTGTATTGAGGGCTCTGAAAAGACGTCAACCATGACCGCTATAACCGCTCCTGACAAAAATGGATCACATCATTCACTATTCACGAAAAAACAGAAACAAGATCCGGTCCGTTAAAAAACGTCCGGTGTCTCTATGAACCGGATAGAGACATAAAATTGCTCCAGTCGACGTTGGTTTCCCTGAAAAGTAATGACGATCCTGGGAATCATTTTTACCGGCATCTGCTCTGACGCTCCTGCTGCCGTATTCATCATTTTGCTGGCCACGGTTCAGGCCCAACCAATCGAGGTTATTTTATCTTATGATATTAACTATGATAATCTGCAGATATGGGTGCCTGACCTGTACAACCCATAAGTCTGAAATAATCCTCGTGGAGGACCTAATTGAACACGAAATATGGTCTAATGAAATGGGTTCCGGTGATGTTCGCCATGCTTCTTGCGATTGGCGGAACTGTGAATGCCGTTCCGGCCGGGAATTCTGACCTGGGAAATGGGAATCCGGCAGGTGGAAGTGGTAACGGTATTGTCCTGATAAACTCAGGCAACAATACACTCACGGGGAATATCGTAACAGGTAATGCCATGAGCGGCATCATGCTCGAATCTTCAGATAACAACAACCTCTCCGGAAATACCGCGTCGGGAAATGCCAACGGTATCACGTTCATAAATGCGGATAATAACACTATTGAAGGGAATCATGTAACCAGGAATACGGCGAGCGGCATCCAACTGATTCTGGAGAGCCACAATAACACGATTTACAATAACTACCTCGATAACAGTAGGAATGCCCGGATAGATCCATCAAGCACCGGCACAATCTGGAATACAACCCCATCGACAGGAAATAATATCGTCGGAGGCCCCTATATCGGGGGTAACTTCTGGGCGCTACCTGACGGTAACGGATGGTCTCAGACGCACCATGATATTGAGAGATGGTTTGCTCCGCCATTCAATGTAACAGGTGACGGCCTGAATATTGATCAATATCCCCTTGCTGCCGGCAATCCATAACTGGTTGTCCGCGTGAAAAAAAATAATGAGGAGAACCCAGCCTGAAATCCCTTCATCGCATTTTTTCGAACATCTGGCCAGGATAGAATCGTCGGGATGATAACGAGGCGGGAATTCCTGGAAAATCCGGATACTGTTTTTATTTAGAATCCTTTCCCGGCCCTTTGCCTTTACCTTAATCCCCGGAGGCGGATCACAGGACGACCTCATACTATTGTATACATCCCAAGCTTATTATTAGGAAAACCCTAACTAAATACCAGGCAGAGTCAATGGAGCCGGACAAAGAGCATCTGTTTGTGGTGTTTAACAGGCTGATCACCATCAAAAACGAATGTAATTGCGCCATTTTCTCTGAATGTGCTGTTCCGGATATCACGGTAAAACAGATCGGATATCTGAAGACCATTGACGAGCAGGGAGATATCACCTTCAGCAGGCTCGCCGAGATCACCAGCAACTCAAAACCTACCATTACCGAGATGATCAACAAATTTGTCAGCATGGACTGTGTTTACCGGGAAAAATCTCCCGACGACAAAAGGATCCTGTATATCCGGCTGACAGAAAAAGGGCGGAAGATCGCGAAGGCCGAAAAGACTGCGTTATTCAGGCTCGTCGAACGTGTGGTGGATTCCTTGGACGAATCCGAGGTGAAACACCTCGCAGAAATCCTTGGGAAGGTCAGGTAAATTAAATCCAGATTATTGGGACTAAGAACGATGTATTCAACAAAACCAGATGAGAACAGGGACTACCTTGTCATACCACTCTATGATTTGGTGGTATTTCCGCAAAGCCGGACGAAATTCAAGATCGATAAAGCCACGGGAGATTTGCTTGCTGCGGCAATGAGGCAGAATGAAGCCGCCTACGCGATCGCTCTCACGGTAAAAAGCAGCGCCGAACCTTCGGAAGTTACGGCAGAAGGAATGTACAGGACAGGGAGTCTCCTGAAGATCTCGGTTCTGAATCCTTCCGAGGACGGTTACGTGGTCGCCGCAGGTGCTCTTTACAAAGTAGTCGTGGATGCTCTCTGCCAGAAGGGTGAACAGTTCTATGCCACCTGCAGGCTGCTCACAGATACTGACGAACCTGACGACGAAATCCGGAAGGCGATGCTAACGGAGATTAAAAAGGCAATTCACGAAATAAGCAGCCATTTCCAGGGTTCCGAGCATTTTACCCTGCCGATAGACAGGATGGACTCAATCGACCAGATAATAGGATATGTCATGCCGTTCACCCCCGTATCCGTGCATGAAAAGCAGGAAATTCTCGAAATTGTATCCGCGAAACAGCGTTACCTCGGATTTCTCGAGCCTCCTTTTAAAGCTCGGGGAAAATATCAGCATCAGGGTGGAGATGGCCCGGAAAGTATCTGAAAAGGTTACCAAATCGAACAGAGAGGCAATGCTCAGGGAGCAGCTGAAAGTAATCCAGGAAGAGCTCAACGAGAGCGAGGGAACAGGCACCGGAGACGCAGGATACAGGGAGCGGATCGGGAAATCGAAGATGCCGGATTATGCACGGGAGAAAGCACTGTCAGAGCTCCGGAAACTGGAATCAGGAGGAGGACAGAACCACGAGAGCCATATTATCAGGAATTACCTCGATCTCCTCCTCGATCTTCCCTGGGTCACAGAAGAAAAAACAGGTGTCGATATTGCTCACGCCCGGAAGGTGCTCGGGGAGAACCACAACGGGCTCGAAAAGGTGAAGGAACGGATCATCCAGCATCTTGCGGTAATGAAATTAAAGCACGAGAAACAGGGTTCGATTCTCCTCTTTGCCGGCCCCCCCGGTACCGGTAAAACCAGCCTCGGAAAGAGCATTGCGGATGCCCTGGGCAGAAAATATATCCGCATAAGTCTCGGAGGAGTCAGGGACGAAGCCGAGATCCGGGGACACCGGCGGACATACGTAGGAGCACTGCCCGGGCGGATCATTAATGGGATAAAGCGGGCGGGTACGAAAAACCCCGTTTTCATCCTCGACGAGATCGACAAGCTGGGATTTTCCAGCATGGGCGACCCGGCGAGTGCCCTCCTCGAAGTGCTCGACCCGGAACAGAACAGCACCTTCTCAGACCACTACCTGGAAATCCCCTATGACCTGTCCGACGTACTGTTTATTGCAACGGCCAACACACTCGCGACAATCCCTGCCCCTCTTCTCGACAGGATGGAACTGATCGAGATATCTGGGTATACGAAACATGAAAAATTCGCAATCGCCAGGGACCATCTGCTGCCCGCCACGCTCGAGGAACACGGTCTCGATGCCGGCAAAGTCAGGATCGAAGATGACGCCCTTAACCTGATCATCGAAAAATACACACGTGAAGCAGGGGTGCGATGGCTTAAAAAGCAGCTTGCGAAGATTGCCAGGTTCGTATCTGAGAAGATTGTTTCCGGGAATGCCGAACTGCCGTATCTGATAAAACAGGATATGCTCAACGAAATCCTCGGTAAAGAGATTATCCGGAAAGAAGAGGCGAGAAAAGAGACGTTACCGGGAGTCGTGACGGGACTTGCATGGACCCCGGTGGGCGGAGACATCCTCTTTATCGAAGGAACATTCATGCCCGGAAAAGGAAAGCTCACGCTTACCGGGCAGCTCGGGGACGTGATGAAAGAGTCGGCAACAATCTCGATGAGCCTGATCAGGTCAAGGCTTGCGCATGTCGGGAACAGCTTCGACTTTATCACGAGTGATGTCCACATCCATGTACCATCCGGTGCTACTCCCAAGGACGGACCGTCCGCTGGTGTCACGCTCTTCACCGCGCTTGCATCGCTGATTACGGGCAGGGTCGTCGACCCGAAAACTGCGATGACCGGGGAGATCACCTTAAGCGGAGCGGTATTGCCGGTAGGAGGCATCAAAGAGAAAATTCTCGCCGCTCACCGGGCAGGGATAAAAAAAGTCATACTGCCGAAAGACAACGAGCGGGACCTCGATGATGTGCCTTCGGATGTCAGGAGCGAACTCGTGTTCGTGACCGTCGAAACCGTTGAAGAAGTATTAAAAGAGGCCCTGAACATCGACCTGCCACCACGCGTGCTGCCCGGTGCCGGAACCAGTTGCGCACCGGCACAGAATGTCTGATCACGGAATTCCCGGGGAATCCCGCTCTCATAATTTTTTAACAGTCCCCTGGTCGGGCCAGCTGAAGCTTCACCACGAATCCCGGTAAAAGCCGGCACCTGGTTTTTACTTCCTCGAGTATCTTCAGCTCCCTGGGTCCCAACGGAAAGTCTATCAGCTGACTGATTAACCGGTACATATGCCTCCAGGTTATTATCCAGGTTCTATGTATCCTGCACATCCCGGCATGGGATTTTTATGGCTGATCGTGATATGGATTGTCCAACTGGTGATCGGTTATTTCGTATACCGGGATGCCAAAGACCAGAAAATGAGTGCACCACTCTGGTTCATTCTTGTGATAATTCCCGTCTTCGGTTATTTCCTCGCAGTCCTGTATGTCATTATACGGGAAGTCCGGAAGCCGGCCGAGACCGGTAAGACACCGCTCGACCTGCTAAAAGAGCGTTATGCAAAAGGCGAGATCACACTGGAAGAATTTGAGAAGGGAAAAAACGCCCTGATGTGAAAAGCACAACGGCAAAATTAAAAATCTCTTTATTTATTTTCTGAAATCGATCCCATTAGCCGGGCCGGACGCAAAAATCCAGGTTCTATAAAAAATTACCAATCATTTATAGAAAACACCAGTGAATCAACAGTTGCTGCAATGAATTTGTTGGTCAAAACGGAAAATTTGGCGGGATCAGAAATTTAAAAAAAATTGACCTCGTCCGGCAACAAATTATTGTTTCAGCCTGTTGATTTAAGCCTGTGCGTTATTCAGGTGAGTTTCAGCCATTCTGAATAATTCCTCTGATGATTTGCCCTAGTCATCTGCTGCAGATACCATCGCTTCTTCGTCAGATACCGCTACATTCCTCAATTTATTTGTTCCATTAATTTCATCATTTATCGCCTCAAGTATCTCATGTTTAACAGGTTGCATGGCAGCGGACACGGGTTCCCGGGACAGGTTAGCATATTGCAGCTTAATTGTTTTAACCGTTTATTCTGCAAACATCCGCGCATCGTAATAACGAGCGCTCCTGATAAGACGAGCGTGTTTCCGATCCTCGACATGGAGTATTCTCCTGGCTTATAACATCTTTTAAAAGGTATAATCCTGCACTGTCAGGTTCTGCACAACCGGTATGGATGTCGGGACATTCGTCGTACTGGTATCAGTGATATTCGCAGTTGCCGGAACCGGGGTGATTTCAGGTGAATTTATGGTTTCTTTTGTTAAGCATCCTCTAAAAATCAGGGTAATTAACAGGAGGAATAAATAACACCCTGATACCAGTCAATGAAAAAATGACATCCCTGATAAGCGACAATATACTGTCAACCATCACAGATCCATTATGACGGTGTTGCATCGATCCTTGGTAATTTTCGTCCTGTTTGTGAGGAACAACCTGGTGACCCGGATTAATGGTACAGGAAGAACAGTATAAAAATCCCGGCCGACATCACTGCACCGAGTCCTGATATAATCCGACGTCCGGTCTCACGGAACATGAAAAACGCCCCGATGCAGAAAAAAATGTAGGGAACGAGCGTGGTTATGACCGATAATACCGCAAGAGGTACTGAATTCATTTGAGAAAAACAGCATACCCGCGGTGAAGGCGCAACAGGTAACTAATGCGATCCCGGGGGTCCCGTTGCTGTTGAGATGATTGAGGCCCCTGACAGAGGTACCAGTAGCAATATTGTGTACCATCCTCGAAGATGCGATGATATATGCATTCATGGCTGAAAGCATGGCAAAAATTCCAATTGCCGCAACGATGTACCCGGCATAGGGAAAGACGAATGCTGTCGCAGTTGCAATCGGAGCTGGCGATGCAGCAAGGATTGCACTCCCCGTGCTCCCGATAAGAGCGATATTCAACAGGATGTAGATTGCGGTAACCGTGATCATGACAATAACGAGCGATCGGGCGACAATCTTAGGGTTCCGCATCTCCTCGACAGGAATGGCACTGATTTCAAACCCCGTAAACGGCCAGTAAACGATTATTATTGTGGTAAACAGGCCAACGAATGTGAACGGCACGGCAGGGATAAGATTTGTTGGTCGTATGAACGGGATGAGCACAAGGGTTATGATTATCAGGGGCAGGATTTTGAGAAGGGTCAGGATATTTTCGGTAAGGCCGGAAACTGAAATACCGATGAGATTTATGATACAGAATGCAGAGAGAGTCAGCAGTTCGATGACAAGGAGATTCCCGATGCCGAAAAACGAGATATACTGACCGATTCCCGCTGCAATAGTTGCCACACCGAGGATTGCAGACACCGTGTAGAATATGACAAGGATCGTTGAGAGTTTCCTCCCGAATATAGAGCTGAACATGGTAAAAAATGTCCCCTTTCTTCCGAACCGTGCAGTCGTCCATGCAATTGAGATCATTACCAGAGTAGCCGATATCGCAACGATCACCCATGCAGTGAGCGATTCGGAGCCCATGATACCCGAGGCAATTCCAGGCACAACGAAAATGCCTGAGCCGATGGTTCCCCCTATCCCGAGGCTGACCAGTTCGAGCTGGCCAAGCGATTGTTTATAAGTTCCTTCAGTCATCTTTCCGGATGTTTTATGGTAATATGTTCTGCAGGACAGGTTTTATGGTTTTTCAGGCTTACAATACCGGTCGGAAGTCCTGAAAGAAATACTCGCGGAAATCCGGTGCATCACCAGAATTAGGTGTGAGGAGAACGAAAAATACATAATTCATTTTAAATGAGTCAGCCCGGCCCCCATTCAAGGTTTTGTTCACTTATACCGGATTGAAATTTGTAATTTTCAGGATTGATTTTAATTATTTAGGGTATAGTGTCAATTCAGCCACCGATATTCTTCAACCAGGAGGGATAATTCTTCCCTTTACATTGACATGATTAGCCCCCCCTTGCGAATATCAAAATGTTCAAATTATCCGGTAGCGTGATTATTAACAATATTTTGAATCGCCGCCGGGGGCGGCGTGGTCAATCGCAATACGAAATATAAGCGTGAACCTATACTTTTTTTATTTACATTTCAGGAACTGAAATTTTTCTGAATCTTCGACGTGATTTATGCGAAAAACAGGTGATAACAATACCACTATACCTTATTTAATTGTCCATTCTAACGGTTTTTATTGCAGATCAAATCAACGAATTTGTTATCCCACAACAACGTAACAGTGCCAACAATCGCACAAAATGTCTATACCAGGTCCGTTTCCAGCCCCGGGAAAAAATACGTCAGGTTCACTAGTCATCCGCTATCGGCCGGCATTGATCAGGGCCGGGCCGAAAACAGACACGGTCATCGCTCCGGTTGATGGGGAGGAGCATCCCGGCGCAACCAGGTATGAGGCCCTTAACTCCTTTTTCATCTGACCGCAATACCTAACAAAAAAAACATCATAGGACTAACTATAGTATATCAGGTTTTGTTTATGGGAGCCCGCACGTGAAGTCTGTCGACTAGTGGCTGGTTTGCACTATCGATCCTTTTCAGTCTCACGGTTATCGTCATTGTTTTTATCACCACGTTTAACGAAGAAACGATCCGCTATATCCTCCAGTTCAATGTCTTCTTTCTTCTCCTTGCCGTCGTATTCCGCCTGATAGCCTTGTGTTTCTGGGGTTTACGGATCCAGACGATGTCGGATTCCCTGGGATACAGGGTCAGTCTCAGGCATTGTGTGAACATGGTGCTCGCAGGACTTCTTGCGGGAACCATCACACCGGGCCAGGCCGGCGGGGAGCCGGTGAGGGTGCATGAGCTGTACCGTTCCGGGTTAAAACTTGGTGATGCAGCCGCCGTCGTAATAATGGAGCGTGTTCTCGACGGAATAATCCTCACCATAATGGGTGCAGTCCTCATGATCCTGATGACGAGCTTTTTCTGGAGCATGTTCAGCCCCGCCCTGATAGTCCTTATTATCATCGCGTGGATAATCATGATCAGTTTCCTGGTCATTCCTGTTCTTGCCATCAGATATCCCGATTGGACAAAAAAAGTGCTGATGAGACTGGTATCATGGGGAGTCCCGAAATTTTCCTGGTGGGCGTCTTCGCATGACCTTATCATAGAACGGGCAGATAATGAAATCAATAATTTATTTTCAAGTATGTCACGGTTCGCAGGGAACGCACGAACCGGTCTCATGAAAGGCGGTATCATGACCCTGTGTTTCTGGGTGGTGGAATTCCTTGTCGCATCGGTAATCCTTATGGGTCTCGGCCTGGCACCCTATGTTGTCGAATCCTTTTTCTTCCAGATAGTGATTGCAATCATTAATATGATCCCGCTTACACCTGGATCTTCAGGAATTACCGAGTCTGGAACATCATCTCTCTATGCCTTACTGATTCCTTCCGGAGTAATCGGTATTTTTGTTTTGTTATGGCGTTTCGTAACATTTTACCTCAATATTGCCATCGGTTCCGTTGCCGGCCTCGCAATATTTAGGCGCGAGATCGAAAGCAGGAGCGGGGATAATCCGGAAGAGACAGAAGGAAGGGTTCAATCCGATTCCTGAATGAATGGGTTTGTCATGAGTCGGTGATACAAACAGGGCCTTTTTCTTTTCATCGGGTTTCACGGAAAGAAAGAATTAATAATGGCAGATGTCCCGGATCCCTCCACGGAGTACCCCGACATTACCGGACATTTTTTTTCAGCTGAAAGCGACAGGTACATTTTCCCTGCCATTACGACCGGTCCGGGCAGAGATCCCAGGTACCGATTCGGCATGGGTCCCGGATTTTTTAAGATCGATTATTCCAAAAGAGCACACGCAATTAAATCCGGAGGCAGAAAGTACTGCCAGATTTTTAAATTTTCAACCAATTGCCAGAAGGAATGCCCGGACCGGATCTATTCAGGTGGATCGTTTTAATTTTTTCCCGGCGGGTTGGTGGTTATAATCTGACCGGCGGGTTTGGATTTCTGATATTCTCTCCTCGTATAAGAGAGTCTTTTTGAAATACCGCCCCGCAGGACTATCAGGTACCACTCAAAGATGGTAAGCCAGAAACCGAATTGTTCATACCGTCGGAAATCGAAGCCCACGGTAAGGTGAGGGTTGTAAACGACCTTTCCTTTCCTGCGGATCCTGATCGCCACCTCGAGATCATCTCCCGCATCCATGATCCTGTACATACCTGCCTTTTCAAGGGCATCGTACCGGAACACCGTGTTGCATCCCAGCGTGTAATAATATAACCTGGTTGCAACGCCGAACTTCATAAGCATGCGGAAAATGACGACATATCGCCGGTTCTTCGGAGTATTTTCGATCGGTTTCACCGGCCCGAAGGCAAGGACAACATCAGGGTCTTCGAATGTCATGAGGATCTGTTCCACCCAGTCAGGTGCCACGACACTATCGGCATCGGTCGTCGCTACGATATCATGTTGTGCCCGGATGAAACCGTCGTTCCGTGCACCAGGTACCCGCTCTGAAGCCTGGATGAAGACAAGATCTGCATATTCCGCCGCGATTTCCCGTGTAAGGTCTTTTGAGCCCCCGTCTACGACGATAAGCTGGTACAATTCCCTGGGTATGGTCTGGTGAGAAAGGGCTGACAGGCACCTCCGGATATTTGGATCCTCATTATAGGTCGGGATAATAATGGATATCATGATTTTGGGATAGTTCCTGTAGTCCGGGAACAATTCTTTCCCAAAATTATGGATCTTAACCGTAAAGAGATTTTCTAAATATCCTTCCGGAAAACGCCTGAAATATTTTTGGCTATAAAGATTTTCCGGTGCGTAATGAAGTTAAAATGCCGCTAAGACCGGAAGGGTAACCGAACGTTTGAAGTGTCGGATATATCCCCGGGCAATCCTTCAAAAGGTTGATACAGTTCGTTGACAGTAGTACCTGGTACACGAAATCCGGGATGATCCTGCCACGAATGTAATGAAAAATATTGAATACAAATGGGTAGTGCTCTCGATCACCACGATCGAGATGTTCATGGTTTCAGTCAACGGAAGCATCACCCTCATTTCCCTGCCGGCGATTTTTAACGGCATCAACGTCGACCCTCTCACATCATTCCAGTATCTTCTCTGGGTCCTGATGGGTTATGGCCTGGTGACAGCCACGCTCCTTCTCAGTTTTGGCAGGCTTTCAGATATGTACGGAAGGGTCAGGCTGTACAACGTCGGTTTCCTGATCTTTACCATAGGGTCGATCCTCCTTTTCCTCACGCCGGGGAAGGGAGATGCAGGTGCTATCGAACTAATTGTTTTCCGCCTGATCCAGGCCGTTGGTGCTGCATTCACCTTCTCGAACAGTGCCGCCATTCTTACCGATGTATTCCCTGTCGATGAACGGGGAAAGGCACTCGGACTGAACCAGATTTCGTTCCTTTCAGGCCAGTTCATCGGTCTGGTCCTCGGAGGAATACTTGCCTATTACAACTGGCGGTACGTGTTCCTTGTAAGCGTACCGGTAGGTATTCTCGGGACGGTCTGGGCTTTTCTGAAACTGAAGGAGACCGCTCATCCGGGACATATCCAGAAGATCGACGTATGGGGAAATGTCTCCTTTATCGCCGGTCTGACGATTTTCCTGATAGGAATTACCTACGCCCTGCTGCCGTACGGTAACGACCCGATGGGGTGGGAGAATCCGCTGGTTCTTATTTCCCTGCTGACCGGCATCGTGCTGCTTGTAGCATTTGTTTTCATAGAGAAACGAGTGAAAGATCCCATGTTCAGGCTCGATCTGTTCAGGATCAGGACCTTTTCCTATGCAAACACCGCCGGTTTCCTGAGTGCCATATCAAGGGGAGGGGTGTTTTTCATCCTGATCATGCTTTTGCAGGGGATATGGCTGCCGCTTCAGGGATACAGCTTCGAATCGACACCATTCTGGGCAGGTATTTTCATGTTGCCTCTCACATTCGGTTTCGTTGTCATGGGACCACTGTCGGGCTGGTTGTCGGACAAGTACGGATCCCGCTGGTTCAGCACAACAGGGATGATACTTGTTGCATCATCGTTCCTGATGCTATCCACTCTTCCTTATAATTTTGGATACCCCCTGTTCGCAGTCTCCCTGTTTATCATGGGTATAGGCAGCGGTATGTTTGGTGCCCCGAATATTGTTTCCATCATGAATTCAGTTCCCGGGGAAGACCGGGGCGTCGCTTCCGGGATGAGGTCGATGCTGCAGAACAGCGGCATGGTCGTGTCAATGGCGATGTTTTTCACTATTGTCATTGTCAGTCTCTCCCATACCTTCCCCCCGGAACTTGCGGTGTCCCTTACCAATGCCGGTGTGCCGGATCTTATTGCACCGATGAGTGCAATACCACCGACAAGCGCCCTGTTCGCGGCTTTTCTGGGATATAACCCGGTCAATGCCATTCTGTCGGTAATACCGGCAACCGTCCTCACCGGAATCAGTCCGGCAGCGCTTGCAGTCCTGAAAGGCACCACCTGGTTCCCGACAACCCTCGGACTTGCTTTCATTCCATCGCTTCGCATGTCATTTTATATCGGTGCCGTACTATCCATTGTTGCCGGGATCTTATCGTACCTTGCAGGGGGCCGTCACAGGAATGGTCAGGTGAGGAAAATAGTAACACCGGTTCCCTGTCCGGAGGAACAGATGGAGACAACCGCATATGATCAGACCGAAGAACTGAGGGAATCGGATGACGTTATTTGATAGGATCGTAATTGCCACGGATGGCTCTAAAACCAGTAATTTAGCCGTTATCGAAGGACTGCGAGTCGGAAAGGCTTGTAACTCATCGATATTTGTTGTAAGTGTTATCGATACGAGGGCATTGAGCTCCGTGTCTCCCGAAATACAGGTGCAAAGAAGTATCGACCAGATGCAGGCGGAAGCAGAACGAATACTCAGCGATGTGAAGGCGCTGGGGGGTGGGCAGAACATCGAAACTTTCATCCTTAACGGGGATCCGGTGAACGAAATTACAAAATTTTCATCCTCCAGGGCAGCCGACCTGATCGTTGTCGGCACCCAGGGAAAACATGGTCTTGAAAAGTTCTTTCTCGGCAGCGTAGCGGAAGGAATCGTAAGGTATGCCCCCTGCCCTGTTCTTATCGTCAGGAACTATGACCTCTGAAAACGTTTTTTTTCAGGTTCGACCCCGGGTTCTGAAAATAAAAGGGCAGAAGCAGCCGTTGATGTTTTCCAAACAAGTTATGACAGAATTTTACAAAAATATTTCCAGGTACCTGATGCAATAGTGACATTGTTACCACCTGTTATTCACTTAAATCACGTCGAATATTCAGAAAAATGTCAGTTCCTGAAATGTAAATAAAAAAAGTATAGGACATCATGCCATATCTTGTATTGCGATTGACCCCGCCGCCCCCGAAGGACGCCCTGGCAGATGTTCAAAATACTGTTAATATAGCGCTACCGGATAAATTGAACATTTTGATATTCACAGGGGGGAAAATCATGTCAATGCAAGGGAAACAATTATCCCCACTGTTCAAAAAAATATCGGTGGCTGAATTGACACTTTACCCTACCTAATGTAATAGTTCATGAATAAAGGAACTCCGGACCTGTTGAACTTCCCTGTTGTAAGGGTCAGGAAATGTGTTGCAATACTCCTTTCCCCTAGTATTTCTGTCAGGATTCAAATCCCTGAATCTGAACGGCGAAGTCATTTTCATCCGGAAATGCAAAATGTGCCCCGGATAAACTATCGGGGCCAGGTTTTTCTTCCGGATCGGTGATACCGGACCGGCGGAGACCGATTGTTATTTAAATACAGTTAAAGATTCTTTGTCTGGAAGTGATTGTATTGGAGAGTAAGTATCTCGTGATTTTCTTATGTATGTCGATCCTGTCTGTGGCAGGGATCGCATCCGCACAGACAACGGTCGACCAGGGAACGAATGGCATAGGAAATGTCTATGCAACAGGAAGTATTTACGTTACCTCTACCCCCGCAGGCGCATCTGCAGGTACTCGACGGTGGGGAGGACCTCCTTTATACACCCGGGACGTTCTCATCGGTCATACCCGGCCTGCACAATGTAAGGATAACAAAACCCGGTTACCAGGCTTATTCGGCCACCGTGGAAGTAACGGCAGGGAATACGAATAACGTGTTCGCTACTTTGAACCAGGTTACCCAGCCCGGGGGGCTTTCTGTCAATTCCAATCCAAAAGGAGCTGATTTTTATATCGATGACATTTACATGGGTGTCACGAACCAAATCGTTGGTAACCTCGCGCCCGGCAGCCATAATATATCCCTGTCTCTTGCAGGATATGAGTTATGGAGTGGCCAGGCTAACGTTGTTTCAGGACAGGTCACCACTCTCAGCATCAACCTCGTCCCGGAAGTCAACCCCCCTTCAGGAGATCTCCGTGTTTCGTCCACCCCGGAAGGTGCCGCAGTATACGTGAACAATGATTACCACGGGACCACACCCATCATCGGGTCCCTTGATGTGAGTAATTTAAACCCGGGAACTTATACGATTTCACTTAAAAAGGCTGGTTTTGAGAATTATACAACACCGGTAACGATTGTTGCCGGTACGACAACGCAGGTAAATGCAGTCCTTACGGAGACCCAGGCCCCTGGCGTTGCAACCGCACAGATCGTTTCGAGCCCAGGAGGCGCAGATGTTTATATTAATAACCTGTATGTAGGGATAACACCTCTATCGTTCCAGGATGTGAAGACCGGTACATACAGCGTGGAGATCAGGTTACCGGGGTATACCAGTTATACTACAACAGGCCAGGTGAATGCAGGCCAGGACATCAGTCTCAACGTGGCCCTGGCACCCGCCCCGGCTCCTACGACGAAGTCACCTGCAAGCCCCCTGATGGTACTTCTCGCCATCGGGATAGTGGGACTCGCCGGGTTCCTTACCAGCCGCAGGTACACCTGAACAGGCATCCGGCCAGGACATCCATAATTTTTTTAGGATAACAATCCCTCTGGTGGAAACCTGATATCGGCACGGTAAAAAATAGGGAACACGTTCATCACCCATGTGCCGGTACGGCAATTTTTCTGGAATGCTCGTAATGAAACACCAGTAGGATCGGCGGGGCGAAACAATATATGAGGGATGCCCAGGGCACTTTTACGACAGTCAGGTACTATCGCGGTAATCGACAATACGGGTATGATGAGGGTCTCGGCCTGTTCGATGAAGTCATCGATGTGGAACTTTGCCGGATCGACAAGTTCGTGTTTTGATGCGTAATAGTACTGGCAATAGAACAGGAATCCTGCCAGCATAAGGTTCACTTCGAACACTAACTCTGCGAGGGAATGAGTCGGGAAATCTGCTATCAGCGATGTCGAAAATGGGAACAGAACTATCGAGGCCATTGATATCATGTTCAACCAGAGAAGTTTCCGGTTGACATACCGGATCTTATGGAACTGAACATGGTGGATAGTCCAGAACCATGCGATGATAAAAAAAGCTATTAAAAAATGGATAAACGCCGGCGAGAGGTTTACCAGGAGCGCATAAACATGTTCGGTCGTAAGCTCGTCAAGACTCTGGGGTATATTAAGTCCTGTGACGAGAAGCGTCATTGAGAACGCAAATATACCATCGGTAAGCGTTTCAAGCCGGTTTTTTTCAAATCCAATAGATTTAATCGTTGCATCTTCGTGGGACATATTTCACGACTTCCCGGGGATTTCTGTATTGTGTATGCCCTGTGATCCGGATGCCGTATTTCGTATCCGTGGAGGGGCACCAAAGATATGTCAAGCTTATTTGACATTATGTCATATAAACTTTACTTTAACGGGAACGGTAGTTATGGTATCGGATGGTAAATCCAGGTCGATCCGGACAATGAGCACTACAAAAAGAACACTGGGTACTGGACAGGCATGCTATGCAGGGTAATGTCCACCCACTCCGATCAGGCGTGACTGAAGAGAAAAATAGAGCCAGGGAAAGAACCCGTACGAGCACCAGGCGTGGCACCTGCCTCTTCAGGCAGCTCCCCCTCCTTCACGCTTCGTAGGTGAAAATGTCTTCAATCGTGACATTGAAAAATAGCGCAATTTTGAATGCAAGGTCCAGGGATGGATCGTACTTCCCGGTTTCGATTGCCACGATGGTCTGTCTTGAGACGCTGACTTCGTTTGCCAGATCTTCCTGCCTGAGCCCACGCATTGCGCGGAAAACCTTGATTTTATTCTTCATCTATTGCCCATTCCCCATATTTCCTGGCATAGTACAGCCGGAACCCCACGTAGAGAAAGATCACGAGAACGAGCAGTCCAAGTGAAAGGTACCCGATTAATTTTGGCGATGGGATGTCCCCGGCGGTATCAATCACTTCTCCGGGATGAAGGGGTCTTAATCCAGGGGGGAACCTTGGAATTCGAAACAAGGCAGTCACAGTCCCGATTGCAAAAACGGCGAACAATACCCAGAAAACCTGGAGTGTCCGCAAAGCTGCTTTCTCGGTTATTTTCGCGCTTCGCTCGTCTTCAACAAGATCGGTCACCTGTTTCCGGGCAAAATAAATGATGACGACCCCGATGACAAATGCAGTTTCAGTAAGATAATGTACCTGAATTCTCTATCGAATACCAGAAAATTACCAGAAGAACAAGGGCAATACATCCAACCAGCAGATAAAAAGTATTTTTCTTCATTGTATACCTAAGTAAAGAACACTTTACATTTATTGTATAGTATAGTCTTATTTAAGATTTGTGGTAGTGCTATAAGAATATACCACATACTGGCAGACATAACTCTCTCTTTCGAGGGAAAAGCAGGTCTAAATCTATAATTCTCTTTTCTCTCAGTCACTGGTATAATTAAACGACCTGCAAGAGCTGGCGGGTGATTAAAAATTTTATGGGAAAAATATCGGGTACGGCCTTTGAATCTGCCCGGCGACTGAATTATTCTCTTTTACGACCAAATTTTCTGCCGCCTGGTAATCGGGGACTAATATTCTGGAAACCTGGGTCACAGAGATTTTTATACGTGAAAAAGAATCTCTATCAGGCGGCAATGAAAAACAAACCCGATATCGACCTGAAAAAAATTGCTCTGCACGCGATGGAAAAGTACGGATTTTCAACCCGGTTTCCCGACAGCCTTGTCCAGGAAGTCAATGCCCTGGAGGAAAGGGTCTTCCCCGAAGAAGAGGGAGGGCCTGCCGATATGCGGGCGACGGGCTGGTCGTCGATAGATAACGAAGACTCGATGGATCTGGATCAGCTGGAATATTGCGAAGCGGGGCAGAACGGCGAAGTGGATGTAAAAATCGCAATCGCAGATGTGGATATGTACGTCCCGGGAGGGTCCCGTGCTGACCGGTATGCGTCCCATAACGGCACTTCGGTCTATACCGGTGTTGAAACGTTTCCAATGCTTCCCGACCGTCTTTCGAAGGGAATCACGTCCCTGCTCCCGGGAAAAGACCGGATGGCAGTCATCATCACCTATAGCGTACTTCCCGACGGGAGCACCCGCCACACTGCCATATTCAGGGGCCTCGTATCAAATAAGGCGAAGCTTGTCTATGAACAGGTAGGTGACTGGCTGGAGGGAACCGGACCAATCCCGGAGGGCATCCGTGTAGTCCCAGGAATGGAGGAGCAGGTCCGCCTTCAGGATGAAACAGCCAGGCGACTCAGACAATACCGCCTGTCACAGGGCGCTCTTGACCTGGATACCATCGAAGCCCAGGCTGTAATGGAAGAGGGATCTGTAAGGGACCTTGTTGTCAGGCGACAGAACAAGGCCCATGCTATCATAGAAGAATTCATGGTTGCTGCCAACGGTTGCATGGTTGATTTTCTTGAGAAAGCAGGGACCCCGATGATACAGAGGGTCGTCAGGATACCCAGGAACTGGCAGGGAATCGTCAGGTACTGCAGCGGCACATCATGAAAAACTACCAACTAACCCGGATTCCAAAGCACTTTCTCTCTTTCTTCTGAGACAAAAAGAAAAAGACCCCGAGCATTTCCCGGACCTTTCGCTGACCGTTGTGAAACTTCTCGGGCCTGGTGAATATATGACCCTGGCGCCCGGTGAATCGCCGGCGGGTCATTTTTCCCTTGCGGTTACCGATTATACCCATGCCACGGCACCGAACCGCCGTTACGTTGACGTTATCAACCAGAGGCTTCTCAAATCGGTCCTTGCAAAAACAGTACCGCCCTATTCGATCGGAGAACTGGATACCAGTTCTTCCTGGCTGACTGACAGGGAAAAGACTTCAAAAAAAGTGGAACGGTTCATGCGGAAAGCCGCGGCTGCCGTGCTTCTTGAAGGAAGGACAGGCGATTCATTTGTTGCGCTGGTCACGGGCGTCACCGGACACGGCACCTACGCGAGGTTAATCACTCCCCCGGCAGAAGGCAGAATTGTCAAAAATGAAAGGGGCCTGGCTGTTGGTGATAAAATAATAGTCAGGCTTGTAAAGACAGATCCTTATAATGGATTTATTGATTTCGAGCGAATGGCGGCACCGGCGACCTGATGAAGCACTGTTTTTAACCCTTTTGTTATTCTTAACATCAACAAATTCGGGCATCCTGGAGATTCGGGGGCTAAACCCATCTGCTGTCGCGAATCCGGTCACTCCGGAAGGTGTCAGAGTGAAACATTCGCCTCCCTGTTGCCCCCATCCCCTGCCAAAAAATATCCCGTAAGTTGAGGGGGCAGGGAACGTAAAATCCTCTCCCGTCCATATATTTCACCTTACGAATAAGACAAAAAATTCAGCAGAACCTTAAAAAAATTGACCTTTTTGTCATTTGCACTCCTTCAATAGGATGGAACGCTGGTTGATGAGGAATACGGTGTCCTGCTGAAACTTAATGAATTCCCCAGCTTGTCGGTGATTGTCATCTGCTGGTTGGGGAAAACGGTGTAGCTGATCGCAGAACCGAATATCGTCAGATAGGACTGCTCCGTGTTGCTCCCGTCCGGACAGTACCATCTGGGTGGAGGTCAGGGGACCTATGGAAATACCGGTTCCTGAAGGCAGGTTCTGACCGGTAATCATGTATGGTCCTCCGTAGTTATTGCAGCCCCCATATCCGGAGACCTGCCCCTGGTCACTGAATATCGCTGTAATCTGGACATTAGTATCGAGCGGTGCGGTGGCTCCCTGGAACAGGATTGCCTGGAGGTACCATGTCCCGGCCAGCTGAGACGGTGACGTGGCAGGCGTGACCGCCGGTAGAGGAGTTACAACGGGAGTTGGTATCGGTGTGACCGGTATTACTGTGGGCGGGACCGGTGTCGTCACAGGCAGTCTGTACCGGGTTTGTGGTGCATCCTGCTACAAACAGAGCTAAAGTCAGCCCCAGAAACAGGAACAAATAGCGGGATCTCATATGCCCCAATATTCAACAATGATTATTAAACTTTTCTGCCATGGAAAATACAAAATTACAATTTTTACCCAATTTTCCTGATAATGATCACCCAGGAGACCGGAGAAAGACGACAGACCGATCCGAACAAAATGAATGTTTTTTTATCTCTCCCGGATTGTTATACTCTACCAGAATGGCGATATAGTATAGGAATGAAATGAGTATAATCAATAATCAAAAGAGGGTATAAAAGCTACTTCCAGGTTACTGTAAAGGAGGATACATGACGGGATATATGAACCCCCATAAAAAAATAAGGGGTGGTCACCGAATCCTGACCCCTCATGCCACATGCGTATTGGTAGTCATTCTTTTGGCTACTGTGTGCATCCTGCCTGTCACAGGAGCAAATGTAACTGCAACGGCAACCGCTGCTTCCACTACTGCTCCTACTACCTCGGCAACAACTACTGCCACAACTGCTGCCACTACTACGGTGACGACCAGTCCGACAGCGACTCATACAACAACCCAGACAACTGTTGCCACAACAACCGCAACGACCACGGCAACTGCCTCTTCCACTACTGCTGCTACTACTTCGGCAACAACTACTGCCACCACAACAGCTACCACTGCGGCAACAACTACTGCAACAACGACATCGATAAACGAGGTACAGCCCGTTGCGGGGTTCACAGCAGATACTGTCTCCGGGCTACCTCCCCTTACGGTTCAATTCACTGACTTGTCAACGGGAGGTCCGGTATCATGGACCTGGGACTTCGGTGACGGGGATTCCGATACCTCACAAAATCCCAGCCATACATACACCGATGCGGGGACATACACCGTAACTCTGACTGCGGTTAACAGGCAGGGCACGAGTTACCAGCATTCGGAGTCAGGTTATATCACGGTCGATGAAGCCACCGCAACCCCAACCGATACAACCACGACAGATTCATCGGCTCTTGCAGCAGCATTCAGCGGCTATCCACTAAATGGAACCGGGACCCTGACTGTCGAGTTCACCGATTCATCGACAGGATCGCCGGATGGATGGAGCTGGGACTTTGGCGACGGCACGACCAGCACCGATGAGAATCCTTCCCACCTTTATACAAATCCCGGGTTATATACCGTTTCACTTGAGATAACCAAATCAGGCGAGACCGATGAAACCACCAAAGTCTCGTATATTACGATTAATGCAGAGTCAACGGGTTACGCTACTGTTAACCCGACAAGCACGAATTCTTTGAACTCACTGTCCGGATCCGGATCAGGTAACTCCCAGGTGTACAGTCACCACTGTTCCGACCCTTATAATGAGGCAGACCCAGGCCCAGGCCAATGTGACGCCGGTACTGACCGGACAGGCCTGGCTCGACCGTGAGAATGAAAAGCTGGCAGAGGCAGATGCACTCGCTTCGTCAGGGCAGCCTGCCGATATCGTTTCCCGGATCGTCAGTTTTATTAAGGGGATTTTTCCCTGGTTATAGCTTTTTTAATAAACAGCACGCCCTCTCCTTAAAAACATCCGAAACATCAGCAAACGATAACACACAATCCGGGGAGAATCAGAACCGGGTCGGATGTGAGATACGCCGAATTTATGATCCAATAAGGATAGATGTGCTCCAGTTCCAAACCTTTGCCGCCGGGCCGTATCCGATAAGGGATATGCCAGTAATGTATCAGTTCCAGGAAAAAACCTAAAGAAACACCCGGTTTATATTCCGGTCATTACCTGCATCGAAACATCCGGGATCGCCAGGTCCTATCCCCGTAAGCGGTTATAAAAAAAGAAAAAAAAGTTACTGTGTCCACGGAATCGGGACGTACAGGAGAAGCGGTTCCGTATAGTTCGGGTTCGGATCTACGTGGATATACCGCTCCCTCGTATAGGTCTTGGTTCCGTCAGGTCCCAGGGTAGTCAGCGAGACCGTGAAATCGCCCGCCTTTGTATACACGTGGGCCGGGTTCTTTCCTGTTACGATAGACGACGCATCACCGAAGGTCCAGTATCTCAACCATGGATTCCCTGTGGATATTTCTGTAAACTGGACACGTAATGGCACCATTCCGGAAGTCGGGTTACCAATAAACGCTCCTTCGGGGGTTGCACTGACATTGATATAATTCTGCCTGACCTTCGAATTGGTACCTCCCGGTCCCGACACCGTCAGGTTAACGGAATAAAGCCCGGGATTCTGGTAGGTGTATACAGGGTTCTGTGCCGTGCTGTCTATTGTCCCTTCATTGGTGAAGTCCCATGCCCATCCGGTCACACTGCCGGTCGACTGATCGGTGAACTGGACTGAGAGCGGAGCGTACCCGGAAGTACTGTTGGCTGCGAAATTGGCTACCGGCTGGGACGGCGATACAGAAATATACTCTTCGCTGACCTTGGAATCCGTTCCTCCGGGTCCCGTTACCGTCAGGTTGACTGAATAGGTCCCCGGGCTCTGGTAGATGTATACAGGGTCCTGTGCCGTGCTGTCTATTGTCCCGTCATTGGTGAAGTCCCATGCCCATCCGGTCACATCTCCCGTGGATGCGTCAGTGAACTGGACCGTCAGCGGGGCTGTGCCCGATGTCGGATCAGCAGTGAAATTGGCTACCGGCTGGGATGGTGATACCGAAATATACTCTTCGCTGACCTTGGAATCTGTTCCTCCGGGTCCCGTTACCGTCAGGTTGACTGAATAGGTCCCCGGGCTCTGGTATGTGTATACAGGGTCCTGTGCCGTGCTGTCTATTGTCCCGTTATTGGTGAAGTCCCATGCCCATCCGGTCACATCTCCCGTGGATGCGTCAGTGAACTGGACCGTCAGCGGGGCTGTGCCCGATATCGGATCAGCAGTGAAATTGGCTACCGGCTGGGATGGTGATACCGAAATATACTCTTCGCTGACCTTGGAATCTGTTCCTCCGGGTCCCGTTACCGTCAGGTTGACTGAATAGGTCCCCGGGCTCTGGTATATGTATACAGGGTCCTGTGCCGTGCTGTCTATTGTCCCGTTATTGGTGAAGTCCCATGCCCATCCGGTCACATCTCCCGTGGATGCGTCAGTGAACTGGACCGTCAGCGGGGCTGTGCCCGATGTCGGATCAGCAGTGAAATTGGCTACGGGTTGCGGAGGAGGATTCGGTATAAGGTCTGCATAGAACTGGGCGGTCTGGCCCTTAATGACATTAACCGACCCGGTACTATTCTGGTACCCGGTGAGTGTGAGGAGAACCGAATAGACACCCGGATCGAGGTTATAGATCACCGAATTGGTGAACTGCCCGGTTACCACTCCGTTCAGGGAGATGCTCGCTCCGATCGGATTCGAATTTACTGAAATATTACCCTGGGTCGGTTCCGGCGGTGGGACAGGTGTCAGGGAAATATAGACCTGTGCAGTCTGGCCGGCGATCACCGATACCTGTGCTGTCCCGTTCTGGTAACCCGTCAGGTTTAAAAGTATACTATGTGAACCTGGCTGGATTCCGGAGAGAACGGAACTGGTTTGATACCCGGTATCCATTCCGTCAATGAAAATTTCAGCCCCCAGGGGATTGGAGTTCACGTTGATAGACCCGGTCGTCGGTACAGGCGGTTTAACAGGAATGAGCGTGGCGAACACCTGGGTTGTCTGGCCCGCTATAACGGTCACCTGCACGGTATTGTTTTTATACCCGGTGAGGTTCAGGAGAATAGTATGGGAACCCTGGGATATCTGGGACAGCAGAGTATTTGTTGTCTGTCCTGTACTAGCACCATCGAGATATACCAATGCTCCCACAGGACTTGAATAGACCGAGATACTTCCTTTTGTCGGTGTCGGCGGAATAACAGGAAGGAGCGTTGCATAGACCTGGGCGGTCTGACCTGCGGCTACCATTACCTGTGCCGTTCCGTTCTGGTAACCGGTCAGGTTCAGGAGAATGGTATGGGAACCCGCAGCTACATTATACAATATCGAGTTGGTTGTCTGGCCGGTATTTGAACCGTCAAGATAAATAAGGGCTCCGGCAGGATAGGAACTCACTGAAATATTTCCGGTTGTCGGTGTCGGCGGGGGTACGGGGATCAGGGAGGCATAGACCTGGGCAGTCTGGCCTGCAATCACATTGACCTGTGCATTCACATCCTGGTATCCCGTGAGGTTAATGATAACCGTGTGCGATCCCGGAGCGACATCCTGAAGTACCGAATTTGTTACCATTCCGGTGTTAACCCCGTCCAGGAAGATTATTGCGCCGGAAGGTGTCGAGCTGACCGATATGTTTCCGTCAGTCGGAACCGGTGGACCCACGGGAACGAGCGCTGCATAAATCGGGACCGTCTGGCCGGCAGTCACGCTAACCTGTGTGCTGAAGTTCTGATACCCGCTAAGGCTCAATGCCACATTGTGCAACCCGGGTGCAACTCCGTTTAATATGGCATTCGTGACCTGACCGGTATCAGTACCATCGAGGAAGATCATCGCCCCGGTCGGACCCGAACTGACCTGTATATTTCCACTCGTCGGATTCGGCGCAAGTGATGCAAAAACCAACGCCGTCTGCCCTGCGACAACGGATATCTGTGTCGATACATCCTGGTACCCGGCAAGTGTGACTTTTATCGTGTGTGAACCCGGGGTAATCCCGGTAAGCAGTGCATCAGTTACATAACCGGTAGACGAACCATCCAGGTAAATAGTTGCTCCTGCCGGGCTTGAACTGACCGATATATTCCCGCTGGTGGGTGGAACTGGAACAAATGATACGAAGACCTGTGATGTTTGCCCTGCCGTCACCGTTACCTGCGTGGTAACATTCTGATATCCAGGGAGAGAAAGTAAAACAGCGTGGGATCCCGGGTCGATGTTTTGAAGCTGGGTATTCGAGGTCTGACCGGTGTAGATGCCGTCAAGATATACCTGGGCACCTGCCGGGTTTGACGTAACGGAAATATTTCCCTTTGTCGGGACAGGGGGTTGGATCGGGACAAGGGTTGCATACAGCTGGGCAGTCTGACCGGCAGTGATGAGAACCTGGCCGTTAAAGTCCTGGTATCCCGGGTGGGTGAGTGTGACAGCATGCGATCCCGGGGCAATTCCTGTCAGGACAGAATTCGTAAATTGCCCGGTACCTGAACCATCAAGGAAAATCATGGCCCCGGTGGGACTCGACATTATCGATACATTCCCGGTCGTCGGGACCGGTCCGGGGGCTGGAATGAGAGTTATATAAACCTGGGCAGTCTGTCCTGCTGTAACCGTCACCTGTGCCGTGGCATCCTGGTACCCGGTCAGGTTCAGGCGTACGGAATGCGACCCGGCCGCGATATTTGATAATATTGTATTGGTATTCTGGCCGGTATTGACACTGTCGAGATATATCAGGGCACCAGTTGGATTTGAATTGACAGAAATGTTCCCGGTAGTGGGTGGGGGGGGTTGGATCGGGTTCAGGGTTGCGTATACCTGGGTGGTTTGTCCGGCAACCACGATGACCTGTGTCGTGAAGTTCTGGTATCCGGCCAGGGTCAGGAGAACAGAGTGGGATCCCGGATTGATATTAGATAGTATCGTGTTCGTATTCTGACCGGTACTGGTCCCGTCAAGGTAGATCAGGGCCCCCGATGGGTTTGATGTAATTGAAATATTTCCCGCGGTAGGCGGCGGCGGTATCGGTACGAGGGTCAGCGATACAAAAGCCGTCTGTCCCTGAGTAACGGTTACCTGCGCGGATGCATTATAATATCCCGTCAGGCTCAGGAGAATGCTGTGTGTTCCGGGGTCGATCCCGGTAACCAGGGAATTTGTGGTCTGACCCGTGCTGCTTCCATCAAGGTAAATCAAAGCGCCTGAAGGATTTGAACTTACTGATATGTTCCCGGTTGCGGGCGGTGGCGGCGGTATCGGAATAAGGGTCAGCGATACAAAAGCGGTCTGTCCTGAAGTAACCGTGACCTGCTGGGATGCATTATAATATCCTGTCAGGCTCAGGAGAATGCTGTGCGTTCCAGGGTTAATCCCGTTAAGCAGGGAATTTGTGGTCTGACCCGTGCTGCTTCCATCAAGGTAAATCAAAGCGCCTGAAGGGTTTGAACTTACTGATATGTTCCCGGTTGCGGGCGGGATAAAGCCGGTGATGGTGAATCCGTCGGGAATTACTATCGTGGACTCGTCAGGGTTAACGACAACGATATCATATAGTCCCGGAGTGTACCAATAAAATTATAATTGCCGATGAGGAGTTGCGTTCCCTGTTGCGTCTGGTTTGCGAGGGAAACGCTGTACGGATAGATATCCGGATAACCGGTCCTCGACAGGTAAGCGGTACATTCCGGCAATAAACCGGTGCCCGTGAAATAAATTGTTGTGTGGGCATTGTTCGGGCTTTCGTGGGGAGTATAATATGTTACCACCGGACTTGCCGAGCTTGCAGGAATTATTGCAAGAAGTATAAGAATTCCAATGGTAAGCAGAGCTGTAGTACTATTCATTTTCATTTACAACCACCTTGATCGGGATCTATCGAACCACATGATGCCGTGTGGATAGATCCAAGCATTCAAATATTATTTCAATCTGGTATATGTATGTTGACATAGATCTCCCGCTATAAATATATATTTCTATATATAATTTCAGATTTTTATGTGCTCTTTTTCATTACCGGGAACTGATCACAGACCTTTCCGGCCAGGTGAACTTTGAGGGCCGGGGTAGATAGCCATCTTATAATACGGGTCAGCTCTTTACTAACGTTCATGGGTAATGAAACCCTTATTCTTGACCTTAGGGAAATCAGGACAAAAGCCGGATTGTATATTTTAATTCTTAGCAGAGAGGACTTATCCGGGGTTTTTCCCGGACTGTTCCGTTATAATGTTTCCCTGATAACGAACGGCATTACAGTGCTTGTTTTCAGGACAAATACGTTTGAATATTCACCAGGGTCCCGTCATGGCGCAGAAGCAGTATCAAGGAACAAAATGGATGAATGGGACAGAATAGTGCAAAAAGACCCGGGATCGCTGATCTCTCCTCCGGTAAAACGTCAATCTGTTAATCGCCCGTCATCAGTGGCCGATGTGGTCATTCTCCAGGGAAGTCCGAGAGCGGATGGCAACTGCGGTCTTATCGCAGGATGGGCGGCCGATGCAGCGCGTAGTGCAGGAAAAAAAGTACAGGTGTTTTTTCCCCATGATATGGACCTGCATTTCTGTATCGGGTGTTACCAGTGCTTCAATTCCGGAACCTGCACATTTAATGACGATATGACTGAGATTCTTTCTGCAATCGGATCTGCTGAACTTGTCGTCATCTGTTCCCCGGTATATACGAACACCGTTCCTGCGGGTCTCAAGACCGTATTCGACAGGACTCTTCCCTATCATGCGTCCCGGATCCTCGGGAAGTCGGAAGGACGGCCGAAGGGCCTTTTATTTTCTGTTGCGGGAAGGAAAGGCAGACTCAAATTTTACCTGTACAAAGCGTGTGGTGAGGGCATTCATGGAAATATCGGGGATTTTGCCTGCAGGAGAGATCCTGTTCGATGATATGGACACGATGCAAACCATAAAAAATAGTAAAACTGCCGAGTCTGATGTAAAATCTCTTGTCACCCGGTCTCTTCAGTCTGAGCAACACTGTTAAACGGCACTCATTTTCCTGGCATGGTGTGCCTTAATGAACATAACGGCGGCAGCCGCAAGAGATATCCCGAGGATAACAATAATTATGACAAACAGACCGGGCAGGATTACCTGTATCACCGGAATCCGCCCAAACAAGTACCCGATGGAAAGGACCAGCCCGGACCAGACAACGGCTCCCGCGACGTTCATGGCAATATACAGCCGATAGTTCATTGCGTTCATACCGGCAAAAAAAGGCGGAAGATTTACCGCCGGGATAAACCGGCTGACAATTATTGAAATGGTCCCATATCGTTTCATCAGGTCGAGAGATTTTTTTATATTTGTTTCCTTAAAAACACCCGGACACCCCTGCTTGCAGACTGCAATGTCAAGCAGCCGGCCACTCCAGTAATTTATGTCATATCCGATATAAGCGGCAACTACCGAAGTACAAAAACAACCACGATATTTCGAGTTGGTGAGTGGTGGCAAGTGCTCCCGAAATGAAAAGAAGGGAATTGCCTGGAAATGGTGTGATAATGAAGCACGAAGCGACAAGAATGGAGAGAAATATCAGGAGATAAATCCAGACCCCGTAATGTTCCGCCTGAACGGGAAGACTTGTCGTGATATTAGTAATAATCCCGTAAATATCGGACATCAGTCAACAATCCATAACCTCAGAACTATTTGAATAGAGGATATTAATCATGGTGTGTATATAGGGGGACTCAGGGGGCAGGGCAGACAGGGAAATCTCCCGAAATGCCGGCAAAAAAATTTAAGAAAATTGATGACCAATCCGGCATAATTCAACAGTTCTTTTTCGAACCGGATTCGTGTTCCTCGATATCCTCCAGGATCCGTTTAAAGCCGCGTTCAAGAAAATCGTCAAATGTTCCGATGTTGTCCCACTGCTCAACATAATAATTTTCTGACAGTATGGGGTTATCGATTACTACCACGCTGCCGTTTGCATTGATTGCACCGATATACTGTTTCATCCTGTGTGCATGTTTTGCCTTTTCTGGTATTTTTGCAGTAATTATCCAATAGGATTTCTCATCTCTGGCATCGACATATACTTCGTGTTCCCGTTCAAATTTTTTTAACCGATCTTTAACAGGTTCTGTCATGTTCATTAAACCTCCTGGCTGACAGGCCTGAATTATCCTACCTGTTATATATAATTAATCCCGGCGTACCGGATCAGGACACCTGATGACCCGACATGTATGAGATTTCAGAGAGAAAAAGATCGACGTGAGTATAAATTCCGGTTTCCGGACGGCTCAAAAAGACTAATCCCTACCACAGGGTTTAAGTTCCCCGAGATGATGAACACCATTATGTCAGCTGTAAGCAGCGATACCGTACCAATTCCCGATTCACCGGTCCTTCACCATTATCATTGTGTAATTATAGGCGGGGGTCTGACCGGGCTGCGGGCCGCACTCGAAATTTCAGCATCGGGAAATACCGTTGCGGTAATTTCCAAGGTCCATCCGCTCAGGTCCCATTCGGTCGCGGCTCAGGGGGGGATCAATGCGGCACTTGGGAATGCCGATGGTGCCGGTAAGGATACCTGGCAGGCCCATGCATATGACACCGTAAAGGGTTCTGATTATCTTGCGGACCAGGATGCGGTAGCCCTCATGTGCCAGGAAGCACCCGGAACAGTGTTCGACCTGGAGCATAGGGGAACCGTCTTTTCCAGAAAAAAAGACGGTAAAATAGCACAGAGGCCGTTTGGCGGTGCTGGTTTTCCAAGGACCTGTTACGCAGCAGACCGGACTGGCCATAATCTCCTCCATACACTGTATGAACACCTGGTCACCCGTGACATCCCGGTCTACGAAGAGTTTTTTGTGACATCGCTCGTCGTCGAAAACAACCGGTGTTCGGGATGCACCGCTCTTGAACTAAAAACCGGACAGGTCCATGGTTTTTGTGCCGATGCGGTACTTGTGGCGACCGGTGGGTTCGGAAGAATTTATTCCCGGTCTACCAATGCCCTGATCAATACAGGCGATGGGACTGCGCTTGCATTCCGTGCCGGGGTACCCTTAAAAGACATGGAATTTGTCCAGTTTCACCCTACTTCGCTTGCAGGTACAAACATTCTCATATCAGAAGGGGCGCGTGGTGAAGGAGGGGTCCTGCACAACCGCCTCGGCGAGAGGTTTATGATTCGGTACGCCCCCAAGTCTGCTGACCTCGCGCCCCGGGACGTCGTGGCACGGGCGATACAAACCGAGATATCCGAGGGAAGGGGATTTCCCAGCGACTGTGTCCACCTGGACCTGACAAACCTCGGCAAGGAACTTATTGCGACCCGTCTTCCCGGTATAAGACAGATTGCCATGGATTTTGCCGGGATCGACCCGGTCAGCACACCGGTACCGGTGCAACCCGCACAGCACTATTCGATGGGAGGGATCGATGTGAATAACAGCGGTGCAACATGTATTCCGGGGCTTTACGCTGCCGGGGAATGTGCCTGCATCAGCGTCCACGGTGCGAACCGTCTTGGAGGGAATTCCCTTCTTGAGACCGTTGTTTTCGGAAAAATCGTTGCGAATTCTATTATCGGCGACCTCAGGAAAAAATCCGGGATGTCTGTGAAGGCCGTTGAGACTGGAGTTTCGGATATAAACAGGCAAATAGAGGGCATGTTAAACCGCGAGGGGGGTGAAAGCCCCGTCGCAGTTGGGAACGAACTGAAAGAGGTCATGTTTACCCGGTTCGGAATTTTCAGGGACAATGCAACAATGGCCCGGGGGATGGAGATGCTTATTTCAATAGAGGATCGTTCCCGTAATATCGTTATCAGCGATAAAACCAAGATATTTAACCAGGCAATACTGCAGGCGCTCGAGTTGCAGAATATGATACTTCTTGCCCGTGCCATTGCAAAAGGAGCGATAGAACGAAAAGAGAGCAGGGGCTCTCATGCCCGAACTGATTATCCCTTGCGGGACGACACCCGCTTCATGATGCATTCTCTTGCATATCTCGAAAAAGGATCCGTTTCCATCCGGTATGAGCCGGTCAGGACCGGTATGTTCGAACCCGGGGAGCGTGTCTACTGATGGATGTGAACACGGTGAACCTGAAAATTTTCAGGTCCGGACCAGGCATTAATGAGGGCTCCCGCTACGATGTCTTTTCAATACCTGAAAGCCCGGGCCTGACAGTTCTTTCCGCACTTTTCTGGATAAAAGAACATCATGATGAGACCCTGACGTTCCGATATTCCTGCAGGGGAGCGGTATGCGGCACCTGCGGGATGCTCATCAATAAGGTCCCGCGACTTGCCTGCCGGACACAGGTTGGTTCCCTTTTGGAGGGAGCTCGGATCGCCCGCTCTCGTTCCGTATCCTGCCCTTGAGAACGCTGTGCCCTGGAAACCTGAGGAGGAAGTTCTCGTGGAGCCCCTGCCCCATCTCCCGGTAATCCGCGACCTCGTTGTGGACATGTCGGAATTTTTCCGGTACTACCGCATTTTGGACCCTGTATTCAGACCTGCCGGTCCGGATCCTGCCAAAGAACGATTAATGGACCCTGGATCTGTGAAAGACCTGGAAACGTACACCAATTGCATATTATGTGCAGCCTGTTTTGGTGCATGCCCTGTCAATGCTAAAAATCCCCGTTACCCGGGACCTGCCGCACTCGCAAAGCTGTACCGGTTCCACATCGATCCCAGGGAAGCCGGGAACGGTTCGCGACTGCTTGTTGCAGACACCCCCGACGGCTGGTGGGCATGCATGTTCCATGGAAATTGCGCTAAGGTCTGCCCCAAATCAGTCACTCCCAATATCGCCATCGGAAAGGCGCGGAAAGAGTTATCGGCCCTGAAGGGGCACGGAGACCAGGGGATCTGAACAACCATGACCCTGATTTCCCATGGTATTACCTGATTCTCGTCCTTGCCTGTTCACGAAGATATGAAAGGAGATACCATGGTCCGCCGACTCCCTTTCCTGTAGAGCCGCTTGCTTTCCAGCCGCCGAACGGCTGCGACCCGGGCCACGCTCCCGTTGTCGCACCGCCCCGCCTGTTCGCATAGGTAACACCTGACTGGATAGTGTCGAAGAAATACGTCACTTCATCTTCCCGTTCTGAAAATATTCCTGCCGTCAGACCATACCATGAGTCGTTTGCTTTCCGGAGAGCCTCAGGTAATGTCTGAAATGTGTTGATAATGACCAGGGGAACAAACAGTTCGGTTTTTATCAGGAAATGGTCTTCAGGGACCCCGGCAACAATCGTTGGTTTGACATAGTGGCCTTTTTCAAATATCCCGCCCGAGAGAACGGTACCCCCGGTCACAATGGTTGCACCGGATTTCCGGGCACCGGAAACTGCATCCGAATAACGTTCAACGGCACGGCGGTCGATCAGGGGGCCGGTAAAAATTTCTTTAAGGCGGGGGTCGCCGACACGCAGGTCCTCCGTTTTCTCCCGGAGTCTGTCAATGAATTGTTCGGCAACGTTTTCCTGAACGTACACCCTGGATGTCGCACTGCATTTTTGCCCTGAATACCCGTATGCAGACCTGAAAATCCCCTCAGCCGCTTTTTCGATGTCTGCGGCCGCTGTTACGATAACGGGGTTCTTGCTCCCCAGCTCAAAAATTACCGGTTTTTTGTAGGGTTGGCGTTCCGTGAACATACGGTTAATCCAGTTCCCGGCGTCCCGCGACCCGGTAAAAGCGATGCCGGCAACACCGGGATGGCCGGTGATGACTTCGCCGAATGTCTCACCGGGCCCTGTCAGGTAATGGATCGTATCGGATGGCACTCCGGCACTGATGCACGCCCTGTACAGCCAGAGGGAGGATAATGGCGTTGCACTTGCAGGTTTTACTATAATACTGTTTCCGGTAAGGAGTGCGGAACACGCCATCCCGGTGGCAAGGGAAAGGGGAAAGTTAAAGGGCGAGATGACCACAAAAACACCGAATGGCCGCATTACGCTGGTACTTTCTGCCATATCGCTTTCAGGCAGCATCGGTGAAATAAAGCCGTTATGCTCACGGTAAACCCTGCAGTGGTACCTTATCAGATCGACCGCTTCACGGGCTTCTGCAATCGCTTCGTAACGGGGCTTCCCTGATTCACAGGTAATAATGGCTGAAAGCTCATAGGTCCGTTTTTCCAGAATGTCTGCAGCTCGTTCTATAATATCAGCGCGTTCTTCCCAGGAACGGTATCCCCATGATTCAAATCCTTTATTTGCAATCGAAACTGCCTGATTGATATGCCCGATCCCGGAGTTCTGGAACGATCCGATAATCAGATCGCGGTCGAATGGTGAACGAACGGTAAATTCAGAGCCGGTCACAACCTTTTCGCTCCCGATACAGAGCGGATGTGTTCCTCCGAACCCTGCGCTGACTACGGAAAGGGCATTCTCATATGCCTTATCGACGGACTCATCTTCCTGCTGGTCAACGTAGGTGACGGTCATGTGTTTCATGGTCTCCTTCCATCTGACAGGTATAGGAGATAGTCCTGTCCGCCTGAGGAATTAAGTCTTACTAAACCCCTGGTTTAATACCGCCTTTCCTGGTTTCTGTAGACAGGGATATCTTCAAAAATTGTAAAGGGAACCTGAATATCAATTCCTTTATCACTATCCTGTTAAATTGGGGTTCTTCGAAAATCATCCTCCTCTTCAGGCAGATACTGTCCTGGCCGGGCACATCAATAACGATATCACTGATCCTGAACCATGCCTGTTCCCGTAGAAATCCTGGTGAACGCGAGTCTGGATGAAGAACTTCCTTTGGGGATTAATTCCGTGTATATTGACAACAACACAATAAAAAATGATGAATCTTTGACAAGACAGATTACTACTTCAGCAGGAAGGAGTAACGGGTTTTGGGAAGACAGAATGGAACATAACGTAGTAACCCTGAAAGGTATGATCCTGTGCACAAAATGCGGCCGGACCAGCGGATTTACCGGCACCTGTAGCGGAACACACGAAATAACCGATTTTGCCGGCAAAGTCATGTGCAAAAAATGTGGTTTTACCACCGGGTTTGATACGACACCGTGCCAGGGACGTCATGATATAACGCTGATTGCAGGGAAAATTACCTGTAGGAAATGTGGGAGGACAGGTCTGCAGGCTGTTTTTTCAAAAAACAACTGCAACCAGAACCACAGTATTGCGATGGTAAACGGAGTTCCCGTCTGCAGGAGATGTGGGGCAACGAAGAACTGGGAAAATCTGCGCTGCAGATAACCCGAAAAATATCATTTTTTTTTTGCTATTGAAACACTCTTTACAGAGAAAATACCGCATTATTCATTATATTGTATCTAAAAATAGTCAATTCCCGGAGTTCCATCCAAGGATACCTGAATAAATATCACAGGTGCTTAATGTTCCGCCCCGGTTAGGAAATATTCTGCTGGATTCCGGTTCCTGCCGGTAAAAGCCTCATGGTTGACGATTATCATTCCTTGACCAGTCCGGACCCGGTTGCTGCAATTTGCCGCTTGCCCCGTTTGAGTGAGATCCCGATCCCGATGATACAAAAGAACATGAAGAGAGCAAACGCGTAGTGTTGTGCGGTAATAAACTGCGGATAGTATTCCGGTGTAATCTCAACCTGGCCGATGATAACTGCAAAAAGCATCATCACAATTCCCATCGAAAGCATCTGGCCGAGTAACCGGTACTGTGCCGTTAATGCCGTTCGCTATCCCATAATACCGCTTATCCACCGATCCCATGATTGCATTGACATTCGGAGAGGAGAACAGCCCGTAGCCAACGCCGATTAAGATGAGGCAGGCGACCGTGTACCAGAGGGAAGTAGAATCCGTAAGGAAAACAAGCGCGAACAAACCTGCCGCTGTAAATGCCATCCCTGCTGAGGCGAGGATTTGCGGTTCGATCCGATCGGAAAGTCTGCCGGAGATGGGGGTGACCACGCCTATTGCGAGGGGCTGGAAAATCAGCACCAGGCCGGCTGATGCCGGGGAGTAGCCTTTCGTATACTGGAGGTCAAGACTCAACAGGAATGTTACGGCAAAAGTCGCGCTGGCGTTGAGAAGCCCGGCAAGGCTGGAAAATGCAAAAATCCGGTTCTGTGTGATGAGGCGCATATTCAGCACCGGCATGGGAACCCGCATTTCGTACAAGGCAAATGCGAGTCCCGTGACGCATCCGGCGGCCACGAGTGGCACGGCCAGGAGATTTGGGACCATGGAGAAACCGGTCATCAGCAGGATCAGGGCAAACGCGTAGATGACCGCCCCTGTAAGATCGAACCGTTCACCGGCACACTCCGCCCAGTCGCCCTTCAATTTCCAGAGAATGAGCAGGCAGGCGGCAGTACCAAGCGGCACGTTAATAAAAAAGATGCTTCGCCAGCCAAGGTGCTGGGTCAGAATGCCCCCAAGGAATGGAGCGATGGTCATTCCGATATATGCAAAGGCAATGTAAATTCCCAGAATTTTACCCCGCTCTTCAGGTTCGCACACCGATGTGAGAATTGAAAGACCGGTCCCGAAGATCATGGCGGCACCCAATCCCTGGATTAAACGAACTGAAATAAGCAATTCTGTTGAGGGTACAACGATCATGAAGAGTGATGCAGTCGTGAAGATAGCGATTCCGTACAGGTAGATCTGTTTTCTCCCGTAGATATCGGCAACCCTTCCGATCGATACCAGGAAAACGGCTGTGGCAAAGAGATACCCGGTTGTTATCCACGAGAGCGAGACAGCGTCCATGTGGAATTCCGCTCCAATGACCGGCAATGCGATATTGACCGCTGTAATATCGAACTGGGTAAGGGTTGCGGCAAGAATTGCGATGAGAAGGACGATGCGTTTGTCGGCGGGGGCTATCCTTACAGCAATTTTTTTGCAACTGGTTTGTACATCTGCTTCAGCTACCGGCGTGGTTATTTGTGGTTCCAAGGAGATAACACGATCCGGATATTGGGTTCTGATAAGATTTTTGCCGGAATAGTATTTTTAAACTCTCGATTATATTCCTGGTGAAGCCCAGTCCCTTCCGGAATCACCATTGAATCTGTGGCAATACATTCACCTGATGAACAATGGCCATTACATTTTCCTCCCGACTCAGCATCGTTATTGTCACCAGCGCTCTTCCGTACCATGAATACCCGAAGGAAGGGTTTTTGCAGGGACAGGTTTTCCGGAAATGCCGGATTATTTCCCCATCCCGGAACATCGCATCATTCGCGGGATCTATTCAGGTCAGTTCGCCGAAGACAACCCGGTAACGCTCTTTCATCCGGTCCCAGGAGGGAAGATTTGTCTGGCAGCCGGTTTTTTCCACGACAAATGAGGCGGTAACCGTTCCAACCCGGCAGGCAGTCAGGGGATCAAAACCCCTGGAAATTGCGGTCAGGAAGCCTGCACGATAGGAATCCCCTGCTCCCGTCGGGTCTGCCATTGTTACCGGTACGACGGGAACGGGTGCCTCCGCATGGCCTTTCCGGTAAAGGACACTCCCCCCGGGCCCCATCGTGACTATGGTGAGAGGCACACGGTTAACAATTTCCTTCTCACAACGGGAAAGAATCTTCTCCATTCCACGGATTTCGTGGTGGTTTGCAAAAAGAATATCAATATTATCGAGGATCGTCCCGAGTTGTTCTTTTGAATACCGGTGAAGGTCCTGTCCGGGGTCGAATGATGCAAATTCACTTCTTTCAGCAATCTTTGTATTAAATTCCGGATCTGCCGTGGCCATGTGGACGAAAGGGAGCCCGGGTGCTTCTTCCCGCGAAAATGCAGAGGAAGCACCCCATTCAAAGAACGTTATCTGGTCACCCTGTTCATCGGTAAACATGAATGCAGTTGCAGTGTTCTCATCGGCAACCTGGAAAAACTGCCTGGATATCCCGATCTTTTCCATCCATTTCTCGTAATCACTGCCGGGAAAGTCACTGCCGACTGCACTGAGGCAATGTGCACGGCTCACCGAGAACCGCTATACCTGCGGCGATATTTGCAGCCCCTCCTCCGAAAAATATTTTCCTGTCGAGAATATTGATAGACCCGTTTACCTGGGGAAATCTCGGCACGCGGCAGATATGGTCGATAGCAGTGTGTCCTACGACCGTGATCATAGTTCCTGCACATCCTTTACGGTGAGCGGGACATCGCGGAGAGCCTTGCCGATTACCGAACGGGCTATCCTTGACGCATGCTCGGGGGTCTCGGCCCTGAAAACTTTCATCTCGAGAGAGAGCCCGACAAGCGCCGTATCTGCGACAACAATTGCGCTGTTCAGTTCTCCTTCACAGAACGGGCATTCCAGGATACCTGCTTCCACTTCCACGTATTTGGCCTGGGGATTTAAGCGTTTCCCTGCCTCGCTTATCGCAATACCAATGGCATCATCAAGGGACTTAACGTCCCTGATAATCCACGCGGACTCAAGGGTTACGAGATAATCAGGCAAATGTATCGATCTCCTTATTTATTTTTGGATAATTCTGTTGTTACCAGTTGTCCATGTGCACATGTTCGCCTATTGTCATCCGTCCGGTCAGACCTGGCCTGGTCCGGCCGGTCCCCACGGTAAGTATTGCAACGGGCCTGATGTGCGGCGGAAGGGAAAGCACCTCGCGAACTTCATCCTCGTCAATGGCTCCTACCCAGCACGACGAAAGTCGCAGTGAATGGGTCGCAAGCATCATGTAGGTGCATGCAATCGTGGCATCCTGGACCGCATACAGAATTCCCCGGTCGCCGTACCGGGACATCGACCTGACGTAGTTTGCACAGATGACGAAAAGGACTGGCGCATCCCTGACATGGGTCTGGTCAAACGCCGCTGCCGCGAGAACTTCTTTCTGTTCGGGGTCCCTTACGACGACAACGTCCCAGGCTTCCAGGTTTCCCGCACTTGGCGCCGTATTTGCACAATCAAGGACGAAAACGATAGAATCCTCGCTAACCTCTTCACCGGAATAGTCGCGGACAGACGTGCGGGTTGTTAAAAAATCAAGGAATTCAGAGGAGTCCATGTTCGTTGAGTACTTGCCAGGATTCCTGCGCCGCAGTAGTCGATGCAGACACTGCTTCGCTCACCTTCAGGACGGCTGCCCCGTATTCTTCACTCTCGCAAAGACTGATCGCCTCAGACATGAGGTCTGCAGCTTTCCGGAATTCTGACATTACAGTAGAATTCCGGGCGAATTCAAGTTCAGACCGTGTCGCCTCAAGTACCAGGATAAGCATCCGTCGGCCCCCGGCCTGCTCTGGTTTCGGAAAACTTCCGAGAGCGGTTAAAAGCTGGGAACAGACGATCAATTCACTTTTTGCCCGTTCTGCAAACTGATAACTTACAACAGCAGATTTAAGATCCATACTCAATAGAATTCCCTCTTATACAAGATAGTTTTGGACTGAAAAATAACAGGCCCATATGGGGATACCCCCCCCGTCGGGCCGTATTGTATTGTTTTATGGTATATTAACGCGCAGATTTCTGTTTTGCACCCATTACCGATACTTTGGCCCGGCGCATTGCTCTCCTGACGATTGAATCTGCAGGGTGGGCCATATCTCTCCCCCTTCCACCGCCACGGCCGCGTCCTCCTCTGCCGCCACGACCTCCGGGCCGGCCCTGGTCCCCTGACAGCTGTTCTAATTTTTTAACGGTGGCGCCTGCCCTGAAGCGCTGGTTTGGACCTGCTCTCTTTAGTTCTCCTTCAGACTTTGGTACTAGCCTTATCTGGCCTTTCACACCTTTTACCTGGACCCATTGGGTGATCCCTGTTTTGCCCATATAAAAAACTCCTTACTTTATTTCTCAAGGATTCTTCTTAAAGTTTCGCCCGTTCCCGGTCTGGATCTCTGGCGATCCTGAATTTTTTTTATTGAAATCATGAAGACAGGATACGGGTAATCTCCTTTTTCAGGAGCTCACTCACGATTCTGCCATCAGCTGATCCCCGGACGGTTTCCATAACAACCCCCATCAGGGGCCCGACCGCACCGAGGCCCCGCTCCCGTACAAAATCGGCCCTTTCGTCGACAATTCCGGAAATAAGCACCTGCAGATCTTCATTCCTGATACCCGGCGCACATTTCTCCAGTGCCAGATCGACCGGAATCCCGGATGCAATTGTCCTTAAGAGGTCAGGGATCGCTTCTTTTGCGGCTTTTCCCGATTCCACCGCCTTCAGAACCTCGATAATGTTGAAATTATCCAGACCTTTCACATCTACTCCGTCCCTGCCAAGTTCTTTAATTGTTGCAGTGACGGTCCTTGCCGCGACATTCGGGTTGATGTTTTGATAAACTGCCTGTTCGAAGAGAGGGAGCCGTTCCGAAAATGCCAGTTGCCGTGCAAGTCCCGGATCGAGCCCTAAGTCCCTGGAAAAATGCTCTGCCCGTTCCGTAAGTAGTTTGGGGAGGGGGATCCTGTCCCAATCGGATTTCTCTACGATCACCGGCAGCACGTCGGTCTCCGGGTACATCCTGGCGGCACCCGGAAGCGGCCTCATATAGGCTGTGCTTCCTCCTTCGAGCATCTTCCTCGTCTCCTCGGGGACACCTGACAGGGCCATTTCAGCCCTTCTGATCACCTGGTTTGCTGCACATACGGCCTGGACAGGCGAGCCGGCGACGAGAACGACGCAGTCGTTTTGCGATGTATGGAGGGATTTACAAAGACGGCCGGTCTCTTCACCGGTGATGCCGTATGCCGGGAGTTCGTCGGTATGAAAAATACCGCCGACCCCACATTTCTTCGCATAGTCTGACAATTCTGTTCCGAGTCTCCGGCCAGGCTGTATTTCCCGTCCTACGAGGCCTGCATATCCTGTCAGGCGGATTGCGATGATTTGTTTTGCCTTTTTGAGGATCGTGGATTTTGTATCCCGGAACAGGTGGGTAACATCGTGATGCTCCCGGTCGACACGGGCATTGCGTCCTTTAAGTTCATCCCTGATGGCGATCAGGTTCATCTGGCGCAGGACTTCGCGTTTGACGACCTCCGGCACCAGGTCGAGTTCCTGGACACCCTTGATCTCCACGCGGGCGCCGTCCCGGATCGATACGTTGATGTCCTGCCTGATCGTCCCGAGTCCGCGTTTAACCCTTCCTGTGGATCTGAGAACCATTCCCAGGTACCAGGCAGTCTCCCTGACCTCGTCGGGGGAATGAAGGCAGGGTGATGTCGTGATCTCGACGAGCGGGATCCCCAGCCGGTCAAGAGAGAAAATATCTCCCTCCACTCGCTGGGCAGCCTCCTCCTCGAGGCAGAGGGTCTCGATCCGGCCTCCGTTCGGAAGTTTTCCGTTGAGCGCGACGAGGGCGGTCCTCTGGAAGCCACTGGTGTTCGAACCGTCGATGACGAGTTTTCGCATTGTATTGATCTGTTCGACAGGTGTCATCCCGAACATCTTGGCGATGGTCAGGCTGAGATCAAGTGCTTCCTGGTTGAGCGGGGCGGGTGGTTCCTCGTCGTTCTCGACGAGACACGTGGTATCGTACGTGAAATAGGTGAACTTTCTCTCGCTTTTCATCTCTTCCTTTGCCGCATTGTCAATCTCTCCGAGCTCGCTCTCGGTCGCCCTGAGATAACGGTGGAACCCTCCGCTGTGCTCCTCGGTTTTCCGGAGAAGCGTCGGACACCGGCAGAACAGTTTTTCCGCAGTATCAAGCTGCTGGTGAATTTCGATACCGGCAAGAAGCCCGCATTCTTCATAGTCCATGGAGAGACCTCCCGTTATACTCCCCTCTCAGATCCGAAGAGAGCAGTTTCCTTCTTTTTTCGCGGTCTTTTTCGTTACCAAGCACCCACATCATTTTTACGAGCGCCGTCTCGGGCAGGGTATCCTCCCCTTCTATGACGCCGATGTCGATAAGGTCCCGCCCGGTATCGTAGACACGGTCACATACACGCCCGTGCAGGCATTGCGATGTCATCATAACCTCGGTCCCGCTATCTATCAGCCTCCCGAGCACCGGGATCCATCCCGTACTTACGTGCCCGAGACCAGTACCTGCCAGGACGAGTCCATTGATTTCACCAGGCTCTGGAAGCAATTCCGGAGACATTCCCGGGTAAAAGTATATCAGGCGGCAGCCGTCATCAAGGCCGGCCCTGATTCGGGGTTCACAAAGGGTCCTTGTTTTTGCATCCTCTGAAAGACTGACTTCCAGGGATGGATATCCGATATATCCGAGAGGCCCTGACCCGATACTCCGGAAGGCATCCCTCCGGGATGTGTGCATTTTCCTTACCCTCGTGGCACGGTGAATCGCACAACGATCGTCGCTTGTCGAAGCGTGCATCACTACAACAACTTCACCGAGCTGGCTGACTGCCGCTGCAGCGCTGCAGAGAGCATTCATAGTGTTATCGCTGCTTGGACGGTCTGCCGATCGCTGTGATCCAACAAAGACCACAGGCACGGGTGTGTCGAGCATAAAACTGACCGCCGCGGCACTGTATGCCATAGTATCGGTCCCGTGGGTCACGATAACGCCTGTTGCCCCGCTCCGGATTTCCTCATATATTGCCGTTGCCAGCTCCTGCCAGATGACGGGAGTCATATTCTCCGACAGTATTGTGTAAAGTTGCCTCGTCCGGTACTGTGCAATTCCCGAAAGTCCGGGAATCGCCCGGAGGATATCATCCGCATCGAACTGGCTGGTAACCGCACCGGTCCGGTAATCGATGCGGCTGGCGATGGTCCCTCCTGTGGAAATGATCGAAAGGACCGGGAGGGATGTATCCTGGACCGCCGGTTTCCCTGGCCTTGTAACCGGGACGGGTCGCTCTGCAAGACGACAGCACCCCCTGCTTATCCCGATATTATATCCGCTGTCAAGTTTCACGACAGTTTTGCCGTCACGTACGGTGATGAAAGTACCTTCGAGTGTTATTCCGCCGTATTCACATTCCAAGCGGTCGCCGGCCTCAAATTGTTCCATCATGAAACAAGCCTCCCTGCATCGTTAAGCATTTGTTCTATTGCCAGGGAAACTGCCTGATTTCGTGTATCCATGAGATTCCTGTCCCTGTCAAGATTCTTCCGCGAAATGCAGACCGCTCCGGCGGTGGCCTCGGGGGCCGGTCCGCCGGGATGATTGCGGGCAGCGATACTGCCCCTGACCGAAAGGGCCTCCTGTAATTGTTCGTTTGTAAACCCTCTTCCGCTCAGGGACTTTTCAGAAAATTCACCGGCGGCCTTATCCAGACTTTCCAGGGTTACTGATCCCGTGCTTATGGCCCTAGCAACAATGCTGTGGGCTTTCCGGAACGGAAGGTTGTAGGTGCGGACAAAATAATCGGCAAGATCGGTAGCGGTTGAAAACCCCTCTCCTGCTTTCTTCTTCATCGATTCCCGGTCAAACCTGCTGCTCCGGAGCATTGCCGCCAGGAGTCCGATACTGGCTGATGTGTCGCGTACCGCCCTCCAGAGATGGGGGTTCAGTTCCTGCAGGTCACGGTTGTAGACTCATCGGAAGTCCCTTTACGATCACTGCTGCAGCGGTAAATGCTCCAAGGACTGAACCCGATTTTCCCCTCATGATCTCTGCTGTGTCCGGGTTTTTTTTCTGGGGCATGATTGAACTGGTCGAACAGAAGGAGTCGTCGAGCGTAACAAAACCGACCAGTGGCGAACTCCAGACGACCAGTTCCTCGCAGAGTCTGCTTATGGTCGTCATCAGTATGCAATAGTCCCCAAGGACTTCGAGGACCTGGTCGCGGGATGCCACTGCATCCATCGTATTAAGAACCAGGCCTTCGAACCCGAGGATTGATGCGATATATTCCCGGTCAACAGCATATCCGGTAGAGGCGAATGCGGCTGAACCGAGAGGGCTTTTATTTATCCTTTCGTAGACGCATGAAAGACGTTCAAAATCACGGGTGAATGCCTGCTCGTAAGAGAGGAAGAAATGTGCGAGCGTGGTAGGCTGTGCGGGCTGAAAATGGGTGAAGCCTGGCATCTCCGATTCAAAATGCTGCCCGGCAAGGCCGAGAAGGATATCCCGGAGACTGTTAAGGGAAACCATCTGCCTGATCAGTTCATCGCGAAGCCTTATGCGGATGCATGCGGCGACCTCATCGTTTCTCGATCGCCCCATATGAAGCCGGCCTCCCGAATCCTCCCCGGCTGAAGAAACCAGCAGGGATTCAATGCCGGCATGGATATCTTCAAACCGGTCATCAAAGGCGGCATCCGGGATGCCTTTCTTATGAAGGACCAGGAGCGCTTTCATCAGGGGCTTTGCATATTCCGGAGCAATGATCTTCTGCCGGTTAAGCATGAGGAGGTGCGCAATATCGACAAGGATATCTTCCTCTGCGATTTGGCGATCGGCCTCCATTGACGAAAGAAATGACGTAATCTCTTCCGATCTCTCACCAGACAGTCGCCCGCGTCGTACGACATCTTCCTGCATCAGGCATTACCACTCTGTAAAAGAATGGTAATCCGGATGAGATTAAAGCCACGCCTTTCGGGAAGCGAGTTCGATCGCCCGCTGGACAGAATCCCTCGGGATGATCGTTGCAACCGGGATATGGACGAGCTGTTCGATAACACTGCTGACAATCGGTGCACAGACAATGGCAACCGCCCCTTCACGCTCTGCCCGGACTGCC
Source organism: uncultured Methanomicrobiales archaeon (assembly GCA_963809105.1). GTDB lineage: Archaea > Halobacteriota > Methanomicrobia > Methanomicrobiales > Methanospirillaceae > CAIKOD01. The sequence continues at coordinate 155,166 of CAWEIC010000001.1, read as the reverse complement.
GCGATTATTGCGTCCTCCATTGTATGCACCGGATATTCCCGGATATTTATATGGTGACCTTCGACCTCGGTAGTCCTCTCGACGACTACATCAAGCACCGGGCGGGCGGCAATAAGCCCGATAAACTCCTCCTCGTTATGCCGGTAATACCTTCTTAACGCCCGTACAATGGCCCGCAACGTCGACAGGTTTGGTGAGCGCCTGCTATGGAGAATTTTATAAAGGGAACTCTGGGCAATACCGCTTTCCTGTGAAAGTTCCCGTATCGTAATTCTCAGGTCTTTTTTGAGGATATCATTCAGGACGCCGATAAATTCTTCATCAGACAGGAGAGCAGCCCGCATCAGCCGGTCGATTGGGTCAATCTGTACCATTCTATAGATACAATAATGACAATTATTACATAAATATGTGCCTTCTGTCACAATATTTTTTTATTGTAATGTTGGATTCTGGACATTTATAATATTTTATACGTAATATAGTAGAGTTAAATCAGAAAAAATATTACAATTGTATAAACAAATTACCCTGAAAGTACATATTTAAATATAGACAGATCAACAGCTACAGGCATGGATAAGACAGTAGTCCTATTGACTTCAGGAATTGTTCTCCTGCTGATACTCCTTTCTGCCGGCTGTGTGCAGCAACAGCCCGGACCCCTTCCAAATACAACAGGAACCGAGGTTGACATCCTCTATGCAGGAGGAGTCGGCCCGATGCCTGTCCTTATCAGTACCAACCAGATCGATGGTTATATCGCCTGGCAACCATTTGTATCGATAGCGACAGACGCAAATATTGGCCAGCTGGTTACATATTCCCAAAACCTGCCCCCGGATGATACCTGGAATAACCATCCATGCTGCGTCCTGACCGCGAGGGATGACCTGATTGCCTCGAATCCCGATTTCGTCAATGCAATGGCTGCACAAACCATCCTCGCAGACCAGTGGATAACCGATCACCCCGACAAAGCTTCGACGGATCTTGCTGAGTTCCTTGCCGGAAGCGGCAATTTCACCTATGGAAACATTACCGTCTCTTCGACCCAGGTACTCAAAGACGCTATCCCGACGGTAAAATATACAACAGATCCTACGCCCCAGTGGATTAACCAGACGAAGGACTTTACCGTTACCGAGATCAATCTCGGGTATGTAACTGCAAACCTGAAAAATACCAGTGTAGCGGACATGAATGGCGTGCTCTTCAACTTTGATCCGCATACGAAGGCGCTTGAAATGATCAATAATAAGAAGATTATAACGCCTGCGAAAATTAACCAGCCGGTGGGAATTGGCTATCTGAAAGGAGATATGCATGGCGGATCGATTATGATTGCCGTGAAGGAATGGCAATATTTCAACGACACCTATGGAATTGCCTTAAAACCCCGCGATCCAACTGCAGCAAGGCCTGAAATTGCGGATTTGATTGTTAACGGTGTGCCGATCGCCGAAGTCCACCTGATTGGGGCGGATGCCGGGCCGCAACTCATGCAGCTTGAAGCAACAGGATCGGTCGTAATGGGGTATGCAGGAGTGCCTCCCGCAATTTACGCAATCGATAAGGGGGCACCGATCAAGATCCTGATGCCGATCAATGACCAGGGTTCGGGCCTTGTATCTGCGATCAATTCACCCGCGACTGACTGGAACAGCTTCATGAACTGGGCCGCACAGCGCACCGCAAGCGGAAAACCCTTAAAGATTGCAGCTCCTGCAAAGGGCTCGATCCAGGATGTAATGCTCAAAGCGGCCCTCCAATCAAGCGGTGTTACGGTGAAAGAAGTTTCATGAGACACGAGGAACCATATAGTAGACATGGGTTTAACAGAGAAAGGGATTTTTAAATCCTTCCCTTTTTTAAAAATCGCGCTACCTCTCATAATTATTATCGTGTGGGCTGTGCTTTCCGCCCTGATTGACAATCCCTTTATCCTCCCGGATATCAGTTCTGTTCTTAACGTCCTCCTTGACCCGTTTTCCGATATACAGGGAAGCGGGAGCCTGTTTGGCAATGCCATGATAAGCCTTGGCAGGGTTGTCCTCGGGTTCTCGGTAGCCTGCATCCTCGCAATCCCGCTTGGCATAATAATGGGCCGCTCTGAACGGGTCCATGATTTTTTTGATTCGGCTGTTCAGATGTTCCGGCCTATTCCTCCACTGGCATGGGTACCGCTCGCTCTCGTCTGGTTTCGGATCGGCCTCACAGCCATGGTGTTCATTATCGCCATAGGGGCATTCTTTCCTGTCCTTCTCAATACCCTGGACGGCGTAAGAAGCATAAAGAAAACATGGATAGAAGCAGCTGATACGCTGGGAGCAGGGGAGAAGCAGATCCTGTCAAAAGTCATTCTTCCAGGGGCCTTACCGACGATCTGGACCGGCCTCCGTGTCGGGTTCGGCATTGCATGGATGTGTGTAGTTGCTGCAGAGATGATGCCGGGGACGAATTCTGGCATCGGTTACCTGATCATTAATTCATGGTACTGGAGCCAGGTCAATGTAATTATCGCAGGCATCATTGTCATCGGCATCATCGGTATCGGTGTGGATTCGATATTCAAATTCATCGAGCGGAAAAAATTCATGTGGCGGGAGCTGGACCGATGAAACTGGTAATTAATCATGTATCGAAAATATTCGACCAGCGGAACGAGGCATCGCGGGCTCTTTCTGATATCAGTATGGTTGTTGCGGAAAAGGAATTCCTCTGCGTACTCGGGCCTTCCGGTTGTGGAAAAACAACACTGCTCAGGATAATTGCGGGCCTTGAATCTGCCACTGAAGGAAATGTTTGCGTCGATGGCGAAATTATCACGGGACCCAGCCGGAAAATGGCAATGATCTTCCAGGACTACTCGCTGTATCCCTGGAGAACCGTTATTGAAAATATTGCCTTCGGGCTTGAAATCCAGAATATCAACAGGGAAAAACGGGAAAAAATTGCTGAATCCTACCTTGACCTTGTCGGGCTTCGGGAGTTCGGAAAGAACTACCCCTATGAACTTTCGGGAGGGATGCGGCAACGTGTGGCCGTGGCACGGGCACTCGCCATCGATCCTTCCGTCCTTCTGATGGATGAGCCGTTCGGGGCGCTTGACGCACAGACACGCAACATGCTCCAGATTGAAATTCTTAAGATCTGGGAAAAGACGCAGAAGACCGTTCTTTTTGTAACGCACAGTGTCGATGAAGCCGTATTTCTCGCTGACCGCATTATGGTCCTCACAAGCAGGCCCGGGACAATCAAGGATATCGTGCCAATCGATCTTCCCAGGCCCCGTGACCGCACAAGTCCCGACTTTGCCAAAATCCGGCGGTACGTATTGGGTCTGATCGACGAGCATCTGATCGTCCAGTAAGTTTTAATAGCGAATATCTCCTTTTTATAAAGAACGAACAGGAATTCGGAGTTCTGAGCCATGGTACGAAAACCAGGAAAGATGTATAGGAATCTTGCAAAGAAGGCATATACCCGCAGGGAATATATGGGCGGCGTCCCCGGTAGTAAAATAGTCCAGTTTGAAATGGGTAACCTCTCGCAGGAATTCCCGGTTGAAACACACCTTATCGTAGACGAGAGCTGCCAGATCAGACATACCGCACTCGAGGCTGCACGTATTGCGATTAACAGGCGGCTGATGAAAGACGTAGGCAGGGCAAACTTCCATATGAAGCTGCGGGTATACCCGCACCATGTGCTCCGGGAAAACAAACAGGCGACCGGAGCAGGGGCAGACCGTGTTTCTGAAGGAATGCGCCTTGCATTCGGAAAAGCAGTCGGAACTGCTGCCCGGGTTGATCCAAAGCAGAGAATCTTCACCGTATTTACGACAGCTCAGTACGTCGATAAATGCAAGGAAGCCCTCAAACATGGCGGCCACAAACTCCCAAGCCCCTACCATATCGTAATCGAACAATAATTCTCTCTTATTTTATTTCTCAACAACTGTTTTCCAGCAGGATGGAAATTGTTCGTTTATTTTCGCAGACCCCGTCGAAAAGGCGAAACAACACGGTTTTGAGATATAAATATGAGATGATTCCAGTTGGAACACTGACCAAAATCCGGTTTAAAGGTGAGATGGCCCTGTATACCATTCCAGCGACAGTTTGGATAGATATTTAAGAACAGGGAACACTTTTCCGATTATCTGAAGTATATGAACAATCAACTTTGTTTAAGGAGGCCCCTATGATATCTGTCCTGCTCGTCGATGATGATCCTTCTCTGCTGGAAATTACCAGGATATACCTCAAAAAACATAAGAACATCTCGGTTGACTCGGCCCTTTCCGCCACGGAAGCACGTGAAAAAATGAATACCGGTTCATACGACGTGATCGTTTCTGACTATGACATGCCGGAAATAAACGGTATCGAATTCTTAAAAAAGCTGAGATCAGAAGGAAATCTTATTCCTTTTATTTTATTTACGGGAAAAGGACAGGAACAGGTGGCATCAGATGCGATCAATAACGGGGCGGATTTTTATCTCATACGGGCAGGCGATCCAAAAGCCGAGTTCCTTTCACTCTCCCACAAAATAAAGCGGGCCGTTGAACAGAGAAGGGCAGAAATGGAGCTGAAAAATTCTGAAGAGCGGCTGCGTCTTATTCTCGATTCACTCCCGTCTGGTGTCCTGATCATCGATGCAGAGACCCATGAAGTACTTGGTATTAACCCGGCAGCACTACGGATGATGGGCAGCACCGAGAAAGAAATTATAGGAAAACCCTGCTATAACATGATTTGTCCTTCACAAGAGGGGACCTGCCCGATCACTGATCTCGATGAGACCCTTGACAGCATCGAACGGGTCCTCATTACAAAGGACGGATCACGAAAGCCGGTAATAAAAAGCGTTGCCAGAATCTCCCTGAATGAAAGACCCGCCCTGGTAGAGAGTTTTATCGACCTTACTGAGCAGAAGAAAATTGAACGGGCACTCCATGAAAGCCGGGAAAAATACCGCATGCTTGTCGAGGAGATCCACGATATGATCTGGCTGATCGATGCGAAAGGCCGGTTCAAATACGTGAGTCCGAGAAGTATTTCCCTCCTCGGCTACCAGCCTGATGAGATGATTGGGCGGTCTCCCGCGGAATTCATCTCATTTGAAGATGCGAAAAAAGTGAGGAAGATATTCGAGGACATCTTAGTCGATCACAGGGAAATTCACCTCCTCGAGACACATACGCATCACAAGGATGGCCGGACCCTCGTGATCGAGTCAAGTGCCAGACCCTATTTTTCGAAGGACGGTAATCTTCTCGGGTTCCGGGGTGTCAGCAGGGATATTACGGCAATAAAGAAAGGTGAAGAGGTTATTGCGATGCTCGCTGCCATTGTCACATCATCCGAAGATGCAATAATCGGGGAAGACCTGAAACACACGATAACAACATGGAACAAGGGGGCCGAGAGGATTTTCGGCTATTCTGCTGATGAAATAATCGGGAGGCAGGCACTTTGCCTGGTCCCCGATGATGGGGTACAGCCCCTTGATGAGACAATGGAACGTATTCTAAAAGGAGAATACCAGCAGCATTTTGACGCATTCCGTCTGAAAAAAGATGGTTCCCTGGTTGAGGTGTCACTGTCCCTCTCCCCAATCCGTGATTCCCAGAACGAGATTGTAGGAATTGCAACGATTGCACGAGACCTTACCAAACAAAGGGAGACAGAAAAAGCCCTGATATCTTATATCGCCGAAACGGCAATGCGTCTTAAAAATCCCGTAGAACTGATTTCCGACCGTCTTTCCGAGATTAGGGACCAGATCGGGGCAGGAGATGTTTCAGGAGAAGAGATTCGCCTCCAGCTACAGACCCAGATTAAAAATGCAGAACAAATCCTCACCAATCTCAGGGACTTAAACCAGGCAATTGTTGAGGGTTTTTCAAGTATACCGGATGCATACCGGAAATATCTGATTCGCTAGCATCATCATGGGTTTTTCAATCAGGACACTGGAAGAGAACGGGATCATCCTCCTGCTCGCTGAATCACGGAAGCTTCGGCAGGTGAACCTGGATGTGATCAGCGAAATGACGAAGAACGGATATTCGGTGATCCTTCTGTCAGTGACTCTTCCCAACATGGTAATAAAGCGGACGTATGCCGGAGCCGGGATTGACCTCTCGCAGATATTCGTGGTTGACGCGGTAACAAAGTATTCGGGCGGCCCTGTCGATATGGACGATCCCCGGTGCCATTATATTTCAAACCCCGGTAACCTCACAGATATAGGCATTGTCCTCACGGAACTGCTCAAGACCGTTCCTGGGGAGAAAAAATGCCTGTTTTTCGATGACATCTCGACGATGCTATTGTATTCTCCGTCTGTCACGATCTCCAAGTTCATTCACTTCATGACGAACAAGCTCCGTCTGTATGATGTGTCAGGTGTACTTCTCGCCGTTGAGAAAGGACTGGATCCTGCATTGATCACGCAACTTTCGACATTTGCGGATTTGGTGGTGCAGGTTGAAGCGGAAGAGGGGACGTAATGTTTCTGCAGAACTCAGATTTTTTTCGCTATAAATGTGCTTTTCCAGGAAGTCCACGTGTTTATTGTTAGGCTGGTTTCATGCAGTGCTGCATTAATCCCAAATAGTAATGAAAATGAAATAATAAAGCCAGATAATATCGTCCTGTCTTGAATCGCGGTGTAACCAATTGAATGCGTAACAGACATATCTAAGCGGATATTATCCCGGTAAAACGGTTCTGAATTTTTCCTACAAAATAGCATAAAAAAGTGTAGTGGACCAGTTTTACCTCATCCCTGATTAAACCACATTGAAAATTTTCGCATTCGACCTTCCACTATTCCCGTCGGTATTCGTAACCCTGATATAGTATGTGTTTATGGATTGTGCTGATGGAATGTTTAATAAACCAACTATCTGAGTGGACGAAACAACATTAACATTTGTCAGGGACATTGTATTCTGGTTCATACCGCTATTTGTTGCAAATAATACCACTGCACCCGGCTGGAAACCTGTCCCGGCGATATTTGTAATTGCAACTTGTGTTCCGTGTTGACCAGAAGCTGGTAAAATTGATGCAACGGTCGGGCTCGGGCTGGTGATCGTGAACGACACTGTGCCTGAAGATTGTCCATCCGTATTGGTCACACTGATAGCCCAATCTTTAGCTGCTGTAGCACCGGCAAGGTCAAAGCTGCATGTTATCTGCGTGGATGAAAGAACCGCGATATTGAATGCGGTGATTGTGTTTGAGCCTGATCTGCTCATACTAGGCGTCGCACCTGGTTGGAACCCGGTTCCTGTAAGAGTAATGTTCACCGGCCAGCCCCGATTACCTGAAGTCGGACTTCTCGCAGTAAGGGTTGGAGCCGGGCTATTAACAGTGAACCCATTTGCCAGGGTACCAGACTGCTGATCGGGATTGGACACTATCACATTCCACTGACCAGCGGCTGCACTAGTGAGATTGAAAGTACAGGTAATCTTAGTTGATGATACCACTGACACACTGGATGCAACTATATCTGATTGACCGGTGCGAGCCAGTTTTACTGTTGCACCGGTCTTAAACCCGCTTCCTGCAAGATTGGTAATACTAACCGATGTCCCGCGATTCCCTGATATTGGTGTTATACCAGATACAGTCGGGGCTGCAGCGTACGTGAATTGGTCACCCGTCACAATTGCAGATATACCGCCGGGAGTCGTGATGGTGATGTCAACAGTTCCTGCTGAACCGACCGCAGGACTGGTTGCTGCGATCAAAGTAGCGCTGTTCACTATAAACGAGCTTGCTGCTGTGCTACCAAACTTTACTCCGGTCGCACCGGAAAAGCCTGTCCCGGTGATCGTTACTGATGTGCCGCCAGCAAGCGGGCCGGAAGCTGGTGAAATGCTGGTCACAACTGGTGAAGTTATATATGTGAATTGGTCACCCGTCACAATCGCGGATGTACCGCCGGAACTCGTGATGGTGATGTCAACAGTTCCTGCTGAACCGACCATGGGACTGGTTGCTGTGATCAAAGTAGCGCTGTTCACTATAAACGAGCTTGCCGCTGTGCTACCAAACTTTGCTCCGGTCACACCGGAAAAGCCCGTCCCGGTGATCGTTACTGATGTACCGCCAGCAAGCGGGCCGGAAGCTGGTGAAATGCTGGTCACCGCAGGTGGATTCAGAGTGAAAGTGCCAACAATGTTGTGATTATCTGTTACTGCTGGGAACGTATAGTTGATCCCGGACACTTTGACCGGTTTTCCATCAACGGTTACGGTATTCAGGTAATAACCGGCATCTGGTATGAACGTGAATGTGGGAGTATCTCCATAATTGACTGTCTGGGCTGTTCCCGGACTAATCACTCCGTTGCCACCGGAAACTGATGGTATTATCGTATACGTGCTTATCGCAAACGTGGCAACGATGGTATGGCTTGCTGTGACTGCCGGGAATGTGTAATTATTCCCTGTCAGTGTGACTGTGCTTCCATCAACGGTTACCGTACTCAGATAATACCCTATGTCCGGTATGAACATGAACGTGGGAGTGCTTCCATAATTGATTATCTGGGCTGTTCCCGGACTAATCACTCCGTTGCCACTGGAAATTGATGGTGTTATCGTATAGGTCTGGGGATTAATCGTGAACGTGGCGATATTCGAAGTCGTACCTTCAGGGGGGTTGAATACAGTAATATTTGCTGTCCCGGCCGATGTAATATCGGATACAGGTATCGTTGCAGTTAACTGTGTGGATGAAACGTAGGTTGTCGATCTTGATACCCCGTTCCAATTAACTTTGCTTGAGGATGTGTAACCCGTTCCATTTACAGTAAGCGTGAAGCCATCACCCCCGGCTGTGGCAGACGATGGGGTCAGCTGAATAATACTCAACGGGCCGTTAATCATGAATGTTGCTGATATCGTCTCGTTCTCTGTAACAGGTGGGAACGTGTATGTTGTTACTGCCCCGACGGACACTCCGTTCACAAGCACGTCAGCGACATGATACCCCGGGTTTGGTGTGATCGTATAGGTCGGAGTGGCGCCGTAGTTCACTATGTTGGTCCCAGCAGGTGTGATCGCTCCGTTCGGTCCGCTCGATGCGTTTATCTGGTAGGTATTGATTGCAAATGTCGCCGAGATTTGATGATTCGACGTTATATCCGGGAATATGTAGGTTGTTAGTGCACCCAGTGGTACTCCATCAACGACAACCCCTGAGACATGATACCCCGTATCGTTGATAATTGAATAGCCCTGACTACTCCCGTTAGGTACGTAGAGGGTCCCCAGGGGGTTGATTGAACCACCGGTACCGGAAACCGATGAAGATATTATCCAATAACCGGGATTGGGGGGGGGTTGGGTGGGGAATGGCGATGTGGATGAGAGACTATGTTCAACGAGAAGTGCTGTAGTTGTTGCGCCTTTATAATAAATCTGGACTAAATACGGCGTTTCTGAGCCGGTATTGATCACCAGAGTTTCTCCGGCATTCCACTCGGAATTGTTGGTATCGCCGTTGATGGTTGTGATATTTGAGGTTCTGTCGACATGATTAATGAAAATCATGTACTGTCCAGTCTGAAGATAGTCCCCGCCTGTATGAGTGATATATACGAGGTTCTGCCCGGTTGTCGAATTCGTCAGGTTAGAAATTACGGTGTTTATTTCAGGGATTTGTTCTTTCTGGGGTTGCGATACGAGGACCAGGCTTACAATTCCGAATGCCAGGACAACCAGGGAAACGAGAAATATGACCCCGAGTACTTCGGATACACCTTTATCATATCCTGGTTTTGGGTGGGTCCACGGTTTCACAATGTTCCTGTCTGTTCTTTCTTTGAGATCGGATACTAAGTGGTCGTCCTGAATTTTGTTCAGTGTTTTTCTTGGCCCTTAATAATACCTGACATTGTTCCGTGGACACCAATCAGTGTCCGGCCTGGGCACCCGATGCCTCAGGCTCGACATATACATTGAGATTGACTGGCGAATAGGCAAGTGTTGCACCGTTTTGTCCCTGCACCTGAAGTATTGTGTTGTAATTATTGGACGACGACCCGTATGTCACGAGGAGCCAGTTATTTGAGGGGTCAAACGTTGCTGACCCGGGAATATAAGGAACACCTCCCGTATTTTGTGCAATCAGGCAGATACGGTCCATCGCTACATTCCAGGCCGGTGCAAGCCCGGGATTATTTGCATTGTTAATGGTTATCGTGACAACGCCGGCATTGGTGTACAGGGGTATTTCGCGACCATCTGATACCCGGGATGAGGTGTCTGCATGAACGAGCCCGGTACTCGAAACCGTGCTGCTGCCATTAACGGTAAAATCCGTTACCTGCACGAAGGCTACCGACGGGTCCACCTGACTCCTGGAAATAATTATTGCGGGCGGTATTTTCGCGACCGCCCCGTCACTCTGGCTGACGAAAACCCCACCCATCTGGTAGATGTAATCCTGCTGGATCCAGTAGTTGTTCTGCGACTGGTATTCAAGGGATCCGGCCGGGTGAGTCGACACTATTGTTGCAGAGGATACGCTCGGCCCATAATCATATTCAACCCTGATAGTTGCAGCTGACAAGAGATCAGTGCTGCCCTGATTCTGGATGTTGATACTTTGAGGATAGGTGATATTCGCATCCAGATTATAAACCTGGTTGATAATATCAATAAGATCAACCGTATACGTGCCTGGATCTGCATCAGTTTTTACCGGTAATTCGCGGCTGACCGAATACGAATTGGGTCCTATCACTTTTTGAACCGAGGGATTAACAATAATATCAGTTGTTACATTTACTCCCGAATTTGTATAATCAACTTTCGGGATTGCAGAAATAGTAATTGACCAGGAATTTTTGGTACTGTTCCAGATACTGATTACCGATTTTGATGGAATAGTTTCGGGATTAGTATATCGTGTCTGCCCGCTCGTATTGATAATTAGGTAGATATGGTTCGGAGGGGTGGGAATTGTGATATTGATAGGAACATTCCCAACCATATCAATTTGCCGACTAATATAGTCACTATTTCCCTGATCAGGATTCACTCCAATCCGGTATTGAGTGGCATCGACATGTATTGTAGTCCCACCGTTCGGCCCGTTCACGCTCAAAGTCCCGCTTGACGGTAGCGGCTGGAACAGGGGCAGGTTAAGGAATGATCCCTGTGACGTCCCGGGATTTGTCCCGAGGATAAAGGGGTTGATAATGGTTACATTCTGTTCATTAATCCAGAGGGAATCAACGGACGTCTTGTAATCAAGGAATTCATTCTGGATGAGGGCCATGTGGGTTATTTCAAGGTCCCTGCCCTGGGATGGCACGACGTACGTAAGATACAACGACGCAACAATCGCAATAATCGCAAGTATCAGGATGAACCCGATAATCTCGGATACACCACCATCGTCCCGGGAGACCACCATGATCTATTTGAAGATATTGGTTTATACGTTATAAATTGTTACCTGATTAGGCATTAGAAATTTCTTATAAGGGTTCCTGAAAACAACAGGACAAGTTGATAAGTAATAATTTTTAGCGACTCCGCAGAAATCCCTCTTTTTTACCAGGTTGTTTGAAAACAGGACCTATGGATCTTTGGGATGGGATCTCCCCGAATCTTTGTCCAAAAGAATACAAAGAGCTGTAATATTTGTCAATGAACAGATATATCAGGTTTTTTGACGTTACCGGACATTGCGAAAAATCCTGGAAACGCCGTGGCCATCAAGGTAACGTCTATTGCAGCAGCACTTGCCCCCCGAAGTCAGGATCTCCATCTCCACAATAGTGCCATGGAGAGAAAAGGGAATTGCAGAAAACCTGGCCTGTTGATCAAATAGCAGGACTGAACCGAGGCGATTCCAAGCCTTAAACTATTGAAAAGACGAGCAATAGGGGTTTTATTTTCTTAATCGAATAATCATTGGGTATTTTTGTTAACGGGCGGAATTCCAGGCAGGTCCTGCACCAAATTCGGGTACTGCCAGGAACGCAGATGGATAAAGGGGTGATAAGAATAAGGAAATCAGCCTATTTTCGAGATAGAGAGGCTGGAATGAGGTCGGATTTTTTAAATTTTGAGATTTCCGAGTTTTTAAAAAATCTCTGATAAGATTTTTCACACTAGAGGAATTCACATTGGTCTGATAACAATCATATCCATTATTCAGGTGCGTGTCCTGATTATTATCAGCCTTAGGTACCTCACGTAACTCATAGAACGTTTTGGGGTGATAATCCAGGCCTGAAAAACTATAGTACCCGGTAGAATCTGCGTTGGTTTTCATCAGATAAATCCATGGAGCGTTCTGGTCGTTTGATGTTCTTGTGTAAAGATCTATTTCCCAGTTCGGTGGCCCGGGCCCCGAAATCGTTCCGCATGAGGGTGTTGGTGACGTTGTCACTGTTTTGTTGTAGGACCGGTTGTTGCATTGGTAGTGGGGATAGTGGTCATCACTGATGTATTTGGCGAAACTGCGTTCGTCGGTGTCAGATGGGGTTTGTCACCGACCGCAACTGAAAATCAGGGTTTGTATGTTCTCGCAACCGGGATTACCTGCATAATTCTACATTGAATCCGGATTGTTATAATTTGTAACCGGACGGATGCCCGGCTTATTCTTTCTTGCGCTCGGGAGGAACATATTTTGGGTGGAGGTACCGCCAGATCAGGCCGGTGATAGCAATTATAATGATAATAATCCCTATCACCAGAACAACCGCCTGCCCTGGCAGATTTACCGGGGCTGATATTCCTAAGGATGGGACAGGCGTCGGGGTCATATAGGTGATTCCTGCCGTTATCGCATTCACAGGGTAAACAGGTGCACCGGGGGTCGAATTTCCCGCAACCACCGCAGAAACTGGTGAAAAAATACAGGCAGTGCCTATCAGGCAGATCACTATATAATGCAGGTTTATTTTCATTATTTTCCGATGTTCATCTTATTAGGGTATATTGTTATCTTTTCATAATATCAGAAAAAATGAATAATTCATCCGGTATTATTTTCCCGGAATATGGTGCCGGCGGAAATTATTATACACGAAGGGTATCAGAATCCATATAGAGATTTCCATGAAAGAAAAGAAATTTAACAGTAACTGCGGGGTGTCTGACGTCATCGGGACGATCCTGATCGTTCTGCTCGTCATCGGTCTTGCAGCAGTCGTTGCGGCATTCCTGGTGCCGAACCTCTTCCCGAAATCTGTTTACATCGCAAGCGAGGTCGGTCCCGTGGAGGTGACGCAATCCGGAAGCGGAATACAAACACAGGTGCTCTACATGCTCCCGAAAGCCGGGGAGCCATTCCAGTTCATAGGACAGCAGAAACCTGCCGGTGGTGCCAGGGTCTCCATGAGAGCAGTATCCCCTGACGGGCGGAATATGACACCGAAAACCAATGAAATAGTTGGAAATCCCTACGGGCAGACATTGTACATATATCCAAATAATACACCAGGCACCGGTCCCTGCGACTGCGTTGTGAGCCCGAATCTTCCGACCGGCCCGTTAAGACTTATGACAAACGGTGTGTGGACTATTCAGCTGATCGACGAGGACGCCCATATTCTCGTGATGTCCAACACCGACGGAAAGATCACGCAGGGCACAACTGCACTCCCGAGGCTCGGTGGCACGGTCGGGGGGTACATGTATAGGGCCGATTGCTCCGTCCTTGATAATTCAACGCCGAATGGAGACCTCCCCATCGGCTATAATTCCACCATGAGCATGTATTACCGGACTTTCAACGGGTCTGCCTATATGCAATATCCGAATGATCCGACACTATCGTATACAGGGAACATGGCAATTTCAATGTGGATCGACCCTTCCGACACCGGCAGCTGGCACCAGATCATCGGGAAAGGGGTGACCTACAACGCGGGCAGCAGTTCCTCAAATGAGAATGACAACTACCAGCTTTTCCAGATCGGAAACCAGTTGCTATTCGAATGGAATGATGCAGCGAGCGGTCAGCATTACCAGGCTTTCACACCTGCAACTGTTCAGGCAAACCAGTGGAGTTACCTGACGGTGACGGTACAGGACGGTCAGCTTGCCATTTATAATAACGGTGTAGCGCTTCCGCTTACCTATGACAACAGCAATGTCCCCGGTCAGAACGTTCTGGACCATTCTGTGAATGTTAACCTGATTAATAACAATAATCCGGTAACTATCGGAAAGCAGAATTCGCCCGATCCTAGTAATAATTTCTATTTTACCGGGAGTATCGGAAATACTGCGATCTATAACAGGGGTCTCACACAACAGGAAATCCAGCAGAATTACCAGAATTACGCTGCCTGATACTATATCCTTTTTTAAATCCGGCCGGATAACCATTTCGACAGTTCCTCCCGGATTATAACCCGGTTTTATAAAACAAAAGGAGTTGTAAGAAAAAAATTGGGATCATCTCTGCCAACTGAAGGTTCAAATCACGAAATTAAACGCGACCAAGGCTATTGTCATCATGATCGCCGCGTGTTTTAACCCGGCATTGATCGACGATTCTCCCATCTGGCCGGCGATCAGTCCGGAAAAAAACGCCTGGAGAAGACAGGCATGGTACATCAGGCGGGAAAACGTTGCGATCGAAATACCCGAGAGACCTGAAAAGGCGCCGGCCGTGGTTGGTATTCCCGAGGTGTTGATATGGGAAAGGACGGGCAGGAACTGTGTTTCAATAATTGCAACAACGAAAATAAAGACCACAAATGCCAGGTACACGATTGCGGTGTAAATAAACATTTCAGAGAGCCGCTCTTTTTTCAGGGTCTCGGACATCCTTGCGTCACTCGCAGCAATCGTCAGGACTTCCCCGATAGATCCACTCATCTCGCTTGCTTTACTGATCAGCGTGACGGTCCTCGATATCATCGGGGTTGAGACACGTTCTTCAAACCTCATCAGGGCATCGGTGAAATTTGCCCCCCAGTCCATATCCCGCTTTATCCGCTTGATCTCGTAAGAAAGCAGCCCGAGCCTCGTGTTGACCATGATGGAAACGGCCTGGGCAATGGTGAGGCCGACCTGGTTAATCCCTGCCATCCTGTCAAGAAAATCCGGTATAAGAGATTCAATCCCGAGGATATTCCGTTTCCAGAGCTCGTAGAAAATACCATACGGTATGAGGATAATCAGAGCAGCAATGACCACGTGATCATCGAAAAGGTTGATAAATTCTTCACCAAATGGTAACCCCGACAAGGTGATGTATACCGTTATAAGGTATACCGCAGCTACCGGAACCGTCACAAAAAGCGTGCGTTTGTAGTTTATGATGAATCCTTTCAGCGGGTGGCGGATAAATTCTTTCAGGTTTCTCACACGGTCATAATGGAGGAGTTTTTCGAAAAACTTCTCCTCGCCAGGTTGTCCCCGGACCCTCACGTCAGAATATTCCTTCAGTTCCCGGACCCGTGTATATCGTTCGATGCCTTCGGATTTGATGGATATCATGTCGATAAGGACGATGAAAATGAGGGAACCGATCGGGATGAGCGCGTAAACTACCAGGGCCATCTGGTTGACTGCTGCCCCGCCCATCATTCCCATGACAACCATAATAATAATAAGGAACAACGGTCCCGCAACGAAAAGCGTTACATAAGACTCTGCGATAAGCGCGAGAAAATTGAGAAACTGCCTTTGTTCGAAACGCGCCTCTTCCTGGTACAGCCTGACCCTCCCGGAAAGAAACAAGGTCAGGTCACCACCGGTTTCAATAACCGATATCATATCCTCGAGGAACTGTTTCATCTTCTGGGAAGGGGTAGTCTCCATGAGCCTTCGCAGGGATGTGACGACATCGAGGCCGAAGAAATCTGCATCCCGTACTACCTGCCTGAATTCAAGGGCCACTTCTCCATATATTGAAGCATTTTCAGACAATGACCGGAAAATGACCATGATCTGGGCCCCTCCCCGTCTCATGGCGTACATATAAGCGACCGCATTATGCAGTGTCAGGTTGATTTTGGTGGCCCGTGTATTTTTTCTCATTCCGGGATATTTAAGAGCCAGAAAATAGACAATAAGAGTTCCTGCGATAAATGAAATGACACCCCAAATCAACTGTATTATGACAAGCGGCAGGGTCAGGGTAAACGCACCGGGCAGCACGATATTATAAGGATTGTAAATGCCGGACAGCGTCTGCGGAGGTGAGATTACCACTATTCCCGACGCCCAGAACCCAAACACTGCAACAAGGAGCCCGCCAAGGAGAGAAAGGATGATAGAAAGACCGAGGAAACGTTCCGTCGTCATCGGGAGTCTTGCAGACAGTATTTCCGCATTGAGACTGATATGCCGTTCAGGGTTACGTTCCAGGTGACGGTGAATGACGGAATAAAAGTTCATGGAACTCCTGTTGACCGGATCAGTTCCTTGAGGTTCCGGATTGACGCAATTACCCTTCCAGAATCGATGTTGTATGCCTGGAGTATCTGCGAAACGCTGATATAATCCTTTATGCCCTGTTCTTTCATGGCCTCAAGGATCTGCTTCCGGGTTGCGATCTCGGCTTCGAGCTGCTCGCGACTCCACCCACGCTTTTCTGCTATATCTGAGTAAACCTGTGAATGACCGAGGTATGTGAACTTGTCATGGATAGTATCATACGAGAACACGGTATTGACCCTCAGGCTGTTTGTGTTGGGATCGATCCCTGCAATTTCGACTATTTCCTGTGCACGGCGTATCCTTTCCCGTCCCCGGTAAACAAGTCCCTGAACACTGATGATGTTCAGTGCCTGGATCATGTTTCTCGGGACATTCAGGGGCTCATTTTCAAGGCGGTGAATTGCTGAATCCACATCGCCCGCATGAAGTGTCGAGAAAGTGGTATGGCCCGTATTCATCGCCTGGAAAAGAGTCTGGGCCTCCTGGCCCCTCACTTCACCTACGATGATGTACTCAGGTCTCTGTCGCATTGCTGCACGGAGGAGGTCAAACATGCCGATATTGCTCGATCCTTCCGATATTGCTTCGCGGGTAACAGTGGCAATCCAGTTCTCATGATAAAGGGTAATTTCCCGTGTATCCTCGATGCTCACCACTTTCGACATCGGGGGAATAAAAAAAGAAGTGGCATTCAGGGAAGTGGTTTTACCCGAAGCCTGTCCCGCCGATAAAGATAAGGTTTTTATTATTCTCGATAGCCAGCCAGAAATATACGATCTGGTCCGTGCTGAACGTCCCGTTTTCTATGAGTTCAATAGGAGAGAATGGATCTTCACGGAATTTCCTTATCGTAAAAGAAGTCCCCCGTGTTGTGACTTCTGTACCGAGCGTCAGCTGGAGCCTCGAACCCTCAGGAAGCGTCGCATCGATCATCGGGGACCCTGTCGAAATGTGTTTTCCCGAGCGCTGGGCAAGCGTTATTGCAAGGGAATCGAGAACAACGGCTGAGAATGAGATGTTTGTCCTGATATTCCTGAATTTCCTGTGATAAAGGAATAAAGGAATATTGATTCCGTCGCATGAAATATCTTCGATATACGGGTCTTTCATCAGTGCTTCGATCCGTCCCCAACCCAGGAAATTCCGTACCAGGTAATACTGGAGTCTGAAAAGGGTATTCTGGTCCGGATGGATACCGTATTCGTGAAAGAGATCGTCCATTTTCTCAACGAGGAGTTGTCTTTTGTCAAGGACCAGTTCGTCGTCGTCGAGGATCAGGATATTCCGCAGGTCTGCATGCACACGCTCTATCAGCTCGGTACTGGAAATCAGAAAGGACCGGTTCGAAAAGGAGGTATTCATTCTGGTTCGTTTTCGTATTCTCAGCGACGATCACGAGCGATTCCCCGATATCCACCCAGTAATGGTCTACTTCACGGTAACCCGCGGGAATTTCAGGTCTCACCAGGGACCCATGTTTAACCGGGTCATATTGAAGGATACTGAGCCGTTGCTTTCTGGTAAACAGGTTAAAGGGGAATTTTTTAGTCCTGACTTTTCTTAAATTTCCCGTATCTTCCTGGAAAACTTTCCGTATCTGTTCAAGTCCCGGGAGTTTCATCCCCTTGTCACCGATCCTGATCCCCTATCGTCTTTATAAAGCTTGGAGTCGGGCGCTATAAAAGAGTATGGCAAGATGCATCGCCTTAAAAACCGCAATCCTGCAATTTCATTTCCCTTTTATTATGAACAATACCGGAATTGATCGTCGTTTACCGGCACTGCGGTTCCTGAACAGTTACTGGTACGGGCAGGATTTTCTCGTAATCATGCCCGGCCGGTCTGATACCCGTACACCCGAGATCCGAAAAACGGGGCTGAAGTATTTTTCCGGGTGGTAAAAACAGGGTAAGTTATTAGGTTTCCAAATCCGGCATTCAGCCAAAAAAATAGTTTGTGCTGTTCTCCTGATGTATTGAGGCGCCCGTAGGTTTCTCTATTCTCATTAACCGGCTTTACCCCGGTATCGGACTCTGGCGTCACGGTAACCTCCCTGCACAGAATCGGGGATATGGAAGGAATCCTTTGATTATCGTACCGATTTACTTTCCTTTTCTGGAGCGGCCCAGTCTCCCGTCCGGGTCACCATGCAGGGAAGCCTTATAATCGGGAGAAAGAAAACCATTACACCATATGGCAGAGCAGGATATTCCGGAGCCGGATACCCGAAAAATGCCTACCGGCATCGTCTCGCTCGACCCGGTCATGGAAGGAGGGATCCCGCCGGGCTCGGTTATCCTTTTACTTGCCGACATAGGGGCGGGCAGTGCCGAATTTATTTACAGCTCGGTGTTGTCCCTTTCACGCACAGAGAAAACGGAAAAAGTTTCCAAAGACCTCGTTTTCCCTGAAAAGATCAGGTACATCACAGTCACCAGGAGGAACGAGGACGTAAAACGGGAGATCTCCCTTTCTTTTCACCCTGACCTGTTGACATCGCTCGATTCCGTACAATTCGAAGATCTTTCAAAGGTCTATTTCGATAGTACTGTCGTTCCTATCGACTGGTACTTGGGGGGGGATGTAATCACCCGTCTCCAGAACAGGACAAGCAGGGATATGCTTGCACACCTTTCAGAAATTCTCGCATTGGAAAAGCAGAACAACCTTGTCGTGCTCGATTCCTTCACCGACCTCGCCACGCAGGCGGTAGGCAAGGGACGCTGGGACGAACTGATGGCTTTTATGCGCGGATTGCAGAGAGTTACAAAACAGTGGAATACTACGATATATCTGCCGCTGACACGGGGTATCCTCGATATCAGGAATGAAAGGGAGATCGCCGATATCGTCGACGCCGTTATCCTGTTCAGGTGGGAGGAAACCACGGCCGCACGGCGGCAGCGGATTATGTATTTTGAAAAGTTCAGGGGCCTGATGCCTCACCTGGAGGAGCGTGACCTGGTAAAATTTGCCGTAAGGATATCTTCGGCAACCGGGTTCGAAGTGAGTAATATAAGGGTGGTCGTATGAACGACGGGCGTGTGAAGATCGGGATCGAAGGCCTCGACATGATGCTTGGCGGGGGCCTGATCCCTGGGAGTATTACCGCAATTATTGGTTCTTACGGCACGGGCAAGACGACCTTTGCTCTCCAGTTCCTGTGGGAAGGAGTCAGTCACGGGGAGCATGTGATTTATATCAGCCTTGAGGAGCGGGAAGAGCGAATTCTTGAATACATGGATCAGAAGGGCTGGGACTACCAGCAGTATATGAAAAATTCATTCACGGTCCTGCGGCTCGACCCGTCTGAGTTCAACCTTGCCATAAACCGTATAAAAAACGAGTTGCCCGATCTCATAAGGAAGCTCGGTGCCTCAAGGGTCGTCATTGATCCGGTTTCACTTTTTGAGGACCTGTTCGATGACTGTGCCGTGCGAAGGCAGGAGATGTTCCGCCTCGTGGAATCGTTGCGTAATCAGAAATGCACTGTTGTAATGACGAGCGAGACTGACAGCGGTAACCAGTACATCAGCCGCCACAACCTTATCGAATACCTCTGCGACACGGTTATTCTCCTTAATTATGTGCGACCGGCCGACCTCACCGGGGTCCACCTCGCCATAGAGGTAGTGAAAATGAGACTTTCACAGCATTCCCGCGAAATTAAACCCTATGAGATACAAAAAGACCGGATACTTGTTTATTCTGAGGCAAATGTCTTCTGACGATTACCGGGTTAACAGACTGTCCACCTGCAAAAGCATCAGTAGCTGTTACGGAAGGAGAGACCTGGAGCATTTCCCCGAATGCTCCCTCCCCGATATCCTTCGGTTCATTCCTGCTGTTCCAAATTGATTACCTCGTCAACCAGTGTATCAATCCGTGAGAGAATCATAGGGTTGAGACCAGTCCGGACCGCAAGGAAAATTCCTGGAATGCCGAGGATCCTGAGCCTGTTCCCGATATAGTGGAGAAATTTTGAGACATCGACTGAAGGCAGGTAAATGAACATCGTGTTTACCGAGTCGAAAATAACACAGTTCCTGCCGGGTTGCAGATCGCCGGTGACCTTGGTTATCACCATGCCAAGCTCGGTGAGGTTTGACGGGCTGCTGACAAATTTTACACCAGGAATCCCCGCGGGCATACTTCCAACGGCAAAGTTCGTGATTGCATCGATAAAAAATACGGCATTGAGATCTATCCCATTTTTTTCATAGGTACGTCTCAGTACCTCGTACGGCTGGTTGGTTGAAACGATGACGGTATAATATCCGGCACTGACAAGTTCATGCACCAGATCGGAAGTATTTTCCCTGATCGTATCAGCGGAAAACAGGGCAAGGATCAGGCCCGCCCCCGGTTCCAGATCGTGCAGGATCGATCTCATCAAACCAGAATTCACCTGATGAGGAACTCCCGGTATGCATCGGGTATTTCACGATCCCCGGAAACAATAGCCTGGTTAAGATCGTGAAGATTTCTGATTATCTGTTCGGTATTCCTGATCTGGAGATGCAGCCTGATTGAAAGATCGTCGGGAGGCCCTTCACGTTCAACCTGGAGGGCCAGCTGGTTCAGGTTGTCATTGACGATCTCGACCGGGTGGCGGATCCGATTGGTAATTTCAGTAATATATGCCGTGAGCGCCTCATGTCTTTCCTCTATATCCTTGTTCGATGCAATCAGTTCCGTTTCAAACTCGTCCTTCTTTGCCGAAAGCCATGCCACGATCCAGGTAACAAGGATAAACATCAGTGTCCTCAAAAGAGGCTGCCAGGTCAGGGACCCCAGTTCATAGTAACTCACCAGGATATGCACGAAGCCAAGGGCAATTGCCAGATAGACTGCCCTTTCATGATACCAGATAGCAGCCAGGACGAGGACGATATAGAATACGTGGGTATAGGCCGATTCTATACCAAAATAGAGGTGGATTGTCTCTTCGAGAAGAATACAGAACAATACAAGAAGGACGAGGGTGAAAATCTTGTGATCTGATTCAGCAAACCAGTCATAAATCCTTGACATATCCAAGCACCTTTAACCTGTCTCCTGTTTGTCAGTTATGCACGGAACCAATAAAATCCTTTGATTTATCCACCCGCTCTTACCTGCCCGGAAATCAGAGGATGAAACCGCCGGGGAAATCCGGAAACCCGATACCATATGTTTTTTACCGCTGGGGAAAGAGATTCTTAACGAACAAATATTGGTGTTTGTCCCCATTGACCGCCCCGGAACCATCAAAATGATTGCCACTATGATCTCCCGCGAGGCTAAAGGAAAAGGTTGCAACGGCAACCTGCAGGGCCGTCCGTAACGCGGAGTTATATCTTCCCGGGGATGTAACAACGGCAATCCGGCAGGCATATGAAAGGGAAACCAATACAGTGGCGAAAAAGGAACTAAAAAACATCCTGGACAATATACAGCGTGCGGGTGAGCTGGGCCTGCCCTTATGCCAGGATACCGGGATCCCGGTCATATACCTGACCATTCCTCCGGATATACCATTTTGCGACGATTTATGTGAAGGAGTAAGAGAAGGGATCAGAATGGCGACAGCAAGTATCCCCCTCAGGCCGAATGTTGTCGATCCTCTCACCCGCGAGAACACCGGCTACAACACGGGTGAGCGGATGCCATACATTCACACGAGGCCCGGGAAAGAACTTTCGATAACCGTCCTCCCCAAAGGTGCAGGTGCTGAAAACGTGTCAAGAGTGACGATGCTTCTCCCGACTGAAAAACACCTTATCGGGAAATTCGTTGCCGAAACGGTCCTTCTGGCAGGAGGCAGACCCTGTCCGCCCGTGATCCTCGGTGTCGGAATCGGCGGATCGTTCGACCAGGCGGCCAGCATGGCGAAGGAGGCACTTCTCCTGCCTGTCGACAGGATGGACGCGTTTGAGCAGCACCTGTGCAATACGGTTAACAGGCTGGGTATAGGCCCAATGGGACTTGGAGGCGACACTACGGCAATAGCAGTGAAGGTCAGGAAGGCAGGTTGTCATACCGCATCACTTCCGGTGGCCGTAAATGTCCAGTGCTGGGCTTCGCGACGGGCGAAAGAGGTGATTTGCGTTTGACATTTGTGGATCTGAAAACACCCCTCGGGAACGAAGTGCTGAACCTGATCGCAGGTGACAGCGTAGCATTATCGGGAATTGTTTATACTGCACGTGATGAAGCGCACCTCATGATGAAAGAAATGGGTATTCCATTCAATCCCGGGGGAGCTGCTGTCTATCACTGCGGTCCGATTATCCAGGATGACAGGGTGATTGCGGCAGGCCCGACGACATCAGCCCGGATGAACGGGTGTTCAGGTTTCTTAATCGATAAGGGAGTAAAGGCCCTGATTGGAAAAGGAGGCATGGGGCAGGCGGTAAGGGACCAGCTTAAGGGAAAGGGCGTATATCTTGCCTTCACAGGAGGATGTGCAGCGCTTGCAGCCTCGAGAATGACGGTAGAAGGCGTTTATTTTCCCGAACTGGGGATGGCAGAGGCTGTCTGGGTCCTTAATTTTGACCAGGTGCCCCTCGTTGTCGGGATCGATTCCCTGGGAAACGACCTCTTTTGGGATGTGGAGAGGAAGGCAAAACTAGAATTCTGTGCGATGTTTACCTAAGTGGCAAGGAGAAAGATTTTTATTCGAAAGGACAGGACCATGAAAATCGTCATCGATGAATCCAGGTGTAAAGGGTGCAACCTCTGTACTATCGGGTGTCCGTACAAAATTTTTCTGCCCGGGAAAAAACCGAACAGGAAGGGTATTATCATTCCGGAACTCGACAGGCCTGAACGGTGCACGAATTGCCGGCTGCACCACCTGTATGGAAGAACCCTTTGCGGGGTATGCCAGATGACCTGTCCCGACCAGGCAATCAGTTTCGAAGACGAAAAACCCGGAGAGCGACGGAAGGTGGCGATTGAATATTGACGAGAATTGAATTCTGGCAGGGCAATATCGCGTGTGCGGAGGGTGCGCTTGCAGCCGGATGCAGGTTCTTCGGAGGTTATCCCATCACACCTTCCACAGAAATCGCCGAACACATGGCAGCAAAATTACCGAAAGTATCCGGTACCTTTATCCAGATGGAAGATGAGATCGGCGGGATTGCGTCGGTAATCGGTGCATCCTGGACAGGAGCACGTGCCATGACCGCTACCAGCGGACCGGGATTTTCACTGATGATGGAGAACATCGGATATGCGGCAATGACTGAGACCCCCTGCGTTATTGTTAATATCCAGCGCGGAGGCCCGAGCACCGGCCAGCCGACCATGGCTGCAGCCGGAGATATGATGCAGTGCCGTTTCGGTTCTCATGGTGATTACAGCGTCATTGCACTATGCCCGGCAAGCGTGCAGGAGATGTTCGAGCTGACGGTGAAGGCCTTCAACCTTGCAGATCGGTTCCGCGTCCCCGTATTCCTGATGGCAGACGAGATTATCGGACATATGAGAGAGCGGCTCACGATCCCGGAAAAAGTGGAACGGTTCATGCGAAAACCCCTGGCTGCCGGCGTGCCTCCCTTCCATCCTGACGAAGATCTTGTCCCCGGGTTCCCGGAATTCGGGAAAGGCTACCGTGTACACGTAACAGGACTTACCCATGATGAACGTGGATATCCCTGCGCCACAAGTCCGAAATTACACGAAACACTCGTCATGCGTCTCGTAAATAAGGTAGAGTCTGCCAGGGCAGAGATTGCGGATTTCGAGGTGATCAATCCGGATGCCGAGGTTGTTTTTATTTCATACGGGGCACCGGCACGTTCCGTTGCACAGGTCCTCCACGACACGGGTCGCGACGATATCGGTCACCTGCGTCTCAGGATGGTGTGGCCGTTCCCGGAGCATGCACTCAGGGAATACCCGGACGTGAAAAAGTTTATCGTCCCCGAACTTAACCTCGGCCAGATTGCACGTGAAATCGAACGCCACACGAGTGTTCCGGTTATTCAGGTTCCAAAGCTTGGTGGTGACCTGCATACGCCGGACGAACTTAAAACCATTGCAGAGGCCATGCCATGAGTTATACCGACTGGTTCCGGCAGGACAGGCTTCCTCACATCTATTGCGCAGGATGCGGAAACGGAACGATCATCAACTGCACCCTGGAAGCCATTGAGGAAACGGGCTGGAAACCGGACGAAACAATTTTTGTATCGGGAATTGGGTGTTCTTCCAGGGCACCCGGGTACATCATGACCGATTCTCTCCATACTACCCATGGGAGGGCGCTTGCCTTCGCAACAGGAGTAAAGCTGGCGAGGCCGTCATTCCACGTGGTAGTATTCACCGGAGACGGGGACCTGGCAGCAATCGGCGGTAACCACTTTATCCATGCCTGCCGCCGGAATATTGATATCACGGTTGTCTGCATGAATAACCAGATATACGGGATGACGGGGGGCCAGGGAAGTCCTACGACGCCTCAGGGGGCACTGTCGACGACAACGCCCTACGGTTCGATCGAACCGCCCTTCGATCTCTGCGAGCTTGCCATTGCTGCGGGTGCAAACTATGTAACCCGGTGGACATCGTACCACGTCAAGGAGTGACGAGGGCAGTAAAATCAGGGCTCGAAACCCCGGGGCTTTCGTTTATCGAAGCAATGGTACAGTGCCCGACGAATTTCGGCCGGAGAAACAAATTCAAACAGGTGCTGGACCAGGTCGATTATATCAGGGCCCATGCGATGCTGAAAAAGAGGTATGACCAGCTGGTAAAAGATGGGGATCCGATTCCTGATAACACAATAGTTGTCGGGGAATTTGCAAGAAGGAACAGGCCGGCAATGGGGGTACCGAAATGAGGCATGAGATACGGTTTTCAGGGTTCGGAGGGCAGGGGATCATTCTGTCTGCCGTGATCCTTGGCCGGGCCGCCGTGATGTATGATAATAAATTCGCGGTCCAGACCCAGGTATACGGCCCGGAGGCGAGAGGCGGGGCCTCGATGAGTGCCCTCATCATCGATGACGAGCCGATCCTGTTCCCGAAAGTGAGCGTTCCTGATATCTACGTTATCATGTCGCAGGAGGGATTTGAGAAATACGGAGTTTTCGCACCTGGATCGGCGGTAATGCTTGTCGATTCCACGCTTGTCCATTCACGGCCTGCATGCACCTGTATCGAAGTACCGGCGACTAAAGAGGCAAAAGAACGGCTTGGCAGGGATATCGTCGCCAATATCGTTATGCTCGGTGCGCTCGTTGCTGCGACAGGCATAGTTACAGAACACGCCATAGAAAAGGCAATCCTTGACAGCGTTCCAAAAGGAACTGAAAAGCTGAACCAGGCTGCAATGATCAGGGGTTTTGAACTGATCAAAGAACGAGGGGTAATGCAATCATGAAAATTCTCGAACATGAAGCAAAAAAAGTGCTTAAAGATGCTGGAATTCCTGTCCCTGCGGGCGTCCTCGTAACATCGCCAGGGGAACTGTCCCGGTATCTGCCGACGCTACCCGAATCGCTTGTTTTAAAAGCACAGGTCGACGCAGGAGGGAGAGGGAAGGCAGGCGGCATCCTGAAAACGAATAAACAGGATGCAGTCCGGACAGCCACGGACCTTTTTTCACGGACGGTCAGGCAAATCCCGGTAAAAGAAGTGCTCGTCGAGGAACAACTGGAAATCCTCCATGAATATTACCTTTCTATCGCAATCGATCGTTCCACTAAACAGGCTCTCATCCTCTTTGCCGATGCAGGGGGGGTAGAGATCGAGACAGTTGCAAGGGAACATCCCGATGCCATCAGGCGGGCTTCTATCCCACTCATCATGAGGGATATCCCTTCCTTTATGAACAGGGACCTTACCGGCAGCGCCCCTAAAGAGATCGGGACAATAATCAGCTTGCTGTACTCCGTTTTTCAGAAAAAGGACGCACTTCTTGCGGAAATTAATCCCCTTGTCACCACTCCGTCCGGCCTTTTTGCGGCCGATGCAAAACTTATTATCGATGACAACGCACTCGGGCGACAGGGGATCACCACGAACCGTGACCTTTCGGAACGGGAACGTTCGGCAGAGCAAAACGGGTTTTCCTATGTGGAACTCGAAGGAGATATCGGCGTGATCGGCAACGGTGCCGGTCTGACTATGGCAACCCTCGACCTGATCGAATACTATGGAGGAAAGGCGGCGAATTTCCTCGACGTAGGAGGTGGTGCTGAACAGGAACGCGTGATGCAGGCTGTCCGGCTTGTTGCCGGAGTTCCGTCGGTTAAGGTTATCGTGGTCAACCTGCTTGGCGGCATTACCCGGTGCGATGAAGTGGCAAAAGGTATAATCAGCGCTGATATCAGCCAGCCGGTGATTGTCCGGCTGGCTGGTACAAATGAAGCGCTTGGACGGCAGCTTCTCGTAGAAAAGGGTTACAGGATGCTTGATACGATGGAACAGGTAGTTAAGGCGGCCGTTGAGGTGACCCGATGATATTTGGCGATAAGAAGACCGGGATCATTGTTACCGGGGCCACCGGGAACCAGGGGGCATTTCACATTCCCCTGATGAACGAATACGCCAGGAGTGTCGGAGGGAAGGGAGTTGTTGCCGGAGTCACCCCCGGAAAAGCCGGTAAGGAAGTCAGCGGGGTTCCGGTCTATAACAGCGTGAACGATGCGATGAAAGAGCATGATGCAGGGGCTGCAGTGATTTTTGTCCCGGCGTTCGCGGCCGGTGATTCGATCATGGAGGCCGCCGCCGCCGGTCTTCCGCAAGTCGTCGCAATAACGGAACATATCCCGGTCCACGATACGATGAAGGCGATCTCTTTTGCAAAAATGAACGACTGTGATGTCATAGGGCCGAACTGCCCGGGTCTCCTCTCACCGGGTGAGATCAAGATGGGGATAATGCCGTCCATGCTCTTTAAAAGAGGACATATCGGAGTAATTTCCCGAAGCGGCACCCTTACTTACGAGATTGTAGACGAATTGACCCGGGCAGGCCTTGGCCAGAGCACCGTTGTCGGTATCGGGGGAGACCCTGTCATAGGCCAGACTTTTTCTGATGTCCTCAGGAAATTTAGCGAAGACAAAGAGACAAAGGCGGTTGTTATTGTCGGGGAGGTCGGCGGCGCCCTTGAGGAAGAGGGTGCACGTTCGACCGATCTCCCGGTTGTTGCATATATAGCGGGCATTTCCGCGCCTCCTGAAAAACGCATGGGCCACGCCGGAGCGATTATCGAGGGAGGTGAAGGTGATGCCCGTTCCAAGATAACCCGGCTCAGGTCGATAGGTATCCCGGTGGCTTCCAGGCCTTCGGAAATTCCGCGGCTGATCAGGGAGATCGTGTAGGATTGCAGCGGGCCGTGAATGGCCCGCCCGATAAGAACCAGGCGGTAAGAGGAGCGCATTGACGGACATATTAAATGGTATCAATGGGAAAAGAACATTACCAAATCCCGAATGAAATCAGGAAACAAGGACGAGGCAGGAGATAACGGAATATGGATGATACGGGAATGAAAAATACCATTTCCGGACCTGAGCGCCACCTGAAGCACGGGGAGCGGTTGCTGAGGATTTCGGATAACGTCAGGATAAAAAAATTTACATTTACCGCATATATTACCGACCAGCGGGTATTCCTTATCGATAAGAACGAGAAAAAACCCGGGGTCACGTCAAAGGAAATCCCAAGGGATGTAATTATTTCGAGCATCCTTGAATCGGCAGACAGGGACCCGTTTCTTGTGCTGAATATCAGGACATCGGCCGATGAATCAAGGACCATGAAGATCGCCTTCATAGAGGAGGAAAATGATCGAACATGCGAGATCGAGGAATGGATAAATATCCTTCACGGCAGGCCTCTCCGGACCGTAAAACCAGCCAGCCGGCAGAGGGAGCCTCCTGCCCCGGTCCAGAAATCCACTCCGGTAAAAGTCACGGTACCCGAAAAAACCTCTTCTTTTGAAGAGCCGGTGGAGGATAAAGCGAAGGTCGAGACAGTGGTGCCGCGGCATGTCCACGAAACCAGAGTCCAGCCCGAAATACCGGCCGAAGAACATGGGACACAACCGGATTACCAGGAACAGGAACCTGGAGATATTCAGTTCTGTCACCATTGCGGGAAGAAGATTCCTCCGGGGGCAAATTTCTGTCCTTATTGCGGTACAAAATTACACCGGTCGAGGACATCGCCGATCACCCGCATAAAAAAACGGGAAACCCAGGAAGATTACTAAACCGGGCTGATGGTTTCCAAAACAGGTCGTCCTTTTTTCCGGGAGATCAGGGTCTGGTCGCATGCAATTTCCCGGATTAATGGGTTTGGCCCGGCTTACCTTTTAATCATTATCACCATCCTGACAGATGCCGGTCTTCCCGATCCCATGGCCTCATTCACACACCGTGGACAAGTAATCGAACCCCGGATCCACGATTAAACCCTGAATATAAGTCAGTGGAATGTTCTGCGGCACATGGGGTCTGAATCGGTAATTTACGAACCTATAATATAGTCTGCTCGAGAATTTTTAAGGAGATGACCGTCCCGCAACCACTCCATCACTTAAGGGGTGTAACCAAGTCTATCGGAGTAGTGTTCGGGGATATCGGAACAAGCCCCATATATACGCTGACGGTTATTTTCCTCCTTGTCCAGCCTACCCTTCAAAATCTTACCGGCATCGTATCACTGATTGTCTGGACGCTGACGATTCTTGTAACGATGCAATACGCCTGGCTGGCAATGCAGCTTGGAAAGAAAGGGGAAGGCGGCACAATTGTTTTGAAGGAGATTATTCTTCCGATGCTGAAATCGAGCCGGGCTATCGCTTTTTTCTCCCTTCTCTCAATCATTGGCGTCTCGCTCCTCATTGGCGACGGTGTCATCACACCTGCAATCAGCATTCTTTCTGCTGTTGAGGGCCTGAGACTGATCCCAGGAAATGAAGGGATAAGCCAGCAGATTCTTGTCATTATTGCGGCACTTATTGCAATCGCCCTGTTTTCATTCCAGAAGAAGGGTACTGAAAAAGTGGCCTGGGCTTTTGGCCCCATTATGCTGATCTGGTTTTCCGCACTCGCACTGACAGGAATTATTTCCATCGTGCAGGCGCCGGTAATAATCAATGCCCTAAACCCGTATTATGCAGTGACATTTCTTGCGACCAACGGGATAACAGCATTTTTTATTCTCTCACAGGTGATTCTCTGTTCGACAGGGGGTGAAGCCCTGTTTGCGGATATGGGACAACTCGGGCGGGAGCCCATCCTGAAAGCCTGGATTGTGGTTTTTTTCGCCCTCGTAATAAACTATCTCGGCCAGGGGGCGTATCTTCTCCTGCACCCCGAGGCTAAAAACATCCTGTTCGAAATGGCATTCCAACAGGCTCCGCTTCTTTATATCCCGTTCCTCCTCCTCACGGTAACCGCTACGGTAATCGCCTCCCAGTCGATCATCTCAGGTATTTTTTCAATCGTGTACCAGGGAATCACAACGAGAATAATTCCCCTGTTGAAAATTGATTATACTTCCCAGGAGTTGCGTTCGCAGATCTACATCGATGCAGTCAACTGGTTTCTCCTGCTTGCAGTGCTCTGCGTCCTGTTCGAGTTCGAATATTCGGAAAGGCTGGCAGCGGCCTACGGGCTTGCGGTCATGGGTACCATGACCCTGACCGGATTTATGATTTCCGTAATATTCTATCTGAAAAAGCAGTATGGAAAGATGTGCATCGGTCTTTTCGTGCTGCTGGTAGACATCCTGTTCCTCTTCTCGACGACATTCAAGATCCCGAGCGGTGGCTACTGGTCCCTGATCATAGCGAGTTTCCCCTTTGCTCTGATCATGATATACGTCAACGGTCAGAAGCGGTTATTTGCGGCAATGAACCCTATGGACCTCCAGGAATTTCGGGAGCGGTATAATCATGTGTATACTCATGTTAAAAAGATCAAAGGGACGGCAATATTTTTCGCCCGTGATATTCAGAAGATTCCGACCTACATATCCCTGACCATTTTCAATAACAATATTGTGTATGACGAAAATATTATCATCAGTCTTCATAGTCTTGACAATCCTTTCGGTGTCAGCTGGCATTTCGAAGAAGATCTCGAACCCGGGTTACGGGTATTTGTTATCGAATATGGCTACATGCAGGTGATAAACATGACAAAAATTCTTCGCGATGCCGATATACGGGAGAAAACAATCTTCTACGGTCTCGAGGAAATTGTCACCGATAATATCATCTGGAAGCTGTTCTCTGCTATAAAGCGGCTTTCCCCGTCATTTGTGCTGTTCTACAAACTGCCATCCCATAAAATTCACGGCGTCGTAACCCGTATCGAAATGTAGTTCACAACCGAGGAGTATCAGTCTGATGGACCGTTCACAGGTACGATGGATCTGGGTTTCAGTGGCCTTTTCAACGATCGTACTTATCATTGTCCTCGCAACGACGTTCGACAAGGATACCATCCTGACACTCTTGAAGCTCAGCGTCGGATTTATTCTTCTCGCCGCAGTATTCCGGGTCGCATCGCTGGTGTTCTGGGCGTTGAGGATCAGAGTGATGTCAGGTTCGCTCGGCTATAAAGTGAAATTTTCCCACTGTTTCAACCTGGTACTTGCAAACCTGCTCGCCGGGGCAATTACACCGGGACAGACCGGGGGGGAACCGGTCAGGGTGCACGAATTATACCGGGCAGATGTTAAAATTGGTGATGCCACAGCAGTAGTTCTGATGGAACGCGTCCTGGATGGGATCGTTCTCGTCGTCATGGGAGTCCTAGCGGTTGTTCTTCTCGAAAACGTGTGGAAAGGACTCTCTGTCGGGCTTATTATCGCGATGATTATTGGCTGGATAGTCATGATCGGGCTCATCGCCCTTCTGTTTTATTCGACGAGAAAACCGGAGAAAGTGAAAGTATACCTCTTACGGTTCGTCAACTGGCTTGCAAAGCGGGTGAAAGGGAAGACCATGGCAAAAATCGTATCGCATGCAGATGTTGAAATCGATAATTTTTTTATCAGCCTTGCCCGGTTCACTTCTACGGGCCGTAAAGGCCTGGTTTATGGAACGGTTTTTACCGTCCTCTTCTGGTCATCGGAATTTTTTGTTGCATCGCTTCTTCTTCTCTCCCTCGGTCAGCCGCCGTTTATCGCTGAATCATTTCTCTTCCAGTTGATTATTGCTGTTGTCATGATGGTGCCCCTGACACCGGGGTCATCCGGAATTGCGGAAATTTCCGCAACATCGCTCTATGCCCTGATTATCCCCTCTTCAATCATAGGAATTTTCGTTCTTCTCTGGCGGCTCATGCTCTTTTATTTCAACATCATTGTCGGGATAGCCGCGAGCCTGAACATATTCCGGAGAGAACTCAGGATCGATGACGAAAAGAAGTCCCTTAGTGAATCTGCCGTCGGTGAGCTTGCAGAAAAATAGCGTTTTTTATCCGGGAAATCCCGGAGGTCAGACTTCCGGAAACAACCGGGTCTTTGTTGATATAGTTCTCTGTTCAGGGCGCCGATTCCTGGAAGGACTTTATTTACAGGTCGGCCATCCTGCCTGCCATATACCAGGCGTGGGCCGCTAGTGCGATATAAATGGGGATATTATAGGCGTAGGCGTACATTTCCCCGTTTGATGCAAAATTAAGTGTCGTTATATATACGTCAATCTGGAAGATCACGATACCCCACCACCTGCCCAGGTAGAAATAACCCATTCCGGGCAGGACAAAATTGAGAAAAGCAGCAATGACGGGATTTTTTCTGATCCTCGGTCTCATGGATAGACCCCTGGGGAGATACATCAGGGATATACCAACCCTCGGGGCTGCTTTCACGGCACTCCAGCGCACTTCGTCGCTTGTGTCGCGGAGTGCCCGGTATACGACGGGGATCGCATCCGGCGACCCTATCTCCCCGAGAACCTGGACTGCCTTGTCACGCACTTCGTTATTACGGTCCTTTAATGCAACAGAAAGTGCTTCGATTGCCGGGTAACCGATGGCCTGCATTTTGTCCCATTCCTGTTTCCCAAGGTGCAGGTAGGAATGGAGCGTCTCAGTTTCCGGTTTCCAGTTCATCCGTTCAAGTGCGATTGCGGTAGCATACCTCACATAACGGTCCGGGTCCTTCAGGCCTTCCACCAGTGCAGGTATTGTGTTCGTTTCACCAATTTCACCGAGCGCGAGTGCTGCTTCCCACCTGATTTCGTTGTCTTTATCTTTTAACGCTTTCAGGAGGTCCGGGACTGCCCGGTTATCCCGTATCTCTCCGAGGGCTTCGATAATCCCGAGTTTAACGTGTTTATTCCAGGCCTTGTGCAATGCCTCGAGCAGATGTTCAACACCCTCGGGGCCAATTTCACCAAGTGCGGCAGCCGCATGCCACTGGACATCAAGGTCCGGGTAACGAAGGGCCCAAATCAGGTCGTGGATATTCCTTTTCTCTTTCAACAGGTCGATATTGGGTTTATCAGGTCGAAATATGTCGCTGATTTTCATCTGACGTCCCTCCCGGATAGTCCCTGCGTTCAGACGTCAGACCTGGCCTGGAATTTTGATCCCATATATGCACAATCATCCTGAATGCCCCTGCACCAGGTTTTGTCTTATGCATGACGTTCATGTTACAGGTCCGGGATTTGTTCACCGAGGTACCAGGCATGCAGGGCAAAGGGGATCGAATACGGTACAGTAATGACCGGCAGGGCCAGAAGCGGCAGGGGACTTCCGGTTAAAGCAACCGCCATCAGGTTTGTGGTTAAAAAAACCTGGAAGAGGAGAAAGCCAAACCAGTACCCGAGATAATTGTACCCGATCCCGAGAAAGAGAAGGTTAAGTAACCCGGCAACAAGAGGGTTTGGTTTTGTCCTTGGACGTTTTGCTAAGCCCATCGGAAGATGCATCAGCGGGATATCACATTCCGGAAATGAAATGACCGCTTGGGCCCTTACCCTTTTATCCGGGTCCCTTAATGCCGAACTGCAGGCCGCCTGGGCAGCAGGGCTGTGTAATTCTCCCAGGGTATGGACTACATTCTTCCGCACCAGCGGATCCGGGTCGTGGAGGTATTCCAACAACGGTGCTACCGCCGGTTCCCCAAGAAGGTGCAGGCGTGACCAGTCCTGTTTTGATATTTCATAGTAGACCTCGAGGCGAACGTCATCCCGCTCCCATCCGAGCATGTCGAGGGCTTCAGCGGCACCTTTCCTGACATACTTGTCAGGGTCCCGCAATGCCGCTATGAAGGGCAGGATAGGTGCATCGGCCCCGAACCTCGAAAGAGCGAGGATAGCCGCCCACCTGACTTCATTGCTTTTATCGGTTTCCAGTCGTTTCACCAGCGGTGTGATACATGCCTTCGACCCGATCATACCAAGGGCTTCCACTGCCCCGAGACGCACAGGCATTTTCCTGCTTTTCAGGGCACTTATCAGGTCAGTAACTGCCGGTTCACCGATACGGGCCAGTGCCCCGGAGGCATGCCATTGTATGTCGGGGTGCGGATGGCCGAGCATCCGGATAAGCTCGTCAATCCGGCCTTTTTTCTCAAGCCGGGAAAGATTTGGGTCTTTCGGCCATAAAATAAAATCAAAATTTATCATATTTTACCGGAATTTTAAAAAAATCAGTCCTTATCCTTACGACGGTACCGGGTAAATGTGCTGAATACGACAATAAGGACTACAGAGATCATTGCCGCTGCTTCAATAAACAAGGTAAACACCGATGAATTCGGGATCTGAACGAAAACACCCCCGACATTAACACCTGCCGGATTTTTAGGCATCGCTGCACCGGCTGTTGGAACCGGTTTTGGGACTGCCACATATGGCGCCTTTGCGGAATTTCCTGATTCCGCAGGGTTGTTTAGGTACCTGGCGATAAGAGTGCACCTGCCGGATTTGCACCGGGTGTAGATGTGCCTGATGATGAAGTTGATCCGGTTGGGGATGACGATGTTACAAGGCTTGCATCTCCGCTATAGCTGCCACCTCCGCCTCCACCATAGCTTACCGAAGGGCTTTTTGGTTTTGGGGTTGTCGCTGCCGAAGGAGATACCCGGTTCAGTATACTGAGATAGAGCAACTGGAGAGGATTGCCATATTTGCCTACGGTTGCCAGCGTAAATTCAGAGAGTCCGTCAGGGGAGTCTGCGGTAAATACATCGAGGTTCTTATCAGGATCGTAATAAATGTGGGTTGTGTTGAGCACTTCTCCATTCCCGTTGTCATCGATATGGAGGATTGTTACCGGTTCATAAAGAGTTTCCCAGATCCCGGGGTCGTTCCATAGAACCCAGTCCGAATCGACAGCGATTATAGCCGAATTAGAATAAAAAATGCCAGGATCCGCCGGATCGATTATTTTCATCCCGGAATCGGCGATGGAAAGGCTTGCATTGTATCGTTTTATATAAAGACCAGAGAGGTTAAAGGCGGTTGGACTTGAGATAGAATAATAATCAAGGTTAATAGCCGAATCAGAATATTTAAACTGTGTATAATAAGGAACAAAACTTCCATTTGCATCTTCACTGCCGACGATAAACCGATCGTGAGGCATACTATAGGGACTGTTCTTCAGGACCCAGTCATGGCTGACAGCCAATGTGACATGGGCCGGGCCATCTATGGTTACATTATCCTTAACACACTGGACAGAATATGCAACCCCTGAAACATAATCGGCAAAGTCTGCCTCCTGGACCATGATGCTGTCATTTTCGCGTTCCTGCTCGGGTATTTCATTGGAAATAATTGTTTTAATCGAACAACCTGGAGAATACCGGGACGTTTGGAAGGAATAGTTCAAATATGAATTTTTTCCTATCAAATCAGAGAAATCCGGAGATGAAATATTTTCACTCTGGATAGTAATATTTGTCAGATTTCCGGAGATTATTGGATCCGCTTCGGAAAATGGATATTCATTTGAAGTAAGAATAAACGATGGCAAAAGCCCTGATATTTTTGGCAAAATGTCCAGTTCAGTGTTATTTTCCCCAAGCACGAAAGAATATGCCGATATATTTGTGGTATCTATGGTAAAGAAACCGGTGTCAGGGACATAGTGGACCAATCCCGGAACATAAAATGCAGACTGGTTTACGGTGTTGCCTATTACATAGACATTTCCGCCTGCAGAATTGTTGCCGAATGCATTCTGGGTCGTTAACGTGACCGAATAGTTACCTGGACAGGGGTATATATGCGATGGGTTTTGTTCGTCTGCTGTCGAATTATCCCCAAAATCCCAGTGCCAGCTGGTTGGGTATCCCTGAGTCAAATCGGTAAAGGATACATTCAAAGGTGCAAGCCCGGAGGACGGATCTGCAGAGAATTGTGTGAAGGGAACAGCACCTGCGAGAATCATGTTTTCCCTGACTGAATAATTACGTGCATATGGATTACTGACTATTAGGAATGGACTATACTGTCCGGGCATCAGATAGGTATAAACAGGGTTTTGTTCAGATGATTCATTCCCATCACCGAACTCCCAGAGGTAAGAAGATGGGTTTCCAGAAGATTTGTCAGAAAATTGGACAGTTAAAGGCACTTTGCCCTGGGTAATGTTTACAGAAAAGTCAGAAATCAGCGGTATCTGCTCCGGACCAAGAGTAAACATATAGATATGATACCCGGTGTGGTTTTCATTCTCAGCCCACAGTATCCGGTTTCCGAAAATTTGCGGTTCAATTCTTGCAGATGGAGGTTCATCTCCTGTGATTGTTGAAGTTATATTGGTCTCCAGATCGAACATGAAGATATTTTCATTTCCATAGGTCTGGTCCCGGTTATCATCCCAGACGATAAAATTCCCAAATATCGCTGGGTCTTTTTGGTCTGAGTCTGCCGTATCGGGAGTTATAAGAGTTTCCTGCTGCGTGGTGATATTGTACAGATAAATATCGAATTCGTTGTTACGCGAGTCCTGCCAGACAACACGGTCCTCATAGATTCCCGGTGGAGAATTGATACCTCTGCAGGTGCTGTTTATTGTGTTAATTAAGCCACTATCGATGTTATAGAGCGTGAGAACAGCATTGCTGTCTGAACCGGTATACCATACCACCCAGTCCCCGTATATCGCAGGCAACAGGTGATCCGGACCCGACGAATCGTCTGTCAGAAAGCTTGTCGCGCCGGTGGTAATGTTGTATAATACAATGTTTTCAACACCTTTGCTGTCATCCATATAAACGATCCGGTCATTGTTCATCACGGGATTGGTGCGGTCGTACCCGTCAGAGGGTGTAAAAGTAAATTCCTGATTCGTAGATACATTGAAAATATTTAGATCACTGGTCCCGTAATAGTTGTCAGAAATGCTGTATACTATCAGATTTTTATAAATAACAGGTGTCGAAGGGCTGTTATTATTAATAATTTTTTCCCGGCCTGTGGTAATGTTATAGAGATGTACTGCCTGTTCACTCTTAGAAGAATCTATCCAGACTATGTTATCATCATAAATTGAAGGGTATTGCTGGTATGAAATATCAGGCCCCACGGCGAGGCACGTCAGTGTTCCCGAAGCATCCTGAACAGCATCATTGTTCAGGACAATTTCGGGAGATGTTTTATTAATTTCCGTATTCACGGCATAAACGGCTGAATTTCCATTTATTTCGGTATTATTTTCAGAAACGTTTTCTATGGTTCCTGAGAAATTATTTCCCTTCACCGTGGGATTTTGTGATGTCGTTTGAACACCGGAAAGGTAAACGTTTGTCATTGGGACAGAGGTATTGATCCCTCCATTCAATTCATTGTTATTTGACGTAACGTTCATAGTGTCGTTAAAAGAGTTACTATCCACTGTTGTTGAATTCTCTGATGATGTATTTGTAGTCTGAAAGGTTCTGTGTCAGACCAGGTGTCTGTAAACTGACAGTACCGGTCTGGTTCGTTCCTGAAAACGATATAGTATTATTTGTTGATGAATTGGTAAAAGAGACATTGATACATGTATTATTAGAAATCGGTGAAGTATTCGGAACTGAACTATTAATGCTGCCATATGAAATCACCGGCAACAATAGTAAACTAACAACAATAACCCCTATAAATAATTTCCAAACAGAAGACATCCTCCCCCCCTGAATCGGTGATCGTTCTGTTAATTACAGACTACGAACCGATTCTATTAAAGGATATCCCTGTAATTGAAATTGATGAATATTCATACGGAGAAAAAAATGATTGGTGATTATACATGCACTATTGAGTAGCTACAGAAATAATTCATGAATGTTGCAGTAGATACGCCAAACACACCGTTTGCGCCAATAGGAATTTGTCTCCAGGCAACGGCAGGTACAGGCAGGACTGCACCATTTGCATAATACGAATAATGGACCCACCATGTTGGATCGGCCAACAGAATACCACCTGGCGCTCCACCGGCTGTAGGATTGCGTAGAATGATGTAGGTCCCGTTTGCATTTGTGCGTGTACCCAAAACAGTATAAACATGGGCCAGGCCGGGGTCGGCAACAAGAAGCGGGTATATGACCTGCTGCGAGGAACCCCCTAGACCGGCAGCTCCTGGATAAGGTGCATTAGCTGAGAGCAAATTAGCATTTCCCAGGAAGGTATAAAAATTCCCAGCCCATGCGCCAAAAGGTGTCCAGTTAACAGGGGTAAGTTTATTTATATCAGAAACAGCGGCACCCGCGTGGAATTGAGCGGGATAAGTACCTGGAATAGGATCGACACCGGTCGCAAGAGCTTGAGCACAGCAAACGAACGCCTTTTCATAATAGGATGGCCAGAGCACATTTCCTCCTGATGAGTGACAAAATGTTGCGTCATTCATCGCGTTCCAGATATTTGCACCGAATGCCCATGGCATCGCCCTTCCAGCCCAGTTATAAAATGTAATTTGGGTGGCGCCTATATTGCCTGCAATGTTCTGAGGATTAGTCCAGGCCAATGCTGATAAAGCCGCGATATATGCACAGTCTGAGCAATTTCCCCCCTGTACAGGGTCACTGAATAATGGATTGTTAATATAATTCTGAGTGCCGCCCGGTGGAACAACCCATGCCATTTAATGTTCACCTCTTTGTTTTTTATCTGCTGAATTTTCATTAATCATACTCTACCTCACATTCTTCCTTTTTTTCGTTAACAACTGTAATTTCTCATGTTAATTACAGACCTCGTCATAAGCGATACAGTGCAGCCTGAAAATTAACAATAGATCAGGCTGGAAAACTGGCTTGGAACCGTTGTTACCCATCACCACCCTATCGAGGGATAACCGGTATTGCACGGAGATTTTATACCGGCAGCTCAAAGAGGATTCATTCTCCGTCCCGGATAACTCTCGTGTCCCATAACCCCCCGGAAATGAGACGTCGGCCCGGGTCAATCACAGTGTAATTCTGCAATTGACAAATTTGACTAGGCTCTTATAAATATTTCCAAACCTGTTCTCTATACTTTCTGTAAGAGAAACTCCCGGTAAAAAAAATAAATATTAATCAAATCGTTGCATTGCCGAGTAATCTGACCAGTAATGCCTTCTGTGCATGGAGCCGGTTTTCCGCTTCCTCCCAGACGACACTCTGCGGTCCTTCGATTACCTCGTCGGAAATCTCCTGCCCCCTGTGCGCGGGGAGGCAATGCATAACGATGGCGTCAGGATCAGCCGATTTGACGAGATTGCTGTCGATGGTATACCCCTGGAAGGCTTTCAGGCGGTAGTCCCTGCTGCTTTCCTCTCCCATAGATACCCAGGTGTCAGTCGCAATCACATTTGCATCTTTTACCGCCTCGTAAGGGTCTTTCATCACCTCCACCCTGCCACCCCTTGAATTTGCGAGCTCGATTAAGTCTTCTGGCGGCTGGAATCCCGGAGGCCCTGCAACATTAATGATCATCCCGGTAATTGCGGAAGAGAGGATAAGCGAATTACAGACATTGTTAGCATCGCCCACCCATGCAATCTTCAGGTCCAGGGTGGAGCCGAAATGTTCCCAGATTGTCAGGATATCCGCAAGGATCTGGCAGGGGTGCTCCCGGTCTGAAAGTCCGTTGATCACCGGTATCTGTGAAAATTTAGCAAAATCAACGATCGTCTGGTGCTTATAGGCCCGGATCATAATCCCGGAGACATATCTCGATGCAACCCGGGCGGTATCCCTGATTTCTTCTCCCCTCCCGATCTGGAGGTCCTGCGAATTAAGATAGAGGGCATGCCCGCCCAGGTCGTGCATGCCGACTTCGAAGGAAAGTCTCGTCCTCGTCGAAGGTTTTTCAAATATCATGGCGAGGGTTTTCCTGGGCAGCAGCTCATGGGGGACCTGCTCTTTTCTCAATCTTTTAAGGTGCTTCGCTTCTACGAGAAGCTCGTCCAGTTCTTCTTCCGAAATGTCAAGAAACGATAAGAGGTCCTTTTTCATCGTATCTCCTTCATGTGCTCAATCCTTCGCTGGAGGAGTGTCTGGGTACCGATATCGCGCCGGTACCTGATATCCCCTGCTACCGATGAAGCCGCTCTTTCAGCGATTTCTTCGGCTTCTTCCAGGTGGTCTGCCTTCCCCACGAACGCCAGGGTGCGTGAGCTCCGGGTCAGGGAGCTGCCCGTTCTGAATATCAACGTTCGCATAATATAAGAGTGCACGTCCGTAATCACCAAAGACCAGGGGCCTGCCGGTACGGGGTGTCTCCGGGTACCCTTCAGGAACGAGATACTTGCAAACCGTCGCTTCTTTTGAAAACCTGACCGATGCACGTGAAAGAGTCCCGTCGGTGATCTTCTGCAGGACCTCCTGAAAATCAGATTCAAGGATCGAGAGGACATTCATTGCTTCGGGGTCGCCAAACCGGGCATTAAATTCTATCACCATCGGGCCTTTCGCAGTATTCATAAACTGGCCGTATAAAATTCCACGGTACGGCTGGCCGATATCAGCCATTACCTTGACAACGTCCTTCATGATCCGCAGGGCCTTATCCCGGTCAGCGGCTGTCACGAACGGCAGACTATGGTCGGGCATGCTATAGGAGCCCATCCCACCGGTATTCGGGCCCTGGTCTCCCTCGAATGCCCTTTTATGATCCTGTACGAGAGGCATCGGGACGAGGTGAGAACCGTCAACAAATGCCTGGAGAGTAAACTCCTCACCGATCAGCCGCTCCTCTACCACGACCTGGCCTGCAAGCTGCCTGACATATCCGACAGCACCTTCCCTGTCGACATGCTCGCCCATGATACGAACTCCTTTTCCGCCGGTGAGGCCGACTGGTTTGACCGCCAGGTCCTGGTCTGAGCTTTCGATAAATGAAGCCGCAGCATCCTGGTCGTGAAATACCCGGTACTTCGGGCAGCCTGCGATACCATGCCGTTCCATCATGGCACGGCAGAACCCCTTGTCGGTCTCGAGACGCGCTGCTTCCCTCGTGGGTCCAACACATGCGATCTCCAGTTCCTCAAGCGCATCAGCAATTCCTGCCTCAAGCGGTGCTTCCGGCCCGATAATTGCACACTGGACCCCTACAGCTGATGCAAAACCTGCGATTCGTTTGATATTCGTCTCCTTCTCAATAAGAACACGTTTTGCAAGCATCCATATGCCGGGATTTTTTTTTGCCATTACGGAAAAAAGTTCGACTTCGTCATTTTTGCAGAGAGCCTCTGCAATCGCGTGTTCCCTGCCCCCGCCGCCAACCAGAAGGATCTTCATCGTCATGCCTGCCTCAGACCTTTTTATAGTATTACGGGTGTCGTATTAATTCACTTGCTTTTACCAGCGGGTACAAGGTTATACCTTCACGGGCGAGGGCTTCAGCCGCACCCTGCTCCCGATCGACGACTGTGATAACGGTACTGACCCTCGCACCCGATTCACGGAGGGCTTTTACACCATAGAGCACCGATCCGCCTGATGTCGTAACGTCTTCCACGAGGATTACATCTTTTTCCTTCACCCTGCCGATAATGTTACCCCTTTTTCCGTGATCCTTTTCTGCACTTCTTATTATTGCAAAGGGTTTTTTTGCAGCCAGTGCGACGGCAACCGCGAGAGGCACTCCTCCTAAGGCGACGCCGGCAACGATATCGGCGGTGAACATTACGGCAATTTCCTTTCCGATCAACCCGAGGAGTTCAGGATCGGTTATAGCTGACTTTACATCGAGGTAATAGGAACTCGTCGTCCCGGATGCCAGTACGAAATGGCCATATTCCACTGCTCCATGGGCTATAAGCGCTTCTGCAATCCTGTTTACCATTCTAGTTCCCACCAGATCATTACCGGGTTTTCAATCACCATGGAACCTTTTTCACCCCTGCTGCATAGCCGATGATATTGGTAACGCGATGTAATAACGGGGTGATTATCAGGACTGCAACGAAGATCGGCAACGTCATTACCGAAAAAAACCAGCCGGTGTCGAAAACGGCTGCCATAACAAACGCACCTGCTACAAGATCGTACTGGTCCGCAACAGGCCATTTCGAACCCGACGGTTTACCAAGCCGGCGTTTCATGAAACTTTTCACCATATCTCCAAGGAGGGCCCCTACTGCAAACAGAATTACGCCGGGCAATGTTAACGC
Source organism: uncultured Methanomicrobiales archaeon (assembly GCA_963809105.1). Taxonomy (GTDB): domain Archaea; phylum Halobacteriota; class Methanomicrobia; order Methanomicrobiales; family Methanospirillaceae; genus CAIKOD01. The sequence goes on along the minus strand of CAWEIC010000001.1, from coordinate 113,155 downwards.
GGGAAGGAACGCCAGCGCGTACCTGGCCTGGAGAAAAATCAGAACGAGGCCGACGAGGATCCCTGCTGCTGATCCGATAATAAACCCTCTCCAGGTCTTTCCATCACCAAAGATGCGATTTCCATCGGAAAAATTTTTCCCGAAATCAATGGGGATGCCACCCCCCGATGCAACCGCTACCGAGTTTGGTATATAAGCGGGAAGCATAACCCAGAACGCTGAAACCAATGTTATTATTATTGTATCGATACTAATATTTGGGCACCCCAATACCTAAAATAAAGAGCAGATATAAACATTAAGGTATCTAAGGGTTAGATTCTTGAAAAGAATGCACCGATGGTGGGATTAATACGCTGATCAAAAAGACGAAGACCCTTTGCCCTGTCTGCAATACCGTGATCGAAGCAGACATTGTCGAAGAAAACGGGTCCATATGGCTGAACAGGTCATGCATGGAACACGGAGCATTTCACGACCTGTACTGGTCCGATGCAGATATGTACCGTCGATTTGATGAGTATGAGGCAATCGGAAACGGGGTTTTGAACCCGCAGAAGGAGGGGGTAGTTGACGGCTGTCCCGGACAGTGCGGTCTCTGTTCCAATCACCGGTCTGCAACCCTTCTTGCAAATATCGACCTGACCAACCGTTGCAACCTGAATTGTGATTTTTGTTTTGCAAATGCACGGGCATGTGGATACGTGTACGAACCCAGTTTCGAACAGGTCGAGTCCATGCTCAGGGTTCTTCGGGACGAAAAGCCCGTACCTGCACCTGCAGTCCAGTTCTCGGGCGGGGAACCGACCATGCGGGACGATCTTCCCGGATAATAATGAAAGCAAAGGAAATTGGTTTCCCGCAGGTGCAGATCGCAACAAACGGGATAAAACTCGCAAGGGACCTTGAATTTGTCCAGACCCTGAAGGACGCAGGCCTTTCCACCGTGTACCTCCACTTTGACGGTGTGACAAAGGAAACGAACCCGAACCTTGCCATAGATGAAAAAGCAATTGCAAACTGCCAGAAGGTCGGACTCGGGATCGTCCTCGTTCCAACTCTTATCAGGGGCAGGAACGACCATGAAGTAGGTGCGATAATCCAGTTTGCTGCCGACCACATAGCGGTAATACGCGGAGTCAATTTCCAGCCAATTGCGTTTACCGGTGCGGCAAGCGAGGATGATATCCTGAGGGAGAGAATTACGGTACCGGATGTCGCTATCCTGGCCGAAAAGCAGACAGGAGGAGTGGTCAGAAAAAATGATTTCTATCCGATTCCCTGCGTTCTTCCGATTTCGGACCTTGTTGAGGCTTATTCGGGAAAACCCCAGGTACGGTTTACGGCACACCAGCACTGCGGTGCAGCCACGTACGTGTTCGTCACGAAAGACGGCCTCGTTCCCATAAACAGAATGGTGAATGTGGAGAGCTTCTTTGAATCGGTTGAAGAAATGGCGGAAAAGCTCAAAAAAGGTGGGAAAATCAATAAATACCTGACTCTCATCGACGGGATCAGGGCCCTCCATTCATCGGTAAAGAAAGGGGAGCAGGGAAGCGCTATCGAGTTCTGGAAGCTTCTCGGTAATGCCCTGATCCTCCAGAACTTCGACGCTCTCCGGGATTTTCACTGGAATGCCTTGTTCATCGGAACAATGCATTTCATGGACAGGTGTAATTATGACCTCGGACGGGTCCAGAGGTGTTGCATCCACTATGCAACACCTGATGGCACCCTTATTCCGTTCTGTACCTATAACAGCGGACCGGTCTACCGCGAACAGGTCTGGAAAAAATGGAAGAAAGAGACCCTGTAAAGTGAAAATATCCCGGAAATCTGCCACTGCGTTTATTTAAACCCTGAAACGTTCAGGGAAATGGCAGTTCGATAAATTTCTCCCCTTTCATTGCCATCGATGCGATCGCAAGGTCCTGGATCGCAAGGCCGGTCGAATCGAAGATTGTTATCTGGTCAGGGCTGGTCCGTTTCTTTTTCCCGAGCACGACCTCGCCCAGGATACCGGCGATCTCGTCTCTCGTGAAAAGTCCTTTACTGTATGGCACATTGATCTCTCCGGAATGCAGTGCCTGGACCGGGTCATCTACAAATACCCGTGCATGCTCGAGGATGGCCGGGTCGAGCTCTTCCTTGCCCGGTGCATCTGCACCGATTGCATTGATATGTGTCCCTTCCCTGACCCATTGGTCCATGACAAGCGGCGTCCTTGAAGGAGTAGTCGTAACGATAACATCGCTGTCACAGACCCTTTCAATCGATGAAATATCACATTCAAACTCCGGGAACCGGGAACAGAATGAAACTGATGATTTTTCTTTCCTGCTCCAGACCCGTACCCCGGTGACTTCGATCTCTCCTGAAATCGCCCTGAGCTGGGCGATTGCCTGCCGGCCGCTCCCGACCATCCCGACAGTCACATTTTTCTTTGGAGCCAGATATTTTGCCGCAACCGCTCCCGCAGCACCTGTCCTGAGATCGGTAAGAGCTGTTGCGTTAAGGATTGCCCGTGGCATGCCGGTTCCGGTATCAAGAATAATAGTTATGGCCATCACCGTCGGCAGGCCGATTCCGGGGTTTTCGGGATGGACATTCACGCATTTTACCCCGGCAATGTCGAGAGCGGGCAGGTATGCGGGCATCGTCCTGAAGTCACCACGGGGAAACGTCACGTACACCTTGGGAGGCATCTGTACATTCCCTTTGCCGTGTTCTGCAAATGCCGCTTCTATCGCCACGGTTATCTCGTGGATATCCAGGCCTTCTTCGGGTTTTGGAAAATATTTCATTGCTTTACTCCTGAATGTGCCCTTTGGCATTTGTTAGTTGATTTATCAGGATAGGGTATCACTATATCGTACGATGCCGGGATAACAGAAAATTCACGTCCAATACCAGCGATCTTATGACTACGTGGATCAAAATAACTGACAAAGAAAATTTACGGGAATATTTTCTGTATTACAGGTATTCCGGGGGATATGTGGAATTCATGATTGCCATTGTGCCGAAGCCGACAGATTCCGAGGGTGACAATTCCACCAGTATGGTTACGAAGGAATTGAAAAAATCCGGGGTATTGCCCGTTTTTCTCAACCTGGACGAAATCGATCCTTTTTCCGCAAAAATTTCCGGGATGGTAATATGGGTCTGCGGTCTGCGCCAGGACGAACACCAGTTTGAAGTGCTGAATGCCCTCTCCGTGACTAACAGGGTCATTAATTCGCCTGAATCAATTTTCACCTGCGCAAGCAAAGTTAAAACCTCGGCGATATTGTATGAATCCGGGATACCATCGCCTGAAACATTGTTTACGGCATCAAGGAAAAAAGCAGGGGAATTCGTCAGAAGGCTTGGGAAAGTCGTTTATAAACCGGTCTACGGTTATGATGGGAACGGGATACGGCTCATCACTTCGCCGCAGGAGCTCGGTGGCGGCCCGTATTATCTCCAGGAATATATTCCGAATGACCGGGATTACAGGATATTCGTAATCGAAGGTGAGGCCGTGGGCGCCATTGTCCGGCAATCTGACACTCTTGCCCATAATATCCACCAGGGTGGCCGGGGAAGGCCGGTCGAGGTAACCAGGCAGATGGATGAACTCGCCGGGGCTGCAGCCGATGCCGTAGGAGTTGATTATGGCGGCGTCGACCTTCTTGCTGACGGAGAAGGTTATACTGTTCTCGAAGTGAACGGTCACTCCCAACTGGCACTGCATGAGTGCTCCAATCCCCAGGTTACTCGCAGATTACGTCATCAGACAGGAACACGAAAACAGGCACTGACGGAATCAAAAGGCCCGTCTGTAAATTCCGGAATGAATGGTTTAAAAAAAAGATATAACGTCAGGAGTTACTGGGCGTATTCCATTTCTTTTAGTGTTTTCTCAGCCAATTCCCTCATCCTCGCAGAAATCCGCCCTGATGCTGAAAATTCCACGTCTTTCATGGCATTCGCAAGTTCCTGACCGAGAATAAATATCGCATATTTATGTTCCATTTTGCTCTTGTGAGATTGTTCAGGCAGTATTTTAAGGGAGTAATACTGGGTGAATTTCAGGTCAGGATTAATGCTCTCAAAATAGTCCTTGATATCGAAGAGCATCTGGTGAAGAATAATAAGTTCATCTTTGTGCATCGGCAACCATCCCCGAGATCAAAATAGTAAATGTGATCATAAATAGATTTGGAAATCGGGGATCAGGCCATTTTAATGAGTCTGATTGACAATGGGCGTTTTATTATACCTCTGAATTCCCGCGCTGCCACGTATTGCATTCCCCTTTCAACGAAATGATCCAGGAGTTTTTGGTTTATTTCCCCGTCAACGACGGCTCCTGGAATATCTCCCTCGACCTCGTCGAGACCTGCGTCGAGATCCCTGACATCGATCTCTTTGACGACCGTGTAGTCTCCCGAAAGGAAACGGGCACGGTGCCGTCCCTTTATCGCCCTGAAATGGTCGTTTATCGATTTTGCAGGCTTTTCAACCGGTTCAGCACCTGGTTTTTCCTGGGTCTTCATTTTTTGTTTCCGGTCCCCTGCGGGTTGTGGTGCAGGCATAGTTCCCAGGTTGTTTTCTGTTTTTTTCTCCTCACCGGGGCCGGCATCTTCTCCTTCCCCGGTGGAATTCTGGTCCTTCACGTATTCGACAGGGACCTTGTTCCTGAGGGCCTTGATGATCTCCTTCCTGGTCATATCTTCAACACTTCTCCCGCGCGGTGCATAGGCGACATAGTCGATATCCGCGACCTGGAGAAGTTCCTGAAGTATCAGGTCTCCTCCCCTGTCACCATCAAAAAAAGCAGTGGCAGTCTTTTTTTCGCAAAGATCAATAATTGTTGAGGGTATTTTTGTTCCTTCTACAGCGACTGCATTCTTGATACCGAATTTAAGGAGGTTTATAACATCGGCACGACCTTCTACAATAATAATTGCATCCGATTCCTCGACATTCGGCCCAACCGGAATTTTTTCATCGCCAAGGACCCCGATTTTTTCTATCCTCGTGCTTTCCCGTACTTCATCGAGGAGTCCGTAACTGTCGATCGAACCTTCGTTGAAATAACTGGTAAGGAGTTCTCTTGCTCTTTCAGCTATTTTTTTCCGCTTTATGACCCTTATATCCTCAATGCTTTCCACGTTTACATGGGCGATACAGGGCCCGACGCGGTCTATGGTCTCAAGCGATGCCGCAAGAATGGCAGTCTCTGCCCGGTCAAGAGAGGAAGATATGAGAATATCGCCCCTGGTTTCCCCTTTTTTGCTTGCGATCTGGACATCAATCCTCCCGACGCGACCGGTACGCTGTAAATCCCTCAAATCGAGCTCTTCGCCGAGTAACCCTTCTGTCTGGCCGAATATGGCCCCTACTACATCGGGTTTCTCGACCACCCCCTCTGCGATGAGGTGAATATGAATAAGGTACTTGGTAGTATCTGATGAATACAAGGTAATGCACCCCCATGCATCATGCAGTAACGGATTCGCGTGATCATAGGTATCACGTTATTGTAGCAGGGGGACTTATAATCTGCGGTATTGGTAAATTACATGATTTCCGGATTCGATCGGGGCCTGATATCCGGCATTGCATTCGATCCGAAATCGGGAAGATTCGAGAAGAAAAAATGAAGGCAATGTGTCCGGTGCAGGTTTAAATTGTCTGTTTCCCCTGACGCCGGGTGCCGGATAAACGAACCGCTATATTATCCGGTAAATATATCCGCTATTTCGTAATAGGCATAGTCAGGCAGCGTAACGGGATCCGTCCTGAATTGCCATGTTTTGCCAGGCTCCAGATAATACACCCTGGGAGAAAGACTCCCGATAAGATAACCCTGATTATTGTAGAGGTTTACCGTCACGGAGACCAGGTCGATCGTTTCCGTCCCCATGTTTTTTACGGTTCCGACGATCGTGCGTTCCCCGGTTAATGTATCTTTATCGAGGTGAGATTCCTGGAGCGTTGCCTGGTACCCGGATTGGTAGGAGTACGGTTCGAACCCGTAAGGTCTTTCGACGTACACCGGAGCCTGGTTCTGGGCTATGATTGCCGGAGGTGAAGTAACCGAAACAGGTACCGGTACATTTGGCACCGGCGTACCCTCCTGGACTACAGCCGGAGGTGATGTGGTCGGGGCAACCTGGACAGGTTGGGATACAGGTTGCGTATTCAGGCACCCTGCAAAAAATATTACCATTCCAAAGAACATCACAAGAAGCACAAGTTTCTGAACTTTCATACCAATCCTATCCTGATAGTGCATTATTATGCTCCTCATTTATATATTCAGGTGAATTAACCGGGGTCCTTTATCTAAAACGAGAATCAACCTGCCTGTGAAGCGAGCAGGTCGGCTATTTTGCCAAGGACCTCATCGGTAGAAATTCCGGTAACAACTATTTTTTTCTGTGACGACCGGCTCCCCGATACCAGGGAGACCGCTGTGCGGGGTACCTTAAGAGTATCTGCAATCAGGTCGGTAACTGCAATATTGGCCTTTCCACCTGTTGGTTCCGCACGGACCGAACACCCTATCGTTTTCCTCCATTGATTATACCCTGCCGGGAATGAATCCACTTTGCTGCCGGCCGTCACTTCGACTGAAACTATTGTCCCCCCGGCGGTCCGGCGGACAGCTTCAGAAATATCCGGTGCCAATCAGGGCTCCTCCCATGGCTGAACCATTGTGATTTCACCGCAATAAAATTTCATGATGATCCTTTTCTCCACATGGGAAAAGCAGGCGGTATTTAAAAAATCGTGGTATGCAGTGTAAATGTCGCCCGGCATTAACAAGAAGGGATCACCAGTGGCATATCGCCGTACTTCACCCGCTTTTACCCTGCCGGGCGGTGCCTGTCGCACAACCGGGTTGTCCCGAAGTTCATTTCCAGGCACTTGCCAGTCGATCACCCGGGGACCTATGGAAGTGCTGTATCGGCACCATTGTTCATCAGTCTTCCCGCTATTTATTTTCTGGTACCGTTACCCGTGAACCATATCCAGGTCCGGGTACCATTGAGGAAATCCACGGGTAAATTCCTCCGATTTATAAACAATTTCTCCTCCCATCACCACCATTTCCGGAAAAATTGCAGGATAGCCTTCAAACGGGGTCCATCCGGCACGGCTATGAAGCATATCCGGATCGATCCTGACGGGCTCGGCAGGATAAAGGGCAAAATCAATCCTCTGGCCCTTATCCAATCCCGCGGAAGGTATGCCAAGGATTTCACAGGGACGGTGGCAGATCTTATCGATCAATGATGCAAGCGTAATCCGCTTCTCTTTTACCAATGACAATAACAGCGGGATCATAGTTTCCACTCCCGGAAGTCCTGATGGAGCTCCTTCAAACGGGACTGCCTTTTCCCGGGATGCATGGGGTGCATGGTCAGAGGCGATAACATCCACCCTGTCCAGGACTCCGAGCAGGTTATGCTGTTCTTTTTTTGACCGTAGCGGCGGGTTCACCCGTGCCCTGGTATCCTCAGGACAGAAATCCTCGTACGAGAGGATCAGGTGATGCGGGGTTACTTCAGCAGTCACCCGGGGTCCTGTGCCGCGCCCCCGCCCCCCGCCGGGTGTGCCTGAAACACTATGCGCTGTATTGACGGCAGCCGCAGTGCTAAGATGACAGAAATGAAGACGATTCCCCGTTCGACTGCAACCGGATATTTCCCGCACCGCCTTAGCCTCCCCTTCGCAGTTCCGGAAATTGTTATGCATTTCCAGGTTCGCGGGAGAGTCTCCCGTTACGATTTCCGCGTGAATTGTTGCCAGACCGCCGAGATCACCGATAACGGACAAACCTTTTTCCAGGTCTTTCTGTTCCAGTCTGCCCCCCGAAACTGGAGGGTGCAGCGAATATTTCACCGAATGCCATAATCCCGGCATTCCAGAGGCTGACAAGGTCTGTTCCCTTGTTCAGCCCTCCGTTAATCGCGAAATGACAAAAAGACCGGGACTTTGCGAGATTTACCCGTTCGACAATCCTTTCCGCACTGATGAGCGGAGGGACGGTATTTGGCTGGTCCACGACGAGTGTTACCCCGCCGGCAATGGCACTTTTTGACCCGCTTTCCCAGTCTTCTTTTTCTGACTGGCACCCGTCTCTCATATGGACATGCATATCCGTTCCTGCAGGCACGAGGAGCATCCCCCTGGCATCTATTGTTTCCAGTGCACGGAGACCCGCACCTTTATGCATCACAACACCCCGGCTTATCGAGAGATCGGTTCTTCTCCCATCGGGAAGGAGGACATCGGATATCGTAAGATCGCAGGTCTTCATTGTATCAGAGATGGGAACAGTTCCCCATTAACATGGCGGTATTCGTAAAAACTGCGTAAGGTATCATGGAGGAGTTCATGGGACTATACCGGGATTATTATCGGTACTGAGAAAACGTCTTGCCATGCAGGGATCATCCGTAATGATCCCGTCCACGCCAAGTTTTAATGCCTTCCTGATCTGCTGGGGGGTATTTGGGGTCCACGGAACGACAAGAATCCGGTGTTCGTGTGCAATGTCGATGAGATCTGCCGACAGACGGTCGAGTCTTGGGATAATCACATCGGCCTTCAGTTCGAGGGCCTTCAATACGGGATTATTTGTCGGCTCTGAAAAAATATATCCTGTCTTTATACCGGAAAGGAGATTTTTTACCGCCTTGAGGCTGGTCTCATGAAACGAAACGATGAAAACGTGTTCGGGTGGGTTTTTTTCAAGAAGGGAACAGACCGCTTGTTCGCTTCCGGGTTCTTTTATTTCGATGAACACCCCGCACCTGCCCTTTACCAGCGCCAGGATTTCAGCCAGGGTCGGTATCATTTCTCCTTCCCCGGCATCGAGGTTCCGGAGCTCCTTCAGGGTATGGTCATTCACCCGGCCGGTCCCTGAAGTAGTGCGGTCCAGTTTGGCATCATGGATAATAACAGGCACACCCTCGTGGGAGAGCCTGATATCCACTTCTACAAAATCCGCGCATTCACACCCTTTCCTGACCGAGCGCAGGGTATTTTCAGGTTCTTCAGCCTGCGCCCCCCGGTGACCGATTATCCACATAGAAAATCCCGTTTTTTCCCTGCTACAAGTTCGGCTGATCAACATAAAATACTCTTTTTTTTAATCTGCCAGTGACCCTGTGATAATTATTGAAGGCAGGAATCATTACACGCAGGTTGCCGGGCCGAAAAGATCGTTTTATTTTCTTTGATGTTTAATTGCCGGTAAACTGAAGAGTCAGGGAGCCGTAGTCTAACAAGCCTCATGATTGTTGTCCTGTCATTTATGTTTTACCTCTTTTCCAACGTGCTCAACCTTTTCATCATCGGTCCCGGCATGGGTCTTTTCATCATCATTACTGCGATTTTTTTATGCTTTCAGAGATCACTGGTTCCATCGTCGAAATGAGTGATGCTGGAGAGCTGAATAATATCATAATCGGGGCTTCACGGAGGAGTATCCCACTCTATGCAAGAGAGCCTGCGAAAAAGAGGGAGGAAGAAAGACCTCCGAAAGAACCTGGAGAGAACCTGGCCCAGGCGACCGGGAACCATGAAAAGCCCCGGAACATTCCGATAATGAGGGATCTGCGATTTTCTTCTGCCCAATCATCACCTGATTCTGACGGATTTTTTTACCTCATATAATTATACTGTCCGGACATTTTTCCTGGTGCAGGAAAGAACCCGCATACCCGGATTTTCTCAAGAATATTTTTATAGATCCGGGATACTCCTACTGTAAGTGGAACTATGAAAGGGTTAATCGCCGTGATTCTGGCTCTTGGTTGTCTTGCCGCTCCCTGCCTGGCCGACAGCAGCATAACACTCTACCCGGGATGGAATTTTGTCTCGGTTCCTGTCCTGAACCCGGTGTACCAGTATCCCGGATACCAGTTTTACTCGCTGTTTTCCGGTGTCGATACCGCCGGACACTCATCGTGGCGGTATAATGCCGCGACTGGCACATGGGATAAAATGGTCCCGGATTCATCGGTTTCTCCCCTTGACGGGATTTGGATCTTCTCGAACGGCTCCATGACGATACAGGTCCGGGGCGATAACAGTGCGTCACCCCCACCAAAAGCGATCTACCAGGGGTGGAATGCTATCGGCTTCGCCGGGGCAGAAACTCCTTCAGGAGACGCCTTTAGTTCGCTTTCAGGTACGTGGCAGATACTGATGGGATATTCGGGGCAGTTCCAGCAGTTCGGCAGGACAATTTTTGACAGTGAACCGACCCGGAATATCATGGCCGAACCGGGACAGGGATACTGGATGTATGCGAACGGGCCCGGTCAGTACAGCCTGCCACCAATCCCCGTGACTTCGATGCCCGCATCAGTCCCGACAACCTTGCCTGTGACGTCTCCGGTAACCACAACCCCCCAGCCAACGATAACAGCAACAATCTCTACAACGGTTCCGACGACAGCGCCGGTAACATCCCCGGTCCCGACTACAACTACGACAACAGCCACGACGAGTCCGACGTCAGTCCCGACAACAGCACCCGTCACAACACCGGTAACGTCAACAACGACGTCGGTACCCACGACCCAGTCGACCTTAACACCGGTACCGACTCCTACCGGACTGCAGCCAGGCGCTTCAGTCAGCTCGAAGACAGTATTCGGGACAAACTTCGTGTGGTACCAGTACCTGGTAACGATTCATTCAAATGGGACTACTACACAGGCTGATTTAAAAACCCAGATATCTGGTGATTCGTTTCAGGGGACACCGGCAATCCACTATAATAATACTATGGTGATAATCGGCCAGGATATAACAACTATTACGAATATTTACTATGATACTACATTGAGCAATATCCTTGGCGGAACCGTAACAACAATTTTTAACGGCCAGACCACGACTATTACTATTCCCGCCGATCAGCTGAGCAAGTACGCCGGAAGCGCGAATTTCCAGAAAGAAAGTACCCTCGTTTACCAGGGCACGGAAACGATAACAGTCCCGGCAGGAACGTTCGTTACAGACAGATATACAGCAATGGTCGATAACGGGGCTGCCACCTTCTGGGTAGCCAATAGTGTACCAGTGCCGGTAAAATATTATATCCTGTCCAATGACGGCAGCGATGTGACAGCCGAACTCGAAGCGTGGGGCTGACCCGGATGCGTCAGCTCTTTCCCGGAATACCTGCCCGGGGATAACTACCACCTGGTGCAGTCACGATTTTTTATATCCGAACTGCCGGAGCAGGCCGGTGCGCCATCTGACGTCGTCCGGCCCCTCGACACCTTTTGGTTTCATCCCGTCTATCACACCCATTATACCCCGGCCCTGTTCTGTTTCGGCTATAATTATTCCGGCCGGATTTGCAGTGGCACAATATATCGAGCAGACCTCCTGGATGTTTTTAACCGCGTTTAAGATGTTAATCGGGTAGCAGTCGCGTAAGAACAGGATAAACGAATGTCCCGCCCCGATTGCCAGGGCATTATTTCTCGCGAGCAGTTTTAGTTCATCGTCATTCCCTTCGAGGCGGATGAGGCAGTCACCCGATGATTCGCAGAATGCCAGTCCGAATTTTGCACCCGGAACTGTCGATACCACTGCCTCATAGATATCCTCCACGGTCTTGATGAAATGCGACTGTCCGAGGATCATATTCACATCATCCGGTTTTTCGATTCCCACGCACGTGAACGAAAGATTGTGTCCCATGATATCTACCGAAGAGGTGATAGAGCGCAGGCTGTAATAAATACAGGGTTACCGGTACCTGCCATCAGCATCACATGACAAATCAGGAAATACTTTCACCTGCAGGCCAGACAACCGGAAGGTTCCCTGCTCCCGAAAAATTACGATTTATTGGATTTGGAGACACTTCGCCATCATCTGATCACTGCAGTGCATCTGGATAAGGTCTATGCCCGATATCGAATAATCGAGGCGCAAAAAAAAGCTGAAGAAAACTCGAAAGATCCCTATGCAAGTCTTATCCGCACCAACGATAATGGAAGAACGCTCCTCGAACACGATGCGATTGCTGCTCACCTACAATCCAAATTTAAAACCCTGTCATTCAACCGAAACATTTTTATTTACGAGGATGGGGTATACCGGGAGAATGCTGGCGACCTGGAGGAGGAGATCAAGGATATCATCATCCGGACCGGTGCTAAGGGGTCTATTGTCAAGGAAAACCGGGATATCCTGCATTTCGTAATCAATTCTAATCGCAGCCTCATCTATCCTTTCAACCAGAACCGGGATCTCATCCGTGCAAAACGGGGTTATCCGAATCGTTTACACGACAGGCTAGATATCACTGCTGCCACACTCACCTGAGCATCGGTTTACCCTGAAACTCCCCGGTCATCTACGACCCGGATGCTGATGGTGAGGCATCCGACGACCTGGTCCTCTCCCAGTACCTCGATGTCGATCGCCTTCCCGTCCTCTACCAGATACCCGCCCAGGTCCTCCTGCAGATGCAGGGAACGAAGCCTTACAAGAAATCATCCCCTTCAAGGTGATGCAAACGCGTGCTTTCAGGGTCCGGGACCTGGCTAACCGACTGATGTCACCCGAGCCACTTTCATAGAGAATGCAGGTATGAACTAGGGATTATTCTGTTTTATTTTCGTTCTGAGCTTTATGAATAATTGTTGGTACTAGAGTAAGATTCCCATTTGGATCAAATGGTTTTGGAGATTCCACCCAATGGTGACGTTGATTTCTTAAATAATCTAAAACAAAAAATTTATGAAATTTGTAGTTTTCGATTGATATATACCCTGATTCATATAATTGATAAGGAATAGATTTTTTAAATGGAATTAATCGATTAAGAATTTTACTATTATATTCCTTCTCTAGATTTTCAAGTTCTATATCTGATTGATCTCGAGCTTTTTTGTTTATAATTTTAACTTCTTCACTACAATATGGGCATGTCCAATTCTTTTCATTTGATTCATTCTCATTGTATTCTATTTCAAAGACTTTGTAGGTCTTTATTGTGGTCTGTAAATACGTCAAAACCTGTATACTTTCAGCTATTGAAAATGGAGGTTTAACCAATAAAGAACCTGATGCAATGCCCGGATATCTTCCTGTAACAACACCGGTGTGTTTACAACAAACAAATTTTTTTGAGATTGAAATTATAATCACCCCTTAACTCCATATTGGAAAATCTTAATTTAAAGTTTTTTACATATAACCTAAAACATTATTATTGACTGAAATAACCGGGAAGCCGTTCACCTGCGTGACCTGGCGAAAACCCTGATCAATTCACCAGCGGGCGAGCCCGTTACCTTGGCAGAGAAGATGCAGGCATAAAAAATATTTTTTGTATTTCATAAATTCTGAGATGGTTTGTGATAGATTTTCTCCGGTATCCTCTGTCGATATAGAATATCCTCCCCGCGTTTACGTTTCTGAATATACAGGGGAATTCCTGGTTCCTCTTCCCATAGTTTCAAAGCTGCATCTTTGGCAAGGAAATAACTCCGATATACTTTGATAACATCATATTCATTACAATTCGGGCGAATTTCGGAGACTATGATATCAGGATCCAGAAATTTTGTTTTTTGATAATGGTTTTCATCCTCCATGATAGTTTCATCCCACAACCCTTCGATTCCTCTTAAAACAGATATACTTTTCCCACTCAAAAAGAATCTGAAATCGGAACAATCCTTTTATCCCCAAGGATACATGTTCTCAGTTAATACGGGTGCATCCATGGCTGAAGAGAATACACTGCCTGGCTATAAACGAGGGCCATTTGAGCCCCCTGCAGCAGTAAAAACCGTTCGGGATCTCATTTATTGGGAATACGCATCCCTGATCGCTAAATCCGCCGGGTTTCCGAATAATTATCGGTTCATCATGAGCCGGTATCAGCAATTGAAGAAAGGCGAGATGAAGATGAGCGGACTGGTGCGGGATGATAGGATACTGCTCGATAAGGAAAAATGCTGCATTTATTGCGGGAGTACTGAGAACCTGTCATTTGATCATATCATTCCACTGAGTAAAGGCGGTCCCGATATCATCAGCAACCAGGTATATTCATGCAAATCGTGTAATAGTTCGAAAGGAGCCAAGGATATTTTCTATTGGTATGGACTTGAACGGAAAGAAGAAATTCCGAAGCACGTTTTAAGCAAATATCTGAAACTTGTATATGATTTTCACGAGGCCCAGGGAACCCTCGATCGGACTGATATCAACATGGATGGCCACCTTGATGTGATGGATCTCGCGGTATTCCAGACAATAAAAAAAGAATGACGAATAATTGGAATGCGAGGGATGGGATTTGAACCCAAGAACTCCTTCGAGACTAACCCCTGAAGCTAGCGCCGTTGACCAGGCTTGGCTACCCTCGCGTCCAATACTATACCTCATGCAAGAAAATAAAGGTAGTTGTTTTTGCCCAACAATCATTCAGCGATATTTCAGTTATTTTTCTTTCCTGAAGTCTTTTTACCGGTTCCGGCCAATCCGTCCTGTTCGTTCGTGAACCTTGCCATTTCCTGTTCACGGAGTCTTTTTCTCCTTATTTTGCCCGATATCGTCTTTGGCAGACTCTCGGTAAATTCAATCACCCGCGGGTATTTGTAGGGAGCCGTGACTTTCTTGACATGGTTCTGTAATTCTTTCACAAGGGCTTCAGAGGGCTTGTAATCCGGGGCCAGCACGATAAAAGCTTTGACAATAAGTCCCCTGATGTCATCAGGTGAGCCGACTACCGCCGCTTCTGCAACGGCCGGGTGTTCAATAAGGGCACTTTCCACTTCGAAGGGACCAATCCGGTAACCCGAGGCCTTAATCACGTCGTCGTCCCGGCCTATGAACCACAGGTAGTCATCCTCATCCCTGTAGGCTTTGTCTCCCGTATAGTAGAAACCGTTCTGGAAGACTTTTTTATTTTCTTCCATGTTATTGAGGTAACCGTCGAACATGCCGACCGGTTTCGGGTCCATTTTTATCGCTATTCTCCCTTCTTCATGAACAGGAACGGGCTTTCCCTCATCATCATGGAGCTCGATATGCCACCCGGGGGAGGGTTTGCCCATCGAGCCAAATTTCGGCTTCATGGAAGGGAACGTCCCGATGCAGAGCACCGTCTCGGTCTGCCCGTATCCTTCAAATATTGTGAGGCCGGTTGATTCTTTCCACGCCTTGATAACCTCAGGGTTTAAGGGCTCCCCGGCACTCACACAATGCCTCAGTTCTGTGAAATCGAACTTATCGAGGTCTGCGAGGATCAGCATCCGGTAGATGGTCGGAGGACAGCAGAATGTTGTAATGCCGTATTTTTCGATCAGGGGAAGGATTTCTGTTGCATTGAACCGGTTCCTGATATCGTAGACAAATATTGCTGCCCCTTCGATCCACTGGCCGTATAATTTTCCCCAGGCGCTCTTCGCCCATCCCGTATCGGAAAGAGTAAAATGGAGATCCATCTTATGGACATCCTGCCAGAACCGGGAGGTAACGATATGACCAAGAGGATAACTCTGGTCATGGACCACCATTTTAGGTTCGCCGGTAGTTCCCGACGTAAAGAAAATTACCAGCGGATCGGTTGATTTTGTCTTTTTCATTCCCGGAAGTGTAATCAACTTGGTAGAGACCGGTGCCGGGTACTGCAGCTCCACCTCATAGCTGATCCAGCCTTCACGTTTACCGTCGATAACCATCCTGCCACACAGGGAAGGGCATTCGTCAAAAATTACATCCACCTTGTCTGCATGTTCCATACTCGTGATAATCATCTTGATATCGGCGGTATGGATACGGTATTTAAGATCCTTCGGGGTGAGCATGGTCGGGGCAGGGCAATATACAACACCCCTCTTGATCAGGGCCAATGTAAATATCCACCATTCAGGAACCCTTGGGAGCATGATGAGGACACGGTCGCCCTTGTTGATCCCGTACTTGATGAACATGTTCGCGACCTGGTTCGAGAGGCGCGAGAGGTCCCAGAAGGTAAATTTTTTCTCTTCGCCTTTCTGGTTGACCCAAATCATTGCCAGTTTGTTCCTGTCTTTTTTAGCCCAGGCATCGATCACATCGAACCCGAAATTGAAATATTCAGGGACGTTAATCCTGAAGTTCCTATATGTTTCATCATAGTCGGTAACATTCGGAAGAATTTCTGTTTTTTCCGCTTTTGCCGAGTCCCCGCCGGCATACTCCCAGATCTCCGGCGCCCCCCCTTGTCCAAGAAAAGCGGTGCATGCATCATTTATCCATTCTGATCGCGATTTTCCAATATTAGCGGCCGATTTATCAATATTTTCTGTCAACTCGTCTTCCATTGTAATCGAATAACGCACCATATTATAAAATTAAGTGGTGCACCTGATAGGTCTTTCGAATGGCCCCGGACTGATTTCCTTAGGCTCTGAGGAGCCGAAAATAGGGCAATTTTTTTACTTTTTTTCAAAATTCCTGTTAATGTCAGTCTGGTGCGCAGATATCTCCGGATAAATCCTGTGAACCATGAAGAAGCCCATATCATTTCAGTAAATTAATAATTTACCATCGGCAAGAAGAGATCATGAGTCCAAATCAGGAGCGACAGAACAGTAAACGTCCGGTATCTTTCGGGCGTTGTTTAATGGTTCTCTTCTCAATATCAATCCTTCTGGCATTAATCTGCCTGCCGGTGTTTGCCGACAATGCGACCGCAACAGGAACAAACCAGACCACATCCGTTTCAGCCGTTACAGAAACATCGACGCCTGCCCCATTAATGCAGGCAGCGGTAAAAAAACCGGTTATTGACTTTTCGGTGACACCCACGGAAGGAACGGCCCCGCTGACCATAACCGTTTACCCGGTGTTTAACTCATCAGGCGGAGCGCCGGACTACCTGATTTGGGACTTCGGTGACGGCCAGCAACTGAATGATACCTTAAAAACGCGGTATTCGCATACCTACATCGTCGCCGGGAACTATACTATTACCCTGACGTCGGTCAATTCAGACTGGCAGCGACGTCCAGGCACATGAGAATATCGTCCAAATCAGCATACCGGAGACCACCACGGTCCAGACGACTGCCCCGCCGATCACGACAATTGTCACAACAATACCGACGACTGTACCAACTACTGCACCGGTTCTGGAATCGAACAATATGACCGCGAATTCAACGGTCAATGAAACGGTCGGGGAATCCACCTGCAGTTTTAACATCACCAGGGCTGATTTTACCGCAACACCGGTAGAAGGACCTGCACCACTGGTGGTGAAATTTTCCGACAACTCCTCGTGTGTACCACCGATAACCTGGTCATGGGATTTTGGCACCCCGACAAATCCCGGCATAAAAACACTCCGTGACCCTGAAGTAACCTACACCGTCCCCGGCTACTACAACGTTACGCTCAAAGTGACGAATTCATACAATAACAATGATTCTGTCACGTATACGAACCTCATCCAGGTCCTCACCCCTCCCCCTCCGACAACCTACCCGACAACGCCCCCCACACCTGCGCCGGCACCGGTAATTTATGCGGATTTCGTTGCCAACATCACGTCCGGGGTTGCACCGCTCATTGTCCAGTTCAATGATGTTTCCGGTGGTGCGACGCCGTTAACATGGTTCTGGGACTTTGGGGACGGATCGAATTCAACTGTCCAGAATCCCGTCCATTCCTTCAACAAATCGGGTAACTACACTGTTATCTTAAAAACCGCAGCCGGCGGACCCGTCTACACCAAAGTAAAGGAAAGTTACATCATCGTAACAAACCCGGGGTTGGAAATTCCTCTCCAGACGTTGTTTATTATCGTAATCATCATCGTAATCGCTTTGATTGTCATCATGATACTTCGCGGACGGGGGCGAAGGCCAAAATCTCATCCGAGCAGCCATATGGAAGAATCCGGTTCAGAGCATGAGTCTTCCGGAGGAGCCCGTTCACATCACGGCGGAGATCTATAAATTTTTTCTCTGTTTTTTGCCTGAAAATAAATTTAGGTGATTAGGTACCTTCGGCCCCATGGCACATTCTATGATATCCTTGTTCAAAGACGCTCTCGGGGCTCTGCCCCGCCGCTGTGGCAACCCCGGTCGGGATAGAACTAAACCTGATTACAAAGTGATTTCCTTATTCCTCGTCGAATCTACCCGG
The DNA here is from genome assembly GCA_963809105.1 of uncultured Methanomicrobiales archaeon. Taxonomy (GTDB): domain Archaea; phylum Halobacteriota; class Methanomicrobia; order Methanomicrobiales; family Methanospirillaceae; genus CAIKOD01. The sequence goes on along the minus strand of CAWEIC010000001.1, from coordinate 94,975 downwards.
AACATATCATAAAAATGAAGGGCTTGATGAATGATGAAATCTCTTTTGTCAGGTTATTAAAAATAAAAATTATTTCCCTAATTAAAAGTCAGGGGTGGACTTTACACAATCACCTAAATTTATTACCGGGTTTCGATAACCGGATGCATCACGGGCTCAAACCCTGCCGCGGCTATCCTCCCTGATCCTTCCCGAAGACCAGAAAATTATCTCTTCTTTCCGGGTAACCGTTCCCTGCAGTTATCCGGAGAAGGAAATATCAGAAAGGTTGCGAATCTCCGAGAAAAATTACCGGCAGGACAGGCAGGGACATTGAAAGGGCAGGAAAGATTATGAATTTCCTATGTATTTTTTCATCTCGGCGTCCCTGAGCTCGTTTCTTTTAATTTTTCCGGATATCGTCTTTGGCAGTTCGGGTATGAATTCAATCGCCCTCGGATATTTGTATGGCGCCGTTGTCCTTTTAACATAGGATTTCAGCTCTTTTACAAGGGATTCAGATGGCTCATATCCCTCGTTCAGGACGATAAACGCTTTGACGATCATTCCCCGGAGCCGGTCAGGTGACCCTACGACGGCGGCTTCCTGCACCGCCGGGTGCTCAAGCAGGGCACTTTCCACTTCGAACGGCCCAATCCTGTACCCTGAAGACTTGATCACGTCGTCATCACGGCCAACAAACCAGAAATAACCGTCCTCATCGCGATATGCCTTGTCACCGGCATAATAATACCCGTTAACAAACGATTTTTCGTTTTCTACGGGATTATCGAGGTATTCTGCAAAAAGTCCGACGGGGCGGGGGTCGAGCTTTATCGCTATTCTTCCCTCCTCATCGGTACCGACTGCAGATCCCTCCTCGTTATGAAGCTCGATGATCCATCCCGGCGAGGGTTTTCCCATCGACCCGAATTTTGTATCCATACTCGAGAACATTGCAATGCAACACGCAGTTTCAGTCTGGCCATATCCTTCGTAAACCGGAAGACCAGTGCCTTCCTTCCAGACCCGGATCACTTCGGGGTTCAGGGGTTCGCCGGCGCTGCAGCAGTGACGAAGAGAAGTGAGGTCGAAACGACCGAGATCGGCCAGGATCAGCATCCGGTAAATTGTCGGCGGACAACAGAAGGTTGTAACCTCATACTGCTCAAGGATGGGAAGGATTTCTGTTGCCGCAAATTTGCCGGTAAAATGATAAACGAGGATGCATGCACCTTCGATCCACTGGCCGAAGAATTTTCCCCAGGCACACTTCGCCCACCCCGTATCTGCAAGGGTGAAATGGAGGTCGTTATGACGCAGGTCCTGCCAGAACCGGGCGGTAACGATATGTCCAAGCGGGTAACTATGGTCGTGGAGGACCATTTTAGGTTCCCCGGTGGTTCCGGATGTGAAATATATCAGGAGGGGGTCATTCCGTCTGGTTCTTTTCAGTTCAGGCATACTTACCGAATGATGGGAAACCGGTGCGGGATAGAGGAGTTCGTAGGGATAACTTGCCCATCCTTCCAGTTCCCCGTCGACGACGAATCTTGTTGTAAGAGATGGACATTCATCGCAGATTTCTTCGATTTTTGAAGAATTTTCAATATTTGTGATGACCATCCTGAATTTCCCGGCATTTACACGGTATTTTATATCTTTCGGCGTAAGCATCGTCGTGCAGGGGCAGAAAACCGCCCCCAGCTTGATCAGGGCGATGGCAAAAATCCACCATTCGGGGATACGAGGGAGTATCAGGAGCACCCGGTCTCCCTTGTTGATCCCATACTTGAGGAGAATATTTGCCGCCTGGTTCGAGAGGTTTTTCATGTCCCTGAAGGTATATTTTTTCTCCTCGCCCTGCTGTGAGACCCAGATCATCGCGAGTTTATTACGGTCTTTTTTCGCCCATGCATCGATTACGTCAAAGCCAAAATTATAATATTCCGGCACGGGAATCGAAAAGCGTGCGTATTCCTCCTTATAGTCAGGAAGGTTACTCCTGCTGTTACTCATAGAATCATGATAAAATTTGCATGATTAAGCCTTTAATCTTCTTTTTTCTTACCGGGAGACCCTGTTTTGTGAGACATAAAGGTAATCCATTAGTATTATGATACAAAAGCAAGCATATACTAACCAATGGACGATAAGCAGTACGATTCTTTGAAAATTGAAAATATCGTTGCTTCGGGGGCAATTGCCGATTCCATAGATCTTTTGGAGATTTCGAAAAAGATAGAGAACTGCGAGCTCAATACGAAACGATTTCCCGGGGCTGTTTTCAGGATCGAGAACCCCAAAATAGCGTCATTGATATTCTCGTCAGGGAAAGTAGTGCTTACCGGAATCCGTGACCGGGATGCACTCAATGAAGGGCTGAAACTGATTATACGGTCTATGAAAGAGGCAGGAGTTCAGACGTATGACGAACCGAGGGTGGCGATTACCAATATCGTCTGTTCGTACGACATCGGAAAATACATAAACCTCAATAAAGTCGTGATAACCTTAAACCTTGAGAATATTGAATACGAACCCGAACAGTTCCCCGGTCTTGTCTACCGGATCAAGGACCCGAAAATCGTCGCCCTTCTGTTTTCTTCCGGCAAAATCATCCTGACCGGCGGAAAGAACCTCGAGGATATTAAAAGGGGTCTCGATTTCCTCGAGCAGAAGCTCGGCAGTATCATGTAACCGGGCAGATTTTTTTTCCATACAATTTATAATTACAAGACGTCTGATTATCAGCTATCCGGAATAATCCCATATTTAGTGCAAAACGTCTGCCATGAATGATAATCATGACGGTCGATTACAGATCCCATGGAATTGGAGACAATCCTGTCCGTTGCATCTCTCCATTCTTACCGACTGGGAATCGAATGGGTTTCCTGTTGATATCGGGAGGACATCCGGATAATAGAAGAGATCGTCAATATACTTATCCCTAACTAAAGACAGGTCGCAGGCCGTCACCAGAACCGGTGCGTCCTGATAAAATTCCGTTCCGATTTCAGGATCTCCCGGTAAAAAGCATCGTCCTCGGTCAGGGTAGACAGGATCCGGGAAGTCTGCTCGGGTCCGACACCTTTTGCTGCAAGAGCTATCACCGCCTTTTTCCCGCTCGAAAGGACAATGTTTGCATTTTTCATAAGTCTGGCCACGATTGCCTGTTCTTCTTCGGTCTTTTTCTGTTTGTTTACGAGGGCATAGTGGTCTTCGTCCCAGGGTTTGAGCACTGCAATCAGTCTTGCATGGCACTTTGGGCAGACAGGCTGTTCCGGGACTCTTTCCACCGTTGTTTTGCTTTTCCACTTACGACAGTTCATGCACGCCAGGATCACCTCCTGCTGGAGCAGACGACGCTTCAGCGTGGAGACGACTGCCTGGTCTGCCGTAGGTGGAGGGATCTGGTCCCGGGACGAGGTAAACAGCGCCTCGGCACCGAGCAGGCTAACGGGGCCGATATGGATGCCTATTGCACCGTTACGGATACCGGAGAGGATCTGCGATGCACTGTCCACGTCCATATAAACAGAAAAAAGCTCGCGGTATGCTTCGTCCTGCACTACCGTATCCTCAAACATATCGGTAAGCCGGTGGATCGAAAGCCGTTCGTAATCGGCATCCGGGTCGATAACTCCGAATTTCTTGGCTATCTGGACGAGTTTCCATTTGAACAGGGCAGTACGTTTGAGAGCCAGGCCTAATATTCCCTTAATGTGTGCAGGATCGAGCCCGGTAAGGGTATCCCTGACATCGGCGGCCCTGACGGTATTGGGGAGCCGGATCAGAGCCCGGTAGGCATCGACCTCGATCCCTACCGTCGTTCCATAGCGGGCCGATAAAAGAATAGAGAGTACCCGTGCCAGTGCTTCATTTGCCTTGTGCCCTGCACAGATATTGCAGACTACTCCTTCCGGGGCATTTTCAAGGGTGATAACGGTGTCGGTAGGAATAACGGAACGGTTTTTATCCATCTCGGAAAGAAACTGTTCAACAAACTGTATCGCCGTGCTGTTATCAGAATAGTTACCGATCTCACGGCTCCTCCTGAGAGCCCCCACTTCCCTCGCAATCTCAAAGGGAACCGGGATCTGTTCACCCTCCCATGAAGGCAACTCTCCTTTGACTCTCTTTGCCGGCTCCACCGTAATCCGCCCGTCTTCAATGTCGAGCACACGCCAGAGCTGTCCCTTCGTGATAAACACGGCCCCGGTATACACCCATCCGACGACAAACGATTCATCAAGCGTGGCTACTGTTTTTCTCGATACCATATCAAAAACCGGCATTTTCCGCTCGTCATGGATCATCGAAAGATTTCCGGCAAGATAACGGCGGGCCCGTGAAGTGGTTATAATTGTATCCCCATCTCTGCGGATAAGCCGGTGTTCTTCCATCTGCGAACACACGCGGGAAACTAATTCTTCGTCCCTGGAAAACGTCGCGGTGCGGGAGATTATCGCATTGATCTTTGCAAGGGGCAGTTCCCCGTATTCCACCGCCATTGCGGCGATCTGGTTTGCCAGCACATCTGCGGGATTATAGGGAATCCTTACCGGTTCTATCTCGTTTGCCCGGGCTTTCCGTGCAATTACCAGCGATTCGAGGAGGTCGTCAAACCCTGTCGCAAAAATTGTTCCTTTTGAAACGAGATTCAGCCGGTGGCCTGCACGCCCTACACGCTGTACGAGCCTTGAGACTTCCCGCGGTGACCCGAACTGCACGACGTGACCGACGTGGCCGATGTCGATACCGAGTTCCATGGATGATGTGCACACCAGTGCCTTCACGGCCCCCGACCTGAACCGGTCTTCAGCCTCGATACGAACATCCTTCGAGAGAGAACCGTGGTGAACCTCCACATCGCCTCTCTGGTACAGTGCATGGCCGAGCGCTTCTGCCGTGACCCGTGTATTCGTGAAAACCAGGGTGGATCCATGATGATCTATCGACTTCCCGACGCATTCCGCCTGTCTTTCAAAGGTATCCCCGATGTATCTTACGCTGATGTCAAGATGTTTGGCAACCGGGACAGAGACGAGGGAGAAGGGCCGGTTGCCGCAGAGGAACTTCCCCACATCGTCAGGGTTACCGATCGTGGCTGACAACCCGATCCGCTGGAATTCTCCTGCATGCTCAACGAGCCGCTCAAGGCCGACGGCAAGCTGGACGCCGCGTTTGCTCCCTGCCAGTTCGTGAATTTCGTCTACGATGACAAATTTCACACCGGCCAGGTGTTTCCTGAGGACTTTCCCCATAAACAATGCCTGAAGCGTTTCGGGTGTGGTAATGAGGAGATCTGGCGGAGAAAGCGCCTGTTTCCGGCGGTCGTTGGTTGTAGTATCGCCGTGACGTACCCCCACGGTGAACCCGAGTTCCCGGCACCACCACTTCAGGCGTTCGAGCATATCGCGGTTCAACGAACGGAGGGGAGTAATATAGAGGGTTTTAAACCCGGTTCCCTGCATTGAAAGCATCCGGTGGAAGACCGGAAGCATGGCGCTTTCGGTTTTACCTGTCCCGGTCGGTGCGATCAGCAGGATATTCTCACCAGAAAGGCCCCGGGGGATCGCCTGCTTCTGCACCTCGGAGAGGACGGAAAAACCCCGTTTTCTGATACATTCCTGGATTCTTTTGTCAAGCTCCCCGGGCATCATTATCCTCCACTGACGATAGCGGGCCGATATATGTTCCGTCCGGCAGAAAAATCTCGCACGATGCCGTATTCATGCAGCGTGAAAGCGGTGAAATGGGAGATTTTACAATCCTTAGTATGTCAAAACCGGACAGCTCATTAAATGCCGGTACGAACAGGACCCTGCTCTTTCCGGCGGGATCCGTTTCCGGCAGGCTCTCGTGCAACTCATGATTACAAGGTTCCCGGGGAGTGATATGCTTCGGGGTTTTCTTCCTGGATAAACGGATGGGTCTGGTAGTAACACCGGCACGGGCGGAAATCCGTTCGCCGGGACCCGTTCCCCCGGTACCGGCCTGATCCTGTTCCGGTACTTCCCGTTCTTTCCCGGGTCTTCCCGGCACGAAACATTCGTCCTTCAGCATCGCGAAAAGGTATGCCGGTGAACGGAGCGAGCAGCCCACTTCATCCCGTAAACAGACAAACGGGTGGTGGTGTCCGGCAATGACCAGGTGACCGGCGAGCGACGGGTCGGGATACATATGGCCATGAAGATATCCGGTACCGTCGACTACCATACCGTTCCTGGGTAATATCTCCCCGGGTAAAAGAAACCGTTCAATCCCGATATCATGGTTTCCGGGCGTGACCATCAGTACACCGTGTTTTCTGAATGTGGAGAGCATTTCAGGAAGTTCGCGATATTCCTGGCGCGTCGGGACAGGGATGCTGTGCTTGACATCCCCAAGAAGGAGAATGATATCCGGGCTGGTATCCCTGATGCAACTGAGAGCTTTTTCCTGCCTTTGCCGGCTCCTGCTCCTGAAATAGATACCGTGCCTGGCCAGGTCTGATTCGATGCCGAGATGCAGATCGGCAATCACCAGTACCCGCTTTGTATTGTTCACTAAAAGGGCGGGACCCTGCTCTATAAATTCGAGGTTCATAATAGTTTTACAATCCCGGCTCCCGGCTGGTAACATTCGTCTTCCAGGACAAGCCGCCTGACAATTGCGAGTACCTGGTCATCGCGGATACCTTTTTGCATGGCGAGCGGGACCAGGTCTGCCAGTGCAATCCCTTTCGGCCCGCTTCCTTTTCGTATGAGCCCGAGGATTACCTCGCGGGGATCAGGGGCCTTTATCTCACCACCCTGGACTTTGCCTGCCTTCGCCAGTGCTTCCCGTACCATGGTTTCCAGTTCCGTGATTTGTCCTGTATCTGAGTGATAATGATCGATCGCTTTACGGAGTTGCCAGGGGACGGGCTCTCCCTCATTCGAGCCTTCGAGGACAGATTTCATCCGGCAGAGCCGTTCGAGAGTAATTTCTGCCGTCCTTATGATCCATGTATCCCGAATGGTCCGGTCGACTGTTGTCATATCGACCGGCCTCACGGTGACCATGGTTTTATTCTTCGGCCTGAGAGGCTGAACCTCCCCTGTCACTGCAATGAATACGGGAGGCTCCAGCGACAGTAACGACTCGCGTATTGCAGCATCCTGCCGGCCGGGTATCAGGAGAAATGTGCCGGTCGGATCTGCCACCCACACTTCCATAAGATCCCCGGGGAGCATCGTCATACATGTCAGGGCACCGGTAAGGAAAATACCGGTGCAGGCTTCCCCCCCTGGCGTGATAAGTACTGGGGACAGTCTGTTTTTCATGGTGACCTGCAGGGTGGTTTTCGCAAGTTCTCCTGCAAAGACCCTTGCCAGCGCATTCATACCGGTATCCTCTGCATCGCTTCCGGTCGTATGGTCCTATGATTATCTGTAGCCGGATTACCGGCTCCCTGGTTCACTTCCTCACCACTCCTGTAAAAAATTACGTACTATCTTTCGTATCAGAACATATCCATTATGCTGGAGGCATAAAATGCAGTACAGCCGGTGTCATCAGTTCGCCGTGATTGGTACAATCTTCCTGGTTCTCCGGTTCTGATGATACCGTCAGATTTCGAGGCATATCCGGATCTGGTCAAAACAGGCACCCTTCCTAGCACGGTCAGGGGACTCCGTGCAGACCACTTGAAATGGGAATTAATTGAGGTGACACCTCATCCCCGCGTCCTGCAGGAGATCACGATAGGTGCCTGCCAGTCGGAATCAAACCGGAGTATTTATAAACTTCAACAGTACCCTTAAATACTTTCCTCCACAATCTCAAAGCAATATGGTTATTATGCGTTCGGAAGGCCATTTGATTGTCTATCTTACCATAGTCCTCTTCTTCGGTATTCTTTTTCTATCAACAAGCGTTACAGGGGATACCAACGGGACTAACCCTGCACAGGAGATCGTTTCCGGATCGGACCCGGGAGGAACCTCCCTGATCGCTGCATCCCAGGTATCCGGAGATCAGGTTCCGGGGATATATCCGGTCCAGGAGTTCGCCAGCACGATCCCAGCCGGATTTATCAGGAATGACGGGCAGGCACCTGATACGGTCAGGTTCCAGATTATCTCTGACGGGGGCTCGGTTTTTTTCACCGGTCAGAAAGCAGTTTTTGCCCGATCGGATTCAGATAGCAGCCCAGGATCCCTGACACCCATGTCGATCACGTTCGTCGGTGCAGGAAGATCCGTTATTCCGGAAGGATCTGGCACGGTGTCGGGAACGGTAAATTTTATCACCGGCTCCGGTCCGGAGAACTGGCACACGGATATTCCTACGTATGGGGAGATCCTATACAAGGGACTGTATCCGGGAATCGACCTCACCTATAAAAGTAACCGGGGAACCCTGAAAAGTGAGTTTTTAGTCTCCCCGGGTGCCAATCTGTCACGCATACAGCTCCAGTACAGCGGTATCAACTCCCTTTCCATCACACAGGACGGCACCCTGGTCATCGCGACACCTGAAGGCACGCTCTACGAGCAGGCCCCGGATGCCTACCAGGTGATGGACGGCGTACGTATTCCGGTAGATGTCAGTTACAGTATTCTCCCTGGAAATGTTGTCGGTTTTTCGGCAGGAACGTATACAGCACCTCTGCCCCTCGTAATCGATCCCGTGATGAAATATGGGATATACCTTTCGGGAATCGGTGTACAGGATGCAAATGCAGTTGCCAGGGATAAAGAGGGCAATATCTATATCGCCGGCAGGAGTTATCCTGACCTTTCCATGGACAACCAGGGTACCGTTTCCCGGGCAGGCGGGACCCATGCAATTGTGGTCAAGATCAGTGCAGACGGCTCTGTGCCCATATACATCACGTATATCGGAGGAAATGGGTCTGATAAAGCGGGCGGAATTGCAGTCGATGATTCCGGAGATGCCTATGTCACCGGGTCGACAGATTCGACAGATTTCCCTCTTGTAAACCCGTTGCAGACCTCTTTGAAAGGGACGACAAATGCATTCGGCCTCAAGCTCGGGGCTTCCGGGGATGATGTACTATATTCGACATATCTTGGCGGTAGTTCAGCAGATAATGGAAACGCCGTTGCAATAGATGGAACGGGTAGTGCATACATCACCGGGACCACAACGTCGGCAGATTTTCCCGTAAAAAGCGAGTTCGAGAGGACTGCGATATCGGGAAGCCAGTCAGCGTTTGTATCAAAACTTAGCAGCACCGGCAATTTACTCGAATACTCCGGTTTCCTGGGTGGAAATGCCCCCACGTCCGGCACAGGGATTGCTGTCGATTCTTCAGGAAATGCCTATGTAACCGGCCAGACATTTGCATCTGATTTCCCCGTCAAAAACGGTTCCCAGACAACTGCCGGTGGAAACGGCGATGCCTATTGCACTAAAATTGCCCCGGACGGGGGTTCTCTGGTTTATTCCTCCTATATCGGTGGAAGTAAAGAGGATACCGGGGATGCTATCGCGATCGACCCGGCAGGAAATGCCTATATAACGGGAAGGACATGGTCGGATAATTTCCCTGTAGTATCTGCTGTGCAGCAGCATCCTGCGGGCGTGTACCGATGCATTTGCGACAAAAGTCAGCCCTGATGGTTCGACGTTCAAATATTCAACGTACCTCGGAGGATCATCCATGGATGAAGGGAGAGGAATATCAGTCAACAGCGCAGGAAATGCCTATATCACCGGCTCGACGAGCTCCCTGAATTTCCCGGTTGTCAACCCCTACCAGCGAACCTACGCAGGGGGAGAACTTGATGCATTTGTTGCCAAACTCGCCACCGACGGAAAAACATGTGAATATTCAACATATCTCGGCGGGAGCGGCAGGGACCAGGGAAACGCGATAGTCGTCGATGATTATGGGAATGCATATATCGCAGGCATTACAGGTTCCACAAACTTCCCGATGGTAAACCCCTTCCCGACCCCGGCAGGGATCATCGGGGGATTTGCAGCAGACTTAAAAGACGAGCAGGGACCTATCGGACCGCCCGTTCCCGACTTTACATCCAATACGACAACGGGAATGAAGCCCCTCACCGTCAGGTTCACTGACACTTCCGAGGGAAACCCGACATCATGGAACTGGGATTTCGGCGACGGATCTGTTTCGACCGAGGAAAACCCGGTCCACACTTATACCGTCCCGGGGATGTTCAGCGTACGGTTGACCTCTGCTAATTCAGCGGGTAGCGCAATAATTACGAAACAGGACTACATCCGTGTTATCGGAACAATCGGTGGTGACAAGGGATACTTCCTGGTACATTCCAACGTAGACGGGGCCGCAGTAATGTTCGACCAGACCCCTGAAGGGTTCATCGCGAACGGAACACTGATCATTCAGGTCTATGTCACGGGTACGCCATACAGGACCTTCACCCTTTCAGCGGAAGGGTATACTACCCTTACCCAGAACATTACCTCGTATCCGGGAAAAGACGAGACCGTTGACCTCTATGCCAACCTGACTCCTGTCGGCCAGCCCCCGGTTGCAGATTTCAATGGCACACCGGTGAGCGGTGACGCCCCGCTCCAGGTCGTTTTCACCGATCTCTCCACAGGAAATCCCGATACATGGAACTGGTCGTTTGGAGACGGTTATAATGGCAGTGAAGAGTCGCCTGTACATATGTATGAACGAGAGGGACTCTATAGCGTGACTCTCACCGTGTCGAATGCGAACGGGACCAGTTCGCGGACACGCTATGATTATATCGATGTCACTCCCGGACCGATTGGCGGCGATACCGGGTTCTTCCTTGTCCATTCCAATGTCGACGGCGCCGACGTAATGTTCGACGGGACAGATGAGGGGATTATTACGAACGGGACACTACTGGTGCAGGTCTACACTACAGCAGCGCCCTACAGGACATTTACCGTGTCGGATGAGGGATACAATCCGCTCACCCAGGATATTACCCATACCCGGGTAAAGACGAAACAATTGATTTATACGCCAACCTGACTCCCGTCGGGGGGCCGGTGGCGGCGTTCTCGGCAAATGCAACGACGGGAACTGCTCCTCTCGACATCCAGTTTCTCGATGAGTCCACGGGCGCCCCCGATTCCTGGCAATGGAATTTCGGTGATGATTCACCGAATTCAACCGATGCCGACCCGGTCCATACCTACCCGTGGCCGGGTAATTACTCCGTAATGCTCACCGTAAGCAGTGCAGCAGGGACCAGCACCCTGGAAAAAGATGAATTTGTTACTGTTATGCCGATCCAGGAAACAGGATTTTTCCTCGTGCATGCCAACCAGACAGGATACCAGGGTGGTCCACTCGAAGGTGCGTCGGTATACCTGGACCAGGACCCCAGGGGGACAACAGGCACCGACGGAACCCTTCTCATCGAAGTATCGCTCACCGGAGATCATTATACGTCTTTCACCGTCAGGAAGTATGGGTACTATCAGGTGACTGGAATGTTACCGGATTATCCGGGGCCCGGAGATACTGTGGATCTCTATGCCAATCTGACGTCACCAAAAGAGCCGGTAATTGCAGATTTCGAGGGGGAACCGACTTCAGGCATCGCTCCCTTAAACGTCAGTTTCACCGACCGGTCTATCGGCGGCCCGGATTCCTGGTCACTGGAATTTCGGGGACGGTAACGTATCCACCGAAGAAAACCCGGTCCACATCTACGGCAGTCCTGGCTATTATGACGTCACGCTTACAGCATGGAACAGCGATACCCAGTTGAACAACACGAATATAAAACCCGCGTATATCCAGGTGCTGTCAGGTCCGGCAAATCCGCCGATTGCAGGTTTTACCACGAATGCAACATCAGGACCAGTCCCCCTCTCTATCCGGTTTACCGATACGTCAACCGAAAACCCGTCGTCGTGGCAGTGGAATTTCGGCGATGGTCCGGATAATTCAACCGAAGAAAATCCTGTCCATGTGTTCGATGCAAATGGCCTGTATTCGGTCACCCTGACGGCATCGAACAGTCTTGGCAGCGATACCATCGTGGTGCCCGACCTTATTAACGCCACCGGCGGATCTTCGGTGCCGGTTGCAGACTTCGGCTCCAATGTTACCACGGGTCCTGTCCCCCTCACCGTGCAGTTTGAAGACCGTACATCAGGAATACCAATCGCCTGGAACTGGTCATTTGGGGATGGAAATTATTCGGATGAAGAGAATCCTGTCCACGAATACACGACTACGGGGAGTTTCAATGTTTCGCTGTATGCCGCAAACGAATTAGGTAATGATACGAAATTGCAGGCCGGCTATATCGATGCCTTCCAGCCACAGGAATTCTCTATCGATGCATCAGCGGGTGCTAACGGGACAATCACGCCTTCCGGTCATGTTGCCGTGGATGCAGGTTCGGACCAGTCATTCACTATCGTCCCCGACGCAAACTTCAGCGTTCTTGACGTGACGGTTGACGGCGTATCGAAAGGACCTTTACCGTCCTATACATTCCAGGATGTCGTGGCTAATCACACTATCGCGGCGTCCTTTATTGGCGGAGGAGGTATAGTCCACACCATAACTGCAACAGCAGGACCAAACGGCTCAATTGTACCCAACGGAACCGTTCAGGTTCCTGACGGACAGAATATCACATTTTCGGTCGATCCTGACACAGGTTACCAAATCAATGATGTCCTTGTCGACGATACGTCAGCCGGTCAGACAGGTTCCTACACATTCAGCAATGTGACGGCAGATCATAGCATCGGCGCGACATTTACCAATGCGGTATATACCATCAATGCCACAGCCGGAGACAACGGAATGATCAGCCCGGATGGAACGATGGAGTTCTCCTATGGCGACAACCAGACCTATTCGATAACCCCCGCCACCGGATTCAGGATCCAAAACGTCCTGGTTGACGGCCAGTCGGTCGGCACGCCTTCAACATACCCGTTCACAGCAATCAACGGTAATCACACTATCTCCGCGGCATTTACTGAAAATGTGTACTACATTACGGCATCAGTTTCAGGTCCGGGCACCATTACCCCCGCCGGAACCGTGACCGTGACTCCCGGAGAGGATCAGCAGTTCATCCTTAAGGCAAATTCCGGCTATTCAATACTCAATGTTTTTATCGACGACCAGTCAATGGGACCCTATTCGTCCTGGACGTTCAGTAACGTCACGACAAACCATAAGATCTTCGCTGTTTTCGGTCTTACCGGTAGCGGCGGTGGAGGCGGGGGAGGTGGTGGCGGAGGCTCCTACAGTGCACCTGAATCCACTCCTACTGAAGGACCTTCAACAAATGCATCAGTGCCAGGGACGGGTTCAGAAACGGGCAGCCAGCCGGCAATAAATAGTATTGTCCCCACGATAACCCCGACTACGGAGATCACAACCGAAGTGCCGGTGACTTCCCTGCCAGTGACGGAAAAACCGTTTGCGGTAACCCCGGCCCCGACCGGCCCGACTCCCATATGGGCTCAGATCCCTATGAAATACATCCTGCCTGCAATGATTGCAGTTATTGTCATTGTTATCGCCGGTGCCGGATACTATCTGTATCGTCGCAGGCAGACATCTGAGCAGTTCTATGAACGGTAGGACGGTCCTTTAATTTTTTAGGGATATAGTGTTGATTCAGCCACCGATATTTTTTGAACAGTGGGGATAATTGTTCCCTTTGCATTGACATGATTATCCCCCTTGTGAATATCAAAATGTTCAATTTATCCGGTAGCACTATTATTAACAGTATTTTGAACCGCCGCCGGGGCGTCCTTCGGGGGCGGCGGAGTCAATCGCAATACGAGATATGGCATGATGTCCTATACTTTTTTTATTTACATTTTATGAACTGACTTTTTTCCGAATATTCGACGTGATTTATATGAATAACAGGTGATAACAATGTCACTATACCCATTTTTTACTTTCGGATTCCTGAAATTAATGGATTCCAGTGTTTCCCAATTCAATGACATGGCATTTATTTCCGGATTGGTCCGATAACAAAACTACATGGAGGTTTTTCCCGGCTTTTGACACTCATAGGATTGAAAGTGACCGGACAACTATTTCTGTTTCTTATCGACCGAATCACCCTTCCCCATGATATCGGTCGGAGAAGAAGGAGAGGGTGGGGAGCCGTCTGTTGAAGCAATGCATAATGACGGCCGATAAATCGGACAACACCCTCTTCTCCCGTAAATCATGCCGGATGACCCGATGCTTTTCATCCATGGTTTCCAAAACCTGGTCGGAATATACCAAATCGAGAAGGTTATCAGGTTTTACAACATCTTTAGTGATAAAACCGGGGAGATGACGGGATGGATGATTCGAATACGATATGGATTGAAAAATACAGGCCGGTGAAACTCGACGAAATCGTAGGACAGGACGAAATAATCGAACGTCTCTCATCGTACGTGAAGGCCGGGAGCCTCCCCCACCTTCTTTTTACCGGAAATGCAGGTGTCGGTAAAACCACTGCCGCAGTAGCACTGGCCAGGGAATTTTTCGGTGATTCCTGGCATATGAACTTCCGCGAGCTCAATGCCTCGGACGAACGGGGGATCGAGGTGGTGAGGAACCAGATCAAACAATTTGCAAGGACTTCACCGCTTGGGGGTGCCGGTTTCAAGATCCTTTTTCTCGATGAAGCCGATGCCCTGACGCCCGATGCGCAGGCGGCTCTCAGGAGGACCATGGAGAGCTACGCCATGACCTGCCGGTTCATTCTTTCCTGTAATTATTCATCGAAAATCATCGACCCCATCCAGAGCAGGTGCGCAATCTACCGATTCAGGCCCCTCGGCAGGGATGCCGTGGAAGAGGAGATCAGGCGGATTGCAAACCACGAAGGTATTTCCGTTTCCGGAGATGCAATCGATGCAATTGTCTATGTCTCGCAGGGGGACATGCGGAAAGCCATAAATGCTCTCCAGGGTGCTGCGATAATCAACCCAAACGTCACGGGGCAGATGGTATACGCCATTACGGCAACCGCACGCCCTGATGAAATAAACGAGTTACTCGACCTTTCCCTTGCCGGGGATTTTGAAGGTGCCGAAACTGCACTGGCACGGCTGCTTCACGACCGGGGGATAGCGCCGAACGAGCTGCTGAACCAGTGCTACCGGGCGCTTCTCCGCCGTGATATCAGGCCGGAAATCAGGGTTGCATTGATCGATCATATCGGCGAAACCGATTTCCGCCTCTCGGAAGGAGCAGACAGTGATATCCAGATGGAAGCGCTTATTGCGCGGTTCGTCATGACCGCTTCGGGAACAGGGTCCCATGGACGGTAAAATGACCGGGCTGGACGAGGTCGAGGCAGAGATCACGAGCAGGGACGCAGAGTGGTCGAGGTTCTTAAAAACCAGGTATAAAAAACAACTTTCTGAAATTACCCGGGAATATCCGTATAAAAGGTCCCTGTTAATTGACTACCGGGAAGTGGAGAGCTGACGGCAAAACAGGCATCAGGCTCGCGGACGAGCTGCTGGAAAACCCGGGGAAGGTCCTTGACGATGTGCGCGATGCGGTCAGGAACCACCAGTTGATCAAGACCAAAAACGGGCAGCCTGCCGAACACGTCAATATCAGGTTTGTCAATCTCCCGCAAAAAACAGGAATCCGTCACATCCGGAGCGATGATATAAACAAATTTGTTACCGTCGAAGGAATCCTCAGGAAAACCACCGAAGTGCGTCCGCGGATCGTCAATGCCGTTTTCAGGTGCCCGGGTGGTCACATGACAGAAAAAAGACAGGGTTACGGGCAGTTCATCGAGCCTGAAGGTTGTGCGACGGACGGATGCACATTCAAAAAACTTGAATTGATCCCGAAGCGGTCAAGATTCGTCGATTCCCAGAAGATCAGGATCCAGGAACAGCCAGAGGGACTCAGGGGAGGGGAGCAACCCCAGACTCTCGATGTGGATGTCACCGATGACCTGACCGGCATCGTAGCACCGGGTGACCGGGTCGTGATGAATGGTATACTCAGGTCGATGCAACGGGTCACCCATGGCAACAAAAGCACGATTTTTGACATTTATCTCGAATGCAATTCGATAGAGGTGGCAGAGAAGGAATTCGAAGAGGTCGAGATAGACGAAAAGTCGGAAGAGGAGATCATAACGATGAGCCGCGATCCCCAGGTGTACCGGAAGATCATCCGCTCCATCGCCCCCACCATTTTCGGGAACGAGGACGTGAAGGAAGCTCATTGCCCTCCAGTTATTCGGGGGGATCATGAAGGAGATGCCCGACGGCAGCCACCTGCGGGGGGATATCCACGTCCTCCTGATAGGGGACCCGGGAATTGCCAAAAGCCAGCTCCTTCGCTATGTCATCAGCTCTCGCCTCGCGGGATCTATACCAGCGGACAATCGTCCACCTCCGCGGGGCTCACAGCTACAGCGGTGAAGGACGAATTCGGGGACGGACGATGGACTCTTGAAGCCGGCGCCCTTGTACTCGCCGATATGGGTGTGGCAGCCGTGGATGAGATGGACAAGATGCAGAAGGAGGACAGGAGCGCATTGCACGAGGCGATGGAACAGCAGTCGATCAGTGTCGCGAAAGCAGGTATAACCGCCACACTCAAGTCGAGGTGCGCCCTCCTCGGCGCGGCCAATCCCCGGTACGGGAGGTTCGACGATTTCGCCCCAATATCGGACCAGATTAATATGCCCGCGTCACTTCTCTCCAGGTTTGACCTGATCTTTGTCATGACCGATAAACCCGACAAAACGAAAGACAACGCCATTGCCGACCATATTCTCAAGGCGCACGGAATAGGCGAACTGATCGAGCAGCACAAAAAAAGCCCGATCGACGGGGTTAACGACGACTATATCGCCGAGCAGCTAAAACCGGTGACACCCGAGATAGACCCTGCGCTCTTCCGGAAGTATGTCGCGTACGCCAAACGCACCTGTTTCCCAATCCTGTCCCAGGAGGCGAAAGATACCCTCATTGCCTATTATATGAACCTGAGGGACATCGCTGATGCGAGCAAACCAGTCCCCGTGACTGCCCGGCAGCTCGAGGCCCTTGTCAGGCTTGCCGAAGCCAGCGCACGGATCAGGCTTTCCCGCAGGATTGAAAAATCAGATGCAGAACGGGTCGTCCATATCGTCGATACCTGTCTCCGGCAGGTGGCATACGATGCGAAGACGGGAAGTTTCGATATAGACAAAATGATGACCGGTTTTTCAAAGGTGAAACGCGACCTGATAAGGCTTATCAAGGAGACAATAAAAGGGCTTGCCGATGAGACGGGAAGAGCACCAAAGGAGCAGGTTATCGAAGTCCTTTCGCAGAAAGGAATATCCCGGGAGGATGCCCAGAAGCAGATTGAAATGTTTTTGCGACAGGGCGAGGCGATGGAGCCGAAATCCGGCTTTATCAAGCTGATCTGATGGGAAACATACAACAGATGATGAGAGGACTGAAATGAACTACAAGGCAAGTGATCGTGAACTGGCAATATTTGAAGCCGCGATCAAACTGGGAGCGCTCTATCACCAGTGGGTCGGCACCCCCGTATCTGCCGGTTCAGCCGGTACACTCGAAATAGCAATTGAAAAGAGCATCATTCTGCAACCGTTTGTGGAACAGATTACCGTTCAGCTCGACCGCTCGCTGATGAAACCGAATCCCTTTGGTTACAGTGAAATCAGCGGACTGATGTTCGATGTAGAAATCATTACCCGGGTGGGGTTCGCATACTGCCGGGCAGTACTGAAACCGTATGGGACCTATCCCCTGATGGAGATCGCCGAAATCAATGAAATACGAAACTGTACCCCTGACTGACGATCATATTCACATAGACCCGAGGAACGGGCGCGGTATCGAAGCTGCAAAGGACTTTCTCCGGGCCGGAGGTACTCACATGTTTCTCGTTTCAAAGCCTTCCTCCTGTTTTGGGGTCGACCCGGGGAAGGGAAGTGATTACAGACCCGTTTATGAAGAGACTCTCAGGATTGCCGGTTCGATCCGTGAAACCGGGCTTGTGGTGTTTCCGGTGCTTGGCGTTCACCCGGCAGAAATTTCCAGGCTTGCAGAACGTTATTCCCTTGACGAGGCTTCCGGCATCATGATGAGCGGACTCGATTTCGCAGCCGGGTACGTGGAAGAAGGGCTGGCCGTCGGTTTAAAGAGCGGAAGACCCCACTATGAAACGACGGGGGACATCATGGCTGCATCAAACAGCATTCTCCGGCACGCTTTCACCCTCGCAGCAGAACTGGACTGCGCGGTACAGGTCCATGCAGAGACAGGGCCATGCACCGATATGATCGATATGGCGCATTCAGTCGGGCTCGACCCGGGAAGAATCGTAAAACATTATGCGACGCCTGACACCCCGCTCGTCCCATCATTCCTGGCTACGCACGAGGCGATCCCTTCCCTCTGCCGGGAAGGAAGGCGTTTGACGATGGAGAGCGACTACATGGATGAAAACAGCAGCCCGGGGGCAGTCATCGGTCCAAAATCCGTGCCCAGGTTCACCCGCCGGCTCCTCCTGGAAGGGCTGATAA
Source organism: uncultured Methanomicrobiales archaeon (assembly GCA_963809105.1). Lineage (GTDB taxonomy): Archaea > Halobacteriota > Methanomicrobia > Methanomicrobiales > Methanospirillaceae > CAIKOD01. The sequence continues at coordinate 76,454 of CAWEIC010000001.1, read as the reverse complement.
CCGCTGACGATGTATACCGTATTCACACGGAAACCCCTTCGAAAGTGTATGGGGTTGAAATCTCTCTCTGATCTGCCAGGGATCATATTTTTATTACACTGACCGACCCATACCTGATCAGATGTATTTAAAAATTCATCGCTCATATGACGGTTCGTCAGTAGTGGCAGTATGTGACCGGGAACTCCTTAACAAGAGAATCCGACACGGCGATATCGAGATCCATATCAGCGAAACCTTTTACGGGACCACACCGGCCGGTGAAGAGGAGGTATCGAAGGCAATCCGGGATGCAGGCAATATCAATATCGTAGGCGAACGGGCAGTTGCCGTAGCGGCACGACTTGGCCTGATCGATCCCAACAGGTGCCTCATGATCGGTGATATTCCCCACGCACAGATTTTCAGGGTATGATATGAGGATCCAGGAACGGATTTGTCCGCAATGCGGAAGGCCGGCAGAAGGAGAAGGACTTTGCAGTGCCTGCAGGGTTTCACAGACCCGGTGGGTCACGTTCGATACAAGAGTGACCAGTACCTATTGTCCTTCCTGCAATGCACAAAAGACGGTCAGTACCTGGACGGACAGCGAACGGTCCAGGGAGGAAATCGGTCCTGAACTGGTGAGAAATGCCGTACACTTTCATAAAGACGTTAAATTCCCTGGCATTGAAATAATAATCAGGGACAGGACTGAAAACCGTTCATATGCTGAGGTCGATGTCAGCGGCATCCTTTACGGACTACCGGTAAAGGCACATGCCGCTGTAGAGATAATCTGGCAAAAAGAACAATGCAACCGCTGTAACCGGATAAGCGGTAGTTATTACGAAGGAATTATTCAGGTCAGGGCAGATGGCAGAAAGATCCTTTCCGGGGAAGCCATTGCCGCCCGGGAAATTGCCTGCGAGACCGAAGACCAGATGCAGGCCGGTGGCGACAGGTTATCGTACATCTCCGAAATGGAAGAAACGAGAGAAGGTCTTGACATCACGATCGGATCGCAACAGATCGGGCTTGCGATATCCCAGGCACTGGTCAGGCGTCTCGGGGGGAGATATTCAACGCATCCGAAACTGGTAGGGGAAAAGGCCGGGAAAAAACTGTTCAGGGTAACCTACTCTGTCCGTCTTCCACGTTATACCAGGGGAGATATCCTCCGGATAGGGAAAACATACGGCCAGGTTATCCAGGCCGACGGACGCTTGATAAAATACGGCGACCTCACGAACGGTTCCGTCCGGAATGCACGCGAGGATGAAGTCGACGAGATCGTCGGAAATGTCAGGGACGCGGCAGATGCACTTATTGCCTATGTGGACGGCGACATCATCGGACTGGTCGATCCCGGTACCGGATCTTCTTTTGAATGTCCGAGGGGACCCTGGCGTACAGCGAGTCCGGGCGAGCATATCCGTGTAATACGAGACAGGAATACTTTAATTCCGGTGTGGTAACATGCATTTCCGGGTACGACAGGTGCCGGTTCAGGATCTCGTCGCCAGTCTCAGGAGCGAATGGGCCGACACGACGAAAAGGCCCTTTGTCAGGGGAGATACCGCCTTTGTCCCGGTTAAGGAATGGTATCCTTCGGAAGGTCACCTGTCTCCCAGGAAACCGTACCGGGGCAGGAGCTATTACATGATCGGTCGCGTCGCTATAGTCAGGGGAAGAAAGCCATCCGCAGATGAAATGGAGGAACTCGTATCGTGGCAGAAACCACAAGGGGTCCTGTGGCTGAAGTCCCTGAACGGGGATGAGAGAATCCCGGATACCGAACTCCTGTATGGAACGGCCGGGGACGTCATCCACCGGGAAACAGGGTTTTCGTATCTTCTCGACCCTTCAAAAGTGATGTTTTCCCAAGGAAACCGTCTCGAGAAAGTCAGGATGGCTGCATTGGCCAGACCCGGGGAGAGTGTTGCCGATATGTTCGCCGGTATAGGTTATTTCAGCATTCCCATCGCCCGTGCCGGTGCTTTTGTTCATGCAATGGATATCAACCCCGTTGCATACCGGTATCTCATAGCAAATGCCAGGCTCAATCATGTGGAAAACAACCTTATTCCAGAATGTGGAGACAGCCGATCTCTCCTGAGGGGAGTGTATGACCGGATTATAATGGGCCATTTCAATTCTCCGGCAATGTTACGGGATACCCTGTTGCATATACATCCCGGGAGTGAACTTCATATTCACTCGTCAGGCGAAGTCCCGCCTGATATCAGCGGTATAATCTGTGATGCAGGTTACGACCCGGTCATTACCGCGAGGACGGTAAAGAAAACAGGGCCGAATCGCATGCATTTCGTGCAGGATGTGGTGCTTGGATGACAGGAAAAGGGCATTTAACGGGAAAAATGATCGTCCTCGGGGTTACCGGAAGTATCGCTGCAGTAGAGACCGTCAGGCTCTGCCACGAGCTTCGCCGCCACGGGGCAGAAATCCAGGCGGTGATGACTGATGCCGCACGTGGCATCATTAACCCGGAAGCACTCACGTATGCAACGGGAAGGCAGGTAATTACAGCATGCACGGGCCTCGTGGAACATGTGAGCTGTTGCGGGGAGGGCGGGAAGGCCGATCTGCTCCTGATCGCTCCGTGCACAGCAAACACTATCGGTAAAATAGCGGGGGGAATTGATGATACGCCGGTCACAACGTTTGCCACCACAGCGCTCGGACAGGGGATGCCAGTCGTTATCGCGCCTGCAATGCATGAATCCATGTACCGCCATCCCGCCGTAAAAGAAAACATCCGGAAACTTGAATCCTGGGGAGTGACCATCATCCCACCACGGATTGAAGAACAACGGGCAAAAATTGCCGGGATCGAAGAAATTGTGTATTACACGATGAGGGGGGCCGGTGAGGGAACGCTCAAAGGAAAATACGTGCTGGTTACCAGCGGGGCCTGTCGCGAACCAGTAGACGATGTAAGGATCCTTACCACGCGTGCGACAGGCATGATGGGCAGGGCCGTGGCACTCGAGGCATTCCGGCTCGGAGCGAATGTCACCGTCGTTCACCGCGACACCTTCCCCTGCATCCGGAATATTGCTGCCTCATCGGCAGAAGAGATGTCCGGGGCAGTTCTCGGTTTCTGCAGGGAAGAACAGGTTGACTATTATGTCAGCGCTGCCGCGATCTCGGATTTTTCACCGGACAGGATCCGTGGGAAAATTCCGAGCGGAAAGAAGATAACCCTCCAGTTGAGGCCTTTTGAGAAGCTTCTGCCTGAAGTTGCCGGCGCCTGCAGGGGGCATCCGGTGATCGTTGCCTTTAAAATGGGCTTTGATGAAGAGGAAAAGGCCAGGCAGATGGTCAGCAATGGTGTCACCATGGTTATTGTCAATGCTCCCGAGGTAATGGGATCTGATGCGGGCAGGTTTGTCATCATTACCCGGGACCATCGGGAAGAACTGGTCGCATCAAAGGACAATCTCGCAGGAGAACTATGGAAAAGGCTGCTGTAGCGTCCTGTCCGGGTCATATTTCAGGTTATTTCTGTCCTGTACGGGGGCCTGACCTGAAGACGACGGGCAGCCTCGGTGCAGGCCTCGTTATCGGTGAAGGAGTGACGTCGTCGGTAACACCAGCAGAACGACCCTGTGCGGATATCATCAGGAAATCGTTCCAGGGAGAGATTATCGAACAGATACATGGTTCTCAGCCTATCGAATTTGCAATGGGCCGTCTGGATGTTGTCGCACGGGTAGAAACAATCTGCCGCCTCCCGCTGAGCGCCGGGTTCGGTCTTTCTGCCGCAGCCCTTATATCAACCATTACGGCGTTAAACCAGTTTTTTTCGCTCGGGATGACCCCGCCCGAATGTCTGGAACTGGCTCATGAAACAGAAGTCACCGGTATGACGGGACTTGGGGATGTTGCGGCCTGCCAGAATGGGGGAATCGACTGCAGGAAGGGTGCAGGAATTTCAGCCGAGATTACAAGGCTGCCGCCTCCACCTCTGCCGGTATATGCCGTCACGTTCGGCCCCCTCCCTTCACCGGTAATACTCGGTTCAGGGACTGCCATGGAGAGGATTGTGAAAGCTTTCCCTGCAACCTGTCCCGGATCCATCGAAGAATTTTTTATCCTCTCGCGGAAATTTGCAGAAGATAGCGGACTCATTACTCCCGATGTACGGAAAGCGCTGGCCGCATGTGACAGGAAAGGAATTGCTGCGAGTATGACCATGATTGGGAATGGAATTTTTGCCTACGGAGAGCATGCAAAATTAGTGTTGTCTGGTTTTGGTGAGGTATTTGATCTGCATGTCGTCCCTATCTCCAGCCAGTAGTATATATCCGGAATCCAGGATACCCGGAGACCGTTCGAACGGGATCAAATGTGAATATGCTGATATAATGCACCGGAATCTGAAAGATGACTATTCCTGAAAACCACCCCCGCTACCGGTCCCTGGTGATAAGGGAAAGGCTTGCCCGGCTCGCAGGTACGGGTATCGTGTCGCTTGAAGGGCTCACGGCTCACGGCCGGGGCGAGGCATTTGATTACCTTATCGGTGAGAGAACAACAAAAAGTGCATTGCTTGCCGAAAAAACGGCAGCAGCCCTCCTTCTCACCGCACGCCACCCGGTTATTTCAGTCAACGGGAATACGGCGGCACTTGCCGCAACAGAGATTGGAGCTCTCCAGCATGCGTCGCATTCGATCGTCGAGGTCAACCTCTTCCACCGGACAGCAGAACGCGTAGAAGCGATCGCACGGTTCCTCGAAGCCGAAGGTGTGGATGTCCTTCGGGGAACCCCGGAGAGGATCCTTCCGCTGGCCCATGACAGGGGACTCAGTTACCGGGAGGGAACAGGAAAGGCCGATGTTATTCTTGTCCCTCTCGAAGACGGGGACCGGTGCGAGGCCCTGGTGAACCTGGGGAAATCGGTTATTGCAATCGACTTGAACCCGCTTTCCCGGACTGCACGGATGGCAACGCTTACGGTGGTCGACGAACTCACAAGGGCCCTTCCGAACATAACGTCATTCTGCAGGACCCTGCCGAGGCAGGAAGCCGGTGAAATTGTAGAGTCTTTTGATAATTCTTATTTCATCAGGGAGTCCATGCTTGAGATCAGCAGGAGGCTGTCAGGGTGATCTGGATAGAAAAATACCGCCCCGTGTTATTCGATGAAATAATCGGGCAGGAAAATGTAATCAGCCATTTAAAATCATTTTCCTGTCGTAAAACCCTGCCACATCTCCTCCTGAGCGGACCCCACGGAACAGGAAAAAGTGCGGCGGTTGAATGTATCGCCAGGGTAATCTATGGAGACCACTACCGGGAAAACTGCATGGTTCTCAATGCCTCCGACATGTTCATGCTCGGCAAGCGATATCTCGAGGATGAAGAACGATTCAGTCACCTGTACCGGAAAGACCAGTCCCTGATAGCAAACTTCAAAAATATCGTGCGGTGGTCAGCCTCGCTCCAGCCGTTTGGAACGGCATTCCGGATGCTGGTCATCGATGATGCATCGGCGCTCACCCGGGAGGCACAGTCATCACTCCGGAGGACCATGGAACGCTATAGCCGGACCTGCAGGTTTGTCTTCTGCACAACGCAGTCATCGGCATTGATCCCGGCCATATCGTCAAGGTGCCTCCCGTTTTTCTTTGGCCCGGTCCGGCCCGATGTAATGACATCCTTTCTTAAATCCATTCTCCTGCGGGAAAACCAGGGACGTTGCTGCAGCGGCGATGAGATCGACCTGATAGTCCAGGAGGCGGGAGGCGATGTCAGGAGGGCTGTCATGCTGCTCCAGGTCGCGTCCGAATCGGGCGAGCCTTTCGACCTCTCAAGGTTCCGCGAAAGCGAGACTGAACTGGTGGCACAGGCAGTCTGCTCGGCCATCATCAGCAGGGATGGACAGGCCGCGAACAGGCGTATCGAATCGCTCGTCATCGAGTACGGCCTTTCCGCGAACGAGGTTCTCAGGGAACTCCGCAAAGTAATGAAAAGGGAATATAACGACCCGAAAATTGCGGATGAAATCGCGAGGACAGATTATCTGTTAGGTCATTGTAACAATGAATTTATACAGCTCAATGCCCTCGCGGCCCGGCTTATCGACGAGGTATTCTGATGTGACGCCTGTTTCCGGTAAAATAAAACTTCACTACGATGAAATGGCCGAAGTCTACGACAAGCGCTACGACGAAAACCGTGGGAAGTTCTACTATACCCATATAACCCGTCATATCATGGAGGGATTTGCCAGAGGAGGCCGTCTGCTGGACCTCGGGTGCGGGACCGGCCTTTTTGTGCAACGTTACCTCGAACACGGAGGCAGCGGCACGGGTCTCGATATCAGCAGAGGTATGATAGAAAAGGCATCCCGGCGATGTCCGACAAGCGGTTTCGTTGTCGGGACCGCCGAGATACTACCATTTCAGGACTGTTCATTCGACGCCGTCTCAAGTATCCTCTCGTTTTCCTATTTTAAACAGCCTGATGCGACGCTGTCCGAAATATACCGCGTGCTTGCTCCCGGCGGATCTGTTGCCGTTTTGTACTCTCGGGAGGAATATCTTCACCCGGGGACTTCCGGCTATTTACCAGCTCAGCGAGGCGATGAATATAAAGAAGGCCTGCCATGGTGCATTCGGGGAACGGTACGTATTCGGTAGAGGAGATGGAGACCCTTCTTTGGGATGCGGGCTTTACCGATGTTGCCGTACGACGTTGCTCGTTTGCCCATTACGACCTCGCAGACCCGATTTTTGGTCTTGCACAGAAGATCGAACCGTTTATAGAGGAGAATATTCCCTATCTTGCCTATAACATATGTGCAAAAGGAAAGAGACCGGTGGAGAAATAGCCGACCCGGGTTTAATGGGTATTATCCGCTTTTATGCGGTTTATCACCCTGATTTTTTTCCTGATCGCCGCATCGGCCGCGTTCTGGACTTTTAATTTCATCTCACTAAAATTGCCCGGGGTTGCATCGACCACTTTTTTCAGGGGAGTATACGCAGATTCCCGAAACCCGGGAGTGAAATCGCATTCTTTTCCATCCCGTATGAGGATTGCCGACGCGGGTCCGGATTCCACATGGCCAATTTCATTAATCCTGACTCCTGATTCTCTGACGATACGGATGATGCTCCCCGCGGTAGGCCCGGGTGCCGTAATAAGGAGGGCATCGAGCGAAACCCCGAGATAATCTATAGAAAGGGTTCCAAGCATTGCCGCGACCTCCTTTTGCACAAGTGAACGGACCGCTTCTTCTTCTATGACAATCCTGCAGCCCGCGGTCTCAGCCATTTCGTAGACATCTCCCCGGAGCCCCCCGTTCGTCACATCGGTCATCGAATGTATCGAAGGCAGAACGTCACTCGCGAGCAGGGTCTCTGCCGAGATGAGGAAATTGAGATTGATCGTTGCATCGACAACATCAGGAAAACCAGAATAGAGGGCTGCAGTCGCAATCGTCCCACCGCCTGCACCTTCAGTCATGAGAATGACATCGCCCGGCCTCGTTTCCTTTCTTGCAGTCAGGTGATTTGTCATGCCGACTGCCCCTACACACCCGGTCATCCGGCTCCCGAGAACCATATCTCCGCCTATCCTGAGCGTCGATCCCGTGACAAGAGGGACCCCCATAACCTCCCCTACGGCAGTTATCCCGGCCGTGTAATCGAAAATTTTGGCTACGTCTCCATCGTCAGCCACATGGATATCGGAAAACAGCATCAGGGGATGCGCCCCCATCACGTAGACATCCCTGAGAGTGGCCCTTGTCACGTGAAACCCGGCCAGGAACGGGAAATCGGACAGCCTTGAATGCATCCCGTCCACCGTGCAGACGATGTATTCTTCCCTGCCCTGAATGGGGAGGGAGTTACCTTTATTCCTTTCATCCGGCCCCGGTCCATTGAATTCCCCGGAAACCTGAACTTTTACCGCTCCTGCATCGTCCATCTCATCGACACCGACCGATGCCTGAGTCTTTCCTATGATCCGTGCAATCTGCCGGTGTGTAAAAAAATCCCCGGTCCCTCTCGAACCGACGCCAAATTCTCCCATCCTGACTCCGGCCGGTTCATACGTGAAAAAATCACCGGATAATCCGCTTGTATTTGTTACTTCTTCACAGGCTGCTTTGGCAAATAATTCTGAGTATTCCAAAGATACCGGCTTAATGATTCGGATATGTTCTGCAAGGCTCCTGATAATCGTTTCACGACTGTCGCCTCTCCTGAACCCGCTACGCACGAATTCTTCGACATCCATACTCAGTATGTGCAGGAAACCGATAAAAACTGGACTGTGGTGTACCGGCAGAGCCCCATAAAAACTATGTACACCCGGGATCGTCAATCCCTTTTATCCGGACAAATCCTTTAAAATTTGGTGGATGAAGGGAATTTTTGGCATTTATTTCATGATAAGAGGAATTTTAACAGCCCCGCTGAACGAAAAAATATCGTTATAGCCCGAAAATTACCTTCCGGGCCTGGCTCTTCGTTCGTTATTATCCCGGGGCCTCTGGACCACGATATACCCTGAAAATGCATCTGCATCATCGCGCAGGGCCGAAAGGGAAGCTTCGACTGTCACCCGTCCGTCGAAGGTGACAAGAGAATACCTGACCGTTGTGTGACCGTTTTCCTGGGCTTCGTCAAGGGAATCGAGCACCACTTTGCGATATTCCGGTGCGATAAGGAGACTGAAATGTTTCCCGTTCATGTTCCCTGCCGAAGGTCCGTTAATTGTTCTTTGGGTTATCCGGTTGCAGCTCCTGATTTTTCCCGTCCTGTCGAGGATAACGACCATGTCGGCAGACTGGTTCATTGCATCCGCAAGCGGGGCTCCTTCGTCATGCTTTGCCAGGAGATTTTTATATTCCCCGTCCAGTGCACGGTATTCACCAGACAGCTGCTCCAGTTTGTCCCGGACTTCTGCCCCGGACATACCGTGTGCACGCTGGAGGGATTCCCCGAACATTTTCATGCTGCTCACATCCCTGATCGTCATGATTGCTCCTTTCCGGTACTTCCTGAGTCCATGAGCGTGGACGCCCGGGCAAGAAACTTCGACTGATGGTTTTGTCCCGGATCGTCCCCCTCGATATCGGCGATCAGTGCGGATCCCATCGATATTACACCGGGATACCGGACCCTGACATCTTCTTTGGGGATATCAAGCAAATCGATAAGCACGGTACCCGTATCAAGAGACAGAGAACGTATCCCGCGATAACCGTCTGTTCCTGTCACCGCCTCACGGGGAGTACCGGAATACTCCTCCATGGCACAGTTCCAGGCGGTCACCCGCCGGTCATTGTCGATAACAAATGTCGGGTCGGGCAGGAATTCGATGATGTCAAGCATTTCCCGGTCTGTTCCCCGGAGCCGGGTTTCATATTCCTTCCGCCTGGTGATATCGATAAATGACAGTACCGAATAGAGAATTTTTTCAGAGTAATCAGGAACGTTTCTGACGGTAAGTTCATACCAGGTCAGTGTCCCGTCTCTTCCTTTGATGGGGAGTTCCCCCTGCCATTCTCCTTTTTCACGTGCTGCGGATTTAATGAGGCTGATCTTTCCGAGGAGGAATTCGTCACCGAATGCAAAATATTCTAAGGGGTGGTAAATCACCTCATCCCGGGAGCTGTACCCGAACATCCCGATAAATTTTCTGTTTGCATAGATAACGTTCCCGGCAAGGTCCAGAATGGCAATACCATTAACCGATGATGATGCCGCAGTTTCTTCCAGGAAGAGTTCCCGTTCGAGGTTCTTCCGCCCTGTGACGTCCATGAACGTCGCCATCATGCACAGGGGATTTCCCCCCGGGTCCCTGACGAGGCTCGCCGTCAGACGGGCGTCAAAGGAACTGCCATCTTTCTTTTTCGGGCTGGCTTCTCCGGTATACCATCCTTTTTTCCGGAGGGACTGCTTTACTTTAACAATCAAGTCTGTTTCGATGGCATCTTTGTGGGCAAAATATTCAATCGGTTTGTTAACGATTTCGTCAAGCGAGTTGTACCCGAACATCCTCAAGAACGATTTGTTTGAGTAGGTAAGGTTCCCTTCGAGGTCTGCGATAGCGATCCCGTTGACCGATGATGCAATCGCATTTTCTTTCACGAGGAGGTCTTTTTCTGCAGCCTTTTTCGCTGTTATGTCTCTTGCTATCGTCGACGCACCGATTATAGCTCTGTGCTCATCCCGTATCGGGGATATTGTCAGGGAGACATCGATCAGGGACCCGTCTTTTCGTTTTCTGACCGTATCGAGCCGTTCGAATGTTTCGCCTTTCCTGATTCCTTCGAGAAATCTCGGGACCCTGTCAACAGCACTTTCGGGAATTATACGGGTGATTGGTCCGCTAATCATCTCATCCGCACGATACCCGAACATCTTTTCTGCTCCCTTGTTCCAGGATATGACAATTCCATCCATGTTTTTACCGATAATCGCATCATCGGAGGAATCAATTATCGAAGTATGGAGGGCACGCATTTTTTCGCTGCTGACCCGGTCGGTAATGTCTTCGTAGACAATAAACTGACCTCCGCCCGACATTGAAACGGCACGGATCATCAACTCTTTCGGACCATTATACCTGCTTATTGCGGTGGCCTGGATTTGCATTACCTGGCCAATGGCAGCTGTTTCCAGCCAACCGGTACGGGTTGATTCCATTATCTCCCGTACACCGGGATCGGGATATGCCCTTGTTTGCCAGTCCCCTATTGTGGCAAGTTCGTTTCCCGAGTATCCGAATACCTCAGTAAACCGTTTATTCAGATAAACGATGGCTCCCGAGGGGTCGACGATACTGATAGGAAACGGGGAGAATTCGGCAATATTTCTGAATCGTTCTTCATTTTCCCGGTTTGCCTGTTCCGCATAGCCCCTTTGGAGTGCGATAGAAGAGAGCCTGATAAATGTCTCAAGAATTTCCTTTCCAGGAAGATATGCATTTTCTTTCAGGAGGATTGACACTCTCCCGAATAATTGCTCACCCCAGGCAAGACCTACTATATAGATACCTGAAATCCGGAGGTCCTGTTCGATTGTTTCGCATTCATCCTTAGGGAGGGCCTGGTTCATCGAATCGTACAGCGATGTCTCGATCCTCACCAGTCTCCTGCTCATGAGATTATGACGGGGCCGGTCTGAAATGGTATACACTATCCCGACAGGATCCCTGCCGATAATCGAGGCGATCCTGGCCCGGTCATCCTCATTCTTCACCGTGTGCGTGAAAAACTGTCTGGTAGATCCATTATAAGAATGGACAACGACAACGGCACCCGGTACGAGGTCGAGGACACCGCTCCCGATCAGGGAATAAATATCGCTGTTCTTCTCAAGCTCGATAAATTCAATTGCGTATCTTGAGAGCAATTCCATCGCACGGGTGTATTCGGCAGCTTTTCGTTCGGCGTTTTTCCGATCGGTGATATCACGACCTACGGACTGGTATTCGACGACATTTGCGCAACTGTCAAAAATTGCACGATCGCTCCAGCGCTGCCACCTGATTGTGCCATCGGGCATAATGATACGGTGATCGATACCTGCTACCGGGTTTTGTGGTGTCAGGGAACTGAAATGGGCTCTGACCCGTTTCAGGTCTTCCGGATGTATATCGGGGATGAATATCTTGTTAACAATCTCTTCTTTGGTTTTTTGAAAATATCGCAGGTATGCTTCATTTACAAACAGGTGCGTCCCATCCGGAAGAAAACGGGAGATAAATTCGGTCTGGTCTTCGATGATATTACGGTACCGTTCCTCACTGTCTTCGAGCTGGTGTTCATAATTTTTCGCTGCGGTGATATCTTCAAAGATAATCGTAAGACCATCAGTCCCTTCTTCAAAAACGGTAGGTATCAATTTCGCCTGGTAGAATGAAAGAGTGCCGCCCCGATCATATTGGACCTCCTTTGAAATCTCCTTATTCTCCCTCAGATCTCCGATTACTTCCTTCACCGGCAGATCGGCAACGAAGGGGAGAGCGATATCCGGGAGTCTGCTCCCAATCAGGGTGTCTCTTTTCTGATCAAAGGCCTTGAGGAAATTATCGTTCACCTGGATAATGCGGAGATCGGAATCCAGTATGATCACAAGTTCGGAAGAGAACGAAAGCATTGCGGAAATTGGTACCCGATGGGAGAGCGTGAAGACCTTTGCTGTCCCGTAATTCTGAACTTCGACCTGCCCGGATACCAGCAGGAGGTCCAGGTATTTTGCCACCGAATTCCTGTTCATCCGAAGACTATGGGAAATATCCGATATGCTCATGCCTTTCGGTTTGAACTTGAGCTGGTTCTTTATCCGTGCAATCTTTTCGTGATCGAGGATCATAGCGGGTAATAATCAGATAGGTGAGAGCTATTTAAATGGTTGCGTTGATCAGCGGTCAAGGCCCCGGGGAGGAAATATTACCTAATCGGACTCTTAATGCGAGAATAGAGGGCCAACAAATGGATTAGCGCGCGAATTAAGTTTTTATCGGACAATTATAACAAGGAAATTTACTGGAAACTGCAATAGGGAGCCAATACATGGGAATTTCCTATAAAAAAAATTACGATCCCGAATCATTGTATCATGTTTGTTTTGTCACTTCGAAATTCTGAACCACCGGGCAATATGTTTTGATATTTCTCTTATAATTAATCTGTTTTTAAAAATAACGGAAAATTGGGAAATTCTGTGATCACAATCACAAATTTTATTATCAACCTGCGACTTGACAGATCATCCTTGTTTTACCCATTCAGGCAGTGTGAGGAGTCGAAAACCGAAAAAACACCAATAGGTTTATAAGTTAGGAAAGTGCAAGGTCAATTATATTCAAATCGGAATTCAGGATGAGAGAGGGTATGGTTTAGTTAAGGGGATGCAGAGAGACTGATTTCCCTTATATATAAACCTGTCCAATTTGATCCGACATCCAACTTGATCAAGGTGGCGATGTTATGAAGACATTTGAGAAAATCAGGAGTGTGAGGAAAATTAAGAGGTACAATCCTCATCTTTTTGGTAGTGTTACTCGCAACGGTAGGCATTGTTAATGCCCTGCCAAATGCAGCGTTCACTTATAGTGTTGTATCAGGGCACCCGACGAATGCACCTTTGTCTGTTCAGTTTAATGACCAGTCAACCGGAGGTCCATTCGTGAATTGGACCTGGAATTTTGGTGATGCAAGTAATGGAGCAGAAAGATTTCAGCAAAACCCAATTCATATTTTCCAGAGTGCAGGTAACTTCCAGGTTACCCTCACAGTCTGGAATGTTACTAATTCCAGTGTTTCTGCCCCACAATCTATCCTTGTAACCCCCCTACCACAATTCAATGCAGTTCCACAAACCGGGCCGGCGCCTTTGCAAGTCCAGTTTACCGATACATCCACCGGTCAACCCCAGGAATGGAACTGGTCATTTGGTGACGGAACCTTTTCGAACGGGACCAGTCCAAGTGTATCACATACCTATCCAATTGCGAATACCTATCTGACCAATGTCTCCGTCACCGGAAACGGTGTATCCAATCTCTCCCAGAATACCGTTATCACGGTGAACCCACAGCCAACGATTGTTGGTATTACTCCATCATCTGTTAGTGATCAGAAGGTCAACACAACTTTTTCCTTTACAGGGAATTCAACGGGGAGTCCTTTATCCTGGAACTGGAGTTTTGGGGACGGTAGCTCAAATATCACATCACAAAATGCTACGTACAATTATTATTCCAATAATCACAACGTCGTTGCAAATATCTATCTGGTCAATCTGACATCAACAGGTCGTGGAGGGACCAGTGGAACCGCCCAGGTAGACTTTGGCGGTCAGACCTAACGCAAGTTTTACACCCAACTACAAAACTATTTCAACTGATACTTCGCTTTCTTTCACTTCTACATCTTTTGGTGTCGATTCACAGGCAACATATGACTGGGACTTCGGTGATGGAAGTCCACATGGTTCAGGATCTATATCTCCTGCACACTTATACAAGCCCGGCAGTTATACCGTAACCCTGACGGTTAAGGAAAATGGGCTACAAGATGTAGCAACGGGGACTGTTAACTCGGATTCGGGGAATTTGTATCCATTGATAAGTACGATAAATGGAAACACATTTTTCCGTGCGAGTAAATATGGAGTAAGACCTGGGCAACCGGTGAATTTAATTGCATACTCTACCAGATCGATAATCAATCCTCTCTGGACAATCAATGCAACTGGAATTGGGACAACATATTATTGGGAGGTCTATGGAAACCAAGATCCCACTGACCACTACTATACCTTTGGCCCTTCGCCTGTCGCTGCCGCTGTCTTCAACCTCTACCCCGCTGAACCGGATATATATAATGTGAGACTTACCGTCGATGATTCAACCTTGACACCTTACACAGTGACAATGCCTCGAATGATTGTGGTAAGGGAGGGATGAAAATGCACATAAATTTCTTGAAATTCGAGAAAAAAACCTGGATATTGATGGGAATTTTTCTCATATCAGTTCTGGGGATTATTCCCGCAGTAACAACAGCTGCATTTCCAGTTACTGGACCTATGGTCATCAATTCCCCGGGAACATATCAGCTCGTTAACGATATTTCAAATTATAATGGAACAATGTGGCAAAATGGAACTGAATATTATGAACCTTGTATCGTTATCCTATCATCTGATGTCATTTTTGATGGAGAAAACCATACAATAAACGGGGTATATGATCCATCCCGTGATGACCAGATAGGGATTTACGTTAGTCCTGGGCTCGAAAGAGTTTCGGTCCAAAATACTAGATTACATGGTTTCAATTATGGGATATATTATTATGGTGTTAATCCATTTGCCAACTCTGAAAACGGCGGTAGTATCAGCAACAATGATGTTTCAGGGAATGATCACGGAATTGAAGTTGATATTTCGAGTTGTATTATCATAAATAATAATACAATTTCAAATGAGGGATTTACACCACAAAATACAGATGGTATCTATTTACTAGGATCGAATAGCAATATTATCAATGGTAATACTGCAAACAACAATAAATTCGCAGGGATTTTTATATCAGGTGATGATAACAGTGTCACAAATAACATCGCAAACAATAACGTCGACACGGTAAATAACACAGGGTATGGTATTTTATTTGAGAGTGGATCAGAAAACACTATCGATGCAAACATAGCCAAAAATAACAATGTATATGGTATTTACCTGGTTAACTCAGAGGGTAATCCTGAAAATGTTATCAACAAAAACGATGTCGAATATAATGGGAATGCAGGGATTTGGGCTGGCCAATCTGTAGATCAATACCTGGGAGATGACGTTTCCGATGGATACGCATTGATCACAAACAACACCGTGATCAATAATATTATGGACGGGATCAACCTTACCTTGACTGATGAAACCAATGAAATCGGGGTCAGTAACAACCTTATCCATGATAATGGTGTAAGCGGGATTGTTCTTTTTGGATCTCGGTACGATCAGATTTCATCGAACACGATTTATAACAATAAATATGGAGTAAATCTGATTGCTGTTCAACTCCCCGAAAGTTACCAGATTATCCCAAGCGATAATAACAATCTTACCCTTAACACAATTTACAACAACAATCTAGCAGGTATCTACCTGAAAGGGTTCGATGCGTTAAACCCAGTCATCAATAACACCCTCCAGCAGAACAACGTCACGGGTAACCCGGCATGGGGAATTGACCTGGAATATGCAAACTCGAACACCCTTACAGGAAACATCATCAAATACAACACCGCACTCGGTCTCCTCCTCAATGGATCGGCCTACAACGTGATTTACGACAATGTATTCAACAACACCAACAATGCCGGAGTCGGGATAATTAGCAGTCCCAATACATGGAATGTCCTGAATGCACCGGGACCCAATATCGTTGATGGTAAGTCAAAAGGAGGTAACTTCTGGGCGACCCCACAGGGAACCGGTGTTTCTCAAATTGGTACCCCCAATGCCTATGGATTTATCGATGCAAACTATGCACCATTACCTGGTGACAACGTAGATAATTTCCCGCTTGCCAACCCACTTAAGGCAAGTTTCAATGCAAGTCCAATAACCGGGAATAAACCTCTGAATGTCACGTTCACAGACAATTCAACAGGGACTGCAAATATCCCGCCGGGAGTAACTACCTGGTTCTGGGACTTCGGAGATGGAAATACCTCCACGTTGCAAAACCCATCTTATACCTATGCAATTGAGGGGACCTATAACGTCACTCTGACTGTAACAAATAACGGGGGCAGTTCAAGCACAATCCCTGAATGTAACTGTACACCTGGTATCCCAATCATAGTCGGAATAAAACCTCCGGTCGCCGATTTCACGACCTGCGAGCCGTGCGGCCCGCGATATGGAACATTCCCGTTAATCGTCACATTCAGAGATCTATCAACGGGATCAGGGCCGTTGAATTATACTTGGGATTTTGAAGGGGGAGGTGTCAACCCGGCCGATCCAGAAACGTATAAACCTAATCCCGTTCACATTTACACGATCGCCAGAAATTATACGGTAACATTAACCGTAACAAACCTTGCCGGTAGCAACACCACAACAAAGATTGACTATATCACAACCGCATATACTCCAGCTCCGGTAGCAGATTTCACAGCATCACCTCAATCCGGAACGAATCCACTGGTTGTTGTATTTACCGATCTAAGTACGGGATCATTAAATCTTACATATCATTGGGACTTTGGAGACGGAACATCACTGGATCAGATTAGAAATCCTGTTCACATTTATACATCAACTGGATCATATACTGTTACCCTTACTGTGACTAATCCGGGAGGAACATCCACTAAATCGTATCCCCATATGATCGGAGTCAATCTGCCACCCGCACCAGTATCTCAATTTACAGCAGTTCCGTCGTCCGGGACAGCACCTTTAACCGTGAGCTTTGTGGATCAGTCTACCCAATCCCCGACCTCATGGTCCTGGGACTTTGGTGACGGTTCGACTTCCACCGACCAATCCCCGACCCATGTCTTTACCACTCCAAATACCTACACCGTATCATTGGTTGCAACAGGTGCCGGCGGGCCGAGCAGCCCTAAGACTCACACGGTTTTAGTTAATACTCCTTCAAGCCTCGCAGCTAATTTCAATGCAGCACCGGCAACCGGGATCACGCCCCTGACCGTTCAGTTCCTCGATACTTCAACCGGCAACCCGACATCATGGTCTTGGAACTTCGGTGACGGCTCTACATCGAGCCTGCAGAGTCCGAGCCATGTCTACACCACTCCGAACAAGTATACTGTGACCCTCACTATCAGCAACGCGCAGGGATACAACACGAAGGTGGGAGACAATCCAATTTACGTAAGGAACATCCCCCCGACAGCGGACTTCAGTGGAACGCCCCTTTCAGGAGCAGCCCCGTTAAGTGTTCAGTTTACTGACCAGTCGACGGGTAATGCAATCACCCAGTGGCACTGGGACTTCGGTGACGGGACAATCTCAGTGGGAGCAAATAACAACCCCATTCATGTATACCAGTCCGAGGGTCTCTACACCGTAGCACTGGTTGTTTCGAATGACGGCGGTTCAAGCACTGAATCAAAACCAGCGTACGTCAATGTCAGTAACTTCGCACCATCCGCTGACTTCTCTGCTGTGCCAATGAGCGGTCCTGTTCCGCTCAACGTCCAGTTCACGGACCAGTCGACACCTTCGTCGGGCCTAACGTATTTATGGGACTTCGGTGATGGGCAGACATCAATCGCACAAAACCCAGCCCATATGTACACAATATCCGGAGTTTTCAACGTCAACCATACCGTAAGTAACGCAGGCGGCAGCAGCAGCAAGATAAAAACGATCTCTACGAACAGCCCTGACGCAAACAACCTCAGTCTGAGTACTGGATGGAATTTCATCTCGGTGCCGAAAGTTCTGGCGATCGGTTCCAACACGGGAGCAATCTTTAACAATGTGAATACAGGCGGTCATTCGATATGGCAGTACGATGCCCTTAACCAGACCTGGAACAGAGTGTTACCGAGCACCCTTGTCCAGCCACTCTTCGGTTATTGGATTTATTCAACGTCACCGGCAGTAGTGCCGCTCGTGTTCTCAACCGATCCGACACAGGTCCCACCGACCAGGCAGCTGGCGACCGGGTGGAACGCCATCGGGTTTACTGGTGTAAATCCTGCAGCAGCCCGTGATACCTTTGTTTCGGTCAACACCAGCTGGACCCAGGCAATGGGATTCATTGCACCGGCCCAGGCCTACGATATCCAGATAATTCACGGCGGATCCGGCCAGTTCAGCGATTCCAGGCTGTTGTTCCCGACGGATGGTTACTGGTTGTATATGACCAGTCCAGGCACGCTCTCAGCAATCGGGGGCTAATATGGAATTGAAAAGTCTGGTTACACCAAAAACCCTTTTTTGTGCATTTCTCATCCTCATGTTCGCGGTATGCACTGTTTCAGCAGTGCCTCCGCTTCCAGAGGAAATCTCTGGTAACGTAATAATTGCAGGTAATCCGGCTCCCGATGGGACTGCCGTAGTGGCACAAATCAATGGTGTGGTAAGGGGTGTAACGTATACCTCCCAGGGTATCTACAACATCGCTGTTGAAGCTCATGAGGAGGACCTTTCACAGGGTCCGGCAACCGTTACATTCTGGATAAACGGCGCCAAGGCTGCACAGGAAACTGTATTCTCTCCCGATATTTTACTGACCCTGGATCTATCAGTGGGATCGATTTCCGTTGTTTCACCTGTAGCTCAATTCAGCGCAAATCCACAGAGCGGATCGGTTCCACTTACGGTACAGTTCACCGACGCATCAACAGGTCCCCCTACCTCATGGTCATGGAATTTCGGGGATGGGACCAGTGTATCGGGAGTGGCGAACCCTGCACATACGTATACGAATGTAGGGAGTTTTACTGTCACACTGACCGTCAGCAACGGTGCCGGTACCAGCAGCACGTCAAAGACGATTACCACCACAGCAGTTCCGGTCACAACACAGACGACATCTCCGGTTACCACCCAGACTACGTCCCCGTCATCGACCCAGACACAGGACAACGGCGGGACAAACGGGGTGCCATCAAAGCCAATGGAATTTTCTGGCAATGTATTCGTTGGTAACACCCAGACTCCGGCACCCGTGAATACCGTGATATTAGCACAGGGTACCGGGGTGGTTCCTAAAACCGGAGACAATCCGACAATTGTCGTGGTTACCGGAAAGTATGGCGATAGCCAGGCGGACACCCTGGCCGTATCCGGTAATGTCGCCGATGGAACGCCGATCCAGTTCTATATCAACGGAAGCCTGGCCCAGTGCTATTACAACGGTTTATGGCAGAACAGTTACCCGTTCAAAGCCGAATCAGTCGTAAACCTGGACCTGAAGACCGCCTATTTCCCGACTGCTGCATTTACCGGCGGCCCGTTGGCAGGAACTCCACCTCTCTCAGTCCAGTTTACCGATCAGTCATTGGGATCCCCTGATCAATGGTTATGGGATTTCGGCGATACGTTCCAATCCACGGCACAGAATCCATCCCATGTTTACCGGGCAATCGGTCAGTATACCGTTACCCTTACGGTTTACAACCAGTATGGCAACAGCACCCTACCGAAATCAAAGTACGTCTACGTCTATAACACCGGAGGTAGCGGCGGCGGTGGCGGCGGTGGCGGTGGCGGTGGAAGTTCTACAACACCGACGGTAACAGCCACTCCGGTTGTTACAATACCGGCCGTTGTCCCGTTAACGATTGTTTCGAATGACACCATTGCCGCTATCCAGATACCGGCCAGCACCAATATTACCGGTGGTTCGCTCGACATCGTCAACCTCACCATGATCGACCCGAAAAATGTCCCGCCGGTCCCGCCGGGTGCGATGTTTGCCTTCACCGGCTTCGCATACGACATAGAGCCAGCCGGGGTGATGTTCGATCCAAGCGTGACACTCCAGTTTACTATCCCGGAGAATAACTGGGCGACGATAAGCAGTAAGGAACTATCCATCAAATGGTTCAACCCGGCCACATCCACCTGGGTGGACCTGCCGACCACGGTCGATCCTGCAACGAGGACAGTAAGTGCTCAAATCACTCAGGGCGGAATGTACGGATTGTTCACCATTATCCCACCGACCACGGTACCGACAACGGCTATCATAACGACCATCCCGACACCGACCAAAGCACCCGCGGTTCTTCCGTTCCTGCCGTTCGACTTCGGGACGCTATTGCGGATTCTCATTATTATCATAATCATTATAGCAGCCATTATCGTCGTCATCTACTTCCTGAGACGGAGAAGACCTCCGGCAGAAGGCAGAACGGCCCCTGAACCAGCGTCCAATATCGAGGACATCCCACCTGACTGGCTGGATCTCAAATAATCTCCTTTTCAAGATTAATTTTTATATTTTACCGTCAGATTATTACCTGAAAGACTAACAGGCTGATTACAAAGGTGATCAGCGTGATGTTCATGATGAAAAAACTTGCATTGGTTATCCTGCTTATTGCAGGTCTTTATATTGGGACGGTTGTTGCAATACCAGTAATGCCCGACGAATGGTATGGCTCGGTTTATTTAAACGGCAATCCTGCTCCGGTGGGAACTGTTATCGTTGCCCAGGTCAACGGCCAGTCCGCCGGTCAGGTTACAACAACAAAAGCAGGACTATATGGTTCCCAGTCCGGGCAGGACAACCTCTATGCGACTGCCACTGAAGATGAGCTGAATCAAGGGCCTGTTACCGTGACATTTCTTGTGAACGGAATCCAGGCTTTCCAGGCGGTACCTTTCGAACCGGGAAATCTCACAAAACTGGACATTTACGCCGACAGTAAAACCATGCCTGCCTATCCACCGACACTATCACCCTCAAGCCTCTCAGGAACAGGTCCCGGTGCAGGTTCTTCTGGTACATCACAGCCTTCAGCAGGTGGTTTCCCTGTTCTGTCAGTCACTACTGCGGCTCCGGGATCGACTTCCCCTTCAAAGACCGGCGCTCCGGTGGGGACCCCGGCAGGTTCATCAGGTAGCGGTCCGAATTCACCTGCGGGCGGCGGAGGTAAGACCCCTTCATCGAATAATGCTCCCGTCAGTATGGGATCTGCAGGGGCACTTCCTCCCGCTGCCACCCTTGGAATAGTACTGGTGATAGTGATTATCATAATCGCCGCCGCGTACGTGATGAGGAAAAAAGGAAAAATCTAGAATACTTAAAAATTGTCGCTTTTTTTTAATCAGTCGATAAACCGGCAGATTCATTTCCGTTTGATCCGTCGGATACTTATCGTGATTCTGTCAGACTCATTGAAATCAGGGTTTGATTCAAAAGAGTCTGAACCTAAGGTAAATCCCGGCTCCGGATTGTCATCAATTTTGTTTGCAGCAATTATCGCACACATGCCAAACATTGGCTGATGATGCCGGAAATGTCCTGGTCACAGTGTTACCACCTGGTTGTAGTAACACCAGCCTGAGTCAGGGTCACCATTTCCCACGATATTATGGGAAATAGAGTAGGATATAACAGGAAAACGACCCAACCGATCAAGTCGCAGGATTGAAGCAACGCTATTCCAGGTCTTGAACCACTAAAAAAACAAGCGATATGGCTTTGTTTTTTAATACGGATAATGGTTGGGTATTTCCGTTAACGGGCCGGAATCCTGGCAGTATTGCGCCAAATTCCGGTGTTGCCTGCGATGCGGATGAACCAAAGGGTGGCAATAGTGAGGATACCAGTCTATTTTTGAAATAGAGAGGCTGGAATGAGGTTGGATTTTAGAGGTTTGTTAAAAAACCTGGTTTAAACAGGATGTTCCTCAATAATGGTTTGGTCAGGTTGATGGCGTGTATCTTGATTTTAATGATAGGGCCCAGTTCATCTTTGCAGGTTTTATTCTTCGGTATAATAGTAATATTCCCCGCCTGCCCGCTGTTCCCGGTCAAGGTATGAATCAGGCTTATTAATCCGTGGACGCCCGCTCTGGTCCCTCCTGAACGTTACACCAAGCTCGGCAAGGAACATGTTCATCCCCTTCCTCATGTTGAAGGGACCGAGTGCCCGGCCCGTTTCCCCGGGGACGCCTTCAAACACGAGAATTCTCTCGCTGATCATGTCGATCAGGTAAATATCATGGTCGATGACGAGGATTGCCGCATCCTTGCCATCCACATGGCGCTTGAACATCCGTGTAATCTTCACCCGCTGTTCCACGTCCAGGTGGGCACTCGGTTCATCGAGGATATAGAGATCCGCATCTTTTGAAAGGCAGGCAGCGATGGCAACCCTCTGGAGTTCTCCACCGGAAAGGGTATCGATCGGCGATTGCAGGATCGGGCCGAGCGCAAGCTGCTCGAGGATTTCGTGCTGGTACAGCGCCGAATCAAATTTTGAAGTGCAACTGCGCAGGTAGAACTCAACGGTATCGGAACTTTCCGCCTTGATATACTGCGGCTTATAGGAAATCCGGATCTTTGTATCGACGGCCCCGGTATCAGGTGTTTCAATACCGGCGAGAAGCTGCGCAAACGTACTTTTACCGATGCCGTTTGCGCCGACCACACCGAGTACTTCCCCTGCCCTGATCTCACCCTCCGTTACTTCGAGCGAGAATTTCTCGTAGTTCTTCGTCATGTCGGGGAACTCGAAGAGGACCACTCGTTCGGACTCTTTTGCATGAGCCCGTTTCTCAAATACTACCTGCGTATCACGGAACCTGACATTTTCCTCATGGAGATATCCCTCGAGGTACTGGTTGATACCGACCCGGTACTCCCTTCGGCTGGGTGATGACACCGAATACTGCAGGTTTTCCATAGGCGATGTGGACGGTGTCGGCGAGCATGTCGAGGATAGCCAGATCGTGTTCGACGATCATTATCGGGCGGTTCAGTGCCAGTTCCCGGATCAGCCGTGCCACGGCCATTCTCTGGTGGATATCGAGGAATGGGGTGATTTCGTCAAGGAAATAGAAATCTGCGTCTCTCGCAAGACACGCCACCGCGGCTACACGCTGGAGTTCTCCACCTGAAAGGGTTGCAATATCGTTATCGATAATCGCTGAAAGCGAAAGGGATTCGATATAATCGGCAAGGACTCCTCTCTCATCGGTTTTTTTCAGGAGTTCCCTCACGCTTCCCTTGAATACCTTCGGTATATAGTCGATATATTGCGGTTTAACGGCGACCCTGACCGATCCCTTTGAGATCATCTGGAGATAGTCATACAATTCGGTACCGGCGTATTTTTTTAAGATATCGTCCCAGACCGATTCGTGTTCCGGTTCACCGAGATTAGGACGAAGCTGCCCTGATAGGATCTTTATTGCAGTGCTCTTCCCGATCCCGTTCGCCCCGAGGAGACCGGTAACCTTTCCCTCTACCGGAATAGGAAGGCCATACAGGGCAAACCCGTTCACACCGTACCGGTGCGTTGCGTGCTCGAGTTCCTCGGGGAGGCTGACAATATCAATCGCATCAAACGGGCATTTCTTGATACAGATCCCGCACCCTACGCAAAGTTCCTCGGATATACAGGCTTTACCGTCCTCCCCGATGACGACGGTCTCGTCCCCGGTCCTTACCCGGGGACAATAAATGATACATTCAGTCCCGCATTTCCGGGAGTGGCAACGGTCACGGTGGACGACGGCTATCCGCATCTCGGGTTCACCGTGGTATATTGGAAAGCAGGAGGCTCCATGAAATGAACCAGAATGCAAATGTCATGAAACCCTGGTAGAACCAGTCTTTATTGCCAAGCTTCGGGCTGTTTATCTTTAACAAGACGAACAGGTGCCGTTGGGCCACCACACCCGCAAGCATGATAAAAATAGCGAGGAGCATGTAATTGGAAATTCCTTTGATCTGGTCCGGGGGTACGACAAGAAACGAGATTACTCCCGTAACGATTCCCATGAAGCAGGCCGTGGCTGTCCTTTTAATCCGCTGGATATGCTGTTCCTGCTTCTCCAGGGGGGTTAACTTCTTCTTTTTTATTACGGGCTGTTCCGTGGCTGTTTCCTCAGTCATCAAGACACCAGTTGACAATATATTCTGAATGCAACGGTAATTTGTTCTATGAACCGCCGGTCCATGATTTACCGGCCAGGTAAATCAATATTACCAGCGGATTGTCCCAGGTAAAACGTGGCTTTTTACCTGTCAATTTCTCATAATTATTAGAAGGGAGTATTTATAATAGTGTCTTATCCGGGTAACAGATGAAAAAATCAGGGTCCGGCATTCTTCCGGGTCCCTACACGACAGCAGTTTATAGCGCCATCGGAACAACCATCAGAACATGATTAACAAGTAACGACACAATAAGTATCAGCAGTCAAATGGCAACACAGGCAGGATTGAGCGGGATAGATGTCAGGGCAGTCGTTTCCGAGCTGCAGGCTCTTCTTCCCCTCTGGATCAACAAGGTCTTCCAGTTTGGGGGGGCAACCATGGGAATACGCCTTAACGGGGAGGAACATGCAAAGTTCCTGCTTATAATCGAGCCTGGTAAGCGGGCACATTTAGTACGGGAATTTCCGGTACCACCAAAAATACCCCCGTCATTCGCAATGCTTCTGAGGAAATATCTCGCCGGTGGCAGAGTGCTTGAAGTACGGCAGCACGGGCTTTCCCGTACGGTTGTTTTCGATATAGGAAAAGGCGGGACGACATTCCACCTCATTATAGAACTGTACGATGCCGGAAATGTCATTCTATGTGATTCCGGCTATACAATAATCAGGCCGTTTTCACATCAGCGGTTCCGTGAGAGGGAAATCGTTCCGGGAGCCCGGTATACGATGCCTGAGAACGATCCTTCGCTCCTTGACGATGAAGGGTTCGCCCGGTTTCTTGCGGGTGAAAATAAAGAGATTGTCAAAGTCCTTGCAACCGGAGCACTTCTCGGAGGCAATTATGCCGAATTCATCTGTCATGAGACGGGAACCGATAAAAAAGCCCTTTCCGGAACTGTCGATGCCGCTGCCATAAGGAAAGCAATTGCAGGCCTGCTCGTCAGGGCTGAATCTGAAAGAGACCCGGTAATTGCAAAAGAAGGCTGTGTCCCCTTCATAACAACGGAAACCGGTGACCTGAAAAGGTTCCTGACATTTAACGAGGCACTCGATGCATATTATCCGGCAATCACACAAAAGACTCCCGGGCTGAAGAAAACCAGGCTGAAGCGTTCAAAAGAAGACGTAATACGGGATTACCAGGAAAAAGCACTGGTAAAATTCGATAAGAAAATATCAGACCTGGGACATATCGTCGAAGCGATATATGAAAATTACCCGCTGTTGGCAGAGATCATCAGTACACTCGACCAGGCAAGTAAAACCCGTTCATGGCAGGAAATTGACAAAATTGTTAAACAGAACCGGGATGGACCGGCCGGCAGGATAATTTCCGTGCACCCGGATGATGCATCGGTTGACGTCGATCTGGAGATTTCTGTGAGACTCCATGTCCATGAAAACCTGGAGGCCAACCTTGGGCGCTACTATGCCGAGATAAAAAAATACAAAAAGAAGATTGCCGGCGCGAAAATTGCGATGGAAAAACCCCTGCCGAAAAAGGTAACGGCGAAAATCCATGCTCCCTTTCTTAAGAAAAAATGGTACCACCGTTTTCGCTGGTTTTTTACGAGCGACGGGATCCTCGTGCTTGGCGGACGCGATGCATCTCAGAACGAGGAACTCGTAAAAAAATACATGGAAGGGAATGATACCTTCATCCATGCCGACGTGCATGGTGCAAGCGTGGTAATTATCAAGGGCACAACCGGGCACATGGACGAGGCATCTGCATTTGCTGCGTCTTATTCAGGCGCATGGCGAAGCGGTCATTTCAGTGCCGATGTGTACGCGGTGCGTCCCGACCAGGTAAGTAAAACACCGGAAGCAGGGGAGTACATCGGACGCGGTTCTTTTATCGTGAGAGGTGAGCGGACCTACCTGCGTGATGTCCCCCTCGGCATTGCCATAGGTTTACAGACGGAGCCGGAAATTGCCGTAATAGGAGGACCGGCGGTCGCCGTGATGCGACGTGCCCGCTATCTTGTGGAACTGAAGCCCGGCCGGTTCGAACCGAACGATACGGCGAAAAAGGTGCTTCGGATACTGCGCGAAAAGGTTCCGGAGCAGGAATGGAAGTCCCTGAAATCTGTCCTGAATACAGAAAAAGTTGCAGGTTTCGTTCCTCCTGGCGGATCGGACATTATTGAAACAACAGAGCGCACCGGGAATCCGGCAGGGCAGGAATTGATCCAATGAAAGCAGAGTATGGGGATCTCCAAAAATCCTATGGGGAGATCAGGCTGTTCCCCGAAACAATAGACGATATCTGGCACCTCGATCACCTGATACGCCCGGGCGACATGGTATTCGCTACGACATTCCGGACGGTAGATATGGCTTCTGACAAAATCCGTCCCGAAAAAGCCGAGAAAAAACCGGTCAGGCTGGGGATTCATGTTGAAAAGGTTGAATTTCATCACTATGCAAACCGACTCAGGGTTACCGGAGTCATTGAACACGGCATGGACACAGGGGCATATCACACCCTCAATGTCGAACCGGGATACGAGATCTCGGTGATCAGGCACTGGAGTCGCAGAGACCTCGATCGCATTGAGCGAGCGGTAAAGGCCTCGGTGTACGATGTTCTCCATATTTTTTGCATAGAAGAAGGGGAGGCCGAGCTGTTCCGGGTACGGCAGTACGGTCCGGAACCGGTCATTGCCATTACCATGGGAAGCGGAAAGGGCGCTGATATTAACAACAGGGCCGCATTTTTCGAAGCCGTGTATGAACAGGTGCAGGTAATTACCGGTCCCCTTGTCATCGCCGGTCCGGGGTTTATCAAGGACGATTTCATGAAATTTTTCAGGTCCCGTGATAGTGAAAAGGCCGAGCGGGCCGTCATCGTCGAGACACGGCGGGGGGGGGCGGGTGCAGTCCAGGAAGTAATCGGGCTCGGAACGCTTGAAAAACTTGTAGGAGACCTGCAGCTGGCCCGCGAAGTAAACCTGATGGACGAATTCCTCAAAAGAATTTCAAAGGACGAGCCGGTCGCTTATGGAAAAGAAGACGTGACAAAGGCATCCGGTTGCGGGGCAGTTGAACGGGTGCTTGTCGCCGATACACTCATCCATGATCCCGTGATAGCAGCCCTGCTCGAAGAGACCGAACGATGTGACGCAGAGGTGGTCGTTTTTTCCACGGACTTCGAACCCGGGAAAAAACTGGAAGCCCTTGGGGGAATTGCCGCCATCCTCCGGTATCGGATCGGATGACGAAAACAACAGTATTCCGGTCGATCGTTATCGGGGCAGGACCTGCGGGACTGTTTTGTGCAATTCATGCATCGTCGGGGAGGGACGACATACTCCTC
Organism: uncultured Methanomicrobiales archaeon; assembly: GCA_963809105.1. Classification (GTDB taxonomy): domain Archaea; phylum Halobacteriota; class Methanomicrobia; order Methanomicrobiales; family Methanospirillaceae; genus CAIKOD01. The sequence goes on along the minus strand of CAWEIC010000001.1, from coordinate 48,989 downwards.
CTCGAAAAAAACCCGGACCCCGGGAGAAAACTACTGATCGCCGGATCAGGCCAGTGTAATATCACTCACGATGGCAATATCCGGGATTTCCTTACTCATTACGGTAACCACGGCAGGTTTATCGCACCCGCATTGTTAAATTTCCCCAATTCTTCATTAACCGGTTTTTTTCAGGAGCGCGGTCTTGATACAATTATTACAGGCGGCGGGAAAATTTTTCCGGCCTCCAGGAAATCTTCTGATATACTTCAGGTCCTCATAAAAGAATGTCGTACCAGGACCGTCAGGATGTTATTTAACGTACAGGTTACCGGAATTTCAAGGGAAGGCGGCCTGTTCAGGGTGGACACCGGGTCAGGTATGTATTACGGCAGTACCGTTGTCATTGCCACGGGTGGGATCACCTATCCTGAAACCGGTTCGACAGGTGACGGCTACCGGTTTGCAAAATCTTCCGGTCATACCGTCACTGAAATCACTCCGGCACTTACACCGGTAATCGTCGAACGGTTCCCGTTCGGCAGTCTTGCCGGGATTTCGTTCAGGCGGGCCGGAATTTCAATATGGAGAGGGGGGGGAAAGGTGGATTCCTGTGAAGGCGACCTTCTTTTCACTCACCGGGGACTTTCAGGCCCGGGAATACTTGATTGTTCGCGGTTCATCTCTCCCGGAGACCGGCTGAACGTATCTTTTATCCACGATCTCATCAGTGACCAGTTAGAATCCGATCTCATGAAAAAACAAAGAGAGAATCCTGTTTCCGGTATTGCCGGCATTATTTCATCATTAGGCCTTCCCGAGCGATTCGTTGATGCATTACTTTCAGCCATCGGGATACCTCCTATGGTTACCTGTTCTCACATAAGCAGGGAGCAAAGAAAAAAGATTGTCGGGTCCCTATTGGGATTTCCCTTTATCGTCCAGGCTCTCGGAGGTCCCGAAGAGGCGATGGTTACACGGGGTGGGATTCACCTGCCGGAAATAAATCCAAAATCGATGGAGTCACGGCTTGTCCCCGGCATGTTTTTTGTCGGGGAAGTCATCGATATCGATGGAGATACAGGGGGCTACAATCTTCAGGCGGCCTTTTCAACGGGTTACCTGGCAGGGACGACAATACGGAAAAATGCAGAGCAGCCTGGCAATTGACAGCTAAGGCCTGATAAGTTGGCGGGCGATCGGGTATTTTTATCGGCGTGAAAAATCCATAACCAACCCTGACTTATCAGAATTGCAAAATGGGTTCAGCGCCGCTCCGCAAGGGAAAGGACGGCACGGTGGGAGCCGGTCCTGCCGGGAATATCGATGGTCTTCAGATCATGGATGGTGAAATATGGGGAGAGGAGGTCGCGGATCTCTTCCTCGGAAGAGAAATACAGCGTTGTCCCAATCCGGGTCGATCGGAATTTTCCGATGCCGCCAAACTGCTGGTCTTCCTCTGAAAAACTGACGGAGAAATATAGACCCTGGCGATTCAGAACCCGGTGGACATTCCTGATATAGGTTTTCCGGTCTTCCGGGAAGATGTGATGTAAAAACTCCCAGTCATATGCAAAATCGAAGGTCTCCTGTAGTTCGTGCAGGTCACCGAGAAGATCCGCAACGACAAACCGGCACCAGACCCCCAGTTTTATTGCATTCTCCGATGCAATCCGGATTGCTGCCGGGGATATATCGATACCGGTGACCTCAAAACCGAGGCTGGCAAGGTAGATTGCATAGTTGCCGGCCCCGCAGCCGAAGTCAACGGCCCGGCAGGGCTGGATCCTCCCGCTCTTCACGAGACTGACAAGTGCTTCCGGCGGAGTTACAATGTTCCAGGGAAGGTTGTCAACATGGATATTTTGGTAAATCCAATCCATGTCGGGATATTTCATCGGTGCCGTCTCCCGGGGATTGCCGGACCATTCATTTCTTCACCATATACTTTCGGTACATCTGTTCGAGCTCCGCAAGGTCGTTCACCGGTGTTGGGATCACCCTTGATTCGTTCTCCAGGATGTCCCGTGCGAGGTCCCGGAAGACAGCCGCTTCCCTGGAAGCGGGAGCATGCTCCACCACCGCCCTGCCCTCCAGCTCGCAGGCCTGGATTACAGGGCTCCGGGGGACGAACCGGACAAATGGCGTTCCCAGCTTTGCTGCAAAGGCCGGAATGACTGCATGTTCGAATGCCTCGTCGCCGTTGCTGTTGCAGATAATGCCGGCAAGGCCGGTATCCCCCCTTTTTGCGAGCCGCTGCACAGCCCGGGCAATATTATTGGCCGCATAGATGCTCATGAACCCCCCGGAGCAGACAAGATAGATCTCCTTTGCGAACCCCTCGCGGATCGGCATCGAGAATCCGCCACACACTACATCGCCTAGCACGTCGTAGATGGCCACGTCGACATTATAGGTCGTAAAGGCATTCAGGTCTTTTAAGATCTGCAGGGCAGTCAGCACGCCTCGGCCGGCACACCCGACCCCCGGCTCCGGGCCCCCTGCCTCGACAAGGTAGATCCCGCCGGGAGATTTGAAGACGATATGGTCCAGCTTGATCGCGTATTCGTCCTTTCCCACCCGCAGCTGCTCCCGGTGCTCTTCCAGCACCGCAGGGATGAACTTCCCGCCTGCAAGGATCCGGGTCGAGTCCCTCTTGGGATCGCAACCCACCTGCATGACCGTGCGGCCCATCTCGTGGAGCGCGGCTGACAGGTTCGAGGCGATCGTGCTCTTCCCAATCCCGCCTTTCCCATAAATCGCAATCTGTCTCATGATTTATCACCACTTTGCCCCGTATCTTCTCTCCTTGGAACGCCACGCCATTGTCCATTCGTTCTGGACGCACTCGAAAAGGTTGAGGATACCGGTATACCCGAAATATTCCCGGTTGATCATCCTGAACTGGCGAATTGTCCTTACCACTTCCACAATATACGGGACCCCCAGGCCCTCGGCCGCGTGCCGCTCGATTGTGCTGCCAAAGATGACCCGGGGGATGACCTCCCTGAGACTCTGCCGCGTTTTGTACACGTCAGTTCCATATATGACTGTCGGCCTGAGACCGAGATTTTTCAGTTCCTGTTCCAGCAGGTCCCGCACCGGCCGTTGCGAGGAGTAGAGGGCAACGAGCTGTGGGGTCATCTCCATTTCCTCGGTTACAAACCGCACAAGAGGGATGCCGATCGTAGCATCGGCAACAATCGCTGCCGGAATCCGGTACAGAAACCGGGCCATCGGCCACTTGCGTCGGCAGGTTGCCGTTACCATCCGTTCGCCTTTGGAAACTATTTCATCCGCTGTCTTTTGCTTATCAAATCGTTCCCCTAGGGTGTCGAGCCATCGTTGCGTGTTGGTCATACCGATAGGCAGGGGAATCCCTTTGCAGACCTGTTCCGTGCCATATGCTGTGGAGAAATAATCCGCTGCTTTCTGTCCGGCATCGTGGCTCAGCACGAGGGTTGTCTCGGCAGATGCCGCGTTTATGACCTCACCAAGCGGCGTTTTGTGCGTGAGCGTGGCCACGACCGGAATACCCATCCTGGAGAGCGTTTGCTTCACCCAGGCAAGGTCTGCCGGCCATGTCGGGTTGGCGTTTGCGTGGGGAGCAATAAGGCAGACTGATCCCGGCACCTTCTCCACACTGCCATCAACCAGCCGTTTCAGCATCGTATCGAGGGCGATGTCAATGCCGTCGTATTGCGATCCCCGGAATCCGGGGCTTGCAATAGGTACGAGCCGGAACTTCACCTCCGGCTGCAGGGTCTCGCAGACCGCAACGATGTCGTCGCCCACGATCTCCGGCCCGCAGGCCGAGATCACGAACAGGGCGGAGATCCTGAGCCCTTTCACCTCACGGATCGTTCGGGCGAGGATATCCTCCCCGCCATGCACGATCTCATCGACGCAGAGCTTGGTGCAGAGCGTCATTGTCTCCATGTAGTCGCATTCCTGCGCGGCAAAAGCCGTATTGACCAGATACTCGCATCCCTGAGGGGAATGGGAGAGTAGGGCGGAACCGGAGACACCGAGCGCTGTCAGGGCGGCACCATTGAAGGCGCACCTGAGGTAAGGGTCGGTGCATGCCTCCGCAGATGAGATCCCCGGAACTGCCCCCCCTTCATCGATTCCCGGTACCATAGAGCATCCCCCTGAATAGTTTCGACCTCGGGAGGTCCTTGTTCTCGAGTGCCTGCCGGACAAGGGCGGCGATGTTTTTAACCCCCCGGTAACCGTACTGCGGCTGGAAGGCCGGGTTCATGAGGGATAAGTTCACCACCGGGCAGGGCGGGAACCGGCCGGAATTGCCAAAGAAGATCGGGTTGTCGTACTCCCGGACAATCGATTCAAGCTCGTCCTCGGTCTCTTTCGATGACCGGAAACTTCCGAGTTTGAAGAGCCCTTTTGTGAGGACGATCTCCGGGTTTATCCCGGTTTTCAGTATGTATCTGATACTGGGCATCCGCTCCTTGATCGTGTAGGGGTGGACGTTGATCACGACCGGGTGAGCCCCGAACTCTTCCGCCATCCGTGCGAGCGAAAGGGCCCGTATTGGCCCGGGGAATTCGGAGATCTCGATAATTGCTGTCTTACCGGAAAGGGCCTCCCTGAGGTAGGCAAGGTCCGGCTCCACTTCCTTTGTCTCCCGCCTGATTACCTCCAGCGCCTTCTCCTCCATGCCAAGCGGTGTCGCAACACCGAGCAGCCATTCCTTCGTCGCCGAGGGGCCGTAGGGCTGCCCTGTCTTGCTGTACGGGACCCCGAACCGTTCCTGCATCATGTCACCGAGTTTCTGCCCCCAGTCATAGCACCACGAGGCATTCAGTTCCACCTCCCGGGCATGCCGGATCTGCTCGACCGTGCAACCCCCGGCAATGACGGCATTTACCTTTATCCCGATTGCGGCAAGGAGCCGTTCGATCTCGTCCAGGTCCCAGTTGAACTCCGTGGGAGACGGCCCCCAGCGGGCGCCGAGGATGTTGATCGTCCCCTTCAAGGTCGTCTCCGGCGGGTCCATCAGTTCCATGATGAGCTTGAACGCATCCTCGTATCCGCTCCGGAAATCTCCGCCGAACCCTTCGCTTTTAAGGGCCAGCACCCGGCAGCCGACCAGTTTCTCTGCCTCGCGGGCGATACTCTCGACATCGTCGCCGATAATCCCGGAGCAGCAGCAGGAAAGGATGACGATGAGGTCGGGGTGGTACTTCCTGTATGCCTCCTTCACCGCTTCCAGGAGTTTTCCCTCACCGCCATAGATGACATTACTCTCGTCAAGGGTGGTGCACGCCGTCGGTTCGAGCGGGACGCCCCGGATCTCGCAGCACTCCCGGGTACGGACAAAGTCGGACATATACAGCGGGCACCCCGTAGGACCGTGCACGAGGGGGACAACGTGCCGTATGCCGCTGATAACATAGTACGCGGTAAAAAATTTGCACATCGGGGCGTGCGAAGCCTGTAGTTTCGGGATCATCTCGCCCGTTTCCACTTTCTCCAGTAACTGCTGCAGGTTACCGTGAAACACGATGGAATCGTTCTCCATGATTTACACATTCTCCCATCACGTGAGCAGGATAAATAATTATTCACCGCATTTTTCATTAATTCTGCGCGGACTCCGTCATTGCAGGTTTTTTTAGTATTTCGTTATAGCGTCATGCCGGAAGTTGATTCGGGCGACCGTTTGATAAGCTTAACGGGATATTGTAAAGATAATCAAGAATACTATGATTTTTCTCCGGATTGATCAATTGTTACGATCTGTTTAGATCCGTGAAGTGTACCGATGCCTCCCCAAAAGTGAAACTTCCGTGGATTTAAACCACAATAACAAATGCTTCATAGCAGCATGAACCATAATCGGATTCAGGCCCAAGATTATCTTATGCAATTCCGACATGGACGTCCTGCGTAGCCTCGATATCTAAGGTATAGTGTCAATTTAGCCACTGATACTTTTCGAACAATGGGGATACTTCTTCCCTTTACATTGACATGATTAACGAATATCAAAATGTTCAATTTATCCAGTAGCGTCATTATTGACAGTATTTTGAACGCCGCCGGGTTGTCCTTCGGGGGCGGCGGGGTCAATCGCAATACGAGATATGGGCGTGATAGCCTATACTTTTCCATTTACATTTTAGTAACTCGAAATTTTTCTGAATCTTCGACGTGATTTATTGAAAAGCAGGTGGTAACAATGCCAATATACCCAATGCCCGGACAAAATTTGGAACCGATGCCCGACAATAATACACTCCATAGTGGTGTAATATTTGAAAAAAAATATGTTGAAAACCCTTACGCTTCCCTGATCATGGTCCTGATCAGCCCGGACAGTCGTGTTATTCCCTCGACAATCGTATCTTCGTTACTATTGGAAAAATTCAGTCTCATCGAATCGGAGCCCCCGCCGTCTGTATAGAACGGATCTCCGGGAACGAATGCCACGTTTTCACGGATGGCCCGTTGGAACAGGTCCATTGCCCGGAGCCGTTGTGGCAGGGTAACCCAGAGAAACATGCCCCCCTCGGGCCTTGTAAATGTCACATCTCCGGGGAATGTTTCTTCTATAGTTTTTACCATAATATCCCGCTGCTTCCTGTATGCATCCCTGATTAAGCTGATATGGCTGCCGAAATCGGTATCGATGAGGAACCGGTGGATGATCCTTTGAGTCAGGTAGTTTGAGTGCAGGTCGGTGGCCTGTTTCGCCGTTACAAGGGCCGAAAAGACTGGGTCCGGCGCCGCCATCCACCCCATCCTCAGGCCCGGGGCAATAATTTTTGAAAACGATCCGGTTAAAATGACCTGGTCTGGCATATACGAATAGAGCGGTGGCAGGGGATCACCGAGGAACCTTAGACTCTCCGTATGCATCGTCTTCCACGTACATGGTCCCGGTCCCTTCCAGTATTTCCGTCACTTCTTTTCGCGACTGTTCGGAATAGGTCACTCCTGATGGATTCTGGAAATTCGGGACCCCGTAAAACATTGCCGGGGAGAATTTCCTGACCACATGTTCAAGGGATACGGGGTCGGGTCCGTCCATGGCGAGGGTTATCCCTTTAAGTACCGGCTCATACAGAGAAAATGCCTGGATCGCACCGAGATATCCCGGGCGTTCGATCGCCACGGCATCTCCCGGGTTTACCAGCACTTTCCCGACAAGGTCAAGACACTGCTGGGAGCCGTTGGTAATAAGGATGTTGTCAGGGGACAGCGTAATGTTGTGTCTTTCGCGATAAAACCGGGCAATGTATTCCCGGAGCGGTCGGTACCCCTCTGTTGTGGCATACTGGAGCACACGGCCACCGTCTTCTGTAAGAACGTTGTGAGCGGCAGAGAGAAGTTCCTGTACCGGAAAAAGCCCGGGATTTGGCAGCCCTCCCGCAAATGAGATTACACCCGGTTCTTCTGTCACTTTAAGGATCTCCCTGATAAAGGACCGGGGGGTTTGTTCGATTCTCGAAGCGAAATGATAATCCATCGTAGTATTCACCAGGCACTACCTGAAATTCCGGTTTTGCTATTCAATTATTTTCGATTATTATGATAGATGTTAGTTTCGGGTAGAAGGGTCCCGGAAGGAATGCAGATACATATTCCCATCTGAATCGGGCAGAATTACACGTTATTTTTGGTAAATTCGAAGAATTTTCCGGTTTTATATCCGGTACCCGTATAAAGATCATTCATTCGGCATAATCAGACGATAAATCTCAAGACCTGCCGGAATGCCCGGTGAACGGGTAAGAACCGCGCCCATAAGTTTAATAATGTTATTGGTATAAAACCTCATAAATAAAGGATATCCCCATGCTGACTCATTCCTGCGGTTACGAGGTTGAAATTTACTGCAAAAAATGTGAGAAGCCTCTTATCTATAAGGAACGAACCGGACTAATTTGTCCGACCTGCGGGAGGGAAGTGACAATTATCTGTCCGGGTTGTGGCAAACGATGGTAATTTAAGAGATAATAGTGTTCAACAGATCAGGTCCGGTTTCTGATCCAGTCCGCATAGGTGGCACGGAGCTGTTCACGCTCTTCAGGCGTAAGGTCCTTTTTCCGGGTCAAATGAAGGTGCTCTTCGAGTTTATTCACGATTGATTCAGCGACCCTGAAATCTTCCACCTCAAGATACATTGGTGCTCTTTTCACTTCGATAGTCAGCTCCACAGATCGGGCAAAGTTTCCACTGCTGGAATTTATCGACATAGGTAAAGCTTTTGCAACTACCGCAACGTATCACGAGATACATAGGTGCTGACCTTTGAATTTTTTATTTTACGAGACCCGGATTATCGTAAAATAACGCTTATAATGCGTTCTTTTAACCGTCATTGTATACATAATTATCCATAGCAGTAAACCACCTTACGGACGTCCGGCATTTTTACGAAATTACCGGAATTCCGCCAGGGAAAAACATAATCTGATGATAAGAACTTCCGGTCCGCCGGTCCCGGGCAGTCGGTTTTTCCGATATCCGGACAGACCGGGGAGGGTTATTCCCAGGGCTTTTCGGAGAGCCCGGATACCACATATTAATCCAGTATCCGTCCTACATCTGAGATCGATATCATGGACCCGACGATCCAGGTAATGGGCATCCGGGGATTACCCCTTATCCATAAAGGCGATGATCTTGCAGGGATGATCTGCGAGCGGTTCGAGTTTAAGCAGGGTGACATCCTCATCATTGCATCCTCCGTCTATTCGAAGGCGAAAGGCCATTCCGCGAACCTTTCCGATATCAGCCCCGGTACCAGGGCAACAAGGATTGCCGGCAGGACAGGAGAGGACCCGAGGTTTATCCAGGCAGTCCTCGATGCATCGTCGGATATTCTCCTCGAATACCCCTTTGTTCTGTCTGAACTGCCGTTCGGTCATATCGGGGTCAGGGCCGGGGTGGACCAGAGCAATATCGAGGACGAGATGATTATTTACCTTCCACCCGATCCGATGAAGGCTGCAGCCGAAGTCCGCCAGGAGATCCTCGATAAAACAGGGATTTCCGTCGGCGTTATTATAACAGATACCTGCGGGCGTTCGTTCCGGAGAGGACAGACGGGAAATGCGATCGGGTGGAGCGGTATGACAGCGATAAGAGACTTCCGCGGCGATACCGACCTGTTCGGTCATGTGCTCAAGATTACCGAGGAAGCCGTTGTCGATGAGATTGCCGGGTTCGGGAATTTTGTCATGGGTGAGAGCAACAACGGGGTCCCCGCAGTCGTCTTCAGGAACTGCCCGTCCTGGACCGGCCACGATGATATTTACTTCCGGCAGGATGAGGATATCATCAGAAAATGTATGAAAACATCGGGGAAAATTTCCTGATATTCCCTGTTACTTCCCTGGTCTCCGTGCAGTCATGAGGAACGAATCCTTTTTCCAGGATGTTGTCTTAATCACAACAAATTCTTTATTAACCTTCCAGATAAAAATTACCCACAATAAAAGGTAAACTGGTTGCAGATCAGGAGGGTCATGTTACTGGCTCCGTATTTCCAGAACAGGGCTCTGTTTCATACTGAAGTCCCGGGTACGAGTTTATAGCACCTCCACTGCAATACGCTGCCGGTATAATCAGCACCGGGCAGGAAACCAGGATGCCGGAACCAAGATCTTATCCGGAGAATATCAGGAAATAATCCGGGCAGGACGGATAGGGCCGTCAGAAAAGGAACATACCCATGATAAACCGGCTGTTTGAAAAGATTGCAGAAGTAATCACCCACCGGCCCATGCTGGTCGCCGGAATTATTGTTGCAGTATTTATCGTCTGCCTCTATGGTATGTCGACGATCACGATGCAGACCAACTGGGAGGTTTACCTTGTCAAGGACTCGGTCCAGGGACAGCAGTACAGACCGGTATACAACGACCTTCTCGGCCGACCCGGTAATTCTCCTTATCGAGACAGACAATTCCCTGAACCCCGACGTCCTACAGTATCTCGACGGGCTCGAAAACACGATCAGGCAGCAGCAGAATATTAAGGACGTAACGGGAGCCCCGGATATTTTACGTCTCGCGAACAACGGGACTCTCCCGACGTCGGCCGGGGAGGTAAAAAATGCCGAATCAAAGATCCCACCGGAGACTATCGCATTATTCTCGCAATCCAACCTCATTACCATCATCCGGGTCAATGTGAACGAAGGGCTGTCCGACAATGCAAAAACAAACCTGCTCAATAACCTTCAGAGTCTCGTTGACGCCTCGGATCCGCCACCCGGCGTAACGGTATCGGTCACGGGAAGTGCCGCTTTTTCCCAGCAGATGAGAAATTCCATGGGTGCGTCGACGGGGACCCTGATTTTTGCCGCACTGATCCTGATGGTAATCGTCATGGGGATACTGTTTTCCTACGTCAGTTACCGGTTCCTTCCCGTGCTGATGGTTACCATCGGACTGGTAGTATCGATGGGCCTGATGGGCTTGGCCGGGATCCAGTTGAATATGGCTGTGATGGGTGCATTCCCGGTCCTCATCGGGCTCGGGATTGATTATGCGATACAATTCCATTCGCGTTTTGATGAGGAAATGAGGAAAGGCACTATCGCCCAGGCAGTCTTTATGACAGTGACGAGGACAGGCCCGGCGGTCCTGTACGCCATGCTTGCGACCTGCATGGGATTCGTCGCCATGTTTATCTCCCCGGTCCCGATGATCCAGAGTTTCGGGCTGGTCTCCATTATCGGCGTGATGTGTTGTTACCTGGCCTCGCTCATAGGAATTCCAACGGTTGCTATCCTGCTGAAATATAAACCGAAAGAGAAAAAACCTGGTCCGAAGAAAAAGAAATTTTCATACGGCGAGCTCCTTACAGGGGTTTCCGTTAAGATCTCAAAAAATCCCATCCCCATCCTGCTCATTGCAGGAATAATTGCCGTAATCGGGTTCCAGGTCGATGGGCTGATACCGATCCAGACTAACGAAAATGCATTTGTTCCGCCCGATATGCCGGCCAAGACTCCTTAATGATAAAGTTACGCGGATGTATGGGGCTTCAAGCACGGCCCCTATCTATCTCTATGGCGACGGGGTGAATTCCCTTACCACGATCAAATGGATAAAACAATTCCAGGACGACGAGCTGAACAGGCACAGCGAACTTACCGGGGCAACGAGCATCGTCACCTATATCCTTGCCTATAACGGGGGAGTGCTGCCGGACAGCCAGAGCGACCTGGATAACGTCATCAGCCTGATACCGGACGATGTAACGAAATCCTACCTTTCCGGATCGACCGATGCGGTAATCCAGTTCAGCACGATAAACCTTGATACACCGGCGGAATCGACCCTGAAAACACAGATGATCAATGACATCGCCTTCAACCCGCCTCCACCCGGGGTCAAAGCGGCACCTTCGGGAAGTTTCGACCTCTTTACAACCCTCATTGGTCAGTTGTCCTCCTCGAAAGAGCAGATGACAATCCTGGGGTTTGTCCTCGTATTCTTATTCCTCTTGCTCGTGTATCGGAGAATAGATGCGATAACACCGCTCGTACCCATTATCATCGTCGTCGGCTGGAACGCCATTGCCATGTACACGATGGGAATTGACTATTCACCGTTGACAGCAACGCTAGGTTCGATGACCATAGGAGTCGCTGCTGAATATACCATTCTTGTGATGGAGCGGTATGAAGAGGAATTTGATAACCTTGGAAACCCTCTTGCTGCCATCCAGCATAGTGTCGAGCGGATTGGTACTGCTATCACGGTATCGGGTCTTGCAACGTTTTTCGGCTTTTCCGCATTATTATTCGCCAGTTTCCCGATTGTCAGCAATTTCGGGGTATCGACACTTATTGCTGTGGGATTTTCCCTGATCGGGGCAATTATCATCATGCCGGCGATCCTCTCGCTGATGGGCAGGCTTGCAAAACCAAAACTCCATCCTGAAGGAGCGGCATGCCTGCTTCCTGAAGAGGAACGATCGATTGAAAATGGGGATAGCGGGTTGTAATTTCCCGGGATTAACCGTTTTTTTTTTGGTTTCTGTTTTTTTAACCGTGAAATTAATAGATTCCATCGTTCTGAATCTTCGGGAACGCCATGTCACGGGCATCCCTGACAGTTACCGTGATAAATCCCGGGAAATACATTCATGTTCTGCGTCCTGCAAAACCTGCCCAAAATCTTCTGCGGGGCTGGGACAGGGAAGTTCCCCCCTTCCCGAATATTTGGAATATCTTTTCATTCCGGGGAATTTACAGAGATTAAAAAAGATAAAATTATTTTACGAGCATATTCAGGATAAATATCACGGCACCGATTACCGCTGCAATGATAATTACTGCGACCGGATTGATATGGACCGCCCTGCGGTCTTCACTCTCGTAATAGTTGACGAGACCTGCCGAAGAAATCAGTCTTCCGCCCTTTTTTTTTGCCATACCAAAGCTATTTCTCATTCTCAATATATAAATGGGTGCAAGGTTATGTCAGACCACGAGGTGACAGTCAGCGGTCATGCTCTTCTCGGGGAACGTTTGGAAATGTCCCCCGTCACGATCGTGGTAAAATCCGGGGTTATCACCCATATCGAATACGAGTCCCATCCGCCGGATTTATGGATCTGTCCTGCCTTTTTCAATGCCCACACGCACCTTGGCGACACTATAGCCATGGATATCAATTGTGCCGGACAGGACCTTGTTTCACTTGTTACGCCTCCGGAAGGTCTTAAACACAGGATCTCTGGCCAATACGCCGCACGCCGACCTCGTTTCGGGAATGAGATCGAGCGTCCGGGTCATGGTCAGGAGCGGTACGGCGGGTTGCGCCGATTTCAGGGAGAGCGGCGAGCCCGGAGTCCGGGCATTACAGGAAGCCGCACGGGGCTGCATGCCTGGCCTTCTTATTTTCGGGCGCGAGGGTGGTGAAGAAGTGGCAGGCGGTCTTGGGATCAGTAGCGCACGGGATGTGGAAGATCTGGAAATCCTTGTGGGGAATGCCCGCCGAAATGGAAAACTTGTTGCATTCCATGCCGGGGAAAAAGATCCCGGCGATATGGATACGGCCCTGTCGTTCGATCCCGATCTTCTCATCCATTGTACGCATGCGACGAGAAAACAGATACGTGAATGTGCCGACCGGGACATTCCCATTGCAATATGCCCGCGGTCGAACTGGGCATTTGGTGTGACACGCTCAGGTGACAAACCACCTCTTCATGAAATGACGGAACTAGGTTGCAGGTTCTTCCTCGGCACCGATAATGCAATGGTCGCACAGCCGGACATGCTCGCCGAACTGGCATTCACAGAGTATGTCTATGCATTAGATCCCTTCCGCCTGTTGAAGGCGGCTATTTCGGGTGCTTCCCTTATAAACCGTGAGTTTTTTATAAAGGAGGGCTCCCCGGGGACATTTTTTGTGCTCGACCCGGGCCGGACCAATATGCGCTTCAGCCGCGATCCTGTTGCAACTATCGTAAAACGGGCCTCGCCCGGGGACATCGTGAAAAAGGTTTTTATTTCGTAGAAATAAGTTATAAAGGAGACTATTTTTTGGGGTAAACATGTTCGGCAAAATTCTTGTCGCAATCGATGGATCGGGAACAAGCGAAAAGGCGCTCGAGTGCGCACTTGACGAGGCCAGAGTCTGGAAATCCGCGCTCCATGTCGTGTATGTCGTTGAGACCGGCCTGTTTTCATCGTTGCCTATGGATAACACCTGGGAGATCATGCTCTCCATGCTTGAGAAAGAAGGGCATAACGCTCTTGCCGATGCCGAGAATAAGGCGGGGGTAAAAGGTGTCGCGATAACTACACACTTAAAAGAGGGTCACGCGGGAAACGAAATTGTAAAAATTGCCGATGACGTCGGAGCCGACCTCGTAATTATCGGTTCACACGGGAAAAGTAATGTCGACCGCATCCTGCTCGGAAGTGTCAGCTCATATGTAGTCTCGAACTGCAGGAAGGCGGTGCTGGTGGTGAGAGCATAACGGAGATGGTTGTTTCAGAGTACATGACTTCGGACGTCGTCAACGTAGAGATACCAGGCAACCGCGACGATGTGCTGAAAATCCTTAAAAGAACAGGTATAAGCGGGGTTCCGGTGCTGAAAGAGGGAAAACTCGTCGGCATTATCACGAGGAAGGACCTTCTCAGGAAAGCCGAAGAGACCCAGCTCGGTCTCCTGATGACCCCCGACCCCGTCATTATTGCCCCCGATGCACCCTTAAGCGAGGCCGCGAAGCTTCTAGCAGCGCATAATATCCGGCGCCTTCCGGTCGTCGAAGACGGCCAGCTGACAGGTCTTATCAGCACTGCGGACCTCGTCCACGCAATTGCAACGATGAGAATCAAACAGGAGATTAAAGATCGTTATACGAGCCAGACCTTCGCACTTTGGGAAGAGACCCCGTTACCGGTGGTGGGGAGAGTCATGGAGATCTCTGGATTCGAGGCGATCCCCATTCTCGACGCGGACAGCAAGCTCCAGGGTATCATCTCCGAACGTGACCTTATACGGCATTCTTCGATTGAAGATACGGTCGAAGTCTCGGATTTCTCGAACGGAACGGACGATGACGAATGGACATGGGAGAGCATCAGGGATATGCATACTATCAGTTACGGGATATCAAAGATCCAGCTTCCACCGAGACCTGTGAAGACAGCGATGGTGAAAAATGTGGTTTCGGTCCCGTTGAATGCCGAGGTAAGCGAGTGTGCACTGAAAATGAAACGGGCCCGGATTGACCAGCTTCCGGTGATCAACGGGGACAAACGACTTGTTGCAATGTTGTTCGACAGGGACCTCATCGCTGTGCTCTGTGAACCTGACAATCAATAAAAACCTTTAAATTTATTGATGTCATCTAATAGTTAAAGCGCTTTTAAGAATTTTCCCGGCGTTTAATATTTTGGGGTGTTTCGTATGAATGAATCTTATCAGGAGCCACTCAAGGGGACAACCACGGTAGGTCTCGTTTTTTCCGACGGCGTTATTCTTGCAACCGAAAAAAGGGCAACGATGGGCTACTTTATCGCGAGCAAAAGGGCAAAAAAAGTGTACCAGATCGCGGACCGGATCGGCATGACGACCGCGGGTGGTGTCGGGGATGCCCAGCAACTGGCACGCATCATGACTGTCGAATGCAGCCTGTACCAGATACGGCGTGGCAGGCCGATTGCAGTCGGAGCGGCCTCGACGCTCCTCTCCAATGTCCTCAATGCAAACCGCTACTATCCCTATTATGTACAGCTGCTCGTGGGTGGTGTCGACGATTCGGGTGCCTCCGTGTATTCAGTAGATGCGATGGGCGGGGCCACACGCGAAGAGGATATCGTCGCTACGGGTTCAGGTTCGCCGGGTGCCTATGGTGTCCTCGAGGACCGGTTCCGGAAGGATATGAACGAGGAAGAGGCAACAGAACTTGCCATCAGGTCTATCAGGGCAGCGATGAGACGTGATGCAGGCTCTGGTGAAGGTATCCACGTGGTTGTTATAACCAGGGACAAATACCAGGAGATTGCCGACGAGGACGTAATAAAGACCCTCACGGCACTTTCTGCATAATTACTTTTTTGGACGGATTAAATGCTTATTGAAGAACGATTGAAAGAACTTAAGGATAAGATCAACGAAAAGGTCCCCTCCGGCATAACGGTGTCGGATGTAGAGTTCGAGGGGCCTGAACTTGTTATTTACACTGATGACCCGAAGAAATTTGCCGACGAAGCTGACCTTATCAGGATCCTCGCACGCGACCTCAGGAAGCGTATCGTAGTCAGGCCGAACGTACTGGAAGACCCGGACCGTGCCGTCGAGGAGATAAAATCCGTTGTTACGGACAATGCCGGTATCACCGATATCTACTTTGATGCCGACACGGGAGAAGTGCTCATCGAAGCGGAAAAACCGGGAGTCGTCATCGGGAAAAACGGTGCGACACTCCGCGAGATTACGAAGCATATCGGCTGGACACCAAAAGTTGTCAGGACGCCCCCGATTGAAAGTTCGACGGTAAAGCAGGTTCGCCAGTACCTGCGGTCGGTCAATGAAGAGAGAAAGGTATTTTTACGGACCATTGGACGTCGTATCCACCGGGACGTTACCAGCAAAGACCAGTGGGCACGGGTAACTATGCTCGGCTGTTGCCGGGAGGTGGGAAGGGCCGCATTCCTTCTTACAACACCTGAAAGCAGGGTCCTTATCGACTGCGGAGAAAAACCCGACAATAACAACAGCACCCCTTATCTCTATGTCCCGGAAATTCATCCCCTTTCCCAGCTTGATGCCGTAGTATTGACCCATGCTCACCTGGACCACTGCGCACTCGTCCCCCTCCTTTATAAATACGGATATGACGGCCCGGTGTACAGTACGCCGCCCACGCGTGACCTCTCTGCAATGCTTCAGCTCGACTACCTCGACGTCATACACAAGGAAGATCGGAAAGTACCCTACACCTCGAATGAAGTGAAGACCTATATCAGGCATTCGATTACTCTGAATTACGGAAATGTCACCGATATCGCTCCCGATATCAAGCTTACCTTCCACAATGCAGGCCATATCCTCGGTTCCGCAATCGCACATTTCCATGTTGGAGACGGACTATACAATATCGCCTTTACAGGAGACTTCAACTACAGCAAGAGCCGCCTGTTCAACCCGGCAACGGCAAGTTTTCCCCGGCTTGAAGCGCTCTTCATGGAAAGTACGTACGGCGGGTCCGAGATGATGCAGCCGCAGAGAGCCGATGCCGAAGAAAAACTCTATGAAACGATCAATACCGTCCTCTCGAGAGGCGGGAAGGTCATAATCCCTGCTTTCGCAGTCGGTCGTTCGCAGGAAGTAATGCTTGCCCTTGAAGAGGGAATGAGGAAAGAGAAGATCCCGAACGTCAAGATCTACATCGACGGTATGATCAGGGAAGCAACCGCCATCCATACGACCTATCCTGAATACCTGAACAGCGATCTCAGGAACCAGATATTCAAGGAAGGAATGAATCCGTTCCTTTCAGAAAGCTTTGTCGCCGTGGATTCACCTGAACTCCGGGAAAAGGTCATCAACGGTGACCCCTGCGTGATTATCACCACGAGCGGCATGCTGAACGGAGGACCGGTCATGGAATATTTGAGCCATCTTGCGGCTGACGAAAAAAATGCACTTGTGTTTGTGGGATACCAGGCAGACGGGACCCTCGGCAGGCGCATCCAGAAGGGATGGCGGGAAGTTCCACTCGGGCGGCGGGAGAGTATTGTTATCAACCTTGAAATCGTAACGGTAGACGGATTTTCAGGACATTCGGACCGGCGCCAGCTGATGAACTACATAGGGCAGATACAGCCAAGGCCTGAAAAAATATTCACCATCCACGGGGACGAGAATAATACGATCGATCTCGCCAGTTCTCTTTATAAAAGATACCATATCCAGACCCATTCACCGATGAATCTCGAGACCTACCGGATGGTATAAACGAAAGACCATGAGAGACCTGATAAACCTCTCACTTGGTGTATTCGCCGTCATGGCATTATCCAATGCCATCGTCCCGGTATTGCCTGATTATGCCTCCGGGGCAGCATTACAGGGCGAGATCTATTCGGCATATTTTCTTGGCGCTTTTTTCCTGACTCTTCCTGCCGGAGTTCTTTCAGACAGGTGGGGCTCGAAGTATCTCACTATTATCGGTCTGTTTCTGACCTGCATATCAGGGATATTGCTGATATTTTCGTCGTTTCTCATGATCGTACTCGCTGCACGCCTTATCGAGGGAGTCGGGGCCGGGATGTTTGTAGCGGCTGCCCTCACCTATATCAACAGGCAGCCCGGACACCAGAAAATGAGCGGCTGGTTTCTCGCGTTTTTAAACGTAGGGCTGATCGCAGGCCTCGTCCTCTCCGGCTGGATTGCCGGGATTTCAGGTTACCGATCGGCGGGGCTCCTCTTATTCAGTATACTCGCACTCCTGTCATTTTGTTTCAGTAGCGTCATTCAGCCTTTACGGGAAATCCCGGCGGGATCGGAAAAGACGTGGAGTTCGTACATAGGCAATCTCCCGGGGATTATCAGGGATTATTTCTGGCTCTGGTTCTCTTCGGTTGTCCTTATCGGTGTAACCGGTGCAGTAACAGCGATTTATCCACAATTCAGCGGGGCGACGCCGGGAGTTGTTGGCCTGGATATTGCCGCGATGAGCGGGGCGACAGCAGTTGCCGTTATAGCCGTATCGAAATGTTCGTTCGCACCGGTGCCTGTGTTGCGGATGGCTGCAGTTTTGTCAGCAGGTGCTGTAATCGCCTGCTTTTTCACTCCCTGGGCTTTTATCCTCCTTGGCATACTTGCAGGAATCGTAATGATTGCCCAACTCGCATATCTCGCGAGTGCAGGGAGAGATCAGGGCACCTATATGGGCCTTTTTGATGCATCGAGTTACCTGGGTATGACGATTCTTCCTTTTATTGCCGGCATCGTGGCCCAGTTCGCGGGTTTTTTTATGGCATTTCTCGTAACTGCGGCCTTTGCCCTTGTCGTTGCACTGACGATCGGTCTCTGCAGGTCATGTCCTTACAGGAGGGAAACAAAGGATAATGAGATATTCAAGACGGATTGAAGGGCAGGAATATGAGGGATATGCAAAAAACCAAAGGGCATTTACCCGACAAATTAAGACTCTCCCGGGATGCATGAGCCGACAGCCCTCTATTCTCTATAGAATATAGGGATGTAACAAACAGAAATTATTCTCTATAGAGCATATAAGTTCGAAAAGGGACAGTTATTACCCCTGCCTTCCAATTCTTCAGCTGACTGAAGAAAGTAACCTGATATTCCCCCCAGTAAGTGCGTGGTGCATGAACAGATGAACGGTACCCGGAACGATTGCAACCCCGAGAATCGTGGCATTCATCGATATCGGGACAAATTCCATCCGCCTGTTTGTGGTCAGGCTCAACCATGACTGTTCGTACACAGTGATGTCGAGCCAGAAGGAGGCGGTCCGGCTTGGGGAGGGGGAGTTTGAGACAGGAATTCTGACACCTGCTGCCATCGACAGGGCGGTCATGGTCTCCGGGAGGTTTGTGGAACTTGCCCGGTCTTTCGGGGCCCATGAATTCGTGGCAGTGGCGACATCGGCCACCAGGGAAGCCCAGAACCGATATGAGCTCCTTTCGCGTCTAAGGCATGAGGCCCACCTCGACGTCCAGGTGATATCGGGACGGGAGGAGGCACGACTGATCTATATGGGAGTCGCCGCCGCACACAATCTCGAAGAAAGGCAGGCCCTTATTATCGATATCGGCGGGGGGAGCACGGAAATCGCTGTCGGAAGGCAGCGGAACTATTCATATCTTTCAAGTGTCAGGCTCGGGTCGATAAGACTCGCAAACATGTTTTTCCCGGGGGGGGGTGAAAAACCCGTCAGCAATGAATTATACGAGAGTATCAGGAGCCATGTCAGGAGCGAAACAAGGGCAAGCATCAGGCAGATACGACGATATCCTTACGACCTGCTTATCGGGAGTTCAGGCACGATCATCAACCTCTGTGATATTTCCGCCCGGTTGTTCCATCCCGACGAACCGGAAAGAACGACACTGACCATGCAAGATATGAAGAAGACAATTGCCCTTCTCTGTTCCCTGCCCCTCTCCGAGCGCAGAAAAGTTCCGGGGATCAACCCCGAACGTGCCGACATTATCCTTGCCGGAGCAGCCGTAATCGATACGCTGACCGAAGAAGCTCGGTATCACGGCCCTCGAGGTAACCCAGCGGGGTCTCCAGGACGGGCTTCTCGCGGATTATCTCACCCGGATGGAGGGGTACCCCCTCCTCGGGGACCTTTCCGTACGGGAACGGAGTGTCCTCCTTACCGGTCGCAATTTCGGCATTAACGAGTACCATGCCCGGACCGTTTCCAAGCTGGCACTTGACCTTTTTGATTCCGGCCTCGCAACGGGCCTCCATTCAATGAGCGCCAGGGAACGGGAGTTTCTCGAATACGCAGCATTCCTTCATGATATCGGCTCCCTGATTTCGTTTAACAACCACCACTCCCATTCCTATTATATCATCAGGAACAGCGATCTCCTTGGATTCGAGCCCCGCGAGATCCTGGCTATGGCAAACATCGCGAGGTTCCACCGGAAAAAGCTCCCGAAACGGAGGGAGCAGGATATGCCGGGGCTTGACGAGGCCGCACAAGACCTCGTCCGGGTATTATCCCTTTTCCTGCGACTTGCCGAGAGTCTCGACCGGAGGCACGCAGCCCTGATCGACAGGGTCTCATTCATAACCGTGAACCACCGGTTCGCAGAACTCGAGATAACCGCCCGCGGCGACTGCCAGTTCGAATCATGGGGAGTGGAGAATGAAGAGAAGAACTTTGAACGGATATTCGGACGGGAGCTGCGCCACCATATCGTGACTTCGGAGACACCCGGGGATCAGGGACAACCCGGGGAGAAATCTTCGATAGAAACGCCTGCTCCCTGGTTATAAAGGATCAATCATCCCGAATCCGGCTGAAACCTATCCTGCCGGTCGTTTACCACCAGTCGGTATGGACATGTGCCCCTGCGGCAGGTGTCGTCTCGCGTCCCTGGGCCGTTCGCTTGATAAAACCGATCTGGATGAGATATGGTTCATAGACATCCTCTATTGTCCTCGGCTCCTCCCCGACAGAGATTGCAATGGTCTTTAATCCGACGGGACCTCCCCTGAAATCTTCGGAAATAACCCGCAAAATCCGTCGGTCAAGGTTGTCAAGCCCGAGCCCATCGATACCAAGCAGTGTCAGTGCATGGGATGCAACCTCTTTCGTGATATTCCCGTCTCCCCTGACAAGGGCGTAATCCCAGACTCTCCGGAGAAGGCGGTTCGCGATACGCGGCGTTCCGCGGCTCCTCCCTGCAATTTCCCGGCAGGCATCGGGACTAATGCAGATCTTCATGATGGATGCACTCCTCGCCACCACCCTGACGAGCTCATCCGGTGAATACAGGTTCAGGCGGGCGATAATCCCGAACCTGTCCCTGAACGGCGACCCCAGGAGCCCTATCCTTGTCGTTGCCCCAATGAGAGTGAATTGTTCGATATCAAGCCGGATTGACCTCGCTCCCGGTCCTTCGCCGATCATAATGTCGACCGAAAAATCCTCCATTGCAGGGTACAGGACTTCCTCGACAACCGTGCTCAGGCGGTGTATCTCGTCGATGAAAAGGACGTCCCCCGACTTTAACGTGGTAAGGATTGCTGCCAGGTCGCCCGGTTTTTCGAGAACAGGACCGCTCGTCGAATGGATCGACGTCCCCATCTCATGCGAGATAATGTGCGCAAGGGTGGTTTTCCCGAGGCCGGGAGGGCCTGAAAACAGGATATGATCGATTGGTTTCTTACGTTTATGTGCGGCACCGATGGCGATGGACAGGGTTTCCTTCAGGGTTTCCTGGCCAATGAATTCCCGGAGATCCGCAGGCCTTATCGTTTCCTCACCGGAATCTTCTGCCTGTCCCTCCCTTTCGGTCAACCGTTCTGTCATCCCTGCCTTTCCCCCTTCAGTATGCTGAGAGCGGACTTGAGAAGTGCCTGGGAACCGGGGTCGGCCACTCCTGAAGCTGCTCTGTTCACCGCATCGATTGCGTCACGGCTGGAAAAACCAAGTGCGATCAGTGCTTTTGTCACGTCTTCCCGGACCTGCCCTGATACGCCGTCATGGCCCGGCACCGGTCTGCAGGATCTGTCCTTCAGCCGGTCTTTTAATTCGAGGATTAGTCTCTTGGCATTTCTCGGTCCGACTCCGTTCAGACGGGTAAGTCTCTTCTCATCCTCGCAGACAAGCGCATGGATAAGTTCCGGAGCCGGGATTTGCGAGAGTATCGAAAGGGCCATCTGCGGACCGACGCGGTTGACGGTGATCAGCAGAAGAAATACTTCAAGCTCTGCCTGATCGATAAATCCTGCGAGTGTGAATGCATCGTCCCTGACGATAAGGTGGGTATATACCCTGATTTTACCCTTATGGGCCGACAGCACCTGGAGTGTTTTTTCGGTCACATTAACGCGGTAGCCGACACCATTCACATCGATCACGATATGATTGTCCCCTATTTTTGTTATATCCCCGTAAAGATGAGCTATCAAAACCCGATCACCTCATCCTGTTGATGTGGCAAAGGGCGATGGAGAGGCCGTCGGCGGCATCGTCGGGGCGTGGGATCTCATCAAGGTGGAGGAGTCTTTTGATCATTTCCTGGACCTGTTTTTTATCTGCACGGCCCGATCCGGTCACTGCCTGTTTCACCTCGTTCGGGGTATATTCGTAAACGGAAAGGGCCATTTCAGCACATGCGAGGAGAATTATCCCCCTCACTTCGGAAACGCCCATGGCGGATGTAATATTCTTTGTAAAAAAAAGCTTCTCGATTGCGGCGTCCCTTGGCCTGTGCGTCGCTAACAGGTCGGTAATTTCATGATATATCTGGTAGAGACGGGCTTCGTGGGAACTTTTTGTGCCGTCGGTGACAATACATCCATGGGTAACATGGCCAGTCACGTTTCCTGTCTTTCTGAGTACCCCGTATCCTACGCGGGCCAGACCGGGATCAATACCCATAACGATAACAGGTTCCTCGGGCATTGATGAAGAATGGACCCGCACCTGAAATAACCTTTTCACCACGGGGTGAAAGTGAGAAGCGCAATCGCTGCTTCAGTTTATTTTGAGATCTGCATTGTTTTTCCTGGGAATTTTCTTTCCGGCCTTTTGTTGTTCATGCCAGATCCCCCGGTGACTGATAAACCAGGCATGTGCGTCGCAGGGTTCCTGTCCCGGGGCAGGTTCTAATTTTTCATAGCTCCCGTCAGGGTTTAATTTTCTTGCGTTTACATTATCACTCATCTGGACCTTCAGGATGGTATCGATGACCGATCTCCTGATTGCCTGATCATCAATGGGAAACAGGACTTCTACACGCCTGTCAAGGTTCCTGGGCATCAGGTCAGCGCTCCCGAGGAAAACCTCCTCTTCCCCTCCGTTCCTGAAATAAAATATGCGGGGATGTTCGAGAAACCTGCCGACGACACTCGTCACCGTGATGCGATCGCTGACCTCCGGAATACCGGGCCTTAAACAGCAGATCCCCCTGACCTGCAGGTCTACCCTGACGCCGGCCTGGGAAGCCTGGTACAATGCATCGATACACTCACGGTCAACCAGTGCGTTGATTTTGAAAATAATGTGTCCGTCCCCATGCTGCTTCTGGCGGTCTATTTCACGACGGATCCGCTCAAGGATGCCGCTCCTGATACTGATCGGGGCAACGAGGAGCGAACGGTAACCATGAAGGGCTGAATATCCGGTAAGGGCGTTAAAAACATCGGCCAGATCTGCACCTATCACCTGGTTGCAGGTGAAGAGTCCGAGATCGGTGTAAATCCGGCTTGTGGCAGCATTATAATTTCCTGTTCCGAGATGCAGGTACCGGACGATACCGTCTTTTTCTTTCCTGACCACCATGCATATCTTGGCATGAACTTTCAGGCCGGACAGCCCGTACACCACATGGACACCCGCCTGTTCCAGTGCCCGTGCCCACCCGATATTGTTCTCTTCATCGAACCTCGCTTTCAGTTCTATGATTGCCGCCACTACTTTGCCGTTGTTCCGGGCTTCCATAAGCGCGTCAACAATTGGTGAATTTGGCCCGACCCGGTACATCGTCATTTTTATGGCCAGGACGTCCGGGTCACTCGCGGCCTGCCTGAGGAATGATACGACAGGTGAAAAACTGTCGTACGGGTGATACAGCAGGACATCCCTTTTCTTAATAGCAGCAAAAATATCTGCGTCACCTTCGAAGGACGAAGGTATGGCAGGAATAAACGGGGGATCTTTCAGGTCGGGCCTGTCGGTGGAATATAACTGCATGAGGTCTGCCATCCCTACGGGCGGCTCGACCCGGTAAAACATTTCCGGGCTTATCCCGAGCTTCACCGATAACATCCCGCAAATCCCGTCTGGCATCGTGGAGGAGACTTCCACCCGGATTGGGGACCCCGTACGGCGAAGCTCGACACTCTCCTCCACCGCGGTCAGGAGATCCGACGCCTCGTCTTCTTCAATTTCAAAGTCGGCATCCCTCGTCACCCTGAACGGGTACGCCGCCACGACCTCGAGTCCCGGGAATAAGGAGTCGAGACGGGCGATGATCAGTTCCTCGAGAAATACGTATTTCGACCGGGATTTTCCTGTTTTTGCATTGTTTGAAACCGAAGGGACAAGAATCAGGCGTGGGAAGAGATCGGCAGGGACCTTTATGCGGGCGAATAATTCGTCTTTCTTTAAAGGGTCCCTGACGGCGATTGCAAGATTTAAGGAGAGGTTTGAAATGAATGGAAACGGATGGGACTTATCGAATGCAAGCGGTGTGAGGACGGGAAATATTTCTTTATCAAAATATTCTGATAGTTTCCTGCTTTCTTCGGCCGGGAGCTGGTCGTAGGAGCAGATCTCGATGCCTTCATTGCCCAGGGCGGGGATGAGATCGTTTTTAAAGCATTCCGATTGTGTCTTCAGGAGCGGTGCCAGCTGGTCGTGGATGGCGGCGAGTTGTTCCGACGGGCTCATGCCGTCAGGCGGAGCCTCGAGAACACCGCTCGATACCTGCCGTTTCAGGCCGGAAACCCTGATCATAAAGAACTCGTCAAGGTTATTCGCAAAGATCGAAAGAAATTTCAGGCGTTCCAATAGCGGGTTTTTCGTATCCACTGCCTCATCAAGAACGTGCTGGTTGAACCGGATCCAGCTCAACTCCCTGTTGATGTAGTACATTTGTGACTGGTTCACCAAATCCCGCTTCATTCGATCAGTCTCCTTCAAACCGGAAGTCACGGTTCCATTAGTAAGCCGTAATTGCTATAATACAGGTCATTTACGGGATATATATCAATATCCCGGATACCGGTCCCTCCCTGGTACCGGACAGGTAAATTGCAATAACTCATGTTCTTTCATGAAGACCAGCGGGAGAAGACTCTCGTTCCTTTTCTGATTATTCTCAAATGAGATGTACCCCAAAAAGATGGACTCTTCACGGCGTTTTAAACCTGGATTCTGTTTCCCTGTGAATCGATGCTGGAACGATAGTATCCGCGTGGGACAGATTTTGGGAAAAATGTTTAACTACGGAACAGTAATGGAGTGAAGGTGATTTGTCATGGGATTCAGCGCCGATATCATGCATACGATCGTTGAAAAGGAACTGAAACGGCATTATCCTGCAAGCGAAGGCTGGGTATTGCAGCCGGGACCGGTAACGGCCGGCAGGGATAAATTATATTCGTTCACGAAAAGAACGGGGGGAAAAAGTGAGGCTGTCTTTGTAGGGATTTCATTTGAGAAAACGGTCAGTGATGAATTAATCAGGGAGTTGACCAGCTCCCTGACATCCCGCCCTGCTATGCGATCTGTTTCACACCTTGCACTGATCGTCCCCCAGGGTACCGATGTAAAGAACGTGCCTCCGGCAGTGAACGTGAGCCGGATGCGTGCGTTCCGCTATGTTAATGATGACCTCATGTGGCTG
Source organism: uncultured Methanomicrobiales archaeon (assembly GCA_963809105.1). GTDB lineage: Archaea > Halobacteriota > Methanomicrobia > Methanomicrobiales > Methanospirillaceae > CAIKOD01. The sequence goes on along the minus strand of CAWEIC010000001.1, from coordinate 23,434 downwards.
AAGCATCCCGCCCACGGGGCCTGATGCGGGTGAGACAGTCACTCGTTGAACCGGGGATGCGGGACCTTTAATCCTTTTTTCAACCTGCTCTTTAAAGCCTCACCATGGGAGCCCATCCAGTACAGCCGCCTGCAACGCCTGCACCAGAAAAATGCCATTTCCCGGGTACGACACCCTGGAGCATAGCCGGCCGCTTCAATTTCTTTTACGTGGGCCACCCTTAACGGTTCGTTACAGAGGGAACAACGGTTCATCCGCAGCTCAGGGTCCACTATTCCCAGGTCGACGAGCTGCTGCACCTGGTGGAGGACGTCCCCTTCATGGATAAGCACGGCAGAACTTCCGCCCCGTTTTGCGAGGTCCCGGTCCCGTGTGAGGAGGATCCTGCCTTCGGAAGACGCCCGTTCGAGCAATATCGAATCTTCCCTGGCATTTCCCGGGGCGATGCTGTTTGCACTGGCAGTATCGTACCCCATGAACCTGAGATACCTGCAAAGGGTCCCTAGCATCCTATCGGCGAGAAAGCGGCCTGAAGGTGCCTTATCCGGGGATTTCGGTAACAATAGCGATCTCCTCCCCGCATCTGCCGCATTTATGATCGGAAAGATTCCGTATAATCACATGGTACCCCGACCGCTCGATAAGAAGTTCCCCGCATCCCGGGCAGTACGTGTTCTCGTACGGGTGGTTGAATACATTCCCGAGATACGGGTAATGTAGGCCCAGCTCTTTTGCCCGGAGATAAATCTTTTCAAGCAGGGGAACCGGTGTAGGCCCGCGATCAGTCATCTGGTAATCAGGGTGGAACCGCGTGAAATGGACAGGGGTATCCGGGCCGGTATTATCGATAACCCAGCGAACCAGTGCATCGGTCTCATCAGGACTGTCATTGAGCCCTGGGATAACAAGGTTCACGATCTCGACGTGCATCCTTAGTTCATGCGCCAGTGCGGTAGAATGAAGTACCGGATCGAGCCTCCCGCCGCAGACCCTGCGATAAAAGTCGTCGGAAAAAGATTTGATATCCACGCGGTACGCATTCAGCATTGGCTGGAGGTCCCGGAGGCCTTCCTCAGTGATGTAACCATTCGTTACGTATACCGTTCCAAGTCCGGATTTGCGGGCCAGGATCCCGGTATCACGTGCATATTCATGCCAGATGGTGGGTTCGTTATATGTCCATGCAATGCTTTTACATTCCCGGGTGATGGCACGGGATACCGCCTCCTCAGGTGGCAGTTTTGCGGGTTGCATTGTCCCAAGGGTCGCTCTCGATATATGCCAGTTCTGGCAGTGCTCGCAATGGAAATTACAACCCACGCATCCGAGTGAATAACAGAGGGTCCCGGGAAGAAAATGGAAGAGGGGTTTTTTCTCGATTGGATCGACTGCTTCCGCGGTAACCAGACCATAGGTGGTCGCATACAGCGTCCCTCCGCTGTTTATCCTCACGCCGCATATTCCCGATTTGCCCTCCCTGATCGTGCACCTGTTTTCACACAGGGAACATTTTACGCCGGATTCGGGAAGTTTTTCATAGAGTCCTGCCTCGTGCATGGCCATACTTACCGCGCATCTGTACCGGTAACTATGTAAGCTTTTCGTCGCTGCCGGATTCTTTTCCTGCCTGTCCGAGAGCTTCGCGGAGATCATGTTCGTCCACTTCAACGATCAGCGATCCCCGGTAGCCACAGTGTTTGCACCGGTATATCTGGCCGCTGTAACCACCGATTACCTCGTATATTTCAGTACTCTGGCATACAGGACAACAAAGTATCATTATCCATTCATTGTCCCGCTCAACATACAAAAAGGTCTGTGATTGCGGCACACTTCCAACCCGGAAAAGCCAGCTTCACCGTTCTAATCAACGGACCTATCCGGATCGCTCCCCATCAAATCCCGGACAACCGGCCGCCGGAGACAATCAGGTTAATAACCCATTTTTCCCCATCATTATGAAATGAAAACTCTGGTCATATCCCTTGGCGGTTCTGTACTGGTCCCAACTCTCGGTAATCACCGGGTTCGCGAATATTCCCGTGTGCTGCAAAAAATCGGGGAAAAACACCGGGTTTTTGTCGTAACGGGAGGAGGAGGCGAGGCCCGGAGGTATATCGATGCAGCCCGGGAATCCGGGGCCGATGAGGGGACGGCCGATGAAATCGGTATAATGGTTACCCGGCTCAATGCATCCCTCCTTATCGCGGGTCTCGGCCGTGCCGCCTATCCGGAAGTCGCCCATGACCAGACAAAAGCGATGGAATTCGGGGAATCGGGAAAAATCGTTGTCATGGGAGGAGTGACACCAGCCCAGACAACCGATGCCGTTGCGGCGGTGCTTGCCGAAAGGACATCCGCAGGTCTCCTCGTTAACCTTACATCTGTTGATGCGATTTACAGTACCGATCCGAATAGTGATCCGGGAGCAAAACGCTATTCCCATCTTACTCCGGCAAGACTCGCTGAAATTGTTGGTGTAACAGACTTCAGGGCTGGTTCGAATAACGTCATTGACCCTGTTGCGGTCAGGATCATTTCAAGGAGCCGCATCCCGCTGCTTGTAATCGACGGCAGAAAGCCTGAAAACCTGTACGATGCCGTCATGCAGGGGAAAACCATGGGGACTATTGTCACCGAAGAAGAAAACGCACGACTTCTTCCCTTGTAAGCCCAGGCCTTTAATCGGTAAATATTTCATAACTCCCGACACACCTGTAGATCCAGTACCGGGGTAGTAGGGTAGCCTGGTCCATCCTAGAGCGTTTGGGACGCTTTGACGGCGGTTCGAATCCGCCCTACCCCATGAGTTCTGTAATTGGTTCCGGGTATTCCGAAAGGTGTGCAGGATCATGATCGAAAGGCAAAAGGCATCATTGATTTTCAGTACCCTGGACCGGGCGTATCCATCTGCCGGCGAAACCCCACGCCATAAGGTTGCTCCATTTCAGTCGGTGATTATAACAATCCTTTCGGCCCAGACGACCGACCGCTCCGTCGATGAAGTCAGCGGGCCCCTTTTCAAACGGTTTCCGACGCCTGAAGCCCTGTCTGCTGCACCCGTCGGCGAAGTCGAAACGATCATTCACAAAACCGGGTTTTACCACATGAAAGCGAAAAGGATTATCGAGGCGTCGTCGGTAATTCTCAATGAGTTTGGAGGAACGGTGCCCGACACGATGGATGGTCTTCTTCGTATCCCCGGCGTCGGCCGGAAGACTGCAAATATCGTACTTTACCATGCATTCGGGAAAACAGAGGGTGTCGCAGTCGATACACATGTTCTCAGGCTTTCGCAGATGATCGGATTTTCAGACAGGAACGATGCAGCGATAGTCGAGCAGGACCTGATGAAGGTGTATCCAAAAGAACAATGGGGGAGAATTACCGACCTCCTCATCTCCCATGGACGGCGCATCTGCATTGCACGCAGGCCCAGATGCCCTGAATGTGTAATCAGCCGGTATTGCAGGTATTATATGGATACTTTTTCAAAGAAAAGCAATGCAGGAGATGAAGTCCCGTAACCTTTTATAATTTGGGAAACCGGGATTCATGAATCTGCAGGATTAGACAGCCTGCTCAGGAAAGTCCATGCAGCCCTGCGAATACGATATATCCGATTGCAGCACTGATGGGGATCGTCAGGATCCAGGCCCATAAAATACTCCGGGCGACACCCCATTTCACGGCACTGGTCCCCGTGCTCGACCCTACACCCATAATCGACGCGCATATCACCTGTGTCGTGCTCACCGGGATTCCCAGGGCGGAGGCCCCGATGATCGTCGATGCGCTGGCGGTTTCGGCTGCAAACCCGTGGACAGGCCTGAGCCTCGTTATTTTATAACCCATCGTTTTTACGATCCTCCACCCCCCGCTGAGCGTTCCCAGCGCAATTACGGTATACGACACAATAATAACCCAGAACGGAACAGGGAGATGATTGGGATCGACATTCGCACCATAATAACCGATGCTGAAGAGCAGGGGGATTATAATTCCAATCGTTTTCTGGGCATCGTTGGTCCCGTGTGAAAAACTGTAGGCGGCTGCCGAGCAGAGTTGAAGCCTTTTAAAATAGCCTTCGGCGGTGTGTTTCTGGGATTTCCTGGTTATCCATAACACTGCAGTCATAAAGAAAAATCCTATAACCAGGCCGATTAAGGGTGACAACACCATGAACAGCACGACTGTTTCCACCGTCGACCAGTGTATTATTGCGATGCCTGCCGCCGATATCCCCGCTCCGACGAGGCCCCCGATAAGAGCATGGGATGATGAAGTCGGAAGGCCGAATACCCAGGTAGTGATATTCCATGCTATTGCACCTGCGAGGGCTGCAAGAACGATGACGGGGATAATATCCGGGGAGACGGTTGTCTTGTCAATGATATTGCTGATTGTATCGGCGACTGCCACACCAAAACCGAATGCCGCGATAAAATTGAAAAACGCGGCAAAAGCAACGGCATTTCTTGGCGACAGCACTTTTGTCGAGACCACCGTGGAGATAGAATTCGCCGAATCATGAAAACCATTTGTAAAATCGAAAACCAATGCGATTATGATGGTTATTATCACCAGAAGGACAGTCGGCGTCAGCATGGTAAACTCTCATTAACCGGAATTGCATCAGGAATGGCGGATTGCAATGTCGGACAGCACATTCGCGACGTCTTCGCAGTAATCGGTCGCAACCTCGAGATGCTCGTAAATGTCTTTATACTTGATAATCGAAATTGCATCGTTTGTCTTGAAAAGGTCCATCAGGGCGTGGGCAAGTACATCGTCGGCCAGGTTCTCAAGCCTGTTCACTTCGATACACCGTTCTTCGATATATTTCGGGTTACTGATAGCCCTGATACCCTTAACCGCTCCTTCAAGCTCGATCGCTGACAAATGTATCAGTTTTGCAAGTTCGATGATATGGGAGTCCGTATGGGAGATATCGTAAAACAACATTTTTTCGGCCGACCCGTCGATATAGTCGAGTACATCGTCAAGAGCCGATGCGAGCCCTGATATCTCCTCGGGATCGAGCGGCGTTATGAATGTCTTGTTCAGCTGCTCGTAGATGTCGTGGGTCACCTGGTCACCCTGGTGTTCGAGCAGTTCGATCGAGTGACACTTTTCGCTTATGCTGGAAAAATTTTCCGTCAGGGCAACGAGCTGGATGGAACTTTCTTTAACGATCCCAACCTGTTTTTCGAATAAATCAAAAAAAATCCTGTCTTGAGGTATCAGCAGACTCCCGTAAACCCATACAACCAATCGATTGATAGTCAATCGATAAGGTGAAAAATCTGGCGATTTATTTCCGTATCCCATCGATTCACAGGAGCAGATGGAATGCAAGGGCAACCGTCATATATCCGCACCACGAGACAACAAAGGCAATGGGAATGGTGAATATCCAGGCCCCCATCATTTCCCGCGCCACTTCCCATTTCACCGCCTTGACGCCCCGTGTTGCACCCACGCCGATGATTGCACCGCTCATTACCTGGGTCGATGATACGGGGACACCATACCCTGTAACGAAAGCAATTATCGCACCTCCGGACGTTGCCGCACAGAAACCCTGGTAAGGCCTGATTTTCGTTATCTCCCTGGCCAGTTTGTTGATCACCTTCCAGCCTCCGAACAATGTGCCAAGACCGATGGCTGCAGCCGATGTAATGACCACCCACAGCGGGACGACGAACGAGGAGATAACGCCTCCGGCAACGAGAAGGGCCGTAATAACCCCCACGGCATGCTGGCCGTCATTTGCGCCGTGTCCTGCAGCCTGAAAAAGACTTGCAAGTACCTGGAGCGGCTGGAAGATCCGTTTCATGCGATCCTGGCGGGAGAAACGGAAGGCGTGGGTCACCAGGAGATCGAAAAGGAATGCAACTTCCAAACCGATTACGGGGGATATAAAGATGTATACAACAATTCCCAGGATACCACTGATTACGAGGGTGCCTGTCAGCATCAGGATCGGGATCGCAAATGCAACACCGAATATCGCCCCGGGCACAAGCGCTTTCCTGACATTTTCCCTGATCCAGTATGCCAGGGCCGCCAGGGTTACTGCACCGAGGACCGCCCCGACAAGGCTGTAAAAAACCACCGCCTGAAGCATGGCACCTGGAGGCAGGATGAGGGCACCAGGACCGTAGGCAGCAACGCCGGCACCAATGAGACCTCCGATAAGGGCCTGGCTGCTCGACAGGGGAAACCCGACATGCGTGGCAAAAAAGACCAGCACGATGGAGGTAATCATCGCAATGACAATCGATGCGGGCGTTAAAGATCCGCCGACAACGATCGATGTCCCGATTGTCGCGGCAACCGCCGTCGTGAAGATGAACGGGCCGATAAAATTTGCAAGGGCAGATGATACAGAGGCATGCCACGGGGAAAGCGCTCTCGTGGCGACGACAGTGGCTATCGAATGAGACGCATCATTTAAGCCGTTGACAAAATTAAGCGCGAGTGCAAGGAAAATACCAAAGACAATGAGAATTTCCATGGGGATCAGGTATGGTTGCGTGCGATGTCAGAAAGCGCATGCCCGACATCATTATATTTTTCCATGACTCTCGCCATTCCCTCGTAGATATCCTTAAGCTTGATGATGAGGAGAAGATCCTTTCCCTGGAACAATTCAATCACTGCGTGGGAGAGCAGTTCCGAAGAAAGGTTGTACATGCGGTTGATCTCACGTGCATGACGTTCCACTTCATCGGCCCGTTTAAGGGTGGCAAGATCGTCGATCCCGTGAGTAATCTCTGCGCTGGAGAGCGTGATCAGGTAGGAAAATTCTTTGAGGAGATCATTTGACTGCGAAATTCCGTAGTTACTGAGCTGGTGGCTGACCCAGTCGATCCTGTCAAGAACGTCGTCGAGTGCCGGCGCAAGGCGGGCTATCTCATCAGGTTCGAGCGGTGTTATGAGGGAATCATTGAGACGTTCGTATGTTTCCCGGGTGATTTCGTCTCCAATGTGCTCCAGTTGGCGAATTTTCTGGGCCTTTTCTGTCCCTTCAGGTAACTCGTGCGTGATCTCATTCAGGATTGCGGATGCCTCCGCAATCTGTTGTGCCATTTTCTTGAAAAGAGTGAAAAAAACCTTATCCTCAGGAAGGATAAAATCACGAATCCTCATATCAGACATACCTAGGACAGGTGAACAGAAAAAGCTGTGCCGCAGGTATATATTCTATAGAGAACCTGTCCGCGAAGACCGGGCGGGAATCAGACCTGGGACTCCCGGGATATGGACTGGGCGGGAATTGAACCCGCGGCCTCACCCATGCCAAGGGTGCGTAATACCACTTTACCACCAGCCCGCCGGAGCCTCTGCCACGTCAGGGATACACGATCGCTTTGATGTAAACCATGCCAGGGTACGATTACTCCTGACGATCGGCCCGCTCTAACACTATGGGTTGCGATCAGTTAAAAGAGTTGTTTGTTCCTGTATCACGGCCTGACGATACGGCTTCCTTCGAGAATATCCTTAGAGAATATACCCATGTTATCAATTGACGATCATTCACCTGGTCACGCAGGGATGTGGACAGTCCTTATGAACATTCAATTCTATTGATCGCCGCTTGCTGACATCAGCGAAATCTCACATCGCGCCAGTTCCCTTGCATCGACGGTCCCGGGTCTCCGGATAACCCTGCCATTTTCGATAAACCGTTCCAGGAGGGGCCGGGATCCTGCCGGGGCATGATCCCTATCAGGGAGGACACAGCTTCGTCCGTCCGGGAAGCGGTAAACCTGTTTCACACCGCTTCTTTTACCTCTTTTAGCGATCGGCGATCCTTCTTTTTCAACGATATCCATGCCAAAATCGATGACCTGTGCATTTGCTATCGCACCGCCCACGCCGAAGGCATCGACAGAACCGCGATAAGCGATAATATCATCGCGGGTCACGCCACCTGATAAAAAAATTCCAACATCCCGGTAGTTGTGGGCATCGAGTTCCCACCTGACCTCATCGATGATAGCCTTCATGTTTCCCCGCCGGCTCCGGGGGGTGTCGAGCCTGACCGATGTGGCCCCGCATCCGGCACCCTTGAGCGATTCGGATTTTTCATCGCAATAGGTATCGCATAACATTACCCTTGGAATATCCTCAGGTGCGTTTGCATCGAAGGATCGCCATGCTGCCTCGGGACTATCAAAACACATCACAAATGCATGGGGCATCGTCCCGACAACCGGGATTCCTGCCGGGGCACGGGTATTTGAAACCCCGTCGACTCCCCCGATCCAGGCCGAACGCTCGATCATGGTTGCGATAGCAGGGTGCTGCCTTCTCGACCCGAAGGAATAAACCGGCCGTCCCGCTGCTGCAATGATTATGTGGGCTGCAGCGGATGCTATTCCTGACGAATGGCACAGGAAACCGAGGATTGCCGTTTCGTACCGTGAGAAATCCCGGTACCTGCCTGCAATGCGAAGTACCGGTTCGTTCTCGCGGAATAATGTCCCTTCAGGCAATGCATCGATGGTAACGGGCAGCCCTTCGAGGAGGTTGACGACATCCCCAAGACCGCAGAAAATACCCCATCGGTCCGGAAGCGACAGTGCCGTGACCTCCATGACAACGGCCGGGTTTATTCCCTCTTTTTTAAGGATTTCCTCGCACCTGGGGAAGTATATGTCTGTACACCCGCCATTCCTGATGGTCTCATCGTCAACGGTCTCAAAGATGCCCATGTACACTAACTGGGCGTACCAGGATATTACAGGTATGGGAACATTCCCGGCAGAGAATGGATAGGGATATTATACGCACCGGAGATACCTTTAATGACAAGTACAGACCGGCGGGAACCAATAGTCAGTTTGTATGTACATTCATATTTCTGTACCCGGGGAGATGAAACGCAATGACACTTGCCATTATCGGGGGGACTTCAATCCGGTTCTCGGGTCTTCCACCCCTTGAAGAAAGAACGGTAAATACCCCGTATGGAAAATGCGCAGTGCTCTGCGGGGATGTTATCATCCTCCAGCGACACCAGGGAAATATCCCGCCACACCGGATCAACTATTGCGCAAACCTTGCCGCACTGGCAATCCTCGGGGTAGACCACGTCATTGCATTCGGTTCATCGGGGTCTCTCAGACAAGACATAGTCCCGGGAAGCATCGTAATCCCATCTGACTACATAAGCCTGTTAGAAATTCCCTCCGTACACGACCATTCTCTCTCCCACGTCATGCCAAAAATCTCCGGACACCTTGGCAGTGAACTCGCGTCCCTATTCCCCTATGCCCACGCAGGAGGGATATACGTGCAGACCCGCGGGCCGAGGATAGAGACCGTTGCCGAAGTGAAAACACTCGCGGGTTTCGCCGATATCGTCGGTATGACGATTGGAAGCGAAGCCGCCCTCGCCTCCGAACTGGGTATGGAGTTCGCAGCAGTCTGCACTGTCGACAATTATGCGAACGGTATTTCCGGAGAGGAGATGAGCTGGGAACTGGTGATTGAAACTTCAAAGAAATTCTCCGAAAGGACGAGCGAAATGATCGGGACAATCATGCAACATTTTGGCTGAAATCATGGAACATGAGGGGATATTAAACAGGAGCGGCCCGTTCCTCATACGGAATGTTTTAGCCCGGGGAAAGAGGACCGATATTTTCGTCAGTGAGAAGGGGACGATCGCCAGTATCGGTAACGGAACCGGGCGTGAATATGAAAACGAAGCCGGATTCGTTATCGATGGCAGCCATTGCATTGCCCTTCCCGGCCTTGTCAACACCCACACCCATGCAGCGATGACGCTGCTCCGGGGATATGCCGACGATATGGTCCTCGGGGACTGGCTTACACAGAAGATATGGCCGCTTGAAGCCCACCTCACGGGAGACGACGTGTACTGGGGTACGAGACTCGCCTGTCTCGAAATGATCAGGAGCGGGACAACTGCTTTCAACGATATGTATTTTTTCATGGAGGACGCCGCCAAGGCCGTGGACGAAGCCGGTATCAGGGCGCTCCTGTGTTATGGATTTATCGATCTCGGCGACCCCGTGAAACGCGAAGCTGAATGCAGGGCAACCGAAGGCCTGGTCTCGTCGGTTAAACGAATGAATAACCCGAGGATCAGGACCGCAGTCGGTCCGCATGCCGTATATACCGTATCGCCGGACGGCCTCCGGTGGTGTGCTGATTATGCAGAAGAAAACCATATACCCATCCATATTCACCTGTCCGAGACAGAAAAGGAGGTCAGCGACTGCATCGGCCAGTACAGGGAAACGACCGCCCGCACTCCTTGAGGAATGCGGTATCCTGACTCCTTCCACGATCGCCGCCCACTGTTGCTGGCTCAACGACGACGACTGCAGTGTCGTGGGGAAACGGCATGTCAATGTCTCCCATAACCCGTCGAGCAACATGAAACTCGCCACGAACCGGGCGATGCCGTATGCGGTGCTTGAAAAATCCGGTGCAAACGTGTGTCTCGGTACCGACGGCTGTGCGTCCAACAATAACCTCGATATGTTCGAAGAGATGAAAATTTCCGCCCTCCACCAAAAGTTCTTCTGGAACGATCCGACAGTCCTTCCCGCCGGCGAAGCGCTCCGGATGGCAACGGAAAACGGGGCCCGTGCACTGGGTTTTGGTACCGGAAACCTTTCGCCCGGCTCGCCGGCAGATATTATCCTTGTAAGCACCGGTACGTCTTGCAACACGCCCCTGCACAACCCGGATTCAAACCTCGTATATTCCTGCAGCGGCGGAGCCGTCGTTACGACCATCTGTAATGGCAGGGTGCTCATGCACGAACGAAACGTGCTTCACGAAAAAGAGATCCTGGAGGGAGCTTCCCGGGCCGCAGAATCCCTGGTACGACGGACACTGTCCTGATCCCGAGAGCTGTTCATGAACCATCTACGCGCAAATACAGGTCTCGCCATTCTCCTTGTAATTCTGTTCTGTGCAGGTGCGGGATGTACTGTCAGCAGGTTTGGCTTCCATGCCACAAGCCCCGCCATCCCCCCTTTCTATGCAGAGAATTCCGGCAACCTGAACGTATATTTCATTGATGTAGGTCAGGGAGATTCCGAGCTGGTCACGTGCGATAATTTCACCATGTTAATCGATGCCGGCGACCCCGATGCGGGGCCCCGGGTCGTTTCAGAGCTTAAGAGCCTTGGGATTACCGATATCGACATCCTCGTCGCCACTCATCCCCATGCCGATCATATCGGGGGAATGCAGGATGTACTTAAAAATTTCCGGGTACATGAGGTGATCGACACCGGTATGCCGCATACAACCGTAATGTACCAGAAATTCCTGGAGACGGTGGACCGGCAGAAGATTCCCTACAAAACCGTCCGGGCAGGAGATGTCATCAGCCCCACACAGGGTCTCTCGTTCCTCGTCCTGAATGCCCCTGCGGTGACCGGGATGTCATCAGGGGATGAAGACCTCAATGACGCGTCGATCGTTCTCAGGGCATCTTACGGAGAGATCAGTATACTCTTTGAAGGCGATGCCGGGACAACCGTTGAAGACCGGATGTTAGCATCTGGGCTCCCGCTCGAAAGCCAGGTCCTGAAAGTTGCCCATCACGGGAGTTCCCATGGGACGGGCAGTGCGTTTCTTTACCGGGTTAAGCCTGAAGTGGCGGTCATTTCTGTCGGTACGGGAAACCCGTACGGTCACCCGGCCGAATCTACACTGGATCGTCTTACCGGCACAGGAGCGATTATATTCCGGACGGACCAGGACGGTACGATGGTAATACAGTCCGACGGGATGAAATATTCAGTAACCACGGCAAAAGGCGGGTTGTATGGGACCACTCCGATTTCAGCCACGGCTGCAATGACGACAACGTGAAAAAGAGACTGATGGTATGACCGGGTATCCTGATCTTTTCAGTTTTCAGAAAAGAAATGCATTTTTTTTGACAAACGAATACGCTTTGAGGGCTTCGGCGGACGTCAGGATACTGCATACGAAAATGATGTATGATCAGGCTGTCTTGATTTCGGCAGCTTCTTCGAGATGAAGTTCTTTCACCGAGATTTCACGCATTTTGAACTTCTGGATCTTTCCGGAAATAGTCACTGGGAAATCATCGGTAAACCTGATGTACCGGGGAATTTTGAAATGTGCGATTTTTCCCCTGCAGAAATCCTTGATCTCCTCTTCGGTGAGTGTCTGTCCGGGAGCGGTTTTTACCCATGCGGCAAGTTCCTCGCCGTATTTTACATCGGGGACGCCGATCACATACACGTCCGTAATTTTCGGATGGTGGTGGAGGAATTCCTCGATTTCACGCGGATATATATTTTCACCGCCCCGTATGACCATGTCCTTTAACCGCCCGACAATTTTGACATATCCTTCGTCGTCGATGGTACCGAGGTCCCCCGTGTGGTTCCAGCCATTGTGATCGAGCGTCGCATGGGTGGCATTCGGGTTGTTATAGTAGCATTTCATGGTCATGTACCCTCTGGCACAGATCTCCCCGATTTCTCCCCGCGGAACAATTTTCCCTGTCTTCTGGTCGATGAATTTCAGTTCGGTGTGGGGGAACAGCTTGCCGACGGTCGAAACCCGCCGCTCAAGCGGGTCTTTTGTCGTGGTCATCGTGACGCCTGGAGCAGTTTCTGTCTGGCCGTATACGATCACGATATCGGTCATGTTCATCTTCTGGGCGACCTCCTTCATCACTTCGATGGGGCAGGGGGAACCTGCCATGATCCCGGTACACAGAGTACTCATTGAATAACGGGAGAAATCCGGGTGGGCAAGTTCGAGCTATGAACATCGTGGGAACGCCGTGGAGCGCCGTGCACCGCTCGTTCTGAACGGTTTTCAGGACTTCACCTGCATCGAACGCCGGAGACGGCAGGACCATGGTCGACCCGTGGGTGACACAGGCCAGGTTTGAAAGGACCATGCCGAAGCAGTGGTAGAACGGGACCGGGATACAAAGGCGGTCCGCGGGTGTGAAACCCATACCTTCTCCGATGATGTACCCGTTATTCATTATCGAATGGTGACTGAGGACCACCCCTTTCGGGAAACCGGTGGTTCCGCTGGTATACTGTATATTGATGGCATCGTCGAATTCAAGCGACTCTTCCCGCTCGATGACCTCGTCACGGCTGATTTCGTCACCCTTCCTGATGCAGTCCTCCCAGACGAACATCCCGTTATACGGGATATCCCCGATGAAAATGACGTTTTTCAGGAAGGGATACTTATCGCTCTTGATGTGACCAGGCCGGGATTCGTAGGCCTCAGGGCAGGCCTCGTAGAACATACCCACGTAATCCGAGGTCTTGAACCTCCCCTGGATAATGAGGGTCTGGATTTCGGCCTGCTTGAGTACATATTCGAGTTCGTAGGTCCGGTACGCCGGGTTGATGTTCACCATGACGGCACCTATTTTTGCCGTGGCGAACTGTACCTGGATCCATTCGGCGTAATTCATTGCCCATATCCCTACCCGGTGCCCCTTTTCGACGCCAAGGGCCATCAGTCCCCGTGCCAGTTTGTCCACCTGTTCCTGGAATTCCCCGTATGTCCACCTGATTCCCTGGTGGACGGAAACAACGGCCTCGGTATCCGGGTGCTCGTTTGCAATCCGGTTGAACATATATCCGACGGTCTCGCCGATGAGGGGAAATGAAGAGATTCCGCAATCGTAACTGATTTTCACCATTGATCAGATTATGGCGCAGGAAGAGAATATATGATTACTGATTTTTTAATGGGAACACTTAAATCTCGATAATGCGATTTATTTTACATTATCGGGGTCGTGGCCTAGTCCGGAATGGCGACGGGCTCCAGCGGTCTTTCGCGTCTTCTGTGCGAATGATGAACAATGGGTCTTCTGAATGGTGATGATCCGTTGGAGCACTGACGCATGTCGGAGAGACCCGTCGATCGTGAGTTCAAATCTCACCGACCCCACGTTTTTCGGGAACAGGCCGTCCCGCTGGCTTTTTAATATGATGCCACCTCATTACTACTCATATCACGTGAGGATTTCATGTATCTGATTGGAGAAGCACTCGTTGGGGATGGAGCGGAACTTGCTCATATCGACCTTGTAATCGGGGATAAGGAAGGATCGGTGGGATCGGCTTTTGCAAATGCCCTCTCACAGCTTTCGGCCGGCCATACACCACTCCTGGCGGTTGTCAGGCCGAACCTGCTGACCAAACCGGCGACTTTGGTCATCCCGAAAGTTACGATAAAAAACGTGACCCAGATCCGGGAGATGTTCGGCCCGGTGCAGGCGGCCGTCGCAAAAGCTGTCGCAGATTCTGTGGAAGAGGGCGTATTCGGGGACTATGATATAGAATCGATCGTAATCCTTGCCAGTGCGTATCTCGACCCCGAAGCGACCGACTACAATAAGATATACCGGTATAACTACGGCGCTACCAAGCTCGCAATAAGCAGGGCATTCGATACATTCCCGGACAGAAAGACCCTCATTTATGAGAAAGACCGTGCCATGCATGCCGTCATGGGCTTCAAAGTACAGCGTCTCTGGGACCCGCCGTACCTCCAGGTTGCCCTTGACCTCGTGGACATGACCAAGGTGAAGCAGGTCCTTACGGAACTGCCCGAAAACGATCACCTTATCATCGAGGCAGGCACTCCCCTGATCAAGCGGTTCGGCCTGAATGTCATCTCGGAAATGCGAAAAATCCGCCCGAATGCGTTCATCATCGCCGACCTGAAGATCCTCGACACCGGGAACCTCGAAGCGAGGATGGCGGCTGATGCATCGGCCGATGCTGTCGTCGTATCGGGCCTCGCACCAGTATCAACGATTGAAAAAGCGATTACCGAGGCGAAGAAAACGGGAATTTACTCGGTCATCGATATGCTGAATGTGCCGGACCCGGTCAGGGTGATCGAGACGCTCTCGGTGAAGCCGGACATCGTCGAACTCCACAGGGCTATCGATGCAGAAAGCTCGGCCCATGCCTGGGGAAACATCGCCCAGCTGAAGAAGGCGGCCGGTGGAAAGCTTCTCGTGGCAACTGCAGGCGGCATACGCTCCGATGTCGTGAAGCAGGCAATCAAGTCAGGTGCAGATATCCTCGTTGTCGGCAGGGCGATAACCGCGAGCAAGGACATCAGGTCTGCCGCTGAAATCTTCCTCGAGAACCTGAACAGGGAAGAGATCGACCAGTTCAGGGTGATGACAGACTTTTAATAAATTTTATTCACAAAAGTTTATTCCTGGTCATTCGCCGCCTTTCGCATTTATTTAATGAATCCTCTTCTCTTATTGCATTGGGAGAAGGACCCGGGTTCACTTACCCAGCAACCAGGTTTTATCTCCTCCTCCAGTCAATGTCAGGATCATGAAGATCGCATTGACAATCCTGTTTATAATCATAATTGCCGTACTCACCTGCGGGTGCACTACCCCGACCCCTGTAGCAGTTCAGCCGACGGCCCAGCCGACAACATTCCAAATCACCGCCATCCCCAACATCACCGGGACCTGGTCCGGTACCATGCAGGGATACGAAAAGAATACCGGCTTTACCGACTACGGCAACGAGACGATGACGATGTTCGTTACCGGGCAGCAGGGCCGGCTATTTCTCAGGTCATTACACGTGGACGTCGAACGGCACCGTAGTGACAGAAGGTTTTGCAGGCGTTATCGGACCCGAAGGCAGGACATTATCAACGGCGGAGGAAGACGACGGGTATTCTTCCGGGATCATATCGGGAAGTGAAATCGAACTGACGTGGCATCAAGCCGGCCCACAATACAACGTCGCGATAGACACTCTGAAAAGAGTTTAAGGCTGGACGGGACCAGTCCAATCAAACAGCAGGATCAAATGATCCCTGCTGTTCCTGGGAATCCTGACAGGGATTACTCAGTAAACCAGAGTATTTTTTATCCGGCAGGACAACCGGGTAATCAATGACCGGGATGTACCAGAACATACTGATCGCGACAGATGGATCTGAAAAAAATATCAGCGCAGTAATCGAGGGACTGATGATCGCACGCCTCACCGGGGCACATGTCAAGGCCATATTTGTAATCGATACAAAACCACTTTATTCAGGCGTCGGCGAGGAGTCATATGGAGATATCTATGACAGTTTCGAGAAAGACGGGAGGCAGGCACTGCAGAGCATAAGGGAACTGGCTGTCGATTTAACCATTGAAACGTTCCTCCTTTCCGGAAAACCGGCCAGCGAGATTGTAAGATTCGCAAAAGAGCATGAAACAGACCTCCTCATCGTGGGGACCCAGGGAAAATCGGGCCTCGGGAAGATGATCCTTGGAAGTGTCGCGGAGAATGTGGTACGGACTGCACCCTGCTCGGTGCTTGTAGTCAGGAAGTCCTGAATTTTTTAATATACTTTTTATCAGAATATTCGACCCTCATACAGGAACTGAGACCCTTGCCGGTCAGTAGCGAGGAGAACGGATGAATTGCCCCCGGCCCCTCGCCATCCTGCCTGGAGAAGACAGCACCGACCTGTGTGGGAGTCCGTCGTCATGCATTATCAGGGCTATTTTTTCAATGAATAATCCTGCTTTTCATCCGGCGAATTATGCCCTGCTATCCGGTGCATGGCCATTCCTGAGCTGCATGCTGCCCAAAATGGGCCTGTCCCGCTGCCCGCTGCACAGCCTGCACCGAAAGGAATTTCCTTTTGATACCGGTTTTACGCGACTCCGCCCGATCTTTTGTCGAATCCCTGTCCGGGTATCCTGCTCATCTTTTTTCGGAAAGATCGTTGCAGTAAGAAACGGGGGGCAGGAGCCGCCGAAATATATCCGATGCCCTCCTCACGTGAAACAATAGAGAATTTATACAACAAACAGCAGGAAAACAAGGGGGATCGTGATCAGTGAGATGAGGTATGTCCCGACGACCATCCAGCCCGCAAGGGAACGGTCACATCCGTACCTGCTCGCAAGGACTGCAGCAACGGCCCCGGACGGGACAGAACTTTCCAGGAGAAGTATCTGCTGGTTTAATAACGATGTCCCGGCAGAAATCGCAAAGTATGTTGCCATCACCGGCTCGAAGATCAGTTTAATGGCGATGACAATGAGAAACAGCGGCAAAAAATACGTTATTTTTACGGGACGGAGCATAAGGCCGATTGCTATCCATATCAGCAGGTTCAGTGAAAGACTGATGATCGTGAAGAAGTGGGTAAAAACATCGGTAAAACCTTCGGCGCCCGGCAAATGAAGGCGGACCAGGAAAATGGCCACAAAGAGGCCGAGGATAAACGAGATAAAAATCGGTGTCGCCAGGAATTCTTTTAAGGTATCCGAGATCCTGACTTCTCTTCCCGCTTCTTTCGCCCCGAAATACGATGCAATAAGCACTCCGATCGTGAAAAACGGGAATGCTACTCCTACCGTTCCTATAGTGAGACCTTTTTCTATCGCGAAAGACTGGCTGCTGTATAAATTCATGAGAAGGGGACTTGCCATCGTTGCGGTACCTACCCGGAAATCATGACGATGGTCCCGGTAACTTTTGGGGGTAACCGGCAGAGGCGGCAGATGATTAACGCAAGGATGAGAGCTAAAATAAGCGTAATAAAGAGAATACCTGCAGGATACAGGGTATCCATCGAGAAATCATAGGTTGCGAAAATCGAAAAGATAGCAGGTCAGGATATGGATCGCACTATGTATCGTTTTCCTGTTCAGATGTGTATGCGGTTTCATCGTCTCTCTCGGCGGGTGGATCCGCCAGCAACGGGCATTCAATTTTTCCTTCTTACAAAGGCCCTGAAGAATTACATTTCAGAGGTCAACGGATTCCCCGGGAGCCAGGATTGCGACTTTGAGATCAGTGGTCCGTTCAATGGCATACTTAAACGATGAAGGATCCTGAGTGATTGCCGGCCAGGTATTATAATGGATCGGTATAACGAGGGGAGTCCGACAAACTGGGCAGCCATCATCGCCTCATCGGGGCCCATAGTAAACCGTCCTCCTATGGGAAAAAGAGCCACATCAGGTTTGTACAACTGGCCTATCAGTTTCATATCCGAAAAAAGAGCCGTATCACCGGCGTGATATACCCGTTTACCGTCCATGGTAATCACGTATCCTGCGGCGGACTCCCCCGCAATAACCGGGAGCCGCCGGTTCAAACCATGCGGAATGCACCGCAGGGGTCATCGTGAACCTGATGCCCTCGACCTCAATGGTGCCGCCGATATTCATCCCCTCTGCCGGAATGCCATTTTCTTTCAGATATTTTGCAATCTCGTTGATTGCGACCGTTTTTTTTGCCAGGTGAAGTGTCTCCCCAAAGTGATCGGCGTGCCCGTGGGTGACTGCTACGATATCAGGGCTCTTGTTTACCGGTTTGTCATCACCGGCGAAGGGGTCCACAAGTACGCATGAGGTCCCTGTTAACATGACACAGGAGTGGCCAAGCCAGGTAAGCTTCATACCTGTACCTGATCCGGGCTACTATGAAAAATTACCCCAGTCAATCAAAGGCCCGGGTATTCCGAAAAAAGAGCGTGAAGGCCGTCACTCGCACATTCCTGACGGCTATTTTTCGCCCGATCCGGTTTGTTCAGGCGATGTCTATCAGTTCAGCTTCCGTTATGTCTATTGAGTCCCCGAGACCGTCTTTCGTCGCACTACGTGTCATCTGTTCGCTCAGATCCCGGTCTTCCATGACGTCCCTGATCCGCTCCAGGTAATGGTCGATCGTGTGGTCGTCCCGCTGGTCTATCACGTGACGGTACTCCCGCAGGGTCGACGGGCTGACACCGAGTTCTTCGCTAATCTCCTTCATCGTCTTTCCGGACTGCATCAGCGCTTCCATCTTCTCACGGTCGAACGGCATCTTGAAGTCGAGATCCCGGAACAGTTTCAGGCGCACGCGGGCCCTTGCAACGGTTTTCGAGAGCTTTTTCATCCCCGAGTTCTCTGGCGATCTCGGTATCGTTCTTACCGAGATAATAGGCGGAAACCAGTCTGGCAAGCTGAATCGGTTTTAATTTGGTCTTGAAAAAGCCCTGGTCAAGGATTTCACGCATCACGAGTGCGATCTCCCGTTCCACCGCATCACGATCCCTGAGGGACCCGTGAATCTTTTTCATCGGCTCAACGATTTTTGTTTTGCTGGTAATGTTGGTGAACAGTTCCAGAAGCTGAATCTTACGTTTGTCTTCCGGCATGTATGAAACCACTCTGTGGGATTACCCGATTACATGCCCCCCTGTCTATTTAATACTATCCATTTTTCAAGCAATGCAGGGATGCTCTCTCACGAATTATTGGGCTATTGACAGGTTTAAGTGTTTATTCAAGCACCAACTTTATCTCCTGAACCTGCAAACATAACAGGATTTGGTACCAGGATTCCCTGGCCGGTTCCCGAAAAGATGTTTCTGCCTGCGCCCGGAAATCCAGTGTCAGGATCGGGTTTGAACAGACTTTTTCATTACGGGCGATCCAGTATCTTGGATAAAAAACGGTGGTCACGTGAGTGATATATACGATAAAATAAACGACCTCATAAAACGTCGCGGATTTGTATGGCCTACGTCGGAATGCTACGGGGCCGTTGCAGGTTTTATCGACTACGGTCCGCTCGGCTCCATGATGAAGCGCAGGATCGAGGATATCTGGCGTTCATTCTATGTGATCCAGGAGGGGTATTATGAAATTGAATGCCCGACAATCGGCCAGGAGTTGATTTTTATTGCATCAGGACATGTCAAGGGATTTTCTGATAAGATGTTCCAGTGTCCTCACTGCAGGGAATATTCCCGGGCTGACCACGTTGCCGAGAGTGGGGGTGTCGCCGGAGCATCCACGATGACCGCCGAACAGCTGCAGGAAGTGCTTGCACCCCTTCCGTGTCCCGCTTGTGAGGAAATCCTTGGAAAAGTCGAGATATTCAACTTCAATCTGATGTTCCAGACCAGTATCGGACCCGGATCGCAACGAACGGGGTATCTGAGACCTGAAACCGCCCAGGGAATGTTCACCGATTTCCAGCGGCTGCTCAGGTTCTACCGCGACAAGCTTCCCTTCGGGGCGGTGCAGATCGGGAAGTCCTACAGGAATGAGATATCCCCGAGGCAGGGTATGATCAGGCTCCGTGAATTTACCCAGGCCGAAGCTGAAATCTTCGTCCACCCCGAAGAAAAGGATCATCCTAAATTTTCACGGTACGCCTTGTACGAGGTCCCCCTCTTCGGGATCTGTCAGCAGCAGGACGGTTCGGACCCAAAAATCATGACGATGAAGGATGCCGTATCATCGGGGGTGATAGCAAACGAGTACGTAGCCTATTATGTCGCCCTGACGCACCAGATGATGATCAGGATAGGGATAAAACCCGACAGGTTGCGATTCAGGCAGCACCTCCCCGATGAACTGGCTCATTATGCAGAGGACTGCTGGGATGCAGAGATACTGTCCGAACGATTTGGCTGGGTTGAAACGGTAGGAATCGCCGACCGGACCGATTACGACCTCAAGGCCCACGAAAAACAAAGCGGCCAGTCGTTCACCGTCTTCATCCAGTACGAGACACCGAAACGGGTAAAGCGCCGGAGGGTAGTGCCTGATATGGGGGTAATAGGGCCGAAATTCAGGGGAATGGCAAAATCTGTCATCGATGCGCTCGGGAAGTGCGAACCGGGACAAGACGGGGCCACCGTCATTGTCGGTGGCGAGGAATTGTTCATCCCAAAAGAATTGTACCAAGTGCGGGAGGAAGAAATCGATCTCCCGGGTGAGGAAGTCAGGCCCCATGTCATTGAACCGTCATACGGGATCGACCGCATGTGTTATGCGGTGCTTGAACAAAGTTACGACGAGGAGGTTGTCGATGGCGAGGAACGCCGGGTTTTAAGGTTCCCGCCGCTTGTTGCCCCGATCCAGGTTGCGGTGTTCCCCCTGATGAGCCGGGACGGGCTCGATACCATCGCGGAGAGCATCACCCACCGCCTCCACGAGCATCATATCCTTGCTGAGTTTGACGATTCCGGGGCGATTGGCCGACGTTACCGACGGCAGGACGAAATAGGCACCCCCTTCTGTATAACGGTCGACTACGATACGAAAGAGGACCAGACGGTCACGATCCGCGACAGGGACACGATGGCCCAGGCAAGGGTCCCGATTGGCCGCCTTCCGGAGATCGTCAGTGACCTGATTGAGGGAAAAAGGAGTTTTTCCGGCATCTGTCCATGACATTCATCAGGCACCCGCTGATACGACCCGACAGCCTGGAATCGAGGGAATACCAGCTCTCCATAGCAATGCGGGCACTTGATGCCAACACCCTTGTAGTCCTGCCGACCGGCCTTGGTAAAACTGCCGTTGCCCTTATTGTGGCCGCATCGCGCCTTTATAATGAAGGGGGGAAAATTCTTGTCCTTGCCCCGACAAAGCCGCTTGTCGAACAACACTGAGATTTTTTGAAAACCTGCTCGTACCGGCCGAAGGCCAGGACAGGGATACCTTTTTTGCAATGTTTACCGGAGAAACCCCCGGGGAAGACCGAACGCTCGGGTGGTCCAGGGCAGGCGTGATTTTTGCCACGCCCCAGGTAATCAAGAACGACCTTCTCGCAGGCCGGTACAGCCTTGGGGAAGTCAGCCTGCTCATCATTGACGAATGTCACCGGGCTGTCGGGAATTATGCATATGTCTTTATTGCGGGGCAGTGCAGGAGCACTGCAAAAAAACCGCGTATCCTTGCGATGACCGCGTCACCCGGGGGGCAGAAGGAAAAGGTCAGGGCCGTATGCGCAAATATCGGGATCGAGAAGGTCGAAGACCAGGACAGAGGACGACCCGGATGTGAAGCCGTCCATACATGAGCGGGAGATTGAAGTCATCCCGGTCGCCCTTCCTGTGGAACTCGGCCACGCCCTCGATAGTATCAACCGTCTTATCGACGACCGGTTGAAAATGCTGGCAACGATCGGCATATCCGTTCCAAAACGTCAGCCACTCTCCATGAAGGCCCTGAACGCGGTTAATGCCCAGGTCCAGGAACGAATAGCACAAAGGGATTCCAGTGGATATACCGCGGCATCGATTTATGCCGAGCTGATGAAATCGAAACACGCCCAGGGTCTCGCAGAATCTCAGGGAAGTGAAGTGCTGAAGATATACCTCACCAGGCTTGCCGGGGAGGCGCTGTCTCCGAACGGTTCGAAGGCCAGCAGGCGACTTGCGCAGGACCCGGTCTTCCTTTCCCTTATCGATCGGATAAAGGAATGGAGCCAGGAACTCCATCCAAAAGTCCCCCTGGTCGAAAAGGCCGTGAGAGAACGACTCCGGAACGCCCCCGAAAGCAGGATCATCGTATCCAGTCCTCTCCGGGACACCGTGTCACTCCTCGTGAACTACCTCAATTCCCATGGCATCCCCTGCGAAAGGTTAGTCGGCCAGGCGACAAAGGATGCGGAACAGGGCCTCTCGAGAAAAAGCAAATCGATGCGCTCGGGCGCTTCAGATAGGGAGAATTCCGTGCTCTTGTGCGACGTCTGTGGTGAAGAAGAAGTCGATGTCCCGTCTACGGACCTCGTCATATTTTTACGAGGCAGTCCTCTAAGATGCAGAACATGAGAGGAAGGGGAGGACTGGCAGGAGCGGGGCAAGAAAAATCATAGTTTTTGTCACGCCGGGGAACTTCGGACGAGATGTTCAGGTATGTTAGCCAGTCACGGGAGCGGGCAATGGCACAGGGTATACGGCAGATAGGCAATGACCTGCAGCAGGCTTCCGCCCTGGGGACCAGGACGGCGACTCCAGCTCAGTATCGATGAATACGCCGGTCAGATCCCGGAAACCGAAGGGCCGGCGATTTTACGTCGATGACCGGGAAACCTCGTCAAAAGTCGTTGAGTATACTCCATTCCCATGGTGCATCAATCAATATCCAGAGGTTACAGGCCGGGGACTACGCGGGATCGGGGACCGGATCCTCGTGGAGAGAAAAAGCGGCCAGGGATTTTGTTGATACCCTGAGTGGATCGCGACCTTCTCGGGCAGCCGAGTGTACACTTTAGACAGGCTTCACCATTAAAACCGGTCCTGATTATAAGAAGGGGAAAATATTCTTAGAGTGCATAATATTCACCCAGATGCCATACGGGGCATACTTTCTGCAATTACGATCAATCTCGGGGTGATAGTCCTCATGACCCGGAATGAGGAAGAAACGGCGGCGATGCTCCTGGTCATCGCGCGTCGTGAATACGAGGCTCACGGAACCGGGCGACCAGCCTCTGAGGAGATCAGACCGGGCAATGACCGGACAACAGGAACAAATCATCGCATCATTTCCCGACATCGGCCTTAAGAATGCGAGACTCCTCCTGCAACACTTCGGGTCTGTCCAGGGGATCGTGAATGCTGATGAACAATCGCTCGG